>CABMKH010000001.1 GCA_902386935.1 Varibaculum timonense
TCAAATTGTTTTGAGTTATACACATCTTATTAATGAATATATACCCAAAAATGGGGGGAATCCAGCCATTTCAATATAAATAAATGTAGTAAATATGCGAGTTGTAGAATTTTGCAACGAGCTAATATAACTGTACAAAATAGGAGGAGTATTGTATCATCTATATTAGGTGATAAAATGAAAACTATAGAAACCAAAATAGACAAAGAATTAAGCTCTGTAGATACCATGGGGAAAAATCCTTGCTTTTTAGATATTGAAACTACTGGTCTTAGTAGATATAAGAGCTTCATATATTTGATTGGAATTTTATATTATGATAATACTAAAGAATCTTGGATATTAAAACAATTTTTTATGGACAATCCACAGGAAGAAAAACTGTTACTTAAAAATGTAATGGATTATATATCCAAATTTGATGTAATAATAAACTATAATGGAGATTCCTTTGATATACCTTTTATTAACTATCGCCTTGAGATTTATGGATTAGATACTTCAATTCCAAAAGAGAAATCACTAGACTTATATTCTATAATAAGAAAGAATAGCTACCTATTTGAACTTCCAAACTTAAAATTAAAAACCATAGAAAATTTCCTTGGAATTAATAGAGAGGACATCTTCTCTGGGCGTGATTGCATTAATTTTTATAACCAATATATAGTTAATAAAGATCCTATTCTAGAAGAAAGAATTCTAAGGCATAATCATGACGATCTATATTATCTTATAGATATAATTGTGATACTAGATATGATAAAGGACAAAAAGTCATTTAATATACTCTGTGATAAGGAAGAATTGAGATTTCATATAGATGATGTCAAAACGATAAAGGACTTTCTCTCTATTTCAGGTAGTATAGATGGCAATGTATCAAATAAAATCATCTATTATGGTGATAACTATAAAATTCTAATATCTCCAGATAGATTATTTGAATTGTCCTTGGAAATCAAAAGAGGTCTCATAACTCCTGAAAAAAAATGTCTATTTATAAATAGAAAAGATTATCTAATTGAGGATTCTATGATTTGGAAATCTGATTATAAAACTCCCAAAGATATTATACTATTAGATGTAGATGGAAAATATTATATAGAAAATATAAAGAAAGTCATATTCCATCTCTTGAATGAAATTATTATATAATATTTATGCTTTAAAAGCTAAAAAAATAGACAGACCATATAGGTCTGTCTATTTTCATTTGGTGGGCCTTCAGGGACTCGAACCCCGGACCTACCGGTTATGAGCCGGGCGCTCTAACCAACTGAGCTAAAGGCCCAAATATATTTTATATATTTGGCAATATAAGTGGTGGGCCTGGGTGGACTCGAACCACCGACCTCACGCTTATCAGGCGTGCGCTCTAACCACCTGAGCTACAGGCCCATATAGGCTACTTGTCCTATTAGATTCACAATGGTGGACCTGGGTGGACTCGAACCACCGACCTCACGCTTATCAGGCGTGCGCTCTAACCGCCTGAGCTACAAGTCCTTCTAAATCTGACTATTGTTCTCCAAATTAGATTATAATGGTGGGCACAATAGGGCTCGAACCTATGACCCCCTGCTTGTAAGGCAGGTGCTCTCCCAACTGAGCTATGCGCCCGATACAATATAATTTAAATGGCAGGGGTGGCAGGATTTGAACCCACGACATTCGGTTTTGGAGACCGACGTTCTGCCACTGAACTACACCCCTCCACCAGATGTAATGGTGCCCAAAGCCGGAATCGAACCAGCGACACGTAGATTTTCAGTCTACTGCTCTACCGACTGAGCTATTTGGGCTTGTTAACTGACTATCATTACAGTAAGTAAATTTATATATTTTACTAAATATATTGGTACGGACTAAGCGATGTACACAAAATCGTAAATCTTGATTTTGGTCCCCTGCTTATACCGACTGAGCTATTTGGGCTTGTTAAGAAAAAAATGGTGGGCCTTCAGGGACTCGAACCCCGGACCTACCGGTTATGAGCCGGGCGCTCTAACCGACTGAGCTAAAGGCCCCCGTGGCGGAGAAGGAGGGATTTGAACCCTCGCGCCCCATGAAGGACCTACTCCCTTAGCAGGGGAGCCTCTTCAGCCACTTGAGTACTTCTCCACGATTGGCGGAGAGGGTGGGATTCGAACCCACGTGGGCTTGCACCCTAACGGTTTTCAAGACCGCCCCGTTATGACCACTTCGGTACCTCTCCATATTATATGTTTTTTCAAAAATAAACTTGGTGATCCATCGGCGATTCGAACGCCGGACACCCTGATTAAAAGTCAGGTGCTCTGCCTGCTGAGCTAATGGATCATAGATAAAATATTGGCTGGGGTGACAGGACTCGAACCTGTGGAATGCTAGAGTCAAAGTCTAGTGCCTTACCGACTTGGCTACACCCCAACTTTATGGCGCACCTAGGAGGATTCGAACCCCCGGCACACGGATTAGAAGTCCGTTGCTCTATCCTGCTGAGCTATAGGTGCATATCTTTATTGGAGCGGGTGAAGGGAATCGAACCCTCGCAACCAGCTTGGAAGGCTGGGGCTCTACCACTGAGCTACACCCGCATATTCTATTGAATCATAGATGGTGGAGGAGACTGGATTTGAACCAGTGAAAGCTTAGCTAACGGATTTACAGTCCGTCCCCTTTAGCCACTTGGGTACTCCTCCTTATAACTTACTGCATCCATCAAATTTAAGTTGAATGGAGCT
>CABMKH010000002.1 GCA_902386935.1 Varibaculum timonense
AAAAAAATTGATTGTGTGTTTATTTCAAAGTATCTCACACTGTTTAATTATCTAAGTTCAGTGTCTCCCTCGCTTGAGGGGACTTATACAGTATAGCAAATCTGTTTATTTATGTCAACTGTTTTTTTATCATTTTTTTCAACTTTTTCCATGTCTTAAAAACAGCCGACATTTAAATACTATACATGCTTTTTTTACCTTTGTCAATAAGTTTTTAAAATTTATTTTTTCAACTCATTGATGCTAGTGTTCCCACTCAGCTTATATATATTAGCATCTTATTTGAAAAAGGTCAATACCTTTTTATTCAATTTTATCATTATAATTCTGCTACTCCATGAGTATATGCAAATATAACTCCTTGAACCCTATCTTCTACCCCTATCTTTTTATAAACATTAGTAATATGATTTTTAACGGTTTTTTCACTTATAAACAATAACTTTCCTATTTCTCTGTTGCTATATCCCTTTGCCATAAGACAAAAAACCTCATATTCTCTTCTTGACAATAGGTCTATCTTAGACATTTCTTCTTCATCTAGATTGTCTATATCCATTTCTCCTCTCAATATTTCAATTAGAGATGGTTGCAAATAGCTTTCACCTGCATATACACTTCTTATAGATTTTACCAATTCAACAGAACTACAATCCTTAGTAAGATATCCATTGGCCCCTATCTTTATTGCATCTATGATATAGTTTCTATTTGAATATGAACTTAAAATAATGACCTTACTTTCAATACCTAAGTCCTTGATCTTTCTCAATGTCTGTAATCCATCCATCTTTGGCATTACTATATCTAATAATAAGATATCTGGCTTATGTATTATACTTGCATCAATGGCATCTAGTCCATTTTCTACTTCTGCTACTACTTTTATATCTTTGAAGTTTTTGACTATCTCCTTAACTCCTTCTCTAAATAGGGTGTGGTCATCTACAATCATTATATTTATTGTACTCATATTTTAATTTACACCTCTCAGATAATAAGAGAGTCGCCTTTCCAATAGAATTCCCAACTCTATATCCTGCTTCTTGATTTCTACCACATATTCTCTAGGGTCTATAGTATGGTCAAATGTCTTTTTAAACAAAATAAATTCCAAAGACTTCTTAATCTTATTTACTATAAAATCCTCATCATAGTCCCATCCATATTTCTCATAATCTGCAATGATTAGTGCTAAGGACTCAATAACAGCATTTTTATCATAATCCTTTTGTATAAATCTATCTAAATCTATAGTAAATTTGTTATAATATTTTTCTCTATCTCTTGCTTCTTTTAATATAAACTTGATATATCCTATTAAACAATGCTTTCCTGAACATCTTCCACATCTACTTTCCCCTAGGCAAATACTATCTAAAGAGCTTTTCAAAACCTCTGTCTGTATATACAGATTTGAAGCTGCAGTTTTTAATGGGGATAAAGTCTCCTGTGCTGCATTTGTTCTCATCAATTTTCTTATTAACAAAATCTCAGTTAAAGAAACAACAAATATAAAAGTAGATATATTCACTAGACTAAGATATCTATTTGGTATTACATAAATCAATTTAAGTATACCAAACAATAAAAATACTAAGGATGAGATTATCTTTATAGATATTTCAGGTATCTTATCTCCTACTTTGCTTCCCACAAATATACCTAAACTGCTAGTTGATACCATTCCTAAAGTAGTCCCTGCCAATATAAGAATAGGATAGCTTCCCTCTGTAGATAAAGTCATAGCTGTCAATTGGGTTTTGTCTCCTAATTCCCCTATAAAAAATGCTAAAGCTACTGTCATAATTGGGCTTAATCTCTTATCTTCTTCTAAATCTTCTATATTCTCATCTTTTAAAGCCATAATTCCAAATATAACAAACATAAATCCTGCTACTATTTGAATTAGATCCATAGGTACTACAGTAGATAAATATCTACCTAATACAATGGCCAATCCATGGTTTAAGACTACTCCCAATACAACTCCCAATATTACTTCTTTGACCATATATTGAGTAGCAAAAGTCATAGCAATTATCTGTGTCTTATCTCCCATCTCTGCTGCAAATATTAGAAAAAAAGCTCTTATAAACTCTCTTATCATCAATATCTTGTCATTCTCCCTCAATTAAATATTGAAACCATAATGTAATTATGGTTTCACCTTGACTAAATTTTTCTACAGCTTTCTCTTTTTATCAATCTCATAGGTAAGACTATTTTGTCCTCATCTATTGGCTCACCTATTAGAGTTTTAAGAATCTTTCGAATAGAAACTGCTCCTAAATCATAATATGGTTCCTTTACAGTTGTAAGTGTAGGCCTATATATGGAAGCTACATTAATATCTCCATATCCAGCAACTGAGATATCATCTGGAACTTTAATATCATTATCATAAAAATAGCTCATCAGTCCTATGGCTAATTCATCTTGACTACAAAATACTGCTGTTATATTGTTTTCTTTGATAATCTTTTCTATTTCTGGCCCTGCATTATATCCAGCATATATCTCATGACTATCTATATGGTATATAGTAGGCTTATTTCCTATCTCTTTCATTACTTCATTATATGCATCAATCTTGCACTTTTCAATAGTCAAGTCTATATCCTTCTTTTGAGTTACATACATTATGTTTTTATGATTTAAATCCACCAAGTATCTCATCATGGTAGTAGAGGCTTCTCTATTATTTAGGGATACAGTAGGTAATTCAGGTACCTTATAGTATCTATTTAAATATATAAACTCTATCTTTGTATTCTTAACATAATCCAATAACTTATCATTCATTATCTCTGATACAAGTATAATACCTTCTGCCTGTTTAGTCTTTAATAGTTGAAGAAATTTTATTTCTGTATCTGCATTTCCATAGCTACTACTCAATATAATATCGTAGTTATACATTCTACCTATTTCTTCTATTCCTCTGACAATTTGGGCTACATAGTGATTCCCAATATCATCTACTATAACCCCTATTAAATTTGATTTTTTTGTGACTAAGCTTCTAGCCACCTCATTTGGCTCATATTGTAATTCATCAATAGCATGAAGAACCTTTCTTCTAGCTTCTGGGCTCACAGGTTTAGAGTCATTTATTACTCTAGATACTGTAGAAATTGATACTCCAGCTAATTTAGCTACATCTTTAATCGTTACTGCCATAAAATCACCTTCTCCAATCCACATTTATTTTATACTTTTAAATTGACAATCTTTGACTAAATATCTATATAAGTAGTTTCATCCCCTTTGGTATAACCTGAAAATTTGCAGGTAGTTTTCCTCCATATTCTCCATCTATATCTATTGGTATCTCTCTATTTGCACTAATCTTAATCTCATTAGTCTTAAAATATACAACATTGGGATGATTGATATGCTCCCCAGTCAATACATTAAAGAATATATTGGCAAGCTCTGCCACATCAGAATCCTTTATTATCAATACATCTAATAATCCATCTAAGACATCTGCATCTGGTGCAAGTTTTTTAAATCCTCCTATAGAAGAACTATTTGATATCAAAAATAAAAGTATCTTATCTTCACTGGTATACTCTTTGCTTTGAAAGCTGACATTAATAGGTTCAAGCCCTTGAATGACCAATTCCTTTACACCTTCAAAATAATAAGCTAATCTGCCTAAAATAGCCTTTGCCTCTGGTTGGACTTGATATCCTACATTTGTCAATAACCCTCCTGCAGCCACATTTACAAAATAATTATCTTCTATCTTCCCTAAATCTATATCTATTACCTGTTCCCTCTTGATCATATCAAAGAAGTCACTTATTCTAGCAGGGATATTCATATAGTTTGCAAAATCATTTACAGTTCCCGATGGTAATATTGCCACTGGTATCTTTCTAGAACTCTGAGCTATGCCTTTAGCTACTTCATTTATAGTTCCATCTCCACCGCTTACTATGACAATGTCCCAATCTTCTTTGCATGCTTTTATAGTTTCAAACATTGCATCATCTTTTTCTTTTGTAAAGAATTTGCCCAATATATAACCTTCATCTAATAATAATTTGCATAAATAATCTATTCTACTCTCCATAGACTGTCTTCCAGAAGAGGGGTTAATAATCATTTTAACCTTTTTCATAACATCACCTTTCATCAGATAATGGCAAAACTGAACTCATTCTACATTATAGTATATCAGTATTTAGTCCTTAAGCAATACAAAATTGTTAATTTTAGCACCAATAAATACTAAAAAAGAGCCCTCTATACTCAAGGCTCTATCTTTTTTGCAATGCTTTTTTTATCGTCTCTATCAATTCTTTGATTAATTCCACATAATCCATAATACTCTTAGCATTATATTGAAAACTGTAAGCAGTATCTACAATACTATTGGCAACACCATCAACAGCATCTCCTACCTTAGTAGTAGTATCATCAATAGATTCTGTGATATTGGAAACATTTTTCGATATTGAGTTTGCATTTTGTAACAATCCGCCTATCTCTGGTGTAATTTCTGCCAATGTAGACTTTGTTTCCCTAGTTATTTCCTTTACATTGTAGCTTATATCTGGTAACTGCTTTATTGTGGTATCTATCTCTTTAAAATTGATCTCTACCAATTCTTTAGCCTGATTAAGTATTTTGTTTATTTTACTGAGGACTAAGATCAAATATGTCCCTACACCAATTCCCAATAAAAACAATATCAGTTTAAAGAGATCTTGGACAGTCAGATTTGCATCCATAGGTCTACCCCCTTGTCAAAGTAAATTACTCCTCTTCCATCTCTACTTGTATTACATGAGTACTCTCTCCTATTAACTCACCTAGCTCTTCTGCATCTTCAATATCTCCTACTATAGCTTCTCTCTTTTCTTTTATCTCTTCTATATTTTCTTTTATATCACCTAAGCTATTCTTGATATCTGATGCAACCTTTTCCGTCCATTCTTTAGTTGCCTCCATCTTGTCATTAACTGTGGATTTGATGTTATCTGCAACTTCCTTTGATTTATTTGCGATATCCTCTCTAGTCTCTTCTCCAGACTTCGGTGCCAATAATACTCCTGCCACAGTTCCTATAGCTGTACCTATTACAGTTCCAGCAGCTATATTCTTTGCAGTTTTTATCTTTCTATCTCTTTCAGCTCTTCTTCTTCTTTCTTCAATTATTTTACCTATCATATAATCGCCCCTTTAGCTATTTTATATTTAATTCTTCTAATTGATACCCTAAAAATATTGGAACAATCAACTTATTTGTCTATTAAAGGAAAATAAAAATAAAGACAAGCTAATCCTCTATATCTCCAAATAGGTTTATATTTACTATAATACCTAAATATAATGATTTTATTCACATTTAATGAAAACATACTAAAAAATATTAATATCTATTTCCTATTTACATAAATGAATATATAGTATAGAATGATTAAAAAATGATTGATGAGGTGTATTAATATATGTATGATTTTCATCTTCATAGTAACTTCTCTATGGATTCAAAAACCTCCATGGATGCAATGGTACTATCTGCAATAGCAAATAATCTTAGAAGCATATGCTTTACAGATCATATAGATTTAGAGTCTACTGAAAAAAAGATTGATTTTCTCTTTAGAACAGATGACTATTTTAAAGAAATAAAGAGAGTGAAATATAAACATCTAGGAAAAATTGAAATATTAGGTGGAGTAGAAATAGGCATGCAGCCCCATCTAAAGGAAAAATATGAATTATTATTAGAACAAAATCCCTTTGATTTTGTAATCATGTCTATTCATAGTATCGCTAAAAAGAGTATTGCTATAGATAATATATTTCAAGAGATGCCTATAGAACAGATATATAAAATCTATTTCAATGAAATGTATGAAGCCGTTAAACTCTTTGACAACTATGATGTCTTAGGCCATATGGACTATATAGACAGATATATCCTTAATCCTCTAGATATACCAAATTATGACAGGTACTATGAAATCATATCTGAAATACTTAAGATTATTATAAAAAAAGGAAAAGGAATTGAAGTAAATACTGCAGGAATGAGACGAGGATTAGATTATTTCAATCCAAAACCTTCCATATTAGAATTATATAAAGACCTTGGAGGAGAAATCCTGACCATAGGTTCTGATGCACATAGTGCTGAACATATAGGATATAATTATCGTCTAGCTGAAAAATTGATTAAAGACCTAGGATTTAAATATATATATATTTTCAAAGAAAGAAAAAAGTTCCCAATAAAAATTTGATAAATAAAATCTCCTTAGAATTCTAAGGAGATTTTATATTCCCACAATGCCGTATCCTCATTTAATTCACACCCGCCTATATCTAGGTGGGTTTCCTGTTAATATACTCTAACTTCCATCTTACATGGCATGTTATCATATACTAAACGCAGACTCCCGTGTCTTTTATGTCGGTTGAATTATCTGAGCTAACGCACATCGCAGAAATATTTATTTTGTAATCATATTATACAACATTTTTATTTAATTTTCAAGAAAACGCATAAATTTTTCTTTAAAACTCAACTAATGCATTGATTTCATCTTCATCTAAAACTTCTTTTTCTAATAATAGTTTAGCCATATTATCTAATATCTCTCTATTTTCCTCTAAAATATCTAAGGTATCCTTGTATATTGATCCTAGTATATCCTTACCTCTATTCAACAAATCAATACTTCCACTTATTTCCCTAGCCATAGCCACATTGTGATTTAATAGACCAGCATAATCATCCATTCCATATATTCCTATTAAGGATAGTACCATCTCTGTGGCCTTTGCCAAGTCTGAGGATGCTCCTGTAGTTATGTTATCTTTGCCATAGACTAGTTCTTCAGCTGCCCTTCCACCTAAAGCCACAGATATATTGGATAGTATTTCTCCTTTTGTCTGATACATTCTATCTGGTGGAATATTCAAGCTAAATCCACCCATTCCCTTTGTACTAGGAATTATACTCACCTTAGTAACTCTATTCTCTTTAGAGACTAGCTTTGCAATTAAGGCATGTCCAGCTTCATGGTATGCAGTTATTTCTCTATCTTTATATTTTAGGCAGCTTCTATCTTTCTTTTCATCTCCTACTAAGACCTTATAATAGGCCTTATTTATATGCTCATTTGTAATCTCTTTTTCCTTTTCTCTTACTGCTATCATAGCAGATTCATTTAAAAGATTTTCTAATTTGGCACCACTGAAATATACAGTCTCTACAGCTAGTTTTTTTAGATTAACATCCCTAGCCAACGGCTTATTCCTACAATGTAATTTTAATATTTTTTCTCTAGCTTTTACATCTGGCAGCTGTACCTCTATTTGCCTATCAAATCTCCCTGGCCTAAGAAGAGCATCATCTAATACATCTATTCTGTTAGTAGCTGCAACTACTATAATTCCTTCATTTTCCTTAAATCCTGACATCTCTGCTAGAAGAGCATTTAGAGTTCTATCTCCCTCTTCACTTCCAGATATATTGTTCCCTTTTCTCTTCTTACCTAAGGAATCTATCTCATCAATAAAGATAACAGATTTACCAGCTTCTTTTGCCATCTTAAATAGATTTCTTATTCTACTGGCTCCCAAACCTGCATATACCTGAACAAAGTCTGAACCTGATACTGGAAATATAGGAACTCCAGCTTCCCCTGCCATAGCCTTAGCTAATAATGTCTTACCAGTTCCAGGAGGCCCATATAATAGTACCCCCCTTGGAAGCCTTGCGCCAAAGCTATTATATATCTCAGGATTTTTTATAAAATCTACCATCTCTTTTAGAGCATCCTTAGCCTCTTCATTTCCAGCTACATCTCTAAATTTTATTCTAGTATCATATTCTGCACTTTCCACATTAGATATACTAGCTATTTCTATCTCTGCTTGTTTTGACATGTTTTTCCTAAAATATACTACTAGTCCTATCAAACCTATGGTCAACGCAACAAACATAAATATCTGTTTGGCCTCTATACCCTCTTCTACAACATTCACATCATGCATCAAAATCTCTTTTTTGAAATCTATAGTCCGAGGATTATCTGTTAAAATCTTTTTGCCATTATTAAGCTTAACCAAAATTTTAGCCGAATCACTTAATTTTACCTCTTCGACTATTCCATATTCCAAATATTTTAGAAACATTGTATAGGGAACAACTTCTATTTTATCCCTTATGTTTTTGTATATCAATCCACTAGCTATTATAAGTACAAATACTATTATAATTAAATAAAGTCTCTTTTTATTCAACAGTACGGCCCCTTTCAGGTTTACATAATATATTAATTTTATTATATCATTCCACATTATCCATGTCTATTTCCTTGATTTACAACCATATCCATTGAATTCCAATTTAAAATGGTGGATATATATCCACCATTTTAGATTATTATTTACCTAAAGCATCTAATAACTTATCTAATTTTTTATTTTGTTCTTCAGATAATAGATGTCTAATACCGTCTAGTTTATCAAATATCTCCTCATATTCTTCAAAGCTTAACTCTTCTTCCATTTTGGCATTTAATTGAATAATCTCTACAAAGATATCCTCTTCTGATTTATCTTTATATCGTTCAGAAATATCCTCTATAGCTTCTATCTGCTGATTTTCTACATCAAAATTCTTTAATTTTTTTATAATATCTCTTCTCTTCATATTATTCATTCCCCCTCCTATTTCTATATAATCTATGAAAGATTCTAAGAATATAGTACTTTTCTAGGTAAACAATAGAAAGTAAAAGCATATAATAGAACATCAGCTTTTTTAGGAGGGATTTTATGGGAAATAATATGATGATGTTGTTGCTGCTTTTATATATGACAGATAGAGGAAAAACTGAAAATCAAATGTTACATAATGTAAAAAACTTCATCCAAGACATAGAAGTGGACTTAGATTATACTCATGAAAAAATAAGAGCCTTTAAAAAAATAGCACCCTTAGTATCCAAGGAATACAATCAAACTTTTGTAAAGTCCATCATGATTACAGAAACTTTGGCTAAACTCCTTGAAATTAGATCTTCTTTTAATCATAATAACAATATGCTCCAAGTCAATCCCATACCTATAGAAGATGGAAGGGAAAGAATAGTCAAGATTATAAATACTATACAGGAAGAGATACCTAGGTCAAAGGCAAAGAATATGGGTATGGTTATGGACCTAATCATAAATATGGAAGAATATAAGAAGATGTTTCAGATCTTAAATACTTTTATGCAAAATAAAGATAATATGAATGAACCTGAAAAGATGATTAAACTAGTATCCCAATTGCCAAGGGGAAAAGGGGAAAAAGGGAATACTAGTCCAAAAGATATGGAACAGATATTTAACATAATCAAAATACTTAACTCATCAGAAAAAAAAGAGAAAACTGAACATAAGAATGAAGCATAATCAATTTCTTAATTTTTTAATTAAATTTATCATATCCTCTGGCAGAGGAGCAATAAATTCAATGGGTAGTTTTTTTCTAGGATGAACCAACTTTAAAGAGGAAGAATGTAATGCTTGCCTTCCTATATAAGGACTTTTTTGGCCGTATAGAATATCCCCTATAATTGGATGTCCTATATATCCTAAATGAACTCTTATCTGATGAGATCTACCTGTGAATATTTGTACTTCCAATAGAGTAGCATCCTTTAGCCTTTCCCTTACAACGTATCTTGTCAAAGCACTTTGTCCATTGGGGGTTACAGTCTTTTTGATACTCCCTTCTTCTTCTCTTCCTATGGGTTTATCTATAATACCCTCATCTCTTTCTACGACACCATGAACTAAAGCTATATACTTTTTTTCTACTGTATTGTTCTCAAATTGAATTGCAGTCTGTTGATGGGCAAAGGGATTTTTGGCAACTACAAGAACTCCTGTTGTATCCATATCCAGTCTATTTACAAATCGTATTTTTTTATTGATATTTTTTTCTCTAAAATAATGAGCTATTCCATTGGATAATGTATTATTCTGATGGGATTTAGTGAGATGTACTACTGTGTTTTGATCCTTATTCAATATTAATAAATCCATGTCTTCATACACTATATCCAAGTCCATCTCTTCTGAAGATACATTGTTTATCTCATCTACCATATGTATGCTTATTATATCACCTGACTTGAGCCTATGTCTTTTTTTAGCAACTCTACCATTTACATATATCTCATTTTGTTTATACAATCTCCTAAATAATCTATTAGATATCCTCTCTTCATACAAAAATTCTTCTAAGCTTATATCGTCTTTCTTGCAATTAAATATTACTATACTCTCAGTTTCTTGAAATAAATCCATATTTACCTCCAATATTTTTTCTCTATATTATATAATAGACTTATTATAGCAGATATTATATAATATCATAGTATTCCATTAAGGAGGGGCTTTACTTGAAAAAAACTAGAAGAATAAATCTAATCTCTAATAAAAATTTTGAATCAAGAAAAACCTCATTGCAGTTAGTTGAAAAATTAGAACAAAGAGGATTTATAATTTCCGAAAAATATGATAACAATGCTGAATTGAATATATGTGTAGGTGGAGATGGAGCTTTTCTCAGGGCAGTTCATAAAAATAAATTCCCTAGCATTCCATTTGTTGGTATCAATACTGGCCACTTAGGTTTTTTTCAGGAAATTTTACCAATAGATATAGATAGTTTTATAAACAGCTACATAGATGGAGACTATCTAGTTGAAACAATATCCTTGGTAGATGCAGAAATCCACACAAAGAAAAAACCTTATCGCCTAACTGGTGTCAATGAAATAGTGGTCAAGAGTATTAGATCAAAGGTTATACATCTGGACCTATCTATAGATGGAAATCATCTAGAGAAATTTAGTGGTGATGGGATAATCATATCCACTCCTGTAGGTAGTACTGCATATAGCTTCTCCTGTGGTGGCTCAGTAGTATATCCATCTTTAGAAACTTTGCAGATAACTCCCTTAGCACCTATAAATTCAAAAGCCTATAGATCTCTGATGAATAGTGCAATTGTCCCTGGAGATTTAACCATTACAATAGTTCCAGAAACCAGATATTCTAATTCAACCTTGATTGTCAATGATGGTATAGAATTTAAATATGACAATATAGAGTTTATCAATTTAAAGATGTCCAACAAGAAAATCTATAGATTAAATTTTGATAGAAATATGTACTGGAATAATCTAAAAAGTAAATTCCTATAATAAAGTCCTACTGGATAAACTCTAGTAGGACTTTATATATCATATCAATTTATCAAATTCATCTACCAATTCTTTAAATATCTTCATAGCATTATTTACTGGCTCCTCTGTAGTCATATCTACTCCCGCCTTTTTAAGAACATCTATTGGGTAATCTGAACTACCACTTTTTAGGAAGTTCAAATATCTATCTACTGCAATATCTCCCTCTTCCAATATCTTCTTCGATAGATCTATTGCTGCAGAGAATCCAGTTGCATACTGAAATACATAGTAGTTATAGTAAAAATGTGGAATTCTAGCCCATTCAACTGCAATCTCTTCATCTATAACTATATTTTCCCCATAGTATAGTCTATTTAATTCTCTATATGTTTCACATAGATATTCTGCAGTCAAAGCACCACCATTTTCCAAGTATTCATTGATTATCATTTCAAATTCTGCAAACATAGTCTGTCTAAATAAAGTAGTTCTGAAACTCTCTAAATAATGATTTAGCAGATATAGTTTTTCATTTTTATTTTTTGCATTCTTCAATAGATAATTTAATAAAAGAGACTCATTTGCTGTAGATGCTACTTCTGCTACAAATATGCTATATCCCCCATATACATAGGGTTGGTTTTTTCTAGTAAAATAACTATGCATTGAGTGTCCCATTTCATGTGCTATAGTAAACACATTATCCAATGTATTGTGATAGTTTAACAATATAAATGGCTTAGAGTCATATGAGCCACTTGAATATGCTCCTGAGCGCTTACCTCTATTTTCATACACATCTATCCATCGTGAATTAAAGGCTTCATCCATTATGTCTAGATATTCCCTATTAAGAGGTTCTAAAGCTTTTTTTACTAATTCTACCCCTTCTTCATAGGGGATCTGAAATTCCACTTCTTTTACTATTGGAGTGTATAGATCATACATATGAAGTTCATCTACATTTAAAACCCTTTTTCTAATATCCATGTATTTATACATACTATCTAGATTGTCATGAACTGACTTGATTAAGTTATCATACACAGATAGTGGAATATTATTTCTATCAAGACTAGCCTCTCTTGTAGACTTATAATTTCTCAATCTAGCATTGAATATATTACTCTTTAAATCTCCATTGAGAGTAGCTGCAAAGGTATTTTTAAAACTATCATATATACTATAGAATGACTTAAATGCCCTCTGTCTTAGATCCCTATCTGTAGACTCCATAAGTGGAATGAAATTTCCCTGAGTAATCTCTATATCTTTTCCATCTTCTCCTTTTATCCTAGGAAATCTTAAATCTGCATCATTCATCATAGAATATATCTTCTGTGGTGAATTAGCCACCTCTCCCATCTGGGCTAATATGGATTCTTCCCTAGCTGAAAGCACATGGGATTTTTGTCGCATTATATCCTCTAAAAACTTATCATATATCTTTAACCCTTCTTCTTCCTCCATGTATCTATTTAATGTTTCTTCATCTAAAGTCAGTATCTCTGGTACTAAAAAAGATGAACTTTCTTCTACCTGTACATATAAATTCAATGCCTTATCTGATAGTATTTGAGACTGACTGTTTGCAGTATCCTCATCTAATTTCATATGACTATAGGCATATACATTTTCTATTCCTCTAAACAATTCATCCCTATGAGTCAATGCCTCTAATAGAGCTTTGCTATTTTTAGTTAATCTACCCCTATGTTTTTCAAAGTCTTCTGATAGTTTTTTTACCCTATTCCAATCCTGTTCCCAGGCTTCTACACTAGAATACATAGACTCCAAATCCCAAGTAAATTCTCTATCTACATCTTCCCTATTTAAAATTTCTTTTGACATATATATCCTCCTTAAAAAAGTCAATTATTATTGACTTTCCATATAAAATCACTTAGACAAATTAAAGTCTAACTATATTTTACCATATATTATGTCCATTGGAATAGATAAGATGTATATAGTAAAATCTATTATTAAAAGTTTCTTACTTTCGAGAACCGCCAAGGCTATCTGATATATTCTGAGCACACTCCTTTAGTAGTTGAATATTTTCATCTGTTAAACAATTATCTGATTTTAAGGCAGTAAAGGCTACAGAGCAAATAGCCTTTCCATTATAATCAAAGATTGGACAGGCAACTCCTTGAACTCCCAATTGGAGTTCTTCGTCACTAACAGCATATCCTTTTATACGAACCTCTTCTAATTCCATTAAAAAAGATTCTAAATCTGTCTGTGTGTTACTTGTTAATTTATCGTGATTATTTAAATAAATACGTTGAACTTGATCTATGGGAATATAGGCCTGCAGTGCTTTTCCTGCAGAAGTGGCATGGGGAGGCATAGCTACTCCTGTTCGAACCATAAACATAGATGTATCTTTACTTTCAACATAATAAAGACAAACAACATTTTCATCTTCCATGACACACAAAGTAATTGTCTTTCCAATTTTTTCAGCAAGTTCTTTCATAAATGGCTTAGCCGTCAAGGTTAAACTATTCTCTTTGATAATATTGTTACTAAGGGTAAGTACCTTATACCCTAATCTATATCTCTTAGTTTCACTTGACTGCATCACAAATCTATTCTTCTTCAAAGTTACTAAAATTCGATGGACAGAACTACTAGGTATATCTAGCTTCTGAGATAATTCTGTTACTGACAAGCCATCGCTTTCCTTACTTAATGTCAATAAAATATCTAAGGTTCTTTCAACTAATTGCATTATACCACTCCCCTTTTAAATCTACTTCTTTAGATAGCGTCTATAGAAAAGCATAGCTGCCTCCAAAGCTATTTCACACATTTTCATTTGAGCTGGCCCAAAATCATATAGCCATTCATCAGTCACACGATTAGCATGTACAGCACATAGAGTTCCAGTATAGATATTAAATATACTACCTAAAGTTAATATTGTTTCCGATTCCATTTCCATATTGATTATATTTAAATTTCTATACTTTTCTATGAGATCTTCATCATGAAATTTTTTCCCTATGGCAGACCTACCTTGTCCAGCAAAGAAAGAACCAATGGAAGCACTAATTCCCTTCCAATAATCTACTCCTGATTCTTTACAAGCATCTATCAAGCAGTCTATAATTTCATAAGATGCAATAGCAGGATACTCTGCTGGTGCATAGAAATTACTAGAACCACCTAGTCTCATGGAACCAGTGGTAATAACCATATCACCGCATTTTATATCAGAGGACAATACACCTGTACCACCAATACGAATCAGTGCCTTAGCTCCTAACTCAATTAACTCAATTACTGCTATTTCTGTTGATGGTGCACCAATTCCTGTGGAACAGATGCTAATTGGATACCCTTTATACATTCCTGTTCCAATAGTATATTCTCTACTTGAAGCAACTATATGGAAGTCATCACATAAATCTTTAAACATATGGACTCGCTCAGGATTTCCAGGAAGCAATACCACATCTGCAATATCATCTTTTTTTATCAATAGATGTGGAGCTTTTCCATCAAATTTTGGATTTTCTGCTGATATTTTCATTTATTCTCCTCTCATTCTTCTTATTACGTGCACCAATTATTACCAGTCCTATTAATGTTATCAAATATGGTGTCATAGATGCAAACTGTGACGGTAACCTGAAGGATTGAGCTGTATTTCCTATTGCCATTGATGCTCCAAATATTAATGTATATATCATTGTAACCACTGGATCTCCACGGCCTAAGTTTTGTGCTGCTATACCTATAAATCCACGTCCAGCAGTCATATTATTTGTAAAATAAGGCATATAACCCATAGACATGAAGAGTCCTCCCATAGATGCTATTAATCCACTGATTAACATAGCTATAAACTTAGTACGATTTACATTGATTCCTACAGAAGCTGCTGCAGCTGGATCCTCTCCTACAGCACGAATTCTAAGCCCTAATCTGGTTTTGAAAATAAAATACCAGACAGCAAAGACTGTAATAAACGCTATATAGGATAATAGATTGTGACCCGATATAATAGATCCAATTATGGGGATATCCTTAATTATGGGTATATGAACTATAGGAAATTGTAGACTAGCTAGTGATGATGTATCTAGTTTCATACCTGTCAATAGATATACTACATAGACAGATCCACCAGTTCCTAAAGTGTTTAGTGCTAGTCCTGTTAATAGTGGCTTTGTATCTAAATATAGCACAAAATAGGCAAAAATAGATGCAATAATTAATCCTGCTAATAGCCCAGTAATCATTCCTATAAATAAATTTTGTGAATATGCACTACCAATAACTCCACCTAAGGCAGCGAATAACATCATCCCTTCATATGCTATACATAGTATATCTGCCTTTGCTCCTATGACAGCCGCCATCCCTACAAAGAGAAGGGGAGTACCCATACGAATTACTGCAAATACAAAATCTAGGGAAAATATATAATCTATCATCTGTCTCACTCTCCTTTCTCAATTTCCATGGATTTTTGGGAATTGGCAACTATTGTTTTATGCTCCCAATTTGCTAAAAATCTTTCCGCTGCTATAAATATTATGATAATCGCTTGAATTACACTAATTATCTCTGGAGGAATCTTAGATGTTAAATTCAAGGAGTCAGCAGATGTCTTTAGATAAGCTAAAAATAACGCTGCAAATGGTATTGTCTTTGGATTGTTACGGCATAATACTGCCAACATTATTCCATCCCAACCATGGTTGGTAAATCCTGAGTATACAAAGCGACTATAGTTTCCTAAAGTTTCCACTGTACCACCCATTCCTGCAATAGCTCCTGATAATAATGATGTCAATACTATTGTTCTATTTACAGGAATCCCAGAATAATTGGCAAATTTTTTATTTGCTCCTATTGCACGAATTGAATATCCAAATGGTCTTTTAAATAATATTACCCAACTGATAATCACTACTGCAAAACCAATTAACAATCCTATATGAAGTCTTTCGTTTCCAAATAACCGTGGTAATATAGCTGTTTTAGCAAAGGAAAATGAAGCTTCAAAACCTGCCGATGGGTCTCTAAGTGGATTTAGAATTATATATAGTCCACCATATAATGCAACATAATTCATCATCAAAGCCGAAACTATGGTAACCACATTATATTTTACATGCATAATTGCAGGAATTCCCATTATTATAGCACCAGTTATAGCCCCAGCTAATAGTGTTAAAATTATGTGGATTGGTGCTGGAATACCTTCTATCAAAGCTACAACTGTAGATGCTACTGCACCAGCAAAAAAAGCACCTTCTGCAGCTATATTGATTTGTCCTGCAGAATAAATCAAGGATACTGCCACACCTGTAAATAATAGTGGAGTCATCTTTGATATAACTGATGTCATACGACTTTTACTAGATAATGGTCCAATTAACAAAGTAGTGAAATCCCTTATAACATTATCACTTACTGTTGCCATGAGAAGAAAAGCAAATACCAAGGCGATTCCAACTGCTAACAGTGTTCTAATAATACTAAACCTTAATTCTATTTGTTTTGTTGTGCTTACCTTAGTGTTCTTATTCATAAACAACACCTCCTATTTCTTCACTACTCTGAGTCTTTAGACCCAACATATACTCACCTAGTATCTCTTCATTAATTTGGGATACATCTGGGAAATATGCTGTAATTTTCCCACCATACATTACTATAATTCCATCACTAATGCTCAATAGTTCTGTTAAATCTGCTGAAAACAATAGTGTGGCAGTGTTTTCCTCGTCACGAAGCTTTAGCATCTTTTTCCGAATCAATTCTGCTGCTCCTACATCTATTCCCCTTGTAGGTTGACAAGAGATTAGCACCTTGGGATTTGATGTAAATTCACGGGCAGCTACTACTTTTTGAATATTTCCTCCAGATAAAGTACGTACTTCTGCATCATATCCATCTGCCTTTATTGAAAAACTCTTTATTAATTCCTTTGATCTGTCAACTACATATCTCCAATTTATAAATCCATGTTTTTTATATTCTGATTTATAAAATCTATCTGAGATAATATTCTCTGCTATACTTTGAGTAGAAGATGCACCATATGTCATCCTATCTTCATGAATAATAGCTACTCCTTCTTCACGAATTTGTCTAACATTCATTCCCTTAATGGAAGTACCATTTACTTTTATATCACCCTCTTGAATAGGATAAAGACCTGATAAAACATTGGCTAACTCAGATTGTCCATTTCCTTCTACTCCAGCAACTCCCAAAATTTCACCACTACGTACATCAAAGCTTAAATCTTCAAAGGCATATAGTCCAAATTTATTTTTGTAACTCAATTTGGATACACTTAACATAGACTTTCCTGGATTTGCCTTTTTCTTTTTAATATCTAACAAAACATCTCTACCTACCATCATCCTAGAAATATCTTGCTCGGTAATTGATGCTACATCTGCTGTACTAACAGACTCTCCATTTCTAAGAACTGTAATTCTATCACATATTTCTTTTATCTCGTTTAATTTATGTGAAATAAATACTATTGAAAAACCTTTCTCCCGAAGCTGCTTTAGTTGTACAAATAACTCTCTAGTTTCCTGAGGTGTTAAAACAGCTGTTGGTTCATCTAACAATAAAATTTGTGCTCCATGCAATAACATTTTTAAAATCTCTACACGCTGTTTATATCCTACTGACAAATCTCTAATTATAGACTTTGGGTTAACCTCTAATTCAAACTTCTTTGATACCTCTGTAGCCCTACGAACTGCCTCATCATAATCAAAAGCCATACCCTTTACTGGTTCACTACCTAAAACCATATTTTCTGCAACACTCAATGATTCAACTAACATAAAATGTTGATGAACCATTCCTATCCCATAATCTAATGCTACTAATGGACTAGTGATTTTTACTTCTTGACCAGCTAAAAGAATCCTTCCCTCTTCTGGTATCTCTTGACCAAATAGAACCTTCATTAGTGTAGTCTTTCCAGCTCCATTTTCCCCTACTAATCCATGAATCTCACCTTTTCTTACTGTGAAATTTACATTTTTATTTGCTACAAATCCATTCCCGTATATCTTGGTAATATTCTCCATACTAAGAACGTCTTCACCAATTGCAATATTATTAAAAATATTATTATCCATTGTCATATTAGACCTGACCTTTCATCATTTCCTAGTAGTTTAGCTAACATTTATTGAATAATGGTTGAGCCCTATAATTTAGAGCCCAACCATATAAGCTTATTGTGGTTTTGCTTGAGATTTTACTTTTTCTATTTCTTCAGTAGAAGCACCAAATGCAGTACTTACTTTGATTTTACCACTATTAAGTTCTTCCACAACTTTTTCATATTCTGCCTTTATTTCATCTGGAACAATGGCTTGTGTATAATCATTATTCACTAGATAAACTCCTTTTTCCGCATGAGAGATAAATCTATGGGATCCCCACTCAATTGTTCCTTCGTTGATAGCTTCTAGAATTGGATAAACCATTCCACGATAGTCTTTTATTACTGATGTCAATACTTTTGATGCTGCATCTTTGTTTGTTGTTTCTAAACGCTCTGAATAATCAAAGTCTACTCCAATTAAATATCTTCCAGCATCAGAAGCAGCCTCAGCAACTCCCAGCCCATTTTGACCAACTGCAAATACTACATCTGCCCCTTGTTGATATTGGGATAATCCTAGCTCTTTTGCTAGTGCAGAGTCTGTATGATTACCAACAAATGAATATAGGACTTCAATTGATGGATCTACATAATTAACCCCTTCAATATATCCCATTAAAAAGTCAAGAATTGATGTAGACTCCATTGCTCCAACAAATCCTACTACCTTATCTTCATTAGAAAGTTCTGCCTTACTTGTAGTAAGCTGTGCAGCAAGAGCCCCCGCCAAAAATCCACCTTCATTTTGTAATACTTGTACAGAGACCACATTTGAATTGGCACCATTAGAATAATCCATTTGAGTATCAAATATTAGAAATTTTTGATCTGGATATTTTGCAGCTGTGTTGGCTAAAGGTTCAATCATTGTTCCAAAACCTGTTACTATTAAGTCATACTCTCCAGTTTCAGCTACTTGCATCAATGTAGATTCATATAGTGATGCATCCATATTACACTCAAAAGTATCTACATTTCCATCTACTGTTCCTATATAGTCCTTTATAGCAGCTAAAACGTCGTCATTGTTTGTCCTTCCGCCTAAACTACCTGTAACTACGAACATTATATTTTTATATGTTCCTTCTGTACCTACTTGTTCCTTATCCTGAGGTTTTGAACCATTTGTACATCCTGATACTAAAAGCATCACTGCTACAGTTAAAATAATTAATTTCTTAGATCTTTTCATCATCTTTTGGTACATATTATTATTTATGTACCTAATTCCCTCCTTTAATATATTATAAAAAATATGATAAGAGATTATCCTCCACATTAGGAAATCGATATTCTCTCCTTTATCCCATTACACGGGATGGTATTCTTTGTAACGGGATTATTTTGAATATAGTATAACAAAGCTTAAATATCTTGTCAATAAGTCTCTCAAAAACATAGTGTCAACTAATTCCTTAATAGGAATTAGTTGACACTATCTTTCCCAAAATATTATTACATATTAAATAATTTAATATGATCTCTCTTTAGGATAGGATTTATCAATTTAACTTTTTTATCTGAAAATGATATATTTTAAAATGAAAGTCAAATAAAGAAAGGAGTAATGTATGAAAAAACTTTTAAAAAATTTACCATTGCCAATTACAGGTCTTATGCTTGGATTTGCAGCATTAGGAAATTTAATCCAATCTTATAGTGAAAGCCTTAGGAGTTTGTTCGGGCTAATTTCAGTTATCATCTTTGTTTTAGTTATACTAAAAATAATCATGCTTCCAAAAGAAGTTGGACAATCCCTAGAAAATCCAGTTGTTGCAAGTGTATTTCCAACATTTTCAATGACAATGATACTTTTAGCAACATACATAAAACCATTTAGCAGTAGAATTTCTAGTTTATTTTGGTTTATTGGACTTATTCTCCATGTAGTTTTAATGGTGTGGTTTACGCAAAAATTTGTATTAGATAATAACTATAATATTAAAAAAGTCTTTCCAAGCTGGTTTATACCTTATGTTGGAATTGCAGTAGCTTCTGTTTCATCTGGAGCAGTTGGAATGCAATCAATAGGAAAAATTATGTTCTGGTTTGCATTAATTGCTTTTATAGTGTTGCTACCAATTGTTTTAAAGAGAATTTTTATAGTAAAAGAAATTCCTGAGCCAGCAATACCTGCCATTGGAATTTTAGCAGCACCGGCAAGTCTATGCTTAGCAGGATATATGAACTCATTTGAATCTAAAAATACAGCTCTTGTATATGTCTTACTAATAGTTTCCCAAATTTTATATTGGGGAGTAATACTTTATCTACCAAAGATATTAAAACTACAATTTTATCCAAGCTACTCTGGACTTACATTTCCACTAGTTATAAGTGGACTGGCATTAAAGCTGACAAATGGATTCTTGATAAAATCAGGAAGTCAAATATCTTTTCTTCCTGCGTTGGTGCTCTTTGAAGAAATAATGGCTGTAGTTGCATGCGTTTATGTAATAATAAGATTTCTTGGATTCCTGTTTGCAGCAAAAAAATACAATCAAGTAACTGATAAAAAGGTTGGTAGATAATTAATTTTATATGGAGGAGAAAACATGAATATTAAATATAGTGTTGATTTAATCGAGTCATACTTAGATTTAGATAGAAAACCAGTAGGAGTTAAACTTTTCTTTGATAAAGAAGAATTCAATAATTTTGAAGTTCCTCAAAGGGATCGCAAAGTGACCTATTGTAACTCAGTACAGCTTGCAAGTAGAGGAAAAGCTATGAAACTTACTAAAGAAAATCAAGGGTGTCCTAATGGAGCCATGGCTTTAAAAATGGGTGAAGTGCCTGAACCAATAGCAAATGGAAAAGGAAGGTTTTGTAAAAATATCTATCATGATATTGAAACATCAAAAAGTATTAGTGATGAAATGCTATTCTTAAAAGAAGAACCTGTTGGCATAGCAGTTATGCCTCTTGAAGATTATAAAGAGAATCCAGATATTGTAATTGTGGTGAGCAGTTCTTATAATATTATGAGAATGATACAAGGACATGGCTATTTTAATGGTTACACATCTAATCTAAGAACTATCGGACTACAAGCAATTTGCCAAGACTTAACTACCTATCCCTATAATACTAAAGATATTAATATTACTTTACTATGTCCAGGAACTCGCCTAGTTGCAGATTGGCAAGCAGATGAAATAGGAATTGGTATTCCATTTGAAAAATGGTATGAAGTTGTAGAAGGTGTTAAAGAAACAACTAATCCTTTTGAAAGAGATAAAAAGAAAGAAGCCATTGAAAAAAGATTAAAAGAACGTGGATTAGATACTAGTGGTATCAAGTTTAATGAGAATTATGATGATGGGTCTTATACTGGTGGAAAAATCCAATTTAATAAATAGATTTATAAAAAATAGGGGGACAGGCCCATTGCCCTCCCCCATTTTAAATCACTCACTAAACTTTATATTATTTAGACCATATATGATAATATCTCTAGCAACAGGTGCTGCACCTTTCCCTCCTGTAAGTCCTGACTCTTCCAATATGACTGCAACTGCCATCTTGGGATCATTTGCAGGGGCAAATCCTACAAACCAGCTATGTGTCTTTCCTGATGGGTTTTCAGCAGTTCCAGTTTTACCTGCTACCTTGACATTTCTTATTCTACCATTTACTCCAGTACCAGATTGTACTACTTCCATCATCATATCTTTAAGTTCATCTGCCATAAGACTGTTTATGCTAGAAGATATTGGCTCACTTCTACTAGAATCTATAATCTTTCCATCCTTATTTATTATCTCCTTGACCAATATAGGCTTCACCATTACTCCATCATTTCCTATGGCCGAAGCTATCATAGCCATATTTAATGGTGTCACTAATATCTTACCCTGTCCTATAGCTGAAGCAGCTAACTCTGTCTTTCCCATATTGCTCTTATATGGAAATTGAGATGTCTTTACAGGTAAATCAAAATCTATCTTATTATTTATCATAAATCTATCTGCCATATTCCCTAATCTATCTTTTCCAATTATAAGTGATTTCTCTGCAAAATAAGTATTACAAGATTTCACAAAAGCACTCTTTAGATTCAATTCTCCATGGGCCTTACTATTATAGTCTTTAAATGTATATCCATCTATAACTGTAGTACCCGCACATCTATAATTTTTATCTAAATTAGGCGTTTCCAAAGCTGATGCTGCTGTGATTATCTTAAAAACTGAACCGGGAGTATATAATCCTTGAGTCGCCCTATTTAGTAAAGGGCTATCAGGATTCTCACTAATAGCTTTCCACTCATCTTTCAAACTCGAAGTATTAAAATCTGGAAGACTTACCATAGAATATATCTCTCCAGTTTTGGGGTTCATGACTACTGCTGCCCCTTTTCTACCATTTAATAATGCACGTGTTTTCTCCTGCATACCATGGTCTATAGTCAATCTTAAATCATTTCCCACAGAATTAGGTAATACTAGATTTTTTATCTCATTTATTGCAGTATTCTCATTGATATTTAAAAGGGCATTGTTGTATTCTAGTTCCAAACCTGCCTTCCCATATTCCCTATAGCTATAGCCTATGATGTGACTATAGAGATTCCCATATTTATAATATCTTCTTGTAGACTTATCGTCTTTTTCACTATACGCTAGTATCTTACCATTTCTATCAGTAATAGAACCTCTTAGTACATTTTCTTCATTTAACCAAAGTCTCTTATTATATGCATTTTTCTTTATTGCTTCAGCTTTAAATGCCTGAAAATAGCTTAAATATCCAATTAGAATAGTAAACAATACACAAAATCCAACCAATATAAGTATTATCCTATTCCTTTCCTTGCTCATGGGATTCCACCTTCCATTCTAAATCTTCTGAAGCCACTTGAAGTATCCCCAATGCTATAAAACTAGAAAGTATAGAGCTTCCTCCATAAGCCATAAATGGCAAAGTTATTCCCGTCAATGGTATAACTTTTAAAACACCACCTAGAATTATAAATGATTGTACTCCAAACAGTACACTAATTCCTAAAGCTAATATCCTAAAGAAGGTATTTTCTTGCTCCATTCCTATCTTAAACCCTCTATATACCAATATCATAAACAACATTATTATTCCTATACCAGTAAACACTCCAAGTTCCTCACATATAGCAGCAAATATAAAATCATTGTAGGCCAATGGAATAAAATACGGATGACCTAGACCTAATCCCTTGCCAAAGAATCCTCCCTCAGCTATGGCAAATAGAGATTGAGTTATTTGATAGCCCTTGTTGTCAATATATTTCCATGGATTTATCCAAGTCTGTATCCTAATTCTAACATGACTAAATAAAAAATATCCTATTATTGCACCAACCAAAGCCAATCCAAGATTTATATATATGAGTTTTCTATCCTCTTCATATATGAATTGTAAGGCAAAGAATATACTATAAAATATAACTGACATTCCCAAATCTCTCTGCAAAAATAATAGACCAATAAATGAGTATACTATAGCCATTAAATAGTATGAGGAATATTTTATGTCTTTAAATCTTTCCTGATTTGAATAGTATATAGCTATTATAAATACCAACAATATCTTTGTAATTTCAGCTGGTTGAAAACTTATTCCACCAATCATTATCCAATTTATAGCACCATAAGTTCTAGTACCTAAAATGAAAGTCAATAAAAATAGTAGATAGGCTATTCCCATATATAGATATATAAATCTATCCCATATCTTGATATACTTCAAGATAAAATAGGTTATATAGAAAAAAGTTATTCCTATAGATATCCATATCAACTGACGTATACCTGATTGAGTATCTATCCTATATATCATAATCACTCCTATGGACATGAGCATAGTTGCAATTAAAAATATATAATTATCTCCATTAGATATCTTTAACAATATATAGTTGGACAAATATATTATAGCTACAAGGCCTGCTCCAGTAACAAATGTATATCTATCTATATTATCCTTTTGATATACAAATAACAACAAAAGGGTCAAAATCTCATATAAAAATAGCAACCTTCTTGGGGTCTTTTCACTAATTACATTAGTAAACATAAATTCTCACCTATTCTCTATTCACAAATAGAAATTCAATACTTCCAGTCTTTATTATATCTCCATTTGTAAGTTTTGCCACATCTTCTAATATTTCTCCATTTAAATAAGTTCCATTAGCACTATTTAAGTCCTCTAAATAATATTCATCTTCATCTTCTAATATCTTAAAATGGTTTTTTGATATAAATGGATCCCTAATCACAATATCATTATCTCCACGTCGTCCTAAAGTCAAATTATCTCCTATGGAATAATATTCATTTACCTTAAATGGCATTGAATCCTTTCTATTTATTAACTTTAAATAAGCACCTTCTTCATTGTCTCCAGTACTCATGCCTCGTATATCTAAATATATAAGCCTTATAATACTAAATATAAACATATATATAATTATAATAAATATATACTTAAATAATAGAGATAATATATTAAACATACCTAGACCTCCTATACTATTCACTATTAAATATTATCACAAAACAAATGAGATGTGAATTAATTTTATATATACTATTCAATTTGCCGTGTAAATCTGATATCATAAATATATGTCGAATTTGGAGGTGCATTTTATGAAAAAATTAACTCGTTCAAAAAGCAACAAGATAATCTCTGGCGTATGTGGTGGTATAGGGGAGTTTTTTGGTGTTGATCCTACTTTGATCAGGGTAGCCTTTGTACTCCTTGGGATTTCCACATCTACTACCTCCTTTATAGTCATCTATCTTGTAAGTACTATAATAATCCCAGAAGATGATGGTATAATATATCAAGATGATGTCTCAAATACTAAGGATAATTCTATCTTATTTATGGGTATTGGATTAATTGTATTAGGTACCATTCTATTAGCTAGGGGATATATACCTATTATAAACTTAAAAATAATTCCTAGTATTAATATTGCCTTAAAGAGGATTTTCAAACTCTGGCCAGCTTTATTGATAATATTGGGAATCTATATCCTAATTGATTATAGAAAGGATAACTAATATAGCATCAAGAAAGTGTGGTATACATTGTGAATATTGATTTCAATTATGAGCGAAAAAAAACAGATTATATATCTGGACATATCTTTAAAGGGGCTAACTATAGGTGTTCATATATGAGATACAGATCTCTCTATAGAAATCCTGCACCTGGCACTGAATTAGTAGAAATATATAATTACCAGCCTAAGGGAGATATAAGGGCATCATCTCTTGTACTTCATGGATTAGGAAGCAGAAATATTAAGTTTTTATTGTGGCTAGGTCCACATCTAGCTTCTGCTGGAGTAAATACAAGTATTCTAATACTTCCAGGAAATTATACTAGGGTAGAAAATAATTCAGTAAGTGGTCGTTCTTTTCTATATCCAGATCTGAATCTACTATACCAATTTTGGGAACATGCAGTTGTAGATACCCTATCTACTATAGATCTTTTACAAGATATAAATCTCTGGAAAGAAAATAGCTTGTTAATGGGATATTGCTTGGGAGGTATGATATCTACAATAGTCTCTGCACTTGATAATAGAATCGCCCATACATTGTTTATGACCACAGGTGGACATCTCCCAAGAATATTACATGAATCACCTACTTCAGCATTTGTTAGAAGACTATTTAAAACTGGTGATTATTCAGCATATGATCTAGATAATATGGAAAAACTCTATGAAACATATGACAATCAATTTCAAAAGGTACAGAACATGTCTCTAGATGAATTGTCCAAAGATGAGAAAATCCACCCATTATTTAAAATAGATCCTATATCCTATGCACATTTTTTAGACATGGATAAAATTACATTTATAGATGCTTTCTTTGATAGTACATTACCTATTACTTCAAGAAAGGCTCTATACCAAGAGATGGAAGGGGCCAAGAGGAGATTGCTCCCCATATCTCATATAAGCTGGCTTCCTTTTAGTTATTTTATGGCAAAGTATATGCTTCACAAAGTCAATATAACTGATAAGAAAGCCAAAAAATCTCTATTGAAAAAAGAAAAGATTGAAAATCCACTGCATAAAAGATAGAGGTGAGCTATAATTGAAAACATTAAAGGACAAGATAAAAAACTCCTATTTTATAGTAAATAAATTATATCTATTCCTAATCTTTATACTATTATCCATAAGTGATGTAGCTTTAGCATCTATATATTTTATGACCTCAGTTGCAATATATATATGGAAAACCATGACCTGGACAGTTCCCATGGAAGTTTCTAAAGATATTCCTATGGAAACATTTGTATATAAAACTTCAGAAAAAAGAGATTTAAAGATGGACATATATTATCCAAATATACACAGTCAAAGATCATTTCCTCTAATCTATTTTTGTCATGGAGGAGGTTGGATATCAGGCTTTAGAAATCAACCTAACAATGTATCATGGTGTAGATACTTAGCTTCAAAAGGGTTTATTGTGTCTAGCATAGACTATAGGTATGGATATAAAAACAATATGGAGGATATTCTAGAGGACTACTCAGACGGCTTAAAGTATATTAGATCTAATTCATCTATTTTAAATATAGATATATCTAAAATAGTATTGATGGGATTATCAGCTGGTGGCCATCTTGCACTACTGTATGCTACCTATAATACATATATGAAGGATACTGAGGCTATGAAGGGAATCCGTTCCCTAGTATCCTATTATTCACCTTCTGATCTCAATGATATATTTACAGAAAACAATAAGTCATTATTTGCTAAATTTGGTGCAGCTCAAACTCTAAAGGCACTGCCTAATAAAGAAAAGGATATATATAAATACTATTCACCTATAAATTGGCTCAGCTCAAATATGATTCCCACGTTGGTTGTTCATGGTAAAATAGACAATGTGGTACCTTTTAAATCATCTAAAAAACTAGTAGGAAAACTTAAAGACTATGATGTCCCCTGTGAGTTCTTGGTACATAAAAATGCAGATCACTCCTTTGATACAAGATTAAAGGACTATACTACCATAAATATATTGGAAAAGACTGTCCGTTATATCAAAAAAACTACTAAGGGGGAGTAAACTATGAAGATAACTAAAATTGAACCTCAAAGAAGGGTTGATCGAGTCAATATATATATTGATGGAAAATTTGCCTTTGGATTAGATGATTTCCTAAGATATAAATATAATTTAAAAAGTGGAATGGAAATATCTCAAGATTTTTTAGATGATGTTTTAGAAGCAGAAGAAAAAAACATGGTTATAAATCATGCACTAAAATTACTTTCTTATCGTCAAAGATCAGAGTTGGAAATCTACAACAAATTAAAGAAAAAAGGATATGATGAATCCCATATAGACAATGCCATACAATACTGTAAAGATCACAATTATATCAATGATAGAAATTTTGCAGAAGTCTTTACAAGGGATAAGGTCAATCTAAATAAATATGGACCTCAAAGAATTAAATATGAATTAATCTCAAAGGGTGTTGCCAAAGATATAATAGAAGAAACCCTTGAAGACATGGATACAGATGAATACCAGATGGCTATGGATTTGGCCTTAAAGAGACTTCCTCGATATAATGGTGATGAAAAAGCTGCCATATATAGGAAATTAGGCGGTTTTTTGCAGAGAAGAGGGTATTCCTACGATATAATAAAAAAAGTTTTAACCCAAGTACTAGATAGGTGATTTAATGTTTTATGTATATATATTGAGATGCAATGATGATACACTGTATACAGGATATACAGTTAATTTGAAAAATAGGCTTAAAAGACATAATCAAGGATTAGGAGCAAAATATACTAGAGGAAGACGTCCTGTTAGACTAGTCTATTTTGAAGAAATTAAGGATAAGGGAGATGCTTTGCGGAGAGAATACTATATAAAGAGTTTGACAAGAAATCAAAAGCTAAATCTAATAAGGGAAAATCCATACTCTCCAAATGAATAACAAAAGTCCAACCTATATTTTAGACATAGGTTGGACTTTCTTATTCTAGAATTAACTTTCCTCTTTTAACTACTTCATTTTGCCATATATTGGGATACCTTCCCGTTGCCCATTCTGACATTATTACAGTTGCATTATTGGGCAATGCTATTTTTCTTATTGGATTATTATCCAATAGCTCCCCATTCATAATTGGAAATATGAGTAGATTTGAGTGAGTAACTACTATCAATATCTCTTCATTTGGTGAAGAATAGATATCTATTGCCTCTGGTATCTCAGACTTTAATACATTCCATGGAATAGTAAGCTTATCATAACTCACCATCTCCTTTGGTGGTATGGCTTTTATATTAAAATCCTTATATAGTTCTTCTTCATTCTGTCTATAGTTTACCCTTCCCTTTAAGATCCAATATCCATTTTTCCTATCTAAACCTATATTTGTCTCATTTAGAATAGCATTATCATCTAGGGAAAGTATATTTTCAGCTCCTTCATTAAATATATCTTTGCCATCCTCTCCTATTATATCTGATAGTTTTACAGCTCTTTCTACTTCTAAATTATCTATAGCATATACCTCTAAAGTCTTCTTGTTATTCTTCTCTGCATCTGTCTTTTCTATGGATATATAGTCATTTCCTATAAATAATATGTTTTTTAATATAGATTTATTGTTTGATCTATTTAAACTCTTAGCTCTGCCTCTAGAATTATAAAGCTGGTTTTCCATAGGAACATCAGCATTATCTACTGAAATTTGTTGAATAGCTCTAATCTTATCTACGATCTCTTCATCCCCTATTTGTCTATCAACACCTAGTGTCCAAAAGCCATTTTTCCTTGGAACTAATAACTCATCTATTTCATATATATCTATTACATTTCTATCCTGAGAATTTATCCATATAGTCTTATATTCCCAATTAGGGATTTCATATTCCTCATCATAAGTGGGAATCTTAATTCCCAATAATACTCCAGTCTGTAGCCTTTCATTTTCAATAGTTTCAAAAGTCCTCACCATAGATTTCTCAATGTCAATGTATCTATTTATCTCATCTATTCCTATTTCATCTACTATCTTTTCCATTATATAAAAATGATCATCTATATATACTATCAACTTATCCTCTTGTAGTTTTATAAACTCATGAAAATATTGATTATCATTTACAATGCTTACTATTTGAATCATGTCCTGATTTATTCCTATATTATTTGGAGCCACTTTGTATTTATATAATAGATAATCATATGTCTTTACATTCTTTATTTTAAAGGAAGGATTGATACCATAATCTTCTCCCAGTACAATAGCATCCTTATGGAAAAGAGCTACCTGCCCTATATATCTATCTATACCTTCATTGTCTGTATCTTCTTCATTTAGCTCTATTCTAGATTTTATCTCCCACTTTCCCTGTATGGGAGGAATATTATTATTAGGTGCACTTACCCTATCTTTTATATTCACATCACTTACACTACATCCAGATAGAATAATTATCATTATAGTCAGTATCAAAAGTAAATATCTCTTATTCACAGGGTCTTTTCCTCCTTTATAGGAAATATAGCTCGAACAATGGTGCCTACACCTACTTTGGATTCTATTTCTAACTTTCCATCATGGAGTTTCATTATCTCATCACAGATAGATAGTCCTATACCACTATTGGCATTTTTGTTTTTCCCCCTATAGAACTTTTCCTTTACATTTGGTAGATCTTCTTCTGAGATCCCTACACCATTATCTTTTACAGATAGGACTATATTGCCATCTTCCACATAAGATGAAAGTAATATAGCTCCCCCTGAAGGAGTAAACTTTAGAGAATTATCCAACAGATTGATAAGTACTTGCTTTATTCTATTTTCATCTCCTAGTACAGTCTGAATATCTTCAGATATTTCCAGACTGAAATCCATGTCATTAGTTCTTGCTCTAGGTCTATATTGGGTAGATATCATGCTTAATGTATCCCTTAAATTAAACACTTCTTTTTCCAAAGTAATTCTGCCAGATATAAATCTTGAGAAATCTAGGAGATCTTCTACCATCTGAGTCAATCTATCACTCTCAGTCTCAATTATGTCCAATCCATCCATCAACAGGTCATCATCCCTAAATTCTTCAGACTTCAAAGTAACTGCCCAGCCCTTTATTGAAGTCAATGGAGTTCGCAATTCATGTGATATGGATGAGATAAAATCATTTTTGATCTGTTCTCTCTTCAATATCTCCTCGGCCATATAGTTTAGTGTGTCAGATAATCTTCCTATTTCATCATCTATATTTATCCGACTTCTGACTTTATACTGTCCATCTGCAAGTTTTTCAGCTACTTCTGTTACTTCTACAAGAGGGCGAACTATAGAATTGGCTAGTAGTATACTCACTAAGCCTGAGATAAATATTACTGCCAATCCCACAACAACTAGCAATATGATAATTCTATTTATTATACTGTTGACCCCTTTAAGGGAAGATATAAACCTTATTATGCCTATGGTTTCCTTATCATCTTTTAATGGAATTGATACAGCCATGACAGGATGGTCATCATAGGGTACATTCCCTACCCATACTCCCTTCTCCATATCCCTTGCCTTTATCACATCTGATGTTTCTATAGGCCCCATATGATCCACTCCCAATGAATCCATAAGGAGTTCACCATCTAAAGATAGAATCTGAACCTGTGCATTAGTATATCTCCAAAATAGATCAATATCATCTATTATTATATCTCCTAAATCAAATGAAGCAAAATATCTAGAATAAAAATCTGTAGAATACTCAATTTGACTAGTCAATATATCCTCTATATTTTTATAATAATATCTCTTGATGGCATTGGAGAGGACAATTTCCAATATCAATACAGTTATCACTATAACTAGCATAAAATTCTTTACCAATCTTATCTTTATACTACTTTTCATCCCATTCTCCTAATCCTTTTTTCTCCACCTATATCCCATCCCCCATATAGTCTCAATATAGTAAGGATTACTAGGGTCATTTTCTATTTTAGACCTCAATCTTCGAATATTTACATCTACTATCTTAGAATCTCCAACAAAATCATAGCCCCATACAGTATTTAAAATCTCATCTCTCTTGAAAGCTTTACCTGGGCTTTCCATAAATAATTTTGCAATAGAAAACTCTGTTGGAGTCAAATCCAATTCCTCTCCACCTTTAAAAAACCTACGAGAATACTTATCTATTTTAAAGGGTCCAAATTCCAAAATTGAGTCATTTGTATCTTCTGTATTTTCCATTCTCCTTGCCAAAGATTTAACCCTAAGGACTAATTCCATAGGGTTAAATGGCTTCGTCATATAATCATCAGTTCCATATTCTAGTCCCATTATCTTATCAATATCTTGGCTCTTAGCAGTTAGCATTATAATACCTAAGCTTGGAAATTCATCTCTTAAAATTTTACATACTTGAAATCCATCTATCCCTGGAAGCATTATATCCAGTACTACAATATCCAAATTTTCCTTTCTAGCAAGTTCTACACCTTTTTCACCAGTATCTGCCTCTATGACTTCAAAACCTGCTCTTTCAAGGTTAATCTTTACAAACTTCCTTATGGAGTCTTCATCCTCCACTATTAGGATCTTATTTCTCACTTTACCACATCCTATTGATAATTTTAATCTAACACTTCAAATTCAAAACCCTGTGAAATTAAATAATCCAATACTTCTCTTAGAGATGATGCTGTAGTTGCCTTAGCATTTGTATCATGCATTAATATTATAACCTCTTTTTTGTTTCTAGTAGTTTCCTTTACCCTATTTATAAGTTGCTGCTTACTCCTCTTTTGCCCTTCTGCATCTCCATTTAATGCATTCCAATCATAATATCTATATCCAGCCTTTGTTGCAGCATTTTTTATAGGTGTCTTTTTTTCTCCAAAAGAACCCCCTGGAAATCTTATTACATTAGTCCCAAAGTCCTCTCCCAACACTTTCTTTAGTGTGTCTTCTGCCTTCTTAAAGTCAGCCAAAAAATTAGCTGAATTTTTATATAGGTATCCATAATTATGGGAATAGGAATGATTACCTATAGTGTGCCCCTCTTCATATGTTCTTCTAAGGATATCTGGATATTGTTCTGCCATATTTCCTACTACAAAGAAAGTAGCTTTAACACCATATTCCCCTAATATATCCAGTATCTCTGGGGTAACTCTAGACGATGGTCCATCATCAAAAGTCAAATATGCTATTTTTCTATTGCCCTTTTTTTCTTTGAGTAATTCTTCTTGCTTTCGTCTTGCTTCTTCTTCTTCTACTATCTTGATCTCTTCCATTACCATAGAATTTATAAGGCTTCTCTCACCCATCTTATCTAAGGTCTCTACCACATTTTGAGCCTGTGCTATATTCCTATGGAAAAATGTTGTTTTATGGGATACACTCCCTGATATAATTATACCTATTATAATAAATAGTCCTAAAAATATCCTTCTTCTCCTAATTCTTAACAGTCTCCTCCTACTTCTTCTCATATAATCACCCCGATGTCATATATTTCCTATGTTAATACTATTATATAATTGTACTATTATGGTTACAATTAAATTAACAACGGGTTACAAAATGTTTACAGTTTGTCCATAGAGAAGTCCACCTACAAAATTGTATCTTATTCAATTAGATTCTTAAATTGAGAATTATATAGTTGAGAGTAGATACCACCTAACTCCAATAACTCTTCATGCCTACCTTTTTCTTCTATTCCATTAGGTGTCAGTACCACTATCTCGTCTGCATTCTTTATAGTTGACAGTCTATGTGCTATTACTAAGGTAGTCCTCCCCTTTGATAGCTCTTCAAAAGAAAGTTGAATCATATTTTCAGTTTCATTATCAAGTGCTGAAGTAGCCTCATCTAATATCAATAAAGGTGGGTTCTTTAAAAATAATCTTGCTATGGAAATCCTCTGTTTTTGTCCCCCTGATAACATAACTCCTTTTTCACCTATATAGGTATCATACCCCTTTGGCAATCCTTTAATAAAATCATGGATGCTGGCTCTTTTTGCTGCCTGTATTATTTCTTCTTCACTGGCAGATGGATTACCATATAGTATGTTTTCTCTTATAGTTCCCGTAAACAAGAATACATCCTGTTGAACAAGGCCTATATTCTTTCGCAAAGATTTCAACTTTATATCCTGTATATCTATACCATCTATCAATATCTTTCCATTATTTACCTCATAAAACCTAGGAATTAAATGACATAGGGTAGTTTTCCCTGCTCCTGATGGTCCTACAAGGGCAACTGTCTTCCCCTCTTCAATAGTCAAGTTGATATTGGACAAAACAGTTTCTTCATCTTCTTCATATCTGAAAGATACATCTTTAAACTCTATTTGTCCACGGACATCTTCCAAATCTATGGCATCTACTTTGTCTACTATACTAGGTTCTATATTCATAACATCTAAAAATCTCTCAAATCCTGCCATACCGTCTTGTAATTGTTGAGTAAACTCAGTCAATCTTCTAATAGGCTGCATAAAGAAATTTACAAATAATGTATATGCGAATAGATCACCTACATCCATAATATCATTATATACAAAATATCCTCCTAGGAATATAACTATTAGATTTAAAATGCTGGAAATTATTCCTATTCCAGATACAAACTCTGCCATGACTTTGTAGGACTTTCTTCTAGCATTTGAGAATGCATAATTTCCTCTATTGAATTTTTCTATCTCATAGTCTTCATTTGTAAAGGATTTGGAGACCCTAATACCTGAAATACTATTCTCTAGTTGTGAATTTACTTCAGCCATCTCTCCTTTTACCTTTCTGAATGCATCGCTCATCTTAGTCTTTTTATTTATGGAGAACCATATCATAATAGGTATAAATGCAAATATGACAAGAGTCAGCCTCCATTCAATATTCAATAGAATAAAGAAGGAACCCAAAAGCATGACTAAAGATATAAACAGATCCTCTGGTCCATGGTGAGCTAACTCTGTAATGTCCCTTAGATCATTTATTATCCTAGACATTATATGACCTGTCTTGGTATTATCATAATAGCTAAAGGGCAATGTCTGTAGATGAGCAAATATATCTCTACGCATATCATGTTCTATCCTAACTCCAAGTAAATGCCCCCAATATGCTACGATATAGCTACTTACATACCTTACTCCAAATAATGCAAGCATAGCAATAGACCATTTTATCAATAAATCCATTCTTCCATTTGGAATTATATTATCTACCATTTCCTTAGCAAACATTGGAAAGGCAAGATCAAATACTGAAATCAAAAATGCAAAAAACATATCTATAAAAAATAATTTCTTATGTGGTTTGTAATATGCTATAAACTTCTTCAACAAAAATACTTCATCTCCTTTTATATTAAATTACAAAATTCTACATGAGGACATTTTAAATTACAGTGAATAGATTTTGGATAGTCCTCTAAAGTCTTATTTTTGGTTACATATCTCATAAATTTAACTATAGAATCTATATTTTTTTCTAAATCATAGGCTGAAATATCTACAGATTCCCTTTCCCCATTTTCTAGAAAGATTATATTGGCCGCATCTACTCTTTTTCCAAATATCTTTTCTACAACATAGGCATATAGCTGTAATTGAGGAGAATAATAATGTATAAGATGATTCTTGTTCCATAATCTATTGGTTTTAAAATCCCATACTTCTACCCTGCTACCATCTATGATTATCCTATCTATTACCCCTACTAGATATGAATCACCTAATTTTATATGAAATGGTCTTTCAGAGTAAATCTTATCATATTCTTCACTATAATTGGAAATATAGTTATATATATATGGATATAGCTCTCCATAGATCTTCTCATCAAAAAGTATTCCATGGGATTTCACAATATCCTCTAATAGGGGTTTCTCATCCATACCATGTCTATACATATGGCAAAATTCGTGAACAATATTTCCCTTATCTGAACCAGTCAATTCATATACTCCTGTATCTACCTTATTCCCTATGATATCCATATTCAATTTCCAATAATGATCTATAAAAAATCTCCTTTTACAATCCCTAAAGGACAAATATTGACTAATATTATATCTCTCAAATATACGAGTCTCCTGAACCCCTAAGTCATGAAAGTTAGGTTCCAATATATTTTTATACCCTTTATTTGAAAGTAATAACCCTGAATCTAAAGATTCATCATGTGAGTCTTTTTCCTGTGGGATTTCTATATCTTCAATTAGGCTATATTGATTTTCATCCATAAAGTTTTGTATCATAGATTTAAATCCTCTATTCTTTCCCTGATTTCCCAAAATCAATAGGGATTTTGCCCTAGTCATGGCAACATAGAAAACCCTCTTCATCTCTTCTGTTTCTCTATTATTCTGCTCTTCTCTCATTATATCATATAATACCCTAGTATCTTTAGTCCTAATACCTATACCCATATCCTTATGAAATAATATTGTTGGAGAAGACATAACCATTCCCCTTGTCATCTCTGGTATAATTACCACTGGAAACTGTAGTCCCTTTGACCCATGAATTGTCATTATCTTCACTACATCATCTTTAGCCGATTGGATGACACCTTCTCCTTCGCTGCCTAATCTTTTCCTTTCAAGATAATCTATATATTCCTCTAAGGATACCCTGTTTTCTCTATTATAATCTTTAGCCATATCTATGAACTTATAGATATTGGCAATGGACTGCTCTCCATCTGGTCTTGATAGTAAAACTTCTATAAATAATGTCTTTTCTACAATCTTTTCTATAACAATCCAGATATCATAAATATCTTTTATATCAAAAAAATAATCCATTATCTCCAAGGCATCTTTAAGCTTCTCCCTTTCATCAGAAGCTATAATAGGATTATCCTTCATTTTAGCCATGGTATTATAGATATTTACCTCTCTATTTCTCAACAACCAGTATATAGTGTCATCCCTAAGTCCTACCATTGGTCCCCTTAAAAATCCAATAGTAGCTATAGTATCATATGGATTACTAATAGTCTTTATAGCATTTATTAGATCTATTACCTCTTGTCTGTAAAAATACCCCTTGCTACTAGAATTATAATATGGAATATTCAATTTCTTAAGTGCTTTTTCATAGATATGAGATCTAGTAGTTGCCCTAAATAAAATTGCAAAATCTCCATAAGTATATCTTCCACTCTCTACAAGCTCCCTTATCCTACCTGCTATAATCTTGGACTCATATATATTTGCCAAAGTGTTTTCGTCTATTCCATCTATCTTTTCTACATCTTCTTTCTGGATAATCTCTACATCTACATCATTCTCTGATACATTATGGGCAAACAATCTATCATACCTATCCCCCATTAAATTCATGAATATTGAATTTATAAATTCTAGAATAGTATCTTTACTTCTATAATTTTTATCTAAGGTTATTATATTATCCTGTCCCCACTTTTCTATATCATCTAGTACATCATAGAATACATCTATATCAGCTCCTCTAAAGCCATATATAGACTGTTTTGGGTCTCCTACTACAAATAGATTTTCCCTATCTAGAGGACTATCTACACTTGTCAGTCTATAGAATATCTTCTTTTGTAGCTCATTTGTATCCTGAAATTCATCTATCATAAAATATCTAAACTTTTTTTGATATCTCTGTCTTATCTCTCTATTATCTAATAATTTTAAAACCATAATCTGCAAATCATCATAGTCTAAGCCACCAGCCTCCTCCTTAAGCTTGGAGTATCTATGATCTATTTGAATCAATATATCTAGTATAGTTTCATATAGCCAAAGATTATCCTTCTCTTTTCCTAACAATACAGATGCAATTAAAGACTTTAATCTATCTTGCTTATCTACTTCCTTTGAACTATTGCCAATATTGTCTTGTATATATTCCATATAATAAAATATATCTTGGGCTTCATAATCCCCCGACTGAAACGTCTGCCATACTGGGTCCTGTTTCAATTTAGATATCTTTGAGGCTTTAGATAGGTTGTCCATCAAATAGGAGGTTATTGATTTTATCTCTTGAATCTCTTCATCTTTAATCTGAAATGAGTTTATATTAGCTATAGTATTTTCTTTTACTTCATTCATATCTATTCCTATAGTTCTAATCTTGTTATATATCTGTAGAAAATCATCCACCATACTTTCTATCCTGTTTCTATCTAAGGCCCTAAGCATCTTGAATATATTTTCATCTTTTTCCAATCCAGTGCTTAGTACTTGGAGAATAGATTCTTCTAATAACTCTGAACTTATATCCTCATCTAATATTTCAAAATATGGATCTATCCCTGATTCTATTGGATTTTCTTTTAAAATCTTAGAACAGAACCCATGTATGGTGGATATATTGGCTTTTTCCAAATCCCTATAGAACCTCTTCCACTTTTCTCCCAGATGAAATTTTTTCTTTATTTCCCCTCTTATTCTCTCTATCATCTCCTGAGTAGCCTTATTAGTAAAAGTAATAGCCACTATTGATTCCACTTCTTTAAACTCTTCTAACTTTCCATGCTCCAAAATATATACAAATCTTTCAGTTAAGACCTTAGTCTTACCAGTACCTGCCCCTGCATTTACAGCTAGATTTCTATCAATAGATTGTATAGCTTCTAATTGAGGATCATCTACCTTGGCAACACCCATTATTCCACCTCCATTACATCTTCATATCTACATATATTTCTATATATACAATATGGAGAACATTCTATTGGATTTACAATAAAATTTCCCTTCTCTATATTTTCAACCATTTCCACAATATTCTTTTCAATAATGTTTAAAAGTTCATTCCACTCTTTTTTACTTAAAGCTCCCTTATTTCTCTTGGTAACTATATTGGTTTCATCTATTATGGCTAATTTTACCTCCATCTTTCCACTATTGATTATGCCATAGCCTCCAGCAATTATATCCTTGTCCTTCTGTGACATAATATAGACTGGTAATTGTAGAGAAAGTCCTTCCCTCATATTATCAATATCCCTAATTCCATAACTACTACTCTTATAGTCTAAGATAATATACTTTTCATCATCTACAAATCTATCGATTCTATCGATTCTTCCCATCATGTGAACTTTATTCTTATCTGTCTCAATAACAAAATCTTTACTATTCCCAAAGCTCACCTCAAACATCTGAGGTAGACATCTCCACTTATGAAGTCTGGCTAGATCTTCTACTATGAAGTTAGTAAGTCTATCCAGTATACTTTCAATAATGAGTAAGTCCTTCTTTTTTTCTTGATTTAAACCATATTGCCTAGAATATCTATATACTATATCTCTCAATGATTTGTATATATTTTCCGAGTCAATTTTATGCCCATCTAATACAATCTTCTGTATATCTTTTAGATGATATTGATAATAGTATCTCAATACTTCGTGATAAATCATACCTATATCCATAGGAATATATTCTTCATAATCTCTCTCCATCTCTTCCACATTTAGGAGATTGTTCATCATAAAATAATATGGGCATCTACTATAAGACTCTAAATAACTTATACTAAACATATCATTTACATGTCTATGTAGGTCCTCTACTATTTCCTTCTGAGATAGAAGTCCAGAATAGTTATTCCATTGTTTTTTGTCACGTTCTAACTCTCCCTTTATTTTATCTTCAATCATTGGGAGTTTCCATGGCTCTACATATCTTTCTATAAGATAATCTAAACCTATATCTAAACTTATATCCTTTATTTTTTCTTCTGAAAATAGCCCTAAAAGTTCATCCAAAAATATAGATGGTATTCCCGTATCTTCATATCCCCTACTATAGCTAAGATATAATCTATCACTACATAGAGATACTATAGAGGAAAATTTCAATATCTCATTGCCCATCCTCTCAATATAGGACTTTGTATCTATACCTATGTATCTCAACTCATCTATATTGTGATCATTTATAAAGTAATTTCCACTATCCAATATAGGATAGTTTCCCTGAGATAATCCAGTAATAAAGATAAATTTCTTCTCCATCCCTCTACTATTTAATGGATTTAAGATACTTATTCCATTTAGTTTCCCCTGAAATTCTATTATCTCTTCCTGATTTAGATAATCTTCCAAAATGAAGTAGTAATCCTCTAAAGATATATCCTTGTCCAAAAATGGGATATTCTCAAGTTTATCTAAAATCTCATATAGTCTATGAATAGCTCTCATATCCCTTAAAAACAAGTCTTCTTTCCCAGTACCTCCATACCATCCTATAACTCTCTTGACTATTTGAAACTCATCAAGTAGGGCTTTTATATAATTGTTATAATTTTTAATATGATCCTTTTCCAATATACCTAGAAATTCCTCATCTAATATTTCTACTATATCTCTTAGATCTTGGAATTGCTCTAGAGAAATATTCAACTCCCTATTATCATCTAATATCATCTTTAGTCCATCTAGATCTTTGAAATCTTGTCTTCTGACAATATATTCATATAATCCTTTTTTGTCTTCATCAGATATACTAAAATATTTAGATTTGATTCTATTTATCAACATTGGCTTAGAACCCTTGGTCATCCTATTCTCTAGAATATTTAACAACTCCTTGATAATAGGTATATTTACCAAGGATAGTTTGCTACTTATATCTATGGGAATTTGCCACTCTATAGCAAGTTTAAATAGAGGTTCTAAATATTCAGGATTAGTTAAGACAATGCCTATATCTGTAAAGTCCACACCTGAGTTATTAAGTTTAACAATCTCCTCACATATCCACTTTAACTCTAAATATGGTGTGGGAGCATTTATTATTCTCAATTTATCATCAATATCCCCTAATTTCTTCTCCTCTTTATCAAATAGATTAAAGGCAATTCTTTCAAAAAAAGTATTTTCTTTCTTTGAAATATATTCTACAGTAAATCCTAATTCAACCAAAACATTCAAAGTATCCTCTAGTACTTCTGGTCTGTTTTGCATATCAAAGGGCATATTAATGTATATATCCATATTTCCCTCTATCAACTTTCTCAATATAACTAACTCTATTGGTCTAAAATCATAAAATTCATCTATTATTATAAAATCTATATCATCTAAAATCTCACTATCTGCCAATAAATCTATTGATTTTAAGTATTCCCCTTCCCTATCCACAAGATTGTATTTATCCAAGAATTTTTCATATTCTCGATAGATGATTCCCATTTCTCTATAAAAATCCTTGTTTGGACATCTTTTCAAATAATCTTCAGGATATATAATGGATCTTCGAATTTCACCAATGATATCATTAACTGAATGAATAAATCCATCCATATGAATAAAGTCTCCATAGTATATAAGCTCTTTATCTTCCTTTAGCTCTCTCAAAATCTGTCTTATAATCAAACTCTTCATTGGATTATCTATCTTATCCATCTGAATTCCCCTTAGTATCCTATCTACTATATCATCAAAGGTGAATAAATTGATTTCAAAGGTACTTTCTACCCTATTTATAAATTCCCTTCTATATTTTTTTAAAAGCTTTCCATTTGGCAATAGATAATAAAATCTCTCTCCCTTATTTCTATTTAAATATTCTACAGCTCTATCTATTAATTCTTCCTGCTTATGATTATTTGCTACACCTAAATACACTACTCTCTCTTTCATATCCTCACCTATTTACCTAAACCCAATCTATCAAATGCTGCCTTTCCTGCTCCTATCATCCCTGCATCATTTAGATATATTGCTGGTAGAATCTTCATTCCCTCTGGACTATTAGAATATCTCCTATAATAATCTAACATCATATCCCACCAATATTCCCTAGAGTTTATAACTCCACCGCCTATGACTATCCCCTCAGGATCAAATATGTTTTTTAATGTCACCAGATATATGGCTAGATTTTCAACAAATTCATCTATTACCTTTGATGCTATTGCATCATCTTTAGAGGATAGAAATATCTCTTTTCCCTTTTTTCTAATGGATGTTAATTCAGCATATCTATTTTCAACTGCAGTTCCAGAAATATATTCCTCAGCACAACCCTGCTGTCCACAATTGCATTGTCTTCCCTTTGGATATAGAATAGCGTGTCCTAATTCAGCACCTTGAAATCCATGGCCAGTTAATAGTCCTTCCTCTCCTGTATATATAGCTCCTCCCAGTCCTGTTCCCAAGGTAATCATTATAAAGCTGCTTAAATTCTTAGCTGCACCTATCCAATGTTCACATAGGGCAGCAACATTGGCATCATTCTCCACATATATAGGAATATGAGGAAATCTCTTAGATAGTTTTCCTCTTATATTAGTATTTGCCCATCCCTCAATATTTCCTCCTACTTGGAGTACTTTACCTTCATTAGAATCTATAAATCCAGGAGAGCCTATACCTATAGCTACCACATCTCTTTCTTGAATCAACTCCTCTATTACTTCAGCTATTAGTCCCAAAACACCTTCTCTACCCTCTACTGTCTTTGTATCTCTATTTGCCCTTTTTAATATATTACCATCTCTGTTGATAATACCACCATAAATACTTGTGCCACCTAGATCTATACCTATAGTCCTTCTATCCATAAATTATCCCTCCAAATCATTTTAATTTCCTAAATATTTCATTTGACTTGCTATTTAATACATCTATATCTAAATTCTCTGTATTTTCATCTACTAGTCCATACCTATTCTTTAGCTCTATAATTCTACGAACTTTTTTATCTATATCTTCAATTTTTAAGTTGCCATTATCTATCTGTTCCTCTATATACCCATAAGTCTCCCTGATATCATCTACGCCATGACATATTAGAGCAATATCTCCACCTGATTGAAAGAACTTCAATGTAGCTTCTTCTAATGAATAGTTTTTTGTAATGGCTCCCATAGTAAGATCATCAGAGATAACAACTCCTTCAAAGCCTAACTCTCCCCGTAATATATCCTCTATTACCTCTTTGGACATAGTAGATGGATATTCTCTATCTATTTCAGGGAATATTATATGGGCTACCATTATCATATCTGCCCCTTCTTCTATAGATTTTTTAAAAGGAGTAAGCTCAAATTTCCTTATATCTTCTATAGATTTATTCACTACTGGAAGTCCTATATGAGAATCCACATCTGTATCTCCATGTCCTGGAAAATGTTTGATAACAGGGATTATGCCTTGGGATTTCATACCCTTCATTACTTGCACTCCATTTTTTGATACAACTTCTGGACTGTTTCCAAATGCTCTATTTCCTATTACAGGATTTCTGGGATTTGAATTGATATCCATAACTGGTGCATAATTTGTATTAAAACCTAAACTATTTAGTCTAAGCCCTAATAGCTTTCCATATTCAAATGATAGATCTTGACTATTTGCATCTCCTATATCTACTGCTTCAGGTAATTTGTTAAATTCCTTAGGCAATCTACTTACCTTTCCTCCTTCTTCATCTATGGATATAAATAGAGGAATTTTATTTATTTTATTTAGTTTTTTCAAACTACTAATCAATTCTCGGGTCTGATTTGCATCCTCTATATTTCTTCCAAAGAATATTAGACCTCCTATCTTTAAATCTTGAATAAGATTTTTTGTATCTTCATCTATATCCTTTCCCTCAAAACCTACTACAAACAACTGTCCCATCTTTTCATTTAATGTCATAGATTTTATCTGCCTATCTATTTCAGAACTTTTTTCAACTTTAGGAATATCTTTTACTCCTCTTTTGGAGATTTCTTGTTTTATATTTTCTTTCTTATCTTCTTTACATCCTAAACTCAACAATAAGATAAAGGATATAAGAAATAAGATTTTACCAAATCTTTTCATATTACCTCCCAATTATACTCATTTAATCTTTTGTATTTATTGTCAATAATCTTCCATTTGATTATACCCCAAGGTCAATATAGTAAAACCTCTATTCATCTCTTTCAACTAATACATAGTGATTAGGTCTTAATTCTATAAATTCCATATGCCTTCTATTTTCTATGTCTTCTATTTTATAGGGTTTTAGAACCTTGTTCTTTCCCTTTACAGGATTGGGAATTGGTATTGCAGATAGTAGAGATCTTGTATATGGATGCAGTGGATTTTTGAATAGTTCTTCTGTTTCTGCTATCTCTACTATCTTTCCCCTATGTATTACTCCCACTCTGTCAGCAATAAATCTTACAATTGACAGGTCATGGGCTATAAATAGATATGTAAGTCCCTTCTTTTTCTGAAGTTCTAATAATAGATTTAATACTTGAGCCCTTATGGATACATCAAGGGCAGATATAGGCTCATCTGCAATTATAAACTTAGGTTCCATAATCAAAGCACGAGCTATCCCTATTCTCTGTCTCTGTCCTCCTGAAAATTCATGGGGAAATCTAGAAGCATACTCTGGAAGTAGTCCCACATCTAATAGCGCATTTTCCACCTTCTTTTTTCTTTCTTCTTCTGTGGAATAGTTTTTTAGATTATATAATCCCTCAGAAACTATATAGTCCACCTTCGCCCTTTCATTTAAAGATGCCATAGGATCTTGAAATATCATCTGTATATCTCTGGTAATTTCCCTGCTTAATTTTTTGCTTCTATTACCTGAGATTAACTTGCCATCAAATATTATCTCCCCATCTGTTATCTCATTTAGTCCAATTATTCCACGACCTATGGTACTCTTTCCTGAACCAGACTCTCCTACTAACCCAAAGGTCTCTCCCCTATATATATTAAAGCTTACATCATCTACTGCCATAAAGCTATCTTTCCCTTTGCCAAACTTTATAGTTAAATTTTTTATCTCCAATAGAGGCTCTTTATTCTCCATCTATATCACCTCTATCAAGACGACCTATATACCTTATTGACTTTGGTGGCTGTAGTTTAGGTGCTCGAGGATCTAGAAGCCATGTCTTTGCCTTATGTGTAGGACTTACTTGAAAATATGGTGGTCTTTCTACAAAATCTATCTTCAAAGCTTTAGGATTTCTAGGTGCAAAGGCATCCCCCTTGATTTCATGAAATAGATTAGGGGGCGTTCCTTCTATTGAATACAATGGCTCTCCTCTTTTCCCTAGCTGGGGCAGAGAGGATAGTAGTGCCCATGTATATGGATGTTTTGGATTATAGAATATCTCTTCAGATTTTCCAATCTCTATGATATCTCCAGCATACATTACAGCTATTCTATCAGCTACATTGGCTACCACTCCTAAATCATGAGTTATATATATAGTTGTAAGATTGTATTTATATTTTAATTCTCTTAAGAGCTGAAGGATTTGAGCCTGTACAGTCACATCTAAAGCTGTAGTAGGCTCATCACATATCAATATCTTTGGTCTACATGCCACTGCAATAGCTATAACTACTCTCTGCCTCATTCCCCCTGAGAATTCATGGGGATATTGATTATATCTATATTTAGCATTGGATATACCAACATCTTCTAATACTCTTATGGTCTCGTTTTTTGCATCATCTCCTGTTATCCCTTGATGGAGTTCTATAGACTCTCTTATCTGTTTACCTATGGTCTTAAGGGGATTGAGTGCTGTCATAGGTTCTTGAAACACCATGGCAATCTCTTTTCCTCTAATCTTATGCCACTGTCTTTCATCTTTAAATTCTACCAGATTATGTTCTCCATACAATATATTTCCTGATTCTATCCAACCATTATTATCCAAAAGTCCTAAAAAACTCTTAGTCAATACAGATTTTCCAGAACCTGATTCCCCTACTATAGCCAAACTTTCTCCCCTATATATATCTAAAGATAGACCTCTAATAGCAGTTAGTATATCCTCCCTTAGTTTAAACCTAATAATCAAATTTTCCACGGACATTATTATATTATCTTTATCCATTACCTCACTCCTAGATATGATTTTTGGGATCTGCTGCATCTGCAAATACATTTCCTATTACATAAAAGGATATGGTTATAGAGGATAGTATTATAGTTGGGAATATCAGCTGATATCTTAGACTCTTGGCACCTATTACCCTTCTACCTTCATTGATGAGGTTTCCAAGAGATGGCATATCTATAGGAAGACCTAGACCTATATATGTCAAAAACACTTCAGAACCAATTGCTCCTGGTATTGCCAAAGCTATTCTAAGCATAATAACTGATACTAGATATGGAAGTAAATTTCTGGTGACAATTCTACCTACAGGTGTTCCCAAACTCCTTGAGGCAAGATTGTATTCCCTGTCTCTAATTATGACTATCTGATTTCTAACAAATCTTGCCATACTAATCCACCCGGTCATACACATTGCAAATATGAGAGTACCTATACCTGGACTCATTATATATGTCAATAATACCAATACTATAGTAGTAGGTATATTGTTAAGTATATTATATATTTCAGTAAACATCCTGTCTAATCCTCTTATATATCCCCAAATAGCCCCTACTATTATTCCAATAATCGCTTCCCAAATTCCAACCAATATTCCAATCATAAGGGAAGTTCTAGTACCACTCCATATTCTTGACCACATATCTTGACCTATGGAATTGGTACCAAATAAAAACTCCCTACTAGGCGGTTTATTTGCCAATTGCATATTTGTCTTTGGATCTAAAAAAATCTCTACTGGTGATTTTTGATTTGGAAAATAGGGTTGAATAATAGTAAATACTATTAAAATAATCATAAGATATAAAAAAAACATGGCAATTTTATTCTTACTAAATACATATAGAGTAGATGACCAATAGGAATAATTAGTGTATCCACTACTTTTAAATCTTCTCTTATCATATGTTGCAAATGTAAATAGAGATTCATTTAGGCTATCAGAAAACTTATCTATCTTTTTGTTTCCCATATATCATCTTCCACCCTTCTGCCTATCTAGTTTTATCCTTGGATCTAAAGCTGCCATAAATATATCCCCTAAAAACAATCCAAATATCCCAATAGATGAATATATAAGAACCAAAGCTTGAACTAGAGTATTATCCTGTCTTTGAATAGCATCTACAAGGAGGCCTCCCATACCCGGTATGGAATAAAGGGACTCTATATATATGGACCCTGCAATGGTGAATAATATAGCACTTGGAAGATATTGCCCCATTGGCACAAAGGCATTTCTCAATACATGCTTTACCATAATATCCCTATTTTTCAATCCTTTAGCCCTAGCCAATTTTACATAATCCTTATTGATCTCATCTATCATATACCTTCGTATCCACATGGCATAAGATGCAATTCCACCTAATGACATGGAGATAAGGGGCATAATCCATGATTTAGGATTGTCTGGAGAAAACAACATGGGAAACCTAAATATACCAGTCATATATATCTGTAAAAATATATAATAAATTGCTGAAGGCACTGCATTTATAAATACTATATATGCTGTGCCTAACTTATCCCAAGTATTTCCCTTATTAAATGCCATGGTAATCCCAAGTGATAATCCTAAAGTCAAGGAGATTATCATTGCCCCCATGCCAAACCCAAAAGAATAGGGTATCTTATTCCTTAAAATAGTAGAAATAGGTACATTAGGTCTATATATAATAGATTTCCCTAGTTCTCCTTTCAATATCTGACTATAAAAATTCTTCAATTGAATATGTATAGGATCACCTAATCCCATATTTTCCAATATAGTCTTTCTCTGAATCTCATCTAGCTTTTCGTACTCTTCTCCAAAATATCCTTCTTCAGGCATCATACGCATCAAAATAAATACAATAGTAATTACAATAAAAAGTGTAAACATAGATTGAAACATCCTCTTAAATATATATCTTAACATCCTCCTTCCCCCTTGAACATATTATCTTGCCAATCTAAGAGCCTCTATTCTCTCAGCATCCCATATTTTAAATTCTTTACTATATTCCTCTATGCTCATAGGTTTTTCCAATAATTTTAACCCCTTGTATTTTACTGTTCCAGTACCAAAGGGAGAATATAAGGCTTCAAATGGATTTAGTCTAGATGCCATATATCCTCCACCGCCTACTCCATATGGGATTACAAAGGCCTCCTCTATTAAAAATGCTTCCGCTTCAGCAAATAGATACAATCTCTTTTCTATATTAAATATTTCACCCTTTGCCTTGTCTAATAGATTTTCATATCTATGTTTGCCATTGTACTCTTTGTAACCTTCTGCAAGATGTGGTTTATTATATGTACCTGTAGAATCAAATGGATTGGTAAATGTCTCAGGATCTGCATAATCTGGTCCCCAATTACATTCTAATAGGGCATATCTACCAGACTTTCTTACTCCCTGTAAAAATCCTGTAGGAGGATGTGGCTCTATAATTATATCTATGAAATCTCTGCCTAAAAGACTTTCCATCTGTTGCTCTATGACTTGTGCCCTATTGCCCCACGCTCCTGCTGCCCCTCTAGCCCCTGTATTATATGGCATCAATACCTTAACTGGAAACTTCACCTTTCCATCCAATTCCTCTATGGATTTATCCCTATATTTCAATGCCAACTCTTCATTGAAACTATCCCTATATGCTATATGCCCTAGGGAGCCAAATTGAATATAATCCAATCCTTTATATACGATAAGATTCTTAGGCGTTATGGTATTATGTATCCTATTTTTAGGTATATATGGTTCTGATGTCAACATAGCAGCCTCTCTATCTAAAGCATGAAATAAGGCTTTTCTAAAGTTTCTATTATTTACTGCAGCTTTCCAATTATCAGGTTCAAACTCTTCAGGAAACATAGGTTCAAAATTTAATGCATAGAAATAACTATAATAGCTAGTTCTATTTGGTCTGACTAAATTCTTCTTTTTTGAATCTCTCATCCATTCATCTAGTACAGCAGGAGGAATAGTAGCTGAATCAATCTCCCCTCTTAAAAATAACTCTGGTGCTAAACTTGCAGCCTCTCTATTATATATGGATACCAGTCTATCTATATGAACATTTTCCCTATCCCAATACTTCTCATTTGCTACAAGGACTCTTATATTTTGTGGTTCAAACTTTTCCATTATATATGCCCCATTATATAGAATATTTGTATTATCAGTTCCAAACCAGTCCCCTATCTCATCTAAGAACTGCCTATTTACAGGAAAAAAACAGACATAACTAGTTATAGATAGAAAATATGGTGTAGGTCTTTCTAAGGTATATTCCAAAGTATATCTATCTAATGCCCTCACTCCTATACTTTCCACGTCCTGTATTTCTCCATTATAGTATTTTTCTCCATTTTTTATGACTTTATATGCAATATTGGCAGTCTGAGATCTATTAGATGCGTCCAATACATATCTCATCCCATGTACAAAATCATCTGCAGTAAGTTCCCCATATTCACTACCATCATATCTTATCCATTTTACCCCTTCTCTGATTTTGAAAGTCCAAACTAAATTATCCTCTGATACTTTCCACTCTGTAGCCAAGGCAGGTTTAACTCTACCATACTTATCATACTCTATTAGAGAATCTACTAGATTAGCAGCTATTCCAAATTCCATGGCATTAGATGTGATCAAATAATTCAAAGTTGTAATCTCCCCTGAATATATTCCTCTATACTCCTGTATATTCCCGTCTCTGCCAATTCTTTCTCCGCTTCTATCAGTACTCATACAGCCTAATAATGATACTACAATGACTAAAGTCAGAATAAGCAACTTCTTCATACTCTTCCTCCTAAAACTTCCAAATTAATAGATATCTATATATGTATATTAAGAGAGCTTATCCTTTATTAATCCCAAAAAAAAAGCACCTAAGTGCTTTAAAACAATCTCAGGTCCAATCTTTCAGATAAACTCTTCATCATACCATATCCTGCTTTTGAATTTCCATTTTCATCTAGTGCTGGACTATATATTCCAATACCCATATTAGATGGTACTGCTCCCATTATTCCACCAGCAACACCTGATTTAGATGGAATACCAACTTCTATGGCATATTGACTGCTAAAATTATACATACCACAGGCATTCATTATTCCCAATAATATAGATGTAAGCTTTCTTCTATCTATATTCCCATAGGATTTTAGTCCTTCACATCCTTTAGCTAAGAAAAATCCTATATTGGCTAAATCCAAGGCATCTACTTCTATAGAACATTGTTTAAAATAGTCATCTAGTATATCCTCTACATCTCCATCTAACATTCCCCTTGCCTTCATTATATTTGCTAAGGCTCTATTTCTATCTCCTGTTCCCTTTTCTGATAAGTATACTTCTTCATTATAGCTGATATTAGGATTATTACTTGTAATCCTTATTAGATCCAATATCCTCTGGAATCTCTCTCCATGTCCACCCTTTATTAGAGAAGTAGTAAGTATAGCTCCTGCATTTACCATTGGATTTACAGGTTTATCTATATGAGGAAAATCTAATTTATATAATGTGTTAAAAGGCTCATCTGTCCCCTCATATCCAACTCTTTCAAATACATAGGATTGTCCATTGTCCATGATAGCTAGCATAAGAGATATTACCTTGGAAATACTTTGAATAGTAAATTTTACATCACAATCCCCTGCTTTATATGTATTTCCCTCTAAATCTACAACACATATACCTATATCCTTAGGATTTGCTTTTTTTAAAGCAGGTATATAATCTGCAACTCTTCCCTCTCCTGTCAGATATCTATTTTCCTCCACTATTTCTCTTAATATATTTTCCACAATAATCCCTCCCATAGTTATCCAAATAAATCCCTTTCTATTTCAATATATCCCATTTTGGCCTTAGATTCAAATATCTTTCCATTTAAATATTCTAATTCTCCATCCAGTCCATTGAATTGAATCTTATATCCATGGAGCCATTGATTGTCTAAACCATATCTTTCTCTAAAAATATTATTTATAGATCTATCTCCATATTTTCTATCTCCAATAACAGGATATCCTAATGATGATAGATGACCTCTTATTTGATGTGTTCTCCCAGTAATCAACTCTATTTCCAATAGAGAATATCCACCTTTATTTTTTAGTACCTCTATATTGGTTACAACCTGTTTAGAACCTTGTGTTTTTTCTTTGCTTATCTCTACCATATTTTTTTCTTCGTCTTTAGATAAATATCCCCTTGCTTGAAATCCCTTCTTTACATTTCCCTTTACTATGGTCTTATAAAATCTACGAATTTTAGAATATTTCATCGCTTCATTTATAGATTTAAGACTCTGATAGTTCTTGGCACCTACAACTATTCCAGAAGTATTCCTATCTAATCTATTGCAAATAGATGGAGTAAATGTCTTTTCAATTCTAGGGACATAGTCTCCTTTTCTGATCAGATAGCCAATCATACTATCTACTATATTTTCCTCAAATTCACCTCCAGTTCCATGGGACAGTATTCCTATATCTTTGTTTATTAAGAGGATATTTTCATCTTCATAGATAATATCTAGCTTTAGATTTGAATCTACAGTTGTCTTTACAGTTCTAAACTTTTCAATCGTCTCATCTGACAGAAATAGCTGAACTACATCTCCCTCATATATAGTGGTCTCTGGTCTTGCCCTCTTTCCATTGACTTCTATATTCTTCTTTCTAATCATCTTATATATAAATCCTCTAGGTGCATTACCTAAATATTTACCCAAGAATCTATCTAATCTCTGATCATGTTCATTTTTGTCAATTATTACTTCTTTCATTTTTTATCACCTTTTCTATGAACTTGTGTTATAATTATATTATACATTAAAAAAATCTAAAGAGAAATATTCTTACAGACACAAATGGGGTGAATCAGTGGAAAATTTTTTTGAACGCTTAAAAGATATTTTGTACGATTCTGTAGATTATATTATAATGTTGGCAATAGTAATTGGAGTAATCTCTTTAATTGGTTGGAGATTAGACATATTATTTGCTAAGGATAATTTGGATAATGAGCATGAGGGCAATATAAAAGTAGAAACCCCAAAAGAACCTACAGAAGTACCTAAAGTGGACAAGTCTCAAAAAGATGGGGAATCTGACAAAGATTCATCTGAAGATAAGGACAAAGATGACAATGGATTAAAAGAGGATTCAGATGATTCCCAAGAGAAGGAGCCTGATGAGCAGACTACTATAGTAACTATCTATATACCTGAAGGTTCTCTTCCATCTAAAATTGGTAGTATTTTAGAATCTAATGGGCTTGTAAAGGATAAGAATGACTTTGTCTTAAAAGCACAAGAATTAAATTTAGATAGAAAATTACGTTCTGGAAAATATGAAATAAAAAAAGATGCTAGTATTGAAGAAATTGTAAAAAAAATTGCAAGACAAAATTAAAATATCATCGGTATATACCGATGATATTTTAATTTATATAATATCTATCTCTATGGTCTTTTTCACATCTAGTGACTTTTTAACATCAATTATTCTCTGATTTTCTGATCCCCTAAACCTTAATAATAGATTTTTCTTATCTATCTCAAATTTTCCATCTATCAAAATATCAGTCACAGATAGTAGTTCTCTCCATCCAATATTTATATCTATTTCATTTAGTATTTCCTCAAAGGTATATCCAGTATATGTTATTACATTTAGCCCAATATCTTTTACTTTTTTAGCCAATAAAGCACATACATGTCCTTGATGAAAGGGTTCACCACCACTTATAGTTATCCCATCTAATAGTGGATCCTCCATGACCATATCTAGTATTTCATCTACATCCATATAGTATCCCTTGCTAAAAGAATGAGTCTGGGGATTGTGACAGCCTATGCAACTATGAACACACCCTTGAGCAAATATTACAAACCTAATCCCAGGTCCATCTACTATGGACTCCTCTATAATTCCTGCAATCTTTAGTTTTTCACCCACATAAACACCTCTTATTTAAATGAGCAGGAAAAATGCTTAACTCTATCTCTTTCCTCAGCCCTTTTAGCATCATTAAATCTATCTAATGTCCCAACTAAATACCCAGTAATTCTCCTTATTCTATCAAATTTTATATTCCCTTCTTCTCTGCCACATTTGGGACAGGTATCCCCTATTATCCCTGTATATCCACATACAGGATCTCTATCTACAGGATGATTTATAGAACCGTACCCTATTCCAGATTCCTTCATAAATCTAACTACTTTTTCAAAGGCCTCCACATTCTGAGTAGGATCTCCATCTAATTCTATATATGTGATATGTCCTGCATTTGTCAGTTCATGATATGGAGCTTCAAGTTCTATCTTTTTAAAGGCTCTAATTTCATGATATACTGGAACATGAAAACTATTTGTATAGTATTCCCTGTCTGTTACCCCCTCAATTACACCATATCGTTCTCTATCCATCTTTACAAATCTCCCAGCAGTTCCCTCAGCTGGAGTACCTAATAGGGTAAAATTCATCTTATATTGGCTGCTTATATCATCCATTATCTTTCTCATATGGCCTATAATTTCTAATCCTAATCTCTGGGACTCCTGACTTTCTCCATGATGATGTCCTGTTAATGCCTTCAAACACTCTGCAAGCCCAATAAATCCTAGAGATAATGTTCCGTGTTTTAGGACTTCTCTAATCTCATCATCTCCATTTAATTTATCAGAGTCAATCCATATCCCCTGCCCCATTAGAAATGGAAAGTTATGAACTTTTTTACTAGCTTGAATCTCAAATCTCTCTATTAGTTGTTCTACAGCAAGATTTACTCGATCATTCAAATCCCTATAGAATCCTTCAATATTACCACGATTTTCTATCCCCAATCTAGGTAAGTTTATAGTTGTAAAACTTAAATTTCCTCTTCCATTTACTATTTCTCTTGATGGATCATATACATTTCCTAAAACCCGAGTTCTACATCCCATGTATGCAACTTCAGTCTCTGGTCTATTTTCCTTATAGTACTTGAGATTAAATGGTGCATCTATAAATGAGAAGTTTGGAAATAGTCTCTTTGCACTTACCTTACATGCTAGTTTAAACAGATCATAATTAGGATCTTCTTGGTTATAGTTTACACCTTCTTTTACCTTAAATATCTGAATTGGAAATATAGGTGTCTCTCCATTTCCAAGACCAGCTTCAGTGGCTAAAAGTAGATTTTTCATGACCATCCTCGCTTCTACAGAAGTATCAGTTCCATAATTTATAGAGCTAAATGGAATCTGGGCTCCTGCTCTTGAATGCATGGTATTTAGATTATGAATCAGTGCCTCCATAGCTTGATAAGTCCTCTTATCTGTATCCTTATAAGCGTTATTTTTAGCAAACCTTTGGATTCTTTCCACTATTATTTCATCATTTAAAAGTTCTTTTAGATGTTCGGCCTCTTTTTTCTCATACTCTTCATTCATATCCAAACTAGGTACTAGATTATATTCTCTTTCCAATATATTAAATAGATTATCTATATTATCTCTTAAATCTATATTATCCAATAGCAATTCTACTGCCTTTAATAGGTTTCCTCTATAGAACTTTATATATGTCTTTTTAACTCCTGGTGCCATGCCATAGTCAAAATTTGGTATACTTTGTCCCCCATGTTGATCGTTTTGGTTTGATTGTATAGCTATACATGCCAAAGCAGAGTAACTCAAAATATCATTTGGTTCCCTTAAATATCCATGACCTGTGGAAAATCCACCCCTAAATAATTTCTCAATATCTATCTGGCAACAAGTAGTTGTCAAAGTCAAAAAATCAAGATCATGAATATGAAAATCTCCATCTTTGTGTGCTTTAGAATGTTCAGGATTTAAGACAAATAGATCATAGAACTGCTTTGCACCTTCAGAGCCATATTTAAGCATAGTTCCCATGGCAGTATTCCCATCTATATTGGCATTTTCTCTCTTTATATCTACATCTTTTGCATCCTTAAAGGTCAAATCTTCATAGACCTTCATAAGTCTAGTATCCATTTCTCTTATTCTAGTTCGTTCAGCTCTATACAATATGTATTCCTTAGCTGTCTTTGCATGGCCTTCTTCTATGAGAATCTTTTCCACCATATCCTGTATATCTTCTACACCAGGTATATCACCTTGAAATTTTTTATCTAAAGATAATACCACTTCTTCAGCCAATTTTAAGGATATATCATAGTTCTGTCCTCCTGCAGCTTGAGCTGCTTTATATATGGCGTTTGTTATCTTCTCTAGGTTAAAAGCTACCTCTCTACCATCCCTTTTTTTAATCTTAGTAATCAAGTTTTTACCCCCTGTAAATTCAATTTTCTACAATATACTGTATGTATATATTATCAGAGTCCTATATCTTGTGTCAATATCATATTGGGTTTTTATGAAAACATTGAAGAAACTAGCAATAATAACTGCTAGTTTCAGTATCTCTCATTTATATAACCATCAATCAGGGACTCTTTCTTCTCTTCAATAAAAACTCCCTCTTCTCTTAGAATATCCAAAAGCCACAATGCTTTAGAATGAAATATAGCCTCTTTATAGTCCAGAAGAACTATTTCATATAATTTATCCCTTAAGCTTTTGGACTCTACCTTAATGAAATACGCTTCTATACCCTTGAACTCCAAGAGCCTTAACAAACTCAATGCTGCCCTGTCCTTCTCGTGATAATAGTTGTTTCCCTTGTTCTTATAATAGGAATAGTATTTCCTATGTTTTCTGGTGTTTTTTATCTCCCTTGCCAGCATATTGTAGTACTTTGCCAATACATTGTAGTACTGATAATTGTACATGCCCTTTTCATATGTATCTACCTTAAGAAATGGTTTTAAATTAGTCCTCCTAACTAAATCAAAATTATACTCTAAAAACTCCCTCTTTGAGATATCTCCATTGCCAAATTGGATTATCAATGAAGATCTATTATCAAAAAAATCATCAAAGATTCCTCTCTTCTTATAAATACTCAAATCACACACCCATTCTAATTCTATAATACATCTATTATATCACAAATTCTAAAATCTTTTTAACATATTTAACTCTTCTTCTGTCAACTCTCTATATTCTCCCTCTTTCAACTCTTCATCTAACTTTAGAGGCCCCATAGAAATCCTCTTTAAAAATATAACTTTCATAGATAGACTTTCAAACATCCTCTTTACCTGATGATATTTTCCCTCCTGTATAGTTAGGTAGACTTTAGATATTGCATCTGAATGAATTATCTCCATCTGTGCTGGCAATGTCCTATATCCATCATCTAGAACTATTCCCTTTTCAAATTTTTTTAAATGCTTTTCCTCCACATATCCATTCACTTCAACATAGTAGGTCTTGTCTATGCCTTTTTTAGGAGATAATATCTCATGGGCCAATTTCCCATCATTTGTTATCAACAATAGACCTACTGTATCTTTATCTAATCTTCCCGCTGGAAATGGTCTATATACTAGATATTCATCTTCCAAAATGTCTATTACAGTTCTTGTCATTGGATCATCTGTGGAAGAAACTAGACCTTTTGGTTTATTCATCATTAGATATATATATTCCCTATATTCTACTTTCTCATTATTAAAATATATTTCATCTATATATGGATCTATCTTTATATCATTTTTAGTTACAATATGCCCATTCACTTCTATAAGTCCATCTTTGATAAATCTCTTTACGTCTTTTCTACTTCCATATCCCATATTGGATATAATCTTGTCTAATCTCTCTTTTTTTCCCATTCTACCACCTTCCTAATTCCTTTACATATACTATTATACAATAAAAAAATAGATTTACTTATATATTTCAATGTAGATTTACAATTTGTATAAATAACTTACTATGGTGGAAAACTAGTTTTGTGTAAAAAATATCTTCTGAAAGGAGAAAATTATGGATAATAAAGACCAAGTAATTCAAGGCGTAAAATGTGTAGTAAATACATGTCATTATCATCACCCAGGTGATCTATGTTCTGCTGGAACAATTGAGATTAGTCCAAGAAATGCAACTAGTACAGAGGAAACTGACTGTAGTACATTTAAACCTACAGACTCAATGAAATAAGAAGAAAAACATACTCCCTTAATTATTTAATATTAAGGGAGTATACTTTATCCTAAGCCTCTATTTTGACCTTATCTTTTTTAGATGCAAGGCCTACTTCTATGCAGTGGTCCTTTAAATTTTCTGGAATTTCATCTAGTGTATAGTCTATATTGATATAAAACTTGGTATTGAACTTTTTACCTACTTTACTCAATCTATCTAATAGATTTTCTATATCCTCTATGCTAATATCCATGATCTTATAGATTCCATCTACATAGACCTTCTCCAAATCATAGTCCATGCCCATAAGACCACACAAAAAGCCATAGAATGCTTCAATATCCAATATATTGAATTCCATGGCATTTATAAGTCGTACATTATAATTTAAAGTAAAGATGTGATCGTCATCTACATCAATAAACGCAATGTTTCCATTTCCCTTCTTCATCTCAATATTAGCATTGTCAATTAGCCATTTAGTCTTACCTGCACCCTTTTCACCCAAAATAAATTTAACCATGATGAACCACCTTGCCTTTCTTTATTATATTTAACTCAATTAAATCTTTTAATTGCCTTTCCACCTAGATAATTAAATTTCATTCCTTGACAGGTCTTCCTCTCTTTCATCATCTCTACTATCTCATCTCTAATTTTCCACCAAGATTCCTGCCAATTTACAAATAGTGTATCCTCCTCTGGTGCTCTACCTATAATCCTTTGGATAACTATATTAGGGTCTAAATATTCAAGAAAAGTTATTACTCTTTTCATATATTCTTCTTTGGAAATCATCTGTATTTCATGTCTTTCATATTCCTCTGCCATTTTCGTTCCCTTAACAATATATAAGGAGTGCAATTTTACCTCATCTACTCCTAATGCAGATAGTACCTTTGCATTCTCTATTACATCTATCATACTATCCCAAGGTAAATTAAGTATCAAATGGGTACATATTCTAAATTGGTATTTCTTTATTCTCATAACTGCATCAATAAACTCTCCTAAAGTGTGTCCTCTATTTATCTTCATTAAACTATGATAATTTACTGTCTGCAATCCCAACTCTATGGTTATATCTAGATTATGCCTATCTTGGACTTCCCTTAAAAATTCTAAATATCTATCATCTATACAGTCTGGTCTTGTAGATATGGATATACCTACTATATCTTCTACAATTGATTCATTTATATATTCCTTAAATTCTTCTAAGGGCAAATAGGTATTTGAAAAGCTCTGGAAATATGCTATAAACTTCTCTGCCTTATATCTATTTCTGATATAATCCATATTCCTTGAAATCTGCTGCCTTACTCTAAGCCTATTCGAGAGATTTTCAAAGGAACCACCTTCTTCACCACAAAAGGTACATCCACCTCTACTTATAAACCCATCCCTATTGGGACAACTTAGCCTCAAACTTATGGGCAATTTATATACCTTTTCTCCATATCTATCCTTCAAATAATTAGAATAGGTATTATATACATCTATCTCATTCAATTATTTCACTCCTACCTTAATGCATGTCCTATATATCTAATACCCTTCCTAGCTCCAAAGCAACACCTGAATTATTATTATCTGCTTTAGTAATTATATCGGCACTTTCTCTTACCAATTCACTGCCATTTTTCATTGCTATACCTAGACCAGCATTTTTTATCATTCCAATATCATTATTATCATCACCAATAGCTATGATTTCAGATGGCTTTATCCCTTTAGATATGGCATATTTTCTTAAAGTATTCCACTTTGTACCCATTGGATGCATAATCTCTAGCAAAGCCTCTGACATGACCACGTTTTCCATGACATGGGAATTATATCTCTTAGGATATAGTTTATTAATACTTAAATGAAACTCTGTAAGAATATCCTTTTGCCCTGGATATACAATAGCCAAAACTCTGTCCAAATCTTCAGACATATAATCTTCTACCTCTTTATGTCTTATGATTTCATTAGATCTTCTATTCCTAAAGTGAGTAAATAAGCTATCCTTATCTAATATTATATCATATCCTTCCTGGTAATAGTCAACATGAATTATTGGATGGAGTCCTCTCTTTTTCCCTTCATCTAGTATTATATGACAATATTTATCTTCTAAATATAAGCTGGATAATAGTCTATCATCTATGGAATCCCTTACTGCATTTCCATTGTTTGTAATATATATTAAATGATCTTTGATACCATGGGTTAATTTTTTTGCAGAATAATAACTCCTGCCAGTTGCAATGACAACCTCATACCCTCTTTCAATAATCCTATGAATCATATCTAAGTTTTCATCAGTTACATACTTATCATCCGTTAACAATGTCCCATCTAAGTCTATCCCTATTAGTTTATACAATGCTATCCCCCTTGCCATATTTTAAGAAAGTACCTTGCTATTAGCAAAGTACTATCCACATCTACTCCTCATCCTCATCGTATGAATCGTACTCATCGTATTCATCATAGTCATCATAATCTTCATCATAATCTTCATAGTCATCAAGCTCATCCTCTACAAATAGAGCATAATATGCCTGTGATACCAAGTCAAATTCTTCTTCGTCGTCAATTGATGTAAGTTCAAACTCCTCTTCCAATTCCTCATATCTAAACAACAATACCTCATCTTCATCTACTGCCCATAGTGCCATATAGTCATTATCCTCTACTTCAAATACTCCAATTATACCACATTCTAACTCACTGCCATCTTCTAAATTAAGATATATAATCTCCATGTCCTCATCATGATCGTGGTCGTGGTCATGCTCATCAAAATCATCCATTATATCCAGCTCTCTATTATCCATATTATACCTCCCATTTTTATATTAAATATATTTTAATGATATACTATTTTACTAAATTTGTATAGATTAATTATTGCCTTTTTCTATATTTTATGCAATAATCTATAGGATTCATTCCCAAATACATCCACTATTTTTATAAATATATATTTCTCCATATCCTTTGGTATTTTAAGAGATATAGAATTGTCAATCATAAGGGAAATCTCATCCCTATATACTTCATGAATAATTATATGCTTCCCTTCAGTATATTTATATCCAATACCTATATATTCTATTAGAGTTAGTGAATTATTTTTTATTATATCTTCCACCTTATTTTTCGTCTTTTCAGCAATATCAAGGGAATTTAAATCTAAATCATAGCCACTGATAGATAAATCTATTCTAATCCCGTCTTTCATCTCTACTTTATCCAGGATATGGATATCTACTTCAGTCATAATCTCTGTCCCTTGTCCAATTAACAACATATAAGGTATATCGAACCTTCTTTTTAATCTCTTTTTTATTGTATTTATGGAGATATCACCTAAATCACTTGTTATCCATCTTCTATTGTTTTTCTCTGCTACTATAGATGTAGTCCCACTCCCTGCAAAAAAATCTGCCACTATAGAGTCTTCCTTTGAAGAGGCTAGTATAATACGCTCCAATAGTTCTTCCGGCTTCTGGGTCCCATATCCTACCCTCTCTTTGGAAGTTCTTCCCACCATATTTATATTCCAAACGTCTTTCATATTTACTAAAGTATACCATCCTATTTCATCCTCATATTCTTTCACATTCTTAAATCTATAGGGTTTAAAATCTCTATTATAGGATTTCTCTTTTTGAGGATTGAATATATAGTCTTGAGTTTTTGTATATACTAATATATTATCATGCTTTCTAGAAAAATATTTACTACTAGTTCCACCTGATTTGTATGCCCAAATTATCTCATTTAAAAAATTATCTCTACCAAATATATAGTCCATCAAGATCTTCACATAGTGAACTGTCCTAAAATCCAGATGTACATATATACTACCCCTATTGGATAGAAGTTCCCTCATAAGAAAAAGCCTTAGGGTCAACATACTTAGATATTCTTTGATTCCATCTTTCCAAATATCCGTATATGCATAATATTCCAGTACTTCTCTATCTTCCCCATTCAATACTTCTATTCTATTTTTATAGTTTGCCATGGTACAAAATGGGGGATCAATATATATCAAGTCTATCTTTGAGCTATACCCACTACTCAATAGCTCCTTCATAGCAAATATATTATCACTTTTATATATTCTATTAAGCCATTGCCCATTCTCTATTTGAACATCTTCTTTGATTATCTCTTGAAGAAATCTTTTCTCATCTATATCCATAATCTTTTCTGCTTTAAGTCTATTTTCTTCCAAGATTTTAGGCAATAAAGCTACTATATCTAACTCTTCCATCTTTACCTCCAATGATGTCTATATACTCATATCTATGTGACAATATCCACCTGGATTCTTCTTCAAATAATCTTGATGATATTCTTCAGCTTTATAGAAAGAACTCAATCTCTCTACCTCTGTGACTATTGGTTCTACATACTTTTTTTGTTGTTTCTCAAAAGTATCTTGAATTATATCTAAATCCCTATCATCAATATAATAAATTCCCGTTCTATATTGACTTCCTACATCTGGCCCTTGTCTATCTAATATAGTAGGATCTATTATTTTCCAAAATCTATTTAATAGATTTTCTAAGGATATTATATCTTCATCAAATTTTACATAGGTAGTTTCCACATGTCCTGTTGTACCTGTACATACTTCTTTATAACTCGGATATTCTGTATTTCCATTGGCATATCCTACTTCTGTATCCATAACCCCTTCTATTCTAGACATATATTCTTCTACACCCCAAAAACAACCTCCAGCTAAATAGATCTCCTTCATAGTACCTCCTTTATTTTCTCTTTAAAAGTAATATAAACTCAATACCTGATATTTCCTCTAACTCTTTTTCTCTATTCAATCTACCTGAAAAATTGGTAAATATCAATTCTAACTTAAGCTTATCATCTTCTAGTCTATAAGTCATCTCTTCAAGATTCCTTATATCCTTAGTTCCCTGATTATCTATATTGAGCCTATTATATATCTCTTTGATTATCTCCTTTATATCTAAATTGATAATCTCCTCATCTCCATCCCTTATACTCAGAGAATTTCCATTTGCTATATACTCTATATTTAGACCATCCATAGAAAAGCTATTTTTGCCCCATGGAACTATATTTACGAAATAATCATAGTCTACAACTGGAACTACCTCTTCATAGAGATTGATGTGAAAAAATACGTATTCTCCATCTCCCTTCGAATTATCAGGTTCATAGACAAACCCAAATACATCTTCCATATCTTCTAGGGAAAAGTCGTCTTTCAATAAACTTATATCTGATAGAGTATATCTGTTATCAAAATAGGATATTATATTACTTATTTCTATCTGGGTATCTAGAGGCAAATCTGTTTTTTTGATTATCAAATTATTCTCCAACATTCCATTTTCCCTTAAAATACCTTCTAATCTCCTATTTTGACTGAATTTAGAAATGGTAAAGCTACTTAGAGGTCCAAAAACTGAATTCAAAACTATTAAAGATAGACTAATTGGGATTATTATAGTCTTTATTGACTTTTTAATCGAAATGTATATCATCATTCCTGTAACCCATATACCTAAAACTAAAATATAGTATCTATTTTCTGTTATTCCATATTGACCTATTCTCTGTCCTATCGATATGAACATCATAAGCAGAATAGGCAGATTAACCTTTGGAAAAACCTTCCTAAACCATCTCGATACCCTATCTTCTTCTACTATTCTGTTGGTTAGAAATATTATTCCAACACTAATACTAGAATACCACAATACTAAATGAGATACCAATCCTTTTGGCCATTCCCAAGATATAAGTATCTTTGTAAAATATATATATAGAATTATTGTATATATACTAATCAAGGGAATAACTATATATGATAACAATATCCTCAAAGATTTAGAAAAACTATATCCTCCAAACTCCCTATGATTCTCTGGTATCTTTGACAGAAAAAAGGATACTGCAAATACAAATATCACCAATAAAAATGTATAATAGTATAGCTTTCCTGCTACTACAATATCAAACAATCTATCAATGGTAAAGAATATAAAGAATAGTCCAATTAATAGTACAATAGAATATATTGCAGTTAAGAATATATTGGACAAAATATCTATTACATAGTACTCATAAATATCTCCATATTTTTTTAGTCTTGGTATATAGAAAAATGCCAATACCAAAAACACTACAGTCCCTATATACCTTATTATAGACACATCTCTAAAGTCATTTAATAAAAATATATAATACAAAATTAAAATTCCAAGCCCTAAAATATAGCTTATGAAAGTTTTAGTCCTATTATTTGAAAAAAATCTTTCTCTTAACAATGATATACACGATGACAATAGTATACCAATTCCTACTACCATATTGACCCTAGTCAATCTATCACTTAATACATTAGTCATATTAGATCTAGTTTCGTTAAAATATATTAACAATATGACCATCATCACAGAAAAACCTATTGTAATGGGAAATCTCTGCATGCCATTTTTGATTCCTGATATAATACTGTGTATTCTGTCTCTAATTTTCAATCTTTTTTCCCCCGATACTATATATTTGGATATATACTAATTATACCCTTTGTATATATTTCTATGTTTACAAATTTATTACAGTTAAAAAATGCTCTAGGGAGCTTTTCATCCCTAGAGCATTTCTCTTAACTTATCCTCATCAATAATCAGTATTTTTTTATTTCCAATAAAATCTATATATCCAAGCTCTTTAAACAGTCCTAATTTTCTAGTCATAGTTTCCCTAGAAATCCCTGCGTAACTACCCATTTCCTCTCTATTAATAGATAGATCTAAAACTATGCCATCCTTAGTCATAATTCCAAAATCATCTATTAAATTCAATAAAAGCCCTGCCACTTTAGCATCTGCCGTTCCAGATGATAGCCTATCTACCAGTTCCTCAGCCCATCTAATCCTCTCGTATGCCTTTTCCAAAAGTTTCAATGTAATCCTAGGATTTTTGATTGCTATTTCATCAAATGTCTCCTTAGATAAAGTGCTTATTACTGTATCCTCCAAGGCTTCTGCATTGTATTTGTACTCATCTTCTTTTAAGAGATTAAAAGCACCTACAAAATCACCTGCTGAATATATATATAGTATCTGCTCTCTACCATCTGAAAGATATTTATAGATCTTCATCTTCCCTGAACATACAATATATAGTCTATCTGCCTTGTGTCCAGTCTTAAAGATATGCTCACCTTTTTTATATTCTTTTGTAGTTACCCCTTCTGATATCTTATCTAATTCTTCTTCACTTAAGCTGGATAATAGAGGAATATTCTGTATACATGAATTACCTTTGCAAACCTCGCAATGGATATCACAAATAGTACAGTTCTTTATTTAAATCACCCACTTATGAATTTTAGGCATGGCTATGGGTTCTCTAAATAATATATTTCTGATGATGAAATTTCTGTTTTTCTATGTCTAGCAGTACTTTCAGCATATTTTCAAATTCTTTTGCCTTTTCTTTATCCATCTCTGGTACATCTTTTAATCTATATTCCATACCTAGCTCTTCATATTTTTCCACTCCCATTCTATGGTATGGAAGAATTTCAAATCTGTCTATCTTGTGTGCCAGATGTGCAATCTTATAGAATAGTTTATAGATACTCTCTTCATTATCAGTTATATTTGGAACCATTACATGCCTCATCCATATTGTACCATGAAAATCATTTAAAGCGGAAAGAAATTTATAAAATCTTCCCATGGATTTTTCTGTTATTTCTCTATATCCTTTATTATCAAAGTGTTTTATATCCAATATGACCACATCTACATACTTTAGTATTTCTTTATAATATCTTTCATCACCAAAACCACTTGTATCTATGGCAGTATGAAAACCATCCTTCTTTAGAAGTTTCAGTGTTTCTAATAAAAACTCACCTTGGACTAGGGGTTCCCCACCTGAAAAGGTCACCCCTCCACCTGTCCTATTATAATATGATCTATATCTCCTTGCAGTTTCAAGTACTTCTTGTGGACTTATATGCTCCTTAGAAAACATATTTTGACTATCTGGATTATGGCAGTATGCACATCTCAAAGGGCAACCTTGTAGAAAAAAGACAGTTCTTATGCCAGGACCATCTACAAGTCCCATAGTCTCTATTGAATGAATTCTTCCCTCTACCATTTAAATCACCCTTTCTCCTTAGATTCTTTCGTGGAATGTTCTACTAATAACTTCTAATTGTTGTTCTCTTGTAAGTCTATTAAAGTGTACTGCATATCCGGATACCCTTATGGTCAAAGTAGGATACTTCTCTGGATGCTCCATAGCATCTACCAAAAGGCTTCTATTCAATACATTTACATTTAGATGGAAGGCTCCTTGTTCAAAATATCCATCCATAATTCCAACTAAATTATTTACCTTATCTTCATGGTTATTCCCAAGAGTAGCTGGAGTTATGGAGAATGTATTGGATATACCATCTTGACATATATCTCTATATGGTATCTTGGCTACAGAGTTTAAGGATGCTAGAGCTCCCATCTCATCTCTTCCATGCATTGGATTTGCACCTGGAGCAAAGGGTTCACCTTTTTCCCTTCCATCTGGAGTAGAGCCTGTCTTCTTACCATATACTACATTAGATGTTATAGTTAGAACTGACAATGTATGCTCTGACTCTCTATATGTTGGTGTCTTTTTGAGTTCATTTATAAACTTAGTAACTACTTCTACTGCTATACTATCTACTCTATCATCATCATTACCATACTTAGGAAAATCTCCTTCTATTTCAAAGTCTACTGCTATTCCATTTTCATCTCTTATTGGTCTAACCTTTGCATATTTAATGGCACTTAGAGAATCTGCTACTATGGAAAGTCCTGCTATTCCAAAGGCCATATATCTATGAACATGTGTATCATGAAGTGCCATCTGCCCCTTTTCATAGGCATATTTGTCATGCATAAAGTGAATTGTATTCATTGTATTTACATATAGTTCTGATAGTGATTCTAAAACCTTATTATAGTTTTTTACAACCTTGTCATAGTCTAATACTTCATCTTCTATTTTGTCTATTCCATCTACTAACTTCATCAATTTTCCATCTTTGGTCTTCTTCATCTCATCAACTCCACCATTTATGGAGTATAAAAGAGCCTTTGCCAGATTTGCCCTAGCTCCAAAGAACTGCATTTCCTTGCCTATTTCCATAGCTGAAACACAACATGCAATTCCATAGTCGTCACCATATATATCCCTCATTATATCGTCATTTTCATACTGTAGTGACCCAGTTTCCATAGACATCTTTGCACAATAGTCCTTAAATCCTCTTGGAAGATCTGTAGACCAAAGTACAGTCATATTTGGTTCTGGAGCTGGAGATAGATTGGTCAATGTGTGTAAAAATCTAAAAGATGTCTTAGTAACTAAAGTCCTTCCATCTAATCCCATTCCACCTATAGATTCTGTAACCCATGTAGGATCTCCTGCAAATAACTCATTATATTCTAGAGTTCTCAAATGTCTTGCCATTCTCAATTTGATTACAAATTGGTCAATTAACTCTTGAGCTTCTGACTCAGATAATATACCTCTGTTTAAATCCCTTTCAATATAGATATCTAAAAATGTAGTGTTTCTGCCTAGGGACATTGCTGCACCATTGTTTTCTTTAATAGCTGCTAGATATCCAAAGTATAAAAACTGTACTGCTTCCCTTGCATTTTGTGCTGGTTCTGAAATATCAAATCCATAGGATTTAGCCATTTCCTTTATCTCATCTAGTGCTCTAATCTGTTCAGATACCTCTTCTCTTAATCTTATTATCTCCTCTGTTGCATTTCCCTTTATTTCCTTCTTGTCCTTAATTTTCTCTTGTTTTAAGAAGTCTATTCCATAAAGTGGGATTCTTCTATAGTCACCAATTATTCTACCTCTACCATAGGCATCTGGTAGTCCTGTAAGTAAACCTGCTGTTCTAGCAGCCCTCATTTCTTCTGTGTATGCATCAAATACACCTTGATTATGTGTCTTTCTAAATTCATTAAAATGTGTTTCTAATACTTCATCCATCTTTTCTCCGTAGGCATCTAGGGAATTTTTCACCATTCTATATCCACCATAGGGATTTACTATTCTCTTTAGTGGCTCATCTGCCTGATATCCTACTATCAGTTCATTTTCTTTATCTAAATATCCTGGTTCATAGTTATTGATTCCAGAAAACCTTGTAGTATCTATGGATATTTTCCCAGATAGGATTTCTTCCTTTACTAATTCTTCTGCCTTATTCCAGAGATTTTTAGTTCTCTCAGTCTCTTCAGCTAAAAAACTATCGTCCCCTTCATATGGGGTATAGTTTAATTGTATAAATTCTCTCACATTTACTTTATCCACCCAACTACCAGCCTTAAATCCACCCCATTGTTTCATAAAGACCAACCTCCATCTATAATAAATTTAATTTGTTTTTTACTTGATTAAATTATATAATTATATAAATATATTTGCAGTGATTGTGGTCACAGTTTTTCTAAAAACAATAAAGTTTGCTAAAAAAATAACATATTTTGATAAAGATATTTTCAAAGTCATAAAAAAGTGATATAATAATAAAATATTACAGTACAGTAGTATCATATTAAATAAGGGAGGTTGGTAAATATGGAAATGTTAGAAAGAATTGTAGACTCAGTAAATACCTTATTGTGGGACAATGTATTGATCTATGTACTCCTAGGAACTGGCATCTATTATACTATCCGCCTAGGATTTCCCCAGCTTAACAAAGTAGGTCAAGGCTTTAGGCTTACTTTTGGAGGAATGTTCCAAAAAGGAGAAAGTGCTGACTCAGATGGAATGTCTTCCTTTCAGGCATTGGCCACCGCTATTGCTGCTCAGGTAGGTACTGGTAATCTAGCTGGAGTAGCTACAGCAATTGCTTCTGGAGGACCAGGAGCCATATTCTGGATGTGGATTTCAGCTATATTTGGAATGGGAACTATCTTTGGAGAAGCAGTCTTAGCACAGAAATACACAGATAGAGTAGGGGGAGAAATAACAGGAGGCCCTGCATATTATCTCTCTAAGGGAGTAAAAAGTAAAGGTCTAGCTATATTCTTTGCCATTACAATTATACTGGCTCTAGGATTTGTAGGAAATATGGTCCAATCAAATTCAATAGCTCAAGCAGTGAATGCAGCCTTTGGAATTAATAAACTTATTATTGGTATTATCGTAGCAATATGTGCAGCTCTTATATTGATCGGTGGCATGAGTAGAATAGCCTCTTTCGCACAATTAGTGGTTCCCTTTATGGCAGCTCTATATATCTTAGGCAGCCTTGTAATTATCTTTAAAAACAATTCAATGATTATACCAGCTTTTAAAAGCATATTTACAGGAGCTTTCTCAGCTCAAGCAGCAGTAGGTGGAGCTGTTGGAATTACTGTAAAAAAGACTGTGCAATTAGGTATAGCAAGAGGTCTATTTTCAAATGAAGCAGGTATGGGATCTACTCCTCATGCCCATGCAGTAGCTAAAGTTTCTCACCCTGCACAACAGGGTATGGTTGCCATGGTAGGAGTAATTATAGATACTCTAGTTGTATGTACAGCAACAGCAATAATAAATCTAGTAACAGAAGCCAACACTCTAGGTCTTGATGGAGCAGAAATGACCCAAAAAGCATTTGAATTAGGCCTAGGCAGAAGTGGGGCTATATTTATTGCCATAAGTCTATTTTTCTTTGCATTTACTACTATTATCGGCTGGTATTTCTTTGGAGAAGCCAATATAAAATATCTATTTGGTACTAAGGGAGTTCCCATATACAAGATATTGGTATTATTGTTTATCGTTCTAGGATCTACTATGAAGGTAAAACTAGTATGGAAAATGGCAGACATGTTTAATGGAATTATGGTAATACCCAACTTAATAGGACTTCTAATACTAGCACCTCAAGCAGTAGATATACTAAAGGACTATAATACTACTTATATAGATGAATAAAATATAAAGATGGGGAAAATTTTCCCCATCTTTTTTATTTTGTTAAAATTTGTAATTTGAGATCTTTTCCATTATATCTTCCTTATTCTCTAGCCAATCTTCATAGTTATTGACTTTCTTTAAAAGGTTTTGAATAATACAGGATAGTTTCCCTATATTACACTCATTTATAAAGTCTATATCTATTTCACCATTGAAGTTATTTGCTATGCCATCCATTATACACTGGACTACATCTTCCCTCTCTTCTTCTTCCATATCACTATTTATAAGTCCTTTTACAATACCACTATAGAAGAGATATCTAAGATATATGAGAAAACCTTCAAATTCATCTGCCTTTGTACTATCTTCTTTTATTTCAAATATTATCTTAAAGAATAGATTCCATCTGAAATCCTTATTGATAACATCTAAAATCTTGGTTCCGATTTTTCTAGTAAAGCAATCATTGAAGAATATCTCCCTTTCAAAATCTATATATCTATTGAATACTATTTCACTACCACCTATTTCGTTTAATCTATTCAAAGTCTTTAGGAAGTTTTCACTATAGTTATTTGTATTTTCAGACCCACCTTCCATAAATATATAGTTAACAATTACATCTGTGGACTTCTTAAAGTCGACTACAAATCCAATTTCCTGTCTTACCTTTGTAATATACACATCATGAATGATCTTGGACAATAGGGATTTTAGCTGATTTTTCTTGTTTATGGAATTACTTGCATCCATTCCATTGAGATGATTAAATACCACCATCAACTGCCTATCTATCATGGCCAAACTATCCTTTATAGATGACATGATATCCCTATAGAACCCTTCTGTAAGCATATAGTTAAAATTTTTATATAGAACTCTATGGTCTATTTCCCCCCAAAACACATTTACAAGGGATTTTATTTGAAGTTCAAAGTTTAATTCTATTTCATCCTTTTTATACTTTCCATCTATCTTATATATTTCAAATCCATTCTTTTGTCTTTGAGGTTGCTTTTCATCTAGTTTTAACATTATAGCTGAATTCAATGGATTTGAATAGTAGCCATCCTCCTCTTCTATCTCAAAGAGTTTTAATATATCACTATATATCTTTTCCTCATCTTCAATAAATCTACACCCTATCCTAAAACCTATGAGATCCGATAGATTATGTACCAGATTTTCAGGAGTTTTGTACTTCAAATAAAAATTGTGTCTTAGAATCTTTTCCTTGAGGCTTTCTTTGGACTTTATTCTATAGTTTACATTTAGAAAATGATCTTTAGTAAAAAAACTATCATTAAAGAATTTTTCTAACTCCATTGCTACTCTGTTTAACGTATCTGAATTTTTATCAATTAAGGCTAAAGTTTCATCAATAAAATCAAAAAGCTCTAATTTCATAATATTATATTCCCCCTTGGAATCGTTCTCCTATAATTATATCATATATTCCTGCGAATTTTGTAAAAAAGGCAAAGATATTAATTTAACAATACCCATAAAAAAAATGGGTATTCACCCATTTTTTTAAAACTTATCATAGTATATAAGTTCTTCAGATATTCCCTTTTTAGTTAGAGATTCTATTACAGAATCAATCATCTTTTCACTACCACAGAGATAGGCTTCCTTATTATCTCCAGTATCAATAAATTCATCTAAGGCATTATTGACCCTTCCTTTAAATCCATTCCAGCCATCATCTTCAGTCACTCTAGAGAGACAAGGCACAAACTTAAAATCATATAGTGTCTCTTCTAATTCCTTAAAATAATCTAACATAAATAGATCATCTGGCGTCTTTGCTCCAAAATAAAATGTGGCCTTCCTTTGAATATTGTTTTCTTTCATATGTTTTAATATGGATAAAATAGGAGCTACTCCTGTTCCTACTGCTACTAACAACATATCCCTATCATTGCCCTGGTAATAAAAATCCCCATAAGGACCATTTATATGGACCGAATCTCCAATATTTAGATGATGATGAACATAAGTAGTAGCTATACCTTCTGGTACATAGCCAATGACCAATTCAATATGATCCTTTTCTGCTGGAGACGAAGCTATAGAATATGCCCTGTATACTTCTTCATCATTTCCCTCATATAAGGGAGCCTTTAACTGTACATATTGGCCAGCTTTAAAGTTGACTTCTTCTCCCTCAGGTAATTTAATCCTTATCAATTTAATTACTGAAGTCAAATCTACTATATCTTCTACTGTAGCTTCAAATTCTTTCACATTAAATAGCTCTTCTGGTATCTCTATCTTTATATCCTGTTTTACCTTACACTGACAAGAAAGTCTTACATCCTTTTCCAACTCTTCCTTTGTGAGAAAGGGAAGCTCTGTAGGGAGTACAGGTCCTCCTCCCTCGTGGACTTGAACTTTACAGTATCCACAAGTTCCTTTACCTCCACAAGCAGAAGGTATAAATACCTTTTGATCTATCAATGTAGATAATAGAGAACTACCTCCCTCTACTGTAAATTCCTTGTCATCATTTATTATAAGCTTTACTTCTCCATAATTGCCTATTGTCCTATCAGCTATAGTAAGTAATAAGGCAAATATGGCAGAGATGACTGTTAGAGCTAAAGTTGTCATTAAAATACTATTCATATTTACCCCTCCTACTGAATTTGGACAATGCCTGAAAAGCCTACAAAGGCCAAGGCCATTATTCCAGTAATTATAAGTGTAATCCCTGGACCTTCCAGCCCCTTAGGTATAGGGGCATTCTTTATCTTTTGCCTTATACCTGCCATGGCAACTATGGCTAAAGTCCAGCCAACTCCTGATCCTATGGCAAATCCTACAGATTGCATAAAGGTATAATTACGAATAATCATAAACAGAGATACTCCAAGTATTGCACAGTTTACAGTAATTAGAGGAAGAAATATTCCAAGTGCATAGTATAGATTGGGAAGATATCTCTCCAATATCATCTCTAGCAATTGAACAAAAGCTGCTATACTTACTATAAACACTATAAATCTCAAATATTCCAGCTGTAGAGGAATAAGTACATATTTATATATTATATAGTTGATTATAGATGTAAAGCCCAATACAACTGTAACTGCCTGTCCCAATCCAAGGGCAGTAGGTATTTCTCTGGAAACTGCAATAAATGAACACATCCCCAAAAAGTTGGATAGAATCATATTATTTGTAAATATTGCCGCTATAAATATAACAAAAGGATTCACATCGATCATCTTTTAGCCACCTCTCCTTCCTTATTGTCCTCTTTGCTATGGGTAATCCATATTATAATTGCTAGGATAAAGAAGGCAGCAGGAGGCATCACCATTATACTCCAAGGTGTCCACCAATCTCCAAGAACCCTATATCCAAATATAGTTCCAAAACCCATAAGTTCTCTAAAAAATGCAATCATAAGCAGTACCATTGTATAACCTGTTCCAGCTGCAACCCCATCCAAGAATGATTCTAGAGGTGGGTTTTTTTGTGCATATGCTTCTGCCCTACCCATGATTATACAGTTAGTGATTATCAATCCTACATATGGTCCCAGTGCCTTACTCATCTCTGGTAAATATGCCTTTAAAAATATATCCACTATTATTACATAGGCTGAGATAATAAGTACCTGAACCATCATTCTGATATGCTTAGGTGTAAATTGCCTAATGATTGAAATAGTCAGGGAGGAAAGTGCAGTAACAAATATCAAACCCAGTCCCATAATCAAAGAATTCATCATAAGATTTGTAACGGCTAGTGCTGAACATATTCCAAGTATCTGTCTAAACACTGGATTATCATCCCAAATTCCCGTTCTAAATATCTTCTTTACACTGTCTTTTGCCATATTCTACTCCCCCTTCCTTTCCATAATAAATCTATAGATATCTTCATTTAAGAAATTGCTAACTGATTTAGAGGTCAATGTAGCCCCTGTAATGGCATCTATGTTTCCCCCTGGTGCTGGTCTATATATTATATAATTTCCATCCTGTCCTTGGGATAGATCTAAGTCTCTAAACTGCTCCTTATATTCATCTTCAGAAATTCTACCTCCCAGTCCAGGAGTCTCCGAATGTTCAGTAAAGTCTAATCCCAATATATGGGTAAAATCTGCAGATATGCCTACATATCCTTCTATACCTCCCCATAAACCTGGTCCTCCCACTGGAACTGCATATCCTTTTACTTCATCATCTTCCTTGACAAAGAATATCCTCTCTCCATCTACAATCTCTTCTTCCACATTTTCATCAAAAACCTTGGCTATATCCTCTGGATTTTCCGATGGAATAGGAATATCAAATACATATAGTATCTTTCTTTTAAGCTCTGTATCTTGTAAAAATGCTATCTTGTCTGCCGTACTATAGTTTAAAAATGCTAGTACAAATGTAAATATAGCTGTTATGACTGCCATAAAAAGTATAGGGTAACTAAATGATTTCTTCATATAATCGCCCCCTTCTCTTTTGACTCCTTCTTATGCTTTTTGTATGCCTTTACACCTTCATCAATTATAGGTGCAAAAGTATTTCCAATTAAAATAGCAAACATCATTCCACCTGCAAACAATGCATAGCCTCTTATAATTACTGTAACAACTCCAATTATAATTCCATATATCCATCTGCCTTCCTTGGTCTTAGGAGATGAAATAGGATCTGTAGCCATAAATATTGTCCCAAATAAAAATCCACCTGCCAAAATCCCAAATATAGGATTAGGTATCTGTGAATTTCCCATAAAGTATAAGATACTACTTAGCCCAGCAAAGCCTACAAAACATCCAGCCATAGTCTCCCAAGATGCAACCTTTTTATAGATGAGATAAATTCCAGCAAGGATTATCAATACTGCACTTGTTTCACCAATAGAACCTGATACATTTCCCATCAATAATTCAGAGAAAGAAGTAAGTTTCCCAGTCTCACGAAATATAAGCATTGGAGTAGCTTGAGATATGGCTTCTATACTCTCTGTAAGATATACACCAAATCCTCCTGGAAATCCTTGACTAGCTTTTGACCAGTAGATTGTCAAAGGTGCTGGAAAACTAACATAAACAAAAGCCCTGGCTACTAAGGCAGGATTGAATACATTTCTAGCAAAACCTCCAAATACCTCCTTGCCAAACACTACACCAAATATAATTCCAACAACTGCAATCCAATATGGTATTGAGGGAGGCAGTGTCATAGTATATAGAATACAAGTTACAAATATAGCCTCAGACACTTTTTTGTTGTTCTTCTTTTCAAATATATATTCAGTAATTACTCCAAATATAGTTACTATTGATAGTAATATAAAGGTCCTCCATCCAAAGAAGTATATTGAAGAAAGGATAAGAGGGATTAGAGAAATGATTACAGTTCTCATCATCTTTTGCTTCATAAACATTGTTGATAATTTGTCATCAAACAAAAAACCACCTCCAAAATTTAAATTGTACTACATATAATAGATACCACTTTTTTCTAATTTTACTCATTTAAGTTTAAATGATGGCTTATAAACTTCTTCCCTAGTTATGGATATAGAGTCTTTATGTATTCTAGACATAATCGAGTAGGGAAAAATAAATTTTTTCCCTCTCACACCACCGTACAAACCGTTCGGTATACGGCGGTTCAATTAAATCTAACATTACGCCTGTGTTCATAGTAATCCAAAGGACTAACTAATCCTCTTCGGGTTAATATATCCTTTGATATTGCTCTTGATACACAGGTTTTTGTTGCTACAAAATAGTACCTATCTCCACAATATGAGGTTAATCTTGCTAAGTCTTTGTTAATTCCTAACTTTTGTAATCCCCATTGTCTTTTTGACGGTACTTTCCACATCTTCCAAATTATCATCCTTAGCCTTGTTCTTAATCTTGAACCTATTTCTGTTAGAACGCCTTTCATCGAACCTATCAGAAAATAGTTTATCCAACCTCTTATGACTTGATTTAGCCTCCTTAGTCGCTCTGTAAAACTAATAGACCATTTTCTTTGTGTCAAAACTTTGAGTTTTTCTTTAAACCTTTTGATTGAGTCTTGGTGGGGTCGTGCTTTCCATTGGTTAGCTCTTCCGTCTTTCCAAAATCCAAATCCTAAATATTTTAGATTAGTTGGTCTAGTAATTTTACTTTTTGATGCGTTTACCTTTAGTCCTAGCTTTCTTTCAATCCAACTGGTTACTGATTGCATAACTCTTTTAGCTGCTGCTTTACTTTTTACTGTTATGATACAATCATCACAGTAGCGTACAAAGTTTAGTCCACGACTCTCCAGTTCTTTATCAAGTTCATTTAGCATTACGTTACTTAAAAGAGGGGATAAATTTCCTCCTTGAGGTGTACCTCTTTCTGATGGTAAGAATTGACCTTTATCCATTATTCCTGCTTGGAGGAATTTTCGTATTAATGATTCTGTATCTGGGTCGTCTATGATATTGTGTACCAAACTCATCAGTTTATCTTGTGGTACTGTATCAAAAAACTTCTCCAAATCTATATCTACTATCCAAAGATAGCCATCATTAAAATATTCCAACACTTTTATTATCGCCATTTCACAGTTTCTATTTGGTCTAAATCCATAGCTGAATTCTGAGAACTCTTTATCTACAATGGGACTTAAAACCTGTACTATTGCCTGCTGTATTATCCTATCCATGACTGTAGGTATTCCCAGTTTTCTAGTACCTCCATTAGGTTTTGGAATTTCTACTCTTAAAACAGGTTGTGGTTTGTAACGTCTTTCTTTTATCTCGACTTTTATTTCCTGCCAATTTTCTCTAATGTATCTATCAATTTCATCAACGGTTATCCCGTCAACTCCACTTGCCCCTTTGTTTGAACATACTCTTTTAAAGGCTTGGTACATATTTTGTCTGTCAAGAATTTTATCAAGTAAATTTGTCATAATGTGCATTCTACTCCTTTTTGCTGGCTTAGAAAATGTCTTAATTTTGTGACCTTGGGTTCATTTTACGTTTTCACCTGTATCAATCAGATTATCCAAGCTACAGCCATTTTGTATTGTGCTCTTTAATTGTTCAGTCCTTCACTAAAAAAAACTTTAGTTACTATGACCTCTGCTGACTTCTCATGATTCGTTGTTACTACTATATCGCTCATGAGATCTCACGGGTTAAGCCATATCTCTTTCCTCGTTTACTTGCAGAATTTACGCCTTAGGGTTACGATTACCTTTTGGACTTTGTTGTCTTAGGCCAACTCATCCGCCGTTTACGCCTTATATTCTGTTCCTGTTCGTCAAGCCACGATTTCGCTATTGCTTCCTCTCTCCCACACCTCACGATGTGAAACTTGCAAGTTGCTATCAGGTTCGTCGGTAACTACGTCCTTTAGGACTTTCACCTTAGACATATGACATGCCCGTCAAACTTAAAAAGACTCCTAAAATTTAGCTTAGGAGTCTTTCGATTATCCTATATCCACTCTTTTTTTTAATAGGATTGATGTTAGTATATAACTATGGACACAAAATAAGGTTTTCTATATACTAAACTTTAAGGAAGGAAGTGTCCATAAATGTCTAAGAGGAAAACTTATACAGATGAATTTAAAACAATGATTGCAGAATTAGTATTATCAGGAAAGCCAGTTAAAGAAGTAGCAGACGAATATAGCCTAAGCCAAAGCACAATACGAGGCTGGGTAAATAAGAAAGCCCCAATTGAAGTAGAAGGAAACACTACAAATCTGGAAGAAATTCTAAAGATTAAAAAGGAAAATGCAAGGCTCAAGGAGGAAAATGAAATATTAAAAAAAGCTATGGCTATATTCGCCACCAAGTAAATCCTGATAATATATATGAAATAATAAAAGATAATTCTGATACACATAGCATAGATACTATGTGTAAGGTACTAGATTACCCAAGAAGTACCTATTATGACAAGCAAAAAGAGAAACCTGAAAACAAGTGGGAAAAGGTAAATAAAAAGCTACAAGAAGATATTTTGGAAATATATAATGAAAGTAATAAGGTCTATGGTGCCCCCAAAATCCGTAAAAAATTGAAGGAGAAAGGTTATAAAAATATCAGCATCAAAAGGGTTCAAAGGCATATGAAAAAACTAGGTATCAGATCCATTGTAGTTAAAAAATATAAGCCAAATTCCACTAAAAGGGTTTACGAAGAGGGTGAAAACCTCTTAAATAGGGACTTTAACACCACAAAAATAAACGAAAAATGGGTAGCTGATATTACATATATCCATACTCAAAAAGATGGATGGACTTATTTAGCATCTATCTTAGATTTGGATACTCAAAAAATAGTGGGATATAGTTTTTCAAAGACCATGGATACCTCCTTAGTACTAAGGGCATTAGATAATGCAATCACTACCCAAAAACCTAGTAAGGGTCTAATTATACATTCAGATAGAGGTTCACAATATACATCAAAAGAATATCGTAAAGCAATAGAAACAAAGGAATTTAGATTATCATATAGTGCTAAAGGTTATCCCTATGACAATGCTTGTATAGAAAGTTTTCATGCAATACTTAAAAAAGAATGCGTATATTTAAACACATTTATAGATTACAAACATGCAAGTATAGTATTATTTCAATATATAGAAGGATTTTATAATAGAAAAAGGATTCATTCATCAATTAATTACATGACCCCAGATGCATATGAAAACTTATGTAGGGTATCATAGCTTGCTTTAGATTTTGAGCCTGAGGGGAACACTAGCCACCCGCAGGGCTTGCCCTTGATAAACTAATGAATAAATGCTACAATGCCCTCCACGAAGGCGAAATGTTATAGCTTGCTTTGAGTTTGTCGCCTTCGGGTGAAAATTTCAAAGCATTTATGAATGGTTTGTCAAGGGTGGCGGGAAATAACCAGAAAACTTAAATTTTTGTCCAAAGTATTGACATAGATCCAAAAGTCCTCTTCTTAATTAATAATCTGTTTATTAAAACTCTCTAAAAAACAATAGTGGTAAAATCATCAAAGATAATTCTTTCTTTAGATCTTATCATAAAAATGTACTTTTCTTCTGCTACACTGTCAATTGAGTATATTTCTATAGGATGATTTTCTATCTTTCTATCTGTAATCCCAAAGTAAATACTTGAAGAATATATCATTCCTGACATTGTATATATTTCACTTCCCTCAAAGACTACTCCATTTTGGATGGTTTTATCATCATTGTAATAATCATAGCCACTAAAAAAACCTTTAATAAAAGTCATATTGTTAGGATCAATTATATATCTTTTTTCCACATATGGTATATGTGCCATATTAAAAGGTGCTATGGCTTTACCTTTAACTATGCAAAAATTTATAAAAGATTCATCAAGGTATACAATATATCTTTCATCTTTAGGGGAATCTGTATTTCTAAATACACTAAAAATCATTTCACCATGGTCTATTTTATTTACTAATATTTTCTCATAATACATATTTGTTATAACACATATTAGTATATATATTGTTATTATGATTAAAATAATATTTTTTTTATTAACCTTTAACATGCAAATACCTCTTTTGACAATTTGTTGTATTAGACTCCTGTTGGATAGACAATGCCATTCCTATTTCATTATTTTTGATGATAACAGTAGATTCCAAACATCTATTCAAACGGAGTATTCCTGATTTCCACATTTAAAATTCCTTTACATTGACCTCCACGATATCCTGTTATATCTAAAAGATAGCGGTCTGGTCGAAGATTGCCAAAATAAACATCGTTATCCTCCCCTGCCGTAATTTCTAGGTCATAATTTTGTCTTGAATCTCTAGCGCTTTGAATGTTGACTGTTACATCATCATTTCCTGTATTTTTAAAAGATATTCTAAAATAGTTTCTTGCATATTTTGTTGTAAAATCAAGCTCATCTCTACCATCAATTTCATTTCCGTCATTTCCAAATGGATAATCTGACTCTGGGTCAATATATTCATTAATAATATCTTCTTCTAGTTTAGAATTATCTATTTCATGTTCATTATTTTTATTTGATAAATCATTTTCACTATTACCATTTAAAATAGAAATTGCAATTACTATTATAATTAGTACTCCCAATAGAATTAGTCCTAATGTTTTTTTATTCACTTTATGTATCCTCCTATATAAATTTATATCTAATTATTCATAAATATACAGATTGGCTAAATAACTTTAAACTAATCCTCCATCAATAATTATTCCCTCCTCCATACTATCTGCAAAAACTAGAGAAACTGATGATAGTATCAACATAGATGCCAAAACAAACATGCTTAACATTCTTTTCATTTTTATCATCCTCGTTTTTTTCTTTTCTTAAGTAACTTTCCGCCACCATCATACTTCATTACATCACCATTGGAATCACCCCTTTGCTATTTTAAATCAATAATTTATTGCCCTTCATTAATCAACCCACATATATTTAGTTTCATTAAAAGTCTTCTGCTTATTGGCAAATACTCCTGTTCCCTGTTGTGCATAATGATAAAGTGAAACCTTATAATAATATCCTCCTTCAACCTTTGTTTTGTAAAATAGATCATGCTTCTGAATATTTTCCTCTAAATCATCCCATGGTTTCAACACATTAACCCATTTATCTCCATCCCACCTTTGAAGAGAATTCCTACCCAACCTCCCATTTTCATATAAATTTCACCTTAAAAGTTAGTACTTTTTCTCACTGCTTGTCAGATTTCTTGTTTCAACGCTAGAACCACTATATGCTTTTACTTGTGCAGAAACACTACTTACTATATCAACGAATGAAAGGGGTGATTTGTGACACTTATTTTAAAATATTTTTATTATTTTCAAAAATACTTTTTATTATCTTAACGAGTTCTTCAATATTGATGCTAGAAATCAAGGTATAGGTATATGAATCATCACTCCAGTATAGTTGATTTACTCCTTTGTTGGTAAATAAAATAACTGTTTGATTATCTAATTCTATGGTTTCAATTTTAATATTTTCAGTATCTAATAGTAGTTCTCCATGTGATATGAGTCTTTGTTCATAAAATATTTCTTCATTATCTATATTTCTATAAATAACACTACATATATTATCATTTACATTTTTTTCGTATACAGAAAAACCCTTTGGAATATACTTAGGAATAACAGATATCAACTTGTAACCACTTATATCTTCTTCACTTTTAAAAATAATTGATGTAAATTCCCTCCATATCCTTGTAACTCCTTCAAATACTCTTATCCTATAAGCCTCAATACTCATGGTAGTTGTAAATATAATAGATAAAGATATTAAAAATATAATTGCAACTTTTTTACCATAGCTTATAAAAGAGTTCATAAATGGAGATCTCTTTTCCTGTTTTATAAGCTTATTCATCTTGCGTTCAAATCTTTTTGAAAACTTGTGAGATAGTTCTTCTTCCTTTGGTAAATTATCAAGAATAATTTCTTCTACATTTTTCATATGCTTATATAAAAAATCATCACTAATAACATATTTATCCATAAGTCTTGTCACTCCCTTCAGTTAAAATTTTTGCTAACCTCTTTTTACCCCTTGATATTCTTTGCCGTACATTCTCTTCAGATATATTTAAAATATCAGAGATCTCTTTATTACTATATCCTTGTGAAAATTTAAGTCTTAATACAGTAGAATAATTTGTAGGTAGTTTTAATATAGCTGTCTCTATATCGTTTAGTATAGGAATATCATCTTCTCTCATATCTCCTATATAAATTTCTATTTCATCAAAAGATATATTATTTTCCCGTTTTCGTTTACGATAAAAATCAATTGCTATATTCTCTACTATTACAACGATAAATCCTTGCGTTTTGTGACAGTCAACTTTATCTATTTTATCTAAATTATCAATAATTCTTAAAAATGCTTGGTGTACAGCATCTTCTGATAGGTATTCATCTTTAAGTATCCTATTTGCAATATAAAACATCCTCTGTCTATATGTAATATAGAGCTGTTCAAATTTGCTTCTATCTTCTTTTGAATCAATCGTAGATAAATATATAATCATATTTCCACCTCATTTTTAAAAGCTATTGTTTTCATAAGACATAGGTTACCATAATTTTACCAATGATAAGTTCTTATACCCATTTCATGTAAAAATACCCTATCCGTAAACTTAATTAATAGTAAAAACACATAAAAAATAGAGGGTCTAAATCCCTCTATAATTATCTAACCAGTTCAACTGGATATTTCCCTTTTAACTCTTCAATTTTACCTAAATATTTATCCTGTTGTTTTAATCTCAATACTTGTTCAGATACTTGATCCTTTACTTCTTCAAAAGCCATCTGTCCTTCTGGCTTTCTCTCAGTTAATTTTATAATGTGATAACCAAATTGAGTCTTTACTGGTTTGGATATTTCTTTTTCTTCCATTTTAAAAGCTGCCTCTTCAAATTCTGGCACCATCTGTCCCCTTGTAAATTCTCCTAATGCTCCTCCTACATCCTTTGATGGACAGGATGAGTATTTCCTTGCTGCTTCTTCAAAGGATAGTCCTTTCCCTATTTCATCTATTATCTCTTCTGCCTTTTCTTCCCTATCTACTAATATATGACTAGCTATTAAGGATTCTTTCTTTTTATAGTATTCAGTATGTTCGTCATAGTATTTCTTAGCTTCTTCTTCACCGACTTCTTCATCTGCAATCAATTTATTGAGAGCATAACTCTTTAATAGGGTATTTTTAGTTTTCTCTAGCATATTCTTAAAATCTTGGTCTTCATCTAATCTATTTTCTATAGCATCTAGATATAGTAATTCTTGATTTACCAACTCTTCTACTACCTTCTGAATACCCTCTGGTGATTGAAATTGCATAGCTACCTGTGGTCCTATTTCATTTAAAAACCTCAACACATCATCTTGGCTTATCTCTTTACCATTCACCTTTGCTACTACTTTACTTTCTGCCATTTCTATCATCTCCTATCTATATTTTGGATAATACCACAAAAAACCTCTTAGAGATTAATATCTCCAAGAGGTAAAAGTGTCATCTACGATTAGATAATTGTAATATCTTCAGCTTGTAGACCTTTTTCTCCTTCTACTACTTCAAATTCAACATCTTGGCCTTCTTCTAATGTCTTGAATCCTTCTTTGTTGATCTTTGAGAAGTGAGCGAATACATCATTTCCTTCTTCAGTAGTAATAAATCCATAACCCTTTTCTGCGTTAAACCATTTTACTGTACCTTTCATGCATATACCTCCGAAATTTTATTTCTTTAATTCTCTGTAAAAATACAACAAATAAAATTTCTAATATATGCAGAAAACTATGATACTGCAGAAATTATTGTTATTATCTTTTACTTCTGAATTAAAGCTACACCTTAATATTATCACTACTTAGCAGATAATGCAAGTCAATTTTTAATATTACTTTATATTTTGAAGTTAAAAAATATACCTAATCTTCTAAAAAATCTTTCGTCCTCTTATCTATAGATTTGGAAAAATCCATTATGTGTCTTTCATATTCTCCCTCTAGTAAAGGTGAAGAAAGAATAAAATCAGCAGTTGCCCTGTTATTGGCCACTGGTATATCATATAAAACTGCAATTCTAAGCAATGCCTTTACATCTGGATCATGGGGTTGAGCTTCAAGTGGGTCCCAAAAAAATATAAGTAAATCTATATTGCCCTCGGCAATTCTAGCTCCTAGCTGCTGATCTCCACCTAGTGGGCCAGATTTAAAAGCTCTAACTGGAAGTTGAATACTTTCAGATATCAATTTTGCTGTGGTACCTGTTCCACATAAAAAGTGTTTTTTCAATTCCTCTTTATTGTCTTCTGCCCACTGTATCAACTCTCTCTTCATATTATCATGGGCAACTAGTGCAATATGCTTTTGTTTTTCCATTTTCACTTCTATAAAATCCATAGATAATTCCTCCTCGATTTTAAACTATATTTTTTTCTTCCAAGTAGTTCTAGCTATTGTCTTTTGTTCATTTCCATCACTATTTAATATACTATGATTAAATATGATATAATCTCCATCATATACCCCTTTATCCCTCTGTGATACAATGGATTCTCCATATAGAGTCTCTTTTTTGTAGATTATCTCGAATTCATTTAAAAAGTATTCTTCTTCTATTTCCATTGGTATTGTCTCTATAATCCACTCTAGATAATAGGCATTATTTACATGGTTATTGTAATCTATATGGTACTTTCTTATATCAAAGTCTATTGACTTAGATATTTCTTGCATATCTTCCAGTTCGCCAAATCCACTAAATACTTTTTCATCTATTATATTATAGACTTTACTGAACTCCTTTGGAATACGTATAGGCCTTTTCCTCTCTATATCTAAAAATATCCATACAGTAGTGGCTCTACCTATTTCCTTTCTACTTTCATCATATACAATAAATTCCCTATAGGCATAAAATTTATAAAATCCTGATGTCCATGTTTCAATGATTATCTTATCATTTGCAGATGGATAGTGGTGAAATCTTGCCTTCCATCTATAGAGTATCCAACAGTGATTTTCTTCTTTTAACTCTTCAAAGCCTACTCCTTGATAATCTCCATGTTGTGATGCCATCTCTCCTAAATATTTTAACATAGAAAAAGGCGTTACCCTTCCATATCTATTAGTGTCATAGTAGGGTATTATGTATTCCTTTGTAAATTTTTTCATAACTATCTTTCCTTCCATATCTTATCATATCTATTTAAATTTTAGAGTATTGATTAGTTCTCCAGTATTTGTGATACATGGACTAATCCTATCATAGTTTTTCTTAACTATAGATGTAAATAATATATCTATAACTGTCAATTGTGCTATTCTAGAGGCTATTGCTCCCATTCTAAGATATTCTTCTACCTCTGCCGTATAGAGATTTAAGCTTGCAACTTTGCTTACTGGACTATCTCCATATCTGCTTATGGAGATAGTATCACAGCCTGCCTCTTTGGCTAATTCCAAAGCCATATATATCTCCTTAGTCTTGCCACTGTGGGATATTCCTATGGCAACATCTCCCTTCTTCATATTAGATGCAGAAACTAATTGGAGATGCAGATCTTCATACAAGAATACTGGCATATTTATTCTGGCAAGTTTATATTGAAAATCTCTAGCTACTAAAAAAGAGCTTCCTATTCCAAATAAAAATATTCTATTTCCATTATCTATTAATTCTACTGCCTTGTCTAGAGAATCTCTATCCAGAAGTTTTAGGGTGTTTCTTATTGCATTTATATTTTCCATAGCTATCTTTTCCATTATGGAGTCTGTAGAATCTTCTATGGAAATTGCCTCATATATCTTATTTCTCTTGGAGCTTTCATTGTCCCTATCCTTTGCCAAAGATATCTTTAATTCTTGAAAACCTGAATATCCTAATTTCTTAGAGAATCTAATTACACTTGCAGCACTAGTCCCAGTTAGATTGCCTAGTTCTAAAGCTGTTAGATTGTATACCTCATCTGTATTATCCATGATATATTGTCCTATTTTACTTTCCGAATCTGTGAAATCATATTTTAAGCTTTTAATCCTTACTATTGCACCCAAAAATATCACCCAATCTTCTCTGTTTTGCTACTATATAATATATCATAAAATATGGTGACTAGCCATAGTCACCATATTTATTAATCATATTTTATTTTTAAAGTAGGGTGCAAGATTATAGTATACTTCCACCGGTATATCTATGCCCCCAATCTCCATCTTATGCTTATTATATTTCCCATGATAATCTGAACCACCTGTTATCATTATATCTTTTTTATCTGCAAACTCTATCAATTCCTCTCGAACATTTATATTGTTAGCAATATGATATACTTCTACTCCATCTAATAGACCGCTATTTAATATCTCATAATATAATTTTTCATTTTTCTTCTTAATCTTTCCAGGATGAGCAAGTACTACTACTCCACCATTTTCCTTTATAAGTCTGACCACATGACTAAAATCAGGATATTTAAATCCATCTTCTACATAATAGGGTGCATCTTTTCCAAAGAATCTATTTAAAGAATTCATAATCTCTTCTTCTACCACATACCCGTGTCTGCTTAATACTTTTAATAGCTTAGCTCTATATAGTGGTCCTCCCTGTCCTTCTGCAAAAAATTCTTCTTCTGGTATTTCTATTCCATTTTCTTGCATCAACTCTATCTGTTCCCTTGATTTTCTATTTAATTTATCCAATATATCCTTTGAATAATCTATTAGTTCTTGAGATGTGAAATCTATACCATAGCCTAATACATGAAACTTCATTTCATCTTCAAAAGCTGTAAACTCTATACCAGGCACAAAGGGAATTCTATATTCCCTACTAAATTTATCCACATCTTCAAGACCTAAAACAGTATCATGATCTGTTACTGCAATTGCTTTTAAGTCTATTCCTCTCGCTATTTTAAATATCTCTTCTACTGTAGAACTTCCATCTGAATAGACGGAATGCATATGAAAATCAAAATTCATCATAAAGCCCCCAAAATCATTTATTCAAATGCAATACCTCGTTTAATACGGAATTACCTTCCATTTCTCCTTGGATACCATCAACCATATCTTCCCATTTAGTAAAGTAAGTCAATAGAAATCCTCCTAGATATGCTAACAAAGTCCCTATGAGATAATGAATTATCATATCTGATGGGATGAGTAATGTAAGGGGTAATCCTGATAGTCCTATTCCCAGTGAACCTACCTTCATAATAGATATATAAGCTCCACCTAGCATAGAACCTATACATGCTGTTATAAATGGTTTCCCTAAAGGCAATGTAACTCCAAACATAAGTGGCTCACCTACTCCTAACATACCTATGGGAAGGGAGCTGGCTATTACATTTTTAAGTTTATCATTTTTAGTCTTTAGATATATGGCAATCCCTGCTCCAACTTGACCTGCTCCTGCCATTGCAAGTATTGGTCTCAATAAGTCTATGTTGGTTTCCTTTAATAGACTCACCTCAATTGGCGTTATGGCTCTATGGAGTCCTGTCATTACTAGTGGTAAAAATGTACCGGATAATACTGCTCCTATTAGGAATCCACCTCTGTCTATTAAAGCCTCTACTATATTGCTAATACCCTTTGTCAATGTCACGCCCAATGGATGTATTATATATAGACTTCCTACTCCTATTACCAATAATACTATGGTAGGAGTTGCGATTAGATCTATAACTGAAGGCATAAATTTCCTGACCTTTTTCTCTAGCCAAGCTCCTAGCATACATGCTATTAATACAGCGATTATACCTCCTTGTTCTGGTATCAAATTCTCTCCATTTATGACTACCTTTGCTAGTCCTGGTGAACTTAAAATCCCTGCTATTGCACCGCCTAAGGTAACACTTCCTCCAAATTCCTTTGCAGTATACATACCTACCATTATATTCATATAGGTAAATATAGCCTTTCCTATAACTTTTAGTATTGCATAAGTATTTTCATCTATTAGTCCTAGATTATCCAAAAGCTTTGAAGCACCATAGATAACACCACATCCTACAAATGCTGGAATAAGTGGTATAAATATGTTAGATAGATGTTTTAAAAACCTCTTAAATGGTGTATCATTTTTCCTCTTTAGTTCTTCTTTTTTTAGTTGTACCTGATCTACTTCCTTAACTGAAACCCCTGCATCTTTAGCAAATTCTGCACCTACTTTCCCTGCTGTTCCAGGTCCTAAGATTATCTGATATTGGTCATCTTGTTTCACTACTCCTAGTACTCCATCGATACTATTTAACTTTTCTTTATCCATAAGTGTATCATCTTTAAGAAATACTCTTAGTCTTGTGGCACAATTAGCAGCAGATACTACATTTCCCTTACCTCCAACACTTGCTAAAATCTGTTCTGATAATTCCTTTGGTGACAATTTAGCCATAAAGCATCCCCCTTTTAATAATATTTTTTAGCTCGTTGCAAAATTCTACAACTCGCATATTTACTACATTTATTTATATTGAAATGGCTGGATTCCCCCCATTTTTGGGTATATATTCATTAATAAGATGTGTATAACTCAAAACAATTTGAAAGGAGAATCCTATGCCAGTTTCAGCTAAACAATTAAACTTTTCTAATATTTCCACTGAGTTTGATAAATTTTACAATCAAAATCAAAATAATCTACTTTCTTTACTTGATGAACATATTAATATTTCTGATTATATTCCTTTTTCTTTTTACCAGAAATATTATTCTAACTTTGGAACAAAAAGAGATTTTTCTCTTGAATCTATGCTTAATTTTTATATTATTAAAAACCTATTGTCTATCCCTACTAACGATCTCTTAATTACCCTTTTACATATATCATCTGAACTTAGAGAATTTTGTGGTTTCTTAAGGGTTCCACATAAGTCCCAATTTTCTAGGTTTAAATCAGAATTCCTGAATGATTTAAATGATTTGTTCCACAATCTAGTTGATTTTACTGATGATATTTCCAAAGAAGTTTCTTCCTTTTTATCTTCAATTTTAATTACCGATACTACTGGTTTTGAGGCCTATGTTGCTGAAAATAATCCTAAGTTTTATCAAGCTGAGCTTCGAAAATCTAAAACTTATGCAAAGTATTTTAAAGATAATAATCAGAATCCTTCTTTTGATGTTGAAAAATATGCCCAAAGCCAAATGCCTAAGTTTGCCACTTCTAACACGGATGTTAAACTTGCTTATCTCAATGGTCACTTTGGATACTTTTTAAAATCTGTTATCTCTACTAATGGTTTCGGGCTTGTTAGAGATGTTAATTTTTATGATTCAGATAATTCTCTTTCCAATGATTTAAGACCTCAGGATATTAAAGATTCTTATGATGCTAAATCTTTAATTCCTGCCCTAGAAACTCATTTTAGCTTGCATCCTGATTTTTCCTATAAATACTTTTTAGGTGATGCTGGATTTGATGCTGATGATAATTATGCTTATCTCCATAAAAAAGAAATTATGCCTATCATCAGTTTAAATCCCCGCAATTCCTCTAGCCTACCTGAACCGGGCTTTAATGAAATTGGTATTCCACTTTGTCCGAGTGACCCCTCTTTACCTATGGTCTATGATGGCATTATTAGAGAAAAGGGCCGTGCAGATAGAATTAAATACTTATGCCCTAAGTCTCATAAAACCAAGAATTCTGATGGTAAAACAGTTTATGTTTTATCTTGTGATAATCCTTGTTCCCCATCAAAATGTGGTAGAATTAAAAATTTAACTATACATCATAATTATAGATTTAATACATCGATGCCTCGTGATAGTGTCAAATGGCAAAAGTTATATAAACTTAGAACCATTTGTGAAAGATCAATTTGCCAAATCAAAGACTTTATTCAAATCAAAACGTCCAAGGTTAGAAATGTTGTATCTCTGAAGTCAGATGTTTTACTGGCTTGTATTTCTCAACTAATTGCTTTTATTCTCATATTTAAAGCTGGTAATTCAGATAAGCCATTAGCAATTAAATCCTTAACTGCGTAGATCTCAAAATTCAATTTTAGAAATTAAACAGGGTTATTTTTACCCTTACTTTTCATGTCTTTTCTTGTGTATAAATCAGGTAGTTACGATAATTTATCTAGAATTTCCATCTTCTTATTGTGGATAAGTCTTAATAATTTCAAATTCTTATTTTGCAACTATCTAATAATATTTTTGTATATGGAATTAAATCATCTCTAAAGCCTTTCTAATATGTCCATCTGTCTTATTTAGCAACTCCTTCGCTGTATCTCTGTCTATCTCCCCCTTTATCATAAGTATAGATAATTTTACATCATAATCTGTTTCTTCTAGATACTTAATAGCTGTATCTTCTTCTACTCCTGTTGCCTCCATGATTATTCTTTTACTTCTCTCTATTAGCTTAAGATTTGTAGGCTCTACATCTACCATTAGATTTTCATATACCTTTCCTAACTTTATCATAGTACCTGTACTCAACATATTTAAAACCATCTTTTGGGCTGTACCAGCTTTCATCCTAGTTGATCCTGTCACCACCTCTCCACCAACTTCTACAGCAATACAAATATCTACATAGTCATACATCTCTGCCTGACTATTATTAGTTACACCTATGGTCTTTGCCCCTATAGATCTAGCATACTCTAGTCCCCCTAGTACATATGGAGTCCTGCCACTGGCTGCTATACCTACTAATATATCTCTGTATGTAAAATCTATCTTCTTTAAATCCTTTGCTCCCTCTTCCTTACTATCTTCAATATTCTCCACAGCCTTTAAAATAGCTTGATTTCCTCCAGCTATTAATCCCTGTACCAATTCATGAGATACTCCAAAGGTAGGAGGACATTCTGAAGCATCTAGTATGCCAAGTCTTCCACTAGTGCCTGCGCCCATATATATAAGTCTTCCCCCATTTTTTAATCTATCTACTATTAAATCAATAGCCTTTGCTATATTGGATATCTCCTTTTCCACTGCATAAGCTACCTTCTTATCTTCATCATTAATGAGCCTTATCATCTCTTCTGTTGAAACTAAATCTATATCCATAGTTCGAGGATTTCTCTTTTCTGTAGTCAGTCTATCTAATTGAATTTTCATAAGCATCATCCTTTCTTATTACATATATACCCAATATGTTAAATTTTATTCCATATTTATTATTATATTATAAAATTTTATTTCATACAAGGTAAAAAAAGAGATGGATGCCCATCTCTTTTATTTTATTTCAATTTTACAGTAACTACTTTTTCATTTGCATCTTTGTTTCCATAGTCTACAGAGATGTCCTCTACTACATCCATATTAGTTATGATCAATGGGGTAATGGAGCTTTTAGCCTTTTCTTCGATTATATCTTTGTCAAAGGATACCAATAGATCTCCCTGTTTTACTCTATCTCCAACCTTTACATGTCCAGTAAAACCCTCACCATCTAATTGAACAGTATCTACTCCTATATGAATAAGAATCTCTAACCCCTGTTCAGTTTCCATGGCAACTGCATGTAATGTAGGAAATAGTACCTTTATCTCCCCAGACACTGGAGCATATACCTTGTTTCCCCTTGGCTTTATTGCAAAACCATCTCCAAGCATCTTACCTGCAAATACTTCATCTGGTGTATCTTCTATGGAGATAATCTCTCCATCTAATGGACAAAATATGTCAACAGTACTCTCCTTTACAACTTGTTCTTTCTTTTTAAATAAATTTTTAAACAATTCAACTCCTCCTTAATCTGGTCATATCCCCTATATAATATCATGGATATACCCAATATTATACCATCAAAACCTCTAATTGTTTAAGATTTTCATAAAAGTTTCCCCTGTGATAGTCTCCATCTCTAATAGATAATTAGAAAGTTCTGTCAGTTTTTCCCTATTCTCATTTAATATATCCTTTGCCTTTTCATATGCGGATTTAATTATATTTAGAACTTCTTGGTCAATCTTATATGATGTCTCTGGAGAGCATGCAAGAGACGCATCTCCCCCTAAATATTGATTGGAAACAGTTTCAAGTGCCATCATACCAAAATGCTCACTCATACCAAAACGAGTTACCATTGCCCTAGCAATCTTTGTAGCTTGCTCTATATCATTTGAAGCTCCAGATGTTATCTCCTTAAAGACAAGTTCTTCAGCTGCCCTTCCTCCTGTCAATGTAACTATCTTATTAAAGGCCTCTTCCTTTGTCATCAATACACTTTCATCTTCTGCTACCTGCATTGTATATCCCAATGCTCCCGATGTTCTAGGTATTATAGTTATCTTGTGAACTGGGTCAGAATTAGTCTGTTTTGCTGCCACTAGAGCATGACCTATTTCATGATATGCTATTATACGTTTCTCCCTTGTAGATATAACTGCATTTTTCCTCTGATATCCAGCTATTACCACCTCTACAGACTCTTCTAAATCCTCTTGCAATACTACATTTCTATTATTTCTAACAGCTCTCAAAGCTGCTTCATTTACCATATTCGCTAAATCAGCTCCTGATGCTCCTACAGTAGCTCTAGCTATGGCATTAAAATCTACTTCATTTCCCATCTTTACTTTTTTAGCATGTACTCTCAAAATTGCCTCTCGTCCTACAAGATCTGGCAACTCTACTGGAATACGTCTATCAAACCTGCCTGGACGAAGAAGAGCCTTATCCAATGACTCTGGTCTATTAGTTGCAGCTAATATAACTACTCCTTCTTTTCCATCAAATCCATCCATCTCAGTCAATAATTGATTTAGGGTCTGTTCTCTCTCATCATTTCCACCTATTCCCCCATCATCTCTCTTTTTACCTATGGTATCAATCTCATCTATAAATACAATACATGGTGCCTTTTCCTGTGCCTGTTTAAACAAGTCACGAACCTTTGCTGCACCCATTCCTACAAACATCTCTACAAACTCTGAACCCGATATAGAGAAAAATGGAACTCTTGCCTCTCCTGCAACAGCCCTAGCTAGCAATGTCTTACCTGTACCTGGGGGACCTACCAATAATGCCCCTTTAGGCATAGATGCTCCTATATTGGCATATTTCCTTGGATTGTGCAAGAAATCAACTATTTCGGTCAATGCTTCCTTAGCTTCATCTTGTCCTGCCACATCTTCAAAGGTCTTTCCAGCTTCTGCATCTACATATATCTTCGCATTACTCTTCCCAAAGGACATAAAATTTCCTCCACCCATCTTCTTTTGCATAGATCGAGTAAGTAACTGTCCCAACAAAAAGAATATAAGCAATGGTCCAACCCATGTCAATAGAAAATTTACAACAGGTGATGGAATGACTCTCTTAATCTGTTTTACTCCTGCTCTTTGAAGTCTATTTACTAATTCTGGATCCTCCATTCTATTAGTTGTATATATGGTCTTGTCTTCTTTATCTGATGAAACAAGGACTATCTGCCTATCACTTACTTCAACTCCAGATACCTTCTTGTCCTCTAGCATCTGCAAGAATGTTCCATAATCTATTTCCTTTATCTTAGATTTCAGTATGGCTGGAAACACAAAGGCATTTAACAATAAAACCACAACAGTGGCCACTATATAGTAATATATCAATGGTTTTTTTTGATTTTTTCTATCTTTCATATTCTCCTCCTCTCAATTGTCCTAAATTAAAATCTTATATTCAACTAATATGTCCATCCTATATCTCATTATATCTTTATAACCTCGCACTTACAACAAAGAAAATTTATCCCTTGACCTTATACATTTAAAATTATAATATAGGGTAAGGGGGTATGTATATGAAGGAAAAAATACTGAGTATATTATCTATATTCTCTGCCATATCAGCAGCTCTTTGCTGAAGTGGTGGGCTTATATTGGCAACCCTAGGTCTAGGGAGCATAGGTACAGCATACTTTTCAAATCTAACTAAATATAAACCATTATTTGTTGTTCTTACAGCTATTATGTTGTATTTTTCCTACGATATAATAGAAAAAAAAGGAGCTAGTAAAGTAAGCAAGATAATATTTTGGTTCTCTGCCATTATATCAATACTGGTACTATATTCACCTACATTGATAATGTTCTTTAGCAGATGATTATTCTAGATAAAACAACTGCCAATTGGCAGTTGTTTTATTTCACTCTATTTATCCACTCTATAAAGTTATCTATCACCTTATCCAACTGTCTAATGGTAGACTCATCTATTAATACTCCTTTTTCATCTACCTTATCTTGGACATTACTGATAAACACTTCATTCCCAGGTAGATTAAGGGTCCTTATGGCTCCTGAATTTAGTATCTGTCTCAAATTTGTCTGGGCTCTAATAGTCCCAAATCCTCCTTGGGATGCACCTATTATCATAGATGGTTTGTCTATCATGACATATTCTACCCTAGAAAACCAATCTAAGGCATTTTTCAAAACCCCAGGTATAGAATGATTAAACTCTGGTGTAGCTATGAGTATTCCATCACTGGATTTAATCTTAGCCTTTATCTCTTTTACCACAGAAGGTGGAGAGAGTTCTATATCTTCATTGTACATAGGCAATTCCTCTATGGATAATATCTCTATGTCTATCTTCCCCTTATATCTTTCCTGCATAAACTCAACTATCTTTCTATTATAGGAATTCTTACTTATACTTCCTACTATAGCTACTATATTCATCTCTATTCCTCCAATATATAATAGTCTACATCTATATACCCATATATGTTTATATTAAATCATATTCTAAAAAAGCAACCTAATATTAGGCTGCTTTTCATAATAATTATTTATTCCTCTATGCTGATTGCCTCAGTTGGGCAGGAATCTGCTGCCTCCTGTGCTGAATCTTCTACATCTGATGGAACTGGATCAGCAATAACTGCTGCTTTGTCTTCATCATCCATTTCAAATACTTCTGGACAAATTGAAGCACATAGTCCACAACCTATACATGCTTCCTTATTTATAAAAGCTCTCATTTATGTTCCTCCCATTGATTTTGATTTTTAAATATCTCTACATGGTAGATTATATTCCTTTTATTGCCAAATTTCAAGAAGATAATCTGCTTTCTCCAATATTATGGCAAATTTTTTTTAAAATATACTCTTATCCAAGTATTCTTGTGATTTTACATGAGTTTAGAGATATTATCTGCAAAAGCTACTGGATCTTCTAGAGGAAGTCCTTCTATCAATAGAGCTTGATTGTAGAGGATATCAGTATATAGTTTAAACTTTTCTTTATCTTTTTCAAAGGCATCTTTTAATTTATGGGATATCTCATGTCCCATATTGATTTCCAATATCTTATCAGCTTTTATTTCAGCATCATTTGGAAGATTCTTTAGTATCTTCTCCATTTCTATGGATAAATCCCCATCACTAGTAAGACATACTGGATGATTTTTTAATCTCTTTGAAGGTCTTACTTCTTTTATTCTATCTCCTAAAATCTCCTTCATAGAAGAGAACAGTTCTTTATTGTCTTCTATTTCTTCTCTATCCTCATCCGTCTTTTCCTCAGAATCCAATCCCAGATCTCCACCTGAAACAGATCTAAATTCCTTTTCCTTAAAATTCATCAACATCTTTATGGAAAACTCATCTATTTCGTCAGTAAAATATAATATCTCATAGCCCTTATCTTTTAACAACTCAGTCTGTGGTAATTTATCTATTCTATCTATAGAATCACCACTGGCATAATAAATATACTTTTGTTCCTCTGGCATCCTATTGAAATACTCTTCTAATGTAACTAGCTTTCCTTCCTTTGAAGAATAAAACATCAATAGATCTTCAAGTGCCTGCCTATTCATTCCAAAATCCTTGTATACCCCAAACTTCAGCTGATTTCCAAAACTTTTATAGAACTCCTCATACTTTTCTCTTTCATTCTCTAAAAGATCCTTCAACTCATCTTTTATCTTTTCCTCAATTTTTTTGCCCATCAATCTCAACTGTCTATCGTGTTGAAGTACTTCCCTTGAGATATTCAGTGATAAATCCTCAGAATCTACTACTCCCTTTACAAAGCTAAAATAATCTGGCAATAGCTCTGAGCATTTATCCATTATGAGAACTCCACTTGAATACAACTCTAATCCCTTTTCATATTCCTTAGTATAAAAATCATAAGGTGCCTTACTTGGAATATAGAGTATAGATCTATAACTCATCATTCCGTCTACACTAAAATGTATAGTTCTTAAAGGCTTATCAAAGCCATATCGTTTTTCTTGATAGAAGTTTTCATAATCTTCTTCAGTCAATTCATTTTTATTTCTTCTCCAAATTGGAACCATGGAGTTTATAGTTTCTTCCTGTGTATAATCTTCATATTCATTTTCCGTTCCATCTTTTAGTCTACTCTTTGTCACCATCATCTTAATAGGATATCTTATAAAATCTGAATATTTTTTGATAATACGTCTTAATTCATATTCTTCTAAGAATCTATCATAGTTTTCCTCTTCTATATTTTCCTTCAATTTTAAGATAATATCTGTCCCTACATCTTCCCTGTGGCATTCCTCTATAGTATATCCATCTGCACCACTGGATTCCCATTTATATGCCTTATCATGTCCAAAGGCTTTGCTTACGACAGTTACCTTGTCTGCAACCATAAATGCAGAATAAAAGCCTACTCCAAATTGACCTATTATATCTACTTCTTCTGTCAATTCATTTTCATTTTTAAAAGCAAAAGATCCACTTTTGGCTATGACTCCCAGATTTTCCTCTAGCTCTTCCCTTGTCATCCCAATGCCAGTATCAGTTACAGTAAGTACTCTATCATCCGTATCTCTAGTGATGCTTATATAGAAATCCTCCTTACTAAAATCCATATCCTTGTCTACTAAAGATTTATAATATAGCTTATCAATTGCATCACTAGCATTAGAAATAAGCTCTCTTAAGAAGATTTCTTTATGGGTATAGATTGAGTTGATCATTAAATCTAATAGTCTCTTAGACTCTGCTCTAAATTCCTTTTTTTCCATAAAAATCTATCCTTTCTTTTAAAATAATAAAGATTATTAGCAATCAAATGAGTAGAGTGCTAATAATCTTTATATATCACAATTGACATTTTCTGTCAACTAAATAGAGAGAGTTGTTCCATAGTTGAAGGAGATAGATTAGAAACAGTAAGCCCTATTAATCTTATGCTCTCATTTAGATCCATTTCATCTAATAGGCTGACCCCTGTTTCGTATATTATCTTTTCATCATCTACCTCTTCCATCAATGTTCGTCCCCTTGTTTTAACAGTAAAATCTCCATATTTTATCTTTAAGGTAATAGTCCTGCCATGGAGTCTTTTTTGTTTCAAGGATTCTGATATCTCAGTAGCAAATGTTCTTATGTAGGTTTTTAGGACTTCCTTGTCCTTTGTATCATGAGAAAAAGTAATCTCTGTTCCTAGAGATTTTCTCTCTCTTTCTGTATTTATCTCCCTATTATCTATCCCCCTAATTCGATAATATATTTCGCCACCTTGCTTACCAAACAAATCTACTAGAAATTCTTCCGTAAGGTACATCAAGTCCCTAACTGTATAAATTCCAATATTGTTTAATTTCTTAGCAGATTTAGGTCCAATACCATGAACAGACTTTACTGGTAAAGGCAATAGGATATCTGGGACCATATCCTGGCTGATAATCTTTATTCCATTTGGCTTATTCCAATCTGATGCCAATTTTGCAAGGAATTTATTATATGAAATCCCTATGGACATGGTAAGTCCTATATCTCTCATTACTATTTCTTTTATCTTCTGAGATACTTCTATTGGGTCCCTACCTAGTTGAGAGATATCTAAATAGGCCTCATCTACGGATACCTGCTCTATTAAACTTGTAATATCATATAGAATGTTGAATATCTCTCTAGATACTTCCCTATATCTATGCATCCTTGGTCTTATATAGATTCCATTGGGACACTTTATCCTAGCTATAAATATTGGCATTGCAGAATGGATGCCATATTTTCTTGCCTCATAATTGGCAGTAGTCACTATACCATGATTACTGAGTCCTCCTACTATTACTGGCTTACCCTTTAAGTTAAAATTATCCCTTTCTTCAACAGAGGCATAAAAAGCATCCATATCTATATGCAAAATATTTAATTTTTCCAAGTCTTGTGACCTTGGCATACTATACATGATTATCTCTCCTTATGGAGATATTATATCATTTTTTATCCACCTAGATAAGCATTCTTTACTGATTCATTATCCAATAAATCTAGAGCTTGACCTTCTAGCTCAATCCTCCCATTCTTTATTATATATGCCCTGTCAGCACATTGTAGTGCCATATTGGCATTTTGTTCCACAAGCAAAATTGTAGTTCCCTCATTATTTACATCTTTTATTATGGAGAATATTTCCTTTACTATTATAGGTGCCAGTCCCATGGAAGGCTCATCTAACAAAAGTAACTCTGGTCTAGAAAGTAGTGCTCGCCCTATGGCCAGCATCTGCTGTTCACCACCTGAAAGATTGACTGCATTTTGATATCTTCTATCATATAGTATGGGAAATAGAGAATATATCTTCTTTGTATCTTTCTCTATATTTTCCCTATCTCTCCTAGTAAATGCTCCTACTTCAAGATTCTCCAAAACAGACATAGTTCCAAAGATTCTTCTCCCTTCTGGAACATGGGAAATTCCCAGTTTTACTATTTCTGATGCTGGGAATTTCCCTATATCTTTTCCTTTGAAAACTATAGAGCCTGATCTTGCCTTTTCAAGCCCTGAGATAGTTCGCAGAGTAGTTGTCTTTCCAGAACCATTTGAACCAATGAGGGTCACTATTTCTCCCTGTTCTACACTTAGATTCACGTCTTTGATAGCGTGGATTCCTCCATAATATACATTTAAGTCCTTCAATTCTAGCATCTAATTCCCTCCAAGATAAGCCTTGATGACACGTGGATCCTTTTGAATCTCCTCTGGACTACCACTTGATAGTAATGTACCATAGTCAAATACAAATATTGTCTTACATATATCCATTACCAAAGACATATCATGTTCAATCAGTATAATAGTGAGATCAAACTCATCCCTTATCCAGTTTATGAGATTTGTGAGTTCTTTTGTCTCATTTGGATTCATACCTGCTGCTGGCTCATCTAACAAAAGCACCTTTGGCTTTGAGGCCAATGCCCTAGCTATTTCTACCTTTCTCTGCTCTCCATAGGGAAGATTTTTGGCTAAGACATCCTTCTTATCTACAAGATTAAATACCTCTAGTAGCTCCATTACCTCTTCATATGCCTTTTTCTCAGCCTTTGAGAACACAGGCAATCTCAATAGAGATGATAAAACTCCATTTCTAAAATTATTGTGATACCCTATTAGAACATTTTCTAAAACACTCATTTCTTTGAAAAGTCTTATATTTTGAAAAGTCCTAGCTACTCCGTATCTGGTCATCTTAAAGGGTTTAAACCTCTTTGAGGATACCTCTTGATTTAGTTTATATACTATATCACCAGAACTAGGGCTATAAATTCCTGTCAATAGATTGAAAAAAGTTGTCTTGCCTGCCCCATTTGGCCCTATTATTCCAACTATTTCCCCTTGATTTATACTCATATTTATATCAGAAACAGCCTTTACACCACCAAAAGATTTATAAAGATTATTTACTACTAGCATTTCCATTCAAAACACCTCTCTTATTAAATAACTTAATTTCCTTGTCACCCATGATTCCCTGAGGTCTATATACCATTACCAAGAACAATATAATTGAATACACAACCATTCTCAATTCTGGAATTCCCTGCAAAAATACAGATATTATAGATAATAAGATTGCACCTAGTACAGAACCTGTAATACTTCCCATACCTCCAAATACCACTATGACCAATATATCTACAGATTTCATAAATCCAAAGGAATCTGGTTTTATAAAATAAAAATAATTCGCATATAATGCTCCTGCAACTCCTGCAAAAAAAGCACCTATGGTAAATACAAGTATCTTATAATAAGTGGTATTTACTCCCATAGCTTCTGCTGCAATTTCGTCTTCTCTAATAGCCATACATGCCCTTCCATTATGTGAATTTATAAAGTTTTTGATGAATATTATAGTAATCACAACAGAAAAGTAAAGCCAAGTCCAATTTGTATACTGGGGAATATCATTTAGTCCAACAGCACCACCTATATAGTCATTGTTAATAGCCAATATCTTGACTATTTCTCCAAATCCTAGAGTAGCTATTGCTAGATAATCTCCCTTTAACCTCAATGTAGGTATACCTATAAAAATTCCAGCTAAAGCAGCGAATATACCAGCCATTAAAATCCCAACCATAAAAGGCTGATCTAGTTTAGCCGTCATTACTCCTGATGCATAGGCACCAATAGACATAAAAGCTGCATGCCCTAAGGAGAACTGTCCCGTAAAACCTGTTATAAGGTTTAAACTGACTGCCAATATAATATTTATTCCTACAATTACCAAGTTCAACTGAATATATGAATCAAATATATTTCTATTTATTAAAAACTCAAATATAATATATATTCCAATTATGAGTATTAATTTGAGTATGTTTTCTTTTTTTAAGATCTTCATGATGCCCTCTCCTTATACCTTTTCCTTTACATCTTTGCCAAAAAAACCATTAGGTTTGACTAAAAGTACTATTATCAGTATTGCAAATGCTACTGCATCTTTGTAGAGGGAACCTCCAAATGCACTTATCATAGTCTCTGTAGTCCCTAAAAAGAATCCTCCAAATACTGCTCCTGGAATGACTCCTATCCCTCCTATAACTGCTGCAATAAAAGCTTTTAGTCCTGGCCCTACTCCCATAAGTGGATTTATAGAATTATAATAAGTCCCAACCAGTACTCCTGCTGCTCCAGCTAATGCTGAACCTATGGCAAAGGTATTAGATATGGTCTTATCTATATCTATTCCCATGAGCTGTGCAGCATCTCTGTCTAAGGATACTGCTCTCATAGCCTTTCCTACCTTGGTCTTATGAACCACATATTGCAGGATAAGCATCAATGAAATCGTAACTACTATTATATATATATTCTTTATATCTAAGACAGCATTGGTGCCAAATATCCTCAATTGCTTGTTAGGCAACACATTGGGGAAAGTCCTAGTGTCAGGTTTTACAAAATACATCATCCCATATTCTAAAAACAAGGAAACACTTATAGCTGTAATCAGTGCCGCTATCCTAGTAGCATTTCTCACAGGCTTATATGCTACTTTTTCAATTATCATACCTAATATACTACATAGAAACATAGACAATATAAGTGCTGGGAAAAAACCTAATTTTAAGAAAGTCGTCAGGGCAAATCCTATATAGGCACCTACCATATAGATATCTCCATGTGCAAAATTTATTAACTTTATTATTCCATAAACCATGGTATATCCAAGAGCAATCAATGCATATATACTCCCAAGGGATATACCGTTTATAATTTGTTGGATCATCTGTTCCACAATTATCACTCCAATTAGTCGTACTTATAACTGTAATACCTTACTCTAATCCAATGGGTATAAGGATTAGAGTAAGAATATATAGCTAAATCTATAAGATTATTTTTATGGTTCCAATTTCTTTAAAAATACTGGGGATCCATCTACTAGTTCCAATATAGTAACTGCCTTGATAGGATTGTGGAATTCATCTATGGATAAACTACCTGTAACTCCCTTGAAATCCTTGGTACTAGCTAAAGCATCCTTTATAGCTTCTCTCTCTGCTTTTCCAGCTTTATTGATTGAATCTACTAGGAAATATGCCAAGTCATATCCCAATGCATTAAAGGCATCTGCTTCTTTTCCATATTTAGCTGTAAAAGCTTCCCTAAATTCTACAACTTCTGGTGAATCATCCATTGGTGAATAGTGATTTGTATAATATACCTTTTCTAGAGATTTAGCATCTGCAATCTCTGCCATCTTAGGTGAGTCATAGCCATCTCCGCCTAGTATAGGAACATCTAAACCTAATTCACGAGCCTGTTTTACTATAAGTCCTACTTCTTCATAATAACCTGGCACATATACTACTTCTGGATTAGCGGCTTTTATATTAGTCAATACAGCCTTAAAATCTGTCTCATTTGACTGATATGCCTCTTCTACTAGAATATTTCCACCTAATGAAGGATAGGTTTCCTTGAAACTCTTCATAAGTCCCTTAGCGTAATCACTAGTATTGTCAAAGAGAATAGCTGCATTTTTTAAACCTAAGTCAGTATATGCAAAGTTTGCCATTGTAACTCCTTGGAAAGAATCACTAAAACAGGTTTTAAAAATATATTCTCTTACATTTCCCTTGCTATCAACTGTAACATCATCATCTGTTGCAGATGCAGATATAAGAGGAACTTTATTCTGCATAGCTGGAGGTGTAGCACCTTTAGTATTTCCTGAAGTTGCAGGTCCAAGTATAGCCACTACATTATCCCTAGTAATCAGTCTAGTTGAAACATTGGCAGCCTCTGCACTATCTGATTTATTATCTACTTTTATAAGTTCTATTTCCTTTCCTAAGGCTCCACCAGCTGCATTGATCTCTTCCATAGCAAGTTCAATACCAGCAGTCAGAGATTGGCCATATGTGGCTACATTTCCTGACAATTCATAGTTAAGTCCTACTTTTATTGTATCCCCTTCCCCTGATGAATCTTTTGATGGGCTTTGTTCTGCTGGACCTACTTCCTGTTTTGGAGAACAAGCTCCAAGTAGGCTGAATACTAATACCAAAGCCACCAATATATTTATTTTCTTTTTCATAACAATCATCTCCTTTTCAATCTTGTTTTCACGTCTTACTGAATTTATTATTTAAAATACAATCAATTCCTAGAAATATGACCACCCCCAAAATAAAAAGTACCTCTATTATGTTATAACATAATAGAGGTACTGAATTAGCACGTTACCACTCTAAATTATAACATCCTCGCGGATGTTAACTCACTAGGTTCCAACAAACCCTGACCCTATAACGTAGGTTTACGTCATAACTTACTTGATTCGGCTATGAAACTCTGAAGTGATTTATTCTCCATCTAACAGATACTGGCTTTCACCAATTCCAGCTCTCTTTAATCTGTGTCCTGATGGTCTTTCCTTCATCATCGTCAATTTAATCTTTTTAACTTCATTTTCTTAATTTATTTATTTCTAAATACATTATCATCTTCTATTTCAAATGTCAATACCTTTTTTAGAAAATTTTATTATTTTTTATTTATCAAACTTTACAAGAGAGTTTACATGATACTCTATTAGCTCATCTCTACCTTTCAAAGATTCCAACTCTATTAGAAACTCCATGGCTACAATCTCTCCACCTAAGGACTCAATCAACCTAGCTGCTGAGCGAACTGTTCCACCTGTAGCCAACAAATCATCTACTATAGCAACTCTCTTACCCTCTTCTATAGCATCAGCATGTATTTCCAATGTATTTGTACCATATTCTAATTCATATTCATAACTAGATACTTCACCAGGTAATTTTCCTGGCTTTCTTACAGGTATAAATCCAACTCCCAAAGCATATGCTACTGTAGCTCCAAAGAGAAATCCTCTTGCTTCTGGACCTGCAATATAATCTATATCTTTGTCTTTTAAATCCTCTATCATGAGATTTACTGCTTCTCTAAAGGCATCCTTATCCTTTATCAAAGTAGTTATATCTTTGAAACTAATTCCCTCCACTGGAAAATCTTCAATTACCCTGATCTTTGATTTCAAATCCATATAATTATTACCCCCATATAAGATGTATAGTTTTCACATAATTTAACTGCCATTTAATACTTTATCATATATTGCATATTTTTTATATATCTTTATTAAAACTTTCTTTGGCATGACTCCTCTTCACTAATATAGATGATACAAAGGCAGTTATTGGAACTGTAAGAACTAGTCCTATACTCCCAGATAGAGATCTGACTATCTCTGTAGCCATTATATCAAAGTTTATTATCTTTCTCATAGGTATCTCATGTGCCATAAGTAATAACAACAAAGTCAAAGAACTACCAGCATAGGCCAGTATCAGGGTATTGGTCATAGTCCCCATTATGTCTTTTCCTACATTCATTCCTGCTTTAAATAATTCTCTACTTGTCAAATTCTTATTGGCATTGTGAATTTCGTCAATAGATGAAGCTACAGACATACCCACATCCATAATTGCCCCCAAAGCCCCTAGTATAATCCCTGAAAACAATAGGCTACGAAAGTCTATCTGGATATCCTGTGGAATATACATAAGAGCCATAGCATCTTCACCACTAAGACCAGTCAACCGTACTTTACTACCTACAATATATGCAATAAGTCCTGCAATCAATACACCAGCACTAGTACCTAGTATTGCAGATATACTCTTGCTATTTATACCACCAATCACCAATATAGTGATAATAGTCACCCCTATAGATATGAATACAGATGTCACGATAGGATCTATGCCCTTTAAAATTGAAGGTAAAAGAATCTTAATAACCATTAAAACTGTAATAGTCAAAGTAAGTACAGATTTAAACCCTTTTCCTTTACCAATTACAATAAGCAATAAAAAGAATAATCCTAACAGATAATACACATGGGTCTCTCGAAGATAATCTGATATATTCACATCCATATTCCCATCTGGATATTCTTCAATCATTACAATTATTTTATCTCCATCTTTCACATATATTTCATAAGCAGCATTGTCTGAAACATAATTTGAAACTTCAATAGTCTTCCCCTTATACTTCCCGGAAAGTATTTCTAAAGTCACATCTTGGACTCTATTTACTATGCCTTCAAACTCCTCTAATATCTCCTCGTTGTTGACACTTACAACCTTTGCCTTTTCTATATAAGTAATAAACTCTCCAGTATCTTCAGCATAAGTACTTTGAGTAAGAAATAGTAGTACTAAAACTATTATCCAAAATCTTCTCATGTTAACCTCCATAATATTTTATAGATATAGTATATAGTATATTTTATTTTAGCAAAAATTAAAAGCTAGATTTATCCTATTTATATGTCTTTGCCGTCTTATTATATAGCTTTGTAATATCTTGAAGAATGTTCATATGACTAAAATCCTTATGGTACAGGATATTTGTCTCTCTTATCATACTTAGATTTTCTATAGGCAAAATAGTCAATTTTCCATTTTTCACATAATCTAAACATACACTTCTTGGAAGTATAGATATTCCAAAATCCTGACTTACCAAATCCTTTATAGTACCTACATTATCTACCTCTAATATGAGATTAAACTCTCTAATTGACATATTGATACTCTCTAAATGTGCAATAAATAGATTTCTAGTACCAGAACCAGGAAGGCGCAATATCATCTTTTCCTTTTTAAGCTGATCAATAGTCACCATACTCTTCTTAGCAAGTTCATTGTTATTAGAAACAGCCAAAACCAAATAGTCAGTGTCAATTAGTAGAGAGTTTATATTCATATTGCTTACTGTTCCTTCTACAATTGCTAAATCTATCTCATAATTCATGAGCATATTATAAAGTTTTTTTATGGGAGCCGTAATTATCTTAATGTTTACTCCTTCATTTAGACTACAATATTTTGCCAAAACTTCTACCATAAAATTGCTCTCTGCAGTATGGGTAATCCCAATAGTTATTTGAGTAATATTATCTTTAGAATCTATTAATTCCTGTTGAAGTTTATTGTAAAGAGATTTTATTCTCTTTGCATACATTATCACTATCTTCCCTTCAAATGTGGGTTTCAAGTCATTTTTGCTGCGATTAAATATCTTGACTCCTAATTCTTTTTCTAGTTGATTTATATGATGACTTACTGCTGGTTGTGTCAAAGAAAGTTGTTTTGCAGCTCGAGTAAAATTACGTGTTTCATAAACTGTAAGCAATGTATCAATCTTTATATCTAACATTAAATTTCCCCTTTCATTAATTATATTTATGGATATGCAAATAATTATAATTTTACTTTATGCTATATCAGTTATAATATAATACCATAAACAAAAAAAGTTCTCAATAAGATTGGAGGGGTTAGATGCTCCACTTTATTTATGATGTCTTTGTATATAATGTCCTAAAATTATCTTTACATGACCAAGGATATTTTGAAAAACACTTCCCATTAGGTGATGAAGCTTTCAAAATAAAAGATGCTGAAAAATATACTAAATATTCAAGAATAGTCAAATATGGAGTTTCACAATTTGGATATCTAGGAGCCATTAGTGCAAATATAGCACTTTCCATTGTAGGTATGATTTTATTATTTGGTATAGATTTGGTAACTCCAAAGATTCAATCCTATGGATTGGAATTAATTTTATCTATATTCAGCTTTATATTTTGCATATATAAATTTGACATCTTATTTTTTAAAGATAGACGAAATTATGTTAAATTCTTATTTCTAACATATAATCTTCTCTTATTTCCCTACTGGTCTTTAGTGTATTTATTCCTAATTATATTTGAAAATATTACTATTGTATGAAAGGATCGTGGTTAAATGAATGTATTTTTAGAACAATTTAATGATGTAACTATTTCTCTTACATCTATATCTATTATACTACTTGCTGGTTTTTTAGTAACACGTATTACAAAGATATTAAAACTTCCAAATGTGAGTGGATATATTATTGCTGGTATTTTAATAGGCCCTTATGCACTGAATCTAATTCCAAAGAGTACTATTGAAAATATGGGCTTTGTGGGAGATATAGCTTTAGCTTTTATTGCCTTTGATGTTGGAAAGTTTTTGAGAAAGGAAATATTTAGAGTTTCAGGATTAAAGGCCATAGTGATTACCTTATTTGAATCTCTCATGGCAGGTATTTTAATCACTCTATCTGTACACTATATATTTAACTTTGATTGGAGTTTTTCATTATTATTAGGTGCTATTGCCACTGCTACAGCTCCTGCCAGTACCATTATGACCATCAATCAATACAAAGCTCGTGGAGAATTTGTATATACTCTATTACAAGTTATAGCTTTAGATGACGTGGTATGTCTAGTTGTATTTAGCATAGTCTCTGCATTTATAAATGCCAATGGAGTTGGAAATTTTACATCTATGCATGTATTGCTTCCAGTACTCTATAATATTGGAGCACTTATAATAGGATTTTTATGTGGAATCATATTGAGTAAATTACTTACACCTAGTAGGAGCAACGATAATCGTCTAATACTTGTAATTGCACTTTTACTAGCTCTATCTGGGCTATGTTCTATCTTTGATATATCTCCACTTTTAGCCTGTATGGTATTTGGAGCAACTTATATAAATACCACTCAGGATAAGGGATTATATGCACAGATAAATAACTTTACTCCGCCAATATTATCTATGTTTTTTGTATTGTCAGGGATTAAATTGGATATATCTGCTCTTTTCACCTTGGGAACTGTAGGTGTAGCATATTTCTTGATTAGAATTATAGGAAAGTATATAGGTGCCTATTTAGGATGTCTAGTCACTGATATGGATGATTCCATTAAAAATTACCTTGGATTTGCATTAATCCCCCAAGCAGGTGTTGCTATTGGTCTTGCATTTTTAGGTCAACGTATTCTACCAGCAGATGTTGGAAATCGAATGATGACAATTATATTGGCATCTTCAGTTCTATATGAACTAGTAGGTCCTGTATCTGCTAAATTTGCACTGTTCCGCTCTGGAGCCATAAAAAAAGAAAATAAAGATAAATCTAATCATATTACAGGAAATAGTACTCCTTGTAGCAAATCTAGCTGATATACAGTTTACTTTAAATATAAAAGAGGTATGAACAATTAGTCCATATCCTCTTTATTATTTTGATTTTCTCTAAGTTTTCTATTATGCTACAAGGTACTTATATATCCAGAGTATTTATTCAAAAAACCTTCTCAAGGCATCTACACTTTCATCTGTAGTAGCCCATGAAGTTACAAATCGCACCACTATATTTTCATCATCTATTTTTTTCTGTTCTATAAATCCAAAATCCTTGGACATCCTCTCTATAAGTTCATTAGAAAAAATTGGAAACAGTTGATTAGAACAAGGCTCAGTATAAAATTTTATCCCCGCATCTACAAAGATATTAGCTATTTTTTCTGCCATATTATTAGCATGAGATGCCAATTCAAAGAATAAGTCGTCTTTAAACAAAGCTTCAAACTGTACACCTAATACAAATCCCTTTGCCAACATAGCTCCTCTTTGTTTAATTAAATAACGAAAATCTTCCTTTAATTCTTCCCTTAAAATAACAAGGGCTTCACCAAATAATGCACCATTTTTTGTACCACCTATATAGAATACATCTACTAAATCTGCAATATCACTTATTTCTAAATCATTGAATTTACTAGTCAATGCAGAACCTAATCTAGCTCCATCTAAAAATAAAATCAATCCCTTTTCCCTACATATTTTACTTATTGCAGTCAATTCGTCTTTAGTATATAGACTTCCCAATTCTGTAGTATTTGATATATACACCATTTTAGGCTGTGTTGTATACTCTTGTGAGTTTTCATCAAGAGCCTTTTGTATAGCATCTGGAGTAAGTTTTCCATCAACTCCTTCAGTACTTATTATTTGATGCCCAGTGGCTTCTATTGCTCCTGCCTCGTGACCTATTATATGTCCTGTATCTACAGAAATTACAGATTGATAAGGACGTAAAAATGATGATATAGCAAGGAGATTGGCCTGAGTACCTCCTGAGATAAAATGAATATCAGCATCTTCTTTTTTAATCAAATTTCTAATATAATCCTTAGCCTTTTCACTATGAATATCCAGCCCATAACCATCATTTTGTTCAAGATTAAATCTATTCAATAATTCTAAAATCCTAGGATGAGCTCCCTCGCTATAATCATTTGCAAAACTATAATACATTTACATCCCTCCGATTAATTATATATTATATATATAATAACTATTATCTTAACCTATTGCAACTCCTGAAAATTTTAGTGCAGTTTTTACCACTTTATATATAACTGCTGTCCCTACTCCATTTATAATAACAGTAGGCAATACTACACTGACTATCAATACAACTATAGATGCTGGTAAACCTACTATCCATTTAGCTGTTATCAAAAACACTATACCGCTAAACAGAGTACCTATTCCCCCTATGAGTCCTACAACTAGGATATTGTCAGTAAATTTGTGAAAAGCTTTAACTATGACAAATAATATTAAACAGCTTATTAGTTTATCTAGAATATTTGGTATTTGTCCCCCTGGAAATGTAGTTGTCATTGCCGATAGAATTCCACCTAATAATCCTGATAGTAGACAATTTTCAAACCTTGAATTTAGTAAAATGGAAATAATCACAAAGATCAACAAAAAATCGAACTTCATCCCTCCCAAGATCCCTGGAGTAATATAGTGTAAAATAAGCCCTATGGTTAATAGCAATGTTGTAAAAATATTGTCTTTTAATTTCATCATAAATCTCTCCTATTCTTATTTGTGTTTTCCAATCGCTGTAGTCTGAATCTGATGTTCACAACATTCTATATCACCACCTTTATTAAATATTAAAAAAAGCCCTCCATCCTATTATAAGGACGAAAGACTCTATTCGCGGTACCACCTTAATTAGACTATCCAATAGATAGTCTATCTCAACAAATACGTAGCTAAAAGCTAGATATTCTATTTCTATAACGGGAAATCCCCGGTATTAGCTACTCTAATATAGATTATTTCACTAAACTCTTTGTAGATCCATTCATTAAATATATGGTATTGGACTTTCACCAACTCCAACTCGCTAAAACCATAAATGTTTAATTACTACTTCTACGCAATAGATTTATTCATATAAGTATATAATATAATATGACTATAGTCAATAGCATTTTCCAATTGATTTTTAATCTATTGACATTATTTTACAAATTAACTTGACAAAGTATTTTCTCTCTGATACTATACTACATAATTATATAGGCGATGTATTAAGAGGTTGCGGTTTTTAAGAGTAGGATACGAAAGGAAAAACCGCCGAAGCGAAAGCTGGGGGTACGCTGAACAAGCGTATCACTTCCACTATAAAAAAGCCCGTTTTTATAGTGGGGGGCTTAGTACATTGAGGGCAGAAGGAAGACTATGAGTGCCTTTTGCTCATGGTCTTTTTAATTTTATCATGGAGGTGATTAGATGAAGTTATTAGGAAATATGAATGTGAGAAATGGACAACTATATATAGGAGATTTCTCCATGGAATATCTAAGAGAAAAATATAAGACTCCTCTATACATAGTAGATGAAGAATATTTTTTAGACAATTGTAGAATCTTTACTGAAAACTTTAGCTCTAAAAAATTGTCAACTGAAATCCTATATGCATCAAAGGCTCTATTAAATATATATATGGCTAAACTGGTAAAAAAGATGAATATGAGTATAGATGTAGTAAGTGGCGGAGAATTATATACTGTTTTAAAAGCTGAATTTCCAAAGGAAAAGATATATTTTCATGGAAACAATAAATCTATAGAAGAACTAAAATATGCTCTAGATGAAAAAATAGGCTATATAATCCTAGATAATCATCAAGAATTTTTGAACTTAAAAATGCTCCTACAAAATAGAGACATAAAACAAAAAGTCCTCCTTAGAGTAAATCCTGGCATAGAAGCCCACACCCATGAATATATAAAAACAACTAAAAATGATAGCAAGTTTGGTGAGAGTATCTATGATAAGAATACACTAAAATTGATTAGAGAAATAGTATCCTTTGAGAAATTAGAATTTAAGGGATTTCATGCACATATAGGGAGCCAAGTCTTCCATGAAGATAGCTTTTTAAAAGAAGCAAGACTTATGATGGACTTTACAAAATCAGTTAAAGAAAATCTAAATATAGAAATTCCCGAGCTGAATTTAGGAGGGGGTTTTGGCATCTACTATACAGAAGAAGATGCTCCTTTTCATATAGGTGGCTTTTTAAGAAAATATATCTCCTTTATTGAAACATATAATGAAAAGAACAATATTGAAATACAGAAGATTATGATAGAACCTGGCAGATCTCTAGTAGCCAATAGTGGCAGCACACTATATACAGTAGGTGGAGTAAAAAATACCTACGGTGGAGTAAACTATATATTCGTAGATGGTGGAATGACAGATAATATAAGACCTGCATTATATAAGGCAAAATATGAAGCATGTATTCCAAATAAAATAGAGGAAAAACCTAACTATGTATATACCATTGCAGGAAAATGTTGTGAAAGTGGTGATATCTTAATTAAAAATATAGGATTACCTAAGGCACAACAGGGAGACCTACTCCTAATTTCCTCTACTGGGGCATATAATTATTCCATGAGTTCCAACTATAATAGAATTGAAAAGCCTGCCATGGTATTTCTATCAGATGAAGATAGATTGGCAGTTAGAAGACAGAGTTTTCAAGACATCATAAGAGATGATGTTCTATAAATAAATAATCTAGGAGGGAAAAAAATGATCTTATTTAGAGGTAGTGGAGTAGCAATTATAACACCTTTTCATGAAGATGGAAGTATTGACTTTAACAGCTTAGAAAGATTGCTAAACTTTCACCTAGAAAATAAAACAGATGCAATCATAATAGCTGGAACAACAGGTGAAGCATCTACTATGACAGACGAAGAACAGGTGGAGGTTGTAAAGTTTGCAGTGGAGAAAATCAATGGAAAAATCCCTGTCATTGCAGGGGCAGGTTCCAATGATACAAGGCATGGAATAGAACTATCAAAGATGTGTGAAGATGTTGGGGTAGATGGTCTACTTCAAGTTACACCTTATTACAACAAGACAAGCCAAAGAGGCCTATACAAACACTTTGAAGCAATATCAAATGAAGTCTCTATCCCAATAATCCTCTATGATGTACCAGGAAGAACTGGTATGACCATAGCACCAGAGACAGTGGCTGAACTTGCAAAAATCCCTAATATTGTAGGACTAAAAGATGCTACAGGTGATTTAGGATATACTTGCAAGGTAAAAAGTCTGGTTCCTGAAGATTTTGCTATCTATTCAGGTAATGATGATGTTGTAGTCCCATTACTTTCCCTAGGTGGAGCAGGTGTCATATCTGTTTGGGCAAATATCTGCCCAATGGAAGTTCACAATATGTGTGAATACTTTTTTAAAGGAGATATAAAAAAATCCTATGAAATTCAAATCAAATATAAAGAACTAATAGACGCATTGTTTATGGAGCCAAACCCTATTCCTATAAAATCTGCTATGAATATAATGGGTATGAATGCTGGAAAGTTGAGATTGCCCTTATATGAAGCTTCTAATGAAACCCAAGAAACCCTAAATAGAGTATTAAAAAATCTGGAGTTGATATAATGAAGATTCTCTTAGTAGGTGCAACAGGAGCCATGGGAAAGACAGTCACCGAAGTCATAATGGACCATGATGATATAGAAATCGTAGCAGGAATTGGAAATAGGGATATACATTCAGACTTTCCAATATATGATGATTTTTCAAATATAAAAGAGAATTTTGACTGTATCATAGACTTTTCAAATCATCATATTACCCCTGCCCTTTTGGACTATATAGAGATGGAAAACAAAAAAGCCGTAATAGGAACTACTGGCATATCCAATATATTAAAGGATAGAATGAAAAAAATAAGTAAAAATACACCTATACTCTATTCCCAAAATATGAGTGTAGGCATAAATACTATGGACAATGTAGTCAGAACCCTATCTTCCTCTCTATGTGACTTTGATATTGAAATAATTGAAAAACATCATAATAATAAAGTAGATGCTCCAAGTGGAACAGCAGAGATGCTATTTAACTCCATAAAAAAGGAGAGACCAAACTCCTATGAAATCAATGATAGAACCAGAGAACAAAGACAAAGGAACCCAAATGAAATAGGCATTTTATCTCTAAGAGGGGGAACTATAGTTGGAGAACATTCTGTGATCTTTGCTGGAATAGATGAAGTTATAGAAATCAAGCATATAGCAAGCAGCAAAAAAATATTTGCCAATGGTGCTATTAAGGCAGCTCTATTTCTAATGGATAAGAAAAATGGATTTTATGATATGAAGGATGTGCTAAATGGATAAGATAAAAATCGGAATTGCAGGATATGGTAATTTAGGAAAGGGCCTTGTATCTGCAATAAATAATACAGAGGATATGGAATTAGTAAAGATATTTACACGAAGAGATCCTAAGATGTTTGACAATGTAAAAATGGAGAGTCTAGATAAAGTCTTTGACTACATAGACTCTATAGATGTCCTAGTCCTTGGTCTAGGCTCTGCAACAGATATTCCAGAAATAGCTCCAAATCTAGCTAAATATTTCAATATAGTAGATAGCTATGACAATCACAAAAATATTCCCAATTATTTTAAAGAAATGGATTCTATTTTAAAGGAAAACAAAAGGACTGCCTTGATTTCAATGGGATGGGACCCAGGTCTATTTTCATTGAATAGACTCATAGGAGAGAGTATCTTACCTAAGGGAAAGTCCTTTACCTTTTGGGGTACAGGTGTGAGCCAAGGCCATTCTGATGCCTTGCGAAGGATTGAAGGAGTAAAATACGCTGTACAATATACTATTCCAAAACAGGAAATCTTAGATGATATAATAGCTCAGCCTGACAATCTCCAAAGCTATGAAACCCATGATAGGCAATGCTTTGTAGTCTTGGAAAAGGGATATAATGAGAAACATATAAGGGAAAAGATTGTAAATATGAAAGACTATTTTAAAGACTATAATACTGAAGTAATATTCATTTCTGAAGGGGAATTTAAGGAAAAACATGAAAACATGCCCCATGGTGGACATGTAATAAGAATTGGAGAAACTGGAGATAAAAATATAGAGATGATGGATTTTTCCTTAAAATTAGATAGCAATCCTGAATTTACCGCTAGTGTAAGTATTGCCGGGGCAAGGGCAGTCTATAGAATGAATAGAACAGGCGATTATGGAGCTAAAACTATATTGGACACTCCCCCTATCTTCTATTCTCCTCTATCTAAGGAAGAGTTAATAGAAAAATATCTATAGAAATACCGCCATATCAGATGGCGGTATTTTATCATTATTTAACTGGAACTCTAGTACCATCTATGATTAAAGCTTTGACCTTAGTCACATCAATAGGTGTCTTTGTATTCCAAACAGAGTCGAAAGAATGATTTGGACTATAACTCTTTATACCACCCTGTAATGATATAGTCCCATCTACAGTTTCAATCTCCAACAATATATCTTCATAAGCCATATTCTTCACATCCCCAGTATAGCTTCCCATTGCCTGTACTCCTAGGGGACTGAGCATTATATGTTCAATATGATGATTTCCAACAATGATATCATCTTCCCAGATACGCATGTTTTTATTATCATCCTCTAGATTCGCCGCTACATCCCATCTACCCTCTACTCCAGAAGAAACTGAACCACTATAGGAAAGGATATACTCTTTTAGTTCTTCAGGATCTACAGAAAAAACAAACTCTTCGTATCTATATTCCATATCTTCAAAGTTTTCTTTTTCCATATCAATTAGATTATTGTCCTCATCACTGAGAAATACTATATTCTCATCATAGGAAATAAAATTTCCTTGAGCATCTCTAAGGGAAATATTGCCATCATCACTTCCAAATTCTTGGTTAAATATCTTCCCTATCTGTACATGAAGCTTCCCGTCTATAATTCCTATATTGGAAATCCATTGGTCCTTCTCTCCATGGGGCATATCACCATAATAACCTGGTGTAAGTACCCTTTCAAACAAACCTTCTTCATCTACTAAGGCACTACCAGCCAAAATATGATTTTCTTCAATAGGTATAGTCTCTCCTTCTCCAATATCCATTAGGGATATGGAAATCGGCTCATCATCATAGCTTATACTATCAAAATATACTAGAAAACTGCCAAGCTCCAAAGGATCTGCCAATGATGCCCCTGAATCCACAGTTATATTTAGCTCATAATAGATGGTATTGGTCTCCTCATCAAAGTAGATCATCTTTCGTCCCCAAGATATACCAAATATTTCAGTATCACCTTTACTATTTGAATCTTGCTTTACTGTATTGGTCTTCACACTCAGCCCATCTCGAAATTCTGTCCGCTCAGTCAGTCTATTTTGCCCTGTTATGTCTTGTAGAGACAGGTAGACGATTGCCCTATTGTCATATTTCTTGGCTCCAATGATCTCCATGCGGATTCCCTGGTCTTCACTATAGGATTGAACTGGCTCAACAATATTCCCAAAGGAAGGATTGAACTTCTCCATAAACCAGTCAAAATTCCCCAAGGCTGCAGCCGCAGCAGTGGCAACTAATACTACAGATAGTACCATAGCTACAGATACAGACCTTCTCCACCGTCTAAACCCCTTTGTAGTGGTACAAGGCTGTTCTGTTTCAAGCCTATTCTTTACTTGTTCTGCCAGATTACTTGAATCAACACTTATCTTGGAAAACATATCATATATGTTTTGTTCATCTGTATCAAATTTTCTCATATTCTGACTCCTTTCCATTATATTCATATTTTAAATATCTTGCCAACTTATCCTTTGCTCGCTGATATTGTTTACGCAGAGCAACAGCAGTGCTTCCTGTCAATTGAGATAGTTCTTCATAACTTAACTCTTCCATTATTCTCCCATATAGTAAAGCACGTTCCTTAGGCTTAAGCTTTTTTAAAGCACGAAGGGACTCATCACTTAATCCCCTATCCTCTTGTGAAACTGCCTCACTACGAATTTCAGGAAAATAAAATATCCTACGTCTTTTTAGTTGATTTAGGCTATGATTATATGTGATTTTATATAGCCATGCAGAGAGATTTTTCCCATCAAATATATCACGATTTTCATATGCTGAAAGAAAGGTATCTTGTACTATATTTTCTGCTTCATGATAATCACATAGAATTGCTGTTGCATAGCGAAGAAGTTTTTCTCCATAGAGATTGACCACCTCCTCTAGCTCATCTTCTCCACCATTGACAAATCTTTGGCCAAGATCTGTATTATTCATAAGTTCACCACCTCTATTATTTATTAGCCGACTCTACCCTTATAACAATTTAGAAGTCCATTTTGTGACATAAATTTTATGTAAAGAAAAAACATCTTCATATGAAGATGTTTTTAATGTCCAAATTCTTTTATTTTCCATCCTGTCTGTGGAGATTCATATACCATATGACAGTCCCACTGCTGCTCACCATTATCTAAAATAAATTCTCTATGATATTGAAGATCTACAATCACTCTAAAGACCTTGAGATTATCATGAATTTCATCAATCTCTTCAATCTTCAATAATTTTGCAGACTTTAGATTCTGAAATTCTGATTCCTCTCCAATATTATCACCTGCCAAAGGTAATCCAATCTTTTCATTAAATAACTGATTATCTAATATATTTGATGTTAAATTTCCAAGCAAACTTTTTTTAGAGATATAATATATACAAGAATTAGAATCTTTAGCATCTAAAGCCTGAAAATAACCTTCAATAATCTGCTTTGGTTCTAATTTAGATAGCTTCTCCTCAGTATCATCAGCTTCAATCATTTGTCCCAACCATTCATGAATTGTCTTACCTACCACTTTTTCAAAACTATTTCCCTTTAAGCTACAAGCATCAAAAGTACTATGTCTTCCAGCACTGATAAATGCACCTATTATTTTCTCATCATCCTTCACAACAATACCTCTGCAATCCTGAACTGGATAAAACTCTTCTGGCATACTCTCATGAACCCTATAGATTTCAATTTTTATATTGTCAATATCAGAATATCCACTCATATCTAATCCTATATCCTTTGAAAGTTCATTATTGTAGACAAAATAATATGTACTAGGATTAAATACTGATAATATACTTATGTCCTCAAACTTTTCCTCTATGGAATTTATCTGATAGTCAAGGGTCCACCCATGTTCCTGAAATAATTTCACCACATTATCATCTAGATGAAGTTCAATATTTGTATTCTCTAGAAATGAATCAATATAACGTGCAAAATCTGTATCTATTTCATAAGAGCCTCCATCTTTTATAAGATAAGCCTTATCATAGAGAGTATCATAATAGAGGGTACAACTATATCCCCCAATCTCATCAGACAATTCTATCCTATATTGATTGGTATGGTTGTTGTCTAGATCCTCAGTTTTCACTGGTTTTAACTCACTTCTAATAGCAGAATCAATATATCCTACGATTTGAGATTCTGTAGTTTCAAACCTATCTGTCTTTTTAAATCCTATAATATCAGATAAAAACTCAATCTTTACTCTCTCATATTCTGTAGAGTATACTGCTTCTGATACATTCAATGGGATATTTGGTATACTATCTTTTGATTGATTTTTATCTTTTTTAAGTGGATTCATAATCATTGCAATTCCAAGGATAATAAATAAAGCAACTGCCCAAAGATAAAACTTCTTATGGTTTAGCATATTTCATTTCCTCTCTTTACAATTTTTATATACTAATAGTTAATTCTAAAATCTAATTCTTTATATAGTCAGATGCTTTCTTATGCTCAGAGGGATTTATATGTTTTGAATTGTATATTTCCACTGCTCTTTTTATACCATCTGGTGACATATGTGAAAGATAGGGTTCTATATACTCCCAATTCCCTGTTTTTTGTATAATATCCAAAGCTTTTTTATCAATATTATCCACACTAGAATCCAAAGGAATCTCCGTATTATTTGGATTAATGTGATTGTTATTATTATTCATAGTTAAATTTACAGAGCCATCATGACTATTCCATTGGACATTAAATTGCATATATTCTAGTAGTTCTCTCATTGGCATATACAGTTGTGCATTTGAACTACTATCTTTGACAACAGAAATAAGGGAATTTTTTAATGGTACTTCATTTCCATAAAAATAAACCTTTGCATTGCTAAAAGTAGCAGATTTAATCTCACCAGAAGCAAAAGTTGCCGTTATTCCCAATGCACCAATAACTATACCTAAAATAAAGCTCTTTGTATCAATCTTTTTCACTATTTACCCTCCCAACTAAAACTTCTAAATTTATTATATAGACAATCAGCAATCAAAATAACATTCTCATCAATACTATTATGCTATATTCTTCAAGAGATTGTAAAAAATAAGTAAAAACTTCTGTCATATCAGATAATAAAATTTAGTCATCAGAAAGTTGGCGGTGATATTGCAAATATAATTGAGCATCTTTTGTCTGTAGGATTTTTCCAGCGATGTGGGGTCCCCTTTTCCACCCTTATACTATCTCCCTTATCTAAAAATATAATCTTATTTTCCAAATGTAATTCTATAGATTCCTCTATACATACTGCTACTTCTTCTCCATTATGTTTGTTTAGCTTATCTGAACTATATTGATATGGTCCCAAACTCATTTCACATAATTGTATAGCACCTTTCATATCAGGGCTTAGAAGATCATATCCCTGTTCTACTTCATTTGAATTAGTTTTTCCGTTAATAATTCTAATACGATCTTTCTTCCGAACAATCATAGTATTCATAGGACTTTCATCTTCAAAAAAGCTAAACATTGGTACATTTAAATGAGTAGCCATAGAACGCAATGTATTTAATGATGGATTTGCTAATCCTCTTTCAATTTGGCTTAGTAGTGATGGGGACACATCAACCTTTTCTGCTAGTTCCTTTATAGTAAGTTCTTTCTCTATACGAATATCCCTTATCTTTTTCCCTAATACCTTTGTATCTATATCAATCACCTCGCAAGGAATTTAAAACCTTTTATTAAATATTACCACAGTAAACCCCAATTTTCAAAGTAATTTCTAAAAATTGGACTTCTATAATAGATTTAATATGAATAATATATATTATAAGTTAATTATATTTAATTTATTAAATACTATTGCATTTTAGAAGTATAAATATTATAATAAAATAAAAGATTTGGAGGTGATAAAATGATAGATGTGGAAAAATTGGTTGAAAAAGTTGAGGTATTAAAAGATGTTGTCAATTTGAAACCTACAGTTTGGATTAATCCTAATAAAAAATGTGATAAAGAAGCGTGGAAAGATATTAGTTTAAGTGAAGAAGATATTTATGAAGCTGAAGAAAGGCTAAGGAGATTTGCACCTTTATTGATAAGATATTTTGAAGATTCAAGAAAGACAAATGGAATAATTGAATCACCTTTAAGAAAGATTCAGTCTATGGAGACTTCAATAAGAGAAATAAGTGATTTTCAAGGGGAATTATTTTTAAAGATGGACTCTCATTTGGCAGTGGCTGGCTCCATTAAGGCACGAGGTGGTATCTACGAGGTTTTATACCATGCAGAAAAACTAGCCTTAGAAAATAATTTGATCACTTTAGATGATGATTATAGTGAACTTGCCAACGAAAAAAACAGAGAGTTTTTCTCAAAACATACTATTCAGGTTGGATCTACAGGTAATTTAGGTCTATCCATTGGTATTACTTCTGCTACTTTAGGATTTAATGTGGTTGTTCATATGTCTTCTGATGCTCAAGAGTGGAAAAAGGATCTCCTACGTTCAAAGGGTGCAACTGTCATTGAATATGATGGAGATTTCACTGCTGCAGTAGAAGAAGGCAGAAAAAAATCTGCAGAAGATCCAATGAGCTATTTCATAGATGATGAAAATTCTATTACCCTGTTTATGGGATATGCAGTTGCTGCCTTAAGAATTAGAAAACAGATGGAAGAGTTGAATATTAAAGTAGATGAAAATCATCCTGCATTTTTCTATATTCCATGTGGTGTTGGCGGTTCTCCAGGAGGTGTGTCTTTTGGTTTAAAGAAGCTCTTTGGAGATAATGCACATATCTTCTTTGTTGAACCAACTCATTCACCTAGTATGTTGATTGGAATGGCAACTGGCCTACACGAAAAAGTAAGTGTGAAAGATTTTGGTATTGATGGAAAAACTAAGGCAGATGGTCTAGCAGTTGGAACTCCTTCTAGATTTGTAGGTACAGTGATGGATACATTATTAAGTGGTATATTTACCATTGAGGATAAGAAGCTATTTGATTATATGAGGGCATTAGATAAATCAGAAGGAATCCGAATAGAACCTTCAGCTTGTTCTACCTTTGAAGGTCCAATCAAATTATTTCAATATGATGATACTAGAAAATACTTAGAAGAAAATAATTTAATAGATAAATTAACTAACATATCCCATATTACATGGGCAACAGGTGGCAATCTAGTACCAGATGAAATCATGGAATCCTATCTGAGAACTTACCTGTAGGTAGGTTCTCAGTCTAAAGTAAGGTTTATGAAATCGTTACTAGAAAATTTATCCTAAAGGAGTACAAATCATGAAATTTGTACTCCTCACAGAAAGCAAGGAGGTAAAAAAATGTATGATATATTAATAAAAAATGGTACCATAATTGATGGTACAGGTAAGCCTTCCTACAGTGGAAATATTGGGATTAAAGATGGCAGTCTATGTCTAAATCCTGATTCTGTAGAGGCAAAAAATGTTATAGATGCACAAGGTCTAACCATAAGTCCAGGATTCATAGATGCACATTCTCATGGTGATTTGATTCTAGGCAGTAAAGATGCATCTCTGTTTAAAACTACACAAGGTGTTACAACTGAGTATGTTGGTCAATGTGGACTATCTGCTGCACCTGTCAGTGAAAAAAATCTAAGAGATGTACAACATATGTTATCTATGGGTACTAACTTTTTTCCTGATGATATGAAAAATTGGAACACTTTTGCTCGTTTTCTTAAGTATGCAGACCAATTGGGATTGACCATAAACTCAAAGATGTATGTTGGACATAGTACATTAAGGATTTCTGTTATGGGAATGGAAAATAGACCTGCAACTAAAAAAGAACTTGATACTATGAAGGGTATCCTTCGAGAAGCAATGGAGTCAGGTGCAGCAGGATTTTCTACAGGTTTAATCTATACCCCTTCCGTATATGCAACTGAAGAGGAAATAATCGAACTAGCCAAAGTCATTGAACCCTTTAATGGAATTTATGCTAGCCACATGAGAAATGAATCTGACAAAATTGTGGAAGCTGTTAAGGAGACAATCAATGTAGGTCGTCAAGCTGGAGTACGTGTGGATATTTCTCATCATAAAATGCTTGGAAAACCTAATTGGGGTAAACAAAAGGAGACATTGAAGTTAATTCATGATGCAAATCATGAAGGTATTAGAGTATTCCATGACCAATATCCATATACAGCAAATATGACAACTCTCAATGCAACTATGCCTCCTTGGCATCTATCAGATGGTTTCGATGAAATGACCAAAAAACTTCGCAATCCTGAATTTAGAAAACAGATTAGAAGAGAGATGGAAGACCCTAAAACAGATTATGATAACTATTATCTCAATGCTGGAGGATGGCCAGGGGTATATGTCTATTTTGCACCAAAGACACCTGAAGCTGAAGGAAAGTTCATTACAGAATATGCAGAATTAATAGGTAAGAATCCTTGGGATGCTTTCTTTGATATTTGTATTCAAAATAATTGTGAAACAGGTGGTGTCTACAATAGTATGTCTGAAGCAGATGTATTTGACATTATACGAGACCCATATTGTATTGTAGGCAGTGATGGTTTGACTAGAAGTTGGAATGATAAAGGCCATCCAAGGGCCAGCGGAACATTCCCACATGCTATCACTTATTTTGTAAAAGAAAAGAAAATCTTATCTCTGGAAGAGATGATACACAAGATGACTGGTTTGTCAGCTGAGTACTTAGTTCTAAAAAATAAAGGTTTAATTAAAGAGGGTTATGATGCAGATTTGGTAATCTTTGATTATGAAAAGTTACAGGATACAGCTACCTATGCTAATTCTAACAGTATAACAGAGGGTATCAATTATGTTATAGTCAATGGCGAAATAGTCTATCAGAATAAAGAGTTTACAGGAAATACCCCTGGTAAATTAATACGCCATAACCAATAAAAAGCCCTTAATTTAAAATAGTTTAGATTTTATTATTCAAAAATAAATTTATTTCAAGGAGGTTAATATGAATATTCTCTTAGCATTTTTAATAGTTATGGTTATTCTTTTTATCGGGTTAATTACATTCAAAATCAGCCCTGGTGTCATGCTCTTTGTCAGTGCTATATTGATGGGATTACTTACAAAGATACCTATGTCAGAAACTTTAAGTATGATTACAGGTGGATTTGGAAATATGATGGCTAGCATAGGTCTACTTATAATCTTTGGTGGTATATTTGGAAGTATGCTAGGTGATTCAGGTGGTATGGAGGAATTGGCAAAGGGTTTCTTGCGTAAATTTGGGAAAAAATATGATATGTTAGCCCTAAACTTAACAGGGTTTATTATTTCAATACCTGTATATTTTGGTTCTGCATATATCACTCTTAGTCCACTAGTAAAAAGTTTACAAAAATTCACAAAAAAGAATACTATCTCTTATGTAGCCGCTTTATTTACTGGATTATTATTGACTCACTGTATTGTAGCACCTACTCCAGGACCTTTGGCTGTAGCAGGTCAATTAAATGCAAATATTGGTTGGTTTATCATATATGGAATCCTTGTTGGTCTTCCTGCTTCTCTAATATGCGGCTGGAAATATGCAGATTTTTTAGATAAGCGTCTAGAAAAAAAAGGATTAAATCATGCAGATAGTTCCAATAAAGATAATCTAGTTGAAACTGTACTTGCTGATGAACTTATTAAACCTGATCCTACTAAACCATCAGCATCATTGACTATAGGTCTAATTGCACTACCTATCATACTCATTATTTTAAACTCTATTTTTTCCCTTGTACTTCCTGAGGAAAATATCTTAAGACAGACTTTTTCATTTATTGGAAATAATAATGTAGCACTATTTATTGCTATGTTGGTTTCTGGTTTTGTCTTAAATAAATATTTAGTTCCAAAACATAGTGATAGTATATGGAAGTATATAGATGGGGTATCAGATAAGGTAGGTAATATTTTAATGGTTATAGGTACAGGAGGAAGTTTTGCAGCTATATTACAAGGAAGTGGTGTAGGTGATGCCTTAGTTGAACTGCTAACTAGTTTCAATATGCCTATTCTACTATTGGCATTTCTACTAGCCATGATTATTCGAGCGGCAGTTGGTTCAGCCACAGTTGCTATGTTAACTACAGTTGCTATAGTTGGTCAAGGTGCTGTATCCCTTGGTTATTCGCCTATTATTGTAGGTTTAGCAATTTGTGCAGGTACTGTAGGGCTAACTCTACCTACTGATGCAGCCTTTTGGTTACCAGCACGATATAATGATTTACAAGTAAAAGAAGCTGTAATTGCAGCAACAATACCAAATACATTAGCAAGTGTTACTGCCTTTTTAATTATACTGCTACTCCATAGTTTTGTAACTATTTTGCCAGGTATGTTTTAATTCATCATAAAATCCCCCTAAACTTAATGGTTTAGGGGGATTTTATGATAGTTCTAAATCTTATTAAAATAATATCCTACTCCCCATTTTGTCATTATATACTGTGTGCTTTTAGAATGTCTACTCAATTTCTCTCTGATTCTTCTGATATGAACATCTATAGTCCTTAAATCTCCAAAGTATGAGTATCCCCATACTTTTTCCAATAATTCCTCTCTAGTAAATATCTTTCCTGGATTAGAAGATAGGGCATAGAATAGATCAAATTCCTTTCCCGTCAAGTCAATCTCCCTATCTCCCATAGTTATCCTTCTCTTCAAAGTATTTATGGTAAAATCTTTAAGTTTAAGTATATGTTTATTCCTATCGGCAATTCTACAATTTATCCTTCTAAATATACTCTTAATTCTTGCCTTTAACTCTAAAATATTAAAGGGCTTGACCATATAGTCGTCAGCACCATACTCCAGTGCTAATATCTTTGACATATCCTTATTATCCTCTGTTGCTATAATTATAGGCACTAGGGATATACTTCTTATATCCTTGCACAATTCAAAACCATTTATATCAGGTATATTCAATTCTAATATTATTAAATCATAGGATTTGGTCCTAAGTTTTTCAATGGTTTCTTTACCAGAACCAATGATCTCAATAATAGATCCATCCTGTTCTAAAGTATATTTTAGCCCTTCGGCAAATATTCTATCCCTATCCACAATCAATATATCACTCTTCACGAAATCACCTCAAAAACTATCAATTCCTGTTTAGTACTCTTCTATCAAGTTCCCTCTTTGTTATCTTGTTTTGATCAAAGTACTCCAATAGGGCAATGGATATCTTTCTATTAACTTCCAATAGATCTCTATACTCTCCAACTGAAATAGACCCATTCTTTAAGATATAGTCCTCTAACTTAGCCAAGGCCATATTATAGTATTCTCTTCCTACGAATATATCCTCATTTAACTTTACTATGTCCCCTTCATTAATCAAAGAATTAAAGATTTCATTGAAATCCTCTTGTCTAGCACCTAATATCTCACATAATTCTTCCCTCTTTGGAGGCAATGTAGTCCTCTCTTCCAAAGACTTCAATATATCAGATCTAATTTTAAGCTGCCTATCATCATATGTTATTTTAAAACCTTTTAGTCTAAGACTCTCTTTATCTCTTTCTATACAACCTTCTTCTACTAATTTCTCTATAAATACCTCTCCAACTCTAGGCTTTGCATTCCTGAAAAATCTACTTCTTATCTCTTCTTTAGGGATTCCAGCCCTAAGGGGATATCTCATATGATAGTCTTTTAAATTATCTACTATAGCATCTCTGATATATTCATAATAATCATTATGAATTATATGGATATCATTTGTCAAGGAGAAAAGAACTACTTTATCCTCTAATTCTAACTTTTCTATTTCCTGTATCAAATTTTCCTCTGTTAGAGACGTATTAGACATTATAGTCTTTATAGATGGAAACTCCTTGCTCTTTGACAATATTATACTCTCTATAATATCCTTGGAGCTACCTCTATCCTTTATCCTAAGCTCCTCTAGTACAACCTTATCATAGCGTTTCTTCTTACTTGGATTAGGGTCCAATACTTCTCCCCCTCCTATAGTAAACATAGGAGAGTAAAATCTTATGATAAATCTATCTTTTATCTTTGCCACTACTTCTTCTTCAAGTCTTAATTGTACATAAGCTTCCTCACCTGGATTTAGCTCTTCTCTATCTAATAGTACTATTCTACACAATAATTCTCTAGTTCCCAGATATAGTCTAACCCGAGTCCTATTCTCTATGGACCTATCAAAGGATTTTAGAAGCCTTATCTTTGCATCTAACATCATAGTACTCTCCATAGAATCTGCTGGAGCTATTACATCTCCTCTATCTACATCATTCTTTTTTATTCCAGCTAAGTTCATAGCAACCCTTTGTCCAGCATAAGCTGTCTCTACATCCATATCATGGACTTGTATAGACCTAATCCGAGCCATCTTGTCACCTGGGTATATCTGTACTTCATCTCCCAACTTAAACTTTCCAGATAGCAGTGTACCTGTTACTATAGTTCCAAATCCAGATATGCTGAAAGCTCTATCAATGGGTAGACGTGGCAATTCACCAGTCTCTACATCCTCTATCTCTTCTGTATATTTTTCTAATAGGGAGATGACATGGTCTAGACCTTGATTTTTAGTTGACGATACTTTGACTATAGGACTTTCTTCGAGAAAAGTCCCCACTATCTCCTCCCGTATCTCTTCCTCAACAAGTTCTATCCATTCTTCATCTACCATATCTATCTTGGTCATGACTATAAAACCCTTCTCAATTCCCAATAGATCCAATATAGATAGATGTTCTAATGTTTGAGGCATAATCCCTTCATCTGCTGCTACTACCAATATAACTATATCTATACCTATTACTCCAGCAAGCATATTTTTCACAAACTTTTCATGGCCAGGGACATCTATTATCCCTGCTCTTTTGCCACTTGGTAGATCAAAATATGTGAAACCCAGTTCAATAGATATTCCCCTCTTTTTTTCCTCCTCCAATCTATCTGTATTTCTCCCTGTCAAGGCCCTTATCAAACTTGTCTTTCCATGATCTATATGCCCAGCTGTACCTATGATTACATGTTTCATAAATTACACTCCTTGATATTTTCCAATGCAAAACCTATTCCTTCCACTATAATCGGAAATTCTTCTCTCCTCAAGGTTCTCGCATCAATATATATCTTATCTCTATACAATCTAGTTATTATTGGAATAGTATACCCTCTCAATTTATCTTCAAAACTTTGGATACTCATACCATTTAAACTGAGTACTACACATACTGTAGGCAATTGTTCCAAGGGAAGAGAACCTCCCCCTACTTCAGAATAGCTTTCCTCTAAAGAAACTCTAAGCCTTGAGTCAAACCCACACTCTTCTATTTTATCTAACAGCTCTTCTGCCATAGACCTTATATCATCTATAGGCATAGTAAGCATCCTTAGGGTAGGTATCTTCTCTATGGCAGAATCTTCATCTAAATAGTATCTCAATATGGTTTCCAAAGCTGTAATAGTAAATTTATCTACCCTAAAAGCCCTAGTTAGAGGGTTTTTCTTCATAGCATCTATATATTTTTTCTTTCCTACTATAATACCTGCCTGAGGGCCTCCCAATAGTTTATCCCCACTAAATGTAACTACATCTACACCCTTTCTTATTGATTCCTGAACTGTTGGCTCATATTCCAATCCATACTTTGATAAATCCACTAAAACTCCACTTCCCAAATCTTCCACAATTGGAATGCCATACTGTTTTTTTAGTTTATCTAGTTCGTCTATATCTACTGAAGATGTAAACCCAAGAATCCTATAATTAGATGTATGAACCTTCAACAATGCTCCTGTATCTTCACCTATGGCAGTTTCATAGTCCCATATGTGGGTCTTATTAGTTGTTCCCACTGCAACTAATCTTGCCCCACTCTGCTCCATGACATCTGGTATTCTAAAGGAACCTCCTATCTCAATTAATTCTCCCCTTGAGACAATTACTTCTTTGTCTTTAGCCAATGTACTTAATACCAACATTACAGCTGCTGCATTGTTGTTGACAACCATAGCAGATTCACTACCTGTAATCTCAGCAAGTATATCCTCTAAATGAGAATACCTAGAACCTCTAGAACCACTTTCCAGATCATATTCTAGATTTGAATAATTAGTAACGGTTTCTTCAATATTTCTTATTATCTCCTTATTCAATAGAGATCTACCTAGATTAGTGTGTATAACAACCCCAGTTCCATTGACCACTTTTCTCAGGTTAAATCTCTTTTTCTCAATTATCCTATCATATATCCTTTTATTTAAAGACGATATATTCTCTAATACTTCTCTTTCACCAAACTCCTTTCTCCTTATTCTATCCCTCAATATATCCATCTCTTCTCTAATGGAGTCAATTACCATCTTTCTAGGCATTGTATCTAATAGTCTCACTATATTTTCATCTTCTAACACTTCATTCACATTGGGAATAAGGGTAAATAAGTTTTTCTCCATTATATAACCTCTCTCCATTTATTATTCTACTATTAATTGATGCTCTCCTTTTGGATAAACTTCGCCTATTATAGCATATTTAGTTGGAGAACTCTCCAGAGCTTTTAAAAGTTCTTTGGACTTTTCCTTTTCTACAGATATCAATAGACCTCCAGAAGTCTGTGGATCATATAGAATATCTCTATACTCTGTAGGTACATCCTCAGAAAAATACACCTTATCTCCTATAAATTCTTTATTAGAGTATGTTCCAGCAGGAACTAGTCCCATATTTGCATAGTCAATAGCCTTTAGAATTATAGGGACATCTCTATAATATATCTTCATAGTAACCGAACTGCCTTCAGCCATCTCTAAGGCATGGCCTAAAAGTCCAAAGCCAGTTATATCTGTCACACTATTTACGCCATCTACTTTGTCTATGGCATCCTTTCCAAATCTATTTAAAGTCGTCATTATCTTAACTGCCTCATCATAGCTCTCTCTATCTATTAACTCTCCCTTGATAGCGGTATTGATAATTCCCAACCCTAAGGGTTTAGTCAATATCAGTACATCCCCTGGTTTTGCACTATTATTACTCAATACATCATCTGGGTGTACAAAGCCTGTTACAGATAGACCATACTTTGGTTCATCATCAGATACACTATGGCCTCCTACTAAAATAGCCCCTGCTTCTATTACCTTGTCATGCCCACCTCTTAGTATTTCAGTCAATACAGATGGATTTAGGCAGTCTGGAAAACAAACTATATTCATAGCTAGTCTAGGTTCTCCCCCCATGGCATAGATATCACTTAATGAATTAGCAGCTGCAATCTGTCCAAAAGTATATGGATCATCTACTACAGGAGTAAAAAAATCCAGTGTCTGTATTATTGCCATATCATCATTAATCTTATAGACAGCCGCATCATCAGAAGTCTCTATACCAACTATCAATCTATCATCATATGTCTTTGGTAAATGGCACAAGACCTGTGCCAATATATCGGGTCCGATTTTAGCTGCTCACCCTGAGGTCTTTGTAAGTTGTGTCAATCTCTTATCCAATATAGTCCCCTCCCTCAATTCGTCGTTATTAAATCCTTTAATCCTTCAAATTTTTTTGTCCCAATTCCTGAAACATCCATCAAATCCTCAATCTTTTCAAATCTCTTTGAATCCCTATATTCCAATATCCTTTCAGCAATAACCTCTCCAATACCTGGCAGACTAATCAGCTCTTCCTTGCTGCATCTATTTATATTTATCTTTCCTGTTCCTTTGGCAGATCCTAATTCAAAATCTATATACTCCTCTCCTAAATTCTCCTCGCCTATCTTAGGTATGTATATCTTTTCTTCATCTGATAATTTTCTTGCCAAATTTATTCTATCTACATCTGCTTCTTTTTTTAGTCCTCCTGCCAATTCCACTGCATCTATGACCCTAGTTCCCAAATCTAGTTCAAACACTCCAGGATTATATACCTGGCCTCCAATATGCACCATAATAAATTCAGGTGTATCTTCTTTCTCAGTAGGAGAAACTATATCCTCTCTAGAATCATTTGCCAGAATCTCTAAAGGCTCTCTTCTATCATAGATTATATCATGTAAAATAAATTTAAAACCTAGACCAAAAATTACAATAAATCCAATTATTAGTATAACTATTTGTTCCTTCTTTGTAAAGTGATTATCCATATCTATCCTCCTAATTTACACTATAGGAATCCCCAATTACAATATTCTACATTTACTTAGGATTTCCTTCTTTTTTTGTTGATTTTTGGAAATTTTTATTTTACTTAAAAAAAAATGGTTTTTCTGCTATAATATTAGTATTACAATAAGGCGGTGGATAATTTGAAGCGATTTTCTATTTTTGTTTTAACTTTTATGATTCTATTTACATCTATTTTCTTATCTAGTACATATGTTGCATATGCCAAAGACAATCTAGATCTCAGTGGTGAAGGCATATTGTTGATGGATTATGATTCTGGAGCTATACTATATGAAAAAAACTCCCATAAAAAATTATACCCTGCCAGCACTACTAAAATAATGACTGGAATATTGGCCATAGAAAATGGAAATATGGAAAATATCATCAAGATTGATCCTGAAATAATAGAACTAACAAAAGGAAGCCATATAGCCTTAGATTATGATGAAGAAGTGTCTTTTAATGATCTCTTAAATGCTATGCTTATTGCATCAGCAAATGACGCTGCTTTGGCTATAGGTAAAAATATCTCTGGATCAATTGATGGCTTTGTAAAACTAATGAATTCTAAGGCAAAAGAACTAGGTGCATTGGAAACAAACTTTGTAAATCCAAATGGTCTTCATGATGACAATCATGTGACTACTGCATATGATCTGGCACTTATTGCTAAATATGCTATGAAAAACGATATATTTCGAAGTATTGTAAAAAAAGATAGCTATACCATAGGAGCTACTAACAAAAAGGAAGAACCAAGATATCTATATTCCACTAACAAATTTTTATATGGCAATGACAGGATCAATTTAAACGGTCAAACCATTCCCATAAAATATAATGGTGTTTCTGGAATAAAGACAGGATATACTGACCATGCAAAGAATTGTCTAGTTACCTTTGCCGAAAGAAATGGTCAACGACTATTGGTCGTAGTACTTAAATCTGAAGGAAAAGAAGTATATGCAGATACCCATAAATTATTGAACTATGGCTTCAATAATTTCAAGAATACAGTCATAGGTCATGTAAACGAGTTTATGGGAAATATAGATATAGAGAATGGAAATTTACCTTATGTATCTTCTGTTTTAAAGGAAGATATCTCATATCCCCTAAGTATAGATAACAAAGACAAAGTAATTAAAAAGATAAATCTAGATAAAGAGATAAAAACTCCTATTGCTAAGGGGGATACCCTTGGAAATGTGGAATATTATCTTGGAGAAAACCTAATAGGAAAGGGCGATATAGTATCTACCCTAGACGTAGAATCTATTCCACCAATGAGATTATATAAGCGAATACTTAGAAAATGGTATATCATCCTATTTATATTGTTCATCATATTTAGGGCAATTCAAATATCAAAGAGATCAAAGCGAAGAAAGAAGAGAAGAAGGGAAAGAATGATAGAATACTCTCCCAATATAAGATAAGATAAGCTGGTCAATGACCAGCTTATCTTATGTTTAAAGTCTATATAACTGCAATTGCCTCAATCTCTATTTCTCCATCTAGTGGGAGTTTTGACACTTCCACTAAACTTCTAGCAGGTTTATGGTCACTAAAGAATTCACCATAAACTTCGTTTATCAATGAAAATTTCCCCATATCTCTTACAAATACAGTAACCTTCACTACATCTTCCAAAGATGCACCTGCTTCTTCTAGTATTGCCTTTACATTATTTAGACTTTGTCTAGTTAAATCTTGAATATCACCTCTAAGTACCTCTCCTGTACTTGGGTCAATATGCAATTGACCTGAAGTATAGATCACATTCCCAGCCTTTACCCCTTGTGAATAAGGGCCTACAGCTGCAGGAGCTTTTTTTGTTGCAACAAGTTCTAATGACATTTTCTCACCTCCTTTTTATGGGAAAGATCTTTAATCTATCTTTTCACTCCACAATCGTTCTAAATCATAATACTCCCGTTCTTCCTTATGAAACACATGGACAATAATATCTCCAAAGTCTAATAATATCCATCTCCCACTTTGATATCCATCCTTAGATATCCTTTCATATCCAGCCTCCATCATCTTATCCTCTATTTCATTTGCTATCCCTTGGGCTTGAGTAGATGAATTTCCACTTACTATGATAAAATAATCTGCTATGGGGGTGAGATTTCCTATATCTAAGGTCTTGATATCTATTCCATTCTTATCTTCACAGGCCTTAGTTATAATGGAAAGTTTCTGCTCCACTTCTCTCATTACTTTACCCTCTCCTTTTAATTGATATCATCAAATCATTTCTTGCATTTACAGTTCTATCACTAATCAATTTATTTCTACTGATGAGAAATCCTATAGTATTATCCATTGCCAAAACTATACTTCTATCAATATCCCTATATACAAGATTTCTAACTTCATCCACACCGGGAAAAGACCTAGCCGGCTCTATATAGTCAGATATAAATACTATCTTCTCCAAAAGAGTCATATCTTCCTTCCCAGTAGTATGGTAGCATATGGCAGACAATATATCTCTATCATCTATGCCATATCTATATTCTGCAATCTTCGCACTTAAAGGAGCATGTATCAGCTCCTTATTATCCATCATAACTTCATCTAAAATTATATCAAACTTATGGGAATGTTTCAATAAATTGTTTTCATCCTGAAACTTTCCGCAGTCATGTAATAGACAAGCCATATATGCCTTATCTCTATCTACCTTATATATATCACATAGTTTCATTGCCACTTCTATAACTCTCAATGAATGTTCAAATCTTTTGATTCCAATATCTCTTACCAAATCTTCTCTTATTCTATCTTCCAAATCACTCACCTACCTATAGAGATTGTTATCTATGATATATTCCTCTACAGATTCTGGGACTAAATATCTTATAGATAGACCTTCTTTTATCTTATTTCTGATCTCAGTAGAAGATATTTCTATTATAGGAGTATCAATTCTACATATATTGCTGCCAAATCTAATGTTCAAATCTTTAATTCTAGCAAGTACATCACTATCACAGGCCCCATGTCTATCTGCTACTACAAAATCTGTCATCCTAATTAACTTCTCAAATCCCTTCCATGTGTGTAAACTCAATAGAGAATCCGCCCCTATTATCATATACAATCTGTCCTTAGAATATATCTCCTTCAGTTCAGTTACAGTATCAATTGTATAGCTAACACTATCTTTATCTATTTCCATAGTAGATAAACAAAAATATGGATTGGACTCTATAGCCAACTCTATCATCTCTTTTCTAATATGGGCATCAAGGACATATCTCACATCCTTATGTGGTGGTATTCCCGTGGGAATAAATATTACCTTGTGTAGATTCAATTTTTGTCTAATATATTCACTCAAAATAAGATGCCCATTGTGTATTGGATTAAAAGTCCCTCCCATTATCCCTATATTCATATAAACACCCCTAATATTCCATCAAATAGATCTATTTCTATTTAGGAAGCTGGATTTTTTTGTTTTCTTTAGATTCTCTATACAATATAAACTTGCTACCTATACTCTGGACAAACTCAGCACCAGTCTTTTCTGCCAGTTCACTGGCTACTTCTTTTGGTTCCAAAGCACAGTTTTGCAATATCTTAATCTTAATCAACTCTCTAGCTTCTAAGGCATCATCTACTTGTTTTATAAAATTTTCACTCAATCCTGCTTTTCCCAACTGAAATATGGGATCTATATTGTTTCCCAGTCCTTTTAAATAACTTCTCTGCTTACCTGTTATCAAAATCTTACACTCTCCTATATCCTATTTTCATCATCAGTGGAAAAATTCAAACTCGTATCCACAGATAGATACAGTTTCCCCTTCTTGAATTCCTAAGTTCTCCAATTCTTCCACTATACCTCTTTTTCTAATAGCTTCCTGGAAGTATCTTAAAGAATCCATATTATCAAAATAAGTTGACTCTAAAAGCCTCTCTATATAACTTCCTTCCACTATATATTCTCCATTTTCTTTTCTTACAATGACAGTTTCCTCTTCTATAAAATCAGACTCATCATATTCCTCATCAAATGTCTCATAATCTATTTCAGTGTTAGAAAGCAATTCCCAAATTGCAAACTTTAGCTTTTCCATACCAGCTCCCGTTGCAGCAGATATAGACAAAACTTCTATTCCCTTATTTTCAAATTCCTTCCTTACTCTTTCTATCTGCTCTTCGGCTCCAGGTATATCTATCTTATTTGCAGCTATTATTTGGGGCTTATCTCCAAGTTTTGAATTATACTGGACTAATTCATCATTGATAGTATAAAAGTCCTCTACAGGGTCCCTTCCTTCCATTCCAGAGACATCTAGTACATGGACCAATACTCTAGTCCTCTCTATATGTCTTAAAAAATCATGTCCAAGTCCTATTCCATCTGATGCCCCCTCAATAAGCCCTGGTATATCTGCCAAGACAAAGCTCTTCTCTTCACCTACTCTTACCACTCCTAGATTAGGTTTCAAAGTTGTAAAATGATAATTGGCTATCTTAGGTCTTGCTGCAGAAAATATAGATAATATAGTGGATTTTCCCACATTTGGAAAACCTACAAGACCTACATCTGCCAATAGTTTCAATTCCAAGATTATATCCCGCTCTTGTCCCTTTGTTCCCGCCTCTGCAAATCCAGGTGCTTGTCTAGTAGCAGTTGCAAATCTAGCATTACCTCTGCCACCTTTACCACCTTTAGCAATTACATACATTTGATCTTTTTCTCTCAGATCTACTATGACTTTTTCAGTCTCCTTATCTTTTACCAGTGTTCCTACTGGGACTTTGATTATAGTATCTACACCAGATTTCCCAAATTGTTTCTTCGTTCTGCCATCTTCTCCATTTTCTCCATTATAAACCCTTTTATATCTAAAGTCCATCAGAGTCCTGATGCCTTCATCTACCTTCAAGATTATAGAGCCACCGTTTCCACCATCTCCACCATAGGGTCCTCCAGACGGCTCATATTTTTCTCTTCTCCAAGCTACTACGCCATTTCCACCTTTACCACCTTTGACATGTATCTCTGCCTTATCTATAAACATATCTTCACCATCCTCACAACTTGGTTGTATTAATATTTACCCAACTACAACTAATAGTATCTCTTGGATTCATATCTTTATTAAAAAAATAAAGCTTACCCTTAGGTAAGCTTTTAGTCTTATGCTAATTCCTCAGCAGGATAAACACTAACCTTCTTCTTATCCTTGCCCACTCTTTCAAATTTAACAACACCATCAACAGTTGCAAATAGAGTATCATCACTGCCCTTTCCAACATTGGTACCAGGGTGAATCTTGGTCCCTCTTTGTCTAACAAGGATATTACCTGCTAGTACAAATTGTCCATCTCCTCTTTTTACACCTAATCTCTTGGCTTCACTATCTCTACCGTTTCTGGAGCTACCTACTCCCTTTTTAGAAGCGAATAATTGTAAATTTAATTTTATCATCTATTACACCTCCCCATATTTGAGAGTCACATATTTCGGATAATTTTCTATGATGGACATGATTCCTAATTCAAAGACTTTTAGTACTATTTGAGTCCTATCCAATACTATCTCATCTAGTTCATTAGGTAAATTCATCTCCAAATATCCTATCTCATCATCTATACTATAATCTATCTCATCTTCATCTATACCACAGACCTCTATCATTGAATTCAGTGCAGTATGTGCCAATATGGATACCCCAGCACATACAATATCCTCACCATAGTGAGCATAATCTGAATGGCCTTTTATAGTATATCCTCTCATAAAACCAAATCTATCTATAGATATCTCTACTACAATCATCACTAACCTACGATCTTTTCAATCTTTACCTTTGTATATGGCTGACGATGACCTTGTTTTTTTCTATAGTTTTTCTTTGCTTTATATTTAAAAACAACGATCTTTTTAGATTTTCCCTGTTCTACTACACTGCCTTCTACCTTTGCACCTTCTACAAAAGGCTTCCCAACAGTTAGATCTCCTTCTTTTGATACAAGAAGAACCTTGTCAAAATTAACTTCTTTTCCCTCTTCAACATCGATTTTTTCTACGAAAAGTATATCGCCCTCTTGAACTCTATATTGCTTTCCGCCTGTTTCTATAACAGCATACATAAGTACTGCACCTCCTCTAACCCAGTCTCGCCAATGTAAGGTGACTATGCTTTAAAACCCACACTGAGCGGCTCTACACCAAAATAGTTTACCAAACAAATTAAGCTTTGTCAATATCTTATTTTTGTATATAGACTGAGTCCCATTACCTATAGCTAACTATACTTATGTCATAGCTAAGAGCTTTGTTTGAAGTATTTACAATAGTCACTATATACTCTCTATTTTCCTTTGCATTATTAGTTACTATCCTTATATCTTTATCATAGCTTTTGCTATATATAATTTCTCCATCTTCTTCGATTATAAGTTTAAAGTCTATACCTCCACTAGATGATGTATTTTCTATATTGGTCACAAATTTCTTGTGTGGTGGTCCTGTCCAAGAGTTCATATTAAATGTATAACTCTCACTTCCACCAAGTGCATCTATTGTAGCACTATCACTGATATCTACCTTCATTATCTTTATATCATGATCATCTTCTCTATATAATTCATCATATTCCTCATCTGTAATCTCTCTAGTTCGATTATCTACATTGACTACTCTTTCTACTTCATTTTCACACCCATCAATACATGTAGTTACTGGTAAAGTATGCTCTGCAGCTGATACAAAAGTTGTACCTACGATACACAACATCAAAATGCCTAAAAAGGCCCCTGATTTCTTTACCTTCCAGTTCTTCAATACTATCATCCTCTCCAAACTAGGGTGTAATCCCACCCCCACCAAACTCCTCCTAACATCTCCATTTGTCAGATTAAACATTGTGATGCAATAATTCTTTTTATCTTCTTCACTATTTCCAAATTTATCAATTACTAACTTATCACAGAGAATCTCTATATCCTTATCTAGACACACAACCATTGCCCAAACTAAAGGATTGTACCAATACATACATATCAATATATATCTTAAATAATTAAACAATATATCAAACTTTTTGATATGTATCATTTCATGGGTCAATATATATTTGAGCATATCCCTGTCTTCCATTAGTTCACTTTGAATAATAATCTTAGGCTCAATTATTCCATAGGTTATTGGATATTTTAGGCCATCATTTATAAGTACCTGTACCTTCCTCTTTAACTTGTTTTCTTTAAGAAACTCATCAATATATTCATCATCTTGAATAATAGATGAATGTGAAATAGTTCTTGTTGCTCTTATGATTCTAAAGACCATATATGCTCCAATGAGCAATATAACTATAAGTCTATTTATCTTGGGGAAAAAAAGATCTATATTGTCCATTATATAGATTCTTTTAAATTTATCTAAACCTGTCATAAAATCTATTAGAGAGTTCATATCTTGATAAAATGCACCTTCTCTATTTATCTTCTCCAGGGGAACCCAGATACTATATGGAAATATCAACCTCAAGGCTATAAGTCCCCATAGTATTATAGATGCATATTTAAAGCTTTTATTATTTAAGGTCTTTCTGACCAAAAGCACTAACCCTATATAAAAGCAAGACATCATACTTATCTCTAAATAGTTTAGCCTTATCATTCTCGGTCATTCTCCTGATTTTTTTCTGAATTAAAACTATTTATAATCTCCTGCATCCCATTTATGTCTTCTTGGGTAATTTCTTTATCTCTAATAAATCCCCTAAAAAAGTTTAGTACAGATCCTTCGTAGGTCTTATCTATGATCTCCTTCACGCCTTCATTTACGATATCTTCTCTTTTTACCAGAGCTTTTATGGTGTAGTTAGGATATCTTCTACGTATTACTTCTTTTTCTAATAATCTGCTAAAATACACATAATTTGCCCTTTTGCTCCATCCATATTTCTCTATGAGTATATCTGATACTTTCTTGGCAATTATCTCTCCATTTTCATCTAGGTATTTTTCATCCCATATAATCTCCATAATCTTAAACTCATTATCTGACAATCTCATATAGATCATCCTCTCCTTATTATTTTTTTATTTTTTATTATTTTTTATTATATAGGGATCCAACTTGAAAATTTAAGATTCCTCCACTACGGTCACTCCTATTAAGCTCGGAGTACACAGCGGAATGACTGTCATCTCGAGCGTAGTCGAGAGATCTCCAATTTCAATATTTTTATTAAGTATAGAAGTTGGATACCTATATATTACTATCTAGTATTATAGGTAGTAATACATCTAATCTAAATCTTATATAGGAAGTGAACTTCTGTCAATAATAAAACAATGATTTTAGGAAAATAGGGAAGTTGGTATCCAACATCCCTTGAAATATTTCGTATTAATATTGTGATGTAAAACTAATTTAGAATTTCTAAAATAGTTGATTTTATTTCAATTAACTCATATAGTTTTCTCAACAAAAATCTAGGATATATCTTTTTGATTTCATCTTGAGTATAGATCTTTCCATCTTTTAATTTTATCTTTATCATACCATTGTCTTCTAATAATATAGAATCTATGTCCTTATAGATAGCCTCACTTATTAAGATATCAAATGCAGCAGAATGTTCTTTTGTACTAAAATCCTTTGTAATCACTTCTGATTTAGAATCTTCACCTAATTCATATGCCAAATCTATAGCTGCTATCTTGCTAGGATTGTCTTTAAGCATAGAGCTATATTGGGTCATTACTTTCTCAAGATTATTTAAATCCTCTAGTTTATTAAAGTCAATGATATCTGGATCAAAATTCAGTGAATCTCTACATATATTCTTGATTTTAGTCCATTTATTTATCTTCTCTAAATCCCATCCTGGAAATACATCTTCAAATAGTGGTAAATCCTCAAATTTGTCTGAATCCTCTTGAGTTCTAGTTTTCATTGCTGGTTTTCCTGTGTCTTCGTTTAGTATAGTCCAAGTTTTTGTATGGATAATACTTGCTCTTGCATCTAATATGAGCAGCTTCATCTCTGGTGCAGCAGTGTCAAAATCTAGATTAGCAATTTCACTTTTAGGTTTTCCTAAATTATCTTTTTTTACTTTGATATATTTTAATATATCTATACTCTTTGCCTTATCCATGCTTTCTGCATTGGACACACTCCCTAAATTTACAATCAGCATAAATGCCGCCAATATTATTAGGGTTCCTTTGAAAATACTACATTTTTTTGCCATGTTATCACTCCATTTTATATTTTTTTATATTTATATAGGCACTATAGCTATAAACTATAGTGCCTATAGACTACTACATCAACATCAAAATCATTAATAAGCTCAGCGTTTTCTAAAATAACTTCTTCATCATTACTGTCTCCTCCCTTTCGCATTTCACCTTAGTATCATCTTCCAAAATATGCTTATATCTCTACGCGTATAAAATATAACATATTATATAAACGCACATTATTTTATTTAATAAATATAATATATATTTATCTTATATACACAGCCCTATACAACACCTATTTCCCTATTTAGTTTCATCTTATACTATAACCTTTTTCTCGTCAAGCCTAAAACGTGAATTTTCTGATAAATATATAAAGATAAAGCCTTACATAACAGGCTCTATGCTGACCCATCCCTTGCATAAATACATTATTCTCATTGTTTTCCAACCTTTAAGCGTACATTTCCTGGAACATCCACTGCACTAGCCTTGACTAAATACACATCATTTGGTCTTGAACTGTTATAAAGAGAAACACTCTCTAGCTTCTTCTTTGGTACATTAGGTATCAAAGAAACCACAACATTTTTGGTAATATTATGCACCGCAAAATTTACATTTGATGGACTCCCTGATACATAATAAAGGCTTACATTAGGTTTGCTGGAGGTAAGTGTAAAGCTAGGACCCACATCTGTACCTTCATGGTCCTCTGTGTCTTTAGATAAATATTTAACTCCGCTATAAATATCATCAGGAATATCCTCAGCACGGTCAAGTGACACAGTATTACTTGGATAATGAACAGTAAAATTAGGGTCAAGGGTATATCCATCTATTGTAAATATACCATACATCTTAATTAACAAGTTACCATCTAGATCATAGACATCTCCGTCTATTAGTTGGTACCCTCTTGACCTAGTATCTATTGGCTGTTGTTCTACTGGCTCTTCTACTTCCACCTCTTCTGTTGATTTTCTTAGGGCATCTTCACTTGGATAATGAACAGTGAAATTGGGGTCCAGTCTATATCCATCTGCAGTAAACCCATCATACATCTTAAATAATAAGTTGCCATTTAGATCATAGACATCTCCGTCTATTAGCTGGTATCCTCTAGATCTAGTATCTGTGGTCCCTTCTGCCAATGCATTTAAACATCCAATGTTTAACACTACTATTGCCAATAATAGTGAAACAATTCCTTTAGATTTTTTTGATTTTAACATTTTAATTCACACTCCTTAAAAATACTCTGAGACAGTAGTCAAAGAACGTTATTATTCACAATTAAAATAAGAAAACTCTACAATTAAATATCTATAATTGCTTTTATTTTAATATGTTATTTTATCCGTTTTTTTTATTTTATAGTGTACTACCATATAACTTATGCCATGAAATATAAAGGTTAAACAAAATAGAATATAAGGCGTATAATATCTCCACCCATTAATATTACCAAAAGTATCCTTTAGGTTTATATAGGTTAGCAATGGCATAAATGTAATTAAACTAATACTTTTATAATCTAAGGATTTTGTAAATATTTGAACGCCAATAATAAATACCATTAAACCTATAGAACATATAAACCAAAATTTAAATGAAATTACATCCTTTGCAAAGTGTATTAACAAAAGATATAAAACCATTGCACAGGTACTCAATATTATATTCTTGCTTATTTTGAAATTAGCCATAGAATTCTCTCCATTTATTTAGACTTATGATAAACATTAGTTGCATTACTTGGTATAATTACTTTCTAAATATTCCGCCTTCTTCTCAAAATCAGAATAAATCCGTAAATTTATCAGATATATCCTAGCTAAATCATATCTACCTATTTTTTTCATATCATGAATAACATTTTTAAACATACCTATGAAGTCGCATCTATCATTTAAACCTAGAAAACCTGCTCCTTTAGGCAATGAGGTAAGTCCTCCCCTTTTATCTATATTTAAATGTGCTTCTAAAGCTCTCATTTCTATGATTGAAGCATTGGAAGGTTTAATTTCATTTATGTTAATTGTTTGTTCAAATTCTTTCCCGTTTTCATCTATTCCTTTTGCTATCACTATAGGATTATCCCTTGACGAGTTATCTGCATATTTAATATAGAAAGATAACCCGCTACCATTTCCACCTGAATACAACATATCATCTGATTTTAAATAAACCTTATGTTGGTTTTTTGAAATATTATTTTCTCTTCTAGATAGACTTGATGTATTTTTATTGTATTGTGTACTTGTTTTTGCTCTATAAACTCTTGCATAATTGCCAGTATTAAACGAAATATTCATTCCTATATCTCCTTTGTGTTTTTATTATAAACCTTTATGTCAGTAACAATCATCTAAAAAATCTAATACTAATCTAATTATTCGAAAATGTAAATGTTGTAGAAAAAGATCTTTGGCTATAAGGAAAATTCGTAGAAGTAAATGTCGTTGCAAATCTATAATTACCTTCTTCTATCACTGGTCCACAATCATATAGGTAATAAAATCCATCTGCCCCTGTTCCTGAAATTATAAATGGTTCTCGTTCAATCCACGATATACTGTGTCCATCAAAAGTAGTATTATCACTACCATAACCATATACCTTTATTATTACCCCAAAATTCCCATTTTCCAACCAATCATAGTCAGCAAGTTGTATTTCCGTCACACGATAACAATACCTTCTTTGCTTAATTTGCCCAGTTCTAAAATCTGAAAATCATATTCTGATGCAAATGCTAGTGTTCCTATACCTAACACCATTATTGCTGATAATAACAAGCCTACAAACTTCCTCGTCTTTTTCATCATAAAAAATCCTCCTTATCCTCTTATTTCATAAATATACAATACATTACCTATTAACCTGTTCTTCTAATTATATGTTTCTCAATCTCCACCTCCCATTTTCATATAATTTTTGCCTAAAAAATTAATATCTTGCCCCGCCGCTTGCCAGATTTCTTGTTTCAACATAGTTCTCTGAAATGTTTTTTATCTTTTCATATTTATTTAATTTACAAAGGTCACTTACCCTTAGCACCATCTTCCGAAATATGTTCATATCTCTGCGTGTATAAAATATAATATATTATATAAACATACATTTTCTCATTTAATAAATACAATGTATATTTATCTTATATATATAGCCCTATGCAACACCTATTTCCCTATTTAGTTTCATCTTATACTGTAACCTTTTTCTTGTCAAGCCTAAAACGTGAATTTTCTGATAAATATATAAAAATAAAGCCTGAAATAACAGGCTCTATGCTATTTTAAAATTATTATACTACTAATGAGAATATAGACTGATTTGTCTCTATAAGTTGTTTTCTATTCTATTTTATTATTTTGAACATTTACTATGTGCTGTTCAGATATTACTTTCTCTTTACCCAAAACAGATTTATCTCTATATTGTGATGATATTGATAATGGTGCTATACAGTCTGAATAATAAGATCTTATATCTAAAACAATTACACCTGATTTTAGGATGTAATCTTGTTGATTGATAACCTTTTTAGAAGCAATATCAGTATAAAATTCATCAATAAAATTATATGGCATTATTTCAGCCATCTTATAAGCTATATCATTTTCATCATTTAAATTCTCATACTTTAGACATGTATAAATATTTTCTGGTATATAGTTAAGATATTTTATACTTATGTATTGTTCGTTATTAGATGGTTTTGTATCCCATTCAAATTCCATGATTATCCTAGACGCATCCCTATCCAACTTTTCTTCCTTAACAAAATCTATAGCAGTAATAATATGAGATAAGCCATTTTCTTTTGAAGTAGAATAATTTTCATCATAAATTATATTATCCTTATCTTTTTTATCGATATTTCTATTGTTGTAGCCATAATTTTTTAGATTGTTTGATTCAATCATATCCAATAATATCAAGTGATTTGCATAATTAATATTAAATTCTGGATAGGCTATACTAAATAGGACAATTAAATTCCGAACAATGATATAATAAAAATATAAATATTTGGGAGGAATTTAAATGGCTAAACATTATCAAGAAGATTTCAAAAAGCAAATAGTAGCTTTATACAATAATGGCAAGTCTTTGGCAGACATTAACAGGGAATATGGGATTGCAAAATCAACTATAAAAACATGGGTAGAAAGATATAATGATTCTGGATCATTTAAAATTGACGATAATAGAACTGAAGAAGAAAAAGAATTAATTGAGTTAAGAAAAAAAGTAAAGCAGCTAGAAATGGAAAATGATATTTTAAAGCAGGCAGCGTTAATACTAGGCAGAAAATAGACCTAATCATCTCCAACAGAGATAAATATAGTGTTAACGCAATGTGTAAGCTTCTTAAGGTCCCAAGAAGCCTTGTATATTACCATCTAAAAAAGAGAAAAGAGGATAACAAGGTTTCTGAAGAAGAAATAAAACTAGAAAATGAAATTATTAAAATATTTAGGGAAAGTAGAAATAATTATGGAACTAGGAAAATAAAAAAGGAATTACAACGCAAAGGAATTGTTGCCTCTAGGCGAAGAATAGGCAATATCATGAAGAAATATTCCTTGATTTCTAATTATACTGTTGCACAATATAAGGTGAAAAAAAGTAAATGTAATGAAGATAAAATAGAAAATGTGGTAGATAGAGAGTTTGATGATAGAGAAAAATTAGAAGTAGTGGTAAGCGATCTTACCTATGTAAGGGTTAATAATAAATGGTGCTATGTGTGTACCCTGCTAGATTTACACAACAAAGAGGTTATAGGATATTCTGCTGGAGAAAATAAGGATGCAGAACTTGTATACCAGGCATTCCTTAGCTGTAAATACCCTTTATCTGAAATAGAAATATTTCATACTGATAGAGGTAATGAATTTAAAAATAAATTAATAGATGAAATAATTTCTACCTTTGAAATCAAAAGATCATTAAGTAGCAAGGGCTGTCCATATGACAACTCACCAGCTGAAAGTTTCAATAATATATTAAAAACTGAGTGTATAAAAGGTAAGAAATTCAATAGTTTGAGGGAGTTAGAAATTGAATTAATGGATTATATAAATTGGTATAATAATCATAGATTACATGGCTCATTAGACTATTTAACACCAAGGGAATATAAGGAAAGGCAGTTAGTTTTAAAGAATTCTGGGAATAAAATTTCCTGTGAATTTGCATCTATATAAAAAGATTATTTTTTGATCCTGTCAAGGGCGAGCGATAGCGAGTTTATTTACCCTTGACTGGAGCAAATAAATAATCTTAGAATTGCAAACAAATTCATAGGAATTTATATAAATTGTTCGGTAAAAATATGTCCAAAAAAGTGTTGACATATCATTCTTTTATCTTTCTAATATCAATACCCGAATATCCTTCCTTCTCTAATTCTACTGTGTTTTTTTGTGAAAGTTCTTCCATTTTTTCATAATCGTCATAGTCTAAGTTTTTTTCTCTATTTGAAAACCAGATTAATAGGAAAAATAATACGATAATTATCATAACTAAATACTTTCTTTTCATATAATCTGTCCTTTCTTTTCAGTTATTCTTGCTTTTTATATGTCTAATAGGATGGTGCTATAGCACCATCTTCCAAAATATACTTATATCTCTACGCGTATAAAATATAACATATTATACAAACACACATTATTTTATTTAATAAAACAGTGTGTATTTATCTTCTATATAAATACACATACAACGCCTGTTTCTCTATTCAGTTTCATCTTATACTATAACCATTTTCTTGTCAAGTCTAAAACATGAATTTTCTGATAAGTATATACACACAAAAAAATCTTGTAAAGGTATATTTGTGCAATTATATATTAATGGTTATTTAGGGATATCCTATTAGATTTAAATATTATCAAATGGATAATAATTTTATAGGCTTATCTAGTGGTAATCTCCAGTCTTGCAATTGTTGACTTTTTGTTTGTACTTACATAGACTGCATAATAGACTGTATCTGATGGAAAAGTTCGTATTAATTTATTTTTTAAAGTATGAACTTTCTTATTAAATAGAAGGAATGAATATCTTATCAATATTCAATGTTTTCAGTAGCGAAAAATATGGTATAATATATATAACAGTACAAACTACAATAAAGTACAAAAGGGGAGCTGAGATAATTGAGGGATAATAAATTATTGAGTCCATTAAACGATATAGTATTTAAAGCACTATTTGGAAGAGAAGAAAAAGAAAGTAAGATCATTTTAATTGATTTTTTAAATGCTATATTAAATTATAAAGGAGAGGACAAAATAGTAGAAATAGATCATTTAAATCCCTTTAATCTAAAAGAATTCAAAGGAGATAAAGGCTCCATATTAGATTTAAAAGTCAAGACAGAAAAAGATGAAAGAATAAATATAGAAGTACAAGTAAATGATGAGGATGATTTCAGAAAGAGAAGCCTATACTACTGGTCAAAGATGTATGGCGAGACTATATTGGAATCAGAAGCATATATAACACTAAAGAAGAGCATAGTAATAAACATAATGGACTTTATAATAATAGATGAAACAGATAGGTATCATACAGAATACAAGATATTAGAAACAGAAGATCATTTCCCATTAATAGATGATCTATCCATTCACTATATAGAACTTCCTAAATTTAATGGCAAAGAAGACATAGAATATATGGAAGCAGTAGAACTATGGTTGGCATTCTTAAAAAATACAGGAAGGTCAGAAACAGAAGACCTGCTAACCTGTCTAGTAGAAAGGAGTGAAACTATAAAGATGGCTAAAGAAATGTTAGAAAGAATAAGTGCAGACGAGCTGCTAAGACAAAAATACTACGCAAGAGAAAAAGCTAGATTAGATGCAGTGTCTAGAATAAAATATGCGGAAATAAAAGGTATGGAAAAAGGCATGGAAAAAGGCATGGAAAAAAATAAGATCGAAATAGCAATAAAGTTGATGAATATGAATATGCCATTGGAACAGATAATAGAAATAACTGGATTAAGTGAAGAAGAATTGAAGCGACTGTAGTAAATTTGATACAATACCCCTATCCTATGAGTTAAAATATACATAGGATAGGGGTTATTTATCTTCTATATACAGCCCTATACAACACCCATTTCTCTATTCAGTTTCATCTTATGCTATAACCTTTTTCTTGTCAAGCATAAAACATGAATTTTCTGATAAGTATATACACAAAAAAGTCTTGTAAAGGTATATTTGTGCAATTACATATCAATGGTTATTTAGAGATATCCTGTTAGATTTAAATATTAACAAATGGATAATAATTTTATAGGCTTATCTAGTGGTAATCTCCAGTCTTGCAATTGTTGACTTTTTGTTTGTACTTACATAGACTGCATAATAGTCTGTATCTGATGGGTTTTCGACCCTTAGTTTAGCAGATTTTCCTAATCTTAATCCAGGATACCAATCTTCCACAGTTCCAGAAGAGTAGTTTATCAAAGCTGCATTTATTTGATCCATCCTATCTTCATCTTGAGATGATAGAAATTTAACATCAACTATATCATCTCCTGGTTCTAATTTAAAGGTAGCTACACGAACTCCCTCTTCTCCTGTTATATTTTCAGGAACTCTTACATTACCACGAAAAACTAGATTTGATAATGTTACTTCGTTTCCTATTTCATCCCAAATTGACCCAATTTCATAACTGCCAAATGCAGGAGAATCTGGAGTCATCATTGACCCATCTATTCCATCATCTTTCAATGTAGGAAGATCTGTCAATACTTCTTCATCCCAAATTGACCCAATTTCATAGCTGCCAAATGCGGGAGAATCTGGAGTCATCATTGACCCATCTATTCCATCATCTTTTAGTGTAGGTAAATTAGCACCTGCATAAACACTCATATTGAAAATTGATGGGATGAATATCAATGTCAAAATTAGTGATAGTATTCTATTATTTTTCACTGTAATTTCCCCCTTTCTTTCCACTCTGTATTATCCTAGTAACGCACAAATATACCTTTACAAAACTCCTCTATGCACATTTCACCATAAAATAGTCATACTTATCATAAAAGATTACATGATATACTTGTCCAAAAATCATATCAATAGATTTATACAATTATCTCATCTCTGATTATCTGCTATGAAAGTTTTATATAACACAATTATCCCTATCTACCCTTACTTTATCTCACAATAAATTTCTTGTCAAGATTAAAATACATACTTTCTTATTTTGACAAATATATATAACAAAAAGAACCTGATTGATTCAGGCTCTAAGGTGGATTAATTTATCTTATATATTAGTAAAGACTGTGCAAGAAATCTATAATAGTGGTAGATTCTGAACTCATACTATACTGTTTATTCCCAATATAGGCAATTCCCTCATCAGATATACTCATAGCTAGCATTACACTATTATCTTCTCCTAGAAATTGTACATGATAAAGATTTCCAACAAGTATATTACCATAATGTCCATCATAATAATATTGTGTATCTTTTAGTATATCTAGAAAACTTATTAAACTATTCTCATCTAATTCAAGGGATTCCTGATCTATATTATCAATTATACAGCTATCTATAACAGTATTTGTATTGGGAAGAAATGATGAAAAGTCTTTAGGTATTACACGACCAAGGTATAAAATACATGCAGTCACAACTAAGACAGAGATTAAAGAAACTATCAATATTCTCTTCATTTTAACTTTCATAGTGACACCTCTTATTTTTTTATCCTGCCTCGCCCATTACATGTTGGACATTTAATAGATATCCGTGAATCTATAGTAGGGCGTATCTTCTTTCTAGTAACTTCTACCAATCCCAATTTAGTGATTCCTAGGATATTTGGTTTATTTCTATCATATTTAAAATGATTAGATAGTTTATTAATCACCTTGGATATATCCTCTTTGTTCTTCATATCTATGAAATCAATGATGATGATGCCACCTATATCCCTTAGTCGCACTTGTCTTGCTATCTCTTCTGTTGCTTCCATATTTGTATTGACTACTGTTTTATCAAAAGAATAACTTCCTACATACTTTCCTGTATTTACATCTATGGCTGTGAGAGCCTCTGTCTCATCTATTACTATATATCCTCCACTCTTTAGATTTACCTTTCTATTAAATGCTTCTGATATGCCTCTTTGAATATTTGTATTATGCTCCACGGAAAACTCTCTATCTAATGTAAGCTTTTCCTCTAATCCGTGGAAAAAATATTGGTCTAGCTGCAATAATTCTTCATATATATCTCTATCATTTACGACTATTTTGTGTTTCTTTTCATTGAAGATATCTCGAACTATTCTATATACTAGGTCCAATTCTCTATATAAAAGTTTGGGTGTAGGGAGGAAATTTTTCTGACTTTCAATCTTCTTATATATGTCTATTAGTGTATTATATTCTTCTGCTAATATTTCCCTATCCACACCTTCTGCCATAGTTCTAAATATTATCCCTATATTATCCCTTTGAATATCTCTGCCTATTTCCTTTAGTCGTTCTACTTCTTCTTTGTCATTTATCTTCCGTGATATATTGATATCATCTGTAGGTGGGGTTAGTACTAGGTATCTACCTGGTATACTGATATTAGTGGTTACCTTTGGTCCTTTTTCTCCCAATGGTTCTTTTGATACTTGTACTATTATATCCTCTCCTGCTTTTAGGACTTCATCTATTGTAAATCTCTCTCCTGATAGAATCTGTTCCCTACTTAGGGCATCTTTCACATGAAGATATGCATTTTTCCCCTCTCCTATATCAATAAAAGATGCATTCATTCCCTTCAATACACTATTTACCCTACCCCTATATATATTCCCTACTATTCTGTGTCTATCTTCCTCTTCTATATAATATTCTACTAAATTGCCATCTTCTACTATACCTACTCTACTTTCTCTATCTTTACAATCAATAAAAATATAATCCATATAAAACTCTCCAATACTATAATGGTCTGTAGATGTCCTTACCTTTCTCAATAAATAATCCTAATCTCTTAAGGGATATAGAATCCATGATGATGTGTAGATCATTATCTCTATTTAAAGCCTCTACAAAATCAAAGGGTCTTAGATTTCCCTGTTCCCCAGTTTTTAGTAGGGCTTCTACTATAATCTCACCATCTTCTTTACCTAAACATCTTAGCTTCCCTATAGAGTCTCTAATATTTTCTTCTTGCATGACCTTTTTCTTTCTCTTCTTCCTAAGTCTAGATATCAAGATCTCATCTCTATCTAACCAAGTATCTATTTTTTGTTGTACTTCTTCTACTTCCATATCTTCACTTATTTCAAATCTTATTTCATATAATGCCCAAGATATCATGGCAGCTATTGCATCTTTATCCTTTGGATATGCTGCTTCTATAATTTGAACGTCCTTTGGCAGTACCTTATTCATCTTATCTTTAAAATCATCTATATCAATTTCCTCTACTAGTTCTATATCCATATATTCTTCTTGACTTTCTATTCCCAAGGATAGGGGACTAGCTATGGAAAATCTAGGTTGTGGATTGAATCCCTTTGAGTATTCAACTGGAATTTCTGCTCTATTGAAAGATCTCTGAAATAATCTCATGAGATCTAAATGAGATATATATTTTAGATAATTCTTTTTATTAAATTTTACTCTCAATTTCAATTAAACTTCCCCCTCATAGAACAATCCTGTATTCCACATGCCATACATCCTAATCTACAGTCTCTTGTAGTCTCCCCTAATATGGCCTTTTTATATTCTTTGGCTAAATATTTCTTGCTGACTCCTGGGTCTATAAAATCCCATGGAAGTACTTCATCTATTTCTCTCTGTCTAGTAGCATAAAAATCACCATCTATATCCACTTCTTTAAGTGCTTCAATCCAAGTATCGTATTCAAAATGCTCAGACCAACCATCAAATCTGCAGCCTTTTTCCCAAGCCTTTATAAGAAGTTTGGACAATCTCCTATCTCCACGGGCAAATATAGCCTCCATATAGCTAAGTTCTGGGTCATGATAGTTGAATACAACTCTATTATCTCTTATACTATCTTTTACTAGATATGCTTTTCTCTTAAATTCATCTATAGTCTCCTGTCCTACCCATTGGAAGGGAGTAAATGGTTTTGGTACAAAACAAGATGCACTAGCAGTAACCTTAAAGTTTCCCTTTTTCTCTTCTTTAGGTCTATTGAAAAATAGATCCTTTACCTTATAGGATATATCTTTGATTCCCAATACATCTTCATCTGTCTCAGTAGGCAGTCCAATCATGAAGTACAATTTTATCCTAGACCACCCTTCTTTAAAGGCATATGAAACAGCCGTTACCAAATCTTCCTCATCTACACCTTTATTGATTACATCTCTCAGTCTCTGACTCCCTGCCTCTGGCGCAAAGGTAAGTCCGCTTTTTCTCACCTTCTCTATTTCCTTCAATACATCTATACTAAAAGAATCCAATCTCAACGAAGGTAAGGATACCCCTACTTTTTTCTCTTCAAATTCATCCATTAAACTAGATATTAAAAATTGTAATTGGGAGTAGTCACAAGAACTCAAGGAAGACAAAGACACATTTTCATATCCTGTATTCTCCACCAATTTTTCTGCTAACTCCATCAGTCTTTCTGGTGATTTTTCTCTAATAGGTCTATATATCATACCTGCTTGACAGAATCTACATCCATGAGTACACCCTCTAAACATCTCTAGTACTACTCTATCATGTACAGTTTCAATAAATGGAACTATCATCTCTTCTGGAGAAAACATAGTATCTAGATCCTCTATCATTACTTTTTCTATTTTATCTGGAACTCCACCTATTAGTGGTTGCATCTCATTTATAGTGCCATCTTCATTGTATATTACTTCATAGTATTTAGGAACGTATATCCCCTTTAATTTGGCAATATCCTTTAAAAATACTTCTCTATCCCAGCCCTTCTCTTTGTGTTTTTTGTATAGTTCTAAAATTTCCAATGTAATCTCTTCTCCTTCACCTATTACAAAGAAATCTACAAAGTCTGCTATAGGTTCAGGATTATAGGCACATGGTCCTCCTGCTATGATAAGAGGATATTTGTCATCTCTGTCCTTAGATAAAAATGGAATTTTAGCTAGATCTAATATATTTAGGATATTTGTATAACTCATCTCATATTGGAGAGTAAATCCTAAAAAATCAAAATTCTTTACATCCTCTTTGTTTTCTAAAGTAATTAGTGGTAAATTTTCCTTTCTCATCTCCTTCTCCATATCTATCCATGGAGAAAATACCCTTTCACATGCAAAGTCATCTTTTTTGTTTATTAGATTATATAATATATGAAGCCCTAGATGGGACATACCTACTTCATAGACATCTGGAAAACAAAAGGCAAATTTCACTTTCATATTATCCAAATTTTTTACTATGGAATTTTGTTCCATTCCAATATATCTTGCAGGTTTTTCAACTCTATTGAGTATCCTCTCTAGTTTCTTTTTGTTTATCAATGTTATCACCTCTTGTTAAAAGCATTACAACTATATTACCACTTTTTTTATAATTAGTACACAAAAATAATAACCTCAGTATCTTTACTGAGGCATACTATTTATATCAATATAATCTAGTGGATCTACTGATACTCCATCTATCCATACTTCAAGTCTTAAATATTTGTGATTATCTGCACTTGTTCCTAATTTTCCTACTGAATCTCCTACGGACACGCTATCCCCTTTAGATACATAAGGCCGTGAGAGATATCCATATATTATGTCCATATCTCCATTTTGAATCGTAATATAATATCCCTTTTTATCACTTATTTCTATCTCTTTTATAATTCCATTGACTATGGATATAGGGTCGTCATCGTCCACCGCCCTAATGTCTAGACCTTTATTTGTACTCTTATCATAGAATCTATGTACTTTGCCTTGAATAGGTGAAGGATACTTGTCTATCTTTGACATAGGATTAAACACGGCTATTTTCGCCATAGAGTCCTCAGTAAATTCCTTTACCTTATGAAACACCTTTTTTCCATCATGTGCAAAGCTAAATTCGTATTGTATATTTTCTTTCAATACATCTAGCATAGCATTAGTATATTTTAAGTTAAGCTTTTTTAGACAAAATGCCAATGACAAAATACATATAACTAATATAGATTTAAATATAAATCTCTTTAAATATCTTGTTCTATCTAGATTAACTTTATTGACGGTACTTCGTGTTTTGATTTCCATCTTATCACCTACCTTAATAATAAGGATATTTATTAAGGTAGAATTTTATTACATATTTTTATCTTTAACTTTTATTATGGGTATATTGGCTACTAAAGCTGATACTGGTGATTTATTTACATCCTTTTTCATTCTTGTAAGTTTTATATCTAGTCCATCTTCATCTATGTCTACATACTCTGATATCACCCTTATTATATCACCTTTGATCATATCTAAGAATTTAGGTGATAGATCTGATCTATCATGAACCAATACGAGCTTGAGTCTTTCCTTGGCGATATTTTTACTGTTTTCCTTATCCCTATTAAACATTCTTAGAAAATCCAAGACTATCCCTCCTATTTTCCAAATAAGACTTTTAGAATTCTACTAAATTTACTTTCATCGTCATGTTCTAAATTCAATAGCTCTACATCTTCACCTAAAATTCGTTTGGTAATATTCATATATGCCTTTCCAGCTAGAGATCTGCCCTCTATAACTGCTGGCTCTCCCTTATTGGTAGATATGACTATTTCCTCGTCATCAGGAACTACTCCCATTAGATCAATAGCTAAGATATCCACTATATCATCTATATTCATCATATCTCCTCTTTTAACCATGTCATATCTTATTCTATTTATTATGAGTTTTGGTTTATATAGCCCCTTGGATTCTAATATACCTATGACTCTATCTGCATCTCTCACTGCTGAGATCTCAGGAGTAGTAACTATAACTGCCTCATCTGCCCCAGCTATTGAATACTGAAATCCTTGCTCAATGCCAGCTGGTGAATCGATTATGATATAGTCAAACTCTTCCTTGAGTTCTCCCACCAACTCCAGCATCTGTTCAGGTTTTACAGCTGACTTATCCTTCGTCTGTGCTGCTGGCAATAAATATAATTTTTCAAATCTCTTATCTCTAATCAACCCTTGTTTCAACCTGCAGTTCTTCTCTACTACATCTACTAAATCATATACTATTCTATTTTCTAATCCTAATACTACATCTAGATTCCTTAGACCAACATCTGCATCTAAAACTACGACAGATTTACCCATCATAGCCAAGCCTGTCCCAATATTGGCACTAGTTGTAGTCTTGCCAACACCTCCCTTTCCAGAGGTAATGACTATAGCAGTTCCTTTCTTTTGACTTTCCATTGGATCTCCTCCCCCTTATTTATTTGGCAAATATGGTTCAATGACTATCTCTTCATCATAGACTCTTGCCATCTCTGGCAATCTATACTGTGGTATATCTTCATCAGGTGCCCTAGCTATGAGATCAGCTATTCTCAGCTGAGTTGGTATAAGATTATAGGCTGCAACTATGGAGTTTTTACCTCCATACATACCTGCATGGGCTATTCCCCTCAATGTACCAAGAACTATAATATTCCCCTTAGCCCTTAATAGTCCTCCTGGATTTACATCTCCTATAACTACGATATTACCATCATATTCTACTACCTGTCCAGATCTAAGTGTCCCATATATAAATCTAGTATTTCCCTCTTCAATAAACTCACTATTTTGTATATCTTCCTTAGTATGCTCAATATCCTCTTCATCCAAATATTTTTTAGCAATAGATAATAAATTATCCAATGATATATCAAAATCATATTTATATTTTAATATAAGGCTAATCTCAAGAATTTCCCTATGAGTGAGTTCCTCTCCTTTGACACCTAGAAATCTAACACCTTGAAAAAATTCTAAAAATCCACTCATCTTTCTATGAAGTTCTTCTATTGCAAGATCAAAGTCATCTCCCTTGATCTCTAGATATACTCCATCTGTAATTCCTTTAAATGCAATAACCTCACCTTTCATCCAAGTTTACCTCCATTGATGTATGCCTCTATATTGAGTCAAACTTATATCATCTAGATATAAAACTTTCATATGGCAAATTTTCCTGAACTCCATCCTTATTTAACCCTAAATATTCTGCAATAATATCCCTTACTAAAGGTGCAGCATAACCTCCACTACCTCCTTGGAATAAGACTGCTGCAACAGCTATTTCTGGCTCCTCATAGGGTGCAAATCCAACAAACCACGCAAAGTCATCATAGGTATCTCCAGTTGCAGGATTTATTCCACTTCTCTCTGCAGTACCAGTCTTGCTCCCAACATCTACAGGAAAGTTTTGAAATACATGTCTATATGCCCCTTCCTTAGATACCATCAGCATACCTTTTTTCACATGCTCTAGATTTTCGTAGTTATTTAACTGTATCCTCTCTGGTTTAGGCTGATGTATATAGCTTATCTCAGAATTATTATAGTTTTTAATATTATCTATCAGGGTCAATTGATGTCTATATCCTCCATTAGATATAGTAGATATATAATTTGCCATCTGTATAGGAGTATATGAATTCTCTCCTTGTCCTATGGTCACATTGAGGGTATTGGTTATATTCCATTTTGCAAAATTTAGATAGGTATATTTTATCTTGTCTGCCAATCCCTCTCTCTCTCCTGGCAACCTCTTTTCAGGTGCAATTCCCAATTTGTCTAATCTTCTAACTACTTCACCACGTGTCAATATAACCTCATATTCAGTCCAACTAATTATTTCATCTATGACTCTTTTCCTTTCTTCCTCATCTAATATTACATCATCCTTTAGATATTTCTCCAAATTATTATTTAAATATGACTTTAATAGAGCCTTAGTATTTATAATCTTCTTCTGTGGATCAGGAACTCCTCCAGATACCTCTGTCGGTATATTGATTTCAATACCAGTCTTGTCATTAAGCCCTAATTTCTTCGATAGGTCCACTATATCCTCTATAGTTACCTTCATCCCTAGTGACTCGTTAGTCCTTGGATTTTTCCCAAAAGCTAATGTATAAAAATAGTAGTTACATGAGTCCCTTAAAGCCTCATAGAGGTTTTCATACCCATGGGTTCTCCTACTTTGAGTCCAAAGCAAACATTTAAAACTATCCATTCCAATCTCAATATATCCCATGTCCCTTATTTTCTTATTTGGACTAAGTCCATTTTCTAATGCTGCCAATCCAGTTACCATCTTGAAAATAGAACCTGGCTGAATAGAAGTTTGAGTCGCTATATTATATAGTGGCCTAGGAGCCATTAAATCCTTCTCATTTTCAGGAAATAGACTACGCCAATCTGTACTAGATATTCCAGTTGCAAATAGATTTGGGTTATATGCAGGATAACTAGCCAAGGCCAATACCTGTCCTGTCTTTACGTCAATTGCTACTACTGCACCTGAATTTGCCTTATAGTATGGTCTGTTCTTTCCCCTGTGAATTCCAAACTTAAAATCTCCCCAAGGACTCTTGTATGTTCCACCACGGCTTAACTCCTTCAAGGTCTGTTCTAATGCTGATTCTGCTGTCCTTTGAAGCTTTAGATCCATACTCAAATATATATTATCTCCTGGAACTGGCTTTATCTCTTCCAATACACTTGTGGTATTCCCCACAGAATCTACTTGGACTTTCTTTATACCACTCTTGCCACTAAGGATATCTTCAAAACTCTCTTCTATTCCAGTCTTTCCAATAAGAGCATTAGGTGAGTATTGTTTTTCCTCTACATATTTTTTTATTTCACTTGCCTGACTTATCTTACCTAGATATCCAAGTATATGAGCTGCTGTATTTCCTTCAGGATAATACCTAACAGGCTCTATGGATACGCTTATTCCAGGGACTTCCATGAGTCCTTCTTCTATCTTAGCTACTGTAGAATCTTTGATACCATATGCAATATTTATAGGTCTATATGCCAAATATCCCTGTTTATTCAATTGATTATATAGGATAAATATACCCCTTATTTCATATTTACTTAAACCTGGATCTATTTTATAGTTTTCTCTTAAGGTATTAAATGCCTCTTCAACTGTACTACCTTCTTTTATACTACTATTTGTATAAAAGTTATTTAAATTATTGATATCTACATATTCAATATCTTCCTTGGCTATAGATATCCTTGGATTTACTCCATCATTTAGTAGCTGTCCCTGGGCCAATGATTTGATTTTATCACTGGTTATAAACTTAGAAATCATCTTTGCTTCTCTGGCATATTTGATAAGTAAATCTACTAGATTTTCATCTCCTATATCCTTTTCACCAGTATAGGTATATACTACAGAACTGCCATCTGATCCTATACCTATATCAATAGGTACATCTATGTTTTTCTCAACTAACATATCTAAGAGTATTTTCCCCGGGATAACTATATCTTTTTTTCCCTTTCCTATTTCGTAACTTTTCTCCAAAAAATTCTTCAGAGATATTTTGACAAATATATTCACAAAATCATCTTCTGCACTAGTTTCCATAGTGACTTCTGGATAAGTTCTCATCAAGGCCCGTTTCTGGTTTAAATAGTCATCCATATATGAAATAGAATATTCTTCTAGTTTCAAATTGCCATCAAGATTTCTATCCTTTAAAACATCAAACACTAAACTTCTAGCAATAGAATGATCTACTATCTTTCTAATTATATTCTTGTCATTATTTATCAAGCGCTTTAGTGATTCCATTGGAGTTGCATAGGCTTCTATTTCATATCTTAATTTCCAAGAGTCTATATCCTTATTTTTATCAAATTCCATTATCAGATTTCCATCTTTTATACTTGTCTTAATAGGGATATCTATTCCCTTAGCCTCTAGTGCATTGATTCCTCTATTTGCAGTAATAAACTGATAGTGTTCTGGATATTTTTCATGTATATAATAGGTGTTCAATACTCGTTCTAATAGATTGTTTTCTATTATAGTGTCTATAATCTTGTCCATAGGACTTTGATTTTCAACCATGTAATCATTTTCCGTCTTATATCTAAATGTATTTAATTCTATTGGAAATTCATCAATATAGTTGACACCATCTTCCTCCAAAAGTCTTACTAATTTGAGAAAGGCTTCATTCTTCTCCTCACGACTATGAAGGTTTAACTCATCTTTAGATAATTGTACTGTAAAACTAGACATATTTCCAGCCAATAGCCTGCCATGCCTATCCCTTATCTCTCCTCTAGGAGCCATAGTATATACTTCTTTTAGTCTGTTATTGTCTGAAAGATGTCTATAATAATCTCCCTGAGCAATTGTCAAGGTAGCCATTCTAAAGGATAAAATAAATATTAAGACTGTCAATATAAATGTAATTATATTATATCTATTTTTAATCTTGTCTATTAGATTCATTTAAAAACACCCCTATCTTCTCCTAAACTTCAAGGAAGGTATGACAAAAAATTTAGAAAGTATTCCATAGATAAATATTGATAATATACTGTTATATAGTATTTCTAAAGAAAAGACACTTTTTAACATAATAGGAATCGGTATGTTTCTAGATAGGAAAAACATCATCAAAAAATATGAGAAGTTATAGAATATAGTACCTATAGCTGAACATATTATTGGAATAATTTTATTTTCTATATCCAAATTTTTTTGCACAGTTCCTATTACATACCCCATAAGAAAATAGATGAGTCCATTGACTCCAATTACATGGCCATATAATATATCCTGTACTAGTCCTACACACAATCCAAAGAAACTACCATAATACTTCCCTCTTAAAAGAGATATGACAACTACTATTATCAATCCTGTATTTGGAACAATACCAAATATAGAAAGATATGGTAATATGGTGCTCTGTATGATTATATTTATAACTATAGTTAAAGCTAGTCCAATAATACCCATTATATCCTCCAAATCAATCTAAGATCACAAACACCCTATATAATTTTTTAAAATTTATAGCTGGTTTAACTTTGATCTTCTTCATCAACTTTTCCTCAAGTTCTATTACCTCTTCAACTTCTCCTATATATATATCATCTATAAATACCTTACCTAGTCCTGAGGTATAGAGTTTGTCCCCAACTATTACATCAGCCTTACTATCAAATAAGTAACCACTTAATGTTCCATCTAAGCTACCTTGGAGTATTCCACCATCTTGAGTTCTAATAATCTTAAATGAGATACGGTTCAATTCATCTACTATGGATATTACCTTTGCAGAATTGTCTCCTACCTCTGAGATACGACCTACTAACCCCTCCTTAATTACTCCCCTATCTGTTTCAATTCCCTGTACCACAGTAGCTCCATTTTTTATTCCATGTTTTAATCCCTTATCTATTACAAAAGTATTGTACCAATTGCCTGGCTCTTTGCCAATCACTTGTCCTAACACAAATTTATATTCTGTATTTAAGGATAGCTCTGCTTCATTTTTAAGATAATCCGCCTTACCTATTACATTCTCTAAATCCCTATTCTTCTCTTTTAGCTCTTCTACCTCTTCACTAAGTCTTTCATTTTCTTGAAGTATACTAGATAGATTCCTGATTGTTCCAAAAAAATCTGATACCTTTTTCCCAACACTAAAACTAAACTTATTTACAGGTGAAATTGTATTCCCAACTATTCTTTCAAATTTAGTAAGGGATTTTCTCTCTACACTTGTCTTCCCAATTATAACAATCAGAATGATAGCAACAATTGTCACCATCATTCTGTCTTTGTATTTTTTGAAAAAATACATAATATCACCATCTACCCTATTCTCTTGCTGCTATAAACAGTTTTTTTCAATACCTCTATACTATCTAATGCTATGCCTGTACCAATTGCAACACAATCAAGAGGATCTTCAGCAATATTTACTGGCATACCAGTTTCTTTAATTATTATACGATCTATACCATTTAGCAAGGCTCCTCCTCCAGTTATTACTATTCCCTGCTCCATAATATCTGCTGCTAGTTCAGGTGGAGTCTTCTCTAATGTAGATTTTATGGCTTCAATAATACTGTATATTGGTTCTTTCATAGCCATATGAATCTCAGAAGATGTTACTTCGATGGTTTTAGGTAGGCCACTGATCAGGTCTCTACCTCTTATATCCATGGATCTAGGCTCTGAATCTGCATCGGCAGAACCTATATTTATCTTTATTTCCTCGGCAGTTCTCTCACCAATCATCAGGCTATATTCTTTCTTTATATAGTTGACTATGGAATCATCTAATTCATCTCCGCCAACTCTTATGGATTTACTAGTGACAATCCCTCCCAAAGATATGACAGCTACCTCTGTAGTTCCTCCACCAATATCTACTATAAGGCTTCCTGTAGCTTCTTGAACTGGCAAACCTGCTCCTATAGCTGCAGCCATAGGCTCTTCAATCAAATATGCATCTCTAGCTCCAGCATGTATGGCTGCCTCTTCTACAGCCCTCTTTTCAACCTCAGTAACTCCACTGGGAACACATACTACTACTCTCGGTTGAAAAAGTGATTTTCTCTTATATGCTTTTCTAATAAAGTATTTTAGCATGTTCTGTGTCACATCAAAATCAGCAATTACACCATCTTTCAATGGCCTAATTGCAACTATATTTCCTGGAGTCCTACCTATCATCTTCTTTGCCTCTTCTCCAACGGCCAAAACTTGCTTTGTATTTGTCTGTATAGCAACTACAGATGGCTCTCTAGTCACTATTTCTCTACCCTTTATATAAACTAAAGTATTAGCAGTACCTAGATCTATTCCCATATCCTTATTAAATAAATTAAAGAATCCCATATTACTTTCTCCTTCCTGACTTTAAATTAAATTCCTCTCCTTAAAGCTTATATATCTATTATCACCAATAATTATATGATCTAATACCTTTATTCCAACTAATTCTCCAACATCAACCAATCTTCGGGTAATATTAATATCCTCATTGCTAGGATGGGGATCTCCACTAGGATGATTATGTACTAATATTATGGAATTTGCATTCTTTTTAATAGCAGCTCTAAACACATCACGAGGATGAACTATGGAAGCATTCAAAGTTCCTATAGATATATTTTCTACAGCAATAACTTGATTTTTTGTATCCAATATAGCTATCTTAAAGTATTCCTTGGTCAAAAATCTCATCTCATCCATCAATATATTTACAAGAACTATTGGAGAATTGACTCTAATCTTATCATGAGCTCCCCATCTATTGAGCCTCTTTCCTATTTCTACAGCTGCTAGAATTTGGGCAGCTTTACACTCTCCAATTCCTTTTATTTCCATCAATTGTTCAACAGTTGTATCCAACAGGTGTGCTAGTCCTCTATTATCCATGGCCAAGATTCTCTGTGCCAAATCAATTGCAGTATCTTCTTTGTGACCTGTTCTTATTATTATGGCCAATAACTCTACGTTGGATAGTGATTCAGGTCCATAACTATAGAGTTTTTCTCGAGGCCTTTCACTAATAGGCAAATCCTTAATTGTATATCCTCTTTCACCCTGTACCCGATCTTCCATGTAGTTCACCTACTTAATTATATTATATTTATATCAAAATATCTATATAGCAATTGACTCAATCTCCCTAGGGGTAATCCAACTACATTGTGATAACATCCATTGATCTTTTCAACTAATAATGCTCCATATCCTTGAATCCCATATGCTCCTGCCTTGTCAAATGGCTCTTTAGTATCAATATATCTTTGGATGATATCCTTATCTAATTTTCTAAATCTAACCATAGTCTTTTCATAATCTACAATCTTTATGTTCTTGTTAAAATTTACCAAGCTTAGACCTGTGATTACCATATGCTCTTTGCCACTTAATAAGTTTAACATTCTAGATGCATCTGATTCATCTTGGGGTTTTCCCAATATTTCATCTTCAAAGACTACTATTGTATCTGCTCCTATTACTATATTATCCCTATATTTCAAGCCTACATTATATGCCTTTTCAAAAGATAAAGACATTGCTATCTGCTCAGGACTATCTTCTGAATAGATCTTTTCATATATCTCACTTTTTACTACACTATGCTTAATTCCATATTTCTCTAATATCTCCCTCCTACGTGGAGAGGAAGAAGCCAATATTATATCTTCCATTTAAATACATCCCTATTTTTCAAATAATATTTTAAAGTTTCCTTCCAAGTTTTTGATTATATACTTAGAAGCTAATCCAATAAAGTATCCAGTAAACAAGCCTATAAGCATTAAAAATGGTAAATATGTATATATCCTTAAATTATTCACCATCAGACTTGCCACTGTAACTTGTCCAAAATTATGTGATAGTGCCCCTATTATACTAACACCAATTAGGCTAAATATTCTATGGCAATATCTGTAAGTTAAAAACATAGCTATACAACTAAGTATAGCACCAGATATGCTATATATAAAACTAGATACACTTCCTGTTATCAGAACAAGCACCACACTTTTCAATATAGAAACTGTCAGTCCCTCTTTAAATCCAAATACGACCAAGGTGACTAATATGACCATATTAGATAGTCCTAATCTGGCCCCTGGCACCATAATTGGCAATGGAATAGCGGACTCCAATACACTTAGTCCCAATCCTACAGATACAAGTATTGATAAAAAAACTATCTTTCTTAATCCTTTCATAAAAGCCCTCTTCCTAATGACCCATTATGTCAATTTCACTATCCCTATCCATTCCCTTTATCTCAATAACTAATCTATTAGGTAGGCAAACTATAGTTTCTCCTATATTGGAGATATATCCCTGATGAACATCTATCTTGTCAGGACAGCTTGCCTCAATAACCCTTACTTTCTCATCTCCAATTTCCATGAGATTGTAACCATATTTAGTTTCAATGGGAATGGTTTTGCCAATTAGATCTTTATCGAAAATTATTCTCTTGATCTCCTTACCATCTGATTGAACACTTATATATTTTCCACTATTGGAAAATCCCTGTCTCTTTATAAAGCCTAGGGATATGATGGTCAAAACCACAACAAAGATTATTAAAAACTTATCTCCCTTTGTCAAAATAATCCACCTTTCAATAAATAGAACTTAAATTTACCTAATTCTACTCTTTATAGTTTATCATTAATGATTTTTATTTACAAGTTACAAATAGAAAAAATAATAGAGTCTTTAAAGACTCTATTATTGATTTACTACATCCTTCTCTTTACTTGTATAAATACACTTTGTAGGACATTTTTCCTCACAGGTTCCACAGTTAGTACATTTATCATAGATTATCTTTGCTAAGTTGTTTTCAAATACAAATGCATCTTCTGGACAATTCCTTACGCACATCCTACATCCTATACAACCTATGGTACAGTTTGCCCTTACTTCCTTACCCTTATCTTCACTCTTACATTTTACTATATATTCATTGTCATAAGGCACCAATTCAATGATCTTCTTTGGACAGATCTCTATACACTTCATACAAGCTGTACATTTTTCTTTGTTTATAACTGCTATGCCATCCACCATGTCTATGGCATCAAATTCACATACATCTTGACATGTTCCACAGCCTAAGCAACCATAAGTACATGATTTGCATCCATCTGCTAAATCTATCTGCACTCTACAATCTTCTATTCCTTCATATTTATATTTAGTCTTTGCTTTTTCATTACTACCTTGACATAGAACTACAGCTACATTTCTTGTAACTTCAGCTGAATCCTGTCCCATGATAGTAGCCACCTTATCTGCCACTTTCTGTCCACCTATAGGACATGCATTTATGGGAGCTTTCCCTTCAGCTATTGCCGTAGCCAATCCTTCACATCCTGGATACCCACAGGCACCGCAATTAGCACCTGGTAAAGCGTCCAATACCTCGCCTATCTTGGGATCTATCTTTACCTCAAAGACATTAGATGCTATGGACAATAATACACCAAATAATAAACCTAAACCCCCTAGTACTGACACTGGAAAAATTATACTTGTCATTTTCCTACCTCCTAAACTAATCCACTAAAACCTAAAAAGGCTATGGACATCAATCCTGCAGATATTAATGCAATAGGAAAACCTTGAAGGGCTTCAGGAATATCCGCCAATTCCAATTTTTCCCTAACTCCTGATAACAGTATTAGTGCTAAGAAAAATCCTAATGAAGCACCTACAGCATTGGTCAATGTCTCAATTAAGTTGTATTCTTCTTGAATGTTCAATATAGTAACACCTAGTACAACACAGTTTGTAGTAATAAGTGGTAAAAATACTCCCATTGCATTATATAGAGTGGGACTTAGTTTTCTAATTGCCAATTCAACAAACTGGACTAGAGATGCTATTACTAAAATAAATACTATTGTCTGTAAGTACTGTAATCCTAGTAGGTCTAATACTAGTTTTTGTATAAAATAAGTAATTGCTGATGCTAGTGTTATTACAAATGTTACAGCTACACCCATTCCAGTAGCTGTTTCCATCTTGTTTGAAACTCCTAAAAATGGACATATACCTAAAAATCTAGCAAAAACATAATTATTAACGAATATTGTAGATATTAGTATCGTAAATAAATTCATCTATTTCCCTCCTCTATGTATTAATTAGTAGCTTTTTTCTTTGATAACACATTGAATACAGCCACTATAATACCTAGTGCAATAAATGCACCAGCTGGGGCAACAAATATTGCTGCTGGCTGATATTTATCACCAAATACCTTTATTGCAAAGTCTGTACCTGCCAATAAAGTTCCTGAGCCTATAACTTCCCTTATAGTAGCTAATATTACAACTGCTAAAGTATATCCTAAACCACTTCCTAAACCATCAACTACGGATGGTAGTACTTTGTTTTTATATGCAAAGGACTCTGCTCTTGCCAATATTACACAGTTTACTACTATTAAAGGTATAAATATACCCAATGACTCATATATAGGTCGAGCAAAAGCCTTCATAAACATCTCTATTATAGTTACAAAAGTAGCTATAACAACAATAAAAGCAGGTATACGAACTTTTTTAGGTATAAAATTTCTCAATAATGATATTACAAAATTAGACCCTACAAGAACTGCCACTACAGCCATTCCCATTGAAAGAGCATTTACCATTGTATTCGTAACTGCTAATACTGAACACAATCCTACTAATTGTACTAAGACTGGATTATTCTTAAAGATACCATCTTTTAGTATACTTGATAATTTCAATACTTCCACCTCCACTTGTCTATTTATTTGGATAAGTAATTGACAAATGCGTCTATCGCACCATTTACTCCACTTAATACACCATTAGTCGATATAGTAGCACCTGATAAAAGCTGTACTTCATTTTCTGCTGAAGGAGCAGCTACTGGGACCAATGGATTTTCAGCACTTTTATCTTTAAAGGAATTAGTGAAATCTTCTCCTTCTATCTTAGTTCCCAAGCCTGGAGTTTCACTATTATTTACAACTTTGATTCCAGCTAAATTTCCATCTAAGTAAATACCTGTTATAGTGGCAATATCTCCACCATAACCACCTGATATAGTCTTTAGTGAATATCCTACTACTTCTCCACCAGTCAATATCTCATTTACTTCTATTACAAACTTGTTATTTGCCTTTATCTCTTCTAGTAGAGCTTCGTCTATTTCATTTACATCTTCTGCATCTGGAAATATTTCCATCAGTGCACCAAGAGCCTCTTGCTTTTCAAACTCTGCAATTATTGGAGCAGTAAAACTGTTTGATAAAGCTAAAACCCCTCCTGCAACAGCAGTTATAATCAAAAGAACTAAACCTAGCTTAATTGTTTCATTCATCTATTTTACCTCCCCAAATACTCTTGGTTTTGTAAACTTTTCAATTACTGGAGTTGCTACATTCATCAACAGTATGGAATAGGATACTCCTTCTGGCATTCCACCTTTTACCCTAATTAAAGCAGTGAGAATACCTGCACCAATAGCAAATATTATCTTTCCTTTTGGAGTAATAGGTGAAGTAGAATAATCTGTTGCCATAAAAAATGCACCTAAAATCAATCCACCACCTAGTACATGATAGATTACTAAATCAGGCTTAACACCTAATAATAATAACATTATGCAAGTACTTCCAATATAGAAAGTAGGTATCTTCCATTCAATAACTCTTCTAATCAATAAGTATACTCCACCAATCAATAAGAGTATAGCTGATGTCTCTCCAAGAGAACCTCCTATATCTCCCATTACCATCCTAGTCAAAGATGGTAATGCTGTACTTCCACTTTTAATAATTGCAAGTGGTGTAGCACTGGCTATTCCATCTGGATTTATATAACTAGACATAATTGATGGCCAAGATGCCACTAGGGCTGCCCTTGCAGCTAAAGCAGGATTCATGAAATTTGAACCTATTCCACCGAAAAACTCCTTAACTATTATAATGGCAAAACCTGCACCAAATACAGCTATCCACCATGGTGCATTGGCTGGTAAATTAAACGCTAACAGGATTCCTGTTACTACTGCACTTAAATCTCCTATCAAAATGTCTTTTTTAAACAATTTTTGAGTCCCAGCTTCAAAAAGTACTGCTGAAACTACTGATATTAAAATAAGCTTTAGAGCTGCCAATCCAAAATAATATACACTACCAATCATAGCTGGCGCTAAAGCAATGATTACATCTAGCATTATTCTTCTAACAGATTGATTTGACCTTACATGAGGTGCCCATGACATGGTCAAGTCGTCATCAAGAACTACCGAATCCATATTTGGATCTAAAACTTTACCTTCCATTCCAACTCCTCCTTACACTTATGATTTCTTATTTTTTGAAGTTATCTCTTTCTTACCATGGGCAATTGCCTCTGTCAATGGCCTCTTTGATGGACATATATAAGAACAACTACCACATTCTATGCAGGATAGAGCATGTAACTTTTCAGCTTCATCAAATCTATTATGCAGTGCATTGGCGGCAATAAACATTGGTTCCAAGTGTACAGGACATACCTCTACACATTTACCACATTTAATACAGGGAAGTACTTTTTCTGCCTTTGACTCTTCTTCTGTAAGTACCAAGACACCTGCAATCCCTTTAGTTATTGGAGTATCTAGAGTATATTGTGTAAAACCTGTCATAGGACCGCCTGCAATTACCTTTCCAGGTCTACCATTAAATCCTCCACATTGTTTTAGAAGATCTCCTATGGTTGTCCCTATTTTAACTAATAAGTTTTTAGGTTCTTTAACACCTTTTCCTGTTACAGTCACCACACGTTCATATAGTGGCTTACCTTCCAAAACTGCTTCTGCTGTTGCAGCTGCAGTGCATACATTGCTTACTATTGTGTGTACATCCTTGCAACGTCCCCTCTCAGGTACAGCTCTGTTGCAGACTGAATCCACCAATCTATAGGAATCCCCTTGAGGAAATTTGGTCTTCAGTGAGACCACACTCATATTATCTCTACCTTCTAATTTCTTACTTAGGACATCTATAGCATCCTTTTTATTGTCCTCTATGCCTATGTACCCATTTTTTGCATCGAAATAATTCATGATCAACTCTAAGCCAGTAATCACAAGCTCAGGATTTTCTAGCATCATCCTGTGATCTGATGTTAGATATGGTTCACACTCTGCCCCATTTAATATGATTGTATCAATTTGAGCATCTTCTGCAGTTAATAATTTAGAATGCATTGGAAAGGATGCTCCACCCATTCCTACTATTCCTGCTTCTCTAATAATTTCTATTATATCTTCTTTTGACAGACTCTCTAAATCTGCCTTTGGCTTTACTGATTCATGGACTTCATTTAGACCATCGGACTCTATAACTACACAATCCACCCTATATCCATCATGTGTATGAAGTTTTTCTATACCCTTTACAACTCCAGAAACACTAGAGTGAACAGGTGCAGTTAGTGAAGCTTCAGAATCTCCAATCTTTTGGCCTACTTTTACTGTATCTTTTGCCTTCACCAAAGCCTTGCATGGTGCACCCACATGTTGATGCAAAGGAATATAGACTATTTCAGGTTCCATTGCTCTTTCTATGGCTTTATCTTTTGTAAATTCCTTTTTATCATCAATATGGACTCCACCCTTAAAAGTGAGATTTTTAAGTCTCATTCGTATTCCACCTCTTTATTATATTATAGTTTGCATACAAAGTGATTAAGCAACAATTTTTGCTTAACACCATTTTATATTATAGCATTAATTGTTAAAAAAGTACACAAGTAAGGGTCAAAAGACCCTTGAAATAAAAAAATATTAGATAGATGTAATATTTTAATGGTGCAGAGGAAGGGATTCGAACCCTCACGAGTATTACTCACTACCCCCTCAAGATAGCGTGTATACCAATTCCACCACCTCTGCATATTGCATTCTATCTAATATTATAAACCTTTATTTCTTTTTTTCAAGCTCCTATTATTGTAAGGCTTCAGGGATAAAAGATTTATCTAGCCCTCTATATAGGTTGAAAAAGCTTGGATTTAAAGGACCTATTACCTTGGTATCTACTAATAAGCCCCTGTTCTTAAAGTATAAACTAATATATGGTAATTCGTCAATGACAAATTTTTGAAGTTCTTCATAGCTTTTAAGCTTTTCTTCTCTATTAGATGCATATAATGTGTCCATAATCAATGTATCTAGGTATTCATCGGCTATTCTAATGAAATTTCCCTTTCCTATCTGGGAACTATGAAACATGGAAAATATATTTGGTACAACAGATGTTTCCCATCCTAACAATACTATATCATAATTTCCACTTTTTATCTTTTCACTAAATAAATTCCATTGATTGCTTTTCATATCTTCATCTATATTTTCTTTAAACGTCTTATCAAAATCCAGCTGAATATCTATACCTAGACCACTCAATTGTTCAGCGATAATCTCTGCCATTCTAAGTCTATATATATTATATGAGTTGGTAATCAATCTAAAGGATAGTCTATTTCCCTCTTCATCTTCAAGTATACCATCTCCATCTAAATCCTTATACCCTACCTCATTGAGTATTTGTCTTGCCTTATCAGGATTATATCCATATATATTTCCAGCATTAGACACAAGATATGAATTAGGATAAATTGGAACATCTATTTGAGTTCCATGACCTAATACAACTTTTTGAATAATCTGCTGCCTATCGATTCCATAGTTGATTGCTTTTTTTATAGCCTGTCCTTTTTCTCCCCCTAATATATTATTCCCATAGTTAAAACCTAGGAATTCATAGCTTGGAGATATATATTCTAGTACTTTGATTCTACTATTTTGTTTATATTTATCCCAATCTACACCAATTGTAGGCGCAAAGCTAATCTGTCCAGTTTCAAAAGCTGTCAAAACTAAATCCTCATCTTCTAACACTCTACCTGTGACACTTTCTATATAGGGAATATCAGACCAATATTCTGTATTTCTCCTTAGTCTTATTGACTTAAACTTCTCATAACTTACGAATTTATATGGTCCAGTACCTATTGGCGTATAGTCTTTTTTATTTAAGGCTCTTTGATAGGATGTATTTTCATTAGTTCCATCAAATATATGTTTAGGTATGATAGGAAATATAAGGCATTCTAAATTATTAGCAAATCTATCTTCAAATTTAAACTCCATATTCTTATCATCTATAACCCTTATATCTATAAAATTGTTTATATTTATCTCTCTTCCAATTATACTTTCAAAAGCCTTGCCATATGTTCCATTGTTTCCAGCATGTTTTATAGCGGATATTGTAAACTTCACATCTTCTGATGTAACTCTTTTTCCATCATGCCAGTGTATATTATCCTTAAGTCTAACAGATATACTCTTGCCTTCATCATATATATTATATGAATCAGCAAGTTTCGGAATTACATTCAAATCATCATCAAGCTCAAAAAGTCCTTCAAATATGAGTTTGCTAAACTGATGATAATAGAAGTTATCTGTCAGTAAGGGATTTAGAGTACTGAAATTTGTCAATGGCAATATCACCTCTCCACCAACAACTGGCTCCTGATTTAGTATATCTATATCTTCAATGACACCATCTGTTACATCAGTTTTAACAGTCTGTCCACATCCTATCGTCAAAGATAAAATCAATATTGTCAATATATAAAGCACATATCTATTTAAATTCATCTATATCCTCCTACTTTTCAACAATACAGATACCTTCTTTAAATATCCCTTCAGTGTATTTGTAAGCTCAATATATCTAAAACCTACACCATCTGACCTATGCATATATCCACTGTATATACCCCTATATATCTTATAATTATTTTTTACTTTTTTCAAATACTGTTCTGTTTCTTTGAAGGGAATTTTATCTAAGGTCTTTCCATCCTTAGAGTATTTTTCATCTGACAACCATTTTTGGACATTTCCACTTCCTCCATTATAGGCTGCCAAAATCAAATCTAAATCTCCCCCAAATTCTCCTCGTAATTTATGAAGATACCATGTCCCAATCCTAATATTTATCTCTGGATCAAATAGCATATCCTCACTATATGAGTCTATGTCAAGCTCTCTACCTGCCCACATTCCCGTCTGAGATCCTATCTGCATCAATCCTCTGGCATTTTTAGGGGATATGGCCTCTTTATTGTAGTTGCTCTCTACATTTATAATCGCCGCTACTAAAAAGGGATCTATACTATATTCTTGTGAATATCTGTTTATATAATCTCTATATCCCAAGGGATACAGAGTAGAAAAAACTATACTACAACCAAGTAGAAATACAATTGTAAAAAATAACCTTCTAGACAGTCTTATAAGCCATTTAACCAAATAAACCCCTCCAAGCTAAGCTAACTCTTCAATAACTCTATCTATATCTGCGATTAAATCTGAAATATTCCCTCTATTATCTATTATCTTGGTGGATCTTTTGGACTTATCTTCCATAGACATCTGTGCATTGATCCTTGCCATAGCTTCCTTAGCATCTATACTATCTCTAGACATCAATCTCTTTAGTTGTGTCTTTTCATCTATATACACAAGCCATACTTCATCAAATTCTATAGAGTATTTCTCTAGATACTCATAGGATTCATATAGTAATGGAAGATCTACAAAGATAATATCATCATATATACAATATTCATCAATTAGTTTTCTTATACCTTTAAATATATATGGATGAGTTATATCCTCCAACTTTTTAAGGAGCTTTGAATCTGAAAAAACCAATCTACCTAAACTCTTCCTATCAATGCTTCCATCTTTCAACAATATATTTTCTCCAAATTTCTCTAAGATTTCAATATATGCTGGGCTTCCAACTTCTACTATATCTCTAGCAATCTTATCTGCGTCTATAATCCTATATCCTCTACTTTTCAGAATAGAAGATACAGTAGATTTACCAGAAGCTATACCGCCTGTCAGACCTATTAGTTTACAATCAGTGGGTATCATACCAACTATCACCTATCTCTATATCTACTTTTAAAGGCACATCTAATGTTATGGAATTTTCCATGATATCCTTAATGAGCTTAAGGATTTCCTGTTCTTCATCTCTGTGGGTCTCTATGATCAACTCATCGTGAACTTGAAGAATTAATCTAGATTTTAACTTTCTCTTTTTCAATTCTCTATATACCCTAACCATGGCAATTTTTATTATATCTGCGGCACTTCCCTGTATAGGTGTATTTAAAGCTATTCTCTCTCCAAAGGATCTTACATTGAAGTTCTTGGCTTTTAACTCTGGTATATATCTCCTTCTATGGAGAAGAGTTTCCACATATCCATTATTCTTACCCTCATGAATTATATCATCCATAAAACTCTTTACACCCTTATAGTTATCCAAATACTTATCTATATATTCCTTGGCCTCTTTTCTAGTGATGTTTAAATCTCTAGATAGTCCATAATCTGAAATTCCATATACAATTCCAAAGTTTACAGCTTTTGCATTGTTTCTATATTCAGGAGTAACCTCTTCCATGGGGAGATGGAATACCTCTGAAGCAGTTTTTTGGTGGATATCTAGATCATGACTAAATGCCTCAATCATCTTTGAGTCCCTAGATATATGTGCTAGTACTCTCAATTCAATCTGGGAATAGTCTGCATCTACTAGTCTATACTCTGGTCTATCTGATACAAATGCTCTCCTAATCTTCCTTCCATCTTCTGTCCTTACAGGTATATTCTGAAGATTTGGCTCTGTACTTGAAATCCTTCCTGTAGTAGTTATAGTTTGGTTGAAACTAGAATGTATTCTTCCAGTATCCCTATTTATTAATTTTGTAAGACCATCTATATAGGTAGATTTTAACTTTACAATCTGTCTATATCTTAGAATCTTACTGATTATGGGATGATGATCTATCAACTTTTCTAAAACCTCCACATTTGTAGAATATCCTGTCTTTGTCCTCTTTATTATAGGCAGCTCAAGCTTTTCAAATAGAACTTCGCCTATTTGTTTTGGAGAGTTGATATTGAACTCCATACCTGCTAGTTCATGAATATCTTTAGTTAGTTCATCCACTTCCGTCTGGTATTCTTCTCCCAATCTATTTAACTCTTCTTCATCTACCTTAAAGCCTACAAACTCCATATATGCCAACACTTCTATCAAGGGAAGTTCCACATCATAATACAAATCCTTCATATTGAGCTGTTCTATCTTTTCCATCATGATGGGTCTGAGCTTATAGACTACCTCAAGTATAAATGATATATAGTTTGCTCTATGTTCTACATCTATATCTAAAAAACTCTTTTGACTTTTCCCCTTTCCCAAAAGTGCCTCTCTATCTACACCATAATAATTCAAATACTCTTCACTTAGTTTATTGATGGAATAGTCATTTTGACTTGGATTTATGAGATATTGACCAATTATTCCATCATATACATAGTTCTCAATTCCAATTCCCAATCTAAAAAGCAAGATTATATCGTCTTTTAACTGATATCCTATCTTTTCTATTGCTTTATCCTCAAATTCTGCTCTGAAAACATCTACAAATTCTTCTCTATCCTTGGATAGATCTATATAATATGTTGGGGTATCTTCCAATTTGATCCCTATACCTATGGTCTCTTCCTCCATAAGATTAAGCCCATCAGTCAAAAATTTGAAGGCAAATCTCCCTTTTTTCCTGATTGATTCTTTTATTCTTTCAAAATCTTCACTTCTGATTATTTCATATTCAAATTTCTTCTCTTTTTCTTCATCTTTTGACCTGAACTCCTCAGGTAGTCTCTCTAGCAAACTCTTAAACTCATATTCTTCATAGAGAGGAACAAGTCTTTCCCAGTCTTCTGTTTTAGTCCTTAAATCTTCTATATCCACATCTAGGGGGATATTTGTTATTATTTCTCCTAATCTTCTGCTTAAATATGCTATGTTTTCATATTCAACAAGATTTTCTTTTAATTTCTTACCACTTACATTCTCTATATTTTCATATATACTCTCTATATTACCAAATTCCCTGAGCAATTTTAACCCTGTCTTTTCTCCAATTCCTGGAACTCCTGGAATATTGTCCGATTTATCTCCCATTAGCCCCTTTAAATCTATGAGTTGTTCTGGCTGAATACCATATTCCTCAACTATCTTCTCTCTATCATATATCTCTAACTCTGTAATTCCCTTTTTAGTCAATAAAATACTCACCTTGTCATCTGCCAATTGCAAATAATCCCTATCTCCTGTAACTAATATAGTATCTAAGCCATTAGTCATGCCCATTTTAGCTAAAGTTCCTGCAATATCGTCTGCCTCATATTCGTCCATCTCCAAATATATTATATTCATGGCATGGAGTATCTCTCGTATGACTGGAAATTGTTGTGCTAATTCAGTAGGTGTAGATTGTCTTGTTCCCTTATATTCCTTATATTCCTTATGCCTAAAAGTAGGTCCTTTTTTGTCAAAAGCCACACATAGATAGTCTGGACTGTATTCATCTCTTATCCTGTACAGCATGGTTAAAAAACCATAGATTCCATTTGTATATAGCCCATCCTTTGTGGATAAAAGAGGTAATGCATAAAATGCCCTGTGTATTAGAGAACTTCCGTCTATTACCATTAGTTTTTTATCATTCATCAGATCACTCCTAGTTTTTACTTCATATATCTAAGTATACATTAAAAACAAAAATGAGTAAATAAGGTATCTAAATGGAATATTAAAAAGCATATATGGATATATCAAAAATCCACATATTAATTAAATAAATATATATTGATATTTGGGAAATACTGATGATAAGGAGGTGTTGTTTGTGAAAAGAATGTTCATATTACTTGTGTTAGTACCTTTGACATTGTTTTGTATTTCCTGTTCCCCTAGAATCTCATATACTAAAGAATTTCCATATCTTCCTTCATATAATAATATGGTTGCTAAATCTAATGAAATGGAAAATGGAGTGGAGAATGAAGAGCAAACAGGTGAACTAAAAAAAGTCACTTATACCATTAAGGATGTTGATATTGAAAATATACTTACAGAATATGAGAAGATTCTCCAAGATGATGGCTGGAAAATCACTTTAGACGGAAAGCCAAATATGCTCCAGATAGAAAAGGATGAGCATACTGCATTAATTGTAGTATATAGCGGAGATAATGAAGTGTTGATGGATATTACCTCAAAATAAAAAAAGCTTCTATCAATATATTAACAAATATTGATAATTTAACCTGATTTGTAAAAATTAATTATTTTTTCTTGATTAATTGTTCCTTTTTTGCTATAAATATCTTGGTGATATTATGAACAAATCAATTAAAATTAAAAACATATTCTAGGGTCATTGGGATGGTTTTGTCACACAAGGCTATCCCATTCGTTCTTCCATTTTTAAAATAGATTTATTTTAAATGAAAAAATCTATTAGGTTATTATTTATTTATAAAATAAGATGGTAAAAAGTGTTATAATAATAACCAATAGATATAATAAGGTATCTATGTGCTTTGCAATATATACTTAGCGAAGGGAGTAGATATTATTTATAGAAAAACAAAGAAAATCATTGTTCTATTTATATTTCTTATTGCTGTAATCTTTATATTTATGTTAGGTAGAAGTTATAGATATTTAAAAGTCCCCAATCCAGAAGAATTGAGTAGTATCATTTTAATTGATGTTATTGGAAATAAGTGTGTTCAAAAGACTATTATTTATCAAGAGTTAGACATAAATAATATGCTAGATATATTAGTCAACTCTCGTAAAACAAGTAAGCAAAGTACCTCTCAGTTTCCTGGCAAAACAAAATTTTCTGCTGTTTTTTTCAAATTTAAATCGGGTGGTACCAGTTGGAAATCAATCTATGAAGAAGAAGGTAATAGTTATATACACGAGCCTTTTGTAGGGATTTTTAAATTAGATTCAAATGATTCGCATATGTTAGATAAGATTATAAAAAGAGGAAATAGAGAAGACATTTCAATACCAGTTGAAAATATTTTTAAAATTAATTTCTAAGAATAAAAAAAAGCTTCATATAGAAGCTTTTTGTAATGGTGCCGAAGGGGGGAATCGAACCCCCACGGTATTGCTACCATTGGATTTTGAGTCCAACGCGTCTGCCAGTTCCACCACTTCGGCATAAATTTGGCAACAGAAATATATTATCATATAAATTGATATTAATCAAGTGTTTTTATGTGTTTAAAAAAAATATATTTTTTAATAAAAGGGTACTTCTAGGAAGCACCCTTTTATTATATTGAATTTCTATTCATCCAAAAGGTGTTTTGCCGCTATTCCAGGTTCAGTCATAGCAAAGGCATCTAATATTTCGTCTAACTCTTTTTCTGATAAAAGCCCTTCTTTTAAAACTAACTCTCTCACAGGCTCTCCACTTGCAATTGCCTTGTCTGCAATTTTAGCCGCTGCCTTGTATCCAACATGGGGGACTATGGCAGTTATTACACCTACACTATTATCTACTAGAGATTTACATCTCTCTCTATTTGCAGTTATGCCAACAACACAATTTTCTCTAAATGTCTCCACACCATTTGCCAATGTCTCTATAGATTCAAATAGATTATAGAATATAACTGGTTCAAAGGCGTTTAACTCTAGTTGTCCACCTTCTGCCGCCATAGTTATGGTCATATCATTTCCTATTATATTGAAGGCAACTTGACTCATAACTTCTGGAATTACTGGATTTATCTTTCCTGGCATAATGGAAGAACCATTTTGCCTTGGTGGTAGATTGATTTCTCCAAATCCTGTTCTTGGCCCAGAGGACATCAATCTCAAATCATTTGCCATCTTTGACAGACTCACTGCTGCAGTCTTAAGAGCTGAAGAAGCAACTACAAAACACTCCACATGTTGGGTACCATCTACTAAATCTTCTGCCTGTCTCAATTCTATTCCAGTGACCTTACTTATAGCTGGGACTATTTCATCAAAATATACAGTATCTACATTTATCCCAGTACCTATGGCAGAAGCACCCATATTTATGGTCTTTAACTCATCAAAAGCCTTCTCAATTCTTGTAATATCTCTCTTCACTGCAGAACTATATGCATGGAACTCTTGACCAAGTCTAATAGGTACAGCATCCTGCATTTGGGTTCTACCCATCTTTATGATATCATCAAATTCTTTGGATTTATCCAATAATACATCATATAGCTTTTTTAGTTCATCAATTGCCCTTGGCACAAGTTTTAAAGCTGCTAACTTTCCCGATGTAGGGAATACATCATTTGTAGATTGTCCCATATTTACATGGTCATTTGGATGTACCTTGTCATATGCACCTAATTTCCCACCTAGGATTTCATTAGCCCTATTTGCTATTACTTCGTTGGCATTCATGTTTCCAGACGTTCCCGCTCCACCTTGAATAGGATCACATATAAATTGATCATGAAGTTTTCCATCCATAATCTCATCACATGCCTGTATTATTGCATCCTTCACTTCATCACTTAAAAGACCTGCTTTATGGTTGGACATAGCTGCTGCTTTTTTGATCTGTGCCAAGCTTATAATCTGTGCACTATACATCCTTCTGCCTGTAATAGTGAAGTTTTCAGCCGCCCTCAAACTATTGACACCATAGTATGCGTCTATAGGGACATTCTTTTCGCCTACAGAATCGCTTTCAACTCTGAACTTCTTCGTATCCATAACAATCCCCCTATACAAATATTTTAATATTATATACTATCATCTACATAGTATACCTCTGTGACAGTTGTGTCAAGCTCAATTCCAAATCGATTTCCTGCTAAAGTTTTATCCTATTATATCTTCCATATTTCCTTTGCATAATCTTCTATAGTTCTATCTGAACTAAACTTCCCAGAGTTCACCATATTCATCCAGCACTTTCTCGCCCAACCTAGTCTATCTCTATATGCCATATCTACTTCTAATTGTGCATTTCTATAGCTTTCAAAGTCCTTCATCACAAAATACACATCTGGTCTATTCCAATCAGTTCCATTCAAAAGTGAATTATATAGATCCCTATATCTCTCTCCTGCAGCCATGTCAAAAGTCCCATCCACTAGGGCATCTACAACTCTCTTTAGTCCTGGTGTAGTTTCATAAATCTCTGATGGATTATAGCTGTCCCTTAAATCAACAATATCTTCCACTCTAAGTCCAAATATAAAGTTGTTTTCCTCCCCTGCTTCTTCTACTATTTCAACATTAGCTCCATCATATGTGCCAATGGTAGGTGCCCCATTTAGCATAAATTTCATATTCCCAGTTCCAGACGCCTCCATTCCCGCAGTAGAAATCTGCTCTGACAGATCTGCTCCAGGAAATAGTCTTTCAGCATAAGATACCCTGTAGTTCTCCACAAATACTACCTTTATTTTCCCGTCTATACAAGGATCATTATTTACTAGTTCCTTTATATCATTTATAAACTTTATAACACTCTTTGCCCTATAATATCCTGGTGCCGCCTTTCCTCCAAAGATAAAAGTTCTAGGAACAATATCTAGCTCTGGATTATCCTTCAATCTATAATATAGATCCAATATGTGAAGGGCGTTTAGTAACTGTCTTTTATATTCATGAAATCTCTTTATCTGAACATCAAATATTGAATCAGTATTTATCTGAATTCCCTCTTTTTCATAGATATACTCTGCTAGTTGTCTCTTTTTTATCTGCTTTATATCCAAGAATCTATTCAATACATCTTCATTATCTGCATACTTTTCCAACTTCTTCACTTCATCTAGATTTTTAATCCAATGTTCTGAGCCTAATAATTCGGTTATAAAGGCTGAAAGCTCTGGATTTGACATGAGAAGCCATCTTCTCTGAGTTATTCCATTTGTCTTGTTGTTAAATTTCCCTGGAAATAGTCTATACCAATTATTAAGCTCTATGTTTTTTAATATATCAGTATGAAGTCTTGCCACTCCATTTATAGAATGGGTTCCATATATAGATAGCCATGCCATCTTGATATATCCATTGTCTATAATACTATATTCTCCTATTTCAGACTCTGAAATTCCCATGTTTTTAAGCTCACCTATAAGTTGAAAATTTATTCCCTCAATAATCTCATATACTTCTGGCAAAAGAGATGTATATAGATCCACTGGCCACTGTTCTAAAGCCTCTGCCATAATAGTGTGATTTGTATATGCAAAGGTCTCCTTGACTATTTCCCAAGCATCTTCCCAATGGATGCCCTCTACCCTAGTCAAAATCCTCATCAACTCTGGGATGGCAACTGCTGGATGAGTATCATTTAATTGGATTGCATGAAGTTCACTAAAATTATCTAATCTTCCATATCTATTCTTATGCTTTCTAACTAAATCCTGTAGAGATGCAGATACAAAAAAATATTGCTGCTTTAGTCTAAGAGTCTTTCCCTCAATATCTGAATCATTTGGATATAGTACCTTTGTAATATTTTCAGCATCATTTTTATTCTTTACAGCATAGTCGTATCTTTGACGATTAAATGCATTAAAGTCAAAAGGCATCTTAGATTCTGCTTTCCAAAGCCTCAATGTATTTATCCTATTTCCTCCATATCCTATTATAGGGGTATCATAGGGTACAGCTAGTACATCTCCATCAGAGAAGCTTATGACTACACTTTCTGACTCTTTTCTAATTGACCATGGATCACCATACTCCAACCAATTATCAGCATATTCCATCTGGAATCCATTTTCAAATTTCTGCTTGAAAAGCCCATATTCATATCTGATTCCATAACCTGATAGAGGATAATCTAAAGTCGCCGCTGAATCTAAAAAACAAGCTGCCAATCTTCCAAGTCCTCCATTACCTAAGGCTGCATCTTCTTCTGCCTCTTCAATTTCATTGAAATCAACTCCGATTTCATTCAGTATTTCTTCTAACTCTTCTCTGTATCTCATATTTATCAAGTTATTCCCTAATGCCCTACCCATTAAATATTCTGCCGAAAAATAATAAGCCTGTCTCTTGTCCTCATAGTTCTCCTTTAGAGCTATCCATCTTGGCAGGACATCTTCCATAATCGTCTTAGATACTGATATATATTTTTCCTTAGAATTACATTTCTCTAATTTTTTACCGAAATTCATCATTGAATTTCTCTCTATTCTATTCTTAAACTTTACTATATCTTCCATCATCTACCTCCAATATATCTCTGTTAGTTTTTTTATCCTCTCAGCCAATTCATCAGATAATACATCCCTTCTCATCCTCCAAGTCCAATTACCCTCACCAGTGCCAGGTGTGTTAATCCTAGACTCATCTCCTAGACCGAGGAGGTCTTGCATTGGTGCTATGGCTAGATTTGCTGTAGAGGCCCATGTTCCACGAATTATTCCCCAATTAAGCCCTTCTTTCTCATCTAATTTAAAATATTCAGATACATACTGAAATCCTTCATTAGATAGAGTCTCAAGCCATCCCATGATAGTATGATTATCATGGGTACCTGTATATACAGTACAATTTTTATCATGGCAATGAGGTGTGTGAGTATTGTCCTCCCTTAAATCAAGACCAAATTGTATAACTCTCATATTGGGAAATCCAGAATCCACTACCATTCTCTCTACTTCTACAGTATTCAGCCCTAAATCTTCTACTATTATATTCAACTTACCTAATTTCTCCTCTATCTTTGTAAACAGTTTAAGCCCTGGTCCTTTGACCCAAGAGCCATCTATAGCATCTTTAGAACCATATTCTACTTCCCAATAGGATTCAAACCCTCTAAAATGGTCTATCCTCAATATATCAAATAATTTGAAACTATGCTCTACTCTGTGAATCCACCAGCTATAACCTAAGTCTTCCATGGCCCTCCAATTATATATGGGATTTCCCCATAATTGTCCTGTCTCAGAAAAATCATCAGGAGGGCATCCTGATATTGTCAATGGGTATAAATCATCATCTAGATTAAAAAGCTCTGGATTTCCCCAGACATCTGAACTATCTTCTGCTACATATATAGGTAAATCTCCAATTATATTTATTTCTCTGTCATTGGCGTACTTTTTCAATCTTCTCCACTGCTTAAAAAACATATATTGAGTGAATATCCAAAAATATATATGCTCTAGATTATTTTTTTCATACTCCAACACCTGTGGTGAATCGAATATCCTATAGACCTTATCCCATTTTAGCCAAGAGCTATCGCTATATCTTTTCTTAATAGACATAAATATACTAAATTTACGTAGCCAATCTATATTTTCTTCATAGAATATCCTCAGCTCTTCACAAATATCTTTCTTTGCATTATCATATGCCATCTGTAGTAAACTCATCTTATTTTTATATAACAGTTCATAGTCTACCCTATCTTCATCTATATATAGAGCCTTTTCTTCTATGTCCCTTTCAGTTAGATACCCATCTTGTATAAACTCATTCAAATCTATAAAATATGGATTCCCCGCAAAGGCTGAGAAACACTGATAAGGTGAATCCCCAAATCCAGTCACTCCTATAGGTAGAACTTGCCAATTTTTCTGTCCAGCTTTAACTAAAAAGTCTACAAAATCATATGCTCCCTTTCCTAAATCCCCTATACCGTATCTTCCAGGCAAAGATGAAATATGCATCAAAATACCACTAGACCTATTTATTATCCCAATCACCTCCATCTTATTCCATATATATTACCAGACTTTATCTATTTAAAAAAGACCTATATTTGTCAAGATATACATCTGATAAATATAGGTCTTTTAAACAAGACAACATTTTCGTATACAATTTATAGTCTATCTATTATCTCTCTTCCCTTACTAGATTTTAGATACTCTATTGTGCTATTTGGTAAAAAATCAAAGGCCTTTTCAATATTTCCGTCTTTTAATAGCTTTCTCACATATGATGCACTTACTATTTCATCCTTTAAGGAAACTCTAGGTATTATCTTAACTTCTATATTTCTCTCTTCCAATATATCCTTTAAAGCCTTGTTATATGCCAATGTGACCATATCCTTAGGTTCTGAACCTAAAAATCTAATATCTATATCTAAATCTTTAGCTATCTTATCTGCAAATATACTCCCATCTAGTTCTGTATATATTTCTAGCATCTGATCCTTCTTTTTGATAAAGTAAGTGGGAAATGTACCTTGGGATATTATATATGGACCCCCTTTTATCAAGCTTATTTTCTCTATATCCTTTAGCTCTTCTTGTAAAATAGAAAATCTATCTCTAAAGGGAAATACTGACTTGTCTTCTTCTACTACAAATATCAACAATTCATCTACTTCTTCAAGAGCCTTTTGAATCAAGTATTTATGCCCCAAGGTCATTGGATTGCAGTTCATTATTATAGATCCTCTACGGCCCTTTTTAGGTCTTAAACTTGATCTTGTCTTCTCTATCCAGCTATTATAGTTATAAAAGCCTCCTTCAAATAGGGAAACTCTCTTAGTTGAATAGACTTCCTTTAGTCCCAATGATTCAAATATCAATTTATTGTTTGGAGTAGTAAATACGAAGAATGAGTCATGTCCACTCTCCAATAGATAATTTAAGAGAGAATTATAGATAATCCCCATAGCTCCCTGTCCCTTGTATTCTTCTTTAGAAAAAAAATACTTTAATATGTTTCCAGATGCAGATCCTGTAGCTATTATCTCTCCATTATCTCTAATTACAAAGGTCTTATCTGGGTAATCATAGTTTACTCCAAAATTATCTAAAAACTTTTTTATCTCTAAAACTTCATTTTCATTTTTAATATTGAGCTCATCACTAAAAAACATGGTATCCCTCATTTATAAATATAATTATTTTCATTAATTATACCATATATAGATAGAGAGTTGCATATGCAACTCTCTATCTATATATCTATTTTCTTTTAACTTCATATATATGATCTAGTATTTGACCATTTCTGTATTCTGACAATCCAATAATCCTATCTGTCTTCTCTATTGGACTTGGTGCCCCCATTATACTCTCTGAATATTCTTTGAGTTCCTTGATATCTACTATATCTAATTTGGCTTCTTTGAATTTCTCTATTAAGTCCTTTCTCAATGGATTGACACATATTCCTCTTTCAGTTACTAGAACATCTATAGTACTTCCTGGTGTAGTAATCACATCTACCCTATCCTTTATTAGAGGTATTCTAGATGAGAATAGTTTAGATACTATTATGGATACTTTGCTACCTGCTGCAGTATCCTGATGACCACCTGAACCTCCCATTAGAACTCCATCAGAACCTGTTGAAACATTGACATTAAAGTCCAAATCTATTTCAGTAGCACCTAGTATTACTATGTCTAGATTGTCCACTACTGCAGATACCTCTGGATTTCCATATTGAGATGCACTCATCCTTATATGATTTGGATTTCTCTTTAGTGAGTCAATAGCTTTTAGATCAAAACATTGAACATCAAATAGTGAATCAAATAGACCTTCCTCTAACATATCTGTAAGATATCCTGTAATTCCACCAGAAGCAAAGCTTCCCTTTATATTGTGCTCAATCATATAGTCCCTAAGATATGAAGTCACTGCCAAGGAGATTCCACCAGCACCACTTTGGAAACTTACTCCATCTTTTAATAGTCCTGTAGCTTCCATTACTTTAAGTGTATCTTTTGCAATCTTTAAACCTACAGGATCCTTTGTAACCCTAGTAGTTCCTGAAACTATACCTTCCTTAAGTCCAATAGATTCTACTACAAGTACATGGTCTACATAGTCCTCTGTTATATCTGCTGGGTAATTAGGATATTCCATGAGTGAATCTGTGACAGCTATAACCTTCTTGGCTTTTATTCCATCAGCTATGGCATATCCCATAGATCCACAATAGTTATTCCCATTTACTCCAGATATATTTCCCATCTTGTCAGAGCTTGGAGATGCTATAAAGGCTGCATCTATTACTATCTCTTCATTGATGATACTCCTTGCCCTTCCACCGTGAGATTGCATTATGATATGTCCCTTCAAGTCCCCATGACTAATAGCCTTGGCTAGACCTCCAGTTATATATGATGTCACTATATTTTCTATAGTTCCATCTTGAATTAAGGGTACCATTTCCTCATGAACTGGAAATAGAGAACTTGCCACCAATGTTATTCCCTTAATACCAGTTTTTTGAATTTCCTTCATAACTAGATTTAAGACCTTATCTCCATTTCTCAAATGATGATGGAAAGATATAACTGCATTATCCTTTAAATCTAGTTCTTTTATCAATGCCTCTAAATTCTCTGTAACCTTTTCTCTAGCTTCACTCTTAGAAGGATAGTCTGATTTGTCTAGAATTTTTACAGTTTTTAAATCTGTATTATTTAAGTAATTCATCATATTCCTCCTTATAGTTACCGCTTAATTTCAAGGTATTAAGTGCCCTTAAAATAATTGGCTTGTCTATCATCTTGCCCTCTATTGAAAATGCACCTAGTCCCTTTTCATTTGCAACTTTTACACCTTCCATTACTCTAACTGCATAGTTTATTTCTCCTTCAGAAGGTGAAAAGGCAATATTTATATCTTCAACATGCCTTGGACTTATGACAGCCTTGCCAGTCATTCCTAAATCCTTGGCATTTAATGTATCTATTCTCAATCCTTCCATATCATCTGTATCTGTGAAAGGAGTGTCAATAGCCTGAATTCCCATAGCCTTAGAAGCAGCTATTATTCTAGATCTAGCATATGCAATTTCATTAGACTCTTTTGTCCTCTTAGCACCTAAATCCAAGGTCAAATCCTCAGCACCTAAGAATATCCCTATTACTTGGTCTGATTTCTGTACAATATCTAGGGACAATTCTAACCCTAGTGCAGTCTCTACCAGTGCAATGATATCAAAATCTAATTTATTTTCTTTTAGATATGCATCTAGTTTTTCCATTGGTTCTATTCCAGCCTTTGGAAGTACTATCCCCTTGATATCAAGGTCTTTTATTGCCTCTAAATCCTCATAGAAATAGGGACTATCCAATGGATTTATTCTAATAAAGATATCTGTCTTTGTATCAAAGGTTGTCAAATATTCTCTGACTAGGATTCTAGCTGCATCTTTTTCTGTTAGAGCTACGGCGTCTTCTAAATCTATAATAAGCCCGTCTGCTCCCAATATATCTGAGTTTAAAAGCATACCAGGATTGTTTCCTGGGATGAATAGCAATGTCCTATAGTTCATTTACATCACCACTTCCTCTGCCAACACAAGCCTTTACTCTGGCTTTGATTGTAAAATCTAGTGCTCCCTTATCCTTGGCAATTACCTTTGCACTATCTACCCCTTCATCTATAAGGGTATCATATATTACCTTTTTTATATCTTCACCGTATTGCTGTTCAACAACACTTTCAAGCTCTATATCTATACTACCTTCGCCTTTGGAAATCATAATAAGTATGTCGTTGGATTCAACAGTTCCGGCTGTAGCCATCTTTACTATCTCTACTTTTCCTCCGCCCATTCTAAATATTCCTTCCTTCCCAACTGATATAAGTCATTTCCCTGTGCATCATTGATAACAGTCACTGGAAAATCTTCCACATAAATCTTTCTAATAGCCTCTGCCCCCAAATCTTCATATGCTATGATTTCTGAAGATTTGATACATTTTTTAATTAGAGCAGCAGCTCCACCAATTGCTGCAAAATACACAGCTTTATTTTCCACAATTTTATCTTTAACCTCTTGACCTCTTTTTCCTTTGCCTATCATACCTTTTAATCCTACATCTAATAGTCTTGGAGCATAGGAATCCATTCTATAGCTTGTAGTAGGACCAGCGGAGCCTATTGGCTCCCCTGGCTTAGCAGGTGTTGGTCCTACATAATAGATAACCGCTCCCTCTATATCAAAAGGTAGTTCTTTACCTTCATCTAATAGATCTACAAGTCTTGCATGTGCTGCATCCCTTGCAGTATATATATATCCAGTGATATATACATCATCACCAGCTCTTAAATCTTTTAGGTCTTCTGTGGTTAAAGGTGTAGTCAATGTTTTATTCATATTTACCCTCCTAAAGAATAACTTCTTTATGTCTAGTTGCATGGCAGTTTATATTTACTGCAACAGGCAAACCAGCAATATGTGTAGGATAATGTTCAATGCTTACCTTTAGTGCAGTAGTTTTACCACCAAAGCCTTGAGGTCCAATCCCCAATTCGTTTACCTTTACCAGCATCTCTTTCTCAAGATCTGCATAGAAAGGATCATCTGAATACTTATCTAATGGTCTCATCAATGACTTCTTAGCTAGATAAGCTGCTTTTTCAAAGGTCCCTCCAATCCCAACTCCTACTACTATAGGAGGACAAGGATTAGGTCCTGCCAACTCTACAGATTCCAATATAAAGTCCTTAACCCCTTGTAGCCCTTCAGATGGCTTGAGCATCTTTATTCTAGACATGTTTTCAGAGCCAAAGCCCTTAGGAGCCACCATTATAGAAAGTTTATCTCCAGGGACAATTTCATAGTGGATTACTCCAGGTGTATTGTCCTTTGTATTTACTCTATTTAGCGGATCTTTGACTACGGACTTTCTTAGATATCCTTCTTCGTATCCTTCTCTAATTCCTTCATTGATAGCATCTTCTATATATCCATTTATTACCCTTGCATCCTGTCCTATCTTTACAAACACTACTACCATACCTGTATCTTGGCACATAGGGGCATGATCAGTACTTGCAATCCCAGCATTATCTATTATCTTACCTATTGTAGCAGACGCAAGATCCCACTTTTCGTTCTTTTGAGATTCTTTTAGGGAATTTAAGACATCATCTGGTAAAAAATAATTAGCTTCCATAACCAATCTCTTTACTTCTTTAGTTATTAACCCTGCATCAATTTCTCTCATCATTTACCCACCTTTTATTTTCTTGTCTAAGCTCTCTTCTTACTTAAAGCAAGAACCCTATTCATTTCATTATTTATGATCATTATACCTTCGTCAACACCCATACCTGGTTTAGCTAATACTTGTGTAGCACCACATGCCATAGCTATATTTGCACATATCTCTGCACTTCTACTAGTTTCATTACATGTTCCACCTAGATATGCACCTACGCCTATTTCGTTACAGAACATTATAGCTTCTATTGAATTGTTTATTCCTCCTAAATCTGGAGTTTTAACCTGAATCATGTGTCCTGCCTTATTTTCTGCAAAATATTTGACATCCTCTAGAGTATTACACCATTCATCAGCAACTAATTCAACACCGATTCCTGCATCTTCTAGACTAGCCCTTAGATCTCTCATAGCTTCCATTTGAGCAGTTCTAGCACCAACATCCATTGGTCCTTCTATTCTAAGCTTAAATGGTTTTGCGGCTTCTTCTAGTTTTCCTAAATACTCTGTCATAGCCTTAGTATCATCATTTAAAAGCTCTCCTATGGTTCCATACACATCTATATGGAATATTGGATTATAGTCTTCATTGACTCTGAACTTAAGAACTCTATCTCTTAGCCATTCTACATATTCAATCAATTTTTCACCCTTAAGTCCTAGCTTTTCTTCAACATTGTTAAATAGACCATGTGGCAATACATCTGCTTCCTTGATTATCATCTTATCTGCATTTGTATATCTATCATCCCCTGATTGAGTAAATATTGGGATTCTCTTCAATTCAATTCCTGTATTATATTCTTCCTTTATAACTTCTGCCATAGTAACTTTCTTAGCCTTTGCAGCAGCATCTAATAGTGCCTGTGTCAATCCATATCTTATGGCTGTGTGAAGTTTCTTTCCACCAATTTCCATCTTGTCAACTTCTTCAGCTAATTCTTTGAAGTTTGTAGTTTCTCTACCTACTAGTTTTTCTCTGATTTCACCTTCTATAACAGGGATAAAGTCCTTTGCTAAGAATAGAGGATCTCTACCACCAGCTCCAGAATATTGAACTGCTGCACAATCTCCATGAGCCACTTGACCATCGTCTAATACTATCATTACAGAAATACTCTCTCCAGCTTGTCTAACTGCTGAAAACCCTTCAGTCTTTGGCTCTCCTAAATAAAACATACCATCATGCTTTGCACCTTGTTTTATTGCCTTTTGATCGTCAAAATAAAAACCTGTTTTTCCCTCTGCACAAATAATATCAACTATTTTCATCTTATTTTCCCTCCGGTCTCCCTATTAATTTTCCTTTACCAACAGCAAATATATCATCAACTGTCATTTGGAATCCAACTTCTCTGTTTTCGTACTTACCTCTCTCTTCTAATCTCTCTCTATTTAAATCGATTAGTTCTTTTGAGAATGGTATATTACCTATCATCAGATATCTAACTGCACCATTATTATCTCTAGCTGGCATCATCTTTCCAAGATTATATTTTGATGGTCCAAATGGAATGTCTATTACACCTTGTTCAAAGGCCTTTACAGTTCCTATAGCTAGATCTCCTCCACCTATTTCTAATACCTTGTCAAGCATACATTTTGTCTCTGCCTTTATGATTCTTATCTCTTCTTCTAGTTCCTTACTCATAGCCATTCTTTGACCAGCCAATAGATTCAATGTCATCTTTGTAGCCTTAATTCCTTGTGAGTTGGCTTCTTTTGTTGGAATACCTATAGCCTCATGAGGTGTCTTAACTATTACCTTTGTTGCTCCTGCTAAAGCAGCTGCTGTTGAACCTAGTGATATAACTCCAAATGCCTTAGCTTCATCTTCAGGGAATCCACCCATCCACTGGTGAAATACTGTAGTTACTATACAGTCATTATATCCATATTTCTTTAGATATTCTTCAGTCTGCTCTTCAAGAGATCTCACTGCTGCAACGTCTTGAATCAAGTTACCACATTGTCCATATCCTACAGTAATATTCTTTACACCTTGTTCTGCTGCAAGTAGTGCTTCTATTATTCCAACAGCATTAGATGTAGATGGTGGAACCAAAGTTCCTGTCAAAGGTCCAAATGGCTCTCTGTTTATATTGATACCTTGTTCTTCATAGAAGCCTACAAGTCTATCACAATATTGCCAATCACTAAGACTCTTTTCTATAGAAACAGCCTTTGCATATGGAACATTGTAACTAATTCCTCCACCTTCATTTGAGGTCCAGCCTGATGCGTGTATTATCTCTGCCAATAATCTAGAATCTGGAGTACCATGTCTAGCTTGTAGTGGTAGATTTACACTTTCATATACCTTTCTACATCCTTTGATACCGTGATTTACTGCTGGGAATCCATTAAGTAATGATCTTCCCGCCTTTATTGATTCATCAATCCCTACTTGACATTCATCATATCTATTTTGTCTAGTATAGGAGTCTATTGTAGAAGGTAAAAAATCTGCTCCACCTTCATCTTGTAAGTAATTTAATAGTGTTATATGTTCGTCTATAAGTGCAACTCCAGCTCTAGGTTGTGCTAGTGTAACTTTTGCTTCCTTTGCCTTTGCTAATTTTATTGCAAAGTTCTTTTCCTCTGGAACCTTTTTTAGATAATCTACAGCCTCCTGTAAATCAACTTCTTTTCCTGTTGGCCATTGGCTAAGAACTTCTTCCCTCTCTCTAAAAAACTGATCATCGGTAAGTCTTTTATTTCTCAAAACCATTAGTCATTACCTCCACACTTTACTATATACTTTTTCAGCATTCTCACTGCCATATTTTTATCCACCATAACTAAAAGCCCCATTGCCGATAATATATAATCAATGTCTATTAAGAATTTAGGATGTCTCGGCTTTAATGAATCTGGATCCTCCATTGTAAATAATGAAGCTTCTAAAATCCCCTTAGGATTTTTGCTATTTACAATAACTCCACCAGTTCCTATTATATAGGGTAATTCCATTAGATCTTTCCCTATTTGAGAATACATAGCTCCCAATGGGGAATATATTGCCTCTACTCTACCAGCATGTCTCTTCATAGAGATATCTGCACATACCTTTGCCATAGCCTCATCAAAAGCTATATCTCTATCTGTTTCTGGTATAAATGAAGTATTATTGTATCTATTGTTAAACTCTTCTTCCAAATCGTAATCTTCAATATCTAGATATTTTTTTATCATTCTCGTACCTGCTGCCTCAAACACAGAGACTGCTGAATATCTCATACCAAGATCTCCCTCTACAGTTCTCTTAGCTACAGGTTCCTCTAGACCTCTCAATATAACAGATGGCTTACTAGGTGCTCCCTCTCCTATAGAGTGGATATCTGTAGTTGCACCGCCTATATCTATAACTGCCAAATCTCCAATTCCAACCTCATCTTTAGTACCTCTAGATAAGGCTTCTGCTGCCTTCAATACAGATGCAGGAGTAGGCATCAAAATTTCAGATATGAATTCTTCAACATGTTCCATACCTTTTGCATTTACAATTTGCTTCATAAATATGCTTCTTATGGTCTCTCTGGCTGGCTCTACATTTATATTATTTAAATTTGGCATAACGTTTTCTGTAATATAATGTTCTATTTTGTCTCCAAAGATCTCCTTGATATCATCAACACAGCTCTTATTACCAGCTACAACTACAGGTATTGTGATATCATGCTTTGCAATCATCATAGCATTGTGATTTATACACTCAAAGTTTCCGCCATCAGTCCCACCTGCAAGCAATATCATATCTGCATTTGAGTTCTTTATTTCAAGAAGCTCGCTATTGTTTAAATTGTGGTTATAGGTCTTTATAACCCTAGCACCTGCACCTAATGCAGCCCTTTTGGCAGCCTCAGCAGTCAATTCTGGAACTAATCCAATGGCTACAATCTTTAGTCCACCTGCTGCTGATGAACAAGCCAATTTTTTCACAATATTTACTTCTTGTTTAACTTTGGAAAACAATTTATCCAATGCATTTTTATATCCAATAGTCACATCTGTCTCTACTGTAGTGTATGACTTCCCTGTACCAAGGATTTCTTCTCTTTCAATATCTACTAATGTCACCTTTGTATATGTGCTTCCAAAGTCAATAAACAGATAACAATCCATATTATCCCCTCTATTTATATAAGTCTTCTCTTAAATCATGTATAGATGTCTCCACAGATGTTCCAGGTGGATATACTCTATCAAATCCCATGTCTTTGAATCTAGAGTGAACGTCTTCCCATTTTTGTTTACCTACTACAATATTTCCACCAACATATAGTAGTATACCTTCTAATCCTGCTTCATCACACTTTTCCCTCATTCCTCTACAGTCAATTTCCCCATGACCGTAAAGTGAAGATACGAGTATAGCATCAGCATTTGTCTCTACTGCTGCATTGATGAAATCCTCCTGTGGTGATAAAACACCAATATTCACCACATTAAATCCTGCATCGGACAAAGAGTAATCAAGTATCTTATTGCCAACTGCATGGCAATCTGAGCCAATTACTCCAAGAACAATTGTCTTCTTATCCATTTTTTTACCTCCTTAATATTACTTTGGTTTTTTGTCTATAATTTGCCTATCTTCTCTTTAATAATACCATATTTTCATATAAACACAAGCATTTGGAAAAGGTTTTTTTAAAGTTTTCATTTCTACATACTGCTATTTTAAGCGGTTTTGACAGTAGAGTATAAGGCATCCTTCATATTGAGATTGATTTATCTGATAATTGAGAAATAATTAGGTTAAATTGCAATTTATACTTAATATAATTGCAATTTATTTTTTTTAGAAACAATTTAATATATGCAAACCTTTTCTCAATATCTATATATAACTCATAGACCTGGTATCTATATAGATACCAGGTCTATGAATTCTTCTAATGTAATATTTCCAAAATATTTTGTCAGATCCTCATTCTCTAATTCAGAATCTAGACTGTATCTATCGTATCTTTTCCCCTTCAGTTTATCCTCTAAATGTTTTACATCTTCAGCACCAAAGAAGTCTCCATATATCTTGCAGTCCTCTATTATTCCATCTTTGACACTTAATCTAATATCTATTGAACCAAAGGGAAACCTCTTGTAATTTTTAAAATTAAATTTAGGAGATTTCCCATAATTCCATTCCCATGTAGAATATTTTTCTCTATATAGTCTATCTATATCTGCCTTTTCCTCTTCACTTAATTCATATTTTTCAGGAATAAGTCCCTCCATTTCAAATATGTATTTTAATAATAAGTTCCTAAACTCATCCATATCTATATCTTCTCTCATATAGGGCTTGATATTTGTAACTCTACTCTTTACTGATTTTACCCCCTTAGAAGCTATTTTATCTTGTTTGACATTGAGAGCCTTTGACAATACATCTATTTTTGTATCAAATAACAAAGTACCATGATTTAAGACCCTATCCTTATAGATGGACTGTGCTATACCTGAAAATTTCTTTCCATCTATAGTTATATCATTCCTTCCAGATAGTTCACATTTTACTCCTAATTTCTCTAAAGCCTTGACAATAGGTATATTATATTTTTTGAAATCTATTACTTTATTCCCACCTAAATCTGTTATTATAGAAAAGTTTAAATTTCCAAGATCATGATATACTGCACCACCTCCTGTTATTCTCCTTACAACCTTGATACCATTATCTTGTATATATCTTTCATTTACCTCTTCTGCTGTATTTTGGTTTTTACCTACGATTATAGCTGGCCCATTTATCCATAGAATTACATAGTCTTCATCTTTAGATAGATGCTTAAAGCAATACTCTTCAAAAGCTAGATTATATCTAGGATCATTACAATAGTTTTCTATATATTTCATTTTTTCCTCCATATGTCATTGTATTTATACTTTTATTTACTCAATAGAATATTTAAATCCATAAGTTCATGTTGAAGATCTATTAACTTGTTTTTAAGTTCATCATAGTTTTTCTCTATGATCTTATCCTTATATAACATTCCCGACCTACCTACTAAGGCTCCAAATTGTCTATATACATTTTCAAGTTCATTTTCTATATCCTGTTGCAACAATATAGGCTCTATATTTATTCCCTTCTTCAATTCTATATCATCCTTGGATATGTTGAACTTATCTCTCATATTGGGTACTATGGTCTCTATATTGAACTTATCTTCAATTAGATGGGCTAAGGTCTCAGACTGGTCCTCTTCTCCATGTACTACAAATATCTTCTTTGGTTTTATCTTAAATCTATCAATCCACTTCAATAGAGTTTTCTGATCTGCATGACCTGAGAAACCTTCCAAATCATATATCTCAAGCTGTACATCTATCTCTTCTCCTAAAAGTTTTACCTTTGAGGCTCCATCTAGTAGTATTCGTCCCAAACTCCCCTGAGCTTGATAGCCTACAAAGACTAAACTATTGTCTGGATTCCATAGATTGTGCTTGAGATGGTGTCTCACCCTACCTGCAGTAGCCATACCACTAGATGAAATAATCACCTTTGGATATGAAGATTTATTTAAGGACATGGACTCCTCCTGAGTTCTAATATATCTTAAATTGCTAAATGCAAATGGATTATCTCCCTTTAGGATAAGTTCTCTTGCCTCATAATTAAAACTACTTGAATTCTTCTGAAATACTTCTGTTGCATTTACAGCCATGGGACTATCAATATATATGGGAATTCTCATATATTCCTCTATATCTGGAGTATACTCATAGTATTTATTTAACTCATATATCAACTCTTGGGTCCTACCTACTGCAAATGACGGTATGATAACACTTCCTCCCCTTAGGGCAGTTCTATTGATTATTTCTATCAATTTCTCCGTACTATCTTTAAAAGGTTCATGATTTGTGTTCCCATAGGTAGATTCTATGACCAAATAGTCAGCACTATCTATAAATTCCAGATCCTTGATAATAGGTCTCCCTGGCATTCCTAAATCCCCTGAAAATACTACCTTTGTCACTTCTCCACCTTCATAGGCCCACATCTCCACAATAGCCGAGCCCAATATATGGCCTGCATCTTTAAATCTAATGGATATTTCTTCATTTAGATTTATCTTTTGATCATAAAAGTAAGGATCAAAATACTTTAAACTCTCCCTTGCATCATCTATAGTATACAAAGGTTCTACAAAATCCTGTCCAGTTCTCAACCTTTTCTTGTTTTCCCACTGTGCATCTGATTCCTGAATCTTAGCACTATCTAGGAGCATAATTTCACATAGATCTGCCGTTGGTTTTGTACATACTATCTTTCCTCTAAAACCCTCTCTTACCAATTTGGGTATTCTACCACTGTGATCTATATGTGCATGAGTCAGTATCAAATAGTCTATATCTGTCACATCATAAGGAAAATCCATATAGTTCATCTTTTCCTTTTCTTCATTGCCTTGAAACATTCCGCAGTCAACTAATATCTTATGGTTGTCTGTAGTAATTAAGTAATTAGATCCAGTTACCATCTTTGCTGCACCAAGGAATTGAATATCCACATTTATCACCACAACTTTCTTTAAATTGTTAAACAAGATACTATTTTATTAATTTATACCCATAGCATCCTCTATTACACAATCTTTCTTATACTAATATATATCTAGTATATTTTCGGCTTTAAAAATTTATAAGTAAAAATCAAGAAAAAGCTGGGATATCATCAGTCCCAGCTTTTTCTTGCAAACCTACAAATGTAAAATCTATACATAAATACTATCTGCATGATATATCTTATATTCACAACCTAATCTAATGGTCCATTTCCAACTCTTACTCTCAGATGTCCCATTACAGGAGAACCATCTGCAGTAGATACATCGACTCTATAATAATCAGGTCTAATTCCTTTAAACTCCATAAAATCATTCTCACCTGGATCTATACGCATAGGCCAATAAGTCTTATCCGGTTCAGATTGACTTTCTAAATAGACCAGTACCCTACTACTACTTTCATTTTTAAACCATACTCTGAAATAGTTCTTCTCATAATTAGTTGGAAAATAACCATAATATGATCCATTTTCTTCATACATATCCTTTTCCTCAAGTACAATCTCTGAATATTCAGGTGTTATTATCCTATCTGTAATATCTAGATTTCCTCTATCTGCAAATACGGAAATAGGACTTAAGACAATTGAAAAAATCAAAATAAAACTAAAGGCTAAATTGTACCTTTTATTCCTCCTCATAGTCAATACCTCCTTAGATAAAGAGTTATATCTGACATAAGATAGTTTATAGACTTAAAAATATCTTAAATATACTGTAGGTCTACAACTCGACCATTACTATAACATATTATTCAGATTAAGGCAAAACTTGTCTCTATTGTCCTGATTTTATTTCAGTCCATATTCTATCATATTCTTGTATTATATCTAGAGGATCTTTAAATATCTCTACCTCTCCTATCTCTTCATCTGTAGGATAGGATACATGACTATTTTTTAGCTCGTCTGGCAACAACTTTACTCCTTCTGGTACTGGGATAGAATATCCTATATACTCTGCATTTTTTGCTGCTACTTCTGGTCTTGATAAATAGTTTATAAAAGCTTCTGCCCCTTCTTTATTTGTACTACTCTTAGGAATAACCATGGCATCAAACCATAGATTTGTCCCTTCCTTTGGTATTACATATTCTATATCTGGATTTTGTCTGATGATTTCAACTGCATCTCCTGACCATACTACAGCTATAGCAGCATCTCCTGATATCATTGTATCCTTGACTTCATCTCCTAGATAAGCACTTACCAGTGGCTTTTGCCTTATAAGTTCTTCCTTTGCTGCCTCTAGCTCATCTATATTTCTAGTGTTCATAGAATATCCCAATTTCTTTAAAGCAACTGCCATAGTATCCCTCTGGCTATCTAACATGACAATCTGTCCTCTATATTTTTCATCCCATAGATCTGCCCAACTATCCAAAGGCTCTGACACCATGGTCTTATTGTAGATTATACCTACAGTTCCCCACATATACGGTATAGAATATTCATTGTCTAAATCATAATCTAAATTTAAAAATCTATCTTCAATATTTTTCATATTTGGAATATTTTCTTTATCTATCTTAGTCAATAGATCTTCTCTTATCATTCTCTCTATCATATAGTCAGAGGGAAATATTACATCATAACTACTCCCACCCTGTTTTATCTTCATATACATGTCTTCATTTGTTGCAAATGTATCATATTTTACTTTGATTCCATACTCTTCCTCAAAATCTTTTAATATCTCCTTGTCAATGTAATCTCCCCAATTGTATACATTTATACTTGGCTTTTTCTCTCCGCAACCTGAAACTACACTAACCATCAATACTAAAATAACTGTCAAAATACCTATCTTTCTCATCTTCATAATTAAAAACCTCCCTCTTGTAAATTATTATCTGTCCTTTTATTTATAATCAACAATAATACCAATAGACTTACAAACATCAATGTAGATAATGCATTGATTACTGGCTTGATTCCACGTCTTGCCATGGAGAAAATTGTAATACTCAAATTTGCAACTCCATGTCCTGTATTGAAAAAGCTAATGACAAAGTCATCTATAGATAATGTAAATGCCATCAGTCCACCAGTGATGATTCCTGGCATTATTTCAGGTATTATTACTTTTCTTAAAGCATAAAAAGGTGTAGCTCCCAAATCCATAGCAGCCTCTGCAAGATGCTTATTCATCTGTTTTAATTTAGGCAATATGGACAATATGACATAGGGTATACTAAAGCTAATATGTGATAAAAGCATGGTCCCTAGTCCTAATTCTAATCTTAAAAATCTAAACAATACCATAAGAGAAACTGCTGTAACTATATCTGGATTCAACACTGGTAAGTAGTTTAAGTTAAGAACTACTGATTTACTTATTCCCTTCATATTATATATTCCCAGTGCAGCAAAAGTGCCTATAATTGTAGATATTATAGAAGATGATACAGCTATCAATATAGTATTATATAAAGCTCTCAATATCTCTGCATCTTTGAATAGTTCTACATACCATTTAAGTGTAAACCCTCCCCATACACCTCTTGATTTGGAATTATTAAAGGAAAATGCTATGAGGACTATAATAGGTGCATATAGAAATAAAAATATTAAAAATGTATATAATCTTTTTGTAAACTTGTTTACCACAATCCTCCTCCCCCTTCCTTTTCCTTATCAAATTTTGATGTAATAGCCATGGTAATAAGGATAAACACCATCAATATAATGGACATAGAAGAGCCAAAATGCCAATCTCCAGTATATCTAAACTGCTGCTCTACTAGATTTCCTATGAGATTTGTCTTGTTTCCACCTAAGAGACTAGAGATTACAAATGTGCTTACTGCTGGGATAAATACCATAGTAATCCCAGTGATTACTCCAGGTAAGCTCAAGGGAAATATGACCCTTTTAAATATAGTCATCTTATTTGCTCCCAAGTCTTCTGCCGCCTCTATAAGTCCTTTATCCATCTTAGTCAATACAGAAAAAATAGGCAGTACCATAAATGGTAGAAAGTTATATACCATTCCCAATAAAACAGCCAAATCATTGTATATAAGATTTAGAGGCTGAAATCCTAACTTGATTATAATGTGATTTATAAGTCCATTTTTCCCTAATAAAGTGAGCCAAGCATATGTCCTTAGGAGAAAATTCATCCACATAGGTATTACAAACATCAATATCATTATATTCCTCTTCTTAGGTTTTTCTTTGGAAATTATATATGCCATAGGGTATCCTAATAGCAAACATATAATAGTAGATATAAGCGCCAGATTTATTGACCTTAGTAGTACCTTGATGTAGATAGGCGTAAAAAACCTTTTGAAGTTTTCCAGACTAAATTCAAATTCACTAAAATCTCTTATGTCACCTACAGTAAAGGAAAAATATAGTACCAACAATAATGGAATTACTGTAAATATCAGCATCCATATTAAATAAGGATAGGCTATTCCCTTTGAATTTGTCTTCATCTATCTCTCACCTTCTTCATAATATGAATGTTTTCAGGTAAGATGTCTATTCCCACTTCTGTTCCTACTTCTTTCATTATAGTAGAATGTGCCATCCAGTTAAATCCATCTACTTTTATTATCATCTCGTAATGGACCCCCTTAAATGTAACAGATTCAACTACTCCTTTTAATTTGGCATCATTTAGGGGTATTATTTCCACGTCTTCAGGTCTTATTACTACATCTACTTCTTCCATCTTGTCAAACCCCTTATCTACACAATCAAATACTATATCAGAAAATTCCACTACTAGATCATCATGCATAATCCCATCTACTATATTGCTTTCTCCTATGAATTTAGCTACAAAAGCATTTTTAGGTTCATTGTATATATCTACAGGTGTGCCTATTTGTTGTATTCTTCCCTTGTCCATGACTACTATTGTGTCAGACATAGTAAGTGCTTCCTCTTGGTCATGGGTTACATATATAAATGTAATTCCAACTCTTTTCTGCATATCTTTTAATTCAATTTGCATCTCTTTTCTAAGCTTTAAATCCAATGCTCCCAAAGGTTCATCCAACAATAGTACCTGTGGTTGGTTTACCAAGGCTCTTGCTATGGCTATTCTCTGTTGTTGACCTCCACTTAGTGAATCTATAGATCTACGCTCAAATCCTTCAAGATTGACTAATCTCAACATCTCTTTTACTTTTTTATCTATCTCATCTTTAGGCAATTTCTTGATCTTTAGTCCAAAGGAGATATTCTCAAATACATCCATATGTGGAAATAATGCATATTTTTGAAATACAGTATTTATCTGTCTCTTATAAGGGGGAACCGTGGTTATATCTTTTCCTTCAAAGATTACTTTTCCACTGGCTGGCTGTTCAAATCCTCCGATAATTCTCAATGTAGTGGTCTTTCCACACCCACTAGGACCAAGTAGAGTTAAAAATTCATTTTTTCTGATATATAGATTTATATTGTCCAGTACAGTAACCCCATTGTACTCCTTAGTGATATTCTTTAAATCGATTATGTTCATTATAATCCCCCCTCTATATTTTAAAAACTAGGTGGCGTACTAACCCATATGACCCTAGCCTTTGTCTTTCCTGCATTTGATATATAGTGATTGGAATTAGCTCTAAAATAAAAGCTTTCATCTTTTCTTATCTTGTATTTATCTTCCCCTACATGTAAATAAATACTACCATTTATCACATATCCAAACTCTTCCCCTTCATGAGGTGAATCTTCCTTGGTCTTTCCACCTGACTCTAATTCCATAAGTATTGGCTCCATTGCATTTTTTTGAGCATTTGGAATTATCCACTTCAGAATATATCCTAATTCTTCATTTTCAGATTCAAATATATCTTCTTTAGAAAAGACAATCTTCTCATTTACGCTTTCATTGAAAAAATCCTTTAGATTGGTCCCAAGTCCCTCTAAAATATCTACTAAAGTAGCAATAGAAGGAGAGGTCAAGTCCCTCTCTACCTGAGAAATAAACCCCTTTGTCAATTCACATCTGTCTGCAAGCTCTTCTTGAGTCAAAGAGCTTTTTATTCTCAATCTCCTAATTTTCTCCCCAATATTCATCTTCACCATCCTCTGATAAGTTAAACATAGATTAACTATTTGTTTATATATACTAAACACAACTTCATAACTACCATATTATAAATTAAATTATATACGAATGTCAATAGTTTTTTTATACTTTTTTATTTTATCATTTCCTGTCTATTATGCAGTTATTAAGTTTTTTTAATACCTAAAGTTTAGTAATATTAAGTATAGCTTGACAGAAAATTAATTCTATTATAAGATGACATTAGATAGAAAAAATCTTGTTATATAAAGGAGAATAGAAATGAAAAGATTTTTTGGTTTAATTTTAACTCTGTGCATACTCTGCTCAATATCTACAACTGGACTTGCCATTGACAATAACTCTCCAATTTCAGAAAAGAGAGAGTTCTATGAACAATGTCAAATGGCAATAAAAGATGCAATGGAAAAATATGCTATAGAAGTAGATCTTACACCATTTGAAGACTTTAATTTTTCTAATGCAATGTCTATTGATGAACTTAAAATTGAACTTGAAGCCTTTGGTAAATATCAAATGAACAATCCAATCACACCTCTAAGTAAAAATGCTAAAACACCTGAACAATGGGAAGAAGAAAGAAGAAAAAGAGAACCTATTCTAGAATCCTATCAAAGAGTAACTCATAATGATACAGTAACTGCTGGAACAAGAACCATAACCATTGATATAACAGGTGAATTTAAAACTTATTATAGTGATACTCATAATAGACAACTATTTTCTGGTGATAGTAAAATCACAGATATCAAATCTAAAACTAGTGGATATACTTGGCATACTACTGCCAAAGATTGCCGTATAATCGATGGTGGAAGAACCTATTATGTAGTTGCACAAGGAGATGTCAAATATGGCGATATGGTATGGCGTAATTTAAGGATTTCAACAGAATTCTATTGTAATGCCAATGGTAGAGTATCATAAAAAGGTATTGTTTTTTTGAATGATTTATAATCAAATGAAAGAAGTGTTTCATAACTAGTGACTAGTCATGAAACACTTCTTTTTTATTATACCTCTATTTTTTCATCTTTTACTCTATCCTCCCATAGCCTATCTGCTGTGGAAGCCCAGTTTTTAGCTGCATCTTCTGTCTTTTTGACTAGCTCTTCTACATCTTCCTTGTCTATAGGTTGTGTAGAATGTGCCTTTGATTCATTTACCATATTCCTTATATATTCAGGATTATCCAACAATGGACAAGGTCTTAGATGATTTTCATTAAAAGGCTGGTTTTCTCTATACTTCATAAATAGTGGAGACTGTAGTCCTTCTAATAGACTGACTTCATTGATATTTACATTAGAATAGTGAATAAATGCACAGGGTTCTATGTCTCCATTGGCATTTATGTGGAGATATCTCCTTCCACCTGCAATACAGCCATTTACATATTCTCCATCATTCCAAAAGTCCATTATGAATATAGGTTTTTTCCTTCTCAATTCTCTAATATTATGATACATATACTCCCTTTGCTCAGGAGTTACCAATAGATCTGTCACTGCATCTTTGCCTATAGGAATATAGGTAAAATACCATCCAAACATACATCCCTTGTCAATCAAAAAATCTAAATACTCTTCAGATCCTACAGTTTCTGTATTATATCTGTGATAGCAAGTGGAAAATCCAAATGGTGCCCCTTCTCTTTTAAGTAAATCCATGGCTCTAATTACCTTATTATAGGTACCCTTACCCCTTCTCATATCAGTCTCTTCTTCAAATCCTTCCACACTTATTGCCAATCCAAAATTTCCCAATTCTCCAAGTTTTTTGGCAAAATCCTCATCAACTAATGTTGCATTTGTAAAGGATAAGAAAAAACAATCACTATGTTCTTCTGCTAGTCTTAGAAGATCTTCTTTTCTTACTAGAGGCTCACCTCCAGAATATATATACATATATATTCCCAATTCCTTACCTTCTTTAATCACTCTATCTAGAGTTTCATAGTCCAAGGAATCCGTCTTTTCATATTCAGAAGCCCAACATCCTGTGCACTTTAAATTACAAGCACTTGTAGGATCAATTAATATAGCCCAAGGTACATTACAATTGTGTTTTTCCATCATCTCATATTGAATTGGTATCCCCAACATACCAGAATTTATCATAAAGTTTACCATAAACTTTTGCCTAGTAGCTGAAGATAGTTCACTAAAATATCTTTCCAATAGATGGTACCAATTACTATCAGGGTCATTTACTATTTCTTTAAACTTTTTGTGAATTTCCTTGTGATTTTCTCTCCTAATCACCTTTTCCGATAGATTTAATAATTTGTCTAGATTTTCCATGGGGTTTTTTTCAATGTATTTCAAAGCCTCATTTGTTATTTTGGTACTCATAATCTGTTTTACCTTTACCATAACAATGCCTCCTTAAAATTTGCCCATACTATAGATACTTCATACCTCCTTCCATAAAATCCGACTCTCTATTCCCTATATAAATATCATATCACACTACACATAGCTGTCAATAAAGTTTGACAGAAAATTTGCAAGAGTTAATAATCATTCTATAGTGATTACTTTCATATTATCTATAGCTTCCTTTACTAAACCATCTATATCCAAAGCCTCTTCTGATTTTTCAATATCTTCAACTTCTGGTCTCGTAACTGGGTGCTTAGGCAAAAATACTGTACAGCAGTCTTCATATGGAAGTATAGAGGTTTCAAAGGTCTCTATATCATTTGCTATATCTATTATATCCACTTTATCCATTCCTATTAAGGGCCTTAGTACTGGCAATTTTACTGAATCATTTGTAACTCCTATGCCATGTATAGTCTGACTTGCCACTTGTCCCAAGCTCTCTCCTGTTATCAAGGCATTATATTTATTACGATTTGCAATTTCCTCAGCAATTCTCATCATAAATCTCCTAGAAATTATAGTCATCTCTTTTTCTGGGCAATTTTGATTTATTGCCTTCTGTATATTCAATATATTAACGCTGAAAAATTTCATCTTTCCAGTATAAATTGACAGTATATTGGCCAATTTCTTTACCTTTTCCTCTGCTCTTTCTGAAGTAAAGGGATAGGAGTGATAGTGTACACAGTTAATCTGTACTCCCCTCTTTGCCATCATAAAACCTGCTACTGGACTATCTATTCCACCAGATAGAAGTAATAGACCTTTTCCATTTGTACCTACTGGCAATCCTCCATATGCCTTTATCTTCTCTGTATATATATATGCGTTTTCTTGTTTGATGTCTATATATAGATATACGTCTGGATTGTGGACATCTACCTTTAAATCTCCAAACTCCTTTAGTATTATACCACCTATATTTCTAGATACATCTGGTGACTTCATGAAAAAAGACTTATCTGATCTATTGGTATCTACCTTAAAAGTCTTTATATCTGATCTATGTCTTCTATCTCTCATAGCTTCTATTGAAGCCATCTGTATATTATTCATGTCCTTATCTGTTCTAATACATGGGCTTATATATACTAGTCCAAATACCTTTTTCAATCTATTGATCATCAAGCTATAGTCATCTTCATTTCCCTCTATATATATCTTTCCCTGCTCCTTATATATAGTTTCATATCCTATATCTTTGATTCCCTTGGATATCTGTCTTATTAGCTGTCTTTCAAAATATCCTCTATTTAATCCCTTTAAAGCCAATTCTCCTAAACTAATACTCAATACCTTTCTCAACTTGTCACCTCTTCATAATCTCTCTTATGTCTGCTACTGAATCCTTGAGTACCTCTACAGTATAATCTATATCTTCCCTTGTGTTTTCATAGGAAAAACATATCCTTATAGTACCCTCTATTTCATTGTCATCTAGTCCTATGGACTTGAGAACATGACTTTTTTCTGTTCCATTGGAAGAACACGCAGAAGAAGTAGATACATATATATCTTTATCCTCTAAATAGTGTAACAACACTTCTCCCCTTGTATCTTTAAAAGATATATTTAATATATATGGTGAGGAACTTTCATCTATAGGAGTATTTATCTTTGTGTCCTGTATTTCTTCTTCAATTCTATTTACCATATATGCTCTCAAATCCCTTACATGTTTAGATTCAGCTAGAAATTTATCCCCTAAGATTCTAACAGCCTCTCCAAATCCAATAATTCCCTGAACATTTTCAGTCCCAGATCTAAGTCCCTTTTCCTGATTGCCTCCAAATACAATAGGATTTAAATGTAGTCCATCCCTGATATATAGGCCTCCTATTCCCTTTGGTCCATGAACCTTATGTCCACTAAAAGAATAGGTATTTACGCCTAATTGTTTTAATGAAAATCTTATCTTCCCAAAAGACTGAACTCCATCTAGATGGAGTAGAGCTTGGGAATTTTTTTCCTTCATAATCTCCTTGACCTCTTCTACATCTTGTATAGTTCCTATTTCATTGTTGACATGAATTATAGATACCAATATGGTATCTTCATCTAGTGCATTTTTCAATTGTTCCATATCTATATTTCCAAATTCATCTACCTTTAGATAGGTAATCTTCAATCCATTTCTTTCATATTCTTTCATTATATTCAATGAGGATGCATGTTCAAAACTTGTTGTAATGATATGGTTTCCCCTCTTCTTCATACTATTCACTATACTCTGGATAGCAATGTTATTGCTCTCTGTTCCGCCAGATGTAAAGTAAAGTTCTCTACTATTTATTCCTAAAAATCCTGCTATTATATCCCTTGCTTCTTCTACTTTTTTTTCTGCATTTAGGCCCAATCTATGGAGAGAAGATGGATTGCCAAAATTTGAAATAAAACTTTCATACATCTTATCCAATACTTGTCTCCTAACCCTAGTTGTGGCACAATTATCCAAATAAATCAATATATCTTCACCTCTATTTTAGTATCCCAATTCTTTGTCTATTAAACACACATATATCTGGGTACCTGTAGGATTTCTATGTAATATAGTCTCTACACTACACATCCTATCTGGAGAATTACAGTCATTGCATTTCCCAGTAAATTTACATGGAGTATCTGTGTCTAGTCTCTTAGCATTCTTTGGTGCTGCTATGTTTTTTATTCTCTCAATAGCCTCATTGTAATCCTTGCATAACTTGTTTTTTCCTACTATTATATATACCCTTTCGTGTCCATGTATAATAGATGATACCCTATTTCCAGTTCCGTCCATATTAACTATCTTGCCATCAAAAGTTAAAGCATTTGCACTTGCCAAATATACCTGTGCATCTCTAGCATATTCTAACTCTTGTTTTTTATTTTCAGATTTCCAGTGCCAATACACTGGATTGCCTCTTTCCTTTAAAACATCATATATCTGTAATTCCTCTATAGTAGTTGAACCTCCTATACCTACAGACTCATCTTTCTCAATATGTTTTAATATATATTCCTTAGCCTGTCCTACATCTTCAAAAAATATAGGTACAAATCCATTTCTTGACAACTCTTTTTCTAATTTAATATATATTTTTTCCAAAGATAATCACATCCCTTCTATTACCATTATACGTCAGAATCAACCTAATTTAAAGTATTAGCAAAAATTAGTATATCTATTTCGACAAAACTCCATTGCAAATTTTGTCGATATTTGCTATAATGAATTTAAGGTTAGTAGAATAACCTTAAAGATCTCTATTCCCAATACCCCTTTTGAACATTTTTATTCCATCCATAATTGGATGAAAGACTCCTATCGGTAGGAGTCTTTTTTTATGGTTTTTAAGTAGTAACCTCTTGTATACCTTATTAAAAATTCCTCCATCATATCTACTCGATTTTCCATATCACTTAACCTTGCACCATATTCTTCCTCAATTCTCATAATCTCTTCCATTAATTCATCTGTTTTTTCCATTCTCATTTTTTCATTGTCTTTATATATCACATCTTGAATATACTCTCCATCAATTTTTTTTTAGGAGTTATTTCCTCTATATTATTCAAAGGACCAAATCCTAAAAATTTTATCTCTGGATATATAGTACCAAAGGTATGTTCAAGTATAGTATTCCCTTTCAGAGTACCTATATATTTATATCTCATTATATTATTTGTCCTTGACTCCTTCCAAAAATAAATATTACTCCAACTATCTCCATTGTCCAAACTATATCTACTATACAAATTTGATGATTCATTCCAAACTATCCAAATAGTATTATCTTCTTTTATGATAGTAGGATTAGATGGATTCCCCTCATTGGATAAAATTTCTTCTCTTTCTTTAATCAAAAAATCACCATCATATAGATATCTCATATATTTTATTCTTAGATTTTCTTCACTATATTCAGAATATACTATATGAATATATACATCATCTTTGAATACATCCATATATAACTTTCTATTAGTATCACCTAATGGAATATAGGATCCCCATTCCATGTTTTCCATACTAAACTTTTTGAGGTTTATCTGATTTCCCTGATAGTAGAATAGGAGAATATCTACACCATCTGTCAATATTCTTATTGGATTTAATACCTTATCTACCCTTATTTCTTCTACTAAATGGCTTACCCATTTATCTCCTTTTAACATATGGTGATGTATATTAAAGATACCTTCTCCAGATGATTCTAATGTTAAATACACTATATTCATAGTATCTGATGTTTGAAACATATTTAATTCAAATACCTTTGGCATACCTCCTTCACTTAATCTGGTACGTTCTTTTATCTCCTTATCTATAAGAAGTATCCATAGATCTCTCTGTGTATCTTGATATATTAAATATATCTTATCTTCTTCACTAATCTGTATATCAAATTCTCCCAAGGTATCTTCAACAATTTTATCCTGCCTACCCTCCTTGTCATAGATATAATGATCCATAAGTATCTGATTGTCTACATGTCTAAATAGATATACTTCTCCTTCATCTATATGAGCTATAGCTCCTCTATTGTTATAGAAAGTCATTTCATATCCATCTCCTTTTTTAGTATTACTATTATAATAAAGGAGAATTTATTCCTCCAAGAGTAACACAATATATCATCATGAATATATTAAGAGTAAGTAACAATTCTTTTTTGAAAGGAGGATAATCAATGTCTTCAAATAAAGGACATAGCGATAGACATCATATGCCGGATTCAATATTACCAATAACTGAAAGATGCTGTGAAGCAACAACTGGATGTCAATGGGATGGCTCCCTTAGAAGTGTAGTTACCGAACCTCTATTTGTACAAAAAGTATATGATGCAACTTTAGTCAATCTACAAGCTTTAAGCACTGTAAATAATGTAAGATTCTTCCCAAATCTACCTAGGGGAAGTAGAATCTTACGAGTATTGGATATTAGATGTAGAAGATTCTTTAACCCTGCTAATATAAATGATCCTAGAAACCTTGTCATAGATCCTGATACCATACTCTCTGGTGGAGAATTTCTAAGAGATGAAAAAGGACAATTTGTAGAAGTTGTAGGACCAGATGGACTATCTAGTGAAAAGTTAATATTTGCTGACACTAGTGAATGTGATGATGTAAACAAAGGAACTCCTGTATTTGGTACTCAGCGAATTAGGATTAGAGGTAATGTGCTGATAGATATAGAACTTTTAATCCTTGATTCAAGGGATAGAAGAGTGAGGTTTACTGTCAGTGCCAATGTACCAATTGCACCACCTAATGCTCCTATAGTTCTTACAAATTTCTTTGAACTGTGTATCCCATCAGTGTTTGACTCTGCATTCTTCCCAAGATTTACAGAATTCTGTAATATACTGTGTGAGACTAGACTTGCAACCAATAGTATTTCAAGAGATATCTGTGTAAATCCTGAAACTGGAGCTATAACCATAGATTTGATTATAGCATTATGTGTATCTTGTGAGAAAAAGATAATTGTTCCAGTACAATTATGTGTACTCTCCACAGGATTCCCAGAATTATCTCCAGATACTTCTCCAATATGTAGCACTTTCCCAACACTATTTCCAAAGCAAATAGATGAAAATAGTGGTGGATCAAATAATCCTGGATGTGGAAGAAGATCATTTAGATTCTCAATGAATGAAGAGGATAACACAACTATGGTAGAATCTGAAGAAGACGATGAAATAGTATAGATAATATGACTTATGAAAGAGTAGGTGAAATATTGCACCTACTCCTTTATATTACTTCTTTGAGATTTTCTAATTTAACTTCTATTATGTCAAGATCATGTTTATCTAAAGCAGCAGTATATTTTAATCCAGATGCAGTTACTATACAGACAACCCTGTCATCTTCTTTTAGATAACCTTGAGACGATAACTTCTTAACTGCAGCTAGAGAAGTTGCTGATGCAGGTTGTCCAAATATCCCAATTGAAGCCATCTCCTTCTGTGCTTTTAGTATCTCATCATCTCCAACTGATACTACAATACCTCCATTTCTCTTTAGCATCCTCAAAACTTGATTGCCACTTGGAGGATATGGATTTTCTATTGCATGGGCAATGGTATTTGGGTTTTGAAACCGTTCTATTTCCATCCTTCCATCATCAAATGCTTTATATATAGGTGAACATCCACTAGATTGAACTGCTATCATCTTGGGAATTCTATCTATTAATCCAGCATTTCTAAACTCCCTAAATCCCTTTTCAATACCCCTTATATCCCCTCCTGCACTAGTAGGGACAATTACATAATCAGGAACATTGAAATTTAACTGCTCACATATCTCAAATGCTATAGTCTTATAACCTTCTACTCTAAATGGTACATCTGAATTTATAAAGTATATTCCTTTTTCATTTCCCAATTTTAGACTTTCATCATATAACTTACTATAATCACCATCTACCTTGATGAGCTTAGGGTTATATATTGCAATTGGTTTTAGTTTTTCATCTGCTATCTCTTTCTTTACTAATACTACTGTTTCCATTCCTGCCATAGCACCATAAGCTGCCACCGAAGTAGCCATATTCCCTGTGGATACTGTTCCTATCTTCTTGTATCCTAAATCCTTAGCCCTCATTACTCCAGTAATAGTCCCTCTATCTTTAAAAGACCAAGTTGGATTTTCAGACTCATTCTTAAAATATAGAGATCCAATTCCACAGCTTTCTGTTAATGTCTCAGAATATACTAGTGAGGTAAAACCTTCTCCTATGGAAATTTCATCTGATAGTTGTAAATATGGATAAAATTCTCCATATCTATTTAATATACTTTGACTCAATATATTACCTTGGACAATTTTCCCATCTCTTATCTCTTCTAATTCCAAGGGTTCATTACATATCTTACATTTGGAATTCTCTGTTTCCCCTTCATAAACTGCACCACAATTTGTACAAATTAGATGAAAGTCCTTCATAATATCCTCCTCTATTTATTGATATTAATCTTACTATATCATTAATTGCTTATATTAGAAAGACCATTTTCCACATTTGTCACCATATCGTGCTAATAATTCTCCATCTTCTCTTATTTCCAGTATCTCACATATATTTGAACATCCATTACAATCTATAGAATCTACTGTATATTGACTATTGTATATATTAAGCCCCCTAAAATTTGTATATCCCTGCTGTGTTGCCTGCTCCCTTCCCAGAATTGCTGCACCTATAGCTCCCATTACATTAGAATTTTCTGGAACAATCACTTCATGACCTAGTTCTTCTTCAAAGGCTTTTTTTATACCCATATTAGATGCAACACCTCCTTGGAATAAAACAGGAGCTAATATTTCCTTCCCCTTTCCTACATTGCTGAGAAAATTTCTTACAAGGGCATTACATAATCCTCTTATTATGTCTTCTTGATTATGTCCTAATTGTTGCTTATGGATCATATCTGATTCTGCAAACACTGCACATCGTCCCGCTATTCGTACTGGATTTTTAGATTCTAATGCCTTCTTTCCAAATCTATCTATCTCAATTCCCAACCTTAAAGCTTGCCTATCTAAAAATGAACCAGTTCCTGCAGCACATACTGTATTCATGGCAAAATCCACTACTATTCCATCTCTAATTATGATTATCTTAGAATCTTGCCCACCTATTTCAACTATAGTCTTTGTTCCTGGATTGTGGTTTAGTCCTGCCACAGCATGGCAGGTAATTTCATTCTTTACCACATCTGCCCCCAATATAATAGATGCCAATTGCCGTCCACTTCCTGTTGTACCAACTCCAGATATATTTCCTAGCCCAAATTCATCAAATAAATTTCTAATACCATCTTTTATTACTTCTATAGGTCTACCCTGTGTTCTTAGATACTCATGGAAGATCAAGCTATTTTCATCATCTATAAGAACTACATTTGTACTAACTGACCCTACATCTACTCCCATATAATAATTATCCAATCAATAGCTTCTCCCTTCTCTTTTTAATTAAATCTACATAAGCTTCTAATCTAGTAATATATCCTGCTTCTCCTGTCATTTCATCTACTACTAATGTCATAATTGGAAAATCTAAATCTTTGCTTATGTTTTTTATGACACTCTTTGCCACTATCTCTGGCATACAGTTTAGTGGCAAAATCTGTATAGCTCCATCATACCCAAGATTCCTATAATATATGGCACTTCCTATAGTCTCTCTACCATGACCTCCTATCTGGGTTCCCAAATAAGGCTTTGCCAGCTTTAACTTCATATTCTCATACTTTGAACCAAATGGATAGGAGTAGACATGGTGTTCAAACCAACTAGTTGGAGTAAGGGATTTTTCTACCAAAACACCCATTTCTCCTAACTTTCTCTCTATTTCTAAATTGACAAAGGGTTCAATAATAGTATATATCTCACCTATTATCCCAATCTTAATTGGATTATATTTCCTATCTATCTCTACTTCCTTTAGTCTTTTTCTAGTCTCATGAATTAACTCTACCATGGCCTTAGTACCATGTAAATTAACTGCATCATTATAATACTCATCCATTATTCTATTTACTTCCCTCTTGTTAATAGCATATGCCCTTACTATATTGGAATATTGAGTTAGATTATCTGCTTTCTTCATAAGCTCTAGAGCTGGTTTTATATTTCTTATAATATCAATAGTAGAATTTGACCCTAACACCTTTCCTACATTTCTTTTGAAATTCTCTATTCCTTCTCTTGGGGATTCTAATACTATTATCTCCACATCATATCCTAATTTCTTTAATATATCCCTTTGAATTATAGAATACATACCAAATCTACAGGGACCACAGCTTCCAGTGATTAAAATAGTATCTGCTCCCCTTTCAATACTCTCTATATAATTACCTATAAATATCTTAAATGGCAAGCACATAGTTTCTGGAGAATATTTTGAACCAATTTCCAATGTTCTATTGCTACATATTGGAGGTGGAATAACTGTATGACCTAATTCTTCTAAAAAAGCTTTTCCTGCAATATATACATTACCTAGATGGGGAAATGTTATCTTCATTTCTATTCCTCCACTTCATCATATCTAAAAATGCCTCTAATCTAGTGTTGAATCCTGCCTCTCCCGTCTGTTCATCTAATGTCAATTCCATAATAGGTATATTGTTTTCAACAGCCCTATAGCTTACTAGATGCACCAATACAGAATCAAGTCCACACCCAAAAGAGCTCAAATAAATTATCCCATCTATTTTTTCATCTTCTATTAGTTTAAAAGCAGATCCTATTGACCTCCTACCATGCGTCCAAAACATTCTCTTTGGTATCTTATCGGAATACATTCTTATATCTTCTTCACTTACATCTTCTGCTACTATGATCCTTATATCTCTATTAGACAACTTATCTAATATCCCCATATTCATAAATTCATCAAATACATTGTAAGAATGTCCCAATAATAATATATTGATAATTCTCTCTGTTTTATTTCTTAGAGGATTTTTAGGCATTATATTATTTAACCATTCCCTGTTTTTATCTTTATTGTCTTCTATTTTTCTATATGCTCTAATGGCTTCTCTTCTACTTATATTTAGATATTTTCCCACCTTACCATATGAGCCTTCAAATTTTCCTTTTCTATCAGTATTTATTTCTATATCTATTATCTCAGGTAAATCATCTATACTATTTTTTATCATATATGGTAATCCTAATATCTTCGGACAACAATATTCTCTTTTATATAGACTTGTGATTTTAGGTATAAATATATAGTCAACTTTATCTTTTAGATATTCTACATGTCCATGAAATATCTTGACTGGCAAACATGCTTCATCTACACAGGCTTCAATTCCCATATCCAATATATCTTTATTGGTCTTTGGCGATGAAATTACCTCATATCCAATCTCCATAAAAAAAGCTTCCCACAGTGGAAAAAACTCATAATATAACATCCCCCTTGGTATGCCTATTGTCTTCTTCATATACACCCTCCTCATCTTCCTTATTATTGACAATAATATGAATTTATATAACTGTACATAGATAGTTGCAAAATAAGAATTTGAAATTATTAAGACTTATCCACAATAAGAAGATGGAAATTCTAGATAAATTATCGTAACTACCTGATTTATACACAAGAAAAGACATGAAAAGTAAGGGTAA
>CABMKH010000003.1 GCA_902386935.1 Varibaculum timonense
CTCACCCGTTTGCCGCTAAGATATCTAGAGAGTCAATTCGAAAATATCTTCTCTAGACACTTCGCTCGACTTGCATGTGTTAGGCACGCCGCCAGCGTTCGTCCTGAGCCAGGATCAAACTCTCATTTAAAACTTTGACTTGCGTTTTGTCGTAGAAATCTACGACGAAATGCTTAGTCTTGTTTATCCAGAACTATGCAATTTCCAAAATCTTCGATTTTGAGAAATTGTAAGTTATGGGAAAAAGTTTGATTTAACTAGCTCTTATTTCTTTTAAAAAATTGATTGTGTGTTTATTTCAAAGTATCTCACACTGTTTAATTATCTAAGTTCAATGTCTTCCTCTCTTGAGACGACTTTACTAGTATAGCAAGTTTTTCAACTTATGTCAACTAGTTTTTTAAAGTTTTTTGAAAAAGTTTTATCTTAATTTTATCTCTATTCGCTTTTCTTGCGAACCTTTATTATGATACTATCTTTATTAACAAAAGTCAATAGACTAAATAAAAATAATTTCAATATTTTATATAGCTATATTACTCTTCTTCAATTTCATCTATATCTTCTATCAAAACTTTCTCTATAACTCCATCACTTGCTTTTAATATTTTGACTTTTATATTCTCTATAAAAAACTCTACTCCCTCTTCAATCGGTCTATTATTTTCTTCTGCTAATGTAAAAGCTAATCCACCAAGTGTATTACCTTTGTCTAATGGCAGATTAAAACCAGTAGCTCTTGTTATATTGTTAATTAATGTTGATGCAGAGTAAATTCCCTTGTTTTTATTTCTGGTATCAAAACTCTTTTTAGGAGCAAGATACTTAATTGTTAAAAATATAATTGCTATAGCTGATGCACCAAGTACAAGATCTAACATTGTTTCTGCATAGATCAGCATCTTTCTTGCTATAACAAATAATACTAATTCTAAAATCGCATTAGTTGAATGATAAATTAACATCAACATTAATTCAACCCCAACGATTATAAGCAATACATGACCTAAAAATTGTTTAAATACAGTATATGAATCTAAAAAACCTGTTTGAAAGATATAATAAAAATATTTTACTATATCAATTAAACCTATCATTATACCAATAGCTAGCAATACCGTTACAATTATTTCTAATTTTAACGCTACATCTGCAAGCCTATCCCCTATATTTACTTTTTTCACTTCATATCCCCCATCAATACATATATTTTTAAAAAACTAGATTATCATCATCTTTTCTGCTTCTCTTCTCAGTTTTTTTATGACTTTTTTCTCTATTCTAGATACTGTCATCTGTGAAATGTCCAGCTTATTTGCAATGGATACCTGGGTTTTTTTGTTAAAATATCTATCTATGAGTATCTCTTTTTCTATTTCATTTAAAGATTCCATAGTCTTCAATAGAAAGTCGCTATTTTCAATCTTGCTAAAATAGTGATCCTCTTCTCCAATTAAATCAGCTAAGTTAATGTCCTTTTCATCATTGTTTGAATCAAAGGTTATATCCAGAGACTGTGGTGTATATACCTTACTAGCCTCCATTGCCTCTAGGATATCTTCTTCTGTACAATCAAGATATTCTGCTATATCTTCCACAGTAGGAGATCTTTGAAGTGTTTGACTTAGATATATCTTGGAATTATTGATCTTTTTAGATAGCTCCTGTATTCTACGAGGTACTCTTATGGTCCATCCCTTGTCTCTAAAGTGTTTCTTTATTTCCCCAATAATAGTTGGAGTAGCAAAACTAGAAAATTCAAATCCCTTGGATACATCATATCTATCTACAGCATATATAAGTCCTATACATGCCACTTGATAGATATCATCATAATCTATCCCTCTATTTGAATATTTCTTTGACAATATCTCAGCTATATATAGATGCTGTTCTATTAAGATATCTCTTATATTCTTGTCTTTAGTCTTCTTTAATTCTTCAAACAACCTCTTTATTTCTTCTTTATCCATCTTATCATTTTTTGTTTTGTCATAGTAGTTCCCATTTTTCATTGACTACCATCCTTTATTCAATATATTTAATCATTTCAATTCCATCTGGTGTAAATATAACTCTATCCATTAAGGATTTAATAATTAATATACCTAGTTTTCCCTCTTCTGGATTGTCCACCTTATTTGATACATCTTCCAATACATCCTTGACTATTATAATAATTCTGTCCTCCATAACCTTATATCTTATGGAGATCTCATCTACATTTCCTATATTTAATACATTTACACAGGCTTCTGCCACACATACCTTCAAATCTTCTATCTCATCTATGCTCAATTTAAGATTATGAACTACTCCAGATGTGGCAAGCCTTACAAGGCTTATATAATCAGGCTTACTTGGCACCTTTAAAGATATTATGTCACTACTCATCATCTTCACTCCTAAAAATAAATAGTTTGTCCAACTTGGTAATATCAAATATCTTTCTTATATTGGGTTTTACATCTGATATATATATATTATATTTATCTTCTCGTACCTCTTTTAAGATACTAATGAGAACACCTAATCCAGTACTATCTACATAGTCTAAATCTTTACCATTTATTTCAATATCACTCTTTCTAGATCTATAAGCTTTGAGGACTCGTTCTTTGAATTCATCACAAGTATATATATCCAAATCTCCCTTTGGAGTGAAATACCAAATTTCTTTTTTTTCTTTGAAATCTACATCCATAATAAAAGTCATAATCAATCCCTCCTCAATTCTATTATGCTATTCTAATTTTATAATATATCTTTTATAATGTAAAGGAAAACCCTATAAAATAGCTAGGGTATTCCTATATTAGAATTCCCTAGCCATATAATCAATCTTCTACATATTTAGCCACAGCTACTACCTTGTCATCTTCCATCTTCATGAGAGTTACTCCTTGGGTATTTCTTCCCATTATGGATATATCTTTAGAATTTAATCTTATTATGGTTCCTGAATGAGATATCATCATTATATCATCATTTCCAGATATTACCTTTGCAGATACTATATCTCCAGTCTTTTCTCTTATATTGTAGGTCTTTATACCTTTTCCACCTCTCAATTGGATTCTATACTCTTCAAGAGGTGTTCTTTTTCCAAAACCCTTTTCAGATATTACTAAAAGAAATTTATCATCCTCTGCTAAATCCATAGCTACAACTCTATCCCCTTTATCAAGGGTTATAGCTTTAACTCCCATGGCATTTCTACCCATAGCTCTTACGTCTTCCTCGTCAAATCTAATGGACATTCCATATTTTGTTACTACTATTAATTCATCTTTTCCATTAGTCTTTCTAACTGCTATCAATTCATCATCTTCTTTTAGACTTATAGCTATGATTCCATTCTTCCTTATGTTCAAGAATTGATCTAGTTCAGTCTTTTTAGTTATTCCATTTTTAGTTACAAAGACTAGATTGCTTCCTGGTTCATAGGAAGATATAGGTATGACTGCTGATACCTTTTCATCTCCAACTAAATTAAGTAGATTTATAATAGCTGTACCCCTAGCCTGTCTTCCACCTTCTGGAATCTCATATCCCTTTAGAGAAAATACTTTACCTTTATTGGTGAAGAATAATATAGTATCATGGGTAGATGTTATAAATAGATCTTCTACAAAATCCTCATCTCTAGTAGTCAGTCCTAGTATACCTCTTCCCCCTCTTCTCTGAGTCTTATAGGTATCTTCAGGCATTCTCTTTATATATCCAAAATGAGTCAATGTAATTACTATATCTTCTTCTGCTATCATATCTTCAATACTTATTTCTCCTGATGAAGGAACTATTCTCGTCTTTCTCCTGTCCCCATATTTTTCCTTTATTTCCAATAACTCTTCTTTAATTATATTATATATAAGTCGTTCATTGGCTAGAATTTCCTTGAGTCTGCTTATCTCTTTTATCAATTCCCTATATTCTTCATCTAATTTATCACGTTCTAATCCAGTAAGTCGTCTCAATCTCATATCTAGAATTGCCTGGGCCTGTATATCTGATAATCCAAAGGAATCCATAAGACTCTTCTTTGCAGAAGCTTCATCTTTAGAACCTCTTATTATCTTGATGACTTCATCTATATGGTCTAATGCAATCCTCAAACCCTCTACAATATGAGCCCTTGCCTCTGCCTTATCTAAGTCAAACTTAGTCCTTCTAGTGATTATCTCCTTCTGATGATCTATATAGTAACTCAACATCTCTTTTAGATTTAATACTCTAGGCTCTCCATCTACTAAAGCCAACATTATTACCCCAAAAGTGACCTGCATCTGAGTATGTTTATAGAGATTGTTTAGGACTATATTAGGATTTGCATCCCTCTTTAGTTCAATTACAATCCTCATTCCATCTCTATCTGATTCATCCCTTAGATTAGATATACCTTCTATCTTCTTATCTCTAGCATACTCTGCAATTTTCTCTATTAGATTGGCCTTATTTACCTGATAGGGTGTTTCTGATACTATAATTCTCATTCTACCCCTAGTATGTTCCTCTATTTCTGCTACAGCCCTTAATCTCAGCTTTCCTCTACCTGTTCTATAGGCTGATTTTATACCCTTAGTTCCTAGTATAAATGCTCCTGTAGGAAAATCTGGCCCCACTATTTTCTCCATCAATTCCTCAATTGTAGCATCTGGATTGTCCAATAAAACTACAATTCCATCTATAACCTCTTTTAGATTGTGAGGTGGTATATTTGTAGCCATCCCAACAGCTATACCTGAAGACCCATTTACCATTAGATTTGGGAATCTACTAGGCAATACCTTTGGTTCCTTTAATGTCTCATCAAAGTTTGGTCTATAATCTACAGTATCTTTGTTTATATCTCTTAATAACTCCATAGCCATCTTTGTCATTCTGACTTCTGTATAACGCATGGCTGCTGCACCGTCTCCATCAATGGACCCAAAGTTTCCATGACCATCTGCCAATAGATATCTAGTATTAAAATCTTGAGCCAATCTAACCATAGCATCATAGACAGAAGTATCAGAGTGTGGATGGTACTTACCTAGTACATCCCCTACTACCCTGGCAGATTTTCTATAGGGTTTATCTGGACTCATTCCCAAGTCATTCATAGCATAGAGTATTCTCCTATGGACTGGTTTTAATCCATCCCTAACATCTGGTAAAGCTCTACTGACTATGACACTCATGGAATAATCTAGATATGATTTCTTCATTTCTTTTTCAATATTTATATCAATTATCTGACCTGTTTCTTTATCCATATATACACCTCCATTTATATATCTAGATTTTCAACTAATTTAGAATTATTTTGAATAAATTCTCTTCTAGGTTCTACTTTATCACCCATAAGAGTTGTAAATATTTCATCTGCTGCTACAGCATCTTCTATTGTTACCTTCAACAATATCCTATTTTCTGGATCCATAGTAGTATCCCATAGCTGTTCTGGATTCATCTCTCCAAGACCCTTATATCTTTGAATTGAATAGTTACTTCTTCCTATTTCCTGTAGTATTTCATCTAATTGTCTATCACTATAGGCATAGTGTTCTGCTCTGCCCTTTGCTATCTTATATAGTGGGGGTTGAGCTATATATATATGTCCATTATCTATTAAATCTCTCATATATCTGAAGAAAAATGTAAGCAGTAATGTCCTTATATGGGCACCGTCTACGTCAGCATCCGTCATTATTATAATCTTTCCATATCTGAGTTTTTCTATATCAAATTCCTCACCTATACCAGTTCCAAAAGCAGTTATAAGTGTCTTTATCTCTTCTGAATTAAGTATCCTATCTAGTCTTGCCTTCTCCACATTTAATATCTTTCCTCTTAAGGGAAGTATTGCTTGAAATTCCCTATTTCTTCCTTGTTTAGCACTTCCTCCTGCAGAATCTCCCTCTACTAAGTATACCTCTGTTACATTTAGATCACTAGATTGGCAATCTGCAAGTTTTCCAGGCAAAGTTGTATTATCAAATATACTCTTTTTTCTAGTCAATTCTCTAGCTTTTCTCGCTGCATCTCTTGCCCTTTGAGCACTTATAGCTTTATCTAATATAGACTTCCCTATCTTTGGATTTTCTTCCAAAAAGTTATTTAAAAACTCATAGGTCAAAGTCTCTACAATTCCCCTTGTCTCACTATTGCCAAGCTTTCCCTTTGTCTGTCCTTCAAATTGAGGCTCTGGTAATTTTACTGATAATACTGCAGTAAGTCCTTCCCTCACATCTTCACCTGATAGATTTTCATCCTTTTCTTTTATGAAATTATATTTTCTTCCATAGTCATTTATCATTCTAGTAAGGGCAGTACGTAAACCTGATAGATGAGTACCACCTTCCTGAGTATTGATATTATTTGCAAAGGTGAGGATATTTTCTGAATATCCATCTGTATACTGCATAGCCAATTCTACCAATGTACCATCTTTTTCAGCTTCAAAATAGATTACTTCTCTTTGTATAGGAGTTTTATTTCTATTGATATATTCTACAAAGGATTTAATTCCCCCTTCATAGTGAAATTCTTTTTTTAGATCTTTTCTCCTATCTTCTAATATTATCTTTATTCCCTTGTTTAAAAATGCCATCTCTCTAAATCTGTATTCTAAAGTCTCAAAGGAGAAATCTATACTCTCAAATATTTCACTATCAGGTTTGAAATATATAGTAGTACCTGTATTATTGCTATCTCCTGTTATCTCTAGAGGAGTTATGGTATTTCCCCTTTCAAATTTTTGAGTATATTCTTTTCCATTTCTCTTTACCTTTACTACCAACCATTCAGAAAGAGCATTTACTACAGAAACCCCTACACCATGAAGTCCTCCTGAAACCTTATATGCAGAATTGTTAAACTTTCCACCAGCATGTAGTATAGTAAGTACAGTCTCCACTGTAGACTTTCCAGTCTGGGGATGAGTTTCTACAGGAATACCACTTCCATTATCCTCTACAGATACAGAATTATCCTCATATAGAGTTACAAATATAGTATCACATATACCTGCCAAAGCTTCATCTATACTATTATCTACAACTTCATATACCAGATGGTGAAGTCCCTTTGGTCCTGTACTTCCTATATACATTCCAGGTCTCTTTCTTACAGGCTCTAAACCTGTCAACACCTGAATCTCTTCAGCTGTATAATGTCTTCCATTTATATTTGATTCATTTGTCATTGACTTTCCCCCAATCTAATCTATCTATATTGATCCTTTTTAATAGAGATACTGAAGATATATTAGATACATATAGTTTATATCTATCAATCTTTTTTCTATTTATTATGGTGCTACCTTCTGTAGCTACAATATAGCTCTTTACATTCTTATCTATATCATTTACTAGACAATCATTTTTCATAAGTTTATTTATAAAGTTTTGAGTTTCTTTACATTTTAAAACCGTATCTACATCTAATATGGCCACTATATCTTCCCCAAATAGGGAGATATTTTCACCTATATGAACTATCATAAGCTACTCCTTATCTATTAATTTTCCATCTTCTATATAAAATATAGATCTATTGAATCCATCTATTGATTTTAGATTTTCACTATTAGTTAAAGTTATAAAGGTCTGTATATTACAAAATAATGTAGATAAATATTTTCTCCTATCTATATCCAGTTCTGAGAATACATCATCTAGTAATAGAACTGGATACATACCTCTATCACTCTTTATCAATTCCACTTGTGAGAGTATCAAAGATAGTACTACAGTCCTCTGTTGTCCTTGAGAACCAAATACTTTTACCTCCCTATCATCTATATACATGAGGATATCATCTCTATGGGGTCCTATTTCCGTTGAACCATATTCTATATCTCTCTTTATATTCTTCTTCATCAAGTCAATATATGCCTTTTCCATCTCTTTTCTATCTTCTAATATAGGTATATTTGTAGAATATTTTAAGATAAGTTCTTCTAATCCTTCTGTAATCTTTCCATGGATTTCTTTAGAATATCTAGATAAAAGATCTATATATTGACTCCGTTCTATTATAATGCTAGTCCCTATTTTGGATATCTGAATATCAAATACATCTAATAGATCTCCTATATTCTTCCTAAATCTTCCTGTCCTCAATAGATTATTTCTTTGAAATAATAACTTTTTATATCTATTTATATTATAATTATAAACTGGTTTAGTCTGAGAAATCCCCTTGTCTAAAAAATTCCTTCTCTCTTGAGGTCCATCTTTTACCATTCTTAAATCTTCTGGACTAAATAATACTATATTTAATCCACTATCTAAATCTTTGTGGCTTTTAAGTTCTGTCTTATTTATTCTAATAGTTTTTGGTCTATCACTTTCTAATTTTATTTCTATAAATTTCTTATGATTTCCAAAACTTATATCTACACCTATATAGGCTGCATTCTTGGAGAATTTGATTATCTCTTTATCCCTATTTGTCCTAAAGGATTTACCCATTGCACACATATGAATAGCCTCTAGGAGATTGGTCTTTCCCTGAGCATTTTTTCCTATGAATATATTTACATTTTTGTTTAAATCTAAGTCTATGTTTTCATAATTTCTAAAGTTAATAAGCTTTATCTTATCTACATTCAAAAAATACACCCCTTAGGGCAATACATCAGACATAGCCCTATATAATTATATCATAAAATTATAAAAAAACAAATGTTCTATAAATTTGTTAGACTATAGCTTTTTTATAATATATCTATTGCCATTGTGATCCTGCACAATATCCTCATCTCTAAGTTTTTTTCCTCTAGCTAGACATATTTCATTGTTGACTTTAATCAACCCGTCTTGAATCAATAATTTTGCATGACCTCCAGTTTCAGCTATTTCAGCTAATTTTAAAAACTGGTCCAACTTTATATATTCTGTACTTATCTCTATTTCCCTCATTATTTCACTCCTAAAAATCATCCTGTGCTAATCTTACAGGTAATACTAGATATATATAGTTTTCTTCTCCCACTTCTTGTATAATACATGGATTTAAACTTCCCATAAAATTAAGTTGTATTTCTTCTGTTTCCATGTTTTTTATACCTTCTAGTAGATATCTAGAATTGAAAGCTATATTTAAGTCCTCTCCACTTTGTTGTCCACCTACAACTTCATTTACATTTCCAATTTCTGAATTAGACTTGACAATTATACTATTATCCTCAATAGTTAATTTTATCAAGTTTGCCTTTTCTTCTTTTGCTAATAGAGATGCTCTTTCTATACTGCTTTGAAATTCTCTTCTATTAACTACAATACTTGTCTTATGGTCCATCCTTATTATATCTCTATAGTTAAAGAACTGGCCTTCTAATAGTCTAGAATATACCACAGTATCTCCAAGATTAAATATAGCATGACTTGGTGATATACCTATATTTATTGGGTCCTCTGTATCGTCTAATATCTTATTTAACTCATTAAGTGATCTTCCAGGTACTATAATTTTTTCACTTAATGTGGAATTAGTAGGAAGTTTTTTTAATGCTAACCTATAGCCATCTAAGGCTACAAAGGAAATTGTATTATCTTCTATTTCTGATAATACTCCAGTAAGTGAAGGTCTAGTTTCATCTTGAGCTGTAGCAAATACAGTCTGTCTAATAACTTCTTTAAATATATCAGTAGGTATTTCAAAAGAGTCCTTTTTTACAACTATTGGTAGATCTGGATAATCTTCTCCTGAGTTTCCAACTATATTGAATTCTGAGTTCTCACATTTAATGTTTATATTATTATCTTTGACCTCTATGGTTATAAGACCATCAGGTAATTTTTTTATAATATCCCCAAATATTCTAGAATTTGCTACTATTGAACCAGAATCTATTATATCACACTCTAAAAATGTCTCTATACTTATCTCTAAATCTGTTCCCGTTAGTTTTAATTTATTTTCCATAGTTTCCAGTAGTATTCCATCTAATATTTGAAGAGTTGTTCTATTGGAAATACTTTTTTGAACTATATTTATATGTTTAGATAATATTTTTTGTTCAACTCTAATTTTCATTTTTTTCCTCCTTAGAAAGATATATAGAAATATATATATAGTAGTAATAGTAGTAGGGCCTGTTATTATGTGGATAACTCTTATTTCCTCTAATATAAAGGTTTTATAAAACTTAATAACATGTTGATAACTATTTTATAACACAAAAGAAATCCACAATTATAAACTTATTTGCCCTTTAACCTATTTATCATATACTCTATTTTTTCCTTTAATTCTCCATCATCAGATATTTCTGCATTGATCTTGTCGCAGGCATGGATTACTGTAGTATGATCCCGTCCTCCAAATTCATCTCCTATCTTTGGAAGTGATAGGTCTGTTAGTTCTCGAGTTAGATACATTGCAATCTGTCTAGGATATGCAATAGCTCGAGTTCTCTTTTTAGAATTAAAATCTTCAATTTTAATATTATAATTATTAGAAACCTCTTCCTTTATAAGGTCTACTGTAATCTCCCTTGGCTTGTCGCTGGAGATTATATCCTTCAAAGCTTCCTCTGCTAATTCTACAGTTATATCCTCATTAGTTAGAGAGGAATATGCTACTACTCTTATAAGAGCACCTTCCAACTCTCTTATATTGGATTGTATCATTGTGGCTATATATTGCATTACATCATCTGGAACTTCGATGTTTTCTATATTGGCCTTCTTTCTCAAGATTGCTATTCTAGTCTCTAAATCAGGTGCCTGTATATCTGCTATAAGTCCCCACTCAAATCTAGAGCGAAGCCTGTCCTCTAGAGTAGGAATTTCCTTGGGAGGTCGATCTGAAGATATGATGATCTGTTTATTTGCCTCATGAAGAGCATTAAATGTATGAAAGAATTCCTCCTGAGTTCCCTCTTTACCTGCAATAAACTGTATATCGTCTACTAATAATACATCTACATTTCTATATTTGTTTCTAAATTCTTCATTTCTGTATTCACGTATTGAATTTATGAGTTCATTTGTAAATTTTTCTGAAGAGACATAGACTACTTTTGTATCTGGAGTTTGACTTAGTATATAGTGACCTATTGCATGCATTAGATGTGTTTTTCCGAGACCTACCCCTCCATATATAAATAGTGGATTATAGGCCTGAGCAGGAGCTTCAGCAACAGCTAATGATGCTGCATGAGCAAATCTATTACTGTTTCCAATAACAAAGGTACTAAAGGAATATTTTGGGTTTAATTGTGCTCTTTGATTGTTTTCCTGACTTTCATAAGCCATGGATTGTCCCATATCCAAGGAAGGCTCCTCTCCTGGTATTATAAACTGTATGGAATAGTCCTTTTTAGTTGCCTCCTTTATAGAGTTTTTTATTAAGTTTAAGTATCTTCCTTCTAAGATCCCCTTTGTAAAATCATTTGGAGCTGCTAAGACAATATTGTTTTCTGACATACTAATAGGGATAATGGTCTTTAGCCAGGTATTGTAACTTACCTCTGTCAACTCTACCTTGATAATATCTAGGACATCATTCCAAATACTATCTAAATTTGAAGACATATTTCACGCCCCCTTAAATAATAAATTGTTTTTTTGAAAATTATTAACATAATTATCAACAAATTAGATATCATATATAGTAATAAAACTTAAAAAAATTATGTGGACAAAGTATATTAAAAAACTGTAGATAAAATTAAAATATGTAAAATCTAAAATATATCCACAATATAAACAATATGAAATTGTGTAAAAAATATGGCTTATAATCTAATATTGACAGATTTTTATAAGTTTATTCAATAGTTATACACAAGTTATCCACAAAATGTGCATAACTATATAGTTTTGTTTTTAATAACAAAGTATCCACATGCTATTTAATGATATCAAAAATAGACTAATTGTTCAATAAAATTATCCACAGGTTTAACATATTGTGAATAAATCTTTCTATGATGTAAATATTTAAAATTCTTGACATAGTAGGAACAAATAAATATAATCAATAGTAGTATTTATATTCATTTGATAACTCTATATTTATATATGTAATTATTATAAGGAGGTGTGCTTGATGAAGAGGACTTATCAACCTAAGAAAAGACAGAGAAGTAGAGAACATGGATTTAGAAAGAGAATGAAGACAAAGTCTGGTAGAGCAATTCTTCGTAATAGAAGAAAGAGGGGAAGAAAGAGATTGAGTGCTTAGGCCGCTAATTTGGTGGCCTTTTTGTTTAAAGGCCATCTATCTTTAAGGAGTAACTGATGGAAAAGAAATTTAGATTGAGAAAAAATATGGAGTTTAGAAAGGTATATAGCCATGGAAAAAATTATTGGAATAGAAATTTGACTCTGTATGTAAAAAAAAATAATATTGATGAGACTAGGGTCGGATATACCATTACCAAAAAGATTGGGAATTCAGTTGTACGAAATAAACTGAGAAGAAGAATGAAGGAAATATATAGATTAAATTTTCATAGAATAGAAACAGGTTATGATTTAGTATTTGTTCCTAAAAGAAATATAGTAAATCTATCCTATGAAAAACTAGATAGTTCCATGATTCATATTATGAGAAAAGCAGGAGTCTTAAAAAAGGTGAATTAAGATGACTAGAATGGCTATTTTATTGATTAAATTTTACCAGAGAGTGATATCAAAATACTTATTGACTGGGAAGAACTGCAGGTTTTATCCAACTTGTTCAGAATATTCTCTATTGGCATATGAAAAATATGGCTTTATTAAGGGTACTTATTTGACCATTAAGAGAATATTGAAATGTAACCCGTTTCATGAAGGAGGATACGACCCGCTTATATGATAGGGGGTTAATACATGACGGCATTTTTAGGCGGTATATTGGGGAAGTTATTGAAATTTGTATATGATATGGTTGCCAATATAGGTGCTGAGCCAGAAAATATATCTTTTTATGCAATTGCTATAATAATTACCACTATAATATTTAAACTATTGCTATTACCCATAAATATACAACAGACTAGATCGACTAAGAAGATGGGTGAATTACAGCCTCAGATGAAAGAAATTCAGATGAAATATAAAAATGACATCCAGACTCAGCAGATGAAGATGCAAGAATTATATAAAAAACATAATTATAATCCAGCATCAGGGTGTTTGATCTTATTGGTACAGATGCCAATAATATTTGCTTTTTTTGCTGTATTTAGAGATCCAGCTAAATATGCTTTTACAGAACCTGGATTTTATGAAGCTATGAATAAGACTTTTTTCTGGATTAAAAATCTTGATGATCCAGATCCATCTAGGCTAATATTGCCTTTAATGGCTGCATTTACAACATATATACAGAGTGCTATAATTGCTCCGCCTAGTTCAGATCCCCAAGCACAGGCAACACAGAAAACTATGAGTTATTTCTTACCTGTTATGATATTTATGGCTTCAAGAGGATTTGCTGCAGGATTGGCATTATATTGGGTAGTTGGTAATATATTTACCATAATACAACAACTTATATCTAACAGGTCTTTGGGTAAAATCAAGGAGGAAAAGTAATAATATGAAATATGTTATTAAGCAGTCCAAAAATGTTGATGATGCTATACAGGAAGCTTTGTTAGAATTAGATGCTAAGATGGAAGACGTGAATGTAGAGATCATTGAGGAGGCAAATAGAGGATTATTTGGTATAATTGGTGCCAAGGAAGCAAAGGTAAAGGTAACAGTTGTAAATGATCCTGTGGACATATCTAATAAATTCTTAAACAATATCTTGATGCATATGATGGTAAAGGCATCTTTGGATATAAAAAGAGATGGAGATACTCTATATATAGATATTCAAGATGTAGATCCATCTAATAAGGGGATATTGATTGGGAAAAGAGGAAATACATTGGACTCTGTCCAATATTTATTGAGCCTTGCTATAAATAAAGGTAGGGATGATTATATTAAGGTTGTGATGGATGTAGGAGGATATAGGGAAAAGAGAGAAAAGACTTTGGAAAGATTGGCCAAAAAGATGGCTGATAAGGCAGTACGTAGTGGACGGCCAGTCAGACTTGAACCTATGAATCCTTATGAGAGAAGAATCATACACTCTTCTTTACAAAATAGTAATGGTATAACCACTTATAGTGAAGGAGAAGAGCCATACAGAAGGGTAGTAATACAATCTAAGTAGTATATTTTAAAAGCTCGATGATTTTAAATAATCAAGGGCTTTTATTTATAAATAATTTGATTTGACAAGGGTTAGTATAATAATTAAAATATAGATTGAAAACAAGATAGGGGTGAAAATATGCCAGATACAATAGCTGCTATATCTACTGCTATAGGGGAAGCGGGTATAGGTATTGTAAGAATGAGTGGAAAAGGTGCCATAGATATAGGAAACAAGGTATTTCAGGGAAATAAGTATACAAAGTTAATAGAGGCAGATAATAGAAAATTGACTTATGGTCATATAGTTGATGAGAAAAAACAGCCTATAGATGAGGTTTTAATTGCATATATGAAAAAACCATATACCTATACAAGGGAAGATATGGTAGAGATATATTGTCACGGAGGTATAATTCCCGTTAGAAAGATATTGGAAATTCTGTTAAGTAATGGAGCTAGACTTGCAGAACCAGGAGAATTCACAAAGAGGGCCTTTTTAAATGGTAGACTTGATCTATCACAGGCAGAGGCTGTAATAGATATAATAAAATCTAAGACAGAAAAAAGTCTTAGAGTATCCTTTGATCAATTAGAGGGGGTTCTATCTAAAGAAATTGGAGAGATTAGGAATATATTATTGTCCATGATAGCTCATATAGAGGTGTCTATTGATTTTCCAGATGAAGATATAGAGGAAGTTACATTTGAAGAGTTAGGAAAGGATGCAACCCATGTAATTCACAAGATAGAAGAATTACTCTCTACGGCAGATAGGGGAAAGGTACTAAGAGAGGGAATAGATACTGTAATACTTGGAAAGCCAAATGTGGGAAAGTCTTCACTATTAAATGCAATTTTAAGGGAAAAAAGAGCTATAGTAACAGATATTCCTGGTACTACAAGGGATATAATTGAGGAATATGTAAATATAGATGGAATTCCACTTAAAATTATAGATACTGCAGGTATTCGAGATACAGAGGATGCTGTAGAGAAGATTGGAGTGGATATGGCTAGAGATAGAATAGATTCTGCAGATTTAATTATAGCTATATTTGATTCTTCTAGGGATATTACAGATGAAGATTATGAAATTATAAGTATGATAGAGGATAAGAAGTCACTTATATTGTTGAACAAAACAGATCTTCCTAGTAAGTATACAATTGAATTTCTTCAGAATTTAGTTGGAGATAAAGAGATAATTTCTACTTCAATTTCCAAGGGACAGGGGATAGGACTAGTTGAAGATAGGATTAAGGATATGTTTTATTCAGGTAAAATTCAATCTGATTCTAGTGTTGTAGTTACAAATATAAGACATAAGAATCAATTAGAAAAATCCTTAATCAATATAAAAAGTGCTATGAAAGATATAGAAAGACAGGTACCACTTGATTGCATAGAGGTAGATTTGAGAGATTGTTGGGAGAACTTAGGAGAGATTTCAGGAGATACAGTTGGAGAAGATATATTGGATAAGATATTTTCAGAGTTTTGCATAGGAAAATAAAAAAATTCACGACAGTCTTATATTAGAAAGGTGAAGTTTATGAAAGAATTAAAGCATTATGATGCTGGGACATATGATGTAATTGTAGTTGGAGCAGGACATGCAGGGGTTGAGGCTGCTTTAGCAAGTAGTAGAATGGGTATGAAGACTTTGATGTTGACTATGAGTTTGGACTCCATAGTGGCTCTTTCATGTAATCCAAATATTGGAGGTACTGGCAAGGGACATTTAGTCAGAGAAATAGATGCCTTAGGTGGAGAGATGGCAGTAAATATAGATAAGACTTTTATTCAAAGCAGGATGTTAAATACTTCTAAAGGGCCAGCAGTACATTCTTTAAGGGTACAAGCTGATAAGAAGGCATATCATAGAGAGATGAAGAAGGTCTTGGAAAATGAGCCAAATCTTACATTACGTCAAGGAGAAGTTATAGATATCTTAATTGAGGATAATAGGGTACAGGGTGTAATTACTCGAACAGGTGCAAAGTATAAATCTAAGGCTATTGTTCTAGCAACGGGAACATATTTAAAGGGGAGAGTTTTTATTGGTGAGGTAAATTATTCATCTGGTCCTGATGGAATGTTTCCTTCCAATATACTGTCAGATTCATTAAAGGAAAAAGGCTTTAAATTAAGAAGGATGAAGACAGGAACTCCAGCTAGAGTTCATAAGGATAGTATTGACTATTCAAAGATGGAGATACAACCAGGTGACAAAGAGATAATACCTTTCTCCTTCTTAAATATGGGGAAGAAATTTGATATAGAGCAGGTACCATGTTATCTCACATATACTACAGAAGAAACACATGAGATAATTAGACAAAACTTACACAGATCTCCTATGTATTCTGGAGATATAGAAGGTGTAGGACCTAGATACTGTCCCTCTATTGAGGACAAGGTAGTTAGATTTTCAGATAAGAAAAAACATCAAATATTTCTAGAGCCAGAAGGATTGACAACTAAGGAGATATATGTTCAAGGTGCTAGTTCTACACTACCTGAAGAAGTTCAATTGGAAATGTATAGAAAGATAATAGGTCTAGAAAATGTTCAATTTATGAGAACAGCATATGGAATAGAATACGATTCAATAGACTCTACTATATTGAAGCGAAACTTGGAACACAAGGAAATAAAAAATCTATTTTTTGCAGGTCAAATCAATGGGTCTTCTGGATATGAAGAAGCAGCAGCTCAAGGACTTATTGCTGGAATAAATGCAGTTCAAAATATTAAGGGAAAAGAGCCCTTTATATTGGATAGATCAGAAGCATATATAGGAGTATTAATAGATGATCTAGTAACTAAGGGGACTGAAGAACCATATAGGATGATGACCTCTAGGGCAGAATATAGATTGACTCTAAGACAGGATAATGCAGATTTACGATTGACTAAAAAAGGGTATGAATTAGGCCTAGTTACAGAAGAGAGATATAGACTTGCCTTAAAGAAGGAAAAAGCAGTAAATGAGGAACTAAGGAGATTAAAAGAAGTAAAGGTAAATCCTACAGAGGAAAATAATCGTATATTGGAAGAATTAGGTACTAGTGCTATTAAATCTCCTACTACCATATATGAGCTTATTAAGAGACCGGAACTTGACTATGAGATGCTTCATGTATTGGATCCTATGAGAGTTGAATTGTTAAGAGAGATAAGAATTCAAGTTGAGATCCAAATCAAATATGAGGGTTATATTAAAAAGCAGATGATTCAAATAGAACAATTTAAAAAGTTAGAGAATAAAAAACTAGATCCAGATATGGATTATGGGGAAATAAAGGGTATAAGTAATGAGGCAATACAAAAACTAAACAAGATAAAGCCAGATTCTGTAGGTCAAGCTTCAAGAATTTCTGGAGTTTCTCCTTCAGATATAAATGTCTTATTAATATATTTAGAGCAGAAGAGAAGAAAGGAATTGAATAGATAATGGGTGTAGAGACTTTGGTAAGTGGTGCAAAGGAGTTGAAGATAGATTTAAGTGATAGAGATATTGAAAGATTTCAAGAATATAAGAGATTATTACAGGAATGGAATACAAAGATAAATATAACTGCCATAACTGATGATATAGAGATAGATATAAAACACTTCTTAGATAGTATGACATCTTTTGCTACTGGAAAACTACATGGGAAAAAGAGGGTAATAGATGTTGGAACAGGAGGAGGTTTTCCAGGAATACCATTGAAGATAATAAATGAAGAGCTGGAAATAACTCTATTAGATAGTTTAAATAAGAGAATTAATTTTTTAAAAGAGGTCATATCTTCTTTGGAACTAAAAGGTATAGAAGCCATTCATGGAAGGGCAGAGGAATTAGGTAGAGATAAGGAGTATAGGGAAACATATGATATATGTATGTCTAGAGCTGTAGCATCCCTAGACACTCTATGTGAATATTGTATGCCCTTTGTTAAACCTGGAGGATATTTTATATCTATGAAGGGTTCAGATATAGATGGAGAACTTGAAGAAGCTAAAAATGCAATAAATAAATTAGGTGGAAAATTGGTAGAAAAGAAAATAATAAGGATACCAGAAAGCGATATAGAACATTCTCTGCTGATAATAGAGAAGATATCCAAAACTCCGACAAAATATCCTCGTGGTGGAGGAAAGCCTAGGAAAAATCCCTTATAATATGGAAGAATTTGTAGGAAATAATTTGGGAAATAAAGAAGGAAATATTTAATAAAGATAGAATATATTAAGTAAAGTCTATGAGAAAAGGGGTAATAAGATGGGTTTACATCAAGAAGTAAAATATATTCCCATAGCTGCCATTAGGCCAAATCCCTATCAGCCTAGAAGGAATTTTAATAAGAGAGCATTGGAAGAATTATCTCAATCCATAAGGACTTATGGTGTCATACAGCCTATAAGCGTAAGGCAGATAACAACGGATAGCTATGAATTAATTGCTGGAGAGAGGAGATTGAGAGCCTCCCAATTAGCGGAATTAGAAAAAGTTCCTGCACTGGTTGTGGATTATAGGGATAGGGAATCAGCTATGATTGCATTGATTGAAAATCTTCAGAGAGAAGATTTAAATTTTATTGAAGAGGCAGAGGGATATTTAAATCTAATAAATGATCACAACTTTACACAGCATGAACTAGCAGAAAAAATTGGTAAATCTCAGTCTACTATTGCTAACAAAATGAGACTTTTGAAACTGCCTACAGATATACAGAAATCTCTAATAGAAGAGGAACTTACAGAAAGGCATGGACGTGCATTATTAAAGTTGCCAGGAGATGATCTTAGAAGAGAGATATTAGATAAGGTAATATCAAAGAACTTAAATGTGAGTAGTACAGAGGATTTAGTAGATGGAGTTTTGAGTAATCTAAGGGGAAAAGAGGAAGAAGAAGAAAGACATAAGCAAAATATAAAATCCCTAATAAATATCAAGATATATCTAAATACCATTAAAAAGGCCTATAGTGCCATAAAAGAATTTGGTGTCGCAGCAGAATATAAGGAGATGGACAAAGATGATCATGTTGAAGTGGTTATCAAGATACCTAAGATGTAATCCATATCCATATAAAACAGGAAATGTTCCACGTGGAACATTTCCTGTTTTCTTTATTCTAAATATCTGTTAATATATATATATAAATAGAAAAAGGGTGAGCTTATGGGGAAGATAATCTCTATATTTAATCAAAAAGGAGGAGTAGGAAAGACTACTACTAGTATAAACCTATCTGCGGGGATTGGTCGTCTAGATAAAAAAGTTCTCTTATTGGATTTGGACCCTCAAGGAAACTCTACAAGTGGCATTGGAGTAGAAAAGGAGGATGTAGACTATTTGATCTATGATGTCCTAGCACGAGATGTGTCAATAGGGGATGCAATATATGAATCCACGGCTCAAAATGTAGATGTCATCCCTTCTAATAATGAATTGGCAGGTCTTGAAATAGAATTAGCACGACTTGGGGGTTGGGAGGAGATCTTAAGAGATAAATTGATTTCCATAAGAGATAGCTATGATTTTATATTCATTGACTGTCCCCCATCCTTAGGGATATTAAGTGTTATAGCACTTATAGCATCGGATAGTGTGATCATACCTATTCAATGTGAATACTATGCACTAGAAGGAGTGAGTCAATTATTCAACACTATTGAACTTGTGAGAAGGAGCTTTAATCCTGGATTGGACATAGAGGGAGTGGTTCTTAGTATGTTCGATGGTAGGACAAACCTATCTATTCAGGTTGTAGAAGAGGTAAAATCATACTTTAAAGGAAAGGTATATACTAACATCATACCGAGAAATGTGCGTCTAGCTGAAGCACCATCTTATGGATTATCTATTATGGACTATGACAATAGATCCAAAGGTTCTGAAGCGTATATGGATTTAGCAGAGGAGTTTTTAGAATTAATAGAATAAAAGATTTCTCTCTATAAAAAGGGCTTTAAGTCCAGCTAAGAATTGTCAATAAGAAATTTAAAAATTTCTAGTAAATATTTCAATCAATTTTAGCTGAAAAAGGGTAAACTTAATAGGCCTTCTAAAAGGCATCAAAAATTTAAAATTAAATATAGAATTCCTTATGCAGCGATGCCGTATTTCGCCTTTAAGTAATTCGCTTGGTGTTCCTCTGGAGTGATGATTTTGAATTCTTTTTCATCACGAAGTATTGCAAATACAATATTACACACTTTATGCATGATAGCTCCTAGAGCTACCATTTTGGGCTTGCTTTGACATTTTTTAAGATAATATTCACGTAGAACAGGATTGTTAGCAGTTCCATTACGATTTAGAGCAATACTGACTAAAGCTATGGTATGTATCGCTCTTCTTGCAATTGGTGAACCTCGTTTTGACATATTAACATCAGTACCTTTAAAGTTGCCAGACTGGTTAACAGCTGGATCAAGGCCAAAATATGCCAAAAGTTGTTTAGGTGATTTAAAAGCAGAGAAATCTCCAATTTCACACATAAGGGTAACAGCGGAAAGAAAGCCAGCCCCTTTAATAGATTCAATAAGACGTATTTGCTTTACAAAATCCGTATCCTCATTAGATTCAACAAGTTCACGCATCTCAGATAATATAGCATCGATTTCATCGTTATACTGTCTGATAAAGCGGATATATAGAAGGATACGTTTGAAATTACTGTTTACAGAATAACTAAAGGTCTTAGCATCCTTAGCAGCCTGAATAATAGCGTTGTACTTCTTTTCAGCATAGGTAATACCAAAACGAGCAGTAGACCTAATAGAGGTAATAATTTCATCTTTAGAAGCCTCTAAAAATCCATCTGGGGAAGTAAACTTTTCCAATAAGGTTAAAGATGTATTAACAGTAACCTTGGAAAAGATCTTTAAATACTGTGGAAATGCTATTCTAAGTTCACCTTGAAGTTTATTAATGTAAGCAGAACGATTATCCACAAGATCATAATATTCCCTTGAAAGATTTCTTAAATCAAGGGCAAGCTCCGAAGGCATAATAGAGACCTTTAAATCAGGCTTTAGACCAATTAAAGCAAGCTTTTTAGAATCAAATTTATCATTATGGACTTTCCTAATATTAATATTTGTGCTATTCTTAGAGATGATAGGATTAATGATGGATACCAAAAATCCTTTATCACTAAGATAGCAGAAGAGTGGGTAATGATAAATCCCTGTGGATTCTAGGAAAATACGGCTTTCCAAAGAATGCATCTCTTCTGCTTCTTTGATTTTTGAAACAGCCATAGATAGGGAATTAAAATCAGAATGAATGATTTTAAAAGGTTTACCCACAAAGGTTTGATTAGGTAGTGCAATAGACATAAAACTAAAGTCCGCACCTACATCAATACCAACAGAGATAAATAAATCATACTTAGTACTATTAGACATAAACTACAGCTCCTTTCAGATAGGAATCCATCTCCAATCAATGAGTACACATCCTAGCATGTGATACGGGTATAGCCTAAAGGCTCCCAACCAGCCAAATCATAAAACCTCATTGAATGGACTAATTGACTTAATCAGGGGTATGAGCCAGTAGAAACTGACTTCCCAAGGAGTGATACATTTTTCGTCCTATCCCTTAAGATTATATCTTATGATAAGTTTGGAGTCTATCAGGAGCCATTAGACATATTAAATTAGAAGCAACCTCTGACGAAGGTTGAATATCTTCTTCGGTTACTGAATAAAGAAATGAAGTTTTTAGAAAAGTTTTAACTGCATAGTCTTTATTGACTATGACATTATTATACTAGGAGTGATTTAGTTGAGTAACAAGAAAAGAGGATTGGGAAAGGGATTATCAGCATTAATCGGAGAAAAACCTATAATAGAGGAGATGATAAACGAAGATATAGACCATGGGGAAAGGCATATTAAAAATATACCCATAGAGGATATAGCAGCAAAAGAAGGACAACCTAGAAAAGATTTTGATATAGACGCTTTGAAAGATTTGGCTAAATCTATAGAAGTTCATGGGATAATACAGCCTATTCTATTGAGAAAAAAGGGAGATAAATATGAAATAATAGCAGGGGAAAGGCGATATAGGGCATCTAAGATAGCTAAATTGGATAAGATACCGTCCATAATCATAGAGACAGATGATGAGGTATCGGCTAAGTTGGCCCTTATAGAAAATATTCAAAGGGAAGACTTAAATCCAATAGAAGAGGCCATGGCATATAAACAGCTGATGGATGAATTCGATATAAAGCAAGAAGAATTGGGAAAAGCTATAGGAAAGAGTAGGTCTTATATAACTAATAGTGTTAGATTATTAAACTTAGATGATAGGGTAATAGAATATCTCTATGAGGGAAAACTCACAACAGGACATGGAAAGGTATTGTTAGGGATTAAGGATAAGGATGAGCAATTAGAAGTAGCTGATAAGATCATATCAGTAGGGCTAAATGTACGTGAAACAGAATCAGAGGTGAAAAAATCTAGAAATACAACAGAAACTAATAAGAAGAAAAATCCTAAGAAAAGACCATATATTGATCCCTACATATTAGATATTGAAGAACAACTGATGAGGGCCTTAGGTACAAAGGTAAATCTCATTACGGGAGACAAGATCAGCAAGATAGAGATAGAATACTATAATGAAGAAGATCTAAAGAGGATATTTGAGATATTGACGGAGTAAATGTTCCACGTGGAACATTTAAAAGAGGAAGTTAATTCTTCCTTTTTTTAAATTATATTTGTAGAAAGATAGTGATTAATTGCATATAATAATATGATATAATAATCACATTGGAGGTTTAGAAAATGATCTATTTTGACAATGCAGCTACATCTTTTCCAAAGCCAGAGTCTGTATATAATGAGATATTTAAAGCGATGAGAGAATATGGAGCAAATCCTGGAAGATCTGGCCATAGATTGGCCTTAGAAGCCAGTAGAGGAATTTTTGAAACTAGAAATCGACTATCTAAGTTTTTTAATGCGGGAAATCCCATGAATATAGTATTTACTTTTAACTGTACTGAAAGTTTAAATCTTGGAATCAAAGGAATATTAAGGCCTGGAGATCATGTCATAACCACATCCATGGAACATAATTCAGTATTAAGGCCTATTAAGTATTTAGAAAAAATGGGAGTTGAAAACACTATAGTTAAGGCAGATAAGATGGGTGGAATAAATTCTAAGGATATTGAAAATGCTATAAAGCCCAATACAAAGTTGATTGTAACAACCCATGTATCTAATTTGACAGGTACTATAATGCCTGTTGGGGAAATAGGGGAGATAGCTAAAAGATATGGAATCTATTATCTCTTAGATGGAGCTCAATCTGCTGGAGTATATGATATAGATGTAGAGAGGATGAATATAGATCTATTGGCCTTTCCTGGTCATAAGGGGCTTTTAGGACCACAGGGAACAGGAGGATTGTATATTAGGGATGGAATTGAATTAGATGGTATACTACAAGGTGGAACAGGTAGTGCGTCTTATTCTCTAGAACAACCAGAGATAAAACCAGATAAATACGAAAGTGGCACTTTAAATGCTCCAGGTATTGTTGGACTTGGTGAAGGTATAAGGTATATCGAGGAAAGGAAAATTGAAGATATTAGAACATATGAGGAAGAACTTACTAGCCATTTCATAGAGGAAATCTTAAAGATAGAGGGAGTTAGAGTATATGGTCCTCTTGATGTTAATAGTCAGGGAGCAGTTGTATCCATAAATATTGGCAATATAGATTCCTCTGAAGTGGCATATATATTGAATCAAGAATATGATATAGCTGTTAGACCTGGACTACATTGTGCACCATTGGCTCATGAAACCATAGGGACTTTTGAACAGGGAACAGTTCGATTTAGTTTTAGTTTTTTTAATACTCATAGAGAGATTGAATATGGGATAAAAGCATTAGGAAATATAGCTAGAGAAATATAGAAGGGGAGACAATATGAATAATATAATTGAATATATATCAGATAATATGATATCAATAGTCATTGGCCTATCTATTAGTCTATTGGTGTTATTTGTCTTATTTTTAATAAATCTATTTAGATTAAATAAGAGTATCAGAAACTATAATCAATTGGTCAATGGAATTAGTGACATAGATATAGAAGAGTTGTTGATGAAGATAAATAGAGATGTAGATGATATGAATAGAGATATAAATCTTATGGAACAAGATATCTCTAATATAAGAACAAAACTTGCCTTTGCTATTCAAAAAGTAGGTTTCATAAGATATAATGCCTTCGATGATATGGGAAGCCAATTGAGCTTTTCCATAGCATTGTTGGATGCTTTTAAAAATGGATTTGTCATAACTAGTATATATGGTAGAGAGAATGTAGTAAGCTATGGAAAGCCAATCAAAGACGGGACAAGCAGTATACCATTGTCTGCAGAGGAGATGATAGCCATAGATAGGGCAATAAAAGGGGAGTATATACAATAAGTAATGTGTTGGACAAGAAATATATGAATAATAATAATATCAACAGGAATACTATATAATATAGCTAGTCTCAAAGGGAACAGAGTAGAGATATATTTGTATATTGCTATTTTAATATTATGTGGTATAATGAACTTATTACAAAATGGTTACAAGAAACTTATTAATAGTCCACCTATTGATATTAGGAGGTACGTATTTATGGAAAGAAAAGACCCGTTATTTCAGGGTTCAAATATTTCTTTAGAAAAGATTTCAGGATTTCTAAAGAAATTTAAATTTGATATTAAAGATATTAAAGATATAGATTTGGACAATACATATATAAAGAATATAAAGCTAAAAAGAGCTTTAGCCCTATTTATGATAGCTACCATGATGATATTAGGATATACAGGCTATAAGGTCAATGAGATAAAGACAAGGGCCTATGATGTGTATTTTGGTGAAGAGAAGATAGGTACATTAAAGACAGAGGAAGAAGCTTTGCAGAAGATCAAGGAAGTAAAAGCAGAGCTATCTAGTGAATATGGGGCTAGTGTAGTATTAAATAAGGAAATAAAGTTTGAGCGTACTCATGTTAAGGATTCTGAAATCTCTTCTGATGTAGGTTTTAGAGAAAGTGTAAAGTCTAATATTGGAGCATTAGTTTCAGGATATAGTTTGAAGGTCAATGGGGAAGAATTAGGTGTACTTAAATCTAAAAAAGAAGTAGATTATGTAATTAATAAGATAAAGGAACCATATCTAAAGAGAGCATCTAAGGATGCTACTATAAAAGAAGTAAAGATATTGGAAGATATTGAGATTGCCAAGAAAGAAGTTCCCATAGGTGATATAGATAAACAAAATGACTTGATAGAATATATAAAGACAGGTTCTGAAGAGGTAAAGATCCATGTAGTAGAAGTAGGGGAAAGTTTTTGGACTATTGCAAAGATATATGGTATGAAGGTAGAGGATTTAGAACAAGCCAATTCAGACAGGGATCCTACTAAGCTAAAACCTGGAGATGAAATAAAACTTTTAGTCCCAAAATCTAAGATAACCGTAGCTACTAAGGAAGAAGTAGAATATACTGAAGAGGTAAATTATGATGTAAAGATAGAAGAAGATAAAAATATGTACAAAAATCAAAAAAAGGTTAAGGTACAAGGAGTCAATGGAGAGAACAAAATTGTAGCTAGTGAAGTAAGGCACAATGGAGTATCTATTGAAAAGGAAATATTAAAGGAAGAAGTAATAAGAGAACCTGTAACTGAAGTAGTTGTACAAGGGACAAAGGAAGTCCCAAAGACAGTGGCTACAGGAACATTTTTTATGCCAACTAGAGGAAGAATAACCTCTCCTTTTGGTAGAAGATGGGGTAGAATGCATACAGGGATTGATATAGGAGCTAGTCATGGTTCAGCAATTAAGGCTGCTGATGGTGGAACTGTATCTTTTTCAGGATATCAAGGTTCATATGGATATATGGTTGAGATAAATCATGGAAATGGATATCGTACAAGATATGCCCATTGTAGCAAGATTCATGTGAAGAAGGGCCAGAAAGTTGCAAAGGGACAGCATATAGCCAATGTAGGGAATACAGGTAGATCCTATGGCTCCCATGTACACTTTGAAGTCATAAAAAATGGAGTGCATCAAAATCCAACTAGATATGTAAGATAAAATAGTTCTTGCATTTTTAAAACATATGATTTATAATGAGTACTAATATAATAAACTGATGAAGGGGAAGAAGATAATATTCTCAATTATAGAGAGCTTACATTTGGTGGGAGTAAGTATTGGGGTTTATCTTTAGCTACCTCGGAGGGCTTGTTTGAAAGCAAGACGGATGCAGCCGTTATTCTGTATAGAGTGGATCATAGGATCAATTTGGGTGGTAACGCGGAAGATAAGCTTTTCGTCCCTTTTATAAGGGATGAAGAGCTTTTTATTTTATGATTTTTAATAAAATCATAATTTTTGCTATTCAAAATTATCTATGTTCAATTTGGGTGGTAACACGGAAGATAGGCCTTTCGTCCCTTTTATAAGGGATGAAGGGCTTTTTTAAATAAAAAAATAAGGAGGCACAATCATGAGTAAAAAGTTATTTATACCAGGACCAGTAAATGTAAGGGATGATGTATTAGCAGAAATGACAAATTCAATAATAGGGCATAGAACCATGGCGGCCTCTGATCTACAAAGAGGTATTAGCAAAAAATTACAGAAAGTATTCTATACAAATAATAGGATTATATTATCTACTTCTTCTGGAACTGCACTGATGGAAGGTGCTATAAGATCCTTTACCAAAAAGAGGGCTGCTGTTTTTTCAAATGGTTTTTTTGGAACTCTTTGGTATGAGATGGCTATTTATAATAATATAGAGGCAGATTTGTTTGTATCTGAAAAGGGAAAACCTATAAGTGGGAAGATGGTAGATGAAGTACTTTCCACTGGAAAATATGATTTGATAACAATAACTCATAATGAAACTTCTTCAGGAATTACAAATCCTATGGAAGAAATCTCAAAGGTAATAAAAAAATATCCTGAGATTGTATGGCTGGTAGATGGAGTTAGTTCTATTGGTGGCATAAAGTTGGAAGTTGATAAACTAGGTGTAGATGTATGTATTGTTTCATCTCAAAAGTGTTTAGGATTACCTCCTGGAATGGCAATTGCTTCCGTATCTGAAAAGGCTATTAAAAGGGCTAGGAATATAGATTTCAGGGGATACTATTTAGATTTTTTAGAACTATATGAAACTATAGATACTACAGATTATCAATATATTTCTACTCCTAATATTCCTTTGATGTTTGCTATGAATTATCAATTAGATAAGATCTTAGATGAGGGTTTAGAAAATAGATTTAAAAGACATAAGATTCTTGGAAATATGGTTAGAGATTGGGCTAAGAAGTATTTTACCCTATATACTGAAGAAGACTATGCTTCCAATACTGTAACTACTATTGAAAATACTATGAATATTGATTTTGACTTATTAAATGAAGAACTAGGTCGAAGGGGATTTCAAATTTCAAATGGTTATGGTGATTTGAAAGATAAGACATTTAGGATTGGACATATGGCTGATTGTACTGTGGATGAATTGGAAGAGCTATTGGAGAATTTAGATGAGATAATTGGAAAGGGAAACTATAGCGAAGCCATAGCAGTATAGATAAGGATTATAAAAGTTAGAAAATATGATTTAATTGTGTTAGATGAAAACTAGTCTAGAGGGCGATTTATCGCCCTTTTTTATATTATATGGGATATAATAATTCTGAGAATATTAGAATTTAGGCATTTATTTTATAAAAATTGTTTACATTTTTGATTTTAGATTGTCTTATTAGTAGAAGGGAGGAAGAGAAGATGTGAGTAGTGAATTTTTGAATGATATCTATAAAAAGCAAGGAAAGATCATATATGGATATCTAATAAAAAGGGGATGTTCAAAACAGGAGGCTGAAGATATTGTTCATGATAGTTTTCTAAAGGCAATTGAATATATAGATGGAGTAAGTCCAGATAAGATATATTCTTGGCTATTTAAAGTAAGTATCAACAATTACAATAACTATGTCAAGAGAAAGAATATTATAAAGGAAATAAGTATCAATAATGATATTCTATATACCAGTTTAATAGAAGATACGGATCTATCTAGAGAACTTATTAGAGAGGATTTATCTAAAGATATTGTGAAAACTCTAGAACAGATGAGAGAATTATATAAGACACTTTTAATAATGAAATATGATCTAGAACTTAGCTATAAGGAGATAGGAAAACTATTAGATATGAGTCAAGATATGGTAAAGACCTATCTATATAGGGCTAGAAATGAGTTTAAAAAGATTTGGAGGGATGTACATGAAGAAGGACTTAGATGATATTTTCAATGAAGAGAAATTGGATAAAGAGATAAAAAAGGTAAAGAGGAAATCAAGGTATAGAATTTTTCTCATTTCAGCTATAGTTTCAATATCCATTTTTATTGGTGGATTTTATTTAAATAGATATATGTTGTATAAGAAGAGTTCTGCTGATATGATTAGGCAAAAAAATATAGTTAGACTTACAATTCCAAATGGTTTCATAACAAAATCCTACTATGATTTTGAGTTCTTAGGTGGCAAAAGTTATAATCGGATTGGACGACAAGTAGGAGATAGAACGGTTATCTTAGAAGATAGGAGACATAGATTTGGGATTTCCATAGGAACCTCAGTGACATCTAGTAGTTCTCCAAGGACTATTAGACCTTCAGATAGACCGTCTCCCAGTTTCTGGGAAACTGGATATAGAAAGATAATATATTATCATCCAGATATAGAGTATAAGGTGTATAGAGAGGACTTAAATATACTAGATGAGATACCTTCTGGAAAGCTTATAGAAATGGGTCTATCCTTTGATAAAGGGTATAAGCCAGAAGACATCAATAAAATATTACCTAATATCAATAAGTCATGGATATGGCTAGATCTCTTTACAGATGAGGAGATGGATAAGTATAGATTTGAAGCGGAGAACTATGATGCTAGTGCTGCATATATTCCTGAAGATGAAATCCTTGGTATATCGTCTATGAGATTGGATATATTTAGTTATGGAGCATTAAAGTCCAGGGTATTAGAACTATTTCAGGTATTAGAAGAAAGTCCCATAGAAGAACATAGTCAAATCTCTGAAAAATATACTATAGAAGATAGTGATGAATTTGAAATGCCAATGATGATAGGTGCCATAGTATATGGCACAAAAGATGAATTGCAAAGACTAGTAGATAATCCTCATATAAAAGCATCTTCAATAGGTGTTGTGGTAGATATGTATTAAAATCAATAGAAAGATAGGTTTAGATCTTGAACATTATATACTATTGGTATAATGTAAAGAGGGCGAATAATCGCCCTCTTTACATTCTAGAATCAAGTAAAATATGTAATAAAACAATTATAAAATAGGTTTAATTACATACATTAGTAGTCCATTAAAGTCTATATTGGAATGCAGAGTACATCTATTATTTTCTATTTCTTTTTCATTTATAATCATATTTTTTCCCTTAGAATATATCATAAGATCTGAATAGTCCTTATCATACCATTGAGGAAAACCAGAGGAAACCATATCACCAAGATAGGATGACCTATCTCTACTATGTGTAATTTTTTTAATTTCATATTTACAGTTTTTAAGGCCTTTTAACTCTATCTTTATGTTTTTAGATTGATTTTTAAGGTATTCATGATCAATAGAAAGACTTGGATTTAAGTATATGGGATTCCATAATAATACTATTATCTCAGAATCTCTATTAGAAGTAACCCAAATATCTGGTTTTTTTAAAATAGTATAAGAGCCAGTACGTCTATATGCTTCTAGAGTATAGTATAGAGGTCTCTTTGTATTGTATAAAAATAGTGCTAGAGATAGCATAATTTTATCATTTTCCTGACTATAATACATATCACTTTTAAAATAAAAGGCAAAACCTTCTATATAATCATCTACCTCCATTATGGCATTCATGATCAAAGCAGATCTAAAATAGGTAGTCCTTTCATTTATATTTTTACCTGTAATTGTATCCCATGACACCATATATAAGGGTATCTCTTTATCTATAATAGAAGAACAAGTATTTTTAACAATAGTAGCTATTTTTTTATGATAACCATCTATTTCATAATATTCAGTGTTAGTTGCATAATTTGACACTAAGTCGTTAGGAAATACGCTAAAAGTAATAAAATCGGGATAACAATGTCTATCTTTTAAATGAAAAAGCAAGTCTTGGAAAAAGCTACACTGTACACTAGATTCATTAGAAATTGAAAATAATCCAATTGAAGATGAAGGAAATATCTTTTTTATGGCTTTATGAATTGTATCATAAAATTTTTTAAATAGATCAACAGAGGTTAATGTATCATAAGATATTTCAAATATGAAATTTTCAGTGAATGTGCTTGGAAATCTTTCAGTTATTATTTTAAATATAGGTATTACACTATTATCTATAACTGCTAATGCTTCTTCAGTAATATTTCCTCCAATAATCTCTGGTGTTATGCGAAATATAGGGATTAGATCATTGACTTGAAAGGAATCCAGAATTTGAATCATATCAAAATCATAAAATTCTACATTTCCTTGTAGAGACACAACAGGTCTTTTTAGCAAAAAATTAAAATATATATACTTTATCCCCAATGCATTATTCTTTGTTATATTCCTTATAAAATCTTCTCTAAGAGCCGATTCAAGACTTCCTATATTCAATATAAATTTCTTCTTTTTGTTTTTTTCCATATTCGTATTTTGTAAATCTATGGTGTAACTTTTATGGCTTAAGTTTATACTATCAGAAACTAAATCATATTTATTTATGTATCTTAAAAAGGTCTTAATTCCACTGTTTTCAGAAATAGTAAACAATGAGCCACTTGAATGATTTTTGACTTTATGTTTATTTCGATATGAGTTAGGAGTGTCATTATAGAATTCTATAAATGTGTTATAAAAAGAGCTATAAGAAGTAAAGCCATTGTCCAAGGCTATTCTAGTCAGAGAACTATCATTAGATATTAAACTTTTCATAGCATTTTCAATTCTTATCTTTTTTAAGTATTTTGAAAAACTTATACCAATTTTCTTCTTAAATAGTTTTGAAAAGTAATTTGGTGTTAGATAGGCTAGATTAGAAATTTCTTTTAAGGAAATAGATTTATTATAGTTTTCATGTATATATTTTATTACTTCTGATAGTTGAGATGGGTCTTCATCAGTTTCCATATTTGAACAATCATCTAATTGATTAGATCTAAAATTTGTCAACAATATATGCATAAATTTCAAGAACAATATCTTTTGGTGTAGTTCATAACAAAACTCTTTATCTAGTTCTATATATTTCATTCTTACGAGAAGTCGCTTCAGTTGAAAGAACTTACTATAATAGTTGTTTTGAGAATTTTTAACTGTACTTATACAGTCAAATCTATAATTGGAAAAGTCACCTAGCTCCCTATATAGATAATCCCTACTTATGTATAAACGTAAAGCTAGATTATCTTTATTGCCCTTAATTTTATAAAATTCATTTATATTTATAACCACCAAATCATCTTTGTGAAGAGTATAGGCATTATCTCCTATTTTAAGCTCAATACTACCTGAAATAACTAATATACATGTCAAACCATCATCTATACCAATATTGAAGCCATGGATATTTACTAGATCTAAATTAAGTTTATATTTGCACATTTTACACCTTCCTTTCGTATATATCACATAGTATATATTAACATATTTCTTGAAACCTTCAAGTTAGAACCTGAGATTACCTATAATATTTCTACTTAATAACTAAAATCAATATCTATATTTAGCTATTAAATGAGAATATTATAGATTTGTGTATTAATCAGTATAAAAATACATATAAATCCAATATTTTAAAAAGGGAAAAATGAGATACTAGTATATAAGTTTTTTTATTATGCAAAGGTTATCATAAGTCTTGATGTTAATTGACCTTATATAAAATTTAAATATATAAGGTATCGGCAAATAAACTATAAAAAGTGTTTAGTAAATAGTTATATTTGCTTTATTTTAAAGTAGATGGAGGTGTGGTTTAAGATATTGAAATGTAGACAGTATATTGTATTTATCAAATAGATTTGGAGGGATATTATGAATGATGTAATAATCACATTAATTATCTTTATATTGACAATTATTAATTTTATTTTAGGCTATTTTTCTATGGGAGTTACAGCTTTGATTAGTATGATGGCCTTAGTATTTACTGGAGTCATCACTGGGGGAGAGGCCTTAAGTGGATTCGCAAATAGCAATACTATTGTCATGGTATCTATGTTTATAGTATCGGCTGGTCTGAATAAAACACAACTTGTTCCTAAGCTATCTAAATTAGTAAATAGAGTAAGTGGAGGTTCTTTCTTCAAAGTATTATCAGGATATGTCCTTGTAACAGCTTTATTAGCTCAATTTATTCCAAGTGCCATGGCTGTATTTAGTATTGTATTTCCAATTGTAATAGGAATGTGTGAAGAATTAAAAATAAGTCCTTCAAAGATGTTGTTTTCAATAGGCATTACAGCAATAGGGACTGTAAATACACTCCCAATTGGTAGTGGTGCAGCTATGTATGCCCAGTTTAATGGAATGTTGGAAGCATATGAATATACAGCATATCAATTTGGATTTTTTGACAATTTAATTGCAAGAGCTCCAATCTTAGCCATTATAGTATTATATGCAATTTTTATTGCTCCTAGATTTGCACCAGATAAGCCAGTGATAGATATCAAGTCAGAAAATCGTGGGAATGCTAAGAAAGAGGATATGGTTAAGCTTGATTCAACTCGTGAAGTTCTTGGATACATAATTTTTATTGGCGTTATATTGGGACTTGCTTTTCAATCAGTTATAGGCATACCTATTTGGCAAATATCATTTACAGGCGCAGTATTGATGGTAGCAACAGGGATACTAAGCTCTGCTGAGGCATATACAGCGGCTTCACTTGGCGGAATGGCTGTACTATATGTTGGTGTATTGGCCTTGGGAAATGCCTTGACCTCTACAGGAGCAGGACAAGTTATTGGCAATTTTATTGCAAATATGCTAGGAGGAACGACTAATGGATATATAATAGGGTTTGTATTTTTCTTAGTTCCTTTTTTACTTACACAGGTCATGATGAATGTAAGTGTTATGAATGTATTTCATCCAATTGCAATTATGGTTTGTAAATCTTTGGAGATAAGCCCTATAGGACCTATGCTCTTAGTTCTAATAGCTTGTCTTACGGCTTTTATAACTCCACTTGCCACACCTACAGTTCCTATGATGATGGGTTTAGGCGGATATGACCAGAAGACGATGTTGAAAATGAGTTGGCTTCCTGGAACTATTATCTGTATAGCATCTGTTTTATGGGTAATGACAGTCTTCCCTGTGTAAACTTTTAAAACTGGGTATCTATATAATCAATATTATTATAAGAGATAAATCAATAAAATATATGGGGGATGTGAGCTTATGTATACTGATATAATTCAGCATTCGGAAAATTTAAGAGATAAACTAATTGATTTTAGGAGAGATTTGCATAAACATGCAGAATTAGGATGGTTAGAAATTCGTACAAGTTCAATAATAGCTGAACATTTAAAAAAATTAGGTTATGAAATCTTAATAGGTAAAGATGTATGTGATGAACACAGTAGAATGGGTCTTCCAGACCATGAAATTATGGAAGAAAGCTATAATCGTGCTATAGAGCAAGGTGTCAATCCAGAGTTTGCTAAAAGTGCTCGAGATGGATTTACAGGAGTAATAGGGATTTTAGATTGTGGAGAAGGTCCTACTATAGCCCTACGATTTGATATTGATGCACTTCCCATAAGAGAATTGAAATCAAAGGATCATTTTCCTTTTAAAGAAGGCTTTTCATCATTGAATAATGGAACTATGCATGCCTGTGGACATGATGCTCATACATCTATTGGCCTTGGAGTTGCAGAAGTACTTATGGCTAATAGAGAACAATTGAGGGGAAAAGTAAAACTTATTTTCCAACCAGCAGAAGAAGGAGTTCGTGGAGCAAAATCTATAGTTGAAAAAGGACATCTAGATGATGTAGATTATGTTTTAGCAGCTCATATGATGCCTAAGATAGAAGGTTCTAAACCAGATATTGTTACAGGAACTGGGAAGACTATGTCTACATACAAACTCAATGTAGAGATATTTGGAAAGAACTCTCATGCAGCTGCAATGCCAGAAAAGGGAAATAATGCAATACTAGCAGCAGCTAATATAATATTGAATCTTGAGGGGATTTCTAGACATAGTAGTGGCTCTACACGTATCAATGTAGGCGTAATAAATGGAGGTAGCGGCAGAAATATAATTGCAGATTATGCCTATTTGGAGGTAGAGGTAAGAGGTAGTACTGTAGAAGCTAACGAATATGTATATGACTATGCAAAGAGAATTATTAAGAATTCGGCAGAAATGCATGGCTGTAAATATGATATATCACTGGCAGGTTCTGCAATCACTTCTGAAAATACACATGAGTTGACAAAAATAGTAGAAGATGTATGTAAGGATAAACTAAAACTAAAAGTAGAAATGGATCACTCTATACTAAGTGGAAGTGAAGATTTTAGCTATATGTCAGAAAGAGTAATAAGTAATGGAGGACAGGCTTGTTATTTTTATGTACCAACAGATATTGCTGGACCTTTTCACAATGAAAAATTTGATATAAGGGAAGTTTCTATGGTAAATGGAGTAAAGGCTTTTTGTGGTGTAGTTTATAGTTTAATTGGAAATAGTTTAGAGGGCGAATAATCGCCCTCTTTACATTCTAGAATCAAGTAAAAATAATATTATTAAAATCATGAGAATACTTTCAAACATATCTCCATCAAAATTGTTAGTTTTTTTAGAGAGATTGCTGGCTTTAGCAAATCTTTCTTCAAAGAGTAACTTTAGATTCAACAATCCAATCCCTTTCATCTCATTGGGCTCTTCCATATAGATACTAGATTCCAATAGCATATTCTTTACCTTATTTGGTCTTATATCTCCATATTTGTTTAAGATCAAGGCTACAGCACCAGATACCAATGGAGTTGCCATAGATGTACCACTTAGGGCTGAATAGCCATCTAATTTATTATTAGAAAGGGAATTGATATTGACACCTGGTGCTAATATATCTGGCTTTTTCAATCCTTCCATAGTTGGACCTCTACTGGAAAATGGAGCTATAGTATCGTCAGATGGATCTATAGTTCTCTTATCATCTACAGCACCTACAGTGATAGCATTTCTACTAGTACCAGGTGATAGTATTGTACCTCTTTCAGGGCCACTATTTCCAGCTGCCACTATTACAATAAGACCAGCTTGCACAGCTTTTTCCACTGCTCTACATAGAGGATCCTTCTCACATATATTATTGGCTGGAGTACCAATAGATAGATTTATGATTTTTGTATTGTACTTATCTTTGGTATCAATAATATATGAAATTGCTTCTACTATTTTGGAGGAAGAGCCTCCCCCATTTTCATCCAGAGCTTTAATAGCCAATATATTAGCTTTTGGAGCTATACCTACATATTTTCCTTTAGACGAATACCCATTGCCAGCTATGATACCTGCCACATGAGTACCATGACCATTGTCATCATAGGGAGCTTGCCTATTGTTTATAAAGTCTTTGAAGCCAATTATCCTATTTGATGGTCTAGTTAAATCATAATGGGGAGATACCCCTGTATCTATTATTGCAACAGTGATACCTTCACCTTCATATCCTTCATCATGGGGTAGATATGCTTCTACACTTGGAGCTGCTATATCCAAGAGAGTATATACTCTAGAGTCAAAGCTGATATAGCTAATATCTGGATTGTTTGCAAGTCTATAGATCAAATCAGTGGACAGATATCCTGAAAATCCTCCAATCAGTGATAGATTAGCTCCAGTTTTACTGGACATATTTGCTAAATTCTCCTTAAAATTAGGACTGTCTTCATTAAATTGTATTATAACAGGAACTTCCTCAAGGGATTGAGCCATTATCTTTGCATTTAGTATTGGACACAGCTTAGGGTTTTTCATTCTCCTCAATATTACCACCTTCCTCATTTTATTCTATGCCTTATAAAAATAATATGTGCTATAGAATGGAATTATTAGTATATAGAGGAAGAAAAAAAAGAGCCTACTTGGCTCTTTTGGGTCTAAATATCTTGAATAACTCTCCAATTACTAGTGGTATAAAGGCAAATATAAGGACTACTTCCCACTGTTTAAAACTCAAGGGGATAGTATCAAATATAGGTTGCAAGAAAGGAACATACAATACTATGAGTAAAAGCAAGAATGAAAAACTAGTACCATATACTAAAGTCCTATTGCTGAAAACACCTATTTCAAATAGACTATACTTCTCTGATCTACTAGAGTATGCCCTCAAAAGTTCTGCAGTTATTAGGGTGGTGAAGGTTATTGCCCTAGCTGTAATTAGATCATTTGGATGTCTCTTTAAAGCTAACATATATGCAAATATGGATGAAGCTGCAATAGCTATACTTTGAATTAAAATACCTGTCATCAAATCTCTTCCTAGAAGGGGCTTATTCGGATCTCTAGGAGGTCTTGACATTATATCAGGATCACCTTTTTCCACACCTAGTGCCAAGGCTGGAAAGCTATCTGTTACTAGATTTAACCATAGTAGTTGAATTGGCAATAGTGGAACAGGCAGTTTAAGGAGTATACTTGTAAACACAATCAATATCTCTCCAATATTACAGGACAATAGAAAAAATACAAACTTTTTAATATTATCATAGATAATTCTACCTTCCTCTACTGCAGCCACTATACTGGCAAAATTGTCATCTGTAAGTATTAACTCAGCAGTATTCTTTGCTACATCAGTACCTGTTATTCCCATAGAGACACCTATATCTGCTTTTTTAAGAGCTAAGGCATCATTTACTCCATCTCCAGTCATAGCTGTAATATTTCCATTAGCTTTAAGTGCAGATACTATTCGTACCTTATGATCTGGAGATACACGGGCATATACCTTTGTATTTTTCACAATATCCTTTAATTCTTCATCAGATATACTATCTAATTCTGACCCCATCATGGCCTGACTTTCATCTTCTGCCATACCTAACTCTTTAGCAATAGCAAAGGCTGTTTCCTTATAGTCACCTGTAATCATTACAGTATCTATACCTGCTTTTTTACATTTTCTTATGGCTTCCTTGGCCTCTTCTCTAGGAGGATCTATCATACCTACAAGACCTACAAATACCATATCAATTTCATTGTTTTCTGTGGAGATATTCTCAGGCAATGAATCATACTCCCTATAGGCAAAGGCCAACACCCTAAGTGCTTTTCTAGAGAATGTGCTATTAGTCTCTAGTACCTTTTCTTTTAGCTCCTTGTCAAAGGGAAGGATTTTATCTCCAATACTTATATATTTACATCTATCTATAATTATATCTGGAGCACCTTTGGTAAATGATATTATCTTATCTTCTATATAATTCTCATGAAATGTAGTCATCATCTTTCTCGAAGAGTCAAAGGGAATTTCATATAGTCTAGGATAGGTAGAATTCATATGTTCTTTGTCTAGATTTGCCTTACCAGCCAAGGTGATTAGTGCTCCTTCAGTAGGATCACCTATTATTCCATATGTTCCTTCCTTTTCCTCTAATTGAGCATCATTAGTCAAGGCAGCAATGGATAATAGAGTCTCTAGGTTTCCCATAGAATCTGTATCTACCTTTTCTTCATCTAATAAAAAATCTCCCTTAGGTTCATAGCCAATACCTGTAATATCTAGAACCTTCCCATCTACAAATACCTTTACTACAGTCATTTCATTTTGAGTCAATGTACCAGTTTTATCAGAGCAGATCACTGTAGTACTACCAAGAGTTTCTACAGCCAATAGTTTTTTGACTATGGCATGGCGTTTTACCATCTTACTCATACCTAGAGCCAATACTATGGTTACAATTGCAGGTAGTCCTTCAGGAATTGCAGCAACTGCTAAACTAATGGCCACCATAAACATATCCAATACATCTCTACCTTGAATAAGCCCTACTCCAAAGACTATTATACAGATGATTACTGTAGCAATTCCTAAAAATTTTCCAAGTTGATTTAGAGATCTTTGTAATGGAGTTGTTTCACTTTCATAACTTTGTATTGCAGTGGCAATCTTACCAATCTCTGTGTCATGGCCAGTTTCTACAACTATTCCTCGTCCTCTACCATAGGTAACTATAGTACTCATATATGCCATATTTACCCTATCACCTAATGGGACATCATCATTGAAATTTGTATGTGCATCCTTTTCAACAGGAATAGATTCACCAGTAAGGGAAGCTTCTTCAATTTTTAGATTTGCACTTTCTATAAGCCTTAAATCTGCCGGTATAATATCTCCTGCTTCCAATATCACCATATCTCCAGGAACTATGGTATTGGCAGATACTATTTCTAGATGTCCATTTCTAATTACCTTTGCAGTAGGTGAAGACATTTGTCTCAAAGCTTCTAGGGATTTCTCTGCCCTCCCCTCTTGATAAATCCCTAAAAAGGCATTTAATACTACTATAGTTAATATTACTATTGCATCTGTTTTTTCACCTACAAATATGGATACAATAGCAGCTGCAATAAGTATCAGAACTAAAAAGTCAGAGAATTGCTCTTTGATCTTTGTAAAAAAACTCTTACCCCTTTCTTCCTTCAGTTCATTATATCCATACTTTTCTAGTCTTAAATCTACATCTGAACTTGATAATCCTTGAATATCATTGGTATTAAGTTTGGATAATATCTCTTCTTTACTTTCTGTATACCACTTCATATCTAGACTCCTCCTTTGCATTATTAATAGTATATCTAATATTAGATAAAACAAACAAAAAAAGACTTTTATTTAGACATTACCGTCTAAACAAAAGTCTTGCTTCCTAAGATAGGTAGTTAGCCGGGAATTTCCGTATTGACGACTAACTAATTATAAGCTACTCCCTTTTGGTAACTATATTATAGACCAATAGGATTTATATTTCAATAGTCTTAGAACAAAATCATCAAATATATTATATATAAGGACAATAGTAGAATACCTAAGACCCTTCCTATTCTCTCTCTTACAATACCTGGAACTATGAAGATTAAGGAAAATAGAATAGCTATTGGAATATCTAATTTAATGGTCTGCATAGGGATGATAAGGCCATTGTTGCTTATAAGAGCAGAAGCACCTATAACCATTGTTATATTCAATATATTTGCCCCAAGGATATTTCCAACAGAGATATCCTGCTGATTTTTGAAAGTAGCAGTAAGGGCAGTTACCAGTTCTGGAAGTGATGTACCTACAGCTAGGAAAGTTAGACTGATAATTTGTTTAGGTATTCTCAAAAAGTTAGCTATATCTACTCCTGTCTTGACCAATAGATGGGCACCAGCTAAGATAAAAAAACTGCCAAGTGTAAACTTTAGTCCATTCAATGAATATTCAAATCTTCCCTTTGGTCTTTTGACTCCATGATATTTCCCATGACGATTTCTTCGATTGTCTAGAATATTTATAAGGAGAAAGACAAGGGATAAAGACATGAGAAATCCACCTTCGGACTTTGTAATTCTTCCATCAAGAGCTAAAAAGTATAGAATAAATAGATAGATTAACATGACAATACCCTTTATTCCAAAGTAGTCATCTTTAATCTTAATGGGATTTATCAATACACATAGGGCTACTATAAGGGCAATATTGCATATGATAGAGCCTAGAGCATTTCCAATGGCCATGTCTGAAAAACCTTCATTACTTGCAATAGTGGATACAAAAAATTCAGGTAAGGTTGTAGCAATACTGATTATAGTAGCACCGATTACACTAAAGGATATACCTGTTTTGTTTGCAATCCATATAGAAGCATCTACAAACCAATCTCCACCTTTGATAATCATTATAAGACCTAAAAGAAACAATAAGATAGTTAATATGATTTCCATGTACTTACCCCCTAAAGGAATTAGACTTTTGTCCCTAATATATCTATATATTTTTCAAATATTATTATTACAAAAAGCTTCATCAATATCTGGAAAATTAATAGATGTTGACAATAAAGAGGTATTATTAGATAATTTAAATAAAGGAATATTAAAAATGGAGTGATTAGAATTGACCAATAAGGTTTTGGTAGTCGATGATGAGAAGCAAATTGCAGACATAGTGAAGTTTAATCTGGAAAAAGAAGGATATATCGTAGAAACTGCAAATGATGGTCAAGAAGGAATCGATAAGGTATACAGCTGGAATCCAAATCTAGTCATATTAGATATAATGATGCCAGTGAAGGATGGATTTCAAGTTTTAAAGGAGATAAGGGGAGATTACAAATTACCAGTAATCATGTTGACAGCAAAGGAAGAAGAAGTTGACAAAGTATTAGGATTAGAACTAGGTGCAGATGACTATGTAGTTAAGCCATTTAGCATGAGGGAACTCATGGCCAGAGTAAAGGCCAATTTAAGACGTGTAGACTATTCAAATCTACAGGTGAATAATGATGTCATTGTCTTTGATGAACTTACGATAGATTTAAATAAGTACGAAGTGAAAAAGAATGGAGAAGTTGTAGATCTTACCCTAAGAGAATACGAACTCTTAAGATTTTTGGCCTCTAGTTCAGAGCAGGTGTTTTCTAGAGAACAGCTATTGGAAGAAGTTTGGGGCTATGAATATTACGGAGATATTAGAACGGTAGATGTGACTGTGAGACGACTTAGGGAAAAGATAGAGGATGATAGTGGAGAATTTAAATATATCTTGACTAAAAGAGGAGTAGGATATTACTTCGGAGGTGACTGATTATGTTTTCTAGTATCCGCTGGAAATTTATCTTGGTCTATTTTTTATTGATCTTTATAGCCATGGTCATAGTTGGAGTATTTATAGTAGGTAGATTAGAAGATCAACAGATAAAAAATGTAACCAATAATATGGAACAGCATATTGAGACTATAGTAGAAAGCTTTAGCTATATAGCCTCCGACAATTGGAATGAATATAGAGAGGAAATACAGGAAAATCTAAATGAATGGAGATTGGGATCATCAGAGACCCTATATGTAATATATAATGAAGAAGTTCCAACTATAATAGCTAGTACATCAAAGCAATATAATAAACTAATAGGACAAAATGCCTTGAGTTCCAAGTATCTAGATTCTCCATTGATACTTAAGGCTTTTGATGGAGAAAAAGCAGATTCTAAGCTGGAGGAGATGAATGAAAGGGTAATTAGCAAACATCTAGCATATCCAGTTATGTCAAGCGTTGGAAAAGTGAAGGGAATATTGTATATGACATCAAACTTGACAGATGTATATAGAACAGTAAATGAATCCAAGGCAATATTGACTAATGCAACTATACTTGCCCTATCTATAACAGTGCTTTTAGGATTTTTAATTGCTAGTAGTATAACAGTGCCTATAAGGGATGTAACACAAAAGGCTGAAGAGATGGCCATGGGAGATTTTGATCAATTTGTAGATGTAAAGTCTAATGATGAGATTGGTCAATTAGCAAATATGTTTAACTATCTCACTCTAAAACTAAAAAACACCATCCAAGATATGGATTTAGAAAGGAGTAAGCTAGATACCATATTTAATTATATGGCAGAGGGAGTCATTGCTGTAGATAGGGACAACAGAATAATTCATGCCAATCTTATAGCCATGGATATTTTAGGGTTAAGTCAGTCAAATATAGTTGAAAATAGTATATTTGACTTTAAGAAAATGAATATGTTAGAGATAGATTATGATAAAGTAGATGAACTAGAGGGAGATGAGATAGTCGGGATCAACTCTGAGATATATAAGATAAAACATGCCCCTTTTAAAAATGAGGAAGGCAATATAGGTGGATTGATCATGGTATTTCAAGACATAACCCATGAACACAGATTAGATAATATGAGAAAAGAATTTGTAGCCAATGTATCCCATGAACTAAAGACACCTATAACAACTATAAAGAGTTATACAGAAACCCTTATGGAATCAGAGATAGATGTGGATACAAGTCATAGATTTTTAAATGTTATAGACAGTGAATGTGATAGAATGGCTAGATTAGTTAGAGATCTATTGCAATTGTCCAATTTAGACTATGAAAAGACAAATTGGAACAAAGCAGAGGTTTCATTGACTGATATACTGGAAGATGTCATACTAAAACTGGACTTGGCATTTAAGGAGAAGAAACAGAGAGTGACTTTAAATATAGAAGAAGATTTACCAAAAGTATTCTCTGATAAAGATGGGATAGAAAGGGTTATATTAAACATATTGTCAAATGCCATAAAATATACTCAAGAATATGGGGAGATCCATGTAGAGGGATTTATTTCAGATAAAAATATAGTTCTCAAGATAAGAGACAATGGATTTGGCATCTCTGAAGAGGATCAGGAGAGAATATTTGAAAGATTTTATAGAGTTGAAAAGGGAAGAAGTAGAGAGTTAGGTGGTACGGGACTTGGACTGTCTATTGCAAAGGAAATAATAGAGGCTCATAAGGGTAGTTTAAGCTTAAAGAGCAAGTTAGGTGAGGGAACGGAAGTTAGTATTGAACTGCCATATATAGAAGTGTAACTAACTCTTAATTATGCTGTAATACAATTGTAATATATTTATTATATAATATGATGTAGATAAAACTCATAAGTAGGGAGGTATAGAAAGTGTGGAAGAGAATCATTGCTAGTATGATAATAGCTTTTAATATAATGAGTATTAGTACATTTGCATATGCTGCTCCTGAGGCATCTAAAAGTGTGAATATAGATCAAAGTAAATATGAAATATTAAATCCAAAGAAAAGTTCTTTTTCAACAACAGATAAGGTAATTCTAATAAGTGGAAAAGCACCTACTGGTACACAGGTAAATATTGATATGTATGGTACTACAGACCTTACAAAGACAAACTTTAACTTGGAAGTATTACCAGAAGAAGAAGACTATATTGAATTGGCATCAGAAGTTGTAACATCTGGGAATATGGGATTTTTCCAAAAACAGATGGATTTAGTATTAGGCATAAATAAGATAGTAGTGGATTTCAATGTAGAGGGATTATCACCTAATGAGATAATCATATATGTATATGATAAATCAAAGGCAGAGATAAACCTTGTAAAGCCAAAGGAAACTAAGCTAATAGAATTTATTCCTCTATTAAAATGATACTTACCATGGATGGGAGATGATTTAAGATGAAGGAAAGGTTTAAAACTTTTCTACTTTTGTCCCTGGTAAGCATGAGTATCATCATAACTCAGAAGCTATGGATGCAAGTACCAAACCAGATGTTTAATCTATTTGATGAGGAGTTGGAGGCATCATCATCCTATGTTCTATCGGATATGATTTCTCCAAATAAATATCTATTGAACTTTAACTCTAAAAATCACACCCTAGTATATGATGATTCAAAATATGGGATGTGGCTTACATCTAGAGGAAGCTTGGCAGATATACTAAGTACAAAAAATGCGACAATAGATACCCTATCCAATGGGGAATATTTGAATTATCAAAATGAAAAGTCAGTAGTTTTTTATTTTCCAGAAAAGATCAGTACCTATATTCTGACTAAAGCATGGAATATAAAAAAACCTAATAGCATAGTGGATACTATGCCTAATATAGATAGTATCTATATCTATTTAGGTAATGGGGATCCTTTTTTTGTCTTTACACATGGAGAAGAGCATATATCAGTATATGACGATAGTATAGATCTCCAGAGATTGAAGATTGAAATGGATAAAATAGGTGATGAAAAGGGATATATATATTATTATTCCATGCGTGAAACTCTAGGTACACAAAATGATATCTTTATACCATACAGCATAGACAACAGTCTGCCAGAGATACATGTGGCAAATGAAATAGCATCATTGGATTATGGAGAAAAAGATGAACTAGCGGAAAGATTTTTTAATAAGAGTATTGATTATATCAGAGGAATAGTAGAGAGCAATGGCTCTAGCATATATGTATACAATCAGAGAGTTCTTAAATTCAATATAAATGGAACTATAGAATATTTCAATGCCCTAGATGAACCTGTAAATGAAAGCAATCTATATAAGAGTTTACTATCTGCATCTAACTTTTTATCTGAAAAAGCTGGAGTACAAAAGGGAATGTATTTGGCAAAAGTAGAAAATATTCAATCAGATAATAGTCAGGGATATAGATTTACATTTAGGTATAGAATCAGAGGTATACCTGTAATCCTTGGGAATCAAGAAGTAGGGGAATATGTGAAAATGGAAGTATTCAATAATCATATACGTAGTTATAAATATTATGCACGAAGAGATATGAATAAGGTGCCGAAGAAGATTATAGAAAATAAATCCATGATGTCTGCATTTGATGCCATAGATAAGAACTATAGTTTATTAGAGGAATTATATCTATATAATAACAAAGATAAACTTGAGGAAGAGATTGGAAAGGATAATATAGTAAACCAGGTTTTATCTTCCATAGAGGACATTACCTTGGCCTATTTTGATCCATGTTTAAAGGATAGAGATGAGAAACTGATTACTGTATGGGTGATAAAGTTTAATGGCCGTATATTAGCTTTCGATGCATATAATGGAATTTTAGTTTATGAGAGATAGTGAAGGTGGTGAGCTATGTGGATTGGTCCAAGGCGAAGACAATACTGATTATATCCTTTATAGTGGTCAATATATTTCTTGGATTTGAATTATCTAAAGAAAATGAAAATATAGATGCAACTCTTCAAGAGGACTTTATCAATAATGCAGTTAGATTGTTAAACAATAAGGATATAAAAGTCAATACGGAGATCCCTAGGGAATCACCTAATCTACCAGCACTTATAGTAGAATATGAAGATATTGATCCCTTTGATTTAAATAGGATTTTTTTTAAGGACAAAGGAGCTATAGATTCCAAAGGTGAGGGTTTAGTTGAGATAAAGTATGAAGATGAAAACATAACCCTAGTAAACAAGAAATTACTCATGTATGAGTCTAAAAATAAAGATGAAATATATGATATTAATCGTCAGGATGAAGCAGTAGACATAGCTCTAAAATTTTTAGCTAATGTTGGATTTTCTACATCTGATATGGAATTATCCTATATCAAGATGGTAGAAGATGTATATTATATAGAATTTTCCAAGGTACATGGAGATAGATATCTAGAGTCTGCTTTTACTAATATTCAATTAAATAATAAAGGTATAAGAAAGATGGAAAGATTATGGCTAAATGTAGTAGAAGAGGGAGAAGTTCACATATATATAAATAGTGCTCCCAAAGCAATACTGGGACTACTGAGTATGAATGAGGTCTATGGAAAGACCATAGGAGATATATCCCTATGCTACTATTTTGAACCTGAAAAGCATGACTATATAAAGGATCCTAGAGAAGCAAAAGAGGGAAGAGCAATACCAGCATGGCGAATACAATTTGAAGATGGGTATAAGGTTTTTATAGATAATTATTAAAAGGAGATATCATCTCCTTTTTTTTAATCTCCTAATATACTATAATGGAATAGTAAGTTTGAAATGGGGGAATTTAATATGGGGATGAGATTTTGCTCCTTATCTAGTGGGAGTAGTGGTAATTGCCAATATGTAGAAACAGATAACAGTAGGATTTTAATAGATGCTGGGTTTAGTGGGAAGAGAGTAGAAGAGTTGCTAAAATCTATTGGAGTATGCCCTACTACATTAGATGCTATATTTGTGACACATGAGCATATTGATCATATAAAAGGAGTTGGAGTATTATCTAGAAGATATGACCTACCAATATATGCAAATGAAAACACTTGGATAGGGATGAGAAAGACTATTGGAAATATAGAGGAAAAAAATATAAATACCTTTTATACAGGAAGAGATTTAGAATTTCAAGATATGAACATACGACCTATAGCTGTATTTCATGATGCCTTAGAGCCAGTTGGGTATATTATAAATCATAAGAAGTCTAAGATAAGTATAATTACAGATACAGGCCATGTATGTGATGATATGATAAAGGAGATAAAAAACTCTCAGCTATATCTAATGGAGTCTAATCATGATGAATTCATGCTGAAAGAGGGATTATATCCTTGGTATTTGAAACAGAGAATTATGAGTGATGAAGGACATCTTTCCAATGATGATGCAGGGAAGGCCTTGGGGAATGTACTATCAGGAAATGGTGAGGTTGTTTTGTTGGCCCATCTTAGTAAGGATAACAATATACCAGAATTAGCATTGGATACAGTTAAGACTAGCCTTTATTCTCAAGGTATAGCTGTAGATAGGGAAATGATATTAGGATTATCCCATAGAGACAGACCAACGAAAGTATATAATTTGTGATTGAGGAATAGAAGTGGAACTAGGATTCAAGGATTTTTAAATAATATTTAGGGGGTTGAAAATGAGGATATTATTGACAAATGATGATGGAATAATGGCAGAAGGCATATATATATTAGCTAAAGAATTAGAGAAAAAACATGAAGTAACTATAATAGCTCCAGAAACAGAGAAGAGTGGTCAGAGTCATGCTATAACACTATCACAACCATTAGTAGTTAAAGAAGTGAAATTGAGGGATTTAAAATCAAAGGCCTATAGTATATCAGGCACACCAGCTGACTGTGTTAGAGCAGGATTAAGTCAAATAATAGAAGATGTAGATATGGTATTTTCAGGGATAAATAGAGGATTAAATGCTGGAATGGACATTCTATATTCTGGTACAGTTTCTGCTGCCATAGAGGCCAATATACATGGAAGACCTTCTATAGCAGTATCTGCAGAGTTAGTTGGCAGCAATTGTGATTTTGAAACTGCAGCAAAACATGCTTGTAGAGTATTGGAAAGAGGTGGAGAAGAGTGCCTATCATCAAACATATTATTGAATATAAACACACCATATTTAGGAAATAATAAATCTGAGGAGATAAAGGTATGTAAAATAGGTGAAGTAGTATATGACTATTATATTATGGAAATAGGGGAGAGTGGTGAAAAGACCGTAAGGACTAATGGAAGGCAGGATACTAAATTTAGAGAGGGTACAGATAGATATTTTCTTTCTAAAGGATATGCTACAGTAACTCCTTTAAACTATGATTTGACCAACTTTGAACTAATAGATAAGGTAAAAGATTGGATATTATAGAGTAATTAGCCTTATATGGGGTAAATATAAGTATAGGATAATTAAGAAGGGAGATCTATTATAATGGATAAAAGAAAGAATTTAGTAACTATGGGTGGAGAACCTATGACTCTATTGGGAAAAGAAATTAAGGTAGGAGATAAGGCTCCCGATTTTACAGCTTTAAAGACAGATTTAACCCCATATTCATTAAAAGACGCAAAGGATAAGGTGAAGATTATATCTGTAGTTCCATCTCTAGATACAGGTGTATGTGAACTACAGACTATTAGATTCAATGAGATGGCATCTGAATTAGGGGATGTATTGATTTTGACTATTTCAGTAGATTTGCCATTTGCTCAAGATAGATTCTGTGGGGCAAAGGGAATAGATAAGGTCATTACATTATCAGATCATAGAGATCTAGATTTTGGTATGAAATATGGTTTTGTAATGGAAGAGTTAAGGCTATTAAGTAGAGGGGTAGTCATAGTTGACAGAGATAATACAGTAAAATATGTAGAATATGTAAAAGAAGCCACAAATCATCCTGACTATGATAAGGCCTTAGAAGAAGTAAAAAAACTTCTATAGAAATAATGGTGTAGCTAGATAAGCTGCACCATTTTAGTTTTTTGTGTTATAATGGGGAAAATAACTAAAAAGTAGGTGCTATATGAATATAAATATAATTGCAGTAGGGAAGATAAAAGAGAAATATACAAGAGACGGAATAAGAGAATTTGAAAAGAGACTATCTAGATATTGTAATCTAAAGATTATTGAAATAGATGATGAAAAAGCACCAGAGAACCTATCACAAAGAGATATGGAACTTGTAAAAGACAAGGAAGGGAAAAAAATATTATCGAAAATTCTCCAAAATTCCCATATTATTTCCCTGGAAATAGAAGGAAGACAACTTTCTTCAGAAGAACTGTCGAAAAAAATGGAAGACTTGATGATAGACGGGATAAATGATATTACATTTATTGTAGGTGGATCTTTGGGATTATCTTCAGAAGTGAGAAATAGAGCTAATTTTAAACTATCATTTTCTAATATGACCTTTCCCCACCAACTAATGAGACTTATATTGCTAGAGCAGATATATAGAGGTTTTAGAATTATGAAAGGTGAACCCTATCATCGCAAGTAGCAAAATTTTTTTGTTTTTTAGAAGCCACAAGTTCTGGGATTTCTTGTGGCTCAAAATAAAACTTAGTTTGTTTAATCGTTCTGTTTTTGATATTATCCGAATTATTTACATAAATTTCATTTATAATAGACCTTAATAATTTCTTTTTTTGTTCTGTATTGGCTTTTTCAAATAGGAGATTGAAACTTTCAAAAATGGCTTGTATTTCATTAGCATCTAGAATAGTGTTTGACTGTAGTAGGTTCAATTCTTCTGTTATTACTGCCTTTCTATGATTTAAATCTTCCTCTTTTTCTCTTAAAAACGAATTCATTTCAGATAAGGTTTCTGCATCTATTTCTTCATTGAATTGAAGTTGCAGATTTTCTTTTTTCTTTTTTTCAACTTTAGCTAACTCTTTGTCTATTACTTGTAAATCTCGTATGTATGGCTGTGTATCTATTTGGCTTTGAGATTTTATTTCTTTGACTATTGTTGCTATAATTTCTGGGTTTTGAACAAATTTATTTATTTTTTTAATAATTGCTTTCTCGGCTAAATCTGCATTAACTAAATTTGACCTACATACACTTGAACCTTTGTTGGAAAAATTAGAACATTGATAATAGCGATAGTATCCTTTTCCATTTCTCTTTTTGGTTTTGTGACTAATCATAGATGCCCCACATTGTGGGCACCGCAATAGCCCACTTAAAAGAAAATTGCCCTCATATATCTTATCCGATTTTTTTCCTCTTACTTTCCTTATTTTTTGTGTTTTTTCCCACGTTTCTTCTGAAATAATCGGTTCGTGATTACCTTCTGTTAGAATGAATTCTTCATTTTTTCCTTTTCTTCTTTTTTTACTCCAATCCCTATGTTGCCCCCATCTAATCTTTCCTACATAAATAGGATTATCTAATATTTGCTTTATAGAATTAACTGACCAATCAGTATCCTTTTTAGTCTTTACACCTCTATGGTTTAAATGGTTTGCAATCTTTTTATATCCCCAGTTTTTTTGAGAAAAAAATTCAAAGATTTCTTCTACAATTATTTTTTCCTCTTCGTTTACTACAAGTTCTTTATTTTCATTTGAGTCATATCCATATACAATGCCACCATTCCAGTTTCCTTTTAAAGCATTTTGCTCCATAGTCATAACAACAAAATCAGATGTATTTTCCCTTTCCATTTCTGCAACTGCTCCCACTATATAGCTCATAAATTTGCCAGTGGCTGACTGTGTATTTATTCCATCTTCGATAAAGATTAGGTTAACCCCATTTTTATCTAATAGGTTTATTGTGTTAGTTAAATCCATTAGATTCCGCGTAAACCTACTTAACTTAAAAGCTATTATGGTATCAATATCATTGGTTAAAACATAGTTAAGCATTTCCTTAAACTCATCTCTAGGCTCGATGCTTCCACCGCTAATACCCTCATCCCTATATATATTAATTAAATCTATATCATTCTTTTTACAGTATTCAATTATTTCTGCCTCTTGTCCCTCTAGAGATTTTCCTTCTTTTTTCTGTTTTATAGTACTTACTCTTATATAACCCACTGCATTTATTTTATCGATAAATATCATCTCCTTTAAAATATTTTAATTTTCGAATTAGAATTATATATTATCTTTCTTATAATTTGAAGAAAGTTGTTTTCCTTTTTTATGTGTGGTACTACTCCTTTATTTTAGGAGTGAGTACCAGCCCCTTTTATATTAAATAAATTCTAAAAGATAATTTATTAAGCTACGTCTTTTTCTATTTTAGAATTTTCCTCATTTATTTCCTGTTGGATAATTTCTAATAAAACACTAATTAGTTCTTGTACCTTTTCTTTTTTTTCTATATTCACCAAATCCCTCCTTGTTTTTAATGATAAATACATTATAATACATATAAAATATCTTGTCAAATTTATATTGCCCTAGGCAAGAAATTATGATACAATAAAAACATAGAGTTGTATGTATAACTTTAAGAATATGGCTTGATTTCAAGCTGTAAGGCGATAAAAAATTTTTTAAAGTTATACTACCAACTTTAAAAAACATCCCGATTTCAATTTATATAGGCAAAAAGATTATTATAATCTTGAAAAATGTTTAAAATATTTTATAAAGAGAAATACTTATTTTTTAGAGAGGAGATACAAATGAGAGAAGAAGACTTTGGAAAAATAATGAAGGAAAAAAGAAAGGAAAGGGGAATTACATTAGAGGAACTAGCCAAGATGACAAATGTAAGTGCTGCTTATTTAAGTAGGCTTGAGAGGGGTGAAAGACAAGCACCTAGTTATAATATAATGGATAAAATATTTACTGCTTTAGGGATGACATGGCAATTAGAAGAAAATGTAGGGCTTGAAGCAGAATTTCTAAAATTAAAGGAATTAATAATTATGTATAGAGAAAAGGGCAACATGAGTATTAGAGAAACAATAGAACTTATGGAAATGATTGAGGATATGGTTAAAGGATAGAAATGAAGACTAGAAATTAACATTTAATAAAGGGTAGCCTATTATCAGAATTATAGTAGACTACCTTATTTATACATTAGTAATATGATATAATAAAATAGATAAAAAGTATTTTAGGAGGTGATAATATGGCTGATAAGGTTGTTATTGTCGCTATTGTAGCTATAGTTTGTATGGTTATTGCAACTATGTATGCAATTAAAAAAATTACAGAGAAAACAAAGCTTTGAAAAGGTATACCTTGTAAATTGACTAAAGGGTATGCCTTATTTTTTATTGTTTATAATCAATTATTGAGTAGAGATTGGTTATAGCCGAGGGCTATATCAAAAAGCATAGATGCTTTGTAACAGTATCTATGTTTTTTGATATATTAGATAAAAATGTCAGATAAAGGATTTTTTATGCATCCATCTTTATTAGGTACTGTATCATTTTTGGGTATAACAATGGGGTTGACTCCCAGTTCTTCGAGAATAGACAGATATCTGTTAAACATATATCTACTATAATATTTTTTAGCCTCGCTAATCCCTTTTCTGCTTGCTAATAATAGTAATTCTCTAATAGCTGCTATCTCTTTTTCCCTTAAATCAGCTGAATCTAAAATTTTCATGATATCATATAATTTATAATAATCACCATCATAAAGAATAGGCTTAAATTCCTTGGTAAAATATTCTCTATAGATATTTTGATTCCAATAATTTTTTAAATTTCTCTCAATTCCATGTTTTTTCATATTATAGTATAGGTGCCTATTTAATAGTTTGACCTCATATCTTAGAACATTTTTCTCATATGATTCAATCTTTACTCCTTTTGCGTCCCTTTCACTTTGCTTGTCATAAACGATTTTGGATTTGCTTTTATTACTATGATAGATGGAAGTATTAAATGTTTTCTTTTCTGCAAAATATCGTTTATCTATAATTTTTTTGTAACGTCTAAGGAAAAACTCTCTTTCAACAGGAGATAATACAGCATCATATCTGTACTCTATCCTAGTTAAAATTAAGTCTAGTATTTCACCAAAGTTCTCCATGCAAAATTTATTTAAAAAGTCTTCAACTTTATAATAATCTGTTTCTGCTATATTAGGCGTTCCTAATAATTTTATAGCATCTATAGTTAAAAATAGTTTCCAACCACCATACATATTAGTAATTGTTGCACTGATGCCATCATTTTCAGATTTAATTTCTTCGCTTATTAGGGTGTAATTGGTATCGAAGACCTTTTCGCAAAAATTAACATTTTCAATACTAATATCAGCATACATTGAAAAAGTATGTATCATATAGACATCTCCTTATAGTTTCGGGAAAACCTCATTGACTTAATATACTCTTATAATGTTAATATATAGCAGTTTGTATAATGCTATATAACTTATTATCTCATAATTTTTCACCAAATTCAACCTATTTATTGTACTGTAAGGGAATAGAATTTTAATTTAAATTTTGGGGGTATAGTATTATAGATAGTTGTTATGGAAGTTATAACTGACAGTAAAAAAGTGCCTATATAGGCACTTTGCTGATTAAAAAATCCCAACGGAAACCTTTATAGCTTGTTCAATTTTTTTCATTGCTTGTGGCAATAGCCTTTCGCCCGTATAAGATTTGATGCGGGTTTTATTAATTGTACGTATTTGTTCTCCCATGATTACTCCTGTAGTAACCCTATTGCCATTAAACATATCCCTATCCAATACGACCTGAGTAGGCTGATTAGTATTCTTATATCTATGGGTAATAGGCAATACTATAGTGGTAGGTGAGTGTATATTGCCAATGTCATTTTGAACCACTACACATGGTCGCAGTTTCCCAATTTCTGAACCTTCCCCAAAACCTAAATCAACGTAACAAATTTCTCCCCTTTGAATATTTAACATTTGTATACCTCCTTAATATGCTAATAATAGCTCCTTTTTGCTTTAGTTACTGTATTATACAAATGCCATACTTTTTTTATAACTGCAGGTGAAAACTACATATATGCTCCAATAATATGGGGACTTAGATAAAGTGCTGAATGTGGATTAGAAATACACTGATATAATAATTGGCATTTGGTAAATGTAATATTTTATGTAAAAGCATACATTCAAGTAAATGTGCATAAGTATTGATATTTAAAGGATTAGTATGATTTTTATTATGAGTACTTTTAGGATAATGCTTTTGAATGTATAGTTTTTATGATATAATAAAGAATAGTTTACATTTAATTTTAGGGGGGATAACTGATGACTGTAGAACCAATAAAAGATAAAAAAAAGATTGGGGATTTTTTAACTTATTTAAAAGGAAAAAATCAGAGAGATTATATTCTTGCAAAATTTCAACTAAATACGGGATTAAGAGTATCAGATGTTGTCCCAATTAAAGTATCAGATATCTTTACTGAAAAAGGGAATTTTAAAAATTATTTTGTATTAAGTGAAAAGAAAACAGGGAAAGAAAAAAAGATAAAATTAAATGATGAGTTGAAGAAATCCTTGAAAGAATATGTAGAAGATAAGGGATTAAATTATAATGATTATCTATTTGAGAGTAGAAAGAAAACAGAAAGGATATATATAGGCACTACACAAGCATATAGAGTGCTTAAAAAGGCAGCCATAGCCGTAGGGATAGAAGATTTTGGAACACATAGTTTAAGGAAAACTTGGGGATACTGGACTTATAAAGCTTCTAGATATAATATAGGACTCATAATGGATACATTCAATCATAGTTCTCAGTCGATAACATTAAAATATATTGGAATAACTCAGGAGGAAAAAGATGAGCTATATAGCTTGGTTCAATTCTAGGATATATTGTAAACCTTATTAGAATTAAATAAATTAAAGATGGGTGAAGATTTGATGTTTGAACTAATAAAAGTAAAGATAAATAAGAAGATAATAATATTTTATAAACATAAAAATCAAAAAGTTTTGAGAGAGATGTACAAATAGTTAGACAGACTATTGGTACATCTTTTTTATTGACTATATGTAATATAATTAGAAACTTGAAAATAAGAAAGGAATGAAAAAATGAAAGCATTTTATGATGAGATATCATTAATGGATACTAATTATTTTAGTGATAGAAATTTTTTTAAAATAACTGTTGAAAATCCAGATTATTATAGTATATACATGGAGTCTATTGATAAAATTAAATATAATTATGGCATAGATAATAAACATACATTAGTACAAAAACAACTGGGTGCTACAATAAAAACAACTTTTATAGATACTTTGACTAAAATATATGAAGCTGATGAATTTGATACTTCTATTTTCTCTGACTTTGATAAAATGTTTATAAAAAACATGTTTGAACAAAATAATTATAATATATTTAGAAATACATGTGTAGAGTTAGACCTACTTGAATTGCAAAGAGACTTTAAATATTTACACCAAAATGAATTTTCACGAAAGCTCTCTAACACTTTGCTAAAATTTGTTTCCTATAAAAGTGAAAAGTATGGGAATAAAAATTACTATAGAATAAATACTGAGATAATTAAAAGGTTCTATATAGATGATTTTGAAATTAGTGCAAATCAATTAGAAATAGATAATCTAAAGGACTATATTTTACAATCTCACAAAATAAAGTTTCAAATTAGTGACCAATTTATTAGTCATATTCTATATGGGTATTCAAATTTTATAAATGGAAATATGGTGAGACTATATAAAAATATACAAGCTATACGATTAGTAAATATATTGCAATTTAATAGGTTTAATCAAATTAAAGAAAAAAGTCCAAAAGTGAAAATTAATCTGGAGAATCAGACTGAAATGCGTCCATTAACTTTTTGTAGGAAATTATCAACTAAGAAAAATGATATAGAGGACTTAATAAAAGAAGTAAAAGAGAAGGAGACTATTAGAATAATTAAAGATTATTCATATAGTAACAAATGTTTTAATATAGAACTCATACCTATTTCTGAAAAAGAAAAGGCTTTATTTTTGGCTAGTATACACTTTATTTAATAATATGAACATGTAGAAGTATATATAAAAGGCAAACCTATATAAAATTTAGAAGGGGGAATCTAATATATACTTCTTATAAACTCATATAATTTCTTATAACAATAAAAAGCAATTTCATATAAGTTCTTATAATATATAAAATATATAGATGCTTTAGCATTAGACATACAATATATACATGATTTTGACATAAAAAAACGCCATATCATAGTAATATACTCATTTGCCACCTAGACTGCAGAGAGTTCAGTTTTAAATTGTTAGCCTTTTATTTGTAAAAACATGTCTTATTTACAAATAAAAGGCTTGTCCTATTTATGGTAGGGTTGATTGTTAATTATACGATACGCTCTATAGATTTGTTCGAATAAGATTGTAGCTTGTAATCCTATCTCCATATCCATAGTACTAATCATTATAGATTCATCAAAATTATCTTTGAACATTTCGAGAGAATCTCCTAAAATAATAGTTATATTTGATATACCAGTTACCCCATAAGAATTAATCTTTTCAGCAAGTTCTTCAGAGGAAACATTGGCACCTTCAGTGGATATTAATATCACATGGCTATTTTTAGATAACTTTGAAAGTAATTGCTCTCTATTTTTTATATGATGCAATTTAATTTTGCAGTATTTACTTAATCTTTTTTCATATTCTTTTATTGCTTCGATGTAAAATTTATCTATTTTATTTTCAGCGATAGTATATATTTTGTAGTTCATAGCATATCCTTTCAATTAAATTAGTAGAGACTATTCAATTATAGCTAAAAATCTGAAAAAATAAAAGGTAAATAAAACTATTATAAACAAGTATTATCTTTTTACAACAAATTTTATAAAGGGAATTACATATTATTAATTTTTGCAAATATAAAGTTGCTGAAGTATAATAAAAATAGTTATTACTTGAAAGGATGATAACGAGTGATAAGACAGTTAACCGTATTTGATGAAAAATTCAATAAGGAATTTATAGATGTCGAGAATAGTATAATTGATAACAAGGTATTTACTGTTGTCTCTTTATTTAGTGGCTGTGGAGGAATGGATTTAGGTTTTAGAGGAAATTTTAGAGTATTTAACAAATATTATGAAAGAAATAATTTTGATATAATATTTGCTAATGATATTGAAAAAGCTGCTTGTGAAACATATGAATATAACTTTAATCACAAACCTTTATATGGAGATATTAGAGATATTGATAAGAGGCAGATTCCTAAAGCAGATGTAGTTATTGGAGGTTTTCCATGTCAAGATTTTAGCTACTCTGGAAAAAGAAAGGGATTAACTACTGATAGAGGAAGGCTATACCTCGAAATGAAGAAAGTCATAGAATATACAAATCCGATGGCTTTTGTAGCAGAAAATGTAGATGGGATAAGAAATTCAAAAAAAGGAGTCAATACATCTGCTCTTGATGAAATATTAGATGATTTTAGGAGTTTAGGTTATAATGTTGTATATAAAGTTTTAAATGCAGCAGATTATGGAGTGCCTCAAACAAGAATTAGAGTTATTATTATTGGAATGAGAAAAGATTTAAACAAATTGATATATTACCCTAAACCTACACATGAGGATGGATGTTTAAAAAGACCATGGATTACAGCGAAAGAGGCTATAGATGATTTATGGGATATGATTGATAGTCCTGAAATTTATAATCATACAAAAAAAGATTATTCTAAAGCTAAGTTTTATCCAGGTAAAAAGATGCAAGGTAATTATCAAATAAAACCAGACAGGCCATCCATTACCATAAGGGCGGAACATCATGGTAACATAGAGGCACATTATAGGTCAACTAATCCAAATAACCCTGAGGATATGAAAGCATGGAGGAGACTATCAGTAAGAGAATGTGCAAGACTACAATCATTTCCAGATGATTTTATATTTCCATGTTCAGCCTCTAGTGCATATAAACAAATTGGAAATGCAGTTCCACCGATATTGGCATGGCACATAGCTAGAGCATTATACTATAGCTTAATTAATTAAGGAGTCAATAATTTTTACTCCTTAATTAATTTTTGAATCATTTTTTTATAATTTTCTTTTTCATTGTTAGAGAGAGCTTCGTATTTATCAATAAATTTCAATATAAATACTCTGAGGTTATTATTAAACCAAGGTTCATTCTTTTTAATGGAATCCTTAAACAGGACTTCAATCCATCTATTAGCGAGGTAATTTTGCCAGTTATTAAGTAGTTGGTACTTTGTTTTTTCGTCATTTGAATTTGTGCTATAAATAACCTTTGAGTCAGTTTCATATCTATTAACATTGTTCCAATTTTTGAGTTCATTAAAAGCAACCTGAGGTCTGGGACTTCTATCAGGAAATTGTAATTTAGAATTTATACTATGTATATATTTACCTGTAACTACATCTATATTAGTTTTACTATGTTTAACAAAAATTACCCATTCATTTGGAATTACTTGCTGTATACTTGAACCTGGTATAGAATTATTCTTGGTAGATTTTAATTCAATTGATGTATAATATTTATTGGTGGCATCAGTAATTTCAAAATACAAATCAGGATTTGTGTAAACAGAATTTCTTGATACACTTATATGTTGTTTTAATTTTTCTGTAAGCTCTTTTGGTAGATATACCTTTTCTATATAAATATCCTTAAAGTCCTCATATCTTAATAAGATTTTTTTATCATCTTTAATTATTTCCATAGTTTTTTGTAAAGTGTTTAAGGGAATTCTATTAAATTTACTTTCAATAAATTTTTTCATAAATTCTTTCAAAGACTTATCTAAATTAGCCTCATCAGCATGAAAAGAGATGCTTTTTAATTCTTTTATATTATTCTTTAACACTTTTTCTAACTCATACATATATATATACATAAATTTTTCACATTGTAATGTAAAATTAATAGTCAATTATTAATCACCTCAATTTTTAAATAGTTTGTCGACTTCAATATTAAGTGCAAGGGCAATTTTTTGAATATTATCTAGTGATATACTTCTTTCAGCTCTTTCAACAGCACTGATATAAGTTCTATGCAGGCCACTTTTTTCAGCTAATTGCTCTTGGCTTAAATTTCTTTCAAGACGATATTTTTTAACATTTGAACCAAATAGTTTTTTAATATCTTCCATATATATAACACCCCCTATATAAGAATTTTAATATATGAATACAATAAGTCTACAGACAATAAGTTACATATTATTAAAAGGAAAAATAAAGACATAAATTAAAAATTTCAATTTTGAAAAAGGACAATTTTTGCAATTAAGGCTTATAAGCTATAGAATCGCATCTAGTAATTTTAAAAATATTATTCATAATAAGTATTGATATGTTAGTATGTTTACATACAAAATTCTAGAATTAACTTGATGAATAGAACTGTAAATGTTACCATATATAGAATTATACTTATACATAAGTACTATATATTGTACTTGATATTGGAATTAAATTCATAATATGATAAAATTATATTTATAAACAAACAACTTTATGTACAGGAAAAATATAGAAATGGAGAGGGGGGTTACAATAGATATAAAATCTAAATTTACCTGTATGTAGATAAAAAATTTAGGGGGTATTTATTTAAAATGAGTTTACAGAATCAATTTACTGAGTTTCATAATAAAATAAAAATAAGTGAAAGTAAGCTTAGTACATTAAGGGAAAAAAGAGATATTGTTATAGAAAAACTAAGAGATAGTGGGAAATTACCTAGTTTTGAAAAGTTAGACTTAGGAAGTTACTCGATGAATACTGGAGTGGAGCCATGTGATAGAGGTGAAAATACTAAAGATTATGATATTGATGTAGGTTTAAGATTTAATGTAAATACATCTGAATATGAAGAAAATCCAATTGAATTAAAAGAACTAATTGATGAGATTTTAAAAGACCACACTGAGTATGGAAGTGAAATAAAACAGCCATGTGTTACTGTAAAATATAAAAAGGATGGAGAGCTGGCTTACCATTTAGATTTAGTGGTGTATGCTTATGAAGATAAGGATGATAAAAATAGCCAATTATATCTCTCAAGGGGGAAGAATAACTCAAGTAAGGAAAATAAATACTGGGAAAAAGCAGACCCAATTGGACTTAAAAATTTAATTATTAAAAAGTATGAAGGCGACAATTCAGAGGAGAAAGAGAAAAGAGCTCAATACCGAAGAGTTATAAAATATCTAAAAAGGTGGAAGGATGTCCAATTTTCTAGTGATGGGAATAACGAACCTCCAGGGATTGGAATTACATTATTGGTATATGAGCTATTTGAACCATCAGAATATGACTATTTAGAGTCAAGATTTATAGCAAATGATTTTGAGGCATTGAAAAATGTAGTATTTAAAATAAAAAATGAATTTAGGGATTACTATGATTTTGAAAAGGGTGTTTGGTATAAGAAAATAGAATATAAAATACCAGTTGAACCTTATTCGAATGTATTTAGTAAGATGACTGGGGCTCAGATGACAAGGTTTTGGGAAAAAATCGATAAGTTACATGATGGGCTTGTAGAAGTTTCAGAAGAAAGTGATTTAATTAAACAATGTGAGAAATTGGCTAAATTACTTGGTGATGACTTCCCAATACCTAAAAAAGTAGATACTTCAAAGAAAAAAAGTAGTGCCATAGCTCCATCTAACGTTTCTGGATAAAAGGAGAATAATTATGGATTTGGGAAAAAAAGCATTACGAATTTTAGAGTCAAAGGACTATATAAGTGATTCTAAATATAATAAAAATGAAAAAACATATAAAGGAAGAAACTATAATTATATTTATAGATTCATTTTAACAGTAGAATCTAGCAGCTTTAATATGATATTAGGTATACCCCCAAAATGGGACAAAAATTTAATGGATATATATTTTGAGGAAGTTAATAAAGCACCTTTTATACCTCATTTAGAAAAGGTGGGTAACATTTGTTTGTTTGATACAGAAGGAGCTTTAATTGAATCAGATTTTGAGTTAATTTTAAATGATGTCTTAAATAGAATGTATAAAATAGTATTTGAGGGCTTAACTGGAGCAAACAAAGATGATTTTATAACAGAATTTAGTGCATATTGGGGTAAGATTCCAAGCATATTGTATGTGCAGACAGATATAGAATTAGAGGAGAAAACAAAAGATATAATAATCATGGAATTAAAAAAAGATAGTAAATATTATTTTGCATCAGATAAAAACAAGGATTTTGAATTTAAAAGGTTTTTTAAATTTGAAAATAAGACCGTAAATAATGGAGTCTATATTTATATAGACTCCGATGAGTTTATATATCCTCCAGATTGGAGATTTCCATTAAAAACTGAATATATTAATAAATTATTGAGGCATAAATCAATTGATAAAAAGACAGTTAATTCTTTTGTAAATAAAAGAAAACAATCGATAATATTAATCTTTAATATTAATCAACCTAATGGAATTACCAGTTTATTTGGAGTAGAATTAGAAAACTATGAAGTTGATAAAAATGAATTGGTAGTAAAAGCAAGAAATGTTTATCCTATGTATGTAGAAAGATGGGATGAGGATTATTTAGTAAACAGGGGTGGTGGAATATCAAGTTTTAAGGAAAAGAAGATATTGATAATAGGATGTGGTTCAATAGGTGGATATTTAATAAATGAGTTAGTTAAAACTGGATTTAAGAATTTAACTTTCACAGATTATGACTATTTAAGTAAAGAAAATATATACAGGCATGTATTGGGACTTCCTTTTTTATGGAAGAACAAAGCACAGGCAATGAAACAATATATTATTCAAAACATACCATATATGGAAGATAATATTAGTTATTATGAAGAACCAATAGAAATCTTGTTAGAACGGAATAATAATTTATTTAATGAATATGACCTAATTATTTCAGCAGTTGGTAACCATAATTTAAATAGATGGATTAATAGATATATAAATGAAAATGAAATGGATACTCCCATAATATACGGTTGGAATGAAGCACTTGGGATAGGTAGTCATGCTGCTTTCATATCTAGAAAATATTTAGGTTGTTATGAGTGCTTTTTTAAAATTGATAAAAACACTGGTATTGTGTATGATAGAACATCATTTTCTGAAAGAGGCCAAGTATTTAGTAAAAAGATGAGAGGTTGTTTTTCAAGTTATATTCCATTTGGCTCTGGAACATCAATGACAACAGTTATTGCTATTATAGATATTGCAAAGAAATATTTTGAAAATAGGATACATGACAATATTCTAAAATCAATTAAGGGAGACAGCTATTATATGGAAAAGGAAGGATATTTGTTATCACCCAAGTATAAAGCACAAGAGAATAAAGCAAAAGATTACCTAGGTAATAGGTTTATAAATACTGAATGTGGAGTATGCAAGAATGAGAAATAAAGATATCATAATCAATGCTAGTGAAAGGAAGGTTAAAATTGATAAAGAGATATTAGATAAAATGTATATGTATAAACAACTTAGGTTCAGAGATAAAGAAGCAGGCGGTATTTTAATAGGTAGAGAAGAAAAGAATACAGGGAACTGGTTTATAGAATATGCAACAGAACCATATCCAAAAGATAGAAGAGGGAGATACTACTTTGATAGAAAGGACAAGCAGCATATATATTTTTATAAAAGATTATATGAAGAGAATTTTCAAATCTATGCATATGTAGGTGAATGGCATACGCATCCTGAGGATTATCCAAATTATTCAAGTATTGACATAAAAGGTTGGAGGAATATTGCTGAAGAAATCAATGATATTGATAAGACTTATTTTCATATTATAGTTGGAAGAAAAGATATAGGAGTTTGGGAATATATACAAAAAATTGACAGAGCACTAAGAATATATTAAGAGATGAGGTGTAAGTTTGATAAGGAGCAAAGGGTTTTGTGATATATTAAGAAATGAAATAGATGAAGGATTTAAAAAGGATTCTATGGTAGAAATTATCAAGTCATTTTTTAAATTAATTATCATAATAATGTTTGCATTGGTTGGATATTTACCAAATAAAATAAATGTATTTAAAAATAGTGATAATTCTTTTATAAAGTTTATGGTAGATATAAGTGAATTAGTAGAAAGAGACAATAAATTTAAAAGTTTATTTTGGATTGTTATTATTGCTTCTTTTTTATTTTGCTTATATAGAATGATTAAAAAAATAAAAAATTTTAATAGAAAGATAAATATTATTACACTATTTACATTTGGAAATACTCAATTTATATTTGATAGAAAGCTTAGTAGAAAACATGAAATAAAGTCATATAAATTAAATTTATCAAGGGAAATGAATTCGATAAAAAAGTATGATGAAATTAGTAAAATCATATTAATACAGGATAGAGAAATTGAAAAATTTAAAAGCCAAAAAATAGATGACGATTCAATCTTAGGATTTGCAGGAATTGGACATACCCCTCTAATATTTAGAGCTGGATATAAGATTGGAGATGACACATATTTTAATTTATTTCATAAATATAGGGATGGAGAAGAATTTAAATATTTAAGTAAAATTTATGAGACTTCTTTATATGAAAGTTTAAAAATATCAAAATTTAATCCAGAGAAGTATTCGGATGAGCTTATAGTTATATTAGAAACGACATTCGAAGTAAAAAAACATGAATTAAGCCTTCTAAATCCAGATAATAAAAATATTATAAGATTTTCATTGGAAAATAAGGGGTTTGATGTAATAAACAATAGGACTCAAATTGACGAATATGTTAATCTAATAAATACAGAAGTAAGGCAACTAGTTAAAGAAAACAATATAAAAGTAGTTCATATGATTCTTTCTACATCTGCAGCAATGACATTTGCATTAGGCATAAGTATGAGCAGTCATTATGATGCAAATACAATTGTATATCACTATCAAAATTGCTATCCCTGGGGGATAGATATATTTAAAGAAGTTGATGATTGTGTTGTAATAACTAAAGATAATAATTAAACATTTAATGTAAGTACTATTTAAGTTAACTATTTTAATATTTTGTTTTAAGGGATAAAACAAAGTTTGAGTTATAACAAGAAATATACATTCTAAGCACATTTTAATTGTTTAGCTAGTAGAACTTATATGATGAATAATATGATAAGAGGGACAAGCTATGAGTTATAGAAGAATGTTTAAGGGATTATTATACTAATAAATAGGAATTTGTGGGTGATTAAAATAGAGGAATTAAAACCAAACGAAAAAGAAAAAGAAGCATTATCTTTATTTTATAATAGATTCTATGATTTATATGAAGAAGTTGTAAATGATAATTTTATGAACAAGGATGCTAAAGTAAGATTTTATAAATTAAGAGAATCATTTTCAATATATAAAGAATTATTGAGTTATGAGCCAATTAAAGAATATATAAATTGGATGAAGAAAGGTGGTCGACCTCATTTTGAAGGGATAATTGCTGATGATTTGTTTAGTTTTATAAGAAATTTGTTATTGCACTTTCCTATTTTTGATACATGGAATGAGGTATATATAAATAAGAATTTAGCCACATGGAGTAAAGTAGGACAAATAGATAGGTTTCTAACTAAAAGTATTAAGGAAAAAATAGATGGTAAAGGTACGGTGAAATATAGAATATGGGAAGAAAGAAAGAAAAAAATGACATATTTTTGCATTAATCTTCCAGAGGAATATAATCATAATAATATATACCTAAAGGATATATTATCTGAAGAGGTTGGAATAAAATTTTGTATGGCATTAATGAGAGCGATACTAGATACTCAGGTAGAGAATCCAGAAGCACCTGATATAAAAATAATGTCTCAAGTATATTTACCAATGAAAAACAAATAGTATTTAAAGTTATATAAATTCTAATTTGTATTGTAACTATTTCGCATAATTTATATTATATGAAATAAGTAATAATATTTGGATATACTGAAGTTTACAATATATCTTTATTTTATTTATATTTTGGAATACTATAATATAAAAGGTTCTTATCAATTTATAATTAGTTTAGGTTGAATATATCCTAAGGTACGAATATAATATAAGTAAAAGGAAGGTGAATATTTTATGAAAATTAATATAAATAATTTAGTATCTATTTCAGAAGCTAATCAAAATTTTTCTAAAGTAGCCAGATTAGTAGATGAAAATGGAGCTGCAGTAATTTTAAAAAATAATTTACCTCGTTATGTATTAATAGAATATAGCCAATTCGAGAATGAAGAAATACTAGGTGATGAAGAAGTAGAAGAAGTAGCTAAAAGAGTATTATCTAAACATATGAAGGCATTTGAAGAATTAGCTAAATGAAAAGATTAACTAAAACTCAAATATTAAAAATGCATAGCCTTCTTATTCAAAAAACAGGTGGAAGTGATGGTGTTAGAGATAAAGGATTATTAGATTCTGCTTTAAATTTACCATTTCAAAGTTTCGATGGAGAGGATATTTATAAGACTATTCAAGCTAAAGCAGCAAGGCTAGGTTTTTCACTTATTAATAATCATCCCTTTGTTGATGGGAATAAGAGAATAGGGATTTTAGTGATGCTGGTTTTCCTTGAAATAAATGGTATTGAGATTATATGTACAGATGAAGAATTGATTGAGCTTGGATTAGGGGTAGCAGATGGTTCAGTAAGTTATAAAGATTTATTAAATTGGATAATTGACCACAGTTAATAAAAAGCTTGGCATAATATGAAGACACCAAGCTTTTTGTTTTACTATAGTTTAGATAGACATATCTATCACCAAATAAGTTTTGCTAGTAGAACTGATACGGTGAACCCTATCATAAGTGATGGGAAAATTAAATTTGATAAATTTAGTGAAAAGCAATAGTAATTTAAATAAGATAAATCTTATATTGGTTTACCTTTTTATACAAGGAGATATGATATATGTTATGTTCAAAAACTGTTCTTATAACAGGTGCTTCAAGAGGAATTGGGAAGTCTATGGCAGAACTATTTGCTCAGAATAATTATAATGTCTTAGTGAACTATAATCGTTCTGAGAAAAGTGCTTTATACTTGTGTAATAGGCTTAATGATTGTGGACTATCAGCAAAGACATTTAAGGCAGATGTTTCTAATAGAGATGAAGTAGACTCAATGATAGATTATTGTATAGAAGTATTTGGTGGCATAGACATTTTAATAAATAATGCTGGAATAAGTCAAGCTAAGTTATTTACAGATATTACAGATGATGATTTTCATAATATTATAGATGTCAATTTGAAAGGTGCTTTTCTTTGTTCTCAAGGAGTTTTAAAAAGATATATGATTAAAGAGAAAAAAGGCAAGATCATCAATATTTCTTCTATATGGGGGATAGTTGGCGCTTCTTGTGAAGTACTTTATTCTATATCCAAAGCAGGGATTATTGGCTTAACAAAAGCTTTGGCAAAGGAGTTAGGTCCTTCAAATATTCAGGTGAATTGTATTGCACCTGGAGTGATTCAGACAGATATGATTTCTCAATATAATGAAGATGAATTAGACGTTCTTCGTGAAGATACGCCACTCATGAGATTGGGAAACCCTAAAGATATTGCTGGATGTGCACTTTTCCTAGCATCTTCTTATTCAGACTTTATAACTGGACAAGTGATAAGTCCTAATGGAGGATTTGTAATTTAGTTAAAGCTATATACTAGAGGAGATATATAGGGGATTTAATACCGATATGGTTAACCCTACCATAAGTAGGGCAAGCTATAAGTTATAGGACAATGTTTAAGGGGCTATTATAAACTAAAATTAAGTGGTATAATACGTATAAGTATATAAATATGATAAATGAAAAAATTAAAACAACTTAATAATAAATAATAATTTATGAGGAGGATTATTGAATGGAGCTAAAAATAATAAATCAAGATTTTTCAATATGCAAGGTAGAAGATTTATCACAAATAGACTATTCAGATGAGTTTTATTTTATTAGCAAGACAGATGAGGAATTATCGTTAGTATGCAACACAAATTCGGTACCAGAAAATGCAATTGCATGTGATAATGGATGGAAAGCTTTTAGAATACAAGGAATATTAGATTTTTCTCTTGTTGGTATTTTGTCAAGAATATCTGCATTATTAGCAGAGAACAAAATTGGAATATTTGCAGTTTCAACATATAATACAGATTATATTTTAACTAAAGAAGAAAATTTTGATAAATCCATAAAAATTCTTGAAGATAATGGATATGTAATAAAGTCATAAATTCTAATTTGCGGAATTGTATAGAGTAATTCAAAAAGGTGATATATATAAAGGATATATGTATAGGGTTATGGTTAAAAATCATGATTATAGTTATGAATGGGATATAAAGTATTGTTATTCAAATTCCTTTATATTAAGAAATAAACTTAATATCATCAATAGTGAAAAACTCAATATCATAAGTAGGAACATGATAGTATTAGTACAAGATAATTGATGCGCAGGTGTGATTTCCACCTTATTAATCTAACGAAAGATAAGGGAAAATAGACAGGAATATTTAAAGAATTTATGGACTAAAAGACTTAATGAATTTTTCAAGAGTAAACAATGGGTTATTGGAGGAGAAATTAAAATGATTATATTTGCAATTATAGTAACTATTGTTATTGGTGTGATAGGTAGCGCTATTGGCTACAAAGGAAATGCTGCTGAATTGGGACCTATATTATCCATTGCAACAATGGGTGGATTTATTATGGCATATATAAGGAAGATCAGTAACTAGTGATTATTATATTTACTTGGGGGCTTGTCTATGAAGTATATATTTAAAAAAGATATCAACCTTGGTTTAATATTTATTGTATTGTTTGTAATTACATTGGTTGGTGGATTTATCAAATGGATATGGCTCATCTTTTCTGGAATTTTTTTAATATCTTATATTTTTTTAGATAAAAAGAGATTAAGATGTCCAAGCTGTGGAGGATATGAAAACCTTGATAGATTGATGTATGCTCAAAACCATATATTTCACTGTAGACATTGTGGCAAAAAGATAGAGATACGATGAGAACTATAAAAGAAAGAGGTGATAAATATGTTTAAGAGATGGATTATGTCTAATAATATTCAAACACAAGGATCTTTAAAAAAGCCTAGAAATATTTTTAAATTTGTAGGAATAACTGTAGTCATGGTAATAGCTATATATAGCCTTTTTATCAAGAGTAGTAGGACGAATACATATGCCTTAGAAGAACCAACATATCCCGCAAAGATTAAATTTGGTGATTTAGATGAAAAGATGAACCGAAGAGAGAAAATAGATGAGAACTTTTTAAAAAATCTTAGAAAGTTTTCAACTAAATCTTCTTCATTAGTACTAAGTAAAACAGATAGAAATGAAAACAGTCTCTATTCTCCAATAAGTCTATATATGGCCTTATCTATGGTTTCTGAAACAGCTAGTGAAGACACTCAAAAAGAGATTTTAGAAGCCTTAAATATGGACAGTATTCAAATGGTAAGAAGTGAAACAGGAAAATTGTTTAGGAGTCTTTATTATCACAATGAAATAGGAAAATTAAGCTTTGGAAATTCTCTATGGCTAAATAAGGATATTGAATTTAAGCGAAATTTAATTGATTTATTGACAAGAGAATATTATGCAAGCTCCTTTAGCCTTGATTTTAATGACAAGAAAAGTTGGGGAAAAATAAATCAATGGATATCAGAACAGACAGGAGGAAAATTTGAAAATAATTCTGATGAAATTTCTTTAAGTTCAGATGATGCAATGATATTGATAAATACCATATATTTTTATGACCAATGGGTAGACAGTTTTGATGCTGAAAGCACAAGTGAAGATGAGTTTTATCTTTCAAATGGAGATAGGGTAAAATCTGACTTTATGAACATGACCTACGGAAGTCATAGCTTTGTAGGTGTTGATGGATATACTGTGTCTAGTCTGAACTTAAAGAATGGAGGACAGATGGTATTTATCTTACCTGACGAAGGAATATCTCCATATGATATTGTATCAGATCCAAAACTTCTAGGTGAAGTTCTAAATGTATTATCAACAGATAAAAGACAGATGGGAGAAGTTATATTTAAAATTCCTAAATTTGATTTTTCTTCAAGTCTTAAGCTAAAAGATATTTGTAAAAGTCTAGGAATGGAAGATGCATTTGAAATAACTGCTGATTTCACCAATCTTTCGGATACTAAACCCTTATTTATCTCAGGTATTAAACAAGATTCCAAAATATCCATAAATGAGAAAGGTGTAGAGGCTACAGCTTTTACCCAAGTAGATTATTGTGGGGCAGCACAGCCAGATGGAAAGGCTGAAATGATACTAGACAGACCTTTCATATTCACAATAACGGGAATAAATGACATACCCTTATTTATTGGGATTATCAATAATCCAAATGTAAAATCATAATTTATATTATTTAATATGATATAATGTAATCATAATGTGAATTTAAAAGAATTAATTTATAAAAGATTATCACAGTTTAGGAGAGATAATATGTATAAGTCCAATAATATAAATTTGATGGATAAAGAAAAGTTGTTGGATATATTTGATTATTTAAATAAACGGTTAAAAGAAAATCAATTGCACCTTGAGATAACAATTTATGGTGGCTCTATCATGACCATGGTTTATGACAGCAGGCCTGCTACTAAAGACATAGATTGTGTATTTAGTGAAACTAATATAAAGTTGTTAGATAACATACTAGAGCTTACTAGATTCACCTTCAATCTTTCCGATAATTGGATAAATGAAGAGATTAAAGAGCCATTAAAATCCTTACTAAAGGAAGATAAGGAAGTTTATAAAGTGTATTCTAATCTTAAACTATTAAAACCTAAAGCTGAACAATTACTTTCTATGAAGGTACTAGCAGCGAGACCAGAACCTGCTAAGGACTTTGTAGATGCTTATATATTATGTAAAGATTTAAATATTACTACTAAAAAAGAACTTCTAGATATAGTTTCTAATTATATTCCCCTTACACTTTTAGGAGAGAGACAAATAAATTTTATCAAATATTTAGGAGAGGATTTGGGTTATGATTGGGAATAAATACTTAAAGAATTTATTTGAATATCCAGATGAAGATACAAGCATAAATCAATTATTAGAATTATTAAAATCCAAAGATATGAAGTTCATAAATAGTTTGTATGAGCCAATGGATTTAAATAGATGTAACAATGAGGAAATAAGATATCTAACAAAAATATCTGCCTTAATAGACTATTATTTACAATTAAACAATATAGAGGTTCCTGATTTATTAAGAGATGAGAGACTAAGGTTTGAAAAACCTTATTTTCACTCTAAGAGAATAAGTGATTTTGAGAAAATAAAATTACAATATATGAATCCTTCTCCATTTAAGATAAGAAATGTATATTTTGATTTAGATGGCATCGGTAGGATTTAAGTTCAGATAGCTTTTAAAATGCTCTTTCTTAGTGATGATTAAACTAGGGGGAGTATTTTTTATATTTATATTTAAGGAATAACATGGGTTTTCAGGAAAAAATTGAATCAATAAATAATAGAAATTTCATGGATTGTAATCAATCTTTAACTATTGGATACTAAATTTGTATTATAATAATAATATGGATTGTTAAAATAAAGATCAATAAATTGAAGTAAAAGGCAGTTTAACTCTATAGGTTTGTAGGATTTCGGAGGGAAAAATGAGGAGAATAAGGAGACATAATAGTATTTATAGGAAGAGAAGGAGAATAAGAATAAATTGTAAGAGGGCTACTTTATCCTTGATGATAGTACTTGTTATACTTTTATTTACAACCAAGATATCAAGACAGATATTTGCTAAGGGATATCAAAACAATGATGAAAATATTAAATCTAATCAGGAGATAGCAGCTTATAAGGATGAAGAAAATGACAGTGATAGTGAAACATACATACCTATAGAGGACAATATACAAATAGATAATAGAGAATTTGAATCAACTGAAGAGACGAATGTAGAAGATATGGATAAGGTAGATAGTAAAGAGAAAGAAGAACAGAAAGAAGGAAGTGATGAGAAGGAAGAATCAGATTCTGTAGAAGAGGTAGATAAGTCTAATGAGTCCAAAGAGCCTAAGGATTATAAGGAGATCTTTAAATCAGATGTATTTATAGGAGATTCTATTACTGATAGTCTATCTTTTTATAAATTCTTAGATAAATCCAATGTAGTAGCCAAGATGGGACTTACAGCAAAAAAAGCAGTAACAATGATAGACAATATAGTTGAAAAAGAACCTGAGAATATTTTTATACTATTTGGAACCAATGATATATTAAATGGAGGAGATAATAAAAAATTTGCAGGAGAATATAGTGAACTTATACAAGCTATTAAGTCTAGATTGCCAGATGTAAACATCTACATTAATTCCATATTGCCAGTAGAAGAAAAGGTCAAAAATAAGAAGCCATTGTTGACAAATGAAAATATAGACAATTTTAATGATGCTCTAGTAGAAATGGCTGAGGAAGAAGAAGGTATAAAATACTTAAATATATCTCCAATTGTAGAGCAAGATTTAAGTCTATTTGAACCTGATGGAATTCATATGAAATATAGATTTTATGAGTCATGGCTAGACTTTTTGATAAAAAATACAAAAGAGGACAGTGAGTAAATAATGACAAGAAAAAGGTTAAGGAATCTATTTTGTGGGCTGATTGTATTTAGCACAATGCTATTTGTACTGACAAGCTGTTCACCAAAGAAATCAACTGATGCAAATATATCTATTAAAGAAATGGATAAAAAGATAAAAGAATCTATTGATATGACAAATATGAATTTAGGAGATGAAGAAGCCTTAAAAGATCTATATGATATAGACAAAGACGAACTAGAAGACTTTGTCCTATATACCTCTTCATCGAATATTAAGGCTGATGAATTAGCTATTTTAAAGGTTAAAGATGTTGAAAAGGTAGATGAAGTTAAGAAAAATATAAATAGAAGGATAGATGAGCAGACTTTAAAATTTCAAGACTATCTTCCAGAAGAGTATTATTTAATTGAAAAAAACATATTGAAATCAAAAGACAATTATATATTATTTGTAGTCTCAGAAGAGGCAGAAGATATAGAGAAGATATTTGATGAATCATTTTAATATAAATTTCAAGGAGGCTTAGGTGTGGTTTTTAGCAGTTTAATATTTATATTTGTTTTTTTACCTATAACTATTCTAATATACTATATAGTACCAAAAGCCTTGAGAAATTTGGTTTTCCTCATATCTAGCTTGATTTTTTATGCTTGGGGGGAGCCCCTCTATATATTTATTATGTTATTTTCTACAATCTTTGATTACTTTAATGGATTGGCCATTGATAGATTTAGGAAATATAAAAATATAACTAGAGCAGTTTTGATTAACTCCATAGTTGTCAATTTAGGGATTTTAGGTTTTTTTAAATATTATGGATTTATAATAGGCAATATAAATGGATTTTTAGATCTAAATATTCCACTAATAGAACTCTCTCTTCCATTGGGAATATCTTTTTATACATTTCAAACCCTATCCTATACCATAGACGTATATCTAGGTAAGGTTCCAGTTCAAAGAGACATCATATCCTTTGGTACCTATGTAACTATGTTTCCACAGTTAGTTGCAGGGCCTATTGTAAGATATAGTGAAGTCTGCAAAGAATTAGATAATAGGAAAGAAAGCTTAGATTTATTTGGGAAGGGAGTAGAACTATTTATCGTTGGATTATCTAAAAAAGTTCTTTTAGCTAATAATATAGGGGTGTTGTGGAGTACTATAAAATCAACTCCAATAGGAGAACTTACAGTACTATCATCATGGCTGGGCATAATGGCATTTACACTACAGATATACTTCGATTTTGGAGGATATTCAGATATGGCCTTAGGCCTTGGCAAGATGTTTGGGTTTAATTTTACGAAAAACTTTGATTATCCATATATATCTCAAAGTGTTACAGAATTTTGGAGAAGATGGCATATATCTTTAGGTAATTGGTTTAAAGAATATGTATATATACCCCTTGGAGGAAATAGAGTATCGTGGATAAAAAAGTATAGAAATCTAATCATTGTTTGGTTATTGACAGGATTTTGGCACGGAGCTAATTGGAATTTTATTGTATGGGGATTGTATTATGGTGGAATTTTAATTATAGAAAAAGGATTTTTATTAAAATGGCTTGAAGATAGCCCTGTATTTATTAAGCGTATGTATACATTACTATTAATTATGATAGGTTGGGTTTTATTTGAATTTGAAGATATGTCTGTGGGAATGGATTATATAAAGACCATGTTTGGATTTGGAGGTAGACCATTACTAAATGGAGATACTATCTATTATCTATATACTAATATACTGCTCTTTATAGTACTTATAATTTTTTCCACTCCTATACCGAGAAGATTATTTATTGACTTTAAGGAGAGATTATCCACAGGACAGCTTATTATAATGCCAGTAATATTTATTTTTCTAGTATTTTTATGTACTGCTTATTTAGTAAATGAGACCTATAATCCCTTCTTATATTTTAGATTTTAGTATATGCATAAATGGGGGATTAATTTGAAAAAACAACATTTATATAGTTCAGTTTTAGGTATATTATTGTCAGTTTATATAGGTATCATGGCTATTTTGAATATATTTACCTCAGATAAGGTCTTTTCAGAATCAGAAAATAGGAGATTAGAGCAGGCACCTAAATTTTCAATGTCTCAGATAGTAGATGGAAGATTTACTTCAAATTATGAAAAGTATATATCAGATCAATTTCCATTTAGAGATTTTTGGATAGGGGTCAAATCTACATCAGAAAGACTCTTGGGCAAAAGGGAAAACAATGAAGTCTATCTATCTAGAGATGGATATCTTATGGAAAAATTTAAAAAACCAGATATGGAAGTTATAAGTTCTAAGATACATGATATAAATTTACTTGGACAAAATCTATTGGATATAGATAAATATTTTATGCTTGTTCCCAATTCTGTAAAGATATTGGAGGACAAGCTGCCTTACTATGCACCAAATGGAGATGAATTAGTATATATAAATAAGATAAGGGATTCCATTCATAATAGTATAAATTTTATAGATATATATGATGTCTTATATGCACATAGGGATGAATATATTTTTTATAAAACAGATCACCATTGGACAACTAGGGGAGCATATTTAGCTTATAAAAGTTTGATGGACTGTATGGATATCCCATCTCATAATGAAGACTATTTTGATATAAAAAGAGTTGCAGATGATTTTTATGGTTCCCTATATTCAAAGAGTGGATTTAGGAATATAAAACCTGATACCATTGAGTTATATATACCTAAAGAAAATGAAGAACTTAGAGTAGAGTATGTAGATGAAAAGAGAGTTGTAGACTCCATCTATAATTTGGAAAATCTTAAGAAGAAAGATAAATACACTGTATTTTTAGATGGAAATTATCCGTTGATTAAGATAAAAACAAATATCAACACTAAAGATAGATTGTTGATTATAAAGGACTCCTATGCTAACAGTATGGTACCATTTTTAACAGGACATTTTCATGAGATCTATATAGTGGATCCAAGATATTATGATAAAGATATAGATGAATTAATGAGGGATAGAGAGATAAACAAGCTACTTATATTGTATAATGCAAAGACATTTTTTTCAAACTAAAGGGACAAGGGGATATAAACCTTGTCCCTTTAAAATTATATATATAATTTTAGATATTAGATCCTGGAGTCTTCTTTGATGTATCATATCCTAATTCATAATAGTGATTGTTGTTGAAGTCAAAGTTTTTGATTAAATCCAATTCAAGTTTTTTAGTATGAGCATTATAGGATCTGGGATTTATATGATTTATAAATGTAATTAAAATAGGATATCTCTTTTCCATCTGCTGTCTTGAAAATTCAAATAGATTAGGTAGGACATTAGAACCACGATAATGGCTATCTATACAGATAGGACCATATTGATAGGAATTTTCTGTAGAGAGAACCTGTCCCATATACTCAGTATTTGGCAGGTCTTTTATCATATATTGAAATAATGGCCATGCTGACCAGTATTCCCATGATGCTGCCATGGCATAGGCTATGACTTTGTCTCCATCACAGGCTATTGCAAGGCCATTTTCTTTTTCAATAAGATCTTTAAATTGTTCTTCTGTAAATAATGTAGTGACAAATCCATCAGGCTTGTCCTCTTCACTAATAGTGGAGACATGGTATTTTTCTTGTAGTGCTTTAACACCAGGAATATCTTCTAATCTTGCATTTCTATAATCCATAAAGGCTCCTCCTCTTTAAATATAAGATTTGTATCTCATAATATCACAGAATTTTCACATATTCAATGATTAACTTCATCCCAAATGTATAAATATATATGATATAATACAAGAACAATATAAAGAGTTTTATAATTGGAAATTAGAATAAAGGGCAAGTATATAAAGATTAGGATGGTGCGATTTGGGGAGAGAACTGATAGGAATTATATATTCATTGATGGGAGGATTATTTATAACAGTACAGAGTGTATTCAATACTAGGGTCAGTGATAGAATAGGATTGTGGGAGACAACTGTTTTTGTCCATATTGTAGGTCTGTTATTTGGATTATTGATGATGGCAATTGTAGGGAAAGGTGACTTTAAAGGGCTTGGCAATGTAAATAAGCTCTACATGATAGGTGGAGCATTAGGAGTCATGATAGTATATAGTGTAATGATGGGAATAACTATACTTGGAGCATCTCTATCAGTTGGGATTTTGGTTATCTCTCAACTTATATTTGCTACTATAATTGACAGCTATGGTCTATTTGGAAGTCCACAAATCCAATTTAGTTTTAATAAATTTGTAGGCATAGTCATTATGATAGTGGGTATTTTAGTATTCCAATCTAAGTAGATCTATTTTTTTAAAATTTCTATGTATATTAAATTTCTACAGTGAGAAGATAATACTGGGGATGGAGAAATAAAAAATAGATAAGGAGTAAATCATCATGAAAAACAAACCAAAACCAGATGATAGACGAGATAATGTAGACAGAATACAATTTAATATAGATAATACTATAAAAAATTATAGAGAGACAGAAGATATGATTGCACTTACAGATGATGAGAAGACAAGAAAAGAACTGATAGAAAAGAATAAGAGAAGAGAAGAATCCTTAAAGAATATGAAGAGTGAAATCAGAGATGAGGCTATAGCTAGAGAAAGAGAATATAAATAGTTTTGGATACCCCTAAATAATGGGGTATTTATTTTTTTTGAAAAATTTTCTGGACTTTTACTAATAATTGATATAATATAGCATATAGTTATAAAATAGGATAGGGGGGTATATAGAATCTAATAAGAAATTTAAAGGGAGGAGTAAAAATATGTTTGCAAAAGATGTATCGCTTTCTATAGCTTTTGGAGCTGGTTTTTTATCTTTCTTTTCTCCATGTATCCTGCCATTGATACCAGCGTATATCATGTATCTCACAGGTTCTACCATGGAAGATGAGATTCAGGAAAAGAGACTTTTTGCCCTTGTAAGAACCCTAGGATTTGTAATAGGTTTTACAATCATATTTATGATAATGGGTACATCAGCAAGCTTTTTAGGAAAGATATTTATAAGAAATAAAGAATTATTTGCCAAGATAAGTGGAGTACTGATAACTATATTTGGATTAAATATGATGGGAATACTAAAGTTAAACTTTTTAAATATGGAAAAGAGAGTTTCAGCGCCAAAGAAGATTACCAATTGGTTTAGCTCTTTACTGATGGGAATGGCCTTTGCAGCAGGATGGACTCCATGCTTTGGACCAGCACTTGCCTCTATACTCATATATGCAGGAGGAACAGATACTATATCAAAGGGAGTATTTCTCCTATTGGTATATTCCATAGGTATGGCAATTCCATTTATACTTACAGCCCTCTTTATAAATGTATTTATCAAGCTCATGGAGAGAGCAGAGAAGTTTATAGTCTATCTTCCAAAGATTGGTGGACTGATAATGGTAATATTTGGACTGTTGGTATTCTTTAACAAAGTAATAAATATAAGTAGATTATTGATATAGGATGGTGAAGAGATGAAGAAGAGTTTGATTTGGATATTAGTAGCAGCCTTGGTACTAGGTGGTATATTCTATGCTATCTCTAGTAAAGGTGAAAAGGAAAATCAGAAAAATGATTCAGAAATAACAGGTGAAGATGGAAAATCTGAGGATATATCTGGTGACATAATGAAAGAACCAGATGATAATGATACTTCTACAGATGAGCCTACTACAGCAGGTGAACCTACAATAGAACTGGGAAAAGAGCTTCCAGATTTTACACTTAAAAATTTAAAGGGAGAAGATGTGTCTCTAAGGGATTACAAAGACAAGATAGTGCTTGTAAACTTCTGGGCAACATGGTGTGGCTTCTGTGATGCAGAGATGCCTGATCTACAGAAACTTCACGAAGAAAATGATGATCTAGTAGTATTGGGAGTAAATGTATTAGAAGAAAAAGATGTAGTAGAAAAGTATGTTAAAAAAGGTGGCTATGACTTTGAGGTAGTATTAGATGATGAGGGAAAAGTTAGCCAAGACTATTATGTAAGTGGACTTCCAGCTTCATATTTTACTGACAAAGATGGAATGTTTTTAGGTAGAGTCCCAGGAATGTTGACCTATGAACAGATGAATGAGATATTGGATAATATTAGAAAAGAACAAAAAGAATAATGAATTATTTAAAAAAAGATAGAGGCAGGTATAAAAACCTGCCCCTATTTTTTTATACATTAAATCTAAATAATACTACATCTCCGTCTTTCATGATATAGTCTTTGCCTTCAATCCTTACAAGGCCTTTTTCCTTAGCAGTTACCATATTTCCACAGGCCATTAGGTCCTCATAGGAGATTACCTCTGCCCTAATAAATCCCCTCTCTATATCAGAGTGAATCTTACCTGCTGCCTGTGGAGCAGGGGTACCTTGTTTAATTGTCCAAGCCCTTGCTTCCATAGGTCCAACAGTTAGAAAACTTACAAGACCTAATAGCTTATAACTTGCTTGAATTAATTTATCAAGGCCTGATTTTTCAAGTCCTAGATCCTTTAAAAACTCTATCTTCTCTTCATCATCTAATTGTGATATCTCTTCTTCTATTTCTGCACTAATGGTAATGACTTCTGCGTCTTCTTTAGATGCAAATTCCCTTACCTTATTTACATACTCATTAGAATCATCATCTACTAAATCATCTTCAGATATATTGGCTACATAGATTATTGGTTTTGAGCTTAAGAGATTAAAGGATTTCATGATAAGTAATTCTTCATCTGACAACTCTAGATTTCTCACAGAATTTCCATTCTCCAAAGTTTCCAAAGCTTCCTTGATGAGATTTACCTCTTTAACTAGACCTTTATCTCCCTTGGCAGCTTTTTCAGTTTTTTCCAATCTTCTCTGTAACAATTCAATATCAGAGAGTGTCAATTCCAAATTGATGATTTCAATATCCCTAATGGGATCAATATCTCCATCTACATGGACTATATCTGGATTTTCAAAACATCTCACCACATGGACTATGGCATCTACTTCCCTAATATGGGACAAAAACTTATTTCCCAATCCTTCACCTGTACTGGCACCTTTTACTAGTCCAGCTATATCACAGAATTCTATTGCAGTTGGTACGACTTTTTCAGATGGGTAGATCTTTGAAAGTTTTTCTAGTCTCTCATCTGGTACTGCCACTACTCCTATATTTGGCTCTATTGTACAGAAGGGGTAGTTTGCAGATTCGGCTCCTGCTTGAGTTATTGCATTGAATAGGGTACTCTTTCCCACATTTGGCAATCCTACAATTCCAAGTTTCATTTAGCATATCCTTTCTATAATAAAAATATAATTCATCTATCGTAAAAAACCTATATACAAATGAATATTATACTATATATATTTTCATCATGCAATCATAGTAATGGGTAATATGTAACTTTAGAAAAAGATTGCTAAAAAACATATCTACATGTTATATTGATATAGAGGTGGATGACATATGAGCAGAGAAAAATATATGCCAATATTAGCAGCGATTACTTATTCAGTTATATTTGGTCTATCTTTTATGTTTAGTAAAATAGGACTTGAAGTGATGACTCCTATGGAGTTGATTGCCTATAGATTTTTATTAGGGGCATTGGTCATGACTATATTTAAGGTATTTAAAATAGTAGATATAAATTTGGAGGGGAAAGATATAAAGATAGTGATTTTTTCTTCTGTTTTTCAGCCTGTATTATATTTTATATTTGAAATACTAGGAGTAAATATGACTACAACATCAGAGGCAGGATTGATGATCTCCCTTATACCAGTAGTCGTGGCAATTTTTAGTGTCATATTTTTGAAAGAGGAATTAGTAAAAAGACAATGGATATTTATAGGCTTATCTGTATTTGGAGTTATATTGATCAATATAATGAGAGGAAGAACAGCAGGCAGTGGAAATTATTTAGGAATTATATTTCTATTTTTAGCTGTATTGTCTGCAGGGTTTTACAATATAGGGGCTAAGAAGTCATCAGTATATTTTACACCAGTTGAAATGACCTATATCATGATGTGGGTAGCAGCAATATCCTTTAACACAATATTGATTGGAATCAATCTTAAACATGGGACTATGAACAGCTATTTTAGTTCTATACTAAATATGAAGAGTATAGTTGCCCTATTATATTTGGGAATCCTATCTTCAATAGTTGCATTTTTTTTGGTAAACTATTCAATATCTCGAATGAGCCTTACTCAATCAGCAGTTTTTGGAAATATAAGTACAATAGTATCCATTATGGCAGGTGTATTGGTACTAAAGGAAGATTTTTTCTGGTATGATTTTGTAGGAGCTGTTATGATTATAGTAGGAGTGTGGGGTACTGTATATTTTGGTTGGAAAAAAGCCATTGAGTAATGATATAATAGATTTAAAATGGAGTGATATCTGTGAGTGAAAATCATAATGGACTATCAGGAGAAGGGTGTGAGATATTAGCACCCTTTAATGATAGAAAACCTTTGAGAGAAATAGAGAGAAGTATTATAAAAACATATAGAAAACATATTTGGAGTAAGTTCATTAAGGGTATAAAGGAATATGAGCTGATTCAAGATGGAGATAAGATAGCAGTTGCCATATCTGGTGGAAAGGATAGTCTTTTGATGGCAAAGCTATTTCAAGAACTCAATAGACATGGAAATCAAAACTTTGAATTGGAGTTTATAGCCATGGATCCAGGCTATCATCCAGAGATAAGAAGTTTGTTAGAGGAAAACTGTGATTATCTAAATATACCTGTCTATATATATAATACAGATGTATTTAAGGTGGCAGATAGAATAGCAGGTGATTATCCCTGCTATATGTGTGCTCGTATGCGAAGAGGAGCATTATATGGGAAGGCACAGGAATTAGGATGCAATAAACTTGCCTTAGGTCATCACTTCAATGATGTAATAGAGACTATAATGCTAAACTTACTATGTGCAGGTAGTTTCAAGACCATGATGCCTAAGCTAAAGGCAAAGAATTTTGAAAATATGGAATTGATAAGACCACTATATTTAATAGAAGAGGAATATATCAAGAGATTTATTCAAAATAGCGGAATATGGCCGCTTAATTGTGCCTGTATGGTAGCAGCAAAGAGAATAGGAAATAAGAGGTTTGAAATCAAGGATTTGATAGAAAATCTAAAGGACAACTTTCAAAATGTGGATATGTCCATATTTAGGGCAGCTGAAAATGTAAATATAGATGCTATCATAGGATGGGAAAAGGAAGGAGAAAAAAATTCATTTTTAGATGAATATTAATGGGGGGATAAGATTGAAATTAGTTTCTTGGAATGTAAATGGACTTCGTGCATGTATGAAAAAGGGGTTCATGGACTACTTTAATGAGGTCAATGCAGACATGGTCTGTCTACAGGAGATCAAATTACAAGAAGGACAAATAGAGCTAGAGTTAGAAGGATATTATCAGTACTGGAATTATGCAGAGAAGAAGGGATACTCTGGAACAGCTATATTTACAAAGGTGGAGCCTATAAGTGTTAGATATGGCATGGATATAGAAGAACATGACAATGAAGGCAGAATGATCACATTGGAATTTGAAGATTTTTATCTAATCAATGTCTATACACCTAATTCCCAAAGAGGATTAGCTAGGCTAGACTATAGAATGGAATGGGAAGATGACTTTAGGAAGTATATCAAGGATTTAGATGAAAAGAAGCCAGTAATAGTATGTGGAGATTTAAATGTAGCTCATAATGAAATAGATCTAAAAAATCCAAGTAGCAATAGGAAGAATGCAGGATTTACAGATGAAGAGAGGGGAAAGATGACAAAGCTATTGGGTTCAGGATTTATAGATTCTTTTAGATATTTTTATCCTGATAGAGAAGATGCCTATACTTGGTGGTCTTATATTACAAAAGCTAGAGAAAGAAATGCAGGTTGGAGAATAGATTATTTTATCGTTTCAGAAAAGATGAAGGACAATATGGAATCTGTAGACATCCACAAGGATACAATGGGATCAGATCACTGTCCTGTAGAGCTTGTTATCAAATAATATAAAAGGAAGATGGAATATGAGGGATAAGTTAATCACTGGAATAAAACTGGTATTTGGACTATTCTTATTTGCTTTAGGAGTCGTATTTACAATGAATGCAGGTATAGGAGTTGCACCTTGGGATGTCCTCCATCAGGGTATATCTAAGGTTACAGGAATTACAGTAGGCAGGGCAAATATATATATGGGTTTAGTGATTATTATCCTAGATATAGTATTAGGACAGGCTATAGGATGGGCCACTGTGTGCAATATGATTTTGATTGGAACATTTATAGATATATTGATGCTTAATAATCTAGTTCCAGTATTTGATGGGTTTTTTCCTAGCTTGATAATGCTCATATTGGGAATGATAATTGAAGGATATGGATGTTATTTTTACATTTCTGCTGGATTAGGAGCAGGTCCTAGAGATGGACTTATGGTGGTCTTAACTAAGAGAACAGGCAAACCTGTAGGAATAATCAAGAGTCTTATAGAGATATGTGCCGTAAGTATAGGATTTTTATTAGGTGGAAATTTGGGAATAGGTACATTGATAATGGCCATATTTACAGGTCAGGTATGGCAGATAGTATTTAAAACTGTGGACTTTGATGTAAGTGAAGTAGACCATAGATTTATACAAGATGATATAAAATATCTAAAAGAGAGATTTAATGGGGATAGAGAAGAAGAGATACAATAAGAAGTATCCACAAAGGAAGGATATAATCCATTCTTTTGTGGATACTTTTTTAATATAGGAAGGATTATCCACAATCTATATCTGTATTTCAAATCTCACACCTATATCTTCATTGAAGGCTCTAATGGTGGAATCGTGGATTTTCAGTATTCTACTGACTATAGCCAATCCTAGGCCAAATTCTCCCTTATATCCCTTATTATATTCTTTAAATAGGTTTTTTAACACTTTATCATCAATATGTGGACCATCATTTGATATATTCAATATCTTCTTATTATCCACTGTGGATAATGAAACAGATATATTATTTACTGCATATCTCATTTGATTATCTATTAGATTTTCTATAACTACTTTCCACTGCTCTCTATCTCCTCTAATCTCAAGGGGAATTAAATCTATATTCCAGTCTATATCTGTTCTGTTCCAAGACAATCTATCTAGTACATCTCTAATCAATCTATCTAGAGAAAAGTCCTCCTTTTTGATTTCATGATTTGACATATAGTCAAGCTTTGAGAAATACAGTAGATTGTGTATCTTCTTATCTAATCTCTCTGCCTCACTGTCTATGACTTCAATGGAGTTTTCTAGATTTCCCTTTGGGAATATACCATCCTTGATAGCTTGTGAAAAACTTCTAATTACCATAACTGGAGTCTTTAGTTCATGGGATATATTCTGTAAAAAACTACGTTCCAATTCATCTTGGCGAATAAGTTCTCTCCTAAGTTCCTCAATGGAGTCACCTAATCTTCCGATTTCATCTTTTCTACCTAAGTCTATATTTTCGTGCCAATCATGCTTAGCAAGTCGTTCTACCTTAGTTTCTAAATTTACTAAAGGACTTGATAGATATCTGGAGAGAAATATAGCAGGTATCCAGCTTAAAAGAAATGTAAATCCCATTATAGAGATGAGTTTATTAAATAATGTCTTAACTAAATCCTGTCTATATGCGTCCTTCATATAGGATACAAGATGTATACTACTTCCCAGGCTATTTCCCTTGGTGACAACATATAGTACATTATCACCATCTAAATTACCTTTATAGTATTGTCTATCTTTTTTTTGATTAGATATAGATCTTTTAATCTGTTCAAGAAAGTCTAGAGTAACAGGAGAGTCTAGTAGGACCTGATTATTTCCATAGACTATTAGATGTTTTACAGAGCGTATATCCTCTAGGGAGTTAGGATTTTTATTTAAATACTCTTCATACCAAAGATCATCTATATTGACACGATGAAGTACTATATCCTGGGCAGAATTTATAGTAGAATATATCTCCTTTGTAAAAAAGCCTCTTAGAGTTTTAGGCAGCACAAAGGATAGGACCAATGTGATTATAAGGGTGATTATAGTAAATACAATCCAAATTTGAAAGGAGAGGGGATAGTTTTTCATATTTGATTCACTCTGTATCCATAGCCATATACTGTCTCTAAATCCAATTCAGGCAATTTTTTTCTCAATCTCCTCACTAAATCATCTACCACCCTATCAGATCCAAAATAATCACTGCCCCAAATATGATTCAAAATCTGTTCCCTAGATAATGCCAATCCAATATTATTCACAAAGTATATCAATAATTCATATTCTTTTGAAGTAAGTTCTATAGTATCATCACCTTGAGTCACCATTCTACTACCCTTGTTTATAGTATAAGGACCTATGTTTTCTGTAGAAATACTATCCCTATTATATCTATCCAATAGGTTTTTAGAACGTATGACTAGCTCTCTTGGCAAAAATGGCTTAGATAGATAATCATCACTGCCTAGCTCCAATCCTACTACCCTATCTATATCCTTATCCCTTGCAGATATAAATATAACTGGAATATTGGGAGTCGTGGACTTTATTTCTCTAATCAACTCATATCCATCTATATCAGGAAGCATGATATCTAGTATCCATAGATCTGGAGGCATATCCATATATTTTTCTGCACTAAGTCCATCTAAGAAGGATACTACCTCCCAGCCTTCCCTTTTTAAATATGAAGTAAGTACAAGATTTAGATTTTCATCATCTTCTACTAAATATATCTTATAGCTCATATATATCACCTTTTTTTATATTATAGATATCTATATATTAACTCTATTATAACAAAAAAGTAGAAAAGGAAACAAATCACACAACAAAAACATAATTTACACATAATCTTTTTACATTCATTGGGTAATATTAACTATAGAGTAGGAAGGAGAGATTGATATGGATGAAAATAAGGATTATGGAATAGAAGATAGAGAAAGAGATATACCAGAGGACATCTATATATATAAAAGCAGTGATGAGATTGAAAAGAAGAAGAAAAAGAGAGGTTTTAAGGGAAGCCTTTTTTCCTATATTGCCTTAGCCTTAGTAGCATCTATTATAGGAGGATTTATATCCCTATATGTAGGACCAAGTCTATATGGTAATATACTTCCAAATCCAAACAGCAATCAATATGCATCTCAGCCAGTAAATATAAATACTACAGATGATCTAAATACAGTTTCAGCAGTAGTAAAGAAGGCTATGAGTTCTGTAGTGGGGATTACCACATTACAGACTAGACAGTTTCTATTTGAACAGAGAGATGTAGAAGGACTTGGTTCTGGTGTCATAGTTCACAGTGATGGATATATACTTACCAACGCCCATGTAGTAGACAATGGAAATGCTAGAGAGATAAAGGTACTATTTGACAATGGGGACAAGGTTCCTGGTAGAGTGTTGTGGAATGATCCTGCCATAGATTTGGCAATAGTCAAGGTGGACATAACAAATCTTCCAGTGGCAGAACTAGGAGATTCAGAAAATCTAGAAGTAGGAGAAATTGCCATAGCCATAGGAAATCCATTGGGATTGGAATTTGAAAGGACAGTTACATCAGGAATAATATCAGGACTTCATAGATCAGTTCGCATGGATCAGACTACAATTATAGATGATCTAATTCAGACAGATGCATCTATCAATCCAGGAAACAGTGGTGGACCACTACTCAATAAGAGGGGAGAAGTAGTTGGCATAAATACAGCAAAGATAAAATCAGCAGAGGGACTAGGATTTTCTATACCTATAAATTCTGTCAAGACCATAGTGAGAGACGTAATAGACAAAGGTGCACATAATCCTGTAATGTTGGGAATCAGGGGAATAGATGTACAAGAGTATCAGCTTAGACTAGGTATAGATTTAGGTATACGAGAGGGAATAATCATACTACAAGTAGATGAAGATACTACAGCTTCTAAATCAGGGCTATTGCCAGGAGATATAGTCGTAAAAGTAGATAATAGAAATATAGAGTCTATGCAAAATCTTAAAAATGTATTGTATAAATATAGTATAGGAGATAAGGCAACTCTTAAGATAATAAGAAATGGAGAAGAAAAGGAAATAGAGGTAGTATTTCAAGAAGAAAAATAATTCATACCCATACACTACAATACACTTTTACGATATTGAGTAAAGTGTATTGCAATCCTCCTTCAACTATAGTATCCTAAAATTAGGAAGATATAGTTGAAGGAGGATTTTTTATGAAGAATATGAAGAAGATAGTATTATTTTTGTTGATTGCAGTTATGTCTATTTCCATAGTTGGATGTGGACAAAAAGAAGAAAATGTAATTAAAATGGGATTTGTCCCATTGAAAGATGGAGATAAATTAATTGAATCTGTAGAACCACTTACAGAGATGTTGTCTAAGGAATTGGGAATAAAGGTAGAGGGATTTACAGCTACTAACTATGTAGGAGTAGTAGAGGGATTGGGCTCAGGGCAGGTGGACTTTGGTTTTATACCACCTTTTGCCTATGTATTGGCCAATCAAGAAAATGGTGCAAAGGTAATATTGACAGCTTTAAATAAAAGTGGAGAATCTAAATATCGAACTCAATTTATGGTAAGAAAAGACAGTGATATAGATAGTTTCCAAGATATCAAGGGAAAGATAGTAGCCTTTGTAGATCCATCATCTACATCTGGATATCTATTTCCAGGGGCACATCTCATCAATGAGGGTATAGATATTGAAAAGGATATTCAACCTATGTATAGTGGAGGTCATGATAAATCACTACAACTATTGTTAAATAAAGATGTGGATGTAGCAGCTACTTTTGTAGATATAAGAGAAAGATATAAAGATGAGTTTCCAACTGCTATGGAAGATATCAAGATATTAGGATATACTGACTATATTCCTGGAATAAGCGTTACAGTAAAGGGAGATATGGATGAAAAGATGGAAGAAGATATAAAATCTGCACTAATTAAAATAGCAGATACAGAAGAGGGAAAAGAACTTTTGAAGAATCTATTTAATATGTATGGATTTGAAGAAGCAACAGATGAGGATTATGATATTATAAGGACTACTGCTAAGACTATGAATGTGGATTTAAAAGAAGCTAATTAGGGGCGGATTTTATGTTGAGATTGGAAGATATAGATGTATCATATGATGGAAAGAGATTGGCTTTAGATAATGTAAACTTGACAGTACAGCAAGGTGAATTCATAGGTATAATTGGCTCAAGTGGTAGTGGAAAATCTACCTTATTAAAGAGTATCAACCTTTTAGTGAGGCCATCAAAGGGAAAAGTCTATCTAGATGATATAGATATAACTAGATTAAATAATAGAGAGTTGCGAGATATAAGAAAGAATATAGGATTTGTATTTCAAGACTATAATCTTATTGAAAGATCTACAGTATTAGACAATGTATTGATAGGGAGACTTGGATATAAGTCTTCCTTTAAATCTATATTAGGTATCTTCAATGAGGATGACTATGAAAGGGCAGCTACAGCTTTAAGTCAAGTAGGTTTAAGTGAGAAGATCTTTGAAAGGGCAGGTCAACTAAGTGGAGGACAAAAACAAAGGGTGGCCATTGCCAAGACTCTATGTCAAAGACCAAAGATTATATTAGCCGATGAGCCAGTAGCCAGTCTTGATGTATCTACTTCTCAGAATATAATGGACTATTTCAAGAAGGTAAATGAGAAGAAAGACATGACTATAATGATAAACCTCCATGATGTAAATCTTGCAAAGAGATATTGTAATAGAATCATAGCCCTGAAACATGGGAAGATACTCTTTGATGGAAAAGCAGGTGATTTAAGTGATGAAAAACTTAAAGCAATATATGATTAAAAAGAGAACACTTAAATTGTCATATCTGCTGACTCTAGTTGTAGCTTTGATATTCCTAGGGTTTAAAGTAGACTTTAGTTTTATAAGGCTATACAGGGGAATGCCCAGTATGTTTAATCTATTCCAAAGGATGCTCCATCCCAATCTATCCTATAGTACACAGGTGTTTGAAAAGCTTATGGAGACTATTGAAATTGCCATAGTATCCTCTATTACAGGAGTGCTATTTGCAATTCCTTTTTCTCTACTTGTTGCAGATAATATAGCTCCTAATAGATATATAGCGGATATACTTACAGCTATTTTTTCTTTTTTTAGGACTATACCTAGTTTGATATGGGCGGCAATTTTAGTAAGTGTATTTAGTATAGGTAAGTTTTCTGGGATTATTGCCCTGAGTATTATTGGATTTTTAATGTCATTAAAGCTATTTAGAGAGCATATAGAGTCTATAAAGGAGAATCAATTAAATTCTACTCGTTCTGTAGGAGCAAATTCCATACAAGTACTGAGATATTGTGTAATGCCCTATATGTTTGAATTATCTATTTCTGTTTTTTTTATAGTATTTGAGACCAATATCCGTAGTGCTACTATACTAGGACTTGTAGGAGCAGGAGGAGTAGGACAGATAATGTGGAGAGATTTAAATCATCTAAGATATGACAATCTTTCAACATTGATACTCATATTATTTTTGACTATATTAATCATAGATATATGTAGTTTAGCCATAAGGAGTTATTTAAGGAAATCCTCTATAAGATTTAAATCCATCAATTCATATAGAAGATTTCAAGGTTCAAAGGCCTTTTATATACCTGCTATAATAATAGGATTATTGACTTTAATTTCTAGATCTCTGAATATAAGCTATGATAGATTGGCATTGGGATTTAGACAGGGAAGTCAGATTATAGGCAGAATGGCAAGGATTGATATATCCTATTATCCAAAGCTAATAGAGGGAATAGGGGAGAGTTTTTTTATAGCTATATTTGCTACTGTTGTAGGTGCGTTGTTTGCAATTATACTTTCATATTTTACTGCATATAATACATCACCTAAGAGGTGGTTGTCTTTAATTTTAAAGGGAATTATAAACATATTTAGAACTTTTCCACCTATTATCACTGCTATTATATTTTTTCGTGGTGTAGGACCAGGACCTTTGGCTGGAGTCATGGCACTTAGTATATATACTACAGGAGTGTTGACTAAGATGTATAGTGAGGTTCTAGAAAGTACGGAAAAGAATATACAAAATAGTATTATAGTTACTGGTGCTACTGACCTGGAAAGCTATAGATATGGACTGTTTCCCCATACATTTCCTACGTTTTTAAGTCTGGCACTATATAGATTAGAGTCAAATATTAGAAATTCAACTATATTAGGCATCATAGGTGCAGGAGGTATTGGTACTATATTGTCTATGAATATTACATGGAGAAATTGGGAAAAGGTGGGACTTTTACTTCTTGGAATCTCTTTGATGACTATATGTATAGATAGATTTAGTAATTATTTGAGAAGAAGATTTTCATAGGGGGATATTAATTGGGCGGTCAAAGACCGCCCCTACAGTAGGGGCAACCTATGGGAGGTCACTGAAAAACTATAGCTTTTTTGCTTGTCATTCTGAAGTGAAACTGAAGAATCTTGTATTTTCAACATATTTAAGATCCTTCACTACGGTTCAGGATGACAGAAAAGGACTTTTTCAGTGGCCTCACCTGTGGTCGCCTATTTTATTACAGCAATTATAGTCATCTGTAGGGGCAACCTATGGGAGGTCACTGAAAAACTATAGCTTTTTGCTTGTCATTCTGAAGTGAAACTGAAGAATCTTTTATTTTCAACATATTTAAGATCCTTCACTAATGTTCAGGATGACAGAAAAGGACTTTTTCAGTGGCCTCACCTGTGGTCGCCTATTTTATTACAGCAATTATAGTCATCTGTAGGGGCAACCTGTGGGAGGTCACCGAAAAACTATAGCTTTTTTGCTTGTCATTCTGAAGTGAAACTGAAGAATCTTGTATTTTCAACATATTTAAGATCCTTCACTACGGTTCAGGATGACAGAAAAGGACTTTTTCAGTGGTCTCACTTGTGGTCGCCTATTTTAAATTTATTCAAATATCTTAAGGTATTCTCCATAGCCTTCTTTTTCTAGATCTTCTTTTTTAATAAATCTAAGAGAAGAGCCATTGATACAGTATCTAAGTCCACCTCTATCCCGAGGACCATCAGGAAACACATGGCCTAAGTGGGAATCTCCATAGGTACTTCTCACTTCAGTACGTATCATACCATGGGATTTATCAGTTTTTTCAACTATATGTTGTTCTTCCAAAGGCCTTGTAAAACTAGGCCAGCCACATCCAGCATCAAATTTGTCCTTTGAGCTAAAAAGTGGCTCTCCAGATACGATATCTACATAGATACCATCTTCATAATTGTCATTATATTCGTGAGAAAATGGCATCTCTGTAGCATTTTCTTGAGTTACACTATATTCCATATCATCTAATTTTTCTTTGATTATATCTTCATCTGGTCTAATATATTTTTTAGTCATATTATCATCTCCTTAGAGATATATTACCCAATATAGAATTTTTCTATATACTCTTCATAGGTCATAGCTCTATCCCTAAACCCATCAGGAGTTATTTCGATTATCCTATTGGCAATAGTTTGGATAAACTGATGGTCATGAGATGTAAATAATACATTACTCTTAAAATCACTAAGTCCATTATTTACAGCAGTTATGGATTCTAGATCAAGGTGATTAGTAGGCTGATCTAGTACTAGGACATTTGCGTTGTTGAGCATCATCTTAGCTAACATACATCTAACCTTTTCTCCACCAGACAATACCTTGGCTTGTTTTAGTGCCTCTTCACCAGAGAACAGCATTCTACCTAAGAATCCTCTTAGATATACTTCACTCTTTTCCTCAGAAAACTGTCTTAGCCAGTCTACTAGGTTTAAATCTACATCATTGAAGAATTTGGAATTATCCTTTGGAAAATAAGAGGTAGTAATAGTTTGACCCCACTTAAAGCTACCACTGTCTTCTTTTACTTCACCCATTAGGATATTAAATAGAGTTGTTATTCCAATTTCATCTCCTATAAAGGCTATCTTGTCACCTTTATTTACCCTAAAGCTTAAATCATTTAGTACCTTTACTCCATCAACAGTCTTAGATAGGTTTTCAACTGTTAGAATTTCATTTCCAACTTCTCTTTCCATAGTGAAACCTACAAAGGGATATCTTCTAGTAGATGGTTGTATATCTTCTAGAGTTATCTTTTCCAATAATTTCTTACGTGAAGTCGCCTGTTTAGATTTAGATGCATTTGCAGAGAAACGGGCAATAAAGGATTGAAGTTCTTTTATCTTTTCCTCTTTTTTCTTGTTTTGGTCCTTGGCCATTTGAAGGGCCAACTGACTGGATTCATACCAAAAATCGTAGTTACCTGCAAACATCTTGATTTTACCAAAATCTATATCTACCATATGAGTACATACTTCATTTAAAAAATATCTATCATGGGATACAACTATTACTGTACCCTCAAAATTTTCTAAAAAGCCCTGCAACCATCGTATACTCCTTACGTCTAAGTGGTTAGTAGGCTCATCTAGTATAAGTATTCCTGGTTTTCCAAATAGGGCTTGGGCTAAAAGTACCTTTACCTTTTCATTACCAGTTAATTCAGAGACATTTTTCTCATGAAGTTCAGTTGGTACACCTAATCCCTGTAAAAGAGATGCAGCTTCACTTTCTGCATTCCAGCCATCCATTTCAGCAAATTCTGCTTCTAGTTCAGAGGCCTTTATACCATCTTCATCATTGAAGTCCTCTTTGGCATATATAGCATCTTTTTCTATCATTATCTCATATAGCCTTTTATTTCCCATGATAACTGTCTGTAGAACTTGACAATTATCATATTCAAAATGGTCTTGCTTTAAGACTGACATACGAGTATCAGGAGCAATAGAGATGCTGCCAGTATTTGGCTCTATTTCTCCTGATAGTATCTTTAAAAATGTACTCTTTCCTGCTCCATTGGCTCCTATTACACCATAGCAATTCCCTTGGGTAAAGGATAAGTTTACATCTTCAAATAATTTTTGTGCTCCATATCTTAAACTTACATTGGTTACATTAATCAATATAATCATCCTTATCTAAAATTAATATCTAAATATTATATCATATAAGGATGTAGAATAATATATAGTTGTTAAATAATTTGACCATCTCCTAAATCTGGTAATTAGCATATCATCTAAAGTTTAATCATCCAATTAAATCTCTTTTAAATCTCTCATAATTCTTTAAGGTAGTTACATGTCTATCTTCATTTACAATAAAAGTGGGAACACTTTCTATCTTGTATTCTATTGACAAGTCTTTAGCTTTTTCCATCTCTCTATCAAAGATACCATTGTCAATAGATCTATTCATCTCTACTATATTTAGTCCAACATTTGATCCTATCTCATTTATAATTGCCAATTCTCCCACATTTTTGCCATATTCAAATATTGTCTTAAAGGCTTCACTTGCAAATTCATAGTATTTCCCTTCGTCTCTTGCAAATAGGGCTGCTTTGTGAAGTCCATTAGTGTTGAATTTCTTGGTCTTATTATTATAGATTAGGCCATATTCCTTACCTAATCTTTGGATTCTTCTATAGCTCATATCTATTTGCTCTTTAGGTATATATTGAGATAGATCACTTCCCCTAGTAGATAGATTTGGGTCTAGCTCATAGGGTATCCACTGAATATTTATATTAGAATTTTCTTCTTTTAATCTATTTGCTATAGAAAATCCTATATAACAAAAAGGACAGGCAAAATCTGAAAATATTTTAATATCAATCATAAAATCCCTCCTAAATAATTGGTATTTTAAATATACCCAAGATAGAACTACCATATCATCTAATCCCTATTGACATATATAGATTATCTATATATACTATATGTAGATAATCTATATATAGGAGTGAATATTATGAAAGTAGATAAGGCTTTAATATCAGGTAGTACTTCAATGCTGATAATGAGTTTACTTGATGAAAAGGATATGTATGGGTATCAGATGATTGAAGAATTGGAGAAGAGATCAAATAATATCTTTGAGTTAAAGGCAGGAACATTGTATCCATTACTTCATGGACTGGAAAAACAGGGATATCTTGAGTCCTATGATGGCAAGGCTGAGACCAATAGGCCGAGAAAATACTATAGACTGACTAGAAAAGGAAAGTCACATCTAGGAGAAAGGAAAGAAGAGTGGTGGATTTTTTCTAAGACCATAAATTCCATAATAGGTGGTGTAAAAATTGAATATTAGAGAAGAGATAAATGGATATCTAGACAAGGTATGTAGCAAAGTAAAATTTGTAAAGGCTCACAAAGGACTTAAATTAGAGTTGAGATCTCATATACAAGACCAAGCCAGAAAGTATAGTCTAGATGGTATGTCAAAAGATGAAGCATTTATCAAGGCAATAGAGGAGATGGGAGATCCATATTTAGTAGGAGAAGAGCTAAACAGTATACATAGACCACAGTTAGACTGGATAACCATTGGATTAGTAGGTATACTTATGTCATTTGGGATATATGTATTGGTATCTTTAAGAAATCAATATATTTTAGGGAACTATTATATGAAGATAGGCTATTCTCAATTTATATATATGGTAATAGGCATCTTATCCATGACTATTTTATATTTCTTTGACTATACAAGATTGGATAAATATTCATATATAATATATGGTCTAGGACTTCTTATAACCCCATTTATACTAAGGGATTCATTTCGTGCTAGTATTTCTATAGCAGGTTTTAATCTGACAATTATATTGCCATTTTTAGCATCTATATTATTTATCATAGGATTTTCTGGAATTATAGAAAGAAACAAAAAATCATCTATAAAGGGATTGATAGAAAATATAATCCTAGCATTGATTCCAATATTTCTATATATGAGAGGAACAAAGACCATTATATATTTGAGTTTGGTGATCATATTTTCATGGTTAATAATCAGATCCATATATAAGGGCTACTATGAGGGAGTAAAGAAGAAGGAGTGGTTTGCTTTAGGAGTGGCTTTGTCTCTTGGTGGTATATATATAATAAACTCCTATTATTTTTCATATCTAAGGAAGCATCGAATTCCACAATTTTTTAGAAGAGATAAAGATCCATTAGGTGCTGGATATGGATATTCTATAATCAAAGAACAACTATCTAGGGCAAGATTATTTGGGTCCAATAGCATAGGAGGAAATATGGATATCTTGAATAGATTGCCAGATTTAAAAAGTGATACTATCCTTACCTATATCATTGCATCTCTCGGTTGGATTCCCGGTATAGTATTAATAGGGGTATCTATATTTATGATAGTGAGACTTATGAAGATGGCATCTAGGATAAAGAATAGATTTGGATACAATATTTGGACATCGATTACCATGTTTTTAAGTATGCAATTTGTCATACTTATATTGAGTAATTTGGGAATAGGACCTATAATCTACTCCTATGGATTGCCCTTTGTATCCATAAGTGGAACAGCCTTTACAGGAAATATGATATTAGTAGGACTACTCTTATCCATATGGAGAAGTAATAATGTAGAAGTCCAAGATGAGTTTGTATACGAAGAAGATTTGAATATAAATTAGAGCCTGAAATTTCAGGCTCTAATTTATTATATTTTAAACTTTTCATGGTATAATAGTTCTAACAAAGTAGGAGGTGCGTGATGTATAGTCAAATCAATAATGATATCTATGAGTTAAAGGAAAAGTTAAGGGCCAAAGAGAAACTACAGTCCCTAAGAGATATAGCAAAAGATGAGTTAAAGAGAAGACAATCAGAGGGAAAGAATCTATATAGTGTACTAAAGAAGGAAGAAGGGGATGTAGTTAAATTAGAGGGGATGAGTTTTAGCTCTATTTTTCTCTCCATAATCGGAAAAAAAGAAGATAGATTGGATATAGAAAGGGAAGAGTTCATGGCTGCAAAACTACGCTATGAAGAAAATCTAGATTTAATTAGAGAACTAGAAGAAAAGATAGGACTCATAGATAAGGAGCTACAGGGCTATGGTGATATTGAAGGGGAATATAATACTCTAGTTAAAGAAAAAGAGAGACTTCTAATTGAACAAGGGGGAGAAGATGGAAGAAATCTAAGGGAGAGTTTAGACAGAATAAATGAACTTAAATTGAGTATAAAAGAAGTAGGTGAAGCCATAAGTGCTGGAGAAGTTGCCAATAAAGCTCTTGATGAGATGAAAAAGCACCTAGACTCTGCTAAAAACTGGGGTGTATGGGATATAATAGGTGGAGGTCTTATATCCAATGTGGCTAAACATTCTGCCATAGAAGATGCAAATAAGGCGGCCCATGACTTCAAATATGTATTGAAAGACTTTGAAAAGGAGCTATCTGATGTCAGCGAATTTTCCCAAATTGAAGTAGATATTTCAGGTTTCACAACCTTTGCAGATTTCTTCTTTGATGGTTTCTTTGTAGACTTTTTTGTTCAATCTAAGATAAATGATTCCATATCAAAGGTGGATAATGTATATTCTAAAATAAATGGTATTATATCAGATTTAAAGTCAAATTTAAGTCAGATGGAGATGGAGTTAGATACGCTGGAAGGGAAAGTTAAAGAGATATTAGAATCATAAGAGATATTAGATGGATGAGAAAGGGATTTCTTTATGAATCATAGATTTATATATAATTTAAAGAAAGATATTTTAATAAGGAAATTGAAGAGATTGTTAAAAGACAAGGTATTTTAAGAAAAGATATAGATAGAGTAGTGGTGTAGAAATAGAGGAGGTATAATACATGGAAAAAGAACTTCAATTTTTAGTATATAATACACCTAATAGTAATAATTATGTCAATGCAGTTATAAAAGATGAAACAATATGGCTTACCCAAAAGGCTATGGCAGAATTATTTGATTGTTGAACAGATAATATATCTTTATATCTAAAAAACATATATAAAGATGGAGAATTACAAGAAATATCAACTACCGAGGATTTCTCGATAGTTCAAAAAGAAGAATCAAGAATTGGTTTCTCAGAAAAAGTAGGTATTACAAAAAAAGTATCAGACAAGATAGCTCATGGAGAATACGATAAGTTTAATAAAACACAAAAAATAGTATCCGATTTTGATAAAGAAGTAAAAAAGCTAATTGAGGGAGGTGGGAACAATCAGTCTTAAAGAGTAAATAATCTTTGAGATAGATCTCTCAAAAATGTGGTAATAAGTGATATAGTGATATATATGCATATATTGAAATTACTACATCTTAGGAGGCTTCTAATAAAAAGAGTTATTGGGAGGGACAAATGGAAAATCATAAGTAAATAAACTTTTACAGAAATTTATTGAAATTAAGAATCATTTTTTGGGAGATATAAAGTTAAGGTTTAAAGAAGTAAAAGATTATGGATAAAAAATTAATTCATAATACCCTGCGTATTATAGATTAATTTTTGTAGTTAGAGAGTAATATAAAAAAATTACTAGTTGATGCCCTAGAATGTAGACTAATGGTATTATTTATGGGCTCGTGATATAATTAATAATACACAAACATACAGACTTACAAAAAATAGGTTTTCTGCTAATGTAATTACTCGCTTGAAGAAAAGTGAGTACATTAAATTACAGAGCATAGAAAGTATCTGCAAGGTACTTAATTGTGTAATAGATGATATTTTAGAGTTTACAGAAGGAAAAAATAAGATTTCTAAAGGAGGATACTATGCAAAATAATATAAAATTGAAAGTTTTTGATGAAGATTTAACTGCTTATGGGAATTCATTGCTAAGTATTCTTCTTAAAGATAGAACAACAGGTAGAAATATAATTTGGGCAACAAATGATTATATACAGTTAGGTGAAATATATAAAGCAGAAAATGAAATTAGCCTTAATACTATTAATGGAGGTAGTGAAAAATTTATTAGGCCAAGAATTACAAAATCTTATGAAAAACAAAATCATAGAACAAGAGATAAAGCAGAGGTTTTTACTCCCTCATGGGTTTGCAACCAACAGAATAACCTAATAGATGAACAGTGGTTTGGAAGAAAAGATGTTTTTAATATGGCTAAAGGTAGAAATTGGATTCCAAACAATGAGAAGATTGAATTTCCAAATGTCAAAAATAAGACTTGGCAAGATTATGTGGATGCAAGGAGAATGGAAATAACTTGTGGAGAAGCTCCTTATTTAGTGAGTCGTTATGATGCTGTTACAGGTGAAATCATTAATTTGAAATCTAGAATAGGAGTTTTAGATAGAAAAATGCGAGTAGTTGGTGAAAACATCAATAATGAAGATGAATGGATTAAATGGGCAGAAAGGGCATTTCAAAGTGTTTATGGATATGAGTTTCAAGGAGATAACTTACTCTTAGCTAGAGAAAACCTCTTACACACATTCATAGACAATGTGAGAGATAAATTAAAAAGAGAACCTAGTTTAAAGGAATTAAAAAGAATAGCAACAATAATATCGTGGAATATATGGCAAATGGATGGATTAACCTTTGCCATACCTTTTTCAGAATTAAGAGAAGAATATCAGCAGATGAGTCTATTTGAAAGCATTGAAGACTTGAATGAAAAACCAGAAGATAAATATTGCAAAATAAAAAATTGGCGTTCAAATATAATTTTAGAATATCGAACTTTATTGGAGGAAAGAAAAAATGGATAAAATATTTTCATCAGCATTTGAGTTTAAATTAATATACATTTTTGAAATAAAAAGTGAAAGTCATAAAGGATTACTTAAAATTGGTGATACTACAATTCAAACTGATGACTCAATAGATAATCTTCCTCCTAATTGTAGAGCACTTAATCAAGCAGCTATAAAACGTATTAGAGAATACACAAATACTGCAGGCATATCTTTTGATTTGCTACATACTGAGCTTGCTATTAGAACCATTAAAGACAAAGATGGCAAACCAGCAATAAAAGCTTTTAGAGATCACCATGTGCATAGGGTATTGGAGAATTCAGGAATCCATAAGAAGAAGTTTAAAAACTCCACAAGTCAAGAATGGTTTGATATAGATCTTTCAACAGCCTTAAAGGCAATTGAAGCTGTGAAAAAAGGGTATTATAATTTATCAGCTGCTACCAATGACTCTTTTACACCAATAATATTTAGACCTGAACAAGAAGAAGCTATCAACAGAACTTTAAAACAGTTTAAAACTGGAAATAGAATGCTATGGAATGCTAAAATGCGTTTTGGAAAGACTCTTAGTGCTCTAGAAGTAGTAAAGCGATCTAAGTTTTCAAAAACGATTATTATTACCCATAGACCAGTTGTAGATAGTGGCTGGTATGAAGATTTCAATAAAATCTTTTACAATGATAAAAATTATATCTATGGCTCTAAAAATACAGGATATACAATAGAAGATTTACTTAAAACAGATAAAAATTTTGTTTATTTTGCATCAATGCAGGATTTACGAGGTTCTGATCTTGTTGGAGGTAAATTTGATAAGAATGATGCTGTTTTCGATACCGTTTGGGATTTTGTTATAGTGGATGAAGCTCATGAGGGTACAACAACAGCTCTTGGGAATGATGTTATAAAAGCAACTGTTAAAGAAGAATTAAATAAAACAAAGTTTTTAGCACTTTCTGGGACTCCCTTCAATATCCTTGGGGATTATGATGACAATATCTATACTTGGGACTATGTGATGGAGCAAAGTAGTAAATGTGAATGGGATAAAGATAATTTAGGTGATTCTAATCCATATGATGAGTTGCCTGAACTAAAAATCTATACCTATGATTTAGGCAAATTAATAGACAACCCACGATATAAAGAACTTGAAGATAAAGCTTTTAACTTTAGAGAATTTTTTAGAGTATGGACTGGAGATGTGAAAATAGACCGCCGCCCTCTCCCATCTGGAGTAAAGGCTGGAGAGTTTTTTCATAAAAATGATGTTTGGAGTTTTTTAAATTTAATAACAAAAAAAGATGGGGAGAGCCAGTATCCATACTCCGCAGAGGAATATCGCTTGTTATTTAGACATTCATTATGGATGGTTCCGGGTGTTAAAGAAGCAAAAGCATTAAGTCAAATGATGAAGGCACACCCCGTATTTGGCAATGGCGCCTTTAATATAGTTAATGTAGCTGGTGATGGCGATGAGGAAGAAAAATCTGAAGATGCATTAGAGAAAGTACAAAATGCTATAAAAAGTGCTGGTAATGAAGGCTACACTATAACTCTTTCTTGTGGTAAACTCACTACTGGAGTTACTGTGCCAGAATGGACTGCTGTATTCTATTTGGCAGGTTCTTTTTCCACCTCTGCAGCTAACTATCTACAAACAATATTTAGAGTACAATCTCCTTGCAATAAAGATGGTAAGATAAAAACAACAGCCTATGTCTTTGATTTTGCTCCTGATAGAACTTTAAAAATGGTTGCAGAATCAGTAGCCATTTCAACAAAAGCAGGAAAAACAGATAGTTCTGATAGATTGATTCTAGGCGAGTTTTTAAATTACTGTCCTGTTATAGCTGTCGAAGGTACTAGCATGAGAGAATACGATACCAACAGGCTTTTACAACAGTTAAAGCGTGCTTATGCTGAACGAGCAGTAAAGAATGGATTTGATGATAACAACCTATACAATGATGAATTACTAAAGTTAGACAATATAGATTTAGAAAACTTTAAAAAACTAAAAGGAGTTATAGGTAGCTCCAAGTCCTCACACAAATCTAATGAAATAGATGTTAATAGACAAGGTTTTACAGAAGAAGAATATGAAGAAATAGAAAGATTAAAGAAGAAGCCTAAAAAAGAACGCACTCCTGAGGAAGAAGCTAAATTAAAAGAAGTGAATGAAAAGAGAAAACAAGCTAGAGATGCCCGTTCAATTCTTCGAGGAATATCTATTAGAATGCCTCTTTTAATATATGGTGCAGACATTGATATTAATGAAGATATTACTATGGAGAAATTAGTAGAAATAGTTGATGACTCCTCTTGGGAAGAATTCATGCCAGCAGGTGTTACAAAGGAGATATTTCAACAGTTTATAAAATACTATGACCCTGAAATATTTGTGGTTGCTGGTCGTAAAATTCGTGACATTGCTAAAGGAGCAGATGAATTGCCCCCGACAGAAAGAATAAAGCAAATTGCAGAGTTATTTTTAAATTTCAAAAATCCAGATAAAGAAACTGTTCTTACACCATGGAGAGTTGTGAATATGCACATGGGGGATTGCTTAGGAGGATATAACTTTTATGACGAAAATTATAATGAGATTTTAGAAGAACCGAGATATATTGACCAAGGGCAAGTGACAGGAGATACTTTAAGTAATAAGAATGCTAAAATACTAGAGATTAATTCTAAAACAGGGCTCTACCCTTTATATGTAACCTATAGTATATTTAGAAAAAGATGTGAAGAATATTCAGAGTCAGATTTAACAAAAGAATTGGAGGATAAACTTTGGGAAGAAATAATTAAAGAAAATATATTTATAATTTGTAAAACACCAATGGCAAAATCTATAACAAAAAGAACATTAGTAGGATTTAAAGATATCTCACCTAATGCTACTTATTTTGATGATTTAAATAATATGATAAGAAATAAGTCCAAACAATTTATAGACAAAGTTACGAGACCGAGCTATTGGAAAAAGAAAGGGAGTGGAAAGATGAAATTTGATGCTGTAGTGGGTAATCCTCCTTATCAAGAAATGGATGGCGGAGCTCAAGCTAGTGCAAGTCCGTTATACCATCATTTTGTAATTACTGCTAAGAGTCTAAATCCAAAATTCTTTTCATTTATCATGCCAACAAGATGGTATGTAGGAGGTAAGGGGCTAGATTCTTTTCGTGATGAAATGCTAAATGATGTTCATTTAAAAGAATTGTATGACTGCTTAACCCCAGAAGATATCTTTCCTAATACAAATATTCGTGGAGGAGTTTGCTACTTCTTGTGGGATAAAAATTATGATAATAGTAAGGATTTTACACGTGTTGTCACTTATGAGAATAAAAAAATAATTGCGGATGTTATTAGACCCATGAAGATAGATAGCACAGATATTTTCATTAGGGATGCTAAAGCTGTCGATATACTCAGAAAGATTTTTTCTAAAGGGAATGTCTCTGTAATGGCAAACCATATTTCTGTTCGTAAACCATTTGGATTAGAAGGTAATTTTATTAAGACTTCAGATTTTCATGAAACTACAGAAGGGATTAAAAATCCAGTAAAATGTTATGGTAAAGCTAAAACAGTTGGATATTTAGAAAGAGATATGGTTAAAGCACGATCTGAGTGGATCGACTTGTGGAAAGTGTTTACACCAAGAGCTAATAATATTGGAACCGAATTAAATGATGATAATTTAAATACATTTATTGGTGAACCTGGGACAATTTGCACAGAGTCATATATTGTGATTGGAGAAAATTTAAATCTTGATAAAATATCTGCTAATAACATTTCAAAGTATTTTATGACAAAATTTGCGAGGTATATGCATAGTTTAGGAAAGGCTAGTCAAGATGCAACAGCAAAAACTTATCGATTTGTACCATTAGAGGATTTTACTAATAAGTCAGATATAGACTGGAACAAATCAATAAAAGAAATTGATATGCAACTTTATAAAAAATATAATTTGTCAGAAGAAGAAATAGATTATATTGAAAATAAAATAAAAAAAATGGAATAGATATAAAAGATGTCTTTTAAATTATGAAATTGATAAGGATGCCAGTATTTTTTTACATCCTAATTCAAATGATAATAGGTTAATTAATACATTTTTATTTGGATTAGAAAAAATTTTATCTACTATAGCTGAGATGCATAATAAAGATGATAATGCTCATGTTGTAGGAGTGGCTAGATTGTTAATCGAATAGTATCGTACAAGAGTATTTATAAATGCTGCTATATCAATGTCAGATTTTATTCTTTCTGTAGAAAACAAGATAAATACTTAAATTAATGATAACACCACATCAGATATTTTACCCTCTGATGTGGTGTTTTCACTGTTTCAATCCCTATATGAAAGTTCTAAAAGGTCCTATTTTAATGACAATATCTTCACTGGACAGTATTCCACACAGGTGGAACACTTTATACAGTTTACATTATCAAATTGATTGTTTTCGTTCCAGTTCTTATGGGGCTCTAATTGGAATGGACATACCTTGGAGCATAGGCCACAATTACGACATAAATCTGGATTGGATATGGTAATTTTCTTATCTGTCTTTTTAGCAATACCAGTTTTCTTTCCTAGAGAGTAGGAAAACTTCTGCATAGTACCCATTGGGCAGAACTGACACCAAGTCCGAGGTGTTACAAATATAGCCATCAATCCACCTGTAATCAGAACCATCAAATAAGTATTTACAAATAGTAGTCCTAGTTTGTCTAAGAAGTCATAATTTCCCCAATTGGAAAATATATTTATCATCTTTCTAATAAAATTGAACATAAAGAATCCAAAAAATCCTATAATCATAGGTTTTGACTTTAAAGGTTTTGGTATTTCTATATTCTTACTTATAGGCAGGAATATCTTGTCAAATAAACTGCCATGGGGACAAAAATTTCCACACCAATATCTTCCAGTGAAAAAAGAAGTAATAAGTAGCCCAGACATTATAAACAGGACTAATAATCCTAATTTAGGCTGCCATAGTCCACCAATAGCAATTAAAAGAGTAATAATCCAACCGTATTTTCTAACAAAGGTAAAAGTACGATTCTTCTTGAGATAATAGTTTTTTTTCATTAAATCCCTCCAATTAATTGATGCCCATATACCATACGGGGGTATTAAATATAATAACAGGAATAGGATATTTTGTAAAGGGTAAATAATCAGGTATACTTGAAAAACTTTCTTAAAAAATATATATTATTATTAGAGCATATATTAGAAAATTGTAAAGGAGACATGGATATGAATCTAGTCTATAAGGGAAAGACCAAGGATGTATATGAATTGGAAAATGGGAACTATCTACTTAAATTTAAAGATGATGTAACAGGAGCAAATGGAGTATTTGATCCAGGTGCCAATACAGTAGGGCTTACTATAGAGGGAGTAGGCAAGGCAGGTCTTAAGTTGACAAAGTTTTTCTATGAAAAACTAAATGACATGGGGATTCCAACTCACTATATAGATACAGATATAGAAAATAACACTATGACAGTTCTACCTGCCAAGATGTTTGGAAAGGGAGTAGAGGTAATCTGTAGATATAGAGCTGTTGGAAGCTTTATGAGAAGGTATGGAATGTATGCCAAAGAAGGACAGTCTCTTGATGCCTATGTAGAGGTTACATTGAAGGATGATGATAGAAATGATCCATTGATTACAGATGAAGCCTTAGAGATGCTAGGTATAATGACTAAAGAAGAGTACAGGATATTGAGTGATTTGACTAAGAAGATAGGCCAAGTGATAAAGGATGAATTAGCTAAAAAGGGAATGGAACTATATGATATTAAATTTGAATTTGGAAGAGTTGGAGAAGATGATCATATAGCACTGATAGATGAGATATCTGGTGGAAATATGAGGGCCTATAGAGATGGAGAGAAGGTAGACCCCCTTGAGTTGGAAAAGATAATGCTTGGAGAATAGGATGATAGCGTATATTGGGGGGATAGAATGAAGACTATAGGGAAAATTAAGATTCTCGTACTTTGCCTTTGTATGGGTATTTTACTTGTATCTTGTGGTCCTCTTAAAGAGGACAAGGAGGACACAGAGATACCTGATGAGGTGGTGGAGATACTATCCAAAGATGAGCAGGACTCCATTATGAGGGATTTCTATAATATAGTAGGTAATAGTTCTGATAGAGAGGCTATACTCGGATTTATAGATAAAAATATCAAGAGTTTAGATATGGAAAATAGAGAGATCATGATAGACGGACTAGAGGATTTTCTAAGCTCTACAGATTCCTCTATGGAGGAGGACTATATATTGCTTAGCAAGTATACTGACTATGTATCGGGAGAGATGAAGTCCTATATAGAGATATTCAAGAGAGAGACAGGAAATACTTTTACTGATGGGGAAGCTTTAAATGTTGGTATAGATGAGATTTTAGATAGAGGTCTAGCAGCTGAAAGATATATACAGGATTTTCCAAAGGGCAAAAGGTCCAAAATGGTATTTGATCTATATGTAGAGTATATGAAGGCATCTATATTTGGAATGGGAAATCAATATATATTTGCAGAGGAAGGTAGTTCAAAGATAAAAGATGAGTATTTGAATATATATGAGTCCTTTATACAATCAAATATGGATACAAAGGCAGCAAATATATTGACTAAGTATGTAGACATATTGAAGAGAAATCAAGGGGATATGAACAGCGAAGAGGTAAATAGATTCTATGATGATTTAGAGATAACAATAGGGGAGAATTTTTAAAAGGGCCAGTAAAAAGGCCCTTTTTCAGTGGTTTTTATACTATTTCTGTGTGCTATGACTATATATATTCCCTACCTCTAGGATTTCTCCTCTTATTTCATATAGTTCACTTATAGTAACTAGTTGAAAGCCCTTATTTATCAAGGCTGGTACAATAATCTCCACTGCTTCAGCAGTGCTTTCATACAGATCATGCATCAGGATTATATCTCCATCCCTAGCATTTGCAATGACATGACTTGATATCTTTTCTGCATTTCTATTTTTCCAATCCTGTGTATCAATAGACCACAATATCATAGGCATCTGTACTTCAGATTTAATTCTATTGTTATAGGAGCCATAGGTAGGTCTCATTATCTTAGGTCTTGAACCTACAACTTCCATTATGGCATTTTGGGTTCTATCTATTTGATCTTTCAACTCGCTAGAGGACAATGTAGTAAGTTGCTTGTGATTGTAGCTGTGATTTCCAATCTCATTACCCTCTCTTATCATCCTCTGAAGGATATCTTTATTTCTAGGAACTCTATTGCCTAGGACAAAGAAGGTGGCTACAGAGTCATGCTCCTTTAATACATTTAATATAGGTATTGTAGTCTTATAATACGGACCATCATCAAAGGTCAGTGCAATCATAGGCATATTTGGGTCTATTTTTCTTGAGTGAATTATCTCTAGAGCGGGTTCTACATCATCTTCGGCTACAAAGGTCTCGATTGAATCTATAACTTTATATCTAGGTTTTATATGATCTTCTAATGAATCATAATATATCTTTACTTCACTTTCCCCTATGTGGTTGGGAAATAGCTTACTTCTTTGAAATATAAATATGATACCATCTTCAACTAATATAAAATCTGAAAAGTTATTTTCTACAGGTTTTGTACCATGTATAAATGAAGCTGTATCTATATACTCCTTAAATTCACTTTTTTCCCTGAAATATTTTATACAATTATCAGAGATAGTCTCCAGATATTTACCCTTCATAATATCAGATAGAGATAATTCACAAGACTTAGATAGATCATATACAAAAGTCTCTATATCTAGTTTAGGGTTTGGATAATAAGGAGCATATTCTAAAATACTAAATTTGATACTAACTATGTCTTTTGCACTTTTATATACTTCATAGTCTATGTTTAGCTCAAATCTATAATTTTCTCCTAATGCAAGTTGATCTTCAAATAAGCTATGGAAATTATCTATACGATTTTTAATGAAATCTAAGGTCTTTTTATCTAGGACTTGATTGTCAAAGACAGGATAATGAACTGCTATTATAGAGTTATCTCCATACTTGATTATGGACTCTATCTTTCCAATATCCTTGTGTTCAAAGGCTGGATTGGCTCCATCAATATATGTAGTTATAGTCCTTGGATTGTTTTTATTTATGGCGACTTTAAGGATAAAAATAAATATAAGAGCCAAGATAAGCACAATAAGTAGCATGGGAAAACCAAATCTTTTTTTTTGTTCTAATATCTTTTCCATATCACTTTATCTCCTTCATATATCTCAATTAATACATTATATATATATTGAGGAGTACATATTACATAATATTGAAGATTAAATAGGGGTAATAATAGGTATGAATAATGATAGCACTATAATATTGAGAACTAGAATGGAGAAGGATATATGATAAGATTGATGAGATTTTTGAAACCCTATTGGATGATGGTTGTAGGAGTCATTATATTTACATTTTCAAATGCCTTCACTCAACTATATCTTCCAAATCTAATGGGGGACATTGTAGACAATGGAATAATAAAGGGAAACATACCCTATATATTTTCTGTAGGGTTTAAGATGTTTATAATATCTCTGCTAGGTGCTTTGAGTATGATAGTGTCAAGCTATCTATCTTCAAGGACTGCCATGGGATATGGAAGAGATCTAAGGAATGCAGTATTTACAAAGGTAGAGGGATATTCTCCAAGGGAATTCAACAAAGTAGGTACAGCATCTTTGATTACGAGGACTACAAACGATATAAATCAGATGCAGCAGGTGACTATCATGTCTTTGAGAATGATGGTAAGGGCACCATTGATGTTTATTGGTGGTCTTATTATGGTATTTTCTAAGAATAGGGAATTATCTAAGGTATTTTTGATTTCAGCACCTATACTTATAGGGACAATTACCATAATAGGTAGTAAGGGCTTTCCATATTTTAAGATAATACAGGAAAAGATAGATAGGGTAAATCAAGTTTTGAGAGAAGAACTTACGGGAATCAGAGTTATAAGGGCATTTAATAAGGAAGAATATGAAGGACGAAGATTCAACAAGGCCAACAAAGACCTTACAGATACATCTCTAAAGGTGGTCAGACTCATGTCTATGATGATGCCGTTACTTAATATGATATTGAATTTTACCATTGTAGCAGTTATCTGGTATGGAAGTAGATTGATAGATATGGGTAATTTGGAAATTGGAGATTTAATGGCATTTATACAATATGTGATGCAGATCATGTTTTCCCTTATCATGGTATCTATTGTATTTATAGTAGTTCCTAGAGCATCAGTTTCAGCAAATAGGATAAATGAAGTATTGGATATGGAAAATAATATAGTAGATTTAGAATATCCAAAGGATGGTACATCTCTAAGGGGAATATTGGAGTTTAAAGATGTAAGCTTTAAATATCCAGGTGCAGAAAGCCCAGTATTGTGCAATATATCCTTTGTAGCTAAACCTGGGGAAACAACGGCAATTATTGGAGGTACAGGTTCAGGGAAATCTACAATTGTAAACCTAATTCCTAGATTTTATGATGTAAGTAATGGAGCCATACTGTTAGATGGAGTAGATATAAGGGATATAAGTCAGGAAAGTTTAAGAAAAAAGATAGGTTTCATATCTCAAAGGGCTATGCTCTTTACTGGAAGTATATCTGATAATATTAGATTTGGAACAGAAGATGCTACAGAGGAAGAGATAGTTCATGCAGCTGAAATAGCTCAGGCCAAAGAATTTATAGATGGATTAGAACAGGGATTTGACTCCATTGTATCCCAAGGTGGAACTAATCTATCTGGAGGACAAAAGCAGAGACTATCCATAGCCAGAGCATTGGCAAGGAAACCAGAGATATTTTTATTTGATGATAGCTTTTCTGCCTTAGATTTTAAGACAGATAAGAGATTGAGAGAGGCACTGGAAGAAGAGACCAAGGATTCTACCATAATCATAGTAGCCCAGAGAGTAAGTACCATAATAGATGCAGATAATATCATAGTATTAGATAATGGAGAGGTAGTGGGAAAGGGAACCCATGATGAGCTTCTAGATAGATGTAGTGTATATAGGGAAATTGTAAGATCCCAAATATCTGGGGAGGGAAGGCCATGAAAGATAGAGATAATAGAACAAGACCAGTAAAGATAGGCAGAGGAGGTCCCCCAGGTTCAGGTATGATGAGACCAGCAGAGAAGGCCAAGGACTTCAAAGGTAGTTTAAGAAGATTGTCTATGTATTTAAGACCATATGGGTTTAGACTTTTGCTAGTATTCTTTGTATCTGTGTTGGGAACTATATTTACCGTTTTAAGTCCTAGAATCATGGGATTTATAACAAATAAGCTTATAGAGGGAGTACAGCTAAAGTTAAAGGGACAAGTAGGCTCTACTGTAGACTTTGACTATATCCTAAGAACTCTTTTAGTATTAGGTGGATTATATATAGGTGCAAGTCTATTTCAATATATACAACAGTTTATAATGGCAGGAATAGCACAGAAGATAGTCTATGATTTAAGGAAGGAAGTAAATGAAAAGCTGTCTAGATTGCCACTAAGATATTTTGATACCAATAGTACAGGGGATATTCTAAGTAGGGTTATAAATGATGTAGATACTATAAGCAATACTCTACAGCAAAGTGTCACCCAACTTATCTCTTCTGTAATTACATTGGTAGGTATGCTTGGAATGATGTTTTTCATAAGTCCAAGTATCACCCTTGTAACCCTTGTTACAATACCCTTGAGTATATTATTTACAAAGAATATAGCCAAATATAGTCAAGGACATTTTATAGCCCAAGCCAATGCTCTAGGAGAATTAAACGGTCATATAGAGGAGATGTATACAGGGCATGATATTGTAAAGGCATATGGTCATGAAAGGAAGGCCATAGAGGAATTCCAGAGGATAAATACAAAGCTATATATTGCCAGTTGGAAGGCACAGTTTATGTCAGGAATAATCATGCCCTTGATAAATCTCATCAACAATATAGGTTATATACTTGTAGCTGTATTTGGAGGTATATTTGTAGTAAATGGGAGAATAAGCGTAGGAGATGTTCAGGCATTTATCCAATATGCAAGGCAGTTTACTCAGCCTATAGTTAGAACTGCAGAAATAGCAAATGTAATTCAATCTACTATTGCATCAGCAGAAAGGGTATTTGAACTATTAGATGAGGAAGAGGAGATTGATGACCCAGTAGATTCTAAGGTGTTAGACAATCCATTGGGTAAGGTAGAATTTCAGGGAGTAAACTTTGGATATGATGAAGATGAGTATCTTATTGAAGATATGGATATAGATATAAATCCTGGAGAGACAGTTGCCATAGTAGGACCTACAGGAGCAGGCAAGACTACATTGGTGAATTTGCTTATGAGATTTTATGAGATAGATGGTGGAAAGATTACCATAGATGGTATAGATACTAGAAAGATAAGCCGAGGAAAGCTTAGGAGTATATTTGGTATGGTGTTGCAGGATACATGGCTATTTAATGGAAGCATAAGGGAAAATATAGCCTATGGTAGAGAAGATGCTACAGATGAGGATATATATAAGGCAGCACAGTTGGCTCAGGCAGATCACTTTATCAGGACACTTCCCAATGGATATGATACTATTTTAAAAGAAGATGCATCTAATATATCTCAGGGACAGAGACAGCTATTGACCATAGCTAGAGCTATATTGGCAGACCCAAAGATACTCATATTAGATGAGGCTACATCAAGTGTAGATACTAGGACTGAGATATTGATACAAAAGGCTATGGATGAACTCATGAAGGGGAGGACTAGTTTTGTCATAGCTCATAGACTATCTACCATAAGAAATGCAGATATGATTTTAGTCATGAACAATGGGAAGATTATAGAAAAAGGAACCCATGAAGAGCTTATGAATCAAGGTGGATTCTATGAAGAACTATATAATAGTCAATTTGCAGCATAAAAGATTTATATAAAATAGATATAATCGGTAACAGTGGTTACCGATTATATTTTTATTATGTATTACAATAGATAGAGATATTGAGGGGAGGGATATTATTGAATAGATATTTTGATATAAAAGATAAGGTCTACGATATAACGGAAAAATATCCAGAGACCATAGATATATTTGTTGGAAATGGCTTTGAACAGTTGAAAAATGAATCCATGAGGAAGGCCATGGGAAAGACCATATCCTTGGAGATGGCCTGTATTACAAAGAAGATAAATATAGAACTATTTGAACAAAAGTTAGTTGAAGGAATAAGACAAAGTAGATTCTCTGAGGATGAAACCCTATCTACATCAAAGAATCAAGAGGATGGAGATATTAGAATAGAAGGAGTACTTCCATGTCCAGTTAGAATTCCCCTTCTAGATAGCCTTAACAAATGGATGGAGGACAATAAAGATACCTTTGATTTCAAAGTGGATTATGAGTTGAAATCAGCCAGCATGGGTGTGGATTGGATTAGGGAAAAGATAGAGTCAGGAGATGAAAATACATTACCTGATATCTTCATGTCAGCTGGTTTTGATCTATTCTTTGATAGAGAACTCATGGGAAGATTTAAAGAGCAGGGAGTGTTTGAGGACCTTTCAGGTTTTTATAGATTAAATAGGGATTTTGACAATGAAGAAATAGACTTAAAAGACCCTAAAAGACAATATTCCATAATTGGAGTAGTACCAGCAGTATTCTTAGTCAATACGGAGGAATTAAAGGGGAGGAAGATGCCAGAGACATGGGAGGATATCCTAAGACCTGAGTTTGAGAACTCTATATCTCTGCCATTACATGACTTTGATTTATTCAATGCAGTGATTTTGAATATATATAAGGCCTATGGAGAAGAAGGCATAGAGAAACTAGGAAGAGCTTTACTCAGGAGTATGAGTCCAGCAGAGATGGTAAAATCCCACATAAAGAAATCAGACTCTGGTATACCTACAGTGACAGTAATGCCCTATTTATTTACTCAGATGGTAAAGGACAATAGCCCACTTAAGCCTGTATGGCCAAAGGATGGTGCTATTATAAGTCCAATATTTTTATTGTCAAAGAGAGAGAATAGAAATAAGGTTAAACCTCTTGTAGATTTCTTTTTATCTAAGGAAGTAGGACAGTTATTGTCTACTAATGGCAAATTTCCATCTATTAATCCTGAAGTAGATAATGGTCTAAGTGGGGAACAGAAATTTATGTGGCTAGGCTGGGACTATATAAATGATCATAAGGATATAGGAAAACTTATTAAGACATGTTTGGAGATATTTCACAATGCTAAATAGGAGGGATAATAGATGAACTTAGTTATATTTTCAGGACCTCCTTCTTCAGGAAAGACCAGTATAATACTAAAGACCATAGAGGCTCTAAAGGAAAGGAATATCTCTGTAGGAGTTGTAAAGTTTGATTGTCTGTATACAGATGATGATATCCTATATGAAAAAGCTGGAATTCCTGTTAAGAAGGGATTATCAGGTGCCTTGTGTCCTGACCATTTCTTTGCCTCTAATATTGAGGAAGTAGTCCAATGGGGAATAGATATGGGATTAGATCTATTGATTACTGAATCTGCAGGACTTTGCAATAGATGCTCCCCATATATTAAGGATATCAAGGGAATATGTGTAATAGATAATCTTTCAGGGATAAACACACCAAAGAAGATAGGACCTATGTTAAAATCTGCTGATATAGTGGTAATCACCAAGGGAGATATAGTATCTCAAGCAGAGAGGGAAGTGTTCTCCTCAAAGGTGAATTCTGTAAACCCAAGGGCTATAACTATGCATATAAACGGGCTTACAGGTCAGGGTGCCTATGAGTTGAGTACACTATTATATGATGAGGATAATGATATTAGTTCAGTTCAAGGTATGAAACTTAGATTTCCAATGCCTGCAGCTATGTGTTCATATTGCTTAGGGGAGACTAGAATAGGAGAGGCCTATCAGATGGGGAATGTTAGAAAGATAGATTTAGGTGATGACTATGAGTGATTTGACCATAAGAGAGATATTGGAGAGATATCCCTTTGTAATTGGATATTTTGAAGAAAATAGATTAGATATACAGGGGCAGGAAGAAAAGACCTTTGAGGAATTTTTAAATGATTTTTCTGAAGAAGAGGTAGAGGACTTTGCCATAGATAGGGAGACTTTGAAGATAAATTTAGAGGAGTATATTCACCAGATGAAGGACTTTCTGGGAATAGAAGAAAAATTAGGTATAAGCTCCCTTACCATATTACCTGGTCATGATAAATCTAAGAAAAGTGAAGGCTTTGATGAGTTGACTATTAGCAAATCTGAGATAATCTCCATAGTTGGGCCTACAGGGTCAGGAAAATCAAGGCTACTAGCAGATATAGAGTGGGCAGCACAGAAGGATACCCCTACAGGAAGGACTATACTTATAGATGGAAAGATTCCAGACAAGAAATGGAGATTCTCATCTAATAATAAACTAGTGGCTCAACTTTCACAGAATATGAACTTTGTAATGGATTTGACAGTTAGGGAATTCTTGGAACTCCATGCAGAGAGTAGACTAGTAATGGACGTAGATAGTACAGTGTCTAAGATAATAGATAGTGCAAATAGATTGGCAGGAGAGAAGTTTGAACTAGATACACCTGTGACTTCTCTAAGCGGTGGACAGTCAAGGGCTTTGATGATAGCAGATACAGCTATTTTAAGTTCATCACCTATAGTTCTAATAGATGAAATAGAAAATGCTGGTATAGATAGGAGAAAGGCATTGGATCTATTGGTAGATGAAGATAAGATAGTTTTAATGGCAACTCATGACCCTACATTGGCCCTAATAGCAGATAAGAGGATTGTAATAAAAAATGGTGGTATAGACAAGATTATAGAAACCAGCCAAGAGGAAAAGGAATTACTAAAAAAGCTAGAGGAAATGGATATGTTTATCCACAATATGAGAACCAGTCTGAGAGAAGGAAAACAATTAAAAATGTAGGGGATGCCTAATGGTTTCCAGATAATATATAACAATAAAAAAGTAGGAAAGACCTGTGGTCTCCCAATAAGGGAAAACAATTAAAAATGTAGGGGAGACCTGTGGTCTCCCAATAATTAACAAGGGAGGAACAAAAAATGCATGAAGGATGTACTGGAAGTTTTGACAATGGAAAAGCAGTAGTAGATAAAATAAGGATGATGGGATTCAATACTAGACCTATGCCTATGCCAGTAATATTAGAATGTGTAGAATGTGGAAATGAGTTTGAGATGACACATCTAGAGACTAGATGCCCCCATTGTGGAATGGTATATGGAGTAACTCCTTGTTCTACAGCTTTTCCAGATAGGATAAAGGCAGCAGGAATAGATTATTAAAATATTTTTCATTTGGTAACAAGGGTTACCGCTAGGTTTTATAACTTAGGATATAGTAAGGATATAAGTTAAATATGACAAAGGTCTACAATATATAAAGATATAGGGGGAGAAAAGATGAGTATGTTTTGTTATCAATGTCAAGAAGCAGCTGGAGGTAAAGGCTGTACAAAAGTAGGTGTATGCGGAAAGACTGCTGATTTAGCAGCACTTCAAGACTTAATGATCTATGCAGTAAAGGGAATCTCAGTATTGGGATTAAAAGCAGATGAAATAGGTCTAAAGGTAGAAGGCCTAGATAGATTTATAATTGAATCTCTATTTATGACTATTACAAACGCAAACTTTGATAAGGATAGATTCTTTGAGAAGATAAAGGAAGCTTTAAAGTTGAGAGATGAACTAAAATCAACCCTAATAGCAAAAGGTGTAGAACTAGGTGAATTAGCAGATGCTGCAACATTTACTGTAAATTCAAATGATGATATAGAATACAAGGCAAGTAGTGAAAAAGTAGGAGTATTGGCTACTGAAAATGAAGATATTCGTTCTCTAAGGGAACTTATCATATATGGAGTAAAGGGTATGGCTGCATATGCAGAACATGCTAGCAACTTAGGATATGAAGACGAAGAGATTGGCAAATTTATCAGAAAGGCTATGGCTGCAACATTAGACGATAGTCTAACAGCAGATGATCTAGTAGCTTTGACTCTTGAAACTGGAGAATATGGTGTAAAGACTATGGCTTTACTAGACAAGGCAAATACATCAGCCTATGGAAATCCAGAGATTACAGAAGTAAATATAGGTGTTAGAAACAATCCTGCAATATTAGTTTCAGGTCACGATCTAAAGGACTTTGAAGAATTACTAGAGCAAACAGAGGGTACAGGAGTAGATGTATATACTCATGGTGAGATGTTGCCAGCAAATTATTATCCAGCATTTAAAAAATATGACCATTTTGTAGGAAACTATGGAAATGCTTGGTGGCAACAAAAAGAAGAGTTTGAGAAGTTCAATGGTGTTATACTATTTACTACTAACTGTATAGTACCACCTAAGGCTTCCTATGCTGACAGAGTATATACTACAGGTAGTTCAGGATATCCAGGATTTAAACATATACCTGATAGAGTAGATGGAAAGGCTAAAGACTTCTCTGAATTGATTGAACATGCTAAGAGATTACCAGCACCAACAGAAATTGAGAGAGGTACTATAGTAGGTGGATTTGCCCATGCTCAAGTATTTGCACTGGCAGATAAGATTGTAGATGCAGTTAAATCAGGAGCTATTAAGAAGTTCTTTGTAATGGCAGGTTGTGATGGTAGGATGAAGAGTAGAAACTACTATACAGATTTTGCAGCAGCTTTGCCAAAGGACACAGTTATACTTACAGCAGGTTGTGCAAAATACAAATACAATAAGCTCAATCTAGGAGATATAGGTGGAATTCCAAGAGTTCTAGATGCAGGACAATGTAATGACTCCTATTCACTAGCAGTAATAGCATTGAAACTTAAAGAGATATTTGAACTAAATGACATAAATGAATTGCCAATAGCATATAATATAGCTTGGTATGAACAAAAAGCTGTAATAGTACTATTAGCACTACTTTCCCTAGGAGTGAAGAATATTCACTTAGGACCAACACTACCAGCCTTCCTTTCACCAAATGTGGCTAAGGTATTGGTAGATACCTTCGGAATTGGTACAATTTCCAATGTAGAAGATGATATAGAGATGTTCATGGGAGCATAGTAAATAAAAAACTCCAACTTTTAAAAGTTGGAGTTTTTTATTTAGCTTTTTCTTTAGTGTTTTTTCCATCTCTAGAATCAAGCTCTACTACCTTGTCACTTGTCATCTTGCAATTTCCTTCAAATATTGCATTTTCATGAATTATGAAGCTAGGAACTTGAATATTTCCGATTAATTTTCCAGTGGGAAGTATGGTCATCTTAGAACTAGATGAGATATTTCCACGAATAGTTCCAGCTAGGGATATCTCTCCAGCAGAGACATCACCATGGATTTTCCCCGTTTCCCCTACTACAATATTTCCATTGTAGTCTATATCTCCTTCTACCATTCCATCTACGCGAATATTTCCGTTCCCTTCAACTCTGCCTATGATCTTGATATTTTCTCCAATCAAGGAGTCTAGATTTTCAACGGCAGTAGCTTTCTCCACTACAGTCTTTTTAAACATCCTAATATATCACCTCTAATTCAGTATACTAAATGGATCTACAGGACTACCATTTTTATGTATTTCAAAATGTAGATGGCTTCCAGTAGAGCGACCTGTACTCCCCATCTTTGCAATAGATTGTCCCTTCTCCACACGAGTCCCTACATCTACTAATAGACTGCTATTGTGCCCATATACAGTCTTATAACCATATCCATGATCTATGATTATGGTCTTTCCATATCCACCCTGATATCCAGAAAATATAACCTTTCCACTGGCTGCAGCCTTTATATTTGTTCCACGAGAGTTTGCAATATCTATACCTTGATGAAATCTAATACTTCTCCTAATTGGATCACGCCTATTTCCAAAACGAGATGTAATCCTACCAGAGACTGGCATCAGATTTGGAACACATTCTAGATATGCAAATCTAGACTCTAAGTCTTGAATAAACACTTCCAACTCTAATTTCTTGTCCTCTAATACTTCGTTTAAGACATCCATTCCCTCTATAGGTTCCAATTCCTTTAGATTGATATCTCTGGAAATAGATCCACCTCTAGATGGACTCTTCATATCTGCCATCTTTTCTAATCTCTTCTGAAGTCTGTCAATCTCATCTAGTTTACTGTTGATTTCATCAGATTTAGAATATAGTTCATCTGCTTGGGACCTAAGAGTTGATAGTTGTGAATCCTTGTCTATATTTTCCTTTTCTAACTGGTCTATAAGGGCTATTTTTTCCTTGTATTGCTGTTCTAGATTTACTTTAGAATTTTTAGTAACTCCTAAAAATATAAATGAACCTATAAAAAAGGTAGAAAGTAAAACCACAGAGGCCTTTGGCAGCCAAGATGGTATGAGTATCCTCTTTACCTTATCTGTATGGGGAACTATCATTATACAGATCTTTTCATCTTTTTTAACTTCCATGAAAATCCTCTTTTCTTAAAAGTATATTTCCAATGTATTATACCATAGTTTGGAAATAAGTGGGAATATTTATTTATCTTTATTATCTCTATATAGTTTTTTATTATAATAGCCTTGTGATAGATAGAGGGCTGCCACTGGATTATGTCCTAGGACTCTGTCCTTTGCAACAAGGACTGTAGTAGGTGCATCTGAGTATTTAAAGAATAGAGAATCATGTCCTACACATAGGCCAAGGGCTATATTGAAGTCTGTATTCATCTTGTTTAGGAATTTAGCTTGACCAATGGGATTGCACATAGGTTCGTAGGTACCTGGTCTTACTTTTTCACCTTCTTTAATTCCCATGAATTCCTTTGGTATACTTCCATTTTTGCATACTACTGAATTTACTTTAAATCCATTGTTCTTCAGTACATCATATAGGATTTTAGCCTCCTTAGCTAATCCACTGCAAAAGGCTATTCCCAAGTTTTTATATCCACATTTGTCTGCAAAATCCATGATTTCCTCTAGTCTAGTCTTTTGACAATATCCTTCACTTTCTACAAGGGCGGAATTGTAGGAGATAAGATGGTTTTCCTCTTCAGTATAGAGTTCTTTAATCTTATCTATCTCATCTGTTTCTCTAGTTGGACAATTTTTTGGATAGTTATCCTGTTCTCCCCTTTTACAGGGCTTATCACTACATATAGCACAAGTATACATATACGCCATCTCCTTATACTAGTTTATCTAAGAAGAGAATACCACTTTATGTAAGATATATCAAATATTAGTGAATCATAGATAAAAATATATGTAGATTATACTCAATAAAAATGATAAAAGGCTGTTTCATAACTGACTAATCAGTTATGAAACAGCCTTTTTTACTCTATTTTAATTTAGTTTTAATTATTTCCTCAACCTCTCCTTCTTCAGGGTATCTCTCTAAGCTTTTTTTAGAAAATATCAATTCATCATTTAAGCTTATCTCCAGTACCCCACCAGAAGATGGAATTAGTTTAAGTTCAGTGATATTATTCTTGTGACTGCTCAGTATGTTTTTTGTAAGAGCAACTGCTCTATCTAGATAACCTCAAGCTGTACAGTATTCAATAGTAATTATATTTTTCATAAAAAAACCTCCTATTATTATTTAGTAATATATATACCCAATTATTAATAGGATAATTGGGTATATACCTTTATATTGATAAGGAGATGAAAGGGATGATCATATGGACTATGAAAGACAGGTAGGAGAAATAGTCAAATATTTTAGAGAAAATGAAAAGAAAAATGATAATTTCAAGATAGGAGTAGAGTTTGAACATTTTGTAATAGATGTAGATACTATGAGGACCATATCCTATTATGGAAAAGATGGAGTAGCAGAGACATTAAAGGAACTTGAAAATATTGGATATAAAGGCATGTATGAAGGTGAATATATTTTAGGCTTAGTTAAGGGAAACAAGAATATAACCTTGGAGCCAGGAAGTCAATTGGAATTGAGCATAAATGCGTCTAATAATATAGCGGAATTAGAAAGAGAGTATTTTGAGTTTTTAGAGGATTTAATTCCAATTCTAGAGAAAAAGAACCAAGGCTTAATGGCAACAGGATATCATCCAGTTACCAAGATAGATGAGATAAGACTTTTGCCAAAACAGAGATATGACTACATGTTTAACTATTTCAAGACTAGAGGAACCCATGCCCACAATATGATGAAGGGCACGGCAGCACTACAGGTATCTTTAGATTTTAAATCAGAAGAGGACTATATCAAAAAGTTCAAGATAGCCAATGCACTTTCTCCAGTACTATATGCTATGTTTGAAAATGTATATTATTTTGAAGGAGAGCCTACTGAAAATCACAATATGAGGTCTTTTATATGGAAAAATTGTGATACAGATAGATCTGGAACAGTAGAAGGAGCCTTAGAAGAAGATTTTGGATATAGAAGGTATGCAGAGTATATATTGAATAGGCCGCCTATATTCATCAATAGAAATGGAGAGGAAATCTACACAGGACACAAGAAGGCAAGAGAAATACTAGATCCTGAGGATTACAAGGTAGAGGAATTAGAACATATATTGACTATGTTCTTCCCAGATGTAAGGACAAAGAAATATGTTGAGATAAGGATGATGGATGCTGTCCCTTATCCCTTGAACTTTGGAGCTATAGCATTGTTAAAGGGATTATTATATGATGAAGATAATCTAGAAGAATTATATAGATATATTAGCTGTATTCACATTGAAGACGTAGATAGGGCTAAAGAGGATATGATGAAATATGGACTAGGAGCCAAGTTAGGGGATAAGACTCTATTGGAGATTGGAAAGTATCTGGTAGAGCTTGCTAAAAAAGGACTATCTCCTAAAGAAAATAGATACTTGAAACCCTTGGAAGACATGATATCAGATGGGAAAAACCCATATGAGATTACAAGAGAAAGAGCCAAGATTGGCAAAAAGGAAGCCCTAGATTGGTGTTTGTTAAATGATTTAGTAGAGGTGAGAAGATAATGAATGGAGATACTATCAATAGGGAGTATATGGATTTAGTGTTGGATAATCAAGACAGATATATAGAGGATTATCACACAACTATAGACAGGGTAAATAATTCTAAGGCAAAATACAAGGGAAAGCCAATACCTACTATATATCATCCCTATTTTTTAACACAGGAGAATATAGACGACTTTCATAGGATTGGAGATATGATGATATCTATTGCTAATAAGGTGACCTATAGATATATAGAAGATAAGGAGTTTAGGAAGAGATTTGGATTTCCAAAGTTGATAGAGGATTTAATAGAGATAGATAATGGATACGATATAAATGTTCCCATAGGGAGATTTGATATCTTCTATAAGGATGGGGATAATTTTAAATTCTGTGAACTAAATACAGATGGCTCCTCTGCCATGAATGAGGACAATACTATTGCCAAGATACTTTTAGACTCTAAGGCGTTAAGTGATTTTAAGGAGAAGTATGACTTAGATTATTTTGAGTTGTTTGATTCATGGGTAGATGAGAGTATTGAGATATTCAGATCCTATACTAAGGACAATATAAAGCCTAATGTGGCCATAGTAGACTTTACAGAAAGTGGTACTACACCAGAGTTTGAAGAGTTTAAAAATCGATATATGAAAAAGGGATACAACTGCATAATAGCAGACCCTAGAGATTTAGAATATAGGGATGGGAAATTATATCATAAGGACTATAGGATAGATCTAGTATATAGGAGAATAGTCACATTTGAATTGATAGACAAGGCCTATGAGATATCAGATTTTATAGAAGCTTACAAGGATAGGGCCTTTTGTTGTATAGGTTCCATAAGGTCCCAAGTAATTCACAACAAGATATTCTTCAAGATTTTACATGATGAAGATACCCTCCAGTGTCTATCTAAGGAAGAACAAGAATTTGTAAAAAGTCATATTCCATATACAGGCATATTTGGGGGAGATGAGGAAGTCTTTCACATGGTTTTAAATGATAAGGATAAATATATTATGAAACCCATGGACTTAAATGCCTCTCAGGGAGTCTATGCTGGTAGAGATTTTACTCAAGAACAATGGGAGAAAAAACTGAGAGAATCCTGGGACCAAGATTACTTATATCAGGAATACTTTGTACCTTTTTCAAGGGAGTTTATAATATTTGAAGATGGCAGGTTTTCAGTACAGAAGTTTAAAACCCTAACAGGACTATATATGTATAATGAAAGGATTGCAGGAGTATATACTAGAATAGGACAGAAGAGTATAATATCTGGATTGACAGACTACTACACATTGCCTAGTATTTTGGTTACAAAATAAAAGGTATTTATATAAGAGGATACTAAAAAGACATAAAAAACAATAGAGATGCTGGACAAATTTGTCTGGCATCTCTATTATATTTCTATTTTTTCTCATCTATATCTTCTAAGATTTCTCCTATATAGTCAAAGTAATGAGTGTCTATAGATTCAATATCTCCTGTATCGCAAGCCTCTGCAATTTTAGGGTCTATTGGCAATTTTGCTAGAATTTTTAGATTGTGTTCCTTAGCTATAGATTCAATATGGCTATCTCCAAATATCCTATGCTCTTCATGACAGCTTGGACATTTGAAATAGGACATATTTTCCACCAATCCTATGATGGGAATATTCATTATCTCTGCCATTCTCACAGCCTTTGTCACTATCATAGAGACTAGCTCTTGAGGTGAAGTCACTATGATGATTCCATCTACTGGAATAGATTGAAACACAGTAAGGGGTACATCTCCAGTTCCTGGAGGCATATCTATAAACATATAGTCTACATCTTCCCATATGACATCTGTCCAGAATTGTTTTACAGTAGATGCGATAATAGGACCTCTCCAGACTACAGGATCTGTATCTTTTTCCAAGATTAAGTTTATGGACATTACATCTATACCAGTCTTACTCTTGTTTGGCAATAGACCATATTTATTGGCTACAGCTTTCTTTTCCATGCCAAAGGCCTTTGGAATAGATGGACCAGTTATATCAGCATCTAATATGGCACTATGATGTCCCCGTCTATTCATAGTTGTAGCAAGCATGGAAGTTACCAAAGATTTACCAACTCCACCCTTTCCACTGACTACACCTATTACTTTTTTAATCTTACTCATCTCATGGGGCTTCTCTGAGAAATCCACCTTATCTCTATCATTACACTCAATATCACAGCTAGAACAATTGTTGTTGCAGCTTTCACTCATTGTCTTACATCTCCTCTCCTAGATTTTTTTATTAAAAATCAAGAATGATTTTATTTTACACCTTTCCATGAATTTTATCAAGGATTCAAACCATGTCTTTTACATCTGCCACATCTATGGGGAGAGTCAAAATCTCTACACAACTTGTAATCTCCACCTTGAATCTTTAGTATACCACCATTTACTAGAAAATCTGCTAGTTTTTTACGGGCATCATAGTAGATTCTCTGGGCAGTAGTTCTGGCAATATCCATTCTGTTGGCACATTCTTCTTGATTTAGGCCCTCTAAATCAATCAATCTAATGGTCTCATATTCTTCAACAGTCATAAATATAATCTCTTCTCTGTCTGTATTACCCCTCAATGGAGCAAAGACATCTTGTCTAGGTAGTTCACAAACCCTTCTTGACTTTCTAGGTCTTGCCATATAATCACCTCTCCAATGAAGAATAACAGGGGATTTCCCTGTTATTCTTCATCTAAATTTTCCAGCCTTTCATCTATACTCTCTAGCTTTTTCTCGAGAAATTCTTTCTGACTAAGTAGCCATTCCCTACTAGTACTTGGAAGACAGAACCCATATCCACTTGGACCAGATTCCATGCAAGGTCTAAATCCACCTCCAAAGTTTCTTCCACATCCATTGAGTCTACGCCTATTCCTTCTAAACATACGAATTCCTCCTTTATTAATGGCATATGCCCTTAACTCATATTATATCAAGTTATAGGCATATGTCAATAATTTTATTCTCCAAAAACTCTCCCATGGACTATAGGTCTTGCATTTAGATAAAATAGGGATATAATTATATAGTCAAATTTGTTATGATATAGATGAGGTGAAGGGCATGAAGGTACTGATTGTAGGTGCAGGGAAATTAGGGTATAGATTGGCAAAACACATGGTCATGGAAGATATAGATGTGACATTAATGGATATAAACTCTAGGATTTTAGAGAGAATAGATGACCATATGGATGTACTTACTATAGTAGGAAATGGACTAGATATTAGAATACTAAAGGAGATAGATATAGAGAGCTATAATCTATTAGTAGCATCTACTCATAGTGATGAGACCAATACAGTGATCTGTTCCTTGGCTAAGAAATTGGGCTGCAAGCAGACCATAGCTAGAATAAGGAATCCAGAATACATGGAACAACTGGACTTTATTAAGATGGAAATGGGTATAGACCATATTATAAATCCAGATTTAGCAACAGCACAGGCAATGGAAAAATATCTATTGAAGAGTTATTCCTTCTATTCTGATGACTTTGCCAGTGGAAAGGTTCAGATGATAGATTTTAATATTGGAAATCATGAAGAACTTGTAGGCAAGAATCTCTCAGAGTTAAAGGGATTTGAAAATATATTGATTACGGCTATATCTAGAGATGGGGAAATAATAATACCCCATGGAAAAACCTATCTCATGGACAATGATATTATACATATAATGGGAAAGAGTGAAGATATAGAGGAGTTTAATTCTTCCTTTGAATTTGGAGTAATCCACAAGACCATAGAGAGTGTAATGATATTAGGTGGGAGCAATATAGGATATTATCTTGCAAAATCTCTGTCTAAGTCTAAGATAGCAGTGAAGTTAATTGAAAGGGATAGGGAGAGGGCTCAGGAACTATCAGATATATTAGATAATGTCCTCATAATTCATGGAGATGGGACAGATATCAATCTATTAGAGGAAGAATCTCTAGATACTATGGATGCCTTTGTAGGAGCAACAGGTTTTGATGAACAAAATCTCCTTATGGCCCTTATGGCAAAACAGTCTGGAGTAAGCAAATCTATTGCAAAGATCAGTAGACAGAATTACATCAAGGTAATAGATAGATTGGGAATAGATGCAGCTCTAAATCCCATATATATAACTGCAAGCAATATACTAAAATTCATAAGAGGTGGAAAGGTAGTATCAGTATCACTGCTATTAGGTGGAGATGGAGAAGTGACAGAGATAATAGTGGGAAAGGATTCTCCTTTTATAAATATTCCCCTAAAGGACTTGGACTTACCTAAAGGAGTCATAATTGGGGCTATAGTCCGTGATGGAACTGTGATTATCCCAAAGGGAAGTACTGGTCTAAGGGGTAATGATAGAATAGTGGTCTTTTGTTTGACAGAGGATCTTCCCACATTAAAGAGGTTTTTTACACCTCGTAGAGGAGGGATACTAAGTGAATTATGGAATCGTACTAAGGGTACTAGGAATTCTATTGATTGTTGAATCCCTACTCATGATACCTTCATTATTGATTTCCATCTATACAGGTGGAGATGATACTATGGCCTTCATATTGGGTATAATTATAACTGGGCTTATAGGATTTGTTTTATCTAGACAAAAAAACTATAAGAATCAGATAAGTGCTAGGGATGGATTGGCTATAGTATCCTTTGGATGGGTTATGGCATCTCTACTAGGGGCAATTCCCCTATATATATCTCGTAGTACAATCACATATATAGATGCATTCTTTGAGATTGTATCAGGATTTACTACTACAGGGGCAACTATATTGTCTAATGTGGAGACATTACCTTTGGGAATCCTATTTTGGAGGTCTTTTACCCATTGGATTGGGGGAATGGGTATACTAGTGTTTACTGTGGCACTATTACCTGCTCTCGGAGTAGGTGGATTTCAGATATTTAAGGCAGAGAGTACTGGACCATCAATAGGAAAGATAGCACCAAAGATGAAGGATACTGCAAAGATATTATATACAACCTATATAGCCATAACTATTCTACAGATAGTGATGCTGAAAATAGGTGGAATGAGTCTATTTGACTCTCTAGTCTATACCTTTGGTACAGTAGGTACCGGAGGATTTGCTACTAAAAACAATAGTGTAGCCTTTTATGATAGTACCTATATACATCTGGTAATAGGGTTTTTCATGGTATTTTCAGGAGTGAGTTTTTCACTATACTATACTATATATAAGGGAAAGTTAAGAGAAGTCATCTTAGATGAAGAGCTAAGACTATATTTTGGAATAGTATTAGTCTCTACATTTGCCATTGGATTGAATCTATTTATGACAGGATATGACCATATTGGACTTGCCTTTAGAGATTCTTTTTTTCAGGTAGGTTCTATTATGACTACTACAGGATATTCTACAGCAGATTTTGATCTATGGCCTAGCTTTAGTAAGGGAATCTTGTTTTTACTCATGCTAATAGGAGGAAGTGCAGGTTCAACAGCAGGTGGTATAAAGGTTATAAGGATATTGATTATGTTTAAGCTTATAAAGAGGGAGATACTAAAGATATTTCATCCTAGAGCCATGCTGCCAATAAAGGTCAATGGAAAGACCATGTCAAATGAAGTTGTAGCAGGAATATATAGTTTTATTGCCCTATACTTAGTAATATTTTCCACAGGAACTCTGCTAGTTTCTTTAGAAGGAGTAGATCTAGAAAGTGCAGCTAGTACTGTAGCGGCTACTTTGAGCAATATTGGTCCAGGGTTTGGATTTGTAGGGCCTATTAGGAATTTTGGAGGATATCACCAGATAACTAAGCTATTACTTTCCTTCTTCATGTTATTAGGTAGATTGGAACTGTTCACCATAATTGCACTAATAGCACCTAAAAATTGGAGAAGAGAGATATAGAAAAAAACAAGGAAAGGAGAAAGAATATGACTAAGACAATAGTAGATTCAAAATTAGTTGGGAACATGGCCTTTGAGATGGAGTTAAACGGACATAAATTAATAACAGATGCTTCAGAGGAAATAGGGGGAAACAACCTAGGTCCAAGACCTAAACAACTACTACTATCAGGACTTATAGGATGCACAGGCATAGATGTCATGTCCATGTTAAATAAGATGAAGGTAGAAGTAGAGGATGTGAGTATTCAGGCAAGTGCAGACAATACAGGTGGAACTCCCAGTGTATATGAAAATATACATCTAGTCTATAGATTTAAGGGAAAGGACTTGCCTAAGGACAAGATAAATAGGGCAGTAGAATTATCTAAGACAAAATATTGTGGTGTAAGTGCCATGTTGGAAAAAGTAACTTCAATTACCTATGAGGTAATTATAGAAGAATAATCATACCCTTTCATTCCCAAAAAGTTTATGGGGATGGAGGGGTATTTGTTTAAATAAAAATCATGCTATCCGATAATATATATATCACAATCAAGGAATAGGGAAATTATCAAGAGTAAGTTATGGAGGCATGATTATGGAAAAGGCAAAAGAAAATGAAAAACTTGAGAAAAAGGATAGTGAAAAACTAAAGAAAAAAGATAAAAAAAATCTCAAGAAATATTTCAAGAAAAAAGATAAGAAAAATATAGAGGGGAAAACTAAGGGAGGCAAAGTTCATTTTAGGCCTATAAATCTATATAGTATCAAGACTAAACTTATATTTTACTTTGCCCTATTACTTATATTATCTTCCTTAAGTATGGGTATGATGGGGGTAAAAACTTCAAGAGATACCCTAATATCAGAGACAGAGAACAATCTAGTATCCCTTGCCTACAATGGAGCAAAATTGACTAAAAGTATGATAGATGGTGAGTTAAAGACCATAGGCTCTATAGCCAATAGGGAAGATATAGAGACTATGAATTGGGATATACAATTGCCAGCCTTGAATCACGAAATAAAAGGCACCAATTTTCTAGATATGGCAGTTGTAGATATGGATGGTAATGCTAAATACATAGGGGGAGATGAAGTCCAGTTAGGAGATAGAGAATATGTAAGGAGAGCTCTTTCTGGAGAAGCCAATGTATCTGATATTATGGAAAGTAGGGTAATAGATGATGTAGTACTGATGTTTGCTACTCCAATAAGGAATAAGGGAAGAGTAGTGGGAGCATTGATAGGACGGAGACATGTAAGTGCCTTAAGTCAGATACTAGATAGTACTGGATTTGGAAACACTGGATATAGATATATGATAAATAGGGATGGAAAGTTAGTAGCACATCCAAATAGGTCCCTAGTCTTAAGTGGATTTAACCCTATAGAGGATGCCAAAGAGGATCCATCTCTAGAGTCCATAAGTAGTTTTTTTCAAGAGATTATATCAGATCGTAGAGGGGTGAGCCATTATAACTATGAGGGAGAAAATCTATATGGAGGTTTTGCACCTATAGAAGGCTCCAACTGGATGTTTGTATATACAATAAATGAGAATGAAGCCTTGGCATCAGTTATACAGTTAAAAAACACTATAATAAAATCTGGAGTTGTAGTTCTATTCATAAGTATTGTAGTTACTTATCTCATAGGAACATCTATAGTAAAGCCAATCCTAAAATTGGCACATGGTTCTAAAAAGATTGTGGATTTAGATATAAGTGAAGATATAGATGCTGATTTCTTAAAGAAAAAAGACGAGATAGGAGAACTATCTAGGGCTTTTCAAAACATAATAGATAATTTAAGGCATATGGTCAAGGAAGTAAATGGCTCCTCACAACAGGTAGCTTCAGCTTCCCAGCAGTTGATGGCTACTTCTCAAGAATCTGCAGTTGCAGCAGAAGAAGTCACAAAAGTCGTTGAAGAGATAGCTAGAGGTGCTAATGAACAGGCTCTAAATACAGAACAGGGTTCTAATATGGTCACAGAATTGGGACAGGCCATAGAGGACAATGGAGAATATGTAGATGGATTAAACAATGCAGCAGAGAAGGTAGTTAAGATAATAGAAGAAGGACTAATTCAGGTAGAAAATCTATCTGAGATTACAAGAGAAAGTGAGATAGCACTAGGGGAAATTCGAGAGATAATATTGAAGACCAATGAAAGCTCCAATGAAATAGGAGATGCCAGTGGTGTAATAGCATCTATAGCGGCACAGACTAATCTATTGGCACTTAATGCAGCTATAGAAGCAGCTAGAGCTGGAGAAGCAGGTAGAGGATTTACAGTAGTAGCAGAAGAGATTAGAAAACTTGCAGAACAGTCATCTCAGTCCACTACTACAATAGACGAGATAGTAAATGAACTTCAGAATAGTTCCCAAAATGCAGTGAAGGCCATGGAAAGGGTATCTGTCATTGCAGGTGAACAGATAAAGAGTGTTGAAGGAAACAAGGACAAATATATAGGTGTCAATGATGCCATAGGATTTGTGTCTAATATAGCTGATAAGCTAAATGAATCCTCTAAGAGGATGGAAGGGATGAAGGATGAGATCGTAGACATATTACAGAACCTTACAGCCATAGCAGAGGAAAACTCTGCATCTACTGAAGAAGCATCTGCATCCATGGAAGAGTTGGCAGCATCTACAGGTGAGATTTCAGGTTCAACTGAAGGATTAGCAGAATTAGCCCAAGATTTACAAGGGTTGATCAATAGATTTAAGCTCTAAGTATAATATAATTCATAGGCAAGGGGTGATTAGTGTGGAACAATATATAGTATTTATTGCCAATGAGGAAAAGTTTGCCATAGATATTTCTAAAGTAGAGAGGATAATCGAGTATACACAGCCTAAAAAAGTTCCTGAAGCATCAGAATTTTTACTAGGAGTAATACAATATAATTCAGAAGTAATACCTATTATAGACTTGAGTATGAGATTATACAATCTAAAATCTATACAAGATGAAGATACAAAGGTTATAGTAGTACTTTGGAAAGAGGGTCATATAGGATTTTTAGTAGATGATATATTGGGAATTGAACATTTCAGTGAAGAACAATATGAGAAAATGGATAGAGAGACTCATATTCTAAAGGACTATATAGATGGATTTATGAAGTCTGAAGAAGATATTACAATTGTTCTCAATATAGACAAGATATTTACATTGGAAGAGGAAGAAGAATTGATAACGGCAGTTGCTAACTAAGATAGTGCTTTGCCAACTTAAGGAATTGGTGATGGAAGATGTCTATGGAAATAAAGGTTGGGATATCCGACTATAAGGTGGCTAAGTCCCCAGGTAGATTGATAACCTTGGGGCTGGGTTCCTGTGTTGGAATAGCCATTTATGATAAAAAGAACAGGATAGGAGGACTTAGCCACATAATGCTCCCTGATAGTACTCTCTTCAATAGGGGGATAAAGATAGAGAAATTTGCTGATTTAGCTATTCCCCATATGGTAGAAGAGATTACAAATGGAAGTAGAAATATCAATCTAGTAGCTAAAATAGCTGGTGGTGCCAGTATGTTCAACTTTACCGATGAGGCCAGTGGAAATATAGGCCATAGAAATGTGTTAGCAGTAGAGAAGGTGTTAAAAGAGCTAAAAATCCCCATATTAGGCAAACATACAGGGGGAAATATGGGTAGAACCATGATAGTGGACTTGGAAAATTTCATAGTGGATATTAGAATGGTGAATAGGGAAATCATCACTCTATAGAAAGGAGAGGGGATTCATGGCCATAAAGCTATTTGTGGTAGACGATTCTGCTTTTATGAGGAGGATCATTACAGATATAGTTGCAGAAATAGACGGAATAGAAGTAGTAGGCATTGCTAGAAATGGAATGGATGCCCTAGATATTATTCCAAAACTTAAACCAGATATTATAACATTGGATATAGAGATGCCTAAATTAAACGGCATAGAGACTTTGAAGGAGATCAAGAAAAAGTACCAGATTCCAGTAATAATGCTAAGCTCCTTTACAGGCACAGATATAACTATAGAGGCATTACAGCTAGGAGCTGAAGATTTCATTGCAAAGCCTAAGGACCTAGGATCAGATCTTGGTGAATTTAAATCAGGATTGGAGATGAAGATAAAATCTGTAGTATATGGAGATGCTAGACCTAGAGTTTCAGATATAAAGAAGGTAAATACTAAAACCCTAGGTAGGCCAAAGGATATAGAGGCCATAGTCATAGCAGCATCTACAGGAGGACCAAAGGCTCTAGTATATCTAATCAGCCAAATCCCCAAAGAGCTGGATATACCCATATTTATAGTTCAACATATGCCTAGGGATTTTACAACCTCCTTTGCCAATAGATTGGACAGGGAGTCCCAGGTCAAAGTAGTAGAGGCAAGTCAGGACATGATTGTTCAAGGGGGAGTGATATATATAGCCCCGGGGGACTATCACATGACCATAGAGAACAATAGAATAAATCTAGATGATGGGGAAAAACTCCATGGAGTAAGACCAGCTGCAGACTTTTTATTTAAATCAGCATCCAAGCGTTATGGAGGAAAATTATTGGGAGTAGTATTGACAGGCATGGGAAGAGATGGAGGCGATGGTATGGTCAGCATAAAGAAGGCAGGTGGCTATAATATTGCTCAAAATGAGGAAACCTGTGTAGTCTATGGGATGCCAGGAAATGCAGTAGAAAAAGGTGTTGTAGATGAAATTCTAAGTCTAGAGGACATATCCACTAGCTTAAATCAGATTATAAAGGTGAAATAATGGGATTAGACTATGACTTTTTTTATAAATGGGTGAGAAAAAATTTAAATATAGATTTAAATGCATACAAAGATAAACAATTACAGAGAAGAATAGGCACCATAATGAAGAGTTCTGGAGCCAATAGTCTAGAGGAATACTCTAGACTTATAGAAATGGATAAGGAAATTAGAGATATCTTTTTAGATTATATAACCATAAATGTGACAGAGTTTTTTAGAAATAGGGAGATATTTGAAGAATTTGAATCCATATTAGTAGAGGATATCATACCGAAGTTTAGAAACATAAATATTTGGAGTGCCGCATGTTCTATTGGATCAGAGCCCTATACCATAGCCATGATACTAGATAAAAACAATCTAAGAGGAAAGGGAAAGATTCTCGGTACAGATATAGATGATAATGTACTGAAAAGGGCAGGTAGAGGGATATATAGTGAAAATGAGATGAAGAACTTGACAGAAGAAGAGATAAGAAGATTTTTTGCTATAGAAGATGGAAAATATCATGTGAATAATGAACTAAAGAAGATGGTAAACTTTAAAAAACACGATTTGATTTTAGATAGATATGAGAAAGGATTTCATGCTATAATATGTAGGAATGTGACCATATATTTTAAAAATGAGACCAAGGATATGATCTATAAGAAGATGTATGAATCCCTAGTGCCAGGAGGTATATTCTTCACAGGAGCTACAGAGAGTATATATAATCCTGGAGAATTTGGATTTAAGAAGATATCAACATTCATATATCAGAGGATGTAGAAGTTGATATAACAAGGAGGGATAGTTGTGGATGATACTCAAAGATATCGTGAATTATTTTTTGAAGAGACAGATGAGTATTTACAGACATTAGATGATTGTGTACTTGAATTGGAAAAAGACCCTGACAATAGCAGCTTATTAGATGAGATATTTAGGGCTGCCCATACACTAAAGGGTATGGCAGCTACTATGGGATACAAGACAATGACTGAGCTTACCCATAGAATGGAAAATGTATTTGAACTCTTTCGTAGTGGAAGTGCAGCTGTGGATTCTGATATAGTCAGTCTCATATTCAGATGTCTAGATAAGCTATCTGAAATAGTAGAGGATCTAAGAGAAGAAAACTACATAGAATATGATATAGATGACCTATTGAAGGAATTGGACAATGTATCTGGAGTAAAGACAGAGATTACAAATAGGGGACATAATCCAGTGTTCTCAGTTTCCAATGAGGAAATAGGGGAAACAGATGCTATGTTAATCCAAAAAGCAAAGGTAAAAAACTACAATGCCTTCAATATAGCTGTAAAAGTAACAGAGGGTTGTCTCCTAAAGGGAGCTAGAGCATATCTAGTAGTCAACAAACTAGAACAACAGGGGGATATAATACATACAGACCCTTCTCCAGAAATTCTTGAAGAAGGGGAGTATGAAGATGTATTTAAACTCATATATCTGACAAAGTTAGAAAAAGAACAGGTACATGAGATTATAGAAAATACTGCAGAGATAGAAGATGTAATTGTGGAAGATGCAGAAGTAAATAGTGTAAGAGAAGCCAATGTAGAAGAAACTAAAGGAAGAGAAATCAAAAAAACTAAAGGGAAGAAAGCAAAAGAGACTAATAGAACTACTTCTCATCACTTAAACCAATCTATAAGAGTAGACTTAGATAGACTAGATAGTTTTATGAACTTGGTATCAGAGCTTGTAATATATAGGACAAGATTAGAAGATATAAGTAATCAGCACAATCTCACTGAGATCAATGAGCCATTGGAACATGTGGGAAGGATAACATCAGATTTACAGGATTTGGTCTTGAAGATAAGGATGCAGCCTGTAAATGTAGTTCTAAATAGATTTCCACGGATGATAAGGGATTTATCTAAGGAGTTAGATAAGGAAATCGAATTGATAATAGAGGGAGAAGAGACAGAATTAGACAGGACAGTAGTCTCAGAATTAGGAGAACCTCTAGTCCACTTAATAAGAAATGCAGCAGACCATGGAATTGAATCTAGAGAAGAGAGAATAAAACTTGGGAAGTCAGAGGTAGGACTTATAAAGCTAACTGCATATCAAGAGGGAAATAGAGTAGTCATCACAGTAAAAGATGATGGAAAGGGCATAGACCCAGAGAAGATTAGGGAGAGTGCTATTAAAAAGGGTATCTCAACAGAAGGTATGGGAAAGAGAGATTTGATTCAACTCATATTCCACCAAGGTTTTTCTACAGTGGAAAATGTGACCAATATATCGGGTAGAGGAGTAGGTATGGATGTAGTCAGACAGAAGATATCCAGTTTAGGCGGAGATATCCAAGTCATAAGTGAGGTAGATGTAGGGACTACATTCTTGATAAAGTTACCTCTAACCCTATCTATTATACAGGCCCTAATGGTAAACATAGGAAAAGAAGCCTTTGCACTGCCTTTGGGAATTATAGAAAGAGTAGTAAAGGTAGAACCTCAAGATATAGTTAAATCTTATAATAGCGAAGTATATATAGAGAGGGGCAAGGCAATTCCTGTAATCCGTTTAAATGAAAAATTAGGACTAGAACCTACAGAAGAGGACAAGCATATAATCCTCATCACCTTGGGAGAAAAGTTCTATGGACTATTGGTAGATGATTTAATAGGACAACAGGAAATAGTAATCAAGAAGCTAGGAGGGACACTGAATAGAATGAAGGAATATCTAGGAGCTACCATTTTAGGAAATGGAGAGATTGTATTAATCCTAGATGTGGGAAATCTATGTAGCAATGGCAAAGGTGATAGATATGAGTGATGGTAAATATACCTGGTTGCAGATGGACTTCTTAAAAGAGTTAGTAAACATAGGTGGAGGAAATGCAGCAACTAGTATATCCCAACTCATAGATAAACCTGTAAACATGGAAGTCCCAACTATAGAGATACTGAAATATGACCAGGTATATGAGGATATAATGGCAGAGGACAAGATAGTCAATGGAGTTATCATGAGAATGCTTGGAGACGCCGAGGGGGTTTTTCTATATATAATAGATGATACTGCCTGTGAGAAATTGTCAGATATGATGCTGCCAGAGAATATCCCCTTGACAGATGAACTAAAGGATTCCGTCATCAAGGAATTGGTAAACATCTTAGTCAGCTCTTTCTTAAACGCCATATCAAAGATGATTGGGGCAAATTTGATTTCATCAGTGCCTATGTTCATCACAGATATGTTTGGAGCAATACTGAGCAGTGTATATATCGAATCTGGACAATATGATGAAAGTATAATGATCATAAAAAATGAATTTTTCTATTTAGGAGAGAGGATAGAATCCTCACTATATTTAGTACCAAGACCAGGAGTATTGGAAAAATTATTTAATAAAATAGGAGTCTAGGAGGAAAGAATAAGATGTCTAAAAGAATTTTGATTGTAGATGATGCTGTCTTTATGAGAATGAAACTGAAGGATATACTTGAAAAAAATGGATACGAAGTAGTGGCAGAAGCCCAAAATGGAGCAGAGGCCATTGAAAAATATAAATCTGAAAACCCTGATTTAGTTACAATGGATATTACCATGCCAGAGTTAGATGGGGTATCAGCCCTAAGGGAGATCAAGAAGATAAATCCTAATGCAAAGGTAATAATGTGTAGTGCCATGGGACAACAGTCCATGGTAATGGAGGCCATACAGGCAGGAGCAGTAGATTTTATTGTAAAACCCTTTGAAACAGATAGGGTAATAAAATCTCTAGAAAAAGCTAGCTTATAATGGAGATGAGGATATGCAAATAATTATATTCACATTAAGTGATCAATATTATGCCATAAGTACTAAAAATGTAGAAGAAATCAGCAAAAATATCAATATAACAAAAGTACCTAATGCCCCTAAATGGGTAGAAGGGCTGGTGAATTTAAGGGGAAATGTGGTTACCCTAATAAATCTATCTAAGCTTTTGCAACAAGAGGAAAGTCTGTGTTATAATAATATAATTATAGTTCAAAATCAAGAAGAAAAAGTGGCTATTCTAGTAGAAGATGTAATAGAAGTAGTCAATATTGAAGAAGAAGATATTCAAATGGTTTTAGAAGAGAATACAGATGGAATTGTTGGAATTGTAAGATTAAAGGATAGAATCATAAATATTATCGATATAAATATGTTGATTTCTAAGAATGAGGGATAACTTTGAAACAGGTATTATCACAACAAGAGATTGATGCACTACTAAATGCCCTTGATACAGGGGAGATAGACACAGATTCATATGAAGAGGAAAAGGAAAAGGACAAGATAAGATCCTATGATTTTAGAAGGCCTATCAAGCTCTCAAAGGAATATATAAACACATTATATATGATCTTTGAAAACTTCTCTAAAATAGCAGGAAATCTCCTATCCTCACAGATACATTCCAATGTAGATATTGGAGTAGGTGCTGTAGAACAGGTAAGCTATGATGAGTTTATACGTTCTATTCCCAAGACCACATTGATGGGTATATTCCATTCTAAACCCCTAGGAGGAGTTCAAATATTGGAGATAAACCCTCAGTTTAGTATGCAGGTTATAGAGCTTATGTGTGGAGGAACAGATAGTTCTCATAGTCAAAACATAGGAGATATACAGGGGTTTACAGACATAGAGTTGGGAATTTTAGAAGAGACAGTAGATGTACTATTGAAATCCTTTGAATCAGCATGGAGTGAAGTGGTGAGTGTAGAGACAGAGATAGACTATCTAGAAACAAACCCCCAACTGGTGCAGAGTATGTCACCAAATGAACCAGTTATACTGATAAGCTTTACCCTAGATTTATTGGGGAATAGAAGTTTTATGAATGTATGTATACCCTTTGTATCCTTTGAGAATATCATAGATAAATTGAGCTTTAGAAGCTGGTTTGACTTTGAAAAGGAACCAGATGTGGAAGACAAGAGAATATTAGAAGAGAGGGTTATGGCATCTACTGTCAACTTAGAAGTAGATCTAGGAAAGACCATAATCACTATAGATGATTTTCTACAACTAGATATAGGAGATATACTCCCATTAGATGCAAAGATTACAGATCCGCTAAAGATGTATATTGAAGATCAGCTTCATTATCTAGTAAAGCCAGGGCGATATAAGAAAAGATTAGCGGTTCAAGTATTAGAATACATAGAAGAGGATGTTGAGCAATGAATGATAACTTTTTATCCCAAGAAGAAATAGATGCCCTAGTAGGCAAAAATTCCACAGTTGAAGAGACTGATATGGATAAAGAACTAGATGAAGTAAAAAAGGATATTATAGGAGAAGTAGGCAATATATCCATGTCCACAGCTGCAACCACCCTATCTTCTATTCTCAATAGACAGGTTATGATTACTACCCCAAGGGTCTCTTGTATAACATTTGAACAGATAGTTGAAGAATGTAGTATACCCAAGGTGGTCACAAGTATAAAATTCAAAGAAGGACTAAAAGGGCACAATCTATTGATGATGGATTTAAAAGATGCCACAGTAATTGCAGACCTTATGATGGGTGGAGACGGAAAAGGTGGTAATGGACAATTCACTGAACTAGAACTAAGTGCAGTAGCAGAGGCTATGAATCAGATGATAGGTTCAGCATCTACATCTATGGCAACTATGCTAGGTAAACAGATAGATATCCTGCCTCCCAATGTGGAAGTCTGGGACAATCAAGACAATATAGATGTAGAAAGATTCAATGGAGATGGGATGATATGTAGGATATCCTTTGACTTAAGTGTAGAAGGTTTGATACAGAGTGAAATCATGCAGATATTTACAGCTGATACTGTAGAGGAGATATCCAAAATAATGCTTGGAGATATCGATAGACCTGAAGAATTAAAGGAAGAAATACAGGAGGTACATGAGGTGGAAAAAACATACGAGGCACAAAATATGCAACAACCTCAAGAAGCACCACCAATAACTATACCAAGAGAAGAACCTAGAAAGGTATCCGTTCAAAAACCTGCCTTTGCAGAATTGACACCTAAACACAATGATCAGAAGACCCCAAGGAATTTAGACCTTATAATGGATGTACCTTTGGAGTTCAGTGTAGTTCTTGGAAAGAGCAAAAAGACTATCAAGGAGATACTATCCTTTAGCAATGGCTCTATAGTAGAATTGGATAAACTAGCTGATGAACCATTGGAGATATATGTAAATGGGAAATTAATAGCTCAAGGAGAAGTAGTGGTGATCAATGAAAACTTTGGTATAAGGATAACCAATATCTTGACTAGAGAAGAGAGGGTTCAAAACCTTAGGTAAGTACTAAATTTTTAAATTTAGTACTTGTTTCTAAATATAAAATATGACATTAAAATAATAATGGATAATCCGATATACATATCAAAGGTTCTAAGGAGAGGTATATTATGAAGATAGATAAAAACCTTAAGGTTCATGGAAACTATATAGACATGTCTATATATAAAAACAGAGAAGACAAGAGGAAGGCTATGGATATAAAAGTAGATATAGGGGCCGATATTCATATATCTAAAACGGCAAAGGAATTAGTTCGTCAAATAGGTAAGTCAGAGGATACACATTTCACTGAAAAGGTGGAGAGCATTAGAAGATCCATACTACAGGGGAAATATCAAATATCTAATGAAGAGATTGCAGGAAAGATATTGGAGACCATAGAGCTACAGGAAGGTAGTGATATGTAATGGAAGAACTAAGGGAGATACTAGAAGGTTTGATACAACTTTTAAAGGAAGAGAAAGATTCCTTGGTTCAAAATGATGGAAACAGAGTTAAGGAGATAGTATTAGAAAAGGAAAGATATATAGATAGAATATCTGAATTTAAAGGTATGGATATAGAGAGGGATAGAGAAATCATGGGACTCATAGAGGAAATCAACTCCCTGCAAGAACTCAATCTACTCTTGACCAATCAGGCACTAAGCTATCAAAATTCAATTTTAGAGAGTATACTAAACAATGTAAATGGTTTAGCAAATACCTATTCAGCAAATGGAAATTATGAAAAAGAAAACAATATAAATTTAATAGATCAATCTGTATAGGAGTGAAGATATGTCAGGATTATTTAATACATTAAATACAGCCAATAAAGGCTTGATGGCACAACAGACAGCACTGCATACTACAGGACACAATATATCAAATGCAAATACACCAGGATATTCAAGACAGAGAGTAGACATGAAAGCAGACTTAGCATACAACTATGTTGGAGTTGGGCAGCTTGGGACTGGAGTGAAGATGGAATCAATAGTCAGAATAACAAATGACTATGTAAGTAAGCAGATAAGACAGGAAAATGGTACATTTGAAAGATTTTCATCAAAATCAGAAGTCATAGATCAGCTAGAGATAATCTTCAACGAACCATCTACTACAGGGCTAAACTTCAATCTTGGAGAGATGTTTGACTCTTGGCAAGAATTGAGCAAGAACCCAGAACTACCTACATCTAAGACTGTAATAGTAGAAAAGTCCAAGACACTGGCACAAACTCTAAATCATATGGCAGATCAAATAGACTCATTAGAAGGTGAAACCCTAGAACAAATAGAGAAAAATGTTCTAGATTTTAATAACACCATAGACAAATTAAATACATTGAATAAACAGATATTCAATATTGCAGTAAAGGGCCATGTCCCCAATGATCTACTGGATCAAAGAGATCTACTTCTAAAAGATCTATCTTCCATATCAGATTTCAAGGTAAGTTTTGATGAATTTGGAAGGGCAAGTGTAAAGATGGGGAACAATGAAGTACTAGGACAAGGGCAAGGCGTCAAGTACAAGATGGTAGCCAATGGAGATAAGATACACCTACAGGGTCAAAAAAGTGACAATGAAAATGACAATATAGATATAACTGAAAAAATCAAGGCAGGAAAGATAAGGGGAAATATAGAAGCTTTAGATGATATAAAAAGGAGCAAAGATAGTTTAGACAACTTTGCAAAGACCATGGCAGAAGCTATAAATATAATCCATAGAGATGGAGATGGAGATTGGGATGAGGATTCCCTAGAGCCAGATAGAAGGATAGATTTTTTCACATTTGATGGGGAAAAGGGAGCTGGCACCATAAGGGTAAATAAGGAGATAGTAGAAGACAATAGCAAGGTAAATGCAGGAAAGAAGGGAGATTCTCCAGAGGGAGATGGGTCAAGGGCCTTGGAAATAGCAAGGCTTAGAAATACAAAACTTGTATTTAGTGACAATCCCGATTTTTCTAGTAGATATGATAAAGATACTATGTCCATAGAAAATGACCCCAATGGAGTCACCATAGAAGGGGCCTATGGAAATATAATCAGTATCATAGGTATATCCAAGAACCATGCAGACGATATGGTAGACAATCAAGAGGTCTTGTTGGCACAGTTGGAGATGCATAGAGAATCTATTTCAGGAGTAAGTATCAATGAAGAGGTTTCAAATTTGATTAAGTTCCAAAGTGCATACGATGCAAATGCAAAGGTCATATCAGTATTGGCAGAGATGCTGGATACTCTTATAAATAGGACAGGAGTGTAGAATATGAGGATAACAGATAATGTACTAAATAATACCTTCTTGAGAAATCTTTCAAGAAATTTAAGACAGATGCAAAAATATCACAATCAGTTGACCACTGGAAAGGAAGTCACTAGACCATCGGACAATCCTCTATTAGTTGCCAAGATAATGGATATGGACAACAATATCATGCAAAATGAACAATATAATTCAAATATAAGTGACACTCTAGGCTGGGTTCAGACCCAAGACTCAGCCCTAGGAGATGCAACCAAGACACTACAGAGGATAAAAGATCTGATGATATATGCATCTAATGGCTCCCAGTCTGAAACAGATAGATTGGCAATAAAAGATGAAGTTAAAATGCAGATAGAACATCTAGGAGATATTCTAAACACAAATTTTGATGGTAGATATATATTTGCAGGTCAAGAGACCACTACTAGACCCTTTGAAATAGACAATAATGTGATAAAATATAATGAAAAACCAGGAGCTAAAGAAAACATAACTAGAGAGATAGCCACAGGAGTCACTATAGAAATAATAACTGATGGAAGTAAGATAACCACTACAGAGAATCCTAAAGTAGAAACCCAAGACTTGGGAGAGTTACTTGGAAAGATAGTAGAGGCTATAGAAAGAGGAGAAGATGGAGATATTGAAAAACTCTCCAATGAATATCTGGCTGATATAGAGGCTCATACAGACAATGTAGTACGTGTTCGTACTCAAATAGGAGCTATCAACAATAGACTAGAGGCAGCTGAAGAGCGAAACAAATCAGAAAATCTAAATCTAAAAAAGGTCTTATCTGAGAAGGAAGATATAGATGTAGCAGAGAAATATATGGAGTTTGTAGTAATGTCCACAGTCTATCAAGCATCTTTGTCAGTAGGAGCAAAGATACTACAGCCAAGTATTTTAGACTATCTAAGATGATAAGATGTTTGTATCCTGTCATCCTGAGATGGGCAGTATTGACATAGCTTTCGAAGGAACACTGCATCCTGTCATCCTGAGATGGGCAGTATTGACATAGCTTTCGAAGGAATACTACATCCTGTCATCCTGAGATGGGCAGTATTGACATAGCTTTCGAAGGAACACTGCATTCTGTCATCCTGAGACGGGCAGTATTAACATAGCTTTTGAAGGAATACTACATCCTGTCATCCTGAGACGGGCAGTATTAACATAGCTTTCGAAGGATCTTAAAATGATAATTACTAACTATTAAAAATAGAGGATGAATCACCATGAAAATCCAAACCAAATATTTAGGAGAAGTAGACATAGACAGAGACCAGATTATATCTTTCCCAAAGGGACTATTGGGCTTTGAAGACCACAGGGAATTTGTAATACTAGGTATAGAGGACAATAGATTTTTCAAATTTCTCCAAGATATACATCATGAATATATATCCTTTCTACTCATAAATCCTTGGGACTTTTTTCAAGATTATGATATAGAATTACCAGACGACAAACTCTACAAGATAAGTATAGATCCAGAGGAAGAGGAAAAGATAGATATATATAGTATAGTCACCATGGGAGATGAATTGAAGGACAGTACCTGCAATCTACTTGCACCTATAGTGATCAATCGAAGAGATAAAAAGGGGAAACAATTTGTCTTAAATAATTCCCCATATACTACAAAACATGGACTCTTTCCAAAAGGTGAAGAGCCATGCTAATACTAAATAGAAAGATAGATGAGAGCATCATATTAGATGACAATATAGAGATAAAGATACTGGAAATACAAGATGGAAAAGTAAAGATAGGCATAGAAGCACCAAAAGAAGTCACCATACTTAGAAAAGAAGTCTATGAAGAGGTAATAGAAGAAAACAAAAAATCCCTAGAAAATGGAAGAGACTCTAGGATTTTGGAGATATTGAGGAGATTGAAATAGTTTGAAAATGGGCTTGATTTAGTATATACTAGATTCAATAGATGAATCGGAGGTGTTTCTAAAGATGACCAACGAAGAATTTCAAAGACTTGTGCTGGAAAAGCTAGACAATTTAGAACAGGGACAGAGGGACTTGGATATTGAAGTAAAGGAAATAAGCAAAAAGCTAGATGATATGTTGAAAATGCTAATTTGAAAATCAAATTTTCAAATTAGCATTTTTTTATTATTCCATGTCATTCTGAACCAAGTGAAGAATCTTTATCTTTATCTCAAAAATATTTCTAAAATCAATTAAACTAATCCTACCATCATCCGATAAGATAATTAAGAAGGAAGAATGGCCATACTTCTTAAAATACTGGCAAGGAAGCCAAAGAAAATTCAAGGAGGAATATTAAATGAGAATTAATCAAAACATTTCAGCAATGAACACTTATTCAAGATTGACAGCAGCCAATTCTGCAAAGAGTAAATCACTAGAGAAATTATCATCAGGACTTAGAATCAACAGAGCAGGAGACGATGCAGCAGGATTAGCTATCTCCGAAAAGATGAGAGGACAAATCGGAGGATTAAAACAATCCGTTAGAAATGCTCAAGATGGTATCTCCCTAATCCAAACAGCAGAAGGTGCATTGACAGAGACTCATGCAATTCTTGAGAGAATGAGAGCATTAGCAGTACAAGCATCAAACGATACAAACACAGATGCAGATAGAGCAGAAATCCAAAAAGAAATAAACCAATTATCAACAGAGGTAACAAGAATAAGTACTGATACACAATTCAACACTATGAATCTATTAGATGGAACACTAAATGCTAAATTCCATATAGGTGCTAATGAAGGACAAAATATGGGTTTAAAGATTGGTAATATGAGTTCAAAGGCTTTAGGAATTGACGGTAAAGCATATAAAGCTCAAGATGTAGGAACTGATTATAAAGGACTTCAAGTTAGAAGCTTAGATGGTAAGGATATAACTATTAAATTTAATGCACTTCAAGGGGACGACGTAATAGAAGAAACAACTGCTGAATTTAGTAGTGATACAATTACTATTACTTTAGCTCAAGATGCTTCTAATAAAGCAACAGCTACTCATGCTGATGTAAAAGCAGCATTACAAAAAGTTGCTGGCGATGCTAATATAGTAGTTAGCACAACAAAAGAGTTTGATAAAGAAGCAGAAGCTATAGTACCTGGTGCTGATATAGAACTTAAAGATTGGGTACAAGATGAAGATGTAAAAGGTATAGTTGTACTATCTCAAGCAGAAGCAGATGCAGCTATAAAAATAATAGATGATGCTACTGCAACAGTATCTACTCAAAGATCAGCTCTAGGTGCTACTCAAAATAGATTAGAGCATACAATCAACAACTTAACTGCAACAGCAGAAAACTTAAGTGCTGCAGAATCTAGAATCAGACACGTAGACATGGCAGAAGAGATGATGGAATTTACTAAGAACAACATCTTAAGTCAAGCAGCTACATCAATGTTAGCTCAAGCTAATCAAATGCCAAACTCAGTTCTACAACTATTACAATAATTGATAACATAAGCCGACATCATATTGTCGGCTTTTATTCTAAATAATCATTGGGGTGATATAGATGATTTATATTACTAGACCCGTAATAGAGACCCACAAAATAGTACCAAAGACATCAGATAAGTCTTTGGACAATAATCTTAGGGAGAAAAAGTCCAATTATGTCCAATGGGAAGAAGAAAGAAGGCAAGGAAGAGGACAAGAAACGCAGAGAGAATATCTAGAAAAAGCTGTGGAAGAGACAAATCAGATGATATTCAAAGATGATAGACGTTTTGAATTTAAGATTCATGAGGGGACTAGACGCCTTATGGTTAAGTTAGTAGATAAAGAGACAGATGAAATAATCAAGGAGATACCACCAGAGAAGATACTAGATTTAGTAGCCAGTATATGGGATTTAGTAGGTATATTGGTGGATGAAAGGGGTTGATACACATGGCAGGAATCAATTTTATAGGTTCATACTCAGGAGTAGATCAAGGTATGATAGATAAGCTTATGCAGGCAGAAAAGATGCCCTTGGTCCATATGAGCAATAAAAAGACCAGCATAATGGAGAAGCAAAATGCATGGAAGGATATAAATACTAGATTGAACTCTCTTTTTGAGAAGATAAAGGTATTACAAAACCCAGATACCTTTACATCAATGGAATCCACATCTACCAATGACAAAATAGTCACTATGTCCACATCTAGAAATGCTGCAGATGGAATATATAAGATAAATGTAGAGCAACTGGCCACAAATACTAGTATCATAGGGAAAAGTATCTTAGAAGGGGAAAAGCTTATCTCTGATGAATTAAGCATAGAGGGAAATTTCACCATAACAAATGCAGATGGAGTAAAAGCTGATATTGAAGTAAAGTCTGAAGATAGTCTAAAGGACATAGTAGATAATATAAACTCCATGACCAAGGATAGAAAAGACAGTGAAACTAAGGAGACAATTAAAGGGACAGGGATTAGTGCCACTATTATAGATGGTAGAATAGTTTTAAATGATATAAAGACTGGTGCTAGAGATATTCAATTAGAAGGAGATATAGTAGAAGACTTAGGTCTGGGTACAGAACAGATTACTGGGCAACAATCAAAGTTTACTATAAATGGGGTAGAAGTTCAGAGAGATTCCAATACTGTAAAAGACGTAATAGATGGAGTGACTATAAATCTTAAAAAAGAGCATGGTAAAGATGAATATGATACTGTAACCATCAGTTTAGATACGGGAAAAGCTGCTAAGGCAGTTCAAGATTTTGTAGATCAATATAATTCTACTATGAAATTTATAGAGGAAAAATTAGATGCTGGAGATCCTAAGGTACCAGGCAGTGGTGGAGCTTTATCTGGTGATGGAAGTCTTATGAGGTTGCATTCTAGCTTGAGGATGATGGTGTCAGACAGTATTGGTAATAAAAATACGGATATAAAAGACATCTCTCAATTGGGAGTTACTACAAAAGATAGATTTGGAGAACTTCAATTAGATACTGCTAAGCTAAATAAGGCTTTATCTGATGATCCGCAAAATGTAATGAACTTCTTCAAGACTACAATAGAAGATGATAGGGAAGTTGGTTTTGTACCAAGATTAAATGAATATATTGACTCATTTATTTCCAAGAAAAATGGTATAATAAATACAAAGACAGAAAGCTATGATAAGGTTTTAAAGGATTTAAACAAGCAAATAGAAGTATTCAATGACCGTATGGAGAGAAAAGAAAAGCAGTATATTAAGATGTTCACAGCACTAGATGTAGCCATGATGAAAGCTGAAGGACAGATGACATGGCTACAAAACCAGATGGATTCTATGAATAGTATCAAGAGGAAGTAGGAGGTATATATATGGACCATGCATACGCAAAAGATGTATATAGAAATAATCAAGTAACTACAGCTCCACAGAAAAAGCTCATTGTCATGCTATATGATGGAGCCATTAGAAATCTAAAGTTGGCAGAAATAGCCATGAGGGATGGAGAAATTCAAAAGGTGAACACTCATCTAATCAAGGCTCAAGATATAGTCATGGAACTCATGAGTACACTAAACTTTGAAGCTGGTGGAGATATAGCCAAGAATCTATATAGTCTATATGACTATATCTACCTTAGACTTGTAAGAGCCAATGTAGATAAAAACATAGAATATATAGAAGAAGTAAAAAAATATATGGAAGAGTTGAGGGACGCATGGGAACAAATATAAATACCCAAGCCTTGCTTCAGAAGAGAGTACAAATCCTAGATACTGTTTTAGAGAGTATAGAGAATTGGGATAAGACCATAGAGTCAGGAATAGAGATTGTAGAATTTTGTCAAAAGAATATAGATGAGATACAGCTCATAAATCATGAGATAATCAAATTCTACCAAGGGGAAGTATATGATAGGGAATACGAGAGAAAATTAGGGCTACTACTAAAGGAACAGAGAAGGTTTAGCAATGCATTAAGACATAGACAAACTCAGTTATTGGATAGTATCCAACAGCTAAATAAGAAAAAAGAAGTAGCGGAAAACTATATTTTAGGGAATATAGATTCTATCTTTATTGACAAAGATATATAATTAAGTTCACAAAATTTATTGCAGGAACAAAAGGTATTGTAGGGGCAATACCTTTTTGTCATTTTTTGCTATAAATTGGTTGTTTAAAGTAAAACCATGTGGTATAATGACAAGCAAGACGTAAAATTCTTCAGCGAAAGGGCAAACCTATCGAAAGATAGGGACGCAAAACTATAGGGCCTTACCTATTTTTTAGGATGGCAGCCAGTCTCCGAAGGAAGATTTTTTTTTGGTAGAATTACGGTTGAGAGAATTAGTCTAGGAAAGAGAGGTGTTTTAGTGAAGGATGTTAGTTATGATTTAATCAAAAAAGGTCTAAATATGTCGTCCCTTCGTCAGAGGGCTATATCTAGCAATATTGCAAATTTTAATACTCCAGACTACAAGGTCAATAGGGTTGTCTTTGAGGAAACTCTTGCAAAGGCTACCAAGGAGATAGGCTTGAGAAAGACCCATGACAAGCATTATGGAATAGCTACACTAGAGGACATACAGCCTAAAGTGGAAAAGAGGGAGACTACATCTCTAAATGACAACGGAAACAATGTGGATATCGATATAGAGATGACAGAACTAACGGCAAATGAGATGTACTATTGGACCTTAGTAAGGCAGATTAGTTCAAAGCTTTCAAATTTAAACTATGTAATAAATAGGACTTAATAGATGAAATTGATTGGAGGGAAAGATTTTGTCAGTATTTAATTCTATGAGAATCAATGCTAGTGGTCTTGTACTTGAGAGATTTAAGATGGATATCGCCTCTACAAATATAGCAAATATCAACACTACAAGAACTGAAGATGGAGGACCCTATAGGAGAAAAGAAGTCATCTTTGAAGAGAGTTTACTAAATGCTAAAAACAGTATTACAGGTAAGATGGAGAAGAAGAGTTTTGGAGTCAAGATTACTGAAATAGCAGAAGATGAAGATAATTTCAAGATGGTATATGAGCCAGAACACCCAGATGCAGATGAAAATGGATATGTTGCTATGCCAAATATAAACATGGTAGATGAGATGATCTCCCTTATTAGAACTCAGAGGGCCTATGAGGCAAATATAACTGCTCTAAATACTAGTAAGAGTATTTTAAAAAAGGCTTTGGAGATTACTAAGGGATAATTTTAAGAGAGGAGGATTTCATGAATACACGCATGAATACACGACTATACACAGATGGATTGATAGATTTAAATAGACAGATGGGTTTAAAGGACCCAAGACCTAAAGAAGATATCTCTGAAAAAGATGGTCCATCCTTTAAGGATATTGTCAATAGGGAATTACAAAAGGTAAATGAAAAGCAAATAGAAGCTGATAAGCTGACTCAAGATTTTATTACAGGAGATATTGAAGATCTCCATAGGGTTTTAATAGCTACAGAGGAGGCTCGACTATCTCTAGAGCTTGCTGTTCAAGTGAGGAATAAGTGTATAGAAGGATTTAAGGAGATAAATAATATGCAATTATAGCAAGATTTCTAAAGGAGTTACGCCAATTATGGAAAAGATAAAGAGCATGATAGAAGGAATAAAGAATGGTTGGAATAAAATGGACAAGCGCAAGAGGATTATAATGATATCCCTTGTAAGCAGTGTCATATTATTTTCATTCTTTTATACATATATAATCAAAAAACCTAATTATACCACCTTATTTACCAATCTAGATTTAGAAGATGCAGGAAAGATAACTAAGGATTTAGAGGATAAGAAGATAAAGTATAGATTGGAAGATGGTGGTACAAAGATCTTAATAGATGGGAAGCTAGTAGATGAGTATAGATTACAACTAGCTATGGAAGGGAATATGCCAGAGAAATCCTCAGGTTTTGAGATCTTCGACAGTATAGGATTGATGGTTACAGATGATGATAGGAAGATAATGTACCAGAGGGCTTTAACAGGAGAATTGCAGAGATCTATTATGTCTCTAGATGCAGTTAATTCTGCCAAAGTCCATTTAGTCATGTCTGAAAAGAGTATATTTGAGACTAGGGAAAAGGAGGCATCTGCCTCTGTAATTCTGGATTTAAACCCAGACCACAGGATTTCAGATAGTATGATAAAGGGAATTGCTGCTTTGATATCTGGTGCAGTAGACAATCTTCCTGAGGAAAATATTCAGATAATAGATTCTAGGGGGAATTTGCTGAGTAGAGTTCTCAATGAGGAGGACAGTCTAAATTCTCTAGATATAGTGACTAGACATCAGAATATAAGGGAAGATTTTGAATACAAGATGGAAAATGATTTGAAGAGACTGTTGGAGGACGTCTTTGGTAAGGATAGAATCAGAGTCTCCGTAAGTGCAGATTTGGATTTTGATGCTGAAGAAAGTGTATCTACAGTATATGAAGATCCTGTCATCAGAAGTATGCAGGTAAGTGGAAATGGAGAAAATTCAGGGATTCAATTTCAAGGTGGAAACATTGGAGATAATCCTAGTGTCATCATAGATGACGCTGCTAGAGATGATGCTGGCTATAGTATAACTATAAACAATGAACTATCTAGTGAGACTACTACCAAGGTAAAAGCTCCTGGCAAGATAAATAGGCTGACTACCTCTGTAGTATACGATGGTACCCTACCAGAGGGTAGCCCTAGAGCGGAGCAGATAAGGGATATAGTATCAGGAGCCATAGGATATGATGAGGAAAGAGGAGATGTCATCGAAGTCAGCGGAATATTATTTGAAAGAAGTAAAGAAGATATAGCTGAATCAGAGCCATCACCTGTAGGATGGGATAAATACAAGAAATATACAATTCCAACGGTAGGAGCCTTGTTAGTCTTGGCAATAGGCATATTTATAATGAAGTCTCAAGCCAAGAAGAAGAGGGAAGAGGAGATTATAGCTTTAGAAGAAGAATTCGAGAGACAAAATGAGATAGAACGTGCTAGTCAGGATATAGGCAGATTAGAGGAGAAGATAGAAGTGACTGTAGATACAGATGAAATAAAGGCCAAGAACTATGCCAAGGATAATCCAGATCTGGCAGCAGATCTTATCAAGGTATGGCTAAAGAATTAGTAGGTGAGAATATGCAAAGACGAATTATAGGGGTGAAGAAGGCTGCTATTCTATTGATAGCATTAGGGCCTGAGATTTCATCACAGATACTAAAGTTGTTACCAGATAATTTAATACAGAAGGTTACCTATGAGATAGCCAATATAGACTATGTGGAACCAGAGGATAAGCAAGAGGTAATCGGGGAATTTATAGAGATGGCATCTGCAAGGGAATATGTCTTAGATGGAGGTATAGATTATGCCAAGGATCTGTTGAATAAAGCTCTAGGTACTCAAAGGGCAAAGGAGATAATCGATATGCTAAATCAAATTCAACAGAGGGAGAGACCCTTTGCCATTGCCCGTAAAGCAGATCCTCAACAGCTGACTAATCTACTCATAAATGAGCATCCTCAGACTACAGCCCTTATAATGTGCTATTTACAGCCAGAAAAGGCGGCTATGGTATTGTCTGAATTTCCCATAGAATTACAGACGGAAATTGCAGAGAGGATAGGTACTATAAGTAGGACTTCTCCTACAGTTATAAAGAAGATTGAGAAGATAATGGAAAGCAAATTCTCCTCATTTATAGAGAGTGAGACAGAAAATGTTGGAGGAGTCAAGTCTCTAGTTGAAATACTCAACTCTGTAGATAGGAGTACAGAGAAGAATATCATCAGTGTTTTAGAAAGTAGACAGCCAGAGTTGGCAGAGGATATTAAATTGAACCTATTTGTATTTGAAGATATCATAAACTTAGATAGAGCATCTATTCAGAGAATACTACGTGAAGTTAACAATGAAGATCTGATACTTGCTCTAAAAGGTGCTTCTGAAGAGGTATCAAAGGTCATCTTTGGAAATATGTCCAAGAGGGCTGTAGAGATGATAAAAGAAGACATAGAGTTTATGGGACCAGTACGATTATCTACTGTAGAAGAGGCACAGCAGAAGATTGTTGGAACAATTAGGAAGCTAGATGAAGCAGGTGAAATCATCTTAGGAAGAGGTGATCAAGATACAGTCATCCTATAGGATAATAAAAAAGGAAGACATATCTGGTATTGAAGAGTTCAAAGCTGTAGATACAAAGTATGAGGTCAAAAGGGAAGAAAAAACAGAGGTAGAAATACCAGAGGAAGACGAAAAAGACGTGGAAGAACAAGAGGAAAAATACGATATAGAAGAGTTGGAGAGAAATATAAGAAAGAGTATATATGAAGAGACTGAATTAGAGAGAGCCAATATAATCAATAAAGCCAATGAAATGGCAGAGAAGATAAAGGTAGAAGCTAGAAAATTGGGTTTTGATGAAGGGCGTAAGGAAGGATATGAGGAGGGCTATAAAGAAGGCTATAGAGAGGGAATAGATAGGACTAGAGAAGAGGCAGCTAGTATTAAGGAAGATGCCTTGAGTCTGATTTCTCAATCTGAAGAGCATGTAAGTGAGTATCTAGCTGAAAATAGGGAGAAGATTATTCAGTTAGCTGCAGATATGGCAGAGAGTATAGTCCACCATACTATAGATACTTCTACAGATAATATACTCATGTTGATTAAGCCCATACTTCAGAACTATGACAAGAAGGGCAATATCATAATCTCTTGTAACTCAGCCAATTATGATTATATAGACAAGAGGCGACAGGAACTAAGGGATATATGCCCAGATTCTAATATTGTGATTATGAAAGATGACAATCTTGGGAAAAATGACTGTGTTTTAGAGAATGAGAGACAGATCATAGATCTACAAATAAAAAAACAGATAGAGTCTATTTTAGAAGAAATTAGGGAGTTGGAGTGAGATACTTGTTGGATATACCCTTTGAAGCCTATGGACAGGCTATAAAGAAAAAATCCCATCATAGAACCTTAGGAAAAGTAACACAGGTAATAGGACTGATTATTCAAGTAGAGGGGCTAGAGGTATTTATAGGAGAACTATGTGAAATCCTCATTAAGTCCCTAGACAAGATAGTACCTGCAGAAGTAGTAGGGTTCAAGGGACATATTGTATTGTTGATGCCATTGGCTGAATTAGATGGCATAGGTCCTGAGTGTCTAGTAAGACCAACGGGAAGATCCTTAAAGGTAAAGGTAAGTGAGGATCTCCTAGGCAGGACTCTAGATGGATTGGGAAATCCTATGGACATGGATATATCCATTGGAGGAAAGTCCTACGATATAAATAGGAAACCTCCTAGTCCCTTTGATAGGAGAAAGATAGAGGAAGTCATGAGTACAGGTATCAAGGCTATAGACGGTATTTTGACCTGTGGTGAAGGCCAGAGAATTGGTATATTTGCAGGTAGTGGAGTGGGAAAGAGTACCCTTCTCGGTATGATGGCAAAGTACTCCGATGCAGATGTGAATGTGATAGCTCTCATTGGAGAAAGGGGAAGAGAGGTCCTAGAATTTATTCAAAAAGATTTAGGACCTGAAGGTTATAGAAAATCTGTAGTAGTATGTGCTACATCAGACCAACCCCCCTTAGTGAGATTAAAAGGTGCTTTTGTAGCTACTACAATTGCAGAGTATTTTAGAGACCAAGGCAAGAAGGTGGTTTTGATGATGGATTCTGTAACTCGATTTGCCATGGCTCAGAGAGAGATAGGTTTGGCCACAGGAGAACCGCCTACTACAAGGGGATATACCCCATCTGTATTTGCCCTATTGCCAAAGCTTTTAGAGAGAAGTGGAATGTCTGAGAATGGTTCCATCACAGCCTTCTATACTGTGTTAGTAGAGGGGGACGATATGAATGAGCCTATAGCAGATGCAGTTCGAGGTATCTTAGATGGTCATATTATCCTATCTAGGAAATTAGCTGCTAAAAATCACTTTCCAGCCATAGATATCCAAAACAGTGTCAGTAGGATTATGAAGGAGATAGTAAGTGAAGAACACTACAAAGTGGCAGGAGAACTAAAGGAAAATTTGGCAACATATGCTGACTCAGAGGACTTAATCAATGTAGGGGCATACATAAAGGGTAGCAATCCCATTATAGATAGGGCAATAGATTTGAATATGCCTATCAATAGATTTTTGAAACAGGGTGTAGATGAAAAATATTCCTATGGAGAGACTTTAGAGTTTCTAAAAGGTCTGATTTCATAGAAACAGGTCATAGGAGGGATAGTTTGAAGACCTATAGATTTTCAATGGAGAATATATTGAATTTAAGGGAAAATAGGGAAAAAAACACTATGGAAGATCTGGCAAAGGTACAAAATCAGCTGGAGATACAAAAATCCATACTGGAGGACTTAGTTCTAGAGGAAAGAAAGATAAAAGATAGTGCTGTGCATCTCAAGGATATTCATGAACTACGTCATCACAATCTGTATAAAGAGGATATTGAAGAGAAAATAAATAGACAAGATGAAATAATAGATAAGACTAGTACAAAACTAGAAGAGGTTAGGCAGAAATTCATAGAGGCACAGAGAGAGCGAAAGATCATGGAAAACCTAAAGGAAAGAGATAGAGAAGATTATATAGATAATATGAAACAACAGGAACAAAGGGAATTAGATGAGATAGCTGTCTTGAGATACGCTCAATTAAATAGTCTTCAATGATAATTTGATATATAAAAAACCTTTGAAAGGAGGTGAAGATATGCAAGTGAACAATATACAGATTTCCAATGGAAACTATGGAGGAAATAAAGAGAAGGCAGTAGAGATAGGGGAAGGTTTCTTTAGGATTCTAAGTGGTCTTATGGAGATTTCAGAAGAGGATATAGTAGAAGGGATATTAGAAGAAGATGAGAAGGAGTCTACTATGGAAGAGGCTATGAACTTTCTTTTCAATATGCCCCTTATGGAGCATAGTCAGATGATGATACCTACCATGTTAGAGGGAGAAGATGAATCTCTAGAAGGAGTAGAAAGCCTAGTCAATTTAGATGAAGGAGAATCATGGAATCTAAGGGAGATATTATCTACTGAAGAAGACCAAGTTATCCCTGAAGGAAGTATACCAGTAGAAGATGTAGAACTGACACAAGGTGGAAATGAGAAATTACAAGATGAAATAGATATAGATTTCAATTCCATATTAAAGGAAAAGGAAGAGATATCTATACCTAAAGATGAAAAGATGATAGATGACACCCAAGGGAAAGAAACTGTAAAGGACAGGGATATAGTCCAACCACATAGAGATATGGAAGTTTTAAAGGAAGAAGAACACCCAGTAGTTGGAAGACATCTGGATAAGGTAGAGCTAGATAAATTTCCTATGGAAGAGAGAAAAATTGAAGTGGGAGATAGGGAACTAACATCTATAGACCTGATACAAAGACAACCTAAAATAATTGAGCCTAAGGTAGATACCACTCTTCAAAGTAATGTACTATCTGTGGAAAATCTAGAAATAGTGAATAATTCCATGGTCCATCTAATGGAGACTAGTATAGAAGAGGGGACTAGTACTATGAAGGTAAAGCTCTATCCAGAAGAACTAGGTAGTGTAGATATTACACTGACTATGGAAGAAGGTAAGTTAATAGCCAAGATTTTAGTAGACAATGAACAGGTAAAACAGTTATTTGCCAATAGTATGAAGGAATTAAATCAAAATCTATTGAGACAGGAAATATATATAGGAGATGTCCAAATAGATTTAAACAACAACTCCAATGGACAACAGCATCATGGAGGCAGTGGTTATTTTGCCCCAAATAAGAGAATTGCTTTTGGAGAGAAGGTCTTAGATAGTGGACCAGTAGAGGAAAGGATATGGGGAACAAGAGAAATAAGTATATTGGCCTAAAGGAGGTGCCAAATGAGGATAGACAATAGATACAATATAGTGCAGAATAAAGGCGATGAAAACAGGAGAAAGAGTGATCTATCTGTAAATGACTTCTTACAGATTATGGCAGCTGAAATCTCCAATCAATCTATAATGGGTGGAGAAGGTGGCAGCAAGACAGATTATATTTCTCAATTAGCACAGTTTACAATCCTTGAGCAGATGAACTCCATGGCTGAAAATATAAGCACTCTAAACTTCATGGAACATCAACAATATGCCTTTGGATTGATTGGAAGGGAAGTTACCTTGGCTGATGGGGAAGAAAACATTACAGGGATTGTGGAAAAGGTAAAACTATATAATGGAATTGCCATAATTCAAGTAGATGGAGAGGAGTACTATTTAGGTTCAGTTATAGAAGTCGCCAGTGGAGAAGGCGGGGATAGATAATGGGTTTTAGAATAGAGAGAGGACATATAATACCTTCCCAAAGTCCACAGAATACCAAGACTAAGGGTAGGTTAGATACTAGTTTCCATAGGATATTGGAAGAGAGTATAGAACAAAATAAAAAGGTAAAGATATCAGCCCATGCACAACAGAGAATGATAGAAAGGGACATAAGCTTAGAAGAAGGAGATATGAATCTCATAAAAAAAGCAATGGATAATCTGGAAAGAAAAGGTGCAAGGGAGAGTTTGATGCTGTATAAGGACATGGCCTTTATTGCCAGTGTCAATAATAGAACCATAATCACAGCATTAGAGTATGAAGACATGGACGTGGTAACTAATATAGATAGTGCCATAGTGGTAAAATAAAATGGCTGGACCTTCGGGGAGCCATATATCCGCTGACTGACTGAAGCGGAGTATTTCTAGGAGGGATATAGGATATGTTAAGATCGTTGTATTCAGGCGTAAGTGGTATGAGAAGTTTTCAAACTAAGATGGACGTAATAGCGAACAATATAGCCAATGTAAATACTACAGGCTTTAAATCAGGTAGAGTTAAGTTTCAAGATATGTTAAGCCAGACAGTATCCAATGCTCAAGGACCTATAGAAGGAGGAATAGGTGGGATAAATCCTCAGCAAATAGGTCTGGGAGTCAGAGTGGGTTCTATAGACACTATAATGACAGGGGGACCTTTGCAACCTACAAATAGGGACCTAGACTTTGCCATAGAGGGAGAGGGGTTCTTTGTAGTAGAAGATGGTGCAGGTGTAAAATACTACACTAGAGATGGAGCCTTTTATACAGATCATAAGGGAAATCTAGTAAATGCTAGTGGACTTAAGATCATGGGATATGTACAGGATCCAGATACTGATCCTGGTGATAGATCATATGATGAGATAATACCTGGAGAAGATGAACCAGAACTAACTCTTCCAGAAGACGATGAGGACAATCTAAGTGCTTTATCCATACCTATCTATTTAGATGATGGTGGGAACATAGTAGAGGATCCAGACGAAGATACATTTGAACTACAGGAGTTTAGTATCGATGGAACAGGTAAGATTGTCGGTGTATATAGTAATGGAGAAGAGAGTAAGAGATTTTTACTTGGACAGGTTGGTATGGTAAAGTTCCAAAACCCAGCAGGTCTTGAAAAGACTGGTAACAACAACTATAGAGCATCTAACAACTCTGGACATCCACAGGCAGGAGTAGCTGGAGGTAAGGGTTATGGATATGTTCGTCAAGGGTTCTTGGAGATGTCCAATGTAGATTTGGCAAATGAATTTACTGAGATGATAGTCACCAGCAGGGCATATCAGGCTAATTCAAGGAGTATCACTACATCAGATGAGATGCTACAGGAGCTTATAAATCTCAAGAGATAGGACTAGATTAGGGATAGGATATTAAAGGAGTCTTTAATATCTTATCCAAATACATATCAAGATTTTTTAGGAAAAGAGGTAGTTCAGATGATAATACTCACTTCCATAAGTGGAAAGGAATTTTGTCTAAATAGTGAATTGATCTACAAGATAGAAGAAGCACCAGACACTATAATAACATTGACAGATGGAAAGACCCTAAGGGTAAGGGACAAGACAGAAGATATAGTGGACAAGATAGTTGAATATAAGAGAAGAATTTTTATTAATATGTTGGAGGGAGTAAAATGAAGAAGAATTCAATGCCTACTATAGGGGCAGCTATGGGATTGATACTTATAATGTGGGCCATAGCCTCAAGTGGAGGAGAGATTACTAATTTCGTACACCTTCCCTCCATAGTAATCACCTTATTTGGCTCCTTCTGTGCCATGATAATCAGTTTTCCATTTAAGACCTTGAGAAATATACCTAATACCATGAAGATATTGTTGATGAATCCCAAGGATGGGAGAATAAAGCTAGTATCTCTATTTTCTGATCTATCTAAGAAAGCTAGGATGAATGGGCTTTTGGCCTTAGAGGACGACATTCTCAACTTAGACGATGATCTACTAGTTACTGGTCTTCAAATGGTAGTAGATGGTGTAGAGCCAGATATAATAAGAGATATATTGGAACTGGATTTGGATACTACAGCGAGAAGACATAGAGCAGGACAAGAAGTCTTTGAGAGATGGGGAGAGTTGGCACCAGCTTTTGGGATGTTGGGAACATTGATAGGGCTTATCATCATGTTGTTAAAATTAGATGATCCTAGTGCCATAGGTTCTGGAATGGCTACAGCCCTTTTGACTACATTCTATGGAAGTCTCTTTGCCAACTTGCTATTTATACCTGTAGCATCTAATTTAAGTGTACAGACAGATGAGGAGTTATTTACAGGTCATATGATAATAGAGGGCGTCTTGGAGATACAAGCAGGTAGCAATCCAAGATTATTAGAGGAAAAGCTTATAACCTATCTGTCTCCAGTAGAGCAGAAGATGTACTTAGCAAGTAATCAAGGTGGCAAAGAGGCGAGGAGCTATGAGTAGAAGAAAATTCAATGGAGAGGAAAAAGCTTCAGGTGGGGCACCTAGATGGATGACTACATTTTCTGATATGATGTCTTTACTCTTGACTTTTTTCATATTACTTTACTCCATGTCCAATATAAATGCAGAAAAGTTTAAAAACATAAGTCAATCACTGCAAGGTGTGCTATCTGGATTGGGCTATACAAATGTTATGGAGACACCAGAAAATTCGCCACTACCATCAGATGATATTATAGATATAGATGGCTCTAAGGATATGAGAAATATACAAGAGGGAATTTTTCTAATGCATGAAAAGGTAGCAGATTATATATCTCAGGAAGGATTAGATGCCAAAGTTTCAGTTAGAATGAATAAAAGAGGTGTCTTTGTAGATGTAAAGGAGGCAATCCTATTTGACCCTGGAAGTGCCAAGATAAAGGAAGGTGGCATTCAGGTTCTAAAAAAACTAGAGGGATTGATAAATGAATTTGAAAATGAAATAGTAATTGAGGGACACACAGATGATGTACCTATGAATACTGCTCTCTATCCTAGCAACTGGGAATTATCTACAGCTAGAGCAGTGGCAGTTTTAAGATATTTAAGTGAAGGGGCAGATGTAGATCCTAAGAGATTGTCTGCCAGTGGATATGGGGAGTATAGACCCTTGGTACCCAATAATAGTGTTGAAAATAGGGCAAGCAATAGGAGGGTACATATCCTAATAATATTTGATGAAGATGGTGAGATAAGATGAGTGAAAAGATTGAGAGAGGAAGTAATTTTAAGGTTCTAGTATTGATAATATTGGTCTTGGTTTTAGCATCAATTTTAGTTATAGGATATCTTTTAGTAAAAGATAAAGGGGCTGCAGATTTAGCATCAGTATTTAAGGCAGAAGAGGAAAATACCATACTCTTAGATGAATTTATAGTGAATTTAAAATCAGAGAGAAGTATGAGAAACTATCTAAAGATAAAGATAGCTCTCATGTATACAGATGAAAAACAGGAGAAAAATCTAAACTCTAATGTAAACAAGATTAGAGATGTCATCATAAATCAATTGCGGAGTAAGACTCCAGAGGATATGTTGGATATAGGAAAGACATCTGAATTTAAAAAGGAAATGGTAGAGGAAATAAATTCAGCAATAAAGGCTGACACTATAAAGGATATATATTTTACAGACTTGGTTATTCAATGAAAGGAAGTAATTAGATGGATAGTTCCAGTTTCTTCACAATAATACAAACTATAGTCCTATTGCTTTTAGTCATAGGAATAGCAAATATTTCTCTACGATATCTGAACAAGCATATGAATAGGCATAACAAGCTTATAAGAATAGTAGAAAGGGTAGCCATAGGCAATAACTCTTCTCTGGCCATAGTTGAAATATGTGGAGACTACTATTTGATGAGTTTTACAGCCTCTGACAATAGGATATTGGAAAGACTAGATTCCAATAAGGCAGAGGAAATGGTGAAGATAGTAGAGAATGGGAAGAAATGAGGGAAAGACATTGAATAATAGGAAGGGTTTTACAGCAATTATTTTGATTATATCTATAGTACTAATACCTCAGTGTATATTTGCACAGCCAGAACTAGGGGATTTTGGATTGATATTTAATACTGAAGGCAATCCACAGGCTACAGTTGGCACTATAAGGCTGCTTATATTTTTAACTGTGCTTACCTTAGCTCCATCCTTTTTGATATTGACAACTTGCTTTACTAGAATAGCTGTAGTTTTGTCATTTTTAAGGAATGCTCTAGGTACGCAACAATCACCGCCTAATCAACTACTTTTGGGACTAGCTCTGTTTTTGACATTCTTTGTAATGCAGCCTGTATATAGTCAGGTTATGAAGGAGGCGGTGACCCCCTTTTTAGAGGAAGAGATTACCCAAGAAGAGGCAATAGATATAGCAGTAGTGCCTATGAAGGAGTTTATGTTAAAGCAGACTAGGGAGAAGGATTTGGCCTTGTTTTTAAGGGCTTCCAATAGTGAAAATGTTCAAGAACCAATGGACCTATCTATTACCACTATTATTCCTGCATTTGCCATTAGTGAACTAAAGAAGGCCTTTAGTATTGGATTTATCATATACATTCCCTTCTTAGTCATAGATATGGTAGTTGCTAGTATACTTATGTCTATGGGAATGTTTATGCTGCCACCTGTTATGATATCATTGCCCTTTAAGATATTGTTGTTTGTATTGGTAGATGGCTGGTATCTAGTAGTAGAATCTCTGTTGAAGAGTTTTGTATAGAATAGAGGAGAGGGATTATGACCCAGATAATGGTATTAGATATAATGAAGAAAGCTTTTTTTACAATAATGATTGTCTCTGGACCAATTCTCATAATAGCATTGGTAGTAGGACTATTCATAAGTATACTACAAGCTACTACTCAGGTTCAGGAACAGACTTTGAGCTTTGTACCAAAGATCCTTGCTGTAATCTTTGGGCTCATAATCTTTGGGAATTTTATGTTAAATAAGTTGATTTCTTTGACCATGCAGTTGTATGAACTGATTCCCATGTTAAATTAGGTGTAAATTATGATTATTCAATTACAGAAGCTATTACTTGTATTAATGAGAATTACTGGTTTTGTGTTTTTATGTCCAGGTTTTTCCTTTAAGGGATTGCCTAATATGTTTAAGATTACATTGTCCTTTGGGTTTTCAATAATAGTGTATTTGACTATACCAGATATTCCCCTTGTAGATGATATGTTATATTTTTCCATACTAATTCTCAAGGAAAGTCTATTTGGACTTGCCATAGGATATGTGGTTCAGTTGATATACGGAATTATAGAGATAGCAGGGCAGCTTATAGACCTTCAAGTAGGCTTTGCCATGGGAAGCATGTATGACCCCAATCTAGGGAGAAATATTTCAAACTATGGTAGGATGTACTATTGGCTATCCATATGTATATTTTTTCTATTGGACATGCATCACAGGGTTATAGAGACTCTAATAAAGTCCTTTGAATATGTTCCAATTACCACTATTAGTTTTCATGGATTCAGTATATTGGGTATAATAAATCTATTTTCTAAGGTCTTTGAATTGGCAATAAACCTTGCAGCTCCTATGATTATTGCAGTATTAGTCATTGATGTGGTATTAGGTATAATATCCAAGACTGTACCTCAGATAAATGTATTGATGTTAGGTATGCCTTTAAAGTCCATGATGAGTTTTGTCCTCACTATGATAATGCTATCTTGGTTGATGAACTCTATGGCATATAGACTTGGACTGATACCAGAGTATTTGGAAAAGTTCTATATACTCTTTACATCCACTTAGAGCTAGAGGACTTGTGATAAAGGGGGGACTATTGTGGAAGATAGGGAAAACAAGACAGAAGAAGCTACCCCCAAACGGTTGAGAGATGCCAAGAAGAAAGGGCAGGTAGCTAAGAGTGGAGATTTAGGCTCTGCAGTATCCTTCTTTATCTTCACCCTATTAATAGGAGCCTTGGGACAATATATATTGAATAATAGCCTTAGGTTTTTGAGAAATTCACTATATATAGACTATGGCATTAGTTTAGATTTTCGTCGCTTAAGGGCTATGGGAATCAATAATATAGTTCAATTTTTAATACTCATTTTTCCTACAACAATAATAGCTTTGATATCAGGTATTATAGTGAATCTATTTCAGACAGGTTTTATATTTACAAAGGAGCCTTTGAAACCAGATCTTAAGAGACTAAACCCAATAGAGGGTTTCAAAAATATATTTTCTAAAAAGGCACTATTTACTCTAACTAAGAATTTTGGCAAACTTATATTGGTATTTTATCTCACATATAAGAATTTATCAAAATCTGCAATGGCAATAGTAAATAGTGGAAACTTGGGGACGGAGAAATTATTTTATTTTTTTATGGAATTTATTAAAGCTTTAAGCTTAAATATTGCAATCATCATGTTGGTCCTTGGAGTTATAGACTATATATTTGAAAGAAGAGAATATAAGAAGAACTTGAGAATGTCCAAGCAGGAGATAAAGGATGAGTTCAAGGAGATGGAAGGTAGTCCTGAGATAAGAGCTGCTCGGCTACAGAGACAAAGACAGATTGCCATGGGTAGAATGATGACCCACATAGAAGATGCTACAGTAGTGGTGACTAACCCTACTCATATAGCAGTAGTTCTTAGATATGATAGTGATATAGATCAGGCTCCAATAGTAGTTGCTAAGGGGGCAGGACATATTGCCCAAAAGATAAAGGAAATAGCCAAGAAGTTTGATGTACCTATTATGGAAAATAAACCTCTTGCTAGGACTATGTACAAGAAAGTGGACATTGGAGAATATGTTCCAATGGAATTATACAAGGCTGTGGCAGAGATTTTGGCCCTTGTATATGATATGAAAGAGAAAAATAAAGGTAAGATATAGATGGAAAGAGGAGTAATACTATGCCTGTTTTTTTAAGAGATGTGATGGAATTCCTCAATAGATATTCAGAGATTACAGTTGCCTTTGCTATTGTTGGCATAATAGGTATTATTATGATACCTATGAATACAGGAGTATTGGATTTTTTGTTGGTCATCAATATTACATTAGGCATTACCATATTGTTGTTGACACTTTTTACACGAAATGTATTGGAATTTTCCACATTTCCCACATTGTTATTGGTCACCACCATGTTTAGACTGGGACTAAATATCTCATCTACAAGGTTGATATTGAGCAAGGGAGATGCAGGATATGTAATCAATGCCTTTGCAAACTTCGTCACAGGTAACAACTATATAGTTGGAGCTGTTATATTTGTCATAATAACAATAGTACAGATGGTAGTAGTGACCAATGGTTCCAGTAGGGTTTCAGAGGTTTCTGCTAGATTTACCCTAGATGCTATGCCAGGAAAGCAAATGGCCATAGATGCAGATATGAATTCAGGATTAATAGATGAAGAGACAGCTAAGAAGAGAAGAATGGATCTTCAGAGAGAGGCAGATTTCTATGGGGCAATGGATGGTGCTAGTAAATTTGTTAAAGGAGATGCTATTGCAGGTATAATAATCACCCTTATAAATCTATTGGGAGGTATATTGATATTTTCCTTACAAGAGGGTATGGGGGTTTTAGAGGCCTTAGATAAATTTGGAAAGCTTACTATAGGTGATGGCCTAGTAAGTCAGGTACCAGCTCTATTAATTTCTGTAGCTTCAGGTATTCTAGTTACTAGGTCTGATGGAGATAATAGTTTTGGACAGGCAGTTACTGGAGAGTTATTTGGGTTTTATAAGGTCATATTAGTAACTTCTGTAGTGCTATTTATCATTGGGTTGGTTCCAGCTTTTCCTACTTTGCCATTTATAATAGTATCTCTACTCATGGGAAGTGTAGGATATTTATTAATGGAAAACGAGAGGACAGAACTGGCCTTTGAGACGGCAGGTGCTGAAGCAGCCCTAGAGGCTAGAGAAGAGAGAGAAAGGGCAGAGTCTATGCCTACATTTCAAGTAGAGCCTATTGCTCTAGAGATAGGGTATGGATTGATTCCCTTAGTAGATGAGGGAAATGACGGGAATCTACAGGTACATATCTCTGCTATTAGAAGACAATGTGCCAATGAGATGGGAATCCTAATAAATCCTATTCGTATAAGAGATAATCTACAACTAGGCTCCAACGAGTATGTCATAAAGATAAAGGGAAATGAAATAGCTAGGGGAGAGATATATCTCAATAGATATCTAGTAATAGATCCTGGAAATCAAGACTTTGAAGTAGAAGGCATACCTACTAAGGAACCAGCTTTTAATCTAGATGCCCTATGGGTGGAAGAGAGATACAAAGAGATAATTGAGTTAAATGGATATACCATAGTAGAGCCTGTTATTGTATTGGTAACCCATCTAAAGGAGATTATCAAGAGAAATAGCTATGAACTACTAGGTAGGCAGGAGGTTAAGGAATTACTGGAGACTATAAAGGATAAATACAATGTGGTAATAGATGAACTTATACCAGATATTCTATCCTTGGGAGAGGTACAGAAGGTTCTTCAAAATCTACTTAAGGAAAATGTGCCTATAAATGATCTAGTGACTATACTAGAGTCTTTAGCTGATAATGGACCTATGACAAAGGATATAGAGGTCTTGACTGAATATACTAGACATTCTCTAAAGCGGACTATTGTAAAGGGATATTTAAATCCCCAAGGAATATTGCCAGTTATCACTATAGATCCAGATATAGAGGAGATTATTAGTGAAAATACAAAGAGAACCATGTCAGGCTCTATTCCAGTATTGAAGCCAGATATGATTACCAATATATTTGACAGTATAAACAATACAAATAATAGATTGTTGACTCAGGGAATACAGGCCGTAGTCTTAGCTTCACCTAAGATAAGGGTAGCTTTTAGGAATTTAACTGTTCACAATTTTCCTGAATTACCTATATTATCACTAAATGACATACCAAATGATGTTGAAATCGAAGCAGTGGGGATGGTGGGTAGGATATGATCATTAAGAGATATATTGTAGATGATATGAAGGAGGCTCTGATTAGGGCCAAATATGAATTAGGCAGTGATGCTCTTATTATAAGCCATAGGAGTATTAAGATGGGGAAATGGTACAATCCCTTTAAGAAGAAAAAACTAGAGGTAACCTTGGCTGTAGAGGAAGAGCTAAAAGATGTCAAGAGAGAACCGAGATATTCTCTACAGGATCTTATGGAGAATAATCCTCTATTTATAAATGCTAGTGATAGGATAAAAGAACAGCTATTAGGATACTGTAAGCTAAATCTAAAAGAAGACCAGTATTTGACTAGGGAAGAGATAGTAGAATTTATAGATATTATATTTAAGGACAATTGTTTCAAAAACAAATTAGATTTAACTAGGATAAACACCTTTGTTGGGCCTACAGGAGTTGGAAAGACTACTACTATTGCCAAAATAGCAGCTGAGGAACTCTTGGTAAATAAAAAAAAGGTAGGACTGATTACAATGGATACCTATAGAATAGGGGCAGTGGAACAGTTGAAGACATATGCCAATATATTAGATGTTCCCTTTGAAGTAGTCATGAAACCAGAGGAGATGAAGGAAAAGATAGACAAGCTAAGCCATTGTGATGTACTGCTGATTGATACACTAGGGACAAGCCAAAACAATAGGGAAAAGATAGAGGATATTCAAGGATATTTTAGGGATATTCATGAGGACATGAATACATATTTAGCAGTGAGTATGTCCACAGATAGGGAGACTCTGATATCTATTTTAGAGAGATATAGGAAGTTGAAATACGATGCCTTAGTTTTGACTAAATTTGATGAAATAAACAATTTTGTCAACTTCTGGAACATCATAGAGAACAATAGATATCCAGTGCAGTATTTCTGCTATGGACAGGATGTCCCTGACGATATTCAGATAGCTACTTTAGACAATCTAATATCCTATAGTGAGGAGATTTATAAAGATGATGGATCAAGCCAGTAGATTGAGAGACATAGTTAGCCAAAAAAAAACCACCCATTCAATAAAGATATATTCTGTAATCAGTGGAAAGGGAGGGGTAGGCAAGACAAATATCTCCATAAATCTTGCTGTTAGATTGCAGCAGATGGGGAAGAAAGTCCTCTTACTAGATGCAGATATGGGTATGAGTAATGCAAATATCATGTTGGGTATAGACGCCCCTAGGGATCTTTTGACAGTTCTCAAGGGAGAAAATGCTCTGGAAGATATTGTGATTAAGGGCCCAGAAGGTGTAGATTTGATTACAGGAGGTTCTAATCTGTTTTTCATGGAGAATCTAGATACAAAAAGACAGAGGGAAATACTTAAATCCTTAAGTTGTCTAGGGGATTATGATATAGTCATCATAGATAATGGAGCTGGTATAAGCAAACAATCATTGACTTTTACTACCTTTGCCCATGAAGTGATATTGGTAACAACACCAGAGCCTACAGCTCTAATGGATGCCTATAGGATTATGAAGGCTCTGTCCATATATGAGCTTAAGAGTAGTATAAAGATAATCATAAATCAGGTATATAATCTGTCTCAAGGAAAAGAAGCCTATAACAAACTTCTACAGACTGCCAATCAGTTCTTAAATATAGATGTAGAATGTTTAGGATATGTATTCAACGATATAAGGGTAGGCAAGTCTATTATGGAGCAGAAACCAGTTGTACTTAGATATCCTAATTCACTGGCCAGTATAAATATAACAGAGATTAGTAGAAAAGTCTTAGGAGATAGTGATTACAATAAGGGCATATCTAATTTACGGCAGCTTGGGAATAAAATAATCAGGTTTTTTGGGTGATAAATATGGAGAGATTTAAATTAAATAGCAAAATCGAATTGGTGACGGAAAAAGATGAGCGTGTTTCAGGGCTTGTCTATGATGTATTTGAAGATAAGATACATGTATCAATTCCTGCAGATGATAGACAGTTTAAGCTATTGCGTATAGGAGATATACTAAAGGCCATAGGATATTCAGACAAGAATACCTTTGGATTTGAATGTGTGGTCACTGATAGAATCGCTGGAGATTTTCCAATATATGAATTGGCTGAAATATGTAATTTTATAAAGGTACAGAGGAGATTAGATGTTCGCGTAGCATATACAAATCCTATGAAGTATACGGGAAATAGAATCTTGATGGATATTGGAAATAGTGGTAGATCTCCTCAAGAGACAATGGAGGATATAAGGAGATATCTTAAAGATGGAATGATGTTGGATTTAAGTGGTGGAGGATTGAAACTAGCTTGTTATGAGGACTTTAGTATAGGTAGGACTCTCCTTTTGGTATTTGAATTAGCTGATGAGACTTTTATAGTCAAGGGGAGAATAAGGCATAAGGAGTTTGATACTGCACACAAGAGAGCCCAATATATATACGGAATTGAATTTGAAGGTATAGATGAGAGTGTGAAGGATAGAATTATCTATTTCATATTTATCCTCATGAGAAGGACACAGAATAAAATTATAAAGTAGGGATTTCATGATTTATGAATTGAGTGATCAAGATAATCTAATAATAAAACATTTACCTCTAGTTAAAAGGGTAGTCAGTAGAATTGATTCTAAAAATAGCATATATGATCTGGAAGACTTAATCAGTATAGGGGTTATAGGACTTATGGATGCAATAAAGCGGTATGATTATAGAAAAAAAGTCCCCTTTGAGGCATATGCAAGTCTTCGGATTAGGGGTGCTGTTATTGATGAATTGAGGAAGGCTGGTCCAGTATCTAGAAATAGAATAGACAAATTAAATCAATACTATATGGTCAAAGAAAAACTTGAAAATCAGCTCATGAGAACTCCTAGTGAATTAGAGATATGCAAGGATATGGATATTGACAACAAGGAACTTTCCAATATCCATGAGACAGTACACTATCTTGCCAATATATCCTTAGAGTCCATGATATTTTCTAAGGATGGAAATGATACGAAACTTATAGACCTAATCCAAGATGAGGATAGCATATCTCCAGAGGAGTACTATACAGATGGAGAAAAGAAGAGGATGTTGATAGAGGCCATAGGGAAACTAGATGATAGGGAAAAGACTATACTGAATCTATACTATGTAGAGGAATTATCTATGAAGGAAATAGCCTATATCTTAGATATATCTATACCTAGGGTATCCCAAATTCATGGGAAGACTCTATTGAAACTAAGGGACCTTCTAAGTCCCTATATGGAGGAAGCATAATGTATAGTTTTTTGATACTTCTTGGGCTTTTATTTATCATATTAGGCATATATGCCCATAGGACTGAGAAAATAGATGATACTTCAGAATCTAAAGTATCCTATGGGGATATAGAGGAGTTAGTGATTTTAGAGAAGAGAGTTGCTCATATAGAAGAGATACTATTTGAAGATATTCCAGAGGATGTGGAGTTAGAAACCGATGAAAACAGAGGAGAAACTGGATTTGAAAAGTATATGCTCTTAAAGAGATATGAGAAGGAGGGCTACTTGCTGGAGGAGATATGTGAACTTCTAAATATGAATAAGGGGGAGATACTATTATTAAAAAATTTATACAAAGACTATCTAGGTTAAGAGGAGATTTTTTAATTCCCTTAGGCATAGGAATGATTATTTCAGCAGTACTTATGAATATGAGTTATTCCATAAATAGTAGATTTAGAGTAGAGGCTCAGGCAAGGAAGATGGGAATGATCTATCCTTCAGAGGCTAGGGCAATGGACTTAAAGGACGGGGAGTGAAGATTATGATAAGGGGTATCCATACTATCAATAGGAATATGAATGTTCTTCAGAAAAAGCTGGAGAATGCTGGAGGAAATATGAGCAATATAAATACTCCAGGCTATAAATTTCAAGATATGGTTCAAAGTACCTTAGAGTCTAGGGAACTGGTAAACTATATGGGAAGTGATGACCTAAATCGTAGACAGGAATTGGGAAATCTTGAATTTGGACATCAGATTGATGAAGTATATACTGTATTCAAACAGGGGAATCTAGTTGAAACAGGAAAGAATATGGATTTTGCCATAGTAGATAGAGGATTTTTTGTCATTGAGTTAGACAATGGAGAGTTGGGTTTTACTAGAAATGGTAATTTTAAATTAGATGAGGATAGGCGTCTAGTCACTATGGAGGGATATCCAGTTCTAAGTATAGATGATATGGGAAATATGACAGAGACCTTTGTAGATGGAAACCATATAGATATAGATTCAAAGGGAAATAGACTGGACCACTATGGAAGATTTCATATTGTAGACTTTCAGGACTACAATGATTTAGAATCTATAGGAGATACTATATTTGTAGGAGATGGATGGTATCCTGTAATAGATGTAGATGTAAGACAGGGTTTTTTAGAGATGTCCAATGTAAATGTAATAGATGAAATGATGAAGATGATAGAGATTGCTAGGGAGTTTGAGGCCAATCAAAAAGCTCTACATGCTGCTGATGAAACTCTAAATAAGGCAGTAAATGAAATCGGAAGGTAGTGAGAGTATATGATATATAATGTATTGAATATAGGAAAATCTGGTCTGAAGTCAATAGACAACAAGATGAGTGGAGTATCTGATGATTTGGCAAATGTAAACACCTATGGATACAAGAGAAAGGATATAAGTTTTCAGGAACTGCTAAAAAATCAGATATATGACAATGAGGTATTATTAAGTGATAATATACAAGGTTCTAGTATCAATGTAGGAGCTAAGAGTGGAGTAGGGAGTATAGATTTTAGACAGGGGGCAATTAGACCATCAGAGGGAGAATTTCACATGGCTATAGAGGGAAGTGGCTTTTTTGGTCTTCGTGATCCTATGGGAAATCTCATGCTCACTAGAAACGGAGGATTTCATCTAAACGAAGATATGAGTATATGTGATGATAGTGGATATTATTTGGACTTAGATCTATATATTCCAATAGATGAATGGGATAGAGATAATATAATCATATCTTCAGAAGGTGATATAATGGGAAAAGTGAGAGATGCTGAAGAGGATGAGGATGAAAATCAAGTATTGGGAAAGGTGATACTATATAGTCCACAGGTTTTAGATTCTTTGATTTCACTAGGGGAAGGCAGATATACTCTATCTGAAGACATGGTACTATATAATTCTATAGAGGATAGGGAAGGCTTTGGTGATATAATCCAGCATAGTCTAGAGGAATCCAATGTGGACATATCAAAGAGCATGACAGATCTAATTGTAGCACAGAGGGGATATTCTATGAATTCAAGGATGATTCAGACTACAGATGAAATCCTATCTATGATAAATGACATAAAGCGATAAAATAATTGCCAAGGAGTTTATTTCCTTGGCAATTATTTTATTAAATGGATATAATAGTATGTAGGATATATGTGAGGAGTGAAAGTGGTGAAGAAGATATTTGACAATGACTGGGAGGAACTATTGGGCCCTGAGATGGAAAAGGATTATTATCAGAAGTTGAGACAATTTTTGATACATGAATATAGGTCTAGACCAATATATCCAGGAGCCTATGATATATTCAATGCACTTCACTATACGGCTTACAAAGATGTGAAGGTTTTGATACTGGGACAGGATCCATATCATGGTCCAAATCAAGCACATGGATTGGCTTTTTCTGTCCAACCTGGAGTGAGAATCCCACCATCTCTTAGAAATATGTATAAGGAATTACATGATGATTTAGGCTGTTATATTCCCAATAATGGATACTTAAAGAAATGGGCAGATGAAGGGGTACTGCTTTTAAATACCTCCTTAACTGTAAGGGCTGGAGAAGCTAATTCCCATAGGAATATAGGATGGGAGATATTTACAGACCATATAGTCAAACTATTAAATGAGAGAGAGAGTCCAGTAGTATTTATACTTTGGGGAAACAATGCAAAATCTAAAGAGAAATATATTACCAATAGACAGCACTATATAATCAAATCTGTACATCCCAGTCCACTATCAGCTAGTAGGGGATTCTTTGGTTCAAAGCCATTCTCCAAGACAAATGAATTTCTAAAGAGTATAGGAAAAGAACCTATTGACTGGCAAATTGAAAATATATAGAATTGGAGGAAGAACTATGAGAGGGGAAGAGAGAGATAGAATAGGAGAAATTCCAGTAATAAGGTTTGTTCCAAGGGAAGGGAATGGTCCATTTCCCACTTTGATAATGTATCATGGCTGGAGTTCGAGCAAGGAATCTCAGAGATTTCGAGCCTTTATATTGAGCTGTTTAGGATATCAGGTCATAGTTCCTGATGGACTATATCATGGAGAGAGGGGTACTATAGACTATCACAATCCTGAAAATGCAAGGGATTATTTTTGGCCTATTATCTTGAACAATTTAGAAGAGTCCCAGATAATCATAGATCATATCATAGGAAAATATGATGCAGACCCTAATAGAATAGGGGTACTGGGACATTCCATGGGGGGATTTACTTCTGCAGGAGTATTTACTCACAATCCAAATATAAAAGCCCTAGTAGTGTTTAATGGGTCTTGTAACTGGACACATTCTAACAAATTATTTAAACAGATTTTAGGTATTGAAGATGATGGAAAACTAGAGGATATAGAAAGGGAAATAGAATCCAAAGATCCCATGGTGAATATGGATTTAATCATAGATAGACCTATTCTCATGCTCCATGGCAATAAGGATAGTCTTGTGGATATTGAGAGCCAGAGGATATTCTATGAAAAGGCGAGGAAACTATATTCTCATGATAACAGAATAGGCATGATAGAATATAATAATTTAGACCACTTTGTTACGACTAATATGATGGAAGAGGCTGGAACTTGGTTTGAAAAATATTTATAATGGGGGCGATCTTGTGAAACCAATAATAGGACTTACTAGTCAATTTGAGTATTTGGTCAATAGGAAATTTAGCAAATTAAATTATACCTATGTAGATGCCACTATAAAAGGTGGTGGCGTGCCAATGATAATTCCTATACTAAAGGAACTTGCAGATATAGATATGTATTTAGATTTAGTAGATGGTATAATATTTACTGGTGGTGAAGATATTTCCCCATTGGAATTTGGCGAAGAACCTATAAGAGAAGTAGATAGGATTTGTTATGATAGAGATAGTATGGAGATGGAACTATTCAAGAGGGCATATGAGAGGAAGATGCCTATATTAGGTATTTGTAGGGGGTTACAGCTTATAAATGTGGCTTTGGGGGGAACTCTGTATCAAGATATAAATAGACAGCTACCTAATTCCAACGGTCATATATCTACTTATAATATAGAGAGGGGATATCATTTTATAAAGATTATAGATGATACCATACTCTATGATGTAATAGGAGAAAATAAGATAAGAGTAAATTCTCAGCATCATCAAAGTGTAAAGGAGCTAGGCAGAGATTTAAGGGTCAATGCCTTAGCCTATGACGGGGTAGTGGAAGGAATAGAGAGTACCAATGGAAATTTTGTATTAGGGGTACAGTTTCATCCAGAGGCTATGATAAGTGAACATAGGGAATTTGTAAATGTATTTCAATATTTCATCAACTATTGTCTATAGTGTAGATATACTTCTACAATATTCCATGTAAATATAGGAATCTAATAGAATATATATTTATTATTAGAAGTACAGGCATTCCTATGGAGAATTTTTTCTTTTGAGTCTTGTGCCTAAAGAAGTTCATTGCCAGGATTCCCCCAAGGGTGCCTCCTATTAGAGATAGACCAAGGAGGGTAGCTTCTGGAATTCTCCAGCGACCTTTTTTGGCTTTTCTCTTATCTATTCCAAAGGCTATAAAGGTAATCAGATTTATCATAAATAAATAGATAGAGACTATATAGCCCATATTAGGTAATTGTATATTCAAATCTATCAACTCCATTATTGGATTTGGGACATGCCCATAGATAGATATTATACTAAAAATTCCTATGTTTCAAGATGCTTATATGATGGAGATATTAAATAAAAATAATATGAGGTGACTATAGTGTTTAAGGTAGGTATACTTACAGCAAGTGACAAAGGCTATATAGGAGAGAGAGTAGATGAATCTGGGGAAGTAATTTGTAGCATCATGAAGGATAAGGGGTATTCTATTGAAAGAAAGACCATAGTTCCTGATGATATAGACTCCATATTTAGGGAGATAGTGACTATGGCAGATGATGTGAAGGTAGATTTGATTTTGACTACAGGAGGTACAGGGTTTAGTCTTAGAGATGTAACTCCTGAGGCTACAATAAAGGCATGTGATAGGATGGCAAATGGAATATCGGAAGCTATCAGGTATTATAGTCTTCAGATTACACCTAGAGCCATGCTCTCTAGAGGAGTATCAGGAATAAGAAATAGGACTTTGATAATAAATCTCCCTGGTAGTCCAAAGGCAGTGAGGGAATCGTTGGATTTTATTTTAGATAGTATACATCATGGACTGGAGATATTGACAGGTGCTGGAGGGGAATGTGCTAGAAAATAAAGAGGATAGTCTTTCAACTATCCTCTTTATTTTCTACCATCTTTGCAAAGAACATTCCGATTTCAAACAAGAGTATCATAGGTATAGCCAGTAGAACCTGGGATACAACATCTGGTGGAGTAAGTATGGCAGCTAGTACAAATATCACTATTATAGCTGCTTTTTTGTTTTTATTTAAGGTATTTGTACTTACAAGACCAAATTTGACTACAATAGTCATCAAAATAGGAAGCTGAAAGACTATTGAAAATGCCAATACAAAGGAGATGGTAAAGGAAAGATAGCTACTAAAGCTTATCATGGGTTTGATTCCATCTATTTGAAAACTTGTAAAGAAATCAATAGTCAGTGGCAATACTATAAGATATCCAAATAAAGCACCTATTATAAACAATATCCCACTTAGAGATGTTGCTTTTAAAACAGATCTTCTCTCATGAGAGGTTAGACCAGGTTTTGCAAACATCCAAATATTAAACAATATAATTGGAAGGGCAAGGATTGCCCCTCCAATGACTGCTATCTTTATATGTGACATGAAGAGTTCTGTAGGAGTGATAAATACAAAATCTATATCTTCTGTATTGTGAATCATGTTTTTCACTATGATTTCAGAGAACCTATATGCCAATATAGTAGATAGAATAAAAGCTATAAGACTATAGATAAGTCGTCTTCTCAACTCTGTAAGATGTTCTATAACCGTCTGTTTTTCATCATAAGTTTCCATATCTTCATGCATTATTATGAATCCTTTTCAGATTTGTCATCCAGAGGTTTATTTATTTCGTCAGTAATCTCCTTTGATGCGTTTCTAAACTGGTTTATAGCCTGTCCCATAGACCTTCCAAGTTCAGGTAATTTTGCAGGACCAAAGATTACAAGGGCTATTATAAGAATAACTATTAATTCCAAAGGACCAATTTTACCAAATCCAAACATAACATATTCCTCCTAACTATGTTAATATATATTATATTTTAGCATGAAAGAAGGATTGTGTAAAGAATAACAACTTTATCTTAATAGAATTGCAATATATTATCTCCATTGAATTTAGCATAGATATATTCCCTATCTTTTAGACAGTCATCTTGTTCCTTGGATATCTCCATATAGATATGGGAATTTGAACTATCATTACTTGATAGAATAAGTATATTAGAATTTATATTTTCTATTATATCCACCACATGAAGTTTGAAGGTGTTTGTCATATTTAAATCATGGGACATGTGAATATTTTGCTCTTGAACAGCTATATATTTTATATCTTCTCCTACATCCCTACATTCTAACTCTATATCCCAGTCTATGGCCAATACCCTATGTTCATGGATTTTCTTTGCTCTGGATATATTTTTATATCCAGCTACAGTTGCAGAATATATACTCTTAGGATGATTAAATAGGCTGGTTTTATCATTGATCTCTTCTATTTTTCCCTTGTTGATGACAGCTATGGTATCACTTAATCTAAAGACTTCATCCTTGTTGTGGGACACATATATTATCTCCCCTCTGTGTTTTGAGATAATATCCATAAGCTCCCTTTCCATCTGCCATTTAAGATATTCATCTAAGGCTGAGAAGGGCTCGTCTAACATGAGGATTTCAGGCTCATTTACTATCATTCGAGCCAGTGCTACCCTCTGCTGCTGTCCACCAGATAGCTGATGGGGATAGTTTTTTTCTAATCCCTGTAGGGAAAAATCCCCAATTACCTCCTGTGCAATTTCTTCTTTATTGTCCTTATGTTTTGGAATACCCATAATGATATTCTCTTTTAGATTCATATTGGGAAAAAGGGCATAGCTTTGAAATAATAGTCCTACTTTTCTATATTGAGGAACTATATTTATCTTTTTTTTACTATTAAATAGGGTCCTCCCATTTAATACTATCTCCCCTTCATCTGGGGATTCAATACCTGCTATACACTTTAGAGTCATACTCTTTCCACAGCCTGAAGGTCCTAGTAATGCTAGAGTACTATTGTCTATTTCAAATTTAATATCCAATTGAAAATTACCTAAGGTCTTTTTTATATCTACATAGAGGATTTTAAACGCCTCCCTTTCCCACTTTTAAGATTTTATCCTTCTCAAATCTATTCATCAATACCATTACAAAAAAGGATATAGCAGCCATTAATATTACCCATCTATATGCTAGTTGGCGATTTCCAGCTTGGACAGCACTATATATGGCTACAGACATAGTCTGAGTCTTTCCAGGGATATTTCCTGCTATCATGATAGTAGCCCCAAATTCTCCGAGGGCTCTTGCAAAGGTCAGTATAGTTCCAGCAACTATGCTGGAGAAACTATTGGGCAGCATAATCTTTCTAAAGATCTCATGTTCACTTAAGCCTAAAGTTCTTGCAACATATATCATATCTCTATCAAATTGTTCAAAGGCTCCCCTTGCTGTTCTATACATCAATGGAAATGAAACTACTGTAGCCGAGATGATAGTAGCAGCTCTGGAGAACATAATAGAGGTGTTGAACTTCAATAATATCTTTCCCATGATACTATTTTTTCCCAATAGTATTAGCAAAAAAAATCCTACAACAGTAGGAGGTAGTACTAAGGGAAGGGTGAGTATTCCATCTATGACTCCCTTAAATCTCTTGGATTTACTAATAAGATATGCACTATATATCCCCAAAATAAAGTCTATGGCTGTAGATAAGATTGCAGCTTTTAATGAGATTATAAGTGGAGAATAGCTCATAATATTCTCCACTATTTAAGGTCAAAGCCATATTTTTTGAATGTCTCTGCTACTTCTTCTGTAGATAGGAAATCTATAAATGCTTTTGCAGCATCTAGGTTTTTGCTATCTTTAATAGCTGCAATAGGATAGCTTACTTCCTTGTGACTTCCCTCTGGTGATTCGGCGATGATCTTTACCTTATCAGTAGTATAGGCATCAGTTGCATAGACTAGACCACAGTCTACCTCTCCGCTTTCTACCCATGTAAGTACTGTCCTCACATCAGTTGCATATACTGCCTTTGGAGTTATATCATCTAGGATATTTAGATTTGTAAACATCTCTTCACTATATTGTCCTACTGGAACATTGGAAGGGTCCCCAATGGCTATTTTTTCTATATCATCTTTTAGTAGATCTTCAAAGGACTCAATTTCCAATTGACTATCTACTGGAGCTATTAGAACAACTTTATTTATCAATAGGGTCTTTCTAGTATCTGAAACTATATGTCCACCTTCTTCTAATGCATCCATCTGCTTTTGTGCTGCAGAGAAAAATACATCTACAGGAGCACCTTCTTCAATTTGAGCTTGAAGAGCTCCAGAGCTTCCATAGGAAAATTTAATATCTACATTTGAATTTTCCTCCATGTATATATCTCCTAGTTCATTTAGGACATCTGTCAAACTAGCTGCAGCAGATACTAATAATTCCACATCTTCACCTTCTGATTCTTGACCTGTAGTCTTAGCACTATCTTCCACTTCTTTTTTCTCATTACCACATCCAACTACAAGGGTCATTGTAAGTACTAATACTAAAAATAGACTTAAAGTTTTCTTTAATTTCACTATAATTCCTCCCATATAATTTCGATTATCTCAAATGAGATTAACGAATATATTCTTTAAAGCCATAATAGGCAGTAAAGTCAATAGTCATAGAAATACTTTTTAAAGAGCCTTTCAACTTCTATATCTAGCTCTTCCATAAAATCTTGGTATCTCTGTAAAAAGATCTCTCCTTCTTTGGAGAGGACAGATTTTCCTCCACCATTACCTCCAACTACACTTTTGATTAGAGGAAATCCTAAATCCTCCTCTGCCCTTTTGATAATCTTCCAACCTTTACTAGAGGATAGTCCCATAGTTCTATATGCTTCAGATAGATTCTCAGTTTGTTTTACCAACTCCATTATATCTGCAATACCAGGACCAAATCCAAGGTTTGTCCTATAGAACTTTGCCTTGATTTCACACTTTAAACTCTCTTGGCTAGTATGTGTCATATTATCATCTCCTCTATTTACTATATCTGAATCTTTTCTGGATTAGTATAGATAAGAGGTTTTTCAGACAATATCTTTGAAACTATGGTTATTCCATAGTGATTGGCCAGTTTTATCCCCATATCACTTGGATATTTTAGTGAGGCTACTATGGGTATCCCTACGGCAGCACATTTTAAAAGCATATCCAAGGATATTCTACCAGTAGTGCATATAATAGATTTAGAAAAACATACATCATCTCTAGCTGAGGCACCTATTGCCTTATCTACTGCACAATGTCTGCCTATATCTTCTCGAAGATAATATATATCTTTGTCTAAGTCTAGGACTATGGCACTATGTACTCCTCCAGTAGTATTGTAGATTGTGGCTTCTTCTACCATTGTATTAGCAACATCAACGATCTCTTTAAGTTCAATAGATAGATTCTTACTTACATTTGGAATTCTATATATATTGTCATTGAACCCGCTGACAGAAGATGTACCACTGAGGACAAATTCAGGAACACTGTATAGATCATTATTTATAATTCCATCTGCTGATACAAATATTTGGTATGTGTCTAGATTTACTTTTATATCTACTATATTTGATTTATTCTCTACTATACCTCGTGTGAGAAGATGACCTATAGCCAAATCATTTAGTTCAAAGGGGGTACACATAAAGGTTGTTATTTTATCATCATTAATCCATAGCTCAACAGGCATTTCCACAGCCGAAGGCAACTTGTCTTTTAACAAAGGATCACTTCCTAATTTCTATTGTAGTCATGACTATAATAGAGATTATAATGTATAGATAGATGGATTGCAAATGTTTTGTCAATGAATATTTCTTTTTATATTATTGATATGAATAAGAATATATTAGGGCATCTTACTAAGTTTAAGATGCCCTAATTATATTATTCCATATCTAATAAAATTTTTACTTAAAATTCGTTAATGAAGTCTATAGCATATTGTGCATACAGTGCAGCTCCTGTTGGAAGTGCATCTTCATCTATATCGAATTTTGGATGATGATGAGGATAAATAATGCCCTTTTCCTTGTTACCTGCTCCTACTTGTAAATATAGTCCAGGTGCTTTTTCTAGGAAGTAAGAAAAGTCTTCACTTCCTGATGAAGGAGGTAATTCTACTACATATTCTCTTCCAACAAGTTTTTCCATAGTTTTACGAGCTAAGTCTATATGCTCTTTAGTATTTACTACTGGAGAAGTTTGAGTTGGGAATGTTATTTTCATATGTGTTCTATGAGCATCAGAGATGCTTTTGGCCACCCTTTCAAGACTAGCTTTTATAGTATTGCGAATTTCATTATTATAAGTTCTAATAGTCCCCTCAACTAAAGCAGAATCTGGAATGATATTATGTCTTGACCCAGCTTGTACAATACCAAAGGTAAGAACGCCAAATTCATTAGGAGGCACCTCTCTACTTATAATATGTTGTGCATCTGTAACCAATGAACAAGCAGCTACTAGGGGATCTATAGTGTCATGTGGACTAGAACCATGTCCACCTCTACCTTGTAGATTTATTACGAATGAATCAGCAGAGGACATACTTGCACCATATGTATATCCTATTTTGCCAGTCTCTAAGGGGCTGACTAGATGTATTCCCAATATTGAGTCTACATCTTCTAAGAAATTCTTCTCAGCTAACATCTTTTTAGCACCAGAAATGGATTCTTCTGCAGGCTGGAATATCAGTAATACTGTTCCATTGAGTTTGTCTATATTTTCATATAGAATACGACCAGCTGTAATCAGCATGGCTGTATGTCCATCATGGCCACAGGCATGGCATAGTCCTGGGTTTTTTGATTTATAGGGTACGTCTTTTAGATCATCTACTTCCAAGGCATCAATATCTCCACGAAGTGCAACTTTTTTTCCTTCTTTATTTCCTTGAATTGTAGCTACTATTCCTGTCTCCCCTACAATTTCATATGGAATACCAATTGATTTTAATTCCCTTTCAATTCTTTTTATTGTTTCAAACTCTTCTAATGCAGGCTCTGGATTAGAATGAAATTCTCTTCTCAATCCAACAGTATAATCCCTATATTGTTTAGCTAGTTCTAATACATTCATTTACTTTTCCTCCTTATATTGTGAGATTGATGAAAGTTCTAACTCTATAGTTTAAATCATATTATCACTTTAGTGAAGTACTTGCAAGGATGTGAAACATCATATTAAGTAGTCATCTATGGACACAACATGGTGTAATAGAGGTTCATATAAATGGTGATATTGCAACAAGTATTATTCATAGACTATATATGGCAAGAGTTAAAATTGTCATATTTGAAATTGAAAAGCTGCTATCTATTAGGGAAAAATCCTATTTTAGCAAAGCTATTTTATATAGCCAAAGGAGGAGAAAAGATGCCAGAGATATCTGTATTAAAAAACATATTGGAACTTGTGGAAAAGGGAATTAACTCAGCATTAGTAACTATTACGAAGTCTGAAGGTTCTACTCCAAGGGTTACAGGAGCACAGATGGGAGTATTAGAGGATGGTTCAATTATTGGTACTATAGGTGGGGGTGCATTGGAAAAAAAAGCTATTGAATTGGCACTTAAATCCATTAAAGCAAATAGAAGTATGAGTGTAAATATCCCTTTGGAAGATGAGGGAATGGTATGTGGTGGAGAGGTGGATATATTTATTCAGGTATTTAGTTCAAGACCAGAATTGCTCATAATAGGTGGTGGACATGTATCTTTAGCTCTTTATCAAATAGCAAACTTCCTTAATTTTGATATTGTAATATTTGAAGACAGGGAAGAGTTTTTAAACCGTGAGAGATTTCCCCTTGCAAAGAAATTGATATTAGGTCTTGTAGATGATAGTCTTAGGAAGTATGACATAAATGAAGATTCGTATATCGTCATTGTGACAAGAGGGCACAAATATGATGGGGAAGCATTGGAAGCTGTTATGGATTCAAAAGCTAAATATATTGGTGTAATTGGAAGTAAAAGAAAAGTATTAAGTATGTTTAATAATTTAAGGGAAAAAGGTATTGATGAAGAAAGACTATCAAAAATATATTCACCGATAGGTTTAGATATAGCTGACAACACACCAGAAGAAATAGCAATTAGTATTTTAGCAGAAATTCTAGCGGTTAAAAACAACAAAACCGGACTACATATGAAATTAGATATTGATAGTTATAAAGAGCAGGGAAAATAAGATGATGTAAATAAATTTTAATCCATTTTGCACTCTGGAACAGCTCAATCCATTGACTGTATTTTAATATTATAATATAATAACCGTATGTCTATAAATTAACATATAGACATATCTTATATTCAAAAATAATGCTATCCATGAAAGGGGTTGATATTTTGAAAAAAATATTTTATGGACAGATTATCTTTGATTCATCAAAGAAGGGGTGAATAAAATGTCAGAAGTACAAAAACAAAACAAAATAGACAAAGCGTTAAACACAGAAATGACTAGAAGAAAATTCATGAAGATTTCAGGGAAGAGTCTAGTTGGTTTGACAGTATCGGCATCATTGTTGTCCCTATTTGGTTGTAGTCAAGAGCAGGTGGATAATGGTGATGTTGTTTTATGGGCAACTCCCACTGGATTGTTAGTTGTAAATGAAGCAAAATGTACTGGCTGTCAAAGATGTGAAATCAATTGTACCATAGTAAATGATGGATGTGTATCCTCCCATATTTCTAGGGTAAAGGTAACACGTAATCTAATGAATCACAATGGCCATGGTACATACCAAGACGATTGGGTATATTTCCCAGATACATGTCGTCAATGTGAAGATCCGCCTTGTGGAAATGCATGTCCAGAGGAAGCCATATATGCAGATGATGGAGGTGTAAAGATTGTAGATCAATCAAAATGCGTCGGTTGTGGTGCCTGTGTGGAAGCATGTCCTTGGCATATGCCAACGGTAAATCCAGAGACAAAGAAAGCATCTAAGTGTATCTTGTGTGGTGCATGTATACAGGGCTGTGTTACAGGGGCATTGTCAATGGTTCCTTGGGATGCAGTAACGGCAGCAGCACAGAAGACAAGAAAACAATAAGGGGGTTGAACTATAATGACTGTATATGGATGGTCTGGGAAAATACTTCGTGTTAATTTTACAACAGGCTCAATTACAACGGAAGATACGAGTAAATATAAGGATTATGTAGGTGGAATGGGAATAGGCTATAAGATCATATATGATGAGGTACCTATGGAGACCCATCCTTATGATGAAGCTTCAAAGGTAGTCTTAGGAGTTGGACCATTGACTGGTTCTGGAGTACCATGTTCAGGTAGACTTAATATGTCTTTCCTTTCTTCATGGACAAAGGGATACTCTATTGTAGATGCCCATATGGGAGGACATATTGCTCATGCTATTAAATATGCTGGATATGATGGAGTTATCTTTGAAGGAAAATCATCTAAACCTGTCTATCTTAAGATAGATGATGACAAAGTCACCATAGAGGATGCAAGTCATATCTGGGGTAAGGGAACCTTTGAATCCAATAGGATATTAGTAGAAGAAAATGGAGAATCTTTTGATGCAGCAACAATTGGTCAAGCAGGAGAAAATCTTGTGAATATGTCCTGTATGATTACATCTGTAGGAAATTCAGGTGGAGCTGGAGTTGCAGCTATATTTGGCTCTAAAAAGCTGAAGGGTTTTGTAGCTCGTGGTACAGGAAATGTGAAGATTGCTGATCCAAAGGGATTAAAGGAAGTCAGTGACTATATGTTAAGGGAATTAGTAGGGGGAAATAACAATCACAATGTCCCAGCTGTTCCTCAATCATGGGCAGAATATTCAGCACCATCTGGGAAAAATAGATGGTCAGGAGCACCTGGAAGAGGATGGCAAAAAGCTGAAGGTGGATTTGTAGATATGGGTGAACAACCTGTAGGAGATATAGATAAGATTGGATATCGTGCTCATAAGGGATATTTTGACCATGGACCTATTGCAGATAAATATATGGTCAAGGTTGGAGGATGTTCTTCATGTCCAATAAGATGCTATGCTCAATACGATATAGATCCATTGGCAGAATATGATTTGCCAACTAAGGTTTCCAACACATGTATGCCTATTATATTCCAAGGAGCATGGTATCCAGAGGGATTAAAAGACTTTGTAGATGAGGGAGATGCCAATCTAGTTATCTGTGGTGCTGGGTCTAGAGCAGTAGATGACTATGGACTATGGGACAACTATGGAAATATACAACGTGATTTCAACTATTGCTATAAATCAGGAATACTTAAGGAGAAACTTCCAGCAGAAGAGTACAATTCAATTCCATGGGATTGGATGAAAGAAGGGGATCCACGTTGGGTAGTAGACATAGTTCGTAGAATTGCCATGAAGGAAGGGGAAATATCCAAACTAGGACTTGGAACATATCTATTGGTTAAAGAGTGGAATCTAGGTAAGGAATATCTAGATGTAGAGTATCTGCAAAATGTAACATACAATGGATATCCAAAACATCACTCTTCTGAAGACGTATGGCAAACTGGTCTACTCTATAATCTTATGTATAATCGTGATTGCATGATTCACCATATGACAAATGTAGTTCAATCAGGTTCACCATATGAACTGTATAAGAAGATATTGGAAGATGAATTTGGTGAAGGAGCTGTAGATAAGCCAAAACACTATACACCTATGAATAGAAACAAGGCTAAGTTAGCTAAATGGGCCTTTATAGGCAAGCAATGGCATGATATGGCAACTCTTTGCAACTGGATGTATCCAATGACATTATCTCCATCAAAGAAGAGGGGATATAAAGGGGATCATGATTTAGACGCTAAATATATGACAGCTATTACAGGAGAAAACTGGACTAGAAAGGATATAGATTTAGCCAGTGAACGTGTATCCAATATGCTTAGGGTTATGACAGCTATTTCCTTTAGTATCCACGAAGGAAGTAAAAATCTAAGAAAAGATCATGATACTATACCTGCTTGGGTATTTGACAAAGAGCCAGATTTCAAACCTTTTGAAGCTGGAACAGTGAAGATGGATAGAGAAGATATGGAAATAGCTAAGACCATGTTCTATGAGGAAATGGGATGGGATGTTGAAACTGGAATTCCAACTCGTAAGACTCTGGAAAGACTTGGACTAGGCTATATGGCTGATGATCTAGAAGCTAGGGGATTGTTACCAGCATAAATATTATAGAGAATTTGGAGGTGTAGATATGTTATTTGGAAGAAGAAAGGATGGCTTTTCTAGAATAGAAGAAGTTACTGAGTTTTCAAATGAGGTAAATGAAGATGAATTGAAAGAAAAGGAAGAGTTTTTGAATTCAGAATCAGATAGTCAGGATAAGCCTGATCTTCTAGATTATTTAGAAGAACTTGAGGATACAGATGATGCTCCAAATTCCTTAGATGAAGAAGAGATAGGAGAAATAGAAGAAAAGACAGAAGCTCAGCTATTGGCAGAATTTCTAAGAATGAGAAGTAATGCAGCTTATATAACGCCTAAATCATCTCTTGAGAAGGAAGGACAAGACTTAGAAGAATTGTTAAGCTCTCTATCAGAGGATGAGAGTTGTAGTGACATCACATCTATCAAGGGAGACAAGGATATATACTATTATTCAGATGAATATATGAGTGATAATTATGCAAATATTGCAGTACTAGTAGAAGAAAAGGATCTGCCAAAGACCATAGCTGAAATGGTCAGGTGGAATGGCAAGACTTATCCCTGTGCCACACCACTTTATTATTTCAATAATTCTCCATATTTCTATACAGATGCTCAGATAGAACGGGCTCTTGATAGAATGAGACAGCAGGAGAAATATAGTGACATCTGTGAATTAACAACGGGAAACAACAAGAGATATCTCTATTCTACAATTCACATGAGTGAAAAATATGCCAGAGCTTTGGCAGAGGGTGTAGAATATGGAGAGTATGGATATAGATAGTTTTAAAACTAAATGACATTTATTGACTCCGAGCATATTATCCTGATATCAACCCTATGGATAAATGCCGAAATATTTTTTTAAAATATTTAAGGGTATGTTTGGAAACGAGCATGCCTTCCGTGTTTGAAAAGGAGCAGCAATATAATATATAAAGCTGTTTTCAGATCTAAAGACTGAAGACAGCTTTTAATATAAAGGATGGTAAATATGAAAAAGATAAAAACTCAAGACGCAGTAGGCAGTGTACTATGTCACGATATGACTAGAATAGTGAAAGATGAGATTAAAGATGCAGTTTTTAGAAAAGGACATATAGTTACAGAAGAGGATATTCCTCTACTATTATCTATGGGGAAAGATCATATATATGTCTATGAAAATAGGGAAGGAATGGTTCATGAAAATGATGCAGCCCTTGTTTTAGCTGAGTTGTGTGCAAATGACAATATGGTATCTACAGAAGTAAAAGAGGGAAAGATTGAGTTAAAGGCAGAATGTGATGGCTTTTTCCAAGTAGATGTCCATAGATTGAATAGGATAAATGAATTAGAAGATATTATGATTGCTACTAGAATGGGGAACAATCCAGTAAAAAAAGGGGACAAGTTGGCAGGTATGCGTGTAATCCCCCTTGTAATAGAAGAGGAGAGATTAAATAGAGCAAGAGATGTAGCTGGCAATACTCCTATACTTAAGTTGACTCCATTTAGAAGGTTAAAGGCTGGAATAGTGACTACTGGAAATGAAGTATATCATGGTAGGATTAAAGATACTTTCACACCTGTGATTAGGGAAAAGTTAAAGGTCATGGACATAGAGGTAATCCATCATATTATAAGTGATGATAATAGGGAACATATAGAAAAAGGTATCTTGGATATAAAGGAAAAGGGTGTAGACCTTATAATATGTACTGGAGGAATGAGTGTAGACCCAGATGATTTAACACCTGCTGCCATCAAATCAAGTGGTGCTAGTCTAGTCACCTATGGTGCTCCAGTGTTGCCAGGGGCTATGTTTTTGTTAGCCTATTTCCATGATGGAACTACAGTAATGGGAGTTCCTGGTTGTGCAATGTATAAGGAAATAACAATATTTGATATAATACTTCCATATGTATGTGCAGGGATTAGGTTAGATAAGGGACATATTGCAAAATTAGGCTATGGAGGACTTTGCTTGGATTGTGAGATATGTCACTATCCAAATTGTCAATTTGGAAAGGGTGTATAGCTTTGAAAAATATAGAACTAGAAAAGGCCTTGGAGATTATATTAGATTCTGTAGAATCTATAGGGGATATAGAGGAAGTAGAGTTAGAAGATGGTCTAGGAAGGATTTTAGCAGAGGATTTTTATGCACCAATGGACAATCCTCCCTTCGATAGATCTCCATTAGATGGATTTGCTCTAAGGGCTGAAGATACATACATGGCTTCACAGTCCAATCCTGTCACTTTTAAAGTAATTGACAGGGTCTATGCTGGAACAACTAGTGATAAGAGACTAGAAAGTTTTGAAGCAATAAGAATAATGACCGGTGGAAAGATGCCTTTAGGTTCAGATTGCGTCATTCGATTAGAGGACTCTTTGGAAGATGGAGAAAATGTAATTATAAGGAAAACATTGAAACCCTTTGAAAACTATTGTTACAGAGGTGAAGATATAAAGTCTGGAGAATTACTATTAAATAAGATGACCAAGCTTTCAGCTATACATCTAGGAGTCTTAGGTAGTGTGGGACAAGATAGGATTAAGGTAATTAGAAGACCGAGAATAGGAATTTTGGTTACTGGAGATGAGATTATAGAATATACTTCACCTCTAATAGATGGGAAGATATATGATACAAATGGAATAATGCTAGGTTCTAGACTGAGAGAACTTGGATTTGACTATGTAAAGATAAAGACTCAGGGAGATGATCCTGAAAGTGTGGGAAACTCCATTGTAGAGAATATAGATGATTTAGATCTATTGATTACAACAGGTGGAGTATCTGTAGGAGATAAGGATATATTCCATGAGGTTATAGATTTAATAGAAGCTAGGCAATTGTTTTGGAGAGTGAAGATAAAGCCAGGTACACCTGTCATGTACTCTATTTTTAAAGATAGGCCTATATTGAGTCTATCTGGAAATCCCTTTGCAGCCCTTGCAACCTTTGAACTATTGGCTAGACCTTTGATTGGAAAACTAAGCTTAGATAGTAGTATAGAGACTAGGAGAGTTAGGGCTAGATTACTTAGAGAATTTAAAAAGATAAGCAAGAATAGAAGATTTATCAGGGGAATCTATAGAGATGGTGATATAGACTTACCAGAGGGTGGACATTCTTCAGGTATGCTCTTGAGTATGAAGGACTGTAATGCCCTTATAGATATAGAAGCAGGAAATAAAGGACTTAAGAAATTCGAAGAAGTAGGAATAGTTCTATTATGAAGGGGTATAAGCAGAAGGTAATAGCAATAAGTGGTATAAAAAATTCTGGAAAAACTACATTGATTACTAGACTTATTCCATATCTTAAAGAAAAAGGTATAAAGATTGCCACTATAAAACATGATGGCCATGACTTTGACCCAGATAGAGAGGGAACTGATACATATAGGCATAGAAAATCTGGAGCCTATGGAGTGGGAATCTTTTCTAAACATAAGTGGATGGTCATAAAAGAAGAGGAAGATGTTTCCATGTCCAAGTTAATAGAACAATTTCCTGAAGCTGATTTAATACTATTAGAGGGGTTTAAATACTCTTGCTATCCTAAGATAGAGATTGTACGAAGTGAGATATCCTCTCTTCCTATTTCTAGACCTGAGACTGTAATAGCATATGTAAGTGATTTAGATAGATTTTCTAAGGATATTGAACAGTTTGGACTAGATGAGGTGGAGGAGTTAGCAGAATATATTTATAGGCAGATAGTAGAGGCAGATAATAGATAATAGATAATAGATAATAGAGAACAGAGAATAGAGAACAGAGAGGGTCTGGAGGATTGGTGATTAGATGTTGGATTCATTTGGGAGAAGGATAAATTATCTCAGAGTGTCTTTAACGGACAGATGTAATCTGAGATGTAAGTATTGTATGCCAGAGAAGGGAATAGATAACAAATTAAGTCATGATGATCTATTAACCTTAGAAGAGTTATACTTATTAATTGAGAAATTTGTAGATTTGGGAATAGATAAGATTAGATTTACAGGTGGAGAGCCTTTGGTTAGAAAGGGAATTATAAATTTAATCAAAGAAGTGAATGGTTTAGAGAAAGTTAGGGAGCTTACTCTAACTACTAATGGATTATTACTCAAGGATATGGCTCAGTCTCTAAAGGACGCAGGGATAAACAGGGTAAATATAAGTCTTGATACTCTAAATCCAGATAAATATCATGAAATAACTAGAGGTGGAGATATATCCCTAGTACTAGATGGTATAGAAGAGGCTATGAAGGTTGGATTAACGCCTATAAAGATAAACACAGTTCTAATTGGTGGATTTAATGAAGATGAAATATCTAATCTAGTTGATTTGACAAGGAAGGGCATAGATGTAAGATTTATAGAGTTGATGCCTATAGGTGAAGCCATGGATTTTGCTGAGGATAAATTTGTATCCAACAGAAAGGTTTTGGATGTTATAAGAGATTTGGTCCCTGTGGAGACAGAAGATATATCATCACCAGCAGTATATTATAGATTACCAGATGTAGAGGGAAAAGTAGGCATAATAAATCCAATATCTTGTAAATTCTGTAACAACTGTAATCGAATAAGATTGACCTCTACAGGAAAGCTAAAGACATGCCTTCACTCCAATAGAGAAATAGATTTAAAAGCAGCTATTAGAAATAATGAAAACATAGGAGAGGTCATTAAAGAGGGAATTTTAAGCAAAGAAGAAAGCCATCATCTAGAGGACAGAGAATATATATATAGGAATATGAATCAAATAGGGGGATAATTATGGAATTTACACATTTTAATGAAAGCGGAAGAGCCCATATGGTGGAAGTAGGTCACAAGGATATTACCAAAAGGGAGGCTATAGCTACAGGTAAGATATCAATGAGAAAGGAGACCTTGGAAAAGATAAGAGAGGGTCTAATAAAGAAAGGAGATGTATTATCTGTAGCACAGATAGGTGGAATCATGGGGGCTAAAAAGACCAGTGACATAATTCCCATGTGTCATAATATATTTCTTTCAGGAACTGATATCAACTTTCAGTTTTTAAGTGATGGAATAGGGGTAGAGGCTACTATAAAGACTGAGGGAAAGACAGGTGTAGAGATGGAGGCCTTGACTGCTGTTTCCATAGCTTGTTTGACTATATATGATATGTGTAAAGCCATAGATAGGGATATGGAGATTTCAGATATTAAATTGATGAAAAAAACTGGTGGAAAGTCAGGTGACTATATGAGAACGAATATAAGGGGAAAGGTAGTGTCTATAAATATTTCAGATAAGAAGGGAGTTATAAAGACTCCTATAAAAGAGGGAATATTTATTGAGGATCATGGGCTTAAAGGTGATGCCCATGCTGGTGATTGGCATAGACAGGTAAGCCTACTTGCCATAGAGAGTTTCAACAAGATGGAAAACTTGGGAGTAGAAGGATTAGTTCCAGGTGTTTTTGCAGAGAATATCACAACTGAAGGATTAGAGCTTTTTTCCTTACCTGTGGGGACTAGATTTAAGATAGGAGACACTATTCAAGAACTAACTCAAATAGGAAAGGAGTGTCATAGTGGTTGTGCTATTTCCAAGAAAGTTGGAAAATGTGTCATGCCAAAGGAAGGTATCTTTACCAAAGTAATTAAAGGTGGAGTGATTAGAGAAGGAGACTTTATAGAGATAATTTAACAATCCAGATAATAGAGTATATTCCCTCTTACAATTTTTTAAGGAAAATTGTTATTGAGGATATAAAAGGTAATTCTTAAAATTATGGCTAAACATGCCGAAGAATATAAGGAGAGAAGAGCCAAATATATGGCAAGGGGGAAGGATTGATGATAGGGATGGAATATATAGGTCAAAGGTTGTTTCGCCAAAATACATATTATGATCTATTTAACAGACATGACAGACCTATATTGGTAATAGATGCAGATAGTGGAAGGATATTAGAGGCAAATGATATAGCTGTCAAATACTATGGATATAGCCCTAAAGAACTATTGTCTATGAAAATTCAAAATATAAATTCACAGTGTGAAGAAGAGACTAGAAGATATATGAATATTGTAGAAAGGGAAGGTAGGGTGAGGTTTAGAACTGTCCATCGTCTGGCAAATGGGGAGCTAAGAGATGTAGAGATCAACAGTCTTTTCTTAAAGGTAGAAGGTACTAGAGTGCTCTTTTCAATGATTGAGGATATTTCAAGCAGAAAGTTTAATGAAAGGGATCTTCTCTTGTTTAAAAAGGCATTGGAGGTGAATTCGGAAGGGGTAGTCCTTACAGATGACAATGGAAATGCCCTATGGATAAACAATGCATTTACAGAGATAACAGGATATCATATAGATGATATCTTTGGGAAAAATGTAAGTATACTTAAATCAGGTGTACAGGACCAAGAATTCTATGAAGATATGTGGCATAGATTGGTCTATGAAGGGAAATGGAGTGGAGAGATATGGAATAAGAACAAGAATGGATCAATCTATTCTGAGTGGTTGAGCATAAATAAAATTCAGCTGGGTAAAACCATATACTATGTTGGAATATTTAAGGATCTTTCAGAAAAGAAGAAGATAGATAGAAGGATGGATGAATTACAGAGAAAGGATTCTCTAACAGGACTCTATAACAGGAATTATTTTATAGAACTCATAGATACCTATATTGGAAGATGTAGAGAAGGAAACAATAGACTCTCTATTATATTTGTAGATGTAAATGGATTTAAGGGAATCAACAATTCCCTTGGACATCTAGTAGGAGATAATCTATTGGTAGAGCTTTCTAAAAGACTTGTGAGATTGACAGATATCCATCATTTTTTATGTAGATTTAATGAAGATAAATTTGGTATCATATATAGAAATTTTAGTTCCAAGGAAAATATAGGTTCATTTTCTAGGGATATCTTAAAGGCCATAGGTAAACCCTTTAAAATCGGAAATACAGTTCTCCACATAGGAGCCAATATAGGCATAAGTCTATTTCCAGATGATGGACAAGATGCAGAAACACTTGTCCGATATGCGGATATTGCCCTTAATAGAGCCAAGGGTCTAGTAGAGGATAGGATTTGCTTTTACTCTAAGGAGATGTCTCGTGAGATTGAGGAAAAGTTTCTTTTGGCAAATTATCTCATAGAGTCCATACCAAATAGAGAGTTAAAGATATGCTATCAACCTATATTCAGCATAGAACAGGAGAATAGAATATTAGGTGCAGAGGCCCTACTTCGATGGAGTTCTCCTATCTTAGGAGAGATATCTCCAGAGGTATTTATACCATTGGCAGAAAAGACAGGACAGATAATAGAAATCGGTGAATGGGTATTAGAACAGGTATGTAATCAGATTAGACTATGGCAAGATAGGGGATATCACACTGTACCTGTAGGGGTCAATGTCTCAGTAAAGCAATTGGAACAGGTAGGATTTGCCAAGAGGGTTCTAGATATCATGAAGAAAAATGGTATAGATGGAAATAGTTTGGAGTTAGAGATTACAGAAAGTGTATCTCTAGGAGATCTAGTGGTGATTATTGGAAATATAAGGGAGTTAAAGAAAGCTGGAATAAAGATATCTATGGATGATTTTGGAACGGGATTTTCTTCCCTTGGGCAATTAGATTTATTTGAATTGGACAAGCTAAAGATAGACAAGATATTTATAGATGATATAGTCAGAATTTCTAAGAGGCAGAATCTAGTGAAATCCATAATTGCCATGGCAGAGAGTTTGGATCTAGTTACTGTGGCAGAGGGCATTGAAACCCATGAACAATTGGAATGTCTTAAAGAGTTAGGATGTAAGCTAGGACAGGGATATCTATTTAGCAAGCCCTTAGAGAAAGATGATGTAGAGGATTTTGTAGAAAAGGGAAATTATATATTGGGATAGGTAGCTAGTCATAGGAAAATCATGGGGATTGACTAATTGGTGGCATATAATATAATATAATATGTTTCACACAGAAGAGTTGTGGTAATAGTAGGAGGAGTTTTTATGAAGTTGTTGATAGTTGATGATTCTAAGTTTTCACAGATAACTGCATCTAATCTATTTAAAAAACTAATAGAAGGTGTGGAGATTGTATTTGCCAGTGATGGCAAGGAAGGGCTAAAAAGATATATAGAGGAAAAGCCTGATTATGTTATCCTAGATCTTTTGATGCCAAATGTGGATGGTAGAGAATTGGTGAAGTTAATAAGAGAATATGATAGGGATGCTAAGATATTTGTAGTATCTGCTGATGTACAAAACAGTGTAAAGGAAGAGATGCTCTCATATGGAGTGCTAGATTTTATAAATAAGCCTCTGAATGAAGAAAAAGTAAAACTCATATATGAGATTATTAAGGGTGATAAAGATGAAGGAGACAAATCTGGAATATGATATTTTGAAAGAGATCTTCAATATTGGAGTGGGGAAGGCAGCAGATATGCTTTCTCAAATGGTGAACAAGAAGATTTTACTCAATGTTCCCAATATTAGAGTTGTAGATCCAGAGAATATATATCCTGGATTTAGTGGATATTTTAGTAGACGGACAAAAGGTACTTTGATGGTATCTTCTATTTCCTTTCAAGAGGAGATAAATGGGGAGGCCAATCTGATATTTCCTGCTGATAAGATGCGGAGTATAATAAACTTCTGTATTGAAGAAGATGAGTCAGATACCAAGATGGATTTGGATTTTACAGATATAGATTATGATATAATCAAGGAGATAGGAAATATAATTCTAAACTCTATAGTAGGAGAGATGGGAAATTTTTTAAATATAAATCTAAAATATACCTTACCAAGTGTAAGGATATTTGAATGTGTAGATTTTAAAGATAGAATAAGGGCAAAAGAGGATATACATTCCCTACTATTGAGTATATCCTTTACAATAGATGGTGTTGAGATAGAAGGGGCTGTTATAATAAGTCTATCTATTAGTTCTCTTAATGATGTAATGGAAATGGTGAGGAGACTGGAAGGGGAACTCTATGGATAGATGTGTATTTGATATGTTGGATCATATTGCAGAAGGAATAGTAATGTTAGATGATAGATTGAAGATTTGCTTTTGGAATACCTATATGGAAGATTTGTTAGATATAGATAGGAATGAGGTCATGGGAGTTCAGATATTTGAAGTATTTCCCAAATTGAATAGACCATATTTTATAAATACATTTAATAAATCCCTTGAAGATGGACATCCCTATTTCTTTTCTTCAAAGCTTCATAAAAATCTCATTGCAGAGGATCTAGATATTAATTTTAAGGTCAATAGAATGGTAGATGAGGGTAAGATATATTTGATGATTGAATTTCTAGATATTACAAATCAGTGTATTAGAATCAATCAATTAAAGGAATACGCCAATGAACTTTGGGCATTAAATAAGAAGTTGCAGGAGAAGGAAAAGGAAATAGAGAGATTGGCATATTATGATATCCTTACAAATGTGGGAAATAGGACCTTGTTTTATACTGTATCTGAGAAGTTCTTGGCTAGTGCTAAGAGAAATAATAGTATATTGGGATTGATGTTTATTGATATTGATAGATTTAAGGATATAAATGATGAATACGGCCATGGGGTAGGGGACAAGGCTTTAGTTGAAGTGGCAAATATATTGGCACAAAGTACCAGGGAATCAGATGTTGTAACTAGATATGGAGGAGATGAATTCATGGTATTGTTGCCTAATTTAGATTGTTATAATAGTTATGATGTCATAGCAGATAGAATTGCCAAGGCAAACAAGACTATGATAATTGAGGAAGATATAGAGTTAAATATTCGTCTGAGTATTGGTATTAGCTTTTATCCTAGAGATGGAAACAATATAGAAGAACTGATGTTAAAGGCAGATAAGGCTATGTATATGTCAAAACAAGGTGGCGGAGATAGATGTACTCAATATATCAGCAAAAATTGAATATGAATATAGTTCTCCTTTCTAGATACTATAGAGTTTAGAAGGGAGATTTTTTTATCTTTATTTTTCTTGCAATTAAGGCATAATACAGATATACTAATTAAGTTGATGATAAGGAGGAGGAATTTTTGAAAGAGAGAAGATTTGAAGATATAAATCTGTCTAATGAGATAAATAGAGGTATAACTGATATGGGATTTGAAGAGATGTCTCCCATACAATCCCAAGCTATACCAATTATCTTGGAAGGAAAGGATATAATAGGTCAAGCACAGACTGGGACAGGGAAGACTGCTGCCTTTGGAATTCCCATATTGGAGATGATAGAAAAGGATGGAACTGTACAGGCTCTAATCCTATGTCCAACTAGGGAATTGTCTATCCAAGTTGCAGAGGAGATAGGAAATATAGGAAAATATAAAAAGGGTATAAAGGTACTTCCAGTATATGGTGGTCAGCCTATAGAAAGACAGATTAGAGCATTAAAGAGAGGAATTCAAATAGTCGTAGGAACTCCAGGACGGGTAATAGACCATATAAGAAGAAAGACCCTAAAGGTAGATAATGTGAAGATGATGGTATTAGATGAAGCTGATGAGATGTTTGACATGGGATTTCGAGATGATATAGGTCTTGTAATGGATAGACTGTCTGAAGATAGGCAGACTATATTCTTTTCTGCAACTATGCCACAGGAGATAATAAGATTTGCATCTAAATATCAAAAAAATCCTGAGATAGTCAGAGTTGCACACAAGGAACTGACCATGCCTAGGATAGAACAATACTACTTTGAATTGAAGGAGCATATGAAGACAGAGATACTCAGTAGATTGATAGATATATATAATCCTAAGCTTACCATAGTTTTTTGTAATACTAAGAGAAAAGTAGATGAGTTGACAGGTGAGCTTCAAGGAAGAGGATATTTTGCTGATGGTCTCCATGGAGATCTAAAGCAAAACCAGAGGGATACTGTAATGGGCAAGTTTAGAAATGGGTCCATAGATATTTTAGTGGCAACAGATGTGGCGGCTAGGGGACTAGATGTAGATGATGTAGATTTGGTAATCAACTATGATATACCTCAAGATGAAGAATACTATGTCCATAGAATAGGTAGGACTGCTAGGGCAGGTAGAGATGGAGTAGCCTTTAGTTTTGTAGTTGGCAGAGATAGAAATAAATTGAACAATATCCAAAGATATGCAAATACAAAGATAAAGAGAAAAGACCTACCTACTTTAAAGGATATAGAAAAACTATATGAGGCAAATGCACTGGATAATATAAAGGAAGAGATAGTTAAAGGAGATTTAGGAAAGTATAACAAGATTGTAGATCTTCTTATGGAGGAAGGCTTCACATCATTTGATATAGCTGCTGCACTACTTAAGTTCTATATTGGAGACAATAAGAGTTCAAAGCATGAAGAACTAGATATGGTAGACAATGAAATCAAGAAAAAATCTAAATCTAGGTCCAAATCTGGCAAGATGAAGAGATTATATATAAATATAGGTAAGAGAAAGGGAGCGTCTGCAAGACATATATTAGCAGCCATATCTCAGGAAACAGGAGTTTCAAAGGATTTTATAGGAGATATAGATATATATGATAAGTTCTCCTTTGTAAATGTAAGGGAGGATTATGCAAAAGCTATAGTAGAATCACTAGATGGAAAGAGAATAAAGAGAACCAAGGTTAAAGTAGAAATAGCAAATCAGAGAAAAGGCTAGTCATATAATTGACTGGTTTTTTTCTTTTTAATATGCTACTTTTATGGAAATGATAAATAGAGATATATATAAAGATAATATGAGATGATTTGGTTATAATTTTAATATAAATATTAGAAATTTTGACCTAGGTCAAAGATTTAATCTCTTATGTACCATATAATGAATTTACAATAAAGATAAAAAGAAATGGGAGGAATTAAAATGACAAAGAAAACCTATCAATTGGAGACATTGACATGTCCATCATGTACAGCAAAGATTCAAGGGATGCTTAAGAAGACAAAGGGAATAGAAGAAGGGGAAGTACTATTCAATACCTCTAGGGTGAAAGTTTCCTTTGATGAATCAGTTATAACATCAGAAGAGATAAAGGATAAGATAGACAGACTTGGGTTTGAAGTATTAGGTGAAAAATAGACTAAAGGGAGGATAGGGTTATGTTCAAGATATCTAAAAATCAGAGATTGATAGTGGCAGGAATACTCATTGTATTATCTTTAATTCTAAGATTTACAATAGGTCATGAACTGATTACAAATCTAGTCATGATAGCAACGGCAGTTATAGCAGGAACCCCTATCCTTCTAAATGCAATTTTTGCAGCTAGATACAGGATTATAGGTATTGATGCACTAGTATCCATTGCTGTAATAGGAGCTATGCTCATAGGAGAATACTGGGAAGCTGCTGCAGTTACATTCTTGTTTATGTTTGGTGATTATTTAGAGTCTAGAACCCTAGAAAAGACTAGATCATCTATTAAGGCACTATTGGATTTAGCACCAGATATTACAAGGGTCATAAGAGATGGAGTAGAGCAGGAGATAAGTCCTGAAGAAGTAGTAAAAGGAGATAGTGTAATTGTAAAGCCAGGGGAAAAGATTTCAGTAGATGGAACTATTATAGAGGGTTCAGCTTATATAAATCAAGCAGCTATAACAGGAGAATCCATACCTGTAAGTAGGACAATAGACGAAACAGTATTTTCAGGAACCATAATTGAATCAGGATATATAATCATAAGGGCAGATAGAGTAGGAGAGGATACTACTTTTTCTAAGATATTGCAGATGGTAGAAGAAGCCCAGGACAAAAAAGCCAAGACACAGAAGTTTTTAGAGAAGTTTTCAAAATACTATACACCTGGAATAATTCTATTATCTATATTATTCTATCTTTTAACTAGAGATATAAGATTGGCATTGACATTATTGGTAATTGCTTGTCCAGGAGCATTGGTAATATCTACTCCTGTATCCATAGTGGCAGGAATAGGAAATGGTGCAAAGCATGGAGTCTTAGTAAAGGGTGGAGAGATAATGGAAAAGTTAGGGACCATGAAGGTATTAGCCTTTGATAAGACAGGAACTTTGACCATTGGAAAGCCTGTAGTGACCAATATAAAGAGTTATGATATTGAGGAAAGGCAGTTGCTTAAAATAGCTGCCATAGGTGAATCATTTTCTGAACATCCATTAGGCAGGGCCATAGTAAATAGGGCAGAAGAAGAATTGGGTTTAATAGATGATAGACCAGATGAAGTTGAGATTATCACAGGTCAAGGAATAAAGTTTATAGTAGATGGAGAAAAATATCTAGTAGGCAATAGGAGATTATTTGAGGATAATCAAGTAGAATTTAGAGATATGGATGAATATCTCATATCTGAGGAGAATAAGGGACAAACTGCTGTAATAGTTGGTAATCTCAATAGGGTATTGGGTATAATATCCATTGCAGATGTGGTAAGAGATGATGCAAAGGATTTGATATCCAATCTTAAAGCCTTAGGTATTAAAAAAGTCATCATGCTTACAGGAGATAATAAGAGAGCAGCCAAGGCAATATCAGAGGAACTAGGTTTAGATGGATACTATGGAGAACTATTACCTGAGGGAAAGGTAGGAGTATTGAAAGAATTACAGGAAAGATATGGTATTGTAGGTATGGTAGGAGATGGGGTCAATGATGCACCAGCTTTAGCTTCTGCTGACTTAGGGATTGCAATAGGTGGTGTAGGTACAGATGTGGCCATGGAGACGGCAGATGTGGTCTTGATGTCAGCAGAGATCAAGAGATTGTCCCACGCCATAGGACTTAGTAGAGCTACAGTTAGGAATATGAAACAAAATATTTACTTTGCCCTATTAGTAGCTGGATTACTATTGGCAGGAGTAATAGTACAGACTGTAAATCTATCCTTTGGAATGTTAATCCATGAGATGTCAGTAATATTAGTTGTAATAAATGCAGTAAGATTGTTAGGCTATGGTGACAGGGGAAGAAGTAAAAGGGAAGTACTATAGGGGGATATTTATGAGATGTAGTTGTTTTGAAAGAGATGGGAAAAATTGTATAGATCTAGTTCCTATATTTAGCAATCTAAGTCAAATGGAGAAGATGGAAGTTGCCTATATAACTACTGATAGATTCTTTAAAAAAGGTGAGCTAATATATATGGCTGGAGATGATAATAAGAATCTCTATGTCATCCACACTGGAAAGGTCAAGATAAATAGGATTACTAATTCTGGAAAGGAACAGGTAATTAGAATACTAGGACCAGGTGAATTTATGGGAGAGCTTTCACTATTTAATCAGGGAATAATGACAGATAATGGAGAGGCCTTGGAGGATACAAATATGTGTATAATCCAAGGAGATGATCTAAAGAGATTGATGAGAAAATATCCTGAGATTAGCTTTAAGATTATGGAAGAGCTTAGTAAGAGACTAGAAAAGGCAGAACATCTCATAGAAAATATAAACTTAAGCTCTGTAGAAAAGAGATTGGCTCAAACCCTATTGAGTATGGGAAATAGTAGGGATGAAATAAACCTAAGAATGAGTAAGAGGGATTTAGCCTCTCAAATAGGTATGAGCCAAGAGACTTTGAGTAGAAAGCTTTCAGCTTTTCAAGAGTTGGGAATCATAAGACTTATAGGACACAGGAGAATACTCATATTAAATAGAAATGCACTGGAAGAAATAGAATAATGTAGCTAAGGTTGGTGAGAAATTTGGAATCTATTAGAATTATGGTAGAAGAACATGAAAACATTAGGAGAATGTTAAAGGTCATAAGAGAGATATCCTATAGGGTAATGGTTTTAGATGAATTTCATATTGATGATGTAGTTGATATAATAGATTTTGTTAGAAACTATGCAGATAGACATCACCATGGAAAAGAGGAAAATATCCTATTTGAAACTATGAACAAGACCATTGAAAGACTTGCTAAGTCTGGGGCTATTACAGGTATGTATATTGAACATGATATGGGACGACTATATATGGGAAACTTGGAGAAGGCCATAGAGAGGTTCAAAGATGGAGATGATAGGGCTAGATTGGATATCATCGCCAATGCCATTTCCTATTCAGAACTATTAGATAGACATATTGAAAAGGAAAATACAGCTATGTATAGATTTGCGGAGAATATGCTAGATGAAGACAATAAAAATTATGTAGAGGAAGAATGTAATAAGGTGGAAGACAGAGCATCTCATGAAGGATTACAGGAGAAGTATCTATCTTTGTTAGCTAATTTAGAGAAAAAATATTTAGGAAAATAGTATACTTTATCCATTAAAAAGGGTATAGAGTATATTGTACTTTCCAAAAAATAAGGAGGTAGTGATATGAGTTTTAAGATGACAGACAAGGTAACCTGGGTAGGGAAAATTGATTGGGAGCTGAGACGATTCCATGGTGATGAATACTCAACAGATAGAGGTTCTTCCTATAATTCCTACTTAGTAAGAGATGAAAAGACAGTACTTATTGATACAGTATGGGAACCCTATGCAAGGGAATTTGTAGAAAACTTAAAGAAAGAAATTGACCTAAATGAAATTGACTATATAATAGCACAACATTCAGAGATAGACCACTCTGGGGCTTTGCCACTATTGATGAAGGAGATTCCAGATACTCCAATCTACTGTACAGCTAATGGTGCTAAGATATTGAAGGGACACTTCCATGAAGATTGGAATTTTGTAGAGGTGAAGACTGGAGACACACTGAATATAGGAGAGTCTACACTTACCTTTGTAGAAGCTAGAATGCTACACTGGCCAGATAGTATGATGACCTATATGGATAGTGATGCCATATTATTCAGCAATGATGCCTTTGGTCAGCACTATGCATCAGATTTAATGTATAATGATACTGTAGACCAGTGTGAGTTATTTGAAGAGGCCATAAAGTACTATGCCAATATATTGACTCCTTTTAGTCCATTGGTTACAAATAAAATCAAAGAGGTTCTAAGTTTACAGCTTCCATTAAATATGATAGCCACAAGTCATGGGATAATATGGAGGGATAATCCAGCTCAGATAATTGAGAAGTATTTAGAATGGGCAGATGCATATCAGGAAAATCAGATCACCATAGTATATGATACTATGTGGAATGCAACTAGGAAGATGGCTGAAGCTATATCAGATGGGATTAAGTCTGTAGATAATACTGTGACAGTAAAACTATTTAATGCTGCAAATACGGATAAGAATGATGTAATAACAGAGCTATTCAAATCCAAGGCCATATTGTTTGGTTCATCTACGGTAAACAAGGGTATCATGAATGCAACTGGTGGACTTTTGGAGATGATAAAGGGAATTGGGTTTAAAAACAAGAAGGCAGCAGCTTTTGGCTCTTATGGATGGTCTGGAGAATCTGTAGGTATAATTGAGGAAAAATTAAAGGATGCAAAACTAGACTTAATAGAAGGTGGACCAAAAATCCTATGGAATCCAGACAAAGAGGCCATAGGAGAATGTATAGAGTTTGGAAAGAAGTTTGCAGAGAGTCTATAAAAAAAGAGGATAGAAAATCTATCCTCTTTTATTTTTCTTTTTCTTATCTTATAATAGAAATAATGTATATCTAATTTCAATATCTAAAAAATGAGGGATAAGATGAGTGGAAGTGAATTTTGCAATTATGTTAGAAATCTTGCAATAAAATCAATACTATATGAAGTAGCTACAACGCCAAAGCCTGGCTTAGTAGACAGGAGAGATTCAGGAGCCCATGATGATATGGATTTCTTTACATTCTTAAATAGTGCCTCTGTTTTAAGTTCCTATTTTGAAGACTGTGCAGAGGTAGGTATGGAATTTAAGGGGACAGACTATGAAAATTTGCTAGGGGATATAAGACCTATAGGTATAAAGGCAGAAGAGGATATGTTTAGAGTGACAAAAGGGATAAATACTCATAAGGGTATCATATTTTCTCAGGGAATAATAGCTGCAGCTGTGGGAAGTTTATATAGGGAAAATAGTGGGAAAAACCAAGAGATTCAAAGTATACTAAAACGTGTAAGGGAAATGGCAAAGGGAATAACGGCTGAATTAGAAGAAGGACACAATAAGAGAGTACCTACCTATGGAGAGAGACTATATATTCAGCATGGGATAAAGGGAATAAGGGGAGAGGTAGAATCTGGATTTAGAACTGTATTAGATTATGCTCTACCTATATTTTCTGAATTAATAAGAAAAGATATATATCATATAAATGATATACTTATTCAGACATTACTTCATCTTATGGCAAATACAGAAGATGGAAATATCCTTGGAAGACATGGGATAGATACTCTACATTATTCTCAAGACAGGGCAAAAAAGGCTCTACAGCTAGGGGGATATTTTACTCAGGAGGGAAGAAGCTTTATAGAGGAAATGAACAGTGATTTTATAGAGAAGAACATAAGCCCAGGAGGTGCAGCGGATCTATTGGCTGTCACTCTTATGCTATATATGATGGAAAATGGTGATATATTATGATAGATGAAAAAGTTTTAAATAGAATATTGAAGTCAAGGGAAGACAGGAGTAAAAAACAGATTGAGCTTATAGATAGATATCATATGAGTTTAATATCCTTTACATTGAATACACCTGGAAGTACAAAGGATAGTCCTATGTATCGGGACATACATGAAGCAGGTACTCTAGCTATATTAGAGAAATTGGAAGAAGGACATATCTCCATAGTACATAGGGAAGAATTCTATAGGACAACAGGGCCAGAGGCATATATTGTAGTTGATATAGATCCATTGATACTAAAGGAGATTACAGTAGATATAGAAGAGAATCATCCCTTAGGGAGAGTATTTGATATAGATGTATTTGACTCCCACCATAATCAAATAAGCAGGACCCATATAGAAAGGCCCCCAAGAAGATGTCTATTATGTAATGATGATGCTAGAGTATGTATGAGAATGCAAAGACATACATATGAAGAATTAATACATTGGATTGAGCAACTGTGGAATAAATACAGGAATACATTGAAAGATACAGGTTTTTCTGGGAAATAGGGTTTGACATTTGAATCAAAATATGAGATTATCTAATTGTAATATTCTGGCAATTGCAATTATGTGTATTAAATATTTTAGATTCGGGGAGGTATAAGTGGTGGATAATAGAGGTATAGGTGTTATAGATTCAGGTGTGGGAGGTCTGACCGTTGCTAAGGAATTTAGGGAATGGCTACCCAATGAGAATATCATCTACTGTGGAGATAATGCAAATGTTCCATATGGTAATAGGACGAAGGAGGACATATATAGTCTTACCAAGGATATGGTGGATTTTTTATTAGACAGAGATGTAAAATTAGTAGCAGTAGCTTGCAATACAATCTCATCCATACTAGATGAATACTTTCAAGACTATGATATTCCAATAGTTAGTATTATTGAACCTGCTACAGAATATGCCATAAGAAACAATCTAAGGAAAGTAGGAGTCATAGCCACTAAATTTACCATTGAATCTGGAGTATATGAGAGATTACTTAGAGAGAAGGATAGAGATATAGAGGTAATATCAGAATCATCGCCGACTTTGGCAGGAATTATAGATAGTGGAGATTACACAGATAAAGAGATAGAGGACATTATAAGGCTACATATGGAGAATATGATGAGCAATGGAGTTTTAGACAATATAATACTAGGATGCACCCATTATCCAATAGTGATAGATAAGTTTAAGGAAATAGGAAAGGATACAAACTTTATAAATCCAGCTTATGAACAGGTCATGTATATTAAAAAGTTGATGGAAGAGAAAGATATGGAGAGTAATTTAGAGAGTTCAAGCTTTGAGATATACACTACTGGAAATGTAGATGTATATGAAAAGATGCTAAAAATACTCTCTATAGATGCACCAGATAGAATAGAAATGTTGCAGCCAGCTAAAGGTTTCTAATATAGAAACCTTTTTTTTATGAATCACATAGGTTTTAATATAAGTGAAAGGAACTCTTAACCATATCTTTGCATAATATATAATGCAAAGAATAATGAAAGAAAGGTGGTTAAGATAATGGATTATTATGAGATAGAAAAGAGCTGTCCTTGTGGTAGTTTCTCCTATGTAATCAAATCTGGCGATACTCTCTATCAGCTGGCAAGAACATATAACACAACGGTAGAGGCTATATTGGCCATTAATCCAGGACTCAATCCAAACAATCTTCAAGTAGGACAGAGAATTTGTATTCCAAGAGGAACAACTCCTCCAACAAGATGTCCCGCAGGAACATTTGAATACACAGTAAGGGCAGGAGATACATTATTTGAATTGGCAAATAGGTTCAATACAACAGTTCAAGCTATAATAGCAGTAAACCCAGGAATAGATCCAAATAATTTGAGAATAGGTCAAGTAATCTGTATCCCAAGAGGAACAACCCCTCCAACAAGATGTCCCGCAGGCACATTTGAATACACAGTAAGGGCAGGAGATACATTATTTGAATTGGCAAATAGGTTCAATACAACAGTTCAAGCTATAATGGCAATAAACACAGGAATAGAACCAAACAATTTGAGAATAGGTAAAGTAATCTGTATCCCAAGAGGAACAACTCCTCCAACAAGATGTCCCGCAGGAACATTTGAATACACAGTAAGGGCAGGAGATACATTATTTGAATTGGCAAATAGGTTCAATACAACAGTTCAAGCTATAATAGCAGTAAACCCAGGAATAGATCCAAATAATTTGAGAATAGGTCAAGTAATCTGTATCCCAAGAGGAACAACCCCTCCAACAAGATGTCCCGCAGGCACATTTGAATACACAGTAAGGGCAGGAGATACATTATTTGAATTGGCAAATAGGTTCAATACAACAGTTCAAGCTATAATAGCAGTAAACCCAGGAATAGACCCAAACAATTTGAGAATAGGTCAAGTAATCTGTATCCCAAGAGGAACAACTCCTCCAACAAGATGTCCCGCAGGAACATTTGAATACACAGTAAGGGCAGGAGATACATTATTTGAATTGGCAAATAGGTTCAATACAACAGTTCAAGCTATAATAGCAGTAAACCCAGGAATAGATCCAAATAATTTGAGAATAGGTCAAGTAATCTGTATCCCAAGAGGAACAACCCCTCCAACAAGATGTCCCGCAGGCACATTTGAATACACAGTAAGGGCAGGAGATACATTATTTGAATTGGCAAATAGGTTCAATACAACAGTTCAAGCTATAATAGCAGTAAACCCAGGAATAGACCCAAACAATTTGAGAATAGGTCAAGTAATCTGTATCCCAAGAGGAACAACTCCTCCAACAAGATGTCCCGCAGGAACATTTGAATACACAGTAAGGGCAGGAGATACATTATTTGAATTGGCAAATAGGTTCAATACAACAGTTCAAGCTATAATAGCAGTAAACCCAGGAATAGATCCAAATAATTTGAGAATAGGTCAAGTAATCTGTATCCCAAGAGGAACAACCCCTCCAACAAGATGTCCCGCAGGCACATTTGAATACACAGTAAGGGCAGGAGATACATTATTTGAATTGGCAAATAGGTTCAATACAACAGTTCAAGCTATAATAGCAGTAAACCCAGGAATAGACCCAAACAATTTGAGAATAGGTCAAGTAATCTGTATCCCAAGAGGAACAACTCCTCCAACAAGATGTCCCGCAGGAACATTTGAATACACAGTAAGGGCAGGAGATACATTATTTGAATTGGCAAATAGGTTCAATACAACAGTTCAAGCTATAATAGCAGTAAACCCAGGAATAGATCCAAATAATTTGAGAATAGGTCAAGTAATCTGTATCCCAAGAGGAACAACCCCTCCAACAAGATGTCCCGCAGGCACATTTGAATACACAGTAAGGGCAGGAGATACATTATTTGAATTGGCAAATAGGTTCAATACAACAGTTCAAGCTATAATAGCAGTAAACCCAGGAATAGACCCAAACAATTTGAGAATAGGTCAAGTAATCTGTATCCCAAGAGGAACAACTCCTCCAACAAGATGTCCCGCAGGAACATTTGAATACACAGTAAGGGCAGGAGATACATTATTTGAATTGGCAAATAGGTTCAATACAACAGTTCAAGCTATAATAGCAGTAAACCCAGGAATAGATCCAAATAATTTGAGAATAGGTCAAGTAATCTGTATCCCAAGAGGAACAACCCCTCCAACAAGATGTCCCGCAGGCACATTTGAATACACAGTAAGGGCAGGAGATACATTATTTGAATTGGCAAATAGGTTCAATACAACAGTTCAAGCTATAATAGCAGTAAACCCAGGAATAGACCCAAACAATTTGAGAATAGGTCAAGTAATCTGTATCCCAAGAGGAACAACTCCTCCAACAAGATGTCCCGCAGGAACATTTGAATACACAGTAAGGGCAGGAGATACATTATTTGAATTGGCAAATAGGTTCAATACAACAGTTCAAGCTATAATAGCAGTAAACCCAGGAATAGATCCAAATAATTTGAGAATAGGTCAAGTAATCTGTATCCCAAGAGGAACAACCCCTCCAACAAGATGTCCCGCAGGCACATTTGAATACACAGTAAGGGCAGGAGATACATTATTTGAATTGGCAAATAGGTTCAATACAACAGTTCAAGCTATAATAGCAGTAAACCCAGGAATAGACCCAAACAATTTGAGAATAGGTCAAGTAATCTGTATCCCAAGAGGAACAACTCCTCCAACAAGATGTCCCGCAGGAACATTTGAATACACAGTAAGGGCAGGAGATACATTATTTGAATTGGCAAATAGGTTCAATACAACAGTTCAAGCTATAATAGCAGTAAACCCAGGAATAGATCCAAATAATTTGAGAATAGGTCAAGTAATCTGTATCCCAAGAGGAACAACCCCTCCAACAAGATGTCCCGCAGGCACATTTGAATACACAGTAAGGGCAGGAGATACATTATTTGAATTGGCAAATAGGTTCAATACAACAGTTCAAGCTATAATAGCAGTAAACCCAGGAATAGACCCAAACAATTTGAGAATAGGTCAAGTAATCTGTATCCCAAGAGGAACAACTCCTCCAACAAGATGTCCCGCAGGAACATTTGAATACACAGTAAGGGCAGGAGATACATTATTTGAATTGGCAAATAGGTTCAATACAACAGTTCAAGCTATAATAGCAGTAAACCCAGGAATAGACCCAAACAATTTGAGAATAGGTCAAGTAATCTGTATTCCAAGAGGAACAACGCCTCCAACAAGATGTCCCGCAGGAACATTTGAATACACAGTAAGGGCAGGAGATACATTATTTGAATTGGCAAATAGATTTAATACAACAGTTCAAGCCATAATAGCAGTAAACCCAGGAATAGACCCAAATAACTTGAGAATAGGTCAAGTAATCTGTATCCCAAGAGGAACAACGCCTCCACCAGAGTGTGATGGGATGTACTATGTTGTAAGACCAGGAGATACTATTTATTCAATAGCTATGAGATACAATATAACAGTAGAAGCTCTTATTAGGGCAAATCCAGGTATTGATCCAAACAATCTCATGGTAGGACAATTGATCTGTATTCCAAAGGGAACCATGCCATGTCCTGGAGGAACTATATATACAGTAAGACAAGGTGATTCTCTAACTTCAATATTATTGAGGTTCAATATATCCATTATGGATTTAGAAGCAGGTAACCCTAATATAGATATAGATGATATAAGAGTAGGTCAGCAGCTATGTATTTTACCACATAAAGATAGGGGCTGTCCCTGTCCAAGGAGGACATCACCATATACCATAAGAAGATCAGATATACCTAGTCAAGGCACAGTTGTAGGAGCATTGGCAGATAAATTTGATACTACTGTATCTGATATAATGAAAGCTAATCCAAATATGTCACCAGGAGATTTTGTAGAAGGAAAAACTGTCTGTATACCAGATTAATAGAGATATAAAAAATTGACTCCCTTAGCTGGGGTCAATTTTTTATATATGTGCTAAAAGAATAGAAATGTTGTATAATGGTAGTATGATATAGCGAAAAAATTTTACTAAGGGGATGAAATAATGTCACTACTTCATGTTGGTTTAGATGTGGGGTCTACTACAGTAAAACTTGTAGTATTGAATAACTCCTTCCAATTGGTGTATGGAAGTTATAAAAGGCATTTTTCCGATGTAAAAAACAGTGTAAAAGAAATAATCATGGAAGGATATAAGAGTTTTAAAAACAACAGAATAACTATGATGGTAACAGGGTCAGGAGGGCTATCTGTGACAGAGTGGCTTAATATACCATTTATTCAAGAGGTGGTAGCCTCTACTAAAGGAATACAGACCTTGATACCTGAGACAGAAGTGGCTATTGAACTAGGAGGAGAAGACGCTAAAATCACATATCTTGGGGAAGCATTAGAACAGAGGATGAACAGTATATGTGCTGGAGGGACTGGTGCTTTTATAGATCAGATGGCATCTCTACTAGAAACAGATGCAGAAGGATTAAATAGATTAGCTAAAAATCACAAGATAATATATCCAATAGCATCTAGATGTGGAGTGTTTGCAAAGACAGATGTTCAAGCCTTGATAAATCAAGGGGCGTCTAAGGAAGATATAAGTGCCTCTGTATTACAGTCAGTTGTGAATCAGACTATATCCAATTTAGCTTGTGGTCGTCCAATCCGAGGGAAGGTAGCTTTTTTAGGTGGACCTCTACACTTTTTATCTGAATTGAGGGAGAGGTTTATAAAGACTTTAGATCTAAAAGAAGATGAGATTATATATCCAGAGAACTCCCAGCTATATGTAGGCATAGGAGCAGCTATTGCCTCTGTTTCAGAAAAGGCTATATCCTATGAATCTTTGAAAGAAAGACTAGAAGATACTCATGAGGGTCGAAGTCTTGAGATCAAAAAGATAGAACCTCTATTTAAAGATGAAGAAGAATATTTGAAATTTAAAGAAAGACATAGTAGACATAATATTGAAAGTATAGATCCAAGTGGATACGAAGGAAAGGCATATTTAGGTATTGATGCAGGCTCCACCACTACAAAGGCAATAGTATTGAGCGAAGACAATGAAATACTATATTCCTACTATGGAAACAACAAGGGAAAGCCCTTGGATCAGGCCATAACAATATTGAAGGAGATCTATGACAAGATGCCTCATATTCCCATAAGCTATTCTTGTGTAACGGGATATGGTGAAGAATTTATACAGGCAGCTTTAAATATTGATGTAGGAGAAGTGGAGACTATAGCTCACTATAAAGGAGCTAGCTTATTCCAAGAGGATGTGGATTTCATATTAGATATAGGTGGTCAAGATATGAAATCTATGAAGATAAAGGACGGAGTAATAGATGATATACTCCTCAATGAAGCTTGTTCATCAGGCTGTGGCTCTTTTATTGAGACATTTGCCAAGTCTTTAAATATGAATGTAGGGGATTTTTTAGAGGCAGGTTTATTTGCTGAAAATCCAGTGGATTTAGGCTCTAGATGCACAGTATTTATGAATTCAATGGTAAAACAGGCACAGAAGGAAGGTGCATCTGTAGGTGATATAGCAGCTGGATTAGCCTATTCTGTCATAAGAAATGCCATACAAAAGGTAATAAAGGCTAGAGATCCGAAGAATTTAGGGAAGAAGATAGTAGTTCAAGGTGGTACATTCTATGGAGATGCCATATTGAGAAGTTTTGAATTGATATCAGGAAGAGAGGCTATAAGACCAAATATTCCAGGACTTATGGGAGCCTTAGGTGCTGCTATAATAGCTAGAGAGAGGTCTGTAGGGAAGGAATCTAGAATTCTCAAGAGAAAGGAGTTAGAGTCATTTTCCTATAAAGCTACTCAAGGGAAATGTGGAAGATGTGGAAATAATTGTCTATTGACTATAAATAAATTCTCCGACGGAAGTAGATATATAACAGGAAATAGATGTGAAAAGGGAGAGGGAATCAATATCATAGAGAAGAGACTTCCAAATCTGTACGAATACAAATACAAGAGGACCTTTAACTATGTTTCTCTACCTATAGAAAAAGCAACTAGAGGAGTAGTGGGGATTCCAAGGGTTTTAAATATGTATGAAAATTATCCATTCTGGCATAGTTTTTTTACAGATTTAGGATTTAGAGTTGAACTGTCTAGGGAATCTAGTAGACAGGTGTATGAAGATGGCATAGCTTCTATACCTAGTGAGACAGCTTGTTATCCTGCAAAGATGGTGCATGGACATATAATGGATCTAATAGATAGAGGTATAAAGTTTATATTCTATCCTTCTGTATTCTATGAAGAGAAGGAAGATACCCTATCTGACAATCATCTAAACTGTCCAGTAGTGGCTGGATATCCTGAACTTATCAAGCACAATATTCAGGAATTAGAAGAGAAAGATATAATATTTTTAAATCCTTTCATAACTTTTGACAATAAGTTTAGCTTGAGGAAAGAGTTATCTAGAGCATTGAAGAGATTTGATATAAAACCTAAAGAGATAAAGAGAGCGGCAAACAATGCTTGGAAGGAGATATATAGATATAAATTAGATTTAAGGCTTCAGGGAGAGAAGATAGTAAAATATTTGGAGGAAAATAATCTAAGGGGAATAGTCTTAAGTGGAAGACCCTATCATATAGATCCAGCTATAAATCATGGTATTCCCAATCTCATAAACTCTCTAGGAATGGCAGTATTGACAGAGGACAGTGTAGATCATCTCGGAGAACTAGAAGTTCCTTTGAGGGTATTAGATCAATGGACATATCACTCAAGATTATATAGGGCGGCTGACTATGTATCCAAGAATAAAAATTTGGAATTAGTACAATTAAACTCCTTTGGATGTGGACTAGATGCTGTGACTACAGATCAGGTACAGGAGATACTAAAGAGACATGGAAGGATCTATACTCAGCTGAAGATAGACGAGGTAAGTAATCTAGGAGCTGCAAAGATCAGGCTTAGATCTTTAAAGGCAGCTATTGAAGAGAAGGAGTCTAGAGGCATCGTCTTTAAAGAGAAAAAGATAGACAATGAGAGAATAGTATTTACCAAAGAAGATAGAAAAAATCACACCATATTAGTTCCCCAGATGGCACCAATTCAGTTTAAACTATTAGAGAGAGTATTCAATACATGTGGATATAATCTAGTAATATTAGATGATATAAAGGGAGAAGCGGTAGATGAAGGGCTAAAATATGTAAACAATGATGCTTGTTTTCCATCAATATTGGTAATTGGTCAGTTTATATCTGCATTGAAGTCAGGTAAGTATGATTTAGATAATACATCTCTACTTATATCTCAAACTGGAGGAATGTGTAGGGCATCTAATTATATAGGATTCTTGAGAAAGGCCTTAAGAGAATCTGGTTTTTCAAATATACCAGTTATAAGTATAAGTGCTCAGGGAATAGAGAAGAATCCAGGATTTACCTTTACCTATGACATGATCAAGAGGTCTATGATGGCAGTACTATTAGGAGATCTCCTTATGAGAGTGTCTCTAAGGGTAAGACCCTATGAAAAGATAAAGGGTTCTACTAATATATTACTAGATACATGGATAGAGAATCTGATGATTCCTTTAGAGAATATGAATAAGGATGATTTTGTAAGATATGTAAATGAGATTGTCACTTCCTTTGACAGAATAGAAATCTTAGATATTACTAAGCCAAAGGTAGGAATTGTAGGGGAGATATTGGTAAAATATCATCCTGTAGCTAACAATGAGCTTATAGATATATTAGAGGAAGAAGGGGCTGAAGTAGTAGTCAGTGATCTAACGGACTTTTTAATGTATTGTCTATATAATGCAGACTTTAAGGCAAAGAGATTAGGTAAGAGCTATGTAACAAAGATAGCAGGAGATATAGGAATAAAATATATAGAACATTATAGACAATATATACGGGAGGCACTGGAGAATAGTGAGAGATTTGATGGGCCTTTGAAGATAGAGGAACTTGGAGAGTTAGCTGAAAAGTTAATATCTCTAGGTAATCAATCTGGAGAAGGATGGCTATTGACTGCTGAGATGATAGAATTAATAGAAGCTGGAGCAGAAAATATAGTATGTGTTCAACCCTTTGGATGTTTACCAAATCATATTACTGGAAAGGGAATGATAAAGGGGATAAGGGATATATATCCAAAGGCAAATATCATACCTATAGACTATGATCCAGGTGCAAGTGAAGTCAATCAATTAAATAGATTGAAGCTGATGTTATCCAAGGCAGAAGAAAATGTCATCAGAGAAGAAGAAAAAACCTTGGCAAAGTGACAAGAAGTATAAAATATGGGTATTAATATATAATAGGAATGGAGGGATGATATGAGTGAATTAATAAACAATAGAGAATATAGGCAGGAAAAACTAAAGGAAGTAATCAGGGAATTACATGCAGGCAAGACTGTGGAAGAAGTGAAGGTTAAATTTGCTGAAGTAATAGAGGGTGTTTCTCCTAGGGAGATATCTGAGATGGAGGTCCAATTGGTAAAGGAGGGACTACCTATTGAGGAGATTCAAAATCTTTGCGATGTTCATGCTGCAGTATTTAAGGGAACATTAGATGAGATACATCATCCAGAGCAAGTACCAGGGCATCCAATATATACTATGAAAAAGGAAAATGAAGCTATTTTAAACTTGATAGATGAATCTCTAATGCCTAAGTTGGATGAGTTTAGGAAAGAGGATTCGGAAGAAAACATATCGTCTCTCATACAGGATATAAACCTATTATGGGATATAGATAAACACTATAGTAGAAAGGAAAATCTCATATTTCCATATCTGGAGAAATATGGAGTTACAGCACCACCTAAGGTCATGTGGGGAGTAGATGACGAGGTAAGACAGAAGTTAAAGGGAATAAAACTAGATCTTGTAAACTATACTGGCAATAAGGGAGAGCTAGTAGGGAAGATAGAAAATGCAATAGAACAGATAAGAGAGATGGTGTTCAAGGAAGAGAGTATACTATTTCCCATGAGTTTGGAGACATTGGTAGAGGATGAATGGATCCAGATATATGAAGAATCAGATGAGATAGGTTTTGCCCTTATAACTCCTGAGGCAGATTGGAAATTAAAAAGAGTAGATGTGGAACAAAAAGAGGAAGAAGATGGTGGAATCAAGGGAGGATATGTAAAGTTTGATACTGGAGTTCTAAATGCAGAGGAATTAAATGCCATTATGGAAGTATTGCCTGGTGAATTATCCTTTGTAGATAAGGATGATATAGTTAAGTTCTTTACAAAAGGGGAGCATAGAATATTTGCAAGGACAAAAGCAGTTATAGGTCGTTCTGTGGAGAACTGTCATCCCCACACTTCAGTTCATATAGTGGAAAAGATATTAGATGATTTTAAAACTGGAAAGAAGGATTCAGAGGATTTTTGGATTCAGATGAAGGATATGTTCATTCTAATTCGTTTCTTTGCAGTGAGAAATAGGGATGGAGAGTATTTAGGTACTCTAGAATATGTTCAAAATATAGCTCCCTTGATGGAATTAACTGGTGAAAAAAGGCTCCTAAGTGAGTAAAAGATAGATCCTGTATAGACTAGCTATATAGGATCTATTATTTTTTAATTGTAATTAATCTCCCAATGTAGTATTATTTAAATAGTAGTTTTTTTATATAGACATGAGGTGTAACTGATGAGAAAAAGATTTTTGATAACATTTTTTCTGTCCTTAGGTATATTTACCTTTCTCTATTCTACATTATGGGGGAAATTTTTCTATAATAATACGCCAGTGGTTTCAGAGGGTAGTGGTGGAAGCCAGGATGTATTCCAAGAAGGAAATGAAATAGAGACCAAGGTGGAAAATGAGATCCTATTTTTGATGATGGGTGTAGATGCTCATGATGTGAAAAAGTCCAAGGGGACTCGTACAGATACTATGATGTTGATGAAGGTAAATTTTGAGACTGGAAAAATAGACTTGTTATCTCTTCCTAGGGACACCAGAGTTTTGGTGAGGGGAAAAGAGGACAAATTGAACCATGCCCATGCTTATGGTGGGACAAGTCTTACTATGGCTACTGTAAGGGATTTTTTAGATATTGACCTGGATTATTATGTAAAGGTAGACTATAAGGTTGTAAAGGGAATAGTAGAGGCCATAGGTGGAGTGGATATAGATGTACCTCAGAGGATGAGGTATAGAGATCCAACAGCCAAGCCACCTCTTGATATAAATCTTTACCCAGGACCACAGACTCTATATGGGAAAGAAGCTCATGACTTCTTGAGATTTAGATCCTATAGAGGTGGAGATATAGATAGGATAAAGGCACAGCAGTATTTCATGAAGGAACTTATAAAGCAAACTCTTAAGCCAAAGAATCTTCTAAAACTGCCAAAGCTTGTGGAGACATATTTTGAATATGTGGAGACTAATATACCTTTGAATCTTATACTAAAGGGTGTAGCTGCTGGGAGAAAGATGGATATAGAAAATATGGAGCAGAGGACTATAACAGGATATGGGCAGAGAATAAACGGGCTTGATTATTGGATATATGATAGAGAGGAAACAAGTAAGGTCGTCAAAGAAATGTTTGGAGACTATTTATTAAATTAGTAAATAGGAGTGAAACAGATGAGGAAGAGAAGAAAAAGGGAGCATGTGGAAAATTATCTAAAGACTACTTTTAAGGGAGATACTCTATTAGGGGATGTATTTTTAGAACATAATGCAATTCCAGAATTGAACTTTTCTGATATTGATATGAGTACAATATTTCTAGGAAAATCCATAGATTATCCTATAGTAATAAATGCTATGACAGGTGGAACTGAATTTGCAGCTGGGATAAATGCAGACCTTTCCCTATTGGCAAAGGAGTTCAACATACCTATGGCAGTAGGTTCTGAAACCATAATCCTATGTGAAGATGATGCCTGTAGAGATTCCTTTAAGATAGTAAGGGAGAATATGGGACAAGAAGGAGTAGTTATTGCAAATCTAGGAGGACACGCCACCTTAGAAGATGTAAAATGTGCCTTGGATGTGGTTAACGGTGATGCAATGCAGATTCATCTCAATGTAGCTCAAGAGTTAGCTATGGAAGAGGGAGATAGGGAGTTCAAAGGCATATTAAAGAATATAGAAAACATAGTTAAGAATATAGACAAGCCTGTAATTGTAAAGGAAGTTGGATTTGGGATATCTAAAGACGTGGCAGAAAGACTATATGAAGTAGGAGTTAGATATATTGATGTATCTGGACATGGAGGTACAAACTTCATAGAAATAGAAAACTTGAGAAATTTGACTATGGATTTAACAGAACTTTATCCTTGGGGAATTCCAACAGCTCTTTCTCTAATTAAATGTAGAGAACTATCACAGGATTTGAATATAATAGCCAGTGGTGGAATTAGAAATAGTATGGATGTCATAAAGTCCTTGGTATTAGGGGCAGATATAGTAGGTATTAGTGGAGAAATACTATCTTATCTAGTTCATGGAGGATATGATAATGCAAGGGAATATCTAGAATCCCTCACATACAAGATGAAGATGGTAATGCTACTGATGGGAAAGAAAAATATAGAAGAGCTAAGGACAGCAGATTATAAGATTATTGGAAGATTGAGGGAATTATTAGATTGAAATACAATATAATCAGATATAATACAATAGATTCAACTAATAAAGAGGCAAAGAGGCAGATTCCATCTAGGCAAGAAGGAACTGTTATCATTTCAGAAGAGCAGACCCATGGGAAGGGAAGGCTTGGAAGAAGCTGGACCTCTCCAAAGGGGAAGGGAATATGGATGAGTATTATATTGGAGCCTGAAATCCCCATGGACCATATGATGGGTATTACTTCTATAGGAGCAGCAGGGGTAAGTATGGCATTAGATGATATGGATATACCCTCCAAGATAAAATGGCCTAATGATATTGTCGTAGATGGGAAAAAAGTATGTGGAATTCTCACTGAAGTGGTTCAGGAGTTAAATGGAAGTTTCTATGCTATTATGGGAATTGGAATAAATGTAAATCAAGATATAGTAGATTTTCCCGAAGAATTACATTCTAAGGCAAGTTCTCTTAAGATAATAAAGGGTTGTGAGATAGATAGGGAGTTGCTTCTTATGAATGTATTAAGGAGACTTAGGAAATTATATTTGAAATTTAAACTAGAAGGAGATATATCCCAGTCTTTAAAAATATGTAGAGACAACTCTATAGTCATAGGGAGGGAGATATATCTTATCAGAGGTAAAGAGATAAAAAAAGGTAAGGCTCTAGACCTAAATATGAAGGGAGAACTAGTAGTAGAATTTGATACAGGAATAGAAGAAATCTCATCAGGGGAAGTAAGTATAAGAGCAATAGACGGATATATATAAGAGGGTGGACTTAGTCCACCCTCTTTACTATTGGCAATATCTTTATTCCTATAAGTGATGCAATTATTATCTTGAGAGTATCTCCGGGCAAAAACAATAGAAAATTTGCATATATTGCATCCTTAACAGAGATAGAAATTCCCATTACCCCATTGAGAATATAGTACATATATGGAAGTCCAAATAGATATATGATCAAGGTAGATATAATAGATGCCATCCAAATTTTAATGGAAGATATACTATCTTCTCCATGGGATAATTTTCCAGATATAAAGGCAGCAAATACAAATCCTACTATAAATCCAAAGCTAGGCTTCATGATTATCTGAGGACCACCTACAAAACCTGAAAACACTGGGATTCCAACCAAGCCTAATAATATGTATAGGACTTGAGACAATGCACCTAATTTAGGACCTATTAATATACCACTTAGAATTACAAAGAAGGATTGCAATGTAATGGGTACAGGTTTAAAGGGAATACTGATATAAGCTCCTATAGAAGTCAAAGCAGTAAATAGTGCAACTAATGCTATATCTTTACTCTTCACTATAAACACCTCCTTTCCAAGAGTAAATTATACTATATATAATTTGCAAAATCCATTGAATAATTATTAAATTAATGAAAATAATAATACCACTATTTCATAATAGAAATAGTGGCATTATTTTTATAGAATTTCTCGTACGCCTACTTTAAATTTTTGACCATTGATATTGAGATGTAAGTTTCTTGTATCATTGATATTAAATCTATTTTTTTCAATAAACGTCTTAATCTGTTCAAATCTTTTCTCATAATCTCTATAGAGTTTATGGGATTCTTCAATAGAGATGGATTTAAAGTTCATGGTACTTCCAGGGTTCATTTGTGCTAGGATAGGTAGGTCAGGAGTGATAACAGTTGCAATCTTTGTATATCCACCTGTAGTCTGTCTATCAGCCATCATTATAATTGGAGAACCATGTCCGGGGACTTGTACAGAGCCAAAGACTATTCCATCTGAAATAATATCTGCACCTTCTATATGTTGAATTTTTGGACCATCAAGTCTATAACCCATTCGATCGGCTTCAGTGGTAATGATATATTTTGAGTTCAGGAATGTCTCTTTAGCTTCATCTGTAAAGTAATCATCCTGTGGTCCGAGTACTACTCTTATAGTGTTATCCTTGGTATATTTTGGAGTAAATTCTTTGGGGAGATAACTTCCTGTATCACATATAGATTTATTTCCAAGAGGGATTTCATCCTTAGAATTTAGTTTTCTACCTTCATGGCCACCTAGAGCCCCTCTTATAAATGTAGACTTACTTCCCATAATCTCTGGAACATCAAGGCCTTTACTGAAAGAGATGTAGGCTCGCAAGCCACTTTGTATTTTAGAAAAACTTAATCTATCTCCAGATTTAACAGATAATGTAGTCCACATTGGAACTGGAATATTGTTTATTTTGGGACCCATATTTGCTCCAGTTACACTTATGAGTTCATCACAATCAAAGAGTATTTCTGGCCCCAATAATGTAGCTTCAAGGGCTGCATCATATTCAGGGTTGCCTACCAGCATATTTCCAACTCTAAGGGAAAAAAGATCCATTGCTCCAGCAACAGACATGCCAAATCTCTGGTAACCCCATCTTCCTCTATCCTGTATAGTGGTAAATAACCCAGGATTGATAATTTTAATCATTGCCATGGCTATCACCTCTTTTTACTATATTAACTTCATATTCTCCAGCATTGACCAAATCTAGTATCTCTAGATATTCTTTTTCTTCAATGGGAATAAATCGGATATAGTCTCCAGCATTTAATAGGACAGGAGGTTCCGCCATAGGATTATATAATTTTACAGGTGTTCGGCCAATGAGCTGCCATCCACCAGGGCTATCTATTGGATATATACCAGTCTGTTTTCCAGCAATTCCAGTAGAACCAGCAGGGATTTTAGTTCTAGGAACTTGTAATCTAGGAGTTTCTATTTTTTCACTCATCCCTCCTAGATATCCAAATCCCGGAGTGAATCCAAGCATGTATAGGAGGTAGTCTGTAGAACTGTGGATTTCTATGACTTCATCAATAGTAAGACCATTATGCTCTGCTACAAATTCTATATCTGGTCCATATTCTCCACCATAAATCGTAGGTAATTCTACAATGCGTATTTCTCCTTCATCTATATTATCTAAGTTTGATTCAATTTCTTTTAGTTTTTCTATTATGCTGTTGTAATCTATTGTTAAAGGATCATAGATTATCAATATAGATCTGTATGTTGGAATAATCTCTTCGATGCCAAGAGACTCATATTCATCTATGGCCGCTACCATATTTCGAATTCTTGCGTTTATCTCTGGGCTAATACTGTTTCCAAATTCCATGACTATACTTCTGTCACCGGCAGGTATAAACTTTATTTTATCATACATAATCTGTCACCAACTTTTTAATAATTAGAATAAGGCCTTAAGGCCAGATAAAGATCTAATGCCTAAGAAAAGTGTAACTATAACAACTATAATTCCAAGAATAAATAACCATTGTGAATGTTTATAATCTCCTACAATAGCTCTATTTTTAGATGCCAATAACATGGTACCTAAAGTAATGGGTAGTATTAGACCATTCAGAGAACCTGCAACTACAAGAAGAGTAACAGGTTGACCTATTGTGATAAACATAATAGTAGAAATGGCTATAAATGTTATAATCCACTTTTGTTCATTTCTATTGATAATATCAGCTAGACTTGTTAAGAAAGATACAGACGTATATGCAGCTCCAACTATTGAAGAAATAGCAGCAGCCCAGATAACAGCACCAAAGAATTTGTAACCTACATTTCCAGCAGCTAATTTAAAAGCAGATGCAGGTGGATTTGCTGGATCTAGAGTTGCTCCCTTTGATACTACGCCTAGAACTGCTAAAAATAGTAGAATTCTCATAATAGTGGCTACTGTCATTCCCATCATGGCAGACTGGTTAATCTGTTCTAGATTATCTTCTCCTGAAATTCCAGCATCTAATAATCTATGTCCTCCAGAGAAGGTTATGTATCCTCCAACAGTTCCGCCTACTAAGGTAATTATTGCTAAAAAAGGGATCTGTTCTGGAATAAAAGTCCGATGAATTGCTTCTTTAACAGGAGGTGCAGTGGAGATTGCTACATAGCCTACCATCAAGATCATAGCACCACCTAGGACCTTGGTAAGATTATCCATGGCCTTACCAGCCTCTTTGGATAAAAATATTGTTATGGCTAAAATTGCAGAGACAGCAGCTCCAATTTTAAGGTCAAGGTCAAATATTACATTCAGTCCTAGAGCGGCTCCGCCAACATTACCTATATTGAAGGCAAGGCCTCCTAAGGCTACTAGAAACGCTAAAAAATATCCTAAACCAGGCAAGACTTTATTTGCAATATCTTGACCTTTCATACCAGATACACCTATAATTCTCCAGACATTTAGTTGGGCAATTAATGACATAATAATTGATGTTAAGATAACAAAACCAAAGGTTGCTCCCAATTCTGAAGTGAATGTTGCAGTCTGAGTTAAAAAGCCAGGACCAATAGCAGAAGTAGCCATTAAGAAAGCAGCTCCTAGCAATACAGAAAGATTTTTATTCTTACTCTTATTATTCGTCAAATCAAATCCCCCTTAGATAAATTCATTTAGATTTTTAACATCTATACCATCACTTACAAGACTATCTCTAATCTCTTCTACAAATTTTACTGCTTCAGGATTATCGCCGTGGACACATATAGAATCAGCAACTATGGGAATCTCTTTATTATCAATAGTATCAATTTTGCCTTCCAAAACCATCTTTTTTATCCTGGAAATAGCCAATTTACTATCGTGAATTACAGCTCCAGGAAGTCTTCTACTAACTAATGTTCCATCAGAATTATAGGCTCTATCTGCAAATACCTCTTGTGCTACTCTTAAACCTCTTTCTTTAGCACGTTTAGTAATATAACTACCACTAAGAGCAAGTAATATTATATCCTTGTCCACATCTAGTATTCCGTTTATGATTTCTTCTGCAAGTTTAGGGTCTATAGATGTAGTGTTATAAAATGCACCATGGAGTTTCACATGTTGTATTTTTGCACCATGTGCAGTTGCAAAGGCATTTAAAGCACCTAGTTGATATAACATATATGCCCTAGCTTCCTTTGGAGTAATATCCATATTTCGTCGACCGAAGCCTAATAAATCAGGATATCCAGGATGGGCTCCTATTGCTACTCCATTTTTAATAGCTTCCTTTACTGTATTATCCATAATAATGGGATCTCCAGCATGCCAGCCACAAGCAATATTTATACTAGTAACATGCTTAATCACCTCTCCATCTAATCCTAATGAATAATTACCAAACCCTTCACCAATGTCTGAGTTTAGATCTACAATTTTTTTCATTAAAGACACCTCCTAAATATTTTAAAATCCTTTTTCCTTCAAAATGTTTAAATATTCTGTATTACGATATATTATAACATAATGATATCATATTTACAAAGATAAAGAATTTACATAATTGAGGGAAAATAGCAACTATTATATTTACTTTTTTAATAAAGTATAGTAGAGTAATAGTTAGAAAGGACAGGCCATATAGAAGACATGGCAATTTATCAATATAGGCGAGGTGAATATAATGGGCGAGTATATAACAATGTCAGATGCATTGATAATTTCAGGGTTTAGTATGGCAGCAGTATTTATTGTACTGATCATGATATCATTTTTGATCAATGGACTAAAGATGATAGGGACCACAGAAAAGAAAATGGTCAAAGATGAAAAGAAAGAGTTAAAACAAAGGCAAGAGCCAAAAGAAAAGATAACAACAAATAGAGATACGGAAGATGTATTAGAAGAGGAGTTAGTAGCAGTAATTGCAGCAGCAGTAGCTGCTAACTTAGGACTAAACATCCCAGATATAAGGATTAAAAACATAAAGAGAGTACCACAAGATTTAGGCCCTTGGGTATCATCAAGAAGATAGAGATTTATGAAAAATAGAGAATAAAGTAATTCTTTTGGAGGTAAATCAATGAGAAAATTTATAATAAGTGTAAACGGAAACTCTTATGAAGTAGAGGTAGAAGAAGTATCAGAAAGTGGAACAGTATCTAGACAAACAGTACAAGCTCCACCAAAAGCCCCAGTAGTAGAGACAAAAAAGGCAGCACCAGAAGTAAAACAAGAACTTGTAGTATCAGAAGAACAAGAAGTAGTGGAAGCCCCTATGCCAGGAAACATATGGAAGATTCAGGTGACAGAGGGAGATACAGTCAAATCAGGAGATGTACTATTGATACTAGAAGCCATGAAGATGGAAAATGAGATATTAGCACCTAGAGATGGAAAAGTAGTAAGTATTAGGACCACAGAAGGTTCAGTTGTAGATACAGGAGACGAACTGATAATAATAGAGTAATTCTAAGAAGAAAGGAAGAAAGACCAATGCTTATAGATATATTATCTGAATTTTGGAAGAGCACTGGATTTGTAGTAATGGAATATGGACATATAATAATGATACTAATATCCTTTATCCTATTATATCTAGCCATAGTTAAAGAATTTGAACCATTACTACTTATTCCCATAGCCTTTGGAATGTTATTAGCAAATCTTCCAGGTGCAGAGATGATGAAAGAACCAGTAACCGAAATCGTAAAACATCCTGAAACAGGAAAACTAGTTCCTAAAACCAAGGAAATAGGCGGACTATTGTACTATCTATACCAAGGAGTAAAACTAGGAATATACCCACCAATAATATTTCTAGGCGTAGGAGCCATGACGGACTTTGGACCATTAATAGCAAACCCAAAAAGTGTATTACTAGGAGCAGCGGCTCAATTTGGAATATTTGGTACCCTTCTAGGTGGAATGTTGCTTAACTCATTAGGAGTAGTAGAATTTACAGCAAAAGAGTTGGCAAGTATAGCCATAATAGGAGGAGCAGACGGACCCACAGCCCTATACCTTGCAGCTAAACTAGCATCCCATCTACTAGGACCAATAGCAGTAGCCGCATATTCATATATGGCATTAGTACCAATAATTCAGCCGCCAATAATGAGAGCATTAACAACAGAAGAAGAGAGAAAAATAGTTATGACTCAACTTAGGCCAGTATCAAAGAAAGAGAAGATCATATTTCCAATCATGGTAACTGTAGTAATATCATTACTCTTGCCATCAGCAGCCACCTTAGTAGGGATGTTGATGTTAGGAAATCTATTTAGAGAGGCCTTAGTAGTAGATAGACTATCAAAGACAGCTCAAAATGAGCTTATAAATATAGTCACCATATTCTTAGGAGTCACAGTTGGAGCAACAGCCAATGCTGAAACATTTTTGACAATAAAGACCATAACCATAATAGTACTAGGGCTTGCAGCATTTTCCATAGGAACAGCCTCAGGAGTAATATTTGGAAAGATAATGTGTAAAGTATCAGGAGGAAAAGTAAACCCATTAATAGGTGCTGCTGGAGTATCAGCCGTACCAATGGCTGCTAGAGTAGTACAAAAAGTAGGACAAGAAGAAAACCCAAGAAACTTCCTACTTATGCATGCCATGGGACCAAATGTAGCAGGGGTAATAGGCTCTGCCATAGCAGCAGGATTGTTGCTGACCTTCTTTGGAGGGTAAAAGATGTTACTAGATACATAAATAATAAAGGAAGATGAAGATCTAGCAGTTTTATAGTAATTAAGATAAGAGAGATAGGGCATAAAGTATTTAAATACTTTATGCCCTATTTTAAGTTTATTAGATATGGATAAAACCCTATACTATATATAATTTGCAAAATCCATTGAATAATTATTAAATTAATGATACAATTGTATACAATATTGTTCAACAAAAATGAATACAATACAGACAAGGGGGAATATTAGTTGGAAAAAGGCGAAATAGGTTTTAGCATAAATGGAGATATTCAGAGGACAGATAGGGATATCTTAGAAAAATTTAAAGCCATAGGTACATGTGCAATTAGTGATGCAATGAAGAATTTCAATACAATGCATCATTCTATAAAACCCATAGATGAAGGAATAAGGTTTGCAGGAAATGCAATAACTGTTAGGATGAGATCAGCAGATAATTTGATGCTGCACAAGGCCATAGGATTAGCCCAAGAAGGGGATGTAATTGTAGTTGACACCTGTGGCTCAGAGACCAACTCCATATTAGGGGAGATGATGACAAGAGCAGCCTTAAAAAATAAAGTTTCAGGAATTGTAATAGATGGAGGTATAAGAGATATACTAGAACTCAAGAGTTTAAAAGCTCCCGTATTTGCCAGATGTATAACTCCAGCTGTAGGTGACAAGCATGGACCTGGTGAGATAAACTATACCATATCCTGTGGAGGAGTATCAGTAAATCCAGGGGATATAGTAGTGGGAGATGCAAATGGTGTTGTCATAGTAAATAGAGATATGGCAGAAGAAGTATTGGAATTAGCTAAGAAAAAGATTAGACAAGATGAAGAATGGCTAGAAGGAATATTAGATGGAGTTATTATTAAACCAGATGTGGAAGAGGACCTTAAAAAAATAGGAGTTATTTAAAGACAATTAGAAAATTATGGAAAGGAAGATTATATTGACTTCTCCAGTAGAAAGAGTATATGAAACCATTAGAAATAGAATATTAGAACAAGAATATGTCCCATCCCAGACATTGGTGGAATCATCTTTAGCCAAGGAATTGGGAGTCAGTAGAAATACAGTTAGAAAGGCATTGTTGCAGCTAGTAAATGATAAATTAGTGGAAGTAGAAGCCAATAAAAGTCCAAGGGTGAAATATCTAACCAAGGAGGAGGCATTAAATCTTATAGCCATAAGAGAGAGACTTGAGGGATTAATAGCATATAGTGTAGCCCAAGTCATTGAAGATAGTGATATAGATAAGATAAAGAAAAACCTTCAAGAGATGAAGATGTTACTAGATGAAGGAGATTTGGTAGAGTATTCTAAAAAGAATGATATAATTCATCAGATTATAGATGATATTTGTCCCAATAGGGAAGCTATAGAAATGATTAAATCCATAAGACTACAGCTAAGAAGTTATAACAAGAGAACTATATTGATAATAGGTAGGGGAGAAGAATCTTATAAAGAACATCTTGCTTTAATAGAAGCATTAGAAGAAAGGGATCCTGAAAAAAGTGAAAGGGCTATGAGAAAGCATATGTCCAGTGTCAGGAATACTTTGATAAAAAATTATGAGATGTTATTTTAAAATTAAGGGGGAATAAAAAATGAGTGGTATAAAGATCACAGAAACTGTCTTTAGAGATGCACATCAATCTCTAATCGCCACTAGGATGACTACAGCAGAGATGCTTCCAATTGCAGAAAAGTTGGATAGAGTTGGATTTCATGCTCTAGAAGTCTGGGGAGGAGCTACATTTGATTCATGCTTGAGATATCTAAATGAGGATCCTTGGGAGAGATTGAGAAAGCTTAGAAAAGCCTTTAAGAATACTAAACTACAGATGCTCTTAAGAGGACAAAACCTATTGGGATATAGGCACTATCCAGATGATGTTGTAGAGGAGTTTGTAAAAAAGTCATTACAAAATGGAATTGACATTATAAGGATATTTGATGCCTTAAATGACACGAGAAATATTCAAACAGCAGTATCAGCTACTAAAAAGTATGGAGGACATGCACAGGGAGCTATATCCTATACTACAAGTCCAGTTCATGATATAAAATACTATGTGAAATTAGCTATGGAGATGGAAAAGATGGGGGTGGATTCCATCTGCATAAAGGATATGGCAGGAATACTATTGCCCTATACGGCTGAAGAATTGGTCAGGGAATTGAAAAAAGTAATAGCAGTTCCAATAGAGATACACTCTCATTTTACAAGTGGAATAGCTAATCAAACCTATTTGAAGGCCATAGAAGCAGGAGCAGATATTATAGATACTGCAATATCACCATTGGGAAATGGTACATCCCAACCAGCAACTGAACCTATGATAGCTTCTTTACAGGGTTCACCATATTATCCAGATCTAGACTTTGATCTACTATTAGAAGTATCTGATTACTTTAAGGATTTAAGAGAAAAATACTTGGAAAAAGGGCTTTTGGATACAAAGGTATTAAATGTAGATGTAAATACATTGAAATATCAGGTTCCCGGTGGAATGTTATCAAATCTTGTTTCACAGCTAAAAAGCCAGAATTCTGAGGATAGATATGAAGAGGTATTAAATGAAGTGCCAAGGGTAAGAGAGGACTTTGGATATCCACCATTAGTCACACCTATGAGTCAGATGGTAGGTACACAGGCGGTATTTAATGTAATATTAGGTGAGAGATATAAGATGGTACCTAATGAAGCCAAGAACTATATAAAGGGTCTGTATGGAAAGCCAACTGTACCTATTTCAGATGAAATCAAAGAGAAGATAATAGGTAATGAAGAAGTATTTCATGGAAGACCTGCAGATCTTCTAGAACCCCAATTGGATAAGTACAGAGATGAGATTAAGGAGTATATGGAGCAGGAAGAAGATGTATTGAGCTATGCACTATTTCCACAGATAGCTATGGAGTTTTTTAAACAGAGACAGGCTAAATTATATAATATAGACTCTAATTTTTTAGATGTAGAGAATAGGGTTCATCCAGTATAGATGGGAAAGGATGGGGAAAAAAGTGAAGGAACAAATAAAAACACTACTAAATGTAGACGGTAGAGTTCAAGAAGGTAATAGGGAAGGTATAGAAAGACAGCATAGACTTAAAAAATTGACAGCTAGGGAGAGAATAGCTATTTTGCTAGATGAAAATAGCTTTATGGAAATGGATAAATTCATGGGAAGAGCTAATTTAGAACTAGGTGAGTCAATTAGAGAAGAGTCGGCAGACAGTGTAATAACAGGATATGGAACTATAGATGGAAGACTAGTATATGTATATGCTCAAGATTTTACAGTTGATAGTGGAGGCATGGGAGAAAGACATTCCAATAAGATTCTAAAGATTCAACAGATGGCCTTAAAGATGGGGGCACCTATAATAGGAATTATGGATTCCAATGGTGGCAGAGTTGAGGATGGTTTGGATACCTTATCAGCCTATGGAAAGCTAATGTATCAAAGTAGTATTTCATCTGGAATAATCCCACAGATATCAATAGTACTAGGACCTTGCGGAGGTACAGCGGCATATGGTCCAGCATTATCAGATTTTGTATTTATGGTAGATGAAAGTAGCCATCTTTTTTTGAATAGTCCTCAAGGACAGGTGTTTGGAGAAGATAAGGAAGAAATAGGAGTATTGGGAAGTGCTATTGCCAATGGAGAAGGCAGTGGTGTGGCTCACTTTATAGACAGTTCTGAAGAAGAAAGCATTAAAAGAGTTAGAGAGCTATTGTCCTATTTGCCATCAAATCATCTTGAAAATGTACCGAGATATGAACCTAGAGATGATATAAATAGGGTGGAAGATAGATTAAATGAGATTATACCTGAGGATTACCATGTATTCTATGATATAAGGGATATCATAAAAATGATATCAGATGAGGGGAAGTTCTTTGAAATATCCTCTAGATTTGCTAAAAATATGGTAATTGGATATATGAGATTAAATGGAAGTACCATTGGAGTAGTGGCAAATCAACCAAATGTATTAGATGGAAGTTTAGATATAGATTCTAGTAATAAGGCAGCAGGTTTTATTAAGATATGCGATTCTTTTAATATACCTATATTAAATCTTGTAGATACTCAAGGATTTGTAATGGACAGGGATGAAGAATATAAGGGAGTACTAAAACATGGTGCAAGAATGATATATGCCTATAGTAATGCAACAGTTCCTAAGATCACTCTTATATTGAGAAGAGCATATGGAAATGGATATATGGCAATGTGTCCTAGAGAGTTAGGAGCAGATCAAGTATTTGCATTACCTATTGCTAGTATATCTATAATGAATCCAGTAGGAGCAGCAAGTATAATATATAGGGATGAAATAGGAAACAGTATGAATCCTATATCTACAAGGCAGGAGAAGGCATCAGAATATAAGAATACAATAGCTAACCCCTACGTTGCAGCTAGAGCTGGATATATAGATGATATAGTTATTCCGAGCCAACTAAGACCTAGACTTATATATTCCTTTGATATGTTGTCTACTAAGGTGGAGGACAGGCCATATAGAAAACATGGTAATTTATCAATATAGGCGAGGTGAATATAATGGGTGAATATATTTCAATGTCAGATGCATTAGTAATTTCAGCGTTTAGTATGGCTGCAGTATTTACTGTACTGATTATGATATCATTTTTAATTAATGGACTAAAGATGATAGGAACCACAGAAAAGAAAATGGTCAAAGATGAAAATAAAGAGTTAAAACAAAGGCAAGAGTCAAAAGAAAAGATAACAACAAATAGAGATACTGAAGATGTATTAGAAGAGGAATTAGTAGCAGTAATTGCAGCAGCAGTAGCTGCTAACTTAGGACTAAACATCCCAGATATAAGGATTAAAAACATAAAGAGAATACCACAAGATTTAGGCCCTTGGGTGTCATCAAGAAGATAAAAACTTATGAGAAATAGATAATAGACTAATTCTTTTGGAGGTAAATCAATGAGAAAATTTGTAATAAGTGTAAATGGAAACTCTTATGAAGTAGAGGTAGAAGAAGTATCAGAAAGTGGAACAGTATCTAGACAAACAGTACAAGCTCCACCAAAAGCCCCAGTAGTAGAGACAAAAAAGGTAGCACCAGAAGTAAAACAAGAACTTGTAGTATCAGAAGGACAAGAAGTAGTGGAAGCCCCTATGCCAGGAAACATATGGAAGATTCAGGTGACAGAGGGAGATACAGTCAAATCAGGAGATGTACTATTGATACTAGAAGCCATGAAGATGGAAAATGAGATATTAGCACCTAGAGATGGAAAAGTAGTAAGTATTAGGACCGCAGAAGGTTCAGTTGTAGATACAGGAGACGAACTGATAATAATAGAGTAATTCTAAGAAGAAAGGAAGAAAGACCAATGCTTATAGATATATTATCTGAATTTTGGAAGAGCACTGGATTTGTAGTAATGGAATATGGACATATAATAATGATACTAATATCCTTTATCCTATTATATCTAGCCATAGTTAAAGAATTTGAACCATTACTACTTATTCCCATAGCCTTTGGAATGTTATTAGCAAATCTTCCAGGTGCAGAGATGATGAAAGAACCAGTAACCGAAATCGTAAAACATCCTGAAACAGGAAAACTAGTTCCTAAAACCAAGGAAATAGGCGGACTATTGTACTATCTATACCAAGGAGTAAAGCTAGGAATATACCCACCAATAATATTTCTAGGCGTAGGAGCCATGACGGACTTTGGACCATTAATAGCAAACCCAAAAAGTGTATTACTAGGAGCAGCGGCTCAATTTGGAATATTTGGTACCCTTCTAGGTGGAATGTTGCTTAACTCATTAGGAGTAGTAGAATTTACAGCAAAAGAGTTGGCAAGTATAGCCATAATAGGAGGAGCAGACGGACCCACAGCCCTATACCTTGCAGCTAAACTAGCATCCCATCTACTAGGACCAATAGCAGTAGCCGCATATTCATATATGGCATTAGTACCAATAATTCAGCCGCCAATAATGAGAGCATTAACAACAGAAGAAGAGAGAAAAATAGTTATGACTCAACTTAGGCCAGTATCAAAGAAAGAGAAGATCATATTTCCAATCATGGTAACTGTAGTAATATCATTACTCTTGCCATCAGCAGCCACCTTAGTAGGGATGTTGATGTTAGGAAATCTATTTAGAGAGGCCTTAGTAGTAGATAGACTATCAAAGACAGCTCAAAATGAGCTTATAAATATAGTCACCATATTCTTAGGAGTCACAGTTGGAGCAACAGCCAATGCTGAAACATTTTTGACAATAAAGACCATAACCATAATAGTACTAGGGCTTGCAGCATTTTCCATAGGAACAGCCTCAGGAGTAATATTTGGAAAGATAATGTGTAAAGTATCAGGAGGAAAAGTAAACCCATTAATAGGCGCTGCTGGAGTATCAGCCGTTCCAATGGCTGCTAGAGTTGTACAAAAAGTAGGACAAGAAGAGAATCCAAGAAACTTCCTACTTATGCATGCCATGGGACCAAATGTAGCAGGGGTAATAGGCTCTGCCATAGCAGCAGGATTGTTGTTGACTTTCTTTGGAGGGTAAAAGATGTTACTAGATAGGAAAAACAAGACAATAAAGTAGGAATATAATTTATTGTCTTGTTTTTAAGAATTATATATTAGAAAATCCAAATTGCTGAAATAGATGCTATAATAGATGTATATTATGAATGGATATCTTATAAAAGGATGATGTTATGGAAAATTTTTTGCTTACAATGATAGTAGGTCTAATGGTTGGTTATATATTTTTAAGGTTTAAGATTCCAGGGGGTATGATGGTTGGAAGCATAATAGCTATATCTATATTAAATATCACCACAGGCAGGGGATATGTACCACCAATGGGGAAGATATTTGCTCAGATTATAGCAGGTGCATTTATAGCCATAGGGTTGGAAAGAAGCGACTTGAAGAGACTGAAGAATATCTTTAAACCTGCACTTACTCTTGTAACTGGAATGTTAATTTTAAATATTATATCTGGATTTTTAATCTATTTAGTTAGTCCACTGGATTTAACCACATCTCTTATGTCTGCCGTTCCAGGAGGGATGAGTGATGTGCCAATCATAAGTGAAGAAATGGGAGCAGATTCTTCAAAGGTTGCGGTTATGCAATTTATAAGATTATTATTTGGGGTAGGTATTTTCCCCTCTATGATTAGAGAGGTATCAAATCTTAAATTTTTCAAACAAGATGATATGGATAATGAGGTATATAAAAGGTCTATAGGCGTAGAGGGAGGAATTCTAGATCTTATTTTGACTACACTAGTAGCCACAATCTTTGGTATAATTGGGAAAAGGACAGGTATACCATCTGCTACAATGGTCTTTTCAATGTTGAGTATCATTGCATTTAAACTTACTACTAATAGAGGAGCCATGCCAAGATGGATGAGACGCTTGGCACAGGTATTGTCAGGGGCTTATATAGGAAGTAGAATTAGTATGCAAGAAATAATAGAGATTAGAGTCTTATTAGTGCCAGCTGTAGTTTTAATTTTAGGCTATCTATTAGCTTGTTTTATTATAGGAACCTTACTAAATAGACGGTTTTCTATGCCAATAGATGAAGCCATGCTTGCTGCAACTCCAGCAGGTGCCTCAGATATGGCTCTTATATCAGCAGATATAGGAATAGAAAGTGCAGACATTATAGTATTACAGATTATCCGAATGGTCACAGTCATATCAGTATTTCCTCAAATAATAAGATTTATTGTACTCAAATTAACTAGTTAATGTTTAGATAAATAGTGAAGTAGAATATATATAAATTCTACTTCACTATTTTTTTATGAAGAATTAACAAATTTCAGAAAATAAATCCTTGACATGATACAATATTGTGTGTATATTATATAGTATAATATTGTACTACAATATTGACACGAATTAATAATGAATAGGAGTGGATGGCATGAAAGATATACTAAAAGGTGCTTATGATTTACACATACATTCAGCACCAGATGTTCTTCCAAGAAAGATGGATGATTTTGAAATGGCAGAGAGAGCAATGGCAGCAGGTATGAAGGGGTTTGCCTTAAAATCTCATTATTTTTGTACATCTGAAAGAGCTGAACTGGTAAGGAAAGCGTATCCAGAATTAGATGTAATAGGGACTATAACCTTGAATAATTCAGTTGGTGGAATTAATCCTTCAGCTGTAGAGATGGCTGCCAGGTCTGGTGCCAAGCTGATTTGGTTTCCAACATGTGATGGGAAGTATGAACGTGAACATGTATTTAAAGATACAAAGAACAAAAAGTTGCCATATTGGGCAAGTATAGTCATAGAGATGGATGAAGAAGGGATAAAGAGTCTGCCAATTACAATATTAGATGAAAATAGAGAGCTTACAGAAGAGACCCAAAAGGTATTGGATATAGCTGCTAGATACAAGATGATTATAGCAACTTCCCATCTATCTCATGAGGAAGCCTTCAAGTTAGTAGAAGAAGCAAATAAGAAAGGGATAGATAGAATAGTAATAACCCATGCAGATTTCCCAACTACATTTTATACTGTGGAAGAACAGAAGAGATTGGTAGAAATGGGTGCGGTAATTGAACATACCTACACTACATGGAAGACAAATAAAGTGGAGTTTGGGGTAGTAGTAAATCAGATTAGAGAAATAGGTCCTAAGAATGTAATATTGGGTACGGATTTGGGACAAGTTACAGCTAAATATCCAGATGAAGGACTGCTAGAATTTGCAGAATTACTTCTAGAAAATGGATTTACTCGTGAAGAGTTAAGATTAATGTTAGTGGAAAATAGTGCTAGATTGTTAGAATAATAGGAGGTTTTAAAATGAAGAATGAAAGATTACTTGTAATTAGTGCTCATGCTGGAGATTTTGTCTGGCGATCAGGTGGAACAATAGCTAAGTATATAGAGGGAGGTGCCAGTGTAAAGTTAATAGTCTTAAGTTTTGGTGTAAGGGGAGAGTCAAATGATTTATGGAAAGAGCCTGGGCAGACTTATGAAAATGTAAGGAATATTAGACGGGGGGAATCTGAAAAAGCTGCAAAGATATTAGGGCTATCTGATTATGAATATTGGGATATAATGGATTATCCAATAGCCTTAGATGGAGATACATTAAATAAAATTGTTTTTAAAATAAGAGAGTTTAGACCTACTGTTATAATTACTCATGACAGAAAAGATGCCTTTAATCCAGATCATGACGCAGTAAGGAAAATGGTACATCAGGCAAGTGTAATGTCAAATTCTGCAGGAGTTGTAATAGAAGATATGCCTGTAACAACACAGATGAAGATATTTGGATTCGAGCCGCATCAGACAGAGATAAGTGAGTTTTATCCAGATGTATTTATTGATATATCGGAGACTTATGACAAGAAAGTTGAAGCGATGAATTGTTTTTTGGCTCAAAAACATCTAATAGAGTACTATTCCAATAGGGCTATGCTGAGAGGGAACAATGCTCGTAGAATATCAGGTGACAAGACGATTAAGTATGCAGAAACATTTTCAAGTTTTTATCCAAGAGTAGCATCAAAATTTTAATTTAGGGGGATATCTCATGAAGAGTATTAAGAGAGTATTATTTATTAGCTTAATAATTGCATCCTTAGTTTTATCTGCATGTTCAGGTGATAATGAAAAAACCGCAAAAAAACAAGAAGTAATTTTAGGAACCGCTGGAACAGCAGGAACCTACTATGTAGTAGGTGCAGCGATGGGAAAAGAAATCAGTCAGAACTCAGAACTTATAGAGGTGGTAGTTCAGTCTACAAATGGATCTATGGAAAACATTAATCTAGTAAATAGTGGAGAGATTCAATTTGGAATGTCTAATTCAGATGGTGTATACCATGCATATAATGGTGTAGGAACTTATGCAGATATAGGAAAACAAAATATAAAAGGTTTGATGTCTTTATATATGAGTGCTGGACAGATGGTAGTAAAAGAAAGTAGCAAGATAGATAGTTTTGTAGATTTGAAGGGGAAAAAAGTATGTCTAGGGCCACCTAGTACTACTATAATTGAAATGTCTAAAGCCATATTGAGGGAAAGTGGTATAGATCCAGAAAATGATATACAAGCCTTTTATCTATCTTTTGATGAGGGCTTAACTAAGCTTACAGATGGGGATATAGATGCAACTTTCTTTGTAGCAGGGACTCCTACAGCAGCCTTGATGAATGCAGCATCTACTCAGAGTTTGAAACTATTGTCAGTGGATGATGATGTACTAGAAGCCATAGTATCTGAGCATCCATATTTTGAACCACATATTATAAAGGGAGGAACATATAAGGGAATGGATGAGGATGTGCAGACCTTGAAGCTGATGACTAATATATTTGTAAAAGGAGATTTAGAAGAAGATATAGTATATGAATACGTAAAACAAGCTATGGAAAATCTAGAAGCCTACAAAGGTGCCCATGTTTCAGCAGCTGAGATAAGCATTGAGGAAGTCTATAAGACACCTATAGAATTACATCCAGGAGCAGAAAGATATTATAGAGAAGTTGGAGTCATTAAATAATTGGAGGATAATTATGAATAATACAGAAATTGAAGAGAGAGGACATGACAATTTAAATAGAAAACTTATGTTATTAGTTGCCATAATATTGTCAGGCTTCCATATATATACTGCCTCCTTTGGAATTTTACCAGGATATGCTCAATCATCAATCCATTGGACACTAGTAGGTACATTTATAATATTAATAAAGCCATTAAAACATAAGTTGGGGAAATTTATAGATGTCTTAATAATTCTATTTTTATTCTATGGAACTTATCATCAAATAAAGTTACAGGAAATGATGATATATAGTGCAGGAATATTTTCAAAACAGGATATTATAGTATCTATAATAAGTATAGTTATAGCCCTAGAAATAGCTAGAAGGCTAATAGGGAATATATTGCCTGGTCTTGCCATATTGTTTCTTGTATATGCATTATTTGGAAATAAGCTCATTGGGATTCTCAAGACTACAAGACTATCAATAAATAGAGTTGCACCTTATTTATTTACATCAAGTGATGGATTATTTGGACAAACATTGTTGGTATCGGCTCAATTTATATTTCTATTTGTGCTTTTTGGGTCTATATTGAATTTGACAGGAGCAGGAGAATTTTTTGTAAATATGGCTTTTTCCTTGACAGGTAGATCCAAGGGAGGACCTGCTCAAGCAGCAATATATTCAAGTATGCTAATGGGTACTATTAACGGATCTGGAGCAGCGAATGTAGTGACTACGGGAACATTTACCATTCCATTGATGAAAAAGGTTGGTTTTAGGCCTTCTACTTCAGGTGCTATAGAGGCAGTTGCATCAAGTGGAGGGCAGATAATGCCACCGGTGATGGGGGCAGTTGCATTCTTAATGAGTGAATTGACAGGCATAGAATATGCAAAGATAGCGAAGGCAGCTCTAGTTCCAGCAATGCTATATTACTTTACATTATCCATGTCAGTATTTATTCTTTCTCGAAAGCATAATATAGAACCTGTTCCAGAGGAACAAATGACTAATTTTAAGGAGACTATAAAAAAGGGGTGGTTGTATTTTTCACCACTGATAACTCTTGTTTACCTCTTAGCCACAGGCTATAGTGCTCAAAAATCTGCATTGGGAGGTATTATAGTATCCTTAGTAGTAGGCATAATACTTAATAGAGAAAATATGACCCTTAAAAACCTAATAGATGCACTATATGATGGGGCCATGGGGATAGCTCCAATTGCTGCTGCTTGTATATTAGCAGGAGTAATAATGGGTGTAATCAATTTAACGGGATTGGGACTTAAGATAAGTGGAATACTGGAGATGTTAGCAGGTGGAAGATTATTACTCGGACTGGTTTTGGCTATGTTGACAAGTTTAGTCTTAGGTATGGGTCTACCCACATCTGCAGCATATATGATATTGGCAGTATTGGTAGCACCAGCTATTATAAATATGGGAGCTTCAATGATGTCAGCCCATCTATTTATATTATACTATGGAGCCTTGTCAACCATAACACCACCTGTTGCACTTTCAACCTTTGCTGCTGCTGGTATAGCTGGTGCAGATATATGGGAAACAGGGGTAGATGCTATGAAATTAGCAGCGGCAGGTTTTATTATTCCCTTTATATTTGTATATAGTCCAGAACTATTATTAGATGGAACATTTTGGGGGATAGTTATATCCTTAATAACAGCTCTATTAGGATGTACAATTATAGCAATATCACTGAGTGGATGGTTTTTAAAGAATCTGACAAGGTTATCTAGAATATTACTATTTCCAGCAGGAATTATGCTTATTGTGTCAAATCCATTGATTATAAACATAGTAGGGTTAATATTTGCAAGTGTGATATTATTATTTGAAAACAAGGCACTTTTTAAAAATAAAGGGAGTATATTTTAATAGTTATTCAATTAATTGATTTAGTAGGCAAAGATGATATAATAGTAATGGATATTTATAATTTAAAGTATAGAAATAAAGATGTAATATAATAATTAGAATGATATGGCGATGTTATTTCATCGTCATATCTTTTGAGTAAAGAGGTGGTTATATATGAGCAGTTCATCAGATAAGATATACTCCATAATCAAAGAGAGAATACTTACCAACTATTACTTACCAAATGAATATCTTATAGAGTCAGCAATAGCAAAGGAGTTTAATGTAAGTAGGTCTACAGTGAAGAAAGCTATGATAAAGTTAGAAAGTGACTACCTTGTAGAAATAGAGGCTAATAAGAGTACTATGGTAAAGTCTATTACTAAAGAAGAAGTCTTGCATCTTTTAGAAATAAGAGAGAGGATAGAAGGACTAATCGCCTATAAGGTTGCAGAGATTAAGGATATTGCTAGTAATGATGATATGAAAAAGATATTGTTAGAATTAGAAAAAATGAAAAAATATCTAGATGAGGAGAATTTCATAGAACATTCCAAGGCCAATGACAATATTCATCGCATATTATATGCTCTATGCCCTAATAGGGAAGTTGTAACATTGATAGAACAGATAAATTTACAGTTGAGAAAATATAACAAGAGGACTATTTTAATAACAGATAGGCAGAAGAGATCCTATGTAGAGCACAAAAATATAATAGATGCTATAATAGAAGGAAATAAAGAAGCTGCAGAAATAGCAATGAGAAACCATATTGGTAATATAAGGAAGACCATAGAGCAAAATTATGAATTTTTATTTATGTAGGATTGGAGAAATACAGACAAGACATGTAATTTATAAACATGTCTTATTTTTTATGGAAAATTTAGGAAAACTATTGCATAACTGTATGCAATGATATATAATTGTATACAAGAGGTAATATTCTAACTATTATAAATTTGAACTGGGGCATTAGCTATTAGAATAGATAAAATTGGCATAGTTTTTACCTTGAATTTTCCTGAATTGCACATAGACCTAAATATAGGTGGACTAGGCCATTTTATATAATAAAATATAGTGGACAAGCAGGTTGCAGGATTAAGCAACTGGCTAATAAGTCAAATAGATAGTTGCAAAATAAGAATTTGAAATTATTAAGACTTATCCACAATAAGAAGATGGAAATTCTAGATAAATTATCGTAACTACCTGATTTATACACAAGAAAAGACATGAAAAGTAAGGGTAAAAATAACCCTGTTTAATTTCTAAAATTGAATTTTGAGATCTACGCAGTTAAGGATTTAATTGCTAATGGCTTATCTGAATTACCAGCTTTAAATATGAGAATAAAAGCAATTAGTTGAGAAATACAAGCCAGTAAAACATCTGACTTCAGAGATACAACATTTCTAACCTTGGACGTTTTGATTTGAATAAAGTCTTTGATTTGGCAAATTGATCTTTCACAAATGGTTCTAAGTTTATATAACTTTTGCCATTTGACACTATCACGAGGCATCGATGTATTAAATCTATAATTATGATGTATAGTTAAATTTTTAATTCTACCACATTTTGATGGGGAACAAGGATTATCACAAGATAAAACATAAACTGTTTTACCATCAGAATTCTTGGTTTTATGAGACTTAGGGCATAAGTATTTAATTCTATCTGCACGGCCCTTTTCTCTAATAATGCCATCATAGACCATAGGTAAAGAGGGGTCACTCGGACAAAGTGGAATACCAATTTCATTAAAGCCCGGTTCAGGTAGGCTAGAGGAATTGCGGGGATTTAAACTGATGATAGGCATAATTTCTTTTTTATGGAGATAAGCATAATTATCATCAGCATCAAATCCAGCATCACCTAAAAAGTATTTATAGGAAAAATCAGGATGCAAGCTAAAATGAGTTTCTAGGGCAGGAATTAAAGATTTAGCATCATAAGAATCTTTAATATCCTGAGGTCTTAAATCATTGGAAAGAGAATTATCTGAATCATAAAAATTAACATCTCTAACAAGCCCGAAACCATTAGTAGAGATAACAGATTTTAAAAAGTATCCAAAGTGACCATTGAGATAAGCAAGTTTAACATCCGTGTTAGAAGTGGCAAACTTAGGCATTTGGCTTTGGGCATATTTTTCAACATCAAAAGAAGGATTCTGATTATTATCTTTAAAATACTTTGCATAAGTTTTAGATTTTCGAAGCTCAGCTTGATAAAACTTAGGATTATTTTCAGCAACATAGGCCTCAAAACCAGTAGTATCGGTAATTAAAATTGAAGATAAAAAGGAAGAAACTTCTTTGGAAATATCATCAGTAAAATCAACTAGATTGTGGAACAAATCATTTAAATCATTCAGGAATTCTGATTTAAACCTAGAAAATTGGGACTTATGTGGAACCCTTAAGAAACCACAAAATTCTCTAAGTTCAGATGATATATGTAAAAGGGTAATTAAGAGATCGTTAGTAGGGATAGACAATAGGTTTTTAATAATATAAAAATTAAGCATAGATTCAAGAGAAAAATCTCTTTTTGTTCCAAAGTTAGAATAATATTTCTGGTAAAAAGAAAAAGGAATATAATCAGAAATATTAATATGTTCATCAAGTAAAGAAAGTAGATTATTTTGATTTTGATTGTAAAATTTATCAAACTCAGTGGAAATATTAGAAAAGTTTAATTGTTTAGCTGAAACTGGCATAGGATTCTCCTTTCAAATTGTTTTGAGTTATACACATCTTATTAATGAATATATACCCAAAAATGGGGGGAATCCAGCCATTTCAATATAAATAAATGTAGTAAATATGCGAGTTGTAGAATTTTGCAACGAGCTATAATAAGTCAAATTAAAGGAGGATTTTCATGTTAACAATTGTAGGTTTATTACTAATTGCTTCAATAATGTATGTATTAATTAGGGGCAAGACATCGCCGATTATTGCTTTCATACTATTTCCAATTATTGCAGCATTGATCTTAGGTTTTTCTCTTGGTGAAATTGGAGGTTTTGCTAAAGACGGTCTTAGTTCCATGTTAAATACAGCTACGCTATTTATATTTTCTATTACATTCTTTAGTATTATGCATGAAGTTGGAATCTTTAACCCAATGGTTGATGCTCTAACAAAGAGACTGAAAAGTAATGTATTTGTAATAATGTTGGCAGTGGTTGTTGCAACTATGATTGGTCACTTAGATGGTTCAGGAGCTACTACTTTTCTAATTGTAGTACCTGCTTTTATGCCAATATTTAAGAAGGTAGGAATCAGAGCCGAAGCTTTACTTTCTACTATGATTGGTACAATGGCTATAATGAACTTAGTGCCTTGGGGTGGTCCTACTTTAAGAGCATCAACAGTAATAGAATGGGAAGCTTCACAATTGTTTAACAGCCTAATCCCAGCTCTAGGTGTAATGTTTATTTCATCAATATTTTTAGCATATGTAGTTAGTAGAATAGAAGTAAAAAATGGAGCAGGTCCAGCATATATAGAAGCACAAGCTAATGTTCAAACTGATGAGGAAGTAGTTGAAGCAGGTGTAGAAATTAGTAGAACTAAGTTTTGGTTAAATGTTGCATTAATTTTAATAATACTTGGAACACTATTTTTAGAAATACTACCACTAAACTTTAGTTTTATGATTGGTGCATCAATAGCACTACTTTTAAACTTCCCAGATCCAAAGGTACAATCACAAAAGATAAAGGAATATGCAGCACAAGCAATGGTAATGACAATGACCCTATTCGCCGTTGGAATATTTATGGGATTCATGAAAAACGCAGGTGTAATAGATGCCATAGCAACAACTTTAATCTCTTATTTGCCTGAATCATTATTTAAACACGCTCACTGGATAGTAGGTTTATTTGGAGCACCCTTGATGATGGGATTGAGTACAGATGCATTCTACTATGTATTACTTCCAATTGTATTAGGAATGGTAACACCTTATGGAATAGCACCAAATGTAGTAGCTACTACATTACTAACAACTGGAACCTATGGAACAATGATGAGTCCAGGTGTAGCTGCAGTATATGTAGGTTTAGGATTAGCTGAAATCGATTTAGGCGACCATTTAAAATATAGCTTTAAATTATTATGGCCACTAAGTATAATAACACTTATACTAAATACATTAGTTGGTATTATTAAATTCTAATATATTTATAATATTAAAAAATTAAGTATCTTGTTTGTAATATTAAGCATGTATTTAATTTACTAGCCTAAGTAAGATTATAAATGGTGCATGGACTATCATCTAGAGATATGCACCATTTCCTAGATTATTGAATTGGGGAATGAATATGGAAACTAGAGTAATACAATTAAACAATTTGAGAGAAAGACGAGAAGTAGAATCCTTCCTATTGTCTCAAGGACTTGATATGGAAGAAGATATAGAATATACTGTAGCACTATATGAAGACAATAGGATTATAGGCACTGGTTCAATAGCTGGTAGAGTATTAAAATCCATAGCAGTAGATCCAAATTACCAAGGGGAAGGACTATCAAATAAGATAGTATCTTTACTGGTAAATGAACAATACTACAGGGGAAATACCCATCTATTTATATATACTAAACCAGAAAATAGGAATATGTTTGGTGATATGGGTTTTGTTGAGATATATACTGTTGATGGGCAGGTATCTCTATTGGAAAACAATATGAATGGGATTAATGGGTATATAGATTCCCTTAAGACTTATAGAAGAGATGGGAAGATAATATCTTCTATAGTCATGAATTGCAATCCATTTACATTGGGACATAAGTATTTGATTGAGAAGGCCTCTAAAGAAAGTGACTTTGTCCATATATTTATTGTTTGGGAGGATAGATCTATTTTTCCTTCAGAGATTCGATTTAATTTAGTGAAAGAAGGTACAAAGCATATCCCAAATGTAATGGTTCACAAAGGAAGAGATTATATAATTTCTAACTCCACCTTTCCATCCTATTTTCTCAAGGAAAAAAGCAATATAGTAGAGATTCACGCACTACTGGATTTAGGTATATTTGGAGAATATATTGCCCCAACCTTAGGAATCAATAGGAGATATGTAGGGGAAGAGCCATATTGTCCTGTAACTAGGAAATATAATGAAACTATGAAGGATACTTTACCTAAATATGGCATAGAGGTAGTGGAGATTCCCAGACTTAAAGATGGAGATATATTTATAAGTGCATCTAAGGTAAGAGAATATATAAAAAATGGGAAATTAGAAGAGATAAAGAGTTTAATACCAATTACGACTTATGATTTTTTGATGTCAGATAAAGGTAAAGTTATAATAGATAGGATAAAAATGTCAGATTCTAGACATTGATATAGATAATATCTTAAAGGAGGAAGACCATTGTATATAAAAAAAGTAGGCATAGCTGGAACTTTGGAGTCAAGTGATATAACTATCACCATTGAGCCTAGGGAACAGATGGGTATTGAAATAATGTTACAAAGCTCCTTAGAAAAGCAGTTTGGAAAACAGATAAGAAAAGTGATAATAGATACCTTAAAAGAAAATGGAGTAGAAAATGCATCTGTAAGAGCCATTGATAAGGGAGCAGTAGATTATGTTATAAAGGCAAGAACCCAAACTGCACTATATAGAGCAGCAGATGTGGTAGAATACAACTGGGATGGGGTGATGTAGATGGATAGATTGAGAAGAACTATGATGTTTATACCTGGAAACAATCCATCAATGATAACTGATGGACATATATATGGGTCTGATTCTATTATGTTTGACTTAGAGGATGCTGTTTCTCTAAAAGAGAAGGATTCTGCAAGATTTCTAGTATATAATGCTTTGAAGACCATAGATTATGGAGATACTGAGACAGTAGTTAGAGTTAATGGACTAGATACACCTTTTGGCAGAGATGATTTTCAGGCTATGGTAAGGGCAAAGGTAGATGTTATCAGATTGCCAAAGACAGATACTCCAGAAGAAGTAATAGAAGCAGATAATTTGATTTCAGAGATAGAAGAAAAGATAGGATTAGAAAATGGAACTATTAAATTAATGGCTGCCATAGAGAGTCCTTTAGGAATATTAAATGCATATAAGATTGCTACAGCTAGCAAGAGATTGATAGCAATTGCATTAGGTGCAGAAGATTTTGTGACAAATATGAAGACCAAGAGATCGCCTGAAGGTATAGAGCTATTGGCTGCAAGAAGTCAAATCCTATTGGCTACAAGGGCGGCTGGAATCTATGCTTTGGATACAGTATATTCAGATATAAATAATGATGAAGGTCTTGTAAATGAGGCTAAACTTATAAAACAACTTGGATTTGATGGAAAGTCTGTCATACATCCAAGACAGATAGATCTGATACACAAGGTATATGAGCCAACTCAAGAAGAGATAGAACATGCAGTAAGAGTATTACATGGAATCAAAGAGGCAGAAGAAAGAGGTTCAGGAGTAATAGCAGTAGATGGAAAAATGGTAGATGGTCCTATAGTAGATAGAGCTTATCGAGTAATTGAACTGGCTAAGGCTACTGGGGTTTATGAGGAGGATGATTTCATTGGTTAAAAATGGTGTTGGAAGAGATATACCAGAATATATAGAGGGAATAGGGGAGATAAAGGCCTATACATCACCATTTGACACTATTCCTACAGGAAGTAAGGCTGGAAAACAACTTAAAAGGCCCTTACCTCATAAGAGTAAATTGGTAGATAGTATAGAGGAGGCCATAAGAGCTACTGGATTGAAGGATGGGATGACTATTTCATTTCATCATCACTTCAGAAGTGGTGACTATATAGTCAATATGGTCATGGATATAATTGCAAAGATGGGAATAAAGGATATAACTATTGCACCAAGTTCCCTATCAACTTGTCATGGACCATTGATTCAACATATTAAAAATGGTGTAATAACTGGAATAGAGTCTAGTGGAATTAGAAATCCTCTAGGTGCTGCTATTTCAGAGGGAATTATGGAAAAACCTGTAATTATCAGATCCCATGGTGGAAGGGCTAGGGCTATTGAATCAGGTGAATTGAAGATTGATGTGGCCTTTTTAGGTGCTCCAGCTTGTGATGAATATGGAAATGCCAATGGGTTTTCAGGAAAATCTGCATGTGGGTCATTGGGATATGCAGTAGTAGATGCTAGATATGCAGATCAGGTAGTGATGATTACAGATAATTTAGTGGAATATCCATGTCTACCTGCTACTATAAATCAAACTGAGACAGACTATGTAGTAGTTGTGGATTCCATAGGAGATCCTAAGGGAATAGTATCAGGAGCCATAAGACATACAAAGAATCCAAGGGATATATTGATTGCACAAAATGCAGTTAAGGCAATAGTAGCATCTGGATATTTGAAGGATGGATTCTCATATCAGACAGGAGCTGCTGGTGCATCCTTGGCTGTAACTGAATTTTTGAGGGAAGAAATGATAGCTAGAGGCATAAAGGGTGGATTTGGATTGGGAGGAATCACTGCCCAATTGGTACAGCTTTATGAGGAAGGGCTATTTAAGGGATTATTTGACACCCAAAGTTTTGACCTAGTTGCAGCAGAGTCCATAGGGAAAAATCCGGGACATTTTGAAATAGATGCATCGTTTTATGCAAATCCGCACAATGCTGGGCCAGCAGTAAATAAACTGGATCTAGTAATGCTAGGTGCTTTGGAAGTTGATACAGACTTTAATGTCAATGTTATAACAGGATCTGATGGAGTAATTAGCCAAGCAGCAGGTGGACATCCTGATACTTCAGCAGGTGCAAAGATGTCTGTGATCCTAGCTCCACTAATTAGGGGAAGATTACCTATAGTAGTAGATAAGGTTACAACTGTAGTTACACCTGGGGAGACTATAGATGTAGTTGTAACTGACTATGGTATAGCGGTAAATCCTTTGAGACAAGATCTAATAGAGAACTTTAAAAATGCAAAGTTACCACTATATACAATAGAGGAACTTAAGGATATGGCTGAGAAGATAACAGGAAAGCCAGAGACTATAGAATTTGGAGATAAGATAGTAGGAGTTGTAGAATACAGGGATGGAACTGTTATAGATATAATAAGACAGGCTAAATAAATAAAATATCTTTTGCTTTTTTGACTATATTGGCTATAATACTAGTAGATGTGTGTTTGTGATGATATTTGAGTGGAGGCAGAAATATGAAAGGTTCGAAGATAAAACAGCCAGTAAGTCATAAGGTGTATGAAAAGCTTAAGTCAGATATCTTGGAAAATAAACTGAGACCAGGGGAGAGACTCATAGAAGCAGATATAGCAGATGAGTTAGAAGTCAGCCGTACTCCTGTTAGGGAAGCATTAAAGCAACTTGAACAGGATGGACTGGTTACATATTTTCCAAGGAGAGGTTCTATAGTAAGTGAAGTATCTGTTGAGGATGCACTGGAACTATATGAGGTTAGAGAGTATTTAGAGGGATTGTCTGTAAGACTTATATGTTTAAATGTAAATAGGCGAGATATCAAGGGATTTGAAGATATCATCAACTCTATGGAAATAGGTATAAAGGAAAATGACTATGAAAGTCTATATAGACTACATTCTCAATGGACAGAGACAATTATAGATTTCACGACAAATAGATATTTAAGAGAGCAGATGATCTGTCTGTTTGAAAACTTAGATAGACTTAGAAGAATATCATTATATGATATGGAGCAGACTGTATTAGCTTGTCAGGAGACTAAAGACATACTCCAAGCCATAGTAGATGGAGATGTAGATGAAAGTGAAAGACGGGCAAGGCTACATGTGAGAAATGCAAGAGATAGATTTATGACCAATATTCAAAGGAATAAGGATATAAATAGTATATAAAAAGATGGACTTATATAAGTCCATCTTTTTATATACTAAATTAACCCTGTAGAAAATAAAGCTTTAGTATAATATAATAGAGAAAAGTAGTGTAATGAATCTGGAGGGATCTTATGGAATATTCAATTGCTGTCATTTCTCCATCTAGTGTATTGACCAAGAAGATGAAGGAGGAAATAGATAGGAGAAATCTAGATATAATTGTAAAGCAAGCTTTTACAGATGATGCCATAAATGAGGCAGAAGAGCTGATATTACAGGGAATAAAAGTCTTGGTAAGCAGGGGACATACTGCATCAGTTTTGAGGGAAAATGTGGATATTCCCGTAGTAGATGTAAGACACACCTTCTTTGACTGCTATATTGCCTACAATAAGGCTAGAAAGATATCAGAAAAAATAGCTTTTTTGGCCAGTTCAAAGGAATTTGAAAGCATCTTATATAGGAGTAGGGAGTTTTTAAGGGGAATAGAGATAATCCCCATTGATTTAAAAGATGAAGAAGAGATAATAGATAGAAAACTGGAAGATTTAGTTAATAGGGGAATAGAAGTAGCCATAGGCGGTCTAACTTTAGAATCTAAAGTAAGAAACTTAGGGATTGAGTATGTAATGAGTGAGGCAGATGAAGAAGCAGTAAATCAAGCATTGGAAGAGGCACTTCATCTATCTAGAATAGAATTTGAAAGAGAAGAGAGAAGAATCGAACTTGAAAATAGATATGAGCTGATAAATGCCATATTAAACTGTGTATCTGATGGTGTAATTAGCTATGATAGACATGGGATAATATCTAATGCAAATCACAATGCAAAGAAGATATTAGGTAAGGAACTAATAGATAGAGATGTAAGAGAATTCATACCATCTAATCTATGTGAGAGAACTATAGAGAATGGGAAAAAGATAAATAATGAGATTATCGATATAAATAGATTATCTCTAGTTTTAAACCTAGAGCCTATTAAGGTAGATTCTAGGGTAATAGGAGCAGTAGCAACATTTCAAAAGTCTAAACATATTCAAGAAGTAGAGCAGAAGATAAGACATAGTATGCTTAAAAAGGGACATATTGCCCATGTTAGTTTTGAAGATATTCTAGGAGAAAGTAGGGAGATAGAACAGGCCAAGGATATGGCTAAGAGATATGCAGAGGTAGATAGTACAGTCCTCATATTTGGAGAGACGGGAACGGGAAAGGAACTATTTGCCCAGAGTATACATAATCATAGTGATAGAAGGGACAAGCCCTTTGTGGCCATAAATTGTGGTGCTTTCCCTCCAAGCTTATTGGAAAGTGAATTGTTTGGATATGTAAAAGGGGCGTTTACCGGTGCCTTAAGTGAGGGAAAGACAGGAATATTTGAATTGGCCCATGGAGGGACTATATTTTTAGACGAGATAAGTGAGGCTCCCTTGGAGGTTCAGGTAAAACTCTTGAGGGTAATTCAGGAGAGAAAGATAGTGAGAATAGGTGATGACAAGGTAATACCTATAGATGTTAGGATTGTAGCTGCAAGCAATAGGGATTTAAGAGAGCAGGTAAATAAAGGCCGCTTTAGGGAAGATCTCTACTATAGGATTTGTGTCTTAGAGCTGAAGATTCCAAGGCTAGAAGAGAGAAGGGAAGATATACCTTGTCTTATAAATCATTTTATGGAGAATAGCAAGATTCCAATAAATATGATTACCAACAAGGCAGTAAATATGTTAAAAGAGGCAAGATGGCCTGGGAATGTAAGACAGTTGAGCAATATTATGGAACGGTTGATTATCATGAATAGAGATGGAATTATAGATTCAGAAATGGTTAAAAATGCATTAGAACATTGTAATAGTATGGAAACTCACAATATGCCAACATATAGTTCTGAAAATAAAGAGAATAATGAGAAGCTTACAGAGGAAGAGTTGATAAAGAAGGCTCTTATAGAGGCCAAAGGCAATAGAAAGAAGACGGCAGATATTTTGGGAATCAGTACCACTACTCTATGGAGGAGAATTGGTGAATATGACAGTATAGATGAGGAATTTCTAGAGAGGGTTAAATATGGAAAGATATTTCTGTGATATTTCAAAAGCTTTCATCCATTATAAATCCTTTCAAAACATTTCAAAATATTTCACGAATTGTTTTACTAATATATGTTTAATTTAATAGGTATATATTTCTTTAGAATAAGACATATGAGTTCAAAGCAGGTAAAGCTTATAATATCAATGTTTAGATAGGGCTTTATCTGCTTTTAATTTGTTTTTTATGAAAAAATTTCAGGATAATAGAAGTTGGCATATAAATTGCTTTAATAAATATAGTGAAATCTATGAGATAAAAACAGCTATAGATGGAGATTAAAAAACAAATATGAATATTCTAGGATTGGAGTGATTAAGTGAAAAATCTAATTTCATTTATAGGATTTGGAGAAGCAGCATTTCATATAGCCAATGGGCTAAGATCAGAGGGGCTAATGGATATTATAGCCTATGATGTAAATCAGGACCATGATAAATTGGGAGAGATCATAAGGAATAGGTCTCAGGAATCAGGTGTTATTCTAGCAGATTCACTGGAGGAAGCCTATGGAGATTCTAAATTTATCGTTTCATTGACAAGTGCCAAGGTGGCCTATGATGTGGCAAAGGGGATTATACCAAATTTAAAACAAGGACAGACATATATAGATATGAACTCCGCTGCCCCTACTCTAAAGGAACAAATAGATAGTATCCAACGTGAGGATGGGGTTTTGGTATGTGATGCAGCGGTTATGACTACTGTACCAGGGAAAGGACATAAGGTGCCTATATTTTTGTCAGGAGCAGGGGCAGGAGAATTTTACAGAGAGATGAGTAGATATGGAATGAATCTTACAGATTTAGAAGCATCTACTGGGGCATCATCTGCCATAAAGATGTTTAGAAGTGTTTTTATGAAGGGATTACCACAGCTTATGATGGAGTCAATGGTACCAGCAGCAAGATTTGGAGCTTTAGATATGTTGATAGATTCCCTGAATGAAGCACTATTGGGCAAGACAATAGAGGATCTATCTCAGGTTTTCTTTGCTAGGACTATGATACATGCTGAAAGAAGGGCTAAGGAGATGAGTGATGCAGTCCTTACATTGGAAGATATGGGAATAGATGCTTCGATGTCAAAGGCAATTCAATATAAATTAGAGCAGTTGGCAAGAGAGAATTATATAGAGGTAGTAGGTCCAGAGGGGGATATGGATTTTAGAGATGCTATAAAAATATTGATAGATAGGGGAAGTGAAGTAAATGAGCAATGTTAAGTATAATAAGATGCCAGAATTGATATCAGATGAGATAATAGAGAGAGTATCTAAATTATCTCCAGCCCAATTATGTGATGGGATGAAGGATTTGGGAATATTCAGAGAGGGTTGTATGGATGCAGATATTCTGCCTATAGATGAGAGTAAGATAATGGTGGGAACTGCATATACTGTAGATACTCAAGAAGGGGATAACTTTCCTATACATGTAGCCATATATCAAGGGAAACCAGGTTATATATTGGTGGTAGCAGGGAAAGGATATCAAGAGAAGGCCTATATGGGTGACCTAATGGGGGCTGCAGCAGATGCCATAGGACTGAAAGGTGTTGTAGTAGATGGCTATGTTAGGGACAAGCTTGGTCTAAAGGAGATGGATATACCAATTTATGCAAGAGGATTGATGCAGAGGGGTCCAGGCAAAAAGGGACCTGGTGAGATAAATACTACAGTAGTATGTGGTGGAATAAAGGTTGAACCAGGGGATTTAGTATTTGGAGACTGTGATGGAGTGACAGTTGTGCCAAGAGATAGAATAGAAGAGGTGTTGGAAAGAGCAGAGCAAAAGGACTTCTATGAGGAAAACAGAAGAAGGCAGATATCAGAGTATAGAAGATGTCTGGAACAGGGAGAGACGTTACCAGATCTAGCTCCAGATTGGGTGAACAAGATGCTGGCAGATTTAAGCTTATAGAATGGTTGTGGAGGTGTGATCATGAGTGCCATAGAGTTGAAAACCCCTATTACAGATGAAGATATAGATAAACTAAGGGTTGGGGATGCAGTAGAGATTAGTGGAACCATATATGTGGGAAGGGATGCAGTATTACCTCAAATAGTAAAGTTAATAGAGGAAGATAGTCTAGATCAATATGATATAGATCTAGAAGGTGGAGTAATATTTCATTCAGCAGTAAGTGTTGCAGGATTAGGTCCTACATCTAGTAACAAGGAAGAGATAGAGGGAAATATTCCTAGATTGTCAAAGGCAGGTGTGAAGCTCCATCTAGGGAAAGGAGCATTGAAGCCTGAGACTGTAGATGCACTAAAACAATATAATTCAGTGTTTGTAGTCATTCCCCCATTATCTGCATATTTGACTAATAAGACATTGAAGAGAGAAGTGGCAGCCTTTGAAAATGAGGGAATGGAGGCGTTTTGGAGATTAGAGGTAGATAGATTTCCAGGTATAGTGGCAATAGTCCATGGAGAGACAATATTTTAGAATAATGGAGGTGGTTTGATGATATCCATAGATGATATTCGAAGGGCAGCTTGTGAGGCAATAGTAGAGGGAAGCAGTACTTTTAGACCAGACCAGATAAGAGCCTATGAAAGAGCAATAGAGATGGAAACGGATAAAAAGTCTAAATGGGTACTAGAGAAGACACTGGAGAATTCTCAAATAAGTGGAAGTAATAAGGTTGCACTATGTGATGATACAGGAATACCTCATCCTTTTATAGAGATAGGAAAGAAGGCTGTAATAGATGGTTCTATGTATGATATATTGAGGTCAATGGAACTTGGAGTGGCAGATGGTCTAAGAAAGTTACCTGCAAGGCCTATGGCAGTAAAGGGTGAAGGGTTGGAAAGATTGGCACAAAAACATGGACTATATGAAGACCCAGGTATGCTTTTGCCAGCACCTACTAGTGTAAGATTGATAGAAGGTGATGAAGTAAAGATAACAGTATTGATGCAAGGTGGAGGACCTGAAATACGTTCTAAAACCTACCATGTATTTCATAAACATGAGGAAATGAGATTGATAGATACGGCTTTAGAGTGGTCTTTGGAAATGGTAGGAAAGCTAGGATGCACTCCTTGTGTACCTGCTATAGGAATTGGAAGAACTCATTATGAGGCTACTTCCATGATGTTAGATGCATTGTTATATGGAAATTTTGATGTCCAAAGTGATTTGGAAAGGTATATTACAGATAAATTAAATGAAAGTGGAGTAGGACCACTGGGTTTAGGAGGTAGGACTACAGCATTAGGTTCCTTTATAAAGATTGGAGAGGCTAGGGGTAGTGGCATAAGGGTATTGACTGTAAGATTAAGCTGTTCAGTTGAGCCAAGAAAGGCGACAATCATATTAAAATAATGGAGGGATAATAGTGAAGAAGATAATCAGTATCTTTATGGCAGTAGTATTGATGTTTAGCTTAGTGGCATGTAATAGTTCAAATGGTGGAAGTTCTGGTGACAAGGGTGGAAATGGGAAGGCGGCATCTGGCTATCCTAAGAGGGCAATTGAGATAATAGTTCCCTTTGGAGCAGGTGGTTCCGCAGATATCATGACTAGACAATTAGCTAATATGATGAGGGATTATGTGGACAAGCCGGTAAATGTCATAAATAAGGCAGGTAGTGGCGGAATAGATGGAATGAACTATGTAGCACAGGCTCCAGCAGATGGATATACAGTTTTACAGATAACTCCATCTCATGCTATTGCAGAGGCGCTGGGAAGACCAAATGCAGATTTGACAGGAGGATTTGAGCCTGTAGCAAATTTCCAGAAAGATATACAGGTATTTGGTGTTGCAAAGAATAGTCCATTTAATACAATAGATGAAGTTTTAGAATATGCAAAAGAAAATCCAGGCAAGTTGAAGATTGGTGGGACTTCACCAGGAGGATTGGATAACTATATGGCTGATGGATTTGCAGAAAAAGCAGGAATAGAACTTACCTATGTACCATATAACTCAGCAGCAGAGACAAAGGCAGCTGTATTAGGTGGAGAATTAGACATATATCAAGATAAGGTAATATCATTTCTGACCATGGTCAGATCTGGAGATATTAGACCTTTAGTAGTATTACATGATGAAAGATTAGATATGATAGAAGAGTTGAAGGATGTTCCTACCACAGTAGAAAAGGGAATAGAATTTATTCAAGGATCCTGGAGAGGATTTGCAGTAAAGGCTGGTACCCCTCAAGAGATAAAGGATTATTTAGCTGATGTTATTGAAAAGGTTTACAACTCAGATGAATATAGGGAAGCCGCAGAGAAAGATATGTCTGATATAATTCCAGGATTTATGGGACAAGAAGAATATGGACAGATGTGGAAAGATGAAATAAGTAAATTTAAAGACATTCTAGTAAAGTAATTATAAAGTTCTCAGGTACTCTCAAGGGTACCTGAGAAAATTAAGGGGTGAATGTATGGAATTATTATTCAATGGCTTTATTGGATTGGTCCTATTGATATTTTTTATGGAATCAAGAAAGATTGAAGAGATAACTATTTCTAGTGACAAGATAGGGGCTAGTGGATTTCCACAGATTATCATAGCTGTAAGTTTTATACTTCTCATCTATATAAGCTATAAGTATATACAAGATAGAAAAAAAGATGGATCTAAGTCAAATCTTAGTTTTAAGGATAGTGGATTTAAAACAATGATAATAAGCATAGGTTTGTTAGCAGCATATATATTTACTATGAATATTATAGGATTTATTCTTGGAACATTTATATTTTCAATATTAGCTTCTAGGATAATGAAATATGATGAAAGACTAAAAATTCTTATATTCTCATCAGTTCTTACAGTATCTATAACCCTGATATTTGGCAAGCTGTTCTTTGTATCTTTACCAAGGGGCATAGGTATTCTTAGAGAGATGAGTTATTTAATATATTAGAGAGGTGAAGAGATGGAATTTATAATCCAAGCATTTTCCATGGTATTTAGACCACTATCCCTATTATTTGTAATATTAGCCACGACATTTGGAATAGTATGTGGAGCATTACCAGGGCTAGGTCCTTCTATGGCAGTTATATTGTTATTGCCATTTACTTATAATATGGATCCAATTGTTGGGATAATTACATTGGTAGCAGTGAATGTTGGGGCACAGGCAGGAGGAAGTGTATCCTCCATACTATTAAGGGTGCCTGGAACACCTAGCTCTATAGCTACGACTTTTGATGGATATCCTATGGCACTACAGGGAAAGGCTGGCAGGGCATTAGGATTATCTTTTACTGCTTCAGCTTTTGGAAGTATCTTTTCTGCTATAGCTATGCTCATATCTGCACCTCTACTTGCTAAGGTTGCACTAAAGTTTCAGAGTGCAGAGTATTTTGTATTGGCTCTATTAGGATTAAGTTGTATATCCAGCTTAGGCTCTAAAAACCAAGCCAAAGCACTAATATCAGGTTGTTTAGGACTATTACTATCTACCATAGGTCTAGATTCCATAAATGGTGCAGAGAGATTTATATTTGGTCAATCATGGCTATATGGAGGAATAGACTATATACCTGTAATGATAGGAGCCTATGCCATAGCGGAAGTATATAAGAATATATCCATAAACTGCGGGGATAAAGTCCAAGAAGGAAAGGTTGAAAAAGATGCCAAGTTTGAATTTATAAAGTTTAAAGAGATACTTAGCAAGTGGAAAACTTATGTAAAGGCATCTATAATAGGTACAATTGTAGGGATTATACCTGCAGCAGGAGGTTCTATAGCCGCCTTTATAGCATATGGTGAGGAGGTAAGGACTAGCAAGACACCAGAACTATTTGGAACTGGAATAGATGAAGGGGTAATCGCTCCAGAGGCATCTAACAATGGGGCAGTAGGTGGAAGTCTAGTACCTACACTGACATTAGGCATTCCTGGAAGTCCTGTTGCAGCAATTATAATGGCGGCATTTATGCTCCATGGGTTGACACCAGGACCGTTACTTATACAACAACAGCCTCATATGCTCTATGCCATATTCATAGGTATAATAGTCAGCTCACTTTTGATGGTAGTATTGGGAAAATATATCTCTAAAGAATTTGCTAAGATATTAGATCTTCCATATCCATTATTAGCAATTTTAATCATGATATTAGGTATAGTAGGAGCTTATTCATTGAGAAATAATTTTACAGATGTATTGATATTATTTGGATTTAGTTTTGTAGGGTACTTTTTTGACAAGTTTAATTATTCAAATTCAGCTTTTGTATTGGGACTAATATTAGGTGGAATTGCAGAGAACTCACTGAGAAAACAGTTGATTGTAGATAATGGCAGTTGGCTAGGATTTGTTACTAGACCTCTTTCTTTGATTATTTTATTGATTTCTCTGGCAGCGTTTTTCAATCCCTTTATAAAGGATTTTCTTTCAAAGAGAAAAGAAAAAAGTTTAGACATATAAGAACTATTTACACAGTCAATGGAGGATGAAATAACAATGAAATTTAAATATGATTTTTTAAAGAATATAGTTTCACAGATATTTATGAAGACAGGTCTTACACAGGAAGATGCCAATAGGGCTAGTGAAGTGCTTTTAAGGTCAAATTTTACAGGGGTAGATTCCCATGGTTTAAGTAGATTAGAAAACTATGTATACAAGCTTAGGACAGGTAAGATAAATGTCCATCCTAATTTAAGACAGATAAATGATGATGAGAAACTTATAAAGCTAGATGGAGACAATGGACTAGGTCTAGTAGTAGCTCCAAGGGCCTTAGATATATGTATAGATGCAGCTAAAAAGCATGGGATATCATGTGTAACTGTAAATAATAGCAATCATTTTGGAGTTGGAAACTATTATGGGGGAAAGATTGCAGAAAATGACTTAATAGGGATTGTCATAACAAATGCTGCTCCTAGTATGGCTCCATTTGGGGGAATTGAGAAATTATTAGGTACAAACCCTATAGTCATAAGTATACCTACAGGCAAGTCAGCACCTATAATATTAGATATGGCTACTAGTGCAGTGGCTTATGGTGCAATAGAACAATTTGCCTTAATGAATAGGGAACTAGAACCAAATTGGGCTATGGATTTAGAGGGAAATATGACTTTAGATCCTAAAGTTGTAACTAGTGGCAATGGGATGCTGATGCCTATGGCAAGACATAAGGGTTATGGTCTAGCTCTTGTAGTAGATATACTATGTCTAGCTCTGGCAGGCGCCAAGGCAGGCAAGGATATTGTCAGCATAAGGGGAAGAGGTGACGATATAGAGCATGAAGGTGTAGGTCATATGATGTTAGCCATTGATATATCTCGATTTGGATCTAAAGAGGAATTTAAGGGAAAAGTAGATTCATATGTAGAGTTCATCAAAAATAGTGAGAAGAAAGCAGGAGTAGAGGAGATATTTACCCCTGGAGAAATAGAGTATAATAGATTGAATACAAATATGGAAGATGGAATAGATCTAAAGGAAAATGTATATTCCTACTTGGAGAAGATTACTAGAGAGTATGATATACTAACTGAGGGACAATCTTTGAAAGATTTTGCTCAATAGTATAAATAGTATGGGACAATTTGATTGTAATAATATTTGTCCTTATGATATAATATGAAATTATAGCCTTATGATAGGGCTATAATTTTTTACCCAAATTTAGTTTTAGGAGGTGGAAATGGAATGGATTTAAAGGATATTAAGGATTTGATCTTTGCAATAGATAGTACGGATATTGAAAATGTTCAGATTGAAAAAGATGACATGAAGATATCAATATCTAAGGGAAACTTAAGTAAAGACAATATTGTAAAGGAAAGAGGACCAATACAAGAAAGAGTCATAGATATAGAAGAGACAGTTGCTGAAAAAGTGGAAGAAGAGGACTTATTTATAGTTAAATCACCTATAGTAGGGGTATTTTACAGTTCACCAAGCCCTGAAGAGGCTCCCTTTGTAAAAGTAGGCAGTAGAGTAGAAAAGGGTGACACTCTGTGTATAATCGAAGCCATGAAGATCATGAATGAAATAGCATCTGAGGTTTCAGGTGAAGTGGTAGAAATCCTCATAGATGACGAAGGGGTAGTAGAATATGGTCAGGCTATGATAAAGATCAGGAGGTAGGCGATGTTTAAAAAGATATTGATAGCCAATAGAGGTGAAATAGCTGTCAGAATCATTAGGAGCTGTAAAGAGATGGGTATAAAGACTGTATCTGTATATTCTGATGTTGACCAAGACTCTGTCCATGTACATATGGCAGATGAGGCTATTTGTATAGGACCAGCCCAGTCGAAGAAGAGCTATTTAAATATAGATAATATAATAAGTGCAGCCCTAGTAACTGAGGCAGAGGCAATTCATCCAGGTTATGGATTTTTGTCTGAGAACAAAGAGCTAATAGAGGCCTGTATAAAAAATGATATAATGTTTATTGGACCAGATATGAATCATCTAGAGATTATGGGAGATAAATCTAGAGCTAGAAAGGCTATGATGGAAGCAGGTGTACCAGTAGTACCAGGTTCCAAGGAGGCTACAAATAATGGAGAAGAGGCTCTGGAAATAGCTAAGACCATAGGATATCCCTTGATGATTAAGGCTGCCAGCGGTGGCGGTGGAAGAGGTATGAGAATAGTCCACAATGAGGGAGAATTTATAGGAAAATTTAATATGGCAAAGTCAGAATCTATCGCTGCTTTTAATGATGATTCTATGTATTTGGAAAAGTTTATTGAAAATCCTAGACATATTGAATTTCAAATATTGGCAGACTCCCATGGAAATATAATCCATTTGGGAGAAAGGGACTGCTCACTGCAGAGGAGAAATCAAAAGGTATTAGAGGAAGCACCTTGTGATATAATCAGTGAGGAGCAGAGAAAAGAAATGGGAGACATGGCCCTTAGAGCAGCTAAGGCTGTAGGCTACGTAAGTGCTGGAACTATTGAGTTTTTATTAGATAAAGATGGTAGGTTTTATTTTATAGAAATGAATACTAGAATACAGGTAGAGCATCCAATTACAGAGTTGATTACAGGAGTTGACCTAATAAAGGAACAGATAAAAATAGCTTATGGTGAAAAGTTAGATATATCTCAAGAAGATATAAGGATAAATGGCCATGCCATTGAATGTAGAATAAATGCTGAAGATCCTGATGCGAATTTTAGACCTTGCCCAGGAAGTATAGAAGGGTATTTTGCTCCTGGAGGTTATGGTATTAGAGTAGATACTCATATATATGATGGATATATTATTCCACCTACTTATGACTCTATGGTAGCAAAGCTAATTGTATGGGGGAGAGATAGAAATGAAGCTATAAATAGAATGAAAAGGGCATTAGATGAGATGGTGATTATTGGAATAAAGACCAATATTGAGTTTCAAAAACTCATACTGAATAATGACAAATATTTAAATAACAATATAGATACTTCCTTTATAGAAAAGGTGATATTTAGTGATAATTAGATTGGAGGTAGAAAATGCTTAAGGATTTCTTTAATAAAAAGAAATATGCAACAGTATCCTTTCAGGAGGAAAAAAGTAAAGAAAGCCCCTTAAAACATATAGAAAGACCACCTAAAGATAGAGAAAATAAGAAAAGAGAAGATACTTCTTATGATAAGATTGAGGATTCTAGGATTGATCCCAGAAGGCGAATAGAAGATATAGTGGATAGGGATACATTTTTAGAATACGATACAAAGTTAGAGACTTGTAATCCATTGGATTTCCCTGGATATAGTGACAAGATCAATCATGCTATAGAGATTAGCAAGGAAAGAGAAGGAGTAGTTACAGGTGAAGGAAATATAGATGGGAAGAGAGTCGTAATCTGTGTAATGAATCCTAATTTTATGATGGGAAGTATGGGGTCCGTAGTTGGTGAGAAGATAACTAGAGCCATAGAGAAGGCCATAGAGAAGAGATTACCTATAATTATATTTTCAGCCTCTGGAGGAGCTAGGATGCAAGAGGGGATTTTGTCTCTTATGCAGATGGCAAAGACATCTGCAGCCCTTGGGAGATTAGGAGAAGAGGGGTTACTCTATATATCTGTATTGACACATCCTACTACAGGTGGAGTAACTGCTAGCTTTGCCATGTTAGGAGATATAATATTAGCAGAGCCAGGAGCCTTGATTGGATTTGCAGGGCCTAGGGTCATAGAGCAGACTATTAAGCAGAGACTTCCAGATGGATTTCAGAGGGCAGAATTTTTACTTGAAAAGGGATTTTTAGATAGGATAGTAAAGAGGGAAGAGATGAAGACTACCCTATCTCATATATTGAGAATTCATTCCTTAGGGGGTGAAGACGGTGAGTAGTTGTTTGGAATCAGAAAAAGCTATTGTAGAATTAGAAAACAAGATCCAAGAGTTGAGGAGTTTTTCAGAGAAGAATGATATAGATTTAGGACGAGAGATATATATTCTCATGAAAAAAGTAGAAAAGATGAAGAGACAGATCTATAAAGATCCAACTCCATGGCAAAGGGTAAATTTAGCTAGATACAAAGATAGACCTACTAGTTTAGACTATATTGAAAGACTTGTAGATGATTTCATAGAGTTTCACGGAGATAGATATTATGGAGATGATAGTGCAATAGTAGGTGGTATAGGTAGTTTCCAAGGGAGGGCAGTTACCGTCATTGGTCATCAAAAGGGAAAGAATACTGAGGAAAATATAAAGAGAAATTTTGGAATGCCAAATCCAGAGGGGTATAGAAAAGCCCTGAGGTTGATGAAACAGGCAGAGAAATTTCATAGACCTATAATTACATTTATAGATACACCAGGGGCATATTGTGGTCTAGGAGCAGAAGAGAGAGGGCAAGGAGAGGCTATAGCCTTAAATCTACTAGAGATGAGTAGAATTAGAACCCCTATTGTATCAGTGGTCATAGGAGAAGGAGGCAGTGGTGGTGCTTTAGCCTTAGGAGTATCAGATAGTCTGGGAATGCTAGAGAATTCTATATACTCTGTAATCTCTCCAGAGGGACTTGCCAGTATTCTATGGAAGGATTCCTCTCAGGCAGAAAAAGGGGCTGGTGCAATGAAGCTTACAGCTGAAGATCTACTGTCCTTAGGGGTCATAGATGAAGTGGTCAAGGAAACCCTAGGTGGTGCCCATAGAGATGTTGAGTTCACTACTAAGAATATTGAAAAATTCATATCTAAGGAGTTAGAAAAACTGTCTCCTATGAATATAGAAGAATTGATAGATAATAGATATAAAAAGTTTAGAAAAATAGGAATATGGAAATAGAACCTCTTACCTTATGTCATTCTGAGTGCAACGAAGAATCTTAATTTTCAATACTTATGAGATCCTTCGTTAACGCTCACCCCTATTAGGCTCGGAGTGCACAGTAGGATGACAAAGGTCTCTCAATAACCCCTTGACAGGGGTTCTATTTTTGCCTATACTGTATATGAACACTATAAACAGTATAAACATATGATTTAGGAAAAGGAGATTAGAAATGAGGATATTGATATCCAATACATCCAATGAACCCATATATGAACAGATAGGCAATCAGATTAAAGGGATGATAATAAAAGGGGAACTAGTAGAGGGGGAAGTTCTGCCTTCCATAAGGGGATTGGCAAGAGATTTGCAAATATCAGTGATAACCACAAAGAGAGCCTATGATGAATTAGAGAAAGAGGGTTTTATAGAGATAGTCCCAGGGAAGGGGTCCTATGTAGCACATCAAAATAGAGAGATCATGAGGGAGCAGAAGTTGAAGATAATAGAAGAGAAGTTGATTGAGGTAGTAGATGAAAGTAGAATGATGGGATTTACCTTTGAAGAGATAAGGGAAATTTTAGAGATACTATTTCAGGAGGTGTAGATATGGACTATATACTAGAAGTAGATGGCTTGACTAGGGAATTTATGGATTTCAAACTAAATAATATATCCTTCAAACTAGAACCTGGCTATATAATGGGGTTTATAGGTGCAAATGGGGCGGGAAAAACTACCACCATAAAGATTATTATGAATCTATTGAAGAAAGATTCAGGAGAGATAAAAGTGTTTGGAAAGGATCATATAAAATATGAAAAGAGTATAAAGGATAGGATTGGCTTTGTATATGATGAGTCTCATTTTTATGAAAACTTTACCATTGAGAAGATGAAAAATGTCATTGCTCCATTTTATACTCAATGGGATGAGAAACTATTTTTAAAATATATGAAGGATTTCAATCTAAATATATATCAGAGGATAAAGAATCTATCCAAGGGAATGAAGATGAAATTCTCCTTGGGTATGGCTCTATCTCACAATGCAGATTTCATAATCATGGATGAACCTACATCAGGTCTAGACCCTATAATTAGAAGGGAGTTATTGGATATACTATATGAGGTAATTCAGGATGAAGAAAAGGCTGTGTTCTTTTCTACTCATACAATATCTGATTTGGAGAAGATAGCAGATTATATAGCCTTTATAGACAGAGGGGAAATGGTATTTACCAAGACAATAGATGATGTATTTGATGACTATAAGATGGTAAAGGGAGATAATAGTCTATTAGGTAGCATAAATGAAGATAAATTTGTAGGATTTAGAAGGACAAATATAGGTTTTGAGGGGCTAATTGAAAAGAGTAATATGGAGGGCTTTTACAGAGATGATATACTTATTGAGTCACCTAGCCTTGAAGATATAATGTATTTTTATATAAAGGGGAAAAAAGATGGTAAACTTGATTAAAAGAGATATAATGGTAACTTACTCCCATAGATTTTATGGGTCTATGAAGATTCCCTTGTTGATGTTAGTACTATCTGTATTTTTAAATGGAAATAAAGCAGAGTATCTATTCTTTAAGATTCCAGTGTGGATAGTTTATTTTATATTTAGCTTTAATGGAACAGATCAAATGGAGCAATACAACAAATTACTTTATTTTCTACCTATAAAGAGATGGGAGTATGTTTTGAGCAAGTATGTATCAGTTATCATAAACTATATACTCATAATCACATATACACTTATATTCTTATGGGCTCTAAGGTTTTGGAATTTTAATCATCTGGATTATCTAGACATAAATATCCTAAGGGAATCATCTTTAGTGATGCTAGGAACCTTCTCCCTATTAATTCCTATGTTCTTTATGATGTCTAGTGAATGGGAGATATATTCCGATTTATTTATTATATCTCTAATCGTACGTAATTTTGACCATGCAGTTAATAAGATTCCTATAAACTATATTATTGAAAATATAAAATCAAGCTCCTTTGGAATAATGATACTTGTATATTTCTTCTCATTTTGTATATCTGTATGGATATATAATAGAAAGGACTTAGCATAGGAGGGATATGATGAAATCATTGATAGTCAAGGATATAAAGCTGACAGGATTTGTTGCGAAGTTTTTCATGGTTGGATTGGGAATGATATACACTCTTATTATCTCTGCATTAAATAATATATACTATACATTTTGGGGTTATTTAGTCTTGGTAATATTTTTTGTAGGATTATCCTATTTCATAATTTGTAATTTAGACCTACAGACTGATATAGATACTATTTTAAACTCACTTCCCATAGAGAAGGGGTTGATTGTCAAGTCTAGATATTCCTCTGTGATGATCTATATATTATCCATATCCTTTATGGTTCCTATCCTATCACTTTTAATAAAAAGCAGGATAAGTATGCCAGATGGGATACCTATTACAATAGGATTATCTTTTCATATAATAGGAATAACTACACTGCTCTATTCCATATATATTCCTTTAGATTTTTATCATAGGGGAGATATGGAAAAGGTTAGAGAAATACCATTTACACAAATTTTAATCCTAATTCTAATAGCTGTGTTTTCCATGAAACAGAACAATATAATCTATAGATATATAAAAGCTATAGATATCAATAGTTTTCCAATACCTTTAATTCTCTTTAGTATACTTGTATATCTAATTTCCATGAATATCTCTATTAACATATATAGAGCTAAAGAATTTTAGCATATTATGGTATACTATAAGTGAATATAGAAAATGATTGGATCAAAAACTAATTTAGATAGGAGCGGATATATTGAAAATAATTGAGACACTATCTCCTTTGTGGGAAACGATGAAGGGTATCTTGCCTCTGACTGCCATAATGGCAATTTTTCAAGTAGTCATACTCAGAAAGCCAATTGAAAATATAAAGGAATTCAGCTTAGGCATTATTTTAGCCGTTATAGGATTGCATCTATTTTTGAAGGGGACCAATATGAGTTTGATTCCTTTGGGAGATTCAGTGGGAAGAAATCTGTATATTTTGGACAATAAATGGCTGGTTGTATTAGTGGGATTTGTCATAGGATATTTTGGGACATTGGTAGAACCAGCACTTAAAACTCTAGCTTTGGAAGTAGAGGAGTTATCTGTAGGTGCTATACCTCATAAGGTACTATTACATGGAGTAGCGGCAGGTTTTGGATTGGGAATGGGAATAGGGCTATTTAAGATAATATCAAATATACCCTATGTAAAGATAATAGCCCCACTTCTCATATTGGTAATAATCTTGGCCTTTATAGCTCCAGATCCATATCCATCAATTGCTATGGATTCAGCTAGTGCCACTACAGGACCTGTAAATATACCTTTAAACATGGCATTAGCCATAGGATTAGCCAGTATCATAGAATCGGCAGACCCTTTATTGTCTGGGTTTGGCATAATTGGACTTACATCCATAGGGGCTATGGTATCAGTATTGATTTTAGGAATACTAACTAAATTCTAAGGAGGTTAATTAATGTTAGATATAAAATGTATAGTCGCCATAGTAGAGAGAGGAAAAGCAGATAGAGTTGTGGATGCAGCCAAAGATGCAGGGGCATCAGGAGCCACTATATTCTATGGTAGAGGTACAGGAGAATCAGAAGTAAAGAAATTTTTGAACGTAAAGATTGAGGCATCTAAGGAAATAATACTCATTTTATCAGAGAAGGATAAGTTAAGACCAATTGTTGAAGCTATGGTTGATGCTGGAAAGCTAGAAGAACCAGGGACGGGAATTATATTTACTGTACCAGTGGTCAATCTCATAGGATTACATCATAGGGATAATTTTATTGAATAATTAAGTGATATATTAGGAGAAGATTGCTATGAGAAGAGAGTATATCGACTATTTAAAGGATTTGCCCATAAATATACGATTGGGAAATATAATAGAGTATCCAATTCATTGGAAGGATTCTATTGAAATCCTATTTGTATTAAAGGGTGCTATAAAAGTTGGTATAGAGACTGAGACCAATATATTGAGAGAAAGAGAGATTGAAATCATAAATTCCAACGAAGCATATTGGGTAAAGTCTGTAGAACAGGACAATCTAGTTTTGATTATAAATATAGACCCTAATTTCTTTGAAAGATACTATGATGATGCCAAGGAGACTTTTTTTTATACAGATTCTTCCAATAAGGCAGAACAAGAAGATGAGAAGTACCAGTTATTGAGAAGATATCTTTCCATACTTCTATTTGAAGTGGTATCCAAGATAGATGACTATGAAGACAGTATAGAGGAAAATCTTCTAGAGATGATGTATCATCTATTGAACAGTTTTCACTATCTATTCTATGAAGGGGAAAATCTAGAAGAAGATGAGGAACAGTTGGAAAGGTATCATAGGATAGTCAAGTATCTAAGCAATAATTATATGAACAAGGTCAGCCTTCAGGATATAGCTGAGAAAGAGTTTTTAAGCTCTCAATATCTATCCTATAAGATCAAAGATACCTTTGGATTGGGATTTAATGAATATCTAAATCAAATACGGGTGGAAGAGTCTACAAAACTTTTGTTGGATACAGACAGGTCTATATCGGATATCTCAGATGAAGTAGGATTTTCCCATGTGAGATATTATAATAAGCATTTTAAACTAAACTACAATATGACTCCACTTCAGTATAGAAAAAAACATAAGGTGAGCCAAAGGCAGCTGGAGAATATGAAGAAGATCACCTATTTTGACCTTGAAGAGGCTCTACCCTATTTGAAAAGTTATTTAGAAGACTATGAACGCTATAATTATGACAATAGGATTATAAAGCTTGATATAGATTTAGATGGTGAAGTCATAGATGAATTTCAGCGACCTGATCTAATAGATCTAGGGGATATATCCCTATTATTGGAAGAAGAAAATAGGAGGATATTGGAGGAAATACAGGTAGAAGTGGGATTTAAATATTGTCTAATAAATAGACTTTTTTCTGATGATATGGATATCTATAGGGGGAAAAATAAAAGGTTTATAAATTGGACTAGGGTTGAGAATATACTTGATTTTATATTAGGTCTGAAGTTGACACCTATAATAGATACGAGATTTGTAGAAGGACACATACTAGAGGACTTTATTTCCAACTTTTCATATATCTATGATAGGGATGTGAGTACTTGGCTAAACATGGAGCTAAAGGAGTTAAATCCCTATTTTCTTCCATATGATATAAATCCAATATACGATAGTATGGATATGGTGCCATATATAATCCATAGCTATACCCATCTGGACAATAGAATAGTTTTAAATATGATGGATGAGATTTCCAAAGATATAGAGCTAAATAATGACACCTTCTTTGGAGGAAATGGAATATATACAAATAACTATCTCAAGAAACCATCCTATTATGCTTTTATGCTATTATCCCTTTTAGGAGAGGAGATAATATCCAAGGGAGATGGCTATATAGTCACTAAATCTGAGGTAGGATATCAGATTTTATTATATAATCCAATTCATATAGAAGAGAAAGGGATATATGGAGATAGAGAAGAGGAAAAACCTAAGGAGAGAAAGATATCTATAAATCTATATAATATGAAGGATGATTTTCAGATTACAAAATATGATCTAAATAAAAACTATGGATCCTCCCATGATAAATGGAGTTATCTGGGAAGTCCTGAAAGGATAGACAACTGGCATTGGGAACTACTTAAAAAATATGTCCACCCTGATATAACATATTACTACGGAAAAAAATCTATAGTGTTCAATGTATTGACTACAGTAAAGCCTAATGGGGCAGTTTTATTTCTATTAAATCATGTATAGAATTTGAAAGATAGTTTTTAGAATGTCATTCTGAGTGCAACGAAGAATCTTTTGTTTTGATGAATTCAATAATCTATAGTATTATCTTAAGTTTTTTCAAAAAACAAGTTTTTCTATAAAACTTAAAATAGTCCACAAATGTAGATAATAGAGTCAATGAAAAACAGCCTCTAAAATGTTACTATAATATAGTAGCATAAATGGAGGTTTTTTTATGGGAAAAGGAAGTAAGATGTTTGGAGAAGAGAAGATTGGAAAATTATTATTTAAGTTTTCAATTCCAATAATACTCTCCATGTTGATTTCAGAATTATATAGTATGGTAGATACATTATTTGTGGGAAATGAGGTAGGATCCAATGGAATAGGAGCACTTGCACTTGTATATCCAGTACAGAGGATAATAATTGCTCTTAGTATGATGATTGCCCTAGGTACATCTACAGCATTTTCTAGATCCAATGGACAGAAAAATCTTGAAAACTCAAGAGAGATAGTAAATAATGGACTTAGCCTAGCTATTTCTACTATGTTTACATTGACTATAGTGGTTTTTTTACTTAGGGAAAAAATACTCATAACCCTTGGGGCAAGTCCTAAGATATTGCCCTATGCAATGGAATACTTGAGTATAATAATATTTGGAAGTACGTTTTTGAGTTTGACTATATTTATATCCAATATCATAATATCACTAGGCAATAACAAGATATCTATTGCAAGTAATAGTATAGGTGCTATTACAAATGTGATACTAGATTATATACTAGTAGTCCATGTAAAGATGGGTGTAAAGGGAGCGGCTATAGCCACTACTGTGTCTCAAATAGTAGGTTTTTTGTATGCATATTATAATTATGTGAAGATAAAGAGGGAATATGGTATCCCATCAGGATTTAAACTTCAGAAGAAGATAATAGTACCCATACTCTTAGTAGGGATATCCTCCTTCATAGTGGAATCAGAAGAGGGAATAGTAATGGCAGTACTAAATAATCTACTATTGAATACAGTAGGAGATAGGGGAATAATAGTATTAGGTGTCATAACTAGGATATATATGTTTTTATTTATAAATATGTTTGGGATAGCTTCAGCTATGCAGCCTATAGCTGCATATAATATAGGGGCAAAGAACTATGAAAGGCTTAAGGAGATAATGCAAAAGACTACATTGTCTGCACTTTTAACATCTGGAGTGTTGTGGGGGTTTACCATGATATTTGCTCCCCAGTTGATATCACTCTTTGTAAAGGATATAGATATCATAAGGGAATCTGTAAAGGCTTTTAGAATAATGGTAGCCGTATTTCCTATAATAAGCATATATTATGTATCTATATTCTATTATCAGGCCATGGGAAAGGCTAGATATTCCATACTAGTATCAGTTTTAAGACAGTTGATAATCATGATGCCTATGGCAGTAGTATTGGTAAAGGTATTTAATCTAGGAGCCATGGGAGTATGGTTAGCCTATCCAATATCAGATATAATTGTAAGTATAACATCATATATATTGATAAAAGATGAAGGAACAGAATTAAATACTAGAATAGAAAAGCAGAAGAGGATAGGAAAGTTAAAAGAAGAATATATATTACATTAGATATCAGGGATTGTCCCTGATATTTTTATGTTATAATTAGAAAAAATGGAGGTGTTTACTATGTCTAGGATTCTCTTAGTGGAAGATGATTTGACTTTAGCCATGGGAATCGAATATTCCCTAAAGAATGAAGGATACTACTTGGATACTGCCCGTAGTTTCGCAGAGGGGAAAAGATTTGTAGATACTGGAAAATATGATCTAATAATATTGGATATAGGTCTTCCAGATGGAAATGGATTTGATTTATGTAGATATATAAGAAGAAATAGTATGGTTCCAGTGATATTTTTGACGGCTCAAGATGAAGAGGTAAATATTGTCTTAGGTCTGGATATTGGTGGAGATGATTATATAACTAAGCCCTTTAGGATAAGAGAACTCATCTCTAGAATAAAGGCAGTCCTAAGAAGAACTGTCACAGTGGATCAGATGGAGTGCTTGGTATCAAAGGATATAAAAGTAAATCTATTGGAGTCAAAGGTATACAAGAAAGATAAGGTGGTATGGCTAACTCCCTCAGAGTATAAGCTAATAGTCATATTGATGACTAATTTTCACCAGGTATTGCCAAGGGTAAAGATTTTGGAAAGTCTATGGGATGTAGATGGAGATTTTGTAGATGACAACTCCTTATCTGTCTATATTCGGAGATTGAGGGAAAAGATAGAAGAAGATTCTTCAAATCCTCTGTATATTAAGACTGTAAGAGGTGTGGGATATACCTGGGATGAAGAAGTAAGGAGTGAGTAGTTTGCTTAGGAATAGAGAGTTTGTAGGTATAATAGTAAAACTTCTCATACTTCAATTGATATTTGCAGTAGTGGGATACTTTATGGTAGATATGTTTATGGACAAATTAAACAGAAAAATAGTAGATAGGGATCTGGCTTTATTTGGTAGTTTGATAGGAGATAATCCAGAATTAAGGGAGAATATAGTGCCTTATATAACTAAGGGCATAGATGAAAAACATAGGGAGTTAGGAGAGAAGACATTAAAGGAATATGGGTATCATATTGAGATGAACAAAGAGTATCAACCTATATTAAAGGGGTCAACTCTAAATATGCAAATAGTATTATTTTTTTCAATACTGCTATATGTGGTTCCACTAGGTTTTGTTATAATTTTGGAATATAAAAAACTATACGGGAATGTACAAAAGGTATCTAGTGCTGCAGAAAAAGTGGTGGAGGGGGATTTTTCCATATATCTAGATGAAGAAGGTGAAGGAGACTTTAATATACTCAATCACCAGTTCAATCAAATGGTCAATAGGCTAGAAAATAGTTTGACGATATTAAAAAAAGATAAGATATTTTTGAAGAATATGATATCAGATATATCTCATCAACTGAAGACTCCCCTATCTTCAATGATAGTTTTAAATGATATATTAATTGAAGATACACATATGGATAGAGAAGTACAGATGGATTTTCTAGTTAGAACAAGGGGACAGCTAGAGAGAATGGAATGGCTCATAATAAATCTCTTAAAGGTAGCTAGAATTGAGGCGGAAGCTATTGAATTCAAAAGGGAATATGTATTATTAAAGGATGTACTGGATATAGCTTTGAAGACACTATCTACACAATTAGAAGATAAGAGAGTATCTTTACAGGGTAATCTACAAACCTATTTTTATGGAGATGTGGACTGGACTGCTGAAGCTCTAATCAATATTATAAAAAATTCAACGGAACATGGTGGAGATAAAATAGATATTATATTGGAGGATACACCTTTATTTAGTACCATATCAATTAGAGATAATGGTGAAGGCATAGCCAAAGAACATATGCCACATATCTTTGAAAGGTTCTATAAGATAAACAGTGAAGTAAAGCCTGAAAGTATAGGAATAGGACTTAATTTGACTAAACTAATAGTGGAGTCCCAAGGAGGTACTATTCATGTAAATAGTGACAAGGGAAAAGGTACAGAATTTATCATCACATTTTTAAAGGACAAGGGAAACCTTACTAAATTGTAATCTATATATTCACCTGATTGTAAGACTTATATATTAGACTAATAGTTAGATTAATGGAACAGGAGGAAGTTTTGTGGAAATAGTAAGGATTGAAAACTTAAATAAATCATATGGAAAAGGAAATACCAAGGTAGATGCTTTAAAACGTGTAAATCTAACTATAGAACAGGGTGAATTTGTGGCAGTAGTAGGACCGAGTGGTTCAGGAAAGTCTACATTACTACATCTTTTAGGTGGAGTAGATAGGCCTACTGGAGGAAAGGTGTATGTAGATGGTGTAGATATATATGGATTATCTGAAAAGAAGCTTGCCATATTTAGAAGGAGAAAGGTAGGTTTTATATTTCAATTCTACAATCTAGTGCCTGTACTTACAGCAGAGGAAAATATATTATTGCCTTTGCTTTTAGATTCAAAGAAGGTAAATAAAAAACATGTAGAAGAGTTAATAGATATACTTGGACTACAGGAGAGAAGAGATCATCTCCCAAATGAGCTTTCAGGAGGGCAGCAGCAGAGGGTATCCATAGGTAGGGCTTTAGCCTATAATCCATCTATAGTCCTAGCTGATGAACCTACTGGTAATCTAGATAGTAGAAATAGCAAGGAAATAATAGATCTCTTGAGGATATCTGTAAGAAAATATAATCAGACTTTGATTCTAATAACTCATGATTTAAACATTGCAAATCAAGCAGATAGGATAATAACCATAGAAGATGGAGTTATTGTTCGAGATGAGGTGATTAGAAGTGAAAGATTATAAAGATATCACCTATAGGTATTTAAAAGGGCAAAAGAACAGAACTTTACTTACCATATTGGGGATAATATTGTCTGTGGCTCTTATTTCTGCCATTGGGACAATTATCGTGTCAGCAAGGGGAGGTTTGGTCAAAGAAGCCATAAGGGAAAATGGCTCCTACCATGCTAAGTTTCAAAAACTAGATAGAGAGACTCTAGATAAGCTAGTCAATCATGTAGGAATAGAGGATATAGGTATAACTAGGGAAGAGGGGTTTGCTCCTATTGCAGAGACTACAGAAGATGAGAATAGACACTATGGCTGGAAAACTCCCTATAGATATATCAAGATAGATGGTTATGACAATAAGTCTCTAGGAATGTTTCCCTTTGATTTAAAAGAGGGACGATTTCCAGAAAAATCAGATGAGATAGTAATAGAGAATTGGATGGTAAATTATCTTGAAGAAGAGGTAAATATAGGAGATAAGATAAGTTTAACCATTGGAAATAGGATAATAGAAGAGAAATTAAATGAAGATGGATATATGGAAAAGGTAAATGAAACCTTTGAAAAAACAGGTGAAAGGGAATATACAGTAGTAGGGTTTATACAGCCAAGGTATTTTTGGAGTGGTAATTATGTAACTCAGGGAATTATAGGACTAGATATGTCACATGTAGACAATAATTATGGTGCATATATAGAGATTTCAGATGTAAAGAATGCTGTAGAGAAGATTGGTACCATAGCTAATGATATAGACGCTGATGATGAAAAAATTCAATATAACAATAGAGTGCTTAGACTATCTGCTGAAAGTATAAATGATACATTCAACAGATCCTTGAGAGGATTGTTGATATTTGTAGTTACTTTAATAATCATATCCACAGTGGCTGTTATATATAATGCCTTTAATATTTCAGTATTGGAGAGAATAAATCAATTTGGATTACTTCGTTCTGTAGGTGCTACTCCTAAACAGATAAGGGGAATAGTCCTTCGTGAGGCTGTTATATTGAGTGTAATAGGGATACCTATTGGATTGTTTTCAGGGGTATTGGCAATGAAGATAGTATTATATATTATCAAATCGTTAAATACAGATTTTAGACTGGTCAAGGATATGGAAATAGCCATTTCACCAGAAGTATTTATAATCAGCATAATAGTTGGAATCATAACAGTGTTTTTATCTGCTATTGGACCTGCAAGACAAGCAGGGAAGATATCTCCATTGGAAGCTATTAGGGGTACTACAAATGTTAAAAGAGAAAGCTTTAAAAGGAGAAAGAGCTTTAAGATTATAAGAAAGTTTATGGGTATAGAAGGGGAGATTGCCCACAAGAACTTGAGAAGAAATAGAAAGAGATTTCTAATCACAGTATTTTCTATGGTAATAAGCATAGCTTTGTTTATAACTTTTTCTACATTTTCAGATTTTACTTTTAAGATTGGTGCAATAAATGGGAAGGATATGGGAGATTTCAATATATATGGTGATATAGACATTGAATCTGACAATATATATTCTAGATTAAAGGAAGTAGAAGATATAAAGAGGATATACAAGTTATCCAGTTATAATGGTGAAATACTATTAAATAGTAGTCAAATAGGTAAAAAGATGATAGACATGGCACCATATATGTTTGAGGACAAAAAAGATGGTCTAACTAGGATTGATAATGTGGAGATATTTATTATAGGAGATGACAATTTAGAGGTATTGAAGGGGTTACTAAAATCTGGAAGTATTGACAGAGAACAAATGGATAGGGATAATGGGGTGCTAGTAATCAATAATACCTATGCCTACAATTCTAAATCTCAATATAATACACTGATGGAAGGCTATAAGATCAAAGTAGGAGACAAGATACCCTTTGTCCCCTATAGAGATGATATAGAAGGTGAGGATAAAGAATACAATGAATTGACAGTAATGGGGGTCTTGGAAAAGGGAATACTTAATAAGACTTATAATCCAAATGGAGGTATATATATAATAACTACAGAGAAGGTATATGAAGGCATACTCTCTCAGAATGTTCCAATTGCGAATATGTATATTGAAATGGAGCCAGATGGAGATAAAGAAAATGTAAAGACCATCTTAGAAGAGATGGAGGAAAGTATTCCAGGGATTCAGTATATAGACTATGCAGAAGAAGCCAGAAAGAGTAGAGCAGTAGGGATAATGATGAGTATATTCCTGTATGGATTTGTGACTATAATTACTATTATCAGTGCTATAAATATAGTCAATACCATAAGTACAAATATAATACTGCGAACAAGGGAGATAGCCATGATAAAGGCTGTAGGAATGGAACAGCGTAGAATCAAGAGAATGGTCGCCTTTGAAAGTCTCTTCTATGGAATATATGCTGCTATATTTGGAGGAGCCATAGGAGTAGGACTCACATATATACTCTTTAGGATAATAATGGGAATAAGTTCCTTTGAATATCAAATACCCTGGGGAAATGCCATCATTGCATGTATAGGAGCTACATTCATAGCCTTATTATCGGGAGCATATCCCTTGAAGAGAATAAATGACAAGGTAATAGTAGAAAGTATGAAGGCAGAGAACTAGTATGACTTTAGCAAATAAAGGTACTTTACATTTAGTCATATATGATATATACTAATAAATAATGCATAAAAACAGGGAAGAGAATAGTAGTCTTAATCAGACTAGTACAGCGAGTTCCATATGGTGAAAGGGAGCATAGTTTTTTAAGATGAAGAGGGTCTCAGAGTTTTGCACCGAGGTTTTTCAATCTAGGCTGCAACGGGTTCACCCGTTATAGTGATAAGGTATATTTTATATGTACCTAATGAGGTCTATATCGTAAGATATGGATAAACTAGGATGGCAACGCGAAGTTACACTCTCGTTCCTAAGAATATATTCTTAGGAACGGGAGTTTTTTTATGACCTAACCCGATTTGCGGGTTTTGCAAATCGTTGGTAGGTCAAACGCAACGAGAACCAAATCTATGCGACCATAGGGAGCAAATAGATTTGTGATTCGAGACTGTGAAATGACCTAACCCGATTTGCGGGTTTTGCAAATCGTTGGTAGGTCAAAGAAGGCGAGAACCAAATCTATGCGACCGTAGGGAGCAAATAGATTTGTGATTCGAGACTGCGAAATGACCTATATCCGATTTGCGGGTTTTGCAAATCGTTGGTAGGTCAAAGAGGGCTAAGTTTCAAAAATAAGAAAATGGAGGATTATTTGTATATGGAAAAAATAGAGATTAAACAAAGATATTCACTTTTAGATTATCTAAAATTCATAGTACCATCTATAATAGGCATCATGCTACTTATGTTTCCCTTTAAATATGAAGGTAAAACAACTATCTTAGTAGCTTTGTTGGCAGAGAAGATGACTTCTTCATTGGAGGAAGTGCTTCCCACTGTAGTTCTGTCCTTTATAATATTTACAGGTACAGTGACATTAATTTATAAGCTATTTAAACCTGGAATAATTGAGAATAATGATTTCTTAAAAAATATATTTAATGTATCCAACTTCTGGGCTATGGTTAGGGTTTTGGGACTAATACTTACAGTCATGGTATATTTTCAAGTAGGACCTGAATGGATATGGTCAGATGACACAGGTGGATTGATCCTATATGATTTGATATTGACTTTATTTACAATGTTTTTATTTGCAGGGTTTTTACTACCTTTTTTAACAGATTTTGGACTTTTGGAATATGTAGGGGCTCTTCTAACACCAGTCATGAGACCACTCTTCCAATTGCCAGGAAGATCTTCAATAGACTGTGTTGCATCATGGGTAGGAGATGGAACTATAGGTGTAGCTCTTACTAATAGACAGTATGAAGAAGGATATTATACAAGCAAAGAAGCAGCCATCATCTCCACTACTTTTTCAGCAGTGTCTATCACCTTTTGTCTAGTCGTACTAAAAAAAGTTGAGTTGGTCCATCTATTTGGTCTATATTATCTCACTGTAGTAGTGGCAGGTGTAATAGCTGCAATAATAATGCCTAAGATTCCACCACTGTCCAACAAGTCAAATTCCTATTATAATGGATTGAAGAAGGATTTAGGAGAAAATGTACCTAAAGGCTATACAAATGGACAATGGGGAGCACATCTGGCGATTCAAAGGGCAGAAGAAAGTGGAAATATAAAGAATTTCATTATAAATGGATTAAAGACTGTATTTGATATGTGGCTAGGTGTGTTGCCAGCTATTATGACCTTTGGAACCATAGCTTTGATAATAGCAGAGACTACACCTATATTTCAATGGATGGGTGTGCCATTTATTCCCCTATTGAAACTGTTGAAAGTACCTTATGCAGCTGAGGCTTCTCAGACCATAATGGTAGGCTTTGCAGATATGTTTTTGCCATCTATTATAGGGGCAAGTATACCTAGTGAAATGACTAGATTTATTGTGGCTACATTATCTGTAACTCAACTAGTATATCTATCAGAGGCAGGAGCAGTGATATTAGGTTCTAGAATAGACATATCTCCTATGGATTTATTTTTAATATATATTGAAAGAACCCTTATAACTTTGCCAATTATAGTATTGGCAGCCCATTTAATATTTTAGGATGTGATAATATGATTGAATTTAAGAATATAGAAGAATCTAAAAAGAGAATAGACAGATATATATATACTACTCCTTTGGAGAAGAGCATGTATTTAAGCAAAGATGATACAAATATATACCTAAAATTAGAAAATCAACAGAAGATGAGATGTGCCAAGATAAGAGGGGCATTGAGCAAGATTACAAGTCTTAGTAAGGAAGAATTGGAGAGAGGAATAGTGGCTATTTCCTCTGGAAATCATGGAGCAGCTGTAAGCTATGCCTCCAACTTATTGGGAATCAAAAATACTACAATATATGTACCAGAAACTACTCCTAAGAGTAAAGTTGAAAAGATAGAATACTATGGAGCTAAGGTAGTAAAGGTAGGGAAAAATTATGATGAGGCCCATGAAATTGGTCTGGAGAGGATTAAAAATAGTGGTAGTATATTCATAGATCCATGTTCAGATGAAGTGGTCATATCTGGACAGGGGACTATTGCATTGGAAATATTAGAGCAGAATTCAGATATTGACACTATATTGGTACCAATAGGTGGTGGAGGAATAATAACAGGTATAAGTTTAGCTGCTAAACATATCAATCCCAATATAGAGATAATAGGACTTCAGACATCAGCTTGTCCCGCTATGGTAGCTTCCTTAAGAGATAGAAAATTCTATGAGATGTATCCTACAGAGGAATCCATATGTGACGCTTTAGTTGGAGGAGTAGGGTATATCCCATATAAGATGGCAGATAGATGTATTGATGATATAGTTCTAGTAGATGAAGAAGATATAGCTAGGGCAGTGAAATTTTTATTTATGAAGGAAAAGACCATAGCAGAACCTGCTGGAGCCATAGGAGTTGGAGCAATATTAAAGGATCAAAATAGATTTAAGGGAAGGAATATAGCTATAGTGATTACTGGCGGAAATATAGATGAAAGTTTGATAAATAGTATCTATTTTCAAAAAACACTTTACAATACTAATTAATTTGTGTTATAATGATAAAGATGATTTATACTCTAAAAATTATGAATTGAATATCGCTTAATTCTTTTATAAGAAGCGGGGGAACCAATATCTAGGGGTGAATCCTCAATGGATGGGCTACTTAACCCTTTAGCCCTAACCCGACAGCTAACCTCGTCTGCGGAAAAAAGGGGAGTTATATCGTACTGAAAACAGGACTATGGAACTCCATAGTCTTTTTTATGCCCCAAATTTTGGTTTACATAATATAGAGTAAATATTATTTGGAGAGGATGATAGTATGAGAAGAGAAGTTACATATTGTGTCATAGGTGCAGGTAATGGTGGTCTAGCCATGGCTGGCTATCTTGGCAAGATGGGTTACAAGGTCAATCTATATAATCGAACACTGGAAAAGATAAAGAAACTCATAGAAGAACCCATTATATATCTCAGTGGAGAAGAGACAGGAACTGGGATATTGAATAAGGTGACAAATAATATTGAAGAGGCTATAGAAGATGTAGACATAATAATGGTGACTATACCAGCATTGGGACACAATAGTATAGCTAAGGAGATGGCTCCATATCTAAAGGATGGCCAGATAATAATATTGAATCCTGGAAGGACAGGGGGAGCTTTAGAAGTATATGAGACTCTACTCAGAGAGAGAAAGAGAAACAACGTAATAGTTGGAGAGGCACAGACCTTTATATACGCAGCAAGATCCAATTCATATAATCAGGCACACATATTTAAATCTAAAAAGGAAGTATCTTTAGCCACAATTCCGGCTACAAAGACAGACTACGTGTTAGAACTTATCAGCGAAGCATATCCACAGTTTATATCTGCAAGAGATGTACTCGAAACTAGTATCAACAACTACGGTGCAATATTTCACCCAGCACCAACTCTTTTAAATAGTGGACATATAGAAAGATGTTCACCCTTTGAATATTACACAGAAGGTATTACACCATCAATAGGGAATTTTTTAGAAAAAATGGATAGAGAGAGAATGGATCTAGGTAAGATCCTCAAGATCAATACAATATCTGCTTCACAATGGCTCTATGAAAGCTATGGTGCCAAGGGAGATACCATATTTGAAGCAGTACAGAATAATCCTGGATATAAGGGGTTATTAGCACCACAGGGACTATATATTAGATATATATATGAAGATGTTCCCTGTAGTTTGGTTCCTATAGAATCTATTGCTCAATGTCTAGGTATGAAGACTCCAGCAATAACATCCATAATAAATATAGCAGAACTCATGACTAATAGAAACTTTAGAGAAGAAGGCAGAACAGCGGACAGATTAGGACTAGAAGGCCTTTCTATAGCAGAGATGCATCTATTGGCTAGAAATGGAACCATAGTAAAAAGACGTCTAGAGGAGGTTGTTTAATGAAGAAGATAATAGGAGCTACCCTTGGGAACTGCGTTCATGTAGCAGGGACTATGAATTTTTTAAACTTAGCAGAAAATGAGGATTTTGAAACTGAATTTGTAGGCATAGGTCTAAGTGTTGGAGAAATATTAGATATAGTTAAGGAAAAAGAACCTGATATAGTAGGACTTTCATATAGATTGACTCCAGAGCCACTTAATGGAATCTTGGAAGAGTTAAAAGAGAATATAAAGGCCAGTGAGGAATTGAGGAATATCACTTGGATATTCGGTGGAACAGAGCCTACTGCCTTGGTAGCGGAAGAATATGACATATTTCAAAAGATATTCTATGGTGGGGAAGATATAGATGAGGTAATAGCCTATATAAAAGGCAGAGAGGATTTGGAGGAAGAAAAGTATCCTAAGAATGTAGTAGAGAGAATAAAGTCCAAATATCCATATCCCATCTTGAGACATCATTTAGGACTTACATCTATTGAAAGAACTGTAGAATCCATAGAAAAGATAGCAGAGGCCAAGGTGCTAGATGTTATATCCATTGCACCAGATCAAAATGCTCAGGAATTTTTCTTTGATCAGGAGAATATGGATGATAGTTTAAGTGGTGCTGGTGGAGTTCCTGTGAGAAAGCCAGAAGATTTTAGGATACTATATAATGCGGCTCAAAGGGGAAATTATCCTCTTTTAAGATCCTATAGTGGAACTAAAAATACAGATAGATTCGCACAGGTACTAAAGGATAGTATAGACAATGCATGGTGTGCTGTACCCTTGTTTTGGTATTCAGAATTAGATAGAAGAGGACCTAGAACTCTTAAAGAAGCTATAATAGAAAATCAAAAGCTAATGGCATGGCATGGAAAGAGAAATATACCTGTGGAGGTAAATGATCCTCATCATTGGAGCTTGAGAGATGCTCATGATGCCATAGCTGTAGCTGATGCATATTTAGCTGCCTATAATGCCAAAAAGATGGGAGTTAAGGACTATATAGCCCAGTTTATGTTCAATGTTCCAGCTCATATATCTCCAGAAAAGGATCTTGGGAAGATGCTTGCAAAGATAGAGCTTATAGAGAGTCTAGTAGATGATGATTTCAAGGTATATCGTCAAGCTAGGGCAGGTTTAGCCAGTTTCCCAGCAGATTTAGAACAGGCTAAGGGACAATTAGCAGCATCTGCATATTTAGCCATGGCTATAAAGCCACATATATACCATGTAGTTGGATTTTGCGAAGCACATCACGCAGCAGAAGCTGAAGATGTCATAGAGTCCTGCAAGATTGTAAGGGGAATAATTAAGAATGAATTTTTAGGTTCTATAGATTTGACGAAGGACGCAAATGTACAGAAGAGAAAGAGAGAGTTGATTGAAGAGGCAAAGCTGATTCTAGAGGCTATAGAGTCTTTAGGACTAGATAAAGTCGATCCACTGTCAGATCCAGATACATTGGTGGAAGCAGTGAGAATGGGAATCCTAGATGCACCTCAATTGAAGGGAAGCAAAATAGCAAAGGGACAGTTAAAGACTAGAATGGTAAGTGGTGCACTATATGCCTATGATGAAGAGAATGCCAGAATAATACATGAAAGAGAGAGAATAGAGAATATATTGAAGGAATACAATTTAATAAGGGGATAGACTATCCCCTTATTATTTTCCAAGGTATGTATACTTGTTCTATACTTTAAAGACAAGTTAATTATAAAATTATAAGGAGGATAAAAAATGAAGATTGGTGTATTTTGGAGAAAGTTTAGGAATGTTGAATTTCAGAAGAGATTGACACCAGATAATGTATATGATGATGCATATGCAGAGGCACATCAGCACTACGAGGCAATCAAAGGGGCAGGATTTGATGCAGTATTAATTGAATGGACTGGAAAACCTTTAGAGCTTTATGATGTTCTAATGGAGGGAAAAGTAGACCTTATATTCAACGTGTCTAGTCTTGAAGAGGCAATTTTTCTAGAGAACTTTGGCATACCATATGTTGGCTCAGGTATTGATCTGTTGGCTACAGATAAAAGCGTTAGGAAGAATATAGTATCTCATTATGGAGTACCCACTCCCAACTTTGTCATTGCAGAAAGTCCAGAGAGTATTCCATTAAACAACTTAAACTATCCTCTATTTGTAAAGCCAGTAAGAGGACGGGGAAGTGCAGGTATAGACAATGAAAATATTATTGAGAAGGGAGAAGATCTACCCAAGGTAGTGGCTAAGATAACAGACAATATAGGACAAGGGGCACTTATAGAGGAATTCATAGAAGGAAGAGAAATAAGTGTAGGAATCATTGGATATAAGGATATAGAAATACTTCCCCTACTGGAAATAGGATATAATACAGCCTTAACTAACACATATGAAGAGAAGATGTTTGGAAAAGCCAGTATTAGCTGTCCAGCAAATTTACCAAGAAGTGTTGAGGAAAATATTAAGACAATAGCAGAGAAGGCCTATAGAGCATTAAATGTAAAGGATTATGGAAGAATAGATTTTATTCTAAATAAGGATAATATACCATTTTTCTTGGAGATCAATACCTATGCAGGACTTACTATGCTAGACGGAGATGAAGAAGAGAAATTGCACCATGGATATATGGGATATATGGCCAAGGCCAAAGGGTATACTAGGGCAGAGTTCATTGGAAAGATAGTAGAAAGTGGAATAGAACGATATGCATTAGTAAAAAAAATGGACGTGAGCTAATCAATTATTTTCTTTAAACGTAAAATAATTTAACAATAACAATAGATAAAGTAAGGGGAATCTCATTATAAAAGTCATACAAATAATTAATTGAAAATTCCCCTTATTATGACAAGTCTGTATTGCCAAAGCTTATGGCCTTTTCTTTAATATAGTACAAACACACAAGATGACATACAATCTAAGATGGCACAATATTTGCAATATTAGTTAAATAGATAATGACTACTATCTTATTATACAGTCTTATTTTATTAAATATTTAATTACCTTGCCTTGTTATATGGGTTCAATATGGATTTTTGCTTTCAAGATCTGGAAAATGAGACACCTAAGTTTGTACTAGTGCTCATATAATAAGATAGGGAAGTGTAAAATCCAAAAGGAGGGTTATTATGAACACAAAAAGACATTTAATATTAATCCTAATCTTGCTTTTAATTATATCTTTGGTTGTAGGTTGTGGAAAACCTAAAGAACAAGTACCAGCTGGAGGCGAAAATAATCAGAATGAAACTAATGCAGGAAGTGCACAGTCAGGTAAAAGGGATACTGTTAATCTTTCCACTACAAAGACATTGACATCTGTTGATCCACATAATAATCGTGCAGCAGTAGATGTAGCAGTTCATGGACAGATGTTTGAGCCTCTTTATCATCTAGATGAAAAAACAGGAAATCTAGAGCCGAGAATTGCTGAAAGTTATGAGGTTAGTGAAGATGGTTTGGTTTGGACTTTTAAAATCCGTGATGGCGTAAAGTTCCACAATGGAGAGACTTTAAAAGCTTCAGATGTTGTCTTTTCTTATGAAAGAGCTATGGAAGCGCCAGTACTTAAGTCTTTTGTTTCAAGTATTAAAGAAGTAGATGCTCCTGATGACAATACCTTTGTGGCAACTTTGCATCAACCAATGGCAGCATTTTTAAGTACAAGTTGTAATATATTTATTGTAAATGAAAAAGAAGTAATAGAGCAGGGTGAGGAGTTTGGAACTAAATTAACCTTAGCAGGTACGGGACCATACTATTTAACAAGCTTAGAGATGGACACTAAATGGACATTCGAGGCTTTTCCTGACTATTATCGTGGGGAAGCTGAAATAAAGGAGATAAACTATGTACCTATTACTGATGCATCCACTGGTTTAATTGCATTTGAAAATGGTGAATTAGACTGGTATGTGGCTCCTATAGCAAACTGGAATTCCTTGGTTGAAAGTGATAAATACAATTATGAATTAGTTCCTGCAAATCATATATCCTATGTATTTATCAACTGGATGAGGAAACCCCTTGATAATGACAATGTTCGCAAGGCCATTGCTCATGCAATTGATAAAGAGGCAATGAATATAGTAGCTTTTGATGGATTGGCACAAGAAACTGATTTCATGGAGAATCCTGACTATGTATTTGGTGCTCCAGAGGAAACTGTGAACTATCCTTATGATCCAGAAAAATCCAAGAAGTTATTAAAAGATGCTGGATTTACTGATGTGGTAGATGTAGGAACAATCACTGTATCTTCAGGATCCTATTATCAAAAGATGGCAGAAGTTCTTAAAGATAGTTTAGAAGAAGTAGGTGTTAAGGTTGAAATCAATATGATGGAATCTGGTGCAGCCATGGATAACTTCCGTAAGCAAAACTATGATATAGGAATATCAGGTGGAAGTGGGCAGGCAGATTACTCAGCATTTAGACAAAGGGTTCACAGTAGTGCTGCAGGTTCATATTGGGTTAAGTTGGAAGGAGATAAATTTGACTATAAAAAGATAGATTCTCTATTCGAAGAGGGAGAAGCCGAAATGGATCCAGATAAGAGAATAGAAATATATAGGGAATTAAATAACAGGATTATGGAAACAACTTGTTGGTTACCTGTATTCAATAAAGTTCAAACCTATGTTTGGAATAAGGAATTAAATGTTGTAAATCATCCTGTAAACTACTATGTATATGAGTGGAGCTGGAAATAATAGCAATTAATTAAGATATAAAACAATTCAATATATGAGACCCTCTAACTTGAGTTATGGGGTTTCATAAATTAAAACTTATATTTGACATACATCTTTACTATATAAGGAGGGACGAAATCTATGCATAGATATATCTTTAAACGTCTGCTTTTAATGATACCAATTGTCCTAGGTGTGTCATTTGTTATATTCTCAATTTTAGCTATAACCCCAGGTGATCCTGCTAGTCGTATACTTGGAGCAGGTGCACCTCAGGAAGCTATTGATGAACTTAATCATCAATTAGGGCATGATTTACCTTTTTTTGAAAGATATATTACATATCTATATAATGTCATATTTAAAAGGGACTTTGGAACTTCATATATGAAAAAGACTCCTGTTTTAAAGGAAGTGTTTTCTAGATTGCCAACATCTCTTACGGTGGCCTTTCTAGCCCTTTTGTGTGCTTCATGTATTGGAATACCTATTGGAGTATTGTCTGCGGTGAAGCAATACACCTTATGGGATACTATACCAACAGTTACAGCCTTGTTTTTAGCTGCTGTACCAGGGTTTTGGCTGGGAATGATGTTTTTATTAATCTTTTCCCTAAAACTTGGATGGTTTCCATCTCTTTGGACTGGTGCTTTTAGCGATTATATTTTACCTATGTTTTCATTGGGATTACCCTATGCAGCTAGACAATTGCGTTTTACCAGATCTAGTATGCTAGAAACCATTAGGCAAGACTATGTAAGGACTGCTCGTGCTAAAGGTGCATCTGAAAGATCAGTTATTTGGAAACATGCAATGAAAAATGCATTATTACCTGTAATCACTGTAATAGGAGATAATTTTAGCGGACTCATAGGAGGGGCAATTGTTACAGAAACTTTATATGGAATTCCAGGACTAGGTTCTCTCATAGTTAATGCGATTAAACAAAAAGATGTGCCTATTGTTATGGCAGCTACTATTTTCCTAGCGACCATATTTGCCTTTATTATGTTGGGTGTAGACATTTTATATGCATATGTTGATCCACGTATTAAAGCTAAATATGCAAATGAAAGGGGTTAATACAATGAATAGGGCTGAAAATATAAAAAGAGTTGAGGAATCCATTAGCTTTAAAAAGGAAAGTCAAGTAAAGGAAACTTGGAGACGACTAAAAAAGAGTAAGAGCGCTATGATTGGATTAGTAATAATTTGTATCATAATACTACTAGCCTTAAGTGCAGATCTTATACAACCTTATAGAGTTGCAACCAAGAATGATGTTAGAAATAAACTGCAAAAGCCTTCCAAGGAACATTGGTTTGGGACAGATTCATATGGTAGAGATCTTTTTGCCAGATGTGTTCATGGAGCTAGGATATCTTTGGGAATAGGTTTATTGGCCACATTTGCCTCTTTAATTGTTGGGGGATTACTAGGCTCAATTGCTGCATTTTATGGAGGGGTAGTTGATAATATAATAATGAGATTTATGGATATTTTAATGTCCATACCTACAATATTGTTGGCATTGTCCATAGTGGCAGCTTTAGGTTCTAGTATTCCAAATTTAATAATTGCAATTACTTTAACTAGGATTGCCTCCTTTGTTAGAATTGTACGATCGGCAGTATTACCGCTTGTAGGACAGGAATATATTGAGGCATCATATGCCTGCGGTACTAGAGATTTAAGGACTATTAGAAAACATATACTTCCCAATGCAATTGGGCCCATTATGGTTCAGACAACTATGAGCGTTGCTATGATAATTTTACAGACTGCTTCCTTAAGCTTTTTAGGGTTAGGGATCAATCCACCAACACCTGAGTGGGGAGCTATAATCAGTGAAGGAAGAGAATTTCTAAGAACAGCACCTCATGTTATGTTTTTTCCAGGGGTTTTTATTATTCTTTCTGCACTATCTTTAAATCTACTTGGTGATGGTTTAAGGGATGCTCTTGACCCTCGTCTGAAATCCTAAATCTAATGAAACAGGGAAAGGGAGGATGCCTTTTATGAATGATAATATATTAGAAATTAACAATTTAGGTGTAATCTACAAAACGGATCTTGAAACTGTCTATGCTGTTAACAATATAAGTTTTGCTCTAGAAAGAGGTAAGACCATGGGAATCGTAGGTGAAACTGGTGCTGGAAAGACTACAACTGCCCTATCAATTTTAAGGCTTTTACCTGAGCGAACAGGGCATATAACAAATGGTAGTATTGTATTTGATGGAATGGATTTGATTGAAGCTACGGAGGTGGAAATGCAAAAAATCCGTGGTGAAAAAATTGCTATGATATTTCAAGATCCTATGACTAGTCTTAACCCTGTCCATACTATTGGTGAACAAATTGCTGAATCTTTGATATTACACAATAAGGACAAATCCAAAGATGAAATAGATGCTCGTGTAGATGAGGTCCTGACTATGGTTGGTATCACACCATCTAGAAAAAAGGAGTATCCCCATCAATTTTCAGGAGGGATGAAACAAAGGGTAGTAATAGCCATGGCTCTAGTATGTGAACCGGATCTATTAATTGCTGATGAACCAACTACAGCATTAGATGTGACAATACAAGCACAGGTAATATTAATGATTAGAGAATTAAGAGATAGATTGGGAACATCCATGATAATGATAACCCATGATTTAGGAATAGTGGCACAGACGTGTGATAATGTAGGGGTTATGTATGCAGGTGAAATTATAGAATATGGTACAGCATCGGATATTTTTACTGGAGAAAAGCACCATCCATATACTAAGGGTCTATTTAATTCTATTCCAAAACTAGATGTACAGGAAGATAGGTTAAATCCTATACCAGGCTTAATGCCTGATCCTACAAATCTGCCAAAGGGCTGCAAGTTTTCACCAAGATGTCCACAATGTATGGATATTTGTAAGGTAGAACAACCAGGAGAGTACCGTGAAGGTACCCATATAATAGCCTGTCATCTATTTACAAAAATATTAGAGACAGTATAAGGGGGTAAGAGGATGGATACTAAACTTAATAATGATATTCCATTAATTGAAACAAAGAATTTAAAAAAATACTTTAAGGTTAGTAGTGGTTGGTTACATGCTGTTGATAATATAAATCTAAAAGTATATTCAGGAAGTACAATTGGAGTAGTAGGTGAGTCAGGTTGCGGTAAAAGTACTTTAGGGAGAACTATACTTCGATTAATAGAACCAACATCTGGGGATATTTTATATAATGGTGAAAATATAGTTAATTACAGGAAAAAACAAATGAGAGAAATGAGAAGAAGGATGCAAATAATTTTTCAGGACCCTTATTCTAGTATAAATCCTAGAATGTCAGTGGCTGAAATAATTGCAGAGCCTATGCTTGTAAATAAGAGTCTACCTTCAAAGGAGGCTATTTATAATAGGGCTGCTAGATTGATGGATACAGTTGGTTTAGCTCGTAGACTATCTAATGCATATCCCCATGAATTAGATGGTGGAAGAAGGCAGCGTATTGGTGTGGCCAGAGCACTATCTCTACAGCCAGAATTTATTGTATGTGATGAGCCGGTTTCTGCCTTAGATGTGTCCATACAGGCACAAATATTAAATCTACTTATGGATTTGCAAGAAGAAATGAATCTTACATATATGTTTGTAACCCATGATTTATCTGTTGTAAAACATATTTCAGATGAAATTATGGTTATGTATTTAGGCCAATGTATTGAAAAAGCTAATACTGAAGAACTTTTTACAAACCCATTGCATCCTTATACTAGGGCACTTCTTTCTTCTATTCCAGTACCTACTATTGAAATGAGGCACAAAGAGATTAAGGTTATACGTGGTGAAGTTGCAAGTCCTATTGATCCATTACCTGGTTGTAGGTTTGCTGCTAGATGTGATTATTTTACAGAGGAATGTTCTATAGAAGATCCAGAACTGAGAGATATGGGAGAGGAGCACTATGTAGCTTGTATCAAAGTATCAGAATTAGAAGAGGTCATATAGAAGGAGTGATTATATGTCAAAACCAGTAATTGGAGTGACAAGTGCATGGAGCTATGAAACATGGGGAGATTGTGCAGAGGATAGAGGATATTATTATGTTGGAAAACCCTATATTGAGGCAATATCTAGAGTAGGTGGCTTACCGATGATTCTTGCTCCATCTTCTGATAGCAAATATATTGAAGGAATAGCTCATATATTAGATGGTATTTTATTTTCTGGTGGAGGAAATGCCAGAAGATTTTCTCCAGAGGAATTGCCAAGCTTAAAAGAACAACAGGAGTTCAGGTATGGATTTGAAGAGAAGCTTCTCAAGAGAGCATATGACCTTAAAATACCTATACTTGGGATTTGCAGGGGATATCAGATGATAGTGGAAGTCTTTGGGGGAAAGCTTTCAAAGGAGATCATATCTGGCCATAAGCAGACAGAGCCAGGTTATAAATCTTATCATATGATATCTATAGAGAGAAATAGTAAGTTACATAAGATCATTGGGCAGATGGAGTGGAATGTAAATAGTATTCATATTCAGGAAGCTGTAGATATACCAGAAGGTTTTATTGTATCTGCTAGGGCGGAGGATGATGTAATAGAGGGAATTGAATCCATGGATTATCCGTTCCTTATGGGTCTTCAGTTCCATCCAGAGATGTTATATAAAGATGAAAAAGCAGGCCTTATATTTGATACATTTGTATATGAGGCTAATAAATATAGACAGAGAAATTAAATAAGAAATTTGAAGTATATTTGGCAAAATATTAATATCAAAAGGAGGGGTTTTATGGCGAATATACCAGCTGAATTGATGTATCTTTTTATCTTACTCATTGCCATAGTAGTTGCCTTTGTCTTATTAAAGAGACCTATATATGAGGCAATGTTCATTGGATTTGTTGTGATGATCTTTGTATTGGGAGAACAAAAGAAGTTTATATATTATCTTGTTAAGCCATCTACAAATACATTGTTTTATGCAATAGTTGCATTTCTTACATTGGCTTTTATCTTTGGAGAGACAAATGTAGTAGATGTTATCATTAACTTTATTCTGTCCTTAGTGGGAAGATTTAGAGGCGGGGCAGGATATGTAAGCTTATTTGCCAGTACATTTATGGCAGCACTATCTGGGACTGGTCCAGGTAATGTAGCTGCAACAGGTGTATTTACAATACCTACCATGATTCGTACAAACTTTCCACGGGAATTAGCAGCTACTGTTGAGATGTCTGCCAGTTCTTTAGGGCCTATGATTCCTCCATCGGGAACAATTTTATTGGCCTTTGCAGCCTTAGACGCTGTGTTTCCAGGGAAATATCAATTATCTAGCTTCTGGATGGCAGTATGGGGGATAGGAATTTGGTTTATAGTTCAAAGATTAGTTACACTATATCTATTTTGTAGAAGATATAATGTAAGTCCTGTTCCTAAGGAGGAAATACCTAGTGTAGGAGAAACCCTTAAGGAAGGTTGGAAGGCCTTATTAGTTCCAGTGTTGATATTCTTGCCCCTATTTTTGGATTTTAAATTTGGCGATACTTTCTTCAAGGCGAGATTGGGAGAAGCAGGAGCTAAAGCGTTTTCATCTTCAGTAATATTGTTTACACCAGGAATAGCAGCTATTTACTCATTGATAATCAGTAGAAATCAACTGTCAGGTGGATTAAATAGAAAGAGTATATTTGAAATGTTTAAAAAAGGGATACAACAGATAACTCCAGTTGCTGCAACGGTATATTTTGCTTACTGTATATCTAATCTATTTGGAGATGCAAATGTTGGGGCATCTTTAGGAGACTATGTGGCATCTTTCAATATGAGTAAACTTCAGCTTATAATATTTTTCCCAATATTTACTACATTCTTAGGCATGATATTGCCAGGGTCTTCTCAGATAGCCATATTTGGAGCAGGAATAGTAGGTGCTTTAGCAGCTGTAGATGTAAATCCATTATTGGTAGCGGCCATGTTGCCAGCTATTACAGGGGCTTTAGAAGGTATGACTCCTCCCCTAGCCCTTGCTATGTATGCAGCTATGGGAATAGCAGGTTCAAAGATGAAAGAGACTTCTATTTTGGCTCTTATATGGGTATTTGCTCATCTAATTGTAGCCATATTGATCTTGGCAGGAGTCTTGCCAGTATTATTTCTGTGAGGAGGTATAGTATGAAAGAGAAGAGAGGGAAAATTATAGAATCTATATTTAGTATTGCTCTTGTAATTGCCATAACAGGAGGTGGCATTATATTTTGTATGTTTATGATTGCATTGGTAATAGGAGGAGGTACAGCAGAATCCCTTGCCACTAGTGCATCTAAGATAGTAATGCCATATTTTATAAGATCAGCATCAATTGCTGTATTATGTGGTTTGATTTCATTTTATATAAGTGGAAAACATACTCTATCTTTAGATGATAAGTAGAGAGAAGATAATAGTGAATTATGCTTAATTAGAGTTTGGTTAAGTAAATCATGGAGGCATTAAATTGGAAATAGAAGGGCATAGGAAATATAGGCATGTAGATTTAAAGCTATTGTCAGAGACAATAGATATGATGAATAAGGCCAAGGATTTTCAAGTTATCTCCCAAATAATATTTAACTTTATACAGAACTTCGTAAACTTTAACATGGCGGTTATCTATAGATTAAATGAAAAAGAAAATAATCTTGAAATGGTATCTTGCATAGGTTCAGATATGGAAAAGATGAAGAAGAGGGTGCCATTAAAGATTGGAGAAAGTGCTGTAGGATTGGTCGCAAGGGATAAAAGGGCAATATTGATAAGGGATGTATTGAAGTCAAAGGAAATCAAGGTAAGACAATACTATGATGAGGATCCAATAATTAGATCTTTCCTTGCTGTACCCTTGGTAGTAGGAGATAAAGTCATAGGAATCCTAAGTGTGTCTAGTTCTAAACCACACGAGTATGATGAATACGATGTTAAGATGATAAATATCATTGCCTCTCAAGGGGCTGTATTATTGGAGCTAAATAATAATATAGTAGAGGCAAGGAATTTTTCTAATCAGATATTGGAAAATGTAAATAGTGGAGTTATAGTTGTAAACCAGATGTATGAAATAATGATATTCAATAAGGCAGCAGAAAACATTTCAGGATACTCCTATGAAGAAGTTATAGGTAAAAATATAAGGACAATACCTTTAAAGGAAAATGGTGAGGATTGGTCTATTATAGATAGTATGCTTGAAAACAAGATATTATTTGAACAGCCAGGCTATATGATAAAGAAGAATGGAGAATATGTAAATATTAGACTTAGCACTTCTCTAATCTATGATGAGGATAATTATCTAAAGAGTTGCATATGTATATTTAGAGATAATACTGAAATAGAAAAACTACAAAAACAAATAGCAATGGCAGATAAATTATCTGCCTTGGGTAGATTGACATCTGGAATAACCCATGAAATAAGAAATCCACTGCTGCCTATAAGAAATGCCAGTGAATATCTTTTGGATAAATATGGTGGAAATGGTGGAGATGAGGAGCTAATCAAACTCTTAAACATAATTAGAGAAGAGAGTGAAAGGCTCAATAGATTTTTAGAACAACTTGTAAATTTAAATAAGGATACGTTTTTTACTGTAGGAGAGTGTGAAATAATAAGTACTTTGAAAGAGACTTTATTATTACTTAACTATGGAATAAAGAAAAATAATATAGATTTAAATTTAGATTTAGGATCTGAGAAAATAAGAGTACCACTTAATGAGGACAATGTAAAGCAAATATTTCTAAACTTGATTTTAAATGCTATGGATGGGGTAAGTCTAAATTCCATAGATAAGCTGCGAAATATAGATATAAGGATAAATACTACCAAAGACTATGCTATAATTGAGATAGAAGATACTGGAATTGGGATATCCAAGGAAAATTTAAACAAGATATTTGATCCTTTCTATACTACAAAGGCTAATGGAACGGGAATTGGATTGCTCATAATTCACAATATCATTGCTAATTCCTCTGGAAAGATAGAGGTGGAAAGTGAGGATGGACATGGGACAAAAGTAACCATAACTTTACCCATAGTGTAGAGTTTAGAAGGTAGGCGAGTGATATCATGAAACCTATGTTGATGTTGGTAGATGATGAAAAATCCATTAGAGAAACATTGAAGATAATACTTGAAAAAGCAGGATATAGAGTTATGACAGCAGAGGACGGATTTGAAACATTGGAGTATTTAAACTACAACATAGTGGATTTGTTGATAACAGATTTGAGGATGCCAGGGATGAATGGAATTCAGTTGATGGAAAGGGCTCTAAGTATAGATCCCTTTATTGAAACAATATTTATATCGGCTTATGCAGATATAAAGGCAGCAGTCAAGGCCTTAAAGATGGGAGCCTTTGACTATATAGAGAAGTCCTTTTCTACAGATGAACTACTATTTACAGTAGAAAAAGCCATAGAGAGAAAGAGATTGATAGAAGAAAATATGGACTTGAGAAGAAGGATAGATGGAGAATATAGTTATGAAGGTATAATAGGAAAGAGTAAAAAGATGCAGAGACTATTCCATCTAGTAGATAGAATTGCTAGAAGTAAGGCAAATATCCTCTTGACAGGTGAAAGTGGAGTAGGAAAAGATGTATTTGCAAAGCTTATACACAAAAAAAGTTCTCAGGATTTGGATAAATTTATTCCAATAAATTGTGGTGCTATACCAGAAAATCTAATAGAATCAGAGTTATTTGGCCATGAGAAGGGAGCATTTACAGGTGCAACTCATATGAAGAAGGGAAAGTTTGAATTGGCAAACAATGGAACCCTATTTTTAGATGAGATAGGAGAATTGCCACTTCAGATGCAGGTCAAATTTCTCAGAGTATTACAGGAAAAACAATTTTACAGAGTAGGATCTGAAGAGAGTATCCAAGTAGATGTAAGGATAATAGCAGCCACCAATAAGGATTTGAGGGTGGAAATAGAAGAGGGGAGATTTAGGGAGGACCTATTCTATAGATTGAATGTGGTGAATATGGAGATTCCTCCATTAAGGGAAAGAAGAGAGGATATTCCCCTATTAGCAGAAAGATTTCTAGAAGAGTTTTCCAAAGAATATAATAAGGATTTAAAGTACATAGATGTAGAGGCAATAGGTTATTTAGTAGAATATGATTGGAAGGGAAATGTAAGAGAGTTGAGAAATATAATAGAACGTTCTGTCTTGTTTGCAGATTTCAAGGCGGAATCTTTAAGAAAAGAACATTTACCATTGGAGATAACAGGGGAAATCAATGGAGATATGAAAGAGGAGAATAATCATATGAGTTTGAAAGATTATGAGAAGATTATAATTGAAAACACATTAAAGAGAAATCATGGAAACAAGACCAAGGCAGCAGAGATACTGGGAATTAGGAGACAGACATTATACAATAAGATAAGGGAGTATGATATTCATACCTGATTGTAAAGATATTAAACACAAGGGAAATACAAGGATAATTATATAGTCTAATTTATTTACATTTAACATGGAGTAATAGGTTATTTGACCATTACTTCATGTTTTTTTCTTGTCTATTTCAGGGGTTGCTAAACTCTATATAATATTGGCATGATAATTGCAATAATTACTATTTAGAAGAAATGAATAACTCTTAAAATTAGAAAGGGGAATGAAAATGAGTAAGAGAGAGCTTAGGATACTATGTCCTAATGGTCACTTAGGCTTTTCAACAACTAAAGAGGAGAGTTTCCATATAGGTGCCAAGACAAGACCAGATTATTATGTTGCAGATTCTGGAAGCGACGATATAGGACCAGGACCATTAGGGGCAGATAAGTCGCCAAGTCTTAGGGTTTGGCAAAAGCATGATTTGGAATTGATGCTATTAGCTTCTAGAGAACAGGGTGTACCTATGATAATAGGTTCGGCGGGGGATACAGGATCAAATAGTAGAGTTGATATGTATATAGAGATGATAGAGGAAATAGCAGCAGAACATGATATTCCTCCATTCAAGCTTGCATATTTCTATTCAGAGGTAGATAAAGAGATTCTTAGGGAGAAGATGATTAATGGAATCAAAATCGAAGGATTAGATTCTAGAGAAGATCTAACTATGGAAGAATTAGATAGGACAGAAAGAATAGTGGCAGTGGCAGGGATTCATCCCTATATAAAGGCTTTAGATATGGGGGCAGATGTGATTATAGGAGGGAGATCTTCAGATATAGCCTTGTTTGCAGCACCAGCAATTAGAGAAGGTTACCCTGAAAATCTTGCATACTATCTAGGAAAGGTATTGGAATGTGCTTCTTTCTGTGCTGAACCATATGGAGCCAAAGAAAGTGTAATAGGCACCATAACCCATGAGGATGTAAAGGTAGAAGCCATGGCTCCATGGCAACGATGTACCGTTGCATCAGTGGCAGGCCATGCAATGTATGAAAGGTCCAACCCATATTATGAGTATTTTGCCGGCGGTATGCTAGATATGTCAGAATGTGTATATGAACAATATGATGAGAAGACCACTAGAATAACTAATCCAAAATATGTACCAATTGATGGAAAAGTAAAGGTAAAGTTAGAAGGGTCAACAAAGGTTGGGGAAATGTATATTGGAATAGCTGGTGTCAGAGATCCCTATACCATTAAGAATATAGATAAAGTAATAGAACTGGCTAGGGAACAGGTAGAGGAAAGGTTTGGAAAGGAAGGATATGAGCTTCACTATAGGATATATGGTAAAAATGGTGTAATGGGAGATCTAGAGCCTATAAAGGAGATTAAATCCCATGAGCTATGTATTGTAGTACAGGGTATAGCCCCAACAAAAGAAGTAGCAGAAGAAGTGGCTATGACAGGTACAAGACAGATATTCTATGCTAGACTGCCAGAAGTAAAGGGGACAGCAGGAACTGCGGCTTTTGTTGTAGATGAAGTACTTCCAGCTACACCAGCCTTTAGATGGTCATTGAATCACGTAATAGAAGTGGATGATCCAATGGAATTCTTTGATGTAAAGCTAATAGATATTGGAAAATAGGAGGGTTGAAAGATGAAGACGATGAAACTTGTAGATTTAGCCAAGACAATAAGAAGCAAAAATGCTGGGACAGATAGAATTACTTTTGATATCATATTTAGGGAAAAGGAAAACTATGAATTAGTAAAAAACAGTGGAATAATCAGTAAAGAGTCCATGGCAAGATTATATGATATAGATACAGATAGGATAACGGATTTTGTAGAATTTGATCCAGCATATGCAATTAAGTTCACCATATCAAGACAATCACCTAGTGGTAGTCCTGGAGAGGGAGATATATTTGGATGCCAACAGTATCCACCCCTACTGAACATTGAAATACCAATTAATTAGGTATATAATGGAATAAAGGCCACGGTCTTAAAAGACCGTGGCAATAATACCAGTCTAGGAGTGGGATTATTATGAAGTATAAAAAGACAAATTTTTTAATAGTAACTACATTCTTTTGGTTTTCACTATATGCCTATCTTCCCCAATTGACAAACTATGCCAAGGATATGGGGGCAAGTTACAAGATGATAGGTGTGATAACTAGTGCTTATGGATTTAGTCAAACTATACTTCGAATACCTTTTGGAATAATATCTGATGCTCTGAGAAAGAGAAAGGTATTTATTGTAGGAGGCATCATAAGTTCACTAATAAGTGCTACTTTGACCTACTTTTTTCCAAATCCTTATACTCTCTTGGCCACTAGATTTATTGCAGGTATAGCATCAGCTACTTGGGTAAATTTTACTATATTATTTGTAAGCTATTATAATTCAGAGGAATCTGGTAAGGCCATTAGCGTAGCAACTTCTGGTAGCAAGTTAGGACAATTATTGGCCATGTTTATAAGTGGGTTTATAGCTATAAGATTGGGAGTAAGGGCTATATTTTTAGCTAGTATTGTTGCAAGTATGATCTGTCTTATATTTAGTTTTTTTATATATGAAGAGAAGGTAAAGGTAGAAAAAGTACCTATATCTACTAAAGGAATATCAAGGATTATAAGAAACAAGAGGATATTACATATTTCCCTATTAGGGGCTCTAGTACAATGTATTGGATATTCTACGAATTTTGGCTTTACACCATTGATAGCAACTGGATTAGGTGCAAATAAACTAGAGTTGGGATTTTTAACTACTGCATATAATTTTCCTCAAGTATTATTTTCTCTACTGGCAGGGACTGTTATGGCGGAAAAGATGGGAAAGAAAAATGCACTGTTGTTAGGGTTTTTAATGACTACTTCAGTGTGTCTATTTACTCCCTTTGCTCCAAGTGTAAATATACTATACATATTGCAATTCATAGCTGGAATAGGCAATGCAATAGCTTTTTCTCTCCTTATGGCAGCAGTAATAGAGGGAGTAGAGAGTAATCTAATGACTACTACTATGGGATTTTATCAGGCTGCTTTTGGAGTAGGGATGATACTAGGACCTATGATATTAGGTGGTATTGGAGATTATTTTGGCTTGACAGTAGGATTTATAGTAGTAGGATTATTAGGTATATTAGGCATATTTTCTATATTAGGTTTCAAAGATATATAATATTATAGATATCAAATTAAAGATTATGTTTCCATAGTCTTTTTTTGTTGTCTATTATAGATCTTATATCAATTTAATATGATAAAATATAGGTAGCTTATATCTTTTAGGGTATAAGATTATTAATATATGATTGGAGGGGGAAGTTTATGGATAGTTTAAGGAAGAGTATGTCAAAGATGAGAAGGGAGTTTCATAGAATAGCAGAACCAGGGTGGCTTGAGTTCCAAACTACAGTGAGAGTAATAGACTATCTCAAATCCTATGGATATGAGGTGGAGTATGGAAAAGGAATTCATGGTGAAAGAATGGGTCTACCTACAGAGAAGGAGATGAGGGAGTATAGGGATAGTTTGTCTCTAGAAGCAGATTATGATATAAGTGAGATTCTAGAGGGATATACTGGAGTTGTAGCTACTTTGGACACGGGAAGAGAAGGTCCTACTATAGGTATGCGTTTTGATATTGATGCTAATGGAATTGAAGAATCCTATGATGAGGATCATAGACCAAGTAGAGAAAACTTCAGATCTAAAAATGACTTTGCAATGCATGCTTGTGGCCATGATGGACATATGACTATAGGTCTTACAGTGGCAAAATGGATTATGGATGAAAGGGAAAACTTAAGGGGAAAATTTGTACTTATATTCCAACCAGCAGAAGAGGGAGTACGTGGCGCCAAGAGTATGGTGAGCGCAGGTGTAGTAGATGAGTTGGATTATCTATTGGCAGGGCATATAGGTCTTGGTGTGGAAAGCGGTACCCTGGGAATTGGAACTGTAGGATTTCTGGCTACATCAAAATTAGATGTGTACTTTGAAGGAGTATCATCTCATGCAGGGGCAGCTCCAGAACTAGGTAAAAATGCTCTATTAGCAGCAGCTAGTTGTGCCCTCAACCTTCATACTTTGACCCAGTTTTCTACAGGAATGAGTAGATTAAATGTGGGAGTATTACATGCAGGTTCCTCTAGAAATATAGTGCCAAGTAAGGCTATGATGCAGATAGAGACGAGAGGAGAAAATGAAGAGGTAAATGAGATGCTAAAGGAGAAGGTATCTCATGTAATAGAGGGTTCAGCAAAGGCCTTTGATGTAAAATATAAAGTAGTACAGGCAGGAGGAGCACCAGCCTATAATACCTATGATAAGGAGTTTGCAGACAAGGTCTCTGAATATCTAAAAGGAGAGGGTTTCAATATAGATGTGGCAAGAGCCTTAGGTGGTTCTGAAGACGTGACCTTTATGATGAATAGGGTAGAAGAAAATGGAGGAAAGGCTTTACACTTTATGTTTGGCTCTGACCTTAAGGCAGCTCATCACAATAATAAATTTGACTTTGATGAGGATACATTGGTCATGGCATTTAAAGCCTTGACTAAGACAGTGGAACTATTGTTGAAGTAGTTAAATAAAAAATCCCCATCAATGGGGATTTTTTATCATTCATTTAAGAAGTCTAAAGCTGCCTTACACATGGTCTTGATTCCAATTGGAATACTTCTCTCATCTACAATCAAATTTGGATTGTGTAGTGTAGTACGACCTTCATTTAGATCAGACTCTATGCCTAACCAATAGAATACTGAAGGAACTCTCATTGTAAATTCTGAAAAGTCTTCAGAACCAGATGCAGGATGCTCAGGGATGATGACATTTTCTTCTCCTAGTATATCTTGGAAGCTCTTGATAGCTTTAAGTGCCAACTCCTCGTTATTTACAGTCATCTTGTATCCTGGCACATATTCAAATTCACATTCACAACCAAGGGCCTTAGCCACATTTTCACTTACAGTTTTGATCTTTTCAGGCATCAATTCAGCAACTGCAGGATTAAATGTTCTAACGGTACCTTCCATTACAACCTTGTCACATAATACATTATATCTATTGCCACCATGTATAGTACCTATAGTTATTACAGCACTTTCCATAGGATCTATATTTCTACTGATTACAGTTTGAAGTGCTGTCAATATCTGACCTGCTGCCACAATTGCATCAACACCATTGTGGGGCTGTGAAGCATGAGAGGCCTTACCCTTTACAGTAATAAATATTCTATCAGATTGAGCCATCATAGTACTAGTTCTAAGAGCTACTTTACCTAGAGGAAGTCCCCAGATATGAAGAGCCATAGCAGCATCTACCTTTGGATTTTCAAGGACTCCATCTTCAATCATATATCTAGCTCCACCAGTGGGATTGGCCTCTTCTGCTGGTTGGAAAGTAAACTTTATATTTCCATTAAATTCGTCTTTTAACTCAGCCAATACCTTGGCAGTACCCAATAATATAGAGGTATGAATATCATGACCACAGGCATGCATCTTACCATTATTAATAGATTGAAAAGGAAGATCTGTCTGTTCTTCTATGGGAAGAGCATCCATATCTGCCCTTAAGAGAATAGTCTTACCTTCTTTTTTACCTCTTAAGAGTCCTACAACTCCCATATTTCCAATCTTGTCTTCTACTTCAAAGCCTAGTTTTTCAAGTTCAGCTTTGACAATTCCAGAAGTTCGCACCTCTTCCATACCCAATTCAGGATGCATGTGTATATCTCTTCTAATTTCAATTATCTCATCTAGATGTTTTTCAATAAGTCTGTCAATTTTTTCCTTCATCTTGTTTAACCTCCAATTATACGAATACGAATCCGCCAGGGCCTAATGGTAATCCTATGAAGTACCAGATCAGACCTAAAACTATCCATGCTCCTAGTATTACAGCTGAGTAAGGAATCATTAGTGATAATAGTGTACCTACTCCTGCCTCTTCATCATACTCATTCATATATGAAATAATAATTGGGAAGTAAGTAAATAGTGGAGAAATTATATTTGTAGATGAATCTCCCATTCTATATAAAAATTGTGTCCATGCTGGATGATATCCTAAAAGATAGAACATAGGTACAAATATTGGAGCTAAAAGAGCCCATTTTGCAGATCCTGAGCCTATAAATAGATTTACAAATGAACATAGTATAATATAGCCTATAAACAATCCAACTCCTGTAAACCCAATATTCCTTAGGAGATTGGAGCCATTAATCGCCAAGACCTGACCAAGATTAGTCCAGTTGAAATAGGATATAAATTGACCAATTATAAATGCTAACACTATAAATGAATTCATAGTCCCAACGGCCTTTGTCATTAATTTTGGAACATCGCCAGAAGATTTGATTTTACCCATTTTTACTCCATAAGGAATAGCTGTTACCAAGAATAGTATCAATAATAGAGGTATAATCCCTGCCATGAATGGTGATTTAGTCATAATTGAACCAGTTTCAGCATTTCTTAGGAAACTGTTCTTAGGTACTAAAGCTATTGCCAATATAGCAATATAGATTAAGGCTCCTATTCCTGAAGCCCTAAGAGCTGCATTTTCTTCAGGAGTCAATGCTTGTTGTTCAATCTGCTTTGAACCAGTATATTCACCTAATCTAGGTTCTAAGTATTTTTCAGACATAATACTTACAATAAATGCCAATATAAAAGTAGATACTACCATGATATACCAGTTAGCCATTAGAGGTATTTCTGGAGCATCTACAATAGTAGCAGCTTCATTAGTAATACCCTGTAATAGAGCATCTGTACCAGCTGGTAAGATATTAGCACTAAATCCTCCAGTAGTAGCTGCATATCCAATTGCTATACCTGCTATTGGATGGCGGCCTAAGGATAAGAATATCATTGCTGCTAGTGGTGGTATTATGACAATTGCAGCATCAGAAGCAATATTACCACAAATACCGATTAGTGCAATGGCAAATGTTACTATTCTAGTGGGTGCTCCAAGCATAGTCTTTCGCATCAAGGATGACATGAAACCGATTTCCTCTGCCATACCAATCCCTAAAGTCATAGTAAGTATCAATCCAAGTGGTGCAAAACCAGTAAAGTTTTTGACCATTGTAGTAAGTGCATGGTTGATTCCTTCACCAGATAGAAGGTTTTTAACCTCTACAACTTCTTCAGTGGTAGGATTTACGGCAGACACACCTAATTTGTTTAGTATAAATGATAATGCCGCAACAATGATTATTAGCCATAGGAATAGAATAAATGGATGAGGAATCTTGTTTCCAGTTCGTTCCACCCATGCTAAGAAACCTTTGTCTTGATTTTTTGACTTAGTACTCATTCATAACCCTCCTTAATTTTAATACAATTAAAATCTCCAATTAAAGAAAATTCACCACCTTTCACCGTAAATCTATCCTAATACAATATATCAATAAAGTGATATATTATATTCATATTATACATGTTTAACAAAAAATAACAAGAAAAGATTAGCTTAATATTAAATATATACCCTAGATATTTTGAAATAAAACGAAAAGAAGGAATAATATGAAAACTGAAAGATGTAGTCTATGAATAATCTTATGTCGATAAATACAATAATTTTAGTAATTAAAAGAAGGAAAAAGTAAGTCTATGTAGAATATTACAATTAGGGACTAAAATGGGAATATGAGGTGACGATTATGTCAAGATTATCAAATGCTCTAAACATGTATATGCTTTTACAAAGTAGGAGGCTTCTTCAAGTTAAAGAGATTGCTGAAATTTTAGAAGTCAGCCCTAGAATGGTTAAAGAATATAAAAAGGATTTGGGGAAGGCAGGAATCTATATTGGATCGAAGAGGGGGAGGAATGGAGGGTATTACTTAGAAAATAGAATGGATTTGAAGGGATTAGGAATTACAAAGAAAGAGCTAGAAGCATTGAAGATGGCTAATGAAATAATTAAGAGTGGAAATTATATATTTTCACTTGATTTTGAGATGTTAGCCAATAAGGTACTTAATTTAGAGGGAGAACTAGATCATATAGATTATTTTAATAAGGATACACTGAAACCATTATATATGCAGAAGAAAGAAAAAGAATTTTGGAAAACAATAAGTAAGGGAATAGTCTCTAGACGTAAGATTCATATGTCCTATAGATCTTTGGCAAATAATGAAGAGAGAAGTGATATTCAAAGAATAGTTCATCCATATGGAACTTTTTATCACGATGGTGCTATGTATTTCTTTGGGTACTGTGAATTGAGGAAGAATATCAGATACTTTAAGATCTCTAGAATTCAAGAATTATCTATTCTAGATGATAAATTTACTATAAATAATACATATGATATAAAAAATATATTGAGAAAGTCTTTTGGAATAATAGATGATGATATGTTTTATCTAAAGCTTAAAATTTCATATCCTATGAGTCAATTGGTCAAGGAAAAACAATATTCTGTGGAGCAAAAGATAACAGAACTGGATAGGGATACTATTTTATTTGAAGCAAAGTTAAAGGGATATCCAGAAGTTAAATCTTGGGTATTGAGCATGGGAAGTAAAGTAGAAGTATTAGAGCCAAAGAAACTTAAAGAAGATATAATTAATGAAATGAGAAAATTAGGAAAAGTTTATGAATAAGACATTATACTTCACCATTAGATGGTATAATTGAAGGGAAAGTGTGGGGAATAAATTTAAAAGAAAAAATGATAAATAAAATGGACTATTTTAAATAGTCAATCCTAAGAAAATTCTTTTAAATAGCCCATTTTAACCTTGTATAAAATATAACTTCAATCCACACTACTTTAATCCATATTAAATCTGTAGTGACATAGATTATAATATCATAGTTTAAAATAAAATAGAAGTTAAAAACTATTGCAATAAATTCTGTTGTATGATATGACTACCTTATATAATATATAGAAAGGAATGATATGTTTTGAATGATTACAAAACGCTTTTAGCTCATAATGATAAATTAGATGTTAATAAAAGGCAGTTTTTATTAACTCATTTGCTAGAAGTGGCTAAAAAATCTAGTGTAATGGGAGATTCAGTAGCATTAAAGAATTCTTGTGAACTTATAGGACTTCTACATGACTTTGGCAAAAGTAGTGAATTGTTTCAAATGTATATTAAAGGACAATATAGTGGTAAGGTGAATCATTCATCTGCAGGAGCAAAAGTTTTAGTTCATATTAGTAAAGTAGTGAAAGAGGAATATGGAGTATGTGAAATATTGGAAGATAATGGGCAGGGGATTAGAGCGTGGTATCTCTATAGAGAGATATTGCAATATCCAATATTAGCACATCATGGTCTCTATGATATAATTGATAGTGATTTTGATTATCGAACAGAACTTAGATTGGATTATGATAAAGATGGAGGCTATGATTTTAAAGGAAGTGGGATGAACTTTTTTAGTTATCTAAATGACGAATATAGTATATTAACTGGAAAATCTATATACAAACTTTATTTCGAAGGGTTTATTGAGTTTTTAGATATCTATGATAAATTAAAAAAAATGGCAGATAAATTTAGTGAAAAGAAATATAAGGCTAAAGCTATAAGTTTTTACTATGGTGCTTTAGTTAGACTTCTATTATCTATTTTAAAAGACGCCGATATATATGATGCATCCAATTATCATAAAATGCATAAGGACAAGGCCTATACCCAGGAAGAATTAAATAAGGTATGGGAACAAATGGAGTATTCGGTAGAGGAAATATATGATAAGTTTGAAAATAAGCCTAATAAATCTAAATTAGATATGGTGCGGACAAGTCTTGCTAATGATGTATATGAATTTTCAAAGGAGGCTGGTAGCGGTGCATATAAGTTAAGTATGAATGTAGGGTCTGGGAAAACTTATGCTGCACTTAGGTACTCCATAACCAATGCAGCTAAATTTCAAAAAACGAGAATTTTTTACTGTACAGCTTTCTTATCTGTACTCGAGCAAAATGCAGATGTTATAAAGGAGCTTCTAGGTGATAGCTATGTATTAGAACACCACAGTAATATTACTGAAAACTTTGAGAAAAGTGGAGATGATATAGATGAAATAGAGTATTCGGATTATGAATATCTAAAGGAAAGTTGGGAATCTCCAGTTATACTTACTACAATAGTTCAGCTTTCCAATACTTTATTCAAGGGTAAGTCTTCTAATATCAGGAGATTTTCAAAGCTTATAAATTCTGTAATAATTATGGATGAAATTCAAAGCTTACCAATGATGGCTATTTATAATTTCAATCTCATGACTAACTTTTTAACTAATATTATGAACTGTAATGTCTTGCATTGCACAGCTACCCCACCAAGCTTTGATAATAATCAAGCACTTAAATATCCTTGCTTTTATGGAAATGAATCAATGGGAGCATCAGTAATAGACTCAACAGATAATCTGGAAGTATTTGATAGAACGGATTACTATAGCCTTTTAGGGGGAGACCTCTTAATGGAACTAGATACTAAAGATATAATAGATAATCTTAAAGAACAGTTAGAAAATGAAAATAGTGCTTTAATTGTTCTTAATACCAAAGGAGCTGTTTCTAGTCTCTATAATAGATTATTAGAAGAGGATTGGATAGAAGATATGGAATGTGAAGTAATATATCTTACAACCAATCAGTGTCCAAATCACAGGTTAGAAATAATTAAGAATATGGGCTTTTACCTTGAAGAACTAAGGGCTGGAAGAGAAAACAAAAAGTTAATATGTGTAAGTACAAAACTTATTGAGGCTGGTGTAGATATAGATTTCGATTTAGTATACAGATCTCTTTCTGGAATAGATAGTATTATACAGTCTGGAGGTAGATGTAATAGGGAAGGAAAGAAGAATTCAAAAGGTAAAGTATTTATATTTAAATATTGTGAAGAAAATTTAAGTTATATGCCTGATTTAAGGAAACAAAGGAGTGCTGCAGAATCTGCATTACGAACTTTGATTAAGAATTCTAAGGATAGTTTTAAGGTAGATATAGATAAAGCCTGTGATCATTATTTTCACAAACTATTTTGCAATGAAGAAATAGAAGGGAATTATTTAGAATATCCATTAGATCAGAAGAATACTATTTTAGATTTATTAACGACAAATCCAATTGGAATGAAAAATTATAGAAACAAATATGATGAAAAGCCACATTTTATATTGAAACAGGGATTTAAAACAGCCAGTACTAACTTTGATTTAATAAAACAGGATTCAATAAGTGTTATTGTCCAATATAATAATGATAAACTAATGGATTTGTTATATGAAAGTATAGAATATGGTAATTATAGTACCATTAAGACTGTGCTTAAGAAACTTCAGCCTTATACTATTGATATAAGAGATATAAGTGCATATGAAAAGTATGTTACTCCACAATTGAATGGTGAAATACTTATATTAAATAAAGAGGCATATGATGAAAAAGTTGGACTTATAAAGGGTGAATTACAACTATTAGTATATTAGGTAGTTGCAAAATAAAAAATTGAAATTATTAAGACTTATCCACAATAAGAGGATGGGAATTCTAGATAAATTATCGCAACTATCTGATTTATACACAGAAAAAGACATGAGAAGTAAGGGTAAAACTTACCCTGTTTAATTTCTAAATTTGAATTTTGAGATCTATGCAATTAAGGATTTAATTGCTAATGGTTTATCTGAATTACCAGCTCTAAATATGAGAATAAAAGCAATTAATTGGGAAATACAAGCCAGTAAAATATCTGACTTCAGAGATACAACATTTCTAACTTTGGACGTTTTGATTTGAATAAAGTCTTTGATTTGGCAAATTGATCTTTCACAAATGGTTCTAAGTTTATATAACTTTTGCCATTTGACACTATCATGAGGCATTGATGTATTAAATCTATAATTATGGTGTATAGTTAAATTTTTAATTCTACCACATCTTGATGGGGAACAAGGATTATCACAAGATAAAACATAAATTGTTTTACCATCAGAATTCTTGGTTTTATGGGACTTGGGACATAAGTATTTAATTCTATCTGCACGCCCCTTTTCTCTAATAATACCATCATAGACCATAGGTAAAGAAGGATCATTAGGACAAAGCGGAATACCAATTTCATTAAAGCTCGGTTCAGGTAGGCTAGAGGAATTGCGGGGATTTAAACTGATGATAGGCATAATTTCTTTTTTATGGAGATAAGCATAATTATCATCAGCATCAAATCCAGCATCACCTAAAAAGTATTTATAGGAAAAATCAGGATGCAAGCTAAAATGAGTTTCTAGGGCAGGAATTAAAGATTTAGCATCATAAGAATCTTTAATATCCTGGGGTCTTAAATCATTGGAAAGGGAATTATCTGAATCATAAAAATTAACATCTCTAACAAGCCCGAAACCATTAGTAGAGATAACAGATTTTAAAAAGTATCCAAAGTGACCATTGAGATAAGCAAGTTTAATATCCGTGTTAGAAGCGGCAAACTTAGGCATTTGGCTTTGGGCATATTTTTCAACATCAAAAGAAGGATTCTGATTATTATCTTTAAAATACTTTGCATAAGTTTTAGATTTTCGCAGCTCAGCCTGATAAAACTTAGGATTATTTTCAGCAACATAGGCCTCAAAACCAGTAGTATCGGTAATTAAAATTGAAGATAAAAAGGAAGAAACTTCTTTGGAAATATCATCAGTAAAATCAACTAGATTGTGGAACAAATCATTTAAATCATTCAGGAATTCTGATTTAAACCTAAAAAATTGGGACTTATGTGGAACCCTTAAGAAACCACAAAATTCTCTAAGTTCAGATGATATATGTAAAAGGGTAATTAAGAGATCGTTAGTAGGGATAGACAATAGGTTTTTAATAATATAAAAATTAAGCATAGATTCAAGAGAAAAATCTCTTTTTGTTCCAAGATTAGAATAATATTTCTGGTAAAAAGAAAAAGGAATATAATCAGAAATATTAATATGTTCATCAAGTAAAGAAAGTAGATTATTTTGATTTTGATTGTAAAATTTATCAAACTCAGTGGAAATATTAGAAAAATTTAATTGTTTAGCTGAAACTGGCATAGGATTCTCCTTTCAAATTGTTTTGAGTTATACACATCTTAATACTGTATATATACCCAAAAATGGGGGGATCCAGCCATTTCAATATAAATAAATGTAGTAAACATGCGAGTTGCAGAGTTTTGCAACGAGCTAATTAGTATATTGAAAGGAGGAAACATGAATAAATTTAAATCAAACCCATTTTATATGAAAGTATTTGGTGATTATGCACTATTTACAGATCCCATGACAAAAGGAGGAGGGGAGAAATTCACATATCAAGTACCTACTTATCAGTCTCTTAAAGGAATAGTAGAAGCATGTTATTGGAAACCTACATTTTATTATGTTATTGACTCAGTGAAAGTTATAAAGCCAGTAAAGACAGAAACAAAAGGAATATTGTCCCCAATGAAGGATGGTGGTAAAGACCTTAACTATTATACGTATTTGAAAGATGTAGAGTATTTGATTAAGTATCATTTTAGATGGAATGAAAATCGGAAGGATTTAGACTATGATTGGAATGAAAAAAAACATGAACAAATATTATTAAGGTCTATGAAAAGAGGGGGAAGAAGGGATGTGTTTTTAGGGACTAGAGAATGTATTGGACATATTGAAAGGATTAAAAGTAAAGATTTTGAAAATGCAAAGAGTTATTATGAAGGTGAAACTATATCGCTAGGGATTATGTTTCATTCATTTGTATATCCAGATGAGGCTTATGATGTGAATACCGAAAATGTTTTAACATCAAATTTTTCTCCTGTTACAATGACAAATGGAGTTATAGATTTTATAGAACCTAAAGATTGTGAAATTAAACATAATTTAGGTGGATATTCAATCAAGAGCTTTGGGAGAAGTAATTTGATAGGAGTAGAAGAGCTGCTTAATATTTATGAAGAAGAGGGGGTGGTTGATGATGAGTTTGATTAATGCACTTTTAGAGACTTATGATTTTGCACTTCAAAATAATTTAGTTGATAACCCAAAGCTAAGTTTAGATGGTTTAACGTTATTACCTGTATATCATTCAAGTAAAAGAAGTGTAGGAGAAGATATATTTGAGATAACTGTGGATAAGGATAGTAACTCTATATCCGGAAGATTTTTAGAAAAAGATGAGATAATTATATTCCCGATAACGGAGGATTCTATTACTAGATCAGGCGCAAAAGTAGCACCCCATGCAATAAGTGATGAACTTTCTTATTTAGCAAGGACTATAGATGGAGCTAAAAATAAAGAGTATTTAGATATAGTAGAGGATTTATTAGAATATGAAAAAAACAATACATGTGAAGATTTTAGAATTTTAGGCAAATATATAATTAAAAATACAATATTAGAAGATTTTTTAAGATTTCATTTTGGAAGTAAAGAGTATCATATAGATGATAAATTTAAATTAAGTTATGAAGAAATAGATGATAAGGGGAAAATCAAAAAGAAATTACTAGATTTAAAAAAAATATTTATAACATTTAAGATTGAAAAGGAATTCAAAGCTGATATTAGCCTTACTAAGGATAAAATTATTCATAACTTCTATATATCTTATGTAAGAAATAAAAATGCTGAATCTGAAAATATAACATTTTGTGATGTTACTGGTAAACTAGAATATTGTACAGAAAGACATAGAGGATTGATGGGAACAGCGAAATTGATTAGTATAAGCAATAATGATGAAACATATTATGGACGTTTTAAACATGGGAAGGATATATATAGAATAGGATATGAGACATCTCAAAAAATTCATAATATGCTTAAATATTTAATAGAAAACAACAGTTATTCTAGGTTCATTGGAGAAGGAGCTTATATAATAAACTGGTTATCACAAGATTTAAAAAAAGGTGGTATTGAGTTATTATCAAGCATGGATAATGAAGACTTCGAAGATTATGAAGAACAATCAATGGATGATTTGGGGGGGGAAATATCAAGGAAACTAGGAAGATATTTTTTAGGAGAAGATGAGACATATGTTGGAAAAAGAGATTTCTATGTGTTGATAATTGAAAAGATTAGCAATGGTAGGATTTCCGTAAAATACTTTAGAAGACTTTCAAGATCTGAGGCTTATGAGAGGACTAGGGAGTGGTATGTAAGCACTAATTGGAAGTTTTATGACCATATTTTGAAAAAAAACATTTATAAGTCTCCTCGTTTAGATCAAATAGTTGATTTTATATATGGACAAGAAAATAACAAGGGATTTTTAAATTGTGAAAATAAAAAATTAAAGCGTAGTGCTATAGAGAGACTTATACCGTGTATCATAGATTCTCAAAGATTACCTAAAGATATATGTAATACTACTTTTTATAAACTTTCTAAGAAACAATCTTATAAAAAAAGTTGGAATATAGCTTTAAATATAGGGTGCTCTTTGATTAAAAAACATAAGAATGATTATGAAAATTATATTATAGACCCTGATAAAATAAGTGAGGTGAAAGAATTGGAAGAGAGTAGAAGTTTTTACTATGGGAAACTGATGGCTATATATGAGAAAATTGAATTAGATGCCATTCGTGGCAGGAGTGAAGAAATGTCATCTCAAAAGTCAAAGGATAAGTCTCAAAGAATTACTAATGCAGACAGACTCTGGAGTTCAATGATAAGGACACCTGAAAGAACTAGATTTATACTAGAATCGAAGGTTAAGCCGTATATGAACATGCTTAAAAAGACTCAACCTGGTTTGTATGTATTCTATGATAAACTAATTACAGGCATAACATTAAAATTTGTAGAATTTAAGGAAGGCGATAGAGAAGGTAGTATTTCATTAAATGAAGATTTTATTTTGGGGTACTATTATCAGAAAAATGATTTTTATCAGAAGAAAGATAAAGATGGAAAGAAGAAGGATGAATAACACAATGTAATAAAATAAAAAAAGGGAGGATTTTAGTATGAGTATTTTAGAAAATAAGATTGATTTTGTTATGCTTTTTACTGTTAAAAATGCAAATCCAAATGGAGATCCACTTATGGGAAATATGCCCAGAACAGACTATGAGGGCTATGGAGAAGTTTCAGATGTATGCATTAAGAGGAAGATTAGAAATAGAATGCAAGATTTAGATTACAATATATTTGTTCAATCTCAAGACAGAGTAGAAGATGGATATAAATCTCTTGAGGCAAGATTTAAAGCTGAATTTGATAAAGGACAGGGTGATGATGTTGTTGCAGAAAAGTCATGCGAAAAGTGGATTGATGTGAGAAGTTTTGGACAAGTAATGACTTTTCAAAATAGATCTCTTGGTATAAGAGGGCCAGTATCTATTAGTATAGCTAAGAGTTTAAGTCCAATAGATGTTATAACTATGCAGATAACTAGAAGTGTAAATGGAATGGAGGCTGAGGTAGGGAAAACAAGGTCTAGTGATACAATGGGGAGTAAGCATTATGTTGACTTTGGTGTGTATAAACTATCTGGGAGTATAAATTGCTACTTTGCAGAGAAAACGGGATTTACTGATGATGATGGAAAGATAATAAAAGAGTCACTAAGAACATTATTTGAAAATGATATGTCTTCTGCTAGGCCAGAGGGGAGTATGGAGGTTAAAAAGATCTATTGGTTTACTCATCCAAACAAATTAGGTTTAGCATCTTCTTCTAAAATACATGATTTAGTACAGGTAGAAATTAAACCTGATATACAAAAGCCTACTAAATATGATGATTATATTATAGGGATAGATAAGGAACGCTATAAAGAATATGAAGAGAAAGGGCTTAAGGTAGAAGAATTGGAAGGAAAATAGATACTATGGAGATTCTAGATAATGGTATAATTGATTATAAAGAAGATGAATATCTTTTAATATCCGGAATTCAACATTTTGTATTCTGTAGAAGACAGTGGGCATTGATTCACATAGAACAGTTATGGAATGAAAATTTTTTCACTATAGACGGTTTGATAAAGCATAAAAGAGTAGATAATGGAGATATCTTTGAAACTAAGAAAAAGGTTAAGATTATTAGGTCAATGCCTATTATTTCACATGAATACAAAATACGTGGAAAATGTGATGTGGTAGAGTTGCGGGCTGATGATAAGGGATTTTATTTTAGTAAATATAATGGAAAATATAATGTATATCCAATTGAATATAAAAGAGGAAGACCTAAGATAGATGAAAGCGATATAATGCAACTACTAGCTCAAACAATATGTTTAGAGGAAATGCTAGGTTTAAGAATAGATAAGGGGGCATGTTTCTATTTTGAAACTAGGAGGAGAGAGGAAATAAATTTTACAGATGATATGAGAAATAGATTCATTGCTATAGTTAGTGAAATGAATAATTATTATGATAGAAAATATACACCTAAGGTGAGAAAAACTAGTAAATGTAGGACATGTTCCCTCAAAGATTTATGTTTACCTGAGATAGATGGGACTATGTCAGTATCTGAGTATATTGAAAAGAGGCTGAGGGAATGAGACATTTGTTAAATACACTTTATATTACATTACCAGATGTTTATCTATCAACATCTGGAGAGAATATTGTAATTAAGCAAGATAATAAGACTTTAGTTAGGTATCCATTCCATAACTTAGAAGATATAGTATTGTTTTCATATTTAGGTATGAGCCCAAAACTCATTCAAAAATGCATGGAGAATGGCATAGGGGTTTGTTATATGACACCTACAGGTAGATTTATTGCAAGATTAAAGGGAGAATCTAAAGGTAATATTTTATTGAGGAGAAAACAATATAGAACAGCAGATGATGAGAAAAAGAGTTTGGATATATCTAAAAATATTATATGTGCTAAAATTTATAATGAAAAATGGACTATAGAGCGTTACATTAGACAATATGAGCATCGGATAGATTATACAAATCTTAAAGAATCTTCACAATATTTGACTGGTTTATTAGAAAAAGCTAATAGTATAGATAGTATTGATGAATTAAGGGGAATAGAGGGAATTGGGCAAGTAACATATTTTAGTTGTTTTGATGAAATGATACTTAACCAAAAAGAAGATTTTAGATTTGAAACCAGAACCAGAAGACCACCTCTTAATCCAGTTAATGCAATGTTATCATACATCTATTCAATATTATCTAATGATGTAGCCAGTGCTTTAGAATCTACAGGATTAGATTCATACTCTGGATTTATGCATACTGACAGGCCAGGAAGAATATCTTTGGCACTTGATTTAGTTGAAGAGTTTAGGGCACCTATTGCTGATAGGTTTGTTCTTTCTTTGATAAATATGAATCAAATAAAAGGTGATGATTTTATATACGAAGATAATGGGGCTGTATTGATAAAAGATGATAGTAGAAGAAAAATAATTAAACTCTGGCAAGAGAGAAAGCAAAAAACAATAACACATCCTTTTTTAAAAGAAAAAATAGAATGGGGATTAGTACCATTTTCCCAAGCGATGTTGCTTGCAAGGTATCTCCGTGGAGATTTAGATGGGTATCCACCATTTATGTGGAAGTGATAAAATGTTTGTGCTAATAACTTATGATATAAATACTACTACAAAGGAAGGACGTAAAAGATTAAGAGATGTAGCTAAGATTTGTCAGAACTATGGACAACGTGTTCAAAATTCTGTTTTTGAATGTAAAGTAGATGAGGGTCAGTTTAGGATAATTAAGTATCAATTAGATAATACAATAGATCATAAAAAAGATAGTTTAAGATTCTATAGGTTGGGAAAAAACTATGAAAAAACAGTTGAACAAATGGGACGTAATGAAACCTATAATATTGAGGAGCCATTAATTTTATAGTGCGAACTTTAAGTGGTGGGAAATAATATATGATGTTCGCACTCAAAACATATAAAAAACTATTTAAAAAGAACTTACTATAGTAAATATAATGCTAGATTTTAGAAATACTTAGTATATATTGTTATATATAGTTAAAGTGTGACTATATGTAGCTGTCGCTTCCTTAACTGGAAGCGTGGATTGAAGTATGCAATCATTCCTCGTCAACTCATCAAAAATAAGTCGCTTCCTTAACTGGAAGCGTGGATTGAAGTATTCAGTTCAGATGGAGAATTTAAACCTCATGACGTCGCTTCCTTAACTGGAAGCGTGGATTGAAGTCCCAGTGCTGATGTAAATACACTGATGCTGTCATGTCGCTTCCTTAACTGGAAGCGTGGATTGAAGTGCTATTTGACAATGCTGTATCTTCTACACTACTAGTCGCTTCCTTAACTGGAAGCGTGGATTGAAGTATACTGTAGTGCATCTTCTAATTTATCTATATCAGGTCGCTTCCTTAACTGGAAGCGTGGATTGAAGTGTTAATGCACCTTTGGCATTGTCCATCATGGTATGTCGCTTCCTTAACTGGAAGCGTGGATTGAAGTCATCACTCCCAATTAACTTTAAAAAAGAAAAGGAGTCGCTTCCTTAACTGGAAGCGTGGATTGAAGTCATTTGAGTCATACACCCTTATAAAATCATTCGTGTCGCTTCCTTAACTGGAAGCGTGGATTGAAGTATCTAACTCCCTCCCTATTATAAATGTTTCTTTGGTCGCTTCCTTAACTGGAAGCGTGGATTGAAGTCTAAATGTAAGTATTATAATGGGACAAACTATGGTCGCTTCCTTAACTGGAAGCGTGGATTGAAGTACCACAAGGCAGAGATAATACTTTTAAAGACCTGGTCGCTTCCTTAACTGGAAGCGTGGATTGAAGTTTATATATAGATGTATATTGGTATCAGATCTTATGTCGCTTCCTTAACTGGAAGCGTGGATTGAAGTAGTACACAATCGTCAAACATTGTTTTAATTTTATGTCGCTTCCTTAACTGGAAGCGTGGATTGAAGTTAGAGTGTGCAGGGGGATAATTTACGTTTACAAGTCGTCGCTTCCTTAACTGGAAGCGTGGATTGAAGTCTTTAAAATTACTTAGATGAATAAAATTTAATTTGGTCGCTTCCTTAACTGGAAGCGTGGATTGAAGTAAAAAAATATACAGGCTATGAATAGACAAATAAGGTCGCTTCCTTAACTGGAAGCGTGGATTGAAGTCCCTAGCTCATCTATAGATATCCCCATACTTGCGTCGCTTCCTTAACTGGAAGCGTGGATTGAAGTATCTGATGTAAGTTGCCTTACTCCCCTAGTTTGTGTCGCTTCCTTAACTGGAAGCGTGGATTGAAGTACATAGAGGGCCCCATTGAGCTAGTTGCCTTACGTGTCGCTTCCTTAACTGGAAGCGTGGATTGAAGTAGCTTGAGCCTTAGCATTATCATCTAAAGTTCTTGTCGCTTCCTTAACTGGAAGCGTGGATTGAAGTCCATTCTTCTTTGTCAGTAAACCATGTTTCCTTGGTCGCTTCCTTAACTGGAAGCGTGGATTGAAGTCCCTTAATTCTTTGCACCATCTTTCGCTATATCGTCGCTTCCTTAACTGGAAGCGTGGATTGAAGTTTATTATATCAATTGATTCCTGAGCATTCTCCAAGTCGCTTCCTTAACTGGAAGCGTGGATTGAAGTTATTAAATCCTCATGGATATTATTCTCTATACTTGTCGCTTCCTTAACTGGAAGCGTGGATTGAAGTCCTCTATATCTCTCATATATACTACTTTTTTATCGTCGCTTCCTTAACTGGAAGCGTGGATTGAAGTTCATTCATCTCTGCTGACGTATCTCCAAAACCTTGTCGCTTCCTTAACTGGAAGCGTGGATTGAAGTAATCTAATCACCTCCTCCCGAATTACTTACTTCTCGTCGCTTCCTTAACTGGAAGCGTGGATTGAAGTACGTTAGGTGAGATTACAAGTATATCTCAAACGTGTCGCTTCCTTAACTGGAAGCGTGGATTGAAGTTCTTTTAACACCAAGGCTTGTTCCATTCCATGAGGTCGCTTCCTTAACTGGAAGCGTGGATTGAAGTACTTTCAAAGTTTTTGATAATCTCAAGGCTATCTAGTCGCTTCCTTAACTGGAAGCGTGGATTGAAGTTCTTAGCTCTTTCTGTCTAAAACAAGGTGCACATAGTCGCTTCCTTAACTGGAAGCGTGGATTGAAGTCCCTAGCTCATCTATAGATATCCCCATACTTGCGTCGCTTCCTTAACTGGAAGCGTGGATTGAAGTACAATCTAAACACTCGACTAACATTATATTATTTGTCGCTTCCTTAACTGGAAGCGTGGATTGAAGTTGGTGGCAATATGGATAGGCCAGCTTTAAATAGAGTCGCTTCCTTAACTGGAAGCGTGGATTGAAGTTCTACAATACCATTATATGTTATTTTCATTATTAAGTCGCTTCCTTAACTGGAAGCGTGGATTGAAGTTGTTTAGTCTTGCCTATATCGCTTTTACACAATCGTTGGATCTATGTCAATACTTTGGACAAAAATTTAAGTTTTCTGGTTATTTCCCGCCACCCTTGACAAACCATTCATAAATGCTTTGAAATTTTCACCCGAAGGCGACAAACTCAAAGCAAGCTATAACATTTCGCCTTCGTGGAGGGCATTGTAGCATTTATTCATTAGTTTATCAAGGGCAAGCCCTGCGGGTGGCTAGTGTTCCCCTCAGGCTCAAAATCTAAAGCAAGCTATGATACCCTACATAAGTTTTCATATGCATCTGGGGTCATGTAATTAATTGATGAATGAATCCTTTTTCTATTATAAAATCCTTCTATATATTGAAATAATACTATACTTGCATGTTTGTAATCTATAAATGTGTTTAAATATACGCATTCTTTTTTAAGTATTGCATGAAAACTTTCTATACAAGCATTGTCATAGGGACAACCTTTAGCACTATATGATAATCTAAATTCCTTTGTTTCTATTGCTTTACGATATTCTTTTGATGTATATTGTGAACCTCTATCTGAATGTATAATTAGACCCTTACTAGGTTTTTGGGTAGTGATTGCATTATCTAATGCCCTTAGTACTAAGGAGGTATCCATGGTCTTTGAAAAACTATATCCCACTATTTTTTGAGTATGCAAATCTAAGATAGATGCTAAATAAGTCCATCCATCTTTTTGAGTATGGATATATGTAATATCAGCTACCCATTTTTCGTTTATTTTTGTGGTGTTAAAGTCCCTATTTAAGAGGTTTTCACCCTCTTCGTAAACCCTTTTAGTGGAATTTGGCTTATATTTTTTAACTACAATGGATCTGATACCTAGTTTTTTCATATGCCTTTGAACCCTTTTGATGCTGATATTTTTATAACCTTTCTCCTTCAATTTTTTACGGATTTTGGGGGCACCATAGACCTTATTATTTTCATTATATATTTCCAAAATATCTTCTTGTAGCTTTTTATTTACCTTTTCCCACTTGTTTTCAGGTTTCTCTTTTTGCTTGTCATAATAGGTACTTCTTGGGTAATCTAGTACCTTACACATAGTATCTATGCTATGTGTATCAGAATTATCTTTTATTATTTCATATATATTATCAGGATTTACTTGGTGGCGAATATAGCCATAGCTTTTTTTAATATTTCATTTTCCTCCTTGAGCCTTGCATTTTCCTTTTTAATCTTTAGAATTTCTTCCAGATTTGTAGTGTTTCCTTCTACTTCAATTGGGGCTTTCTTATTTACCCAGCCTCGTATTGTGCTTTGGCTTAGGCTATATTCGTCTGCTACTTCTTTAACTGGCTTTCCTGATAATACTAATTCTGCAATCATTGTTTTAAATTCATCTGTATAAGTTTTCCTCTTAGACATTTATGGACACTTCCTTCCTTAAAGTTTAGTATATAGAAAACCTTATTTTGTGTCCATAGTTATATACTAACATCACGTCGCTTCCTTAACTGGAAGCGTGGATTGAAGTATGCACTGTCAATAGATGATGAATTGCAAGAGGACGTCGCTTCCTTAACTGGAAGCGTGGATTGAAGTTCGTCATCGGAGTTAATGTTAGTGTTAAAAAATCTTGTCGCTTCCTTAACTGGAAGCGTGGATTGAAGTTGATAAACTATTCAATCCCCTTAATCCAGAGGGGGTCGCTTCCTTAACTGGACGCTTAGATTGATTAAGAAAGGGGATATTAGTATTTGAATTTCCATGTCAATTATTCAACTTCAAAAATATACCCCAACATATTAAAAGACTTCCAAATTAGAATCAACTTATTCTAACTTGGAAGTTTCTTATATGCAGACTTTATAATTCCTTTACCATATCTATATGGGGGATAGTGTGATAGTCGAAGGGTTCACTAATGGTCTTGTAATTCAACTTATTATAAAATCCCTCTACAGAAACTCTTCCCATTAAATTTATCCTTTTATATCCTCTCTTACGAGCTATATCTTCTACATATTCCATGAGATATTTTCCCAGGCCTTTGCCGCGGTATTCTTTAAGTATGGCCACACTTTTAATTCGTGCAGTTTCTTCATCATCTTGTGTCAAAAATATGGTTGCTATCATAACGTTACCAAGATATCCACCGAACATATCCATATCCTTGTCTCCTGTTAAATCCTCATCCCTTATATCTAGGCCCCAAGGTTTCCTAAAAGCTTCATTCCTAATATCAATGGATCTTTCATATTCATCTGTCCCATAGCTTATACTTTTAATACTTATATCCATATCCATGTCATCAACCTCCCTTTAAATCCAAGATATAGCAAAAAAAACATCTTGTCAAGAAATTAAATATAAAATCAAGCAGAAGACAGAAGTTTTAGATATAATATATTTAAATATTTAAAAGATGAGTACGCTAAGAATAATAGGAGGTAAAAAATAGTGGAACTGAGTTATCTAAACTATATTATAGAGGTTGCAAAGGTAGGTTCTATAACTAAGGCTGCACAAAAATTATTCATATCTCAGCCATATTTGAGTCGAATAATAAAAGAGATTGAAGAAGAGATCAATGTGATTATCTTCATACGAACTAGCCAAGGAGTAATTTTAACTCCTCAAGGAAAGGAGTTTGTCAGCTATGCTAAGGCCATGATGAAAGAATATAGAAATATAGTGGGTTTATCCAACAAGCAGGAAGATATGAGCAATAGATTTTTCCTAACTACAGTAAGATCTTCTCTTGTCATGGAATCTTTTATAAAGTTGATGGGAGAATATGAGGGAGAAGATAATCTTAGATTTACTATAAAGGAGACAGAAAGCGAAAAACCTATTCATGATGTACATTATTTAAATGCAGATCTTGGAATATTATATATTTGGTCTAATGAAAAAACTATATTGATGGAGGAATTAAGTAGAAAAAATATAGAGTATAGGAAGATCTGCAAGTTCAAACCCTGTGTCATATTGGGAGCAAATCATCCATTACTGAAAGAGGGAAGGGAAATAGATAAGGAATCAATATATAAATATGGACTAGTAAGATATGGAAAGGACTATATGCCATATGATGGGGAGAGAGCATCTTTTGATTACTATAAGTCTTTTCTGGATATGGATAGGATAAAGAAGGTAATAAGTGTATGTGATAGGGCATCATTACATAATATTTTGACTCAAACTGATTTTTTTACTCTTGGGACACAGGCTGCTGTAGAACAGGCAGGACTATTTAATATCATATCAATACCAGTGAAGAGTCTAGAAAAATATGCTGACTTTGAGATGGGTATAATATATCAAAGAGAAATGGTATTAAATCCAATTGCAAAGAGATTTGTTCAAATTCTTATAGAAAATTATGGAGAGATAAAACAATAATAAAAAAGCCTAGCTCATTATAGAGTCCACTGAAAAAGTCCTTTCCTGTCATCCTGAACCTTAGTGAAGGATCTTAAACATGTTGGAAATACAAGATTCTTCAGCTTCACTTCAGAATGACAAGCAAAAAAACTATAGTTTTTCAGTGGGCTCTCATCATAGCTAGGCTTTTTTTATGGACTATGTTTTAATTTGTCTTAGTTAGTTTAATTGTCCAATCTGAACCTGAACTAACTCCATGCTCTTCTGCAAAATTACCCATATTTATTGCAGTAGACACATTTAATAGACTATTATAGTAGATCATTGGTTTACCCTCTTCTACCTCACCAAAGCTCTCTACAAATGGCATATTTCCTTCATAAACCTTATCCTTTCCGTTAAATATTTCTACCTTGAATGTATCTCCATACTTAGTACCTAATTTTTCAAACATTTCATCTGGAATATTTGACCAGATGTTTCCATATTGAATATCTAAAACAGGAATATTTCCCACCACTGAATTACCTTCTATCTTTGCGTTTTGATAAGGTATATCAATGATTTGAACCTCTAATTTTGGGCCAACCTCTTCAAATTTTATTTGTCCTGAGGCAAGGCGTGCGCCTACATATGAAAATATATCTCTACCATGGAAAGTATAAGATTTGTCAGAACCCTTCAATCTATTTTTAGTTTCATCTATCTTTCTAACCTCTTCTATTCCCATATCCTCTGCTGCCAAAGCAAACAATCCATTATCTGGCCCTACAAAATAATGACCTGTTTTGGTCTTCAAGACAATAGAAGCTCTATCTGTTCCAACTCCTGGATCTACAACGCCTACAAATACTGTTCCTTCTGGCCAATATGGACAAGTTTGTTTGAATCTATAGGCCCCTTCCCAAATATCAAAACTTGGAATTTCATGGGTTACATCAAACATTTTAAGGTCAGAGCTAACACCGAAGGCAACACCTTTCATAGCTGAAACAGCTCCATCCTTAAGGCCAAAGTCTGTTAAAAAGACTAAGGCATTATCCTTAGCTTGTACTGCTTCAACAGGACTTACAAAGGAAAATACTGATAAGGCTAAAACTAATGCTAATGCAATACTCATAAATCTTTTTGAATTATGCATTTTTGATTTAAACATTAAAATCCCTCCTAAAAATTTAATTATCCTAGTAAGTCTATTATAGCATAATATAATTTATTAATTTAGTTAAATTCTCCTATAAAGTCCTATTGTGGAAGTACTATTCAATTTTAGAAGTATCTTTAGGAGTCATTGTAATAATATTCTTTTTGTACAATAACTTTGCAGTCAATACAGTAAAGGGGATTACAACAAGCATTGCAACTCCTTCAAAACCTGTAAGAGGTTTTATATACTTATTTACTAATAATATGACTATCACTGGTACTATAGTGGGTAATAGTTTTCCCTTAACTTCATACTTTCCAACATTCTTATCCATCAACATTGGTAAAAACATACCTCCAAATAGGGCTGGCAACATATAGGTAGTTGCAGTTTGCAAATGTGGATTTGAAAATATTGGAGTCAGTGGAACAATTAATATAACCCCAAATGCAATAATAAGCATAGTAGCAATAGATGATGCTGCAATTGCCAAAGTAGATATTACATCTCCTTCTTCTGTGCCTTGAGATGTTCCACTTATTTGCATAGCGTTTAAGGCACAGGGGATTTTTAGATTTAGTACATTTCCCGTAATATATGTAATATAGCTTGCAGAGCCAAGGATTGGCATATAGCTAATTACTTCTGAAACTGCAATTGGGACGAATAAAACTAGCAAACCTGAACTAACCTTAAGTACATCTCCAAGTCTAGGCCAAATATTATATATACTAGATATTATTGCCGGAATTCCAAGCATAAATGACATTGCACCTATAGCTCCAAATCTCCCAATACGATGTATGGAATTTATATAATCATCAGATTTTTTCATCTCTTATCTCCTCTCTTAAATTAACAAACTTTCCCAAAATACAGCTGATATCATGCTTAAAATCAATGTATTTGCTAAGACAAATTCACTTAACCATTTTACATTATATCTTTTAATGATAATCATATGGATTAAGGTTATGACTGCACTAGTCAATAGAGTTGCAAAATGTACTGGACTCTTGGTAAGTTGAATAGGTAGAAATACTATTGCCATGGATAAGGTAAAATAGCTCATGGCTAAAGTACCCCATTCAGCATTTTTTTGCTGATATTTTACCATGCTTCCTTGTACTTTTTTTCCAAATATAGTGTTAAATACATTTCCACCGATTATGCTGATACTCATGACAAACATAATTGTACCAATTACAGATATATCTCCTGAAGATATGAATTCTCCAAGGGACTCATATCCAGCACCTGTAACACTCATTTCTGCTGCCATCAATTCATAGCCTAGAGAGCCAACTACAGAAAGTCTAAACCAAGACCAAGGAACTCCCAAGACACTGGATAATGAAAATAGGGCGATTACAATAGATAATGATGGAACAATAGAATATATTATTGATGATTTTACTACCTTTTTTAAAGTTTCCTTAGAATAACCTAATACTAGAGCTTGATCCCAAGCTTTTTTTAAGAATACAAAACATAGACCAAAGATAAAGATTAGGCCACATATGACTGATATAAACATGGGATTTCCATTTAAAATTGTAGATATAGACATATATTTCCCTCCTTCTTATATTTTAGGTTTTAAGTCCTTTGGTATTGGACAGGTATATTTGCCTCCAGTTTTAGCTATTAGTTCTTCTTTAGCTTCTTTGGCAATCTCTGGGTTTTCCATGATCTTTATACTTGCTAATGCCATTGCACCAGCTGCAGCTTTTATTCCTTTAAGTGCAATAGATGTATTTCCCTGGGCAGTCATTTGCCAAGTGTGTGGTGAAGTTCCCAAGGCAGTAGTAGACATGGTAAGTTGAGCCGTAGGTGCAACATAGCTTAGATCACCTACATCAGTAGATCCTGGAACAGCAATTGGTAATATCTCAAAAGGTGCTATTTCTGTATGCAATGGCTTTTCTAGGATACTCTCTCCTCTTTCTTTGCTATAGTTGTCTACAAGATATTTTTTTGCATTGTCTTGTTCTCCTTTTGATAGAGTATTAAAAAATTCTCTAGCTAACTTGAAATCATTTTCATCAAACTCAGGTGGACCAAATTCTACCATGGATTCGTGTAGTACTTTAGTTAAGACTTTGTTTGGCATATAGTCGCTTAGACCTGTATAGAGTTCATAGCTAGATTCAGTACCACATATAAGGGCAGCTCCCTTTGCGATATCTTTGATTCGTTCATATATTTCTAGTACCTGATATACTTTTGGAGCACGAATATAATAGTGGACACTTGTAGTACCTTGGACTACATTTGGAGCATTTCCTCCTACATCTAGATATGCATAGTGTATTCTTGCCTCTGGAATTACATGTTCACGTAGATAATTTACACCTATACTCATGATTTCAGCAGAGTCTAGAGCACTTCTTCCAAGATGTGGAGCTGCTGCAGCATGGGCAGTTTTCCCCTTAAAGTGGAATACTACACTAACATTTGCAAGACTACTTAGCCCCCAAGTTCCATTTTTATCTCCTGGATGCCATGTAAAGGCAGCGTCTAAGTCATCAAAATAACCATCTCTTGCCATAAATGTTTTACCATTATCCTTCTCTTCACTTGGACATCCAAACAGCTTGATTGTACCATTTAAATTATTATCTACCATATAATCCTTAACTGCCAATGCAGCTCCAAAGGATGCAGCACCTAGGGAATTGTGTCCACAACCATGGCCACTACTATTTTCAACTACAGGGATATGCGTAGTAGACCCAGCTTCTTGACTTAGATTTGGAAGTGCATCATATTCTGCCATAATTCCAACAATAGGTTTTCCATTGCCAAAAGATGCCTCAAAGGCAGTAGGCATACCTGCTATGTTCTTTTTTACTTTAAATCCTTCTTGCTCTAAAAGTTTTGAAAATAGCTCTACAGACTTATGCTCTTGAAGTCCTAACTCAGCATAATCCCAAATACGTCTATTTATCTCCTCAGTAAGCTGAAATTTCGATTCAATATTTTTATAAATTGCATCTTTCATGACTAAAAAATCCTCCTTCACAAATATTCTAAATACTTACAATACTAACATATCACTATATTGTACTAATGAGGTAATATCTATCACCTATAGGGTAATATCTAATAGTAATGGATGAATAATATGAATTAGATAAGAGGTTTAAATTTAATTTTGATAAAATAATCTATATAATTAAAACTTTTTAGCCTTTTAATCCGTCTATATAGTGTAAGGTAATTAAGGGGGTATAGATGTGCATCTAAAAAAGAAGGGAAATTTGTGGGAAGAAATAAGTATTTAGAAAAGAAGATAGAGGACTATATCATTGAATATAGTGATATGTTCTATAGATTAGCCTATAGTTATGTAAAGAATGCCGATGATGCGTTGGACATAGTTCAAGAATCTATATATAAGGCAATAACATCAATTAATACCTTAAGGGATCCCAATAGTATAAAAACATGGGTTTATAGGATTATTGTCAATACATCCTTGGATTTCATCAGAAAGAGAAGAAGGGAGATATCTGTAGATAAAGAATTTTTACTCAATGGTGAATCTGGAGTAGTAGACGATTATCCAGATATAGATTTAGAAAATGCCTTAGAAGAACTGCCAGAGGTATATTATAGCATAATAGTACTTAGATATTTTGAAGATTTAAAGATAAGGGAGATAGCAGATGTACTAGATATGAATGAGAATACAGTAAAGACTAGATTATATAAAGGATTGGAAAAGTTGAAGATAAGGCTAGATATTGAAGACGAGGAGGCACAAAATGGATAAAAAAAGTTTAAAACAACTAAGAAAAGAGTATATGGATACTCCAATTCCAGAAGAGTTAGATTTTATAGTAAGGAAGACATTGAGACAGGGGAGGATAAATGTGAAAAGGAAAAATAATATCAAAAAAATAGGTATGACAGCAGCGTCTGTAGTATTATCAGTAGGGATATTGACAGCAGGTGTAAATACAAGTCCAGCATTGGCTGAGAACTTATCTAAGATACCAGTTGTAAAAGGTATAGTAAAAGTATTACACTTTAAACACTATGAAGTGGATAAAGGGACATATCATGCAGATATAAAGGTTCCTCAAATTCAAGGATTGGGAAATAAGGAATTAGAAAATAGTCTAAATGAAAGGTATTTGGAAGAAAACAAAAAACTATATGATGAATTTGTAAAAGAATATGAAGAACTTGAGAAGAATGGTGGAGGACATTTAGGAGTAGATAGTGGCTATGTCATAAAGACTGATACAGAAGATATTCTATCTATAGGTCACTATGTGGTAAATACTGTAGCTTCATCTTCTACTACATTTAGATATGACACAATAGATAAAAAAGGTGAAGTATTGATTACATTGCCATCTCTATTTAAAGACAACAGTTACATTGAACTAATCAGTGAAAATATCAAAGAACAGATGATAGAAAATCACAAGGCAGATGAAAATAAAATCTATTGGATAGAAGGTATAGAGGAAGAGAAGACTGTAGATCTATTTGACAAGATTTCTCCTGATCAAAACTTCTATATTAGTGAAGATGGTAAGCTAGTCATATCTTTTGATAAATATGAGGCAGCTCCTGGATATATGGGAGTATTGGAATTTACCATACCAACTGAGATCCTATCTGATATATTGGTAGGAGATGGATATATCAAATAACTAAAATATAAAAATATATTAAAAGCTGGAGACACACTGTTGTTTCCAGCTTTTAATATTTGTCACAATTATCCGATATATTATATATCAATAGAAAGGATGACAGAGAAAGGGTGACAGATATGAAGTTAAAGAACAAGTTAGTTTTATTTACAGTATTAGTCTGTATTGTAAGTGTACTATCCATATCTACAATAAACTATATGGTTTCTATTAGAGAACTGGAAGAGGAAGTTAATAGAAATGTTCAGTTGGAGACCATGGTCATATCTAAGGAAATAGATAAATGGATGGGTATACAAAAAAATACTCTACTAGAAATTCTAGAGGGTATGGTAGTTGGAGATAATTTTGAGTATGAATATGGTTGTGATTACATAGGTGAGGCCAATAGAAGAAATGGAAATAATATGTACTATATATGTTTTTCAGACCAGACTTATTTAGAGGCAGAACATTTCCAACCTACATATGATCCAACACAGAGGGGGTGGTATGTAGGTGCTATGGAAACTAATGATTTTTATATAACAGAACCCTATGTAGATACTAAAACTGGAGGGATGGTAATCACCATTTCAAAGGCATTTAATACCATAGGTGGAAGGGAAGGTGTTATAGCAGTTGATATTCAAATTGATTATCTAGTAGATCTTATATCTTCGGTAAATATAGGAGAAGGCTCTTATGCTTTTCTAGTAGATCATGTTGGGAATATGGTAACTCATCCTAATGAAGAGTTTAAACCTAAAGAAGACAAATTTGCCAATATTAATAATATATTAGATGGGGAAATTAGTGCACTAGTAGGAGAAGATGGATTGCACATAAGAGATAGAAAGATAATGGACTATGATAATATTTATAGATACTTTTTCTTTGGTGATGCTTTGGAATCAGGCTGGAATGTAGGGATTGCAGTATCTTCTGAATATGCTACAGGAGTTATCAATGATGTAATCAAATATACTATAATAGCTGGAATAATAGTGTTGGCAATCTCTATGGTAGTTTCTTTATATATATCTAATTCTCTTAGTAAGCCTATATTAAAATCTATGAAGATTGCAGAGAATATAGGTAACTTGAATCTAACAGATAATATAGATGAAAAAGATCTTAAAAGAAAAGATGAAATAGGGCAAATGTACAACTCCTTCCAGAATATAATCAAAAAACTTAAGGAGTTTATGGTAGGATTAGAAGACTCTGTTCATACAAATCATCAGGTATATGAAGATACTAGTTCAAAATTGAAGTTTCTATTAGAACAAGCGGAAGATACATCAGCTACTACAGAAGAATTGTCAGCAGGTATGGAGGAGACTGCTGCGACTACAATAACTATGGGAGAATCAGCTAATGAAATAACCAGAGCAGTGGAAGATTTTACAGAAAAGATGGAAGAAGGTGCAAGTACATCTAATGATATAAGTACAAAGGCTGATACATTGAGAGGTCAATTTGTTCAGGCCAAGGATAATGCAATGGATATCTATTCTAACACTAGGGCGGAAGTAGAAAAGACAATGGAATCGGCAAAAGAAGTGGAAAAAATAAATGTATTATCTAATGCTATACTTGAGATATCAGAACAGACTAGTCTACTTTCCTTAAATGCAGCTATTGAGGCAGCAAGAGCAGGAGAAGCTGGGAAGGGATTTGCTGTTGTTGCAGAGGAGATAAGAAGATTAGCAGAAAACTCTAATTCCACTGTAGGCGAAATACAATCTGTGACAGAGGGTATAACTAGGTCAGTAGAGCAACTAGTAGATAATGTAAATAGTCTGGTAGATTTCTTAGAAAATAGAGTAATAGGTGACTATGAAATGATGGTGGATGCAGTAAATCAATATAAAGATGATGGGTATTCATTAAATAGTATAATGGAGGGGCTATCTGCTACAGCTGAGGAACTTTCAGCAACTATAAGGCAGATGGATATGTCTATGAAGGATATAAATGTAACTATAGAAGATTCTACAACTGCTACTACTAATATAGCAGAAAAGAATATGAATATAGTAGATGCAATAAACAATATCAATGATATAATGCAAAAAAATAAAGAGGTTTCTAATAATTTAGGAGAAATAGTGTCTCAAGTTAGGATTTAATAGATTATATAATAAAACAATCATAAAACAGCCTTTTTAAAAGGGCTGTTTTTATGATTATGTGAGAGGTTTATCCTATTTAAAGTACAATATTATTCCAAATATAAACCCCAATATCACTCCAAAAGAAGAACCTCTTCCCTTATGGAGAGCTTTTGCTCCTGGTATGATTTCATCACATATAATATATAGCATCGTACCCCCAGCGAAGGATAGACAAAGAGCAATAAACTTATTGGAAATCATACCTATATATCCACCTATAAAAGCTCCAATTCCTGTGGGGATTCCTGTCAATATTGAAAAAAATACTATTTTCCAAGGAGATATGTTATTTATTCTCAAGGGAATAGATATTGATAGGCCTTCTGGTATATTATGTAATAACATAGCCATAGCAAGAGTAGGACCTAGCTCCCTCATAGTCAAGAAGCTAGAACCAAGGGCTAGACCTTCTGGAAAATTATGTACTGCTATACTTATGCCAAGGAATAGGCTACTTCTTATAAAGGAATTATCTATTTTTTTATTTAAATTATTTTCAATTAGTACTATAAGCAGTATTCCAAACAATATTCCTCCTAGAGTAGAGGACAGTCTACCTAGTAAAAATGCCTCTGGCAATAGATGAAATGTGACTATAAACATCATAAAGCCACCAGTTAATCCTAATAGAAAGCTTAATATTCTATCACTTCCCTTTACAAATAAGCTAGAAAAAGCACCTAATCCAGTTCCAGCCATGCCTACTATAAATCCATAAAATGTAATCATCCATAACTCTTTCATGTTTTCACCCTCTTTATGTTAATAATATTCTTGAAATCTCGCATTAATAACTAAAAGTCATATATAGATATCAAAAACGAGAAAAAAATTTAAAAAAATATTTGACAGATTAAAAAATATGTATTATAATAATTTTTAAATCTAAAATTGTACAATAGTTAAGCTGGAGACAAAGATACTTAAGTCTTGCTAAAGAGAGCTGATGGTGGTGGAAATCAGTGCAAGAAAAGTATGTATACTCACTCCTAAACTACCTTGTTAAAACCTAGTGGAGTAAATAAGGTCGGCTTCCACCGTTAAAAGGATAGGGTCAAAGGAGATAACCTTGGCCTGATTGAGACAATTCATACATATGAATTGTGAATTAGAGTGGTACCACGGGAAATATACCCGTCTCTATAGTTATATCTATAGAGGCGGGTTTTTTTATTTAAGGTCTGGCCAGACTTTACAAAATCATCGAATGAGGGGGAATAGTATGGAAAGTTTGTTGGCTGTATCATCAATACTTGTAGTCTATAGTTTTGGGGAATATATATCCTATAAGACAAAATCTATAGTATCTATGATGTTTGTTGCATCTACTGTTTTTATGGTTGGATTTTGGTTAGGATTACCAAAGACTATTTTAGAGGATTCCCAGTTATTGGGATTTGGTTCTATGATGATTGCATTTTTAATCACTCATATGGGAACATTGATGAGCTTTGAAGACCTTAAAAAACAATGGAAAACTGTATTAATTTCGATTGCTGCTGTTGTAGGAATTGGAGTCTTTTTATTCTTTGTTGGGACACCAATCATAGGAAGAGAATATGCTGTGTCAGCTGCACCACCTATATCTGGAGGAGTAGTAGCCGCCATTATTATGGGAGAGGCAGCTAATGCAAAAGGACTTGAATCCATAGGATTATTTGTAACTTTACTTGTAGTAGTTCAAGGTTTTTTTGGATATCCTATAGCTTCTTTTCTGCTTAATAAAGAGGCAAATAAATTACTTGAAGATTTTAGAAGTGGTAAGGTAAAAAATAATGGGGTATCCAATAATGATCAGGATTCAGGAGAGAAGATAAAAAAGAGACTTATACCAGAACTTCCAAAAGATCTGCAATCTAACTTTATGTTATTGACAAAACTAGGATTGGTAGCTCTATTAGGATTTAAATTATCTGATTTTACAAATGGAATTATTCATAGATATGTCATGTGTCTTTTAGTTGGTGTAGCAGGTAGGGAGATAGGATTTTTAGAAGAGAATATCATGACAAAGGCAAATTCCTTTGGAATAGGACTATTAGGCCTTATGTCTGTAATATTGGGGAATTTGGTAAATGCAACTCCTCAGATGTTATTATCAATAGCCTTTCCTCTAATTACAAGTCTAATTCTAGGAGTTATAGGGATATTGATAGCATCAGCCATAGTAGGAAAAATACTAGGTTATTCTTTTGAAATGTCTGCGGCCATAGGTACATCTGCACTATTTGGATTTCCAGGTACATTTATTTTGTCCAATGAAGTTGCAAAGGCCAATGGGAAAACAGATGAGGAGAGAAAGTATATATTAGATCAGATTCTCCCTAGGATGTTAGTGTCAGGATTTATGACAGTAACAATAGCATCTGTTGTATTAGCAGGTTTTATGTCTGGGTTAATTTAATTTAGAATAAAGGGGTGGTTATTTTGTCAAAGAAGATGTTATTTAAAGGATTTAGACTTATTGATGGTAACGGTGGTGAACCAATAGAAAATGCATATATGCTAATAGTAGATAGTAAAATTGAAAAGATAGGTAGTATTGATGAAAAAGGAAATATTGAAGGGGCAGCAGAAATAGACTTAAAGGGCAAGACAGTAATGCCAGGACTTATAAATAGTCATGTTCATATTACTATGGAGCCTATAGGAGATCCAACTTCTCTAATGGCTAGAGAATCTCAATCCAAGACAGCTTTAAGGGGTGTTGCCAATCTGAGAAAACATCTATTAGCAGGAACTACATTTTTTAGAGATGTAGGTGCAGGATATGGAATAGATTTTGCTTTAAGAGATGCTGTCAATGAAGGTTTAATCCAAGGAGCTCAATTTTTAGCAGCAGGTAGATGTCTTACTATGACAGGTGGTCATGGATGGTTTATTGGAAGGGAAGCAGATGGTGTAGATGAGATGAGAAAAGCTGCACGGGAACAGTTAAAAGCTGGAGCAGATCTAATTAAGATCATGGCAACAGGAGGAGTAATGACAAAAGGTGTAGAACCTGGCTCTCCACAGCTTTCTATGGAAGAGATGGCAGCTGCCATTGAAGAGACACATAAGGCAGGAAAGAAGGCTGCAACTCATGCTCAAGGAACTCAAGGAATTAAAAATGCAGTCCTAGCAGGAATAGATTCTGTGGAGCATGGAATATTTTTAGATGATGAAGTTATTCAACTTATGGTTGAGAGGGGTACATATCTAGTACCTACATTAGTGGCACCTTATTTTATAGTGAAAAATGGTATAGAAGCAGGAATTCCTAAACATGCTGTAGATAAGGCAAATTATGTAATGGATTATCATAGAGAAAGTTTTAAAAAGGCACATAAGGCTGGAGTTAAGATTGCCATGGGAACAGATGCAGGAACTCCATTCAATCTTCACGATAAGGCTCCCTATGAGTTAAAACTCATGGTAGAATGCGGAATGAGTCCAATGGAGGCAGTAGTATCCTCTACTAGAGGTAGTGCAGATCTATTGGGGATTCTTGACAACTATGGAACCTTGGAAGAAGGCAAATATGCTGACTTTATTATATTAAATGAAAATCCAATAGACAATCTAGATACATTATTTGAAATAGATGAAGTATATAAGTTGGGTAAAAAAGTAGAGTAATATATAAAGGGTCATGGGAGAAATAGAAAAAGTTAGTACATAATTATGTACTAACTTTTTTCTATTAATAGACCATATAATAACTTATTTTATGATATAATCACCAAGAGGAGGTAGATTATGGAGACAAATAAAAAGATACTTAAATATGGTTTGATTATAATTGGAATAGTACTTGTTGTAAATATAGGGTTTTCACTTTTTATAAGGTTGAAAGATCCAGTATTTTTAAAGGTCTATAGTGAAAGCTATACTTATGATGATAGAGATGAAAGGGAAAACTTTGAAGATATTGACTATTATCTCTATTATATAACCAATGTAGATGATAGTAGAAGAGTATCATTTATCAATTTTGATGATGTACCAGAGATTACAGCATATGCAAATGAGGGTATAGATTACAATGATAAAGTATATGGACGATATTCTTTAAGACAGGTCCATGTTAAATTGGATTTAAATAAATTGGATAAGGACTTTGAATCAATAGAATTGAACAATGTGAGTATAGGGTTTGACAATGGAGATACACTAGAGGAAGATCTAGGTCAATGGGTAATATTTAATGGTAGAGATGAGGGGAATTATCTTAGAAGGCGTGGTGGTGGCGGCTCTTCATCTGGAAGGATACATGGACGACTAGAAGTAAAAGAAGATATGGAACTTATAAAGATAGATTATTCCACAGCAGCTGAAATAGAAGAATATATGGAGATGTACATAAGAAGGAACAACTCTTCTGAAATATCATTTAAGGATATAGAAGGTATGGAATTAAAGGCTGGAGATGAATTAAATATTGATTCTCAGCTATTTATACCAAAAGGAGACCCAAAGGCCTACAATATATATAGAGTTTCACCAAGGCTATCTTTTAAGGATAAGGATGGTCATATATCTAGTTATGTTATGGATTTTATGGGTGGTAGTAGGTATCCATGGCATTATTTGAACCAGGATTATAGTTTTATGGGAATATTAAAGTATCTAAGTTCAAGGGGGGAGATATAGATGTCTAGTGGATATCGCAGAATATTTTGGGGATTTTTTATAATGAACTTTCATATAAATATTGGAATCATCAAGATACTTCCTCCCTTTATTGGACTTATAGTTATCGGAAGAGGGGTAGAATTATTATATGAGAATTCCAAGCACTATAGATTTAAAGAGGCTAAGAAATTTGTCATATTGGCTACTATCTTTTCCATTGTCTTTGAACTACTAGGCTTTATCCCAATAGAGGGAATTCTATGGGAGTTGACATCTTCAGTTTTAATGGCAGCTTATGCTATTTTAAATCTACTTTTTATATTTAAGATATTAGAAGGAGCTATAGAGGTATTGAAATCTGAAGATAATTTAGAGTTAGTAGATAGATATATTGAAATACAGAAGATACATTTGATTATAGATATAATCAGTATCATATTAATCAATATTTCCTTAATATATAGAGTAATGTGGCTAGGAATTGTAGGAGGGATTATAGGGATTGGACTTATAATATATATAATGGTAGCCATAGGAAAATTGGAGACACTATATAGACAAGAGGATCCAGATATTATATAAAAAGCTATTGAATTATATATAAAATTATGATAGATTATATATATAGTGGGTATAAAAGCTTTGATACACTAGATATAGTGAGTGTATTGAAGTTTTTTTGTCTAAAGAATAGGAGGGCTAGATAGTGTTAAGAGTTGAGAAACGTAATGGAAATATTGTGGATTTTGAAAATGAAAAAATTCAGATAGCTATAAGCAAGGCTATGGATGAGACGGAAAAGGGTATAGATGAAGAGTTGGCAAAAGAGATTGCAGAGAATGTATTTTTAGAGTTTGAGGATCTTGAAGTAGTTCATATTGAGCAGATTCAAGATGTTGTAGAGATAAATCTAATGAAATCAAGGCCAGATGTGGCTAAAAAATATATTATCTATAGGGAAGAAAGGACAAGACTTAGAGAACAGGGTTGGGATATGTCTGATCTACAAAGGGATATCTATGAGAAGAAGTATAGATATGATAATGAGTCCTTTGATGAGTTTTTAGAGAGAGTAAGTGGTGGAAATAATCCTATTAAAAAGGCTATTAAGGATAAGAAATTCATGCCTGCTGGAAGGATATTAGCTGGGAGGGGTTTGGATAAATTTGGCCGCAAGATAACCCTAAGTAACTGTTATGTAATGCCTAAGGTAGAAGATAATATTGAGGCTATATTTGATACGGCTAAATATCTAGCTAGAACCTATTCATATGGAGGGGGATGTGGATTAACCCTATCTAAGCTAAGACCTAAGGGTGCAAAAGTCAATAATGCAGCCAACACTACAACAGGAGCAGTTTCATTTATGGATCTATTTTCTCTAGTTACTGGATTGATAGGTATGAAGGGACGAAGAGGGGCTCTAATGCTAAATCTAGATTGCAATCATCCAGATATAGAAGATTTTATAGATGTAAAGAATGATTTAAGTAAAGTAAATTATGCTAATATTTCCGTTAATATAGATGATAAGTTTATGGAAGCAGTGGAAGCTGATGAGGATTATGAACTTTACTTCAAAGTTGAGGCTACTGGTGAGGAGATTAGAAAGACCATAAGGGCTAGGGAATTATTCAATACATTGGCTAAGAACAATTGGAATATGGCTGAACCAGGGATTTTATATACAGAGAGAATAAACTCATGGCATATCATGAGTGAAGATGAAGACTTTGAATTTGCAGGAGTAAACCCTTGTGCTGAGGAGACATTACCTGCCTTTGGAAGTTGTAATCTTGCTTCAATAAATTTAAGCGAGTTTGTAAAATATCCCTTCACTAAATATGCAAGATTTGAGTTTGAAAAATTTGCTGAAATGGTAAGGAATGGAGTAATATATTTAAATGAAGTTTTAGATGAAAATATGAATCTACACCCATTGGAACAACAGAGAAAGATGTCTGCAGAATTAAGACAGATAGGTTTAGGTCTAATGGGGGTTGCTGATACATTTATAAAACTTGGTATAAGATATGGCAGTGATGAATCTATAGGTTTAATACACCAGATTGGACGTACTATGATAAATGAAGCTTTGAGACAATCTGCTCTATTAGCCGAGAAAGATGGTCCTTTCCCTAAATATAAGGCAGAAGCTGTACTAAAATCACCATTTCTTCAGAGTAATATAGATGAAGATGTATTGGAATTAGTAGAAGAACATGGTCTAAGGAATAGTCAACTCCTTACTATACCTCCAACAGGAAGTATTTCCACATTGATAGGATGTAGCAATGGACTAGAGCCTATATTCCAAGTTTCCTATACTAGAAAATCAGAGTCCCTACATTTTGAAGACACATATTATAAGGTATTTACTCCAATAGTAAAGGAATATATGGAGATAAATGATATAAGTAGAGAAGAAGATTTACCAGATTTCTTTGTAACTACATCTAATTTAAATTATAAAGATAGAATAGATGTACAAGCTACATGGCAACAATATATAGATGCTAGTATTTCGTCTACAGTTAATGTTCCAAATGAATTTACTGTAGAAGAAGTAGAAGACCTATATATGTATGCTTGGAAAAAGGGATTAAAGGGTATTACAATCTATCGTGATGGGTGTGCTAGAAGTGGTATACTGATTTCAGACAAGTCAAAGAGTAAATTAGACAGGATAGATGAACTGCAAAGTGAAATAGATAAATTGGTAGTAGAACAATTACAGATAGACCCAGACACCTGTCCAATGTGTGGAGGAAAACTGATTCACTCAGGTGGATGTTCAGAATGTCAAGACTGTGGATATAGCCCATGTTCAATTTGACAAAAAACAGACTTACAAATTCGTAAGTCTGTTTTTGTCATCCTGAGCGATAGAGAAGGATCTTTTTTTACAACATTGATGATAGAACCTGGGCTCTAGATATGATTCCCTTTAGAGCTCCAGTTTCATCTACTACAGCTATGGGAAATCTTGTTTTAGTGGCCATTGGTATAATATCGGTTAAAATCGTATCTGGAGTTGTAGTGTTGACATCATGTATTATCACATCAGATATAGACAGCCCTTCTCTATTTGCCCTTATAGCATCATCAATTGTGATTACTCCTTGCAATCTCATCTTATCTTGTACTACATAGGCACTAGATACTCCATTTGCTTTCATAGTGCTAATGGCAAAGTTTGGACTATCCTTTAGACGGACAATACTGTTTGGTGTAATCATCACATTTTTCACACTGATGACCTGAGTCTTATCTGCACTATCAATGAATTGTTTTACATAATCATCTGCAGGATTTTCACTCATCTCCTCAGGTGTAGCCACTTGAATTATCTCTCCATCCTTCATAATGGCTACTCTATCACCGATTTTGAAGGCCTCATTGATATCATGAGTTATAAATATTATAGTCTTATTTAACTTTTCTTTTATAGTCAATAATTCAAACTGCATATCCTTTCTAACTAGTGGGTCCAAGGCTGAAAAAGGTTCGTCCATAAGTAGAACTTCTGGATCATTAGCAAGAGCTCTAGCTATTCCAACTCTCTGTTTCATACCTCCAGATAGACTTGAGATAGGTTCATGCTCATATCCCTGTAGACCTACCATTGAAATCATCTCTATAGCCTTAGTATGACGTTTAGCCTTAGGTATTCCCTTTACCTCTAGACCATATTCTACATTTCCCAGTACATCTCTATGGGACATAAGCCCAAATTGTTGAAATACCATGGAAATCTCATTTCTTCTATAATTATTTAATTCTTTTTTATCAAATGATCCAATATCTTTTCCATTATAATATATTTCACCAGATGTAGGTTTGTTCAATAGATTAAAACATCTTACTAAAGTTGATTTACCAGAACCTGATAATCCAATGATTACAAAGGTTTCACCTTTTTTAATATCTAAGGATACATCCCAAAGAGCTATAGTTACTCCCGTTTCCTTATAGATTTCATCTTTACCCTTACCTTCTTTTTTTATCTTTATTGCTTTATTTTTATCAATACCATATAATTTAGATACACTTTTTACATTTAAAAGACTTTTATTATTCTCCATCAAATTTCACCTCACTGTGGTGGATTAAACCTTGGGTAATTCTATCTAAGATAACTGCAATTATAACTACTGCAGTACCAGATACTAATCCTCTCCCTATTTCTACACGATTAACTCCTATGAGAACTTCCATACCTAATCCTGTTGCACCAATCATTGATGTAGTTACAACCATTGACATGGCCATCATAATAGTTTGATTTACTCCAGCCATTATGGTAGGTAAAGCCTGAGGTATCTGTACTTTTACTAAGGATTGAAAACTAGTAGAACCGAAGGACAGAGATGCTTCAATTATCTCAGGATCTATTTGTCTAATTCCATGGCTAGTAAGTCTTATAATTGGAACTATGGCATAAATTGTAGTAGCAATTACTGCTGGTGGCTTACCTAGTCCAAAGAATAGCATTGCCGGTATTAAATATACAAAGACAGGCATAGTTTGCATAGTATCTAAAATAGGGCGGACTATCTTATCTGCTCTTTCACTTGTAGAGACTAATATGCCTAAAGGAAATCCTAATGCTAATGATATAATTACTGATACTATGACTATGGATAATGTCTCATACATTAGATCCCATAAACCTACTACACCAATGAAAAATAACAATACAGCATATAGAATACCTTTGCTAACTTTTCCACTTACTTTCCATGAAATAAAGAACACAAATAGGATCAATATAAACCAAGGAATCAATTTTAATATGGAATGGATACTGGTTACAAAATTACCTAAGAATAAACGGATCCCATTAAAAAAATTGTCATGTTTTAGGCTAAAGTCCCTTACTGAATCATCAATAGTGCTAGTATCCACATTATATACAAATGGAAAATCAAATAGCCAATTTGTATTTAAAGATACTTTTTCATGTTCATTTAAAAAACTTCTCATAGTTTGAGCTTGTTCTGGTTTTAGCCATTTATCTAATAGTTCATCATGTTCTCTTAAAAACCATTTTGCCGTTTCTATATAATTTGCCCCTGTACTTTGCATATGTGCCAGTGCTTTTGAAGTTAGAGAACTTGATGTCTTGTAATTACTTAAAAACTCAACTATTTCAGGATTATTTTCTGCAAAGTTATTACTTGTACCAACGGTTACTTTAACTGCTGGTAATTCACTTTTTCCTTCTTTATAAGTTTCTTCACTGAAAGGTTCATCTTCTAATAACACCATATCGTACATACCTAGTAACCAAGTTGGTTCCCAGTAATATGCTGCTATTGGTTCACTTTTTTCATAAGCTGAAGTTATAGCAGTAGCCAATGCAGCTTCAGAACCAGGTCTAAAATATATAAAATTTCCATCTAATTCATAGTATAGATATTTTTTGTGTAGTATTTCATCTACTTCCCAACCAGGAATAGCACCATATATCCTTCCTATTCCTTGCTCTTCATCGTCTGGGAATACATCTGGATATTTTTTTAAATCCCAAACATATTTTAAATCTGGTGCCATTGGTTCAATACCCCTTTCAGGGTCACCTTCTATAACATATCTTGGAACATAAAACCCTTGATAATTATCATCAAAGTTGGTACTTACTTCTTGAAGTTTACCTGCTGCTAAATCATCATCGTATGTTGCCAAATTATTAGTCCAAATTTCCATGTGGACATCTATTTCATTTTTCAACAATCCTTCATGTAATACAGTAGTAGAACCAGGAACTTCTCTCCAAGAATATCCAAATATTTCTTCAGCTATTATACCTGCCACTGCATTATGAAACTTTATACTGTCCCAACCTGCCTCTGCAAAAGAAATTTCTTTTGCAGAGCTTCTTTCAGAACATCCCATTATTGTCAAAGTCAATAAGGTAAACAATAGTATTATACTAATTGCCTTTTTCAAATTTTACACCTTCTTTTAATATTTAGTATTTTTACTTAATGAAATGCATTATTAGTAGTAAAATTACAGTATATTAAAAGGAGAAACACATTAATACTAAAAATAAAAACAAAAAAACTATGGAGCACCATAGTCTAAATAATTAGCACAATATGACTCCCCTTTGACGCTTACGAGGTTAGCTGTCGGGTTAGAGCAAAAGGGCAGCTCTTCAAAATCGATTCACCCCAAGAAAATTGGTTCCCCCGCTTCTTTAAAAAGAATTAAGCGATGCAATTCATTATACTTTTTTCTAGTTACCACTATTTTAGTATAACACAAGATAGATATCCTTGCAAATATGTGAAATCCGCCATTTATAAAATTATTATATTTTTTGTGACAAGAATCCTATAATTTCAACAAATTAAATAATTATGAAATTATATTTTATATCGAAATTTAAACTTTATTTTATAAATTTGGTATAATCTAAATAGACGAGGATGGGATGATTATATGGATAATAAAATTAAAATATCTGTCAGGAATTTAATAGAATTTGTCATGCGTTCTGGAGATATAGATAATAGCTTTATGTCTATGAATAGGGCATTGGAAGGCACATTAGCTCATCAAAAGGTCCAGAAGTCTTATGGTCCTGAATACAAATCTGAATATACATTGAGACATATATTTTCCTATGACAGATTTATTATAGAGATTGAAGGCAGGGCTGATGGAATTTTTATCTTGCCAGATGAAATAATAATAGATGAGATAAAAAGTACTACAAAGGATTTAGAGGATATTCACGAGGACTTTAATCAACTTCACTGGGCACAGGCCAAGTGCTATGGATATATATATGCTCTACAAAATAAATTAGTAGATATAGGTATACAGCTTACATATTTTAATATTGAAAGTGAAGAGACAAAGAAGTTTAAAAAGAGATTCACATTGGAAGAATTAGAGGAGTTCTTCTTAGATATAGTCCATAGATACATTGCTTGGGCTAGTCTTACATTTTCCTGGGGAGATATTCGAGATGCAAGTATAAGAGATTTAAACTTTCCCTTTGAAAAGTATAGAAAAGGACAGAGAGAACTAGCAGTAGCAGTATATAGGACTATAGAAGAGAGAAAAAACCTATTTGCACAAGCACCTACAGGTATTGGAAAGACCATGTCTACACTATTTCCATCTATAAAGTCCATTGGTCAAGGATATATATCTAAGATATTCTATCTCACTGCCAAGACTATTACTAGAGAAGTGCCTATTAATTCTATGACTATTTTGAAAGATAAGGGGCTTAGGGCAAAGACTATAGTTATCACTGCAAAGGACAAGATATGTCTAAATGATGAAGTAAAGTGTAATCCTAGAGATTGTACCTATGCTAAGGGCCATTTCAATAGGGTAAATACTGCCATTATGGATATATTTCAAAATGAGGATATGATTACAAGGGATTTGATTATCAAGTATGCAGAAAAACATCATGTATGTCCATTTGAATTTTCCTTAGATGTGAGTCTATGGGCTGATGTAATCATATGTGACTACAATTATGCATTTGATCCCCAAGTATATTTAAAGAGGTTTTTTGAAGACTTAGGTGGTAATTATGGATTTTTAGTAGATGAGGCACACAATCTAGTAGATAGATCTAGGGAGATGTTTTCTTGTGAGATAAATAAGGGAGATTTTTTGGATCTAAGAGGTATATTTAAGGATAAATATCCTAATATCTATAAGAAATTCAATAAGATAAATAGTATTATGAATAAGATAAAGAAAGATTATGATATTGAAGATGTCTATTATCAGCAAGAAGAAATAACTGATCTATATTATCCCATAAAGGCTTTGATAACTTCTATGGAACCATGGTTAATTGAAGAAAAAGAGCATCCTGAATATGAAAAAGTAATAGAGTTATACTTTAATATGGTTACATATATAAAGATAGCTGAATTTTATGATGAACATTATATTACCTCTATTGAGGTTAGAGATAGGGATATGATTTTGAAATTATATTGTGTAGATTCATCTTATCTACTGGGAGAAGCACTGAAGAGAAGCAGAGCATCCATACTGTTTTCAGCAACTTTGACACCTTTGGAATATTATATGGATTTGCTTGGTGGAAAAGCAGATGATTATTATATGAGGCTTAGTTCCCCATTTCCCAGGGATAATCTATGTCTAATAATAAGAGATGATATCTCCACTAGATATAGGGATAGACAGTACACATACCTTGATTTAGTAGATTCAATAGAGACTTTTATCTCTGGAAAGAGAGGCAATTATTTTATATTTTTCCCATCTTATGTATATATGAATAGGGTCTATGAGTTATTATTAGATAAAAATCCTAGCTTAAATATTATAATTCAAGAGGGGAATATGGTAGAAGAAGATAGGGAAGATTTTTTGAATAAATTCAATACAGAAGATGAATTAGTCGCTTTTGCAGTTATGGGTGGAATATTTTCAGAGGGAATTGACCTAGTAGGAGATAGACTAATAGGAGCTGCCATTGTAGGAGTAGGACTGCCTCAGATATGTTTTGAAAGAGATATTATAAAGGACTATTTTGACCATCATGAAAATAAAGGTTTTGATTATGCTTACACCTATCCAGGTATGAATAAAATACTTCAAGCTGCCGGCAGAGTCATACGGTCAGAAGTAGATAGGGGTTCTATTCTATTGATAGATGATAGATTTAGTACAAATAGATACAAAAAGTTATTTCCAAGGGAGTGGTCCCATTATGTAAGTATAAGGAGTAATGGGGAATTAAAGAAGAGATTAAAAGAATTTTGGCAGCTTTAAACAGACTCATCCCTTAAATAGTTCATTATAAAAAGTAACCATTGCACCTGCAGTGGTTTTTTTGGCTAAAGGTAAGCCACATTTGGCTATTTTATAAAATCTCTCTCTTTCATTGGAAATAGATTTAAATTTTTTATAGATTCTTATAGCTACTCTAGCATTAAATCTAATATAGTCTTCAATAGAATCTAATATATGGGTCCCTTTTTCAGCTTGAAAGTCTTCTATATATTTATATGTGTTTTTAATATATGTTTCATATTGTCTATGGCTATCTAATAAACGGATATTTGCATGTTGTGGAATGGTCATATCTTGAATAATGTGAAGAGCTGCACCAAGATAGAATAGGGATTCATTAAGATCCTTAGAATTCCACAGCTTTACTGCTTGATTATAGTAATCTACTCCTAAATCCATAGCACTTTTTCTTCCATATAGACCTTTTTTCTTATAAGGATTATAGAAATGGTTTGCACTTTTAAAATCTTGGTCTGCCCATACTGCTCCTTCGTTTATCTCTTGGATATATTTACTAAAGAAATAGTATTCCTCTAGATATTTATCATTCTTTAAAATTTCCAAAGCATTATTATTGATAGATTTGTGTACTTCACATTTAGTGTTAATAATTAGCTTTTTAATTGGGCTTGCAGTGTTAAAGATCTTTTCTATTATTTTGTCATAAGTTGTTTCAAAATCATTCATTATAATCACCTTTTATGCTTAAGATATATTTATTATGGGTAATTTTACAGATATTAGACAATATATTTTAAATATCAAAATCTAGTTAAGGAGATGGATGAGATTGTCAATTATTGAATTAGAAGATGTATCTTTTCATAGTGATGAAAAATCTATATTAGAGAATATCTCTTTTAATGTGGAAAAAGGGGATTTTATCTCAATTATAGGCTCATCAGGCAGTGGAAAGAGTACGCTACTTAAGTTAATTGGTCATTTAATTAGCCCTACAGATGGGCATATAAGGATTAATGAAAAGGATATATATGAATACGATCCTGTTGAATTGAGAAAAGATATTTCCTATTGTTTTCAGATACCTTCTCTCTTTGGAGACAAGGTCAGAGAAAATATTGAATTTCCATATTACATAAGAAACTTAAAATTAGACAACAAGAGAGTTGATGAGTTGTTTTCCATGTTTCAAATGGATATGGATATTTTAAACCAAGATATAAAGAGTATTTCAGGAGGAGAAAGACAGAGGATAGCGTTGATTAGAAGTTTACTTTTCAAACCAGAGGTATTGCTTTTAGATGAGATTACCTCTGCTCTTGATGAAAAGAACACTAGAATTGTTGAAGATATTATAGCTACCTTAAATGGGGAAGGTATAACTATTTTGTGGGTAACTCATAATTTAGAGCAAAGTAGAAAATATGCAAATAAACTCCTCACTGTAGAGAAAGGGAAAATAAAGTCAATGGAGGTGTTGAGATGAATGGTTCAAATTCAATAAGTATCTTTTCTTTATTTATGACTTCTTCTTTAGTAGTGATGGCTCTTCTCTTTTCATATACACAGAAGTTAAGGCTTGAAAAAGAAATTATCATTGGTGTGTTTAGAGCTATTATTCAATTAGTAGCTGTAGGATATGTATTGGAGTATATCTTTGGACTAAACAATCCAATCTTTACAACTATATTATTGTTATTTATGATCTTTAATGCCTCTTTAAATGCTGCTAAGAGGGGAAAGGGGGTCAAAAATGGATTGGGCATATCCTTTATTTCCATTTTAGCTGGAACTTCAGTTACTTTAGCTATACTTCTCATTTCAAAGGCAATAGAATATAAGCCCTATCAAATTATTCCTGTAAGTGGGATGATCGTTGGGAATGCAATGGTAGCCTTAGGATTATGTTATAAGAATATGGTATCTGATTTTAAAAATAAAAGGGAAGAAGTAGAGTCTAAATTAGCCTTAGGGGCAGATATATTGCCTTCATCTATAGGTATCATTCGAGATTCTATAAGGACTGGAATGGTTCCTACTATTGATTCAGCAAAGGTATTGGGAATAGTATCCCTTCCGGGAATGATGACAGGACTAATCTTAGCTGGCTCTTCTCCTTTAGAGGCGATTAAGTACCAGATTATGGTTACATTTATGTTATTATCTACTACATCTATAGCATCTTTTATTGCCTGCTATTTGGCTTATAGAGGATTTTTTAATAGTAGAAAGCAATTGATCTAATATGCAAAAAATTCATAAGTAGGCTTTAATTTAAATTTCATTATGTTATAATATAGACAAAGGTAGTGAAAAGATTAACTTAAAATGATTATTAGGTTATTTTTTCAAAGGACTACATAAGGTTGGAAATTCATGAGGGTATTGTGGAATATAGGGAATCTTGTAGTTGCTAAATAATATATCAATATGGATGGAGTGATTATGATATGTATGATGTTATTGTATTAGGTGGAGGGCCAGGGGGATATAAGGCAGCAGAGCTGGCAGGTAAGGCAGGACTTAAAACTGCAATAATAGAAAAAGAACATCTGGGAGGAATGTGTCTCAATAGGGGATGTATTCCAACTAAGGCCTATTATAGTGATATAATTGGTGGATGTGGCAATATAGAGGATATGTGGGATAAAAAAGTTCGTGTAGTAGAAACCCTAAGAGGTGGAATTGGCCATCTCATGAAATTAAATAATGTAGATGTCATATCTGGAGAAGGAAGTATAATTGAAGTTAACGATATAAAAAAGATTGAAGTAAAAACTGAGCAGGGTACAGAAGAAATAGTTGGAAAGAATTTGATAATAGCAGTAGGTTCAAAATGTAGGGAAATAGACTTTGAAAACAATCATATAGATGAAGTGATTAGTGGTGACTATGGAGTGAATAGGGAGGATCTATGGAATAGTGATGAAGTAAAGTCTGTGGCCATAGCTGGTGCTGGGGTCATTGCCATAGAGTTTGCATTTATGCTGAAAGCCCTTGGAAAAGAAGTTACCATATTGAAACATTCAGATCAGATTTTGAGATCCTGTGACAAGGATATAAAGAGAAAGATCAAATCCATAATCAAAAAGAAAAAGATCAATACTATAGACTATTTCTCCATAGAAAAGGTGGAAAAGCAAGAAGATAATTCCATCATAGTATATGGAGATAGCAAAAAGGGATATCAAGAAGTTAAATGTGACAGACTAGTTATGGGTTCAAGTATGGTACCTATAGTAGATGGATATGGATTAAAAGATACAGGTATTGAATATAGTGAAAAGGGAATAAAAGTAGACAAATCTATGAGAACAAATATAGAGGGAGTCTATGCCATAGGAGATGTAACAGGTGGAATGATGTTGGCCCATGTTGCAGAATACGAGGCTATGGCTGCTATAGATACTATATTAGGTAGGGATTATACTGTGGATTATGATAGTGTACCAGCATGTATCTTTGCAGACCCTGAAATTGCCTATGCAGGAATTACAGAGGAAGAAGCAAAGGCAAGAGGTATAGATGTTCAAGTTGGAAGAGCTCATTTTATTGCAAATGGAATGGCCCTTGCAATGGGAAAGACAGAGGGTTTTGTGAAGGTAATAGCAGATGGGGATGGCAAGATATTAGGTGTTCACATTATGGGACCAGAAGCTTCTGCATTGATAGGTGAGGCAGCACTTGCTATCTATGCAGGTTTGACAGCAGAGCAGGTGGCTAAATGTGTACATCCACATCCAACATTGAGTGAATGTTTTAAGGATGCACTATTTAATGTAGTTAAATAAAAGGAGGAAGTATAAATGGCATTGACAACTTTTAAGGCAGTATCAGAATTGAAGGAAGGCATGACAGTAGAGTGTTCAGCAAGAGATCACAAGATAGTTTTAGATGAGCCTAAGAATCTAGGTGGAAATGACAAGGGTATGAATCCTGTAGAAGCCACACTATGTGCACTAGGAGCATGCCAAGCCATAGTTGCAAGATGTTTTGCAAAGGCTAAGGGAGTAGATATTAAAGAATATAGGGTGGAATTAGAAGGAGATTTGGATACTGATGGTTTCCAAGGGCGTTCTAATGTAAGACCAGGACTACAAAATATTCGTGCAAAGGTACATGTTAAATCAGACTCTCCTGAAGAGAAATTAAAGGAGTTTGTAGAGTTTGTAGAAAAGACTTGCCCAGTTGCAGACACAATCAAAAACTCCGCCAATATGTCAACAGAATTAGTTGTTGAAAAATAGTTTTAAATAGAAAAGACACTATAGATATTAGATTATCTATAGTGTTTTTTTTATGGAGAAAAAGTTCTATTATTTTTCTTAAATACTGGTATAATAGTCGAGAAGGAGTGAGATATATGTCTAGAAGAAAGAAGAAAATAATAGAAGTCGAAATAATAGATATGATTTTTCCAAATAAGTCCATAGGAGAATTGGAAGGTAAGAAGATAGTAATGAAGGGTGGAATAAAGGGACAGAAGGTAAAAGTAGTTTTAGGCAGAAAGAGAAAAGACTATATAGAGGGAAAGATCTTGGAAGTATTAGAAAGTTCCCCTATGGAGATAAATATAGGATGTCCCCATCATGGAGTCTGTGGTGGCTGTACTTATCAGACTTTGACATATGAAGAAGAGTTGAAACTAAAAGAAGAACAGATATTAAGACTATTTCAAGATAATGGATTAGAAGATATAAACTTCTTAGGAGTAGAACAAAGTGACAATATAAAGGCCTATAGAAATAAGATGGAATATACCTTTGGAGATGAAAAAAAAGATGGGCCTTTGGCTTTAGGGCTTCATAGAAGGGGAAAATACTATGAGGTAGTAAATGTAGATGGATGTAATATAGTAGATGGTGATTTTACTAGGATAAGAAATAGTGTACTGAAATATTTTCAAGACCTAAATACCCCTTACTATAACAAGAGAACCCATGAAGGGTTTCTTAGACATCTTGTAATTAGAAAAGCATTGTCTACTGGGGAGATACTCATAAATCTAGTCACTAGTAGCCAAAGTGACTTAGATGTACAGAGTTTTGTAGATACAATCCTTAGAGAGAATCAACTATACTTAGGAAAGGTATGTGGAATTCTCCATAGTGTGAATGATGGATTAGGAGATACTGTGAGGGCAGATGAGATGAATCTACTATATGGTAGAGACTATATAGTAGAAGAGATACTAGGACTTAGATTTCAGATATCACCATTTTCATTTTTTCAGACCAATACATTTGGAGCAGAGAAATTATATTCAATAGTTAGAGATTTTGCAGGGGATATAGATGACAAAGTGGTATTTGACCTATATTCAGGTACTGGAACTATTGCTCAAATTATGGCACCAGTGGCAAGGAAGGTAATAGGTATTGAGATAGTAGAAGAAGCAGTAGAGAAGGCCAAGGAAAATGCCAAGTTGAATGAACTTACAAATGTTGAGTTCATAGCAGGTGATGTACTGAAAGCTGTAGATGAATTGACAGAAAGACCAGATCTGATAGTCATAGATCCACCAAGAGATGGAATACATCCAAAGGCCATAGATAAGATTATAGATTTTAATCCAGAGACATTTGTATATGTATCATGCAATCCAGTCACCTTAGTTAGAGATTTAAAAGTATTTAATGATAGAGGATATAGAATAGAGAAGTTAAAATGTATGGATATGTTTCATAGGACTCCACATGTGGAGTCGATAGTATTGATGCACTTCAAGGGAAATTTCTCAAGCTCTCTTTCTAAATTATGATTAAAGGGGAAAATCAGATGAATTATAAAATTGAACAGTGGCCTATGTTTAGAGTCATGGGAATATCATATAGGATTAAAACTTCAAAAGCTTTTGAAATTGTTCCCCAAATATGGGAACGTCCATGGTTAGATCAATATTTTTTGAATAAAGTGAAGATATTAAATGTATATTCTTTGATTTGTTGTTTAATTAATATATATGTATCAGAAAGGAGCTAAAAATGAGTGTATTTTTTTACGGCTGTATAACAATGGATGGCTATCTTGCCGACAAAAATCATAACTTAGACTGGCTTTATCAAACGGGATCAGTAGAAGAAACTGATTATGAAAGTTTCTATAAAAATATGGATATTACTATTATGGGTAAAAGGACATTTAATGAAATTGAGAATATGAAGAATATAGATAGTTTCTATCCAACTACTAAAAACTACGTTTTTACCCATGCTGAAAGCTTATCTGTTAAGGGATTTACTCCTATTAATTGTGATATTGTAGAATTTGTTAAACAAATAGAAAGGGATAAAAACATTTGGATTATTGGTGGGAATACAATAGTAGCTCCTTTATTAGATAATGATATGGTAGATAATATCATAATACAGATTGCCCCTGTATTATTGGGGATGGGGATACCATTGTTTTCACAGAAGGAAGGGTTAAAGCGATTTTACTTGAAAGAAGTAAAAAAATACGGACAATTTGCAGAATTAATTTATACTAAACTGAAAAAGGGTTATTTCTAGGTCGTTAGAAGAGTTGAAGGAATAGAAAAACCTGAAGCATTAAAGGACATTATGGTGATAAGTAAAAAGTAAATTATATTGAGCAAAGTCCTCAAGGAAACTAAGAGTAGTCTTGAGGGCTTTGCTATTTATAGTTTGATAAATGTTAAAATAACATGTAAAGAAATTATTGCAATTTATAAGATCCTTAGACTATTTAAGTTGTTGAAAACATATTATAATGTCTTAAGTTTTTTATATCATCTTTTGAAATCTTTAAACTATTAATAAATTCTCCACTTTCTTCCAGCCTATTTCTTGAAAATAGCATTTTTAAAGAAACTGGCATCATTGGTCTAAATGAGAACCCATTGTATAATCCCCATCTTAAATCTGTATCTAAAAAAGTAGCAAGTATTTTTATATTTGATTTTTCCATACCTGTATCTAAATTTACTAATTCTATATTAGTAAGTGCATGAAAATGTTCAATATATCCTTGATACTTGTTTTCACAATCTTGGTACATATTATAATCTTTAAAATTCATATAGAAATAGACTTTCTTTTTATTACCCTTAGAATAATTTGAAATCTCCATCATACATCTAATTAATTCATCACTTCTTCCGTCATAATAATAAGAATATATGATGTCAATATTATCAAAAAATGTAGGAATATACTCTTCTGTTTTCTCTTTTTCTGCACTAGGTACATATATTAATTGGTCTATAGGAACTTTTAGTGCGTCAGAAATATCATATAGAGTCTCTAAATCAATAATAATATTTCCACTTTCGTATTTTGAAATCGTAGACTCATTTTTATTTATCATATATCCCAGCTGGGCTAAAGTTAAATTTCTCATTTTTCTAAAGGCCTTTATTCTTTTACCGATATTTTTAGATCTCATATACATTCCTTTCTTATAAATCAAGTTAGTTATTGAAATAAGCCTACAAATGATTATTAAAATATATTATAGCATATTTTATATAAAATTGTCGTATAAATCAAGTTCTTTTAAAAGTCGTTTATTTTCAAGAAAGAAAACGTTTTTGAAAATAATATTTATTAATGATAGATTAAAAGAGCTCTATAAATTAAATATGAAAAATAGAAACAGGAGGTCAAGTATGAAAAAGTATAATTTTGATGAAATAATTGAAAGAAGAAATACTAATGCTTTAAATACAGATGGTTTTAGAAGTTACATTTTTGGTGCATCTGATGATGATGAATCAATGAAGTTTCCCTATGAAGATGACGAATTTATAAGGATGTGGGTTGCAGATATGGAATTTGCTACTCCAGATTGTGTATTAGATAAGATTAGAGAGAGATTAGATAAGAGGATTCTAGGATATACGAGAATATTTTCCAATGAATATTATAATGCATTTAGATCTTGGTGTGAAAAGAGATATGGTTGGTCATTTGAAAAGGAAGAGTTATTGACATCTAATGGGATTATACCGGCGTTGTATGCTTTGACTGGTCATATACTAGAAAAAGATGAGAAATTATTATTTTTAACACCTTCATATGCATATTTCCAATATTCAGCTGATGCTAATGGGAACGAGGCAGTATATTCAAATTTAATTAACAATGATGGGTATTTTGAAATAGATTATGAAGATTTTGCCAAAAAAGCGTCAGATGAAAAAACTAAACTACTGATATTTTGTAATCCACATAATCCAACAGGTAGAGTATGGAAAAAAGATGAATTAGAAAAAATAGGGGAAATTATTGAAGAAAATAATTTGTGGGTAATTTCTGATGAGATTCACTGTGATTTATTGAGAAAAGGTCAAAAACACATACCTCTTGGTAAGGTAATGCCAAACTATAAAAGATTAATTACATGTATGGCAGTAAGTAAAACTTTTAATACAGCTGGACTAATGTTTTCAAATGTAATAATTAGAGACGAAGAATTAAGAGAAAAATGGAATAAAACTCATATTAATTTTGAAAACCCATTATCAATTGCTGGTGCTATGGGAGCTTATGAATCTGGAGAAGATTGGTTAGAAGAATTAAGAGAATATCTAGATAACAACTTTAAAGTAACTGAAGAATATTTAAAAGAAAACTTACCAAAATCAAAGTTTAGAATTTCAGAGGCTACATATTTGGCTTGGGTTGATCTAAGTGAATATTTTCAGGCTGAAGAGGATTTATCTGAGTTTTTCGCATATAAGGCAGGAGTATTATTAGAAGGTGGAAGAATGTTTGTACAAAACTCAGACTGTTTTATTAGACTAAATTTAGCGATGCCTAAAGCCATGTTAATGGAAGGATTAGAAAGAATTTCAGAAGCAGTAAATAATAAGATTGATGCTCAATTGTAAGGTCTATTAAATATTATTGAATTAGGAGGTAGTGACTGTGGGGGAAAAGAATAAACAACTAGGTTTATGGAACATAGTTGGGCTTGGAGTTGGTGGGGCGGTAGGCTCAGGAATATTTGTTACTCTAGGTGGTGCCATTGAAAAAACAGGTAGATCTATTTTACCTATAACTATTATTTGTGTATTTTATATGCTTTTGGCTTATTGGTATAATGTAGCTATGTCAGGTATCTTTGAAGTAAAAGGTGGAGATTACAGTATGAAAGGTATGCTATTACCACCAATTTTAACTGGTTATGGTGGATGGACTAATGTAATTTGGGCCTTTGGATTTACAGGATATTCATTAGCCTTAACTGATTACTTAAGTGAACTATGGCCTGTATTAGCATCTAATAGGACTATAACAAGTGCTATAATATTAACAATGTTCTTCTTGCTTTCTATAAAGGGAAACAGGATTGTAACAATATTTCAAAATACAGCAACATTTCTTTTAATAGGAGCTTTAGCAGTATTTGTTATTTTAGGAATTCCACAAGTAAATGCTAGCAATTTCTTTGATATGTCTTACGATGGTGGCTTTGTACAAAATGGATTTGGAGGTATAATAAGTGCAATTGCCATTATGGGATGGGCATGTCAAGGGACTACTATGGGACCTGTTGGGGTAATTTCTATAACTAAAGATCCTAAGAAAACAGTTCCTATGGGAATAATTGTAACCTGTATTATAGTCTCAGTAGTTTATGGTTTGATGTCTTATGTAGCCACAGGTATTTTACCTTATGAACAAGTAGCGGGACAAAATATAAGTGTAACTGCAAGAGAATTTTTGCCTGGAGGATTATTTAATTACTTCGTTTTAGGTGGAGGTATTTGTGCAATAATTTCATCATTCTTATCAGTTTTAGCAATGATTAGAGACCCACTTTCTAACATGGTTGAAGATGGATGGTTTCCAAATTCTTTAAAAAAGAAAAGTGAAGATGGTTATCCATATTATATGTTCTTAATTGTATATATTATAGCTTTAATTCCTATTTTAACAGGTATGAGTGTTAGTAATGCTATATCTATGCTTATGATACCAACTATGCTAATAAATGCCTATTTAAATATAGCATGTGCTACTATACCTGATAAGTACCCAGAAAGCTTTGAAAAAAGGTCAATTAAAATTTCTGAAGGAACTTATAAATTTTTAAGTATTCTAGGAGGAATTTGTGCGATTATTATTGCTTTTACCTTATTTAGAGATTTGACAGCACAGGATGCAGTTGTAGCAGCAGCTGTAGTTATTATTCCATTAATATTTTCTGGAATTGCTCTAAAAAGTGGTAGTGTAGATAAGAATAAGTTGGAAAGAAATAAATTAGAAATAATAAATGATGCAATAAATGATTAATATTAAAGTATTATAGCTATATTATAATGCCCCTAATAATGCCCCTAAAAATCTATTTCCCAGATTTTGTAGGGGCATTTGTGTTATATATTATGGCATATCCTATATATTAATATCAACATTCATTCTTGGACTTAAGGATTATAGGAAAAAATATAAATAATTTAGTTTCAATATCAGAAGCTAATCAAAATTTTTCAAAAATAGCAAGAATGTTGGATGAAAATGGGACAGCAGTATTAAAGAACAATCAGATATATATTTATAGTGGATTAAATCTTCTTAATCTGATACCATAGGATAGTAAAAGATTTCTACATTGAGGAGGTATTAAATGGAACAAGGTTTTGAAAAAAGAAATACTATGGGATATGAGAAGATCTTTCCTTTACTTATAAAAATGTCTTTACCTGTTATGTTATCTATGCTGATACAATCATTATATAATATAGTAGATTCATATTTTGTAGCAAAACTAAGTGAAAAGGCCTTAAGAGCAACTTCATTGTCTTATCCAATTCAAATAATAATAATAGCTTTAGGAGTAGGTACAGGTACTGGTCTAAATTCTCTAATTTCAAGATCACTTGGTTCACAAAACCAAGAGAAAGCTGATCAGGCTGCATTACATGGACTTATTCTTGCTATTATATCTTCATTAATATTTGTTGTTTTTAGATATACATTATTAGATGATTTTTTTAATTACTTTACCAAAGACCCTGAAGTTAAGGGCTTAGGTATAGAATACCTTGGTTTAATAAGTAATTTTGCTTTTTTGTCAATTATACAGATTACAATAGAAAAGACAATCCAAGGAACAGGGAAAATGATATGGACCATGATTATACAATTACTAGGTGCAATATTAAATATAATCTTAGATCCAATAATGATCTTTGGTCTATTTGGATTTCCTGCTATGGGTATAAAAGGTGCAGCACTGGCAACTCTAATAGGACAAGGTGCTGGAGCAATGCTTGGAATAATTGTATTATTTTCAAATAAAATAGACTTAAATATGGATTTTTCCAAGTTTAAATTTTCTAAGAGTATTATAAAAGAAATATATGATGTAGGTTTTCCTAGTATTATGATGCAGTCAATAACGGCTTTAGTGGCTACCATAATGAACTTAATTTTAATAAGACATTCTGAAATGGCAGTATCAATTTTAGGAGTATATTTAAAATTACAGTCCTTTGTATTCTTGCCAGTATTTGGATTAAGTCAAGGAGTATTGCCATTAATAGGTTATAATTATGGTGCCGAAGATAAAGAAAGGGTAAAAGAGGCTTTTAAATGGGGAATGATATTGACTTCTATTATAATGTTAATAGGGACTATTTTATTTCAGGCATTCCCTAAGGAGCTTATGAGTATATTCTCCAATAGTCAAGAAATGACAAGTATGGGTATATATACTTTGAGAATTATATCAATCTCTTTTATATTTGCAGCAATAGGAATAACTAATTCAACACTTTTTCAAGCTCTTGGTTTAGGAAAATATAGTTTGATAGTGACTTTTTTAAGGCAATTAATTTTAATAGTACCAATAGCATATGTATTGTCATTTATAGGATTGAATTGGATATGGGCAGCTTATCCAATAGCTGAGATTGTTTCAACAATAATATCAGTGATATTAAAGAATAAGGTAATGGAAAGATATATAGAGATATTATAAGATAATCTTATGAGGCGAAGTCTTTAGTCAACTTATGACTGATAGATTTTGCCTTTTTTATTATAAAAATTAAAAGGATCAATTGTAAAAATATAAAGTTTGGAATAAAGACTTCTTTATTATATAATCAAAATCAGATAAAATGCGGCACAAAATGTCGAGTGAATTTGATTTAAAATACATATGATTATAGTAGGAGGGAAGGTTATGGACTGGGTTAAGCAACTTAATGAAGTTATGAGTTACATAGAGGAAAATCTTGTAGGGGAAATTTCTCATGAAGAGATATCAAGAATTGCAAGATGTTCTATCTATAATTTTCAAAGAATGTTTTCATATATAGCTGACAAGTCTTTATCAGAATACATAAGAAGTAGACGTTTAACACTTGCAGCCTTTGATATACTAAATAGCTCAGAAAGAATAATTGATATTGCATTAAAATATGGGTATGAATCTCAAGATGCATTTTCACGTGCATTTAAAGGTTTTCATGGTATTCTACCTTCTGTGGCAAGGAATGAAACAGTACAGTTAAAATCTTGCCCTAAGCTTTCTTTCCAAATTACAATTAAAGGAGAAAATCATATGAATTATCAAATTGAACAATGGCCTGCATTTAAAGTAATGGGAATATCAAATAAGATCAAAACTTCACAAGCTTTTGAAGTTGTTCCGAAAATATGGGAGGGTACATGGAGAGATGGAACTATGAAAAGGTTTATTGAACACTTTCCCGATTATAGACCAGCTGGATTTTTGGGAATTGCTTCTGGTGGCCAATGGGGCAATTCCGAAGATATGGATTATATAATTGCAGTAACTAATTTTGTTGATATTCCTGAATGTCAACACATTACAGCCCTTGAAGGTATGACGGAAATTTCTTATCCTGCTGCAACTTGGGCAATCTTTGAAGCCAATGGTGAACTTCCAGAAGCAATACAAAGGGTGTATAAACAGTTTTATACTGAATGGCTTCCTAATTCAGGATATGTATTGGCAGATCTTCCTGTTATTGAATGTTATATACAAGAAAATCATCAAGAGATTTGGATAGCAATTCATAAAAATAATGATTAAATTTCATTGATATAATTATAGGTAAATTATATAATGCAGATAAATCTAATACACTTTATTACTTTATAAAGGTATTTAAAAATGAAATTAAAATACTAATAGCTGCATATTCTTTATACCTAATGTCATGGTAATAAGAGAGTATACTACTATAATAAATAAGGGGGAAAATGGAATGTTTAAGCAATGGAAAGGATTTTTATCTGGAATCATCTTCACTTTAACAATCATGATATTGACAAGTACTGTTTTTGCTGTTGTAGAGGATAAAAGTATAACTGTAAATTATGACAACATAAAAATTTTCTTAAATGGAAAAGAAATAGAAGCTAAAGATGCCAATGGTCATAATGTAGAACCCTTTACTTATAATGGTACCGTGTATATGCCAATCCGTGGGGTTTCAGAAGCATTTAATAAGCTTGTCCATTGGGATGCTGACTTTAAACAAGTTAAAGTATATGACACTGAAATTGATATGTTCTGGGACACTTTAGTCAGAATACCAGAAAACTATACAGGATTTGAAATATATTGGAAACATATAGATGACGATATCATGGAAAAAGCAGATTATTTTATTGAAAAGTATGGTGTAGATGCTCTATTTAAAGGATTGGAATCAACCAATGTATATAGTCAGTATTACTGTATAAATAGGCTTGTGGAATATTATAATTATGATGATATAAGAATCCGTGCAATTGATAAAATTACACCATTTTTAAGTAGTGCCAATACTACACTAAAAGATGGTGCAGAATTTGCTATAAGCGTGTTGAGTAAGGAATTTGATAATCACTATATCGTTAATATTACTGAAGACACCAAAGTTTTTTCGCTTTTTAATGATTACTCTGACTTTGGAAGCTATAATGAATTATGGATAATCAAAAATGACAAGCTATCAAAACTCTATTCTTTTACACAACCACAAACCTATATTGCTAGGGATGAAAAAATTAAATTTTCTCCATCCAATGATAAAATAGCAGTGAAAACATCTAATAGAAAGAGCAATTCACTCAATATTATTGACTTAAATACTGGAAAAGTAAGCTCTGAGATTATGAAGTTAGCTATAGAAAAGGTTGCAATGGATAATAAAGATTACAATAATACCTATCCAGATGGGGCATATAGCTGGTGCAGTAACTTAAAATGGGTTGACAATAATACAGTAGAGTTTGAGGCAGATCTTTCTTATAATTATATGGATATAATTGAACACGTAATTATAAAATACAATGTTTTAGATAATTCTTTAGAATATATAAAGAAGTAGACAACCAAAAAATACCTCCTTGACAATATGTTCTACAAGGTGTAAAATAAGGACAATACTACATGATGTAGAATGAAGGGGTGAATTAATTGGATATAGTTAAAATATCAGATGCAGAATATGAAATAATGGATATCATTTGGAATGAAGATGGAGAAGTTACTGCAGCAGACATAATGGAGAAACTTGGAGAAGATAACTTTTGGAAACATACAACTGTATTGACTTTAGCTAAGAGGCTGGTGGATAAAAATATACTGAAGGTGAGAAAGAAAAGACGGGTCAATTACTATTCTCCTAGAATTAGTAGAGATGAGTATAGATCTTATCAAGCAGATGGATTTCTAGAAGAGATGTACGATGGTAGTGTAAAGTCTTTAGTGGCTTCCCTATATGACAATAGTAAAATTGGTGAAGAGGATTTAAAAGAGCTTAAAGACTGGATTAGGAGGTTATAATATGGAAATTCTAAATATAGTATTTAATATGTCTGTTATGGCAAGTATTATGTTTTTCATATTTTTACTTCTAAAACCTATAACTAAGAAACACTTTAACTCCTCATGGCATTATATGATGCTCATCTTAATCTTAGCTTTTTTTATTATACCAGTAGATAATTTTATAAAATTACCTGCTATAGATTCAGTGTCTAGTATTCCTAATTTAGAAATAGGGGAATCTAGAATTACAGAGAATATAAAGACAAAAGAAGAGACAAATATTATAGAGAAGGATATTAACGTAGAAAAAGAAATGCCAGAGGATGCAGCAGAAGTAGCAGATAAAATAAAGGCTGAAGATGTCAATCAACTAAAAGGAGATAAGCAAGAGTTTCAAAATATAGAATTTAATATAGATAAGTATAAAGATATGATAAAGTATATTTGGATAATAGGTGTAGTTCTCTTACTCTCACTAAAAATAATTTCCTATGCAAGGTTTAAATCATCAATTTTAAGAAATAGTGAAATAGTAGAGGAAGAAAACATTATAGCTCTGTTTAATATATGTAAAGATGAGTTAAACATAAACAAAAAGCTACACTTAAGAACTTGTAATTCCATTGGTTCTCCCATGTTGATAGGAGTATTCCATCCTACTGTGTTTATATCTAATACTGATATAGATTATAAAAGATTAAAAATGATATTTTTACATGAACTAGGTCACTACAAGAGAAAGGATATTATAATAAAAGTACTTGGGCTTATTATAAATGCAATACATTGGTTTAATCCAATTGTATATATGCTGCTAAAAGAGATGGATAGATATTGTGAATATTCCATAGATGAAAAAGTAGTAGAAGAGATGGGTATAGATGACAGAAAATATTATGGAGAAACAATTTTAAGCTTAATAGAAAATTCCATGTTAAAAAAATCTTCACTTACAACAGCTATGGGAAGCAGTGGCAAGCAACTAAAGACTAGGTTAGAAAATATGATATATTCATTTAAAACAACTAGAAAAAAACAGATTGTCTCTGTATTTACAGCAATTTTAATACTGATGTCAGGCTTTACAGTAGGATGTAGTATTTTGCCTAATAATACTCTAGAAGACAGTGATTCCTTTGTAGTATATTTAAAGGGAGATGGCCTTTACTATTCAGATTTAGATGGCAAGGATGAAATTAAGATTCATGAAGGAAATAGCTTTGAGTATCCTCTAATATCTACTGAAGGGAATTATATAGCATATACAAAGGAAGACAGTCTTTATATATACAGTGTAAAAGATAAAAGATATGAAAAAATAGATGATGGAATTGAACATTATTATAGGTCCTATGATTGGATTGATGATACATCCTTAATATATGGCTCAGATAAAAAACCAGGATTTACAGTATTCAATGTACTGTCTAAAGAAAGAAGGGAGCATTTAGATGAATACAATTATATAGGTTTAATGTCTTCTAAGAATGGTGTAGTTTATGGTAGTAAATTTAGCAGATGGACTACAGCAGAAGGAGAATTTATGGCTAATGATGGTATTGTAGAAATCAACTTGAATAATTATGATGAAGACAAAAAACAATTTTCTACAAATATAGTTGTAGAAGGTAGAAGGTCTACAGATGAAATGATAGGTTATAATCCCATTGTTTGGAATATCTCAGCTGAAGGAAGATATATTTATATAATGGAAAAACCAGCTTCTGGCTCTCTAAGTAGTGATGGGATCGGTATAGGTATATATGATACAAAGGAAAAGACACATACGGAATTTACTGATATTACCACTTTGTCCTATAAGGATCATTTAGCCATAAATCCAGATAATAATATAATTGGATTAATTGAAGGTGCTGGTAGAGACATGATTGAAAACAAGAATGTAGTCTTACTCAATATGAATAGAGACAAAACCTACCATATTACCAATGTCACTGATGAGGACCTTGTGACCATGACTCCTACCTTTACTTCAGATGGAAAGAAATTATTATATTCAGCTACTGAAGCTATAGATCCTAAGATGATAGATGATTATAATCAAGGCTATAGGGATTGGGAAAATCAGCCACATAATATATATGAATATGATTTAAAAAGTAGAAAAATACGAAAGATAACAGAGGGAAATGATTTTGATTTTATGCCTATAGATATATCTAAGAATGAAATATTGTTTATTAGATATAAGGGAAATGATTATTATAGCTTAATAAAACTAGTTGATGGTAAAGAAAATATTGTAGCAGACAATATTATCTTTAGTGGTGGGAAAGATAATTATCCCTTTGGATTCTACGGACATATACACACAGATATGGGTATGGATATGTTTATAAGCAAGAACAAGAAATCCAATAGAGAAAAAGACATGGATACAGGTAAAATGGATGAATTATATAAGCTTAAGGGAACCTATATTGGTGATAATTCAAAGGTTGGAAACATAATTAATCTTTTAGATTTTCCAGAGGAATTAACTCCTGATGGAATAGAGTTGTTTACCAAAGAAGAACCTTTTGGATTACAGATTAACTTTAAATCTGATTCTGCAACCCGTGCTAAATATATATCTATGAGTTCTGACTATGTTTGGAGACCACAGTCTTTAATTCTATTTTCACTTATTGATAATTTAGATTATATTAAATACGCTATAGATGATGGAGATATGAATATTGTTGTGTCTTATATAAAAAGACAAGGTGTAGATAGTTTGACTATGTCAACATTGAGACATAAGGTTTCAGAAGTAGCTGGTAGCAAAAAACTTTTCAAGGAGTTTTACAATATATATGGAAATGAATCCTATATAAAAACAAATCAACCTGAGGGATTTGTAGGGAATATTGTAATAGAGGATAACATCTTACATTTTAGGGAAGTGGAAATAGTTGAATGGGATGAACAGGAAAGGGTAAAAGAGCTTAATTTAAGTGAATCTGATTTTCCAAGTGGATACACAATTATCAATAAGGACAGCGGAGAAATGACCTTTGAACTAACTGATGATACTATATATACATTTACAGATGTGAATCTTCTATTTGTAAATGAAGCTGAAAGTGATAGGCTTTATACTACAACAAAAAAAGAAGAATTTTTGAAACACCTAGGCGAGTATAATTTAAATGATATTCCCCTTTCTGAACAAAAATTACCATATTTTATTGAAGTAAGGGATGGCAAAGTTATTAGCATTACTGAAAAGTTTAAATATACAATTTAGTGAATAAGTTCATAAGTTGGTATCAGGTACCAATGTTTATGTTTTGTATCTAAACAGCAAGAATAAACCCTTGCTGTTTTTTATGCCTAAAATCAATGGAGAGGTATGCTCTCTAAATCCCAGAGTAACTTGCTCTATTTATTATGAAACATTGGACTGAACAAGCTAAATCTGATAAACTTTTATTCGACATTTTTAGATTCTATACCTAAAAAATATTATTTTTAGTCTCATACTATGATCTCCCACTAAGAGTATATTAATTCTCACAGTGAACATGTTAAAAATAGTTAAACCATGATAGCTTCATCTTAAGTCTCGTAAAAACTAAAGGATAATTAAAATCTGTCTGGTAAACAAAGTGATATTGTTAAAGGACTTGTTTACAGACTTATTTAAAAGGAATTGATAATGGTTTAATAGTGGAAATATTAAGCATGGACTTGAATGAGGAATTAGCTTAATCTCAAATATGGAAAGGGGAATAAACATGACTTTAAATTTATTAAATAAAAAAGGTATAGGAAGTATAAAAAAATTTGGCGATAATCAGAAATTTGTTATAGCCAAGAGAACGCAAGATTATAGAATATTTTTAGGAACGATTGCAGATAGTGAATTTGCATCTCATAATTCTATAGAAATAATATATGTTATTAAAGGTAAGATTAAAGTTCAGGTAAGGAATCATACTAGAATCTTAAATAAAGGAGATGTATATATAATAAATTCCAACAATGCCCATTGCCTGTATCGAGAGGAGGAAGATAATATACTCTTATGTTTGCAAATGTTTCCAGAGTATCTAGAAAAGAAATTAGAGATAGAAGGAGATTATTTTTTTTCAAATGATATTAAGATGAAGGATAATATAGAATATGGGTTAGGGCTACTCTATATAGAAAGTTTAAGTATTAAGAGTAAATCTGATGTTGAGAAGAGAGGAATTAATATCTTATTGGATTCTATTAGACATAACTTGGTGTCTAATAAGTCTATGAATGCTATAGATATTGATTATAATTCTGAGTATATTGTATATGATATTTTAGAAAAGTATTCAGATATACTTCCTAATGAAGACATAACTTTATCAAAGGTTGCCTTAGAATATAATATCAGCTACTCATATCTTTCGCGTATTTTTAAAGAGATAATAGGAATAAATTTTACTAGATATTTTTCTAAACAAAAACTGAACAAAGTTATAGATCTATTGTTAAATACAAATAAAACAATTACAGATATATCTATTGATAGTGGATTTACTGATATAAAAACATTAAATAGGAATTTTCGAGATACTTTCTTCATGTCACCTACACAATTTAGATATAAATATGAATATGAAAGAGATAAAGAAAATAAAAAATGGATTCAACATAATAAAGAAGTTCAACAATTTATCAAGAAAATAGAAATAGAGACAAACAATAGAGATAATATAAGGGATATGGAAGATTATATCTATAATCTAGATATTGAAACAGATGCTAAAATGAGGAATAATACTTGGAATCATGTTATAGATTTAAATTGCATTGTAGATAGTAGTATTAACGGCTTAAATTATAGTTTTAAAAATATAGATATTCAAAATGTAATCATAAAATTTAAATTCAAAGAAGGGAAGTTTTTATTAGTAACCAAAAATGGTGATCTAAGAGAACTATTAAATTTTGAAATAAATAAATTAGTTATGGATTTAGAAGATAATAATATAATTCCTATAATTCAAGTGGATTTTATATCTTTGAATAAAGAGGAATTTTATAAAGGCAAAGATAAATTTTATGAAACATATTATTTGGATATAAAAAATTCATTAGATTTTATATCTATGATAATAGGGAATTCTAAATTAGCAAAATCAAAATTTGAATTGTATATACCAGAATTAAATAAATTAATTACGCAAAATCAAACTTCGGAAATAGTATTTAATCATATCACAGGTTTTATCAACATGTTGCAAAAAAGGTTTGGAGAAGAATTTTCTAATTGGGGAATATATATTGGACAGTTAGAAATCATAAAATGGAAACAAGATATAAGATATATAAAAGAGCTACAAAAGCTACCTTATAAATCTGGATTTTACAGATTAGACCTATCATATCATCATAAAGATTTATTATGCCAAACAAAATTTTCTTGTCTAGCAAATAATATTAATAATATAATAGAGCAAATTACAAGAGATTTGAATATTGATAGCAATAATATAACAAATAAATTAATAGTACAATTTAATTATATAGTAGATAACATAAAATATGAAGAGGAGTATAACATGTTGTATTATAATATATACTTGAACATATTAATGTTAAATATAATACAAAATCCATTTTATGTAACTTCCTTTAAAGGTATTGATACTGGACCGGGTAGTGAAATAGATTATTTCAGCTTTTATAATAAGTTTGGCATAAAGTCAAGGTTTTATTATATATATAATTTTATTTCGAAGTTTAAGCCAGATGTAATATTAAATGAAAATGGATGTTTTGTGACGAGAGGTGGAAATGATTTAGTCATTCTATTGTACTCTGGCTATAGAGAATGCTATGAATACACCAAAAACAATGTAAAATTACACCCTAAAAAAACAAAGAAAAATATTACTTTAAATATTAGTGGTTTAAAAGGGAAGTATAAGATTAGCGAATATAAAATAAATCATAATACTAATACTTTTTGTGAAAGATTTTTAGACAATATAGGAATAAAAGCAATGACTGAAGAAGAGCAATCTTATGTTCAAAGTAGAAGTATGCCTGAGTTAAAGGTAAACGTTTTAGATATAAATAAATTATTAAGATATTCCACTGAATTAGAGTTATTAGATATAAGCCTTATAATAATGAAATCTGTATAAATAGATAATAAAACATAAAATGACAAATATAGATAATTATCTTGTCGAAAAAAGTGAAAGAATAATTTTAGAAGGAAATAATTAAAAAATAGACAAAATAAAGGAATAATATTGGATATAATGGATAATTTTAGGGTAGCTATATATTTTAAAATTGAATATCATATGAATGAGACTAAAGATGAGGAGAGATTATTGAGAATTATATTATCAATATTATTAGGAGTATTTGGTTTTGTAATCGGATACAATATTTCTAAAATTGTGGATGAGATGGTTTTATGGAAAGAAAAACAAAACAATAAAAAATATACCTTATATCGTATTGAATATAAGCGGGATAAGTGGATTAATGGAATTTTAGTTTCAATTGGGATTGTAGTAGCATTTGAGTATTTCAAATTCTATGAATTTATTCTTGTATCAATTATGTGTATACTGGCAGTATTTGGAGCTAGAATAGATGAAAGGATAAGGATAATTCCCAATGAACTAGTTCTATTAATATTAGTAATTGGTATAGTTAACCAATTGGCGACAGGTGGACTTAGGTCATTAGGAAGTGGTTTATTAGCCCTTATTATCACAGCTGGAATATTTTTTTCATCGGCTTTTACAACTAGATTATTATCCGGCTCCATAGGGATTGGGGCTGGAGATATAAAATTAGCCATGGTACTTTCTCTTATGTTAGGATTTGAAAATGTCTATTTATTTTTAATGGGAATTGTTTTGTTCTTAGTATTCTATATAATCATTGGATTTTCTACCAAAACTATATGGGTAGGAAGTACATTTCCTATGTGTATTCAGATTATGGGAGGGTGTATCATAGCTATGTATGAGCCAGTTATAATGGATATTTTAGGGAAGTTATTCACTTTATAGGATGAGAGAGGGTGTGTATTTGGGACTAAATAAACTATATAAAGAAGAAAGTGGACAAGGCATGGTAGAATATGGATTGATTTTAGTTTTAGTCGCGCTAGTAGTCGTTGGTGCACTGGCAACTTTAGGTGAGAATACAATTAAACCTATGTATGACAAGATAAAGGAGGTTCTTCCCAGTGACTTGGCTACAAAATAATTAACAGAGTTTAAATTACACTTTGTGTATTTAAATATTACATGGAAGGAGGTAATACATGTGAAGTGGTTAATGAATGAAGAAAGTGGACAAGGTATGGTGGAGTATGGTCTAATATTGGTATTAGTGTCTATAGTAGCAATTGTTGCGTTGAGAGCAGTTGGTGGTAAGTTAACTGATATATTCAACAACCTTTCTGATGAACTGGGTTCAACATCATAGTCCCTGATGTAAGTGTCATAACAATTTATAGTGAATATAGAGGAGGTGATGTAGATCATCTCCTTTATATTCTTTAAGGAGATAAAGAAACATGAGAAGAAGCATAAAAAGTGAAGAAGGATATAGTTTAGTTGAATTTGCCTTGATTCTCCCTATAATGATTATTATATTAGGATTGATTTTTGATATAGGCAGAGCTGTTCATACGAAAACTAATTTACAGCATTTAGCAGGAGAGATACAGAAAGTTGTAGTTTTATATGAAGAGGCTGGTGCAAAAGGGGGAATAAAAGGATATTCTAATTATAGAGATAGGGATGAATTAGTAAATAAAGTTATAGATGAAAATACATCCCTAGATAGAGATAAATTAACTCACAGAATTAGTAGTGAAGGAGTGAAGAGCAGGAGGTATATAGGACATCATTATAATCTTGAAAGCGGACAATTTGTTTCTACGGAAAATAGAAACGATATAGAATATATAACGGCTATTGTAGAATATAATATGCCATATTATATCTTTGTAACCAGATTAATTCTAGGGGATAGTATAAAACTTTCTGAATCCTATACAGGTTTAATGTATGTAGGGGGAGATGGTTGGGATTAAATTCAAGATAATATAAAATGATCTTATGAATTCTAGGTGGTGATTAATATGTTTGGTTTTAAAAAAAATGAAAAAGGCCAAGCTATGGTAGAATATGCTCTTGTGCTGCCAATATTTTTGATGCTATTAATGTTTATTATAGATGTTGGTTGGTTTATTTATCAAAAAGCAATATTTGATCATACTTGTAGAAATTCGGCTTGGGAACTTAGATTAAGACAGGACGAACAGTGGGTAATGAATAATGGCAGAAAAATAGTCCATAGTGGAGAGTATGCAAATAATTTACTTGCCAGCCAATTTAAAAGAGTTGATGAAAGTAGCAATAGTAGAATTGATATGAATAAGGTGTCTGTGGCTAATGGGCAGATAGGGATATATCCTGGAGAAAAAGAATATAGGTATAAAAGGCCAGATGCTATACCAGAGGAAATAGTGGTCCATACAGATTTAAAGTTCAAGACAGTCACTATGGAAATTGAAGGGAAGATAGAGTATCAAGTTTATGCATTGACTCCCTTGACTAAACCTTTTTTTAAAGATGGTATAAAATTAACAAATAATTTATATAAAGCTAAAAAGACTACAATGAGGATAGTAAGATGGCCAACATAAAGAGGTGATAATGTGCTCGGGAAATTTAGGGATAGTGAAAATGGAGATATATTAATACTATTTGCTGGGACCCTGATATTAGTAATAGTATTTCTAGGATTATCTACAGATGTGATTTTAGCATTTAATAAAAGAGACAAGCTAGTAGAAGTTGGAAGATTAATGAGTGAAGCTAGGGTTGATTTAGGAGAAGAGTTGTGGCACTCAGAAGATCCACAATCTACATTAAGAGAAATTACTTGGGAAATAGCAGAAAAGAATGGATTAGATAAGAATCAAGTAGATGTAAAATGGATAGTTAGGCAACAGACTAATTCATATAGAGCTTCAGAAATAAATATCATATTAACAGATGTATATAAATGTAGCACACTAAAGATGATAGGCATAAATGAATTCCCAATAAAGGTGAATATAAAAGGTGGTCAGGATAAGAATACAGGTGGAATCCCAATTTGGTTTCCAGGCAGGTAATTTTAAGAATAGGTAGGTGTAGGATTTTTGAAAAAGACTAGAATAATAGCCATGATTATAGCAATTTTTGTTTTTATAGTGTCATTAATGAATCCAATTCAAGGCAAGAAAGAAAAAATAGCAGAGGAAGATTTGGCTCAAGTAGTCATAGCTAGGGTTGATATAAAAGATAAAATACAGATAACAGAGGATATGGTAGAGGTAAAAAAAATTCATAAATTGTCAGTACCAGAAAATTCAATTTCTCAAAAGGAAGAAGTAATAGGAAAGATATCCTTGGCACCCATATTTAAAGGAGATGTTTTCAAACCACAGAAGATAGAAGAAGTAGGTAGTGCTGGTGCAGGACTTGCTGCATCTATACCCTTAGGTATGAGGGCTATTACAATGAATGTAGCACCAGATACGGGAGTAGCTGGACTCATAAAAGTAGGTAATAGGGTGGATATAGCATCTATATTAGATGAGGAGCCACATGAAAGGGGAGTATTACTTTTACAGAAAAGAGAGGTTTTAGCTGTTGATAATAATATAAATTCTAGTACTACTGAAAACTTAGATGCAGAATACTATGTAACAATTACATTGGCAGTTACACCAGAGGAAGCCTTAAAGTTTTCCTTAGCTCAAACTGCAGGAGTAAGTAATAGAGCCATCTTAAGAAATCAAGAAGATGAAGAAGAAGTTAATATAGAAAGTATAACACAAGTAGATTTAGTCAAGTAATTATCAGGAGGTAGTTATGGAAGTTAAAGTTTTAATATTTGCAGAAGATAATACAACTCAAAGATTGTTTCCACTTCTCCAAGATGACGATATAAAAATGGTTGGTAGGGTAAGTGATGAAAATAAAGTTTTAGATACTATTACTAAGTGCAGACCAGATGTAGTTCTTATTTCATCCAATAATATGAACTTATTACTTAGAGTATGTCAACAGATCTATTTATTGAGACCAAGATCTGTCCCTGTTGTTATTACAGAGGACTATACTCATGAGACCATACAGAGGATTATGCAGACAGGAGTCCACTATATATTGCCAATACAAATTGACAGTGCTACTTTAGTTGCACAAATAAAGGGTATACAAACCAATGAATCAGCAAGGTTGATGGCTTTAGAAAACACCTCCACTACTGATTGGAAATCTCAGGTTATTACTGTTTTTAGTTCAAAGGGTGGAGTGGGACGCACTACTGTAGCTACAAATTTGGCTATTAAATTAGCACAAAAAAAAAGGAAAGTAGCTATCTTAGATTTTGATATGGAGTTTGGAGAAGTGGCCTCTTCCATGAGAATAGAAACAAGGAATACAATATCTGAATTATTGCAAGAACAGTCAAGTCCAAATGCTGACACTATTAGGAAGTATATGTCTATGCATTCATCTGGTGTAAATGTATTACCAGCACCTTCTAGTCCGGAATTTGCAGAGCATATATCATCTTCTCAAGTTGAGAAGATAATATCGGTTCTTAGAGTATATTATGACTATTTAATTATAGATACAAGCATGGGGTTTAATGGTATAAACCTATCTTGTTTTGATGTCTCTTCAATGATCTTATATATAACGGGTATGGATTTAGCCACCCTTAGAAGGACAAAAAAAGGACTTTCTATAGTTAGTTCATTAGTAGGAGACGAAAAAATACGACTATTAGTAGCAAAAGAAGAGCCAAGTAGAGTAAAGTTAAGAGATGTATCTAAAGCTCTAGAATTTCCTTTATGGCATAGTATTCCATTTGAACACAAATTAGCCTTAGAAGCAGTTAATCAAGGTAGGCCAATAGTTATTGACTCATCATCATCTAAAGTTTCTAGGTCATATCAAAAGATAGCTAATGAAATAGATCAGTCTGATTCTCCTAAAGAAAAGAATTCAAATAGTAATATTTTAGGGAGATTTCTAAGAAGAAATCATAGTAAAAAGGGTGATAAATAGTGAGATTATCTGAAAGATTGGAAAAAGCTAAGAAAGATGAAATCGCAGGAGGAATTATTCCTGAGATGATAGGATTTGATATGGATGCAGTTCAGGTAGATCAATATGAAAATCTAAAATTATCAGTTCATAGAGATGTTATAGATGCTTATAATAAGCAAATACAAGATAATAGTGGAGATGTAGAAGGGATAGATGTAAAAGCAATTATACATGATATACTGATTCTAAAAGGTGAATCTTTGACTAAGGTTAAAAGGGAGATGCTAATTCAAGAGATTTATGATGATGTAATGGGATTAGGGCCACTAGAATCATTACTAAGAGAAGAAGATATTTCAGAAGTCATGGTAAATGGTCCAAAGGATGTATATATAGAGCGTAATGGAAAGATTGAGGTTTCAGGGGTTTTTTTTAGAGATGAAGATCATGTACTACAAATTATTAACAGAATAGTATCTCCATTGGGAAGACAATGTGATGAGGCAAATCCTATGGTAGATGCAAGACTACAGGATGGTTCCCGTGTTAATGCAGTAGTGCCACCAGTAGCTCTTAATGGACCTACACTGACCATACGTAAATTCAACTCTACACCTCTTGAAATGAGTGATATGATTGAATATAAATCTTTATCATTTCAGATGGCTGCATTTTTAGAAGCCTGTGTAAAAGGCAGATGTAATGTAATGGTATCAGGAGGTACAGGTAGTGGTAAAACCACTTTATTAAATGTACTCTCTAGTTTTATACCTGAAACTGAGAGAATAGTGACTATAGAGGATGCAGCAGAATTGAAACTTATGCAAAGGCATGTAATTACTTTAGAGGCTAGACCAGCAAATGTGGAGGGTAAAGGGCAAGTGTCTATAAGAGACTTAGTGAGAAACTCTCTTCGTATGAGGCCGGATAGGATAATAGTTGGAGAGGTTAGATCTGGAGAGGCCTTGGATATGTTACAAGCAATGAACACAGGACATGATGGTTCATTGGCAACAGCTCACGCTAATACAGCAAGAGATTTAATAGCTAGACTTGAAACCATGGTGATGATGTCTGGAATGGATTTACCTGTGAAGGCTATTCGTGAACAGATAGCATCAGCTATAGATATAGTTGTACAACAATCTAGATTTAGAGATGGATCTAGAAAAATTACTGCTATTTCTGAAGTGACTGGCATGGAAGGAGACATAGTTACTCTGCAGGATATATTTGTATACAGACAAGAAGGGTATGATGTTACTGGAATGATCAGTGGCAAATATGAACCAACTGGAATTAGACCATATGTAGTAGATAAGCTAAAAGACAATGGGATAGTGGTTAAGGATGAATGGTTTACGAAATAGGAGGAAAGTATGTATATAATAACATCAATGAGTTTAGGAATATTAGCTTACAATATAATAGATACTCTATTAAAGCTAATATATAGGAGATGTGTTAACTTTAAATCAAGATTAGACAAAATAGAACAGCAGAGTTTATATAACTATAGTCGTCAAAAGAAGCATAAAAAACAAAAGCAAAAGTTAAGTATTGAAGTACCAGAAAAGTTAAGAGAAAGTCTATTAATGGCAGGTGTACATTTAAGAGCAGAAGAGTTTTTGACTATGTGGGCTTTATTAATTATACTTCCAGCAATTATTTCTCTTGTTCTTAATAAAGGAGTAGTAATAATAGCTAGCTCAGTGGCATTAGGTATAATAATACCGCCTATAGTCATTGGAAAAATGAAAAAAAATAGGATGAACAAGTTTAATGATCAATTAGGAGATGCACTTTTGGTTATATCTAATAGTTTAAGAGCAGGATTTACCTTTGAACAAGCTTTAGCTAGTATGATTAAAAACCTACCGGATCCTATATGTACGGAATTTGGGAAGATAGTACGAGAAGTAGAACTAGGGGAAAAGATAGAGGTGTCTATGACAGAAGTAGCTGAAAGAATGAAGTCAAAGGACATGGAACTTATAAATACTGCTGTTTCCATTCAAAAGAAAGTAGGTGGAAATCTAGCAGATGTGTTGGATAATATTGGTGCTACTATAAGAGATCGTATTATAATTAAGAAAAATATAAAGGCATTAACTGCTCAAGGAGAAATCTCAGGAAGGATAATAGCCTTGTTACCAATTATATTATTGATTATGATATCTGTTATAAATAAAGGATATATGGAACCTATGTTTACTACCACTTATGGATATATTATGTTAGGACTATGTGTATTTTTAGAAATATTAGGATATGTCACGATTAAAAAACTTATAAATATAGAGATGTAGGAGGAAGTATGTTTAGAGAGCCGTTGTTAATAGGATTTTCAACCTATTTGGTTATAGTGTTGATATCACGAATTTTTGTGAATAATAGAAAAATATTTAAAAAAAGGCTTATGGATGTTAAAAACATCAACAAACCTATTCTTATTACAAATGATATTTTAGATCTATCATTTCAAGAACGATTTTTAAAGCCTATGATAGATAAGTTTATTCAATCTGTAGCAACTCTGTTGCCGATAAAAATGGAATCTCAGCTTAAGTTAAGTGAGAAATTATCTAAAGCGGGAATAAGGATGAATCCAAAGGATTATAGAGCTATGAATATTATAATAATTATTGGTTTTGGATTAGTAGGTGGATATCTTGGTACTCTTAAGAGAGTAAATATATTTAAGACAATATTTTATATGTTGACAGGTGTCTTTGCGGGCTATGTATATATTAGGTATTCTCTAGAAATTAAAATAACAAATAGGAAAAAGGCTATAAAGTCTCAACTGCCAGAGGTAATGGATATATTAAGTGTAAGTGTAGTTGCAGGATTGAGTTTTGATCAGGCTTTGGGTTATGTAGTAGAAAAGGCGGAAGGACCATTAATTGATGAATTTCATATAGCACAAAGAGAGATTAATTTAGGTAAGACAAGAAAGGACTCTCTTCAATCTCTTAGTGATAGGTGTGAGATAACTGAAGTTAGTGCATTTACAGGTGCAATTATCCAAGCAGGAGAACTTGGCATATCTATGCAAAGTGTATTGAATTCACAATCTAGAATGATTAGGGTTGCACACAAACAAGATATAGAAGAAAGAGCTGCTAAGATACCAGTTAAGATTTTGATTCCGATGGTTCTTTTTATATTTCCGGTAATATTTATTGTCTTATTGGCACCAGCAGTTCCCACAATAGTAGAAGCATTAGGAGGTATATAGTGGGAGGAAATCTATATGATATTAGATCTTAAGATTGCCGGAACATTTTGGACTAGACTAAAAGGTTTAATGTTTGAAGATAGACTAGAAAGAGAACAGGGAGTATTATTTATAAATTGTTCAAGGGTTCATACATTTTTTATGAAATTTGATATATGTGTAATCTATTTAGACAAAAAATTTAATATAATTTCTCATGAAATTTTAAAACCAGGAAGATTAGGAAGTAAAGTAAAAGGTACTAAGCATCTTATTGAAACATCTGTAGAGATGGCGCCATATATAAACCATATGACAAAAGTTACACTAATAATGGAGGAGGTAGGAAATGACTAATTTTTTTGAAGATAATAATGATTTTAATTTTGGACCGGATTTTACAACTTCAAACTCTTCAAGGATAAAAGGAAATAATGACATAGATGATAATTTGAAGAAAACTTTATTTGGAGGCTATACTAAAGGAAGTGTAGAAAATTATGTTAGTGAACTTAGGGATTCTGTGGAGCATATTCGAGACAATTTAGAGTTTCAATTAAGAGAAATGATGGCAGAGAAGGAGTTGTTATCTCAAGAAAATAATTTACTAAAGAAACAATTTAAAGAAGCAGAAGAAAGAGTAGAAGAATTAAAAAATGAATATATATCTATAAAAGAATCAAAAGAAAAGTTGGTAGAAAGCTTAAAAGAGGATAAATTACAATTAGAAAAAGAGAAAGAAGAATTAAATACATGCTTACAAAGTCTAGAGTCTGAATTATACTCATCTGATAGTAGATATAAAGAGGCAAAAAAATCCTTAGAAGATATAGAATTAGAGATAAACAAAAAGAATGAGGAGCTTGAAAAATATATAGATTTATTAAAGAAAAAGGAAGCTGAATTAGAAGATTCAAATAATAGAGTTGAGATTATAAAGGAAAGCTTAGATAAATTCCAGAATGAATTGGAATCAAAAGAAGAACAAGCTCGGAAGACAATAGTTCTTTTAGAAGAAAAAGAAAATCAAATAGAAGAATTAGAAGAAAAGCTTAAACACAGCATGAACAACTTGATAGTCGCAAATGAGAAGGTTCAATCTCAAAAATATGAGATTAATAGATTAGAAATGTCGTTAAAAAATTCCAATCAACTCTTGGATTCAGTAAGGCAAGAACAAGAAAACTCCTATGTTGAGATATCAGAAGATGAGAGAGCAGAGATTCACAATGAATTGAAGCTTAAGTTAGAAAATAGCAGAAGCGAAGTCGCAAGACTAACTATAGAATTAGCTAATATGGAAAATGAAGTTAATTCACTTTCATACAAATTAAAAGATATGGAAACCAAGAATAATAATCTAAACAACCAGAGTAAATCCTATGATGAATTAAGAGAGAAGTTTGAAAAGCTCTACGACCACTATAAGGAGCTTGAGGAAGAAAATGAAAAATTATTAATAGATAAAGAGGTATTAAAGGATTATCTAGAAAAAAATCAAATCCAAGAAAGAGAGTTTTTATTGTTAAATAAAAACTCAGAGTCATATAAAGAACATATAAATTCTCTAGAAGAGGATCTCGCTGAGGTACTTGCTAAGTCAGAACTTCAAGGGAAAACCATCCAAGATATGATGTCTAAATACGAGTATGATCAAAGCAAGATTAGAAAGCTAATTCAAGAAAAAACAAATCTACAGGCCAAAAATGTTGATTTATTAGAAGAAATACGAGTTTTGCATCGAAAATTAACCATCAAAGAAGATGTAGATAAATTTAGAGTAGCAAGTGAAGAATCTAGATAAGAGGCAAAGATAATATAAAATAATTTATGATTTAGAAGAAAGAATTCTCCTTTCTGGCTAGAATTAAAATATAATTGAAGCCAGAGAGGAGAATTTTCATTTAAAATGAGACTTTTTCAGAAGGTGAATCGTGTTATATATAAGAGGAGGTGGATTAATGGAGAATGATTCTTTATTGCGTACCAATAGAGAGTTGGCTGAAATGTATGAGAGAAATGTAAGTAGAATCTATAAACTCAGCTATATATACTTGAGAAATCCTGCTGATGCAGAAGATGCTGTCCAGTCTGTATTTTTGAAAGTATTACAGTCAAATGTTGATTTCAATGATTATGAACATGAAAAGGCATGGTTTATCACCATAACAAAGAATCATTGTAAGGATATACTTAAATCATGGTGGAAACGGAAACGTGTTGATCTTGAGAAACTTCCAGAGATTGCTTCAAATGATGAATATATTCAGGAGAGAGAAATAATTGAAAAACTTCTTGCTCTTCCTGAAAAGTATAGGGTAGTTTTATATCTCTATTATCTGGAAGACTATTCAGTAAAAGAAATATCAGAACTTTTAGTACGCAATGAAAGCACTATACGGTCACAATTACAAAGAGGTCGTGACAGACTTAAAAATAATTTAAATGTTGGGAGGTAAAAATTTTGGACAAAAAAGTTGTAAATAGAATATCTGAAATTCTTGAACCTACAGAGGAACAAAAAGATAAAATGTTTAATAATATTTTAGATAAATACAAAGACGAAAATAAAAATAAAAGAGGTTTTACGCCATTAAAAAGGCTAAGGCCTAGATTGGTAGCGGTAATGGTGGCTTTTTGTTTGATTACTACAACAGCCTTCGCTGCTTCATATTTAGGATTAGATATTAAATTTCTAGATTTCCTAAACCCTTCAAGTAATGAGCAAGCAGAATACTTGGCAAAGGGAGCTAGTATCATTGGCAAGCAAGTAAAAAACAAAGATGGAACTATAGAATTTAAACAAGTCATAGGTGATAGTAATGTGACTTTAATATTAGTGGATTTCACAGCACCAGATGGAACAGTTCTAAATAAGCCTCACTATAGTTTCAAGGATATATATACTGATATCCTTGGGAATCATGGGTTTTATAGCTATGGATTTATTTCATTGGAAGATGAAGATATCAAGGATAATAAAACCACCATGGTTTTGAGAATGATTAGTAGAGATAGTTTTGTGGGGAAAAAAATTCATTTGAAACTCACAGACTTGCAAGGTGCAGATACAATCCCTGGGGATTTCACTACTATTGTATCAGGAGCATGGGAGACTCGTTTCAATCTTGACTTTAAAGACTACTCTGCTAATTATGAAGTGGATAAGGTAATAAAGATGTTTGATTATGATGCAACAATAGATACTATTTCAATTTCACCAATTTCTGTTGTTTTGAAACTAAAAAGTCCTTTTACAGAAGAAATAAAAGAAGCCGCAGGTAATTGGGAAGTACTTGGACCAAATGAGTATTCAGATATCTATCCTATAACAATAAAATACAAGGATGGGACTTCAGAGACAACGGATACCTTTAATGGTATGCATCATTTAGATCATTTGAGTGGTGAAATCTTGTTTATAAAGACCTTTGAGAATGTTATAAATGATAAGGAGATACAATCTATTACATTCTTTGACACGGAGATTCCCATAATCGATCAAGACTAGTTTTATAATATAGGGAAGTATTTTATGTAAAATATAAAATTTAATAAATTGTTAATAATTAGTTTATAGATATTCAAGACAAATGAGGTATCATGTAATTATACTACATAAAGGCTTAAGCTTGTGTTAGTAAATTATATGATTGGAGGCAAAAAAGTGAAATTTAGTAAAAAAACTGGTACAATATGCGCTTTTATCCTTGGTGCTACGATTTTAGCAACATCAGCTTTTGCAGATATTATGCTTGGCTCAGGATACTATAGATTTAAGGATTCAATGAAGACAACAATGGTAAAATTGACCAGTGAGGTTGATAACTTCAGTGTTGATGCTACGATATCTCTGAAAATTGACGGCAAGGTATTTGAAGAATCAACCTCTAATGTAAAATACGATATTGAGAACAAAGCTAGAGAATCAATAGACAAGAATTTTAAAAAAGGAGAAGTAAGAGAGAATTATTGGTACAGTGATGAAAAACAAGATATACACAAAAATTTTGAAGATGGTTCATATAATGTTTTTGAGAGAAGAAAATCTAATAATAAAACTAGAAAAATAATTGATAATCCATTTGAAGATGAGCAAATTAAGGATGCAGAGAAGGTTCTTGATGCACTTGTAGGAAGCTTACAAGAGGCTATTCAAGTGGAAGAATCTGCTGGAAAGAAAATGTATGTGGGAAATCTATCAGAATCACAAATCCCTTCTTCTATTAATGCTATTTCTTCCTTCATATTTAAATATAGTATACTTGACGAATGGGATGCAAAGAACCTAAATGTTCCACATCCTAAGTCAAACATATATCTCATAAGTGCAACAGGAAAGGCAATTGAAAATGAAGATGGGATTATAGAAAGCGGTATTTTTACTGCAAGTATGTCTGCACAGGATAATAAAGGTAATGAACATATTTACTCCTTAGATTTTTCATTTGATATAAAAGATGTCAATAGTACAGTTGTCAAAGCACCAAATTTAGATGGTGAAAAAGTCACATATAGTAAAGAAGGCTATGAATTTGATAGTAAATATATTGGTAAATACAAAAATGATATTGTAAAAGATGAGGGCAGTTCCTTTAAAAAGGTTGGAGAAAGATTTATAGAGATAACTTCCATTGAAGATGGAAATATAAAAGGTAAATACTATGAGAAATATAATGAAGGATATGAAGGTGATACTGTAAGAAGTTTTGACTTTTACTCAAATTATGATGAATCAAAGCATTTTACAATAATATATTATACAAATGATAAGGGCGAAAAGGAAAAAGGAATTATTGATCCAACAAGAGTACAAAACATTAGGGTATCTTTTAATGTTACAATAGACGAAGATAATGGCGGCTACACTTCTTCCAATGATGATACCTTTATTAGAATATTTGAGTAATAACTAAGGGTGCAAAAGTTTTACTTTTGCACCTCTAAGTTATTTTAAAGGAGGACTAGTTTTGGATAAGGCAATTGTAATTGAAAACTTATCAAAAGAATACAAAAATAATCGGGGAATATATGATATTAATTTAGAAATCAATCCAGGAGAGATATTCGGCTTTTTAGGGCCTAATGGCTCAGGGAAGACCACTACAATGAAAATCATGGTAGGGCTTATGAAAGCTGATAGAGGAGATGTTAGAATAAATGGATATAGTATTTCAAAGGACTATGAACAGGCAATGAAAAACATTGGATGTATTATAGAGAATGTAACACCATTTCCCTACTTGACAGCCTACGAAAATATGAAATTATGTGGAAGATTTTATGCGGATGTTGATGATATACGAATTTATAAAAGTTTGGAGACTACAGGACTTATTAAATACAAGAATGAAAAGATAAAAAATTATTCTTTAGGCATGAAACAAAGACTTGGTATTGCTATGGCAATTTTATCAAATCCAGAAATTATAATTTTAGACGAGCCATTTAATGGGTTAGATGTTGAGGGAATGGTTGAAATGAGAGAATTAATTATAGCTATGTCAAAGCAGAATAAAACTACATTTTTTATATCTAGTCATCTAATACATGATATAGAACTTACATGTGATAAAGTTGGAGTTTTATATGGTGGAAAACTTTTAGGCGTTGACAGCACACAAAACATTCTAAAAAATTATTCTTCCTTGGAGAATTATTATTTAAGTGAGGTTGATTTAAATGGAGATTTTTAAGGCAGTCTATATAAATGAGATATTTAAAATGTCAAAGAAGAAGAAAATAACTGTAGCATTGATATTCTCTCTTATTTCTGTTATATTGGCAGCAATCCTAGTATATTCATTAAATAACTTTGCAGGAATACGTATCACAGGAAGTTCAGAATTTCCCATAATGATATTGACAATTTTAAGCTACTCCATATTTCCACTTTTTGCTACATTTATTTGTATAGATATGTTTGCTGGTGAATTTGTTGATAATACTATTAAATTTACTTTAACAGGACCAGCATCAAGACTTAAAGTGTTTTTAGGGAAGATCCTAGCAATTGGTACCTTTATAATTGGGAATCTAGGTTTTGTCATGATTATTTCAATTCTTTCATCATTGTTCATAAATAGGGATATGTCAAATTTCTTTAAGATATTAGTAGCATATATTATGGGGTTTATGCCAATTTTTATCTTTGCATTGGTAGTTGTTTTAATCTGTAATATTGCAAAAGGTACCACAAGTGCATTTATGTTTTCTATTTTTATATTTTTGGTATTTAATGGACTAGGTTTAGCTTTTCCCCAAATGAAAAGTCTTTTATTTACATCTACTTTTGATTGGTATAGATTGATTTTAGGAAGCTATATAAATTATGGTAAGATACTTAGAGTATTTCTAATCTTACTTGGTTACGGTATAATGTTAATTGCAGGAGGATACTATCTGTTTGAGAAAAAAGATATTTAGGATGATTGTATGAAACTAAGGCAAAGATTTTTAACACAGAGCATAATGATTCTCATAAGCACAATTCTTATTACCAGTTGCTTAGGGTTTATATATACCTATTTTTATAATCTATTAAATGAATCTTCTGTTACTCAAGGATTAGGTGAAACAGCTGTTATTGTAATGGAGAGGGGCAATATCGTATATAATAGGGAAGATTTTACCATGTTTGAAATCAAGGAAATCATGATGAATCTCAGTGTTGAAAATAATTATTATGAACATGAGGGCAATAGATATAGAATAAACTCTGAAAAATTTACAATGGAAGATGGTAGTGAATATGAGATATTAAGTCTCAATCAAATTGTAAATATCGGTGACTATTATAGGTCACTGATTATCTTTGTTTTTATAATCTTTTTAATAGTCTTTGTCATATCTAGCTTGATTGTTCAAAGGCAAAATATGAAAAACATTATAATTCCAATTGTGGATTTAACAAGGGAAATGGAAGATTTAAGAATTGGTGAACTGGAAACAGCAATTACAGATAAGGGATATGGAGAAGTGAGAGAGCTTGGAGCTGCCATTGAACAATTACGACTTCAGTTGAAGAATTCCATCTATTATGAGAAAAAGGTTGACGAAAATAGAAGGTTTTTAATATCGAGTATTTCCCATGACCTTAAAACCCCTGTAACCTCCATAAGAGGATATATAGATGGAGTCCTAGATGGAGTTGCAAATACTGATGAAAAGAGACAATATTATCTATCAAAAGCCATTGAAAAGACAAAGATGATAAATACCATGATTGATGATTTGCTATTATATTCAAAACTAGATTTAAATCAGATGAGATTTAAAAAAGACCAGGTAAATATTGAAGAATATATAGAGAATTGTATAAGTGACAATTTAGAAGATTTTTTCCTTGAAGATAAGAGAATAGTCTTTGAAAACAATCTTTCAAATATATCCTTTGTTGTAATAGATGCTGAAAAGTTTAACCGAGTTGTCCAAAACATTATGGATAATGGCAAGAGAAACATTATGACAAAAACGGGTATACTTAAAATAATCTTAAGAGAGACAAATTCTTCAATTATAATAGAATTTAAGGATAATGGACATGGAATTAGCAAGGAAGATTTGCCCCATGTGTTTGAAAGATTTTATAGAGCTGATGTTGCAAGAGAGATTAAGGGTTCAAGTGGATTAGGTCTTGCAATTTCAAAACAAATTGTGGAAGGTCTAGGAGGACGAATATGGGCAATTAGTGAAGAAGGACAGGGGGCTTCCATTATTATTTCTTTAAAGAAGACTAAAAAGGGAAGGGAATAGGATGAAGAGAATTTTAATAATTGAAGACGATAAGAGCATATCCGAACTTCAAAAAGACTATTTGGAGATGAGTGGCTATGAAGTTGTATGTGTTTTTGATGGTAATTCTGGGCTTGAATATATTAAAAATGAAGACTTCGATCTAATTATTTTAGATTTAATGCTTCCTCAAAGAGATGGTTTTGACATATTAAGAGAGATATCGGATACAAAACAAATACCTGTGCTCATTGTATCGGCAAAATCTGATGAAATATTTAAGATTAAAGGATTAAATTTAGGAGCTGATGATTATATAACTAAACCCTTTGGCATGGGTGAATTAGTAGCAAGGGTAAATAGTCATATAAAGACATATGAAAGACTCAAAGATAGTCCTAGAACTAAATTGATAGAAATTCAGGAGTTATCCATTGACAAGGAAGATAGGAGAGTCTATATAGATAGTAGAGAAGTTTTATTAACTCAGAAGGAGTTTGATTTGCTATTATTTTTAGTGGAGAATCCAAATAGAGTCTTTAGCAAAGAAGAACTCTTTGAAAGGGTTTGGGGCTATGATTCTTTGTCAGATGCATCCACTATAACTGTGCATATAGCAAGGATAAGGGAAAAAATTGAGGATAATTCTAAAGGACGTATATTCATCGAAACCGTATGGGGAGCAGGATATAGATTTAAGATATGAGATATCTTTAAAAGATAAATAAACATAGGTTGATATAGATTATAATCTATATCAACCTATAAGATATTCTCCATAAGTATGATAATTCTCATTTTATTCTATTAAATATTTTGTAAAAGTGCTTTACTAAATTGATCTGGGCAAGAGGAATTTCTTTGAGTGCCACCTGTGCTGCATTTTATACCTGCTATTTTGCTGGCTGCTTCTTCAGGGGTCATCCCTTCAGCTAATTTTGCTATACCTTGTAAATTTCCATTACATCCACCATCGAATTCAACATTTGCTATTTTTCCATCTTTTATTGAATATCTAATTTCAGTACAGCATACTTCTTTATCAGGAGTAAAGACAACATCTTTATCTTCAACAACATTTGCTGAAGCTAAGCCTTGGGATTTTTCTTCTTCTTTAGTACATCCTGCTAAAATAGTAGGTATTGTACCTGCCATAGTAACCCCTAGGATTGACTTCCCAGTTAGTTCCAACATTTCCTTTCTGGAATATAATCTTTCCTTCTTCTCTAAATTACTCATTAAAAAACCTCCCCTTTTTATTTAAATAATCACCTTGTTAATATTATTGTATATATATTAACAATGAATGTCAAGTAATTAACAATACTGTTCTATATATAAAGGATACTAATCCTATGGAAAACATAGACTAATAACTATATAATGTAAGTCAAGAAAACCGATTATATAATATAATAGATATATATTATGTTAAATGAATTAGGGAGGTAATTAGGGATGAGTAAAAATCCTAAATATCATATAAAGCCTATATCCATCATCATAGTATTGATAGTTATTATTGTTTCCACAGGATGTGCTGTAATAAGGGATAAGATTGCGACTAAAAAGGGGGAATTAATAGGTCAAAACTTTGAGATTACCATATATGATCACTACGGAAATAAGACATTGGTCATAGATGGAAACAAGGTTACAGTAGGTCTATTGGAGAATGATGCCAATATAGATGAGTCCGCATCAGGCTATAAATCAGGAGTACTAGAGATTATCGTAAATGGAAGTCAGATGTTCCAAGTTGGAAATACCATTATATTTGCAGAAAAGGGTTTAGATATGGTTGAGGATTTTGAAGTTCCTCAAAATATTGTCATAGATAAGGGAGGAGGATTTGTACCAGTTGATAGGCTTATAAATAATATACAAAACAAATTAGGGGAAAAGAAGACAATTATAGTACTTAGTCAGACTGGAATTCCTATAGGAGTCTATCAGGGAAAGGATGTCTATGTAAAGGTTCCTGAAAATCTACCAAAGATAACTAGAATGAATATAGATGGAAAGAGCCTATATATCCATAGGGCAAACTATCTAATATTGGACACCAAGCTAATTAAATAGAATGGAGAGGGTGTGATTAAATGGGCAATATAGTTAATGAGAAGATGGACTTAAAGAAAAAATTTGAGATTCTAAGTGAAAATATTTTCTATATTCAGGTTCTTAGTAAGATAGGTAGTTGGACTTATGATGTGCAGACTAGGGAGACTTTTTGGACAGAGGGAATATATAATATATTAGACTGTACAGAAGAAGAGTGTAAATCTAGAATAGAAGATTTTTTTAGGTATATTCATAGTGATGATAGACAGAAGGCTATAGATGCCATGAGAGATGGTTTTAGAGGGAATTCATATGATATAGACTATAGGATAATAACTCCCAAGGGAATTGAAAAGCATGTAAATGAAAAGACAGAGGTTATATTGGACAAATCTGGAAGGACTAGGAAGATAATCGGAGTTTTACAAGAAGTCACAGGAGTAGGGAATATATCTGGAAATCTGGACGGGACTATGGACAATAGTGAACAGACTAAACTTCCCAATAGGGCTCTTATGAAAAGATATTTGGAAGAATTATGTAGTAGAAATAGGGAAAAAAAGTCCCCCTTTGGTGTTATAATGCTTAGTATTGACAATTTTAAGGATATAAATGATATTTTAGGGCACAAGTTTGGTGATGATGTAATAGTTGAAACTATGAAGAGATTGGAAGAATTCTCTAAGGAAAATGGACAAGTCTATAGGTATTCAGAGGATCGTTTAGGAATTATAATACAAAATCTAAAGGACCCAGATGCCTATGAAAGATATACTCAAGATCTAGTGGAGATATTCAAAACACCATATGAATTAGATAAGTATGAATTGAATATAGGGGTAAATATAGGCGGAAGTATTTATCCAGATGATTCAGATGAATTTGAGTCCCTAATAAAATATGCCAATATAGCCCTTTTACGTAGCAAAAAAGAAGGGAAAAATAGAATAAAGTTTTATTCTTCTAATATGGAGATTCAAAACTATAAGGAACTTATATTGAGAAGTGATCTAAAAAAATCCATTGAAAAGGGACAGATCAAGGTATATTATCAACCACAGGTAAATCTGACTACTCATGAAATTGTGGCAGCAGAAGCCTTAGTGAGATGGGAGCATCCAGAATGGGGAACTCTATCGCCTGAAGAATTCATTCCAATTGCAGAGGAATCAGATTTTATTATTACCTTAGGAAATTGGATATTAGAAGAAGTATGTAGGGACTATAAAAGATGGATTGACAAAAAAAGACATCCAATAGATATATGTGTAAATTATTCTAGTATTCAATTCTTTGAAATAGACTTTATTAGAAATATAAAGGGAATAATAAATAACTTTGCATTAGAACCAAGCTTCTTAACCATAGAAATTACAGAAGATATCTTGATGGTAGATAGGGAAAAGGCCATTGCCTGTATAAAATCAGTTCAAGAACTAGGTGTCAAGGTTGCAATAGACGACTTTGGAACGGGATGTTCATCTTTGGCATATCTCAACACATTTAATATAGATATATTGAAGATAGATAGGTCTTTTATAAGAGATATTCCAAGGGATGAAACTAGCACTATTATCACAAGCTCTATAATAGATATGGCTAAAAAATTAGATATAAATGTAGTTGCAGAGGGAATAGAAAACTGGGATCAACTATCATATTTGCGAAATTTAAATTGTCATTTAGGACAAGGCTATCTATATAGTGAAGCAGTATCTTCAGATAAGTTTGAAAAGATATTATTTTTAGGAAGATGTAGACCAAAGATCCCAAACAATGCTCAAGTCAGGCCGAGAGAAGAAAGACGTAAGTTTTTCAGAATAAATTTTTATCAGTATCTAGAATCTACATTGACAATCTTGGAGATTGGTGGAAAGAGGACTAGTCTAGCAAATACGAGGGTATTGATAAAAAATATAGGTCCAGGAGGTCTATGCTTTGTTTCCAATATAAGATTTCCAGTGAAACGGGATGTTATATTGAAGTTTAACACTAGATTATTAGATGAAGAGATAGAGGTATATGGCTGCCCTGTTTGGACAAGAGAAATTCATGAAGAGATATATGAATATGGTATTGAATTTACATTTGATGAAAACAAGAGGGTAGATATAATTAGAATATTAAATCAAGTACAGATTAAGATGAGAAACAATATGGCATTTTCAGATGGAAGTTTTACAACGGATACACCTATTCTATATTTCAAAGGTAAAAACTAATACTATTAATTGAATTTAAAAGAAAAATTTAAAAAGGTGTTTACAAAGGAATAAAAATATGTTAATGTATATGAAATGATTTCATATATTACCACTGCATCGAAGAGAAGCAGTAGATATTATTTTATCTTGTAGAGAGTACATGTCTGGTGAAAATGTATAGATAGATATTATCGAACACATCTCTGAGCAAATCGATGAAACCCTAGGGGAGTAGTTGGATTCGGGAAATAGCACCCGTTATAGTGCAAAAGTATGATAGTACTTTATGAGTTTGATATTGTGAAATATCAAAAAAAAGAGGTGGGAACACGTGGGTTATATACTCTCGTCCTCTAGCTGAAGCTAGGGACGGGAGTTTTTTATATTTGATTTTATTTTGGCCAAATAAAATAGATTAAATTTATTAGAGAGGAAGAGATATATGAAGAGTTTAAATAAAAAATATATTTTATCTATGATATTGTCAGTAGTGGTATTGAGTTTTCTCATAGCTTGTGGAAATGCCTCTATAGATTCCAGCAATAATGAGGAAAAATTGATAATGGGTCTTGATGATACATTTGCTCCCATGGGATTTAGAAATGCAAAGGGAGAGCTTGATGGATTTGATATAGATCTATCTAGAGCAGTTGCTAAAAAGTTAGGTGTAAATATAGAGCTTCAACCTATAGAATGGTCTATGAAAGAAGCAGAACTAAATACAGGAAATATAGATTTGATTTGGAATGGATATTCCATAGATGAGGTTAGGAAGACAAAAGTTGCATTTTCTACCCCATATTTAGCCAATAGGCAGATTGTGGTGACACTAGCTGATGCCAATATAGATGTTCTAGATGACTTGAAAGGGTTAGTAGTGGCAGTACAGGCAGAGTCCAGTGCCATAGGTGCTGCCTATTCAAAGGAGGGATTTGTAGAATCTCTAAAGAATGGTAAGATGATTGAATTTGGCACAAATAATGAGGCTTTTAATGACCTCGAGGCTGGTAGAAGTGATGCAGTTGTAGTAGATGAAGTATTGGCAAGATATTATATGAAACAAAATGGGGAGGAGAAATACAAGATTCTAGAAGAGGATTTAGGTGATGAAGAATTTGGAATAGGTATGAGAAAAGAGGATACTCAGCTTGTGAAAGATATAAACAGAGCTTTAAAGGAATTGAGAGAAGATGGAACATATGATGAGATTTATGATAAATGGTTTTCAGATAAATAAAAGGTGAGTGAGGTTAAATTATGAAAGTATTTGAAATGTTAATACCCCTTGTGATGGAGGGATTGATAATTACATTAGGAGTATTTTTGGTGACTTTGGTATTCTCTATTCCTTTGTCAATTCTAGTTGCCCTAATGAGGAAATCTAAAAGTACATTTTTATCTAAAATTATAGGCATATATATATATATAATGAGAGGGACACCTCTACTTTTGCAGTTGATGTTTATATTCTTTGGATATCACTATATACCCAAGATTGGATATGCTCTGGGCAGATATCAGGCTATATTTATTGCCTTTATACTGAACTACACTGCATATTTTGCAGAGATATTTAGAGGTGGAATTGCCTCTATAGATATAGGTCAGTATGAGGCAGCTAAGGTTTTGGGATTTAGCAATTCTTATACTTTTATGGAGATAATATTGCCTCAAGTTATGAAAAATGTATTGCCATCTATAGGAAATGAGGTCATAACTTTGGTAAAGGATACTTCTCTAGTGTATATACTGGGAGTCAGTGATATATTGAAGGCTGCCCGTGCAGCCTCCAATACATACTCCACTTTTACACCTTTTATATTTGTAGGAATTGTATATCTAATCATAATAGCCATACTCACTAAATTATTAGATGGTATAGAATTGAGATTTGAATATTATAGATAGGAGTCATAAATGAGTTTAATTGTTGAAAATATAAGCAAGAGATTTGGTGATAATTTAGTATTTAAAGACGTATCTTTTCAGGTAGATAGAGGGGAGATACTTTGTATAAAGGGAAAGTCAGGAGAGGGAAAGACGACTCTTTTAAGATGTTTAAATGATCTTGAGAAAATAGATAGTGGAAGGATTACAATAAATAATGTAGACAATAGACAGGAAAATAGAGATAGGACAGGAATTGGGCTGGTCTTTCAAAACTACAATCTATTTCCACATAAGACAGTTATGGAAAATATAGTCTTGGCTCCTCTATATCTAAAGCAGGGTGGAGAAGATGAAATATATAGTAGAGCAAGAGAATTTATATATGATCTAGGACTTCAAGGAAAAGAAGATTTTTATCCTTACCAATTGTCAGGTGGCCAAAAACAAAGGGTGGCTATTGCCAGAGCTTGTGTCTTAAATCCATCTATACTCTGTTTTGATGAACCTACCTCTGCATTGGATATTGAGACAACTGGTCAAATATCAAAGATAATCAAGGATCTAGCTAAGAGAGGCATAGGCATAATAGTCGTAAGCCATGACAATCAATTCATAGATGATATAGCCCATAGAACTATTATTTTATCAAATGGACATATGTCTGAAGAGGTGAATAATAGTTTTGAGTGATAAATTAGGGGTATAAAGACTTATGTAGACAATGTAGAGGATTAAAATACTAATTTTAGGAGGATGGTTATGGATTATTTGGAGTTTGCCATAAAGATGGAGCTAGATGGTGAAAAATATTATCTTGAGCAAGCAGAAAAAAACAAGGGAACTAGTTTAGCTAGTATTTTCCAACTATTGGCTAAAGACGAAAGGAAACACGCAGAAATAATACGTAATAAATCCAAAGAACTACCTTATGAGTTAAAAGAAGACGAAGCACTGAAAGAATACAAAAATGTATTTGAAGGTGTTGAAGACTTTAGCTCAAAACTAAAGACAGCTCCAGGTCAGATAGATGCATATCGCTTGGCCTTGGAGAAAGAAAAAGAGAGTATAGATCTCTATGAGAAAATGGGTGGAGAAGCAAGTGATGAAGATGGTAAAAAGTTATTTGCCTTTCTTGTAGAGCAGGAAAAAGCACATTATAAGATATTTGACGAACTTATAGAATATCTACTACAAGCTGAAGAATGGGTTGAGGATGCAGAATTTGGTACTAGAGAGACATATTAGAACTAAAAAGGACAAGCTGTGAAATATTCACTGCTTGTCCTTTTAACTAAGATTTTAATATAATCTTCTTCCATATGAAAAATGTTTTTGATAGTAACCAGAGTTTAAATCAGAGATTATAACTCCCGTACTAGGTGTACTAGCGTGTATAAATTTCCCATCACCTATATATATGCCTGTATGACTAGGACCAGATTTATAGGTATTGCTAAATATAAGCAAATCACCTACTTGTAAGTTTTCTCTGCTTACCTTGATTCCATCTAGTGCTTGTGAAGTAGATGAACGGGATAATTGTATTCCATGTTGTTTATATACAAATTGAGTCAGTCCTGAACAGTCAAAATGACCAGGACCTGAACCGCCTCTTCTATAGGAAGCACCTAGATATTTCTTTGCAGTTGCAGCTATATTTTCTCCAACAGAGTTTCTTCCGCCACCTCTATTTGGAATACGATTGGGGGTTCTTCCCAACAGTATATTATTTATCATATCAATAGTTCGTGCATTTGCTACTCCATCATTTGGCATTTCAAATGATTCTTGAAAAGATGCTACAGCATCCTTTGTCATATTTCCATAATAGTCCGTACATTCATCTATGTCTAAATATCCAAGGTGTTTTAGAATTTCCTGTAAAGCTTTCACATCTTCGCCAGTGTCTTCTAACTTTAGAGGACGTTCAAAGCTTAGAGGTTTTTTTCTGAACTCTTTAAGTTTCTCAAAAGTTGGATTGTCAAATTGTCCATTTGCCTCTAGACCTTGAGCTTTTTGAAATTCTATTACTGCTTTTTCAGTAATATCACCATAATGTGATGTGATTTCATCATAAGTAAAATAACCTAAGTTTTTTAACTCCTGTTGTAATATCATTATGTCATCATTGTTCATTCCCTTAGTGAGAACCTGATCTCCCAATGCTGCATGGGCTATGTTTGTAGTAAATAACGTACCTGCTATAGTAAAAGAAATAATTACCTTTTTTAAAGAATATTTATTATCCAAGAACTAAACGCCTCCTTAAGAATTAAAGACTTGTCTAATATAGTATATACTAAAACTCAGAAGAAGGGAAGAGAAATTGTAACTTTTTTGTAACTTTTTTAAAATAGGAGAAAATTCTATGTAATATAGGTTTCTGACAATACCTAATTATCCCTTTAATACTATATATTAGTGACTTGCATGGAAAATGTGAAATTAGGTATAATAGAAATTGCAATAGAAAAATAATTAGATAAAGGAGGACATCATGTCTCAAAAAAGAAATGAAGTGCAAGAAAGAAATGAAGTGCAAGACAAAAAAGAAGTAAAAGGTTTTCTTAAAGGCGTAGAGAGAATAGGTAATGCCTTGCCACATCCTGCAATGATATTTGTATTATTGAGTATTCTTATTATATTTATATCAGCAATAGTTGCAAAGGTAGGAGACCCTATAACTTATTATGATGCAAAGGCTAAAAAGGATGTTACAGTTCAGGCTGTATCACTGTTAAATGCTGAAGGTTTGAGATTTATATTCAATTCTGCAGTGAAAAACTTCACTGGTTTTGCTCCACTTGGCACAGTTTTAGTTGCCATGTTAGGGGTTGGAGTAGCAGAGTGGTCAGGACTTATAAATACATCTTTAAAGAAATTGTTGACTGGAGTTCACCCTAGGTTATTAACTGCTGGTGTTGTGTTTGCAGGTATAATGTCCAATATAGCATCAGACGCAGGATATGTAGTAGTTATACCATTGGGAGCAATTGTATTTGCAGGTGCAGGTAGACATCCAATAGCTGGACTTGCTGCTGCTTTTGCTGGAGTATCTGGAGGATTTTCAGCCAATCTAATATTGGGAACTACAGATCCATTACTATCAGACATAACAAATGTAGCTTTGACAAGTGCAAATATAGATTATCAAATAGCTCCAACAGCTAACTGGTATTTTATGATTGCATCAACTTTTCTTTTGACTATATTGGGAAGTATAGTTACTGAAAAAATCGTAGAAAGAAATCTTGGAACATATACAGGAAGCTTTGTATCAGATGAAAAGCCTATTAGTGAAATCGAAAATAGAGGCCTTAGAAATGCAGGTATTGCACTATTACTATATGTAATAGTTATGGCGCTTTTAATGTTCCCAAGTAATGCAGTTTTCAGAACATTTGAAGAATCTGTTGGTAAATTGACATTAAAAGAATTTATGAATAATGGTCTATTGTTGGGAATTCTACTTTTATTCTTGGTACCAGGATATGCATATGGAAAAACTGTAGGCAAGATCAAGACCAGTGATGATATAGTTGAAAGTATGACAGAAGCAATGAGGAGCATGGGTGGATATCTAGTGTTGGCATTCTTTGCTTCACAGTTTGTAAGCTATTTTGGACATACAAATTTAGGTACTATATTATCAATTAGAGGTGCTGAGTTTTTAGAGAGTATAGGATTTGTAGGTCTACCTTTGATAATAGGATTCATTATAATATCAGCCTTCTTAAATCTATTTATGGGTTCAGCATCTGCTAAATGGGCTATTATGGCTCCAATATTTGTGCCTATGATGATGAAACTTGGACTTAGTCCAGAGCTTACTCAAGCTGCATATAGAATAGGAGATTCTACAACTAATATCATAACTCCACTGATGAGTTATTTTGCTATGATAGTTGTATTTGCCAAGAGATATGATGAAGAAAGTGGACTTGGAACATTGATATCTACTATGTTACCATATTCAATAGCATTTTTAATAGGCTGGATAGTATTGATGTCATTATGGTACTTCATAGGAATACCATTAGGTCCAGAAGCATTTATTCATATATCCATGTAATAAAAATATGAGGCCTTAAAAAGCCTCATATTTTAGTTTTATGATCTATACTAATATTGAAAGGAGAGATATGATGATTAATGAAAAGAGATTATTGGACAGATTTTTAAAGTATATACAAATCGATAGTCCTACAAAATACGAAAGAGAATTTGCGGACTTTTTAAAGAAAGAAATGGAGACAATAGGACTAGAAGTATATATGGATGATGCTGGTGAAAAAGTTGGTAGCAATTCTGGAAACCTAATTGGAAAGCTAAAGGGGAATACAGATGGACAGACAATTCTCTTTAGTTCCCATATGGATACAGTATCCCCAGGAATTGGAATAAAACCTGAAATCAGAGATGGAGTAATATATAGTGATGGAACCACAATTTTAGGTGGAGATGACAAGGCGGGCATAGCTTCTATTTTAGAGGCAATTGAAACTATAATAGAAAAAGATATTCCTCATGGAGATATAGAGGTGGTATTTTCTATTTTTGAAGAAGGTGGACTATTTGGAGCTAAGAATTTAGAATATGATAAGCTCAATGCAAAGATGGGATTTGTACTTGATAGTGGTGGAGAGCCAGGACAGATAATAATCCAAGGACCAGCACAAAATAAGATAAATGCCAAATTTATAGGAAAGGAAGCTCACGCAGGTGTTGCTCCAGAAAATGGAATTAGTGCTATACAAATAGCCGCCGAAGCAATTAGCAATATGAGACTTCTTAGAATAGATGAGGAGACTACAGCCAATATAGGAGTTATCTCAGGTGGAGAAGTCACCAATATAGTTACTAAGGAAGTAGAGATAAAAGCAGAAGCAAGAAGTTTAAAAGATGAAAAACTACAAGGACAAACAGACCATATGGTAAAATGCTGTAAAGATGCAGCAGAAAAGTTTGGCGGAGAAGTAGAAGTAGAAGTAATAAACTCATATGGAGCATTTAAAGTAGATGAAGGTCATGAAATAGTAGAGAAGGTAAAATTAGCTTGCAAAAATCTTGGACTGGATTCATTTACTGCTGCTTCAGGTGGTGGAAGTGATACCAATATATTGAATGCAAATGGTATTACAGCAGTAAATCTAGGTATTGGAGAGAGAAAACCTCATACATTGGAGGAGCATCTTCATATCAAAGATCTAGAAAATGCAGCAAGATTGGCTTTGGAAATAATAAAGGTATATGCATAAAAAAAGGAGAGACTAGTTCTCTCCTTTTAAATTGATACTAAAACTTTATTTAGCTAAATATCTATCATTTACCTTATCTTGAAGATATATATTTGTAAACTTTTTCTTAGAAGTTTTTTCATATAGGGAATATCCCTCATCTATACAGTTAGAACATGCATCTCTAGGTATGGTTATACCTAGGATTCTATATCCAGTATCACTTCTCGAGTTTATGGTATTTATGCCAGAACATCTTTTACATATTTTGAAGTTTTGAACTTGGTTCTCCATAATTCCATCTGTATCATAGTATATCTGTTTAGGTTTTTCTACATATTTTAGTCCTTTAAATTTCTTTAGCTTCAAATCATCTCTATTTTTCCAGCGACTATATACTATATCACAGACCTTTTTTATATACTCTGTGATTTCTCCAGTCTGCCTTAGCCTTTCTCTATCATAGTCTGGTTCATGGACATTTGAATAGTCAAGGCCTGCCATGGCTAAAATAATCCCAAGATTTATATATGGAAGAGCACCTTCTATAGAGTATCCTCCTTCTAATACGGCAATATCTGGATTTAGTCTATCATTTAATACTGCATAGCCATGGGCTGTAAAGTTCATATTTGTAATTGGATCAGTGTAGTGATTGTCTTGACCTGCAGAATTTATGATGAGATCTGGCTTATATTCATCTAGTATTGGCAAGACTACATTGTCCAAGACATATAGAAAACCTTCTTCCCCAGTTCCAGGGGGGAGAGGAATATTTATATTATATCCATAGGCTGCAGGTCCACCGAAGTCCTCTATAAATCCAGTTCCAGGATATAGAGTCCTTCCATCTTGATGAAAAGATATAAATAAAGTATCCCTGTCATTCCAATATATATCCTCAGTTCCATCTCCATGATGACAATCTGTATCAATTATAGCTACACGTAGATCTCTGTATTCCTGTCTTATTTTCTCCAGTGCTACTGCTTCTATATTTACTATGCAAAATCCTCTATCTCCATATACAACCCTATGAGCATGATGTCCTGGAGGGCGTACTAATGCAAAGGATTTATCTACTTCTCCATTCATTACACTTTGAAAAGCCCTTATAGTTCCTCCCAAAGACACCAAATGGGATTTGGTAACTCTAGATTTAACATCAGGCACTGGAAAATGTACTCTCTGTATATCTTTTTCTTCTGCAACAATTGGATTAAAAAATTTTATCCCCTCAATATCTTGGATACCTTCTTCAAAGATCTGATCCTGAGTATATAGAAGTCGCTCCTCTCTTTCTGGATGGGTAGGAGAAATTGCCCAATCGAAGGCAGGAAAAAATACTAGACCTAATTTGTTTTTAGCTTTCAAATTTCTCACTCCTTAGATTGTATATAAGACCAGGTTTTATCTGGGCTTTTATCCTTATATTTTTCCCAGAAGTATAGAAACCATCTACCATATTGAAGCTGCTTTCCTCCATTATATCAGTTTCAATATCATCTTCTAAGGTTCCCATATCCATGGCAGCCTTTTTTATAATATCAATAGCTCTATTTCTAGCACGATTTAAATCATATCCCCTATCTATATTTTCGTATAATCCTAATTCAGGTACACTGAGAATCTTTCTCTGAGTATCTGCAATCATATTTATCTCCATAGTAGGCTTTGCAAGAGCAGCACCTACTGCATTGGAAATCTGATAGTTTTCTGGGTAATATGCAGGTAGATTAAATTTCTTTTCAAGTATAGGTGCCAATATATTTGCCGGACCACCTATTAGATTTATGGATTTTGGTTCTAGTTTTCTTCCATATAATACTTCCTTTACAGTATATACAGGTCGACTATTTATCTCTATTAATAGTCTATCTACTTTTTCCTTTATAATATCAGCCATAGTATCTAGGACTTTTTTAGAGAAATCTTCAGGAGAAAGTCCCAATGTATTTCCCATCTGTTTCATTGAGTCATAAGATCTCTTCATATCTTCAACATGAATTTTCCCCAAGACTACCATTGCATCTGTAGGTGTAGGATTTGTTCCTCCAAATGCTATGGCTGGTCCCTTTCTATCAGGACCTATTTTAATATTGCCATCATGTATTTCAATACTACTATCACCACCTAGCCCTAGGGACACACTATAAATAGCCCTTACTAAGGTATCATATCTATCTATTCTAATTCCCAAGGGTTCAAATAGAGGAACTCCATCTGCCACAAAGAATATATCTGTAGTAGTTCCCCCAATATCTAATAAGACAGCATCATCTTCAATGGGAATCATAGCATTTATTCCCATGAAACTAGCAGCAGGACCAGATAATATGGTCTCCACAGGTTTTAACTGGGCAGATTCCATATCCATTGTACCTCCATCAGCCTTTAATATAAACAAGGGAGCATCTATTCCCTGCTCTTCCAGTGATTTTTTTATATTCATGGCAAATTCATTAAAGGTATGATAAACTGCTGAATTTAGATATGCTGTATGTACCCTTCGTGGAAAATTCAATTTACCAGATAGAGTATGTCCCATGGAGATAGTTGAAAAATCTTTTTCTAATATCTTCTTTATCTTTAGCTCATGGCTTGGATTTCGAGTGGAAAACTTGGTGACTACGGCACATGTTTCCATATTTTTTTCTATAAATATCCTTCGTATTTCTTCTATCTCCTGTTCATCTAGAGGGCTAACTATTTTTCCCCTATGATCAATATATCCAGAAATTGAGGCATATTCATCTCCACAGCCTTTGAAATCATAGTTTAGTCCTGGGCCAGACTGTATAATCATTCCTACAGAGGAAGTTTTTCCTTCAACTATAGCATTAGTAGATATAGTAGTACTTAGATTGATTCTGTTTATCTTATTCTTATCATATCCTTCCAACAGCTGTTTTAGGGCATTCCAGATAGTCTTAAATAGATCCTTTCTATCTGTGGGATTTTTTATTTTATTTATAATCTTTCCCTTATGGATTAGGACTCCATCTATATGGGTTCCTCCCATATCTAGACCTACAATCAACTCATATCATCTCCTCATAGGTTTTACTTAGTTAACTTACCATATACTACCATTATATCCCTAAAGAGGTGAAGGTATCAAGTTCATGGATATTGTAACCTATTCTTAACATTTGTAAACCAAATAAATATGTTATAATTAATTTTAGATAGTTGCAAAATAAGAATTTGAAATTATTAAGACTTATCCACAATAAGAAGATGGAAATTCTAGATAAATTATCGTAACTACCTGATTTATACACAAGAAAAGACATGAAAAGTAAGGGTAAAAATAACCCTGTTTAATTTCTAAAATTGAATTTTGAGATCTACGCAGTTAAGGATTTAATTGCTAATGGCTTATCTGAATTACCAGCTTTAAATATGAGAATAAAAGCAATTAGTTGAGAAATACAAGCCAGTAAAACATCTGACTTCAGAGATACAACATTTCTAACCTTGGACGTTTTGATTTGAATAAAGTCTTTGATTTGGCAAATTGATCTTTCACAAATGGTTCTAAGTTTATATAACTTTTGCCATTTGACACTATCACGAGGCATCGATGTATTAAATCTATAATTATGATGTATAGTTAAATTTTTAATTCTACCACATTTTGATGGGGAACAAGGATTATCACAAGATAAAACATAAACTGTTTTACCATCAGAATTCTTGGTTTTATGAGACTTAGGGCATAAGTATTTAATTCTATCTGCACGGCCCTTTTCTCTAATAATGCCATCATAGACCATAGGTAAAGAGGGGTCACTCGGACAAAGTGGAATACCAATTTCATTAAAGCCCGGTTCAGGTAGGCTAGAGGAATTGCGGGGATTTAAACTGATGATAGGCATAATTTCTTTTTTATGGAGATAAGCATAATTATCATCAGCATCAAATCCAGCATCACCTAAAAAGTATTTATAGGAAAAATCAGGATGCAAGCTAAAATGAGTTTCTAGGGCAGGAATTAAAGATTTAGCATCATAAGAATCTTTAATATCCTGAGGTCTTAAATCATTGGAAAGAGAATTATCTGAATCATAAAAATTAACATCTCTAACAAGCCCGAAACCATTAGTAGAGATAACAGATTTTAAAAAGTATCCAAAGTGACCATTGAGATAAGCAAGTTTAACATCCGTGTTAGAAGTGGCAAACTTAGGCATTTGGCTTTGGGCATATTTTTCAACATCAAAAGAAGGATTCTGATTATTATCTTTAAAATACTTTGCATAAGTTTTAGATTTTCGAAGCTCAGCTTGATAAAACTTAGGATTATTTTCAGCAACATAGGCCTCAAAACCAGTAGTATCGGTAATTAAAATTGAAGATAAAAAGGAAGAAACTTCTTTGGAAATATCATCAGTAAAATCAACTAGATTGTGGAACAAATCATTTAAATCATTCAGGAATTCTGATTTAAACCTAGAAAATTGGGACTTATGTGGAACCCTTAAGAAACCACAAAATTCTCTAAGTTCAGATGATATATGTAAAAGGGTAATTAAGAGATCGTTAGTAGGGATAGACAATAGGTTTTTAATAATATAAAAATTAAGCATAGATTCAAGAGAAAAATCTCTTTTTGTTCCAAAGTTAGAATAATATTTCTGGTAAAAAGAAAAAGGAATATAATCAGAAATATTAATATGTTCATCAAGTAAAGAAAGTAGATTATTTTGATTTTGATTGTAAAATTTATCAAACTCAGTGGAAATATTAGAAAAGTTTAATTGTTTAGCTGAAACTGGCATAGGATTCTCCTTTCAAATTGTTTTGAGTTATACACATCTTATTAATGAATATATACCCAAAAATGGGGGGAATCCAGCCATTTCAATATAAATAAATGTAGTAAATATGCGAGTTGTAGAATTTTGCAACGAGCTAATAATTAATTTTATAGGGAGGGATAGGAATGAAGAGATATACTATATTAGATATAAAAATATTTTTAGTACTGACAATGACAATGGTTTTAACTCTTGGATGCAGTCCTAAATCTATGGCTGCTAAACCCATTAGACTTGTAGTAGATGGCAAAGATATAACTTCCATGGCAGAGCCTATTACAGAAAATGATCGTACACTGGTTCCAGTTAGATTTATTGCAGAGGCAGTAGGGGCTAAGGTAGGCTGGAATGAGTCAAATAAGGAGATAAGCTTAGAGAAAGAAGATATATCTGTAGCCTTGAAAATAGACAGTCATCTAATAGAATATGATGATGGAAAGAAGACATATGGATTAAGTGATGTGGTACCTAAAATAGTAGGTGATAGGACATATATACCTGCAAGATTAGTAAGCAATGCATTGGGAATAGGAATTCAATGGAATGAAGATACCAAGACAGTAGTAGTAGATTCTAGTAGGGAATCTCAAAGAGAAAAGTTCTTTGATATGGAAATTGAATCCATATCCTCTGGACAGACTATAACGGGAAGAGTAGACTTAAGGACAAATTTAGGAAATACAAAGGCTACTAATGGAGTAGAGATAAAATATCTATTATTAGACCCAAATACGGCTAAAGGGATTGTAGTTGCAAGGGGAAAGGATTTAGAATCTAATTATACTTGGTTACCTGATATGGAAAATGAGGGACAAAGGGTACTTGTAGCTGCTTTATATGACAACAAGGGTAGATTTTTAGGTGGAGATGCCATAGCTGTCAATGTAAGTGTAAATCCTAAGGTTATACTTACAGGTGTAGAGGGAAATGAAGTCATAAGGGATACAGTAGCATTGAAGCCAGATATCAACTTTGTAGCATCCTATGTAAAATATGAGATTACAGATTTAAATAAAAACACTACCAATACAACAACAGAGCAAGATCCACAGGGAGAATATAGATGGACTCCTGCTTTTGGACAAGATGGAAGATATGGACTCAAGGTAATTGCATATGATAGCAATGGTAAATCATATCCTAGTGAAGAAATAATAGTGGATGTAGAAATCCCCAAAAAGCTATCCCTAGGTGGAATTTCAGCTGGACAAACCATAGAAGGCCCTGTAAATCTATTAGCAAATAGAAATTTTGATGTAGTTGAGACTCAGTATATAATGCGAGATGCTAATACAAAGGCAGAGACAATACTAGCAACTATACCTTATGGTAGTTATAGATGGTTCCCTGGATTGGAGCATAGAGGAGAAAAGGAAATCCTAGTTCGAGTAAAGGATCCAAGGGGACAATACCATGATAGTGCTGCTGTGAAAGTAAAATTATCAGGCACACCTAAATTATTGATACAGGGAGTAGGACCAAAGCAAGTAATTACAGAAAAAGTGAACCTAAAGGGAATTAGCAATGTTAAAATAGACAGTATAAGCTATATAGCTATAAATCCTAAGACAGGGACAAAGAAGACCATAGCCTCTGGAGTAGATCCTTCTATAGAGCAAGGATTAAATCCTCAAAATTTAGGAGATGGAAATTGGAATATAAGGGCTATAGGAAAATATAATGGAAAAGATATTTCAAGTGAAGATATACCTGTTAAAATATATCTAGGTAAGCTATATGGACCAATGCCAATTATAGAGAAGGATAAGTTTTTAAACTTTGCATCTGGAATGGCAAGAGAATCTTGGAAGGAAACAGGTATGTCTGCAGCACTACAGACTGCTCAGGCTATATTGGAGACAGGTTGGGGACAAAGTGTACCAGTAGATAAATATAGTGGAAAACTATCTAATAATCTATTTGGAATAAAACAAAAAGGAAATGAAGCCTATGTAATCTCCAATACATGGGAAGAATATAATGGGGTAAAATTCCGTATAGATGCAAACTTCCGTGCATATAACAATCCAGGAGAGAGTTGGAAAGACCACAAGAGATTGTTACTAGAAGCAAGTAGATATGGAATATTTAGAGATGTTATGCATGATAGTACCCAAGGTGCTTGGGCCATAAGAAGAGCAGGATACGCTACAGATTCACAATATCCTATAAAGTTGATGGATATTATAAAGAGATATAATCTACAGGAATTAGATAAGATAAGTATTTAAAATAAATGGCTAGATTGGAAGCATTCCAAACCTAGCCATTTTATTTTTAATATATCTTTGAAATCTCATATCCTTGTTTAGTCAATTCTTCAGTAATATACTCTATATGGGAGTGACCATTGGTCTCTATTGCTACTTCTAGATTTACATCCATAAATATATTTTTTCCTCTACGAGAGTTATGTTCTACACTGATTATATTGGCACCTAATTTAGCTAAGGCATCTGAAATCTTATGTAACTCACCTGGCTTATCAACTACATTCACAGAGAAACAGAAGATACGACCAGCATATACTAGACCTTGATTTATAAGATCAGATATGGACAATATATCTATATTTCCTCCGCTGATTAGACAAACTATCTTTTTGCCTTTTTCTTGAATCTTGTTTAATCCAGCTAGAGACAATGAGCCAGAGTTCTCAGCAATTATCTTGTGACACGTTACCAATGTGAGAAACGCATCCATTACCTCATAGTCTGACACAGTGACTATCTCATCTACATAATCCTTTACTATGGAGAAGTTCAGTTCTCCAGGAGTCTTGACAGCAGTACCATCAGCAATTGTATTTACAGTATCCAATGTAGTGATCTCGTCTTTTTCTATAGAGACCTTCATAGATTTAGCTTCTTCAGGTTCAACACCTATTATCTTTATATCTGGATTTATGGACTTGGCAGCTAGTGCAATTCCACTGATTAGTCCTCCTCCACCTATGGGGACTAGGATACAATCTGCATCCTCTAATTCCTCTAAAATTTCAAGAGCTATAGTTCCCTGACCTTCGATTACATCTAAGTCATTAAAAGGGTGTATAAAGGTATATCCATATTCTCTTTCTAATTCACAGGCTTTGGCATAGGCGTCATCGAAGCATTGTCCATGTAAGACTACTTCTACGCCATAGGATTTTGTAGCATTTACCTTTATAAGAGGCGTGGTCTCAGGCATGCATATAGTAGCCTTGATGCCTAATTTCTGGGCTGCATAGGCTACGCCTTGGGCATGATTTCCAGCAGATGCAGTTATTATTCCCTTGTTTTTTTCTTCAGTTGACAACTTAGATGCCTTATTAAAAGCACCTCGAATTTTGAATGCACCAGTGACTTGAAGGTTTTCTGGTTTTATATGTATTTCATTACCTGATTTTTCACTAAAAACAGGGCTGTATATAAGTTTAGTATCTGTTAAAACACCATCTAATCTCTTTCTTGCATCTTTAAAAGATAATTGTTCCCCAAACATATAAATACCTCCATTTAATAAATTAGATTTTAGTACCATTATATATTATACTAACATTGTAAAAATAAAGTGTCAATACTATTATAATACTGTAAATAACAAGGTTTAATACATTAAAACAGTATGGGATAATAGAGATAAAATATAAAAAAGTATATATTATGCAACCTTTTAAAATATATTGAGTCTAAATAAGTAGGAGGTGTAGGGGTGGAAGAAAAGAAATTGATAGAGGAACTGAAAAAGGGGAAAGAGGAAGCTTACCATATTTTGATATGTATGTATGGAGATAAGCTCCTAAAGACCTGCTATTTAATGGTTAATAATGAAAAAGATGCGGAGGATATTGTACAGGAAACCTTTATAAGGGTTTTTAAATATATAAGAGGTTTTAAAGGGGATAGTTCCCTATATACTTGGATATATCGCATAGCAAATAATGTGACTAAAGATATATTGAGGACATCAATACCTACAATTCCATATGAAGATTACTATGAAATATCAGATGATCTAGAAGACTCCATATTAATAGATATAGATAAAGAGATTTTGAGAATAGGATTATATGAGTTAAACTTCATATATCGTCAGGTACTTATATTATTTTATTTTGAAGATCTTTCTATTAAGGAAATATGCCAAGTTTTAGGAGAAAAGGAAGGAACTATTAAGAGTCGATTGTCAAGAGGTAGAGTAGAACTTAGAAACATCCTTGTGAAAGGAAGGGATTTAGATGAAAGATAAGGATCTATTAGGACAAAAGTTAAGGGAGATAATGGAGGAGGATTCTAGGGATATAAATATATCATCTCAGCTCATGGATGAGATACTTTCTCATAGGAAGAAGACATGGAAAGACAGTATATATGATTTTCTCAATAGAGAAATAGAGGTTCCAATAGCTCCAGCAATAATAGGAATTATAGCACTATTTATTGTGACTACTATTCCAAAAGACATATTTAAAAAGCAGGATATGAGGATTATAGATATTGGAGGATCTCACATGATAATTAGAGAGGGAAAAGAGGTGGGGTATAATAGTGAAAATTAAACTAAAAGTCAAAAACATTGTATTTATTATATTATCTCTATTCATTATGATTTCAGTTATTTCACCGCTTTTAACCCTTGAAACAGCATATTTTTTAGAATGGAGAAAATCTAATAAGGCAGAGGTGTTCTATAATGCATATCTTTTAAAACCCATAAAACTTAGAGAAAAAGAAGCTCTCTATAGATTGGCTAACTATCTCACAGATGGACTTTCAAAATATACCATAATGATGACAGGATGGGGTGGAGAATCTAGGGCAACAGTAGAAGACTTAGAGAAGAGTAGGGATATATTAGAAGAACTTTTAGATAAGTACCATAACTCCAGATACCATGCTCTAGCATATGGAAAGATAATGGATGTAAATATAGCAATGCAAGATGTAGATAGTCTATTGAAGTGGATAAATTGGGGCAAGGAAATCTCTGATAAAGAGATTAGATATATCAGCGAAATGTATGAAGCCTTCTACCACTTTACAAATAGGGAATATGATAGGGCAAAGGATATACTAGATAGGTACAATGAAAATGATGAAATAGTAGACTCTAGATATTATCTAATTAAAGGATATATAGCCTCCTTTGAGGATAATATGGATTTGGCTAAGGAGTGTTATGAAAAATCAAGTCAAAATATAGTATATGATACACTCTTTGGAACCCCAGTTCCTAGACGTAGGGAATGGTGGCTTGAAGAATATATAGAGGATATGAAAGGAGAAAATAAGATTCGAGGAAAGGTGAGTTTCAATGGAAAGCCTATGCCCTTTGTAGAGATATATATACAGGAAAAAGGTGGAGGGATTAGTATCAGTACTAGTGGAATGGAATTTGTTGGTATCACCGATATAAATGGAGAATTTGAAACAATGGGTCTAAGGGATGGAGGCTATACATTAGGTATAGGACTCCATGGAGCTTTATTATATGACAAGGTGTATCTGAAGAAAGATATGAGATATATTGATATAGATGGAGATGTGAATTTTGACTATGAGTTTGTATCACCTATAGATATAATATATCCTAAGGATACCTATACTATTGAAGGGGATAGATTCACCCTAGAATGGGAACCAGTGGAAGGTGCTGATTATTATGATATTCAGACCATAGTTCACAGTGACCCTGCCAAGAAAGAAGGGGGAATGATGGGTTATACCATATGGAGTGGGTCAAAATATGATGGACCAGCTAGTTCAAAGATTGAATTAGATATAAAAGAATTGAGAAAAATCATGGGCTCTATAATGTATAGAGATGGAGAAGATAGAATCATAAACCCTCAAGCAATCCTTGGGAATTTCTATAAAGGTGTAGAGTATCCATTGATAATAAAAGCATATGATAAGGATGGAAATTTAGTTGGAAGTAGTAGGTCTACTAACTTTTACTTCCATGAGATGCCTCGTGTGAAGATTCAAGGGAAATTCACGGAAGGGGAGAAGTTCATATTTGACAGTGAGTATGAAAAGGCCATAGAATATTATGAAGATATATTGGATAGGGATTCAGATAATGAAGAAGCACTTATATATCTGGTAAAGATATATATGATAGGTTGGAAAGAAGGAGAGTCTAACTATGATAAGGCTCTAGAATACGCTACTAGATATAATGAATTGACTGGAGATGACTATTTATTATATGAAACTGTAGATTATATGGACTATAGGTCAAAGGTGGAGAATAGAGAAAGAGTTTGGCAGATACTCAATGATATACCTATGGAAAGAAGAGATACAGATTATTACTATAATTTAGGTAGGTTCATGGTAAATATTCACAAATATGAAGACGCCGTAGATGCCTTTGAAAAAATGGAGAGATTTCTTCCAAATGATATAATCTTTTTAGATCTATATATGGGAAATTTAAATAAGGCTTTGGGAAGATTAGATGATATAAGATTTATGCCTGAAAAGATGAATAAGATATCATTGAGAAGATATATTGAAGGAATTAGTACAGAGGATTTAGATACTGAAGACTATAGGGCATTTAAAGAGCTGATTAGAGAAATCACATATACTGATTTAAGTAGAAGGGAAGAAATAGAATTATATAATAAAATCAAACCTAAAATTACCAATATATATATAAATGGGATATTGGAACAGCTAAAATTGGAAAATTATTGGGATGAGAAGTATTAGATTATGATTATAATGTACAGATATAGAAGACAAGGGGAATCTTGTCTTCTATATATTTTAGTTGAAAAAATAGACATATTGTAATATGCTTATTCTGTATTATGAAGAGGAGGTAGAAGCATTTGAAGTACATTATACCTATGATTGTAGGATCTGCCATAGGATATTTTACAAATTGGTTGGCTATTAAGATGTTATTTAGACCCCATAGGGAGATAAGATGGTTAGGAATCAAAGTTCCATTTACTCCAGGCCTGATTCCCAAGGAAAGATATAGGATATCCAAGAGTATAGGAGATGCAGTGGGACAACATCTATTGACACCAGAAAAGATAAGGGAAGTCCTATGGAGAAAGGAAACGCAGGAAAATCTAAATAGATACCTTAAGTCCTATGTAGAAAAACTTAAATTAGATAGTAGAACTATCATGGATATAGGAAAAAGTAGAGATAAAAATAGTTATGATAACTATATATTGAAAATCAAAAGTAGTCTATCTAGATATATAGTGTCTAAATTTAAAGCTAAGACTTTTAAGAGTCTATTTCTGGACTTTATAGATAATAATATATATGAGAGATATAGATTATTAGCTTTAAATAGTATAGAGCTAAATGGTGCAAATCTATTAGATGAGATGTTTAGTTCCCAAGGGTTTAGAGAGCTAATCAAAGAGGAATTAAATAATGGAATACAAGGCTACAAAGAAGATAATAGATTATTAAAACATGTGATTTCTAAAGATACTATAGATAATATATATAGTGGAATAGATAGAAATAGGGGAAAAATCGTACAGGGATTAAAAGATATATTCCGTGATTCTGAGTTAAGTAATAGATTGAAAAACTCCATAAAAAATCTAGTATCGCAAAATATGAATGGTATGCTGATGATGTTTTTAGACCCAAGTACTATTGCAGACAAGATATTCAATATAATTCAAAGATATATAGATAGTCCAGAGGCAGAAAAGTTTATCTTATTTTCAATAGACAATGTCATAGACAGAATTTTAGAAAAGAAGATATCTACTTTGATATGTGAATTAGAAGAATTTATAGACCAAGATAGTATAGGAGATATGATTGTCAAATATCTAAGTGAAGGTATAGATCATGAAGATATAATAGAACTTATTATCAAAGAAATCCAAAATAGGGACAGTATAAAGGAAAGAATATTAGAATCTATATCCTATGGATTTGAAGATATAGTAAATTCTCAGGACTTTCATAAATGGATATTTAGTGTTGTAGATATTTCAATAGACAATATTCTAAATACACCAATGGAGTCCATGTTGAAGAATTTTGATGTATCTCATATTGAAAGTATAACAAGAACAGCTAGGTCTGTATTTAGTCTGTTTTTCCAAGATGTTTTAATGGACATCATAGATCTATTTGATATATCACAGATAGTAGAAGAGGAGATCAATAGTTTTGAAGTAGAATATACTGAAGAATTGATTCTTAATATAGCGGAAAAAGAGTTGAAGGCAATTACAAATCTAGGTGCATTATTAGGTGGAATAATGGGACTACTATCTCCATTACTCCAAATGATATCCTAATTGACAACTCTATTTTCCTTGTTGAACTACAGATATAATAGTGATAAAATCAATTTATTAGCAAGGATGGATGGGATAGATAAAGAGAGAGGGGAGTTTTAAATGAATATAGAGATTCAACCTATATTATTAGGTGGAGACATAAACTGCTATAGTGTTGCCAGAGCTTTTCATGAGGAATATGGTGTAAAATCTATAGCCTATGGTAGATGTGCCTTGGGGGCAACTAAAGACAGCAAGATAATTGACTTTAGGATAGATCCTAGAATAGATGAGGATAGAGAGTTTATAGATGTACTTATGGAGATATCAGATGAGTTTAAGGATACAGGAAAAAAACTAATACTCATGGGATGTACAGATGCATATGCAGAGTTGATTATCGATCATAGGGACATCTTATCTGAGAAATATATAGTCCCATATATCAATAAAGATTTAAAAGAAAAGTTAATAGAAAAAGAGTCTTTCTATAGGATATGTGAAGAAAAAGGATTAGACTATCCAAAGACATATATTTTTTCCAAGGGAGATAAGACTACGGATTTTGATTTTGAATATCCAGTAGTAATAAAGCCATCAGACAGTGTATTGTATTGGCAATTTCCATTTGAAGGCATGAACAAAGCCTATGTGGCAAAGGACAAGGATGAATTTGTTAAAATTACAGATAGAATATATTCTGGAAAGTATGACAAGAGCCTGATAATACAGGATTTTATTCCAGGTGACGATTCATATATGAGGGTATTGACCTGCTATTCTGATAGAAATGCTAAAGTCAAGATGATGTGCTTGGGACATGTGCTATTGGAAGAGCATACACCTACAGCCATAGGGAATCATGCAGCTATAATAACTGAATTTAATGAGGAATTATTAAATAAGATAAAGGATTTTCTTGAAGACATAGGATATGTGGGATTTTCCAACTTTGATATAAAATATGATTCTAGGGATAATAGATACAAGCTATTTGAGATTAATCTAAGACAAGGTAGGAGTAACTATTATGTAACTTCTTCAGGAAACAATATAGCTAAGTATGTAGTAGAGGACAGGATACTTAAGAAGGATTTAGATTTAAAGCTTCAGAGGCAGCCATTCTATTGGCATGTAGTGCCTAATCAAGTTGTATTTGAATATGTAAAGGATAGGGAATTACTAGCTCAAGTAAAAAAACTTAGAGCTGAAGGAAAAGAGGCTACTTCTTTTGGATATAAAATAGATTTAAGATGGAATTTCAAGAGAAGTCTTTATGTGCTGCTTTACAACATAAATCAGATTAGAAAATATAAGAAATACTGTAGATAATTTATGCAATGAGGAGAATTTACCATGAGATTAGAAGATGTTTTTGAAGGTGTTTCCCTTAGTACCTCTAAAACTTGGGAAGAAATAAGAGACATCAATATTCAAGATATATCATATAATTCAAATAGATGTAGCAAATCTCATATATTTGTAGCCATAAAGGGAGAAACTGTAGATGGTCATAGATATGTAAGAGGGGCATATGATAGGGGAACTAGAGTATTTGTAGTCAATTCAGATGTAGAACTACCAGAGGATGCTATAAAGATATTTGTAGAGGATAGTAGAAGAACTCTATCAAAGATTTCTGCAAATTTCTTTGGACATCCATCTAGAGAACTAAAGATAATAGGAGTAACAGGAACAAAGGGAAAGACCACCATAAGTAATTATTTGAGATTAGTCTTAAACGAAGCAGGGTTTAATGCAGGAGTAATAGGTACAAATGGAATCTTCTATAATGATGTGGCAGAAATTACCTACAATACTACTCCTGAAAGCTATGAATTACAGAGAATATTGAGAAACATGGCAGATAATGGGGTTGAATATGTATCCATGGAGGTGTCTTCTAGTGGGTTAATGATGGATAGAGTATCAGATATTGAATTTGATTTAGGGATTTTCTCAAATATTTCCCATGATCATATAGGACCTAAAGAACATCCTACATTTGAACATTATCTAAGGAGTAAAGCTAAGTTATTTGAACTGGCTAGACATGGAATTGTAAATGCAGATGATAGGTTTGCCCATGATATAATAGCTTATGCTCAGTGTCCAATAGATACATTTTCCATATTAGAGGGCTCAGATTTTCAGGCTATGGACATAAGACTTTCAGATAGTATTGACTATTTAGGCTCTGACTTCATATGCAAAACTAGAAAAGGAAGTTTTAAATATAGGATATGTTCTCCAGGTGTATTTAGTATATACAATGCCTTAGCAGTGATTGCTGCATCAAAATACTTAGGAATAGAGGAAGAAGTGCTCCTACATACCCTAAAGAATGCAAAGGTAGATGGAAGAGTAGAAGTCCTTCCTGTTTTAAACTATGCTTCTGTAATCTTAGACTATGCTCACAATGGAGTTAGCCTACAAAACATACTCAATACACTTAAGGAGTATAGACCAAATCGACTTATATGTCTAATAGGCTCCATAGGAAAACGTGCAAAATTGAGAAGGAAGGAACTTGGAGACATAGCAGCTCAAAACTGTGATATATGTGTATTGACCTCGGATAATCCTGACACAGAAGATCCTATGGACATAATAGATGAGATGGCAGAGTCCTTTGTAGGCTCAAATTGTCAAGTTATCAAAGAGCCAGATAGGGAAAAGGCCATATATATAGCTATAAAAATAGCCCAAGAAGGAGATATAGTATTATTAGCAGGAAAGGGTCACGAAGAATACCAGCTTATAGATGGAGAGAGAATAAAATTTAGCGATAGAAGCACAGCGATACAAGCTGGAAAGAGATTACTTGAGCAAAAAAAGGGGATATATACAAAAAGAAATGATATTGTTTAAATTTGGGCAATGTGGTATAATCGATTTTGTGACAAACTATATTATTTTAATGGAGGTATTTGTCAGATGAAAAAATTTGTATCATTATTATTGATAATGGCACTAATTACAACTATGGCAGTAGGTTGCGGCAAACCAGCTGAAAAGGATCCTACTCCACCAGATGTAGAAGCACCAGATGCACCAGAAGCACCAGAAGAACCATCAGCTGAGGCAGGAAAGATTGCAAAACTTGGTCTAGGTCAAAATATTTCAATTGCAAAATCAACAGATGCAGATGGAGACAAGACCGCATTTGGACAAGCAGATGTGACAATTGCAGCAGTAGGTTTTGATGCAGATGGAAAGGTAGCAAGTGTAACAATAGATGTTGCACAGACGAAAATACCTTTTGACAAGGAAATGAAAGTAACTGCAGATAGAAACGAAGAAGTTAAATCCAAAAAAGTTTTAAAAGACGACTATGGTATGAAGAAGACTTCAGAAAAAATTGGTATAGGTAAAGAATGGTATGAGCAAATGGAAGCCTTTGAAGAGTGGATGGTAGGAAAGACAGTAGATGAGATCACTGGATTGAAGGTAACAGAAAGAGACGAAAATCACAAGGCAGTTCCAGATATACCAGAATTGACATCTTCAGTAACTATCAGTGTGGAAAACTATATAGCTGCTGTTGAAGAAGCTTGGAACAACGCAGTAGATGCCCAAGGTGGAGATACTGTAGGTCTAGGAGTTAAAACTAGTATAGGTAGTTCAAAAGACCTAGGAGTAGATAAAGAAGGTAAAGAAGTATTACCATTGGCACAGGCAGATACCACTATGACAGCAACTGCTTTTGACAAAGATGGTAAGGTAGTAAAGACTATTATAGACGTAGCTCAAGTAAAGATAGAATTTGACAAAGATGGAAAAGTTACTACAGATAAGACAGCTGAATTAAAGACAAAACATGAATTAAAATATGATTATAATATGAAGAAAACTTCAGAGAAGATTGGTATAGGAAAAGAATGGTTTGAACAAATGGAAGCTTTCCAAGATTGGATGGTAGGAAAGACAGTTGATGAAATCACTGGATTGAAGGTAACAGAAAGAGACGAAAATCACAAGGCAATTCCAGATATACCAGAATTGACATCTTCAGTAACTATGACAGTAGAAGACTATCTTGAAGTAGTTCAAAGAGCATTTGATAACAAGAGATAAGAGATAAAAAAACTCTCCTTTAATGGAGAGTTTTTTTATCTCTTTTTATATTGTTAGCTTTAAAAAATTCTGGTATGATGATATAGGGTGATTATATGAAAAGGAAAATATCAATATTTTTAGTTATTTTAATATTAGCATCTACTATAATGGGATGTGAAAAGAAACCAAAACATACTAAATATGAAGGATCCTTCTTTGATACATTTGATACTGTAACTATGGTAGTAGCATACACAGAGACCAAGGAAGAGTTTGATTCATATATGGAGGCAATACATGATAGATTTATAGAACTTCATAGATTATATGATAAATACAATGACTATGAGGGAATAAATAATATAAAGACTATAAATGATAATGCAGGGATAGAACCAGTAAAGGTAGAAAAAGAGATAATGGACATGCTCATATTCTCCATGGAACAATATCATAAATTGGGAGAAGAGATGAATATAGCCATAGGACCAGTTATAGATATCTGGGCTGAATATAGAGATATGGCAGAGGAAAATCCAGAAGATGCAAAACTTCCTCCAATGGAACTATTAGTGAAAGCCAATGAATATACGGATATTGACAAGGTGATAATTGACAAAGAAAATAGTACAGTATATTTAGAGGAACCTCATATGAAATTAGATGTAGGTGCTGTAGCCAAGGGATATGCTACAGAAATAGTTGCTAAGGAGATGGAAAATAAGGGCTTAAAGTCTGCCTTAATAAGTGCAGGGGGAAATGTAAGGGCCATAGGTAAGCCCCTAGATGATATAAGAGAGAGATGGGGTGTTGGCATACAGAATCCAGATAGGTCACTAATACAGGGTGGAAATATTCTTGATACAGTATTCATAAGGGATGCTTCTGTAGTTAGCAGTGGAGACTACCAGAGATACTATATGGTAGGAGATATGAGAGTTCATCATATCATAGATCCTAAGACCCTTATGCCAGGAGATTATTATAGAGCGGTGACCATAGTAACTGCTGACTCAGGATTAGCAGATATATTGTCTACTTCTATATACCTGCTTCCCTTTGATGAAAGTTTCAAGCTTGTAGAATCTCTTGAAGGAGTAGAGGCCCTTTGGGTAATGAAGGATGGTACTATAGAGTCAACAGATGGTATGAAGGAGATAATGTATAGCCAAGGAGCTACAGGCTCTAAGGCAAAATAGAGAGAGGATGATATTATGAAGGTATTGGGAATTCTCGGTGGTATGGGACCTTTAGCAACGTCAAAACTATTTGAGGACATAATACTCTTTACAAAGGCAAACTCTGATCAGGAGCATATTCATACTATAATAGATAGCAATACATCCATTGCCGATAGGACTAGCTATATATTGGATAATAGTTTAGAAAGTCCTTTGCCAGAATTGATAAAATCAGCCATAAGACTTCAAAGGGCTGGGGCAGATTTTATTATTATGCCCTGTAATACAGCTCATAACTTTTATGATGAAATAGTACAGCATATAGATATACCTTTTTTAAATATGATAGAAGAGGCTGCAAAGTATATTAAAGAAAGTTTTGATAATATTACTAAGGTAGGACTTCTATCTACAGAAGGTACTATAAAAGCCCATGTATATGATGATGTTTTTAACAGATATGGAATAGAGATAATAAAGCCATCACAAGAAAACCAAACCCATATAACCAAGCTGATATATAGTATCAAGGAAGGAATATATCAAAGTGATTTACAAGGATTTTATAAAGTCATGAATCAATTAAGGAAAGATGGAGTAGAGGTATTTGTTGCAGGATGCACAGAGGTATCTGTGGCTATTAATTTATTTAGTATAGAGGGAAATATCATTGATCCTATGAAGATTTTAGCTATGAAGGCAATAGAATTTGCTGGAGGTACTGTAAAAGAAAGCAAAACTCATGGAGGTCACATATGAAGAAGAGAATTCCCCTAATTCTGATTATATTGGGTATAATATTTTTAAGCATGCCCCATATAAACAATGCCATATACAAGAAAAAGCTTAAGGAAAGACAAGAGGCTTTAGAGGATATAAGCATAGAGGAATTAGAAGAGAATAATAAGATAGAAGTAGAATATGACTATTCCAGTATAGAAGATGTAGAGATGAGTAAGATGCTTCCAGACTTGGCCAAGTTTGACAACAAGGCTATTATAGGTCAGATATTTATTGAAGATTTAGATATAAATCTTCCAATATTAAAGGGGACTACAAATACAAATCTGATGGTAGGGGCTACTACTATGGTAGCAGATCAGGAGATGGGGAAGGGAAACTATTCCCTAGCAGGACATTATATGAAGGATAAAAGTCTTTTATTTGGAAGTCTAATAGACATAGAGGAAGAATCCATAGTTAAGATAACAGACAAGAAGACGGTCTATGAATACAAGATATATGAAACAGTTCTTGTACCAGATACAGCCATGTATATGCTAGAACACAATAGGGCAGAGGATCGAGGAAAGCCCATTATATCCCTTATGACCTGCTATTATACTTCTAAAAATGGAAAGAGATTCTTTGCACTTGGAGAATTAGTAGATGAATATCCCTATGAACAATAGTATTTGAAACTAAAAAACACCAAAATTCATAAACTATGAATTTTGGTGTTTTGATTAATATACCTTTTCTAGTTTGTTTCCAGAAATCTTATTTACTAGAATAGCTATGGCACTATCACCAGTTATATTACAAGCAGTTCCAAAACTATCCTGAGCAATATACAGTGCTATCATAAGGGAAAGCATAGGTTGTGGGAAATGTAGCATACTCTCTAGAAGTCCTAGAGCTGCCATTACCGCCCCACCTGGAATCCCTGGAGCAGCAACCATAGTTACCCCAAGCATCAATATAAATGGAAGCATCGCTCCAAAGTTTGTAGCCATTCCATTCAACATCATAATAGCCATGGAACAAGAAACTAGAGTTATTGTACTACCAGATAGATGTATAGTTGCACATAGTGGTATTACAAAATCTGCTATATCACTTTTCACGCCGTTTTTCTTAGTCTGTGCTAGAGTAACAGGTATAGTGGCTGCTGAGGATTGGGTACCTATAGCAGTAAGATAAGCAGGTATCATATTTTTAAGCAATCTAAATGGATTTGCTCCAACAAGAGTTCCACTAATAGTAAATTGTAAGATAAGTACTACAAAGTGTAATAATATTACCATGACGAATACCTTAGAGAATACGGATAAAATAGTAACTACTTTTCCAGCCTTTGTCATATTTGCAAAGATTCCCAATATGTGTAATGGCAATAGAGGAATTACAATATTATTTATAAGTTTTTCAATTATTTCTTGTACTTCATGCATCAACTTCTTAAGTGTCTCTCCTTTTATAGCTGCAATGCCCAATCCTATAATAAAGGCAATTAAAAGGGCAGTCATTACACCAAATATTGGTGGCATGTCAATTTCAAATAGAGCAGGTATCAAAGCCTCCTCTGGATTACCAGAATCTACAATAAAACTTCCTTCTTTTAAAAATGAAGGCAATACTGCTGAAGCTGTAAAATAAGCTATAGAACCTGATATAATAGTGGAACCATATGCGATTCCAGCTGTAACAGCTAATAGTTTTCCAGCACCATCTCCCAGGTCTCCAATTCCTGGTGCTACAAATCCAACGATTATCAATGGAATAACAAAGTTTAAAAAATTACCAAAAATACCATTAAATGTGGCAAGGACTTCTACCACTTTTAGAGGTGCAAAGTAACCAATAATAATACCGATTACTATTGCTAAAATTAACCTAGACAATAATCCTAACTTTTTCAAAACATCTCCTCCTAATTTTTATTTATATTGTTCAATTTTCTAAATATATTTAAAAGAGATATAATTGACCAATACAATTTATAATTATAACAGTAGGATAAATACAAATCAAGCTTATAATTTATATTTTATATGTCGAAAGATGTTGGAATATAGAAGCTTATAGGAGATGTACTTTAAACTTATATTGCAATAAATTAAAAAAACACATGGGATAAATAGCTGGTTTTATAAGGATATTTTAAATAAGTGTTGAAATAATATAAGCTTTGTATTATCATATTATATAGATAAAATATGGGGTTTTAGCGAAGTTGGGATCGCGCCTGACTGGCAGTCAGGAGGTCAGGGGTTCAAGTCCCCTAAGCTCCACCATATAAAATAGGCTAGGCCTTTGGGTCTAGTCTATTTTAATGTTGGATGAGATACCTGCATATTTAAGAGTGTTGTGAATTGTCCAACATTATCTTTTTAGTATAATAATTGTTGATTTAAAACTGTTAATTTGTTATCATATTAATGAGATTTATAATTAATTTTTTAAAAATTATTAAGGGGGATAATAATGACTGATCAAAAACAGATCTCAAGGAAGGATTTCATCAAAGGCATGGGTGTTTCCTTGGCAGGAGTTGCTGTAGCAGGTGGTCTAAGTGGAGTATTGACAGGTTGTTCAGCTGGTGCTACTTCAGGAGGAGAGATTGAAGCAGCAGCATATCCGTTTAAATACAAGAAATTGGATCCTGCTAAAGCAGAAGAAAGAGCTTACAATACATATTTTGAACAAGGTGGCTGAGGTGTTGGAGTTGCTGAAGGGTTCTTCGGCAGTTTAGCAGATGAAGTAGGCTATCCATTCAACCAAATTCCACCAGCAGCATTTACACATGCTGGTTCAGGATATGGACAAGGTACACTTTGTGGAGCCATAGGTGTTGGAGCTACTTGCATAGGTATGGTAACAGATGTAGATACTTCTAAGAAATTGGTAAAAGAGTTGTTCAATTGGTATAAAGAACATGAATTTCCACAATACCAACCTGAGAATCTAAATCTAGAACATACAGTAGCAGGAACTACTCTATGTGAAGATTCTGTAGGTACTTTTATGGAAGCTCAAGGAGTTGCATATGGAGATCATGAGAGAAAGGCTCGTTGTGCAGGAGTAACAGCAGATGTTGTTCGTAAGATTGTAGAACTATTAAACGAGACAGTATAATATATATTTTAAATTAAAAGACGGTTTAACCGTCTTTTAATTTTGTAAAAAAGATTGACAAGAACTTGACATTTTTTGGATTGTATATATAATTATACATGAGATTGTTAAAAAAATGTTAAGGGGGATATAACCGTGGCGGACAATAAGTTTGATTTAAAGGAAAAATTATATTCAAGAAAAGAAATGTTGAAAATGACAGGTAAATCCATAGCAGGTGTTGCAATGGCCACTGCATTGCCTACTATGTTGACAGGATGTGCTGAGAAAAAAGCTGATGTAGAACTACCTTCTAAAGAGGTATTAAGTTATGAGTATAAGGAAGCTAGTAAAGATGCAGCTCCATACCCATATCCATATCAAAAATTAGATGTTGCAACTGCTATTGAAAGAGGACATGCAGGATATTATAATATAGGAAATTGTTGTAGAGGTGCTGCGGATGCTATAATTGGAGAGTTGGCAGATCAAACAGGATATCCATTCAACCAAATTCCTATAGATATGTTTAGAAATGGTGGTAGTGGCTATGGTGTAGGTACACTTTGTGGAGCATTGGGAGGGGCAGTAGCTGCAATTGGTCTTGTATGTGAACCAGATGATGCTCATGAAATTACTCAAGAACTATTCAAATGGTATAAGGATGCAGAATTGCCAATATATCAGCCAGATATAGAATTGCCAAAGACAGTAGCAGGATCAGTAAACTGTGCAGATTCAGTGGGTAATTTTGTAAAAGAATCTGGATATAAGATGGGTGACCCAGAGAGAAAAGAGAGATGTGCTTGTCTGACAGGAGATGTGGCAGGTAAGACTGTAGAACTATTGAACAAACACTTTGGATTGTAGAGTATAATTCTACATATATAGAAATAAAAAAAGGACTAGAAGTCTGCAGATTCATTTTTGAATTTGTAGACTTTTATTTCCTAAAATTAGTCTAAGATAAAATCCTTGTAAAAAAATATACAATGTGTTAACATTTATTTAGAGTGATAATATTTTGTCTTTAAATATATCATAAGGAGGGAATAGCATTATGAGGATGGGACCTTTGGAATTAGTCGTAGTGTTGATAATAGCATTAGTCATATTTGGGCCTGCAAAACTTCCAGAACTAGGAAAATCAATGGGAAGGGCAATAAATGAGTTTAAGACTCAAGTAAATAAAACATCAGATGAGATTGAGGATGACTCAGATGAAAAGAAAGAAGACTAAGGATGCTCTTACGATGGTAGAGCATCTTGCTGAGCTGAGAAAGAGAATAATCTATTCTGGACTTTCTTTAATAGTATTTTCTATAATAGGATATAATTTGGCAGGATATGTAGCAAAAGATATAATCAGTAGAGCTCCAGATATGGAATTTGTATTTATATCTCCTTCTGAACTTATGCTTGCTTACATAAGAATTGCAGTATTTATAGGATTGATCATATCTGCTCCAATAATCTTGAGCCAGATTTGGATGTTTGTAAGTCCAGGATTGGAGCTAAATCAAAAAAAATATATATTTATATCATTTATCTTAGGTGGTGGATTCTTTGTTGTAGGTGCAATATTTGCATATACAATGGTGTTGCCCTTGGTGTTTAAATTCTTTGCTGGGTTTCAAATGCCAGAGATAAAGGCTACCATAAGCTTTGGCAGTTATTTAGGATTTGTCATCAGCTTGCTCTTAGCTTTTGGAGTGGTCTTTGAACTACCTATAGTGATGTTTTTACTTACTAGATTTGGACTTTTTAAAGTTGAATTTTTTATAAAATATAGGAAGTATATGGTATTGATAATATTTGTAGTGGCAGCCATACTTACACCACCAGATGTGGTTTCTCAGACATTGCTTGCTATTCCTATGTTGCTATTATATGAGATTGGAATATTGTTATCTAGAATAGGACAAAAAAGATTATATAGAAAAGATTAAAACCCGTTAATTTAAATTAACGGGTTTTTAAATAGAATAAGTTCTATTATTTCGCTTGTTCTAAAGCTTTGTTAACTGCTTCTTTGATAGCATTACTTGTAACTGTTGCACCAGCTATAGCATCTACATCAGTTGAGTTCTTTTCAACTATATTTCCTGGAATTTGCTCTAAAGCTTCATCAGCAAATCCATCTGATTCACTGTGTTCTGTAACTTGAACATCAGCAATTTTACCATCTTTAACTTCAACAGATACTTTTAATGTATCATTGTGTCCATCAGCTTCACCTTCATAAGTACCATCATTAAGTTTGGCACCACCGCCACAACCTACTAGAGCTGTTGCTACTAATACAAATATTAAGATCATTGAAATATGTTTTTTCATCATTATCTCTCCTTTCTAAAATAATATTCCTTACTATTATATAACTTTAAATAATATATATCAAGGAAAATCATCAAAAACTTAATAAGCTCTATGTGAAATGGGAAATTTAGTATATACTAAAGAGAGTAAAATATAAGAGGTTGAGGTGTTTAAATGGGGAAATTTTATTATGGAGTAAGAGTTGGAAGAAATCCAGGAATCTATGAAAGTTGGGATAGATGTGAAGAAGAAGTAAAGGGATTTAAGGGGGCGAAATATAAGAAGTTCAAAACCTATGAAGAGGCATTGGAATATATAGATGATATAGATAGTAGTAGAGAGACCAAACAAGTAAATGTCACAGATGAACTGAAAAAGGGAGAGATGATTGCCTATGTAGATGGAAGTTTTTCCGCAGAATTAAATATCTACAGCTATGGTGTAGTGATTATAGGAAGCCAAGGCATAGAGAGATTTAATGGCTGGGATAATGATCCTAAATTGGCAGAGATGAGAAATGTATCTGGAGAACTAAAGGGAGCCATGGTAGCTATGGATATAGCCCTTCAGAGGGGAGCAGACACTTTATATCTTCATTATGACTATATGGGTATAGAAGAATGGGCAAAAGGTGGCTGGAAGCGAAATAAAGAAGGGACTAGGGCCTATAAAGCATATTATGATTCCATAAGCGATAAATTGAATGTGAAATTCATCAAGGTCTTGGCTCATTCTGGAGTAGAGTATAATGAAGAAGCTGATAAGTTGGCCAAGGAGGCTATATTGTCTATAGATAGATAAAAGCTAGAGATTAATCTATCTCTAGCTTTTCAAATCCAATATGATTTCTATTTAGAAGTAGTATGGCATATTCATCTATTCTATAGTCATACTTATAGTATATCTGTTTTATACCAGCCTGAATCAAAGCTTTTGTACAGTTAAGGCATGGAAAATGGGTGATATATGCAGTACAACCTTTTACAGAGATGCCTTCCTTTGCACAATAAAGTAGTGCATTCATCTCTGCATGTATTGTGGCAATACAGTGTCCATCTCTCATGGTATGGCCTATATCATCACAATGGGGATTTCCTGATACAGATCCATTATATCCACTAGATACAATCCTATTGTCATCATTGACCAATAGACAGCCTACAAACGCCCTATCACAAGTAGATCTACTGGCCACCAGCTCAGTTATTTCCATGAAATACTCTTTCCAATCTTTTCTCTTTGTCATATTATCACTCCAGACTCTATAGATTTATATTTTAAGACAAACTTTCCCTATATTATTTTATAATATTATAACATATATACTCCTTGTAGGAGATAGAGTTTTATCCTAAATTTTAGGGGTATAATTTATAGGCAAAGGAGGAAAGAATATGCTTAAGGATTTTAAAGAGTTTGCAGTAAAGGGAAATGTAGTAGATATGGCAGTAGGTGTTGTCATAGGAGGTGCATTTGGAAAGATAGTCACATCCTTAGTCAATGATATTATAATGCCATTAGTTGGATTATTAGTAGGTGGGATGGATTTTACAAATCTATTTATAACCTTAGATGGTTCTAGTTTTTCTACATTGGCAGAAGCCCAGGAGGCTGGAGCTGCTACTTTGAATTATGGTCTATTTATCAGTGCAATAGTAGATTTTCTGATCATATCTTTTTCCATATTTATGGTGATTAGGCAGATTAACAGATTTAGGACAAAGGAAGAGGCAATAGAAGAAAAGCCAACTACAAAGAAGTGTAATTATTGTTATACAGATATACCTATAGAAGCTACTAGATGTCCCCATTGTACATCTGAGTTAGAATAAATAATATAGAGGTGTTGTGTCATGATGGGTCTAGTTCTAGAAGGAGGCGGAGCCAAGGGGTCTTATCATGTTGGAGTATATAAAGCTATATTGGATACAGGAATTGAAATCCAGGGAATAGCAGGAACTTCTGCAGGAGCATTAAATGGGGCAATGATAGTTCAGGGAGATTTTGACATATGCTATGACTTGTGGAAAGACATATCCTATTCAAAGGTAATAGAGGCAGATGATGAAGAGATTCAAAAATTACAGGAGTTAAAGCTGAATAGAGATGATTTGAAGATATTAGGTGAAAAACTTAGAACAGTAATAGCAGATAGAGGATTTGATATTGCACCTTTTAAGAGACTATTGGACTTATATATAGATGAAGATAGGATTAGAAGATCAGACAAGGATTTAGGGATGGTAACTGTAAATCTCACTGATTTTAAACCTATAGAGGTCTTTAAGGAGGATATACCCTACGGACAGTTAAAGGATTATCTCTTGGCATCTGCTTATCTACCAACTTTCAAGACTGAGAAATTAGGAGGAAAGATCTATCTAGATGGAGCTTTCTATGATAATCTTCCCTTTACATTGTTGCAAAAAAAGGGGTATAAGGATTTGATAATAGTGAGAACTCATGGGAGAGGTATAGTTAGGAAACTCAATAGAGATGAAGTAAATGCTCTGGTAGTCTCACCTTCTGAGGACATTGGTAAATCATATAAATATGAATCACATATGGCTAGAAAAAATATTAAGCTAGGATATTATGATGGTTTAAAGGTCCTAAGAAATCTTAAGGGTAGATATTATTATATTGAATCCTCTAGAGATGAAGATTATTATTTAAACCTTCTTTTATCTATAGATGATGAAAAGATAGAAAAGCTCACAGATATAGTTCATGGACCATCTCTGTCTGGGAAGAGAGTGTTGTTTGAATATATTGTTCCAAAACTAGGACAGGGACTTGGACTTTCAGAGGATTTTTCTTATGAGGAATTATTAGTAGGATTGTTGGAGAAGAAAGCTGAACAACTTGAAATCCCTAGATTTAAGATATATGATTTTGAAGATCTACTTCAGATAATTAGAAAAAAAGAGGTAGTAGACAATGTAGATAATGTAGATAATGGAGGACCAAGTACTTTGGAGAAGATAATAGAAAAGGTAGATTTAGCTGCTATATTCAATAAAGATGAGATGATTCTTCAAGCTGGAGATATTATATTATATGAATAATAGAGTAGTGATTTATACTGGAGGTAGTTTAGATGGATATAAATACCATCAAAGAGAGACTTAAGGATAGATTGCCAAGGTCTATGGAACCAATGGCAAAGTTTGCCGTACTAATACCTTTGATTGAGAAAGATGGTACATGGGAGATAATATTTGAGATGCGATCAAAGGATATGGACTCTCAACCTGGTGAGGTATCCTTCCCTGGTGGAAGAATGGAAGACGGGGAGACATATAGACAAACAGCCATTAGGGAAACTGTAGAAGAATTAAATATAGGGGAAGAAAATATAGATATAATAGGGGAATTAGATTACTTAGTTTCCTATGCCAATATGGAAATACATTGTTTTTTAGGCACAATTAGTGGAGTAACTGTGGATAATATGGTGCCAAATCCAAGTGAAGTAGACCATTTATTCACAGTACCAGTGGAGTATTTTTTAAAAGTAGAACCAAAGGGATACTATTTAGATTTAAAGACTATGTATAATGATGAATTTCCCTATAATCTAATTCCAAATGGAAAGGATTATAGATTTAGAAAATCTAGACGAAAGATATATTTCTATGAGTACAATGAATATATAATATGGGGATATACTGCTACTATGGCAAAACATCTGACGGAATTATTAAAGGACCTCTAAGAGGTCCTTTACTCATATTATTAGATATATTATCTAAGATTATTTAAATTAGTTTGTAAACATCTGTGTCCAATATATAGTCCCATTGCTATTATATGCACCTACACCAAGAGTTTTGAAACTTGGATTTAGAATATTGGCTCTATGGCCAGAAGAGTTCATCCATCCCTTAACTACTGCTTGTGCAGATGGATAGCCTTTAGCAATATTTTCTCCAGCTGTATTATATCTGATGCCAAACTTCCTCATCATATCAAAGGGACTTCCATAAGTAGGTGAAGTATGACTGAAGTATTTATTTCTTGCCATATCTTCAGATTTCATTCTAGCTACTCTAGATAGTTCAGAGCTAGAAGTAAAAGGTGATAGACCTGCCTTTTCTCTTTCTATATTTACTAATCTAACAACTTCCATCTCCATTTGAGATATTCCTTGATTAGATTCTGGGAAAGTAGGCACAGATTCTATAGGTGTACTTGGCTTGTTATTAGTATTTGGTTTATCAGGTACTGTAGGTGTTTCATATTCTCCAGGTACATTTGGAATACTAGGTCTAGTAGATCTTCTAGGCATTGTAATTATCTTCCAATTATAATTGTAGTTCTGTCTATTATAATTATCATAGTAGTTATAATTTGAATCATAGTTTGTATTATAATTTGAATTATATTCTGTGCTATAATTTGTATTATAGTTTCTAGGTACATAATTATAGTTTGACCTATATCTGTAGCTTGCAGCATGTCCAATTGTAGACGATGCCAATATAGTTCCTAGTGCTAGAGTAATTGAAACAACCTTTTTCTTATTAAACATAATAAACCCTCCTTAGATTTGTAACTAATTTGTAACTTTTTAAAAGTATATCACTAGACAAGTCATAAGTTAACCCTCAAAACTTGGCTTAGGAGGTTATATGTGGTAATAATATAGAAAAGACTCTAAAAAATAGAGTCTAAATTCTAATTTGATGATATACCTTTTTCCCTTTTCTAATGAGTATTTTTCCATCATTAAAGTCATCTAGAGTAATGGTCTTGTCAAAGGATTCCACCTTTATATCATCTATACTTATTCCACCTTGTTCAATAAGACGTCTTCCTTCACTATTGGATTTTATGATGTGAATATCTCTTAATAGATCAAGTATCCCAATTCCATTTTCAAATATAGATCTATCCATCTTGGTAAATGGAATAGAATCTTCATCTTTTGCACCAGAAAATAGGGATCTAGAAGCTTGTTGAGCTTTTTCAGCTTCTTCTTCTCCATGGATAGCCTTAGTAACTTCAAAGGCCAATACTTCTTTAGCTTTATTGATTTCTGCCCCTTCTAATGAGCCAAGCCTCTTGACTTCTTCCATAGGCAAGAATGTCAATAGTGCTAGGAATTTTTCTACATCTCTATCATCTACATTTCTCATATATTGATACAATTCATAAGGGGGAGTCTTTTCAGGATCTAACCATATGGTTCCAGCTTCTGTCTTGCCCATCTTTGTACCAGCAGCAGTAGTCAATAGTTTAAATGTCATGGCATATACCTTATCCTGTTCAAGCTTTCTTACAAGTTCATATCCACTTAGGATATTAGACCATTGATCACTTCCACCTAGTTGTAGCTTACAGCCATGGTCTCTATATAGCTTTAGATAATCATAGGATTGCATAAGCATATAGCCAAATTCAAAGAAAGTAAGACCTTGTTCCATTCTATTTTTATAGCAATCAAAGGTAAGCATTCTATTTACAGAGAAGTGAACCCCAATTTCTCTCATAAATTCCAAGAAGTTCAAGTTCAATAGCCAATCTGCATTATTTACCATAATTGCCCTATCGTTACTAAAGTCCAAAAATCTACCTAGTTGTTCCCTGAATCTAGATGCATTGTAATCTATCGTCTCTTTGGTCATAATCTGTCTCATATCACTTTTGCCAGAAGGATCTCCAATCATGGTAGTTCCCCCACCTAATAATGCAATAGGTCTATGTCCAGCTCTTTGCATATGCATCATTACCATTATTTGGAGAAAGTGGCCTAGTGTTAGACTATCTGCTGTAGCGTCAAACCCAATATAAAAGGTGACAGATTCTTTTTCTAAAAGTTCTCTTAACTCATCTTCAAAGGTTACCTGATCTATATAACCTCTTTCAGACAGTGTATCAAATACATTTTTCATCTTATTCCTCCTAAAACATGATTTTAAAAAAGGGCATATTCTCATCGAAAGGACGAGAATATGCCCGTGGTACCACCTTAATTTGTCTATTATAATTATAGACCTTAAACCCCATAACGCAGGAATACGTAATAGTTTCCTATCAAACTCAGGATGTGTAATTCGCTTAAACTCAAGTTATAGACATTCCACCAACAGTCTATTCTCTATTTTTAACTGATATAAGCTACTAAATCCTTCACAGTTGTACTATTAGATTAAGTGTATATTAATATATTTTTAGGATAATGTCAAGATAAAAAGAGAGGGTTAATTAACCCTCTACCTTTAATTCTACGCTGTTTTCCCATAGTCCATGGATATTACAATAGCTAGATGCTAATATAGTTCCAGGTTTATTTGCCTTAAATCTAGTTACAATATATGGTTCAGTCAATAGATCACTTTCACCATGAGCAGAGAAATCATAGTTTCCTATTTCAACAGGGAATTTAGCTCCCTCTGGATGGTAATATACCTTGATCCATGAAATATAATGTTCTAATGTATTTGGATGGGGAATTTCCTCACCAATAACAACTTTTACTTCTACCTCTTCGCCAGCTTTAACTGATTCAGGGGCATGAATAACAGGAACATGTTTTTCACCTTTCCAATCCCCACTTTGATATAGTCCATTTAAACTTTTCAAGTAAATAACCTCCTTATAATTCTATTATTATCTATTCCTCAATCTATATACCCAATAGAGATATAAAATATTCAAAAATCTTTTAGTATATATTCATATAATAAGGTATAATAGAATTAAGACGATTAAGGAGAGTGTATAATGGAATATATAGAGTTAATAGCTACTACTACCTTTGGACTAGAGGCTGTGGCAAAGAGAGAGTTAATTGATCTGGGATATGGTGATTTAAAGGTTGAAAATGGAAAGATAATATTTAAAGCTCAAAAAAAGGACATACCTAGGGCAAATCTTTGGCTCAGAACAGCTGATAGAGTCCTATTAAAGATGGGGGAGTTTAAGGCACTATCCTTTGAGGAATTATTTGAAAAGACAAAGAAGCTTCCTTGGGATGAATGGATTCCAGAGGATGGAAATTTTGTAGTAGAGGGAAAGAGTGTAGATTCAAAACTATATAGTATCTCTGATTGTCAGAGTATAGTAGAGAAGGCAATAGTAGAAAGATTAAAGACTAGATATGATGTGGATTGGTTCAAAAAGACAGGGGCAAAATATACAGTTGAGGTGTCTCTTCTAAAGGACATGGCTACATTGACAATAGATACATCAGGAGAAGGACTTCATAAAAGAGGCTATAGAGATAGAGCAGGAGATGCTCCTATTAAAGAGACTTTAGCAGCAGCTATGATACTCTTGAGTTATTGGAACAAGGATAGAGTACTACTAGATCCATTTTGTGGTTCAGGTACTATTCCCATAGAAGCAGCTATGATAGGGAGAAATATAGCACCAGGATTGGATAGAAAATTTGCATCAGAAGAATGGGATAGAATTGAAAAAGTACATTGGTCTAAGGCTAGACAAGAGGCCTTTCAAGCTATAGACAATGATTCGCAGCTTCATATATTGGGATGTGATATAGATAGGCGTTCAATTTTGAGGGCAAGGGATAATGCAGCTAATCTAGGACTAGATGAGGATATAAGTTTCTTTATAAAGGATATGAGAGATGTAGATATAAATGATGAATACGGAGTGATAATAACTAATCCACCCTATGGGGAGAGAATGGGAGAAGTAGAAGAAGTACGTAATCTATATATAGATTTTGGAAAGAAGTTTAGAAAGCTAGATACTTGGTCAATATATGTGATTACTTCAGAGGAAAAGTTTGAAAAGTTATATGGGAAAAAGGCAGATAGACGAAGGAAATTATATAATGGTAGAATCAAAGTAGATTATTATCAATATTATGGACCAAGGCCACCAAGGGATTGAGAAAGGAGATGTTATTGTGAGGATATATACAAAGACAGGGGACAAGGGAATGACTTCACTGTTTGACAACAAGAGGGTCTCCAAGGATGATATAAGAGTTGAAAGCTATGGAACAATAGATGAACTTGGTTCTTGGCTAGGACTTGTCAAAAACTATGTAGAGGACAAAGAGATGTATAGTATAGTGGAGAATATACAAAATAAATTGTTTACTGTTGCTACAAATTTGGCTACAGAAGATAAGTCAAAGGTGAAATTTCACATACATGAAGAGGATATTGAAGAACTTGAGAAGATAGTGGATTACTATATGGGAAAGATCGGAAATCCAACAGGATTTATAGTTCCAGGTTCAGGAAAGAAATCTGCATATCTTCATGTTGCTAGGACTGTATGCAGGCGTGCAGAGAGGAGAATCACATCCTTATCTGGAGTGGCAGAGGTGGATGCTTTGGTTATAAAGTATGTAAATAGATTATCAGATGCACTATATGCAATGGCAAGATCTTCTGAGGAAGAAGAGGTTAAGGTAAAATATCAATTGTAATAAAGATGTAATATATTATCTCTGGTCAATATGGAAGATATAATATACAATATATGGTAACAGGGGAATAGAAAAATTGATAGAAATGTGACATAGTGATAAGATTATACTACTATCCAAGTATTCCGAATAGGTGATTATATGCTAAAGAAAGATGATTTAGTTAAGAAAAAGAGTATAGGTGAATATGGTATACTAAACTATCATGTTCTAGAGGGAATGGCAGATTGGGTCAGGGTAGTCAATAGGGAAAACATGATTATCTATGCAAACAAGGCCATGAAAGATGATCTTGGAGATGACATAGTAGGAATCAAATGTTATGAGTCTCATTGTAAGAAGGATAAATGTAATTTTTGCATAACCCAAAGGAGTATACGAACAGGAGAGACAATCCAGAAAGAAGAGATCATTGACGGAAAGTATTATTCAGTTAAGAGTTCTCCAGTAAAAAATGTAGATGGAGAAATATTTGCAGCAGTAGAGGTATTTAGAAATGTTACACGAGAAAGGAAATTGGAGTTAGAACTAATAGATAAGAACAAAAAAATGAGTAAGGATCTTCAATTTGCAAAGCGAATACAAGAGAAGATACTCCCCAAAAAAGGAAGGCGTGAAAGTGTCAGTTTGGATTATATATATAAGCCTTCTGAGATGCTCAGTGGAGATATGTTTGATATGTTTAATATTGATGAGGATAATATAGGCATATATATCAGTGATGTTGCAGGAAATGGAGTAGCAGCATCTATGATGACCATGTTTATAAGGCAGACTATGAGGATAATGAAGGATGAGAGTAGTAGTCCATCCAAGGCACTATCAGAGTTACATGATAGATTCTTAAGTTTAAATTTAGAGATAAATAATTATTTTACCATATTTTATGGAGTCTATAATAGGGATACTGGTACATTTAAATATGTAAATGCAGGACATAACTGCCTGCCTATAAAATATAATGATAATACAATGGTATTGCTGGAAAACAAGGGATATCCTATAACATCTTTATTTGATAAGATAGTATATGAGGAGAAGGAAATTCAGCTGGAGGCAGGAGACAAGATCTTGTTCTATACCGATGGTATTACAGAGGCTAGAGATAGTTCTGGCAAGGAATTTGGAATCGAAGGGGTCTTGGATATTATAGAGAAACATCCAGATAATATTTTAAACGAAGTAGAGGATAGAATAATAAACCATAGTTGGGGAGAACAACAAGATGATTTTGCTATAGTACTTTTAGAAATTCATGGATAATAGAATTTTATATAGGTTTTAATGAGATGGGGGGAGCTTTATGGATATTAAATTAGATTACAAAGATGCTTTTATAGAAAAGCAAGAAATGGATAATATGGAGCCGATTCTGGGAGAAGCCCATCGTCTGTTAGAAGATGGAATTGGAGCGGGAAATGACTATTTAGGATGGATGGATCTTCCCAGTAGATATATGGAAAATTTAGAGGATATAGCTAAGATAAAGGAGATAGCTGAAGAAATACGTGAGAATTCTCAAGTGCTTATAGTAATAGGTATAGGAGGGTCATATCTCGGAGCTAGAGCCTGTATAGAGGCATTAAATCATAGCTTTTATAATATTCTTCCTAAAGATAGAAGAAGAGGACCTGAAATATATTATGTAGGTAATAATATATCTAGTTCCTATATTTTAGATCTATTAGATGTCATAGAAGATAAGGATATAAGTATAAATGTCATATCTAAATCTGGAACTACTACAGAGCCAGCAATAGCGTTTAGAATCTTCAAAGAATATATGGAAGATAGATATGGAACAGAAGAGGCAGGAAGAAGGATATATGTCACTACAGATGAAAAAAAAGGTGCCTTAAAAGAACTGGCAGATAGTGAAGGATATAGGGCCTTTGTAATTCCAGATGATGTAGGAGGTAGATATTCTATATTTACTCCAGTGGGACTATTGCCCATTGCAGTTTCAGGAATAGATATAGAAAAGCTAATAGAGGGAGCTTATTCTGGAGAAACAGAGTATTCTAAAATAGATATGGAAGGAAATCCATGCTATCAGTATGCAGTAGTTAGAAATATTCTATATAACAAGGGAAAGGATATAGAGATTTTTGTGGGTTATGAGCCAAGCCTACTATATCTAGCTGAATGGTGGAAACAATTATTTGGAGAATCTGAAGGTAAGAATGGTAAAGGTCTATATCCTGCATCAGTAAACTTTACCACAGATCTACATTCCATGGGTCAATATATACAGGATGGAAAGAGAAATCTCTTTGAAACGACTATAAATATAATAGAGCCTAAGAAGGAATTGGTATTAAAAGCTACAGAAAATGATGTAGATGGACTTAACTACTTATCTGGTAAGACATTAGATCTAGTAAACAAGAAGGCCTTTGAAGGCACATTGGAGGCCCATGTAAAGGGAGGAGTTCCAAATATAATCATAGATGTTCCAAAACTAGATGAGTTTTATTTTGGAAAATTGATATATTTCTTTGAAAAAGCCTGTGCCATATCAGGATATCTACTGGGAGTAAATCCCTTCGACCAACCTGGGGTAGAAGAGTACAAGAGCAATATGTTTAGATTATTAGGAAAACCTGGATATTAGGAAGGCAAATAATAGAGAATAGATAATAGATAATAGAGAATAGATAATAGAGAATAGAGAATAGAAAATAGAAAATAAAGAAGAGAGTCTAGACTCTCTTCTTTATTTTGAATTGTAATTATATATTTGGATACAATAGAGATATAAATTTGGAAAGGTGGATTTTATGAAGACCTTCTTGAAAGTTTTTATTGTATCTTTTTTATGTTTTTTTATAGCTTTTTATATAGGAGGAATAGCATATTTAAAAGAGAATAGTGTTGAATTAGGTGAGGATATTGGATTTGGCATTGCTGTAAACCCTGAGATACCCAATAGATTATTTACCAAGGTAGAAGAAACTGTAGAGCCAGAGAGATTTTTTACTTTAGAAGAGGCTTATGAGAAGAGTTCTAGAAAAAATTTTTTGATATTGGGAATGGAAGATATAAGGACAGATGCCTTAATCTTTGTATCTCTGCATCCAGATACTAAAAAAGCAGATATAATTTCTATACCTAGGGATACATATATCCACAGGAGAGGATATGATACGGGAGAGCAGAGAAAGATCAACAGTATACATTATGTCCATGGAGTAGATGGTATAAAAAAGACTATATCCCACATATTAGAAGATGTGCCTATTCACAACTATATAATCATGGAGTATGAAGGAATAGAGAAGATAGTAGATATGGTAGGAGGAGTAGAAGTAGATGTACCCTTTCATATGAAATATACAGATCCAAGTGCCAAACCTCCCCTGTATATAGATATACCAGAAGGGAAGCAGCTCTTAGATGGAAAGAATGCGTTAAACTTCGTAAGATATAGAAAGGGAAATAATAAGATGGGATATGCAGAAGGAGATTTAGGACGTATAAAGGCACAACATGAATTTATAAAGTCATTTTCATCTAAAGTCCAGGACAATATATTGACAGTTGTCATAAAGGGATTTAACTATGTAAAGACAGATATTAAGATGTTAGATGCCTTATCCTATGGAAAGAGTATGCTGGGAATAAAAAGTGAGGATATTGATTATAAAATTCTGCCAGGAAAGAGTGATTTAAGGAAGGTAGGAGGAAGAGTGTATTCATATTTCATACATAATGAAAGGGAAATTAAGAAACTCATGGAAGAGTTATACAATGTTAATAAATAGAAAGTCCTCTAGGCTAGCCTAGAGGACTTTATGTTTAAACAGCAGCTTTTTCTTGATTATTTTCACTTGTACTATTTAATAAATTTTCCCCAATGAGATATACATTTCCTGCACCCATAGTAAGTACTATATCATTACTCTCCATATGGTGGATTAAGTAATCTTCAGCTTCTTTAAATGTAGGAATATACATGGCATTAGATGTTTTTTTATTTATGGCATCTACAAGGTTCTTGGAATGTATTTCTCCATTATCATATTCTCTAGCTGCATATATATCGGTTATGATGACCTCACTGGCATTGGTAAAGGATTCAGAGAAACTATCTAATAATATCTTGGTTCTAGTAAAAGTATGAGGTTGGAATATACAGTATATTTTACCATTTCCATTATAGGAATTCTTTACAGCCTCTAGGGTAGCTTTTATCTCCGTAGGATGATGGGCATAGTCGTCTATGATCTTAGTACCATTTACATAGCCTTTTAGCTCTAATCTCCTATGGACACCAGTATATTTAGATATATTTTCGATTATATCTTCAATAGGGACACCATAAATATGTGCCGCAGCTATACTGGCTAAGGCATTATATATATTGTGTTTTCCTATGACTTGTAACGTTATAGGCCATCTTTCCCTATCCCTTATATTTAGGATAAAACTTGAATATCCCTCTTTAGAATAACTTATATTTTCAGCACTATAATCACAATCAGAATCTATACCAAAGGTAATTACCTTTGATTTAGCGTTTTTGATTACATATTCAGAATGGACATCATCATGATTTATTATCAAATACCCATCGGATTTGAGATTGCTAGCATACTTTGCAAAAGTATTTACTATATGGTTCATATCTTTGAAATAATCTAAATGATCTTCATCAATATTGAGTATAATTGCCATAGTGGGAAAATATTTTAATATATTGGCCCTATATTCACATGCTTCAGTGAGTATATAGTCCATACTTCCTAACTTTACATTGCCACCGATTTCATCTAGTTTTCCACCTAAGAGAATAGTGGGGTCCAATGTACCATGATTTGTAATAGTAGCTATCATACTTGTAGTAGTAGTTTTTCCGTGAGTTCCAGATACTGCTATGGAATTTTTATAATTGTTCATCAATGCACCTAAAAATGTAGCCCTATCAATAGTGGGTATATTTGATTCAAGTGCTGCCACTAACTCCTCGTTGTCAGGGGAGATAGCATCTGTATATATGATTAGATCTGCACCTGTAATATTTTCCCTATTATGTCCTATGTAGATATTTGCACCTAAATTTCTTAATCTTTTGATGATAGGACTGTCTTTAGAATCTGTTCCACTTATGTTATATCCTGTACTTATGAGTATTTCAGCCAACCCACTCATACTTATGCCGCCTATTCCAATAAAATGTACATGTTCATATTCATGACCATTTAAATCAAATTCAAACATGGATTTTCCTCCTAATAGAATATCTTAAATTTATTATTACCAAGATATTTAATAATATTATAATATTCATATTTCATAAATTTGTCACTGATTGATTATATCATATCAAAAAAAAAATAAAAGAACAATCGTGAGTGAAGTTTAAGAAAATGTAAAAAAATTTAAAAAACTTTCACAAAAAAAAAGGATTTTTGACATATATGTAGAATACATATATAATTGGGACTTTTTGCTACAAAAGGAAGGTGGTGAAACATAATGAATATTACAGATGTTAGGGTTAGAAAGGTTACAGAAGAAGGGAAGATGAAAGCAATAGTATCAGTTACTTTTAATGATGAGTTTGTAGTACACGATATCAAGATTATTGATGGGCAGAATGGACTATTCATTGCAATGCCTAGTAGAAAAATGGCAGATGGTGAATTCAGAGATATCGCTCACCCTATAAATGCCACCACTCGTCAGAAGATACAAGATGCAGTTTTTGCTGAATATGAAAAGGTATTAGCTACAGAGTAACGAGAGCCTGAGATGGCTCTTTTTACATTTTAGGCTATTATTTACATAAGAGACATTATTGTTTATAATTATATATGGACTTATATTGTAAATAGGTTAAAATAATAAGGGGAAGAAATTTAAAAGAGGTGTTATTATGAATATTTCTATAATTCTTGCTGCAGGTGAGGGAACTAGAATGAAATCTCAAATACCTAAGATACTACATAAGGTATGTGGTAAACCATTACTAGAGTATGTAGTAGATGCAAGTGAAGGAGCAGGAATTAAAAAAAACATAGTCATAGTAGGTCATGGCAAGGAGGAGGTTATAGAATACTTTCAAGAGAGAGATGTGATATTTAAGGAACAACCTATAGGAAAAGACATTCCATATGGTACAGGCTTTGCAGTGATGCAAGGGAAGGAATACATAGAGGATGAAGGAATAGTAGTTGTTCTATGTGGAGATACTCCTTTGATTACAGAAGATACCCTAAAGAAGTTGTTAGATTTTCACAAAGAGGGAGGATTTGATGGCACAGTACTAACTGCTCTATTGGATGATCCAACGGGCTATGGTAGAATAGATAGAGATGAGCTTGGAAATATCTACAGAATAATAGAACAGAAGGATGCCAGCGAAGAGGAACAGAATATCAAGGAGATAAATTCAGGCATATATTGCTTTGATGGAGGTCTATTGAAGTATGCCTTAGGGAAGTTAAATAACAATAATGCCCAAGGAGAATTCTATATTACAGATGTAGTTGGAATTTTAAGATCAGAAGGATATAGAATAGGTGGATATATAGTAGAGGATAGTCTAGAGATTCATGGAGTAAATTCTCGCATACAATTGGCTATTAGTGAAAAGATAATGAGAAATAGGATAAATAAAATCCATATGGAAAATGGTGTTACATTAATAGATCCAGAAAACACCTATATAGAGGATGGAATAAGTATTGGAAGTGACACTATAATATATCCAGGGGTAAGTATACAGGGAAGTACCAAGATAGGAAGAGACTGTATAATAAGATCTAATTCTAGAATAGTAGATAGTGAAATCCAAGATCAAGTGGAAGTAGACTCTTCCCTAATAGAGTCTAGTTTTGTTGGATCTAGGGCTACAATTGGACCTTATGCACATTTGAGACCTAAAAGTCGTATAGGTAAGGCTGTTCATATAGGTAATTTTGTAGAGGTGAAAAACTCCAGTATAGGAGAAAATTCCAAGGCAGGACATCTAGCCTATATAGGAGATGCAGTTGTTGGAAGTAATGTAAATATAGGATGTGGAGTAATATTTGTAAATTACAATGGAAGGGATAAGCAGGTCACCACTGTTGGAAATAATGCATTTATTGGAAGTAATTCAAATTTAGTTGCACCTATTACTATTGAAGATAGGGCGTATATTGCTGCTGGCTCAACTATTACACAAGATGTGGAGGCTGGTTCTCTATCCATAGCAAGGGCACAGCAGGTCAATAAAAGAGGTTGGGTAGATAAAAAAGACCTAGAAGGAAAATAACATCATATAACTTTAGGAGGAGAGAATTAAATGAATTTATGCCTAGGTGGTATAAAAATTATTACAGGTAATGCAAATAGGGAATTGGCCAAGAAGATAGCTAAAGAATTGGGGACAGATTTGGCACTTTGTGAAGTTACTCATTTCAGTGATGGAGAGATAAATGTAAATATTGGTGAAACTGTCAGGGGGATGGACGTGTATATTATTCAATCCACTTGTACACCAGTAAATGACAATCTCATGGAGACATTGATACTTATAGATGCAGTTAAGAGGGCATCAGCTGGAAGGATTAATGCAGTAATTCCATACTATGGATATGCAAGACAGGATAGAAAGACAAAAGCTAGGGAGCCTATTACTGCTAAGTTAGTAGCAAATCTACTTACTACAGCAGGAGCAGATAGGGTAGTGACTATGGACTTACATGCTGGACAGATTCAGGGATACTTTGACATACCAGTAGACCATCTAACAGCAATACCAATCTTGGCAGAGTATTTTAAGGATAAAGTAAGTAGAGACACAGTAGTAGTATCTCCAGACCTAGGCGGAGTAACTAGAGTCAGAAATTTTGCAAATATACTAGATTTACCAATTGCCATTATAGAAAAGAGAAGACCTAAGGCAAATGTCTCTGAGGTAATGAATGTAATAGGAGATATAGATGGGAAAAATGTCATATTAGTAGATGATATAATAGATACAGCAGGTACTATTTGTAAAGCAGCCTTTGTGCTAAAGAAATTTGGGGCGAAAAAAGTATATGGGTGTGCAACCCATGGTGTTTTATCTGGACCAGCTGTAGATAGAATATGTGATTCAGAATTGGAAGAGTTTATAATTACAGATACAATTCCCCTACATGAGACATGTAGAGTAGGAAAGATTGGTGTAGTTAGTGTTTCTTCAATGTTTGGAGAGGCCATAAGAAGGATCAATGGGAATCAATCTGTAAGTATATTATTCGACTAAATAGGAGATGATGTTTTGTATGTAGTAGTAGGTCTGGGTAATCCAGGCAAGGATTATGCAAATACAAGGCATAACATAGGTTTTGAAACCATAGACCTATTGGGAAAGAGAAATGATATCGATATAAATAAGATAAAATTTAAATCTGTCTATGGTGAAGGGACTATAGGAAGAAAAAAGGTAATATTAGTAAAGCCACAGACGTATATGAACAATAGTGGGATAGCTTTAAGGGAGATAGTTCAATTCTATAAGCTTCCCATAGAGAATATAATAGTTATAGTAGATGATATAGATATAGATTTTGCCAGTATAAGAATTAGACCTAAGGGAAGTGCAGGTTCTCACAATGGGCTAAAGTCCATAGTATATCATCTTAAAGACGATAAATTTCCTAGAGTAAAGGTAGGAATTGGAAAAAAGCAACATGAAAGACAGGATTTGGCAGATTTTGTATTGAGTAGGTTTTCTAAAGATGAAATACTTGATATTGACATGGCTTTATTGACAGCTGCAGAGGCAGTAGAGTATATTATTGAATACGATATAGATAAAGCAATGAATAAATTTAATTCAAAGACTAATAGGGCCCAGGACTAAACCTGGGCTTAAAGTGCATGCTAAGGAGTAGATTCAATGAAGAATTTTTTAATAGATCCGCTGAAGAATTTAAAGTCATATAATAGATTATTAGAAGATATAGACAGAGGACTAAGCCCTATTGTGACCCACGGAATAATAGATGAAAACCTATCTCATATCATATATGGATTGAAGGAACATGTAGACAGACAAATACTTGTTGTCACCTATGATGAGATAAAGGCTAAAAGAATATATGAGGACTTAAAGGACCTTGGGAATGCAAATGTGGAGGTATTTCCAAATAGGGAAATGCTCTTTTATGACATGCATGCTTCTAGTTATGAAAATTTAGCCAAAAGATTGATGCTCATATCAAAATTAAACCACAATGAGAAACTCATAGTAGTAGCTTCCATTGAATCACTTTTAGAGAAGATATTATCTAAGGACATATTCAATAGATATACTCAGAGTATAGAATTTGGAAAGGAAATAGATCTAGATCTATTTGCCAGAAACCTAATAGATGCTGGATATGAGAGAGTCCATATGATTGAGGGAATAGGGCAATTTAGCATAAGGGGAGGGATAGTGGATTTCTTTCCACCTAATAGTGCTAATCCATATAGAATTGAATTATTTGCAGATGAGATAGACTCAATCAGGACATTTGATATAATGACACAGAGATCAATAGAAAATAGGGATATGGTAACTATTCCACCTATTAGAGATGTATTAATCCCAGAGGAGTATAGAGAAGATGTCATCACTAAAATAAAAGATGAATTATATAACTTTGGGTCAAAGGATAGAACCAAAGAAAAGTTTCTAGGTTATATAGATATATTAGAAGAAAACTCATCTCTAAATAATAAAGATATGATTATTCCCTATTTACCAGAGAAGATTCTCAGTTCTATAGTAGATTATTTTCAAGAAGATGCCTTAATATTTATAGATGAACCTAGTAGAGTTGGTGAGAGGGTAGAAAGCAGTAGAGAAGATTTCCATTTGAAGTTTAAAGAACTATTGGAATTAGGTGAACTTTTGCCTTCACATTTAAATATGATGTATGACTACAAAGAGGTATTGGACAATATATTGGATAGGAAGGTTATAGCCAATAGTAGTATATTGAAGGGGCATAGTGAGATAAAGGCAAAGAATATACATGATTTCTCAGTAAAGTCCATGGTAAATTATCATAATAAGATGGAACTATTAGTAGAAGATCTAAATCATTATAAATATAGGGGATATAAGATCATCATATTAACAGGTACAGAAGAGAGGGGACTTAGACTTAAAAAGAACTTAATGGACCTTGGAGTGATGGGAAATTTTATCAATGGAAGAGAGGGAGAGATAAGCTCAGGTCAATTGATAATTACTACAGGAAGCATCCAAGGAGGATTTGAATATCCTTCTATAAAACTTGTAGTTATAAGTGATAAGGAGATATTTGGGGCCCAAAAGAAGAAAAGTAAAACTACAAAGAAGAAAAGAGGAGACAAGATAATAAACCTCTCAGACCTTACAATAGGCTCTTATGTAGTTCATGAAAACCATGGTATAGGAAGGTATGAAGGAATAGAACAGTTAGATATTCAGGGAATAAAGAAGGACTATTTGACCATCAGATATAAGAATCAGGACAAACTTTATATCCCAATAGATCAGATGAATTTAATTCAGAAATATAGTGGATCAGATGATGTAAAACCAAAGATAAATAGGCTCAATAGTGGAGATTGGCAGAAGACCAAGGCAAGAGCAAAAAAAGCCGTAGAAGATATGGCTCAAGACCTTCTGAGATTATATGCCAAAAGGGAGACATTATCAGGTTATGCATTTTCAGAAGATACACCATGGCAACGACAGTTTGAAGATCTATTTTCCTTTGAGGAGACTGAAGGCCAATTGAGATCTACTATGGAAATCAAAAAGGACATGGAAAGCAATAGGCCTATGGATAGGCTTCTGTGTGGAGATGTAGGATATGGAAAGACAGAGGTTGCGTTGAGGGCTGCCTTTAAGGCATTGATGGATGGCAAACAAGTAGCTATTTTAGTACCTACTACAATATTAGCACAACAGCACTATAATACTATAATAGATAGGTTTAGAGATTTTCCCATTAAACCAGCTCTCTTGAGTAGATTTAAAACTCCAAAGGAGCAAAAATTGGCAATAGAAGGCATAGCAAATGGAATAGTAGATATTGTAGTAGGAACCCATAGACTACTATCCAAAGATGTGAAGTTTAAGGATCTAGGACTATTGATAATAGATGAGGAACAAAGGTTTGGAGTAAAACACAAGGAAGAACTAAAAAAATTAAGAGAAAATATAGATATACTTACACTTTCTGCCACTCCTATTCCTAGGACATTGCATATGTCATTAGTAGGGATTAGAGATATGTCAATCATTGAGGAACCACCAGAGGAAAGATATCCTATTCAGACCTATGTAGTGGAATTTAACGAACAGATGATAAGAGATGCCATATTAAAGGAGATTGGAAGAGGTGGGCAAGTCTATTTTGTATACAATAGAGTAGAGACCATAGAGAGAATGGCATCAGAACTAAGAAAATTGATACCAGAGGCAAATATTTCCATAGGACATGGACAGATGGGTGAAAGACAGTTAGAGAAGGTCATGATGGATTTTTTAAATGGAGAAAATGATGTATTAGTATGTACTACTATCATTGAAACTGGTTTAGATATTCCCAATGTAAATACTATAATAGTATATGATGCTGATAAGATGGGGTTATCTCAACTTTACCAACTTAGAGGCAGGGTAGGAAGGACCAATAGAATAGCCTATGGATATTTTACCTATGGAAAAGATAGAGTTCTAAGTGAAGTAGCAGAGAAGAGGCTTAGGGCTATAAAGGAATTTACAGAATTCGGATCTGGATTTAAAATAGCCATGAGGGATTTAGAGATAAGGGGAGCTGGAAATCTATTGGGTTCAGAACAACATGGACATATTGAGGCTATAGGATATGATCTATATGTGAAGTTCTTAAGTGATACAATCAAGAAGTTAAAGGGAGAGGAAGTCATTGAACAGATAGATACTACTATAGACATAAAGGTAGATGGATATATTCCAGACAAATTCATAGAAGATGAGATGCAAAAAATTGAAATATACAAGAAGATAGCCGCTATTGACTCTATAGAGGATTACAATGAGCTTATGGATGAGCTTATAGATAGATTTGGAGATATACCTATAGAAGTAGAAAATCTGATGGATATATCATATATCAAGGCACTAGGCAGCAAGAATAGGATTCAAAATATAAGCCAAATAAATGGAAGCATAAAACTTGACTTGATTTCAAACAAAGACATCTCCCTTGAACTAATAAGTATGCTATCTGGTGAGTATAGGAGAAACATAAGTTTCAATCTATCTGAAAAGCCCTATTTGGAATTTAGAACCAAAAAGTCTGTTCTAGCTGAGGTTAAGGATTTACTTGAAAAAATTTATACTTTTAATAGGGAGAAAAATAATATATAATTATAATAGATTTAAATTTGTATAACAGAGAGGATGTTTTGATTGCATAGATTGAAAAATAAGATGCTACTATTTCTAGCCCTAGTATTGTCTGCAACCATATTTGCAAATGGGTGTAAGTCACCAAATGAAGAAGGATTAGTAGCAAAGGTAAATGGTGAAGGGATTACTCAGGAGGAATATGATACAAATTTTCAAGTAAATAAAAATCTATATGAGAGGAAATTTGGAGAAGGTACATTATCTGAAACAGGAACAGACGGAAAGACTTTGGAAGCACGTTTTAAAGAGGAAACCCTAGATATATTGATTATAGAGAAGATAATAATGGAAGAAGCAGCTGAAAAAGGCATAGAAGTATCTGAAGAAGAGGTTCAGAATAGATTAGATGAGATTTCAGAGTCACTAGATGGAAAGGATAAGCTAGATAAGTCCTTGGAAAACAATGATATTCCCAAAGATTTCTTTGAGAGCTATACTAGAAAAGAACTTTTAATGGGAAAATATAAGAAAGATTTCATGGACAATACAAATATAACTACTAGTGAAGCAGAGAAATATTTTAATGAAAATAGAGACGAGCTAATAGTCGTAAGGGCTAGACATATATTGGTAAATAATGAAAGAGAAGGTAAGGAAATACTAAGAAGACTAAAAGCTGGAGAAGATTTTGGAAGTTTGGCTATTTCAAAATCACTGCATAGCTCTTCAGCTGTAAAAGGCGGAGACTTGGGGTATTTTAGGAAGGAAACTTTTGCACTAAATCCAGAGTTTGAAGATGCAGTATTTTCTCTAAAGGTAGGAGAAACAAGTGATTTAATCAAAGCAGAAACTGGATACCATATAATATATTTGGAAGATAAAAAAGACAAATTTGAGGATCTAGAAGATGAGATAATCAAGCTATTGAAGGAAGAACAATATACAAAGCATATTCAAAACTTGAGAAACAAATCCAAGATAAAGATATTTGTAAAATTTGAAGAACAAGAGTAGTAAATAATATATATCATAAAAAATGAAATATGTATAAAATTTTCCTGTTGGTCGAATAATAATCTTACTGTATTTAATTGTATAAGGAGGATATATTGTGAAAGCCACAGGAATAGTTAGAAGAATAGATGATTTAGGAAGAGTTGTCATACCCAAGGAAATAAGGAGAACCCTTAGAATTAGAGAGGGAGATCCTCTGGAGATATTTACAGATAGGGAAGGTCAAGTAATACTGAAGAAATATTCTCCCATAGGAGAACTCAATGAATTTGCAACGGAATACTGTGAATCCCTCTATGAGAATACTGGTCATGTAGCCATTATTTCAGATAGGGACAATTTAATAGCTATATCGGGAGGATCTAAAAAAGAATATTTAGGAAAGAGAATTAGTCCAGAGTTAGAGAAAGTTATAGAAGGTAGGGAGACTTTTGTATCTAATGAGAACAATCTACCCATAAAGATATTCTATGAAGATGAGAATCTGGACTCCTATAAGGCTCAGATTATGAGTCCTATAGTGATGCAAGGGGACCCTATTGGATCAATAATCCTGTTATCTAAAGAACCAGAGGTAACCATGGGGAATCTGGAAGTCAAACTGTTAGAAACGGCTTCAAAATTCTTATCCAAACAGATGGAAACTTAATACCTACTAAGTTGTAGGTATTTTTTCTTTATGATATATTGAGAGATATATTGGGAGGTAATGGAATAAAGATATTACAATAGGGGGAGATATCAATGTCTAAGGACAATAGTTTTATAAAGAGTGCTGCCATATTGGGAGCAGCTGGAATAATAGTAAAGATATTAGGTGCAATCTATAGGATTCCAATAGGAAATATAATTAAAACAGAGGGGCTTGGATACTATCAGACAGCTTATCCTTTTTATGTACTCCTACTTACAGTATCTACATCTGGATTTCCAGTGGCAATAGCCAAACTGGTATCAGAAAATAGAGCTGTAGGAGACCATAAAAGTGCCTTTAAAGTCTTTAGAGTTGCCTTGGCAGGATTATTTATAGCAGGGATACTCACATCTCTATTTGTGTTCTTTAATGCAGAGGATATAGTAACAGCATCGGGCAATATCAATGCATACTATGCACTGATTGCATTAGTACCAGCACTATTTTTTGTACCTATAATGTCTGCATTTAGGGGATTATTTCAAGGTAGAAACAATATGGTACCTACAGCCTTATCCCAGATAAGTGAACAGTTTTTTAGAGTCGCTAGTGGGCTTTTACTTACATATCTATTATTAGATAGAGGTATACCAATAGCAGCAGGTGGTGCATCTTTTGGAGGCTCTATAGGTGCATTTATAGGAACTGTAGTCATCTATATAATATATATTACAAAGAAAAGAGAGATAAAGGAAGAAATAGAAGATAGCAAGATAGATAGAAAATATCCTATAAGCAATATAGTAAAGGATTTGCTTATTATAGCAATTCCTATAACTATAGGTTCTGCAATAGCACCTATTATGGATACTATAGATACTAGATTGGTCCAAAGGAGATTACAGTATATAGGCTATTCAGAAGCAGTAGCAAATAGTATGTTTGGGGAATTAAAGGGCTTGGCTCAAACCCTGATAAATCTTCCGCAGGTATTTTCCATAGCCATAGCTATGAGTCTAGTACCTATTATAGCCAGTGCAAATGCTAAGAAACAGAAGAGGGAAGTATCTAACATAATTGGTTCAGGGATTAGGATAACATTACTAATAGGTCTTCCCTGTGCCTTTGGATTATTTGTATTGGCAAAACCTATCATAGGACTTTTATTCTATAAAAATACTCCTGAAACCATTAAAAACACTGGTGAGATATTACAATATCTATCCTTTGGTGTAATATTTTTGACCCTTGTTCAAGCATTGACAGCTATGTTGCAGGGATTGGGAAAGCCTATTATACCAGTGATCAATCTATTTATAGGGGCAATTTTCAAGGTGGTACTTACCTATACTCTTACTGCAATGCCAAGTATAAATATAAAGGGAGCAGCCATAAGTACAGTAGTAGCTTATGGTGTGGCAGCTATATTGGACTTGATTATGATTAAATTTATAGCTAAAATAGAATTTGACTATATGGGAATATTTATAAAGCCTCTTATATCATCCATAGGTATGGGAATATTGGTAAAATTAAGTTATGGAGGATTGACTAATATCCTAAGTGAAAATCTATCAACTATTATTTCCATAGTCATAGGAGGATTAGTATATGTTATATTATTGGTGATTATGGGTACTATAACAGATGAAGACATGGCATTATTGCCTAATGGGAACAAGATTTTAGAAAAGATGGAGAGGATTAGAAGACTAAAATAGACTTATGATAAAGGGGTAATATAGATGGGGAAAATATATATTGTAGGATTAGGGCCTGGAAGTATAAAAGCTTTGACTTTAGGAGCTATAGAGAGGATACACAGTGGTGATAAAAACTTCATAAGAACTGAAGAACATCCAACTTTGCAATATTTTATAGACAAGGATATTCCCTTCAAATCCTATGACTATATATATGAAAGGGAAGAGGAACTGGAGAAAGTATATGAGAATATAGCAGATGAACTGATACGGGAAGTTGAAGAAAATGAAACCATAAATTATTTTGTCCCTGGAAATCCCATGGTAGCAGAAAAGACTGTTGAGATATTGATGGATAGGGATATAGAAATTGAAATTGTTTCAGGAATGAGCTTTATAGAACCTATGATAGAGTTAGTGGAAAGAGATCCTATCAAAGGATTGAAAATAGTAGATGGAGAAGAATTTAGTAGACTGATGATAGATATCAATACAGATATGATCATTACACAAGTATATAATCAAAGGATATTATCAGATATAAAGATAATTATCTCTGAGGTATATGGAGATGAATATAATATATATATCATTCATAATGCGGGCATAGAAGGCAAGGAACAGGTGCATAATATTCCTATATACTCATTAGATAGAATAGGCGATATCGGACATCTAACTAGTATATATATCCCTAAAATATCAAAAAAAGATAAAAAGGTATTTGACTTTTTAGATTTAGTGGGTATAATGGAAATTCTAAGGGGTGAAGATGGATGCCCCTGGGATATGGAGCAAGACCATAGATCTATAAGGCAAAATCTAGTTGAAGAGGCTTATGAAGTCGTAGATGCAATAGATATGGGAGATATTGATGCTATAGTAGAAGAATTGGGAGACCTACTGCTTCAGGTGATATTCCATTGTCAAATAGCCTATGATGAGGGTAATTTTAACCTCATAGAAGTAACATCAGCCTTGGGAAATAAACTTATTTATAGACATCCGCACATATTTTTGGAAAAAAGGCTAGAAAATTCCAAAGAAGTAGTATATAATTGGAATAAGCTAAAGGACCTACAACGTGACTTTGCAAGTTTTACAGAGAAATTAAAGGTTCTGCCTAAGTTTCCCTCTTTGATGAAGAGTACCAAGCTTCAAAAAAAAGCTGCTGAAATTGGCTTTGATTGGAAGGACATACAGGGACCAATGGATAAGGTTACTGAGGAATACAAAGAAGTAATTGAGGCTATGAATATATTTGGGAAAGGCCATGAAAGAGTAGAAGAAGAGATAGGAGACTTATTCTTCGCCGTAGTCAATCTATCTAGATTTCTAGAGGTAGATCCTGAAATTGCACTGAATAGGACTAACAACAAGTTTGTAGAGAGATTTGCTCTTATGGAGAAAGAAGCACTTAAGCTAGGCAAAAACATGGAAGACATGACTTTAGAAGAGTTAGATGACCTTTGGAATTTAGCTAAGGGAGTCTAGAATTATCTTTTGAACTTGTATATCTATGATACAAGTAGAAAACACTGGGCGTCATCGCCTGATGGATTTTATATTCTATAGACATACAATTGGAATATAGAATTTTAACAAATATAATAATTTTGAAAAACTATTATTATGGGGAGGAATTTTTAATGAACAAAGCTGAATTAGTATCAAGTATAGCAGAGAAAAGTAATCTAACTAAAAAAGATGCAGAGGCTGCTCTAAATGGATTTATACAATCTGTTGAAGAGGCATTATCAAAAGGAGAAAAAGTACAACTTGTAGGATTTGGAACTTTTGAAGTAAGATCTAGAAAAGCTAGAGAAGGTAGAAATCCAAGGAATCCAGAAGAAGTTATTAAGATACCAGCATCAAATGCTCCAGTATTTAAAGCTGGAAAGGGCTTAAAGGATATTGTAAACCCAAAATAGACTTCAAACAGATAAAAAATCAGGTGAACGCCTGATTTTTTTTATAATAAAAAAAATTATTACTAGGAGGGGATACATATTAGAATCGACAAATTTCTCAAGAGCTCAAGGATTATCAAGAGAAGGACTATAGCCAAAGAAGCCTGTGAACAAGGTAGAGTTTTGGTAAATGAAAATATATCTAAACCAGGAACTGAAGTTAAAGTTGGAGATATAGTTGAGATTAGATTTGGCAGTGGTACATTAAAATTCAAGATATTAAAACTAGTGGACAATGCAGGGAAAGATGAGGCAAGTACACTATATGAGATAATGGAGTAAATAGAATTTCAAGACATTATCAATAATCTTTAGGCTTTTGTAATAAAAGCCTTTTTTTTTTCATAAATATTAGAAAGGATAGGAGGGTTAGCTTTGAGTGAAGAGAGAATTAGATTTAAAAATCAAAATATAATAATTGAAGATAGGAACAAGATAAATATAACGGGAGTGGAACAGGTGGATAGCTATAATGACAACACCATAGTTCTATCTACTATAAAAGGAGGTGTGAGTATAAAAGGAGAAGGTTTAAATATAAGTAAGCTAAATATAGATGATGGTTCCCTAAATATATCTGGACTCATAAATAGCTTGACCTATATTAGCAAGGAAGGAACGCCTAAAAACCTAATGGGTAGGATATTTAAGTAAGTGGTGAATCTATATGTTGGAGATCAATTTAATAGAGGAGTTTTATATATTTTTATTTTCTATAAATTACGGGCTCATATTAGGTGTTATTTATGATCTATATAGGGTATTTAGATATTATACGAAACCTGCTAGAATTTCATCTATGATAGGAGATTTCATACTATGGATGATTATAACATCTATATTCTTCTTGTTTTTGGTAAAAAATACAGATGGAGTTATAAGGGGATTTGTAATAGTTGGGTTTTTGACAGGGTTTATATTTTATTCAAAGATAATATCAAAATATAATTTTCCCCTATTGAAAAATACTTTTAAGTTGATATTAGATGTATTTAGTGAGATAATTAAGATATTCACATATCCCTTTAGAAAGGCAATAAAATATATTAGGGGTATATCTAGAAAACTCAAGGTATTTATAAGGAGAATACTATGCGACATAAAAAAGTATCGTAAGCTTACATCCAATAAGAAGTAGGATAGTATACAAAGGATAATTAGGTGATGTTTTTATGGCTAGTAAAAAAAAGAAAAAGAGAAAGAGATTTAGCTTGATGCATTTGATCTTAGCATTTTTCATAGTCTATATAATGATTATATTAGTAGATCAAAGAAGACTTATGAGAGATTTGCATACACGTAAGACAGAACTTGAGGCTGAGATACATGAATTAGAAAGGGAGATACACCAGCTGGACACAGAAATTGAAAACAGTGATTCGCTGGAATTTGTTGAAAAAATTGCCAGAGAAGAGCTAGGAATGGTAAAACCGAGAGAGAGAATATATGTAGATAAAAACAAACTAAAAAGCTCCTTTTTTAATGTTTTTAACAGGGGTATCGATTGACATATAGAGAAATCTAATATATACTTAAAATGAGAATATTTTTAAGGAGGAATTATTTATATATGCCTGTATCTGTTGGAAAAGTAGTAGAAGGCACTGTAACTGGCATAACTAATTTTGGGGCGTTTGTTCAGTTACCAGAGGGAAAAAGTGGACTAGTTCATATTTCAGAAATATCCCATGACTATGTAGAAAAGGTGGATGATTACTTAAAAAAAGGTGAAAAGGTCAAGGTCAAAATCTTGTCTATTACAGATGATAATAAGATTAGCCTGTCCATAAGGCAAGCAAAACCAAAGACTAGCCAACCTATTGAAATCGAATGGAATAAACAAGATGAGATGCAAAAGAATATGTCCTTTGAGGATAAATTAAATCAATTTCTAAAGGATAGCAATGAAAAGATGGATCAATTAAAAACTAGAGATTCTAGGAGAAGCAATGGAATGAGATCTAGAAAATCTGGCTCAATAGATTTTTAAACCGGGTGAATCCGGTTTTTTTATTGCAAAAAACTACATTTAAAGATGAATTATTAATTTAAGTATGTATATTAGCAAAATAGAGGACTAGAAGGTTAAAATACCCTAATCATAACTTTAAATATAAAAATTAACGTTATAGGAAATATGGCTAGTAATTGTCTGAAACTTACATGCTTCACAGGACTAGTATTGACAAAAAAATATAAGTGAATCTGGTATCATGTACCCAAAATACTAATAGGGGTGATTAGATTGACCAGAGTAGAATCCATATTATCCAACAAGAAGATAGGATTTAATATTAAAACACAGGATTTATTGATAATCTTCACAGGATTTTTTATAAGTAGAGTTAGTATGATGGGAGAGTTGACTCCATTTGGAGTTGCATTTTTAGCTTCATATATATTGATGAAAGGCTCCAATATATATTTACTTGTTTCAATAATCTTAGGAACATCTACACTTTATGGAGTTGGAGGAATAGAATATTATATTGTATCTATACTAATATATTGGATATTTACAAGAACTAGGGAGGGGGAAAGATATACCCTCATAAAATCTTCTTCCATATCAGCTTTGATATTTTTGATATTTAGACTGCTAACTATGATTATAGTTAAAAGCCATTCTCCCTATGGAGTATTTATTGCCATGTTTGAAGGCTTGTTGGTATTCACTATGACATATATATTTTCCTTTAGTATGCCAATAGCAGATATACATTATAAGAATATGAGTGGTGAAAGGCTTGTCTGTAGCTTTATAACAGTGGCTTTAATATTATCAGGTTTGAACAATCTATTATTCTTTGGAATAAGTTTAAAGAATATCATAATCACAGTATTGATAATCCATCTGAGCTATACTTATGGAGTACTACTTGGAACTAGTGCTTCAATAATATTGGGGCTTATATCCTATATATCCCATACAGAGATGCCATTTATAATTAGCATATTGGCTGTGGGGGGACTTCTATCAGGTATATTTAGAGATCTAGGTAAGGCAGGTTCTATATTAGGATTTATATTGGGTAACTCCATCATTAGCTTTTATATAAATAAATTAGGGACAAGTTTTTTGGATTATAGGGAATTATCCTTTGCTGCCATAGTGTTTTTAGTAGAATCTAGGTATATTAAAATTGATCTAAAATCAATAGTTGGGAAAGAGTTATTTATAGAAGAGAGATATACAAAGCAAAAGGAGAAATATATATCAAATAGACTAGAAAATATAGGGGAACTATTTCAGGAGTTGGCATATATATTTGAAAGATCCATAGAAGAAGGGAAACTATATTCCTCTACAGAGGGTTATGGACTAATAGATGATATATGTAATAAGACCTGTAAAGGATGTACAAATTTTAAAGGATGTTGGGAAGAGGACTATTATTCTACATATTTAAAGATGTTTAATTTAGTAGGTATAATAGAGAACAAGGGTCTAAAGAGAGAAGATATAGGAAATAGTATTGGAGGTTTTTGTCAGTATAGTGAAAGGCTTGAGGATAATATATGGCAATACTACAAGAATTTAGAGAGGGAATACAATTGGAATAAACGATTGATGGAACAGAGAGGTCTATTGGTAGAGCAGCTTCAAGGTGTAGGTCATATTCTAGAGAATATGGGTCAAGATGTATATTCCAATCCAATGTTCAATGAAGAGTTAGAGGAACTCCTTGTAAAAGAGTTAAAGAACAATAGGATAAATATTCGAGATATTACAGTGGCAGAAGTTGAAAAGGGAGAAATAGAAGTCCTAGTTCAGTTAGATGAGGCTATAGAGGAATATAAGGTTATAGAGAGAATCAAAACCATAATTTCAGATAGCTTGGGCTTTCCAATGTGGAGTGACTATAGCTTTTCTAACACTGGTTCTAAAAGGAAATATTTACGACTATATAGAGCTAATAGATTTTCTACTATGACTAAGGTGTCTATGTTGGACAACTCAGATAATAGGATGTCAGGTGACAGCTATACTTTTGGAGAGACATCAAAGAATACATTTATGGCTATAAGTGACGGAATGGGAGTAGGTAAAAAAGCCAGTAGGGAAAGTAGTATAGCTATGGAACTTCTGGAAAAGATGATGGATACAAATATGAGCAAGAATATGGCAATTAGAACTATTAATTCTGTTCTCAGGATAAAGTCAAATGATGAGATATTCACCACATTGGATTTGGGATTTATAGATCTATATACTGGTAAACTCCAGATCTTAAAGAATGGTGCTCCAGCAACCTTTATAAAGAAAAAAGATAAGGTGGAAATAATCAACTCTAGGTCTTTACCCATTGGAATATTAGAGAATGTAGATTTTAACATATATGAAGATGATCTAGAAGATGGAGATATGGTAATAATGATGTCCGATGGAGTATTAGATAGCAATAGAAATGTAGATGATGGGGAAAGATGGATGCAGGATATCATCATGAATATGGATTCTCAAAATCCTGAAATAGTATCAAAGAGAATACTGGAAATTGCCAATTTTGTAGGAGAAAATCATCCAAGGGACGATATGACAGTTATGGTGACTAAGATCTGGAAAAACATATAGAGAGCTAGTCTCTCTTTTTTTATGCATTTTTCCTTTAAATTCTAAGAGATATAGGGTATATTATTAATATAGAATAGTTTAGGGTGATAAGATGGAAGAAAAGGTGTTTCAGACTATACTGGAATATGATTTGATATGCCCAGGGGACAATATAGTAGTTGGTGTTTCAGGTGGACCTGACTCTATGGCTCTACTTTACCTGCTGATAGAAGTAAGAAGTAGGATAGATTTCAATTTGGTAATAGCCCATGTAAACCATGGAGTCAGAGGTGTAGAAGCATCAGGAGATGAAGAGTTTGTAAGACAACAGGCAAAAAAGTTAAACCTACCATATTATTCTAAGAATGTAGATATGATAGGATATGGAAGACAAAAGGGGATAACTGCAGAAGAAGCCGGGAGAGAGCTAAGATATGGTTTCTTTAGGAATATATTATTGGAATTAGGAGGAGGCAAGATTGCAGTAGCTCACAATGCCAATGATCAAGGGGAAACCCTATTGATGAGAATTTTTAGAGGAACTGGCATAGATGGACTAAAGGGGATGGAGTTTATATCAGAGGATATAATCAGACCACTTTTGAATGTTTCTAGAATAGATATAGAAAAGTATATAGACAAACATAAAATAGATACTGTATTAGATAAGACTAATCTAATGCCAATATATACTAGAAATAAGATAAGATTGGAACTTATACCCTACATAGAGAAAAATTTCAATCCAAATATAATAGACACTCTATGGAGATTATCCCAAACTTCAGCACAAGATAGCAGATTTCTTGAAAGTTACTCTAAGGATATATATAAATTGTTATTGAAGTATAGGGATGAAAACTGTATAATTTTAGATGTCGAGCTATTTAATAGTCAAGATGAATGTATTAAATTTAGAACTATAAGAATGGCAATCGAAGATATAGTTGGAAATCTCCAAGGTTTTGGAGAAATTCATATCTCTTCAATTGTTAAATTGTTGAAATCAAAAGATACAGGAAAAGAAATTCATTTACCTAATGGTCTCATAGCTCAGCTGGACTATTCAGAGCTTAAAATCTTTAAGAGAGATCTAAAGGTTAAACAAGACTTTAACTATAGTTTGAAACTAGGGGTCAATACCTTTGAAGAGTTAAAGTATAATTTAAAATTAAAGTCAATTTCTATAGATGAAATGAAGGATATAGAGAGGAGAAGATATATTAGAGTATTTGATTTAGATAAGATTAAGGGAAATCTATATCTTAGAAATAGAAGAAATGGAGACAGATTCGTTCCCTTTGGAATGACAGGTACAAAGAAACTAAAGGACTACTTCATAGATGAAAAGATATCTAGAGATGAGCGAGGACAGATTCCTCTACTTGTAGATGATGAACATATATTATGGGTAGTAGGATATAGGACTAGTGATTTATACAAGATAGACAAAAGGACCAAGAGAGTATTATTGGCAGAATTTTTTTTAGATGGTGAGGAGGAAAAAGGTGAATAGTGGGATTAAAGAGGTATTATTAAGCGAAGATGAGATTGTAAGGCGAGTTAAAGAGCTAGGAGAAGAGATAACTAGGGATTATAATGGGAAGGATTTGATGTTAGTTGGGATATTAAAGGGAGCTGTAATATTTATGTCCGAACTTAGTAAAAATATCAAATTGCCTATTCTCATGGACTTTATGGCTGTATCTAGTTATGGAGATTCCTCAATTTCCACAGGAGAGGTAAAGATAATAAAGGATTTGGATTTTTCTGTAGAAGGAAAGGATATATTGATTGTAGAGGATATAATAGATACTGGCCTTACATTGGCATATTTAAAGGACAATTTGAAGAAGAGAGGGGCTAAAAGTGTAAAGATAGTGACCCTTTTAGACAAACCAGAAAGAAGGAATATTCAGGTACATGTAGATTATCTAGGCTTTTCCATACCGGATGAATTTGTAGTAGGATATGGTCTAGATTATGCTGAAAGATATAGAAATCTTCCCTTTGTTGGGGCATTGAAAGAAGAAGTCTACAACCATGAGGTTACAAACTCTTAGTTTGTTGAATTACAATAATGTATATGGTATAATGATAAAATATTATCTACCCATATGTGGAGGGAGGACTTAATTTGAGAAGATATTTTAAGGGAATTAGTGTATATCTGCTTATAATAATATTGATAATGTTTGGTGTCCGAATGATGGGACCAAGTGTTGAAACCGTCAAAGAGATGGATGTTACTGGATTAGTAGAAAAACTTAGAGACGAAAAAGTAGAGACAATAAGGATAGTGGGAAATGTAGCTCAAGGGAAACTAGATGATGGAACTCAATTTACCACTTTTTTACCATCAGGATTTAAGGAAGATCTATATAAACTTTATCTAAAGGACTTAGTAGAGAGTAAAAAGATAAGCTTTGGTGGGAAGGAAGAGCCTGGAACACCTTGGTATGTAAGTATATTGCCTACTGTTTTGATGTTATTTGGGTTTGCCATATTTTGGTTTGTATTTATGCAACAGTCCCAAGGCGGGGGCGGAGGAAGAGTCATGTCCTTTGGAAAGAGTAGGGCAAGACTTCATAAGGAAGATGATAGCAAACTAGTGACCTTCGCTGATGTAGCAGGTTTACAGGAGGAGAAAGAAGAGCTAAAAGAAATCGTAGACTTCTTGAGATCACCACGAAAGTATATAGAAATAGGAGCTAGGATACCTACAGGAGTGCTTTTAGTAGGCCCTCCAGGAACAGGTAAGACCTATCTTAGTAGAGCTGTGGCAGGAGAGGCAAAGGTACCTTTCTTTACTATATCAGGGTCTGATTTTGTAGAGATGTTTGTAGGTGTAGGAGCAAGTAGAGTTAGAGATCTATTTGAACAGGCAAAGAAAAATGCACCTTGTATAGTCTTTATAGATGAGATAGATGCCGTAGGTAGAAGAAGGGGAGCTGGAATGGGAGGAGGCCATGATGAGAGAGAACAGACTCTAAATCAACTCTTAGTTGAGATGGATGGATTTGGTACCAATGAAGGTATCATAGTCATGGCGGCAACTAACAGACCAGACATACTAGATCCAGCCCTATTGAGACCAGGAAGATTTGATAGGACCATATATGTAGGATTGCCAGATATCAGAGGTAGAGAAGCCATATTAAAAGTTCACACTAAGAATAAACCTCTAGACGAAGATGTAAACCTAAAGACTGTGGCAAAGAGGACTCCAGGATTTACACCAGCAGATCTAGAAAATCTAGTCAACGAAGCTGCATTATTAAGTGCTAGGTTTAATCTCAAATCCATACCTATGCACCTTATTGAAGAAGCTTCTATCAAGGTTCAAGCAGGACCAGAGAAGAAGAGTCAGGTAGTAAGTGAAAAGGAAAGAAAACTTACAGCATACCATGAGGCTGGTCATGCTCTAACTGCTAGATTGATTCCAGATACTGATCCTGTCCATCTAGTGACTATTATTCCAAGGGGAATGGCAGGAGGATTTACAGCTTATATTCCAGATGAAGATGTAAACTATGTGACTAAGAGACAGATGGAAGATAGATTGGTCATTCTATTAGGTGGAAGGGTAAGTGAGGCTCTCATATTAGGAGACATAAGTACAGGGGCTCAAAACGATATTGAAAGAGCTACCAAGATAGCTAGACAAATGGTTACCCACTATGGTATGAATGACAAACTAGGACCTATGACCTATGGTACAGACGAAGAAGAGGTCTTCTTGGGAAGAGATTTTGGAAGAGCAAGGAACTATTCAGAAGAAGTAGCCGCTACTATAGATGCTGAGATGAGAAAACTCATAGATACAGCATATAATAGGGCGGAGGAGCTTTTGAAGGATAATGTAGAAAAACTTCATAGAATAGCACAGGCTCTACTGGAAAAGGAAACTATAGATGCAAAAGAATTTGAGGCGCTATTTTCAGGAGAAGAGATTGAAGTAAAAGATATCGAAGCAGATAGTGAAGAACAAGATAACGATGATATACAAGAATAATTAGGTGGGAGATACTCCCGCCTTTTTTTATACTAAAAGGAAAGGAGAATATATATGTATTCAGGATATATTACAGATATAGATGGGATAGAGGTAGGACATAGTACCTCGGAGGAAGGGATGACAGGATGTACAGTCATCATATGTGAAAAGGGGGCAACAGGTGGAGTAGATGTAAGAGGATCTGCCCCAGGGACAAGAGAGACAGATCTATTTAGACCAGATAAGCTTGTAGATAGAGTTCATGGAATAGTATTATCTGGAGGATCAGCTTTTGGATTAGACGCCTCATCAGGAGTGATGAAATATCTAGAGGAAGAGAATATAGGATTTGATGTAGGTGTGACTAGAGTTCCCATAGTATCTTCTGCAGTTATATTTGATTTGAATATAGGAGATTATAGGATAAGACCAGATTTTTCAATGGGATATGATGCTGCAAGATCAGCATCTAAGGATGAGAATAGGCAAGGGAATATAGGGTGCGGAATGGGAGCTACAGTAGGAAAGATAATGGGACCTAAAAATGCAATGAAATCAGGACTTGGAAGTGCAACAATAGAATTAGGAAAACTAAAGGTCTCTGCCATAGTTGCTGTCAACAGTTTTGGAGATATATATGAATATAGGGACAATAGGCAGATTGCTGGTGTATATGACTATGAAAAGAAGAAGATGCTAAATACCTATGAAATCATGAAAAATCAAGGACGGGTATCAGGTTTTTCAATGAAAAATACTACCATAGGAGTAATAGCTACAAATGCCATATTAGATAAGTCTCAAGCCAATAAAATATCCCAGATGGCTCATAATGGATTTGCTAGATCTATAAATCCTATACATACTATGTTAGATGGTGATACTATATTTACCATGGGTACAAATAGGATAGAAGCAGATATAAATCTAGTAGGTACCATGGCAGCAGAAGTCATGTCACAGGCCATAAGCAATGGAATATTTCATGCAGAATCTTCTAGAGGATTATTGAGTTTTCAAGATGTATGTCAAATCTCTTGACTAGGACATATATATAATCTATAATTATCATGTTAGAAAGCCGACATCTATATGAGTTGGACTAAAGAGTTAAACATTTTAAATTAATCGACTGGTATCTTTAATAGAACTAGAGCGGAGGGAGAATATGAATAATAAAACTAGTTTCAATGTAAGGAGAATGACTGTAATAGGGGTTTTGGGGGCTATATCCATAGTACTTGGAATGACACCACTTGGATTTATACCTGTAGGACCTACAAGGGCTACTATAATGCATATCCCAGTTATAATAGGAGCAATTATGGAAGGACCTATTGTAGGAGGTATTATAGGTTTGATATTCGGAGGATTTAGCATATTTCAAGCTGTCACAAATCCTACTCCAGTATCCATAGTTTTCTATAATCCTATAGTATCCATACTTCCAAGGGTCTTAATGGGACTTACAACATACTATGCCTATATAGGAATCAAGAAGATAGGCAATAGAAATACCATATTATTATTAGATCTACTTTGGGGAAGCATAATAGTCTATCTGTCCTATGGTATATATAAAAATATTATAAGCTCATATGAGTTTTGGATAGTAATGATGAATGTAATGCTCATAATAATAGCATTGATTCTAATATATTTTACTACTACAAAGGTAAATAGTAGCTATTTAGATATAATAATATCTACAATAGTGGGTACATTAACAAATACCATAGGAGTTTTAGGAACCATATACCTATTCCATGGAAAAAAATTTGTAACAGCCCTTGGGATGGAACAAGATACGGCTGGGAAGGTCATACTTGGAATAGGTTTGACAAATGGAATACCAGAGATCATAATTGCAATTATAATAGTAGTAAGTGTAATGAGTGCATTGAGGTTAAAGGAGACAAAATAGAAGGAGAAATATATGTTATTAGTTATAGATGTAGGTAATACCAATATTGTATTTGGAATTTTCAAAGAAAAAGAGTTGCTATATAACTGGAGAATATCAACAGACAAAGATAGAACTTCAGATGAATATGGGCTACTATTTAAACAGATTGTCGGATATCATGGAATAGATGTTAAGGATATAAAAGATATCATGCTATCTTCAGTAGTTCCTCCTCTTATGAATACACTATCAGCCATGTGCAAAAAATATTTCAGCAGGATTCCCATAGTAGTAGGACCTGGAGTAAAGACAGGCATGGATATAAAATATGACAATCCAAAAGAGGTAGGTGCCGATAGAATAGTAAACGGAGTAGCAGGCTATGAGAAGTATGGTGGTCCTTTGATAATTGTAGATTTTGGTACTGCAATTACATTTGATGCAATCTCAAAAGAAGGGGATTATTTAGGAGGAGTTATATCACCTGGAATCAAGATATCATCTGAAGCTTTATTTTTAAGAACTGCAAAACTACCCAAAGTAGAGTTGGCAAAACCAGACAATGTAATAGGAAAGAATACAGTAAATAGTATTCAATCTGGCATCATATTTGGATATATTGGATTAGTAGATTCTATTATAGAGAGAATGGTAGAAGAGATGGGTGGCTATGGAGTCAATATAGTTGCCACAGGAGGATTTGCTAAGTTGATATCTAAAGAAAGCAAACATATTTCAGAAGTAGATGAGTTATTGACCTTAGATGGATTGCGAATCATATATGAAAGAAACAAGTAAGTAGCTTAAGCTACTTACTTTTTGTGATATAGGAGTGAGAATATGTATATAGGCAGCATAGAGCTCAAAAACAATATAATTTTAGCACCTATGGCTGGAATAACAGATCTAAGCTTTAGAACTATATGTAAAGAAAAAGGAGCTGGATTGGTATTTACTGAAATGGTAAGCTCCAAGGGCTTATACTATGGGGACAAGGCTACAAATAGACTTACTAAGATAGATGACTGGGAAAGGCCCATAGGAATTCAGATATTTGGTTCTGATCCCAAAATTATGGGGTATATTGTAGAAAAAGATTTAAATCAAAGAGACGATATAGATATAATAGATATAAATATGGGATGTCCTGCTCCTAAGATAGTAAAAAATCAAGATGGAAGTGCTTTGATGAAAAATCCCAAATTAGTTAGAGAGATACTAAGAAGTGTAATAAAGGTGTCCCAAAAACCAGTAACTATAAAGATAAGAATGGGATGGGATAGTAATAGCATAAATGGGATAGATATTGCAAAGATTGCAGAGGAAGAAGGAGTAAGTGCTGTGACTGTTCATGGTAGAACTAGGGATATGTTTTACTCTGGAAAGGCAGATTGGGATTTTATAGCTGAAGTAAAGGAATCTGTGGGGATTCCTGTAATTGGAAATGGAGATATCTTTGAACCTGAAGATGGAGTTGCCCTATTTAATCATACTAATTGTGATGCTATTGCAATTGGTAGAGGTTCAATGGGAAATCCTTGGATATTTGAAAGGATTCAGAATTTACTAGATGGAAAAGAGGATAGAATTCCCACTACTAGAGAGAAGATATATATGGCCATTAGGCATTTAAATATGGCATGTGATCTAAATGGCGAAAGAGTAGGTGTCAAGGAGATGAGAAAACATATAGCTTGGTACTTAAAGGGAATGAAAAACTCAAATGAGATAAAGAACAAGATAAATACGGTTGAAGAAAGGGAAGAAGTAGAGAAATTGCTTATGTTGTATTTGGAAAAAGAAGGATAGTAGATGTATATCTAATAGTCACCTATCATATAATGTAAAAAATTATGGTAGGGGGTGATGATATATCTCTATTATATATAGCAGGTAGTACTACCTATAGATCGTATATAGAAGATAAGCCCTATAGATATCTATTTAAAATCTTTCTTCCAATACTTAGACCTAGGATACTGGATGAGCTAGTTATACAGGAAAAAAACATAGGAGATATAGCAGGTATAAATCTTAGGGATATATCCTATGAGAAGGAGGATTATTTAGGGAGATATTTAGAGGCTATTCTCAAAGTAAAAAGAGAAGATCACAAATATATATTTATTGAAGAACTTGAGTTTTCAGGTGGAGGAATAATTAAATATATAGAGGATTACACTTCTCTTAGATTTCCAACTGGTAAGGAAATAAGATTATATAATCTTCCATTTATAATAGAAGAACTGGGGAAAAATCTTCATAGAAACTTTCAAAAAGAGGAGATACTATTGATCTCCAATAACAAAGAGGAAATTATAGATACAATATATTCAATTTCTCATATATTTAACTTTATCTCCATAATAGGTATAGATGATGAACAGGGAGAGGAGATATATGATATTATATTTGAGAATACAGGACTGTCCATATTTCAACCTAAAAATGTAGACAATATATTGAAAGATTATGGGGTAATAGTCAATCTAGAAGATAGGCTCTTATTTGATGAAAAAAATATCAATAGAAAGACAATTATATTTGATTTTAGTATCTCAAGACCTCTTAGAACTTTTGAAAAAAATCAGATAATCTATGATATAAAGTTAGATACACATAGATTAGGCACTTTACATGGATTTAAGATGGATGCTTGTATTTCATCTAGGATGTATGAGTGTATTTTTGGAAGGGAGATGGCAAGATGTTGTGGGATTGTGGCAAGGGATAATTTCTATAATATAGATGAATATGCAGAGAGTAATATTAGAATTAAAGGTAAGCTTTGAGTACTTGACATTGGGGTTCACCTTGATTATAATATTCTGCATACAAGTTAGATATCTAGAGATATTTCAATAAATTATGGGTATAGATATATGTATTGTTAATATGAAAGGGAGAGAGTAAGATGGCAGAAAAGCATGTATTCTTGACTGCAGAGGGATTAGCAAAACTTGAAAATGAAATGGATGATTTAAAATCTGTTAAGAGAAAAGAAGTTGCAGAGAGAATAAAACAAGCTCTTAGTTTTGGAGACATTAGTGAGAATTCAGAATATGATCAAGCTAAAAATGAGCAGGCACAGTTAGAGGAGAGAATAGCTAAGCTAGAAAATATATTGCGAAATGCAAAATTAATAGATGAGGATGAGATTACTACAGATAAAGTAGGTATAGGCTCTAAAGTATTAGTTAAGGATTTGGAATATGATGAAGAGATGGAGTATGTAATTGTAGGTTCGGCAGAGTCACATCCCTATGAAGGAAAGATTTCAAATGAATCTCCAGTGGGAAAAGCTTTACTAGGTGGCAAGTCAGGTGATATAGTAGAAGTACATGTTCCTGATGGAATCATAAAATATAAGATACTTGATATAAGTAGATAAGAAGGTTTAAACCAAGGAGGAAAGATGATGTCCGAAATAGAACAAAATATGAATGAAATGCTTATGATGAGACGAGAAAAATTAAAGGAATTAATAGAAAAAGATAAAAATCCATTTCTAGTGGAAAAATTTGAATATACTCATCATAGTAAGGAAATCAAGGATAATTTTGAAGAATTAGATGGAAAGAAGGTATCCATAGCAGGTAGAATAATGTCTAGAAGGGGTCATGGTAAAGTTAGCTTTATGGATCTCCAAGATAGCGAAGGCAAGATACAGATATTTGCTAAATTAGATGTATTAGGTGAAGAAAACTATAAAGATCTATCTCTATTGGACCTTGGAGATATAGTAGGTGTAACAGGGGAAGTTTTCAAGACCAAGGCTGGGGAGATTTCTGTAAAAGCAGAAGAAATGCTTATAATGTCAAAATCCTTACAGATATTGCCTGAAAAATTCCATGGATTAAAGGATCAGGATTTAAGATATAGACAGAGATATGTAGATCTCATTGTAAATCCAGAAGTAAAAGAGACCTTTATCTTGAGATCAAAGATGCTAAAAGCTGTAAGAGAGTATCTTGATGAGAGAGGTTTTTTGGAAGTGGAAACCCCTATACTTAGTACTATAGCAGGTGGAGCAAATGCAAGACCATTTATTACCCACCATAACACACTAGATATAGATATGTATCTTAGAATTGCAAATGAACTATATCTAAAGAGATTGATAGTTGGTGGATTTGAGAAGGTATATGAGATGGGGAGAATGTTTAGGAATGAAGGTATGAGTCCAAAACACAATCCTGAGTTTACAAATATAGAGCTATATCAAGCTTATGTAGATTATGAAGAGATGATGAGACTTACAGAGGAATTGATATCCTATGTAGCAGAGAAGACATTAGGGACCAAGATAATCAATTATCAAGGAACAGAATTAGACTTGACTCCACCATGGAAGAGAATGGATATGGAAGAAGCCATAAGAGAATTTGTAGGTGTAGACTTCTCCAAGATTGATTCAGATGAAGAAGCTATAGCAGTAGGAAAAGCTAAGGGATTAGAAATAGAACCAGGGATGAAGAGAGGACATATTATATCAGAGATGTTTGAAGAATTTTGTGAAGAACATCTTATACAACCTACATTTATTACAGGACATCCAGTAGAAGTGTCTCCATTGGCAAAGAGAAATCCAGAGGATCCAAGAAAGACAAATAGATTCGAAGCTTTTATAAATACATGGGAGATTGCAAATGCATTTTCAGAATTAAATGATCCAATAGACCAGAGAAAGAGATTTGAAGAACAAGTAAAGCAAAAAGAGGCAGGGGACAATGAAGCCCATCCTATGGATAATGACTTTATAAATGCAATAGAAGTAGGACTTCCACCAACAGGTGGACTTGGAATAGGAATAGATAGGATGATAATACTATTGACTAATCAACCAAGTATAAGAGATGTATTATTATTTCCAACTATGAAACCTATAGAAGAATAATCTAATTAGGAATTAGATATAGATAATAAAGCAGAAACGATAGATTTTTTCAAATCTATCGTTTCTACTTTTTTTACTTGACAATGGAATATATGTATGTTATCATAATTATCCAGTCGAAAATGACTGGCCCCTTAAAAGTAAAATTTTATTGGGAATAAAATTTAAAAGGGTATTGACTTTTGAAAGTAAAAGGTGTATCCTATTAAATGTTGCGTGAAAGTATAAGGACGAAAAACAGTCCAAAACTTTTTCAAAAAACTTTAAAAAACTAGTTGACATAAGTTGAAAAACTTGCTATACTAGTAAAGTCGCCTCAAGAGAGGAAGACATTGAACTTAGATAATTAAACAGTGTGAGATACTTTGAAATAAACACACAATCAATTTTTTAAAAGAAATAAGAGCTAGTTAAATCAAACTTTTTCCCATAACTTACAATTTCTCAAAATCGAAGATTTTGGAAATTGCATAGTTCTGGATAAACAAGACTAAGCATTTCGTCGTAGATTTCTACGACAAAACGCAAGTCAAAGTTTTAAATGAGAGTTTGATCCTGGCTCAGGACGAACGCTGGCGGCGTGCCTAACACATGCAAGTCGAGCGAAGTGTCTAGAGAAGATATTTTCGAATTGACTCTCTAGATATCTTAGCGGCAAACGGGTGAG
>CABMKH010000004.1 GCA_902386935.1 Varibaculum timonense
GGTGATAATAGCAAGAGGGACACACCTGTTTCCATACCGAACACAGAAGTTAAGCCTCTTAACGCCGATGGTACTTGGGTGGTAACGCCCTGGGAGAGTAGGAAGTTGCCAGGCATTTGAAAAGACTTATTTCATTCATGAAATAGGTCTTTTTTAAATTTCAATTTAAAAAATTCTTGCATAATATATAGATAGATGTTATACTATCTAGAGAGAAAAATAAATATTGAACTTTAAACTAGTCCTGTGAGGCTGGAAAGGAGAGATGTCAAATGACAGATAATGTTATTAGAAAGACTATAGCAGATGATTCTGTAGTCTTAGGTGGTATGAAAAAATCAGTATTAGCTTTACAACATCTAATCGCTATGTTTGGTGCTACTGTGTTGGTACCCATTCTTACTGGATTACATCCATCCATAGCTTTGTTTACTGCAGGTTGTGGAACACTAATCTTTCATTCATGTACAAGGGGAAAGGTCCCTGTGTTTTTAGGTTCATCCTTTGCTTTTATTCCAGTTATATTAAAAGTTAAAGAACTCTACAATGGAGATCTAGCTTATGCCCAGGGAGGTATGTTTGTAGCTGGATTAATTTATGTGCTTTTATCTTTTTTGATTAAGAAAATTGGAGTAGAGAAGATAGAGAGATATCTTGCACCTCAAGTAGTAGGTCCAATGATAATGGTAATAGGATTAAACCTTATACCAACAGCATTTGGTATGGCAAAAGAAAATCTATTTATAGCTGCAATAACATTGGGAGTAGCCTTGATGATTAATTTCAAGGGAAAAGGTCTTATAAAGCAATTGTCAATTTTAATAGCAGTGTTAGTAGGATATGTTATCTCCTTTAGAATGGGATTAGTAGATACAGAACTAATACAAAATAGTCCAATCTTGGCATTGCCACCATTTAGACTTCCCAAATTTGATATAGGAGCCATAGCTATAACTACACCAATAGTATTGGCAGTATTTATGGAACATCTAGGAGATATTACGACTAATGGACAAGTAGTTGGAAAAAACTTTATTGAAGATCCAGGTTTGAATAGAACTCTACTAGGTGATGGATTGGCAACAACCTTTGCAACATTAGTAGGAGGACCTGCCAATACAACCTATGGAGAGAATACAGGTGTATTAGCCATAACTAAAAACTATGATCCAGCTGTATTAAGGGTGGCTGCAGTATTTGCAATAGCTTTAGGCTTTGTGGCAAAAGTCGGATCAGTATTATCCACAATACCTCTAGCTGTAATGGGGGGCATATCCCTTATGTTATTTAGCATGATATCACTAATAGGAGTAAAGACCATAAAGAATCAAAATGTAGAATTTAATTGGAAAAATATCTTGATAATGGGTACTATCTTGGCAATTGGTCTTGGAAGTGATTATCTTAGTGGACTATTTAATATCACAATAGGAATTCCACTAAATGATACAGTAGCCATAACAGGATTGAGTTTTGCAGCCTTAGTAGGGATAATTTTGAATGCAGTATTAAATAGAAAAACAAATAGATAATCAGTTTCACATATTTAAACTGTTCATAATCATAATAGATTGTGGACAGTTTTTGTTTTGTGGACAAAACTGTCCACAAAGTATAAAATAGAATGAGACGATAAGTAAAGGAGTAGAATTATGTCTAATAAAATCATTGTAGTAGGTGGAGGGGCTGCTGGTATGATGGCAGCTATTATAGCTAAGAAAAATGGTGCAGATGTTACTATATTAGAGAGAAATAACAGAGTAGGCAAAAAGCTTTTAGCAACAGGTAATGGAAGATGTAATTATACCAATATCAACTTAGATATTGAAAATTATCATGGGAAAAATCCTAGATTTGCCTATAGTGCTTTGGCCAATTTAGATGTATATCAGACCATGGATCTCTTTGAAAAAATGGGAATAACTCCAGCTATAGAAGATAATGGTAAGGTATTTCCCCTATCTTTTCAAAGTTCTAGTGTATTAGATATACTTAGATATGAAATTGAAGATTTAGGTATAGAATTGATTACAGAAGCTTATGTGGTGAAGGTGGATAAGAAGAAAGACTTTATAATTACACTAAAGGATAATAAAAGATATATATGTGATAAATTGATATTGGCAACGGGAGGTAAAGCAATGCCCATAAGTGGTTCAGATGGAAATGGCTATACCATAGTTAAGTCCTTTGGCCATAGTATAATAGATATATTTCCTGGATTAGTTCAACTAAATCTAGAGGGAAATATATTTAAACAGATTTCAGGAGTAAAGTTTTCAGGAGTTGCTAGACTCTATTCTATGGATAAGCTACTAATACAGGATAGTGGAGATATATTGTTTACCAATTATGGAATATCTGGGCCACCAATACTTCAAATAAGTAGAACAGCATTAGAATATATGAGAAACAAAAGTCCTGTAGAATTAGATATTTCTATAATTCATTCTAAGAGTCAGTATGAATTGGCAGATTATTTAAATAAGAGGTTTAACTATATGCCAAAAAAACACATAGGAGAAGCTCTAATCGGGCTTATAAACAAGAGACTCATAAATCCTATTTTACAAGAGATAGATCTAGATAGAAATAAGGAGGTACACAAATTATCAAAAAAAGAAATATATGCTCTATCTAATATACTTACATCATGGAGATTTAACATAGTTGGTAGTCAAGGATGGGGACAGGCACAGGTAACAGCAGGTGGAGTAAATACAGATGAGGTAGATCCTCAGACTATGGAGTCTAAATTAGTAGAGGGGTTATATATAGTTGGTGAACTATTAGATATAGATGGGGATTGTGGTGGATTTAACTTGCAGTGGGCATGGTCATCAGGCTATACTGCTGGTATGTATGCTTCAAATTAATTTATATTAAACAATGGAGGTAGAATATGTCAGGAATTAATACTCAATTAAAGATATTAGAAGAACATGGAGAACATATACGGGTATCACTAGTGGGTGCAGGTTTAATGGGCAAAGGTATGGTAAGTCAGATGATGCTCATGAAGGGTATGATACCTGCCATGGTAACTAGCCATAAGATAGAAGATGGAATAGAAGCTTATATACTAGCAGGAGTTCATAGAGATGATATAGTAATTGCGAAAACCATAGATGATATAAATATAGGAATGGAAAAGGGAAAATATATTGTAACTGATATTACAGAATATGCTACAAAGGGAAATCTAATAGATGTAGTAGTAGATGCAACTGGAGTTCCAGAAGCAGGAGCAAAAATAGCCATGGATGCCATATTAAATGGAAAACATATAGTCATGGTAAATATAGAAGCAGATGTGACTGTAGGGCCGATATTAAATAGACTAGCTAAAAATACAGGAGTAATATATACAGGTACTGCTGGAGATGAGCCAGGAGCTGTTCAAGAGATATATGATTTTGCCGATGCTTCTGGATTTGATATAGTAGCAATAGGCAAGGGAAAAAACAACCCCATAGACTTTGATGCTACACCTGATACTGTAAGGGAGAGGGCATTGGAGAAAAATTTAAAGCCTTTAAGGCTGGCATCCTTTGTAGATGGAACTAATACCATGGTAGAGATGACTGCCATGGCCAATGCTACTGGATTTTTACCAGACATTAGGGGGGCCCATGGACTTAGGGCCACAGTAAAAGAACTGCCAGATCTCTTTAGATTAAAGGAAGATGGTGGAATATTAAATAATTACAAGGTAGTTGACTATGTCAATGGAATAGCCCCAGGTGTATTTGTAATAGTAACCACAAAATTACCACAAGTACACAAAGAGATGAAATTTCTAGGTATGGGGGATGGGCCTAACTATGTATTATATAGGCCATATCATCTAACAAGTTTAGAAACTCCAATAACAGTAGCTAGAGCAGTAATATATGGAGAAGCTACCATTGCACCTATAAAGGGACAAGTAGCAGAAGTCATTACAATGGCAAAGAGAGATTTAAAAGCAGGAGAGCGACTAGATGGAATTGGAGAATATACAATACTAGGTAGTATCGAATCCTACGAGAAAGCAAAGAAAGAAAACTTGCTCCCCATAGGTCTTGTAAATTCTAATACAATAGTGAAGAGAGATATTAAAAAAGGTGAATTTATTACCTATGATATGGTTAAATTAGATACCAATACTATGATATATAAGTTGAGACAATTGCAAGAGGAGATACTAGGATAGATAGATTTAGAAAATATCCTTGACAAATCCTTTACATTTAGTATATATTAGTAGACGAGTGAAAATATAAGCAAAGAAGAGGACAGTAGCAGATTGAGTCCATTTAAGAGAGATAATCATTGGTGGAAGATTATTATGGATTATTCTGTGAATATCACCTCAGAGTATAATATCTGAAATGGAAAGATTAGAGTAGGATATTACGGTAAGGGCCGTTATTCCATTAAGTGACAAGTTCGAAACTTGTAATTTGGGTGGTACCGCGGAAAATTCGTCCCTAAGTCTATGACTTTGGGGCTTTTTATTTGTAGGAGGAGGATAAAAGTGAAAAGGTTTAGAGAATTATCAAATGAACCTGTAAAAGAACGAGAAAGTAAGATATCTGATTACTGGAAAGAGATAGATTTACTTCATAGGTCAGTCAGTACAAGAGATCCAGAAAAACCCTTTATATTCTATGAAGGGCCGCCAACAGCTAATGGTAGACCAGGAATACACCATGTCATGGCTAGAACATTGAAAGATTTGACCTGTAGATATAAGACAATGGAAGGATATCAAGTTAAAAGAAAAGCAGGTTGGGATACTCATGGACTTCCTGTAGAGATTGAAGTAGAGAAAAAATTAAAGCTTAAAGATAAACAAGACATTGAGAAGTATGGCATAGAAGAATTTAATAAGGAATGTAAGGAATCTGTATTTCAATATGAAAGACTTTGGAGAGAAATGACAGAGAGAATGGCCTATCTAATAGATCTAGATAATCCATATGTGACTTTGGAAAATGACTATATAGAATCTGTATGGTGGATATTAGATAAATTTTTCAAAGAGGGATATATCTATGAAGGGCATAAGATACTACCCTATTGTTCTAGATGTGGAACAGGACTTGCATCTCATGAAGTAGCCCAAGGATATGAAGAGATAAAAAGTGAAACAGTTGTAGCAAAATTTAAATTAAAAGATAAAGACGAATACTTCTTAGCATGGACTACCACACCTTGGACATTGCCTTCAAATGTGGCATTGACTGTGAATCCAAAGGAAACTTATATAAAGGTTAGACAAGATGATGAAATATACTATGTATCCAAGGTACTGGCAGACAAGGTCTTGGGAGAAGAGTATGAAGTCCTAGAAGAATTATCAGGAAAAGATCTAGAATATATGGAATATGAACAATTGATTCCATTTATAGATGTGGACAAAAAAGCATTTTTTGTAACAGTAGCTGACTATGTAACTACAGAAGATGGAACAGGTATAGTCCATACGGCACCAGCTTTTGGTGAAGATGACTATAATACAGGAATGAGATACGAATTGCCAGTGATACAACCTGTTTCTGAAGAAGGAAAATTTACAACAACTCCTTGGAAAGACAAATTTGTAATGGATGCTGATTTAGATATTATTCAATGGCTAAGAGAAAATGGAAAACTCTATAAGAAAGAGAGAATGTCCCATAACTATCCTCACTGCTGGAGATGTCATACTCCATTACTATATTATGCAAAGCCATCTTGGTATATAGAGATGACAAAACTAAAGGATAAATTAATTGAAAACAACAATCAGGTAAATTGGTATCCAGATTTTGTTGGAGAAAAGAGATTTGGAAACTGGTTAGAGAATTTAAATGATTGGGCTATTTCCAGAAGTAGATATTGGGGAACTCCTTTCCCAGTTTGGAGATGTGAGGATTGTGGTCATACAGATAGTGTAGGGTCTAGAAAGGAATTAGTTGAAAGGGCTATAGAAGATATAGATATGGATATAGAACTTCATAGACCCTATGTAGACAATGTACATTTAAAATGTGATAAATGCGGTGGCACCATGACTAGAGAGAAAGATGTAATAGATGTGTGGTTTGATAGTGGAGCTATGCCTTTTGCACAACATCATTATCCATTTGAAAATAAAGAGAACTTTGATAAATTATTCCCAGCAGATTTTATCAATGAAGGTATAGACCAGACTAGGGGATGGTTCTACTCATTGATAGCCATATCTACATTTGTAACAGGAAAGTCACCATACAAAAGTGTATTGGTAAATGACCTTATATTAGACAAAGATGGAAAGAAGATGTCTAAGTCTAGGGGAAATACAGTAGATCCATTTGATCTATTTGACAAGTATGGAGCAGATGTATTGAGATGGTATTTGATGTATGTTTCTCCACCATGGACACCAACTAGATTTGATGAAGATGGACTTAGAGAGGTAGAATCCAAATTCTTTAGATCTATAAAGAATGTATATAATTTCTTCTCACTATATGCCAATACAGATGAGGTAGACCCAAGGAACTTCTTTATTGAATATAAGGATAGACCAGAAATAGACAGATGGATACTTTCAAAGTATAATAGTCTAATAAAAGATGTAAAGGCTAATATGGATATATTTGAATTGACAAGAGTTGTAAGGGATATTCAGGAATTTGTAATAGAAGATCTGTCCAATTGGTATATAAGGAGAAATAGAAGGAGATTTTGGTCCACAGAATTAGATGATGATAAAAAAGCAGTATATAATACTACCTATGAAATTCTAGTGGGAATTAGCAAGATGATAGCACCATTTGTACCATATATCTCTGAAGAACTATATAGAAACCTTACAGATGGGGAATCAGTTCATATAGATTATTATCCTGAATTTGACCATAGTCTCATAGACAAAGAACTAGAAGAGAAGATGGACCTAGTTAGAGATCTAGTAGGATTAGGAAGGGCTTCACGTGAAACTGTCAAGATAAAAGTACGTCAACCTCTAAATGAAGTAGTAATAGATGGAAAGTATAGGGAAAAAATTGAAGATCTATCTCCATTGATTATGGAAGAATTAAATGTCAAAGAAGTAGTATTTGAAAAAGATCTATCTCAATTTATGGATTTTTCCTTAAAGCCTAATTTCAAAGTAGCAGGTCCAGTATTGGGATCAAAGATAAAAGCCTTTGGAAAAGCACTAAATGAATTAGATTCTCGTGCTGCTGTAGAAAGTTTAGAGTCAGGGGAGACTCTAAATCTAAATTTAGATGGAGAAGATATGGAAATAGGAAAAGACTATGTACAAGTAACCATCTCTTCAAAGGAAGGATTCAATGTTATGATGGAGAACAATCTATTTGTAATCTTGGATACAACATTGACCCCAGAGTTGATAAACGAAGGATATGCAAGAGAATTCATATCTAAGATACAGCAGATGAGAAAGAACAATGGATATGAAGTTCTAGACAATATCAATATATACTATAATGGTTCTGATGAGATAAAGGCAGCCATAGACGAATATGAGGACTTTATTAAATCAGAGACATTGGCAGTGACCATAGAGAGGGTAGAAGAGTCCCTAGAAGAACAGGACTTAAATGGTCAGATGACAGGTATAAGGCTTCAAAAGATAGAATAGGGATATAGGATTTAAGAGTTTTGTTATATTAGCAAGGTAAATGGAAATATCTATTTACCTTGTTTTTCTAAATGAGGGGAGTTGATTAATTGAAGAATATAAAAAAGAATTTAATTGCAGATATTTCTCTATTTTTAGTTGCCATAATTTGGGGTAGTGGATTTGCTGTAAACAAGAATGCCCTAAACTATACATCACCTGTATATATCCTCATACTTAGATTTACACTATCCAGCATACTTATGGGTATTATTTTTTATAAGAGGATGCTAAAAGCAAAGAAAAAGGATTTCTTGGCAGGTGGAATAATTGGCATATTTCTATTCTTTGCCTTCATATCTCAAACTGTGGGACTACAGTATACTACAGCAAGCAAACAGGCCTTTATAACTGCTAGCAACGTAGTCATGGTACCATTTATATTTTGGGCTATAAGCAAAAATAGACCAGATATATATGAGATAGTTGCAGCCATATTATGTTTTATAGGAATAGGTGTATTGAGCCTAGAGGGAAGTTTATCCATTGGACTTGGAGATGGACTTACATTTATATGTGCTATCTTCTTTGCATTCCACATCATCTCAATAGGTATTTATTCTAAGAGACATGATCCTATAGTATTGTCTGTAATTCAATTTGGAGTAGCAGCTATTCTTTCCATACTTGTAGGATTTGTATTCAAGGTGGAATTTGCTCCAATAACTAGAGAAATAGCAGTGCCTGTACTATATTTGGCCATAGCCAATACTATAATAGCCTTTGGCATACAAAATGTAGCACAGAGATATACTACGTCTACTCATGCAGCTATAATATTGAGTTTGGAATCAGTCTTTGGTTCACTTTTTTCTATATTATTTTTAAAGGAAAATATTACATTTAGACTTTTATTTGGATGTGTTATAATCTTCTTATCCATAATTACGGCAGAGACTAAGTGGAGTTTTTTAAACATGGAGAGGACTCCAGAGGAAGTATATGAAGAATAGTTAGGAGGGATACAGTGTTTTTTATATTTGGTATGTCTACAAAGGAAAAGGAACTTGATTTCAGTCAAACTACTATATGCCCAAGTTGTGGTGCCTATGGAAGACTTGAAGCATTTATGACTTATTCTTATTTTAGTCTATTTTTTATACCTATATTGAAATGGAATAGAAAATACTATATAAAGAGTTCATGTTGTGGCAGCCTATATGCCATAGATGAAGAATTAGGCAGAGGAATTGAAGCAGGAAGAATAAATAAAGTAGACGAATCTGATCTTCATCCTATAAATGTAAATCATAGAAGGAGACGAATATGCTCCAACTGTAATTATATCACCGATGAAGACTTTGAATATTGTCCCAGATGTGGAAATCGCCTATCTTAATTTTCATTAAGATCTATTTTTATAGGTTTGCCTATGGATATGGTGTCCTTCTCAACTATAGCATCATAGGCTAGAACCTTTACCCCTTTTTCACTTGCCAATTTCACAGCTTGAGAAAATTCCCTATCCATTTTCCAATTCAATCTAAATACATCTGGTCCCTTCATCTGTATTAAAAAGAAAATAGCACCTATATATCCCTTCTTTACACTTTCTATCATTTCTAGAACATGTTTAGTTCCTCGAGTAGTAGGGGCATCGGGAAACATAGCAGTACCATTATCTTCTAGAGTAACCCCCTTTATCTCAATAAAACCCTTTTTGTCTTTAGATTCAAAATAGATATCAAACCTAGAGTTGCCAAAGGTAACTTCTTTTTTTAAATATTCTAGATTTTTAAACTCTGAGATTTTATTAGATTTAAGTGCATCATAGACAACAGTATTAGGAACCTGGGAATCCATGTTTATCAGCATATCACCTTTCCACACGGCTATTATGGAGTATCTAGTTTTTCTATTTAAATTATAGCTACAATCTTCCAATAAAACTTTTGCATTTGGTAGAAGTAGTTCCCTGCATCTCCCTGTATTTTTCACATGTACAACTTCCTCTTTCCCATCTATCAAAACATGGGCAATAAATCTATTAGGTCTTTTCAGGAATATTCCCTCTACAACTTTTGTGTATTTCATAATATCTCCTTTACTTGTATTCTAAATTCTTTTATTATATCTTACCATAGATTTGTATTTTTTGGATAAGTATGTGAGATAATGGGAAAAAGAAATGGATTTAGATAGATTCTATTTAGTCTAGTAGCTGTGTGAATAAAGTTCATAAGTTCGTACCTGGTACCAATATTTATAATTTTCAAGATCAAAAACTGTAAGTTTCTACATGAACACATATGAATTTTAACATAAGTGAAAACAAACTGAATGTTTATGCTATGATAATGGTATGGATTATATCTTTGGCATTCTTTTGCCTCTTAGTCCGCTGTGGATAGATTATACTTAAGGGGAGAATAGAGTGAAAAGTAGGAGATGGGGTTATAATGGATAGTTCAAAGATTATAAAGGGTTTATTAACCACAATCATAGTACTCTATATTTCCTTTTTATATTTAGATATTTTTTCTATACACAATATTGTAAATTCTGATATACTTAAATTTATCAGTATATTATTATGTCTAATCATGACAATTATATCTAGAAAAAGGTCTTTAGATAGTAAAGATATGCTTTTACTACAAATGGGAATGGCAACTACAGTTTTGGCAGATGTATTTTTACTTGTGCTAGATAGTCACTATGAATTAGGAGTTATTCTATTTTCCATAGTTCAAATCATATATACTATGAGGTATAGTAGCCAGAGAAAGTGTTCTAGCATAGGATTATACATATATACTTTTTTAATATTGAATTTTCTTTACTTTGTTATGAGGATATTTACAGATAGAGTAGAATACTTGATATTTATATCCCTATTTTATGGTATATGTCTGATTTATAGTGTCTATAGAGGGATATTGGCCTATAGAGATAAAAGATATCCAAAGATAAATGGGATTATGATATCCTTGGGAATGGTATTGTTTTTATTATGCGATATAAATGTGGCTGTATATAATATATTAGGCTATATCCGTATCTCAGGTGGGATATGGGATTTCTTATATAAGATTTCCTCTGTATCCATGTGGCTATACTATCTACCATCTCAAGTTCTATTATCCTTAAGTGGATATGATTTTAAATGATATATGATATAAAAAAACATATAAGATAAGGAGGACAACAATTTGAAACTATATATTATAAGGCATGGACAAACAGAATGGAATAAGGCGGGGAGACTACAAGGATGGAATAATTCAAATTTGACACAGCATGGAATTGAAAATGCAGAGAGATTGGCCCAGAGATTAAAGGATATTGATTTTGACTATATCTATTCTAGCACTCAAAAGCGTGCCATAGATACTGCAAATATAATTAAAGGAAACAGGAATATAGATATAATTCAACTAGAAGGTCTAAGGGAAATAGGTTTTGGCTCTTGGGAGGGCATGGAAATAGACGAGATCAACTCAAAATATAGTAGGGAATTCGATGCCTATTTAAACACTCCTCATCTGTATAGACCTATAGATGGTGAATCCTTCCAAGAGTTATTTAGTAGAGTAGAAGATTCATTGAATAGAATATTATCTAAAAAAGGGGAAAATATATTGATAGTATGTCATGGGGTTACTATTAAAGCATTGTTTTCCATAATCAAAGATATTCCCCTAAAAGAATTATATAAGGTACCTATATATCCAGGTACTGCACTAAATATATGTGAGGTAAATAAAGATGAGATGCACTTTATAATGGAGGGTGATACTTCACATATGGATTCCACACTAGAATAGGGGGAGATAATATGATGTTTAATTTTTTTGATATTATGTTTCCATTTATGTTTGTAACCATATTTGTAATAGTAATTGGAGCTATAATATTTACCATTATAAATGGTATAAGGGAATGGAGTTCAAACAACAAACAGCCTATACTCAATGTAGATGCAGTGATTATATCTAAGAGGACAAATACTTCTAGGCATCATCACAACAATAATGGACATGGTCATACATCTACATCTACCACATATTATGTAACCTTTGAGGTACAGAGTGGAGATAGAATGGAGTTTGTAGTATCGGGAAAAGAGTATGGCATGTTAGCAGAAGGAGATAAGGGAAATCTGATATTTCAAGGAACTAGATATCATGGATTTGATAGGGAGATGTAGATGAGATTAAAGAGAGAGTTTTTTACTAGAAATACCATATTAGTAGCAATGGAACTCTTGGGAAAGACCTTGGTCCATAATTCAGGAGATAGAGTGTATCGAGGAAAGATAGTGGAGACAGAGGCATATATAAATACAAGGGATGATGCAGCTCATTTCAATAAAGGTTTGACTGATAGGACTAGAGTCATTGCAGAAGAAGGTGGACATATCTATATATACAATATATATGGAATGTATCAGTTATTTAATATAGTTACAGAAAAAGAAAATGTCCTTGGTGCAGTGCTTTTAAGGGCGGTAGAACCTATAGAGGGTATAGAGGATATGTATAGAAATAGATACAAGAGAGAATACAATGAATCTAGTAGGAAGGAAATAATAAATCTGACAAACGGGCCTGCTAAATTTGTAATGGCCTTTGGAATTACTAAAGATGAATTTTATGGAGCAGATCTAGTAACAGATAATAGGATATGGGTAGAGGATGCTCCAGATATATTAAGGGAGAATATGGTGAGAAGCAAGAGGATAAATGTAGACTATGCACAGATGGGTAGGGACTATTTATTGAGGTATTATATAAAGGACAATCCCTTTGTATCAAAGAAGTGAAATATCAAATTAAAGTAGTGGTCAACCACTGCTTTTTTTGATATGATAGAGTTATTAGATTGACTTAGACACTATATTTGGGGAGTGGGTTTATGAAAATAGAATGGAACAAAAAATATACTACAATTGCAGTATATTCCCTTATAGTTGCAATGATAAGTATAGTATTTTATCTTATTGCATCTGAAGTAAATTTATTTAGAATTCAAGTTGGAAAATATATAAATACACTACAACCAATAATAATAGGATTTGTAATGGCATATCTGTTTAATTTTATATTAGAATTTTATGAATTCTATCTATTAAAAGGTTTCTTTAAAAAAGGCAATAATAAAAAGATTGGTAGAATAATTGGTATAATGTTGACTTATTTTACCGTGTTTATATTATTATATTTATTTTTAAACTTTATGTTGCCTCAACTGGTCTCTTCCATTGGAGGATTGGTAAATGATATTCCAGGATATGTGACAGATATAAGTGAGAGTATTACAAAATTAGGCATAAAGCTAGATATACAGGAAGAATATTCTTCTATGATTACGGAAAAATGGAATGAATTTGTAAAATATATCATTACATTTGCCACAGAGCTGATACCCAAACTAGGGAATTTTGCAAAGAGGATATTATCTAGTATTTGGAATATAGTATTAGGGATTATAGTTTCCATATATCTACTAATAGACAAGGAGAAGTTTCTTGCATTAGGTAGAAAGATAACAGTATCTATCTTCTCAGACAAGAGTGCAAAGAAGATAATGGAGCTGACTCAAAGGGGAGATAATATATTTGGTAGATTTTTAAGTGGGAAGATATTGGATTCCTTCATAATTGGAATATTGGCCTTTGTAATCTTGGCCATTACAAAGATGCCCTATGCCACTTTAATATCTTTTATTGTAGGAATTACAAATATAATACCATTCTTTGGACCATTTATTGGGGCAGTTCCATCTTTCTTTATAATATTGTTTGTATCTCCAGTAAAGGCAGTATGGTTTTTGCTCATCATATTGATAATACAACAGATAGATGGCAATATTATAGGTCCTAAGATATTGGGAGATTCTCTAGGTATATCTGCCTTTTGGATATTATTTTCACTACTTGTAGCAGGGAAACTTTTAGGCTTTGCAGGACTTATAATAGGTGTACCATTGTTTGTATTTGTATATTCTATCATAAAGGATATTGTGGAATATAGGCTTGAGAAGAGAGGTTTGCCAGTGGAGACCAAGGACTATTATAGATAAGGAGGGATATCAGTGAGTAAGGGCTATATTCATGTATATACGGGAAATGGTAAGGGAAAGACTACGGCAGCATTGGGATTGTCTTTGAGGTCAGTATGTGCAGGGAAGAAGGTGTTTTTCGGACAATTTATCAAGGGAATGGAATATAGCGAACTAAAATGTGTAGATTTTGTTCCCAATTTGACTATAGAGCAATTTGGCAGAGATTGCTTTATATATCATGATCCTACAAAAGAGGATATAAGATGTGCTAAAGAAGGGCTGGAAAAACTTAAAATCATATTGAATGAAGGTAAATATGATCTAGTAGTATTAGATGAGTTAAACATTGCACTATACTACAAGCTATTTCCCGTGGAGGATGCAGTAAGTGCCATTGAAAATAGAGCATCCCATGTAGAAGTAGTCATAACAGGACGATATGCACCACAAGAGATAGTAGATATGGCAGATTTGGTTACAGAGATGAAAGAGATAAAACACTACTATACCAAGGGAATAGAGGCTAGAAAGGGGATAGAAATTTAAAAAATATAAAGGGGGAAAAAGATGATTAGGGATTATGTTTATGAATTTTCATCAAAAAATGAACCTGTGAAGAGGGTAAAGAAAGGTGAAATAGTCACCTTTAAGACACTGGATTGCTTTAGCAATCAGATAACTACAGAGGAACAGTTGATAACGGGTATTGACTTCAACAGAGTAAACCCAGCAACTGGACCTGTGTATGTAGAAGATGCTAAGGCAGGAGATGTACTAGTAGTAGATATACTAAAAATAGATGTAGAACAAGCAGGGATAGCATCTACTCTTCCAGAGACAGGACCTTTAATCCATAGGACAGGAGAACTTAGAACAAAGGTATTGCCCATAAAGGATGGAAATATTGTGTTCAATGATATAGAGTTTCCCATAAATCCTATGATAGGAGTTATAGGAGTTGCTCCAAAAGAGGGAGAGGTACCTTGTGGATTTCCGGGAGCTCATGGGGGAAATATGGATTGCAATAAGATAGTGGCAAATAGTAGAGTGTATTTTCCAGTATCAGTGCCTGGGGCTTTGTTCCAGTTAGGGGATCTACATGCATCTATGGGCGATGGAGAGATATCTGGAACAGGTGTAGAGATAGGTGGAGAAGTCAAGGTAAAATTAGATGTTATAGAAGATTTTCAGTTAGAGTGGCCAGTATTGGAAACAGAGGATATGTGGTATGTAATAGCAAGTGATGACAATATAGAATTGGCCTTGAGATATGCCTGTGAACAGATGCAGTCTCTAATCAATAGAGCCTATGGATGGGATATGACCGATGCTTATATATATATGTCAATAAGAGGTTCCTTTGAAATATGCCAGGCATGTAAACCTTCTGGATTTCCAGCAGTAGTCAGATTTGGAGTACCAAAGATAGAAGAAAAACCAGGTCTTATATCATCAAAGGCTTAAATAAAATAGACGAGTCTAGGATTTACCTAGACTCGTCTATTTTTATTTAATTATCTATATTATAGAACTAAAGTATCTAAACCAATTCATATATTCTTCATCATGAAGATTATATTTTAGAAATACAAAGTTGTACTCTCTTTCCACATTGAAGTCTCTTATATTGATTTGATTTAGTGTAGCATCATCTAATTCTCTAGCTACAGCTTTTTTATATAGAAAGGTAATACCCAAGTCTTGAGATACTAGGTTTTTGATTACATTTATATTTCCTATCTCCAGTTGGCTAGAGAAGCTATTCATGGTAATATTGTGCTCATATAAAATCTGTTCAAATATTTCACGGCTGCCAGATCCCTTTTCTCTGACTATAAGTCTTTCTTTAAATATATCTTCAAAGTCTACACTATCCTTAGAAAGATGATTTTGGGGAGAACAGATTCCAATGAAATTTTCCCTTGAAAAAGTGTAGGTATTATATTTAGTTTTGTCAAACTGCCCCTCTAGTAAGGCGAAGTCTATTTCTCCATTTTCCAGCTTATTTAGTAGAGTATTTGTATTTCCTACTTCCATAGTAATGTGAATTTGTGGAAATTCACATATCATTTTAGATAATATATCTGGCATGGTATATTCACCTATGGTAAGTGTAGTTCCAAAATGGATAGGCGGATATGAGTCTATGGAATTTCCAATTAGTTCTCTTATCTTCTGAGAACTAGATTCTATGCCTGCAACAAATTGATATAGTATACGGCCAGAATTTGTCAGAGATAATGTCTTGTTTTTGTAGGCAAATAGTTTTACTCCGTATTCTTCCTCAAGATATTTTATATGTTGAGATACAGCAGGCTGAGTGATATGTAGTATTTTGGCTGTTTTTGTATAGTTCAAAACTCGACACAGAGTTAAAAATGTCTTCAATCTAAAGTCTATCAAGGTATATCCTCCTATATAAATTTAAATTATATATACATAATAAATGATAATTTGATATTATAATAGATTGTTGATAAAATCAATAAGAAATGTTGGTCATCCACATTTTAAAATATATTGAGGAGTGAATGTTTTGATAAAGAAGTACACACCAGGAATCATATTATCTATTTTAGTAGCAATCATATCTGCTAAGTTTAGTAAGTTCATCCCAGGAGGATTTATTAGTCCAGGGGTATTTGCTCTATTATTTGGGATGATGATAAATCCTCTCATTCAGGAACATGAATTATATGGACATGGAGTTAAATTCGTATCCAAGAGGATATTAAAGCTAGGTATAATATTGATGGGGGCTACTCTAAGTTTTGGTCAAGTGTTAGAAGTGGGGAAGTATTCCCTATTTGTCATGTCCTTTACATTGCTAGCAGCTTTTGGGGGAGGATATTATCTAGGAAAACTCTTTGGGATGAATTGGAAACTATCAGGTCTTATATCAGCAGGTACTGGAATCTGCGGTGCATCAGCTATAGCAGCTATAGCTCCTACAATACAGGCAGAAGATAGAGATATAGCCTATTCTATATCTGCTACATTTATATTTGATATAGTCATGGTAATACTATTTCCCATAGCAGGTAGATATTTTGGAATGAGTGATTTAGGTTTTGGACTATGGGCAGGAACTGCAGTAAATGATACTTCATCAGTAGTGGCTACAGGATATGCCTTTTCAGATATAGCAGGAAGCTTTGCAATTATAGTGAAGCTAACTAGAACCCTGTCTATTGTGCCAGCAGTGCTTATATTTTCCTATATAAATGAAAGGTTAAATACTAAACATAGTAGTATGAATGGAGAAAATAGGGAAAAGGTAAATATAAAAAATATATTTCCTTGGTTTATACTCATGTTTTTAGCAGTAGTAGGAATGAAGAGTATAGGGGTAATATCTCAGACTCTAGGGGAAGATATATCAAGTATCAGTAAGTTCTTTATGGTAATGTCTCTAGGTGCAATTGGTCTTAATACCAATTTTAAAGAGGTTTCAAAGTCTGGGTTTTTGCCAATGGTTCATGGCTTTTTAATCTCTGCACTTGTGGTTGTAGTATCTTTTGGGGTACAAGTTCTCATGGGACAAATTTAAATATTAAAAGACTTTACAAAAGGACGAGAATTCTACTAGAATTTTTGTCCTTTTTATATATTATGAATTAAAGATGAAAAATTTGTTCTAGGCAATTGAATAAAAAACACTATGATATTCTTCAATTTCGTGATATAATCAGTATCATGTAGCAATCGTCAAAAAATTATATATATTTAAGCTTGTGAAAAAGGTTTTAATACATTTAAAGTCTTTTAAATAAATAACACTGGTTAAGGGGGCAATGTATAATGAAAACATACAAAACGGATCAAATTAGAAACGTAGCTTTGATAGGACACAGTGGTAGTGGTAAAACAACTTTGACGGAAGCAGCTCTACTTTCAGCTGGAGTTACCAATAGGCAAGGTAGAGTAGATGACGGGAATACGATTTCTGACTTTGGAAAGGAAGAAATTGCACGAAAGGTATCTATTGGTACTACAGTCATACCTATAGAGTGGAATGGAAAGAAGATAAATATCATGGATACCCCAGGATATTTTGACTTTGTAGGGGAGACATACGGAGCATTAAGGGCAAGTGAAGGGGCTATATTGGTAGTTGATGCATCCTCAGGAGTAGAAGTAGGTACAGAAAAAGCTTGGAAACTCCTTGAAAAACATAAGCGCCCAAGATTTATATTCGTAAACAAGATGGATAAAGAAAATGTAAACTTTGAAAAATTAATGGAAGAATTGAGAAACCAATTTGGAGATAAGGTATATTCATTTGCATTACCTATAGGAATTGCTGATGACTTTAAAGGTTTTGTAAATGTAAGAGATGAAGTAGCTTATAAATATGTGGACGGAAAGAGAGAAGAAATCCCACTGAGAGATAATGAAAAGCAAGAGATAGAGGATATCAGGGAAAGTCTCATGGAGAAAGTAGCAGAGACAGATGATGAATTGATGATGAAGTATTTTGATGGAGAGCCATTTACTACAGAGGAAATTGCCAAAGGCTTGAGACAATCAGTAGCTAATGGAGATCTAGTACCTGTATTTATAGGATCTGCAGAAAAGAATATAGGAATAGACTATCTACTTAGTGTAATTGAGAGATATATACCATCACCATCAGATGTAGGTGTGACAAAGGGTACAAAAGATGGAGAAGAAATAGAGAGAAAGATGGATATAAGTGAGCCATTCTCTGCCATAGTATTCAAGACTATAGTAGACCCATTTGTAGGGAAATTATCTCTATTTAAGGTTCTTTCAGGAAAACTTACTAAGGAAATGGATATATATAATCCTAATAAGGATAAGACAGAAAAACTAGGCGGACTATTTGTATTGAGAGGCAAAAATCAAATAGAGGCAAATGAGATAGTTGCTGGAGATATAGGAGCTACATCTAAGCTACAATATACACAGACAGGAGACAGTATATGCGATAAGAATAACCATACTCAATATGAGCCATTATCTTATCCACAACCAACTCTATTCTTGGCAGTAGAACCAAAGACAAAGGGAGATGAAGAGAAGATAGGTACTTCTCTACAGAGACTTACTGAAGAAGACCCAACCTTCGTATTGGAGAGAAATTCAGAGACTAAACAACTCTTAATAGGTGGACAGGGAAATATGCAATTGGCTGTAATCACTGATAAATTGAAGAATACCTTTGATGTAGATATAGTTCTTTCAAATCCAAAGATAGCCTATAGGGAGACTATCAAGGGAACTTCATCAGTGCAAGGAAAACACAAGAAACAATCAGGTGGAGCAGGGCAATATGGTGATGTACACATAAGATTTGAGCCTACAGATGAAGATTTTGTCTTTGAAGAAGAGGTATTTGGAGGAGCTGTTCCTAGAAACTTCTTCCCAGCAGTTGAAAAAGGGCTTAGAGAATCTCTAGACCATGGTATATTGGCGGGATATCCTGTTGTAAATGTAAAAGCTGTACTCTTTGATGGCTCCTATCACCCAGTAGATTCCAACGAGATGGCCTTTAAGATAGCTGCATCTTTGGCCTTTAAAAAAGGCATGGAGGCAGCGAAACCCATATTGTTAGAGCCTATTGTAAAGGTAGAGGTAAATATTCCAGAGGACTATATGGGAGATATAATGGGAGATATGAACAAGCGTAGAGGTAGGATACTGGGCATGGAACCTCAGGAAGATGGATCTCAGCTAGTAATAGCCGAAGCTCCTCATGCTGAGATGTTTGAATATGCCATAGATCTAAGAAGTATGACTCAAGCCAGAGGAGATTTTATTATGGAGTTCATTAGATATGAGGAAGTACCAGCTAATATTGTAGAAAAGATAATAGAAGAAGCAAAGAAAGATAGAGAATAAAATAAAAAATGGCTAGCATTTAGCCATTTTTTATTTTTAGCTTTTATTCTATAGCAAAATGTGGTATACTTAGAATGAGACAAGTTAATATATTGCAAACTGTCAGACGATAAAGGCAAACCTATTGAAAGGTAGGGACGCAAAACTACAGGGCCTGTAAAATGGCAGCCAGTTTCCGAAGGAGGAGTTTGTGTGAAAAAGAGGATAATCCTATTGTTATGTGTATCTATGCTATTTGTTTTTGCTGAACAAGCTTTTGCTAGTGGAGGATTTGTGGTAGTTGGTGGTAATGGAACGGTAAAGATAGATAGTCCTAATTATGGACAGCACATGAGAGTGTTGATTGAAAAGGATAATGTTCAGTATCAATACGTTCTAAGCCGAAAAGAAGAAGAACTTCCATTACAGATGGGAAAGGGAGATTACAGTATAAAAGTATTGGAAAATATAGAGGGTAATAGATATAGGGTAGTCTCAAAGGAAAAAGTGTCTATGGAGAAATTTGACGAGAAGGAAGTATTCTTGGCATCAGCTCAACCCATATATTGGAGGGGAAAGCCAGCAGAACAATTGGCAAAGCAATTAACCCAAGGTGATGTAGATACTAGGAAAAAAGTAGAGAGTATCTATAACTATGTAACGAAAAACATAGCCTATGACCATGGAAAGATAGCAGGTTTGAAGGATGACTATATTCCAAATATAGAATCCACTCTAAATACTATGTCAGGTATATGCTATGACTATGCAGCTTTGACAGCAGGTATGCTAAGGTCTTTAGGTATTCCAACTAAATTGGTAAAGGGATATAAAAATGATTTAGAAGCATATCATGCTTGGAATGAAGTTTTAATAGATGGTAAATGGGTAATAATAGATACGACATACGACTCTGCCTTTGCAAAGGTAAATTTAGATGTAAATATGATAAAATCAAATACTGAATATAATAAGACAAGAGAATATTAAATATAGCCCTAACTCAGGTTAGGGTTATATAGTTATCTAAAGGGCAAAGATAGTCAAAGTCAAGGAGGCGAAACTATGCCAGGTTTGAGTAATATTATAGAGAGGTTTATCAAAGAACTAATTATGGAGGCGGAAAATGGTATAATAGAGATACAGAGAAATGAGATGGCGGAACACTTTGAATGCTCTCCATCTCAGATAAACTATGTCCTGTCTACACGATTTACTCCCTATAGAGGTTATTATATAGAGAGTAGAAGAGGCGGTGGTGGGTATATAAAAATAATAAAAGTGGGTATAGAAGATAATGAGGATATAGGAAATATTATAGTAAATACTATTGGTGATTCCATTGCAAAAAATAAAGCATATCATATTATAGAGGGATTATCAGAGGAGGGTTTAATAAGCAATAGAGAAGAGGAGATAATAAAGGTAGCTATTGGGGATAGATCCTTAGGTAGTTTAGGAGAAGAGACAAATAGTATTAGAGCAAATATATTGAGGAATATTCTCCTTATTTTGCTCAAATAGGGGAGTGATATTATGTTATGCGAATCTTGTGGAAAGAATGAAGCAAATCTTCACTATACAAAGGTGGTAAATGGAAAAGTAGAGGAAAGGCACCTATGTCAAGAATGTGCTTCTATGGATTATGATTTTAATTTTAATAATCTCTTTTCCATGCATAAGTTATTTACAGGACTCATAGATAGCAAGGCAGAAGATGATAATATGGAAAGAGAATATAGATGTAAAAACTGTGGTCTAAAGTATTCAGATTTTAAATCAGAAGGTAAACTAGGATGTGCTCAATGTTATGAAACCTTTAAGGAGGAACTAAATCCACTTATAAAGGGACTACATGGGCATAATATAAATAGAGGAAAGATTCCTAAAAGGTCAAATGAAAGGGTATATCTAAAGAGAGAAGAGGATAGCTTGAAGGTAAGATTGGAAAACGCAGTTAAGATGGAAGAATTTGAAGAGGCTGCAGTGCTTAGAGATGAGTTGAAGGAGTTGAGGTGTAAACTAAATAGCTTTAAGGGGTGAAGACATGACTAAATGGCTAGATGGACCTGCAGAAGAGGAAGATATAGTTATCAGTACTAGGATAAGAGTTGCTAGAAATATAATCAGATATAGATTTCCATCTTATCTTTCAATACCTGAGTCAGAGGAGTTGACGGATTATATTTTAGATAATGTGAAGGATGTACTAAAGGAAAACTACAAATTTGTTAGAATAAGAGATCTCTCTTCAAGACAGCGTCTTACCTGTGTAGAAGAGCATATCATTAGCCCTAGTATGATACAGAATGGTGATAAGAGTAGTTTTTTATTGAGAGATGATGAAAGGGCTACTATTATGATAAATGAAGAGGATCACATCAGGATACAGACTCTATTCCCAGGATTAAATCTTGAAGAAGCTTGGGAATTGTGTTCGTATATAGATGACGAATTAGAGGGGAAATTGGACTATGCCTATGACGAGAAATGGGGATATTTGACATCTTGCCCTACAAATGTAGGTACTGGACTCAGAGCTTCTGTAATGTTGCATTTACCATGTATAAGCATAACTGGAAACATGGACAGTGTCATAGAGGGACTGAGAAAGATGGGACTTACAGCTAGGGGTTTATATGGAGAAGGTTCTGAGGCCTTAGGCTATCTATATCAGATCTCCAACCAAACCACATTGGGAGAGTCAGAAGAAGAGATAATAGATAAATTAAATAAGGTAATATATCAAATAGTAGGTAGAGAAAGAAGTATAAGGAAATATCTCTTTGAAAACAAACGTCTATATCTGGAAGACAAGGTATTTAGATCCTTAGGGACTTTAAAATATAGTAGAATTATGAATTCAAAAGAATCTATGAACCATCTGTCTAATATTAGGCTAGGTGGAAGTTTGGGAATTTTAGATGAATCAGTTTTGGATAGTACTACTAGATTGATGATAGAGGTTCAACCTGCAAGTATTCAAAATAGATTTAATAGGGATATGGAAGATAAAGAGAGGGACATAGGTAGAGCACAGATTATGAGAGATTTTATACAGAGTTTGGAGGGATAAGTATTGGCCATGTTTGGAAGATTTACAGAAAAAGCCCAGAGAGCCATCCTATTGGCGCAAGAAGAGGCAAAAGGGTTAAAGCATAATTATGTTGGAACAGAGCATATTTTATTAGGATTAATAGCTGAAGATACAGGTGTAGGTGCTATTAGTCTTAAGGAGTTTGGAGTGAGCATAGAAAAGGCTAGGCAAGAAGTAGAAAAGGCAGTTGGTAAAGGCAATGAAGAGATGGAGATAATTGGGTTTACTCCTAGGACTAAAAGGATATTTGAACTTAGTCTTCTTCAAGCTAGAAACCTTGGACATAACTATATTGGGACAGAACATCTTTTGTTGGGTCTATTGGCAGAAGGTGAAGGTGTAGCAATAGTTGTATTACAGAGAATGGGTGTAGACATAAACAAGTTGGCAGAGAAGGTCATCAATATGATATCTGAATCTGCTAGTAGAGGAAATCAGTCTCAAGAGAGAGCTAGTCAATCTACTCCTAATTTAGAAAAATATAGTGTGGATTTAAATAAATTAGCAGAAGAGGGCAATATAGATCCTGTAATTGGAAGAGGCAAGGAGATAGAGAGGGTCATCCAAATCCTAAGCCGAAGGACCAAAAATAATCCAGTACTAATAGGAGAGCCTGGTGTGGGTAAGACTGCCATAGCAGAAGGATTAGCTCAAAAGATTATAGAAGGGAATATACCTGAAATAATCAAGGATAAGAGGATAGTTACTCTAGATTTACCTGGCATGATAGCCGGAGCCAAATATAGGGGAGAGTTTGAAGAAAGATTAAAATCCGTAATGAATGAATTAAAAGAAGCAGGAGATGTAATCCTATTTATAGATGAACTTCATACAATCGTAGGAGCAGGGGCTGCTGAAGGAGCAATCGATGCTTCTAATATTCTAAAACCCGTATTGGCAAGGGGAGAGCTTCAGATGATAGGAGCTACTACAATAGATGAATATAGAAAGTATATAGAGAAGGACTCTGCTTTAGAGAGAAGGCTTCAGACTATAATGGTTGAAGAGCCTAATGAGGAAGATACTATAAAGATATTAGAGGGATTGAGAGACAGATATGAGGCTCACCATAGAGTTAAGATAACAGATGAGGCACTAAAGGCAGCGACAGAGTTATCAAGCAGATATATTACAGATAGATTTTTGCCTGATAAGGCTATAGATTTAATAGATGAGGCTGCATCTATGATTAGAGTAAAGGCCTATATTCCACCAAATGAGCTGAAGGATTTAGAAGAAAGACTAGATGAATTGCAACAGGAGAAAGAAGAGGCAGTAAATACTCAAAACTATGAAAAGGCAGCTAAAATAAGGGATATGGAAAGGGAAATAAGAAAAGAACTATCTACTAATAAGGAAAAGTGGAAGAAAGAAAAACATAAGACCAATATGGTAGTAGGATATGAAGAGATAGCCAATATAGTATCAGATTGGACTGGAGTACCTGTTAGCAGAATGACCACTGAAGAATCTGAAAGACTACTGAATTTAGAAGAACTACTCCATAAAAAGGTAGTTGGTCAGGAACAAGGTGTTGAGGCAGTAGCCAATGCAGTAAGAAGATCCAGAGTAGGTTTGAAAGATCCAAATAAGCCTATTGGTAGTTTTATATTTGTTGGACCTACAGGTGTGGGAAAGACTTATTTAGCTAAGGCACTTTCAGAAGCTCTATTTGGTGATGAAGATGCCATGATAAGGATAGATATGAGTGAGTATATGGAGAAACATTCAGTATCTAGACTTGTAGGTTCGCCACCAGGATATGTTGGATATGACGAGGGAGGTCAATTGACTGAGGCTGTTAGGAGAAAACCCTATTCAGTGATACTCTTTGATGAAATAGAGAAGGCTCATCCAGATGTATTTAATATACTGTTACAGATATTAGACGACGGAAGATTGACAGATTCCAAGGGAAGAACTGTAAACTTCAAAAATACAGTCATAATAATGACATCAAATGTAGGAGCCACATCTATTAGAAAACAGAATGTACTGGGATTTGCAGTGGCATCACATGAGGATAAGGAAGAATATGAAAAGATGAAGGAGACTATCACTGAGGAACTGAGGAAGACTTTTAGACCAGAATTTTTAAATAGACTAGATGAAGTTATAGTTTTCCATTCATTAAAAGAAGAACAGGTAAAAGAAATAGTAGACATTATGATAGATGATTTGGAAAAGAGGATGAAATCCTTAGGCATCCATATCAAAGTTACTGAAAATACTAGGGAACATATTAGTAAACAAGGCTTTGATCCAGTCTATGGAGCTAGACCTCTGGAGAGAACTATTAGGAGAATGATAGAAGATCAATTGGCAGAAGAGATGTTGAAGGGAGACATATCTAAAGAAGATGAGATAGTAATAGACTCCAAAGAAGATAAACTTGTCTTTAAAAGGGGATAGTTATGAAAAAAAAGACTATATATATATGCAGCAATTGTGGATATGAAACTATAGGCTATATGGGAAAATGCCCTGAATGTGATTCTTGGAATACTCTAGTTCAGACAATGGTATCTAATGATAAAAATAAAACATCCTCCAATAGGATATTATTTGAAAAAAAGCCTCTAAAGAGATTAGAAGATGTAGAGGCTACAAATAGCCATAGAATTGTGACAGATATCAAGGAGTTCAATAGGGTCATGGGTGGTGGAATCGTCAGGGATTCCGTCACCATATTAGCCGCCAAACCAGGAGCGGGAAAGTCTACACTACTATTGCAAGTTGCCAATGCTTTGGCAACTATGGGTCATAGGGTATTATATGCTTCTGGTGAAGAATCAGAGTCCCAGATCAAATCTAGGGCAGATAGAATACTAAAGAAAATCCATGAAAATGTATGGGTAGTTTCAGATAATAGTATGGATAATATATTGGAGAATATAGATGAGATGGATCCAGATTTTATAATAGTGGATAGTATACAGACCTTTTCTCTAGAAGCCTTTCCTAGTTCCAGAGCAGGTTCTCCTACTCAAACTATGGAATGTGCCTATGAACTGGTGAAGAAGGCAAAAAACCCCTCTAGACCCCGGGCTATTTTCATAGTAGGACAGATGACCAAGGAAGATGAATTAGCTGGAGTAAGGGCCCTTGAACATCTTGTAGATACGGTGCTAATCATAGAAGGTGAAAGTGGAGAAGAACTTCGGACACTACTTACAACTAAGAATAGATATGGCTCTACAGGTGAGATGGGATTTTTTAACATGACAGAAGATGGTATGATATCTATTGACAACCCTTCTGAGTATTTTATGACTAAGAGGGAAAAAGATGAGTTGGTTTCAGGCAGTGCCATAACTGTTGTAAGAGAGGGGACAAGACCTATAATACTGGAGATAGAGTCATTGGTATCAGATTCTTTTACCCCATATCCATCTAGAATAGGAGAGTGTATGAGAAGAGAACAATTAAACACTCTAGTATCTATTCTTGAGCAGAGAGGCAATACAAGATTATATGACAAAAATGTAGTTATCAAGACAACAGGAGGAATAAAGTTAAGTGAACAGGCATCCAATCTAGCTGTTATCATGAGTATAGCTTCATCTGTGTATCAAATTGGCATACCAAATGATACAGTATTTATTGCAGATGTAGGGCTTACTGGAGAATTGAAGAAAGTACCTTCTCTAGAAGTTAGACTTAGAGAACTAGACAGAATTGGATTTAAAAAGGCATATATTCCACCAAATAGTACGAGAAAAGTCGAGTTTAAAAATCTCAAGACCATTGAATTAAAGACTCTAAAGGATGTAATCAATAGTTGTTTAAAATAACAAAAATGCTATCTCAAAAGTGATATATCCAATTACATTTGAGATAGCATTTAGTGTTTTTCATTATTAAAGATAAAAACGGATTCTTAAGAACCCGTTTTTAAAATATTTATTTTAAACTAAATATCCCTAAGGTTTTATTTCTATCATGTTCCTGAGATAGTATTTCAAATAGATCTAGTTCTAAAGTATTGCATAGTGCTGCAAGATAGAATAAATAATCACCTATTTCTATTTCTAATATATCTTTACAGTTTTCACATATAGTTCCGTGTAGATGAGTTTTGACCTTATCGGTCAGTTCTTCATAAGATTTGCCATCGAATTCTTGTTTTTCTGCATGAATAGAGATGCATCCACAGCTAGTTACTGATTTTGCTACAGCTCTATTGATCCTTGCGTTGAATTCATCTAGTTTAGTTATTATATCTAAAACACTTTTGTGCCTTATTAGAGATTTGGAAACCTGCTCTTGAAATTCCTTACAGACATTATCCTTATCGTAAACTTCTAAATTTCTGCTCATATTATCCTCCCTGTCAAACTTATTCTATGTTTATTATACTTTTAGGGACAAGTAGTTGTCAAATATTTCTAACATTTATTTTAGGAGAAATATTTTTAAATATGTAGTTGACAAATGAAAACTTGTTGTGGTAAAATATAAGCTTTACAACCATGGATTAATAGTGTATAATATAATGGGATATTATTAATGGGGAGGTTGTAATATGTTTAATATTGGTGATAAGATAGTATACCCTATGCATGGTGCTGGGATCATAGAAAATATTGAAGAAAAAGAGATACTTGGTGAAATCAAAAAATATTTTATAATGAGAATGCCCATAGGCGAGATGAAAGTCATGGTACCTGTAGATAATGTGATTGATGTTGGAGTTAGAGAGATCATAGACAAGGTAGAGATGGAAGAGGTTATAACGGTACTTAAAGGCAATAGATCCAATATGCCACAAAACTGGAATCGTAGATTTAGGGCAAATATGGATAGAATAAAATCTGGGGATATATTTGAAATAGCCGCAGTGGTTAGAAACCTAATGCTTTTAGATATAGAAAAAGGCCTGTCTACTGGAGAGAGAAAGATGCTTAGTGATGCTAAACAGATGTTGGTTTCAGAAATGGTTTTGGCCTGTGACATGGATGTTGATGAAGTAGAGTCCCTAATAGAGGAATCTGTAAACTATACTGAAGATGAAGATGAAGAGAAAAAGGAATAAAATCCTAAAAAATTAATAGGACATATTTATGAATATAGGGTTTATATTTTCTAATTATGGTAATAGATATATACAGGAGGTGGTAGGATGATAGGTAGGATGATGAGTATTACCATTGGGATTGTTGGAATGCTTTTAGGATTTGGGATAGCAAAAATCCTAAAAGCTTTAGAAATTCTTAAGTTTTCAAATAGTGGTTGGTTGGCATTAGCTGTATATTTGGGTTTTTCTTTACTTTTTGGAATCATATTTTTTACTTTATCTCCAAAGATTATTCACAAGGGAAAGAAAGTAATTGAGGGTATGGAAAGTGAACTGCAGAAATTTCCAACTTCAGATATTGCCCTTGGATCTATAGGTTTAATAGTGGGTTTGATTATTGCCTTTCTTATTAGTAAACCTTTGGATAATTTAGAGTTTCCATATGTAGGTTTTATTGGACAGATAATACTATTTGGAATATTTGGGTATCTGGGGATTAGGATTGCCACTAGAAAGAGAGAAGACATCACCAAAGCTATAGATGAAATTGGGATAAATAGAAAGGCTGCCAAGGATAAGCTAAAACAGAATTACAAATCCTGTCCAAAGATACTGGATACCAGTGTCATAATAGATGGAAGAATAGCAGATATCTGTAAGACAGGATTCATAGAAGGACCTTTGGTTATTCCAGAATTTGTATTGGAAGAGTTACAGCATATAGCTGATTCTTCTGATGGTTTAAAGAGAAATAGAGGTAGAAGAGGACTAGATATACTTAACAAGATACAAAAAGAATTGGATATAGAGATAATTATACATGAAAAGAAATTTGAAGATGTTCAAGAAGTGGATTCAAAATTACTTAAATTGACACAGTTTTTAAAGGGAAAGATCATAACAAATGACTACAATCTAAATAAAGTTGCGGAGGTACAGGGAATTGATGTATTGAATATCAATGAATTAGCCAATGCTGTGAAACCAGTAGTACTACCAGGAGAAGAGATGATAGTTCAAGTAGTAAGGGATGGAAAAGAAGCTGGCCAAGGATTGGCATATCTTGATGATGGTACTATGATAGTTGTAGAATCGGGAAGAAAGTTCATAGGAGAGACCATAGATGTAGTGGTGACCAGTGTATTGCAGACATCTGCAGGTAGGATGATATTTGCAAAACCTAAGTCTATGGTAGATAAAGCTGTTTAAGACCCTTTCAGGGTCTTTTTTTAAGAATGGATTAAATTTTTGTTTTATTATATATGGTATATGCTATAATAATAAAATAAGAGGTGAAACTAATGTACAAAGACTACTATATATCTGTTATTATTGCTGCAGCAGGTATGAGTAATAGAATGGGAAGCAAGATAAATAAACAGTTTATAGCAATTGACAATAAGCCAATATTGGTTCATACATTGGAGAAGTTTGAACGATGTAGATATATTGATGAAATAATATTAGTATCTAAAGAGGAAGAAGTAGAATATTGTAGAAAAGAGATAGTTAGAAAATATGGGTTCAAAAAGGTGGCAAATATCATAAGAGGAGGAAAAGAAAGACAAGATTCAATATATAATGGACTTTTAGCTTTAAACGAGAATACAGATATAGTCCTTACCCATGATGGAGCTAGACCTTTTGTTAAAATAGAACATATAGAAGACGGAATCAAAGGTGTTTTAAAATATGGAGCATGTGTAATAGGAGTTCCAGTAAAGGACACTATGAAAGTTGTAGAAGAATCCAACATAGTCCATCACACTCCTAAGAGGAGTTTATTATGGGCGGCTCAAACGCCTCAGTGTTTCTGGACTCATGTGCTTAAGGAAGGGTATGAACATGCCATAAATGAAGGGATAGTGGGAACAGACGATAGTTCATTAGTTGAGAAAAGTGGCTATGATGTAAAGATGATCATGGGAAGCTATGACAATATAAAGATAACAACTCCTGAAGATTTAATCATTGCTGAATCCCTATTAAAAGATATGGATAGTGTGAAATCAAGGAGAGAGTTCATCGTTCAAAGGGGATAGATATTATGAGGATTGGATTTGGCTATGATGTTCACAAGCTAGTAAAAGGTAGAAGTTTGATTATAGGTGGGGTGGATATACCTTATGAATATGGGCTTTTAGGACATTCAGACGCAGATGTATTGGTACATTCCATAATGGATAGTATATTAGGAGCATTGGGGCTGGGAGATATAGGGAGACATTTTCCAGATACTGACCCACAGTATAAGGATATATCTAGTTTAGTATTGTTAAAAAAGGTATATAATATTATGAAAGATGAGGGATATATAATAGGAAATATAGATTCCACAGTGGCGGCACAGTCGCCTAAGATAGCTCCCTATATAGATGATATGAGATCCAATATAGCTACAATACTGGATACATCTATTGAAAATGTCAATATCAAGGGGACTACAACAGAGGAACTTGGATTTGTAGGGAAAAAAGAGGGAATGTCATCTTATAGTGTATGCCTTTTAAAGTCTAAATTAGATTGACATAGTAAAGCTTATTTAGTAATATACTAATATATTGGCAAAGAAGGGAAGTAGTAGCTGTTTATGGCTTAAAGAGAGGGGATCGTGTGGTGTAAGATCTCTAGCCCCCTAAATGGTGAACCAGTCTCAGAGCTTTTAGGTGGAATTTAGTATACCTAGACGGTGGCTACGTTAAAGCTATGGAGTGAACCTTTAGGTTTATTAGAGTGGTACCGCGGAATGGCCTTTCGTCTCTATATTGAGATGGAAGGCTTTACTATTATAAAGGGAGTGATTTTATGAAGATGTCAAAGATGTATATGCCAACTTTAAAGGAGGACCCTTCAGAGGCTGAAATATCTAGTCATAGGCTTCTATTGAGGGCAGGTATGATAAGGAGATTGGTAAGTGGAGTCTATTCATACTTACCTCTAGGGTATAGAGTTGTCAGAAAGGTAGAACAGATAGTAAGAGAAGAAATGGATAGATCAGGTTCTCAGGAACTTCTAATGTCTGCTATACAACCTAAAGAACTTTGGGAGGCTTCTGGAAGATGGGATAACTTTGGACCGGAGATGTGGAAATTAAAGGATAGAAACTCTAGGGAGTTTTGCTTAGGACCTACTCATGAAGAGTATTTTACAAATCTAATCAAAGACGAAATAAAATCCTATAAACAACTACCTTTAAATCTATATCAGATTCAAACAAAATATAGAGATGAAAAGAGACCGAGATTTGGCCTTATGCGTGGTAGAGAATTTATCATGAAGGATGCATATAGTTTTGATACAGATCATGAAAATATGGTAAAGGCATATGAGAATATGTGGGATGCTTATGATAGGATATTTACTAGGTTGAAACTCAAATATAAAGTGGTACAGGGAGATACAGGAGCTATGGGAGGAAAGGTATCCCATGAGTTTATGGCTATGTCAGAAGCTGGAGAAGGGCTTGTAGCATATTGTGATCACTGTGACTATGCAGCTACAGATGAAAAAGCTAAAGTAATATATGAGATTTCAGAACAATCTACAGAAGAGCTTTCTAAAGAAAAGGTATACACTCCAAATCTAAAGACCATAGACGAGCTAGTAGATTTTTTCAAAATAGATAAGTCTAATTTTGCTAAAGCTGTAGTTTATGATGTAAATGGAAAGGGCATAGTAGTTATTATACCTGGAGACAGAGAATTAAATGAGACAAAACTCTGCAATTATCTAGGAATAGCAGACCATGAGATTCAGATGGCAGATGAAGAGTTGATACTAAATATAACTAAGGCGAATAAGGGTTTCACAGGACCAATTGGATTGGCAGAAGATGCAAGGCTTATAGTAGACTCTAGAATTACGAAGATGAAAAATCTAGTGGTTGGAGGAAATGAAACAGATTATCATATAAAAAATGTCAACTATGGCAGAGATTTTGAAGGGGAAGTTGTAGAAGATCTACTATTGGTCAGAGAAGGAGATATATGTCCTAAATGTGGTGAAAAGATGGAAATGGCTAGGGGCATAGAGGTAGGAAATATATTTCAGCTAGGTACTAAATATTCAGAGAGTTTGAAGGCGAAATTTCTAGATGAAGATGGAAAAGAACAGCCCTTTGTAATGGGTTCCTATGGTATAGGAATTACTAGAACTGTGGCGGCTATTATTGAACAATATCATGATGAAAATGGAATTATATGGCCTTTGAATACTGCTCCATATCATGTCATTGTCACAGTTATAAATACAAAGAATGAGGACCAGATGAATTTGGCAGAAAAATTATATGAGGAATTGATTTCTACAGGTCTAGAGGTCTTGTTGGATGATAGAAATGAAAGGGCTGGGGTCAAATTCAATGACAGGGATTTGATAGGAATACCAATCAGGATAACTGTGGGAAAGAAGGCTCCAGAAGAAATCGTAGAGTATTCACTTAGGACATCACCAGAAGATAGAAAAGAAGTAGGAAGTAGTAGTATAGTGAAATTAATAGATGAGGAGTTTAAGAAAGCAGGGCTAAATTATTAACCATGGCACTTGATACCTGTCATATGGTGATATATAATCAATAGATATAGATTGAAAAATTTCGGAGGTGTAGATTTTGAAGGAAGCAAGAGTTAGATTTGCCCCAAGCCCAACGGGATATTTGCATATAGGAGGGTTGAGAACTGCATTATATAACTATCTATTTGCTCAACATAATGGGGGAAAATTTGTCTTAAGAATAGAGGATACAGATCAGACTAGATTTGTAGAGGGAGCAATTGAAAACCTTATTGAATCCTTACATTGGGCAGGTATAGACTATGATGAAGGTGTATTTATAGAAGATGGTAAAATAGTTCAAAAGGGAGAATTTGGACCCTATATACAGTCAGAGAGATTGGATATATATAAAAAATATGTGGACCAACTGATTGAATCAGGAGATGCCTATTATTGTTTTTGTTCAAAAGAGAGACTAGATGCTGTAAGAGAAGAACAAAAGATAAAGGGATTGATACCGAAATATGATGGATTATGTAGAGGTTTAAGCCTAGAGGAAGCTAGAGAGAGAATAGCCAATGGAGAGGAATATGTTGTAAGGTTAAAATTACCTGCAAATAGAGATATAAAATTCCACGATTTAGTCCGTGGAGATATCAGCATAAATACAGATGATACAGATGACCAAGTATTGTTGAAATCAGATGGATATCCTACATATCACATGGCGGTAGTAGTAGATGACCATCTTATGAATATAACCCATGTAGTGAGGGGAGAGGAGTGGCTGCCATCTACTCCAAAGCACGTATATCTATACGAAGTATTTGGATGGGAAAAGCCAGTATATGTTCATCTGCCTACAGTACTCAATAAGGAAAGAAAGAAACTAAGCAAGCGTCATGGTGATGTTTCAGTTGATGACTTTAGAAGCAAGGGCTATCTTCCAGAGGGGCTTATAAACTATTTAGCTTTAGTAGGATGGAGTCCAGAGGATAATGAAGAGATATTATCTATGGAAGATATGATTCATAAATTTACCTTTGATAGAGTATCCAAGACTGGAGGTATATTTGATAAAGACAAATTGGATTGGGTAAATGGTCACTATATACGTTCACAATCCATAGAGACAATAACAGAATTGGCAATTCCATATTTAATAGAATCTAAACTTATAGATAAGGATTTTGCAGAAAAGAATAGGGAATGGTTGGAGATTTTAGTAGATATAGTGAGAGAGGGAATGCATCATATGTCTGAAATCACAGACAAGGTAAGATTTATGTTTGATAATCATGTTAAGGTTGAAGATGAAGAAGCATTGCAAACTCTAAAGGGAGAATATACAAAGACCATATTAGATGCTATGAAACAAGAATTGGACAATGTAGAAGAAATAGATGAAGAGCTTTCCAATAAGTTGATGAAGAATATTCAAAAGGCTACTGGAATAAAGGGGAAAAATCTATTTATGCCTACAAGGGTAGCCCTTGCAGGAAGCTTACATGGTCCAGAATTTGCTAAGATAATCTATCTTTTAGGTAAACAAAACATATTAGAGAGAATAGAATATGTAGAGAGAGAATATCTATAATTGAAAACATTGTTAATATGTTATAAAATAAAATTAATATAAAAGGTTATGATGAGGAGAGTAGGTTTAAATAGACTTAAAGAGAGGAATTTTCATAGGCTGAAAGAAATTCCAAGGCACTATTAAACTGAATTGCACCTCTGAACTGATGTCTGATTAATTAGGATATATCGGGTAACGTCGTTATTCGTTTAGAGTGGACCTTAGGTCTATTAGAGTGGAACCACGGAACTAACCTTTCGTCTCTAGAAGAGATGAAGGGTTTTTTTATGACCTAACCCGATTTGCGCCTTTTGCAAATCGTTGGTAGGTCAAACGCAACGAGCTCCAAATTTGCACGACCGTAGGGAGTGAACAAATTTGTGATGCGAGACTGTGACAATGACCTAACCCGATTTGCGCCTTTTGCAAATCGTTGGTAGGTCAAACGCAACGAGCTCCAACATTAATGTACTCCGTAGGAAATAGAATTTGGAGTGCCTTAAAGGCCGAATTTGCACGACCGTAGGGAGTGAACAAATTCGTGATGCGAGACTGTGACAATGACCTATATCCGATTTGCGCCTTTTGCAAATCGTTGGTAGGTCAAAGGCGATTTATAATTGTAGGGGCGACCTTTGGTCGCCAAAAAAACATTTCCAGAAAAAGATTATAAAATATGAAACAAAAAATATAAGGAGGGATCTATGTGAAGCTATACAATACTTTGACTAGAAGAAAAGAAGAATTTATACCAATAGAACAGGGAAAGGTAAGTATGTACAATTGTGGGCCTACAGTGTATAATTATATACATGTAGGAAATGCTAGGCCATTAGTAGTATTTGACACATTGAGAAGGTTCTTTGCCTATAGGGGCTATGATGTAAGATTTGTAGTAAACTTCACTGATATAGACGATAAATTAATAAACAAGGCAAATGATGAAAAAACAACAGTAAAGGCTATTGCTGAAAGATATATAGAAGCTTTTATGGAAGATGCAAATGGATTGAATCTATACGATTATAAGACTATAAATCCAAGGGCTACAGAATATATCCAAGAGATGATAGAGTTTATTCAAGGACTTATAGACAAGGGAGCAGCTTATGCTATAGATGGGAATGTATATTTCAACATCCATAGTGCCAAGGAATATGGAAAGCTCTCTAAGAAGAATATAGATGAACTGGTGAGTGGTGCTAGGATTGAGATCAATGAAGAGAAGCAAAACCCAATGGATTTTGCACTGTGGAAAAAAGCAAAACCAGGAGAACCCTATTGGGATAGTCCTTGGGGAAATGGAAGACCAGGTTGGCATATAGAATGTTCAGTTATGGCAAAGAGTATATTAGGAGAGACTATAGATATACATTCAGGAGGAGAAGATCTACAGTTTCCACATCATGAAAATGAAATAGCACAATCGGAGACACTTACTGGAAAGCCCTTTGCCAACTATTGGCTACACAATGGAATGATCACTGTAGACAATAAGAAGATGTCAAAGTCTGAGGGAAATTTCTTTACAATTAAAGATGTAGCACAGGAATATGATCTAGAGGTTTTAAGGTTTTTCTTGTTATCATCTCACTATAGATCTCCTATCAACTTTAGTAGAGAGGTAATGGATCACACAGAAAAGGGATTAGAAAGACTATATAATAGCAAAAAAAACCTAGAATATCTATTGGAAAAAGCTGATGATAGAGAATTAAATGAAGAAGAAAATAAGATTATAGACAATATCCTTAAGCACAAAGAGCATTTTATCCAAGGCATGGAAGATGATCTAAATACTGCTGATGCTATAGCAGCTATATTTGAACTAGTGAAATATATCAATACAAATATAGATGAAGACTCAAATAGAATAGTAGTAAAAAAAGCATATGATATATTGATGGAATTGGCAGGAGTGTTGGGGATTTTATCTAATGAAGAAGAGATTTTAGAAGAAGAGATTTTAGAATTAATAGAAAAGAGAACAGAGGCAAGAAAGAATAAGGACTATGGCTTGGCAGATGAGATTAGAGACAAATTAAAGGATAGAGGAATAGTCCTAGAAGATACTCAAGATGGTGTAAAATGGAAGAGAGTGTAATACATGGAGAAAAATATATTTAGAAGGGTCAACACCTCATTGACTGGAGAGGATATAGCTATGCTATCTCCCCTCCAGTTAGCATATATTGGAGATGCAGTATATGAACTACTAGTTAGAACATATATACTTGATAAAAAGTTACAGGTAAATCAGCTTCATAGGAAAGCTACTAAATACGTAAAGGCTGAAGCTCAGTCTGATATTATCCATAGATTAGAAAATATATTATCAGACAAGGAGAAGAGTATAGTAAAGAGAGGAAGGAATGCAAAGACCAACACTAGTCCAAAAAATGCAGATATAATAGACTACAAATATGCCACTGGATTTGAGGCTTTATTTGGATATTTATATCTCAATTTAGAGGAAGATAGGATATTTGAACTATTTGAAAAGATGGTTGAGTTTTATGGAAATAAGGTATAATTAAATTGTAATCTTATATAGAAAGGGGAATAATATGTTGAAGGTTCAACTATTGAGATATACACCTGAAGGTGAAAAACTAATTGCATCTGCAGCTAAGTTATGTTATTCATCTATTGGAATTGGGGAAATTGAAGATAATTTAGAGACTAAGGATATAGATTCATTTTTAAATATGTTAATGGGATTGGGACATGAAAGTCCAATTGAACATGTAAACTTTACTTTTGGAGTTGAGGGAGTATCTAGAACATTGACACATCAGTTAGTCCGTCATAGGATTGCTAGTTATTCACAACAGTCTCAAAGATATGTAAAACTAGATCAATTTGAATACATAATCCCACCATCAATAGCAGAAGACGAGGATGCAAAGGCTACATTCATAGAGAGTATGGAAACAGCACAAAAGAGTTACGATGAACTGTCTAATATTCTATATAAAAAACACTATAATAGATATATAGATGAAGGAAGCTCAGAAAAAGAAGCTAGGCGAAAGGCTGAAAAAGAAGCTATTGAAGATGCAAGATATGTATTTCCCAATGCTTGTGAGACTAAGATAGTATTTACTATGAATGCTAGGACTCTTTTGAACTTCTTCAGATTGAGATGTTGTAATAGAGCTCAATGGGAGATAAGACAGTTGGCCATAGAGATGCTAAAGGAGCTAAAGAAGGTATACCCTAATTTATTTAAATATGCAGGCCCAGGTTGTCTAAAGGGACCTTGTCCAGAAGGAAATATGACATGTGGAAAGATAGTAGAAGTTAGGGAAAAGTTTTTAGAGGAAGACTGGGAATTATAGGGTGAGGAGAGAAGTCATGAAGGAACAATATGTTGTAGGCAGAAATCCCGTATTGGAATTATTAAAAGCCAATAGGGAAATAGATAAACTATATATATTAAAGGGAGAATTACAAGGTTCTATCAAAAAGATAGTGGGTATGGCTAGAGGAAAGGGAATATTGATTCAAGAAGTAGATAAGGCAAAATTAGATTTAATATCAGAGGGAAATGCACATCAGGGAATTGCTGCATTGGTAACAGGATTTAAATATTCTACAATAGATGAAATACTAAGTCTTGCCAACGATAGAGGGGAAGACCCCTTTGTATTGATTCTAGACGGAATCGAAGATCCGCATAATCTAGGAGCTATAATCAGGACTGCTGAATGTGCCGGAGTACATGGAGTGATAATTCCCCAAAGGAGAGCAGCTCGTATAAATCAGACAGTTTATAAATCCTCGGCAGGTGCAGTTGAACATATGTTGGTTGCAGATGTAGTCAATATATCAGATACTATTACCCTACTAAAGGATAAAGGATTATGGGTATATGGGGCAGACATGGATGGAGAAAGCTATTATTTTGATACTTCTTTAGAGGGAGCCATAGCCCTAGTAATTGGCAATGAAGGCAAGGGCATCTCTAGAAAAATCAAAGAAAAATGTGATGTATTAGTAAAGATTCCCATGGTAGGCAAGATATCATCCCTAAATGCTTCCACATCAGCAGCCATATTAATATATGAAATCAAAAGGCAAGGCTATGAAAAAAAGAAGAGATAATCCAAAGGAATATCTATTTGTAGATGGATATAATATTATCAACTACTGGGATGAATTGAGGAAAAAGGCAGAGATAAGCTTAGAAGAAGCCAGGGAATCTCTAATAGATATATTGGCAGAATATCATCACTATTCAGGGATAGAGATTATTGTAGTCTTTGATGCTCATTTAGTTAAAGGAAATAGTGGTACAGAAGAAGAATACAAAGGTATAAAGGTAGTATATACAAAGGAAAGTGAAACAGCAGACCACTATATAGAGAGAACATTGGATATATTGGGAAGGGTAAAGAAGATAAGAGTAGCCACATCAGATTGGCTGGAACAACAGATGATACTCTCAAGAGGTGGTATGAGAATATCAGCTAGGGAACTTGAAATAGAAATATATAGTCAAAAAGATATGATAAATAGGAAAAATGACTATGTAAACAAGAAGAATGAAAGTGAATTAGGAAAATTAGAGGATATATTATCGGATAAGTTTGATAAGTGGAACAAATTCAATAAATAGACTTGACTAGAGGATTAAATTTATCTATAATTATGTTAATTGTAATAGCAGGGGGGGCTGGCATGTGATGTATGGACTACATGATAGAGTTTCTATATTGAATTACAAAGATATGGAAGATGAAGATATTGTTGAAGCTGCTAAGTTTGGGAATTCCTCTGCATTAGAATATATTATAAATAGATATAAGAACTATGTAAAAAGCAAAGCTAAAACCTATTTTCTAATAGGTGCGGATAGAGATGATATAGTTCAAGAGGGCATGATAGGTCTATATAAGGCCATAAGGGATTATGATAGGGACAAGCTGGCTTCCTTTAAATCCTTTGCTGAGATATGCATTACTAGACAGATAATAACTGCTATAAAGACTGCCACAAGACAAAAACATATCCCTCTAAATTCCTATATTTCTCTTAGTAAACCCATATATGAAGAGGATTCTGATAGGACTCTCATAGATATAATAGAAGCTGCCAAGGTCATAGATCCAATGGAACTATTCATAGGTAGGGAGAGACTACAGAACATTGAAGAGAAACTAGGAGAACTCCTTAGTGAATTAGAGGCAGAAGTTCTCAGCCGATACATACAAGGGAAATCCTACATAGAGATAGCGGAGGAAATGGGTAGGGAACCCAAGAGTATAGATAATGCACTACAGAGAGTAAAAAAGAAATTAGAAAGTTGTTTAGAATAAGTTGTATTTTTCTATTGACAAGAAGTTAATAAAGTAGTAAACTGTTTAGCAGCTAGCCCACGTAGCTCAGAAGGTAGAGCACTTGCATGGTAAGCAAGAGGTCACCGGTTCAAATCCGGTCGTGGGCTCCATTATTAAAATAGAAACCAAGAAACACCAGGATGAGTTTACTTAAATTATTGAGGAGGAGAAATAAATGGCTAAGGAAAAATTTGAAAGAACAAAACCCCACGTAAACATAGGGACAATAGGTCACGTAGACCATGGTAAGACAACAACAACAGCAGCGATATCAATAGTGTTAAATACTAGATTAGGTGGAACTCAAGAAGTAAAAGACTATGCAGCAATAGACAAGGCACCAGAAGAGAGAGAAAGAGGAATCACAATCTCCACATCACATATAGAATATGAAACAGAAAACAGACACTATGCTCACGTAGACTGCCCAGGTCACGCTGACTATGTAAAGAACATGATCACAGGAGCAGCACAAATGGACGGAGCTATACTAGTAGTATCAGCAGCAGACGGTCCAATGCCACAGACAAGAGAACATATACTATTGTCAAGAAACGTAGGAGTACCAAAGATGGTAGTATTCCTAAACAAAGAAGACATGGTAGATGACGAAGAATTAGTAGAATTAGTAGAGATGGAAGTAAGAGAACTACTATCCGAATATGACTTTGACGGAGATGGGACACCAATAATAGTAGGTTCAGCACTAAAAGCCATAGAAGACCCAGCAGGACCATGGGGAGACAAGATAATGAAGTTGATGGATGCAGTAGACGAGTACATTCCAGCCCCAGAAAGAGATACAGATAAGCCATTTTTAATGCCAGTAGAAGACGTATTTAGTATAACAGGAAGAGGAACAGTAGCTACAGGAAGGGTAGAAAGAGGAGTAGTAAAAGTAGGAGACAACGTAGAGATCATAGGAATGACAGATCAATCCAGAACAGTAGTAGTAACAGGAGTAGAGATGTTCAGAAAGCTACTAGACGAAGCTCAAGCAGGAGACAATATAGGAGCACTACTAAGGGGAGTACAAAGAGAAGAAATAGAGAGAGGGCAAGTATTGGCAAAACCAGGATCAATCAACCCTCACACAAAATTTGAAGCAGAAGTATATGTATTGTCAAAAGAAGAAGGAGGAAGACATACACCATTCTTCAATGGCTATAGACCTCAATTCTACTTTAGAACAACAGACGTAACAGGAGATATCCAATTAGAAGAAGGAGTAGAAATGGTAATGCCAGGAGACAACTCAAAATTCTCCATAGAGCTTATAACTCCAATAGCAATAGAAGAAGGACTTAGATTTTCCATTCGTGAAGGTGGAAGAACAGTAGGATCAGGAGTTGTAACTAAGATTCTTGGATAATTAAAAACTAGGTCTTTGACCTAGTTTTTTATAGTGAATAGGAAAGTTTTTACTTTGAAAAATAGACTAATATGAACTTTTTATTAGTCCATAGATCCTTTTATTACTGGATTAGAGGTATTTATATCTAAGATTAGGTGTATAATAGATTTATCTGATGGCATAGAATACCACCAGATAAAAGTTTTATTTATTGACATAAAAAAACTTTTATGATACTTTATATAAGTAACATTATCATATAATTCATAACTGATATGGAGAAAGACAACCTAGTTGATATAGAGTTTGAAGGCAAGTAGGAGGTGTAATAGATGAGGGATAGGATTATTTTAGCATGTACTGAATGTAAGCAACGAAATTATGTTTCAAAGAAAAATAAAAAGAATACAACAGAGAGAGTGGAATTGAAAAAGTATTGTAGGTATTGCAATACTCACACAATTCATAGAGAAACAAAATAATAATTATTAGGCTAAGGATGTGAGAACTATGGCAGCTCAAGCTAATAGCAAGGGCAAATTATCCGCTTATTTTAGAGGAGTAAAGGCTGAAATGAGAAAGGTTATTTGGCCTAGTAAAAAAGAGTTGATAAACTATACTGGGGTAGTTATTCTAATGAGTGCGATTATATCTATAATTGTATATGTTTTAGACCTTGGTATTCACTATGCATTATCACTTATTATATAAGTACAATGAAGGAGGGGTGGGACTTTTGGTCCCTATTAAATGACAGATAAGGTTGATAATAGAGAGAAAAAGGCTAAAGATGCCAAATGGTATGTGGTACATACTTATTCAGGCCACGAGAATAAAGTCAAGGCAAATATCGAGAAGATGGTAGAAAACAGAGGAATGCGAGATGACATCTTTGAAGTTGCAGTACCTACTGAAGAATATGTAGATACTAAATCTGGAAAGAGTAAGGTAAAAGAGAGAAAGTTATTTCCAGGATACGTCTTGATCAAGATGATTGTGAATGATGAATCCTGGTACCTAGTTAGAAATACTAGAGGAGTTACTGGATTTGTAGGACCTGCATCAAAGCCTATACCTTTATCTGATGAAGAAGTAAAGGCTCTTGGTGTTCAAGAGACTATATTGCCATCCGTTGATTTTGAAGTTAAAGATGTTGTCAAAGTTACATCTGGACCTTTTGAAAACTTTATAGGTACTATAGACAATATCAATATGGACAAGGGAAAAGTCAAGGTGTTTGTCTCCATGTTTGGAAGAGAGACATTAGTAGAACTTGATTTTAACCAGGTTGAGAAAATATAGTTTAAAAGGCAAAATGCTTTTTGAAATAGATTTAAGGCAAGGACAATATCCTGCTAGAATATTGTGAGGAGGTGGAAGTCGTATGGCAAAGAAGGTAATAGCTGTAGTAAAATTACAAATACCTGCTGGTAAAGCTACACCTGCACCACCTGTTGGGACTGCATTGGGGCCTCATGGAGTAAATATAATGCAATTTACTAAAGAGTTCAATGCAAAGACAGCAGATCAGGCAGGCATGATTATACCAGTGGTTTTAACAGTATATCAAGATAGATCTTTTAGTTTTATAACTAAAACACCACCAGTAGCTATATTGATTAAAAAAGCTATTGGAATTGAACTAGGTTCAGCTGAGCCAAATAAAAAGAAGGTTGCTAAGATTTCTCAAGATAAGGTGAGAGAAATAGCTGAGATCAAGATGCCAGATTTAAATGCTGCAGATGTAGAAGCTGCTATGAGAATGGTAGCTGGAACAGCTAGAAGTATGGGAGTAGAAGTAGAGCAATAATAATTTGTTTAGATTAAGTGGGAGGAGTTTCCGTTAATACCACAGGGAGGAAAATTAGATGGCTAAAAAAGGAAAGAAATTTCAAGAAAGTTTAAAGTTAATAGATAGACATACTCTATATGATGTAACAGAGGCAATAGACTTATTGCTAAAGACATCAAAAGCTAATTTCGATGAAACTATAGACCTATCAGTAAGACTTGGAGTAGACCCTAGACATGCAGATCAACAAGTAAGGGGAGCAGTAGTATTACCACATGGAACAGGTAGAACTAGAAAGGTTTTAGTAATTGCAAAGGGAGATAAGCAGAAAGAAGCTGAAGAAGCTGGTGCTGACTTTGTAGGTGCTGATGACATGGTAGCTAAGATTCAAAATGAAGGTTGGTTGGATTTTGATGTGGTAGTAGCAACACCAGATATGATGGGGGTTGTAGGTAGAATAGGTAGGATTCTTGGACCTAAAGGCTTGATGCCAAATCCAAAATCAGGTACAGTAACCTTTGAAGTAGGTAAAGCTGTTGAAGAAATCAAAGCAGGTAAGGTAGAATATAGAGTTGATAAGGCAAGTATAGTCCATGTTCCTATTGGGAAGGCTTCATTTGGAGCAGAAAAGCTTAGAGAAAACTTTGTTACGATGATGGATACTTTAATAAAGGCAAAACCAGCATCTTCAAAGGGTAGATATCTAAGATCTGTATTTGTATCAAGTACAATGGGACCTGGAATTAAGATAAATGGACAAAAGATAATGGAAAAAGCTATTGACAAAGAAAAAAATAGCTGATATAATACACAAGTCAATTAAATAGAAACCGTAGACAGTAGGGACCATAGGGTTTAAATTACCTACCGAGGTAGAAACTAATATAAATCTGAAATTAGAGTCTCTTCGTGTCTGCGTAGGGACTTTTATTATTTGTATTTTCATTAATGGAGGTGAGGACCATGAAAGAACAAACTTTACAAGCTAAAGTTCAAAATGTAGATGAAATCAAGGAAAAGATTGGAAGGGCTCAATCCGTTATACTTGTAGATTATAGAGGGTTAAATGTAGAACAATTAACTGAATTGAGAAAACAATATAGAGATGCTGGAGTAGATTATAAGGTATATAAAAACACTATGATGAGATTTGCCTTCAAAGATGAAGGATTTGAAGAATTTAACGAATACTTAAAAGGACCTTCGGCTGTGGCCTTTGGATATGATGATCCTGTTCAAGCTGCCAAGATCACATCTGATTTTGCAAAGGAAAATGAACAACTGGAGATAAAAGTAGGTATTGTAGATGGTAAGATAATAGATATAGATGAGATTAAACGTCTAGCAAGTCTACCACCAAAAGAAGTCCTTATTGCACAAGTACTTGGTGGAATCAATGCACCAATTCAAGGATTTGCAAATGTACTTCAAGGTACTATCAGATCTTTAGCTATAGTATTAAATGCCATAGCTGAAAAACAAGAAGCATAAAAATAAAAGAAAATTAATTGGAGGTATTATAAAATGGCAAGTGAAAAAGTATTAAATTTAATAGAAGAAGTTAAGGGCCTAACTGTATTAGAACTATCAGAATTAGTTAAGGCATTAGAAGAAGAATTTGGAGTAAGTGCAGCTGCACCAATGGCAGTTGCAGCAGCAGCACCAGCTGCTGGCGGAGAAGCAGCAGCAGCTGCAGAAAAATCTGACTTTGATGTTGTACTAGCAGAAGCTGGTGGACAAAAGATCAAGGTTATCAAAGTAGTAAGAGAAATCACAGGACTAGGATTAAAGGAAGCAAAAGAACTAGTAGACAATGCTCCAAAGCCAGTTAAAGAAGGAGCTGCAAAGGAAGAAGCAGAAGAAATCAAGGCAAAATTAGAAGAAGTAGGGGCAACTGTAGAATTAAAATAGTTTTCCAATTTAAAAAGGGCTTTCATTACGGAGAGCCTTTTTTATTTACCTTATTTACCTAATGTGCTTATTGACACTGGTTGGACAATATGATATCATAATATATTGCATAATAACGAATAATATAGCCTTTGAATAAACAATAGGATAAAAGGCAATATTAAATAGATAGGAAATGGAATGTATTACCAAAAGTATATTTGCTTTTGGATATTTTAGTTTACAAGGGGTGAATTTGTTTATGGTACATCCTGTAACATATGGCAAACGAGTTAGGATGAGTTATTCTAGAATTGGAGAGATTCAAGAATTGCCAGATTTAATTGAAATTCAGAAGACGTCCTATGAGTGGTTTGTCAAGGAGGGGCTAGAAGAGGTATTTCAGGACATTTCTCCTATTCAGGACTATACTGGGAATCTGATATTGGAGTTTGTTAACTATCATGTCAGTGATTCGCTGAAGTATGATGAAGATGAGGCTAGGGAGAGAGACGCAAACTATTCTGCACCTCTCAAAGTCAAAGTAAGATTGATAAACAAGGAGACAGGTGAAGTTAAGGAACAAGAAGTATTTATGGGGGATCTTCCCCTAATGACAGATAAGGGTACTTTTATCATAAATGGGGCTGAAAGAGTAGTTGTCAGCCAGTTGGTGAGATCCCCTGGAGTGTATTATGCCAAAAACATTGACAAGGCAGGGAAAAGTCTATATTCATCAACAGTTATTCCCAACAGGGGAGCATGGTTAGAGTACGAAACGGATTCAAATGACATAGTATATGTTAGGATCGATAGAACTAGAAAGATCCCTATAACTGTCTTATTGAGAGCTCTAGGTATAGCAAGTGATGCTGAAATAATAGAGACTATGGGAGAGACAGAACAAGTACTAAATACTTTGGATAAAGACAATACGACTACAGAAGAAGAGGCACTATTAGAGATATATAAAAGACTTCGCCCAGGGGAACCCCCTACACTGGATAGTGCTAAGAGTTTAATAGGAAATATGTTCTTTGACCCACGAAGATATGACCTTGCTAGAGTTGGAAGGTATAAGTTTAACAAGAAATTGGCACTATTCAATAGGATTTATGGCTTTAATGCAGCGGAAGATATAGTAAACCCTGAAACAGGTGAACTATTTGTAACTAAAGGAGAAAAAATAACTAGAGATAAGGCCATAGAGATAGAGAACAATGGTATAAATGTAGTGGATATACAATTAGAAGATGGGAAAAAAATCAGGGTAATAGGGAATAATTTTGTCAGTGGTAAGGCCTTTAATCTTCCATTCTCCTTGGAAGAATTAGGTCTTAAGGAAAAAGTCTATTATCCTCTGATGAGTGATTTGATAGAAAACTTCCAAGATGAAGAAGAACTAAAAGCGGCAATCAAGGAGAGAAACAGGGAGTTATCACCAAAACATATAACTACAGATGATATAATAGCCAGTATCAACTATGAGTTCAATCTATTCAATGGACTTGGAAATATTGATGATATAGATCATCTAGGAAATAGAAGGCTTAGATCAGTTGGAGAGTTGTTGCAAAATCAATTTAGAATAGGACTTTCTAGAATGGAAAGAGTAGTAAGGGAGAGAATGACTATACAGGATGTAGATGTAGCAACTCCACAGGCGTTGATAAATATAAGACCTGTAGTAGCATCTCTAAAGGAGTTTTTTGGTAGCAGTCAGCTATCTCAATTTATGGATCAGACAAATCCCTTGGCAGAATTGACTCATAAGAGAAGAATGTCTGCATTGGGACCTGGAGGTTTGAGCAGAGATAGAGCTGGTGTTGAAGTGAGGGACGTTCACCATTCTCACTATGGTAGAATGTGTCCTATAGAGACACCAGAGGGACCAAATATAGGTCTTATCACATCTCTTACAACCTATGCTAGAATTAATGAATATGGGTTTATAGAGGCGCCTTATAGAAAAGTTGAGAAAGGTACAGGAATAGTAACTGATAAAATAGAGTATTTAACTGCAGATGTAGAGGATGAATTTATAATAGCTCAGTCCAATGAAGAAATTGGATCTGATGGTAAATTTGTAAATAACAGGATAGTTGCAAGGGGTAAAAATGGTGTAGTAGACATATTCCCAAGTACGGAAGTCGATTATATGGACATATCACCAAAGCAACTGGTATCTGTAGGTACCGCTATGATTCCATTTTTGGAAAATGATGACGCTAATAGGGCCCTTATGGGAGCGAACATGCAGAGACAGGCAGTTCCATTACTAAAGGCAGAAGCCCCTATCGTAGGAACGGGTATTGAATATAAAGCTGCCAGGGATTCGGGAGTAGTGGTGATTTCAAGTGATGATGGAGTTGTAGAAAAGGTAAGTTCCGATGAAATAATAATAAAAAGAGATAGGGATAATGAATTAGAAAGATATAGATTACTGAAGTTTAAACGTTCAAATCAAGGTACAACTATTAATCAAAGACCTATTGTCAATGTAGGAGATAGAATAAAGGCTGGAGAAGTAATAGCTGATGGACCTAGTACAGAGCTAGGTGAAATAGCTTTAGGTAAAAACTTGCTGATTGCCTTTATGACTTGGGAAGGATATAACTATGAAGACGCTATTTTGATTAGTGAGAAATTAGTTATGGAAGACACCCTTACTTCAGTCCATATTGAAGAATATGAATCAGAGGCAAGGGATACTAAATTAGGTTCTGAAGAGATAACTAGAGATATTCCAAATGTGGGAGAGGATATGCTTAAGGACCTAGATGAAAGAGGAATAATCCGTATAGGTGCAGAGGTAAAATCAGGAGATATTCTAGTAGGAAAAGTAACTCCTAAGGGAGAGACGGAGTTAACAGCAGAAGAAAGACTTCTAAGAGCCATATTTGGAGAAAAGGCTAGAGAAGTTAGGGATACTTCCCTGAGAGTTCCTCATGGAGAATCTGGGATAATTGTAGATGTAAAGATATACTCAAGAGAACATGGAGATGAACTTCCACCAGGAGTGAATCAAAAGGTAAGGGTTTATGTAGCTACTAAGAGAAAGATAAGTGTAGGAGATAAGATGTGCGGTCGTCATGGAAATAAGGGTGTAGTGTCTAGGATATTGCCAGAAGAGGATATGCCATATTTACCAGATGGTACTCCTGTTCAAATAGTACTAAATCCTCTAGGTGTCCCATCTCGTATGAATTTGGGGCAGGTTTTGGAAGTGCATCTTGGATTAGCTGCCAAAAAATTAGGTTGGCATGTGGCTACACCAGTATTTGATGGAGCTAATGAAAGGGATATAATAGAAGCTCTTCAGAAAGCAGGATATTCAGAAAATGGGAAGATACTTCTAAGAGACGGTAGGACTGGAGAGCCTTTTAACAATCCAGTAACCGTAGGATATATGTATATGTTAAAACTTCACCATCTTGTAGATGATAAGATACACGCAAGATCTACAGGTCCATACTCCCTAGTTACACAACAGCCACTAGGTGGAAAGGCACAGTTTGGTGGACAGAGGTTTGGAGAGATGGAGGTATGGGCACTTGAGGCATATGGAGCATCTCATACACTTCAGGAGATATTGACTGTTAAATCTGATGACATTGTAGGAAGGGTAAAGACATACGAGGCTATAGTAAAGGGAGAGAACATCCCAGAGCCTGGTATTCCAGAGTCCTTTAAGGTATTGATTAAAGAGCTACAGAGTTTGGCCTTAGATGTAAAGGTCTTAACTGAAGACGATGATGAAATAGAAATACAGGAATCTGAAGACGATGAATTGACGGATCTAGAGAGAATAGGAGAAGAGCTGTCTTCAGAAGATGATGAAGATGATTCCATAAAATCCATAAGGAGGATTCAAGGAGAAGAATTACCTTCTGGATTTGTGTATGAAGATGAAGATGATGAAGATGAGGACGAAGACTGATAATCTGTCTATAAATATATTATAGAAAGGAGAAATGCTCCTTGTTTGAATTAAACAACTTTGATTCGATTAAAATTGGCTTAGCTTCGCCGGAAAAGATACGACAGTGGTCTAAGGGAGAGGTTAAAAAGCCAGAGACCATAAATTATAGGACATTGAAACCTGAAAAAGAAGGACTATTTTGTGAGAAGATATTTGGTCCTACAAAGGATTGGGAATGTCATTGTGGTAAATATAAGAGGGTAAGATATAAAGGCGTAGTCTGTGATAGATGCGGTGTTGAGGTAACAAAATCAAAGGTAAGAAGAGAGAGAATGGGGCATATAGAGCTAGCCGCCCCAGTCTCCCATATATGGTATTTTAAAGGCATACCTAGTAGAATGGGATTGATTTTAGATATGAGCCCTAGGGCCTTGGAGAAGGTATTGTACTTTGCATCATATATAGTCATAGATGCAGGAGATACTCCCTTATATGAAAAGCAATTGTTGACAGAGGGAGAATATAGAGAATATCTTGAAAACTATCCAAACAAATTCAAGGCTATGATGGGAGCAGAAGCTATAAAACAGCTGCTGGAAAAGATAGATTTAGAGAAGGAGTCCTTGGATTTAAGGACACAGTTAAAGGATGCTACAGGACAGAAAAAAATACGTATCACTAGGAGATTAGAAGTGGTAGAGGCCTTTAGAAATTCAGGGAATAGGCCAGAATGGATAATTCTAGAAGCAATTCCAGTAATTCCTCCTGATCTTAGACCTATGGTACAACTAGATGGTGGTAGATTTGCTACATCAGATTTAAATGATCTATATAGAAGAGTGATAAATAGGAATAACAGATTGAAGAGGCTCTTAGATCTAGGGGCACCAGATATCATAGTGAGAAATGAGAAGAGAATGCTGCAGGAAGCAGTAGATGCACTTATAGACAATGGAAGAAGGGGAAGACCGGTTACAGGACCTGGAAACAGAGCTCTTAAATCTCTTTCGGATATGTTGAAGGGAAAACAAGGTAGATTTAGACAAAATCTACTGGGGAAGAGGGTAGACTATTCAGGTAGGTCTGTTATAGTAGTAGGCCCAGAGTTGAAATTCTATCAGTGTGGGCTTCCTAAGAAGATGGCCTTGGAATTATTTAAACCATTTGTAATGAAGAAACTAGTGGAAGAGGAATATGCACATAATATTAAATCTGCCAAGAGAATGGTAGAGAGGGTAAAGCCAGAGGTTTGGGATGTGTTAGATGTTGTAATAAAAGATCATCCTGTATTATTAAATAGAGCTCCTACTTTGCATAGATTGGGAATACAGGCCTTTGAACCAGTGTTAGTAGAGGGTAAAGCTATAAAACTTCACCCATTAGTATGTACTGCATACAATGCGGATTTTGATGGTGACCAGATGGCAGTTCACGTACCTCTATCTACTGAAGCACAAGCTGAAGCTAGGCTTTTGATGTTGTCTACTAACAATATCTTGGCTCCTAAAGATGGCAAGCCAATTACCACTCCAACTCAAGATATGGTCTTAGGATGTTATTACCTAAGTATGGAAAGAGAAGGGGAAAAGGGCGAAGGAAAGTATTTTACAGATTATGATGAGATGCTCCATGCCTACTATAATGGTGATGTTGGAATTCATGCCAAGGTAGGTGTTAGAATCAAATTAGATGAAGATGATAGAGGAAAGATGATTCATAGTACTGTAGGTAGATTCATCATGAATGAACATATACCTCAGGATCTTGGTTTTGTAAATAGAGATGAAGACTCCTATTCACTAGAAATAGATAGGGTAGTAGATAAAAAGCTATTAGGAGTCATCATAGAGAAATGTTTTAGGAAACATGGAAATTCAGCTACGGCAATATTGTTAGACCATATAAAGGAAATGGGGTATCATTATTCTACAATAGGTGCTATTTCTGTATCTATGGGGGATATTCATGTTCCAGAAGAAAAATATAGACTTATTGAAAAAGCAGAAAAAGAAGTAGAGAAATTTGAAAGATCTTATCGTAGAGGGCTTATATCTGATGAGGAAAGATATGAAAGAGTTATAGAAATATGGAATGAGACTACAGATGATGTAACGGATGTTCTTATGGATACATTGGATCATGATAATGATATGTATATTATGGCTGCATCTGGAGCCAGAGGTAGCAAAAACCAGATTAGACAATTAGCGGGTATGAGGGGCCTTATGGCCAGTGCATCAGGTAAGACCATAGAAATACCTATAAAGGCTAACTTTAGAGAAGGACTATCTGTACTAGAATTCTTTATATCTACCCACGGTTCTAGAAAAGGGCTAGCAGATACTGCACTAAGAACTGCAGACTCTGGATATTTGACTAGAAGACTTGTAGATGTAAGTCAGGACGTTATAGTTAGAGAGATGGACTGTGGAACAGACCAATATTTATTAGTAAGAGCCTTTGCAGATGGAAGGGAAGTTATTGAGGAGTTAAAGGATAGAATAGAAGGTAGATATGCTTTCGAGGATATATATAATCCTGAGACTAAAGAGATAATAGTCAAGAAAGATGAGATGATCTCAGAACATGATGCTGAGACCATTCAGAATGTAGGCATCAAAGAGGTTAAGGTTCGTTCTGTATTGGGATGCAAGGCTAAATTTGGTGTATGTGCTCATTGTTATGGTAGAAACTTAGCCACTGGAGAACCTGTTGGAATAGGAGAATCTGTAGGTATAATAGCGGCTCAATCCATAGGTGAACCGGGAACACAGCTTACTATGAGAACATTCCATACAGGAGGAGTCGCTGCAGCAGATGATATTACTCAAGGTCTACCTAGGGTTGAGGAACTATTTGAAGCTAGAAAGCCAAAGGGGCTGGCAGTTATCTCGGAAATAGATGGAGAAGTCAGCATAAATGAGACCAAGAAGAAGAAAGAAGTAGTAGTGACAGCTTCCAATGGTGAGAGTGTTAGCTATAATATAGTCTATGGAGCTAGATTGAAAGTAAGACCAGGAGACATGGTAGAAGCAGGGGATGAGTTGACTGATGGATCTGTAAACCCTCATGATATGTTGAAGATAAAAGGAGTTCAAGGGGTTCAAAACTATTTAGTTAAGGAAGTCCAAAGGGTATATAGATTGCAAGGTGTTGATATAAATGATAAGCATATTGAAATAATCGTAAGGCAGATGCTATCCAAGGTAAAAATTGAAGATGCAGGAGATACTGATATGCTCCCTGGTAGTCTTGTAAATCTCCATGATTTTGAAGATACTAATAAAGCTATAATCGAAGAGAATGGGGTTCCAGCTTCAGGAAAGAGGGCATTATTAGGTATAACTAAGGCATCCTTGGCTACAGATTCATTCTTATCAGCAGCTTCATTCCAAGAAACTACAAGGGTATTGACAGAGGCGGCTATAAAGGGTAAAGAAGATAATCTCTTGGGATTAAAGGAAAATGTAATAATTGGTAAGCTCATTCCTGCTGGTACTGGAATGAGAAGATATAGAAATGTAGATGTAATAGTTGATGAAAATCTTCAACTATTGGAGGAAAATAGTGTTGACAGTGAAAATAACTGATGGTAGAATGATAGAGTGTGTAAACTTGAAAATACTCTAAATAACATAAAGATTATGTGGAATATTCCACATAATCTTTAAAATGTTTAAAAGGTGGTAAGTTTATATGACGACAAGACTGGGTTCAAATAATAAAGTTGTAGGAGTTAAACAGGTAAGAAGGGCATTGAACTCATCAGAAGTAGAAGTTGTATATATTGCTGAAGATGCAGAAGGAAAGGTCACAGATGATATAGTAAAGTTCTGTGAAGAAAAGCAAATCCAAATGATATATGTAGAGAATATGAAGAAACTTGGAGATGCTTGTGGAATTGATATTAATGCAGCAGTAGCTGCGTTATTAAAATAAATTTATTATATAATAAGGAGGTGCTTTAATGCCAACAATTAATCAATTAGTTAGAAAAGGTAGGAAAGATGTTGTTTACAAATCAAAATCACCAGCACTAGGTATAAATCTAAACACATTAAAGAAGAGGGAGACTACTGTTAACTCACCACAAAAAAGAGGTGTATGTGTTGCTGTTAGAACAGTTACTCCTAAGAAGCCTAACTCAGCTTTGAGAAAGGTTGCAAGGGTAAGACTTACCAATGGAGTTGAAGTTGCTGCATATATTCCTGGAATTGGACACAATCTACAGGAACATAGTGTGGTTTTGATAAGAGGTGGAAGGGTAAAGGACCTACCAGGGGTTAGGTATCATATTGTTAGAGGTAGCTTGGATACTGCTGGAGTTGAAGGTAGACAACAAGCTAGGTCTAAATATGGTGCTAAAAGACCTAAAGATAAGAAATAATTGTGCAAAAGTGCAGGGGAATTCCCGTTATATATAGATGCATTTTGGCGCACAACGGCAATTTATAATTGTCGAGTACCAATGAATCTACTCTATTATAGTTAAGGAGGGAAGCAAAGTGCCAAGAAAAGGACATGTACCAAAGAGAGAAGTTATGCCAGATCCAGTGTATAATGATATTGTCATAACTAAGCTAATAAACAATGTAATGCTTGATGGTAAAAAAGGTACTGCTCAAAACATAGTATATGGAGCATTAGAATATGTAGCAGAAAAGACAGAAGAGGATGCAATGGAAGTATTCAACAAAGCTATGAATAATATAATGCCTGTTCTAGAAGTTAAGGCTAGAAGAATAGGTGGGGCAACATACCAAGTACCTATGGAAGTAAGACCAGAAAGAAGAGAAACCTTAGGACTTAGATGGTTGGTTACTTACTCTAGAAATAGAGGAGAAAAGACCATGGTTGAGAGATTAGCTAAAGAAATTCTAGATGCCTCAAATGGAATGGGCTCCAGTGTCAAAAAGAGAGAAGAAGTACACAAGATGGCAGAAGCTAATAAGGCTTTCGCACACTATAGATGGTAATATATCGTTTCAGATGTGTGGAGGGGGACTAGAAACAAAATGAAGGAGGAAAAATTGTGCCAAGACAAGTATCACTAGAAAAAACTAGAAATATAGGCATAATGGCTCATATTGATGCAGGAAAGACAACCACCACAGAAAGAATTTTGTTTTACACAGGAAAGATACACAAAATAGGCGAAACCCATGAAGGGGCAGCCTCAATGGACTGGATGGAACAAGAGCAGGAAAGAGGTATAACTATTACTTCAGCTGCTACCACTTGTATGTGGAAAGAACATAGAATAAATGTCATTGATACACCAGGCCATGTGGATTTCACTGTAGAGGTTGAAAGATCACTTAGAGTATTAGATGGGGCAGTAGCAGTATTTTGTGCTAAAGGTGGGGTAGAACCTCAATCCGAAACAGTTTGGAGACAGGCTGACAAATACGGAGTGCCTCGTTTAGCTTTTGTAAATAAAATGGATATTGTAGGTGCTGATTACTTTAGAGCGGTTGGAATGATAGAAGAAAGGCTAAAAGCCCATCCTGTTCCAATCCAATTGCCAATAGGTAAAGAAGACAGTTTCAAAGGTGTAGTCGATTTAGTTAATATGAATGCCAGAATATATAATGACGATTTAGGAGAAGATATAGAAATAATCGATATACCTTCAGATATGGAAGATTTAGCTCTTGAATATAGAGAAAAACTGTTAGAAAGTGTTGCAGAAAATGATGAAGAGTTAATGGTAAAATATCTAGAAGGTGAAGAAATAACTGCAGAAGAATTGATAAGAGGGATTAGAAACGCTACCATAAATGTAGCTATGACTCCAGTACTTTGCGGATCTTCATATAAGAATAAAGGGGTTCAACCTCTTTTAGATGCTATAATTGATTATCTACCTTCTCCAACAGATATACCACCAATAAAAGGTGTAGGGGTGGATTCAGAAGAAGAGGAAGAGAGAAAATCAGATGATAAAGAACCTTTCTCAGCATTAGCTTTTAAGATAGTTACTGATCCATATATAGGGAAATTAGCATATTTCAGAGTTTATTCAGGATCATTAAAGGCAGGAAGCTATGTACTAAACTCTTCAAACGGCAAAAGAGAGAGAATCGGAAGGATTCTATTGATGCATGCCAATAAGAGAGAAGAAGTTGAAGAGGTATATGCAGGAGATATTGCAGCAGCAATAGGTTTAAAGGATACAGGAACAGGTGACACACTGTGTACAGAAGACGCTCCTATAATCTTAGAGACTATGGAGTTTCCAGAACCAGTAATTCATGTAGCTATAGAGCCAAAGACTAAGGCAAGTCAAGATAAATTGAGTGCTGCATTGGCTAAATTAGCAGAAGAGGACCCTACATTCAAAACCTATACAGATGAAGAAACAGGACAAACAATAATCGCAGGTATGGGTGAATTACACTTAGAGATTATAGTAGATAGGCTTTTAAGAGAGTTTAAGGTAGAAGCCAATGTAGGTAATCCACAAGTTGCTTATAAGGAGTCCATTACTAAATCTGCTGAATCAGATACTAAATATGCAAGACAATCTGGTGGACGTGGACAATATGGACATGTAAAGATCAAGATAGAACCTCAAGAACCTGGAAAGGGATACGAATTTGTAAACAATATAGTAGGAGGGGCAATCCCAAAAGAATATATTGGTTCAGTAGATGCAGGTATTCAAGAGGCTTTACAATCAGGTATCCTTGGAGGTTATCCAGTATTAGATATAAAGGTCATCTTATATGATGGTTCTTACCACGAGGTAGACTCATCGGAGATGGCATTTAAGATAGCAGGATCAATGGCTGTAAAGGAAGCTATGGCTAAAGCAGGTCCAGCGCTTTTAGAGCCTATGATGAAGGTTGAAGTAACAGTTCCAGAGGAATATATGGGAGATGTCATGGGAGATATTAACTCTAGAAGAGGTAGGATAGAAGGTATGGAATTGAGAAGTGGTGCTCAAGTAGTAGATGCTTATGTTCCATTATCTGAAATGTTCGGATATGCTACAGATCTTCGTTCCAATACTCAAGGTAGAGGAATATATTCTATGCAATTTGATCATTATGAAGCTGTGCCAAATAGCATAGCAGAAAAAGTATTAGGTAATAAATAGTTATTGAGGAGGAGAAATAAATGGCTAAGGAAAAATTTGAAAGAACAAAACCCCACGTAAACATAGGGACAATAGGTCACGTAGACCATGGTAAGACAACAACAACAGCAGCGATATCAATAGTACTAAATACTAGATTAGGTGGAACTCAAGAAGTAAAAGACTATGCAGCAATAGATAAGGCACCAGAAGAAAGAGAAAGAGGAATCACAATCTCCACATCACATATAGAATACGAAACAGCAAACAGACACTATGCTCACGTAGACTGCCCAGGTCACGCTGACTACGTAAAGAACATGATCACAGGAGCAGCACAAATGGATGGAGCTATACTAGTAGTATCAGCAGCAGACGGTCCAATGCCACAGACAAGAGAACATATACTATTGTCAAGAAACGTAGGAGTACCAAAGATGGTAGTATTCCTAAATAAAGAAGACATGGTAGATGACGAAGAACTAATAGAATTAGTAGAGATGGAAGTAAGAGAACTACTATCCGAATATGACTTTGACGGAGATGGCACACCAATAGTAGTAGGCTCAGCACTAAAAGCCATAGAAGACCCAGCAGGACCATGGGGAGACAAGATAATGAAGTTGATGGACGCAGTAGACGAGTACATTCCAGCTCCAGAAAGAGATACAGATAAGCCATTTTTAATGCCAGTAGAAGACGTATTTAGTATAACAGGAAGAGGAACAGTAGCTACAGGAAGGGTAGAAAGAGGAGTAGTAAAAGTAGGGGACAACGTAGAGATCATAGGAATGACAGATCAATCCAGAACAGTAGTAGTAACAGGAGTAGAGATGTTCAGAAAGCTACTAGACGAAGCTCAAGCAGGAGACAATATAGGAGCACTACTAAGAGGAGTACAAAGAGAAGAAATAGAAAGAGGGCAAGTATTGGCAAAACCAGGATCAATCAACCCTCACACAAAATTTGAAGCAGAAGTATATGTATTGTCAAAAGAAGAAGGAGGAAGACATACACCATTCTTCAATGGCTATAGACCTCAATTCTACTTTAGAACAACAGACGTAACAGGAGATATCCAATTAGAAGAAGGAGTAGAAATGGTAATGCCAGGAGACAACTCAAAATTCTCCATAGAGCTTATAACTCCAATAGCAATAGAAGAAGGACTTAGATTTTCCATTCGTGAAGGTGGAAGAACAGTAGGATCAGGAGTTGTAACTAAGATTCTTGGATAATTAAATAATAGCCTATTATATCAAATGAAGGAGATTTTTCTCCTTCATTTAATATGATTAGAAATAAATATGAAAAAAACAATAGTTTTTGTAAAAAAAGCTTGAGTTTTTATTGTCTATAGGGTAAACTATATTAGTGCCTAAAATGGATTTGTACAGGGATTTCATAGATTGTGAAGAGGCACTTAGGTTTTACTTAAGACATTGCGATGATACAAGAGGTGGCTGTTAGTTTAAACAGGAAATTTTTGTTGAGAATGTCCGGTTTAAAATCGGGCGACTGGGATTGCTGAAAATTTATTTAAAAAATATAGAACACCCGGAAGAGTGTATCGGCAATTCTGAGTCGCATGTAGGCATGAACATGCGATAGAAGGAGGGAATTAAATGTCAAAGAATGGTAAACAAAAAATCAGAATCAGGTTAAAGGCTTATGATCATGAATTGTTGGATTCATCAGCTCAAAGGATAGTTGAAGCTGCAAAGAGGACAGGTGCAACTGTTTCAGGTCCAGTACCACTACCTACAGAAAAGGAAGTTATCACTATATTGAGAGCAGTTCACAAGTACAAGGACTCTAGAGAACAATTTGAACAGAGAACTCACAAGAGATTGATAGACATACTTAATCCAAGCCAAAAGACTGTAGATTCACTTATGAAGTTGAATTTGCCAGCAGGTGTAGACATTGAGATAAAGTTATAATTACTTTATAAGATTACAAAAGGTAATCCGCTGTAAATAATGGGAGGTGCAGTAATGAAGAATATTATAGGAAGAAAGGTAGGAATGACTCAAATCTTTCAAGAAGATGGAAGTCTTGTACCAGTAACAGTTGTAGAAGCAGGACCAGTAGTAGTAGTTCAAAAGAAAACTGTTGAAAAAGATGGCTATAATGCTATTCAAGTAGGATTTGAAGATATCAAGGCTAATAGAATAAATAAGCCTTTCAAGGGACATTTTGATAAGGCTGATATAGAATACAAGAAGTTTTTAAGAGAGTTTAGAGTAGACAATCCTGAAGAATTTCAAATAGGACAGGAAATCAAAGTAGATATATTTGAAGTTGGAGATAAGATAGATGTAGTTGGAACTTCCAAGGGTAAGGGAACTCAAGGTGTAATTAAGAGACATGGATTTGCAAGAGGTAGAGAAAGCCATGGTTCAAAATTCCATAGAGCACCAGGTGGTATGTCAGCAGGTACTTATCCAGGAAGAGTATTCAAAGGCCATAGAATGGCTGGGAGAATGGGTAATGAAAGAGTTACGATTCAGAACCTAGAGATCGTAAGAGTAGATGCAGATAAGAACTTACTCCTTATAAAAGGTGCTATACCAGGACCTAAAAAAGGTGTTGTAGAAATAAAAGAAACTACTATTATGGAATAATAATTCAGGCTGAAAGGAGGATGTAAAATGCCTAAGGTAAATGTTTATAATATGTTAGGAGAACAAGTGGGAGATATAGAGCTTAAAGATGACATATTTGGTATAGAAGTGAATCAACATGTTGTCTATGAAGTTGTAAAAAACCAACTTGCAAATAAAAGACAAGGTACCCAGTCAGTAAAGACGAGAGCAGAAGTACGAGGCGGTGGAAGAAAGCCTTGGAGACAAAAAGGTACAGGTAGGGCACGTCAAGGAAGTATAAGGGCTCCTCATTGGACAGGTGGTGGAGTTAGCTTTGCACCAAAGCCAAGGGACTATAGCTATAGTGTGCCAAAGAAAGTTAAAAGACTTGCTATGAAATCTGCTTTGACTTCCAAGGTAGAAAACAATGAGATCATAGTAGTTGATGAACTAAGCTTTGATATACCAAAGACTAAGGATATGGTACAGGTATTAAATAAATTAAATGCTAGTAAAAAAGCTTTGATAGTTACAGCAGAGAAAAACGAAAATGTCATAAGATCATCAAAGAATATACCAAATGTACAAACTACTATAGTCAACAACTTAAATGTTTATGATATATTGAAATATGATTCATTTATAATTACGAAGGAAGCAGTTAAAAAAGTGGAGGAGGTGTATGCATAATGCGTATTCCACACGATATTATCATTAAGCCGATAATTACTGAAAAAAGTATGGAAGATATGGCTGAAGGAAAATATACCTTCATGGTGGATAAGAGAGCTAATAAATCAGAGATAAAAAAGGCAGTAGAAAATATATTCGATGTTAAAGTAGATAAGGTAAACACTATGAATATGTTGGGAAAAGTAAAGAGACAAGGTATGAATTCTGGAAGAAGACCTAGCTGGAAAAAGGCCATAATAAAATTGGCAGAAGGTTCAAAGGGCATAGAGTTTTTCGAGGGTATGGAATAGAAGCTTGATTGAAGGAGGGAAAAACAATGAGTATTAGAAAATTCAAACCGACTTCCCCCGGACTAAGACAAATGACAGTTTCCACATTTGATGAGATTACAAAGAAAGAACCTGAAAAATCATTGGTTGTTAGTTTAAATAAAAGCGGAGGAAGAAATTCTCAAGGAAGAATTACTATTCGTCATAGAGGTGGCGGAGCTAAGAGAAAATATAGAATTATAGATTTTAAGAGAAATAAAGATGGGATACCTGGAAAGGTAGCGGCTATAGAATATGATCCAAATAGGACAGCTAATATTGCATTGATTCACTATGTAGATGGTGAAAAGAGATATATTCTTGCACCACACAAGTTGAAGGTTGGAGATGTAATAGAATCTGGAGAAAATGCAGATATTAAAATAGGAAATGCACTAAAACTTAGACATATCCCAGTAGGTACTACAGTACACAATGTAGAGTTAAAGCCTGGAAAAGGGGCACAGATGGTAAGGTCAGCTGGAGCAGAAGCTCAGTTAATGGCTAAGGAAGGCAACTATGCACAACTTAGATTGCCATCAGGTGAGTTTAGATTAGTAAGTGTTGAATGTCGTGCCACTATTGGTCAGGTAGGAAATATTACACATGAACTTATAACCGTAGGTAAGGCGGGAAGATCTAGACATCTAGGAAAGAGACCAGCAGTAAGAGGTAGTGCTATGAACCCAGTAGACCATCCACATGGTGGTGGGGAAGGTAGAACTCCAATAGGTATGCCTTCACCAATGACTCCATGGGGTAAGCCAGCACTTGGAGTTAAGACAAGAAAGAAAAACAAGAAGTCCAATGACTATATAGTAAGAAGAAGGAAGACAAAAAATAGTTAATATATCTGGAAGGAGGAATAATCATGGGTAGATCTTTAAAGAAGGGACCTTTTATTGATGATCATCTTCTAAAAAAAGTAGAAGAACTAAATAAAAAGAACGAGAAAAAAGTTATAAAGACTTGGTCACGACGTTCTACTATATTCCCAGATTTAGTGGGGCACACCATTGCAATACATGATGGTAGAAAACATGTGCCAATATATATTACCGAAGATATGGTAGGTCATAAACTAGGTGAATTTGTTCCAACGAGAACATTTAGAAGCCACTCCGATAAGAGTGAAAAGACATCGGCAGTTAAATAAGAAAAGTGTAAGGGAGGGAATCATAGTGGAAGCAAGAGCGATAGCCAAATATGTGCGAATTTCACCACTTAAGGTAAACTTCATTTGCAAAGAGATTAGGGGCAAACAAGTAGATGAAGCAATAGCTATTTTGATGTTGACACCTAAAAAAGGTGCAAGGATACTTGAAGATGTGTTAAAATCTGCAATTGCAAATGCTGAAAATAATTTGAATTTAGATAGAGAAAACCTATATGTTTCCGAAGCTTATGCCAATGATGGTCCTCATATGAAGAGATGGAGACCAAAGGCTAAGGGAATGGCTTATCCAATACTAAAAAGGAGTAGTCATATAGGAGTAGTAGTAAAAGAACGTGAATAGAGAAGGAGGGATAGTTAATGGGTCAAAAAGTTAACCCACATGGCCTAAGAGTCGGTATTATAAAAGATTGGGAATCAAAATGGTATGCTGATAAGGGAGAATTCGACGAATTATTGGTTGAAGACTTTAAGATAAGAGAGTACGTAAAGAAAAAATTATTTATATCTGGTGTTTCAAAACTAGAGATAGAAAGAGCTGCAAACAAGATAAAGTTAAATGTCTATACTGCTAAGCCGGGAATGGTAATAGGTAGAGGTGGCTCAGGCGTAGAAGAGTTGAGAAATGAACTAGAAAAAATGACGGGAAAGTCAGTAATAATAAATGTTGAAGAGATAAAAAAACCAGAGCTAGATGCTCAATTGGTAGCAGAAAATATCGCTTCACAACTAGAGAGAAGAGTATCCTTTAGAAGGGCTATGAAACAGGGAATTCAAAGAACTATGAGAGCTGGAGCGCTAGGCATGAAGACCTCCGTATCAGGAAGACTCGGTGGAGCAGACATGGCTAGAACAGAAGGGTACAGTGAAGGAACTATACCGCTACAGACCCTTAGAGCAGATATAGACTATGGATTTGCCGAAGCTGATACTACTTATGGTAAGCTTGGAGTTAAAGTATGGCTATATAAGGGAGAAGTTCTTCCTACTAAAAAAGAAGAAATAGAAGAGAAAGAAACAGTTGAAAAATAACTGTAGGAAGGAGGAAGTTAATTATGTTAATGCCTAAAAGAGTAAAATATCGTAGAGTTCATAGAGGTAGAATGAAAGGTAAGGCACATCGTGGCAATACCATAACATATGGAGAATATGGGCTACAAGCATTAGAACCAACATGGATCACTTCAAATCAAATAGAAGCTGCTAGACGTGCTATGACTAGATATGTTAGAAGGGGTGGAAATATTTGGATCAAGGTATTTCCAGATAAGCCAGTAACTGAAAAACCTGCTGAAACTCGTATGGGTTCAGGAAAAGGGGCACCAGAATACTGGGTAGCAGTTGTAAAACCAGGTAGAATTTTGTTCGAAATGGGTGGTGTATCAGAAGAAGATGCAAGAGAGGCAATGAGATTGGCTGCACATAAACTTTCCATAAAGACAAAATTTGTAAGCCGTGATGAAGGGTTAGAAAAGGGTGGTGAAGCTAATGAAAGCTAAGGAAATTCGCCAAATGTCTGGAAAAGAATTGGATAGCAGATTGTTAGAATTAAAAGCTGAATTATTTAACTTGAGATTTCAATTGGCTACAGGTCAATTAGATAACCCCTTAAGGATCAATGCCGTTAGAAAAGATATTGCTCGTGTAAAGACTATTATAAGAGAACGAGAACTAGGTATAGGAAGGGAGGTTTAATCTCAGATGGAAAGAGGAAATCGTAAGACTAGGATAGGTACAGTAGTAAGCGATAAGATGGATAAGACAGTGGTTGTTGCAGTAGAAACATTTGTAACACACCCTTTATATAAAAAGCAAATCAAAAAGACTACAAGATTTAAAGCTCATGATGAGAATAATGAATGTGGTATAGGTGATGTAGTGAAGATCATGGAAACTAGACCACTAAGCAAAGATAAAAATTGGAGAATAGTTAATATAGTAGAAAAGGCGAAATAGTCCTAGTACTGAAAGGAGGTATTCTTTATGATCCAAACAGAGAGTCGCATGAGGGTAGCTGATAATTCAGGAGCTAAGGAAGTATTAGTTATCAGAGTGCTTGGAGGAACTAACAAGAGATATGCTGGTATTGGCGACACAGTAATTTGTACTGTTAAGAGTGCAACGCCTGGTGGTGTTGTCAAAAAAGGTGACGTAGTAAAAGCGGTAGTTGTCAGGACTAAGCATGGTGTTAGAAGAAATGATGGTTCATATATTAAATTTGATGATAATGCAGCAGTAATTATAAGGGAAGATAAAAACCCAATGGGTACTCGTATATTTGGACCTGTAACTCGGGAACTAAGAAGGGGTAACTTCATGAAGATAATATCATTAGCACCGGAAGTACTATAAGAGGAGGTGTAAAGTATGCATGTAAAGAGTGGAGACAAAGTAGTTGTCATTTCTGGTAAAGATAAAGGAAAAGTCGGGAAAGTATTGAAAGCATCCCCTAAAGAAAATAGAGTAATAGTTGAGGAAGTAAACATGCTTACAAAGCATAAAAAGCCTATGGGACCAACAGAGCCAGGTGGAATTATAAAATATGAAGGGCCTATAGATGCTTCCAATGTAATGTACTATTGCGATAAGGATAAACAAGGTGTGAGGATTGGATATACAGTTCTTTCTGATGGCAGAAAGGTAAGAGTTTGTAAAAAATGCGGGGAAGTTCTTGACAAATAGTGAGAAAGGAGGTAGTGAATATGACTTCCAGATTAAAGGAAAAATATGAAAATGAAGTAATCAAATCCATGGTGGAAAGATTTCAATATAAAAACGTGATGGAAGTACCAAGACTGGAAAAAATAGTGGTAAATATGGGAGTTGGAGAGGCAAAAGATAATCCCAAATCACTAGAATCAGCTGTAAAAGAATTGGAAATTATAACTGGTCAAAGACCTATTGTAACAAAAGCTAAGAAGTCAATAGCTAACTTTAAATTACGTGAGGGAATGAATGTTGGAACTAAGGTTACATTAAGAGGCGAGAAGATGTATCACTTCTTAGATAAGTTGATGAATATTGCATTACCAAGAGTAAGGGATTTTAGAGGTGTTAGCAATACATCCTTTGATGGAAGGGGAAACTATGCCCTTGGAATCAGAGAACAACTAATTTTCCCGGAGATAGAATATGATATGGTGGATTCTATTAGAGGACTTGATATTGTAATAGTGACTACGGCTGAAACTGATGAAGAAGCCAGAGTGTTCTTAGAAGAGATGGGAATGCCCTTTAGAAAGTAGAGGAGGAGGGAAAAACATTGGCAAAGAAGTCTATGGTAGCTAAGCAAAAGAGAAAACAAAAGTTTAGTACGAGAGAATACAATAGATGTAAAATTTGTGGAAGACCACATGCCTATATAAGAAAATATGGAGTATGCCGTATATGTTTTAGAGAATTAGCATATAAAGGTCAAATTCCTGGAGTAAAAAAAGCAAGCTGGTAGTATAAAAGCTATGAAAGGAGGCAGCTAATTATGATGACAGACCCAATTGCAGATATGTTAACTAGGATAAGAAATGGTAATAATGCAAAGCATGATTCCGTTGATATTCCTGCTTCAAATATTAAAAAGCAATTAGCCCAAATCCTACTAGATGAAGGATTCGTAAAGGGTTATGATGTAATAGATGATGGAAAACAAGGTATTATCAGGGTGGATTTAAAATATGGCCAACATAATCAAAAGGTTATAAGTGGCATAAAGAGAATTTCCAAACCAGGATTGAGAGTATATGTTAAAAATGATGAAGTGCCTAGAGTACTAGGAGGACTGGGAATAGCCATTCTTTCAACTTCAAAAGGTGTAATGACAGATAAAGACGCTAGAAAAGAAGGAGTAGGCGGAGAGGTTATTTGTTATATTTGGTAATATGACAATGGACAAATAGGAATAAGGAGGTGCACTCATGTCAAGGATAGGATTAAATCCAATCAATATTCCAAGCGGAGTAGAAGTGCAGATAAAAGACAATAATGTGGTAGAAGTAAAAGGTCCTAAGGGACAATTGGTACAGCATATAGATCCAAGTATGGAGTTAAAGATAGAAGATAATGTATTGACAATAGCTAGACCTACTGAAAACAAACGTCATAGATCTTTACATGGTCTATCAAGGACATTGATTTCAAATATGATTGTTGGGGTAACTGAAGGATACTCAAAATCACTAGAGATTGAAGGTACAGGATATAGAGCACAGAAACAAGGGAACAAATTGGTTTTAAACTTAGGATACTCCCATCCAATAGAAATGGAAGATCCAGAAGGCATAGTAGTAGAAGTACCTGCTGCAAATAAGATAGTCATAAATGGTATCGACAAACAACAGGTAGGAAACTATGCTGCAGTCATAAGAGGACATAGAAAGCCTGAACCTTATAAAGGAAAAGGTGTTAAATACTCTGGTGAATATATCAGACGTAAGGTTGGTAAGACAGGAAAGTAGTAAGTAGAAGGGAGTGAATACATTGCTAAAAAGAATAGATAAGAATGTAAATAGAAAAGCAAGACATAGCAGAGTGAGGAAGAAGATATCTGGAACTTCTGAAAGACCAAGGCTTACTATTTATAGAAGTGGAAAACATATATATGCACAGATAATAGATGATGTTTCAGGTTCAACACTAGTATCAGCTTCTACTTTAGACAAATCTCTTAATCTTACTTCTACTCACAACAAAGAAGCTGCTAAGGCAGTGGGTAAGTTGATAGGTGAAAGGGCGATGGAAAAAGGGATCGAGAGTATAGTCTATGACAGAAGTGGATATATCTATCATGGAAGAATAAAAGAGCTTGCAGAAGGAGCAAGGGAGTCTGGACTTAAATTTTAGTAGAAGGAGGGGAATTGATGGAACGTTCATTTATTGATCCAAATGAATTAGATTTAAAAGAAAGAGTTGTTAATATAAATCGTGTAGCTAAAGTTGTAAAAGGTGGTAGAAACTTTAGATTTAGTGCTTTAGTAGTAGTAGGAGACGAAAATGGTCATGTAGGTGTTGGAATGGCAAAGGCCTTAGAAGTACCTGAGGCTATAAGAAAAGCCATACAAGACGCAAAGAAACATATCATAGAAGTTCCTATAGTAGACACAACTATACCACATGAAATAATAGGAGAGTTTGGAGCAGGTAAAGTCCTATTAAAACCATCTAAAGAAGGTACAGGAGTTATTGCAGGTGGAGCAGTTCGTGCTGTATGTGAGTTAGCTGGAATTAGAGATATTAGAACTAAGTCACTAGGAAGCAGCAACCCAAGGAATATAGTAAATGCTACTATGGAAGCTTTAATTGGACTTAAGAGAGCAGAAGATGTTGCAAAATTAAGAGGAAAAACAATAGAAGAGTTGTTAGGTTAGGGGGGAATTGAAATGAATACAATCAAGATAAAATTGATTAAAAGCCCAATTGGAAAACCTGAAGCCCATAGAAAGACAGTTGAAGCTCTAGGACTTAGGAAAATTGGGAAAGTAATAGAAAAGAAAGACACCCCTCAAATTAGAGGTATGATAGAACAGGTAAAACACATGGTTGAAATAGTAGAATAAGCGTAAGGAGGTGTACCCATGAAATTACATGATTTAAGACCAAATTTAGGTGGAGGAAGCAAACCTAAAAAGAGACTCGGTAGAGGTATAGGTTCAGGTTTAGGTAAGACTTCAGGAAAAGGTCATAAAGGCCAAAATGCTAGATCCGGTGGTGGAGTAAGACCAGGATTTGAAGGTGGACAAATGCCTCTGTTTAGAAGACTTCCAAAACGTGGGTTTACAAATATATTCGCAAAGGAATTTGCAGTTATAAATATAAGAGATTTAGATGTATTTGCTGATGATACAATAGTAACTCCTGAACTCTTAATCAGCCAAGGACTAGTTAAGAAGGGAAAAGTAAAGGATGGAATTAAAATCCTTGGAGATGGAGAATTGACAAAGAAGCTAACAGTTAAGGCACATAAGTTTAGCAAAACAGCTGCAGAGAAGATAGAGGCTGCAGGTGGAAAGATAGAGGTGATATAGATGTTATCTACCTTGAGAAATGCGTGGAGAATACCTGAAATAAGAAAGAAAATCAACTATACAATGTTTATGTTGTTGATATTCAGACTAGGAGCTAGTATTCCAGTACCATATATGAACAAGGAAGCAATAAAACTCATATTTGAATCGTCACAAGGTGGACTTCTACAATTTTTAGACTTAATGGCAGGTGGAACTTTTAGTAGCTATAGTATATTTGCCACAAATATCTACCCTTATATTACTGCTTCTATAGTAATTCAGCTTCTAACCATAGCTATCCCAAGGCTGGAGGAGTTGGCTAAAGAAGGAGAAGAAGGAAGAAAGAAGATAGGAAGATATACTAGATATACAGCTATTATATTGGCAACAATACAGGCTACAGGAACTACCCTTGGAATATTTGGAAGAGCTCTAGAAGCAGATTCAAATCTTCAAAAGGTTATAGTTATTATTACTTTAGTAGCAGGTACTTCCTTCTTGATATGGATTGGAGAGAGGATTACAGAAAAGGGTATAGGCAATGGTATTTCCCTTATAATCTTTGTTGGAATCATATCAAGATTACCAGCTGAAGCCATCAAGACATTTAAGCTAATCAGTGCTGGAAGTCTGAGTTTTGTAAAAGCACTAATCTTTGGAATAGTATTCTTGGGGATTGTTACCATAGTAGTAGCCCTTCAAGAAGGAGAAAGAAGAGTACCAATCCAATATGCTAAGAGAGTTGTAGGAAGAAAGATGTATGGTGGGCAGAGTACTCATATACCAATAAAGGTATCTATGGCAGGAGTAATGCCAGTAATATTTGCTTCATCATTATTAGCACTTCCTCAGACTATTGCATTGTTTACAAAAGATGGAGCATCAAGCTGGATTGAAAAATACCTAACACCACAGGGAAATGTTGGTATATGGGTTTATTCAATATTGAACATAATCCTTATTATGTTCTTCACGTATTTTTATACAGCAATTCAATTTAATACTGTTGAATATGCTAAGAACTTGCAACAAAATGGTGGATTTATCCCAGGAATAAGACCTGGTAGACCAACATCAGATGCATTGAATAGAATAGTCTCAAGGATTACATTTGTAGGAGGATTATCACTAGCAGTATTAGCATCCCTACCAATTATATTGTCCAAGATATTCAGGATGCAAGTCAACTTTGGTGGAACGGCAATCATCATAGTTGTAGGTGTTGCACTAGAAACTGTAAAACAGATAGAATCACAGATGTTGATGAGACATTACAAGGGATTCTTAAAATAAGCTATAGGAGATGAAAAATATGAGACTTGTATTATTGGGTCCCCCAGGAGTGGGAAAAGGAACTCAAGCATCAAGTATAGTAAAAAAATATGATATCCCACACATTTCGACTGGAGACATCTTTAGGGAAAATATCAAAAATGGAACAGCGTTAGGAATTACTGCAAAAGAATATATGGATAAGGGACTATTAGTTCCGGATGAATTAGTGGTTTCTATAGTTAAAGACAGATTGTCCAAGGATGATTGCAAAGAAGGATTTCTTCTAGATGGATTCCCAAGGACAGTGGAACAGGCTGAAGCTTTAGACAGTGAACTTTCTCAAATGGGTATAAAACTAGATAAAGTTGTCAATATTGATGCAGATGAGGATATTCTAATTGAGAGGGTAACAGGCAGAAGGATTTGTAAGACATGTGGGGCAACTTATCATATAAATAATATGCCCCCAAAGGTCGAAGGAATTTGCGATATAGATCAGGGAACTTTATATCAGAGAGATGATGATAAGGTTGAAACTGTAAAGACTAGGATTCAAGTATATTTAAAACAAACACAACCCTTGATTAAATATTATACAGACAAGGGATTGATTTTAGATGTAGATGGCACTAGGCCTATAGATGAAGTTTTTAAGACCATAGTTGATTCGTTACCTACAGTTCATTAAACCAACTTGAAAGGGTGAATGTATAATGGATCTAACTAGTGACGTAACTATAGGTCAGGTGGTTAAGTCAAGAGCTGGCCGGGATAAGGGAAAGATTTTCTTGATTCTAGATATAATAGATTCGGAGCATGTTTTTATTGTAGATGGAGACCTGAGAAAACTGGACAATCCAAAGAAAAAGAAGATAAAACACTTGATAGTTTATAATACTGTATTACCAGAGCTAAAGTATAAACTGGATAACAAGATGAAGATAAATAATGCTTATATAAGGAAACTTTTAGAGCCTTTTAATAAGAGTTTCTAAAGATGTTTGAACAGGAGGTTCGAAAACTTAATGGCTAAAAAAGATGTAATTGAGGTTGAAGGTACAGTTACAGACGCTTTACCTAATGCCATATTTAAAGTGGAGCTTGAAAATGGTCACGAGATTTTAGCCCATATTTCAGGGAAATTGAGAATGAACTATATTAGAATACTCCCTGGAGATAAAGTAACAGTTGAACTCTCACCCTACGATTTGACTAGAGGAAGAATAACCTGGCGAAACAAGTAGCATAGGAGGGATTTAAATGAAGGTTAGACCATCTGTTAAGAAGATGTGCGAAAAATGTAAGGTTATCAGAAGACGCGGTAGAGTTATGGTAATCTGTGAAAACCCAAAACATAAACAAAAACAAGGTTAATATATTGTAGTTGTACAAATTAGGAGGTGTAGACTTTAATGGCAAGAATAGCAGGTGTAGACTTACCAAGAGACAAAAGGGTAGAAGTAGGCCTAACATATATCTTTGGTATAGGTAGATCTAGATCATTGGAGATACTTAAAAAGGCCAATGTTAACCCTGATACAAAGATAAAAGATTTGACAGAGACAGAGGTATCAAAACTAAGAGAAATAATTGATACTTATCATGTAGAAGGTGACCTGAGAAGAGATGTAGCTTTAAACATCAAAAGGTTGAGAGAGATAAATTGCTATAGAGGAATCAGGCATAGAAGAGGACTACCAGTAAGGGGACAGAGGACTAAGACAAATGCTAGAACTAGAAAAGGTCCTAAGAGATTGGTATCCAAGAAAAAGTAATCGGCAAAGGAGGGAAAGATAGTGGCAACTAAAAAAGGAAAAACAACTCGTGTCAGAAGGAGAGTGCGTAAAAATATCGAAAGAGGTCAAGCTCATATCTCCTCTACATTTAATAATACAATGGTTACATTGACTGACTTACAAGGAAATGTAATCTCATGGGCAAGTGCAGGACAACTGGGTTTTAGAGGATCAAGAAAATCCACTCCATTTGCAGCACAACAGGCAGCAGAAGAAGCAGCAAAGAAGGCTATGGAACATGGCCTAAGAAGTGTTGAAGTATATGTAAAAGGACCTGGCTCTGGTAGAGAGGCAGCTATTAGATCACTTCAAGCAACTGGATTAGAAGTAAATATGATAAAGGATGTCACTCCAATTCCACATAATGGATGTAGACCACCAAAACGTAGAAGAGTTTAAATTAGGAGGTGTAAAGAGATGTCAAGATATACAGGACCAGTATGTAGATTATGTCGTAGAGAAGGTATGAAACTATATCTAAAGGGAGATAGATGCTATTCAGATAGATGTGCAATAACAAAGAGAAACTATGCTCCAGGACAACATGGTCAATCTAGAAAGAAAGTAACAGAATATGGTTTGCAGTTGAGGGAAAAACAAAAAGTAAGAAGATTTTATGGTATCAATGAATCACAGATGGCAAAATATTTCCATATAGCAGATAGAATGCATGGAATAACAGGGGAAAATCTATTAAAGATACTGGAATTAAGACTAGATAATGTAGTCTATAGAATGGGATTAGCTTCTTCAAGGGCAGAAGCCAGACAATTAGTAACTCATGGACATTTCTTAGTAAATGGGAAGAAGGCAGATATTCCATCTTTAATCACAAGTGTAGGAGATGTAATTCAAGTCAAAGCTAAGAGTAAAAATAGTGCAAAGATAAAAGAACTAGTAGAAAATCATAATGGGACTAATGTTCCATGGTTAAATATAGATCTAGATCAGTTGAAGGGTACTATTGTAGCTGAGCCGACAAGGGAAGATATAGATATTCCAGTAGAAGAACACTTAATCGTTGAGTTATATTCTAAATAATAGTATATATTAGATTCAGTTACCCTCGTCCTTAATAAACCAATTTAAAAGGAGGGTTCACGTTAATGTTAGAAATTGAAAAACCGAGAATAGAAATCTTAGAATTGAGTGATGATCAGACATATGGAAAATTCGTAGTAGAGCCTTTAGAGAGAGGATATGGCACTACTTTGGGTAATTCATTAAGGAGAGTTCTATTATCTTCATTGCCTGGAGCCGCAGTATCATCTATCAAGATCCAAGGTGTATTGCATGAATTCTCAACAGTGCCAGGGGTCTTAGAAGATGTACCTGAAATTATCTTGAATATAAAGGATATAGCTGCCAAGATTCATACAGATGAACCTGTGACCCTATTGATCGATGTGGAAGGGCCACAGGTATTGACAGCAGGTGATATAGTGACTGGACTAGATGTAGAAATAGTCAATAAAGACCTCTATATAGCTACTATTAACGAAGACGGAAGATTATATATGGAGCTAGAATTAGAAAAGGGCAGAGGTTATGTAGTTGCTGAAAAGAACAAAAAAGAAGGGCAGCCAGTAGGGGTTATACCAGTAGATTCTTCTTTTACACCAGTTAAAAAAGTTAATTTTCATGTAACAAACACCAGAGTAGGTCAAATAACTGACTACGATAAATTGATATTGGAAGTTTGGACCAATGGGACAATGGATGCTGATGAGGCAACTTCACTAGGTGCTAAGATACTTACAGAGCATTTAAATCTATTTATTGGACTAACAGATCATGTAAATGATGTAGAGATAATGGTAGAAAAAGAAGAAGATAAAAAGGAAAAAGTTCTAGAAATGACTGTAGAAGAATTGGATCTATCCGTCAGATCATATAATTGTCTAAAGAGGGCAAGTATAAACACTGTAGAGGAATTGATTCAGAAAACAGAAGAAGACATGATGAAGGTAAGAAACTTAGGAAAAAAATCCCTTGAAGAAGTACAAAACAAACTTGCTGAATTGGGTTTAAGTCTTAAAAAGAGCGATGAATAATCAGGTGTGAAGGAGGGATAGATGTGACAACATTAAGGAAACTTGGTCGTCCTACAGACCATAGAAAAGCCATGCTTAGAAATCAGGTAACTTCACTATTGAGAAATGGTAAAATTGAAACAACAGTTACAAGAGCTAAGGAAACTCAGAGAATGGCTGACAAGATGATCACCCTGGGAAAAAGAGGGGATCTACATGCTAGAAGACAAGTTTTAGCTTATATATATGACGAAGATGTAGTTAAAAAACTATTTGATGAAATAGCACCTAAATATGCAGAGAGAAATGGTGGATACACAAGAGTCTTGAAAGTTGGTCCCCGTCGTGGTGATGCTGCAGAGATGGCTATATTGGAATTAGTATAAGGGTTAGGGATTAAGTTAAGACTTAGTCCCTTTTTTGTTTAAATTTTTTAGTTGGAATTGTCCATTGTGAATTATATGCTCTTATGCTATATTAATATATGGAAATAAATTAAAACTGAGGTATGATAATGAACGATATAATGATAAAGATGGATAAAGTAACATATGAATACAAATCCTATATAGAAGATAGAATAGTAGCAGCAGTCAAGGATGTATCCTTAGAAGTTAAAAGAGGTGAATTTCTGGTAGTTTTAGGTCATAATGGCTCAGGTAAGTCTACCCTAGCCAAGATGATGAATGGACTACTCATGCCTACATCTGGAGATGTGACAGTAATGGGAATGAATACTAGAGATGATAATAGTATATGGGATATAAGGCAAAAGGCAGGAATAGTATTTCAAAACCCAGATAATCAGATAGTAGCCACCATAGTAGAAGAAGATGTAGCCTTTGGTCCAGAAAATCAGGGAGTGCCTCCAGAAGAAATACGAAAACGTGTAGATAGATCCCTAGAGATAGTTGAGATGTCAGCATATAAAAAACATGCTCCACATCTACTTTCAGGAGGACAAAAGCAGAGAGTTGCCATAGCAGGAATTCTTGCCATGAACCCAGATTGTATCATATTAGATGAACCCACGTCTATGTTAGACCCAATTGGAAGAATAGAGGTCATGGATACCATAAAGAGACTGAATAGAGAAGAGGGAAAGACCATAGTATTGATCACTCACTATATGGACGAAGCAGTTCAGGGAGATAGAATCATGATAATGAATCAAGGACAAATAGTCATGGAAGGTAATCCAAGGGATATATTTAGCAAAGTAGAAGAGGTAAAAAAACTAGGTCTAGACGTACCTCAAGTGACAGAGTTAGCATATGAATTGAGAGAATCAGGGATAGATATAAAATCAGATGTGCTATCCATAGAGGAGTTGTTGAATTTATTATGATAATAGAGATAAGTAAATTAAATTATATATATAATCCAGGGACTCCCTTTGAGAGAAAAGCATTGAATCATATAGATCTAGAGATAGAAGAAGGAGAGTTTATTGGACTGATTGGTCATACAGGTTCAGGTAAATCAACACTAGTTCAGCATCTAAATGGACTAATAAAACCTAGCTCTGGAGATATAATAATAGATGGAGTAAATATATGTAAAAAGGATACTGATTTAAAGAAGATTAGACAAAAAGTAGGATTGGTATTTCAATATCCAGAATATCAGCTATTTGAAGAGACTATATATAAGGACATAGCCTTTGGACCACAGAATTTAGGACTAAATGAAGAACAGATCCATGAAAGAGTAAAGGAAGCCATGGAAGTAGTAGGTTTAGACTATGAAAGCCTAAAGGATAGATCACCCTTTGAACTAAGTGGAGGACAGAAGAGAAGAGTAGCCATAGCAGGGGTCATAGCTATGAAACCTAAGGTGCTAATTCTAGACGAGCCAACAGCAGGACTAGATCCTCATGGCAGAGATGAAATCCTAAACGAGATTCAAGGATTATTTGAAAAAGAAGGAATCACCATAATCCTAGTGTCCCATAGTATGGAAGATATTGCAAAATTAGTAGATAGGATTGTGGTTATGGACAGTGGAAGAGTAGCCATGGATGGAAAGACTAGAGATATATTTAAAAAATCCAAAGAATTAGAGGAAATAGGTTTAGGCATACCTCAGATTACCAAATTTATGAAGGCATATAAGGCTAAAGGTCATGATGTAAGAGACGATATCTTAACTGTAGAAGAAGCCAAAATAGAAATTTTAAGATATTTAAGGAGAAAAGAAAATGATTAAAGACATAACAATTGGTCAATATTTTCCAGGGGATACTATAATCCATAGATTGGATCCAAGGGTAAAGTTGATATCCGTATTTTTATTTATAATATCCCTATTTTTTGTAAAGAACTTCTATCCATATATATTTGTATTAGGCTATATTTTGACCATAGTCTATCTATCTAAGATTCCAATTAAATATATTCTAAAAGGACTAAAGCCCCTTATATTCATAATATCCATAACCTTCTTTATCAATCTATTTATGACAAAGGGAGAGATATTATTCTATATTGGACCATTAGTAGTCACAAAAGAAGGTCTATCTCAAGCAGTGTTCATGGCTATTAGACTTATATTTTTAGTCACAGGGACATCCCTATTGACCCTAACCACCTCCCCTATAGCTCTAACAGATGGTATAGAGAGCCTACTGTCACCATTAAAATCTATTGGATTACCAGCTCATGAGTTGGCAATGATGATGACCATAGCACTGAGATTTATTCCAACACTATTAGAGGAAACAGACAAGATAATGAAAGCACAGATGGCAAGGGGAGCAGATTTTGAATCTGGAAATATCATCAATAGGGCAAAGAGTTTAGTACCACTACTAGTTCCCCTATTTATAAATGCCTTTAGAAGAGCAGACGAGTTGGCAACGGCTATGGAAGCGAGATGCTATAGGGGCGGAGACAATAGAACTAGATTAAATGAACTAAGATTTAAGAGAATAGACATAGCAGCACTAGGGGCAATCACCCTATTTTTTGGAGCAATAATAAGTACTAGATTTATTTAGGAGTAAAGTATGAGAAACATCAGACTATTGATTGAATATGAGGGTACTAGATACTCTGGCTGGCAGACCCAAGAAAATGCCATGAGTATACAGGAAATAATAGAGGATGCTATCTATCAAGTAACAGGAGAAAAAACCAGAGTCATAGCTTCAGGTAGGACAGATGGTGGAGTCCATGCCCTAGGACAAGTGGCAAATTTTTTTACCAACGAAAGGGTTATTCCAGGAAAGAATTTCAAACATCCAATAAACTCTAAACTCCCGCCTGATATAAAGATATTAAAATCAGAAGATGCAGAGTTAGAATTTCATGCTAGATTTAATGCAACAAGAAAAAGATACAAGTACATCATCTATCACGGTGAAATGCCTAGGCCAATATATAGAAACTTTTCCTATCATGTATATGGAGATCTAGATATAGATAAGATGATCGAATCATCAAAGGAGTTCATAGGAACTCATGATTTTAAAAGTTTTATGGGACCGAAGTCAGTAGTAGACACTACTGTAAGGACTATATATGATATAGATATAGTTAGAAAGGGAGAGCTAATAGAGATATCTATAGAAGGAAAGAGCTTTTTAAGACATATGATTAGGATTATGGTAGGTACACTTGTATATATAGGGCTAGGAAAGATACAGATGGAGGACTTGACAAAAATAATCCAAGGTAGAGATAGAACATTAGCTGGACCCACAGCACCATCTCAAGGCCTATTCTTGGAAAAAGTATATTATGACTCTTGACATTGATAAATACATGTATTAGAATATATAAGAGTGTTTAAAAAAGACCCGGAAACTTTTTTTATACCTCATATAATATATTGTATAATTGTTGGTATAAGGAGGGAAATCGATGAAGAGTTACATGGCAAAAACTGATGATGTTCAAAGAAAATGGTATGTTATAGATGCTGAAGGTAAGGTATTAGGTAGACTGGCAACAGAAATAGCTACTGTTTTGAGTGGAAAGCATAAACCTATATATACTCCTCATGTAGATACAGGAGATTTTGTTATAGTAATCAATGCAGATAAGGTAAAACTTACTGGTAAAAAATTGGAGCAAAAGAAGCACTACTATCACACTGGATATCCAGGAGGATTGAAAGAAGTTCCATATCATAGAATGATTCAAGAAAAACCTGAAAGAATTATCGAAATAGCTGTAAAGGGAATGCTTCCAAAGAATAAATTAGGCAGAAAAATGATCAAGAAGATGAAGATATATAGTGGAGCAGAGCATAATCACGAAGCTCAACAACCTGAAATATACGAATTTTAATGTTTAAAAGAAGGGAGGACTGTAAGTGGCTATAACACAATATGCAGGAACAGGTAGAAGAAAGACTTCCGTTGCAAGAGTAAGACTAGTACCAGGTAATGGAAAGTTTACTGTTAATGATAAAGATATTGAAGAATATTTTGATTATGAAACTTTGAGAACAATAGCAAGAGAACCTCTAACAATAACAGAGACATTAGATAAATATGATGTAATAGTAAATGTAAATGGAGGAGGTTTCACTGGCCAAGCTGGTGCCATCAGACACGGAATAGCAAGGGCACTACTAGAAGCAGACGGAGAACTAAGACCTATACTTAAAAAAGCAGGCTATTTGACAAGGGATTCAAGAATGAAAGAGAGAAAGAAATACGGATTCAAAAAGGCAAGAAAGAGTCCACAATTCTCAAAGAGATAATATTTTTAAAACGCCAGAGGTTATATACCTCTGGCGTTTATTATATCTATATAGGATTTAGATAATGGCAAGTTGTAAAATGAAGTGAAAGAAAATCAAAAAATTGAAACCCAATGAGATATCCTATACAATGTAATCAGGTAGAAATACAAAGGAGGATAAATCATTGGGTCATATACATCATAACAAAAAAAGAAAGAAAGGTAAACATCTTAAATTTGAGGATAGACAATATATAGAATATTTAGTGAGAAAAGCATATCCAAGGAAGATTAAGGTTTCTTTTTTAGTAGATGCCATAGGTTGCAGTGAATCTACCATAAGGAGAGAATTAAAAAGAGGGAAAATAAAATTACGTGACTATATGTGGCGTGAATATATTAGTTACAGTGCAGAAACAGCTCAACAAAGATATGATTATCAAGCCAGTAACAAGGGTCCACAACTTAAGGTATCCAATGACTATAGATTTGTAGAATATGTAGAATCCAAAATAATAAAGGGGAAATATTCTCCAGATGCAGTAATAATGGAACTAAAGAATAACGAGTTTTGTAATCCTGAAACAGGAGAGAAATTCAAAACAAGAATATGTACAAAAACTTTATATAATTATATAGATCAAGGGATCTTCCCAAATCTAACAAATAAAGATTTACCAAGAGAAGGGAAAAAATTGAAACGTAAACAAAGAAGGATTAGGCGTTCCTACAGAAATACCGATGGTAAGAGTATATGGGAGAGACCAGTGGCTGCAAACAATCGCTCTGAAGCCGGACATTGGGAGATGGACTGTATAGAAGGGCCCAAGGGTGATCCTACTTGTTTGTTAACAATGGTAGATAGAAAACTAAGAAAATCACTGATATTTAAAATACCAGATCAAACTCAGAAATCTGTAATTAAGGTATTGGATAAAATTGAAAGAAAGCTAGGAAGAGTAAGGTTTGCAGAGAAGTTCAAAACAATAACAGTAGACAATGGCAGTGAGTTTTTAAATCATAGAAAGATGGAACGTTCTTTAAGGAGTAAAACGAAGAAGAGAACCAAAATATATTATTGCCATCCATATAGTTCCTGGGAAAGAGGAACCAATGAGCAAACTAATGGAATGATAAGAAGATTCATACCAAAAGGCACACCAATATCACCAATACCAAAAGAAGATATATTAGAAATTCAAAAACGAATAAACAACTATCCAAGGAGAATATTTGGAGGTAAAACTGCTATTCAAAAAGAAATGGAATTAAAAAAAGCTCAATAATATTTTGCAATATAAAATTATAGAATCTATAAATGATATTAGTAAAGGGAAACCACCTTTACAAATATCATTTAAGCTTCAAATGGCTATTTAAGCAAAATCGATGTATGGAATATTTCAAGAAAATTTCAGTCACTTTAAATTACAACCTGGGTAGGATTTAGATAATAAAGTAATATTTGACATCCTTACAATTTTATGGTAACCTGTTGTTAAATTAATTGAAAGTGTTTTCTGAAAATTATACTTTTTCTCAACAACTGGATAATGTTAGATTTAAAGAAGCGATCTGGTAATATGTCAAGAGATAAATTTTAAAAAAAATAAAAGAAACATATAAAAAAGGGTAACCTTAATAAAACCTATGATTTTGCAAGAAAAAAATAGGTTTAGAAATTAGAAATATTCTAATTTATCTCTCCAACCTTATCGCTGGAGTAGATTTGGTTTTTAGTCAGCAATCCAAAAACCAAACGAACAAGTTTACGAGATGTAAGTGCGAGGGCTCTTTTATGTTGGTGAGTAGTTACTTCACCATACTTCTTGTAATAGTACTCCTTGTATTCAGGAGCATGATTTTTAACACTATTAGCAGCTTCAATTAAATAGTATCTAAGGTACTTATTGCCAGTCTTAGTCATCCTGGTATCGTCTGAAGAGTAATTACCTGATTGATTGACTCTCCAGGTCAGGCCTGCATATTTAGCTAAGGCATTATGTGAATCAAAGGAAGTAATAGTTCCTATCTCGGCAAGAATGCCACTAGCAAGTATGGGACCAATGCCAGGAATAGAAATTAGAGATTGATATTCAGTAGGATTAACTCCTTTGATATTCTTCTCAATAGCTTTGTCAATGGCCTTGACTTCGTTTTCTAAAGCTTTAACTACATTGAAAGATGAAGCAATTGCAACATTTAAAGGTTCATATAGAACTTTATCAAGGCGATAAGAATCTCTAGCAGCTTTTTGAAGTATTTGAACTGTTTTTTTAGGATCACTAAAATGATTTTTACCTTTTTCTTTAATGAATTCAACGAGATCCTCAACAGATGAATAGGTAATATCATCTAGAGAAAAGTATTCTGTTAAGATAGCAGAAGAAGTAGCCCCATAGGTATTAGAAAAGGGTCGATCCTCCTTATCTAATACAGCTAATTCACTAAATTTAAGATAGATATTGGATACCATATAAGATTTTTCACGAGTAATCCCTTCAACTAAATGGAGTCTATGTCTTGTTAACCGTTGTAAAGCAAGGAATTGGGCACCACGCCAAGGTTTAGATTTGATTCTACCACACCTAGCAAAATCAGCAATAATATAGGCATCCAAAGGGTCAGTTTTATCCATATCTACAAATGTCTTTCTGTAATTAGCAATGGTTTTAGGATTAAGACAATAGACAAGTGGCTTGTAAGCTAATAGATATTCATTAGAAGCTAAAAAGTTTGCAATATGAGTACTATAAAAAGAGGTAGATTCCAAGGCAATAACAACATATTTTAGGCTATTAGAATCCAAGCAATCAATGATGCTTTCTGATATAGATTCAGCACCAGGTTGATTATTCAGAGCCTTTAGGTTGAGAAGTTTATTGCCTTGAAAATCTAGAGCACATAAGACATTAGTCTTAGAGCTTACATCAATACCTACAAATAAAGTTGATAGAATATTGTTCTTCATGAGATCACCACCTTTCGTCTAAAATGGAGAACAATTAGAAAAAGAGATATCCTAATCTTAGCCGCTTACCGAAACCTCGCATTATTAGCATTCGTCTTTGAAAACTACCTTGCTGTTGGTCTAATCAAAGAGATGCAGCAACTGAAGTAAGCAGAATATGACAGCTAAGTCAGGAAGCACGCTTTCTAGGCAATAACCAAATGGTTTTGCTAGGGGGAAAGGAATTATCCTTTGCTAATTATCCTTAACTCTATTCTAGCATTAGGATATCTCAATTTGAAATTGTATTTAAAGATTTAATATAAAAATAATAATATGCTTAGACCACTTATAAAAATGGTTCTAAACATATTATACGAGGGGGATAAAAATGAAGAAAAAACTTTATCTATTGCTAATTGTGACGATATCTCTAGTTTTGGTTGCTTGTGGAAATAAAGACATAAGTGAAGTGCCATCCAATGAAAACCCAAAGACAAACGAAGAAAATGTAAATGAAGTAGCGGATGAAGATGTGGACGCAATGAAGACCTTCAATGTGGTTGCAGGTTCTCAAAAGATGGTTAAAATACTCGAACTCCTTGGCTATGAAAATGTAGTAGGAATTCCTTCTGATATAGAAGATACAATCTATAAGGATGCAGTTGAATTTGGTCCTGAGGAGAGTCCAGACTATGACATAGTAAAGGAGCTAGAACCAAGAATATTTTTTACGGAATCAAGTATTGACTACAAGAATCCTCCAGAGGAAAATAATATGTATATAGAAATGTGGTACTTTCCTTTTGATACTTTAGAGGATACAAAAGATTCAATAAAAGCTATTGGAGATTACCTTGGTCTTAGTCAAAGAGCTGAAGAAGTCGTGGAAAATTTAGAAGAAAATATTTAAAAGACTTTATTGGAAGACAACTCCTGTGGTATATATGGACAGGAGTTGTGTCCCACTCTTAAATTGTTACGAAGCACATTATTCCAGCCTAGAAATGTCAAATTAAATCCGCCTAATCTTAGGTTAAATTGTACATAAAAAAGCAGATTAAATAATTTGACCACTATGTCTAGATGCAATAAGTCAAATTGTTTGCACCTTGAAAATAAAAGAAAAGGGGACTTTGTCCCCTTAAACCCCTAGGATTTACCGCCTTTGGGTAACCCATTAACATAAAGAAGGTGTGCCTTCTCCCCTGGAAGGGGAGGTTAATGGTACTACCTCTTTAGGACGCTCAGGTTGCATCCCTGCAGAGCCCTATCCTTCCTAAAGAAGAAGGCACACCTTGAGGATCTATGCTACAATATTTAATTCATTTTGAGCCACAAATACTAACTCACTATCAATAGATTTAAGTTTTTCATTAGCACCAGAGATTAGACACATCTTAACTAAAGAATTTAAAGTTCTAATGGAGCCATTAGTACTAGAATAAAGTAATTCATAGGCACTATCAGTAAATACTGGTTCATGACATCCACTGGATTCCAGTCGAGATTTAATATACTCTTTAGTTTCATCTTTTGTAAGACCTTTAAGATAATAATTTACCATAATCCTTTGCCGAAGGGCCTCATGAGGTTGACGGCTAATTTGAGTAATAAATGGAGTCTGACCTGAGAGAATTAAGATAGCATAATCCTTAGAGTCCATTTCAAAGTTAAATATTAGTCTTAAATCATCCAATACAGAGTTGGTTAAGAATTGTGCCTCATCTACAATAATTACGGGAGTAATATTTTTGCTATGATGATAGGTATAGATTGATTCTTGGATTTGTTTAAACATAAGGACCTTTTTATGAGCTGGAATTATTCCAAGACCACTACATAAGGCTCTGTAAAAGTCCATAACTGTTAAAGTGGAAATTGGGATATACACAGGCTTAAAAAGATTAGGATTTAAAGAATCTACAAAATATCTGAGTAAAAATGATTTACCTACACCAGGTTCACCAGTAAGTAAACCAAAGCCTAAGGTATTCTTTAAAAATTCTAATCTACTCAAAGCCTCATTAAAGTCCTTGGATTTAAAATGGTCCTTAGTGTCAATAGATTTTGAAAATGGGTCACTAGATAAACCATAAAAAACTTTATACATACTAATTCACACACCTTTCATTGTCATCAGGATTAAAGGAAGAGAAATCAACACTTTTGTAATTATGTTCTCTTCTAATCTTAGAGTTATCAATCTTTTTAACAGGATAGACAGTATCTAATAAAATATTATCTTCAGAAAAGATATAGGCTTTATCCATACATGTTGGATCATATCTAACACTGATGGTGTCTCCAACATACTTTAATGGGATTTCAAAGAGAATATTTTGTATAGAAATAGTTGAATCCTTTTTTACCTTACGAGTAACCCTGTAAAGAAAGATATAGTCAATTTCTTGCTTGTTTGGGATAAACTTAATTAAATCAATGTGCCTTACGAATTTATCAATAGGTTTTTCGTTAATAGAAGAATGGACCTTAGAGTTGTAATCTTCTTCAACATATTTGGATAAAGAGGAATTTAATTCATCCAAAGAAGAAAAGTCATTCCAATTGATAACATTCATCCATTGATCCTGGAGAGTCCTAAACCATCTTTCGATTTTTCCCTTACTTTGGGGCGAGTACGGTCTAGCGAAGGATAAAATGGTACCTAAACTTGCACAAATAAATTGCATCTGATTGCTTTTGTAAACCTTGCCATTATCAACAAAAAGTTTTTTAGGAATACCCCTTTTAGCAACAGCCTTTTTAAATACAGATAAAAGAGATAAAAGATTATCAGTAAAAAAAGCTTCAGCATGAATAACCAGTCTACTTGAATCATCAAGTATTGCAATAATATAGGTCTTATGCTTCTTAGAATCAATATTAAGGTAAGGACCAACAGAGATATCAGACTGCCAACATTCATTGGGGAACTCAAACTCAAAAGCTTTCCTATCCACGGGTTCTAGTTTGTTAGATGAAATATTGGATTTAGAAATAAATCTTTGAACAGTGGATAAAGAAATTTGATCATAAGATACATAGCCCTTTGCAATAAGTTCCTGATAAATTGACTTAGCACTTCTCTTAGGGGAATTTATCTTGGTAGAAATAATAAACTCCTTGGCATCATTAGATAAGTTTCTGGGTTTCCCCTTATCAGACCGTATCTTAGGATAAAGACCATCAATGCCGAAACGTCTGTAAAGGCGAAGCCATTCCTTAATAGTGGCAGGAGCGTATTCATGGGTTCCCTGAGGAGTATTATACTCCTTAGCAGATATTTCTTCTAAGTATTCCTTAGCTGTTGCCTGGGTAAAGGTTTCAGTGACTAAAGGGGCAATTAAAGAATACTTAAAAAGAGCAATACTTTGTTTTAGATTTTCATCCATAATATAACCTCCAAATATTTAGTTGTAGATATTTTGGGCAAAATGACAACTCCTACCCCTTAAAGCTTATGTGGGATGAAAAATAAGATAAAATGAGGATAAAATATTGACTTGAGAGATGGAATATATTGATTTTAAAATAAGAAATAGATAAAAAGGAGAAGAAAAAAGTAAGAAAAAGATAAAAGGTAGAAAAAACCTTAAAAATAGGCATAGGTATCCTAGGAATAATCAAATTAATTCTTAGCAAAGAAATAATTAGGCATCATTTTGAAGAAAGTAGAGTTAAACTCTAGGATGTCTTCTGGAAAGGCTTCAATTTTCTCAAGTATGGAAGATATGGATGGATTATCTATACCAAAATAGAAGAAATCAAAGTTAGCAAAGAAAGAATTAACAATAGATTTATTCTCTTTCATTCGTTTCTTAAAAGAAGAAATATTTGAAGCATTAAAAGATAGGTCAGGATTTGAGATGTTAAAATGCTCTACAATATTAGAATATGAATCTTTCACAACATATGATAAATATAAACACTCAAAAATAAAATCAAGAGAATACTGATAATATGGAATTAGAAAACTAGGTAAAACAGCATGGGTCTTATGACAAGAGGGGCATTTAACCCTAAGGATATTAACTCTTTTTATATAGTACTTAGTAATAACATTACGGGAATAATATCCATGGCGGTGAAGCATTCCTTCATAACCACAAAATTTACAACCATATATAGGTGAAGTATAAATTTCTTTTCCTAAATTCAAATATTTAGTTATACTTTTAAAATAATTGGCTATAATCATAATATAGTTGAATAAAAAAGAATTTGAATTTAGGAGAAGGGTCTTACAAACAGGGGCCTTTTTCCTATTTCTTTTTTTATTTTGATTATTGCCATGGTATTAGCATTTAAAACATCAGATTAAATAATCTGGTGTGAAGTTAGTCAAATTAATTAATTTGACCATGCTTTAAAAGATGAAATACTTTGACTTTTACAGAAGAATTTAGGCTAGGGTAATTTGCCTTATAACATTAAATATTAATATCATAAAATTTGATGAACAGATTTCAAGAAATCTAGGTATACCAAATGAAAATGGTAATGTTCAGAAATTAAATATAAATGGAATAGATGTATTTATAGTATCAGAAGATAGTTGGTATAAAGGCATATTTTCAGATGGACTAATAGTATATAATGTCTCAACTACATTAGATCATGAAACATTTATAAAGATTCTAGAGTCATTTAAATAATCTAAAAGAATTCCTTAAAATAGACATATAAATTCAAGGAATTCTTTCTTTTTTGATAAAAATAAAAATGTTTGTAAGGTTTTTGGTGTTTGGCGACATTACATTAATGAAGGGATAAAAAATAGGAATTGAAAGTCAATATTACAGGAGTATTTGCCAATAAGCAGAAGACTTTTAATGAAACTAAATATATGTGGGTTGATTAATGAAAGGCAATAAATTATTGATTTAAAATAGCAAAGGTGTGATTCCAATGGTCATATAATTGTGTCAGGGATACGCTGGTTAAGTTCATTTAAGTTTGCAGAGTTGCTTATTTGTTAAGGAGGATTTTGTATGAAGAAGACATTAAGTATTTTCTTAGTTTGTGTTGCTCTCTTGATATTTGCTAATGGGGTATTTGCAACAAATTTAAATTCAAAAATAATACCTTTTTCAATATATAGAAATATTCCGTGTTTTCTATTTGGATAAAAATTTTGATGTTATGGAGGAGATAAAAGTGAAAAGAAAGCTAGGAATTATTTTTATACTATTAACTATATTAGTGATGATTTCATCTTGTGAAGTTAAAGAACAGTCTGAAATTCCAAAAGAATACTTACAAATAATAGGTACGAAATATAATAATAATATAGATGAGAAAGAAGGAGTATCCATTATATTGTATGAGTATGATATAGAAAAAGAGAAAATTATTTCTTTTGAAAAGTTAGATGAAGTAGCATTGTATCCTGTAGCTTATAAAGATTATAAAAATAATAAAATATATTATAGTAGTAGTGATAATGGGCTTTATGATAATTTTTATGAATATGATTTAAATACAAGGGATAAGAAACAATTAACAGATGGAAAATTTGTTTTTAATGATATATATATAATTGATAATGAAATTTTTGTCACAGCTGCTGGGGAGGGGAAAACTGTAACACAGCCAGGTAAGTTTGATTTTATGACTAATGATTTCTTATATTTAAATGAAAAAGATGATGATACTTGGTTTCATTCTTTTTCATTTAACTATAGTACAAAGAAATTTTTATGCTTAATTACTTCAGATAAGGTTATGAGAACTAAAAGGGTGAGACAAGAAACATTTATAAGACCAAAAAAGATGTTTTTAATGGATAAAGATTTTAAGAACATAGATTATATATATGAAACAGAAGATTTTGAAGTAAGGCTAACAAGACAGTTAGATGATAATAATATATTAATGATTACAACTCCTATGATGGGTTCTGGAGCAAAAAGGAAATTAAAAACACTAAATATTGTTAATGGTGAAATAAAAGATTTAGATATAAAAGGATTAAGGGAAGTTTATTCTTTTTATCCAAGAGATAATAAAGAAGGAATATTTATATTTGGATTTAGTGAAGATTTTAATGAGGGAATGTTTTATTATGATCTAAAAACAAAAAAACTTACAGATATATTTCAAGATTATGATTTTCCAGAAGGACATAGAAAGTTAATTGATTTTACTTATGGGATAAACAAATAATAAGTTCATAAGTTGGTACCAGGTACTGATGTCTATGAATAATAATATGAGGTGTTAATGTATTTGTCAACTGAAAACTATACCATATTTTAATCGAAAACTGGGCCAGTTGAAATAAAAAAATTAATTACTTTTCTCTAACCACTCTTTAGTTTCTTTTATTCTATAAGAATCTCCATTCATGTTAATTACATAAGATTTATGGGTCATCCTATCTATTAAAGCAGCTGTTAGCACTGCATCATTAAATATTTCATTCCATCTATCAAAGGATAGATTCGTAGTTATTATTGTGGATTTTCTCTCTGCTCTTAGGGAAAGAAATGTAAATAATAGTTCGCTTCCCTCTTTGTCAAATGAGATATAACCTAGTTCGTCTATGATGATTAAATCATATTTTTCAAATCTCTTTTCAAATGTATAAAGCTTTTTTTCACTCCTAGATTCCTTGAGTTCATTTATTAATGTCGCTGCTGTTGTAAAAAATACCTTGTATCCTTTATTACATGCATTAATGCCAAGTCCTATTGATAGGTGAGTTTTTCCAGTTCCAGGATTTCCCGCTAAAATAACATTTCTACCTTCGTCTATAAAATTTAGGGTTTTAAGCTCTTTAAACCTTTTTTTAGCGTCCTCAGGTAGATAGTCTACCTGAAGTTCATCTAAATATTTTTTATACGGAAAACGTGCATTTCTAATTCTATTTTTTCTACCATTTTCCTTTCTCATGTCATAAGCTTCTACGAAAATGTCTTTTAAAAGCTCTTCATATGGTTGATTTAATCTATATGCTTCTTCGATTTTCATCTTTAATCCTTGGTTTATCCCTGGAATTTTAAGCTCTGATACGTATTTTTTAATTTCACTTATTGTTTCGTTCAATTTTTATAACCTCCCACTGATTTTAAATTAAACATATCATTTAAAATTGAAATTTGTTCTAAAGATGCCTTTTGAATTGATAAATCTCTAGTTTCTAAAGGATTAAGCACAGTAGGAGACTTAAAAACTATATTTCTAATGTTGTCTGTATTCACCATCTCTATTTTAATTTTTTCTAATTCTTTTACCGCTTTTAGTACACTTTCTAAATCTTTTTCCTTTATCAATTCTAAAAGTACTATGAAATCCTTAGGATTATTGATATAATATTTATGATATATTTCTTGAAGTTCTGGAGAGAGCTGGTGTCTACCAACACTAGAATGCAGCGCTCCAGGCTTCTTTTTTAATGTATGGATAAAATGGTTTATATCTATAGTCCAGTGATGAGCTAAATACGACCTTTTATGAGTTGCTATTAATTTATCTTTGTAATATATTTCTATAATATCTGGATATATTTTAGCCATCACAAACTTACCCACAAGATAATCTGGTACTGAGTATTTGTTTTGATCAATGTTAATTACACTATACTTATTAACCCTGGCCTCTATTCTCCTAGATGTATCATAGGACGGTTTTAGCGGTAACAGGTAATCCATTTCTTCATTTAAAATATCTATTGGACTTTTGTTTTCAAGCCAATTTCTTTTTTTAGAATTAAGTTTAAGTAACTTTTCTTCTAAATGTTTATTAGCCTCTTCTATTGAATTAAAATCGCTTTTGCTTGAGAAAGCTTTTCTTCTAACAAATTCCACCCCTCTTTCTACATGCCCTTTTTCATTTCCACTAGCTATATTACAGAACCTGTATCTAAATCCATAATACAAAGATATTTTAATTAAATCTTCGGTAGCTTCTTTTTCGTTTCTACCTACAAACCTTTTTACTGCTTGTTTCATATTGTCATAAACTACTTCTCTATGAACACCTCCAATCTGATTAAAAGCCTTAACATGGATATCTAAGAAGTTTTCCATCTTTTGATTTTGATAAAGTTTAGCATAATGGTATGATCCTTTTGCAGTTGTGAAAAGACCCATATTTAAAGTAGTTTCACGTCCATCAATCGTAAGTTTAACTTCACCCCAATCAAATTCTAATGTTTCTCCTAAATCATATTCCTGTCTAATGTAGGCCTCCTTTTTCTCGTAAGTCTCTTTAATGTAGTTACAAACAGTGGTATATCCAATATCATATCCTCTTTCTACTAGTTCTTCATGTATGTCTATTTTTTTCATTAGCTGTTTAGTTCTTCCCATTAATCGTTTTTTTTCATTTTCAGAAACAAGTTCATCTATCTCTTTAAGCACATCATCTGTTAATTTTATCTTGGTTCTTTTACTTGTATCATACTTAGGTTTAGATGCCATTTCTTCAATTAGAAGAAGTATCTCATCCTTGTTATGATCTTCATCCTTTTTTAACTCTCGTAATGCCTCATTTTTAGATTCAAACTCCTTAATATATTTTTGCACTGTAGTTCTAGAAATGCCTAACTCTCGACTTATTGCTCTTTGTGATTTGTTTTCTCTGAAATATTTCATTAATATTTCTGCTTTTTGGTCCAGTCTTATCACCTTCCATCTCCCCCTAAAAAGTTATTCATAGGGGTATTATATTTTAAAGGTGGACCAGTTTTCAACTGAAATGGTGGACCACTTTTAGATTAACATAAACAGTTAAAATGAATTTAATGAAATTAAATGATTTGGTAAGTCATGATGTCTATGAATTTTGTTGTGCTAGGAATTATCCCAATAATTGGAATGATAATTCTCTTTTTCTTATTACAGAAGATTTTTTATTGTTATCACCTTATTTAGATGGGGTTTTTCCATATTATAGTTATTATGGTCCACAAAAGATAACTTTAGATGAGTGGAATAAGGTAAAAGAATTATATTTTACTTTACAGATTAAGGATGCTCCATTATCAAGTTTTTTTATAAAAATTGATGACTGGCTATCTAAGGAGAACAATTCATTTAGTTGCTTTTGGATTTTAGGTGTTTAATATTCTGGGGTAATGGTCAATTATATAAAATTAATCAAATAGTTTGAAAATTTGGAGGTGATGTGATAAATTGTAATTTAGAATTATAAAGATATCTTGTAAAGTATTCTATGAAAAAGCAAGATAAAAAATTAAGTGAAAGGAAGGGACTATAATGATAAAAGAAGGTGGTTATTCAAAGGAGAATATAATAAAGATATTTGGGAATAAATTAGGAATTATTTTAATTATAGTAGTCTTTTTATTGACAGCCTGTAGGTCAAATGCTGATATTTATGGACTTAAGACAGAAATCACAAATGAAGAGAACATCAAAGAGATTTTGAATACATTAGATTGGAAAGACTATAAGTTTAAAGCCTTTGAAATAGATGATAACAATATTATTGTTGAATTTGATGGAAATTATGAGAATTTTAGAGATGAGGATTTAAAAACCTTGGTTGAAAATGCTATTAAGACTTTAGTTTTAGTTGATAAATCAGAAGAGGTGATCTATAAATATAGTGATGGTGAAATCTTTAGTATGCCGAGGGACTTTGCTAGTGAAATTGTGAATGTACAATTTGGGGAAGAATTAGATTATTATATGGATAATGCTGAAAAGTTTAACGAACTGGAATCTAATTTATCTGGGCTAAAAATTAAAAATGGATCTATTAAGAAATTAAATAATGATCCATATTTAAATTTGGATATGGATTATATTGTTAAACATAGGCTCAATAAACAGAGATGGGTGTATGAAAGTATTAGCTATGATTTAAAACAGATAAAAGATGGAAATAAGACATCAGAAGAACTTATGGAATATCTAAGAGGGGTTAGAGAGTTTACACATCCAGATATTACAGAGGGAATATTTGGAATAGTTTATAAGGATAGTCCAGAAATATTAAAAGTGTTCAACAGGATATTAGGTAGTGCGAACTTATCGCAGAAGTCATTACAGGAAATATCAGAAGAGGAGATAGATATTCTAATAGAAAACTATGATAGATTAGAACATCTACTTAGTTCAAATAATAATGAAAGTTCTATAATCTATTATTTGGAAAATGATGACATAGATAATGTTAAATTCATAGAGATGTTAAATGAAATAGATTCTTTACTAGATGAAGTAGAGGAGAGACATAAGAAAAATTGACATTATTATTATGAGATACAGGAGTTATGTCCCACTCTTAAATAGATAGAAAAAAATCAAAGCATCAAGGGTTAGTTCAATATGCCCTTGGTGCTTTTTGGGTTTTGCAGTGGTTTGACATTTTATGGATAGGAGTATTATTATAGAGAGGGGGATGTCTTAAGAAGAAAATTCAGCTTTAGGGGGTTAATTGTATGAAATTCTCTAGTAGTGATTTTAAGAGTCGTTCTATTTATAGAGATATAGTTACTAAATATTATAAGGAAATATTTAATTATTGCTATGTAAAGTTAATGTACAATAGAGAAAATGCTGAAGAGTGTACACAAGAAGTTTTTATGATACTTCTTTTAAAGTGGAAAACCATATCTAGTACAGAGAATATTCGTGCATGGTTATATCGTACTTCTGATAATATAATGAGAAATTTTAGGAAAAAGTCATATAGATATAAAGAAGAATTGAGTACCTTTGATGCTCTTCAAGGACATCAGAAGTTAATATATGAAGATGATTATGGGACATTTGAATTATTATCCATATTATCTATGGAAGAACAACAATTGCTAAGAGAATATTATTTGGACAAGGCAACGGCAAAGGAATTATCCAATAAATATAAGGTTTCAGAGAATGTAATTTATGTGAAAATATATCGAATTAAGGTAAAACTGAGGAAAATTCTTGAAAGTGAAAATAATGTGTAAGGTTTTAATGTTCTCATGACATTACATATATGAGGTGATAAAATGAGCAATGATAATATTATAGAAAAATTATTAAATGATGATTTTATAGAATATTCAAAGGAAGATTTATATCTTATGTTAGAGGAAGAATTAGAAAAATCCTACTATGACAGAGACTATGATCTAATAAGAGAGCTTACCCGTAGTTTGATGATTATAGAAGAAAAAGATATAGATATTGATATAGATTCTAAAATAGATAGTATTATAAATGAATATGAAAATAGAAAAAGACATCGTCATAAAATTTTACGTATACCTACTGTGGCTTGTATAATATTTGTGATATTTTTTTCAATCAATATAGTATCCATGTCAGTGTTTAATATGGATTTATTTGGTGAGATTATAGAATTTGGAGAAGAAATTGTAAAGTTTGATTTTAATAAACAAAAAGATAAATTTATAGAATTAGAGATATCTGATAAAGATCCCTATGGACTTAAAAAAGAGATTGATAGATTGGGAATATCATCAATGCTTCCAACCTATATTCCAGAAGGGTTTAAGTTGATAAACTTGGAATCAGAGAAGGTAGAAGAAAGTAGCTATACTTATTTATTGCTAAACTATAAGAAGAAAAAAGATATCTTAAATTTTGATATCATAAAATTTGATGAACAGATTTCAAGAAATCTAGGTATACCAAATGAAAATGGTAATGTTCAGAAATTAAATATAAATGGAATAGATGTATTTATAGTATCAGAAGATAATTGGTATAAAGGCATATTTTCAGATGGGCTAATAGTATATAATGTCTCAAGTACATTAGATTATGAGACCTTTATAAAGATTCTAGAGTCATTTAAATAATCTAAAAGAATTTCTTAAAATAAACATATAAATTCAAGGAATTCTTTCTTTTTTGATAAAAATAAAAATGTTTGTAAGGTTTTTGGTATTTGGAGACATTACATTAATGAAGGGATAAAAAATAGGACTTGAAAGTCAATATTAAATGAAAGGGGACGATGATGTGAAAAAGATGAGTACATGTATAATGATAGCACTGATAATTTTCTCAACTAGTTTTTCAGCATTCGCAGGGGAAGTTAATGCAAAAAACCTATCAAAACCTATAGGAATTCCCTCCAAAAGTGAACATCATGCTGAAGGATTACACAATGAAGAAACAATGAGAGGTAAGGGAAGTATAATTGATTCAACAAATTTGGAATTGTCTTTATTAGGGAATAGAAATTTAGCAATAGAAGCTTGGACAAGGTGTATAGAAAAAACAAGTATTGTTGGATTTAAAAAAATATCCCTTCAAAGATGGGATGGAGATAAATGGGTTAATGTGTTGAAACCATGGGATGATTTAGAGGAAAATATTCAGAAGCATGATCTATTTTACAAAACAAAGGTTGAAGGAGGATATTATTATAAGGTTTCACTTTATCATTATGCACAACAGGGAACAGGAGTATTTGCCAATAAGCAGAAGACTTTTAATGAAACTAAATATATGTGGGTTGATTAATGAAGGGCAATAAATTATTGATTTAAAATAGTAAAGGGGTGATTCCAATGGGAATTTTGGGGTAAAAATTTATGAAAATGTTATTACTGTTGTTTATGGAAAGGGAGGATATTATAAAAAACAATTTTTTAACTCTAATGTTAATAATGGTATTAAGTTTTTCAATGGTAAACGTAACTTATGCGGCAGATAATCTAGATATTGATGATTTAAGTTATATTCTCACCAATAAATTATCATCTCAAGAACAAACATATATAAAACAAAAAATTGCAAATCTAAATGATAAAGAATTTGATGAATTCATTATTAGTGCATTACAAAATACGAATGACATAAATAAATTAATAGAAACCTTATCATTACTAGGAGTTGAAGTAACAAAACCTAACAAAAAAATTCAATTACAAGGTGTACCTGGTCGTAACGCTTCTGTTTGGGTGGTATCAGCTAGAAGAACAGGAGAGTCATTCTATAGGCTTATTGGATATACCTCTTTAGATTTTATAGAAACGAGACCCGGCTCATATGATGTAATTACTATGTACTTTGATTCTGATATGACAAATTATTATCATTACAATACAAGTGATTATACAGATTTAAGAAGTGGACAATATGCAACAAGTGGAACTTTTGTATTTAATCTCTATGATAAATTTATGGGCAGATCAACTCAATATGGTGCTGTTTACGTAACACCGAAAAGCAATACCAGTGGCGAATGGTTAGACTTTGGGGCTGACTGGGCACATACTTTCACTAAAACTGAAACTACATCAATTACACCTACTGCTAAGATAACTTTTGATGGAAAAGGTAAGGTATCAGGTTCGGTTGGCGTTTCAGTAACAATTGATCCATCAGTTGAGGATAAATGGGAAAAAGGAGATACAAATGCTGTACTCTTGCGTTGATATTAACTTAAATTGAAAGGAAAGTATAAGATTATGGAAGGAAAATATAAAAATGGCATTCTATTTCTAGGAATATGTCTTTTAGTCATAACACTTTATTCAACTCAAAAGATGAGAAAAGATGATTTAAATTCTTCATATGAATCCCAGCTTTTTGCTTCTCTAGAGTCAGATTTTAGCCATTACTATTCAATGGATTTGTGGAGCTTTGAACAGATTATAGAAAAAATGTGTACAATGGATAGTGATTCAGTAGAGGATAGGCATTACCTTATTGGAAAGATTGACTCAATACTTGATTACAACGAAACCTATATATATTCAACTTATACTTGGCAAGATGGCTTGACACAAAGGATTATATCAGATGATATGTATAGAGAAATTTCATACTACACAGAAATTAAGAGAGAATATCTTAAAAGTTTAAGGAAGATTCTTAAAGATTCAACAATCCATATTGATGAGGATTTTCGTTTAGAAAACCTAGAGCTAAGCAAAAGCCTACGAAATTTAAATACCTCTATTAAAAATATGAATGACAGACAAGAAAAAGCATATATAAGTAAAATCAACGACACTATACAGGTAATAGAAGATTTAAAAGATAAACTTAATTGACCATTATCCTATCATGTGTTTCAAATACTGCATAGTTTCGTCTGATGATAAACTATGGGGTATTTTTACTTCTTTAGCTCAATGACTTTATTATATATATTATATCCTATTATTGTTTATCCTTTAATATTTTTGTCTTTCTTCATAAGTTCTATAGTAAAGATTGAGTTGATTAAATTATGTTTTCCTTTAGAAACTATACAAAAGCGGATAAACAATAAAGAGGAATATTGTATATTGGGACACAGGGACATGGGTTTTGTCCCTGTTATATTTAATATAGATTTATTTGGTGAAATTATAAGATTTGAAATAAGCTCATAAGTTTGTGCCAGGTACCAATGTTTAAAATTAAGCAAAAGAAGCATTTAAAAAAATAGCAAAGACAGCATCACTATCACATATACATTTGACATATTTATATTTTTTAAATACAATAACTACATAGAGTAATGTATGAAAGGAGAATGTAAATTGGATAATTTATATTTAACCGAAAAAGAAATTGATGAAATAGAACAACTTAGAGATTACTCAATTGGTGAATATGTAAAAAACTTACCAGAAAAGAAAAAAAGATTAGTTATGAAACAATATGAAAAGGAAAGTGCTATAAGGCAATGGAAGACTATAGCCAATGAGAAATATCAATGAATTATACAATTATAGCAGGAGTTAATGGAGCTGGTAAGTCTATTTTCTATAATTCAGGAGAGCTAGATTATTCAGATTTAGGAATAAGAGTTAATGTTGATGAATTAATAGCAGAAAGATATAATAATAACTGGAAAGACTTTAAAACACAATTTAGAGCTGGTAAGGAAATTATTAAAGAAATTAATAGATGTATTGATAATAGGCTATCATTTAACCAAGAGACTACTTTATCTGGAAAGACTATTATTAATACAATATTAAAAGCTAAGAGATTAGGATATGTTATTAATTTACATTATATAGGCATTGATAGTCCAGAAAAGGCAATATCTAGGGTAAAAGAAAGAGTAGCAAAGGGTGGACATGGTATTCCTGATGAAACAATAAACAACAGATATTATAAATCCTTAACAAACCTACAAGAAGTATTGCCGATTTGTGATAATGTTTATATATATGATAACTCAATTACTAAAAAGAATATTTTGATTGTAGAGAATGGGAATATTAGATTTAAGAATTTTATTCCAAAGTATATGGAAAAATATATAGATAAATACATTAAAAAAATAGAATATGAAATGAATATAAAGAATGAGAAAGAATTAGAACTGTAGTTTTTTAAAAAAATAATAAGAAAGGAGATATTAAATACAAAACAGATATGAAAATATTGAATAAGTTACTCAGAAGTTTTCTGGAAGCTTAATAGTATATTGAGTTATTAAAGATATGGTTATATTAAGACTTGAAAATAAAATATTATTAAATAGTGACATACAGGGACAGGAGTTGTGTCCCTGTTATATTTAATAGAGTTAATATTTAATGTAAGGGATGATAAGAAAAATTATGGAGGGAGACCAGTACCAGCATATGAAGATTTAACTAGAACTTTCATAAATTCAGAGGGGGTAAGAGGTGAATTTATAGTTGAAGTAACAACAGATACAGGTCATGTCTTTGATATTGTAGTAAATGCTAGACAATTCAATAAGTAATAAATCAAGTTAATGGATATGTCTACAAAGGCAATAAAATAGTATTGGATATAAGCAGTACTAACAAGACAATAAAATATTGATTTAAAATAATCGCTTAATTCAAGATATTTCATTTAGTTTTGTGCATTGAGCGAGTGAAAGGAATGGTGGTTATAATGATGAAAAAAAGTATTACTTTTATTTTAATAATAGGATTCCTATTTGTAATGAGTACGATGACTTTTGCTAATAATAGCTACTATAATGATGATGAAAGTATAGAAATGATAGGTATTGAAATTGATTATTCTAGTCCCAAAATATTAAAAGAAGGTAGTATAGAATATGATGTAAAAAACAAAGAGCAAATTGCAGAATTCTTAGAAATTGATATAGATAAAATAAGAAATATTAAGATAACTAGACCAAATTATATTATAAAAGAATATAATTTAAATAATAGTGATATTACTCCATTTGCCAATATTTACATTGCTAATATAACTGGACCAAGACAAGCTTGTGGGTCAAAGAGAATATGTGAAAATTCTGCTGTTAATTATGCAAAAGAACCTGTAATGAAAACAATAACTCTTTCCGGCACTGTTTCAAACAGTCATAGTCTAAATGTAGAGGGTGGTATTGATGTTGAAATAGCTTCTATTTCTGCAGCAGTAGGATTTAACGTAGAAAGAAGTTGGACGATGACTGATTCTACAGAAGTTGAATTAGAACCAGGTCAAAGAGTGACAGTAGTTGCATTTCCTTACTGGGATGTTTATAGCTTTGATGTTATGCAATCTTCAATTTTGGGAGATAGAAAAGTAGGATATGGAGATGCTATGGAAACCTTTGGATTCTGTACAGTTGTTTATGATAATTAATTTTTAATATTTTTACACTTTTCTTTTCTATAGTGAGGATGGTAGTAAGCAGAGTTGGATATATTCCCTACAGTAGAATTTGAAGTAATATATTGGGGTAATAATGTGAGTTATAAATAAGTTCATAAGTTGGTACCAAGTACCAATATTAAAATTCTGGATATTTTATTTCACTATAGGAAATGTAATAAATCAAAATAGAATAGACCAAATTTAAATTTGGTCTATTCTATTTTACAAAAGGAGGTTCATATGTTTAAAAAAAGGAACATAGTTTATATATTTTTGTTTATAGTGTTTTTTCTTACATCTTGTTCTTCAGATATAAAAGAAAATAATAATAATGTAATTAAAAATACTAATAATATGGTAAATAGAATTGAATTTGATAAATTAGAATATAGTATTAAAAGTAAAAATATATTTGCTAATTTACAAAAATATGACAATTTAATATCAGAGGCTGATGTGAGTACTTTGGATGTATTTGACAATTTATTATATATTGGTGTAACTGATAATAGTAGGGGTTCTACAAAGCTATCTCCAATAATTAAATATATTGAAATAGTTGAATATAATTTAGACACTGACGAGATTAAATCTATATATAAAATTGAAGATGATATGGTTTTACATGATTTTATTTCAATAAAAAATAGATATTTTATTGCATATTCAATTAATGGAGAATATGATGATTATTATATTTGTGAAATAGTTTCTGGAAAGTTAAAAGAGATAGATAATTTTACTGGCTTTGATCTTAATCTTCCCAGATTTGCTAGGATCAATGATAAGCTATTTTATTCATACGTTTCTAATAAAGATAATACTGTGGCTAATTATATAAAATCATATGATATATTAAAAAATGAAAGCAAGATATTTTATTCTGATGAAAATAGCAGTTTTATTACTACAGAATTATATAGTTCGGTAAATAATTTCGTTGCATTTTTTGAAAATGATAATACTGGATATTTTCAAATATATGATGAAGATAACTTAGTATCTAAAATACCTTTAAAGGAGAATGAAAGAATTATATCTTTTACCCCTATTAAAGATGGATTATTACTTTCCTATGAAGAGCATGATATGTCTTCTGAATCTATGGACAATGAAAATGAAAAGTATGTAACTAAATTGAAATATATAAATACCAAAGATAATAATGAATATGAAGTAATGTCAGATAAAATATATTCCCTTATATCTATAGGAGATAATCATGCTATAGGTGTAGATTCGTCATTTAAGAAATATCTGCTTGAAGTAACTAATGATAGGATAGGAAAAAATTCTATCGAATTAAGTAAAGATAAAACCTTATCTGTATCTTTAATAAAGGATAAAAATTACTTTATATATGAATATAATTCTGGATTTATATATTGTATTGATTTTGAGTAGTGGGACACAGGGACAGGAGTTATGTCCCTGTTATATTTAATATGTATTTATTTGGTGAAATCATAAGATTTGATAAGTATGTACCAGGTAGTAGTGTTAAAGATACTCCATTATCAAGTTTTTTTATAAAAATTGATGACTGGCTATCTAAGGAGAACAATGCATTTAGTTGCTTTTGGATTTTAGGTGTTTAATATTCTGGGGCAATGGTCAATTGTATAAAATTAATCAAATAGTTTGGAAATTTGGATGGGATGTGATAAATTGTAATTTAGAATTATAAAGATATCTTGTAAAGTATTCTATGAAAAAGCAAGATAAAAAATTAAGTGAAAGGAAGGGACTATAATGATAAAAGAAGGTGGTTATTCAAAGGAGAATATAATAAATATATTTGGGAATAAATTAGGAATTGTTTTAATTATAGTAGTATTTTTATTGACAGCCTGTAGGTCAAATACTGATATTTATGGACTTAAGACAGAAATCACAAATGAAGAGAACATCAAAGAGATTTTGAATACATTAGATTGGAAAGACTATAAGTTTAAAGCCTTTGAAATAGATGATAATAATATTATTGTTGAATTTGATGGAAATTATGAGAATTTTAGAGATGAGGATTTAAAAACCTTGGTTGAAAATGCTATTAAGACTTTAGTTTTAGTTGATAAATCAGAAGAGGTTATCTATAAATATAGTGATGGCGAAATCTTTAGTATGCCAAGGGGCTTTGCTAGTGAAATTGTGAATGTACAATTTGGGGAAGAATTAGATTATTATATGGATAATGCTGAAAAGTTTAACGAACTGGAATCTAATTTATCTGGGCTAAAAATTAAAAATGGATCAGTTGAGAAATTAAATTAAACTCAATTAAATTTAGGCAATTCTTTCTTTTTTGATAAAAATAAAAATGTTTGTAAGGCTTTTGATGTTTGGCGACATTACATTAACGAAGGGATAAAAAATAGGACTTGAAAGTCAATATTATATGAGTATTTGCCAATAAGCAGAAGACTTTTAATGAAACTAAGTATATGTGGGTTGATTAATGAAAGGCAATAAAATATTGATTTAAAATAGCAAAGGGGTGATTCCAATGGTCATATAATTGTGTCAGGGATATGCTGGTTATGTTAATTTAAGTTTATAAAACGTTGATTTAAAAAGGAGGGAAATAGTGTGAAAAAGAAATTGAGTATTTGTTTATCAATGATAGTTCTTTTCTCTATGTTTTTTTCTCATAATATAATGTTTGCCGAGGATAGCTTTAATGAAAAGAGTGAAGGACAACATGTACAGGGCTTAACAAGACATTCTCCAAATCTTTCACAAGAGGAATATGAAGAATATATAAAGGATAATCCGGAACCACTTTTTGGTGGAAGATTTATAAGCATACAGAAAAGATATACTTCAAAAAATAATATTCCTGCAGCTGTAGAATACAGTGAATATAAAGATGGGTATTGGTGGTCAGGGGTTCTTTCACGTGTAGGGAGCATAACGATAGACCCCATAACAGGGCACTATTTAGCAACATTTGAAGGAAAAATCTATAAACAATAAATAGGGGGGATTAAAATGAATAGAAAAAAATGTTATTACTTTTTATGGTGCTTACTCTAGTTCTAATACCAGTGAACATATTTGCAGAATCAATCTCCAATCAAGAATTTACTAATTTCAACAGTAAGATTGAAATAAAAGACTACACAAAAAAGAAAACAGTAATAAAAACATATTCATCTGTGCTGAATATTCCAGAGTATATTTATTATGAAGAATATGATGAAGATATAGGAATGATGATAGGTGGCACTCTATACTATAAAAGTCATGAATATAAAAATAGAAAATACTATGCAGCTTTTTCAGGGACATTATATGCGGGGCTTTTTAAAATCAACTTAAATTTATAGGTATACAACTTGAAAAAAGGATCTTATAATAGTACGGTATGACACAGGGACAGGAGTTGTGTCCCTGTTATATTAATATAGATTTATTTGGTGAATTCATAGAATTTGATAAGTATGTACCAGGTAGTAGTGTTAAAGATACTCCATTATCAAGTTTTTTTATAAAAATTGATGACTGGCTATCTAAGGAGAACAATTCATTTAGTTACTTTTGGATTTTAGGTGTTTAATATTCTGGGGTAATGGTCAATTGTATAAAATTAATCAAATAGTTTGGAAATTTGGAGTGGATGTGATAAATTGTAATTTAGAATTATAAAGATATCTTGTAAAGTATCCTATGAAAAAGCAAGATAAAAAATTAAGTGAAAGGAAGGGACTATAATGATAAAAGAAGGTGGTTATTCAAAAGAGAATATAATAAAGATATTTGGGAATAAATTAGGAATTATTTTAATTATAGTAGTCTTTTTATTGACATCCTGTAGGTCAAATACTGATATTTATGGACTTAAGACAGAAATCACAAATGAAGAGAACATCAAAGAGATCTTGAATACATTAGATTGGAAAGACTATAAGTTTAAAGCCTTTGAAATAGATGATAATAATATTATTGTTGAATTTGGTGGAAATTATGAGAATTTTAGAGATGAGGATTTAAAAACCTTGGTTGAAAATGCTATTAAGACTTTAGTTTTAGTTGATAAATCAGAAGAGGTAATCTATAAATATAGTGATGGCGAAATCTTTAGCATGCCAAGGGATTTTGCTAGTGAAATTGTGAATGTACAATTTGGGGAAGAATTAGATTATTATATGGATAATGCTGAAAAGTTTAACGAACTGGAATCTAATTTATCTGGGCTAAAAATTAAAAATGGATCGGTTGAGAAATTAAATTAAACTCAATGGGATTAGTAGAAAAGAATTTGAGATAGGTTAATTTGTATCATAACAATTAGGAGGAGCAAATATGAATAGAATTCTAAATATGTTAACATGTGGTTTTGTTCTATTAGGGATTATTACAGCAGTGTTATTTTTCTTATCTGATTTAAATACTATCAAATATGTTCAGATTTCCATTATGGGATTTTTTCTATTTGATGTTTTAAGAGAATTTAGTGCAGAGCATCGAAGGAAAAATATTATAATCTATAAATCATTTTTAGCTATCTGATATGTCAACACTTTTTTGGACATATTTTTACCGAACAATTTATATAAATTCCTATGAATTTGTTTGCAATTCTAAGATTATTTATTTGCTCCAGTCAAGGGTAAATAAACTCGCTATCGCTCGCCCTTGACAGGATCAAAAAATAATCTTTTTATATAGATGCAAATTCACAGGAAATTTTATTCCCAGAATTCTTTAAAACTAACTGCCTTTCCTTATATTCCCTTGGTGTTAAATAGTCTAATGAGCCATGTAATCTATGATTATTATACCAATTTATATAATCCATTAATTCAATTTCTAACTCCCTCAAACTATTGAATTTCTTACCTTTTATACACTCAGTTTTTAATATATTATTGAAACTTTCAGCTGGTGAGTTGTCATATGGACAGCCCTTGCTACTTAATGATCTTTTGATTTCAAAGGTAGAAATTATTTCATCTATTAATTTATTTTTAAATTCATTACCTCTATCAGTATGAAATATTTCTATTTCAGATAAAGGGTATTTACAGCTAAGGAATGCCTGGTATACAAGTTCTGCATCCTTATTTTCTCCAGCAGAATATCCTATAACCTCTTTGTTGTGTAAATCTAGCAGGGTACACACATAGCACCATTTATTATTAACCCTTACATAGGTAAGATCGCTTACCACTACTTCTAATTTTTCTCTATCATCAAACTCTCTATCTACCACATTTTCTATTTTATCTTCATTACATTTACTTTTTTTCACCTTATATTGTGCAACAGTATAATTAGAAATCAAGGAATATTTCTTCATGATATTGCCTATTCTTCGCCTAGAGGCAACAATTCCTTTGCGTTGTAATTCCTTTTTTATTTTCCTAGTTCCATAATTATTTCTACTTTCCCTAAATATTTTAATAATTTCATTTTCTAGTTTTATTTCTTCTTCAGAAACCTTGTTATCCTCTTTTCTCTTTTTTAGATGGTAATATACAAGGCTTCTTGGGACCTTAAGAAGCTTACACATTGCGTTAACACTATATTTATCTCTGTTGGAGATGATTAGGTCTATTTTCTGCCTAGTATTAACGCTGCCTGCTTTAAAATATCATTTTCCATTTCTAGCTGCTTTACTTTTTTTCTTAACTCAATTAATTCTTTTTCTTCTTCAGTTCTATTATCGTCAATTTTAAATGATCCAGAATCATTATATCTTTCTACCCATGTTTTTATAGTTGATTTTGCAATCCCATATTCCCTGTTAATGTCTGCCAAAGACTTGCCATTATTGTATAAAGCTACTATTTGCTTTTTGAAATCTTCTTGATAATGTTTAGCCATTTAAATTCCTCCCAAATATTTATATTTTTATTATATCATTGTTCGGAATTTAATTGTCCTATTTAGTATAGCCTATCCAATCTTTATCATTACCATTACGGGTTCTGTGTTGTTGAATAATAGATAAAAAAGTATGTTTTATATCAGAAGTGTATGAAAAAATAGAGTATTTGGCTATCAATGATAACTCTTTTCTCTATGTTTTTTTTCTTACAGTATATAAATTCATAAGTTGATACTTGGTAGCAATATTGAAGATTTATTTGGTGAAATTATAGAATTTGGAGAAGAAATTGTAAAGATTCTAGAGTCATTTAAATAATCTAAAAGAATTCCTTAAAATAAACATATAAATTTAGGCAATTCTTTCTTTTTTGATAAAAATAAAAATGTTTGTAAGGTTTTTGATGTTTGGCGACATTACATTAATGAAGGGATAAATAATAGGACTTGAAAGTCAATATTACAGGAGTATTTGCCAATAAACAGAAGACTTTTAATGAAACTAAATATATGTGGGTTGATTAATGAAAGGCAATAAATTATTGATTTAAAATAGCAAAGGGGTGATTCCAATGGGAATATGATGGTATTATGGTGTATGTAGGTTGAGTCAAGTTAAGTTTATAAAACTTTGGTTAAAACAAGGAGGATAAAAGATGCTTAAAAGAAAAAGTATGTTTATGTTTGCATTAGTATTGATTGGAAGTATAATGGCAATTCCAGTTCAAGCAGAACAAATAGTACAAGAAAAGGTACGGATAGTTGAAGTTGATTTAGAAGTTGGCGAATCTTTTATTGATTCTGAAACAGGTATCACAATAGTAAGATTAGAAGATGATGTTGAAAAAGATAATCCTATATCCCCAATGGCATATAGTGAATACCTTTGGGAGCTAAAACTTAAGGGCAAAGATGCAAGTGACAAATTTAAATTAACAAATAAAGCTAATTGGTGGAAAGTTGCATATAGAACATATACAGATGGAAACAACATAGAAGTATCTAGAGGGACAGAGGATGTAAAAACAGTTTATAAACAATCAGCGGGTAGATATGATTTATATAATAAAGATATTAAAGGAACCTATAAAGTTCATTTCTTTAATGGCAATAATGGACTAGATGGATGGGCAGCATGTAGGATAGCTGATTCAAAAGCGGGATTAGACTTAAGATGATTTTCAGTTTTTAGTTACTGAAATAGCATCTGTAAAAATAAACACTTGAGCTTATAGAGACTCCAGTATTTAATTAGAAATAGTATATAGGAGGTTTAATCATGCATAAAAAATTAATAAATAATAATGTGTTAAAATTAACAGGTTTTACTATAATTGTATTTTTATTAGCATCTTTTGCATTTAACTATCAATATATAAGTGCTGCTGGAAATAAGACAAATGATTTAGTTAGTGATGATGAATTGGCTATTGAATGTGAAAGTGAAGTCTTTGAAAATAATCTTGTTGAAGCTGAAAAATACAATAAATTAATAGAGAATTTAATAATAAAAGAAGAAGTAATATTTAAGGATTATAAAGAATTAAATGAATTAGAAAAGAAAAATAAAAATATTGTCCCAACAATTACTATAAGAGATACAGTTTTTTATTCATCAAAAGCAATAGAAAATATTGTAGGAAAAGATTTTATAGTTGGTGGAATGATGGATAAACTTGATGATGAAACAGAACAAATTGTTGAGCAAAGTTGGTTTGATAGGAGAAGAAGAGATACAGGTGATTACATAGTTTTGAATATAATTAGTATAGAAGATAAAAAAACTCTAGAAGAAATTGATCAATACCAAAGGTTGACTAAAAAATATAGATAATTGACTTTAGTGGGACACAAAGACAGGAGTTGTGTCCCTGTTGTATGTGTGCCCAGCATGGGCAACAACTTGGTGGTGAAAGTCCACTACGGGCTTGGTAGTAGGAACCGTTAGCCAAGAGCAAGGGTGTCCATGGCGACATGGAATCTGAAGGAAGCTGGAGGCAAAATCCTGAACCGACGAACAGAAATCACATTAGGCCGAAGTAGAGCGGACGAGTTTGCATAACAAAACGAAGTCCAATACTACCCGAACTCTACACGGTAGATGTGGCGGTTACATGGGAGGAAGGTTGTTGTTCTTAGCCTTAAGAGGTCTCATGGACATGGGGAAACAGAGTATGAACCATGGTTGAAACAAGATTTGTCATGAGAAGTCAGCAGAAGCCATAGTACTATGAGAATCTAGATATCATAGGAAGGGCTGAATCATAGGAGATGAGATCAATGAAAATTACTGAGAACACGTTAAAATGCAGAAAACAGAATAAAGACACCATCATCAACTGTGGGAATAGTGTGGAACACGAAAGACGCAGAAATGGGCAGAGTGATTCGAGGATGATTGAAAAGGATGACATCAACACAAACGAACCGACAGATGGAATGTTAGAAAGAATCCTATCCAGAGATAATATGAATAAAGCCTATCAAAAGGTGAAAAGAAATAAAGGAGCAGGTGGAGTCGATGAAATGGAAATAGATGAACTTCTAGAACATTTAAAGACGCACCGGGAGGAAATTCTAACATCACTACTGAAAGGAAGCTACAAACCATATCCAGTGAAACGTATAGAAATACCAAAAGAAAATGGCAAAACACGTAAGCTAGGAATACCAACATTAACAGATAGAGTAATAGGGCAGGCAATCCTCCAAGAATTAAGTCCAATATACGAAAAGCAATTTTCAGAAACAAGTTATGGATTTAGACCAAATAGAGGATGCCACGATGCACTAAAGAAATGCCAGGAATACGCAAATCGAGGATATTGGTATGTTATCGACATGGATTTAGAAAAGTTCTTTGATACTGTAAATCAATCTATGCTTATAGAAATTCTATCAAGAACAATAAAAGATAATAGGGTAATATCCCTAATTCAGAAATTTATAAACGCAGGTATTATGGATAGAGGAATGTTTATAAAAAGTGATGAAGGAGTACCCCAAGGGGGTCCCCTTAGCCCACTGCTAGCAAATATTATGTTAAATGAACTAGACCAGAAATTAGATGAATGGGGCTATCTATATGTAAGATATGCAGATGACCTTTTAATATTTACAAAAAGTAAAAGGGCTGCTGAAAGGCAATATGAAAGAACCAGTAAGTATATAGAAGGTAAATTAAAACTCAAAATAAATAAAGAGAAGACCCAAATATCTAAATTAAGTCAAATAAAATATCTAGGATATTCATTTTACAAGTACAGAGGAAAATGCAGGTTTAGGGTACACCCTAAAAGCATTAAAAGACTAAAAGATAAACTAAGAACTGTAACAGGTAGAAGTAATGGAATGAGCATAGAAGGAAGAAAAATAAAACTTAATCAAATAATAAGAGGTTGGGTACAATATTTTAAATTAGCAGATATGAAAGGTATTATGCAAGATATTGACGAGTGGTTAAGAAGAAGAATCCGAATGATAACGTGGAAAAGATGGAAGAAGGTTAAGACAAAATTTGAAAATCTTCAAAAATTAGGAGTAGCAAGAGGAAAAGCATGGGAATGGGCAAACACAAGAAAAAGCTACTGGCATGTAGCCGGTAGCTGGATTCTTGACACTACCCTAACCAAGGCTAGGTTTGGAAAACAGGGATATTTAAGTTTTCTTAAATATTACCTTGAAGTTAGAGTGTAAACTATGAAACCGCCGTATACGAGAACCGTTTGTACGGTGGTGTGGGAGGTCGGTAAATAAAATAATTATTTACCTCCTACCCGATTCAATTTAAAATCAATGTCATCATTATAAAGCAGGTGCCAAAGATATTTAATCTTTGGTGCTTTTCTTTTCTATGGAATATACATAAGTCTTAATTAATATATTCTTATAGAGGTGGTCATATGAGGATAGTTTATATTAGGAAGAGAACATTGTATATTTCCATAAGTATAGTCATCATACTCTTATTGTCTATTAAGATAATGCATACTAGATTAAAGGTCAAAGAGGTCACATATCTTCCCATAGCTAATAGGGTAATAGGAATAGACCCAGGCCATGGTGGAGTAGATCCAGGGGCTGTAAGTAGAAATGGAGTCAAGGAATCAGATATAAACCTAAAGATAGCTCTAAAGCTCAAGAGATTTATAGAACAAAGTGGTGGCATAGTTATCATGACTAGGGAAATAGATAAGGGATTATACACAGATGAGTCAAAGACACTTAGAAAGATGAAAACAGAAGATCTGATAAATCGGGGCAGATTAGTAGAGGATTCAGAATGTGAATTATTTGTATCAATACATATGAACAGCTTTACAAGTTCAAAATACTATGGTGCCCAGACCTTCTACTCAGAAGACTCGGAAGAAGGTAAGAGACTTGCCTATATTATACAAGAAGAGCTTAAAAACATCCTTGATAAAGATAATAGAAGAGAACCTACTCCAAGGGATGATGTATACTTATTAAAACAGTCTACTGTACCTTCAGTTCTAGTTGAGGCAGGTTTTCTTTCAAATCCACTTGAGGAAAGGTTATTGTTGACAGATGAGCATCAGGAAAAGATTGCCTGGTCTATATATGTAGGTATAATGAGATATTTAAGTGAAGTAACAGGGGAGTATGAGTTTTGACAGTGGATAGTTTACATAACTTATCCACTGTCAATTGTGGATAATGTGGATAAAGTGGATTGTTTAAGATACATTATTTTGATAAGGCTTGATTTCCATCTTTAAGATAGGAAATAATCTCCAAATGTTGTGGACAAAGTTGTTCACATTCTCCACATTCAATACATCTGGATGCGTCTTTGTCATCTTTAATCAACTTTAGGTAACTGGACGTGGATTGTTCTTTAGTATCATACACATAATAGTTATTGTACAATGAAAAGATATCTGGAATAGCAACTCCCTGTGGACAAGGTAGACAATATTCACAACTGGTACATCCTACCTTGATCTTTTCACTATATATGCTAGTTACTTTGTCAATTATCCTATGTTCCTCTTTAGTTAGAGAATTTGGCAGACTATTATTTGTCAGCTCTATATTTTCTTTGACCTGCTCTATAGTAGACATACCGCTTAGGACTACAGATACTTCTGGGAAATCATAGACCCATTTAAGAGCCCATTCTGCTGGAGTTCTCTTTATGTGGCTAGTATCCCATACTTTCTGAATATCGACAGGGGAATTTGCCAATTTTCCACCTTTTATTGGTTCCATTATTACCAGGGAAATATCTTTTTCGGCAGCATATTTGGCTCCGTCTATTCCTGCTTGATATTGTCTATCCATGTAGTTTAATTGTATTTGACAAAAATCCCAAGGATAGGAGTCCAATATCTCTTTAAAGACAGGAAATTCATCGTGGAAAGAAAAGCCTATATATTTTATTTTGCCCTTGTCCCTTGCATCTTCTAGGAATTTAAATATCCCAAGTTTTACAATTTTATCCCAGGTTTTTTTGTGTAGAGAGTGAAGCAGATAAAAATCTATATAGTCTGTGTCTAGTCTTTTAAGCTGTTGGTCTAATAGATTTTCAAAGTCCTCATAGGAATCAGCAAGCCAAACAGGTAGCTTAGTTGCTAGATATACTTTTTCTCTATATCCATTTTTCAAAGCTTTTCCAACAAATGTTTCAGAATTCCCCTGGTGATATCCATAGGCAGTATCCACATAGTTTATTCCATTATCTATGGCAAAGTGCAGCATTTCTGTGGCTTCTGCCTCATTAATCTTGCCAGAGTCTTCATCTATTATTGGAAATCTCATACATCCAAACCCCAATAATGATACTTTTAATTTGTCTTTAGTGAAATAACGATATTGCATATTTTTGCCTCCTCTTATATAATGAAATTAGATGAACTATTAAAACGGTAGATACATTTACATATTGTTTCATCCCATATAAAATAGGATACAATATCTTTAATATAGATAGTATATCAAATATTTTAAAATAAGGAAGGAGTGGTTTCATGGAAGGCAAAAAAACCCCACTATATGATGAGCATGTTAAACTTGGGGGAAAGATTGTAAATTATGCTGGATGGTTGCTCCCTGTTCAGTACGAAGGTTTGATTCCGGAGCATAATGCAGTGAGGAATTCTGCAGGCGTATTTGATGTATCCCATATGGGTACTGTAGACATAACTGGAAAGGATTCTGCTATATTCTTGGACTATCTGATGACCAATGATATAAGCAAGGCAAAAGATAAGCAGATTACTTACACCTTTATGTGTTATGAGGATGGCGGAGTAGTAGATGATCTGCTGGTGTATAAGTACAATGATGAAAGATTCTTTTTAGTTATTAATGCAGCAAATGTAGAAAAGGACTTGGAATGGATCAATAGTCACAAGTCAAAATTTGATGTAGAAGTAAAAGATGTATCGGACAACACATGTATCTTAGCATTGCAAGGACCATCTGCTCAAAAGATATTGCAGAAATTGACAGATACAGATCTGTCTGAGGTAAAGTTTTTCTTCCTAGAAGAAAATGTGGATGTCAATGGAGTAAAGGCTATGATATCTAGAACTGGCTACACAGGAGAAGATGGGTTCGAGATATACGTAAAGAATGAAGATGTTGTAAAAGTATGGAGAGATCTGTTTGAAGCAGGTAAGGAATATGATCTAAAGCCAACTGGACTTGGCTGTAGAGATACCCTTAGATTTGAAGCAGCTTTGCCTCTATATGGAAATGAGATTTCCAAGGATATCAATCCATTAGAAGGGGGATTTAAGTTCTTTGTAAAACTTAAAAAAGCTTCTGATTTTATAGGTAAGGCATCATTGACTAAACAATGGGAAGAAGGACTAAAGAGAATAGTTGCTGGATTTGAGATGATTGACAGAGGTATACCTAGAGAGGGATATGAGGTATATAAAGATGGAAAGAAAATTGGTCATGTAACTACTGGATATATGAGTCCAACTCTAAATAAGAGCATAGGAAATGCTTTAATATCTATTGATGAAACGGAATTAGGAAATGAGATTGAAATCATGATCAGAAAGAGAACAGCTAAGGCCAAGATAATAAATAAAAATTTTTTAAAAAAATAAATAATAAATAGGAGGAATGAATTATGAAGGTTGTAAAAGATTTGCTTTATACAGAGGATCATGAGTGGTTAAAGGTTGAAGGAGATACTGCTTATATAGGAATAACAGATTTTGCTCAAAATCAACTAGGAGATATAGTATATGTAGAGCTTCCAGAAGTAGGGGATGAAATAGACAAAGAAGATGTATTTTCAGCAATAGAATCAGTCAAGGCAGCTTCTGATAGCTATATGCCTGTAGATGGAGAAGTTCTGGAAGTAAATGAAGAGTTAGAAGATGCACCAGAGTTATTAAATACAGATGCTTTTGAAAATTGGATAATAAAGATAAAATTAACAGATGAATCACAATTAGATGATCTAATGTCAAGTGGAGAATATGAAGAGTATATAGCAGAGGAGGAATAAAATGTATCCTTATATACCCCATACATCAGAAGATGAACAGGAGATGTTGAAATCCATAGGTCTCAATTCAGTAGATGAACTTTTTAGTGATATACCAGAAGATATAGCACTAAAAAGAGAGCTGGGTATGTCAACATCAAAATCCGAGATAGAAGTAGCGCGTTATTTGACAAAATTATCACAAAGGAATAAGACTATAAATGATATGACTTGTTTCTTAGGAGCAGGAGCATATGATCACTATATACCATCTATTGTGGATCATATAATATCCAGAAGTGAATACTATACATCATATACTCCATATCAGCCAGAGATAAGTCAAGGGACATTACAGTATATATTTGAATATCAGACTCTTATATGCAATTTGACAGGTATGGAAGTTTCCAATGCATCTTTATATGATGGAGGAACTGCCATTGCAGAGGCTGCTCTCATGGTAGCTTCAGTTGCAAGAAAAGATGAGATAATCATATCAAAAACTGTAAATCCACAGGCAAGAAGGGTACTAAAGACCTATGCTCATACCCAAGGGTTCAAAATAGTGGAAGTGGATATGAAAGATGGAATTACTGATTTGGAAGAATTGGAAAAACTCATATCAAAAGATACTGGAGCAGTAGTAGTTCAAAGTCCAAACTTCTTTGGTATCATTGAAGATTTAAAGGCTACATCAGATATAGTCCATACTTCTAAAAAAGCAGGTCTTATAGCATCTGTAGATCCTATATCCTTAGGGATATTAAAAAGGCCAGGAGATCTAGGTGTAGATGTAGTAGTAGGAGAAGGTCAAAGTATGGGAATGCCGTTAGCCTTTGGTGGTCCATATCTAGGATTTATGGCATCTAATGATAAATATATGAGAAAGCTTCCTGGTAGAATAGTAGGACAGACAGAGGATATGGACGGCAAGAGATCCTTTGTATTGACTTTGACAGCTAGGGAACAACATATTAGAAGAGAAAAAGCTACATCAAATATATGCTCAAACCAAGGTCTAAACACATTGGCAGCTACAGTATATATGGTCACATTGGGTAAAGATGGACTTAGGGAAGTAGCTCTTCAAAGTGCAAAGAAGGCACATTATGCTTTGGAAAAGATTGTAGAATCTGGAAAGTATAGACCATTATTTGACAAACCATTCTTTAAGGAATTTGCTATAACATCTGATATTGATCCAGATAAGATAACAGATAGACTAAAACAAGATAATATAATAGGTGGATATGACCTGGGAATAGATTACCCTCAATTCAAAAATAGTATTCTCTATGCAGTTACTGAAAAGAGGACTAGAGAAGAAATCGATAGATTAAGTAGCGTATTGGAGGGGATATAATATGAGAGATTATGATAAGTTGATATTTGAATTATCAAAACCAGGTAGAAAGGCATATAGACTTCCACCACTTGATATAGAAGATAGAGATATCAGTGATCTCATTCCAAAAGATTTTATAAATGAAGAGGAACTAGATCTACCAGAGGTCAATGAAGTAGAAGTAATCAGGCATTATACCAACCTTTCTAACAAGAATTATGGATTAGATACTGGATTTTATCCACTAGGTTCCTGTACTATGAAATACAATCCAAAGATAAATGAAGATATGTGCAGACTAGACGGATTTGCCAATATACATCCATTGCAAAGTGAAGATTCTGTTCAGGGTGCTTTACAGCTTATGTATGAATTACAAGAATCTTTAGCAGAAATAGCAGGAATGGATAAGATGAGTCTCCAACCAGCGGCAGGAGCCCATGGAGAGCTTACATCTATTATGGTAATAAAGGCATATCATGAGAAAAATGGAGACTTTAAGAGAGATAAGATAATAGTTCCAGATTCAGCTCATGGTACAAATCCAGCTACTGCAGCTATGGCAGGATATAAGATTGTGGAAGTAAAATCTACAGAACAAGGTCTTGTAGATGTGGAAGCCTTAAAAGAACTAGTCGGAGATGATACTGCTGGACTAATGCTTACAAATCCAAATACCTTGGGATTGTTCGAAAAGGATATTAAGGAAATAGCAGATATAGTTCATGGTGCTGGCGGGCAGTTATACTATGATGGGGCCAATGCCAATGCTATACTAGGTCATGCTAGACCAGGAGATATGGGATTTGATGCAGTACACTTCAATATACACAAGACATTTTCCACACCACATGGTGGAGGGGGACCAGGTTCTGGACCTATAGGTGTAAAGAAACATCTAGAAGAATTCTTGCCAGTTCCTACTGTAGAAAAGGATGGAGATAGGTATTTCTTAGACTACGATCATCCAGATTCCATAGGAAAGGTCAAAGATTTCTATGGACATTTTGGAATACTTGTAAGGGCATATACCTATATCTTAACAATGGGTAGTGATGGACTCAAGAAGGCATCAGAGATGGCAGTTCTAAATGCAAACTATCTATTGAGTAAACTAAAAGATGACTACTATCTTCCAATAGACGCTATCTACAAGCATGAGTTTGTTCTTGGAGGACTAAAAGGGGATTTAGTAGAGGCTACTACTTTAGATGTGGCTAAGAGGTTGTTTGATTTTGGATTCCATCCACCAACAGTGTATTTCCCACTTATCATCAGGGAAGCACTTATGATTGAGCCAACTGAAACAGAGAGCAAGGAGACCTTAGACTCATTTGCCAATGCTATGATAGAGATTGCAAAAGAGGCTAGGACAGATGTAAAGATACTCAAGGAGGCACCACATAAGACTGGAGTTAGAAGGCCAGATGAGACAAAGGCAGCGAGAAATCCAGTGTTAAAATATGAATAAGAAGAAGATAGCCTAGGCTATCTTCTTCCAATTATAAAGGAGAAAAGTATGAATAGAAAAACACATATGACAATAATTGTATCTATTATGGCAATATTTTTTGCAATAGGATTTGTAGTAAAAAATACAGTAGGTGGGATTTTATTTGATATTTCAGTACTTGAGTATTTACATAGAGATGTAAATACATCCATATTAAAATTGACAAAGTTTGTATCTCTTATAGGTTCCGGAAAGTTTCTGTTACCTGTAATTGGGATAATAGTCTTTTTTCTCTTGTTAAAAAAGAAATACTATGTATCTAAACTATTACTAGCTAGCACTGTAGGAAGCTATGCTATAAACTTTATACTGAAGATGATATTTCAGAGAACTAGACCATTGGAATTTTTTAGAGTAAATCAAAAGGGCTTTAGTTTTCCCAGTGGACATTCTATGGTGACTATGAGTTTATATCTGATGATTGCATATATATTGACGAGAAATGAGAGAAATATGAGAAAAAAGAGGATTATATATGGGATGAGCATCATATTTGTATTGTTGATGGGATTTAGTAGAATATATCTAGGTGTCCATTGGCCTACAGATGTTGTAGGAGGATATCTAGTAGGATATGTAGTATATTATGCAAGTACAAAAATTATAGAAGAAAATGATTAAAATTTACACTTAAGGTCCCCTTCTGGCATATTGTAAAGTACGATTACAATTTCAGGAGGGGATTTTATGAATGCACTACACTATATATTTATGGTGTTTACCATATTGATATTGATTATTATGGTGAGAAAGAGAGATACTACCTTAGTATGTATAATTGGAATATTTATTTTAGGGATAACAGCCACATCTTCTATATCCCATGGAGTAATGACCATATTCAATAGCTTTATCTTTGCTATTGTGGAATTGATAGGGACTATACTCATAATCTCTGTAATAGTATCTATGAGTACTATTCTAGGTAAAACTGGAATTAGCGAGATAATGATATCTCCCTTTACCAAACTTATAAAGACACCAAGTCTAGCATATTGGATTATAGGAATTCTCATGATGGTCATATCTTGGTTTTTCTGGCCATCTCCAGCAGTAGCACTTATAGGTGCGGTGATGCTTCCTGTAGCTATGGAAGTTGGTTTGCCAGCTTTGACTGTAGCTATGATAATGAACTTATTCGGTCATGGAATAGCCCTATCTGGAGATTTTATTATCCAAGGAGCGCCTAAGATTACAGCAGATGCAGCTGGGATATATGTGGGAGATCTTATATCTGCCAGTGTACCATTGGTATTTGTAATGGGAGCAGTCACTACTATAGCTGCCTTTATAATATTAAAGAGAGAGCTAAAAATTGGAAAACTTAAGGTGGATGATGAGGTCATTAGTGCAAAAAAAGAAGATGATGAAATAAAGGATATTTTAAGCTTAAGGACCAAGAATAGACTTGCTATACTAGTCCCCATACTATTTGCATTAGATGTAGGGATAATGCTAATAGCTAATTTACGTGGTGGAGACGCCACTGCACTAGTGGGAGGTACAGCTATATTTATATTGATATTAGTATCTCTATTGGTCTATAGGGATAGGGGACTAGAAGAGACTACAAGATATCTGGTCACAGGATTTAAATTTGGCTTTGAAATATTTGGACCAGTAATCCCAGTAGCCGCCTTTTTTTATTTGGGAGGAGAGGGATTTTCAGCTGTAATTGGTGATTTTTTGCCAGAGACTTCCCAAGGGATTGTAAATGATTTGGGACTGGCATTGGCTAATGCAGTGCCACTAAATGAAGGGGTAGGTGCAGTTACCTTGATGACTGTAGGTTCTATAACTGGATTAGATGGTTCTGGGTTTTCGGGACTGGCACTGGCAGGCTCTGTAGCTAGATTATTTGGAGCAGCTATTGGAAAGGGAGTGGCAACCCTTGCAGCCTTGGGACAGATTGGTGCCATTTGGATAGGAGGGGGGACTCTCATTCCATGGGCAGTAATTCCAGCGGCAGCTATCTGTGGAGTCGATCCATTTGAACTGACAAGAAAGAATTTTAAACCAGTACTCATAGGATTAGTAGTGACTACCATAGTAGGCATATTTCTGATATGAAAAAGGCAGCTTAATAGCTGCCTTTTTTTGTCAAGATTCTACCTAAAACCACACCATTTACACTAGCCTGCATCAATCCTCTAGTGATACCAGCCCCATCTCCTCCTACATATAATCCCTCAATATTAGATTGAAAGTATTCATCTACTACAACTCTATTGGAATAGAACTTGACTTCAACTCCATATAGAAGTGTCTCATCGCTAGCTATTCCTGGGACTACATTGTCTAAGGCCTCTATCATCTCATCTATACTTTTAAGTATTCTAAAGGGAAGTACTAGACTTAGATCACCAGGTACTGCATCCTTTAGTGTAGGTACAATATTATTTCTATGGAGTCTTTCCTCAGTAGTACGCCTACCTCTTTTAAAATCTCCATATCTCTGGACTAATACTCTATTTCCAGATAGCATATTTCCCAATTGGGCTATATGGGTACCATATTCTATGGGTGAATTAAAGGGTTTGGTAAAGTGTTTGGTAACCAGTAGTGCAAAGTTAGTATTCTCTGACTTTAAATCCTCAGATTTATAGCTGTGACCATTTACTACAGCTAGATCATTGTCATAGTATTCTGTAGAGACTTCTCCACCAGGATTGGCACAGAATGTCCTTACTTTATCATCAAAGGTTTGAGAATAATATATTAGTTTGCTCTCGTACATGGCTTCATTTAGTTCTTCCATGATTTCATTTCTAGTTTCAACTCTTACTCCTATATCTATATCTCCAGTTTCTACTTCTATACCATGTTTTAGGCAGATGCCTCTTAGCCAATCAGAACCATCCCTTCCAACAGATGCTACTACCTTTTTAGAATAATACTCTTTATCAGCAACTACTCCTATGATTTTTTTATCTTCATTTAAGATTAGATCTTTTACAGGGTTTTTAAAGCTTAGATCTACGCCAATATCTATAAGATGTTCTTCTATCCTAGAGTATATATTGTATCCTTCCTCTGTTCCCATATGTCTAATGGGACATTCTACTAGCTTCAAATTACCAGATATGGCTTTCTTTCTAATCTCTCTAATTTCATCGTCTTTATCCACACCAAATATCTTTTTATCGGCCCCAAATTTTAGATATATGTCATCAACATAATCTATGAGTTTTTGGGTTTTAGAATATCCTAGATATTTTGGAAGATTTCCTCCTACATCAGGAGATAGGGACAATTTTCCATCAGAATATGCTCCAGCTCCTGCAAATCCAGTTGTAATATTGCAGGGTTTGCATCCTACACATATATCCGTCTTTCTCTTTGGACAAATTCTCCTTTTGATGGAATTACCCTTTTCCAAGATCAATATGGAAGAACTAGGTTGTAGTTTTTTTATCTCCAATGCAGTAAATATACCGCAGGGCCCTGCCCCTATTATAATAAAATCATAATTCATATATTATCCCCTCACTATTTTATAATAAAGAATCTTCTAGTTTTTCTAAATCCATTATTTTAATCTTATTTTTATAGAAGTCGATTAGGCCATCTTCTTTCATATTCATCAGTTCCCGAGACAGAGAAGGACGTGGTATATTGAGAAGCTCTGCCATCTTTTTTCTGCTATATGGGAGTATGAGATATGAAGATTTTTGTCTACTATATTCAGATAATATTATGCTGGATATTTTTTTTCTTAAACTGTCATATGATAAATTTGTAATCCTATTGTTCAACATAAGTATTCTATTTGACAAGACACCCATAAAATTGCCTATAATTCTAGAATCTAAAGTCATCATATGGACTATATCTTCCCTATTTATATACATGATTTTAGACTCGCAAGATGAAACAATAGTAGCAGGATATACATGTCTTTCTGAAAATACTAGAGCTTCTCCAAATATATTTCCTACCTTAAAATGATTGATAGTGACTATCTTTCCAGATGGAAAGGGTTTGTGTATTTCAATGTTTCCCGACACTATTATACCTAGACTATGACAATCATCTCCCTCTACAGCAATGATTTCATCTCTATCATATTCTTCTATGGTAAAGGGTATGGATTTTAACATGGACTCTATTTCAGATATATCAATACCTCTAAACAAGACACATTGAGCCAAGTTGTTTAAATATTTTTCCAAAGCATCACCTCTATTATCTTAGGAGCAATTTTTCAACAAGTATAGATTATCATACTTTGTGAACTATAACAATTATTTTTATGCAGTTTCCCCTTGTGATTTATATAGATACAATTGGGTAAAAATGAATTATATCAAACTATAGGGGAAGGGTGCACATATAATGAATAAGATCTTGTTGATTAACAGATTAAATCCTCAGGATTATACAGATAAGAAGAGGAAGATATTTTTTACTCTAGGAGGCATGAATATACCATCTGTTGATGAGAAACTCATTAGACTATTAAATGAATCTGGCATTTTAAATGTGAATGATATATTATATAAATACAATGGAGTAGAACTAAATATATCAGTACAACAAATTCCAACTATAATAAAGTTATTGGTACAAAACAATATTTCAATATATAGTATTTATGAAATATATAATCCAGAATTCTAAGGGGGAGGCATATGGATTTCAAAAAGATAAAGAGATATCTAACTATTGGACTTATAATATTAGTACTTATAGGTATATTTATTGGATTTTTAAAGCTAAAACAAAGGCGAAGTAATGCAGTTATATCTAAGACTATAGAGGAAAAAGTATCTAGAATTGTAGAATTATCTACCATAAAGTATAACTACACAGATGTATTATCCTATAAGGATTCCAAGCAGGTCAGTGGTCTAAATATTCCACTTACAGAAAAGAGTTTTATCGTTCAATATAGTGGGTATCTAAAGGCTGGTATAGATATGAAGAGCATAGAGGTCAATCTTGAAAATAAGGACACTATACAAGTAGTCATGGATAAGGCAAAGGTATTGGAAAACGTCATTGAAGAAGAAAAGGTAAAATTCTTTGATGAGAGGGATGGCATATTCAACAAATTAAACTTCAAAGATCTCTACGAGGTTTTAATAGGAGAAAAGGAAAAGATGAAAGCAGATGCAATTGAAAAGGGATTGCTTACAGAAGCTGAAGACAATGCAGAGGAAATACTATTGTCCCTATTGGAGGCTATGGAATTTAAAAATATAATAATAAGATTTAAATAGGGCGTAAAATCTTTATAGGATATGACTTATTTTTTGAGTTTTATTTGCATATTGTAGACATATAGATATCTATGAGGAGGGATACGAGTGAGCCGTGGATATTTTATATGTTTTATAATATTCTTAGTCATAGGTTTTTTGGTGTTGGGAAATTATATATATAATGTAGGCAGGAATATTTCAATAAATTTATCAAATAGTTCTATAGAATATGAGGATTCTAAATATACTATATTGATAGAGGTAGATAAGAAACAGCTATTTTTAGTGGACCGTGAAAATAATAACATAATCAAAAGTTACACCATAGCAACTGGGAAGCCAAGTTCTCCAACTCCTTTAGGAAGTTTTGTCATAATACATAAGGCACGATGGGGAGAGGGGTTTGGTTCTAGATGGATGGGACTAAATGTACCTTGGGGCAATTATGGAATCCATGGTACAAATCAACCAGGTTCAATTGGTGGTAATGTATCAGCTGGATGTATTAGAATGAGAAATTCTGATATAGAAGATCTATATGAGATGGTTTCACAAAATACACCAGTATTGATTATAAATGGAGAGTACGGGCCCTTTGGACATGGCTATAGGACCTTGAGACCAGGAGATAGAGGGGCAGATGTAATGGAAGTTCAAAAGAGATTAAGTCAATTAGGCTATTATGACCAGACATTGGATGGTATCTATGGTGAGAATATGAAATCTGGACTGATTAAATTTTTAAGGGATAATGGTATTGAATTGACTGATAGGATAACTAGTAATATATATGAAAAGTTAGGAATTATATTGATGGATTGAATATAATGATTAGCTTATATTTATATGGGTAATATAGTATTGTATCGGATATACAAAATATGTAAAAAAATCAAATTAATATAGGAGGTATATTATGGCATCAGAAAAATTATTAAAGGAATTAAATGATCATTTTAACTTTGAATTACTTTCAGCTTATCACTATATGGCAATGGCTGCATATTGTTCATCAGAAAACATGAACGGTTTTGCACACTACTTTGTAGAGCAGGCTAAAGAAGAGTACGAACATGGAATGAAATTCTATCAATTTATCAATGATATGGGTGGAAGAGTAATACCAAGGGCAATAGAAGAGCCAAAAAATGACTATAGTTCATTTTTGGAAGTATTTAAAGAAGCACTAGATCATGAAGAGCAAGTTACAGTAAAGATATATGAGTTACTAGATTTGGCAAGGGAAGAAAATAATTACCCAACTATTCAGTTTCTACAATGGTTTGTAGAAGAACAGTTAGAGGAAGAAAATAGTATGAAGGATATAATCTTTGTATTAGAAGGAATAGATGGGAATTTCCAAGGACTTTATTTACTTGATAAAGAATTAGGTAGTAGACAATAAAAAGATAGGTCTTTTGACCTATCTTTTTTTAACTTATCTATCTTGTTGTTCCACCCATGTTTTGTTGTGCCATCTTAACTAAGTTTTTAGTCATATATCCACCAACATAACCATTTTGTCTAGATGGAAGATTACCTTTATCCATTGAATCATAATTTGCCATTCCTAGTTCTGAAGCTATTTCTAATTTCATTTGATTCAAAGCTTGACGAGCTTCAGGTACTAATATTTTGTTACTTCCAGTATTGTTATTAGCCATTTTTTATTTCTCCTTTCAGACTTGTTTTGTTAATAATTTTGTCTACTAGTATTATGTGTAAAAGATTCATTAATAATCATGTAAAAAAATGAATAAATTACATTTTTTTCAAGTCTGCAGCTATTGTAATTTATTGTAAAAACTTAATATATATGATGATATAAGTAAAATCATTTTTTGATATTTTTTGCGAACTTGATATAATAAATATTAAATTTATTTCATAAATGAAAACAAGGGAGAGATGTCTATGAGAGAATTGTTGGAATTATTTATGATATTTTTTCAAATAGGTGGATTTACCTTTGGCGGTGGATATGCCATGTTGCCTATAATTCAAGAAGAAATAGTAAATAAGAGAAATTGGGCTACAGATGAAGAGGTATTAGATTATTATGCCATTGGGCAATGCACTCCTGGCATCATTGCAGTAAATACTGCCACATTTATAGGCTATAAGAGAAAGGGAATATTAGGTGCAGTAATTGCCACTCTTGGCTTAGTTACTCCATCATTGATAATCATCACTACTATAGCTAAATTCTTCAGGCATTTTCAGGACTACAAAATAGTTCAACATGCCTTTGCTGGCATACAGGTAGTAGTAGTTGCTTTGATTGGAAGCACAGTGGTAAATATGTCTAAACAGACGGTAAAAGATTGGATAGGGGCTATATTACTAATACTTTCTTTTTTAGTAATCGTATTTTTAAAATTATCTCCTATAATAGCAATAGTTATTTCAGCTATAGTAGGCATTTTGAGCTTGAAAAATACAGATATAAAGGAGAATAGGTAATATGATGTATTTAAAATTGTATCTAGTATTTTTTAAAATAGGTTTATTTTCTATAGGTGGTGGTCTAGCTACACTTCCATTTCTTCAAGAAATAGTGCGTAAATATGGCTGGATTACTTCTGAAGAGTTACTAAATATGATAGCAATTTCTGAATCAACTCCAGGTCCTATAGGGATTAATACTGCCACATTTGTAGGGAATACTACACAAGGATTATTTGGAGGAATAATAGCTACATTAGGTATTATAACTCCTTCTATAATTATCATAATCATCATAGCTCATTATTTCTCTAAATTCAGTGAAGAGCATTTGGTACAATCTGCCTTTTATGGAATTAGACCAGCAGTTACTGGACTAATTGGAGCAGCAGGTTTTGAGGTAGCAAAGATTGCTTTTTTTAATATGGGTAAATTTAATATTGGAGGAAAAATTGGTGAAATATTCAACTTTAAGGGCTTGATTTTATTTGGTATTATGATATTCTTAATAAATAAGCATAAGAAACACCCAATCATATATCTATTGATTGGAGCAGCAGTAGGGATCATATTTAAGTTTTAGATATGAAAACTAAATGTTAACTCAATATACAATATGGGTATAACAATAATATGTATCCAATTAAAAAAATATATTAAGGGGGAATTTTGATGAATGCAATGACACAAGATAATTTAAGGTCTGCCTTCGGTGGAGAAAGTATGGCTCATATGAGATACAGGATCTGGGGAGAAACAGCAAAAAAAGAGGGTTTCCCAACAGTTGGAAGACTTTTCATGTGTACATCAGATGCAGAACAAGTACATGCCACCCTACATTTTAAAGCTATGAAAGACATAAAGGGAGATTTCAGCGTTACTTCAGGTGCTGGATTTGGTCTTACATCAACATCCGAAAACTTACAGGGAGCAATTAATGGAGAAACATTTGAATTTACCCAGATGTATCCAGCATACATAGCTGTTGCAGAAATGCAAAAAGAAGACTCTGCTGTGAGAGCTATGAAATATGCAATAGAGGCAGAAAAAGTCCATGCTAAGCTGTTTACAAAGGCTAAAGAAGCTGTAGATGCTGGAAAGGACCTTGAAGCCAAAGTTGTATTATTATGTCCAGTATGTGGATATATCTCTTTAACTGGTGAAGAGGATAATTGTCCACTATGTAATGCAAAAAAAGAATTATTTAAATCCTACTAATATAGACACCTGCGGGTGTCTAATTTTTTAAGGAAAACATTTGCAAAATTGACACAATTCGTTAAAAATATTATAGTTGAGGTGACAAATATGTATAGAGAAGAAGTGATTTTAAAAAACGAAACAGGTCTACATGCCAGACCAGCATCTTTATTTGTAAAGGAAGCAGCAAAATATGTTTCAGATATAAAGATAGTAAAAGGGGAAAAAGAGTATAATGGAAAGAGTATAATGGGAATACTGAGTATGGGTGCTGCTAAGGGTGATGTATTGACCATACAGGCAGAAGGAGAAGATGAAGAGACAGCAGTAAAGGAATTAGTAGATTTAATAGCTAACAAGCTAAACGAATAGGAGGGATATCATGCAAGGTATAGGAACTTCTCCTGGAATAGGAATGGGTAAGATATTTTTATATATAGAACCAAAGATAGAAATTCAACGGGAGGATATCCAGGATATAGAAGGAGAACTGGCACGTTTAGAAGATGGGATGAATACTGCTAAGGCTGAAATCCACAATCTATATGAAAATACATTGGAAAAAATGGGTAAGGATAAAGCTGAAATATTCATGGCTCATAAGATGATGTTAGAGGATCCAGAGTTTATAGACGGAATAAAACAAAAGATATCATCTGAAGGGGTAAATGCAGAATGGGCTATAAAAGAGACTGCAGATATGTTTATATCTCTATTTGAAAATATAGAAGATGAGTATTTAAGGGCTAGGGCAGCAGATTTAAAGGATGTATCCAATAGATTGTTGAGAGTACTATTAAATGTTGAATCTGTAGACCTTGCATCCATAGATGAAGACTCCATCATAGTAGCAGAGGATTTGACACCATCTGATACTGCAGAGATGAATAAGGATAAGGTAGTTGGGTTTATAACTGAACTTGGAGGGAGAACCTCTCATACTTCCATCATAGCTAGGACTTTGGAAATACCAGCTATAGCTGGAGTAAAAGATGCCACAAGTTCCGTAAGACATGGAGACTATATGATAATAGATGGTTCCACAGGGGAAGCTTTTATAAATCCAAGTGAAGATATCATCAAATCCTATAGAAAAAAGCTAGAAGATATACGTGAGTTTAAGGAAAAGCTAAAATCTGTAATAGGAGAAAAGACTATTTCAAAGGATGGTCATAGAGTAGAACTAGCTGGAAATATAGGTACACCATCAGATATAGATAAGGTTTTAGAAAATGATGGCGAGGGAGTAGGACTATTTAGGACAGAGTTTCTATATATGGATAAGGACAGATTGCCAACAGAAGAAGAGCAATTTAATGCATATAGGGAAGTAGCAGAAAAATTAGGAGACAGACCCTTAGTCATAAGAACTCTAGACGTAGGTGGAGATAAGGAGATACCATATCTGAATTTGCCAAAGGAAATGAATCCATTTTTAGGCTATAGGGCCATTAGGCTTTGTCTAGATAGAGTAGATATTTTCAAGACACAGCTTAGAGCAATATATAGAGCTAGTAAATATGGAAATATAAAGATAATGTTTCCTATGATATCAAATATACAAGAGGTCAGAAATGCCAAGAAGATAGCAGCAGAAGTAAGGGAAGAGTTGAAAAAAGAAAATATTCCATTTGCTGAAGATGTAGAATTGGGTATAATGGTAGAGATTCCAGCTGTGGCTGTGCATTCTCAAGCATTTGCTAAGGAGGTAGATTTCTTTAGCTTAGGTACCAATGATCTTATTCAATATACAGTAGCTGTAGATAGGGGAAATCAAACCATATCAAAGCTATATAATCAGTATCACCCTGCAGTTCTAAGACTTATAAAGATGACCATAGATAATGGACATAAAGAGGGAATCTGGGTTGGTATGTGTGGAGAAGTAGCAGGAGATGAAAAGTTAATTCCAGTATTATTGGGGATGGGATTAGATGAGTTTAGTATGAGTGCTTCATCTATACTAAAATCAAGATATCTAATCAAAAATACATCCAAAGAAGAAATCAAATCAATGGTAGACACTATATTGGATCTACCAACAGCAGAAGATGTAGAAGAGTTTATAGATAAACATATATTGTCATAGAATAACTGAATTATAAATAATCCTAAGTCAGTACTGAGGCCACTGAAAAACTGTAGTTTTTTTGCTTGTCATTCTGAAGTGAAGCTGAAGAATCTTGTATTTTCAATATGTTTAAGATCCTTCACTAATGTTCAGAATGATAGAAAAGGACTTTTTCAGTGGACTCGTGGATACTTGGGATTATTTTTTTATATAAGTGGAATAATAGATATAGATTCATAAAAATAAATGGGAGGTCTATATCTTGCAAATAAGATTATTTATTATAGCAATTACACCAGGCATTGTGGGAATGTTTGCCATCTATTTAAGTGATAGAGTAGATAGAGAACCTGCAAAGCTTTTATTTCTCACTTATGTATTAGGGGCATTAGCAGTAATCCCTTCAATAATAGTGGAAGAATTTTTAACTAAGTTTAATGTGTTTTCAGGTGCATATAAGGCATTTTATAATGCCTTTATAGTGGCAGCTTTGACAGAAGAATACTTTAAAAGATTAGTAGTCCTTAAACTACCTTTTAGGACTAGTTATTTTAATGAGAAATTAGATGGTATAGTATATGGAGTGTTTGCAGCTTTAGGATTTGCTACAATAGAAAATATAATGTATGTAGTATTCACATATACCAATAACCCCTTCATAGGTCTAAATAGGGGGATATTTTCAGTACCTGCTCATGGTGTATTTGGAATTACCATGGGATATTATATATCTCTATACAAATTCAATACAGATGATAAGGGAAAAAAGAGAAATCTTAGGAAATCTCTTATCATGCCTGTTATATTACATGGAATATTTGACTTTATATTAATGGTGGGGATACCAGAATTGACCTTATTATTTGTCCCTTATGTAGTATTTATATGGTGGATAAACGAGAGAAAGTTGTCAGAATTTGTATTTGATTCTAGAAGTAGAATAATACAAGATGGAGAGGAATAAACTCATAGTTGAAGTTCATGTAATTCAAGTGTACAATGTATTTAGAATAAATTTAGGACAGGCTATAAAGTATAAGGCAAGGTGAGATATGAAGAGAAGATATATATTTATTTTAACATTGATGATTGTTTTGATTATTATCCTAAGTGGATGTGAAATTTACCATGAGAAAATATCCAAGGAAGATATAGAAGATGTACAAGAAGATATCCTAGAAAAACCACAGTTAGAGAGTATAAGTGTATTGGCAGCTGGAGATATTATGTTTCATATTCCCCAAATTGATTCAGCTAGAATAGGAGCAGGGGAATATGATTTTTCCCCAGTATTTAAATATGTAAAGAAATATATTCAAGATACAGATATTTCCATTGCTAATTTTGAAACTGTGACAGTGGATGAGAGAAAATATTCAGGATTTCCACGGTTTAATAGTCCATCAACATCTATATTGGCTCTAAAAGATGCAGGATTTGATATACTTTCCACAGCCAACAATCACTGTTTGGATCAGGGAAAGCAAGGCATAATATCTACCCTAAAAAACATAGAAGGTACTGGATTAAAATCCATAGGCACATATGATAGTCCTCAAATAGAGCCAATGATTGAAAAGGTTAAGGGAATAGAAATAGGACTACTATCATATACCTATGGTGTAAATGGGCTAGATTCTCTTTTATCCCGTGAAGAATTATCCTATATGGTAAACTTAATAGATGAACATAAGATAGAGGAAGATATAGCTTATCTAAAGGAAAAAGATGTAGACATTATTCTAGTATTTATCCATTGGGGACATGAGTATCATAGAGAGCCTTCTAACTATCAGGTAGAATTGGGAAATAAGATGATACAATGGGGTGCCAATATCATATTTGGAAGTCATCCCCATGTAGTTCAGAGAACAGAGATAATAGAACATAATGGAAGAGATAATTTTATAATATATTCTATGGGCAATTTCATATCTAATCAAAGTGAACATACCATGGGAAATCCATATACTGAAGATGGGGTTATGGTAAAGATAGATATTGAAAAAGATCTAATAAGTGGACAAACTGCAATTAAGATTATAGACTATATACCTACTTGGGTATATAGATATAGAGAAGATGGTAAGATGAAATATGCTATATTGCCTGTAGAAGATGTTCTCAATGGTAATATAGGTATAGATTTAGATAAAACTACTCTACTCAGGGTAGAGAAGTCCTATAGGGATACTATGGGGACTTTAAAAGACTCTGAAGTATATCTATCTCATTAAGATAATAGGTATAGATGAAAAAAAGATTTTGTTAATAATATCTTTTACTGTATAATATAATTATTGATGTATTCAAATAAACATAAAAAGGCGTGATATCCTTGCAAGAATTTAACATACTCTTTTCAAGACTATTCTCTAATCTACGGATGCGAGATATTATAGACATATTATTGGTGGCTATAGTCATATATAAATTATCTACTTTAATCAAGGAAACAAGGGCAGAACAACTGACAAAGGGAATAGTTGTATTATTAGTACTGACAAAGTTGACTGAACCTAAATGGTTGAACCTTATTACCATAAATTGGCTTTTGACAAATGCCATGACTTTAGGAGCATTGGCTGTTTTGATAGTATTTCAACCAGAGCTTAGGCGAGGGTTGGAGTACATAGGAAGGAGCAGGTTTTTGACCAAGTCCCTTATAGAAATAAGAGGGGAGAGTCTCTCCAAGGTAGTAGGGGAGATAGTAGAGGCGGCTGCTTCACTATCTAGGCAGAAGATAGGAGCATTGATAGTCATAGAGAGACAGACAGGGCTCAATGAAGTGGCTGAAACAGGGACTAGTATAAATGGTCTTGTATCTAGTGATCTATTGATAAATATATTTATACCCAATACACCCTTACATGATGGAGCAGTCATAATAAAAGATGACAAGATCAAGGCAGCAGCTTGTTTTTTGCCCCTTACAGACAATACAAATCTAAGTAAAGAACTGGGGACTAGACATAGGGCAGCTCTTGGAATATCGGAGAAGTCTGACAGTCTTTCCATCATAGTATCTGAAGAGACAGGAGCTATATCTATAGCAGAGAATGGGAATATATCTAGATATCTAGATACAAAGACATTGACTCAGATACTTCTAGATATGTATAAGCCTAGTACAGATAGACAAACTTTTATAAGTAAATGGAGGCTGAAAAATGGGCAAGGGGAAGAATAATCTAACTACAAAGGTGTTCGCTCTCGTAATTGCCATAATATTGAGGAGTTATGTATTGAGTGAAGTAAACCCAGATGATACAAGGGAATACAAGAATATAAATGTAAATATATCCAATACTGCTGAGCTAGATAGACAGGGTTTAGTAGTTATGGAGCCTAGTGAAGCTAAGGTCAATGTAAGAGTTAGGGGAAAGAGGGCAGAATTGGACAAATTAGACAGAGTCATAGGTAGCAATATTATAGCCAAGGTAGATTTAAGTGGATATAGCGAAGGACAAGTAAAAGTACCTGTAACTGTGGACTTGATAAACAATATATCTGATGTGAAGATAGCAAATTATGAACCAAAGGAGATATTATTTTCCATTGATAGAGTGATTACCAAGGAAAAATCAGTAATTACAAAGACTGCTGGGAAATTATCCAAGGAATATATAATAGGGGATACATCTTCAAAACCACATACAGTTCTCATAAGAGGACCGAGGACATGGGTCAATGAGGTGGCAGAGGTTGTAGCTATGGTAGATGTAACAGGACAGAGTGAAGATATAAGCATGACAGTTCCATTGCAGCTAAAGGATGATCAAGGAAATGATGTCAGAGGAGTAGAGAGAGATCCTGGAGTAGTAGATGTGCATATCCCAATACTTAGGAGACTAGTATTACCTATTGAGTTGCAGACTGAAAATCAACTACCTGAAAATTATATCATAAGTGAAATCAAGATAGAGCCAAGTACAGTGGATATAAAGGGAGACAATAGTATATTGAGCTTAAATCATATAAAGACAAAGCCAATAGATATAAATTCCCTATTGACTAGTACAGATATAAAGGTAGAACTAGATTTACCAGAAAATGCAAAACTAGTAGATCCAAATCAGGAGATAAAGATAAGCTATACAATAGAAGAAGTAGTATCAAAGAGCTATATGTTTAGCCCTGAAGAATTAGATATAAGAAATCAGTCTAAGGAATTGAGTTTAAATGCCATAGATATAGATGAAACCATTTTTGTAACGGTAAAGGGCATAAAGAGCATCATGGAAGAAATGACAAAATCAGATATAAAACCATATCTAGATTTAGAAGGACTAGATGCTGGAGAACATAGGGTGGAAATTGGCTTAGATTATACAAAGGATATAAAAGTAGAGAATATAAGTCCAACAACTATTCCAATAGAATTGCAAGAATAAAAAAGTTAGGCAGTTATGGAGGCCACGGAAAAAGTCCTTTTCTGTCATCCTGAACCTTAGTGAAGGATCTTAAACATGTTGAAAATACAAGATTCTTCAGCTTCACTTCAGAATGACAAGCAAAAAACTATAGTTTTTCAGTGGCCTCCAGTTATGCCTAACTTTTTTTTAGTTCCCCAAGTAGTTCATCTATTAATTCCTTCACACTTACAATCTCTTGAAGTCTATATCCATTTTTACCTATAAAGACAAGTCCATTGTCAATATCTCCCTTAACTGCGTTTATTAGTGCCTTGGAGATACAATATTGAGTTGTAAGAGGATTACAAGGGGTTAGACAATTATAACATTTAGAGACCTTTTCTCTTTCAGCTTGAATCCTCTTTATAAATGGATTTATAATTGCCTGACCAGGCATACCAGCTGGGCTGGAAATAATCCCTATATTCTCCTTAGTAGAATTGATATATGATTTTTTGAACTCTATAGGAGCATCACATTCATGAGTTGCTACAAATCTAGTACCCATTTGGACTCCATCAGCACCTAGTTTTATAAACTTGGATATATCCTTTCCATCAAATATACCACCAGCAGCAATTATTGGAATCTTTCTTCTCTTGGACTCTTCAAAAGGTTTTATGGCAGTGATTACATCTTTTAGAATATCTTCTAGAAGAGGAGTAGAACCTTGTAATTCTTCTACAGTAAAGCCAAGATGTCCACCAGCATCAGGACCTTCTACAATTATCAAATCTGGAAGATAGTCATATCTTCTAAGCCATAATTTTGTAATCAAACTAGCAGCTTTAGCAGAGGATACAATGGGAGCAATCTTTGTATCTGTTCCCTTTACAAATGAAGGAAGATCCTTGGGAAGTCCAGCACCAGATATTATCAGATCTACTTTTTCATCTACTGCAACCTTTACCATATCTTTATAGTTATTTATAGCTACCATGAGATTTGCACCTATGATTCCATTTGGACTTAGGTTTTTTGCACTTCTTATCTCTTTGGCAAGGGCTCTCATATTGGCCTTTTTAGTATTAGTTTCAAAATCCTCTTCTCTAAAACCTATCTGGACTCCAGATATAATTCCAATTCCTCCAGCATTTGCCACAGAAGATGCTAGGTTGGAAAGAGATACTCCTACTCCCATACCTCCTTGGATAATTGGGATTGAAGTCATCTTTCCATTTATATTCAATTGGGGTAAATTCACATGATCAACACCTTTCATCTAAATTCTCCATCTACTGTATATTATAGATATCCTCACACATAGCCTTTATATCTATGAAAACATCCATAAATACACTTTACATACCCTTATTTTTATCAATTGCAAACATAAACTCTCCTTCGGCAGCTAGCTCATCTTCTACAAAGGCTTTACCCTGACCGATACCAATAGAACCCCTTAGTTTTACTATTTCTACTTCTATCTTTAGAGTATCTCCAGGGACTACTTTTCTTTTAAACCTAAACTTATTTATACCTGCAAAATAGGGAACACTACCTTCAAAATCTTCATGGGATAGTAGTATGACTGCTCCTGCTTGAGCCATGGTCTCTATGATTATGACTCCAGGCATCACGGGCATTCCAGGATAATGACCCTGAAAATAATATTCATTCATAGTTACATTCTTATAGGCTACCCCCTTTACACCTGATTCTAATATCTCAACTCTATCTACAAATAAAAATGGTTGTCTGTGAGGTATGATATTCATTATCTCCTCAATTTTTAAGACTTTTGACATAAAATCACCTCTTTTGTTTTTAAAAATCCATTATTAGGATTGATTATTTATCCATAATAATATATACTTAGTCTTAAGTTTTTGTAATATGTAATTCATATCATAATGGAAGTACAGTTATTTTGCAATGATTTTAATAAAATATGGAGGTGATAGATTGAAAAACTATTCTGTAGGGATTTCTGGTGTAGGTAGTTTTGTACCTGAAAATATCCTTACAAATTACGATCTTATGAAAATGGTAGATACCAGCAATGAATGGATAGTAGAGAGAACTGGTATAAGAGAGAGGAGAATAGGGAGTAAAGATATAAGCACTTCTGACTTGGGAACTGAGGCGGCAAAGAGAGCTTTAAAGGATGCCAATCTAAAGCCAGAGGACATAGACCTGATTATAGTGGCAACTATAACTCCAGATCATCTATTTCCATCTACAGCATGTATAATTCAAGATAATCTTAAGGCTACAAATGCGGCAGCAATGGATATAAATGCAGCTTGTACTGGATTTGTATATGGAATAGTAACTGGTGCAAGTTTTGTAAAATCTGGAATGTATGATAGAGTACTTGTCATAGGAGGAGAAAATCTATCTAAGATAATAGATTGGAAAGATAGAAATACATGTGTACTCTTTGGAGATGGTGCAGGGGCATGTGTATTGGAGAGATGTGATGAAGGATATGGAATTTTGTCCTATGAGCTAGGCTCAGATGGAGAAAATAGGCAGGTCTTGATTCAACCGGGAGGAGGCTCCAAGATTCCAGCTAGTATGGAATCCATAGAAGATAATCTTCATACCCTAAAAATGGATGGAAGAGAAGTGTTTAAATTTGCAGTGAGAACCATGGAGAGAACATCTAAGGTTGCACTTGAAAGGGCAAATCTACAAGTGGAAGATATAGATCTACTGATACCACATCAGGCAAATATTAGGATAATAGATGCAGCAAGAAAAAAATTAGATTTACCTATGGACAGGATATATGTAAATCTCGATAGATATGGAAATATGTCATCAGCATCTATTCCAGTAGCTCTAGATGAGGCAATTAGAGATAAAAAGATAAAAAAAGGTGATAATATTCTATTTGCTGGATTTGGTGCTGGACTTACATGGGGTTCATTGATTTTAAAATGGAATAAGGAGGAAGATAATGTTTAATACTAGAATTTCAGAGCTATTAAATATTAAGTATCCTATACTACAAGGGGGAATGGCTTGGGTAGCTACTCATCAGTTAGCTGCAGCTGTATCAAATGCTGGAGGATTGGGGATTATAGCTGCTGGAAGTTTGCCAGGAGAGATAATCAGAGAAGAGATTAGAAAACTTAAGGAATTGACAGATAAGCCCTTTGGAGTAAATATTATGTTGATGTCGCCGTATGCTGAGGATATTGTAGGTATAGTCTGTGAAGAAAGGGTTCCTGTAGTAACTACAGGTGCAGGAAATCCAGGGAAATATATTCCCAAGTTAAAAGAACATGATGTAAAGGTCATACCTGTAGTACCTACTGTATCTTTAGCCAGAAGAGTAGAAAAGTTCGGTGCAGATGCCATAATTATAGAGGGAACAGAAGCAGGAGGACATATTGGAGAGCTTACTACTATGTCTTTAGTTCCTCAAGTGGCAGATGCAGTGGATATTCCCATAATAGCAGCAGGTGGTATAGGAGATGGAAGAGGGTTTTTGGCAGCTTTGGCCCTAGGTGCAGAGGGAATACAGATGGGGACTAGATTTGTATGTTCAAAAGAAGCAGATGTTCATATAAATTATAAAGAAGCCATCTTAAAGGCAAAGGATAGGGATGCATTGGTAACTGGCAGAAGTACTGGTCATCCCATAAGGGTACTGAAAAATAAATTCTCAAAGGAATTTATAGAATTGGAAAATAAGGGTACTGATGTCTATGAACTGGCAAAGCTAAATGTAGGAAGGCTAAAATTGGCTGTTCGATCTGGAGATGTTGACAATGGTTCTCTAATGGCAGGTCAAATCTCTGGTCTAATAGAAGAGATAGATACCTGTGAGGATATTATACAGTCCATAGTAACAGATGCTTCAAATATAATAGATAGACTATCACCTTTGAAAGGAGGTGATAAGCTGTGAAACAGCTAGCTTTTATATTTCCTGGTCAAGGCTCCCAGTATATAGGTATGGGGAAGGATTTTTATGATAATTTTAAAGAAGCTAGATATGTGTTTGAAGAAGCTAGTGATGCAATATCCATGGATTTAGGTGAGTTATGCTTTAATGGAAGTGACGAAGAGTTAAAGAAGACGGAAAATACACAACCAGCCATATTGGCAACAAGCATATCTATGCTTAAGGTCATGGAAGAGAGAGGATTAGATTGTGAATACACTGCTGGCCTAAGTTTAGGAGAGTATGCTTCTATAGTCTTAGGGAAAGGGCTAAAGTTTTCTGATGCTATAAAGATATTGCAAAAAAGAGGAAAGTTTATGCAAGAAGCTGTTCCCCTAGGAGTGGGAGGCATGGCAGCTATATTGGGACTAGACAATGAATATTTGCCTAAGGTAATAGAGACTTCAATAGAATATGGAGTAGTAGAAGTAGCAAACTATAATAGTCCAGGTCAGGTGGTTATATCTGGAGAATTAAGAGGACTGGAAATTGCATGTAAGAAGGCCATGGACTTGGGAGCCAAAAAAGTAGTAAATTTACCTGTAAGTGCACCTTTTCATTGTAGTCTATTGGAGATGGCAGGGAAGAGATTGGCAGATGAACTTTCAAAATATAATGTCTATGATTTAGATAAAAAGATAGTATCAAATGTAGATGCCAAGATAATAGAAGGTAAAGAAGAGATAATACCAAAGTTGGTAAAACAGGTGAGTAGTTCTGTTCTTTGGCAACAATCTGTAGAGCTTATGATAAATAAAGGTGTAGAGGTATTTATTGAAATAGGACCAGGAAAGGCACTGACAGGTTTTGTCAAGAGAATAGGAAAGAATATGGGGAAGGAGATCAAAGCCCTCAATATATCAGATTTAAAATCTTTTGACGAAACCATGAAGATTTTAGAGGAGGGTAGAATATGAGTTTTAAAGATAAGATAGCATTGGTAACTGGTGGAACTAGAGGTATTGGAAGGGAAATTGCCATAGAATTGGCTAATAGAGGAGCAGATATAGCAATTACCTATAGCAGCAATGAAGCTAAGGCTCTAGAGGTCATAGAAGAGATTGAAAAAATTGGAGTAAGGGCCATAGCTGTAAAGGCTAATGTAGCCAATAATAAAGAAGTCCAAGATATGATTTCAACAGTGGAAAGAGAGTTGGGAATTATAGACATATTGGTAAACAATGCAGGGATTACCAAGGATAATCTGTTGATTAGGATGAGTGAAGAGGACTGGGAGTCAGTATTAGATGTAAATCTAAAGGGAGTTTTTCTCTGCACAAAGGCAGTAGCTAGATCCATGATGAAAAAGAGATACGGAAAGATAATAAATATCTCGTCAGTAGTAGGTATAGCTGGAAATGCAGGTCAAGGGAACTATTCTGCTTCTAAGGCAGGAGTAATAGGATTTACAAAATCAATGGCTAGGGAATTGGCATCTAGAGGAATTAGAGTAAATGCTGTAGCACCAGGGTTTATTCAGACTGATATGACAGATATATTGAAAGAAGATATAAAAAGAGAAATGATAAAAAATATTCCCCTAGGTGTCTTTGGAAGCCCAAAAGACATAGCAAATTTAGTGGGATTTTTGGCAAGTGAAGAGTCAGACTATATAACGGGAGAAGTCATAAAGATAGACGGCGGAATGAGTATGTAGGGGCAGATTATAGAGAATAGATAATAGAGAATAGAGAATAGATAATAGAGAATAGATAATAGAGAATAGAGAATAGATAATAGAGAATAGATAATAGAGAATAGAGAATAGATAATAGAGAATAGAGAATAGATAATAGAGAATAGAGAATAGATTATAGAGAATAGATAACAGTAGGGGATGGTTTCCATGCCATCCCGTAGGGGCGAGATGAGGTCGCCAGTAGTAAATAATTTAAAATACAAGGAGGAATTTAAAATGTTATTTGAAAAAATCAGAGATATTATTGCAGATCAATTAGGAGTTTCAGATGTGGAGAGTATTACCATGGAGACATCTATGATAAAAGATCTAGAGGCAGATTCATTAGATGCAGTGGAGATAATCATGGCTCTAGAGGATGAATTTGAAGTATCAATTCCAGATGATGAGGCAGAAAATTTCAAGAGTATAGGAGATATAGTAAACTATATAGAAAGTAAAACTGAATAAAATTGCCTAGTACGAGGTGGTCAATATGAAGAGAGTAGTGATAACAGGCCTAGGAGCTATAACTCCCATAGGCCTTGGTAAAGAGGGATTTTGGACTTCCCTTGTTCAGGGGAAGTCAGGGATAGGACCTGTAACTAGATTTGATACCAAGGATTTCAATGCCAAGATTGGTGCTGAAGTAAAAGGTTTTGATCCTAGAGAATATATGGATAAAAAAGAAGCTAGGAGAATGGATAAATTTTCCCAGTATGCAGTTGCAGCAGCAAAACTGGCAATAGAAGACGGGAATATTTCTTTGGAAAATATAGATAGAAATAGAGTAGGTGTCATAGTAGGTACAGGTATAGGAGGGGTAGAGGTCTTTGAGCAGGAGCATTCAAAGCTTATGGAGAGAGGACCTAATAGAGTAAGTCCTCTGTTTATCCCAATGATGATATCCAATATGGGAACAGCACAGATTTCCATGGCCTTTGGGTTAAAGGGGTCTACTATGACTATAACTACAGCCTGTGCCTCTGGTACTCATGCCATAGGAGAATCCTTTAGAATGATAAAATCAGGGCAAATGGATATGATCATAACAGGTGGAGCAGAAGCATCTATAACCCCTATTTCATTTGCAGGTTTTTGTTCCATGAAAGCTCTTTCTACTAGAAATGATGAATATGAAAAGGCAAGTAGACCCTTTGACAAAGAGAGAGATGGTTTTGTCATGGGTGAAGGAGCAGGAATGTTGATTTTGGAAGATTTGGATCATGCTTTAAATAGAGAAGCAACTATATATGGTGAAGTCATAGGATATGGATCTACATCAGATGCATTTCATATAACACAGCCAGATCCTGAAGCCATAGGTGCTACCAATGCCATGAGATTGGCCTTGGAAGATGGAGAAGTGGATTATAGAAAAATAGACTACATTAATGCCCATGGAACAAGCACATATTTCAATGACAAGCTGGAGACATTGGCCATAAAAAATCTATTTAAAGAACATGCCTATGAACTAAATATAAGTTCAACAAAATCAATGACAGGACATCTACTAGGAGCTGCAGGTGGGATAGAGGCTATAGCCACAGTATTGGCTCTAAAGACAGGGACAATACCTCCAACTATAAACTATGAAAACCCAGATGAAGAATGTGATCTAAACTATACCCCAAATAAAGCAGTAAATAGAGATATACAATATGGTATGTCCAACTCATTGGGATTTGGTGGACATAATGCATCTATATTATTTAAAAAATATACTGAATAAAAACAACTTCTGTCAATGGCTGAAATCACCATTGACAGAAGTTGTTTTTTATAAAAAATCTTAGATTATAGGATTTTCTATAAAACGTTGACTTTAGCAAAATAAGGTGATAAACTGAAATAAATTTAAATAGCATAAAGATTATTTTCCATCTAGTTCAATAAAAAGGGGGATATCTATGTTTAAGAAAAAGAATAGTGTCTACAAGTCTATGCTAAAACAGAAAATTAACGATGAGATTAGCAGCAATTCTGTTTTTTATAAAGGAAGAAAACGTACACTTATATTGATGAGTATATATTTAGGTACTCACTTCCTTGATGCAATCATAAGCCCCATCCTTACAAATACTCAAGTTATGATAGGATTGGATATGATATTGAATTTTATAGTTGCCATAATGGGATTTTCATTTGCATTAGAGGGGAATATCAAGATAGCAGGAGCTTTTGCTCTATTGACAGCAGCCACTAGTGGATTTATGATGTTCTTAGCAACAAAGATCAACTGGGACAGTTTTGTCCAAATGCTACAATTTTCTCTTTTAGCACGATTTCTTCTTATGCTTATAATTACCAATGGTGTAATTGCAATATGGATGTTCACTGATAAAAGCATCATCAGCTTTGGAAAACGTAGAAAAGAGCTGGAAGAAGAGCTGGGATATGAACTCTATATGCAGAGTAAACAGACCACTCCTAGTGATGATGAATCGGGCTTAGAAGGAGAATACTCAGAAGAGAAATCTGAAGTACATGGATTAGACGAGAAAGAAGAGAATAAGCGGATTATAGTTGAGGAGATAATGGAAGAATTTTCGGACAATGAACCTACTGTAAGGTCAACTCACAACCCCATACGCATTATTTCTAGAATCAATAAAAAAGGATATGAAACTGTTAGAACGATAATTTGCAAAAAATATGATTGTTATGAAATTATAATTGATTCTTCAACTAGTGCCGTCATATTTCCAGCAGGTGGGAAAATCCTCTTAAAGTTTGACCCTGAGGAAAATCGATTAGATATGGAAAGCAATACAAAGCTATATGATAAGGAATTTCACAAGCTGGCATTAGAGGTAATTGCTTATGCAAGTAAGGGCATTGGAATAAAATTTACTATAACAGATCTAAGCAATTATGCTGATACAAAGGATGAAGAATTACTAAATGATTATTTTAAAAGACACAGCTCCAATTAGTTAAAAAGTTTTTAAAGACTTCTACTACAGGAGATAAGGTTCTATTTTTACAATATACAAAATAAAATTTACGTTTCAAATCCAAGCCCCTTATTCTAAGGGGTTTAATTAGTCCTAAGTCAATTTCATTTTTTATGGATATTTCTGAAACGAAACTAACACCTAATTCTAATTCAATCATCTTCTTAATCATTTCATTACTATCTATTAAAGATACTATGTTTAAGTCATCTAGACTTATGTCTTTGGTTAAAAGATACTGCTCTATCAACCTTCTGGTTCCTGATCCTTCTTTTCTAAAGATAAACCTTTCTGAAAATAAAATATCTATATCCAAAGGTGTATCATTATGCATTGAGTAATTTTCATTGTTTGGTACAGCTAAAACAAGTTCATCTTCATAAAAATCTATATATTCTAACATTCTAGAAGAATATTTTGCACCTACTATTCCAAAATTATGTCTCCCTTTTATAATATCATCTACTATATCCTTTGAATTTTTTTGAGTTATAGAAAAAGAAACCTGTGGATATATCTTTGTAAAGTCCTTGATTATATAGGGTAAAACATATTGTTCAGGGATGGAACTAGCATTTATCTCAATTTTACCTTCGATTTTATCTGACTGCTCCATAATATTAAACTTGGCCTGTTCTCTAATATTGATAAGTTCCACAGCATATTTATAGAAAGCTTTACCAGAATGTGTTAGAGTTATGGTCTTGCTCTTTCTATCTAAGAGAGTGGTTTTTAATTCCTTTTCTAAAATTTGAATATTATTGCTAATAGTTGGTTGGGTTAAATATAATTCTTTAGCAGCTTTTGAAAAGCTCTTATGTTTTACAACACTTAAAAAACTTTCTAATTGATTAAATTCCAAAACACTACCTTCCTTTACTCAATATATTATTTATACAATCTATGGAATATTTTATTTCCTCCAAAGTGGTAAAGTGACTTAAAGAAAATCTTACTGTACCCCTTGGGAAAGTACCTAGAGTTTTATGAGCCGATGGTGCACAGTGTAGACCACTTCTAGTCATGATACCGTACTCTTTGCTTAGTTCATAGGCGACAAGACCATTGTCCTTATTGGTAAAATCAATGGATAATATTCCGGTTCTGTCTGTAGATGTACTCTTGCCAATGAGATTGATATTTTTCATATTGAGAAGATCTTCCAAGAACTTGTCAAGGAGATAGATCTCTCTTTCCCTAATATCTTTTATACCATGATTTAATATATATTTCAATGATGCATTTAGTCCATAAATACCTGGAATATTTAGTGTACCTGCTTCAAATTTATCTGGCATATAATCTGGCTGTACTTCAGAATCAGATAGACTGCCAGTCCCACCTTCAATCAGAGTATTTATTTCTCCTGAAATTTTGTCATTTACTATAAATCCTCCAATTCCCTGAGGTCCTAATAGACCTTTATGACCTGTAAAACCTATGGCATCTGCATTTAAATTTTTAAAATCCATATCTAGAAATCCTGCTGTTTGAGCACTATCGATTATAAAGAATATATCATTTTCCTTACATATTTTTCCTACATTCTCTAAATCAGAAATAGTGCCACACACATTGGAAGCATGAGACATTATCACAGCTTTCGTATTCGGCTTAATTGAGTTTATCACATCTTCAATTGTTAATTCACCTAGCCTATTGCATTGGACTTTTGTATACTCAACTTTGTTCCCAAGGGAATTTAAAGGCCTCATAACAGCATTGTGTTCCATTGATGATACTATAGCATGGTCTCCTTCTTTTAACAGACCTTTTATCAATACATTCATACTTTCTGTTATATTTTTTGTAAATACTACGTTTTCAGGTTTGTCAAAACTAAATATCTCACATATGAGTTCTCGAGTTTCATACACTATATTTTCCGCCTTATAGGATAAACTATAGGCTCCACGATTTACATTAGTTCCCACATTTAGAATATAATCCGATATACTTTCTGCCACACCAGGAGCTTTAGGAAAAGAAGTAGCCCCATTATCTAAATAGACGTATCTCATGATATTACCCCTTTTGAAGATTTTAGATGTTCAAATCCATACTTATATATAACTATTATATTGTTTAAGTGTTTTTTCCACAATGATTATTAATTTTTCCTATTAGACTAGTAAAGACTATTAAGATAATCTATTTTACTTTAAAATTTGACATTGTTAAACTATTGATAAAGGAAAGATATAGGAGGGAGAATAGATGAAAGGGAAAAAGGGAATTATTTTGGCAGGAGGACTTATAGGAATAATATCTGTATTGCTTGTATATTTTGGAAATCCTGCAAATATGGGGTTTTGTATAGCTTGTTTTTTAAGAGATATAGCCGGAGGTATAGGACTACATAGGGCGGCAGTTGTCCAATATATAAGACCTGAAGTAATAGGGCTTGTATTAGGGGCGTTTTTTATATCTTTAAAAAACAAAGAATTTGAATCAAAAGGTGGTTCAGCACCTTTTGCTAGATTTATGTTGGGAATAGTTGTAATGATAGGTGCATTGATATTTCTCGGATGTCCTTTGAGAATGGTATTGAGACTTGGGGGAGGAGATCTAAATGCTATATTTGGTATAGTAGGATTTATCTTTGGGATATTTATCGGTGTTCAGTTCTTAAACAAAGGATTTAGTCTAAAGAGAAATTATAAGATGCCTAAAATTGAGGGCTATATCTTCCCAGCTGTAAATATAGGGTTTCTAGCATTACTTTTAGCTGCTCCAACATTTATATTCTTTAGTGAAGAGGGTCCAGGGTCCTTTGCTGCCCCTATTATCATATCACTTGCAGCAGGTTTGATAGTAGGAGTATTGGCTCAAAAAACTAGACTATGTATGGTAGGGGGTACTAGAGATATGATTCTCTTTGGAGATAATTATCTTTTACTTGGATTTATTTCAATAATAGTGACTAGTTTTATTGCAAATTTTGCCTTTGGATTCTTTAATCTAGGATTTGAAGGCCAACCTGTAGCCCATACTGATGGTCTATGGAATTTTCTAGGCATGGTAATAGTAGGTTGGGGTTCAGTTTTACTAGGTGGATGTCCTCTCAGACAGCTTATCTTATCAGGAGAAGGTAATATAGATTCTGTTATTTCTGTAATGGGAATGTTAGTTGGTGCTGCCATATGCCACAACTTTGGTCTAGCATCAAGTCCAGCTGGTACAACACCAAATGGAAAGGTAGCAGCTATTATATGCTTTGTATTTCTAGGAGTTATTTCCTATTTTAATTCAGATAGTCTGGTCAAAGACGATCACAAAGAGAAGGAGATGGTATCATGAATAAAATAAACACATGTGGTATGAGCTGTCCTCAGCCAGTATTGATGACTAAAAAGGCACTAGAACAAAGTCCTAAAGGAGCAGATATAATAGTAGATAATAATACAGCAAAAGAAAATGTACAGAGATTTTTAAAGCATTCAGGATACTCCATATCAGTAAAAGAAGAGGGAGATATATTTATACTAGAGGCTAGGAAATAGATATGGAATATATGGTTTTATTTTTTACACATTCAGGTGCTATTAAATTTCAGCGAAAGTGTAAAAAAAGAGATGTCCAATGTGAACTTATGCCTGTACCCAGAGCTTTAAGCTCTAATTGCAGCATCAGTGCAAAGATCAAAGTGGAAGATAGTATAGAAGAGTTCATTGATGATGAAGTAGAGAAGATATTTTTAATTCAAGATAATAAAAATAAACTTATCTATGAGGCTGAATAGGATTTTTAGGGTAAAAAATAACTAGCTATGATATTGTAGCTAGTTATTTTTTATATTATCTTTCAAATAAACCACAATCTGATATACTATGAATAACTAAAGTTATTATTTGGTATGGAGGCGACTATATGGATGGAAAGTTCATTACGGGTATTAGAATTGATTGGAACAAAGTTGAGGAAAGCAGTTATTATAAAAGGATTCCATCTATTCAATCCATTAATCAACTCTACTTTAATAGTAATATTACCTTTTTTGTAGGGGAGAATGGAACTGGTAAATCTACATTACTTGAAAGTATTGCAGTTGCTTATGGTTTTAATCCAGAAGGTGGAAATATAAACTTTAACTTCTCAACAATGGATACTCATTCTAGTCTATATAAAGCAATCACTGTCATAAAGGGAATTTCAAGGGCCAAAAGCAACTTTTTTCTTCGAGCGGAAAGCTTTTATAATGTAGCAAGTAAGATTGAAGATTATAGGGATGGAGATGATTATGATTCTTATTATAAAAGTTATGGAGGCAAATCCATGCATGAGCAGTCCCATGGGGAAAGTTTTATTTCACTTATTCAAAACCGTTTTACTGAAAGAGGACTATATCTTTTAGATGAACCAGAATCAGCTTTATCACCCCAAAGGCAATTGACATTATTGACATTAATATATAATTTAGCTCAAAGGGGAACACAGTTTATAATTGCAAGCCATTCTCCTATTTTACTAGGTGTGCCAGGTGCTTCCATACTATCCTTTGATGATAATAAGATTAGAGAGATTACATATGAGGAAACCGAGAGTTATAAAATAACAGAATTATTTATAAACAACAGACAACTTTTATTACATCATTTGCTCAAGAATGGATAGATATTAATACAGAATAATTTTTAATTTTAGGTCATAGCAGTAGATGAATCTAAAATAAAATATATAAGAGGGGATTGGTAAATATGTGGCATATAGGAATAATTCATACCTTTAATATAGTATTTCAAATTACTAAATTTGTAGCATATATACTGTTCATAAAGGTGTGTATAACCTATTTGAGAAAGAATAAATAAAAATATAGAAGTAAGATATATGGTTTATATGAATTGAGTATATGAAAGGGGAACATATATTATATTAATCAAGTTATATGATATTATAATTATATTTATGGAGGTAGGAAGATGAAAAAGATAATAGCTTTAATTCTTGTGATAGTTTTCATTCCATCACTGCTTATAGCTTGTGGTAGCAAGCAACTAAATATTAAGGAAGCCAATTATATAGTTTTGAAAGATGAAGAGGATAATTCATCCATAGAAATAACAGATCCTAAAACAGTAGAAAAAATTATTAAGGATATTAACTCTCTTTCCTTAAAAAAAGGAGAATCTATTCAAGTCCCTGTAGATTGGAAATATCAGCTGATTTGTTATGACAATGATAATAAGATAATTGGGGTAATGGGAATTGTAGATGCTAAAACCATTGGCTATGATGATCACTATTATTCAATCATAGATGGAAATATAGATATAATTAATGGAAATATAGATATAAAAATCCAATCATCGTTAGAAGGGGAAAATATTATTCAGTTTGTTGAAAACCGTGGGGATGAATATACCTATGATTTTAAACTGGATGATATGAAAAGTATTGAGATTAGTACATATGGACTAATCAATGGGAAATGGAAACCAGTTTTTTCAAAGAACAGTAAAGTGAATTTTACTGATAATAAGGGAAGGTTGACACTTGATTTTAAAAATCTTGGAGAAGGATTAAAATTGGCGTTACAAAGCGAAAATCATGATAGTTCAACTCAATATTCTACTGAGATTACAGAAAGTTTTGAGGGGATGGGTAGTGCAACATCTGTTTTAAATAAAACAGCTAAAATCACCTATGAAGAAGAGATTCCTCTAGCTATACAAATTCTAACTACTAAAAACTCCCTTATAGCCTATGATGTTCAATATTTTTTTACCCCTGAAGAGTACGAAATACATAATTATGAACATGTATATGCTATAACAATTAAGTTCAGTGAAGATTGAGAACACTTATCCAGAAGGGAGTGAACAAGTTATGACTTTAGCTGAAATGTTTAGAAAAGAAGGCATGGAAAAAGGCATGGAAAAGGGTATGGAAAGAGGCATGGAAAAGGGTATGCAGACAGGAGAAACAAAGGCCTTAGAAAAGACTGTGATAAAATTATTGACTAAAAGGTTTGGAGTTTTACCAGAGGAATTAAAGCTTGGAATATCAAAGCTGGATGCCGTAACTTTGGAGATTATAATTGATGGCATATTTGAATATAAAAGTCTAGAGGATATAAAAAAATATATGATATAGAAATGCGTATTAGTTTAAAAGTGGGGAAAGATATGATATAATATCATTAATATTATGAAAGGGGTGTACAGATGGATATATTTCTTGCTAAATAATGAATTAAATAAGCATGACTATTTTCATTGCTTTAAGCAATGGATGATTTTGTTGTGCAAATTTTAGCGAGAAATCTCTTTCAATATATTTATCCAAATTTTATCAAAGTAATTAGAATGTTATTTTGTATTCTTAGTTGAGAGTTTTCTAACCTCGACTTTTTTATTTTTTGAATATAGATTCTCGCTAAAGCTCAAATTATGGAAGGAGAATCATATATGGCATTAATTGATATTCACAATTTAACATTTGAATACCCAGGAAGTTTGAGTCCTATTTTTAAAGATCTAGATTTACAATTAGATACAGATTGGAAATTAGGTTTTATAGGAAGAAATGGTTATGGAAAAACAACTTTTTTAAAGCTTCTAATGAATAAATATCCCTATAAGGGAACAATTATTAGACCATTTCCCATGGCTTATTTTCCATTTCATATTGATGACTATGATATTATGACTTTAGATCTGCTAGAGATATTGCAACCAAATTTTGAATTATGGAGATTGCAAAGGGAAATGAACTTGCTGGAAGTAGAAGAAGAGACTTTGTATCGCAGATTTTCAATTCTAAGTGGAGGAGAACAAACCAAGATATTACTGGCTTTATTATTTGCAGAAGAGGAGAGATTTTTACTCATTGATGAACCTACCAATCATTTAGATACCCATGGTAGAGAAGTAGTGGCAAAATATTTAGATGATAAGAAGGGGTTTATACTCATATCTCATGATAGAGAGTTTATCAATAGTATAGTAGATCATATACTAACAATAGAGAAGAGTAAGATAGTTCTCCAGAAAGGAACTTATGACACTTGGGAGCAAAATAAGAACTTAGAAGACCAATATGAACTAGAACAAAATCAAAAGCTCAGAAAAGAAATGAGAAGGCTGAAACAGTCTGCACGGGAAAAGGCAATATGGTCTCACAAGGTAGAGAATACTAAAATTGGTTCTGGTCCTGTAGATAGGGGGTATATTGGTCATAAGTCAGCTAAAATGATGAAAGGCTCAAAGAATATAAATAAAAGGTATGAGAAAGCTATAGAGGAAAAGGAAAAATTATTAAAGAATATAGAGACCATAGATAAATTACAGATGAATATATTGGATCATCATATTAAGGAATATATAAATGCAGAGGATTTTGCAATTTCATATGGAGATGGAAATATTTTTAGTCCAATACAATTTAATGTTCAAAAAGGTGATTGTATTGTATTTAGTGGTGATAATGGAAGTGGAAAATCTAGCATTATAAATGCAATTTTAGGTGAAGATATTCCTTGTCAAGGTAGACTTGAAATTGCAAAGGATATTATAATTTCCTATGTTCCACAGAGATTTCATTCTATTAATGGAAATATAAATGAGTTTATTAGAGAAGAGGGACTAGATAAAACTAAATTTTTAATGGTTTTAAGAAAATTGGGTTTTTCTAGGGAGCAATTTGAAGTTCCCATTGAAAATTTTAGCATGGGACAAAAGAAAAAGATATTTTTGTCTAAATCTATATGTGAAGAAGCACATCTATTTGTCTGGGATGAACCACTTAATTATATTGATGTAATCTCTAGAATACAGATAGAAAATATGATTTTAGAATATTCACCTACAATGATCTTGGTAGAGCATGATAGAAGATTTATAGATAGAGTAGCTACAGATATTGTAAAATTATCGGGGGAGATATAATCAATGGTGAAGTAATTTATATATTTCACAAATTTTCTGTTATATCATTAGATTATAAGGTATAATAAGAGTAGGTAGGTGATTCCATGGAAATACAAAATCCACATGATAAATTTTTCAAAGCAACTTTTGGAAAAGTAGAAGTAGCAAAAGATTTTTTGAATAATTATTTACCAGAAGAAATTATACAAATTATAGATTTAGAAACTGTAGAGCCACAAAAAGATAGCTTTATCAATAAAGAGCTTGAAGAAGGCTTTTCAGATTTGCTATTCAAGATAGATATAAATAGTAGAGAAGGATATATTTACTTTCTGTTTGAGCATAAAAGCTATCTAAGCAGGGATATTGCCTTTCAGTTGCTAAAATATATGGTAGAAATCTGGGAAGCCAAAGTAAATAAGGAAAAGGTAGATAGGTTGCCAATTATAATACCATTAGTAATATATCATGGAAGAAATAATTGGAATATAAAAACTAGTCTCGGAGAAATGATATTAGGATATGGAGATTTATCAAAGAATATACAAGAGTTTATACCTAATTATAAATATCTCCTATACAATATATCAGGATATACAGATGAGGAGATAAAGGGAGAAGTTATAAACAGAATAGCATTGACCATAATGAGAGATATATTTACAAAGGATACTAGAGAATTGGTCAGCACTATTTTGAGGTCAATAGAATATCTTCAGAGATTAGAAGATAAGCAGACGGGAATAGAATACTTTGAAACCTTTATGAGATATATCTTTAGTACTGGCAAGAATCTATCTAAAAAGGATATCAATATAATAGTGCAAAAAATTGAGAACACTTATCCAGAAGGGAGTGAACAAGTTATGACTTTAGCTGAAATGTTTAGAAAAGAAGGTATGGAAAAGGGCATGGAAAAGGGCATGGAAAAAGGCATGGAAAAGGGCATACAGAGAGGGGAAACAAAGGCCTTAGAAAAGACTGTGATAAAATTATTGACTAAAAAATTTGGAGTTTTACCAGAGGAATTAAAGCTTGGAATATCAAAGCTAGATGCCGTAACTTTGGAGATTATAATTGACGGTATATTTGAATATGAAAGCCTAGAGGATATAAAGAAATATATGGTATAGAAATATAAGTTGAATGGCTATCACAGGTTATAGTCATTCAGCTTGTATTTTTAGTTAGAAAAAAATACATATTCCTATCTTTTCTTACAATAGACCTATGATATAATACATATAAATAGAGTTGGAAAGGAATGGTGAAATGCTAAACCAACAAGATGTAATAGATCTAATAAACAAGGGTGAAAATTCCTATGTAGAATTCAAAGAGGAAAAAATTAAACCTAATGATTTGGCCGGGGAGATTGTTTCATTTGCTAATATGGAAGGTGGTACGATAATCATTGGTGTATCTGATAATGGAACAATAAAAGGTATTTCAATTAAAGATATGGAAGAAAGAATAATGAATATCTGTAGAAATAATTGTATTCCTAATATAATTCCAATTTATCAAGAAATGGTTATCAATGGCGAAAAAATTATTATCCTTACAATCCCCAAGGGGACTAATAAGCCATATTATACCGTTGATAACAAGTATTATATTAGGGTTGGTACCACTAAAAGAATTGCTTCAAGAGAAGAATTAATGCGATTGTTTCAGGCAAGTGGAGCAGTGCATTTTGACATATCACCAGTTGAAGGCACTAATAAAAAAGATCTTAATATAGATCTAATACGAGACTATTTTTTGAAATATAATATGTTTGATTTATATGATGAGTCAGAGTCGACTGTAGATAGAATTCTTGTAAATGCAGATATATTGAGAGAAGGGGTAAATACTAAAGAATGCACAGTTGGTGGATTACTTATATTTGGGAAAAATGTAGAAAATAAGTTGACACAAAGTGGTATTAGCTTTGCACATTTCAGGGGAAATGATATAACCGAGGAACTCATAGATAAGAAACAAATAGTAGGAAATTTGCCAGATATAGTAGAGCAAGCTCTAGTAATAATAAAAAACAATATAAAGACACCTTCAACCATTGTAGGTGCAGTTAGAGAGGAAAAAGATATATATCCCAATGTTGTGCTTAGAGAAGCTTTAGTTAATGCAGTTGTCCATAGGAATTATAGTATAATTGGCTCTAAAATAAGGGTTCTAATGTTTACAGACAGAATAGAGTTTCATAGTCCTGGGAAACTTCCCAATACAGTTACAATAGATAAAATGAAAATAGGGGTATCCTATGCAAGAAATCCATTTTTAGTAAAGTATATGGAAAATTTAAGATATATTGATCAATTAGGTAGGGGTATACCTATGATCATAAAGAATATGAAAGAACTTGGTGCAAGAGAACCAGAATTAAAAGAAATAGGAGAAGAATTTATATTGACCATATATAGACCAAATTAAGATGAATTATTATATTTATAGAGGAATTAAAGCTTGGAATATCAAAGCTAGATGCCGTAACTTTGGAGATTATAATTGACGGTATATTTGAATATGAAAGTCTAGAGGATATAAAGAAATATATGGTATAGAAATATATCAGTTTAAAAGGGGGAAATCTAATTTTGAAAAAACATTATGTGAAGCTATCCATATTAGTAGTTTTAGCAATGGCTATTAGTGTTGGATGCAATAAGACTCAAGGGAATAGTGATGACAAGATAGCCTATATTTCATCTAATACTGACTCCAGCTATATAAAGACCTTTGAAGAATTAGGTCTTGGGGTGATATTCGACTTTGATCTAATGCTACCCAATGCTGACAAAAGTTGGGTTGATATATGGGTAGAAGGGTATAGTGATGGGAAGTTGGTGGAGCCTATTCCCCTAGTGGAACTTTCTTATGGACTAAGTCCAAAGGAGGTTGAAGAGGGAAATATGGGGTTTGGAATTATAAATCCTAATAGCGATGAAATGCAGTTTTTTCTATATGCTCCAAATGTTAGTTCCAAGCCTAGTCACATTGATAATTTTTTTATTGAATCTGGTATTAGTAGTTGGGACTACGCTATTGATAATAAAAGAGTTGAACTGGAGTCTGGAGAGGAAAAATTGTTAGCTGTATACAGACAGGTAGAAAATCAGTTAAGAACCTATGATTTTCAAGATTTAGATGATATTGGAAAGATGATAGACGAGGATAAGACAATTCTTTTACTTAAGATTAAAGTTGAGGAGAAATAGAAATACTACGATAGTTTGAAGAAGTGGAAGAGAAAATTATGCTAAAACAGGAAAAGTAGCACAGAAGTACCTAGAGGAAAAATTAGATATACATGGGGCATATATATACGCTGATAGATTTGGAATAAAGCTAAGGGGAGAAGATATAGAGGTAAATGCATATATTGCACATATGAAAATTGATAGAAGCAATAATTAAAATAAATATACTGTATAAAATAAAGATGTTCAATGACCAGAATGTATTTTCTGGTCATATTTCATTTAGTTTCTAATTATATAGATCTTGTATAAATAAAAAATTAGTTATTTCTATGAAATTGCAAATACTATGCTATACTAATATTATTAAATGATGGAGGAAGGAAATGGAGCTTTTTATACCTGATTATGTAGAAAATATCTTATATAGATTAGAGAAATTTGGCTATGAAGCTTTTATAGTAGGAGGTAGTGTCCGAGATCTTATATTGGGTAAAGAACCAGCAGATTTCGATATTACAACTAATGCAAAGCCAGAAGAAATAGAAGAGATATTTAAAGAGTACAAGACTATATTAGTAGGGAAGGAATATGGTACAGTAGTAGTTGTTCAAGATGAGGGAAATATAGAGGTGACAACCTATAGATTGGAAGCAGAATATCTAGATGGGAGGAAGCCATCTAAAGTATATTTTTCAGATGAGATAGAAGAGGATTTAAGTCGTAGAGATTTCACTATAAATGCCATGGCATATAATAAATCTAAGGGACTGATAGATCTATTTAGTGGTCAGAAGGACTTAGAGAATAAGTTAATCAAGACAGTTGGAAATCCTATAGAAAGATTTGAAGAAGACCATTTAAGAATACTAAGGGCAATAAGATTTGCTACACAGTTAGGATTTTATATTGAAGAAGAAACTAAAAACTCTTGTACTCAGATGGGATATCTACTTAAAAAAATAAGTGCAGAGAGAATTAGAGAAGAATTATTCAAAATACTATTGTCAGATAGACCATCATATGGTATAAGATTGATGGAGGATTTAGATATACTTGAGATAATAATACCAGAGTTAAAGGAAACTGTGGGATTTGATCAAAAAAATCCTCATCATGAGAAAGATGTATTTGAACATATACTATGCGTAGTAGATCATACACCTCCTGTATTGGAGATTAGACTGGCAGCACTATTTCACGATATAGGAAAACCTCATACATTGACCATAGATGAAGAAGGTATAGGACACTTCTATGGACATGACAAACTAGGAGTGAAGATGTCAAGAGACATACTCAAAAGACTTAGATGTCCTAATGAGATGATAGATGATGTGGCAAATTTGATTAAAGAACATATGACTCATCATGCAGATTTAAAGGACAAGGGACTTAAAAGGCTCATAAGTAGAGTAGGAAAAGATAAAATATTTAATTTAATAGAACTACAAAAGGCAGACAAGAGATGCTCAAATAGAAATGCAGATATAGGATTTTTATTTGAAAGAGAAAGGCAGATACAGAGAATTTTAGACAGGAATGAACCCTATGAAAAAAAACAACTTGAAATCAGTGGTTATGATATAATAAACTTAGGGTATAAAGAGGGGAAGATAGTTGGAGAAATTCTAGAATATCTAATGGAAAGAGTAATAGATGAACCAAATTTGAACCATAGGGATATACTAATAGATATGGTATTGAAGAAGTTCACAAACAAAGCAAAATAGATATATGTAGATAAAAATTTAGATATTGTACTAAGGGGGAAGAGGATTTGACTAGATTATTTGGGACAGATGGTATCAGGGGTGTTGCAAATGAGGAATTGACACCTGAGTTAGCATATAATGTAGGAAGAGCAGGTGCTTATATATTATCTAAGGGGAAAAAAGGAAAGATCTTAGTAGGAAAAGACACTAGAATTTCTGGAGATATGTTGGAATCAGCCATTATGGCAGGGATAACATCCATGGGAATAGATGCTGTTTCTGTAGGGATTATACCTACACCAGCAGTGGCATACTTGACTAGAAAATATAATGCCTTGGCAGGAGTAGTCATATCTGCCTCTCACAATCCAGGAGAATATAATGGTATAAAGTTCTTCAGCAATAAGGGTTTAAAGCTTCCAGACCAAGTTGAAGATGAAATAGAGGATATAATCTTAGGTAATACCCAATTAGACATAAGACCTATAGGAAGCCATGTGGGAAGAATTTACAGAGAAACAAATGCAGGCGAAGATTACAAGAAGTTTTTAAAATCTACAATAGATCTAGATCTAACTGGTCTTAAAATAGCAATGGATTGTGGTCATGGTGCATTGTATAAGATAGGTCCTGAGATTATTAGAGAATTAAATGGAGAAGTAATAGTTATAAATGACAGCCCAAATGGTATGAATATAAATGATGGATGTGGTTCTACTAATCCAGATATGATAAAAAAACTAGTATTAGATACAGGTGCAGACATGGGTATATCCTTTGATGGAGATGGAGATAGGATTATAGCTGTGGACAATAATGGAGAATTAGTAGATGGAGATCATATATTGGCAATTTGTGCTACCCATTTAAAGGAAAATGGAAAGTTATCTAAAGATACTGTAGTAGGAACCATAATGTCAAATATGGGTCTAGATATATATCTAAAGGAAAATGAAATGAATATAGTGAAGACAGCTGTAGGCGATAGATATGTTCTAGAAGAGATGCTAGACTCAGGATATATAATAGGAGGAGAACAGTCAGGACATATCATATTTTTGGAATACAATACCACTGGAGATGGTTTGGCTACAGGACTTCATTTGTTAGAAGTTATGAAATTTAGTGGAAAGACCATGGCTGAATTAAATAATCTAATGGTAGATTATCCTCAAGTATTGGTAAATGCAAAAGTCAAAAATGATATGAAGTACAGATATATGGAGAATGAAGAGATAAGGTGTGAAATAGAGAAAATAGAAGAGATGTTTCACAATGAAGGTAGAGTAGTCATAAGACCCTCTGGTACAGAACCATTAGTTAGGGTGATGATAGAGGGAAAGAATCAAGAAGAAATAACAAATATAGCTAAGGATTTAGCAGTATTTATTGAGGAAAGAATTGGGATGGGGGATATATAATGGAGTACAAAATAGTAGCAGATAGTAGTTGTGATTTAAGTGAAGACATGAAGAAAGAAATAGATGTTGATATAGTACCTTTTAATATTTCAGTAGATGATATAGAATTTAGAGATGATGAAACTTTAGATACTATGGAACTCATTAAAGCTATGAAAAATAGTCCAAATCCCGTTAAGACATCTTGTCCATCACCTGGAGATTTTTTGGAGAAATTCAATCATGCAAAGAATACATTTGTAGTGACTATTTCATCAAATCTATCTGGGACATATAATAGTGCTAAATTAGCTATGGAAATGGCACTTGACCAAGATTCTAGCAAGTTTATCCATGTATTTGATTCTATGTCGGCTAGTATTGGAGAGACTCTAGTAGCCCTAAAGATTGATGAGCTTATTAAGAGCAAATTGGGTAATTTGGAAATAGTAGAAACAGTAGAAAGATATATTAGTGAGATGAAGACATTTTTTATATTAGAGAGTCTAGACAATCTCATAAAGAATGGAAGAATTTCCAAGACTAAGGGACTAATTGCTACAGTATTAAACTTTAAACCAATAATGGGTTCAGATGGAAAAGGGAATATAGAACTAGTGGAAAATCACAGAGGTTCCAAAAAATCCTTCAATAGATTGGTGGAGATTATAGGGGAGACAAAAGAAGATTTTGGAGATAAAATATTGGCAATATCCCATGCAAATGCACCAGAAAAGGCACAGTTTTTGAAGGAAAAGATAGAAAAACTATATAATTTTAAAGAGGTTCTAATTGTGGAAACAAAAGGATTGAGTACTGCATATGCATATGATGGTGGTGTAATACTAGCCTATTAGAAAGGTTGATTTTATGAAGAAAAAAGTAGTGTTGGGCATGAGTGGAGGAGTAGATAGCTCTGTTGCAGCTTATATCCTAAAAGAACAAGGATATGATGTATTAGGAGTTACTCTAGCTCAGGTTCCACATGATGATATATATGATGAAAATGCTGGGGGATGTTGTTCTATATCTTCAGTATTTGATGCTAAACAAGTAGCTCACGATTTGGATATTCCCCATTATGTATTGAATTTCAGGGGAATATTTGAGAGAAAAGTAGTGGACTACTTTGTAAATGAGTATCTAGAGGGTAGAACACCCAACCCTTGTGTTGCTTGCAATAAGTTCATTAGATTTAGTGAATTTTTGGAAAAGGCAAGGGGGTTAGGAGCAGATTATATAGCTACAGGGCATTATGCCATAGTAGAAGAAGATACTGATACTGGAAGATTTTTGATGAAGAAGAGCAAAGATAGTCGAAAGGATCAAACCTACTTTCTACATCAAATGACTCAATATCAGCTATCTCATACCCTATTTCCCCTTGGAGGCTATACCAAGGATAAGGTCAGAGAAATAGCAGAAAAAATTGGCATGGTTATCCATGATAAGCCAGATAGTGAGGAGATATGCTTTATACCAGATGATGACCATGGTAATTTTATAAAGAGAAGGGTTCCAGACAAGGTAAAGCCTGGAAACTTTGTAGACAAAAATGGAAATGTCCTTGGAAGACATAAAGGTATAGTTTACTATACAATAGGTCAAAGAAAGGGACTGGGGATATCCCTAGGGAAGAGAGTATTTGTCCAGAGAATAAATCCGGAGACCAATGAGATAGTTCTAGGAGATGAGGAGGATATCTTTAAGAGAAAACTCTATGCAGATGGATTAAATTGGATTGCTTTTGACAATCTGTCAGAAGAGATGGTAGTAGATGCAAAAATCCGCTATGCTGCCAAGGCGTCCAAGGCAAAGATTACCCCCCATGGAAGTGGAGTAATGGTGGAATTTCAAGAACCTCAAAGAGCTATTACAAAGGGTCAAGCCATAGTATTCTATGACAAGGACATAGTAGTGGGAGGTGGAATTATAAAAGAAGTTTTTTAAAAATATATTGACAAAATCCTATTGGGTGGTATAATAAAGAAGTGTTAAATTTCTTTATGCGGGAGTGGCGGAATTGGCAGACGCGCTAGACTTAGGATCTAGTGTCTTTGACGTGGGGGTTCAAGTCCTCTTTCCCGCACCATATAACCAATGGGAGACCATTGGTTTTTTTTATATGTCTTTGTAATAAAAGCGTTGTTATGCTATAATAATATGATATAATATTAGGGATATTAGGGAATCTAATTCCAATACTATTTAGGAGGATACAGTACAATGAAAGCAGTTTTGGAAAAAAAAGAAAATAATAAGGTCTATTTTAATTTTGAATTAGAAGCAGATAAGTTTGAAAGTGCCATTCAACAGGCATATCTTAAAAATAGAAATATGTTTAGAATTCCAGGATTTAGGAAGGGCAAAGTTCCAAGAAAGATCATAGAGATGAACTATGGAAAGGAGATATTCTACGAAGACGCTGTAAATATCATCCTACCTGAAGCATATGAAGATGCTATCAAGGAATTGGAATTAGAGCCAGTTGACAATCCAGAGATAGATATAGAGGAAATTCAGCTAGGAGAACCTATACTAGTAAAGGTAGAAGTAGATGTCAAGCCTGAATTCAAACTTGGAGACTACAAGAGTATAGAATTAGAGAGAATAGAGTATAATGTAACAGACGAAATGGTAGATCATGAACTAGAACATGTTCAAGATGCAAATGCTAGATTATTAGATGCTTCAGATAGAGAAGTAAAAGATGGAGATATACTTAATATTGACTTTGCAGGATTTGTAGATGGAGAACAGTTCCCAGGAGGAACAGCAGAAAAATTTGAACTTACAATTGGTTCAAAGATGTTTATACCTGGATTTGAAGAACAATTGATTGGAAAGAAAAAAGAGGAAGAAGTAGAAGTAAAAGTCACATTCCCAGAAGAATATCATGAAGAAACCCTAGCAGGAAAGGAAGCTATATTCAATGTAGTAATTCATGATATAAAGGAAAAAGAATTACCAGAACTAGATGATGAATTTGCAAAGGATGTAAGCGAATTTGATACACTAGATGAATATAAGGCAGATATAAGAGAAAGACTAGAAAAGGACTTAAAAGAACAAGAAAAGATAGAGACAGAAAACAGGGTCATTGAAGCTGTATTGGAGATTTCAGAGGTAGATGTTCCCAATGGAATGGTAGAATCCCAGATAGATGATGAAATAAGACAACTTGACTATAGATTGAGATCTCAAGGTATGAGCTTAGAGCAGTATATGGAATTTACAGGCGGTAAAATAGAAGAGATTAGAGATGAGATGTCACCAGCAGCTCTTAATAGGGTAAAAGTAGACCTACTTCTTGAAGCTGTAGTAGATGCAGAGGGTATAGAGGTAACTGATGAGGACTTGGAGAAAGAACTATCAGATCTAGCAGAACAATATGCTGCTGAAGACAAAGAAGAATTTATAGAAGACATGAAAAAGGGCAGTTTAGACTTTATAAAGAAGGGTATAGCCAATACAAAGGCAGTTCAATTCTTAATTGAAAATGTTAAATTTATTTAATAGGAGGTAATTTCTATGGCATTAGTACCAATAGTAGTAGAACAAACTAGTAGAGGCGAGAGATCCTATGATATATATTCCAGATTGCTTAAAGAGAGGATTATATTTTTAGGCACAGATGTAAATGATACTGTGGCATCTTTAATAGTTGCTCAGTTATTATTTTTAGAGGCAGAGGATCCAGATAAGGACATTCAAATATATATAAATAGTCCTGGCGGATCTGTAAGTGCAGGATTTGCCATATATGATACTATGCAATATATAAAGCCAGATGTATCAACTATCTGTATAGGAAGAGCTGCAAGTATGGGAGCATTTTTATTGGCAGCAGGAACTAAGGGTAAGAGATATTCTCTACCAAATTCTGATATCATGATACATCAACCTCTAGGTGGAACACAGGGGCAGGCAGAGGATATCAGGATCCAAGCTGAAAAGATACTTGAGATTCGAGATAGAATAAACAAGATACTAAGCGAGAGAACAGGTCAACCTTTGGATAAGATTGCAAAGGATACAGATAGAGATTACCATTTAAGTGCTGAACAGGCAGTACAATATGGTATAATAGATGAAGTAATAGTTCCAAGAAAATAAATCAAGTGAGGTGTCACCATGGCCAAATATGAAGACAAACAGCTTCGATGCTCTTTTTGCGGGAAACCCCAAGATCAGGTGCGTAGATTGATTGCTGGGCCAAATGTCTATATATGTAATGAATGTATAGAGCTATGTCAAGACATAATCGAAGAGGAATTCCTAGATTATTTTGAATATGAGATGAAAGAAGTCCCAACTCCTGAAAAGATAAAGGAGACTCTAGACGATTATGTCATACAACAGGAAAGAGCAAAGAGAGCTTTAGCCGTGGCTGTTTATAACCATTACAAGAGAATAAACAAAAAACCTACAAAGAAGAACAATGTAGAGTTGCAAAAGAGTAATATAGTCATGATTGGACCTACAGGTTCAGGAAAGACTCTATTGGCTCAAACCTTAGCCAAGATATTAGATGTGCCTTTTGCAATAGCAGATGCTACATCTCTTACAGAGGCAGGATATGTAGGAGAAGATGTGGAGAATATAATCTTAAAGCTTATTCAAGCTGCAGATTATGATATAGAGAGAGCAGAAAAGGGCATAATTTATATAGATGAAATAGATAAAATAGCTAGAAAGACAGAAAATCCATCTATAACTAGAGATGTAAGTGGTGAAGGAGTGCAACAGGCACTATTAAAAGTACTAGAAGGTACTATAGCCAATGTACCACCTCAAGGTGGAAGAAAGCACCCTCACCAAGAATTTATCCAGGTGGATACTACTAATATACTATTTATTGTAGGTGGAGCTTTTGATGGATTAGATAAGATAATCCAAAACAGAATAGGAAAGCACTCCATGGGATTTGGAGCTGAAATCAAATCCAAAGAAAAACAGCAGGTAGGAGAGTTATTGAAAGAACTTCAACCAGAAGATCTGCTAAAATTTGGTCTAATTCCTGAATTCATAGGTAGACTTCCAATGATAGTTACATTAGAGGAATTAGATGAAAATGCATTGATTGAGATATTGACAAAGCCTAAAAACGCCCTTGTAAAACAGTATAAAGAGCTATTTGCTATGGAAAATGTAGATCTAGAATTTGATAGAGAAGCCCTAGAATTAATAGCAAAAAAGGCAATTGAGAGAAAGACAGGTGCTAGAGGGCTTAGAAGCATCATTGAGGAAATTATGTTGGATATAATGTACGAAATACCATCAAGAGATGATGTGGAAAAATGTCTTATCAATAGGGAAACCGTGGCAAGAAAGGGAGAACCTACTCTTGTACTATCGGATATGAAGAGAAGTAGGGCAAAGAAATCAGGAAATAAGGAATCTGCATCTTAAAAGCTCACATCTGTGAGCTTTTTCTTTTCAGTAGATTTAGGGAGGGAAGAAATGAGTAATAGTCAATATGAAATTGAGAGATTGAACCTGCCATTGATACCTTTAAGGGGAATATCTATATTTCCACATATGGTAATCCACTTTGATGTAGGGAGAGATATGTCTATGAATGCCTTAGAAAGGGCCATGATAGATGACTCCTATATATTTTTGTGTACGCAGATGGATCCCAAGGTAGATGAACCAAGGGAAGATGAATTCTATCATGTAGGTACTATTTCAAAGGTAAAGCAGATGCTGAAATTGCCAGGTGGAAGTATAAGGGTACTTGTAGAAGGCATCAGTAGAGGTAAGGTCATAGAGATATTGGATAATGAAGAATACTTTGAGGCAGATGTAGAAAAGTATACCTATGATCCTGAGGACATAATAAAAGATAACAATATGGAAGCAGCCATGAGATTGGTGATTTCTGATTTAGAGATATATATTGCCCTTAATCAAAGGGTATCTTCAGAAGTATTAGTAGCTGTTTCAGATATAGATGATCCAGGGAGACTGGCAGATATCATAGCATCCTATGTGTTTTTAAAGCCAGAAGAGGACCAAAAGATATTAGAAGCTTTTGATTTTTATGAGAGATTAGAGCTATTACATGGAATATTGCAAAATGAAATAGAACTCTTGAAGATAGAGGACAAGATAAATCAAAGAGTAAAAAAACAGATCAATAAGATTCAGAAGGAATACTATCTAAAGGAACAGATGAAAGCTATTCAAAAAGAATTAGGAGAAGATGAGGGACTTACCAGTGAAGTTGAGGGCTACAGGGAGAAGATCAATAGCATAAAGATGCCAAAGCAGGTAAAAGAAAAGGCACTGAAGGAAGTAGAAAGGCTTATGATGATGTCCCCACATTCTGCTGAAACTGGAGTTATAAGGACATATCTAGATTGGATAGTAGAACTACCTTGGGATAAGGAGACAAAATCCAAAGTAGATATAAAAAAGGCAAGAGATGTATTAGATGAGGACCACTATGGATTAGAAGATGTAAAGGAAAGGGTACTGGAATTTATTGCAGTAAGAAAACTGACAAATTCCATGAAGGGACCTATATTGTGTCTAGTAGGGCCACCTGGAGTTGGGAAGACTTCCATAGCCAAGTCCATAGCTAGATCCTTAGATAGAAAATTTGTCCGTATGTCCCTAGGTGGAGTTAGAGATGAGGCAGAGATAAGAGGCCATAGGAGGACATATGTAGGGAGTATGCCAGGAAGGATAATAAGCTCTATTAGAAAAGCAGGGAGCAAAAACCCAGTATTTCTCTTTGATGAAATAGATAAGATAGGCAGTGACTATAGAGGAGATCCAGCTAGTGGACTATTGGAAGTATTAGACCCAGAGCAAAACTCTACCTTTACAGATCATTTTCTAGATGTTCCCTTTGACTTATCCAAGGTATTGTTTGTTACAACAGCAAACACTACAAATTCTATTCCAGGACCTCTTTTAGACAGGATGGAAGTCATTAGGATAAGCGGATATACTGATGAAGAAAAACTTCAAATAGCCATAAGATATCTATTGCCAAAGCAGATCAAGGAACATGGATTAAAAGAGGAAAATATCATAGTGTCTGAGGCTGCACTGAGAAGTATAATAAACTATTATACTAGGGAAGCAGGAGTTAGAAATCTAGAGAGAAATATAGCCAATATATGTAGGAAGGCAGCCAAGAGAATAGTAGAGGAGAATCTAACTACTATTAGAATAAATGCAGGCAATATATCAAACTATCTGGGAGCAGCTATATATAGATATGATAAAGTAGAAGCAGACAATAAAATAGGTATAGCAAATGGATTGGCATGGACGGCAGTAGGTGGAGAGACCCTGTCTATAGAGGTAAATATAATGAAAGGGACAGGAAAGATACATCTTACTGGAAAATTAGGAGATGTGATGAAGGAATCTGCAATGGCAGGTATAAGTTATATAAGGGCAAATGCAGATCTATTGAATATTGAAAGTGATTTCTATGAAAAGATGGATATACACATTCACGTTCCAGAAGGAGCAATACCAAAGGATGGACCATCAGCAGGTATTACACTGGCTACAGCAGTAGTATCAGCACTTTCCAATACACCTATATATAATAATGTAGCTATGACAGGAGAGATAACCCTAAGGGGAAGAGTATTACCTGTAGGGGGAATCAAGGAAAAGGTATTGGCTGCAAATAGAATGGGTATAGAAAAGATACTTCTTCCCTATGAAAATGACAAGGATTTAGAGGAAATACCAGACAAGATAAGGAAGAAGATGGAGTTTGTACTGGTAAAAAATATGGATGAAGTATTAAGCCATGCACTGGTCAAGGGGAATGAATGATATGAAGATAGTAAAATCAGATTTACAAGCCATAGCTGTAAAACCAGACCAATATCCACAGGATGACTTAGTAGAAATTGCCTTTGCTGGACGATCCAATGTAGGAAAATCTTCATTTATAAACTCTATGATAAATAGAAAAAACCTAGCCAGAACCAGCAGCAAACCGGGAAAGACTCGGACTATAAATTTCTATCTGATAAATGAACAGTTTAGAATGGTAGACCTACCTGGATATGGATATGCCCAAGTGTCCAAGGCTGAAAAGGATAAATGGGGACATATAATAGAGGGCTATCTATCTAGTAGAAAAAACCTAAGAGAAGTCATACTCATAGTAGATATAAGACATGAGCCTACAGACCAAGATCTTATGATGTACAATTGGATTAAATCCTTTGGATTTAGTGGTCTAGTCATAGCTACAAAGGCAGATAAAATATCTAGAGGGAATTGGCAAAAGCATATAAATATTATCCTAAAGAAGTTAGATATAAAGGATAGAAGTCTAGTCATCCCCTACTCATCTGAAAACAAGATAAATAAGGCTAGGGTATTTGAAATTTTAGAGCCAATATTAGAATTAGAAGATATAGAATAATAAAAAGGCATTTCATGGTTTACGAACTATGAGATGCCTTTTGTGTTCATAGACAGATTAACCTATTATTTTCTCAAAAGATTGATATAATAGTTCAAAAGGGGGTCACTTTATATGCTAATCATGTATTTTTCCATGTTAGATACAGAAGAAGACAAGCATATATTCATGGAGCTTCATGATGAATATAGCACAATAATGTATAAAAAAGCATACAGCATACTAAAAGATTCTTCCTTAGCAGAAGATATTGTGCAGGAAAGTTTTATACGTATCTTAAAAAATTATGATAAAGTCATAAAGAAAAAGTGTCCACAAACTCGAAAATATTTCGTTAATATAGTTAGAAGCATCTCCATTGATGTATATAGGAAAAGAAAAAAACAGCAGACTCTTTCCTTTGATGAACTTGAAGGAACTATGATTGACCAATTTGCAAATACAGAAGATATACTAGAGGGAAAAGAGATAGAGGGGCATCTTCTTCAACTGCCTAAATCATACTACATCATTCTATCTCTAAAGTATGATGATGGTTATACATACAAAGAAATAGCCAGTATACTGGACATAACTGAAGAAAATGTGAAGAAAAGACTTTATCGTGCTAGAAATAAATTAAAAGATATATTGTCCCAACAGGAGGTTGAAATTTGATGAAAAACAAACACTTAACAGATGAAGTTTTAGACCAATTGTTAATTGAATATATGCCTAAAGCCAATATATTACTAGATCAATTAGAAGAAGAAAGGGATAAAAATGTACCATCCCATGTTTTTTCAAAGAATTATAAAAGAAATATGAAGAGAATAATAAAAGAATACAGTAGAACTCCACTACAAAGAAAACTCTTTGGCTTACGTAAATATGTGGCATCTATATTAGTTTTATTGATCTTGGGAAATGGTGTACTAATTGCTTCTGCTCAAGACTATAGAGAGAAGTTCTTTGAATTAATAAATGATGTTTATGGAAGATTTACCTCCATTATAACAAAAGTAGAAGAACCCTTAAATTGGAGATTGAATTTCATTTGCCTATCATATATTCCAGAAGGTTTTGAGATTATAAGCGATATACAGACTGATATAACAAGAAAAATTAACTATATGAAAGACGATAAAATAATAGTGTTTAAACAAAGCATCATAACTAGTGGAGAAATGAGAATTGATACGGAAGATATAGTAGTTAAAGAAATGGAAATAAATAATCAGACTATAGATTATTATTATAATAAGAATATGTACACCGCCTATTGGAATGATGATGAATTTAATTATATTATCAGTGCTGAAGTGTCTTTTGAAGAATTTGTAAATATTATTGAAGGAATTATAAAAAAATAAAAATAAAATTTAAAATAGTGTCCACAAAAGCCTCCTAAATTTCGTTATATATAGTAAGAGAAGAAATACTATTATAGGTTGCCGACTTAAGCTATAGAGTATATATTATTTTATTTAGTGTTGATGTAAATATGATTTTATAGAGGGGGATAAAATGGAAAGTAATAAATCAATTATGGAGTCTTTATTTCATAATTTAGCAAGAATAATGTGTATTACAATATTATTTATATTTTTTAGAAGTATTACATATAAAATTATAATGAAGTTAAATATAATTGATAGATTAAGTTTATTTTCTGTGGTATTTTATGTTAGCCTTTTACAGGTTGGTGTTATATTTTTCATATTAAAACATGGATTTAAGAAAGAAGACAAAATAATCAAGAGAGAGGATAAAGGGTTAGTAATAGACTTATTTGATATATTCATTTTTTTATTTATTGGCTTACTGTTAGGAAGTATAATTTATGAAGGATTATTTTGTATTGAGGACATTATAAATGCTGGTTCTAAGTATGAGAGTAATGTGACACGAGCTTTAATTAGTGGATTGGAAGTTACAAATTTAGATAAGATATATAGTATTATTAGTGGAGTAATACTAGGGCCTTTGGCAGAAGAATTATTTTTTAGAAAGGGTGTTTTTGAATATTTTGCAGATAAAGAGGTTAAGAGTAGAGATGTGATTTTAATATCTGGTATATCATTTGGATTAACTCATTCAATAGGACTTGCTATACCAACACATGCTATAATTACTGGAATCATTTTTGCAGTTATGTATGTCACAACAGATAATGTTATTTACCCTATAATTGGACATGGGTTAAATAATTTAATGTCATTTATTGTAGATATATTTAGAGATAATAGCGGTATTGAAGATATCGAGGCTTATATTGAAGCTGGTAATTTAATCACAATTAGAGGAGCTATAATTATTAGTTTAATATTATTGATTATTACAAGTATTATATCTTATATAAAAAGAAAAACCATAATAAGTTCAGATTTTAAGAAAAGTCTTAGAAGGGTATTTACTGAATAATAAGAAAGAGGAAGATAAAGATTAGAAACTAGAATATATATTTTTACCTAGAATATAGTTTAAATTGACATTTGGTATATACAGGGATATACTAAATGTAAGAAGCAATTTAAAAAAGAGGTGATTTCTGTGAAACTCAATTTAGCTAAATGGGGTAATAGTGCAGCTATTCGTATACCAAAGAGAATATTAGATGAGTTAAATATAGACAGTAATAATTTTGAAAATATAAGTTTTGATATTGATATAGAAGGAGAAAAGATAATATTAAAAAAGAAACAAGAAAAAACAAAATTTGAACTTTTAGCTGAACAATCTAAGGGAGAAAGATTAAACCCAAAATTAGATATAGATTGGGGAAACTCCGTTGGGAAAGAAGTGTGGTAAGGACAATGATTAAACTGGATAAAACTGACTTTAATAATTTAGAGTTTGGAGATATAATAAAAATTAACTTTTCACCATCAAAGGGTCATGAACAGAGAGGATATAGACCTGGACTTGTAATATCAGATCCTATTACACAAAAGGAACTAAATGGCATAGTAACAGTTGTTCCAATAACAAATTCAACTAGTACTTTTTTTACCAGAATAAATTTAGATGAGTATAACATTAAGACCAAAGGTGATATTTTAATGGATCAAATCAAAGTATTAGATTTAAGTGAAAGACAATATGAGTTTATAGAAGAAGCACCTAAAGAAGTATTAAGTAAGTGTAATATTATTTTTAATGCAATTTATGAGAAAATGTTAAATTCTTAATTTCTTCTACTTGCATTGTTATTATGTAATTTATTATACAATTATATGTCGGAGGCTTACATGAAAAAGTATATATTATTGATATTAACATTAATACTTATACTATATTTGATATGGTATTTTACTCCAATTTCATTAGATACTCTGCTGAATAAACATATTGATGTATCCAATGTAGAAGAAGTCCACATTACCATATTTAAGACAGTATTTTCAGAGGAAAAAATAGTGATTACTGATAAATTAAAAGTAAAAGATCTAATAGATATATTAGGTAATATAAAAGTAAGATCCACAATACAGCCAACATCTAATTATGTATTTAGACCTAAACTCTATAATACCTACTATATAAAGTTAAATAAAGATAGAGATTATATAGCTGTAGATATTATGGATGATGAGTATATAGTGTTAGGCAGAAAAACCTATAAAATTGTCAATGAATATAATCTAAAAGATATATACGACATCATCTATAGATAATATATATTATTTTATAGAATACAAATAATGTATTGAAAGGAGTATTTCATAAACCCAACCACATGACTCATTAGGAAAAAAATTTTAGTGGCAGAGATAATTTATCCTTTGATTTTACCAGTTCTTGCAGAAGGTGTAACAACACAATTTATCGTATATATAGTGGGGTTGGTGATACTGCCTAGTAATCAAAAAGCAAGAGTGTGTATTACCTTGACATGTTTGCCAGGATTGTATATATAAGTAGTTAATGATATTTTGATGAAATATGCCCTTCAATTTGGTATAATTACATCATCACAACAAAAGGAGGGCTTTTTATGTTACGAATAGCGTATTGTGATGACATGAAAGTAGATAGGGACAAAATAATGAGTTCTTTGAGCCATATTGAAGAAAAATGGAATGAAGAATTTGAAATTATACCATTTTCTTGCGGAGAGAAATTGTGTAATGATTTAGTCCAAAAACACTATGATATTATTCTGCTTGATATTTTAATGGATGGAATAGATGGAATAGAAACAGCGACTAGAATACGATCAATGGGTGAAGAAAATTTAATTATTTTTATTTCAAATTATGATGATAGAATAAAAGAATTATTTGATTTTAGGACAATAGCCTTTATTGATAAACCTTTAGAAACTGAAAAATTAGAAGAAGCTTTACAAAAAGCATATAATATTATCAAAAAAGATATTGAAAACATTTTTAGTTATAAAAAAGGAGGAACATTAAAATATATTCCACTAAAAGATATTTTATATTTTGAAAGCCGTCGGAATCAAATTATTATTCATACAAATAAATATCAAGACACTTTTTATGATACATTATCAGCAATATGGTCAAGATTACAAGAAATGGATCAATTTATTATGCCACATCGTTCATTTATTTTCAATTTAAGCTGTGTTACTTTAAAATCAGACAAGATTGTCCTTAGAAATACAAGCAAAATTTATAATATAGGAGAAAGATATAAAGCTGACACAGAAGAAAGATATTTAAAATACATCGAAAAGAGGTTCAAGTAGTTGATGATGTTGTTTGAGTTTCAAATTATTTTATATGTATCCTTAAATCTGTGGATAGGCTATACTAAATAGGACAATTAAATTCCGAACAATGATATAATAAAAATATAAATATTTGGGAGGAATTTAAATGGCTAAACATTATCAAGAAGATTTCAAAAAGCAAATAGTAGCTTTATACAATAATGGCAAGTCTTTGGCAGACATTAACAGGGAATATGGGATTGCAAAATCAACTATAAAAACATGGGTAGAAAGATATAATGATTCTGGATCATTTAAAATTGACGATAATAGAACTGAAGAAGAAAAAGAATTAATTGAGTTAAGAAAAAAAGTAAAGCAGCTAGAAATGGAAAATGATATTTTAAAGCAGGCAGCGTTAATACTAGGCAGAAAATAGACCTAATCATCTCCAACAGAGATAAATATAGTGTTAACGCAATGTGTAAGCTTCTTAAGGTCCCAAGAAGCCTTGTATATTACCATCTAAAAAAGAGAAAAGAGGATAACAAGGTTTCTGAAGAAGAAATAAAACTAGAAAATGAAATTATTAAAATATTTAGGGAAAGTAGAAATAATTATGGAACTAGGAAAATAAAAAAGGAATTACAACGCAAAGGAATTGTTGCCTCTAGGCGAAGAATAGGCAATATCATGAAGAAATATTCCTTGATTTCTAATTATACTGTTGCACAATATAAGGTGAAAAAAAGTAAATGTAATGAAGATAAAATAGAAAATGTGGTAGATAGAGAGTTTGATGATAGAGAAAAATTAGAAGTAGTGGTAAGCGATCTTACCTATGTAAGGGTTAATAATAAATGGTGCTATGTGTGTACCCTGCTAGATTTACACAACAAAGAGGTTATAGGATATTCTGCTGGAGAAAATAAGGATGCAGAACTTGTATACCAGGCATTCCTTAGCTGTAAATACCCTTTATCTGAAATAGAAATATTTCATACTGATAGAGGTAATGAATTTAAAAATAAATTAATAGATGAAATAATTTCTACCTTTGAAATCAAAAGATCATTAAGTAGCAAGGGCTGTCCATATGACAACTCACCAGCTGAAAGTTTCAATAATATATTAAAAACTGAGTGTATAAAAGGTAAGAAATTCAATAGTTTGAGGGAGTTAGAAATTGAATTAATGGATTATATAAATTGGTATAATAATCATAGATTACATGGCTCATTAGACTATTTAACACCAAGGGAATATAAGGAAAGGCAGTTAGTTTTAAAGAATTCTGGGAATAAAATTTCCTGTGAATTTGCATCTATATAAAAAGATTATTTTTTGATCCTGTCAAGGGCGAGCGATAGCGAGTTTATTTACCCTTGACTGGAGCAAATAAATAATCTTAGAATTGCAAACAAATTCATAGGAATTTATATAAATTGTTCGGTAAAAATATGTCCAAAAAAGTGTTGACATATCATTGTCTGGGAATTATGGTATCAGCAAGTTTGGTTTTTTTGCAGAAAATAACAATTTGTTAACTTAGAAAGGGGTATAAATCTATGAAAAAATTTTTATCATTACTTCTAAGCTCTGTTATGGTATTATCCATGACGGCAATTACTTTTGCTACAGAAAACAAAATAGATTCAGCAGATAATCAACCTATTCGTGTTAGCCGTACTGCATTGGACGAAATAAGAGAGAACACTCGTGTTATGAGCGAAGCAGAAAGTAAACGGGCTATCGAACTTATAAACGAAAAAGCAAATGCAGAAAGATTAAACAACACTCCTATGACACGTTCTAATAGTGCAGAGGTATTAGATAGAATAGCTAGAATAAATGATATCGAAAATGAACTAGAACAACTTGGAGCAACTCCTTTAACACTTGAAGAAATTTATGCAATTCATGGTAGAACTTATCGCCCTGGTGCTCCTAGCGAACCTAATGATACCAACTATGTTAATTTCTATAGCTTGACTACTTACATTGATAACTATGAGGTATACTCTATAGTTGCTTACTCTTCCGGCTACTCCCAGTCTCCTTTAAATGTACCTTTCTATACAGAAGGTACTGCAGTAATTTATGACAAAGATAAGTATGTTGAAAATGACTTTAGAAAGTATATTGATATGGCTACAAGTGTAGGTAGTTCTGTTTTTAAGGAAGCTTTTGATAGAGCTCCTTTATTAAACTATTTGGGTGCTGTTTGGGACATAGGAACATACTTTAATCCAACTGCTCAACAAAAAGTTACAATGAACTATGTATGTGGACAAACATATATATATTCTTATGTTGCAGAAGAATCTATTGGTTACTTTGACTTCATGCTAACAGCAGAACGTAAACAAGGATCTTGTGTTATGTCCTTTGGACGATACCTTGCTGGAGACTTTACCACAGAAGATACAATTTCTTATGATTATACAATAGTGTCTGATCATTGGGCAGATTATGACTACGCCGTACAGCTTCATCAGAGAAATTCCTTACAACAAGCTTATAGAGTTGGAAATATTAAATTTGAGCTTGACAACAGAACAGCAGATAGTTTCAGTATGCCTTATTACAATAGCATTTGGAATATTCCTGGTGTATAATCAGTAAACAAAAAACCAGTCCGACTTTATCTGATATGATACTTCCAAAGTAGACAGTCTAATTAATTTAAATTAGATTGTTTACTTGGAGGTATTTTTTATGGGAAGAAAACCGAAGTATAGTAAAGAAGTCAAAATTAAAGCTTGTAAAGATTACGAGAAAGGTAATGTTAGTTTTAAGGATATTGCTGAAAGTATTGGAGTTGGAACATCAGTAGTCCATAGGTGGTACAAAACATATGAAGAGCATGGGCCTAGTGCATTTGTAAATGGTATAATGGTATAGAAATAAAACCTATGATCCCAAAGGAGATGTCTATACCATGAAATCCAGAAAAACTACATTTGAAGAAAGATTAGAGGGTTATTGACAATAATATGAGTTACAAAGATGCAGCTGATAAATACGGGGTTACTTATGCGCTAGTATATAAATGGACCAGGGTATATATAGACAAGGGACTAGAAACTTTAAAGCACCAAAACATGGGGCAAAGCCAAAGTCAGAAATTGATGAAAGTAATTTAACAGAAGTTGAGAGATTAAAGCTTGAACTTGAAAAAGAAAAAGCATTAAGAAAAAGGATAGAAGTTGAACTTGGAGTTATTAAAAAGAGGAATTTCAAAAAAAGTTTCAATTTTGAAAGCAAGACAAGAAGCAGAATACAAGACAGTAGATTTCTTTAAGAATAGAGGTTATCCTGTGACTCAAATATGTGAAATTTTAAATATTTCAAGAAGTGGATACTACAAATATAAAACTAGAACCAAACCTAAAAAAGAAAAGCAAGATAAATTGCTGTGTTCATTAATTCATGAATATTATTTAACCTTTGATGGAATCTTAGGATATAGAAGGATGATCATGTTCATTAACAAACTAAATCACAAGTCATTTTCAGGAGGATATATACATAGACTTATGAACTATTTAAGCATCACAGCTAGAATTAGAAGAAAAAAAGTGAATCGTAAGAGAATAAAGCCAAAGTATACAAAAGAAAATATATTAGCAAGAGATTTTACAGCTAAGGCTCCAAATGAAAAGCGGATTACAGATGTAACTGAATTCTCAATTCCTGAAGATAGTAGAAAGCTTCAATTAAGTCCAATAATGGATCTTTACGATAGTAGTATTATTGAATATGAATTATCCTTTAAGAACAATAATCATCTTGTATTTAATATGTTTAATAAAGCAAGACAAAATATTCTGATGCAAGCCCAATATTTTATAGTGATAGAGAGTTCCAGTATACAGGAAATATCTTTAAAAGTAAGATTGAAGAAGCTGGAATGATTCAAAGCATGTCTAGAGTTGGGAAATGCATTGATAATGGACCTATGGAAGGATTTCTTGGTACTATAAAAACTGAAATGTTTTACGGAAAAAACTTGAAATATTTGAAGAATTAAGAGCAAAAATAGTTGAATACATAAAATTTTACAGCGAAAAAAGATTAGGATGCATGGTTCCTCTAGAATATCGAAACTATGCATCCTAATGTGCCTAATATTTAATTAATTCATTTGTCTGTTTTACATGGGTCAGTTCAGTCCGACTGGTTTTTTGTCTACTTATTACTTTTTATATTCAAGATAAAGAGCATTAGAAGTTGCGATGATTGTGCCATCTTTAAATCCCAATGCTATTTCGTCCATTTCTTCATCAATTATTATAAGGCCAGTTAAATCAAAAGATGTAAAATCTCCGGCATGATAATAGCTTAGTTGTTGTGTTTCTAGCCATGGAACATTATTCCACGTTATTCTTGCTGTTACATCATCTCTGCAAGTAATCTTATAGTAACCAATACCAAATAGTCCATCGTAAAACTCCTTATCTGAAAGATATGTTTTGTGTTTTTTGCCTTTAATTGTAATAGTGGTTTGTTCTACTATCTCATCATTGACATATACAGCTGCTGTAATTTCCTTGTTTATTTCTTTGGTAAAGCGGTGTTGTATAAAGATATACCAAATAGTAACTATGCAAATCAAAAGAAAAACTGCTAGTATTTTAAACCTCGTTTTATTCATGCCATGAACCTCCCTTTATCAAAAATATCTTGAATAGGCTTATTTTTTATGTTTTAATAGTGGTACTTGTTTCATATGATTAAGTACACGTTTTTTTTTATACTATTTATCTTCCCTTAAGCATTATACTTACAAGAGTGGTTTGTTTATCTATTATCAAGATTTATTATTCCGACTTTGATAGGTTTTGCAAAATAAATTTATGTTATTAATATACTACCCTAAAATAATTATAACATATTTAAAGGATGAAATGAGTAAAATCAAGGATGAAATTTAAAATGTACTCTATGTGGTAGTACAGCGTATAAATGTAAAGAGAGACATGGGGACGATAGAGGAGCTATAATTATTAGTTTAATATTATTGATTATTACAAGTATTATATCTTATATAAAAAGAAAAACCATAATAAGTTCAGATTTTAAGAAAAGTCTTAGGAGTGTATTTACTGAATAATAAGAAAGAGGAAGATAAAGATTAGAAACTAGAATATATATTTTTACCTAAAATATAGTTTAAATTGACATTTGGTATATACAGGGATATACTAAATGTGAGAAACAATTTAAAAAAGAGGTGATTTCTGTGAAACTCAATTTAGCTAAATGGGGTAATAGTGCAGCTATTCGCATACCAAAGAGAATATTAGATGAACTAAATATAGACAGTAATAATTTTGAAAATATAAGTTTTGATATTGATATAGAAGGAGAAAAGATAATATTAAAAAAGAAACAAGAAAAAACAAAATTTGAACTTTTAGCTGAACAATCTAAGGGAGAAAGATTAAACCCAAAATTAGATATAGATTGGGGAAACTCTGTTGGGAAAGAAGTGTGGTAAGGACAATGATTAAACTGGATAAAACTGACTTTAATAATTTAGAGTTTGGAGATATAATAAAAATTAACTTTTCACCATCAAAGGGTCATGAACAGAGAGGATATAGACCTGGACTTGTAATATCAGATCCTATTACACAAAAGGAACTAAATGGAATAGTAACAGTTGTTCCAATAACAAATTCAACTAGTACTTTTTTTACCAGAATAAATTTAGATGAGTATAACATTAAGACCAAAGGTGATATTTTAATGGATCAAATCAAAGTATTAGATTTAAGTGAAAGACAATATGAGTTTATAGAAGAAGCACCTAAAGAAGTATTGAGTAAGTGCAATATTATTTTTAATGCAATTTATGAGAAAATGTTAAATTCTTAAATTCTTCTACTTGCATTGTTGTTATGTAATCCATTATACAATTAAATGTTGGAGGTTTACATGAAAAAATATATATTATTGATATTAACATTAATACTTATACTATATTTGATATGGTATTTTACTCCAATTTCATTAGATACTCTACTGAATAAACATATTGATGTATCCAATGTAGAAGAAGTCCACATTACCATATTTAAGACAGTATTTTCAGAGGAAAAAATAGTGATTACTGATAAATTAAAAGTAAAAGATCTAATAGATATATTAGGTAATATAAAAGTAAGATCCACAATACAGCCAACATCTAATTATGTATTTAGACCTAAACTCTATAATACCTACTATATAAAGTTAAATAAAGATAGAGATTATATAGCTGTAGATATTATGGATGATCAGTATATAGTGTTAGGCAGAAAAACCTATAAAATTGTCAATGAATATAATCTAAAAGATATATACGACATCATCTATAGATAATATTAAATGTTCAACGATGAATTTATTTCACCTTTAAATCTTATTTTATTTAGCATCTTCTGATATTCCATTTGTTCATTTTTTATTATATTTAATAGTTTTTCTTTATCTCCTGCTCTATAATCGTCAAGGGATTTCTTATATTCTATTGATACTTCATCTCGTATTACAAAAGGTTGTATCCCATTTTTTAGACATTCTTTAAACATTATTAATCGTCCTGTCCGCCCATTTCCATCAGCAAAAGGGTGGATAGTTTCATATTGAACATGAAAATCCACTATTTCTTCTAAAGTCATAATTCTCTTATTTGAAATAAAATTATACCCATGGAGTAATTGTTCCATATCATCAGTAGTTCGTTCCCATGGAGAAGTTTGAACTAATCCAACTATATTATCCTCTATTTTATATCTTCCAATTGGTGAAAGTAGGCTATCTTCTGATTTTGTATTCCTTTTTAATATTTCATGTAACTTCTTTATATAAGAGTGAGACAGATTTTCATTAAAGGTATCTAATATATAATCAAAGCATTTAAAATGATTTAAGGACTCAATAATATCATCAACTTCTATTGATTCTCCTTCTGCCTTTGATAAAGTAATTTTTCTTGTATCAAACAACACCTCTGTCTGATTTTCACTGATTTTTGAACCTTCCATACGATTAGAATTATAAGCAAATTGTACTTGAGTCCAATAATATATACCCCAACTATATTTTGTATCTCTTTCTTCTCTTAATCGGTTTACTAAGTCCATCATTTCCCTCCTTCTCTTTCAATATCCATATTCCTATTATTCTTATTATATCATAAAAAAACTTGTCTATTAAATAGGGAAAGGCTTAATTTTTTACTGTTAAAAACTATTAAATCTCCAAGTAAGTATTTAAAAGGAGTATTTCATAAACTATTAAATAGTTACGAAATACTCCTTTGATGTACAATTACTCTTTTGAAAACATATCCTTAGTAGCTCCACAAACTGGGCAAACCCAATCTTCTGGTAGATCTTCAAAAGCTACACCTGGTTCAATACCTCCATCTGGATCTCCTTCTGCTGGATCATAAACCCAACCACATGGCTCGCATACCCATCTATCCATACGACATTCTCCTTTCATTTTGTAATCATAAACAATCATACCCAGATTATAACAAAATTAATCATTAATTACAATTAATAATTTAATGGTTTACACATAGGATGTATTGGGTAAATTAATATAGAGTAAAATATAGTAGTGGGTGTGATGAAAGTGGAGTTTACCTATTGTGCTTCTATCAACAGTGATCTAAAACTTATCAAGAACTTTGTAGAAGAGATATTGAATAAACTAAATAGGATAATAGACAATGGGGATACCATGTTTGATTTAAGATTGATACTCAATGAACTAGTGATAAATGGAGTATTCCATGGGAACGAATGTATTGAGACTAAATGTGTAAACCTAACTCTAGAAATTAAAAATGGACAGATTAGAATTGAAGTTAAAGATGAAGGAGGTGGTATAGACTATGACTTTACCAAGTATGACCCATTAGACCTGAAATGCAGCGGTCGTGGGCTTGTGTTGGTACATGGACTTTCAGATGAATTGATAGTGAAGAATAATCGTATAATAGCTATAAAAAACATTCAATAGGAGGGGTTTAGTTTGAAAAGAACTCTATCATTATTTATGATAATGGCATTACTTCTATCTAATATAGCATCTACAGGGGTATATGCACAGACAAATGTAGATAAGCAAATGGAAGAAGCAATACTCAAGGTAAAAGATATACTCAATATTTCAGATGAATATGACAAATTCGATTCCAGAATAAATGCTTCCGATGAGATGACCACATTTTACCTAAATTGGATTGATACAAAGGAAAAGCTTCCCAATATCCGTGTCTCTGTAGATTCTAAGGGCAATATCATATCCTATAATAAAAACTATAGTCACTACATAGAACCAGATACAAAACTTCCAAAGATTTCCTTGGAAGAAGGAGAAAAGATAGCCCGAGAGTTTATAGGAAAGTTGGATAAAGATGTAGAGAAAAATATAGTATCCAAGAATGAGCAATCACCATTTGATTACCAATCCCAAGAATATAATTTTAATTTTACCCGTATGGTAGGGAAAATACCCTATTATGACAATGGAATTCGCATGAGTGTGGACAAATATACAGGAGAAGTCATGTACTATCGTATAGACTGGGATAGAGATGTAGTATTTCCAGATGTAAATAAGGCTATCTCCATGGAAGAGGGAAAGAAATCATTTAAGGAGAATATAGGTCTAGATCTCATATATAGGAGATCTTATAATCTTAAATTTGATATCCCTAATAGTAATGAAAAGACAAATTATTTTCTAGTCTATTCAACTATGAATGATGGAATGGCAATAGATGCTTTAACTGGGAAACCAATATCTTTAAGATACCATTTTGACATGGCAAAGGAAGCAGCAGGTGCAGGAGATAGTGGTGTAGAAGAAAGAGCTATTACACCACAGGAGAGGAAAGAAATAGATAAGGTATCTGGAATCAAGGATATATCAGAGATTGAGAAGATAGCTAGAGAGACTCTAGATATAGATAATAGCTATAAACTCAAATCTAAAAATCTCTATTCATATTGGCAAAATCCAAATGAAATACAATGGTCTCTATATTTTGAAAAGGACACAGACAAGGAAGGTATGACTACAGCAAATATAGATCTAGATGCTAAGACAGGAGAAGTCATAAGCTTTTACCATAGATTAGATTTGGAAAAAGGCAAGGCCTCTATAGATAAGGACCAAGCCTTAGACTTAGCCAAAGACTATCTACTAAAACTTAATCCAGATAAAAAGGATAGTGTAGAATATCGTTCTATAGATGATATAGAGAAGGATTCCAAGATATATAATTTTAGATTTAATAGAAAAGATGAAGATATCTATATAGATGGAGATGGTATCAATATAGGTGTAGATACAGTTAATAAGAGGATATATTCCTATTCTAAGGATTGGTATAATGGAGAACTTCCTCCTAAGGGAGAGATTATATCCATAGATAAAGCCTATGACATACTTTTCCAACAGATTGGATATGAACTTAAATATATTTCCATGTATGATAGATATAATATAGATGGGGAGAAAAAGGAGATAAAACTTGTCTATAGTCAGAAACCGGGAAAACCCTTAAATATAAGTGCTAGAAATGGAGAAATCCTAGATTTTAGAGGGAAACCCTTTAGGGAATCTGGTATCATAAGCTACAAAGATATAGATAATTCCTATGCCAAAGATAAGATCAAGGGATTAGCAGAATATGGCATAGCCTTTGGAAATGAAGAGTTTAGACCAAAGGACAAGATATTGCAAAAGGACTTCATGTATCTATTGTGGAAATCCATATATCCTTATGGCAATCAAGATGAAGAAGATATAGATAGGATATATAAAGAACTTAGGAATCAAAGTATTATAAGAGAAGGAGAAAAAGCTCCAGATAGATATGTAACAAAGGAAGAGGCTGTCAAGTACATTATACGTGCTATGAAATATGAGAAGATTGCAGAGATAGATGATATCTATAGGAAGATATTTGCTGATGAGGAGCATATCTCCAAAGGACTAAGAGGATATATGTCCCTAGCCTATGGACTGGATATAATCCAAGGAGATGGAAAACCAACTCCAAATATAAATCCAAAGTATGAACTAAAAAGGGAAGATGCAGCAAATATCATATATAACTATGTATTCAATTAAATAAGTGATAGAATATAGAAGATAGGGGATACTAACCCTGTCTTTTATTTTTAAGTATATTGTGATAAAATTAGTCTTGCTTATATAAAAGCATAATTTTTAAATGAAAGGATCTGTATAATGAATATATCAAGAGATGATATAAGAAATATTGCAATAATTGCCCATGTAGACCATGGTAAGACAACATTGGTAGATAGTATGTTGAGGCAATCAGGAGTCTTTAGGGCAAATCAAGTAGTTGCTGACAGAGTCATGGACTCTGGAGATATAGAGAGGGAAAGGGGAATCACCATACTTTCCAAAAATACGGCTATATACTATGGTGATACAAAGATAAATATTATAGATACTCCAGGCCATGCTGATTTTGGCGGAGAAGTAGAGCGTGTACTAAAGATGGTAAGTGGAGTTGTACTGTTGGTAGATGCCTTTGAAGGACCTATGCCTCAGACAAAGTTTGTCTTGAAAAAGGCACTTGAACTAAAATTACCTGTTATAGTATGTATCAACAAGATAGACCGCCCCGAGGCTAGACCAGAGGAAGTAATAGATGAAGTCTTGGATCTATTAATAGAATTAGGTGCCAGTGAAGAACATCTAGACTGTCCATTTGTATTTGCATCAGCAAAACAGGGAACAGCAAGTCTAGACTATAATGTGCAAAATGAGAATATGAAAGCCCTATTTGATACAATTTTGGAATATATTCCAGCACCAGAAGGAGATATAGACGCACCTTTACAGATGCTAATCTCCACAATAGATTATAATGAGTATGTAGGGAGAATAGGTGTAGGCAAAGTAGAGAGAGGTAGGATAGTACAGGGAGAAGAAGCAGTTATAGTGAATAAATCTGAGCCAGATAAGATGGAAAAGATAAAGGTAGGAAAGATATATGAGTTTGAGGGCCTAGATAGGGTAGAAGTAGAAAAAGCAGAAGTAGGGAGTATAGTAGCTATATCTGGGGTATCAGATATACATATAGGAGATACTATTTGTCCTATAGACAGTCCAGAACCCCTACCCTTTGTAGAGATATCAGAACCTACCTTGTCAATGACCTTTTCAGTAAATGATAGTCCCTTTGCTGGAAGAGAAGGGAAATTTGTCACTTCTAGACAGATTAGGAATAGATTGTATAGAGAGCTTCAAACAGATGTGAGTCTAAGAGTAGAAGATACAGATGTAACAGATTCCTTCAAGGTTTCAGGAAGGGGAGAATTGCACCTATCTGTCCTCATAGAGACTATGAGAAGAGAAGGATATGAATTTCAAGTTTCAAAACCAGAAGTACTCTATAGATATGAAGATGGAAAGAGACTAGAACCTATAGAAAAAGTAACTATAGATGTATCCAATGAATATGTAGGTTCAGTTATAGAAAAGCTAGGTCAGAGAAAAGGAGAGTTAGTCAGTATGACAGAGGCTACTGGAGGATATGCAAGACTTGAGTTTTCTGTACCTGCTAGGGGACTTATAGGATATAGGCAGGAGTTTATGACAGATACAAAGGGAAATGGTATCTTGAATACAGTATTCGATGGATATTCTCCATATAAAGGAGATATTCCAAAGAGAAGTGAAGGTTCTATTATTGTATTTGAGACTGGAGAGGCTACAACCTATGGACTTCATTCTGCTCAAGAAAGAGGAGTTCTATTTATTGGGGCTGGAGTACCAGTATATGCAGGAATGGTAGTAGGATCAAGTCCAAAGGGACTTGATATAGAAGTCAATGTATGTAGAAAGAAACAGCAGTCAAATGTGAGGGCATCAGGTTCAGATGAAGCACTGAGATTATCCCCTCCTAGGGATATGTCCTTGGAAGAGGCTTTGGAATTTATAGAAAAGGATGAACTCATAGAGATTACACCAAGTAACTTTAGAATTAGAAAGAGAATACTGGATTCTAACAAGAGATACAAGTCTAAGAAGTAGGACGATAATATCAATTTAGGGTGATTATATGAGAATATTTATGGAAAATTACTTTTGGATATTTGGAAATCTAATATGGATAAATATGCTATTGGCCATATTGTTGATATTCTTTGAAAGACGAAATCCCACATCTACTTGGCTATGGATAATGGCCTTGACATTTTTGCCAGGTATAGGCTTTATATTGTATCTATTTATAGGACAAGATCTGTCCAAGAAGAAGATGTTTAAAGCCAAAGAAGAAGAGGACAATTGTCTTAGAGATTTGGCAGCAGTCCAAAGATGGGAAATAAGAGAAGATAAGTTTTACCGCAAGGATCCCAACTTTGGAAAATATGACGATCTAATAGAGATGCATCTAATGAATAGTGAAGCGTATTTTTCTCAAGATAACAAGGTGGAATTATTCTATACAGGACAAGAAAAATTTAATGCTCTATTACAGAGTATATCAAAGGCAAAGAAACACATATATATCCAATACTATATATTCAAAAGTGATAACATAGGAAACAAGATAATAGATGCCCTAATTGAAAAAGCTAAAGAAGGAGTAGAGGTCAAGTTCTTAGTAGATGGTATGGGTGGTAGAAATCTATCTAAAAAAGCTAAGGAAGCCATGAAAGATGCAGGAATAGATGTTGCTATTTTCTTTCCTCCCTTTGTACCACTATTAAGTATTAGAATCAACTATAGAAATCATAGAAAGATATGTATAATAGATGGAAAAGAGGCCTATATAGGAGGATTTAACGTAGGAGACGAATACTTAGGTAGATCAAAGAAGTTTGGAAATTGGAGGGACACTCATATTAGGATTGAAGGTTCTGCTGTCAACTCCTTACAATGGAGATTTTATCTGGATTGGAGATTTGCATCAAAAGAGGAGATAAAAGGTGCCCAAAGTTATTTCTATGATGAGTCTGATTGTGGAAATGTAGGGATTCAGATAGTATCTAGTGGACCAGACTCCAAATGGCCCAGTATAAAGGATGGATATATGAAGATGATATCCAAGGGCAAGGAGAAGGTATATATAGAGACACCTTATTTTATACCAGATGATAGTATATACGAGGCTTTAAGATTGGCAGCCCTATCTGGAGTAGATGTACGGGTTATGATTCCCAACAAACCAGATCATCCCTTTGTATATTGGGCTAGTATGAGTTATATAGGTGAATTACTAGAAGCAGGAGCCAAATTTTATACCTATGAAAGAGGGTTTCTACATTCCAAGGTAGTCATTGCAGATGATTTCGTATCTTCAGTAGGTACTGCAAACTTGGACATACGAAGCTTTAAACTGAACTTTGAGGTAAATGCATTTATATATGATGAAGCCACTAATTTAAAGTTGACAGACAGGTTTATGGATGACCTAAAGGTATGCAGGGAGATTACCTTAAAGGACTATAGAAATAGGTCTAATATAGTAAAGATTAAAGAATCAGTTTCTAGACTTTTATCACCAATTTTATAAAAATCATAATATTATTATCACCTCATGGTTACAATAGAGCTGAGGTGATTTTTCATGCATAAAAGGCGACTGATTATATTCTTTATAATATGTATACTTATAACTGGATGTAAGAAAAAAGAGAATGAGGATAATCCATTGAAACAAAAGGACAAGGCACCCCAAAGTCTGGGAGATTTGAGCAAGGAATTGGATACTCTATTAGCTGGAGTAGGTAATATTGAACGTATAGGACTAAATATAGACGAGGAGACTTTAAAAAAAGAGGAAAAAGGCACTGAAGGGAACAAAAACAAAGAACAGGATAAAAGCGGAGAACAGACTAAAAATGGAACTCCTAAAAGTGAAGGAGAAAATGGTGAGATGTCTAAAAATGGTCAAAACTCCAATGAGACAAGTATAGTGACAGAAGATGAGAAGAAGGATAAACAGACGAGTAAGCCAGAAAAATTTAAAGAGACGTGGAGTTCCATAGATAGAAGTTTAGAAAAGGTTCACTCCCTATGGAACGAATATGGGGCAGATAGGATGAATAGATTTGAAAGCTTAGAGACAATGGATAAGTTTGAAATAAGCTTGAATAAGATGACAAAGGCAGTAGAAGATAGAAATATATTAGATATATATGACTTTGGAAGTCAGTGTTTTTTAGATTTAAAGCATATCTATGATCTATATACTGATGAATACAGGGGAGATGTTTCAAATCTTAAATATATGGTATATAGATATTATCTCAACTTTATAAATAAGGATAAAATCCAAGCTGAAAAAGTATTAAAGGGAAGAGATGAGGGTATAAATAGAATAAGAGTCCGATTGGAGAAGGATGGAAGAGACGAAAAGGAAAAGCTAGAGGCTCTAGATAAAGTGTCAGCTGGGTTTAAGGGCTTGGACAATGTCTTTGAAGAAGAAAGTCAAAGACTAGCCATAATAAAGAAAGACAATTTGATAGAAAGTTTAAAAGCCTTAGAATAAAATGGCAAAAAATGTTTATTCACAGATTAAAAAAATCTGGTATAATAAGTATATTGTGCTTTAATATGGAAATATGGCTATTATAGGGTTAAGTACTTAAGAAAAAGGGGTAAAGATGAACAAGAATAAACAGATGGAAAAATTAAAACAAGAGATTGAGAAAAAGAGAAGTAGACTAAATCACTTGGTAGAAGATAATTTAAGAAGTGAAGAGACATTGATAGTCAGCCAGGAGTTAGATCTACTTATAAATGAATATTTTAGACTAAAGGATATGGAATACGGCAAAAAATAGCAGGAAGAATTCTGCTATTTTAGTATACCCTATTTCTATTTGCCCTTTTATCTAAAGATTGAAAAGAGAATAAGAAAAAAAATTACCGCCAAGATAATAGCTATTAGCCAATTTAAAAACTTCTTTTTAATAAAGAAAAACTTCACCTTAACCACTCCTAGTATAATAATGTCATAGTCAATAAAGACTATGCAGTTAAAACTTTTCTAAAAACTTCATTTCTTTATTCAGTAACCGAAGAAGATATTCAACCTTCGTCAGAGGTTGCTTCTAATTTAATATGTCTAATGGCTCCTGATAGACTCCAAACTTATCATAAGATATAATCTTAAGGGATAGGACGAAAAATGTATCACTCCTTGGGAAGTCAGTTTCTACTGGCTCATACCCCTGATTAAGTCAATTAGTCCATTCAATGAGGTTTTATGATTTGGCTGGTTGGGAGCCTTTAGGCTATACCCGTATCACATGCTAGGATGTGTACTCATTGATTGGAGATGGATTCCTATCTGAAAGGAGCTGTAGTTTATGTCTAATAGTACTAAGTATGATTTATTTATCTCTGTTGGTATTGATGTAGGTGCGGACTTTAGTTTTATGTCTATTGCACTACCTAATCAAACCTTTGTGGGTAAACCTTTTAAAATCATTCATTCTGATTTTAATTCCCTATCTATGGCTGTTTCAAAAATCAAAGAAGCAGAAGAGATGCATTCTTTGGAAAGCCGTATTTTCCTAGAATCCACAGGGATTTATCATTACCCACTCTTCTGCTATCTTAGTGATAAAGGATTTTTGGTATCCATCATTAATCCTATCATCTCTAAGAATAGCACAAATATTAATATTAGGAAAGTCCATAATGATAAATTTGATTCTAAAAAGCTTGCTTTAATTGGTCTAAAGCCTGATTTAAAGGTCTCTATTATGCCTTCGGAGCTTGCCCTTGATTTAAGAAATCTTTCAAGGGAATATTATGATCTTGTGGATAATCGTTCTGCTTACATTAATAAACTTCAAGGTGAACTTAGAATAGCATTTCCACAGTATTTAAAGATCTTTTCCAAGGTTACTGTTAATACATCTTTAACCTTATTGGAAAAGTTTACTTCCCCAGATGGATTTTTAGAGGCTTCTAAAGATGAAATTATTACCTCTATTAGGTCTACTGCTCGTTTTGGTATTACCTATGCTGAAAAGAAGTACAACGCTATTATTCAGGCTGCTAAGGATGCTAAGACCTTTAGTTATTCTGTAAACAGTAATTTCAAACGTATCCTTCTATATATCCGCTTTATCAGACAGTATAACGATGAAATCGATGCTATATTATCTGAGATGCGTGAACTTGTTGAATCTAATGAGGATACGGATTTTGTAAAGCAAATACGTCTTATTGAATCTATTAAAGGGGCTGGCTTTCTTTCCGCTGTTACCCTTATGTGTGAAATTGGAGATTTCTCTGCTTTTAAATCACCTAAACAACTTTTGGCATATTTTGGCCTTGATCCAGCTGTTAACCAGTCTGGCAACTTTAAAGGTACTGATGTTAATATGTCAAAACGAGGTTCACCAATTGCAAGAAGAGCGATACATACCATAGCTTTAGTCAGTATTGCTCTAAATCGTAATGGAACTGCTAACAATCCTGTTCTACGTGAATATTATCTTAAAAAATGTCAAAGCAAGCCCAAAATGGTAGCTCTAGGAGCTATCATGCATAAAGTGTGTAATATTGTATTTGCAATACTTCGTGATGAAAAAGAATTCAAAATCATCACTCCAGAGGAACACCAAGCGAATTACTTAAAGGCGAAATACGGCATCGCTGCATAAGGAATTCTATATTTAATTTTAAATTTTTGATGCCTTTTAGAAGGCCTATTAAGTTTACCCTTTTTCAGCTAAAATTGATTGAAATATTTACTAGAAATTTTTAAATTTCTTATTGACAATTCTTAGCTGGACTTTTAATATCCCTAATACAATTTATTTAATAGGATGTGAATATAGAACAGTTAATTTCTTTTGACTTTATTTTTTCCTAGAATTGGTATATTATAAGATATATAGGCTAGGATAATAAAGGAACTTAGAATTTTTAGCACGCTTATTTTCAATAGATAATGGATAGGATATTAGATGGAGAATTTTAAAGAGTTTCAGACAGGAAGGTGATATTGTGGGAGTAAAGATTTTAAGTGATAGTGGCTGTGATTTGCCAAGAGAAATTATAGATAAATATGATATAGATATATTGCCTATTGTAGTTATGGGAGACGAGGCAGAGTATCTGGACAATGTAAGTATTACACCTAAGAAGGTATATGATGATATGAGGGCTGGACAAGTGTATAAAACTGCACAGATATCTCCCAATATGTTTAATGAAAGATTTAGACAATATGCAGAACATGGAGATAGTGTAATATATATTGCCTTTTCCTCTGGGTTGTCAGGTACCTACCAGAATGCACTATTTGCAAGGGACTATATAAGAGAATCCTATCCAGATTTTGACTTGGAGGTTGTAGACACAAAGGCAGCTTCCTTGGGTTTTGGGCTTATAGTATTGAAAGCAGCCAAACTTGCCAAGGAGGGCAAGACCAAGGAAGAGATATTAGAAAGTGTGAAATTCTATGTAGACAATATTCAACATATATTTACAGTAGATAATATAGAATATCTCTTTAGAGGTGGAAGGGTCACAAGGACTCAGGCGTTTGTAGGAGGACTTCTCAATATAAAGCCAGTATTACATGTAGATGAAAATGGAAAACTAATACCATTGGAAAAGATAAGGGGAAAACATAGGGTTTTTAAGAGAATACTAGATATAATGGAAGAAAGGGCAGAGCCTGACACCTTAAAGACACAATTAGTTGGTATATCCCATGGAGATGATCTGGAATCTGCCTTAAGTATCAAGGAACTCATAGAAGATAGATTTGGAACAGAGAAGTTTATAATCAATACTATAGGGGCAGCCATTGGAGCCCATTCAGGTCCAGGAACATTGGCTATATTCTTTTTAAAAGAAAATCCAAATAGAGATTAGCACAAAATTCCATACATCTAAAGATGTGTGGAATTTTATAAAATTTTTTATAAAAATTATAATTTAGGTATGGACAAATACTAATAACAATAGTATAATAAGAGATGTTGAAAAAATAAGCACCTTTGGCTCAGATGGTAGAGCAACTGACTCTTAATCAGTGGGTCCAGGGTTCGAGTCCCTGAAGGTGCACCACAATATAAAAAAAGACTTACAGATTGTCTCTGTAAGTCTTTTTTTTATATATATAAATATGTAAATTTCTCATAAAATATGATATACTCATTAATAAAATTGAGAGGAGTTGATGTTTATGTCAAATATAGCGGCGTTTTTTGATATAGATGGAACCATATTTAGAAATTCTCTGATGATAGAACATTTTCAAAAGCTAATAACCTTTGAAGTAATCGATCCGGAAATCTGGTATACAAAGGTAAAGAGAGTATATATGGAGTGGGAAAGTAGATTTGGAGATTTTGAAGAGTATCTAGAGACAATAGCAGGAGTATATTTAGAGGAACTAAAGGGAGTCAATAGAGACTATATAGAGTTCATAGCTGCCCATGTAATAGATGTCAATGGAGATATGGTATATAAATACTCACGAGATCAGATAGAATGGCACAAGAAACAGGGACATAAGGTGTTTTTTATATCAGGAAGTCCAGATTTTTTAGTATCTAAGATGGCAGAAAAATATGATGTGACAGAATATAGGGGAACCCTATATAAAGTAGATGAAGAAAATAAGTTTACTGGAGAAATAGAAAAGATGTGGGACTCAGAGAGTAAACAGAGAGTATTGGATGAGATTATAGGAAAATATAATATAGATTTAGAAAATAGTTATGCCTATGGAGATACTACAGGTGACCTTTCCATGCTGAAGATGATGGGAAATCCTATTGCCATAAATCCCAATAAGAGCTTATTGTTGGAGATAAGAGAAGACAGTGAACTAGCCAAAAGGGCAAGTATCATAGTAGAGAGAAAAAACGTCATATATAGACTATCACCAGATGTAGAGATAATATGATTTGTAATCGAACTGTAAATATTTTATCTAGAAAATAGTATATACTAATATTGGTATACTTTAAGAGTCAAAGGATATAATCAATATTAGGAGATTGCTGGAAAATTAATCCATAATATTATTTTTTCAGTAATCTCAATACTATCTTAGAGGTGAGCAAGATGAAGAAGAAGATTATATTATCTATTATATTGATTTTTGTATTAGGCATAGTGGGATGCAAGGCCACTGTAGGCAGTGGAAATGGAGATGTTCAGCCTATAGACAATGAATCTCCTATTATAGCGGATTACTACCCATTTTTAGAAAATACTATATTGAAATATGATGGAATAGGAAATGAATTTGCAGAACAAGATGCATACTTTGAGTTTATAGAGAAGGATAGGGCACAGATAAAGATAATCAACCCAGGAACTCATGTAGTCAAGGTATTGGAACGTAAAGATGGAAAATTAAGCGAAGTATATTATGAAGGAGAATTTTATCACATAGAGAATCTCCTAGATATAAAGGAAAACACAGAAAATATATTATTGAAAGAGCCATTGGAAATAGGGAATCAATGGAAGACACCAGAAGGCTACATACGAAAAATAACAGCTATAGATAAGAGTATAGAGACTCCATTCAAGACAATAGAAGCCCTAGAGGTCACTACAGATTTTGGGAATGGAAAGATACAGAGACAGTACTATGGAAAGAATATAGGATTTGTAGCCAGTATATATGAAGACGGAGATACTACTATCAAGACCCTTCTAAATTCCATGAAAGAAAGTAGCCTTGAATTTGACATAGATGTATTTTATCCTTTAAATTCAGATATAGATACTGTCTATGTAAAAGATAGATTGGACTTTCAGACAAATCAAAATTTGGAAAGAATTTTAGAACATGTGATGAAAAATCCCCCCTCAGATAAGTTGATGCCTGTGATGCCAAAATCTGCAGGTATAAATTCTATAAAATTAGATAAAAATTCATGGATATTGAGGGTTGATCTAAAGGAAGAATTTATCACAGATTCAAATATGGGTTCTGCATTGGAGACAGAAATATTGAAGAGTATGGTAAATACCCTCGGGAGATTTTATGATGTAGAGAATGTATATATAAGTGTAGATGGAAAGCCATATGAGTCTGGACATTATTCACTAAAAGAGCAGGAGAGTTTCAAAGTAGATATAGAAGGTATAAAAGAGTTCACAAGATAATAGGTCCTCATTAGAGGACCTACATTTTTATCTTTGTTCTTTGGATTCTTCTCTAGATTCTTCTTGTCTCTGTTGTTGCTTTTGCTGTTGCTGCTTTTGCTGTTGTTTTTGCTTTTGTTGCTGCTGTTTTTGCTTACCCTTTGATTTTTCCATTTCTACCCTCCTATAATCAAAATGCTTATGCCCTATTAGTATTCCTAAAGTTTTAAATTTTAATCATATTATTGGAAATCTTTATATAGTTCTCTTAAGAATCTAGAAGGGTCACATTTTTTCTCATTTATGGTATTCATAGTAATCAAAGAGAGATGAGTCTTTGCCCTAGTCATACCTACATAGAATAGGCGTCTTTCCTCTTCTAGAGAAGATATATCTCCCTTCTCATAGGACTCTATACTAGATAGGCTAGGAAAATCTCCATCTATTAGATCTATAATATATACTCTATCAAATTCTAAACCTTTGGCTGAATGTATAGTAGACAGAGTAATGGAATCTTCATTATACTTTGATCTAGTACATAGATTTTGAACATATCTAAGCCTACCTAAAAACTCATTTAAATTATTACAATTTTCTGCAATCATCTTTAGATAAAATATCATAAGGCTGAGATTTTCATAGGTATATCCAAATTTAATAGAATTCTCTCTTAGATATTCATCATATTCTAGATCATTTTCAATATAGGATATAGCATCCTTCGGTCTTAAATTAGAAATCTTTTTGAAATCTAGTTTCAATTCACCAATAGTCCTTATATAGAATCCATTATTTTCAGGATATTTCATTATTCTATCAAATACTGATATATTGGAATCCATGGTCTTAGCATAGTTGATATGTCTTTTAGATATATATCCACGAATTTTATAATAAAAATTTTCATATAGATTCATTTGAGAAGTATCCTGTGCAAAATACATGAAATTTAGTATATCTTTTATGACCCAATGATTAAAAAAACGGATTTTTTTATCCCGCATAAAAAAAGAGATACCATTTCTCTCTAAAGTCTCAATTATTCCTATGGCAGAGATATTATTTCTATATAATATACAAGATTTAGATAGCTCTTTATTCTCTTTTAAATCCTCTATGATATAATTATATTGTTCTTCCATGGAATTTACCTTTATTATATTTATAGGTTCTACAGAAGGATTATCTGTAGATATATTCTTTCTATATCTTTGACTATTATTCCCTATAAAATCATTACATACAGAGACTATATCCCTAGAAGATCTATAGTTTTGTTCCATAAAGAATATTCTTCCATCCTTATATTCTCTATCAAAGTTTAATAGACCTTGGGGATAAGCACCTCTAAATCCATATATAGACTGATCATCATCTGCTACAACAAATAGATTGTTCTTAGGATATGATAATATCTTTATGATCTCCATCTGGACTATAGATGTGTCTTGACCTTCATCTACCTGTATAAAATCATATTTATCCCGATATTTCCCCAAAAGATATGAATTATTTTTTAATATTTCCAGGGCAATAGTCAACATATCATCGAAATCTAGTAGATTATTGTTTCTTTTGTAGTCAGCATATCTTCTATAAATCTGTTTAAAATTCTCTATATCTACTTTATTCTTCTTTAAAAAAGTATCTACATCTATCATAGTATTATTTATATATCCAATATAGTTTAGTAGATTGTCCAACTTTTCCTCAGTAATATAGTCTCTATTTAGTTCATAATATAGTCCCTTTAATATATTGTACTTATTGAATTTATCCCTTTCATTTTCTATCAATCTGTAGCTAATTCTATTCATATAAGCATATTCCCTGATTAGAGAAAAACAAAAGGCATGAATAGTAGAAAACTCAGGAGATTTTTTAGATAGAGAAGGAAAAGAGTTCAAAAACCTGCTCATCATATCCATAGCAGATGCTTTGCTAAATGTAATAGATAAAATTCTCTCTGAAGGTATATTGTGATTTTCTATTAGATTATATGTCCTGTGGATCAATACAGTTGTCTTTCCAGCTCCTGGAACTGCCAATACCAATGCAGGACCATGGACATGTTTAATTGCTTTTTTTTGTTGCACACTTAATTTCAATTTATCACCTACAAAATATTGTTTAAAAAATCCAGTGTTTGGATTGTATAGACTTGGATATATTATACAATAGAAAGATTCAGATTGCGAGGTGTTGTTATTTGAAGAAACTTTTCAATAGATTTGATGACTTTTTTATATATATAATCAATGTAAAGATGAAGAATAGTTTTTTTGATAGATTTATGTATAGGATAACTGATTTAGGAGGAGCTATAGCCTCTACAGTGTTTTCTATTTCACTATTGATATTTGGGAATACACAAATGAGACTTATAGGATTAGAGGCTCTGGCAGTTTTGGGAATTAGTCAGATAATAGTCCAAAGTGTAAAATTAGGATTTAGTAGAGAAAGACCTTACAAGATAAGAAAACATCTGAATACATTTGGAATAGATTTAAAGGATTATTCCTTCCCATCGGGACACACTACAGCTAGTTTTTCCATAGCTGCTACTATAGCCCTAAACATCCCTAATATATGGATAATAGTATATACCCTAGCTCTCATAATAGGCATATCTAGAATTTATTTAGGAGTTCACTATCCTACAGATGTATTTGCAGGGATAATACTTGGTGTAGGGACTTCCCTCATGGTTCATTATTTTCTCCTTGAAAACATTCAAAATATAGGAAAGATAATAGGAATAGTTAATTGATTAACATATAGTATTTGTGGTATATATATATCATACATACAAATATGGAGGGATTTAAATGATAATAGGAAATTTTTTGAGAAATAGAAAGTCAGTTAGGGAATTTAGAAAAAACTCAGTAAGCTATGAGGTGTTAGATGAAATCAAGGAACATCTCAATTCCATAGTAGAAGAAAATAAGGACAAAATCCAATTTAGACTATATGAAAATGGAAAACATATATATAAGGAGCTAGAAGGAAAGGGAGGATATGCAGGGGTAATGATAGACAGCCCTCACTATATAGCCTTGGAGTTAAAGGACAAGGATAGTTCTACTATGATCTTTGGTGCCTATTATATGGAGAAATTGATAACTAGATTAAATGAAATGGGATTGGGCACCTGTTGGGTAAGTGTTGAAAGTGTAGGAGAAGATTTAAAGAAGAGATTATTTGGAGAATCTACAGGAGAAATTGATTATCTACTTTCTTTTGGATATGAAAAACGTCAAAATCCATTTAATGCAGAGCCTTTTAGTGAGAGGATGGCTATTGAAGAATTTGTATTTGATGGTGAAATAGGTCGAGGACTTACTATCAATGAATTAGAGTCCAAAGGATTGGCAGATATATTCTATTATGTGAGATTTGCCCCATCTACAAAGAACCTACAGCCATGGAGATTTTTGATAAAGGACAATAATGTAGAATTACTATTGGCATATAATGAATGGGATGACCATCTATTCATGGATGCAGGAATAGTCATGTACTATTTTGAAATCCTAGCCAAATCCCAAGGAATGAAGGCAAAATGGGAATTGAAAGAGGAAGCAGATAAGGAAATAGACAATATAAAATATAGGACAATAGGTAAGTATAGATTATAAATAAAAATCTTAAAAAGTGGAGAATTTTCTCCACTTTTTATATTGACATAATCCTCCTTGTAGAATATAATGAAATCAACATATGAACAATCATTCATATGTATAGCTACAAGGGGGGAGAATAAGATGATGATAACATTGGAATTAGAAGGTTTAAATTGTGCCAGTTGTGCAGGAAAGATAGAAAAGATGACTAAGGATATAGATGGAGTCACATCAGCCAGTTTAGACTTTGTAACTAAGAGATTGAAAATAGATATAGAAGATATAGAGGATAAAAATAGAATATTAGATTCTACTAAGGGAATAATCAACAGATTAGAACCTGGGGTAAAGATAATCCAGAATTCAAATAATAGAACAATTTCAAATCACCATGCTCATGGAGAGGATTGTCATTGTGAACATGAACATGAGCATAGTCACAATCATGGAGATATCCATAGAGGAGATATAGCCAAGATACTCATTAGTGGAATATTATTTGTATTGCCATATATTTTAAAATTAGAAGGATATCCTAGATTACTTACATTTTTAGCCAGTTATCTCATAGTAGGATATGAGGTCATAATCATAGCTGTTAAGAATATATTAGCAGGTATCCCCTTTGACGAAAACTTTCTCATGACCTTAGCTACTATAGGGGCGTTTATAATCAAACAATATCCTGAAGGAGTAGCAGTTATGCTGTTCTATCAAGTAGGAGAGCTATTCCAAGGTATGGCTGTAAATCACTCCCGAGATTCCATAAGATCCCTTATGGATATTAGACCAGATTATGCAAATTTAGTAAAGGATAAAGAAGTAGTCCTAGTAGATCCATCACAGGTTCATATAGATGACTATATAATCATAAAACCAGGAGAAAAGGTACCACTAGATGGCATAGTAGTAGAGGGTGAATCTAGCCTAGACACCTCAAATATTACTGGAGAAAGTGTACCTAGAAGTGTAAAGGTAGGAGATGATATATTTTCAGGAGTTGTAAATAATCATGGATTACTGAAGGTAAAAGTAAATAAGGAATTTGGAGAATCTACTATCTCCAAGATATTGGATTTAGTAGAAAATGCCTCTAGCAAAAAAGCACCTACAGAGAATTTTATTACAAAATTTGCTAGATACTATACTCCAGCAGTTGTATTTATAGCCTTGGGTATTGGAATATTACCATCTCTATTCTTTGGAGAAGAGTGGAGTAAATGGGCATATAGGGCCTTTGTATTTCTAGTCATATCTTGTCCCTGTGCATTGGTCATATCCATTCCATTGGGATTCTTTGGCGGAATAGGATCTGCATCTAAACATGGTATATTGATAAAGGGAGGAAACTATTTAGAAGCCCTAAATGATGTAGACAGAATAATTTTAGATAAGACTGGTACCATAACCAAGGGAGTATTTAAGGTAACAGACATAAGAAGCTATGGAGATTTTAGTCAAGAAGAGATATTGGAAATAGCAGCCTATGGCGAAGCATATTCTAATCATCTCATTGGCAAGTCCATATTAGAATCCTATGGAAGAGAAATTCAACAAAGATATATAGAGGACTATAGAGAAATATCAGGAGAAGGAATCCAAGTAAAGTTAAATGGAGAGAATATATTCATAGGAAATAAATCCCTAATGGAAAATAAAGGTATCTCAGTAGTAGAACAGGACTTCATAGGAACTATAGTCTATATTGCCAAGGAAGACACACATATAGGTACCATAGTAGTATCTGATGAATTGAAGGAAGGCATAGGAGAAGATATACAGCGACTAAAGACCATGGGTATCAAAGAGACTATAATGCTATCTGGAGACAATATAGATATAGCCCAAAGGGTTGGAGAATTAGCTGGAGTAGATAGGGTATATGGCGATCTACTTCCACAGAACAAGGTGGAGATACTTGAAGAAATAATCAAAACAAATAGAGATGGAAAGAAGACTATATTTGTAGGCGATGGAGTCAATGATGCACCAGTTTTGGCCAGGGCAGATATAGGTATAGCCATGGGAGGCCTTGGTTCAGATGCGGCTATTGAGGCATCAGATATAGTCATAATGACTGATGAAATAGGAAAGATAGCTACAGGAATAAAGATAGCCAAAAAGACCAAGAAAATAGTAACTGAGAATATAATAATCGCTCTAGGGCTAAAACTCATAGTACTCACCCTTGGGGCCATGGGTTTGGCATCTATGTGGCAAGCAGTATTTGCCGATGTAGGTGTATCTATAATAGCCATACTGAATTCTATAAGAACATTGAAGGTAGAGGAATAAATATCCTCTACTTTTTTTCTATTTTGTGATAAACTATAGTATATATTAGATTTGAGGTGTTGGTTTTGTTAAGGAGACATGAAGAAGAGCATAAGAGGAATAACTACATTCTATTGGCGGAGAAGTTCTATTTAGATGGAAACAAAGAAAAGGCCATAGGATTTTATAATAAGGCATTGAAATTTGATAAGAATAAAGAAGATGATATGGATATCCTATTTAATATTGCAATGATATATGATGAGTTGGAGAAATACGAAGATGCAATTAGCATTTATAGGGATATAATAGATATGGAAGAAGATAATCCAGGGGCATATTATGGAATTGCCATTATAGAGGAGCAGTTGGGAAATAATGAAAGAGCATTGGAATACTATTTTAAGGCCATAGAAAAAGACGAATATTATGACAGGGCATATTACTTTGCTGCAAATCTATATGATAAGATGGGAGAGAGGGAAAAGGCTATTGAATTATATAAAAAAGTGGTAGAATTAGTACCAGATGAATATTTTGCATATAATAATCTAGGGTCATTATATGAAGAATTAGGAGACTATGATCTTGCCTATGAAATGATAGCCAAAAGTGTAGAGATAAATCCTACATTCTACAAATCCCTATTCAATATGGGAGTAGTTCAAAAGAGAATTGGAGATAATGAAAAGGCCTTGGAATACTACTATAGATCCTTAGAAGTAGGAAAAGACTATCACTATACCTATTTAAATATCTCTGCAATATATATTGAAGAGAAAAAGTATACCATGGCCATAGATATTTTGACTAGGGGAATAGAAGAAAACCCTCATGCAGAAGACCTATACTATAATAGGGCATGCTGTTATTCCATATTGGGAATAGAAGAAGATGCCATAAGGGATATAAGAAAGTCCCTAGTTTTAAATCCAGCTATAATTTTTTGGGTAAAAAAAGATAAAGATTTTGTAAATCTCTATGATAATAGAGAATTTCAGGGTATATTGAAGGATAAAGAAAGGGGAAAAAAATGATAATAATAAAGACGGAAGAACAGATACAGAAGATGAAAAAGGCAGGAGAACTTTTAGCACAAGTACATAGGGAAATTGCCAAGATGATAAGACCAGGCATTACCACTATGGAGATAGATAGATTTGTAGAAGAGTATCTCAAAGAAAGGGGAGCCTATCCAGAGCAAAAAGGGTACCAAGGCTATAAATATGCAATCTGTGCATCTATAAATGATGAGATATGCCATGGCTATCCTAGGGAAGAAGCCATGAAAGATGGAGATATAGTCACCATAGATATGGTAGTAAATCTAGATGGCTGGCTAGCAGACTCTGCATGGAGTTATGGAGTTGGAAATATATCAGAAGAAGCACAAAAGCTCTTAGATGTGACCAAAAAATCACTATATCTGGGAATAGAACAGGCTGTAATAGGGAATAGACTGGGAGATATAGGTCACGCTATTCAGAGCTATGTAGAACCCCTTGGATTTTCAGTAGTGAGAAATTTTGTAGGTCATGGAATAGGAAAAGATATGCATGAAGATCCTCAGGTCTTACACTATGGAATACCAGGAAGGGGACTTAGATTGTCAGAGGGTATGGTCATCACCATAGAACCTATGATAAATGTAGGGAGCTACCACTCGAAAGTAGATAATAATGGCTGGACTGCCAGAACTATAGATGGTAAACTATCTGCACAATACGAACATACTATAGCCATTACCAAAGACGGACCATTAGTATTGACAGAACAAGGAGAATAGAAAAATAATAGGAGGGTGATAAGATTGAAAAAGAAATATACAAAAGGCGAAGAAATAGCCAATGGAATAACTCATGGTCTAGGGGTTATATTTGGAATAGTGGCCATTACTATACTTTTATTTATGGCCATTACCAAGGGAAATATCCCTGGAATAGTGTCCTTTAGTATATATGGAGCATGTATTATACTGATGTTTTTGTCATCTACTCTATACCATAGTTTTACCATAGAGAAAGTAAAGCAGATACTAAGGGTGTTTGACCATTCTTCCATATTCCTATTTATAGCTGGGACATATACACCTATAGCTCTATTGGCTCTAGAGGGTAGCTTGAGACTTATTATATTGATTGGAATATGGATTATAGCACTGTCTGGAATAGCCTTTAAGATAATCACCTATGGAAAGTTTGATAAATACAAGGCCCTATCCTTGATATTATATATAGGTATGGGATGGATATCCATAATCCCAATAAAGGCCATAATAAATGCCACATCCATAGAATTTTTCTATTGGATATTGGCAGGAGGTATAATATATACCTTGGGGACTATATTCTATAGTATAAAAAAACTACCCTATAGCCATGCTATATGGCATATATTTGTATTAGTTGCAAGTATTACACATTTTTTAGGAATAGCATTATACCTAGCATAGACTAGAAAGTAGGTTGTTATGAGAAGAAACAAAAGATTAAAGAGAAAGTATAGAAGATATAGAAGACTTATAAAGAGGATTATATTTCTATTTTTAATAGTCCTATCAGTTAAAGGTGTGAAGAAATTCAAGCCAATTTCACAATCTGCCATTGGCATAGATGACAGTATAAAAGTAGGAGAATTGAGAAGTCACATAAAGACAGAAAAGGAATTGGAAAGATTAGAGAAAAATATAGATAGATTTAGTCAAAAACAACGCTCTCTCCTTAAGGATATATTAGACAATAGGGATAGTTATTCAGATGGGCTTATAAATCTAGCACTGTCAAACCCAGAGGCCTTGGATTTTGTTTACAACTATCCAAATAGGGAGAAGTTTCTAAATCAAGCTGTAATAGATACAGATAGTAGTATAGAACTCAATAGAAGGTATCCTCTCTATTTACAGTGGGATAAGAGATGGGGATATAAATCTTATGGAGACAATATCATAGCCCTAGCAGGATGTGCACCTACTAGTCTATCCATGGCAGTATCTGGACTCAATGGAGATAATAGGGTAACACCAGATCAAATGGCTAAAATAAGCATGGATGGAGATTTTATTACAGAAGAGAACTTTACCAAATGGTCCTTTATGACAGAAGGATGCAAGAAATTTGGCATAACAGGAAGGGAGATACCCTTAGATGAATCCACGATAAAAAAGGAATTGTCCAAGGGAAATCCCTTGATATTTAGTATGAGTGAAGGGATTTTTACAGAAGTAGGGCATATGATATTGATAACAGGAGTAGATGATAAGGGAGACTTCATCATAAATGATTCAAATAGTATTGAAAGAAGTAAGAGGACTTGGAGCTATGATGAGATTCATGACCAGATACGAAATATCTGGTCCTATTCCATGTAGGGGATGGGTTCCATGCCATCCCGTGTAGATGGTTTCCTCTTATTTGTCTGTAGGGAGACCTGTGGTCTCCTTTAAATTGTGATTAAAAAGGGGATGAATATGAACAAGAATTTAAACTTAATAGAAGGCAATATATCTAGTACAATAATCAGACTAGCACTACCCATAATGGGTACATCCTTTATACAGATGGCATATAATCTGACAGATATACTATGGCTGGGACAGCTTAGTACCAAGGCATTGGCAGCTGCAGGCACTGTAGGGTTTTTTATGTGGTTTGGAGCAGGGCTTATGCTAATATCTAGAATAGGAGTGGGAGTAGGAGTATCTCAGTCCTATGGTAGAGACGAGATTTCAGAGGCAAAGAAGTATATATCCCATGGACTACAGTTGGATATCTTAATTGCAGTCTTATACTCTCTATTTCTCTATGTGTTTAGATATAGGATAATAGATTTTTTTAATATAGATGATATACAGGTATATCATATGGCTATTGACTATATGAAGATCATATCTCTAGGTATAGTATTTAACTTTATAAACCCAATATTTTCAACTATACTAAATAGTATTGGAGACAGTGTCACTCCTTTTAAGGTAAATACCATTGGTCTAATATTCAATATGATACTAGACCCTATACTCATATTTGGAATAGGACCTGTGAAAGGAATGGGAATAAAAGGGGCAGCAATAGCTACAGTACTTGCTCAAATCATAGTTTCCTTTATATTCATAGTAATAGGAGAAAGGGAGGAAAAACTACTATATTCCCATAGAGATATATTCAAGAAGATAGACAAAAGCTATATCTGGGAAATTGCAAAACTAGGATTTCCAGCATTTTTGCAGACTGCTGCTCATTCGGGAATAGGAATGATACTCACCAGAATAGTAGCAGAATTTGGGGCAACTCCCATAGCCGTACAGACTGTGGGAACACAGATAGAATCCATATCTTGGATGACCTCTGAAGGGTTTTCTGCTGCAATATCTGCCTTTATGGGACAGAACTATGGTGCAGAAAAATATGATAGAATAAAGGAAGGCTATAGAAAGGGAATGAAAATGGTGGGAAGCATAGGCATATTTGCTAGTCTCTTTCTCATCTTTGGAGCAAAGCCCCTATTTAAGATATTTACACCAGATGACGCTTATGCCATAGAAGAAGGTATAAAATATTTGCGGATATTAGGATTATGCCAGTTTTTCATGGGTATAGAAATAGGGACAGCAGGGGCCTTTAATGGACTAGGGAAGACATTGATGCCAGCCATTGTAGGAGTGAGTTTCAATGTCCTTAGAATACCTATGGCAATTGTACTTTCAAATCCCAATCTATTAGGATTGACTGGAGTATGGTGGAGTATTAGCATCAGCAGTATCTTAAAGGGAATAGTACTTCCAACTTGGTTTATAAATACATTGAGAAAGATAGAGTAAAGGAGTGATGATGTATGAATATCATAGAAGGTATAATGACTAGAACCAGCATCAGAAAGTTCACAGGTGAATTAATAGACGAAAAACAACTAGATATCATATTGAGAGCAGGATTCCAAGCTCCTACAGCTCACAATTTTCAACCTTGGGAATTTGTAGTAGTTCAAGATAGAGATATACTTCAGGAAATAAAGGATTTTCATAAGTATGCAAAGATGATAGTAGATGCAGGTACTGCCATTATAGTATGTGGAGATACAGACAAGCAAAATAGAAGGGGATTTTTAGTATCTGATACATCTGCTGCAATTCAAAATATGCTGTTGGCAGCCCATGGACTAGGATTAGGTGCTGTATGGTGTGGTATATATGACAGGGAAGAGTTTGTAGAAAATACTAAAAGGGTACTTAAACTACCTGAAAATATCTTACCCATAGGTATAGTAGTAGTTGGAAACAAGGTAGAGGGTAGAACTCCTACAGATAGATATGATGAGGAGAAGATCCATTACAATAGATGGTAGGTGATCTTATGATAGGCAATTCAGTAATTGTCCTTAGACTTATAATGGCTTCCATATTAGGAGGACTTATTGGTCTAGAGAGAGAGGCAAATAATAGACCAGCAGGTTTTAGAACCCATATATTGGTAACCTTAGGATCAGCTCTTATGATGTTAGTGTCTATAGATATGGGAAAAAGCGGAGCTGACCCTTCAAGAATTGCTGCCCAAGTAGTAAGTGGTATTGGATTTTTAGGGGCAGGAACAATCCTAAGGACAGGGAATAATATCGAGGGATTGACAACAGCAGCCAGTCTGTGGGTCTGTTCAGGTATAGGATTGTCAATGGGAAATGGATATTATCTAGGGGGAGTCACTACTACAGCAATCGTTCTATTCTTCTTAAGGAGTTCTAGGAGATTTGAAAGAATTATTCTCAGAGGAAAGCACAAGGTAGTAAAAGTAGTAGGTCATACTAGACCAGGACTTATAGGAGATATAGGAACTCTATTTGGTAGTCATAATATAAGCATAAGGGATATATCCATAGAGAGTATAGAAGAAGAAGAGGACTATATAGAAGAGATTCACTTTACCATAAGATCCATTCACAATATAGAATTCGATACTCTTATAGATGATATGTATAGGATAGAAGGAGTAGAAGAAGTAATACTCTATGATGGAGAAATAAAAAAGGATTAGGAGTAGAGATATGAATAAGAAAAGTATGAGAATCATCTTATTGACATTTGTCATATTTGGAATAAGCATATTAAATGGATGCAAAGGAGAGGGTAAATTGGAACAATTACAGGCACCAAAGCAAGGAGAAGAAATAGCAATAATCAAGACAAACCATGGAGATATAAAGATTAGATTATTTCCAGAAGTAGCTCCAAAGACAGTTGAAAATTTTGTGACCCATGCAAAGAATGGATACTATGATGGAGTAATCTTCCATAGAGTCATAAAAGATTTCATGATACAAGGAGGAGATCCAACAGGTACAGGTATGGGAGGAGAGAGTATCTGGGGTAGTCCCTTTGAAGATGAATTTAATCCAGAATATCACAATCTAAGAGGAGCATTGTCCATGGCAAATTCAGGACCTAATACAAATGGAAGTCAATTTTTCATAGTACAGGCAAAACAAATAGACCCAAGTCTTATGGAACAGATGACATCCATAGGAGAAGAAGGAGGATTTTCTAAAGATGTAGTCAATTCCTATAAAAAATTAGGAGGAACTCCATGGTTAGATTTTAGTCACACAGTATTTGGTCAAGTCTTTGAAGGAATGGATGTAGTAGATAAAATAGCAGAACAAGAAGTAGACCCTAAAGACAACAAGCCAGTAGAAGAAATAAAGATAGACACCATAGAGATAGTAGAATATAAGTAAGAATAATCAAGGGGGAGAAAATATGGATATTAAAGTAGATGCTTTTCCAGGTATGATAGGAGTCCTACCAGCCATAGCCTTTATACTATCTGCGATAAAATATGTGTTACTAATATATTTGATAATTAAAGGCATACAAGCGACAAATATATACATCAATAATAACAAGAAATAGATAAATCATCCTATAAGTAGGGGAGACCTTTGGTCTCCCTTATAATTATTGTTCCTTCCATGGGATAAATCTATTTTCAATCACAGATATAATCTTATACATCAAAGCCGATATAAGAGCCAATACAACAACCCCCATCATGACTATATCTAATTTAAACACCTGACCTCCATATACTATGAGATATCCTATACCAGCCTTAGAGACCAAAAACTCACCTACAATAACCCCAACCCAAGATAGGCCTATACTTATCTTTAAAGTACTAATGAGAGTTGGAATAGAAGAGGGAAGAATAAGTTTTTTTAAAACTTGAAACTTAGTAGCTCCAAAGGTATTTAGTAGCTTTATCTTATCCGTATCTACAGATTTAAAACTATCATACATATTCATAATAGTCACCACAATGGAAATAGATATTGCAGTAACTATAATTCCAGAATATCCTGCCCCTACCCATATGATTATAATAGGTGCCAATGCAGTCTTAGGAAGGCTGTTCAATATAACTAAATAGGGGTCTAGGACCTTTGCCCAAAAATTTGACCACCAAAGGCCAATAGCCACCATTAGCCCCAATATAGTTCCAGCTAAAAACCCAACCATAGTCTCTGCTACAGACACACCTACATGGTAATATAATTTTCCATGTAGACTATACTCTACAAATAGTTTCCAAATAGCAGAAGGACTGCTAGTCAAAAAAGTATCTATTAAGTTAAAATAGGCAGCAAGCTCCCACAGGATTATTACCATCATCAATAGACTTACCCTAGCTATGGATATAGCCCTATTTCTATTTTTAACTGAACGTAAATATTCCTCATGACTATGAGAACTCCCCTTTTTATACATGTATATCCAACTCCTTCCATATCCTATTGAAATAATGTCTAAACTCAGGAGCTTCTCTACACTTTATAGGGGACCTTTCCCCTTCACAAGTCAGTTCAATATCTATAATCTCCTTTATAGTTCCAGGTCTTCCACTTAATATGACTACCCTATCACATAGACTTATGGCCTCAGCAATATCATGGGTCACCATAATAGCAGTCTTTTTTTCTTCCTTTAGGATAAGGCCTATCTCATCAGATATGGCAAGTCTTGTCTGATAATCCAATGCAGAAAAAGGTTCATCCAATAGAAGCAAATCTGGCTCTAACAGTAGAGTGCGAATGAGGGCAGCCCTCTGTCGCATACCTCCAGATAACTGATGAGGATAAGAATACATAAAATCTCCTAATCCATAAGCCTTCAACATATCCTTGGCTATATTCATTGAGTTTTCATCTAATTTTCCCTGTATTTCCAGACCAATGACCACATTACTCAATATATTTCTCCACTCAAATAATTGATCATTTTGAAACATATATCCTATATTTTTCAAAGGACCATCTACTAATTCATCCTTTACCCTTATCTCACCTCTAGTAGGTTGAATCAATCCTGAAATCATAGATAATAGAGTTGACTTTCCACAGCCACTAGGTCCTACAATTCCAATAATCTCATTGTCATATATATGAAGATCTATAGATTTCAAGGCCTCAGTTTCCCCTTCTAGGGTGTAGTAGGTGATACCCAAATCCTTTATTTCTACAATTTTTTTTTGTGCCATTCTATCCCTCCCATATTGAGAATCTATAATACATATTCTATTCCATGGGGACATCTTTGGTGAAATCTATGGCAAAAGTTAAATTTCAAAAAAGACAAATTCGTGGTATAATAGACAAGCTAAAAGGAAATAGGAGGGACAATTACAATGCATCAATACAAAGGAAAATTAATTATTCATACAGGTTCCATGTTCTCAGGGAAGACATCTAGCCTTGAAAGAGAGGTAAAGAGATTTACCATAGCAGGATATAATACTATAGCTTTTAAACCATCAATAGACACTAGATACGAAAAATCAGAAATAGTAACCCATGACAATACATCACTAAAAGGAGTACTTGTAGACAATATAGATGAAATTGTGGAATACTGTAAAGTACAAAATCCTGATGTCATAGCCATAGATGAAGTTCAGTTTTTAGGAGGAGATATAAAAAAAATAGTAGCAAGTATCAATGAATTTTTGGCACAGGATATCACAGTCATACTAGCAGGACTAGATATGGACTTTACAGGACAAGCCTTTGAAATAGTAAAAGAACTCATGCCTCTAGCAGATTATCTATATAAGCATCATGCAGTATGTGTAAAATGTGGAACAGATGCATGGGTCAGCCATAGAAAGACAAAGGATACAGAGAGAGTAGTCATAGGAGCCTCAAAGGAGTACGAACCCCTATGTAGAAGATGTTTCTTAGAAGAGAAGGCCATAGAGGAAGATATAGTAAATAAAAATCAGGTTGAGTTTAGAATTTAGGACATACATTAGAATTTGCTGTTATATACCATAGATTTTTGGGTAAAAGACCTTTGAGATATAAAATCTCAAATAGATGACGTTTTAGATGTCAAAAGGGGGAGAACTATGTCTGGTTTTTATGAACTGATAAAGAGTGAAGAAGGGCTTCCGCTGAAGGTATTTTTACACAGTGTAAACAAGCTCAATATGCATTGGCACAAGGAGTTAGAGATATTACTAGTTCTAAAAGGGTCCATCAATCTAAGGATAGGAAAGGAACTATACACCCTTAGAGAAAATGACTTAGCAATGATAAATAGAAATCAAACTCACAATACTAGTAGAACGAGGGAAGGAAATATAGTCTTAGCACTACAGATCAACCCAGACTATTTTGCAAAATTTCATCCCCAAATCTATGATATTAAGTTTTGCTGTAATTCCATCATATATGAAGAGGAAAATAGAGAGACCTATGATATAATAAGGAGTTTTCTAGCAAAGATTGTATGGGAGATAAACAAAAAGAGAAATGGCTATAGATTAATGGTAGGAAGTGAGTTAAATCAGCTTATGTCCCATATAATCAACAACTGTGATAATGTCATAATGGAAGATCCAAGATCTGCAATCACCAATGATGATATGGAGAGATTAGAGAGTATATTAGGATATATAAATGAAAATATGGAAGAGAAGATAACATTACAGCAGCTGGCAGACAGGGAACATATAAGCCTTTACTATCTCTCTCATTTCTTTAAGGATAAGCTAGGGCTAACCTTTCAAGAATATATAAACTCAATAAGAGTAGATAAGGCAACAAGCCTTCTCATAACTACAAATGACAATATTACCAATATAGCCTTACAATGTGGGTTTTCCAGTACCACCTATTTTAACAGGCTATTTAAAGAGGTTCACGGATATACTCCATCAGAATACAGAGACAAGAATATGACTCCAGACCGTGTTGGTCAGATGATAGATATAGACAAGATTAGAGATAAGACCTATTTAGATATAGATAGAAGTCAGGCCTTTAGGAAATTATTCTCCTATTTAAATCATGAAACGGATAATAAAAATGATATCTATCTAATGGGTACTACAAGGGAAGAGATTTCCATAGATATAGACGATACCAAGGGAGAGGACTATGTCCCCTATTGGAAAAAACTCACCACCTTTGGCAGGGCAGCAGAGGGTCTAAGGGCAGAAGTTCAGAGGCAACTTAGAGAACTACAATCCCAGATTGGATTTGAATATGTTAGATTTCATGGAATATTCAATGACGAGATGATGATATACAATATGGACACTCAAGGGAATATATCCTACAACTGGACCTATGTAGATCAGCTATTTGACTTCTTTATGGAAATAGGGATAAAACCCTTTGTAGAATTGGCATTTATGCCATCAAAACTTGGGAGGACAGAGGATACCACTATATTCTATTGGAAGGGAAATATCTCTCCGCCACGAGATATAAAGTTGTGGACAGATTTGGTACAGGAGTTTATAAGACACTGTATAGAGAGATATGGATTTGAGGAAGTGGAGACTTGGTACTTTGAAGTATGGAATGAACCAGAATATAGATATACATTTTGGGCTGGTACAAGAGAAGAGTATTTTCAGTTTTATAAAGACACATCAATTGCCATAAAATCCATCTCCAAAGATTTAAAAGTAGGAGGACCAGCAGTAACTCATGCCACTGCAACATGCAGCAATTGGATGGAGGAATTTTTAATATATTGTAAATCAGAAAATGTACCATTGGATTTTGTATCTATTCACATATATCCTGAATATATTCCCCAAGAGACTGTAGCAGAACTATACAAAAGATATACCAAGGATGAATCCATTCCAGAACCAAGGGATATAAGAAGGATATATCACGAAAAAGACCATACTATGAATACAATACAACAACTAAATGAAATAATAGATAAAAATCTAGACTATAAGCCAGAAACCCATATAACAGAGTGGAATGCTTCATCATTTTTAGGAAATCTAATCCATGACACAGTATATGTATCTACATTTATAGTAAAAGATATACTTCAAAATATAGGCAGAGTAGACTCTCTAGGATATTGGGTATTTACAGATATATTTGAAGAACAAAATATAGGGGTAGACCATTTCCATGGTGGGTTTGGACTTATAAATAAGGACGGATTAAAAAAACCCTCCTACTATGCATATCATCTATTGAACAAACTTGGAAGGGAAATAATAGAACAGGGAGAAGACTATATAATCACTAGACAAGGAGAGGATATACAGATACTAGCCTATAACTATGCATACTTTGATAATCTCTTTCTAAAAGGCGATATATCAGCCTTAGATAACAAGAGAAGATATGAAGTCTATGAAGAAAAACTTACAAGGGAAATAGGAATAAACATAAGAGGACTTTCTGGAAAATATAAGCTTACAAGACATGAACTAAACAGAGAACATGGCTCCGTATTTGACGAATGGATAAAGATGGGAGCACCAGAAAAGATGTCAAAAGAAGAAATAGAATATATAGATGGCATATCTAGACCAAAGATAACCATAGAATATATAGATATAGAAGGAGAATATAGAAACACAATATATATACCAGTACATGGAGTAGAGTTAATAGAATTAAAGAAGAAGATATAAAAACACAAGGAGAGACTTTCTCAAAGAAAGTCTCTCCTTGTGTTTTTAGCAAATAAAGGTTGAAATGGTCAAAATAGGTCTCATTTTTTGACAAACTAAGTATATGGCTATTTAAAGATGACAAGAAAAGCCATACATCCCAGCAATTAATATGTATTAACTATATAGATTTCAAGATATAGTATAGTATGGAAAATTTACACAAAACTAAAATAGATAAATAAAAATGAGAAAAGAGGAGGAGATATGTTGAAGTTTTACAGTACAACTAAATATAGAGTTACGCTATTGCTCATATTTGCACTATTATTTCAAATAGCAGGCCCCATAGCAGCAGACTATGTCTACGCAGAAGAGGGAGGGACTATTGAGTCAGATATAGGAGAGACTATTGTTCCAAATGAAGATGTTTCTAAGGAGGAACAAGAACAGTCTGAACCATCAGATGATGAAGTAGCAGAAGAAACTCCAGAAGAAGACAAAGAGGAAGAAGCTTCAGAGGTAGATGATGCTACTGAAGATGAAGAAGAAGCTACTGAAGGTGAAACAGACCCAGAAGTAGTTGATCCAGAAGAAGGTGAGGAAACAGAAGAGCCTACAGAAGGAGAAAATGTAGAAGAAGAACCAGAAAAACCAGTAGAAGAGCCAGTAGAAGAGGAAAAGACAGAAGAAGAGTCAGTAGAAGAGGAAAAGGTAGAAGGTCCTATGGAAGAGGAAAACATACCAGAAGAACCTAAAGAAGAACTAATAGGACCTAAGCAAGAGGGAATAATTATGCCGTTTGTGGAAGGAGAAGTAAAAGATTTAGGTAATATATTTACTTCTGTGAGTTTAACTGTAGATAATGAAGAAATTAATGAAGATACTACTATTGAAATACAAGACAATATGGAAGTGAAGCTAGAATTTGGCTGGGAATTAGAAGATAGTGTAAATCTTCAAGAAGGAGATTGGGCAGAGATAAAGATCCCAAATGCTTTTAAAGGGATTTCTGGGAGAATGGGTGGCGATCTTAAATTTGGAGATAAAGTTGTTGGCACTTATGAAATAACTGAAGATGGTTATTTAAAGGCAGTATTCAACGATGAATTAGTAGATAAAACAGAGCGTAAAGGTACAGTAGGATTTCTTTTAGAGTTTGATCTAAAAAAATTTGAAGATGACGCATCTCAAACAATTAAGTTTGAAGACCCAATAAACAAAGAATTCACTATAACTGCTAAACCTGGTGGAAAAACTTCACTAATTTCTAAGTCTGGAAAACCAGATGCAGATATAAATCCGGAATATATCAATTGGGTAATAGATGTAAATACATCTTTGGAGAAATTAGATAATGCTACAGTCGAAGATATTATACCTGAAGGATTAGAATTGGATTTTGATAGTATAGAGGTATATGAACTGAAAGTAGGTTATGAAGGGAAGATTACTGAAGGGGAGAAGACAGAAACCTTAAATCCTGAAGAAACTGACGAAGGTTTCAAGGTAGAAATAGGAGAAACTAATAAAGCCTATAGGGTTAAATATAGGACTAAAATTGTAGATTATCCAGCAGATGGCTATACCAATAAAGCTATTTTAAAAGATGGGGAAACAGAAAAAGAAGCAGAATTTAAGATAGATAAGATTGAAAGAGGCTCGATGATAGAAAAATCAGGATGGGCAGATAAAAATAAAAACCCTGAGAAGATTACTTGGCAAATAGATGTAAATAAGGCAGAGCAAAATCTTAAGAATGCATCTATAGAGGATGATATACCAGAAGGTCTAACCCTTAAAGACGGTACAATAAGGGTATGGAAATTAGTTAAAAATGGTAGTGAATGGGGATATGGTGAAGAAATAACTGATAGTTTAAAGAATGAAGGAAAATTAAAATTCCCATTGGAATTAGGTGATATTGATACTGCCTATAGAATAACCTTCGAAACAGATATAGATTATAGTGGTGAATATAAATCGAGTCTTGAATTTGAAAATACAGCTACTTTAAAAGAAGAGGGCGAGGAAGTAGATAGTGATAAGGATACGGTAACAGTAAAAAGAGATACCCTTCTTGAGAAAAGCGGAAAAGAAACTACTTCTTATGGTAATCCTGAAATAACATGGACTATTCATGTAAACAAGGCGAATCATAGTATAAAAAATGCTACTATAATTGATACCATAGGTGAAGGGTTGAAGTTAAGGGAAGGTAGTATTAAGGTAGATGGTAAAGAAGTTCCTTTAGGCGGGGATTTATATCCAAGGCTTAAAGAACAAGGTTATAATAAGTTTATCCTTGAACTTGGTAATATAAATGAATATCATAAAGTTGAATATATTACTGATATAACTAATTCAGAAAAAGTATCCTATTCTAATGAGGTGATATTAAAGGGTGAGGGACTAAAAGGTGATGGCATTGGTGAAGATGGTACTATAATTGAAAAAGTTCCAGAATTTAAACCAACAGTTAACAACTCTTATACAAAAGCTAGAGCAAATAAAAATAAGAAAATTGATGGGATAACATACGATGGTCTGAACTATAAAGAAAAGACCATGAGTTGGTTAATAACTGTAGATGCTATTAAAGAAGAAATAACTAGTCTTACTATAACAGATACCTTTGAACCAGAGGGTAGTATGGTGTTTATGAAGGACACCTTAAAAGTGATTAAAAAAGAAAAGGATGAGGAAGGCAAAGAAGTAGAAAAAACCTTAGAAGAAGGCGAAGGTAAAGATTATACTTTAACTGATAATAAAGCAGGTGGATTTGTCCTCGAGTTTAAAGGTCCATTAGACAGAACAAAGTATGAAATCTATTACAAAACATCCTTTGATCCAGATGAGATTTTAAAAGAAGGTGTAAATGGAAAATTAAATGAAACTAAAACATATATCAATAAAGCCAAATTCACAGGTAAGACAAAGGATGTAAATGGTAATGAGAAAGAGATCAAAACCCTAGATGGAACAGCTAATTACCCAATTAAAAATGAAATCTTTAATGGTGGTAAAAAAGATGGAGATCTAGACAGAACAGGCAGAACCATAACATGGAAAATCTATGTCAACGCTCTAGGCCAAGATCTAACAGGTCAAGATTTAGTAATTACCGACACATTAAGTGAAGGGCAAGTATTCAATAGAGATTCTTTAGTTATCAACGTATATGATTTAAATAAAGACGGAGTTATTGAAAAAAATAACCTTATATTATTCGCATATAATTTAGAGGTTAATGAAGATAAACAAGGCTTTACTTTAACAATCCCAGGCGGTATAGATAAGCCCTATGTTATAGAATACACTACAAATATAGAAGGAATATCTAAAGAAAACTATGAAAATAAAGCTGAAGTTAAAGGCAAAGATTTAGATAAGACTTATAAAGGCGAAGTTACCTATAATGATCACAATAAATTCATAGTAAAAGAAGCTTCAAATATTAAGGGCAATACTGCCTATACAGATGATGAAATCAACTGGCAAGTTACTTTAAATGAAAGTCTATCTTATATTAAAAATGCAGTATTCAAAGATACAATGAGCCAAGGTCATGTATATGTTAATGATAGTTTAAAGGTATATAAAGGCTCTATATCAAAAGAAAACCTAGTAACCATAAAAGAAGGAGATTTAACAGTAACTAAGATAGAAGAAGATAAAACTGAACTAAAGTTAGAATTAGGAGATATAGATACAGTCTATATAATCACCTATGACACAGTAGTAGTAGCCACAAAAGGTAATATTACAAATGATGCTTCACTTAGTGGTGAAACTTTAGGTTCTAAAGGGTCAGGGGAAAAAGAATTTACAGTAAGACAGTCATCTTGGGGAACTGGTGAAGGTAGAGAAGATAGAGGCAGTATAGTGATATACAAAGTAGATGGAAAGACAAAAGTATCAATAGATGCTGAGTTTGAACTCTACTATTTCCTAAATGGAAAAAAACAAATAGTAGGTGGAGAAAGTAAGACTACTGAAAATGGAGAATTGAAATTTGATAATCTACCATTTAGAACCTATCATTTAAGAGAAGTAAAGGCTCCAGAAGGATACAAATTAAACTTAGAATCCACAAAAATAGTCATTGGAAAATGCGGAAATGAAGCGGGACCTATGGCGTTATCCGTTAACGATGATGAATATTGTGGAAAAGATATAGTAATAACAGTAGAAAACTACAAATTAGGCTCATTAGAGATCACAAAAGTTGATAGCAAAGATAAATCTAAAGTTCTAAAGGGAGCAGAATTTAGACTTACAAATAACGAGACCAAAGAAACATATAATTTAATTACAGATGAAAATGGTAAGGCTAAAATAGAAGGACTACCTCAAGGTGAATATACACTAAAAGAGACTAAAGCACCATCAGGCTACAAACTAAACTTTAAGCCTATAGAAGTGGTTATTGGTGAATGTGAGGTAAAACAAATGCCTATGATGGAATCTGATGAAGAGGAAGAAGAATGTAAATTAGAATTAGATGTAGAGTTGACAATAGAAAATACAAAACGTCCACCAGCTCCATCACCATCTGAAGGTGGACTAAGGATTAAAAAGGTAGACAAAGATGAACCTACTAAGGTTCTAGAAGGAGCAAGATTCAATGTAATAAATTCTGATGGGGAAGTAGTTGCTACACTTACTACAGATTCTAAAGGTACAGCTCAAGTAGATGAACTTCCATTAGGTAAATACATCATAGTAGAAGTAAAGGCACCGGAAAATTACAAATTAGATTCTACAGAATATGAGATTACCATAGAGGATGATGAGCAAATAGTAGACATAACTATAGAAAATGAAGAAGAACCAGAGAAACCAACAGATCCAAAAGACCCAGAAGATCCAAAAGATCCGGAAGATCCAAAAGATCCGGAAGATCCAAAGGACCCTGAAGATCCAAAAGAACCAGGTGGCGGAGGCGGTGGAGGTCGTAAGAAAAGACCTAAGGATAAGGATAAAGATCCAGAAGAGCCAAAGAAACCAGAAGAGCCTAAAAAGCCTGAAGAACCTAAAAAACCAGAAGAACCAAAGAAACCAACAGAACCAGAAAGACCAACTACTCCAGGTGAAGAAGTAGATACACAAGACAATACACCAGGAGCAGGACACGAAGTAGATAAACCAACTACTCCAGATGAAGAACTAGGTCTAGATGGAAAGACACCAGGAGCAGGTCATGAAGTCAACAAACCAAGACTTCCAAAGACAGGTTCAAGCTCAAATATACTATACTATGTAATGGGAATAGGACTACTATTAGCAGGAATAGTATTGAGCAGAAAAAATAGAAGAACTAACTAAAATATAAAAGCCAGGGAAAACCCTGGCTTTAAAAATTCAATCCTTCTCTATTCATACCTACACTGAGAGCTATACCTATCCCTACCATATTTATAAGTAAGAATGTACCTCCATGACTTAGGAAAGGCAGTGGTATTCCAGTAATAGGCATAAGCCCCATGGTCATACCTATATTCTCCCATATGTGAAATACCAGCATGGCAGAGATACCTACTACCATTAGAGAACCAAAGAGATCACTACTATTTCTTGCAATTTTTATGAGTCTATTGATTAGGATAAAATACATACCTAATAGGAGCATACCTCCCATAAATCCTAGTTCTTCTACTAGTACTGCAAAGATAAAATCCGTCTGTTTCTCAGGGATATAGTTGTACTGAGTCTGTACTCCATGATATAGTCCTCGTCCAAATACTTTACCTGAGCCAATGGCAATCTTTCCTTGGATTGCCTGATAGTTTGTACCTGTAGGATTTCTCTCTGGCTGTAAAAAGTCAAATATACGGTCTTTTTGATATGGCTTTAATTTAAGCCACAATACAGGCAATGCTACAAGGACAGCACCAAAGGCATATCCCACATATCTCCAATCTAAACCTGCAATAAACAGCATCAAGGCTATGAAAAAGGCAAATACAATAGAAGTACCAGCATCTGGCTGCCTCCAGATGAGAAGTATGGGAAATCCTGCAAAGGCTAGAATCTTAAATAGTGTAAAAGGCTCATTTATAGTCTCCTTATTATTGTCTATAAATTTGGACAGAGAGATTATCAGGCCTATCTTTACAAATTCAGAGGGCTGAAATATTATTCCTCCAACACTTAACCAAGATCTAGAACCCCAAGTATCCTCTCCAAATCCCCACAACAAAACTGCAATTAATAAAAAATTAGATATTATATAAATTGGTATGTACAATTTTCCTAAAAACTGATAGTCCATCAATACCAATATAAATATGGCAATTACTCCCAACACTATGGCTATACTCTGTGACTTCAAATATTTGTAGTAGTTTCCATAGCTTAGGGTTGCAGATTTTATCAGTATAAGCCCATATATACATAGTGCTATAGTTGTAAAAAACAATATAAAATCGAACTTTTTAAAAGATTTCTTTTTCAAATTAAACATATATGTCTCCCTTTCAATATCTATAAGACAATTATAACATATACATAGATCATTAAACAGTTAAAAAATTTCTTAATGTGGTATCATTATATAGAAGTCCAGCTAAGAATTGTCAATAAGAAATTTAAAAATTTCTAGTAAATATTTCAATCAATTTTAGCTGAAAAAGGGTAAACTTAATAGGCCTTCTAAAAGGCATCAAAAATTTAAAATTAAATATAGAATTCCTTATGCAGCGATGCCGTATTTCGCCTTTAAGTAATTCGCTTGGTGTTCCTCTGGAGTGATGATTTTGAATTCTTTTTCATCACGAAGTATTGCAAATACAATATTACACACTTTATGCATGATAGCTCCTAGAGCTACCATTTTGGGCTTGCTTTGACATTTTTTAAGATAATATTCACGTAGAACAGGATTGTTAGCAGTTCCATTACGATTTAGAGCAATACTGACTAAAGCTATGGTATGTATCGCTCTTCTTGCAATTGGTGAACCTCGTTTTGACATATTAACATCAGTACCTTTAAAGTTGCCAGACTGGTTAACAGCTGGATCAAGGCCAAAATATGCCAAAAGTTGTTTAGGTGATTTAAAAGCAGAGAAATCTCCAATTTCACACATAAGGGTAACAGCGGAAAGAAAGCCAGCCCCTTTAATAGATTCAATAAGACGTATTTGCTTTACAAAATCCGTATCCTCATTAGATTCAACAAGTTCACGCATCTCAGATAATATAGCATCGATTTCATCGTTATACTGTCTGATAAAGCGGATATATAGAAGGATACGTTTGAAATTACTGTTTACAGAATAACTAAAGGTCTTAGCATCCTTAGCAGCCTGAATAATAGCGTTGTACTTCTTTTCAGCATAGGTAATACCAAAACGAGCAGTAGACCTAATAGAGGTAATAATTTCATCTTTAGAAGCCTCTAAAAATCCATCTGGGGAAGTAAACTTTTCCAATAAGGTTAAAGATGTATTAACAGTAACCTTGGAAAAGATCTTTAAATACTGTGGAAATGCTATTCTAAGTTCACCTTGAAGTTTATTAATGTAAGCAGAACGATTATCCACAAGATCATAATATTCCCTTGAAAGATTTCTTAAATCAAGGGCAAGCTCCGAAGGCATAATAGAGACCTTTAAATCAGGCTTTAGACCAATTAAAGCAAGCTTTTTAGAATCAAATTTATCATTATGGACTTTCCTAATATTAATATTTGTGCTATTCTTAGAGATGATAGGATTAATGATGGATACCAAAAATCCTTTATCACTAAGATAGCAGAAGAGTGGGTAATGATAAATCCCTGTGGATTCTAGGAAAATACGGCTTTCCAAAGAATGCATCTCTTCTGCTTCTTTGATTTTTGAAACAGCCATAGATAGGGAATTAAAATCAGAATGAATGATTTTAAAAGGTTTACCCACAAAGGTTTGATTAGGTAGTGCAATAGACATAAAACTAAAGTCCGCACCTACATCAATACCAACAGAGATAAATAAATCATACTTAGTACTATTAGACATAAACTACAGCTCCTTTCAGATAGGAATCCATCTCCAATCAATGAGTACACATCCTAGCATGTGATACGGGTATAGCCTAAAGGCTCCCAACCAGCCAAATCATAAAACCTCATTGAATGGACTAATTGACTTAATCAGGGGTATGAGCCAGTAGAAACTGACTTCCCAAGGAGTGATACATTTTTCGTCCTATCCCTTAAGATTATATCTTATGATAAGTTTGGAGTCTATCAGGAGCCATTAGACATATTAAATTAGAAGCAACCTCTGACGAAGGTTGAATATCTTCTTCGGTTACTGAATAAAGAAATGAAGTTTTTAGAAAAGTTTTAACTGCATAGTCTTTATTGACTATGACATTATTATACTAGGAGTGATATTTATGTTAAAAATAGGCTGCCATCTATCTATTTCAAATGGATTTCATAAGGCTATACAGGAAGCAGTTTCCATAGGAGCCAATACCTTTCAATTTTTTACAAGAAATCCTAGAGGTGGAAAGGCAAAGGACTTGGATCCAAAGGATATAGAAGGACTAAAGAAGATTATAGAGGAATATGATTTTGCACCTCTTTTCGCCCATGGGGCATATACAATGAATTTAGCATCAAAAAGTGAAAATACTAGGGAGTTTGCAAGGATGATTTTGAAGGATGATCTCATTAGGCTCAAGGAGATTTCCAATAGTTACTATGTATTTCATCCAGGTTCCCATGTAGGTCAAGGCAGTGAAAGAGGTATAGAGTTAATAGTAGATGCTTTAAATGATGCCATAGATAAAGACAATGACACTATTATCCTACTAGAGGGTATGTCAGGGAAGGGAACAGAAATAGGTAGAAATATGGAAGAGCTAAAGGCCATAATAGATGGGGTAAAGTACAATGACAATCTGGGTATATGTATAGATACCTGTCATCTATATTCCAGTGGATATGATATAGTTTCTAATCTAGATGGGGTATTAGATGAGATTGACAGAACAGTAGGTCTAGATAGGGTAAAGGCTGTCCATCTAAATGATAGCAAGACAGAATTTGCCTCCAACAAGGATAGACATGAGGTCATAGGAGGAGGTACTATAGGGAAGGATGCAATCATAGATATAATTAATCATCCTAAATTGAGAAATCTCCCCTTTAATCTAGAGACTCCAAATGAGTTAGAAGGATATAAAAAGGAGATAGAATTCCTAAGAGGAGAATACAGGTGATAGATATAAGGGAATATATTCTTCACAAGGCAAGAGAATTAGATATAGATGTCATAGGTTTTACAGACTGTAGTCCCCTAGTAGATATTGAAGAATATCTCAAGACAAAAAGACAGGACAATAAATACACTGAGTTTGAAGAAGATGATTTGAAAAAGAGAGTAGACCCAAAGCTTACTATGGAAAGTTGCAAATCCATTATAGTGCTGGGAATCTCTTATAATGTGGACTACAATCCAGGACAGGACATAATACTAAAGGGAAATCTATCTAAATCCTCTTGGGGTATGGATTATCATAGGGTATTGAAGGATAAAATAGAGAACCTTATCTTGAGTATGACTGATGAATTTCAGCAGTTGGATTTTCAGTACAAATACTTTGTAGATACTGGACCATTAGTAGATAGGGAGTTGGCTAAGAGGGCTGGTATAGGATATTATGGGAAGAATTGTTCCATAATAAATAGGGAATATGGTTCTTTTATATTTTTAGGCTATATACTTACAAACCTAGACATAGAAAATGAAACAATGTATATGGAAGAAGAATGTGGAGACTGTAATCTCTGTATTAGAGCCTGTCCAACTGGTGCATTGGAAGGACCCTATAGACTAAATCCTAGAAGATGTATCTCCTATTTGACTCAGACAAGGGATATGATTTCAGAGGAACTTAGGGATAAAATGGGTACCAAGATATATGGCTGCGATACATGTCAGCTTGTATGTCCAAAGAATAGAGGTATAAAAAAGTCTAATCATGGAGAATTTATTCCATCCATTACCAAGGGAGTAGTGGATATAGAGGAATTATTCCAGATGTCCAATAGGGAATTTAAGGAAAAGTATGGTCATATGGCTGGAAGTTGGAGAGGAAAGAATATATTAAAGAGAAATGCCATTATAGCCTTGGGAAATATGAGAGATAAGAAAAACCTTCCCCTACTTGAAAGGGAGCTTGAGAAGGAAAATGAAGCCTTGAGGGAATATATACTCTGGGCCATGAGGAAGATTAAGAGGTGATGGTATGATTCTAGGGACTTGTACTGTAAAGCTGATGATATATGAATCTAATTCCCTTAAAGAGAAAAGGCATACAATGAAGAGTATAATAGGTAGACTTAAATCCAGATACAATATCTCCATAGCAGAGGTAGGTTTAAACGATAGTTGGCAAACAGGGATAATTGGCTTTGCCTGTGTAAGCAATGATACAGGCCATGTAAATGAGATTATATCCAAGGTGATGAAGTTTATAGATGGAGATAGTAGAATAGAGATATTGGATTACAATATAGAGATATTATAGATATAGGTGATAAAGATGAAGAAGATATTAGATAAAAGTGAAATTCAGAAGGTTATTGAACTATTGTTGGAGCTATATCCTGATGCCAAGGCTGAACTCAATTTTACAAACCCATTTGAGTTACTAATAGCCACAATACTGTCAGCACAGTGTACAGATGTACGAGTTAACAAGACTACAGATAGTCTATTTAAAGAGTTAAAAACTCCACAGGACTATATAGAATTAGGAGAAAGGGAATTGGGAAAGAGGATATATAGTTGTGGATTCTATAAAAACAAAAGTAAAAATATAGTGGAAACTTGTAGAATTTTAGAAGAAAAATATGAAGGGAATGTGCCAGATACCATAGAGGAATTGATGAAACTACCAGGTGTAGGTAGAAAGACTGCCAATGTAGTGGCAAGTAATGCCTTTGGTGTTCCAGCTATTGCAGTGGATACCCATGTATTTAGGGTGTCCAATAGAATAGGGCTAGCAAATAGCAAAAATGTTCTTGATACAGAGAAGGATTTGATGGATAATATAGATAAAAATATGTGGACCAAGGCACATCATCTGATAATCTTCCATGGTAGAAGAATATGCAAGGCTAGAAATCCCCTATGTGAAGAGTGCCCCATAAGACCACATTGTCTATATTATAAAAGTGGAGGAAAGAGATGAAAAAGATATTTTGGGTATTGATTCTATTGATTATAGTATTGATTGGAACTGGATCCGGTGGATATTATATTTACAGTACCGTTATAGATACAAATACCTTCTATGAAGGGATAAAGATTGAAGATTATCCCATGGGTGGAAGGACAAAGGCAGAGGGACTTGATTATATAAAGGGAGAAAAGGAAAAGGAGATAGCCAATAGTTCCATGATGCTCATATATGATGGAATACCATATGATGAATTGGGTCTAGGGGATATAGGATATTCCTTTGATTATGATAGGGCGATTGATAAGGCATATAATCTAGGACGTGAGGGAAATATAGTTCGCAGATATAAAGCTATAAAAGATATTAAGAAAAATGGAGTGACAATTTCCCTAGAGCCTAAATACCATAGAGATAAACTATCTGAAGTAGTGGAGAATATCTCAAAGGACCTATATATAGAGAGTAAAGATGCTATCTTTGATTTCAACAATGGAAATATAAGCATCAAACCAGAGGAAGCAGGAAGAAGGGTGAATGGTGAACAGCTATCTAAACTCATAGAGGAAAACATGGATAGACTAGAAGAGATATCTATTCCCATGGAAGTCATAGAGCCTAAATATACTAAAGAATATTATAGTAAGATAAATGGAATAATTGGAGAGTTTTCCACATCCTTTAAGAATAGTGGAGAGGGTAGAAAGAAAAATATAAGGCTTTCTGCCAACGCTTTTGATGGAAAGATAGTACATCCTGGCGAAGATATATCCTACAATGACACTACTGGACCAGTTCAAAAGAAATTTGGATATGAGGAAGCCCCAGTGATAATTGAGGGAGAACTTATTCCAGGAATTGGTGGGGGTGTATGCCAGACCTCTACCACCTTATATAATGCCTTATTGCTGGCAGATTTGACCATATTAGAAAGACATCCCCATTCTATTCCGCCTAATTATGTGAACAAGGGTCAGGATGCAGCCATAGCTACAGGATATTTAGATTTAAAGTTTAAAAATGACTTTGACTATCCCATATATATATCTTCAAAAGTTGTAGGAGATAGGGTATACTTCTATATATATGGAGACAAGGCTAGTAGAGATTATACAGTGAAGATACAGCCTGAAATTACCCAGTCTATTGAATACAAAGTCCATGAAGAATTGGATACCAATCTTCCAGCAGGCTCTAAGGAGTTAGTGAGACAAGGGAGAAATGGATACAAGGTAAAGACCTATAAGTCCATAATCAAAGATGGAAAGGTCATAGATAAAAAGCAGATAACAGGGGATTATTATAGGGAGAGGGACTATATATACAAGATTGGACCAGAAGAGAAACCAGTAGTCCATGAGGAAACAGAAGCTCCTATACCGAAAAATCCACTAGAATAGGAGATTCTTCCAATCTGAATCTGCTCCCCAGGAATATAATCAGGAGTGCCTCTAGGCCACTACGGTCACCCTTATTAGACTCAGGGTACAGGCGGGATGACGGTTATCCTTGTCATCTGAGCAGTTATCCTTGTGGTCCTGAGCAGCTACCCTTGTCATCATGAGCAGCTATTCTCGTGGTCTTGAGCAGCTACCCTTGTGGTCCTGAGCAGTTATCCTTGTCATCCTGAGCAGCTATTCTTGTGGTCCTGAGCAGTTACCCTTGTCATCCTGAGCAGTTACCCTTGTCATCCTGAGCAGTTACCCTTGTCATCCTGAGCAGTTACCCTTGTCATCCTGAGCGGATGCGAAGGATCTTATCTTTTAGAACATAGAAAGAGGGGATTATATGATAAACTACTATGAATTCTTCACAGAATTTGGAGATATGGCTATATACTTTAATCAGGAAGGACTCTATGCACTATCCTTCCTTGGAAGTGAAGGGGACAAGAACTATGAGTATATCAGAAAGAACTTCCAAGAAGTAGTACAGGTAGAAGAAGATATCCTTGGATATGCAGAGGAGATTCAAAGGTATATTATGGGAGAGGTTCAGGACTTTTCCATACCTGTTCACTTCTTTGGAACAGAATTTCAGAAAAAAGTGTGGAATGCACTTTTAGAGATACCCTATGGAGAGGTTAGGACATATAAGGAGCTGGCCAGTAGTATTGGATGTGAAAAGGGATATCGAGCTGTAGGGGGAGCATTAAATAAAAACCCTATAGGTATAGTAGTTCCATGTCATAGAGTTATAGGGAGTGATGGAAATCTAGTGGGTTTCGCTGGAGGATTGAGTTTAAAAGAGAGATTACTTCAATTGGAAAGGGACAATATAAAGGACTAAGGAGGAAGACGTGAAGAGAATACTAAAGAGGACATTATATATATTGATAATCATATCTATCTTTGTGACTTCTATGGGGTGCACTACAAATAGAGATATTGAAAACCCCAATGTGGAGTCGTCTATATCAAAGATACCAGAGAGAATAATTTCCCTAGCCCCTAGTAATACAGAGATACTATTTGCACTTGGTCTAGGAGACAAGATAGTAGGTGTTACTAGTTTTTGTGACTATCCAGAGGAGGCTTTGGAGAAAGAAAAGGTAGGGGACTATAGTAGTATCAATCTAGAGAGGATAATCGAGCTAGAACCAGATCTAGTAGTAAACTATGGTGGTGGAGACAAGGAGGCAAACCATAGATTGAAAGAAGCAGGGATACAGGTTATAGGCTATTTACCTGAATCTATAGATGAGATTATAGAAGCTATTGAAAGTATTGGCAAGATAACTGGAACTCAAGATAGAGCAGAGGAAGTAATAGCTGAAATATTACAAAAGAGAGATGAGATAGTAGAAAAGGTCAAGGATACTGAAAAGAAGAGGGTATTCTATGAAATATGGCATGAACCTCTTCAAGGGGCTGGGTCAGGTTCCTTTATGGATAGTCTGATTCAATTAGCTAATGGAGACAATATTGCAAAAGATGCGAAGGGAGAATATCCTCTATATGATATAGAACAGCTAATAGAGCGAGATCCAGAAGTATATCTTACTTCTGCTGATATGCCTGAAAAGACTATAGAATCAATTAAAGCAAGACCAGGGTATTCAGAGATTACTGCTATAAAAGAGGAACAGATATATATATTAGATGCAAATGTGACTTCTAGACCAGGGCCAAGAATAATGGAAGCTTTAGAATTAGTTGCTAAGGCAATTCACCCTGAAGTATTTGAGTAGAGTTGGGACTTATATGAAGAATAGAATACTAAAAAATGAGATTATAATATTGTCCCTATGGATTATATTGATATTTTCCATTGGAGTATTTTCTACAGTTGGAACAGCCAATGTAGGAATACTAGATACATTTAGGATAATAGGGTCGAAATTACCTATTTTAGGAAGAAGATTTGATATTTCCAATATCCCAGATTCATATATATCTATAATCTGGGATATTAGATTGCCAAGGGTATTGTTGGGAGTACTAGTAGGTGCTAGTCTCTCCATAGCTGGTGCTGCCTTTCAGGGTATGTTTAAAAACCCAATGGCTGATCCCTATGTCATGGGCATATCCTCTGGAGCAGCTTTAGGTGCATCTATTGCAATTATATTGAAATTTAATATAGAGATTTTGGGGATTTCCACTACCAGTATAACTGCCTTTTTAGGTGCACTATTGGCAGTTATACTGGTATATAATATAGCTAGAATAAAAAACAAAGTGCCAGTGACTACTCTATTATTAGCTGGAGTAGCTGTAGGACAATTTCTCACTGCAATTATGTCTTTTTTAATGGTAATATATGATAGGGACATGACAAAGATCATATATTGGACCCTTGGAAGTCTAGGAGGAAAAGGTTGGGATCCAGTGGTGAAGATGTTCTTTCCCATAATTATTGCTATAGCAATAATTAATTTTTTTGCAAGGGATTTAAATATCTTACTCATAGGTGAAGAGTCTGCCCAGAGCCTTGGGGTAGATGTGGAGAGGACCAAGGTATATGTATTGGTATTGTGTACCTTTATTACATCTATAGTAGTATCTGTCAGTGGAATAATTGGCTTTGTAGGTCTTATTATCCCTCATATTGTGAGATTGATTCTAGGGCCAGACCACAGAGTGTTACTTTTGTCCTCTGCCTTGTTAGGAGGAATATTTATGATATTTGCTGATACTATAGCTAGAACCATAATCTCACCAGTGGAGATTCCAGTAGGTATTGTAACAGCACTATTTGGAGGGCCTTTTTTTATCTACTTACTTAAATCAAAGAAGAAAAATATCTAGAAAGTTGTGAGAGACATGTATGCATTAGAGGTGAAAGATTTAGAATTTGGATATAGGGATGAATTGGTAATAAGAGATATTTCCTTTCATATAGAGAAGGGAAAGTTTATAAGCATTATTGGACCAAATGGGTCTGGGAAGTCTACATTGTTGAAGATTTTGAGCAATCTATATAGACCTAATAGTGGATATATTTTTTTAGATGGTAAAGATATAAGAGCCTTTAAAAGGAAAGAGATAGCCAAAAAAATATCTTTAGTTCCACAGGATACCAATATAGATTATGATTTTATGGTGGAAGATATTGTCATGATGGGAAGGCATCCATATAAAGGTAGATTTCAGAAGGAAGACGAAGAGGACTACAGGATTGTAGAGGAAGCCTTATATATGACAAATACATTGCAATTAAAAGACAGATTGATAACAGAGATATCTGGTGGTGAAAGACAGAGGGTCATAATAGCAAAAGCTTTGGCTCAAGAGCCGTTTATTATTATGCTAGATGAGCCTACATCTAATTTAGATATAAATCATCAGATAGAGATTTTAAATCTATTGAAAAGATTCAATAGTAAGAGGGGAACTACTATAGTATTAGTCATACATGATATAAATCTGGCAGCTAGATATTCTGATGAGATAATATTATTAAATATGGGCAAAATCTTAGGTAAGGGAAGCCCAGAGGAGGTAATTACTACTAAAAATATAGAATCATCTTATCATATGGATGTGGCTATTGAAAAAAATAAATATACTAATACTATTTATTTAACACCTATAGGGGTGAAGGGATGATATAGGAAATCGTTTGACTTAAGAAATGGGCTATTTTCAAGGAATAGTCCATAAATTTTTGTTCAAATCTATCTAGTTTTATGATATATTTAGACTGTATAGAGAAGGAGGAAGATAAAAATTGAAATTTAGATTAGTAGCTATTGATATGGATGGAACTCTATTGAATAGTCAAAATCAAGTCAGTGATAGGACTAGAAAAGCAATAGAAGATGCAAGTAGCAAGGGTGCATATATAGTTCTAGCCACTGGTAGAATTCTAAAATCAGCTGTAAACTATTCAGAAGAGTTAGGTCTTAGAAAGCCAATTATCTCCTGTAATGGTGCTGTAGTAGTAGATGAGGAGAAGAATATTCTCTATGAAAGATCTATAAAAATGGATACAGTGGGTACCATAATGAGAATAGGAGAAAAAAACAATATATACTATCATCTCTATGATAAGGATAATTTTTATTCCAATGTCAGAGATGAAGAGGTATTTAGCCTCTACAATTCAAATAGTAGCAAGAAGAAAAGTTCACAGATAGATGTAAGTATCTTCAATAAAATAGAAGATATAGTGAATAAGAAGGATTTAAACATCTATAAGTTTATTTTTATAGATGATGATAGGAGTAAACTAGATAGTCTAAGGAACAGATTAGGTGAAATTGAAGGCATAAGTGTATGTAGTTCTTGGAGCAATAATATAGAGGTAGTAGAGAGGGAGGTCTCCAAGGGCAATAGTCTAAGGATGCTCTGTGATAAATTGAATATACCTAGGGAAGAGGTAATAGCCATAGGTGACAATGAAAATGATATGAGCATGATAGAGTATGCAGGACTAGGTGTTGCCATGGGAAATGGAGTAGATATGGTAAAGAAATCTGCAGATATGGTTACTTCTACAAATGACGAAGATGGGGTAGCACAGATAATAGAGAAATATATTTTATAATATGGAGATGGATGGAGATATGGCTTTAAATATAGTATTAGTTGAACCAGAAATCCCCCATAATACGGGGAATATTGCCAGGACATGTGCCCTCACAGATACGGTCTTACATCTAGTAAGACCCCTTGGCTTTTCTGTAGATGACAAGCATCTCAAGAGGGCAGGTCTAGATTATTGGCATCTAGTAAAGATAAACTACTATGATAGTTTTGAAGAATTGGTAAGAAAATATCCAGATTCTAAGTTTTATTATTCCACTACAAAGGCAAAAAAACATTATACAGAGTTTTCCTATGGAGATGGAGATTTTTTCGTATTTGGAAAAGAGACAAAGGGACTTCCAGAAAAGTTGATAAAAGAGAATATAGATACTGCAATTAGAATCCCTATGAGGACAGATCTTAAGAGATCTTTGAATCTATCTAACTCAGTAAATATAATCTTATTTGAAGCATTGAGGCAGCTGGATTTTTTTTCACTTGACTAGAAACAAAGGATAAGGAGGCGTAAAATGGATATTGTTCTACCTGTATTAGGGGGATTGGCTCTATTTCTATATGGAATGAATATCATGGGTGCCAGTCTTGAGAAGACTGCAGGAAAAAAATTGAATAGATTAATAGAGGTATTAACTACAAATAGGGTTATGGCTATCATTGTAGGGGCAGTAGTTACCATGATTGTCCAAAGTAGTAGTGCCACTACTGTAATGGTCATAGGATTTGTAAATGCTGGACTTATGACATTATCACAGGCAGCAGGTGTCATAATGGGTGCCAATATAGGTACTACTATTACTGCACAGATTATAGCTTTAAATCTAACAGATTATGCACCTATTGCAGTAGCCATAGGTGTAGCACTGTGGATAGGTTCATCTAGGGAGAAGATACAGAATATTGCAGAGATATTTATAGGTTTTGGTATATTGTTTATAGGTATGGATATGATGGGTTCTGGATTAAAACCCATGGCACATAATCCTGTATTTGGAAATATTATAGTAGGTCTAGAAAATCCTATAATGGGAGCGCTGGCTGGACTTCTAATTACTACTGTAGTTCAAAGTAGTAGTGCCTCTATAGGTCTATTGCAGGCACTGGCAGGAGAAGGGATTATAGGTATAGATATAGCTTTTCCAATCTTATTTGGTGAGAATATAGGTACTACAACTACAGCTTTACTCTCTAGTATAGGTGCCAATATAAATGCAAAGAGGGCAGCGGTCATACACTTTTTATTTAATCTAATAGGTACTATTATATTTATGACTATTCTTAGGATTCCTGTTGAATGGCTGATAAAACTCATATCACCTAATAATGTTCAAGCTCAAATAGCCAATGCTCATACCCTATTCAATGCCATAAATGTGATAATCCAATTTCCATTTATAGGTCTATTGGTCAAGGCGGCAGAGAGGCTGGTACCTGGAAGTGAAAAACCTGGTCTTGAATCATCTATATATTTAGATACAAGGATATTGGAAACCCCATCTATAGCTCTTGGTCAAGCAAATAAAGAAGTCCTTAGAATGGGAGAACTTGTGTTGGAAAATCTGAGACACTCTAGAAAGGTACTTGCTGATGAAGAGTATGAAGGTATAGAAGAGGTATATGAGAAGGAAAAACTTATAAATGGAATAGAAAGGGAGATTACTGAATATTTGGTGAAGCTTTCAAATGAACCCCTATCTGATGGACAACATTCTGAAGTTAATATGCTATTATATATAATAAACGATATTGAAAGAGTTGGAGATCATGTGGAAAATATAGTGGAACTATCCCAATATAAACAGGAGAATGATCTAGAATTTAGTAAATTTGCCTCAGAAGGACTTCATAGTATGTTTGATAAATGTGAACAGGTATTTACCAAGGCCATGGAGGCTTTTGAGTTCAATAGTAGGGATTTGGCTAGTGAGGTATTGAGTCTAGAAGAAGAAGTGGACAGATTAGAGGAGAGAAATAGAACGGATCATATAGATAGACTAAATAAGATGGAATGTCAGACAGGACCTGGGATAATATTTTTAGATGCCATTAGCAATCTAGAGAGGGTATCAGACCATTCCTCAAATATTGCCACATATATTTTAAATAAATAATATTAAAATACAAATTTGCCATTGTAAAAGTTTTCTAGATAGGTTATAATATAGATGAAATGTTAAAACTATAACAATCTATATCGGATGAAGGATACGGGAGAGACTATTTATAGCACCGAAGGAGTAACTCATATTATTGCCATGATATGGGGATGCTCTCAGGTAAAAGGACCGTGTCTGGACGAAACTCTGGAAAGCTAGATGGCACCGAAGGAGCAAACCTTATATAGGAGAAACTCTCAGGTTAAGAAACAGAGTAAATAGGCCTAGGCCTATTTACTCTGTTTTTGTATTTAATTTCCATAGCCTGCCTGCATCTAGGGAAATTAGGTCCTAAGTTTTTTCATTAAGGTAATTTAAATGTATTAATATTGGGTAATAATAAAGAAAACTTTTAAAATTATGAACAATGAGGAGGGTGTGTATGATATATGATGTAGCAATCATAGGTGGTGGCCCAGCAGGTTTAGCTGCAGGACTATATGCTGCTAGGGCTAAGCTAAGTACCATCATAATTGAAAAGGGAGCTGATGGGGGACAGATAGCCACTACAGATGAAGTGGAGAACTATCCAGGAGCAATGGAAGACGCTACAGGACCTAAACTGGTAGCTAGAATGTTGGAGCAGGCAAAGACATTTGGAGCAAGTAGAGTATCTGATGAGATTACAGAAGTAGATTTTAGTGACAAGATAAAGGTTCTAAAAAGTGCCAAGGAAGAGTATAAGGCTAGGGCTGTAATAATAGCTACAGGTGCAGTACCTAGATTGATTGGGGCACCTGGAGAAAAGGAATTGACAGGTAGAGGAGTTTCCTACTGTGCTACCTGCGATGCAGCTTTTTTCCAAGATTTAGAAGTATATGTAATGGGTGGTGGAGATACTGCAGTAGAGGAGGCTATTTATCTTACTAAATTTGCAAAGAAGGTCACCATAATCCATAGAAGAGATGAACTAAGGGCAGCTAAGTCTATACAGGAAAAGGCATTTAAGAATGAAAAGATAGAATTCATGTGGGATACAGTCATTACAGAGATAAAAGGTGATGGTATGCTTGAGTCCTTTGTAGTGAAGAACCTAAAGACAGAGGAAGAAAGAGAGATATTCCCAGATGAAGAAGATGGAGCTTTTGGAATATTCGTATTCATAGGGTATTTACCAGCAACTGAATTATTTAAAGACATAATTCATATGGAAAGAGACTATATTGTAACTGATGAGAATATGAAGACCAACATTCCAGGAGTATTCGCAGCAGGAGACAATAGAGTGAAGTCTTTAAGACAAGTAGTCACAGCTACTTCAGACGGTGCAATAGCCGCAGTCCAAGCAGAAAAGTATATAGAAGATAATTTTTAAATTCAAAACCATAGGGGATACCTATTAAAGCAAAATAGCAGTAGGTGAGACCTATTAAAACAAAACCATAGGAGAGACCTATTAAAACAAAATCGTAGGGGAGACCTGTGGTCTCCCGTGGAAGGGAAATAAACTTTATATCATGGAAAGGAGAGATAATATGTTGGAATTAAACAAAGAAAATTTTCAAGAGGAAGTCTTAGATGCAAAGGGCTATGTATTAGTTGACTATTGGAGTCCAAGTTGTGAACCATGTAAGGCTTTGATGCCCCATGTTCATAAACTAGAAGAGGCCCATGGAGAGAAAATAAAATTTACATCATTAGATATTACAAAGGCTAGAAGATTGGCAATAGGACAGAAGGTATTAGGTCTACCAGTTATAGCTATATACAAAGACGGAGAGAAGATAGATGCAGTAGTAGCAGATGAGGCGACAGAAAAATCTGTAGAAGAGATGGTAGGAAAGTATATATAGGTATTAACTAGACTATCTAATGGATAATCTAGAATTAATATATATCTTTAAAAATAAGGGGAGGTGAATTTATGCGCTTAGAATTAGGGCAAATATCAATTAAGGACATTGAATTTGGAGATACTACCAGAGTTGAAGATGGAGTTTTGTATGTAAATAAGGAGGAGTTAATAGGCCTTATAAAAGAAGATGAACATCTTGCCACTGTAGATATGGAAATAGCAAGGCCAGGAGAGAGTGTTAGAATTACTCCTGTAAAGGATGTCATAGAGCCTAGAGTAAAGGTAGATGGACCTGGTGGAGTATTTCCAGGAGTATTGTCCAAAGTTAGTACAGTAGGAACTGGTAGAACTCATGTATTGAAGGGTTGTGCAGTAGTGACTACTGGCAAGATTGTAGGTTTTCAAGAGGGCATAATTGACATGAAGGGACCAGGAGCTGAATATACTCCTTTTTCCAAGTTAAACAACTTAGTTTTAGTATGTGAACCAGTAGAAGGACTAAAGCAGCATGATCATGAAAGAGCAGTGAGGTTTGCAGGACTTAAGGCTGCAGCATATCTTGGTGAAGCAGCTAGGATACTGACACCTGATAGTGTAGAAGTATATGAAACATTACCATTACTTGAAAGTATCAAAAAATATCCAAACTTACCAAAGATAGCTTATGTCCAAATGCTTCAATCACAAGGACTTCTCCATGATACCTATGTATATGGAGTAGATGCAAAACAGATAGTTCCAACTATGTTGTACCCTACAGAACTTATGGATGGTGCCATAATAAGTGGAAACTGTGTATCTGCATGTGATAAAAATACGACTTATCATCATCTAAATAACCCAGTAGTTCAAGATCTATATAATAAACATGGAAAAGAGATCAACTTTATGGGTGTAATAATTACAAATGAAAACGTGTATCTTGCAGATAAGGAGAGATCTTCTGACTGGACAGCAAAATTAGCTGAATATCTAGGATTAGATGGAGTAGTTATATCTCAAGAGGGATTTGGAAATCCAGATACAGACTTAATCATGAATTGTAGAAAGATAGAAGAAAAGAAAATAAGAACTGTAATCATCACAGATGAATATGCAGGTCGAGATGGAGCTAGTCAATCTCTAGCTGATGCCCATGCTTCAGCTGATGCAGTAGTAACAGGGGGCAATGCCAACGAAGTCATAGTATTGCCAAAGATGGATAAGGTCATAGGTACTTTAGACTATACAGATATAATAGCAGGTGGATTTGATGGCAGTTTAGATCCTAATGGTTCTATAACTGTGGAAATTCAAGCTATTACTGGAGCAACCAATGAATTAGGCTATAATAAGATGTCTGCAAAGACAATATAGAGGAAAGGAAGTGGAAATATGTCACTATTTGATGCTAACAAAAAGGTAGTCATCATAGGAGATAGAGATGGTATACCTGGCCCAGCAATTGAAGAGTGTATCAAGACTACAGATGCAGAAGTAGTTTTTTCTGCTACAGAGTGTTTCGTCTGAACGGCTGCAGGGGCCATGGACTTGGAAAACCAAAGAAGGGTAAAGGAAATTGCTGAAAAATACGGTGCCGAAAATGTAGTAGTTATAATCGGTGGAGCAGAAGCTGAGGCAGCAGGTCTAGCTGCAGAAACCGTAACAGCAGGAGATCCTACCTATGCAGGTCCATTGGCAGGAGTTCCGTTGGGACTTAGAGTATATCATGCAGTAGAGCCAGAGTTTAAGGAAAATGTAGATGCAGATGTATATGATGACCAAATAGGTATGATGGAGATGGTCTTAGATGTAGATGATATTATCCAAGAAGTAGGATCCATCAGAGAGGAATTTGGACAATTTAATGATTAGTTTTTAGGAGAAGATCTTTGAAAGGAGGGATATATTTGGAAAAGATAAGAGTTGTTCATTATATAAATCAATTCTTTGCAGGAATTGGTGGAGAAGAAAAAGCAGATCATAGACCTGAAGTAAGGGAAGGTAAAATAGGACCTGGTATGGCACTAAATGCAGGATTTAAAGGTGAAGCTGAAATAGTTGCCACAGTCATATGCGGAGACTCCTACTTCGGGGAAAATACTGAAGAGGCTAAGAAGGAAGTATTGGATCTAATCAAAGGATATAATCCAGATCTGTTTATAGCAGGACCAGCATTTAACGCAGGTAGATATGGATTTGCCTGTGGTACTATGGCAGAGACAGTTCAAAACGAACTGGGAATACCATCTCTCACTGGTATGTATGAGGAAAACCCAGGGGCAGATATGTTCAAGGGTTCAGTATATATCATCTCAACAAAGAACAGTGCAGTAGGAATGAGAGATGCAGTAAAGAAGATGGTTCCACTAGGTCTAAAGCTAGTAAGAGGAGAAGAAATAGGAACAGCTGAAGAAGAAGGCTATATATCAAGGGGGCTTAGGAAAAACTACTTTGCAGACAAGAGAGGGTCTGAAAGAGCAGTGGATATGCTGATTAAAAAGCTTAAGGGAGAAGAGTTTGAAACCGAGTATCCAATGCCAGATTTTGATAGAGTAGAGCCAAATAAGGCAGTATTAGATTTAAGCAAAGCCACTATAGCATTGGTTACATCTGGTGGTATAGTACCAAAGGGAAACCCTGACCATATAGAGTCATCTTCTGCTTCTAAATATGGAAAATATAGTATAGCGGGTTTTGAGGATTTGACAAGTGAGACCCATGAAACAGCTCATGGAGGGTATGACCCAGTATATGCCAATGAAGACCCAGACAGGGTATTGCCAGTAGACATAATGAGGGAATTGGAAAAGGAAGGAAAGATAGGAAAGCTTCATGACTATTTCTATACTACTGTAGGAAATGGTACATCTGTAGCTAGTTCCAAGGGATTTGCAGAAGAGTTTAGCAAGGAACTAAAGGCAGATGGAGTGGATGCAGTTATTCTAACTTCTACCTGAGGTACCTGTACACGTTGCGGGGCAACAATGGTAAAGGAAATAGAAAGAGCAGGAATACCTGTAGTTCATATGTGTACAGTGGTTCCAATATCACTTACAGTAGGGGCGAATAGGATAGTACCAGCTATTGCCATACCTCATCCTCTTGGAAATCCAAGTTTGGATCCAGGAGAAGAGAAATCGTTGAGAAGAAAATTAGTAGAGAGAGCCTTGAAGGCACTATCTACAGAAGTAGAAGATCAGACAGTATTTGAAAAATAATAGAGTTAGACTATAATGGGTGGTTAATCTTAATCACCCATTATAGGTATATAGGGATTTGATAAAATATGGAGGTGGATATATGAATTATTCAGTTGTAAAGGGGGCTGGCTATGTATTGGTTCATGTTCCAGACATGGTCATACACAATGGTACTACTCAGACTACAGAGAGGACACTAAATCCTGACTCTCAATATTTAAAGGATATTGAAAAACATTTGAGAAGTTATGATGAAGTGGTAAACTATCTTCCAAATCAGATATATATAGGAAATCATAGACCAGAAGAATTAAGGGAATATAAACAACCTTGGTACGATAAAGATGTCTCCCATGCTACGAGAGTGGGAAAATTGGGAGAGATAATGCCTCAAGATGAATTTATAGGACTTATAAAGATAGTAGATGTATTTGATCTTGTAAAGTTGACTAGGGAATTTACGGAAGATACAAAGAAAAAACTAGAAAAACATCCCCTAATAAGAGAAGAACTTATATCTAGATTGAGAGAAGGAGAGGATATATCTGATATTAAAAGGCTAATATCAGAACAGGGAGCTGAAGGACTATATAATCAGGGAGAACTTGTAGGATGTATAAAAAAAGCCCATGATGTAGACCAAAATCTATCAGCCCATGTATTGTTTGAAAATCTTGTATCCAAGGCATCAGGAGTTCTGGCAGCTCTTCATCTTCTAGATAAGAACAATATAGATCCAGAAGAGATAGACTATATAATAGAATGTTCAGAAGAAGCCTGTGGAGATATGAACCAAAGAGGTGGAGGAAACTTTGCAAAGGCAATTGGTGAATTTGCAGGGCTAAAAAATGCAACAGGCTCAGATACTAGAGGATTTTGTGCAGCACCAGCTCATTCAATGGTGTTGGCTGCTTCATTGGTACAGGCGGGAACCTTTAAAAATGTAATGATAATCTCAGGAGGTTCTACTGCAAAACTTGGAATGAATGGAAAGGACCACGTAAAGAAGGGTATGCCTATACTAGAAGATGTAGTAGGTGGATTTGGAATGATCATATCTGAAAATGATGGTGAAAATCCTATACTGAGAACAGATCTAGTGGGAAGACATACTGTAGGAACAGGCTCATCTCCTCAAGCTGTTATTACATCTTTGGTTACAGAGCCATTAGATAGAAGTGGACTAAAGATAACAGATATAGACAGATATTCTGTAGAGATGCAAAACCCAGATATAACTAAACCAGCAGGAGCAGGGGATGTGCCAAATGCAAACTATAAGATGATAGGAGCTTTGGGAGTCAAAAGAGGGGAATTAGAGAGAAATCAATTAAATGACTTTATACTAAAACATGGAATGGAAGGCTGGGCTCCAACTCAAGGCCATATACCTTCAGGAGTACCCTATATAGGATTTGGAAGACAGGAGATTCTAGAGGGAAGTATTGAGAGAGCCATGATAGTAGGTAAGGGAAGTCTATTCTTAGGCAGGATGACCAACTTGTTTGATGGTATTTCCATAGTAATGGAGAAAAATCCAGGAAAATTAGATGAAGAAAAAGAAATATCTGAAGAAAAGATAAGAAGTTTAGTAGCTGAAGCTATGAGGGATTTTGCCACTCATTTACTGAAGGAGTAGAGGTGATTATATGACCGAAAAAAGAGTTAAATCCATGATTGGAAAGGTATTTAATGATATCGCCTATGGAATTGAAACAGGACAATTTGGAAACAAAGTAAGAGTAGGGATAACTACTCTTGGAAGTGAACTAGGAATAGATAATATAGTGAAGGGAGCCGAAATAGCTCAAAAGAGAGATGCATCTCTAGAAGTAGTCTTAATAGGGCCAAAGGTAGACTCTAAATTGACTCAAGTAATAGCTGATGGAGAAGAGGAAGGCTACAGGGAGATGGAGAGATTATTAGATAATGGTGAAATAGATGCCTGTGTAACCATGCACTATAATTTTCCCATAGGAGTATCTACAGTGGGAAGGGTTATAACTCCAGGTTTGGGTAGGGAGATGTTCATAGCTACAACTACAGGAACTACTTCAGCCCACAGAGTAGAAGCTATGATAAAAAACGGAATCAATGGAATAATAGCTGCTAAGGCTATGGGTATAGAAAATCCTACAGTGGGGCTTTTAAATGTAGATGGAGTAAGACAGGTTGAAAGGGCATTTAAGGAATTAGATAGTAGAGGATATCCTATAAATCTTGTAGAATCCTCTAGGGCAGATGGAGGTTTTCCAATGAGGGGAAATGATCTCCTAAAGGGAACACCAGATATAATGGTAAGTGATACCTTGACAGGAAATATTCTTATGAAGTTATTTTCCTCTTATACTACAGGAGGGAGCTACGAATCTCAAGGGTATGGCTATGGACCTGGAATAGGTGAAGGCTATAGTAGAATTGTCCTCATATTGTCTAGGGCCTCTGGCAGTCCAGTAGTTGCCAATGCTATAAATTATGGTGCAGATCTAGTGAAGGGAAATATTAAAGAAATAATAAATAAAGAGTTTGAAAAGGCAAATAGGGCAGGATTGAAAGATATTTTAGAAGATATAACGAGAGAGAGTGTTGGAAGGGCAAAAGAGGAGGAAATATCCCCACCTCCTAGTGAAACAGTTACAGAGACCATCTCAGGGATAGATATAATGGAGCTAGAAGATGCTGTTCAAGTTCTATGGAAAAATGACATATATGCAGAGTCAGGTATGGGATGTACAGGGCCTGTAATCTTGGTAAATGATTCTAAATTAAATAAGGCTATGGAAGTATTGATATCATCGGGATATGATTTAGGAGATTCCAATATATGTTGAAATTATATATCAAATAGATTATAATAATCTTGATGTATAAAAAAGTTAACTGGGGTATATATGATATATATTACTTCAATTAACTAAAAATTAAGGGGGATTAAAATGAATAAAAGATGGTTAGCATTAGGACTAGCGGTGGTTTTAATGTTTACACTAGTAGCCTGTGGCCAAAATAATGATAAAGGTCCACAAGAACCAGCACCGGGCACAGAAGATCAAGGAAAAGATACACAAGAGCCAGCAAAGGAATTTAAAGTTGCTATGGTTACTGATGAAGGTGGAGTAAGCGACCAATCCTTCAACCAGTCAGCACATGAAGGTCTGGTAGCAGCAGAGAAAGATCTCGGAATAAAACAAAGCTATCAAGAATCCCATGAAGTTGCAGAATTTGCACCTAACTTCGAAACATTATTGGATGCAGAAAATGATTTGATTTGGGGAGTAGGATATAAATTAGCAGATGCAACTTACGAAGCAGCTACAAACAATTCAGATACCCTATATGGTATTGTAGACTTCACCTATGAAGACAATCCAGACTATCCAGAAGGGAATCCAGAAAACCTAGTTGGAGTAGTGTTTAAACAAGAACAGCCTTCTTTCTTAGTAGGCTATATAGCAGGTAGAATGACTGAGACAGATAAGGTTGGATTTGTTGGAGGTATGGAAGGTGATGTAATCTGGGGATTTGACTATGGATACCAAGCAGGTGTTAAATATGCTGCTAAGGAATTAGGTAAGGAAATAGATGTATTATCTCAATACGTAGGAAACTTCTCAGATGCTGGTAAAGGTAAATCTATAGCTACTAGTATGTATCAACAAGGTAGAGATATAGTGTTCCACGCATCAGGGGGAGCAGGAGATGGTGTCATAGAAGCAGCTAAGGAACAAAATAAGTGGGTAATAGGTGTAGATAGAGACCAAAGTGATATGGCTCCAGATAATGTATTGACATCAGCTATGAAGAGAGTAGATGTAGGTATATATAATGTTGTAAAGGAATTGACAGAAGGTAAATTCCCAGGTGGAAAGACTGTAGTTTACGGTTTGGAAGATGGTGGAGCAGTAGATATAGCACCTACATCAGACAAACACGTGCCTGCTGATATTCTTGAAAAGGTAGAAGAGTTAAAGCAGGAGATCATAGATGGAAAGATAGTAGTTCCATTTAATGAGGAAACCTATGGAGTATTCATGGAAGAACTTAAAAAATAATGAGATTAGGCAGCTTAAGGTAATTCCTTAAGCTGCTTGCATCTAGATAGGAGGAAACCCTATTGGTGAATAAACCTAAAACAAAAGCAGTTGAAATGAGGAATATAACTAAAAAATTTGGAGATTTTACTGCCAATGACAGTATAGATTTGACAGTCCATAAAGGTGAAATCCATGCACTACTTGGGGAAAATGGGGCAGGAAAGAGTACCCTTATGAATGTACTCTACGGACTATATACACCTACTTTTGGGGATATATATATAAATGAGGACAAAGTAAATATAACCAATCCTAATATTGCCATAGAGAAGGGGATTGGCATGGTACATCAGCATTTCATGTTAGTAGAAACCTTTTCAGTAGTAGAAAATATAATCCTTGGAATGGAGACTACTAAGGGAATAGTACTGGATATAAATAGGGCTAGGGAGAAGGTAAAGGAGATTTCTGAGTCCTATGGACTATATGTAGATCCAGATGCCTTAATTCAAGATATCTCTGTTGGGATGCAGCAGAGAGTAGAGATTTTGAAGGCACTATATAGAGGGGCAGATATCCTTATACTAGACGAGCCTACAGCAGTATTGACTCCTCAAGAGATAGAGGAACTAATGTCTATCATGAGAAACTTAGCAGAACAGGGAAAGACCATAATCATAATCACTCACAAGCTAAAGGAGATAAAGGCAGCGGCAGATTATTGTACCATCATTAGAAGAGGCAAAAAGATTGACACCGTAAAGGTAGATGATGTAACAGAAGAGCAGTTAGCAGAGATGATGGTAGGTAGAGAAGTGAGCTTTGCTGTAGAAAAGAACCCTATGGAGACAGGGGACAAGATACTGGAGATTCAAGATATAGTGGCAAGGGACAATAGAAATCTAAAGGCAGTAGATGGTCTCTCTCTAGAAGTTTATTCTGGAGAGATCTTGGGAATAGCAGGAATAGACGGAAATGGACAATCAGAACTTATAGAAGCTATTACAGGCTTGAGACCTATTGAATCAGGGAAGGTGCTTATAAAGGGGAAGGATATAACCAACAATACCCCCTTTGATATAATAAATAGTGGAATGAGTACTATCCCAGAGGATAGGCAGAGAAGAGGACTGGTCCTAGATTTTACTATTTCAGAGAATATGATTCTGGAAAACTATTATAAGGAGCCATTTTCATCAAGGGGAAGGTTAAATCACAAGAATATTGAGAAGTTTACAGATGATTTAATCGAAAAGTTTGATGTACGACCTAGAAACTCATCATATCTAGCAGGAGAACTATCTGGTGGAAATCAGCAGAAGGTCATAATTGCTAGGGAGATAACCAATGACCCAGATATTTTGATAGCGGCTCAACCTACAAGAGGCTTAGATGTAGGAGCTATTGAATATGTCCATAGATACTTGGTAAAGCAGAGGGATAGTGGAAAGGCAGTACTCCTCATATCCTTTGAGTTAGACGAGATAATGAACGTATCTGATAGAATAGCAGTTATATATGGAGGAAAGATAGTAGATATTATAGATGCAAAGGATGCAACGGAAAACAGACTAGGCTTATTGATGGCTGGAGGAGGTGCTACTGATGAGGAGAAATAGATTTGTAGTGACCCTTATATCTATTATATTGGGATTGATATTTGGTGCAATTATACTTTTAGTTGGTGGATTCAATCCTATAGAGGCATATAAGGTAATGTTAATAGGAATCTTTGGGAATCCTAAATATATCTCTTGGACCATCATAAGATCCACCCCTATAATATTGACTGGAATCTCTGTAGCTTTTGCTTTTCAGACAGGGCTATTTAATATAGGAGCAGAGGGACAATTCATAGTAGGGACAATCTTTGCAGCTATGGCAGGATACTTTTTCAAGCTCCCACCTGTATTACATGCTCTAGTAGCCATGGCTATAGGAGCTTTGGTTGCTGGAGTTTGGGGTGGAATAGTTGGAGTATTGAAGGCAAAATTTGGAGTAAATGAAGTCATATCTTCTATAATGCTCAACTGGATAGCATTATATTTAAATAATTATTTTTTGACATTTCCAAGTTTTAGAAGACCAAATGCAGAGTCATCTTTCAAGATATTGGAAACTGCACATATAAATATACTCGGGAAATGGAAAGTTTCTGAAGTTGGAAAGGCATTTTTGGCTAATAATAAATTTTTAAAGGATCTATTGAATCCTCCTGTGAACTATGGGATTATTGTAGCTATTTTAGTTGCCATATGGGTATGGCATATATTGAGGGATAGAACTCTAGGATATCAACTGCGAGCAGTAGGATATAATAGAGATGCGGCAGAATACGGTGGAATCAATATCAAGAAGAATATTATATTATCCCTTGCCATAGCAGGGGCAATATCAGGTCTTGCAGGGGCGACTCAAGTATTGGGAGTAGAATATCAAGTAGGAGTCTTGTCTTCTTCTCAAGGTTATGGCTTTGATGGTATAGCAGTATCTCTAATAGCAGCTAATAATCCACTTGCTGCAATTCCTGCAGGTCTATTATTTGGGGCATTAAAATATGGTGGAGGGAAGTTGAACTCTCTCATAAAGGCACCATCTGAGGTAATAGATATTACCATAGGAATAATAGTGTTCTTTGTAGCAATTCCTAAATTAATAGATATGATTACTTCTGTATTTAAAGGTAGAAAAAGAGGTGAGAAGGTTGAATAGTATAATAGATAATATTGGTATAATTATAGGAATCACTCTTATGTATTCGGCACCTCTGATCTATACTTCCCTTGGAGGAGTATTGTCTGAAAATGCAGGGGTGGTAAATATTGGACTAGAGGGAATGATGACTATAGGAGCCTTTGTTGGGGCGTCAGTGGGATTTTATACCCTAAATCCATGGTTTGCCTTTATAGCAGCAGGCTTGGCAGGAGGGATATTGGCTCTACTTCATGCTATTGCTACTATACACTTCACTGCTGATCAGGTAGTATCGGGTATAGCTATTAACTTTATCGGACCTGGTATGGCAGTGTTTCTAAGTAGGATATTCTTTGAAGGAGCAGCTATGACAAAGCCTATTCCCCTAGATCACAAGATACCTAGACATCTAAATGGAATTTTGCCAAAGGATACCTTCTGGGACTATGCCTTTAATCAATATGACACAGTATATTTAGCATTTATAATGGTACTATTAGTATGGTTTTTATTATATAAGACCAAATTAGGACTTAGAATTCGTTCTGTAGGAGAGCATCCAAAGGCAGCAGATACCCTTGGGATAGATGTATATAGGATAAAATATATAGCAGTGATCCTATCAGGAATATTTGCAGGATTTGGGGGAGCTGCCATGAGTATAGCTGTAGTAGCTAACTACAGGGTGACCTTGATATCAGGTCAGGGCCTTTATAGCTTTGGCAGCTATGATATTTGGCAAATGGAAACCTCAAGGAGCCATGTGGGCCTGTCTGCTATTTGGTGCAGCTCAAGGATTAGTAGCATATCTAGGTGGTACTAGCGTTGCAATTCCTAGTTCTATTTTAGATATGTTGCCATATGTGATCACTTTATTAGTATTGATGTTTGTAGTGGGAGAGGGAAATGGACCAAAGGCCAATGGAATACCATATGAAAAAAATTAGTAAATAAGATATAAAGATCAATTGTTTAAGTTTATCGCCGATTTCGAAAAAACATGGAATTTCGAGGGAGGGAAAGCTTAAACAATTTTTTTGCCAATAATTAATGAAATAAATATTTTGAACTTTCCATTACTTTTGGTATAATAAAGTTAGAACAATGAATTGAGGATGATAATTTATGAAACTTGGATATAATTTGACATTGGAACAGACTCAAAAATTAATAATAACTCCTGAATTGAGACAGGCTATTCAACTTCTTCAATTCAATAGTTTAGAATTAAAGGAATACATAAAAAAAGAGATGGAAGAAAATCCAATTCTTGAGATGGAAAATTCTAGTGAGAGTATGGAAGAAGTTCAGGAACTTCCTTCGGAGAAGGAGATAGATTGGCAAGAATATGCGGAAAAATACGATGATATCAGCTATAGACCTCAGAGAGACAAAAATCAAGACGAGTATAATCTAGAATCCTTTATAAGCTATACTCCATCCCTAAAGGAATATTTGATAAATCAGCTTAATCTAGTGAGATTGGACCCAGAAGAATATGATGTTGGAGAGTACATAATCCAGAACATAGATGAAAATGGATACTTAGTTGTTACCTTGGAGGAAATCGCTTGTCACATGGAAGTGTCCATATCTATGGTAGAAGAGATGCTAAAGCTCATTCAGACCTTTGAACCCTTAGGTGTAGGTGCTAGGGACTTGAGGGAATGTCTCCTCATACAGATTAAGGAAAAAGGAGATGCAGATCCCTTGATTATAGGCATAGTAGAGGAATATCTAGATGATATGGCCTGCAACAAGATGCCAAAGATAGCTAAGGAATTTGATATAGATATGGAGAAGATGCAGGAGATCTGCAATTATATAAAGGCATTAGAGCCAAAACCAGGCAGAGAGTTTAGTAGTGGGCAAAATGTAAGATACATAGTACCAGATGCTACTATTGAGCTTATAGATGGTGAATTTGTGATTTTGATAAATGATAGTACAGGTCCTAGATTGAATATAAATAGTTTTTATAGAAATCTATTATCCAATAGTTCAGATGAGGATGCTACTAGTTATCTATCTGAAAAATTAAATTCAGCCATGTGGATTATAAAGAGTATAGAGCAGAGAAGGCAGACCATATACAAGGTTGTAGAATCTATACTGAAGTTTCAGATGGAGTTCTTTAGATCAGGAGATAGGGCATTAGTTCCCCTTACACTGAAAGATGTGGCAGATGATATACAGATGCATGAATCCACTATATCAAGGGCAACTAATGGAAAATATGTTCAGACACCAAGGGGATTATATGAACTAAAATACTTCTTTAGCACTGGACTGCCAAGTGTAAAGGGGGATATATCCTCTACAAGTATAAAATCCGTTATTAAAGATATTATAGACAAGGAAGATCCTAAGAAACCCTATAGTGATCAAAATATAGCAGATATCCTAGAATCAAGAGGTGCAAAGATATCTAGAAGAACTGTAGCAAAATATAGAGATGAAATGGAGATACCATCTTCATCTATGAGAAAGAAATTTATATAGGGAAATTTAGGTAATTTAGGCATAGAGAAATATGATAGAGGATGGGTAAATATACGAGTGGAGGTGAGGGGATGAAATGGCAAGAAGTTAGGGAACTATATCCAAATCAATTTGTTAAATTTGAGATATTAGAATCAAGAATTATAGGAAATAAAGAATATGTAGATGATGTTGCGGTAATTAAGGCTATTTCAGATGGAAAAGAAGCAATGAGAGAATTTGTTAAATGTAAACCAAGACAAATTGTATATAACACTAAAAATAAAGAAGTAGTTATACAGTTAGTGGAAGGTATTGGAATCCGGAGGAGTCTGTAATATGAATAAATTACAATATAAAAAAGGCCTATTATATACTTCTATAGAACTTAAATTTGGAGAAAAAAATATTATTATAGAAGATGTAATAATAGATACAGGTGCTTCCCATACAATTATTACAACAGAGTATTTGGAAGAAATGGATATTCCACTTTTAGACGATGATGAATTGGTAAAATCTACAGGATATGGTGGAGTAGCTTGTTATTCTATTAGAAAAAGATTAGATGAAATAAAATGTGGGAATTTAATCTTAAAAGATATTAAATTAGATTTTGGGGTTATTGATCCTAAGGATAGAATTAATGGTCTTATAGGTTTAGATTTTTTGATTGGATCCAAAGCAATAATTGATTTAGTGGATTTAACATTAAGCGAGAAAGAATAATCTATTAGTTTATGTTTTTTAAAATTATTTTAAAACATTGGGAAAAATATTTGACATATTAAATTTTCCAATTACTAGTTGCATAAGTAAAAAAAGTGAGCTATACTATAGATAGTAGAATTTATAGATTCTACTATTTAATTGGATAGCCTGGGACAAAAAATGAATACCTGGGACAAAAAAAGACCAAGCATGGGAAAAAATTATTATTAAGCTTGGATATAAGGCTCCATGAACATTATCTAGAGAATTTTCAAATTGAGGAGATTGTATGAGATCATTAGATTTAATTAAGAAAATAGCTCCAGAGATTATTGATATAGTAGAAAAAAGGTATCTTATACTTAGAGCTATTTCCTATAATCAGCCAATAGGTAGGAGGACATTATCTACCCAGTTGGATATGAAAGAGAGAACTATTAGAGATGAGGTGGATATTCTCAAAGATAAAGGTTTACTAAATGTAGATTTTGTGGGTATGTATATAACTAATGAGGGAAAAGATTTAATAAGAGAGTTAAATGAAATCTATGGAAGCCTAAAGGGAATACCAGAACTTGAAATAATGCTGAAGAAGATATTGGGTATAAAAAAAGTAATAATAGTACCTGGAAATCTATTGGAAGATAGAATGATTTTAAAAGATATGGGTAAAATTACTTCAAAGCTGATAAAAGATAGTGTAAATTCAGGAGATATATTGGGAATAACAGGTGGAAGCACCATGGCCGCAGTAGCAGAGGCAGTTGTAGATGACAATAAGTCTAGAGATATAACAGTAATCCCAGCTAGAGGAGGATTAGGCAAAGATGTAAATACTCAGTCTAACTCCATAGCAGCAAAATTAGGTGAAAAACTAGGGGGAAGCTATAGACTTCTATATGTCCCTGATGGATTGGAAGAAGAAGCTCTAGAACTTATGCTAAAAAATAGTGAGATAAGAGAATCAGTAGAGATGATAGAGAATATGGATAGTTTGGTCTTTGGCATTGGCAGAGCAGATGACATGGCTAAGAGGCGAAATCTATCAGATGATAAGATAAGGGAACTATTGGACCATGGAGCAGTGGCTGAGGCTTTTGGACATTATTTTGATATAGATGGCAGAGAGATTTGGGAATATAAGACCATAGGTATCACTCTAAAAAAGTATAGACAATTGGAAAATATAATAGGAGTGGCAGGTGGTGAAAAAAAGGCCCAAGCCATAGTCGCCATATCTACATTAAATGAGAATATGACATTGGTCACAGATCAGGCAGCAGCAAAGAAGATACTAGAAATTGTATACTAAGCTACATTGTAGCTAAAAATATAAATATATTTAAGGAGGATTTTTTATGGCTATGAAAGTTGGTTTAAGTGGATTTGGAAGAATAGGTAGAGATTTTCTTAGGGCTTACTTCGAAGGTGAAGTAAAGGAATTTGACTTAGTTGCATTAAACGCATCAGGTAATTTAAATGATTTAGCTCATCTATTTAAATATGACACAATGTATGGAAAGTTCAATGGAACTATAGAAGTAGAAGAAGACGGGTTTGTAATAAATGGTAAAAAGGTAAAAGTTGTAAATCATAGAGACCCAGTAGAAATTCCTTGGAAAGAATTAGGAGTAGAACTAGTAGTAGACTCAACAGGAGCTTTTAGAGACAGAGAAGGACTTTCAAAACATATACAGGCAGGAGCAAAGAAGGTAATAGTAACAGCACCAGCTAAGGGAGAAGATATTACCATAGTAATGGGTGTAAATGATGAATTATATAATCCAGAAGAACACAATATAATTTCAAATGCATCCTGTACTACAAACTGCTTGGCACCAGTGGCAAAGGTCATATCACATAAATTAGGTATTACTAAGGGACTAATGACTACAATTCACGCATATACAAATGATCAACAAATACTAGATAAGAGACATAAGGATTTAAGACGTGCAAGAGCTGCAGCAGCAAATATAGTTCCAACTACAACAGGAGCAGCAAAGGCAGTAGCATTAGTATTGCCAGAATTAAAGGGAAAATTAAATGGTTTTTCAGTTAGGGTACCAGTTCCAACAGTATCCATGGTAGACGTAGTATTTGAAGTAGAAAAACCAACAACTGCAGAAGAAGTAAACAAACTACTAAAAGAAGCTAGTGAAAATGAACTAAAGGGTGTTCTAGGCTATTCAGAAGAACCATTAGTATCATCAGACTATGTAGCTGATCCAAGATCCTCCATAGTAGACGGATTATCAACTATGGTCATAGACAATATGGTGAAAGTCGTATCTTGGTATGACAATGAGTGGGGATATTCTGAAAGAGTTATAGATCTTGCAAAACTAGTAGCTACAAAATAGTAATTAAATAAGTCGGGTCTTAAATGACCCGACTACTAACATTTAATTAGAGGTGATTATATGTTAAACAAAAAAGCCCTTAAGGATATGGATTTTCAGGGTAAGAGGGTATTAGTTAGATGTGATTTCAACGTACCCATGGATGAAGAACAGAATATAACAGATGACAATAGAATTACAAGTTCATTGCCAACTATAGAATATCTTATAGACAAGGGAGCAAAGGTAATACTCATGTCCCATCTAGGGAGACCAAAGGGAGAGGCAAATCCTAAATTTAGCTTAGCTCCAGTAGCCAAGAGATTGTCTGAATTATTAGATAGAGAAGTAATATTTGCAAAGGATGATATGGTAGTTTCAGATGAAGTTAGAAAGACCATAGATTCTCTTAAAGAAGGGGATGTAGCCCTACTTGAAAATACAAGATTCAGAAAAGAAGAGACTAAAAATGGAGAGGATTTTGCTAAGGATTTAGCATCCCTAGCAGATGTATTTGTAAATGATGCTTTTGGAACTTCTCATAGAGCTCATGCATCTAATGTGGGAGTATCCTCTCAGATACCATCAGCAGTTGGATTTCTAGTAGAAAAAGAGATATCCATAATGGGTAAAGCTATAGAAGAGCCAGAGAGACCATTTGTTGCCATATTAGGTGGTGCAAAAGTTTCTGACAAAATAGGTGTCATAGAAAACCTATTGGATAAGGTAGATACCATATTGATAGGTGGAGGAATGGCATATACATTCTTAAAGGCACAGGGATATGAAATCGGAACATCTCTACTAGAAGAGGATAAGATACAATTGGCAAAGGGTCTATTGGAAAAAGCAGAATCAAAAGGTGTCAAACTTCTATTGCCAGTAGATATAGTAGTTGCCAAGGAATTTAAAAATGATACAGAGTTCAAGACTGTAAAGATAGATAGTATACCAGAAGATATGATGGGATTAGACATAGGAGAAGAGACTATAGAATTATTCTCAAAGGAGATAAGTAAGGCAAAGACTATAGTATGGAATGGTCCAGCAGGAGTATTTGAAATGGAGAACTTCAACAAGGGAACCTATGCAATAGCTAAAGCCATGGCAGAATCAGATGGCACCACTATAGTAGGTGGTGGAGACTCAGCTTCAGCAGTAGAAAAAGCAGGATATAAGGACAGGATAACCCATGTATCTACAGGTGGAGGAGCTTCATTGGAATTACTAGAAGGAAAGATACTACCAGGAATAGACGCCATAAGTGATAGGTAAAAAATGTAGGGGAGACCTTAGGTCTCCCGTCAGTACCAAATCAAATAGAGGGGGTAAACAATATGCGAACTCCTATAATCGCAGGAAACTGGAAAATGAACAATAATATAGAGGAATCTATAGAGTTGGTAGAAGAGATAAAGAAATTTCAACTAGATAGGGATGTAGAGGCAGTAATCTGTGTGCCATTTACAGATATCAAAGATGTAAAGGCAGCTATAAAGGATACAGATATAAAACTAGGTGCCCAAAATATGCACTGGGAAGAAAAGGGAGCATTTACAGGGGAAATTTCTCCATTGATGCTAAAAGAATTGGGAGTAGATTATGTAATATTAGGACATTCAGAGAGAAGACAATACTTCAATGAGACAGATGACACAGTGAATAAGAAGATGAAATCAGCTCTAAACCATGATATTAAGCCTATTATATGTGTAGGAGAGAGTTTAGAAGAGAGAGAATCAGGTAAAGAAAGAGAAGTAGTAAAAAGCCAAGTAATCAAAGCTTTTGAAGATATTGATAGAAAAGAAATAGAGAATATAGTGATAGCTTACGAACCAATCTGGGCCATAGGCACAGGAAAGACTGCATCTGCAGATGATGCCAATGATATGATAGGATTTATCAGAGATACCATAGGTGAGATATATGGTAAAGAAGAAAAGCAAAACATAAGAATTCAATATGGTGGCAGTGTGAAACCAGATACCATATCAGAATTAATGGGAAAAGAAGAAGTAGATGGTGCTTTAGTTGGTGGTGCAAGTCTTAAATCAGAGGATTTTGTAAAGCTTATCAACTATTAACTGGAGGAATATTTATGACAAAGAAACCAGTAATGCTAATGATATTAGATGGTTGGGGTATAGGAGAAGATTACCCGGGAAATGCAATTAAGCTTGCAAACACTCCAAACTTTGATAGATTGATGAGAGAATGTCCAAATAGTTCTCTAGATGCCAGTGGAATATCTGTAGGACTACCAGAAGGACAGATGGGAAATTCAGAAGTAGGGCATCTAAATATTGGGGCAGGAAGAGTTGTATACCAAGAATTGCCTAGGATTACAAAGGCAATTGAAGATGGAGAATTCTTTGAGAAGAGAGAATTTCTTGATGGAATAGAAAATGCTAAGAAGAACAAATCAAAAGTTCATCTCATGGGATTAGTATCAGATGGTGGAGTTCATAGTCATATAAAACATCTATATGGTCTACTAGAACTAATGAAGAAAAACCATCAAGAAGATGTATATGTTCATGTGATACTAGATGGAAGAGATGTACCTCCTACAATTGGAAAGCAACATGTTCAAGAATTGATGGAAAAGATGGATGAAATAGGCGTTGGGAAGATTGCTACAGTATCTGGTAGATACTATGCCATGGATAGGGATAAGAGATGGGATAGAACCCAATTAGCCTATGATGCCATGACATTGGGCAAGGGAAATACTAGTACAGATCCAATAATGGCAATAGAGAAATCCTATGAAGAAGATATAAATGATGAATTTATAGTTCCAACTGTAATAGAAGAAGATGGAAAACCAGTTGCCACAGTGGAAACGGGAGATACTATAATATTCTTTAACTTCAGACCTGATAGGGCTAGACAGATTACGAGAGCCTTTGTAGATAAGGATTTTGAAGGATTTCATAGGGAAAAACAGGTGGATACCTATTATGTAACTATGACAGAATATGATAAGACCATAGAAAATGTAGTTGTAGCATATAGAAGTGAACCACCAGTAAATACACTTTCTCAATTTATAAGCAGTAAGGGATTAAATCAATTGAAAATTGCAGAAACTGAAAAATATGCCCATGTAACATTTTTCTTTAATGGTGGAATAGAAGAGCCATATGCCAATGAAGATAGGGCATTGATTCCATCACCAAAGGTGGCAACTTATGATCTAAAACCTGAAATGAGTGCTGAAGAAGTTAAGAAGGAACTCCTAAAGAGAATGGACATGGATAAATATGATTTAATAGTAGTGAACTTTGCAAATCCAGATATGGTAGGTCATACAGGAGTTATTCCATCAGTGGTAAAGGCAATAGAAACTGTAGATGGCTGTGTAGGAGAAGTAATCCAGTTATTGGAGAAAAAAGGCGGTAAGGCCTTGATAACAGCAGACCATGGAAATGCAGAAAGGCTTTTGGATGAAGATGGAAATCCAGTTACAGCTCATACTACAAATAAGGTTCCATTGATATTAGTAGGAGAAAAGGATGCTGAATTAAGAGAAGGAAAATTGGCAGATTTGGCTCCAACTTTACTTGAGTTAATGGGACTAGAAAAGCCAGAAGAGATGACAGGAAAGAGTCTTATAAGGCTATGATAATGGGAAATTAAGATTCTTCACTAGCGTTCAGAATGACAGGATAGCAGCCCTTTTGTCATCCTACTGTGTACCCCAAGCTTAATAGGGGGAGTGAAGTAGGGGAGACCTTTGGTCTCCCGCTATAATCAATAAAAAGAAAATATAAACTGTCAATTGATAAATAAGGGAGGAATAGATTTGAGTATAATAGTAGATGTATATGCAAGAGAAGTATTGGATTCCAGAGGGAACCCTACAGTAGAAGTAGAAGTTTTAACAGAAACTGGTGCTTTCGGTAGAGCATTAGTTCCATCAGGAGCTTCAACAGGAGCTTTTGAAGCTGTAGAGTTGAGAGATGGAGATAAGAGCAGATATCTAGGCAAAGGTGTACTAGATGCAGTAGACAATGTAAATGAGATAATCGCTGAAGAGATAATTGGAATGGATGTATTTGACCAAGTAGGTATAGATCATCTTTTAATAGAACTAGATGGTACACATAACAAAGGTAAACTAGGTGCAAATGCTATATTAGGAGCATCTATTGCTGTAGCAAGAGCAGCTGCTGACGAACTTGGAATGCCACTATATAAATACATTGGAGGAGTAAATGCTAAAGTACTTCCAGTGCCAATGATGAATATATTAAATGGTGGAGAACACGCAGATAACAACGTAGACATCCAAGAGTTTATGATAATGCCAGTAGGAGCAGTTAATTTTAGAGAAGCTTTGAGAATGGGTGCAGAGATATTCCACAGCCTTAGAAATGAATTAAAATCCAAGGGATTAAATACATCAGTAGGTGATGAAGGTGGATTTGCCCCTAATCTATCAAGTAATGAAGAGGCACTAGCTACCATAGTAAAGGCTATAGAAAATGCTGGATATAAACCAGGAGAAGAAGTAGTATTGGCACTAGACGTAGCTGCAACAGAGATGTATGACAAAGAAAAGAAGATCTATAGATTAGAAGGAGAAGATAGAGATCTAACTGTAGATGAAATGATAGATTTCTATGAAGACTTGGTTGAAAAATATCCAATCATATCCATAGAAGATGGTCTAGATGAAGAAGATTGGGATGGATGGAAGGCTTTAACTGAAAGATTAGGGAAGAAGATCCAATTAGTAGGTGATGACCTATTTGTAACTAATACTGAAAGACTGAAAAAAGGTATAGAACTTGGAATATCCAATTCCATTTTGATAAAATTAAATCAAATAGGGACAATTACAGAGACTCTAGATGCTATAGAAATGGCTAAGGTAAATGGATATACAGCAGTAATCTCCCATAGATCAGGAGAAACAGAAGACACAACAATTGCAGATTTAGCAGTAGCTTTAAATGCTGGTCAAATAAAGACAGGAGCTCCTTCAAGAACTGATAGAGTAGCAAAATATAATCAATTGATGAGAATCGAAGATGAACTATGGGATACAGCACAATATAAGGGAATAAACACTTTCTATAATTTGAAAAAATAATATATAAACCAAAAAACTACCTTTAATGTATTTGACATTAAAGGTAGTTTTTTTACCTTTGTATCAATATATAGTATGTTATAATTCCGAATAGTTAATTAATTGACACTATTTTGCCTTAATCATTCATTGATTTTTTAAGTAACAAGGTATATAATGGAAATGAATTTAAAACAGAATATTTAGTTATTTAGGTTCCTCATATTTTGAGGATTAAAAGAGAATCATGTGAAAATCATGAGCGGACCGGCCACTGTAATTGGGGAGTGACCTTTCAACATACCACTGAGAATATTTCTTGGGAAGGAGAAAGAATGCTTTGATCCATAAGTCAGGAGAACTGCCTAAGTATAGCATTATATAAGCCTTCTGGGATTAGGGTGATATAGAATATGTTTATTTGGTATGTGTTCATACTTACATAGATGTCTTAATCTCTTGAAGGTTAAGGCGTTTTTTTTATGTAAAAAAGAAAGGTGGGAATTATGAAGAAAAAGTATTTAATCTTAATTTTAGTTTTGTCTATGGTATTAAATATAATACCTATAGCAAATGCAGAGCCTCTTGGACTATTAGGTGAAGGAACAAATCTAGATAGTACAGTAGAGGACTTCAAGAAATATTATTCTAAAGAAGTAAAAGAATACAACTATCTTGAAGCAATTACATTAAAAAGTTTAGGTGTAGATGAAGAAACTATACAGGAAAAACTAAAGATAGAAGATTTATCCTTTGAAAAAGGTAGTAGCTATAATGATTCTTCATCTAAAGAATATGCCAAGGCTCTTATGGGGCTAATTGCAGCAGGATTTGACCCTACTAATTATGAAGGGAAAAATTATTTAAACTTTTTAGTAGAGTCACAGACAGAAGAAGGCTATTTTGAAACTAAAATAGATACAGGAGATAAGGCAGAAGATATAGCTTACTCCATAATAGCACTAGATATGGCAGGAGCAGAATATGATGTAGATAAAGCTGTTAAACTATTGAAAACCAAGTTTACTATTGAAGGAGAAAACGCCTTCATAAAAGAGTGGAGTTGGAGTTCTGGTGGAGATTTAGAATTAACTGGAATATCCTTAATAGTCCTTTCCAATCATCAAGATATTATCGAGAGGGACTTAATTGAAAAAATTATAAATTATATTGAATCTGAACGGTTTAGTTCTGGAATGTATGGAGTAATAGACTGGGGTCAAGAAAAAATAAGTGCTAAACTTACATCAAAGATGGTACAAGCTTTAACGGTAATAGAAGAAGACATACCGGCTGAAACCATAAATGGTCTTTTAGATTTAAGAAGTGGAAATCAATTTAAGGAAAATAGAAACTCATATGGTGATTATGCGACAGCAGAGGTTCTTGCAGCTCTAACAGATGTATACACTGGGAAATCTATGTTTAAAAAGGTAAAGACAGAAATAGGGCGACCTGCTACTGTTGAGATAATTCCACCAGAGGGTTTTAATGCTTTAAAGTTTGGGAAAAAGGTACAATTATCTGCCAAAGCCTATGATGAAAATGGAAAGTATGATTCTTCACAATCCTATATATGGTCATCAGATAATAACGAAGTAGCAACTGTAGATGAAAAAGGAATAGTTACAGGAATAAAAATTGGTACGGCTAATATTACAGTTAAAGTAAAGGGATTTGAAGATGTAGAAAAATCAATTGAAATAAATGTAGTAGGTGTAGAGCCTAATAGTATAGATATAAAAATTGATGTAGATATATCTGAAATAGAAGTAGGTAGGAAAACTAAAGTATCTGCTGATGTTCTAGATGCAGAGGGAGAAATTGTAGAACAAGTTAAAGTCCAATGGAAACTATCCCCAGAAGGATTGGCAGAATTAGATGATGAAGGTATTTTAACTACACTAAATTCAGGAAGTATTACAATAAGGGCATCAGTTGAAAAAGATGGAAGTCAAGTATTATCTGAAAGCATCGATTTAAGAATAATTTCAACACAAGGAAGAATTGATGAAGCACTAGAAGAAGTCAAAGATGGTATTATAGCAAATCTCGATGGATATGAATATACTACAGCTATGGGTTTGAAACTTATGGGAGTAGATGAAGATCATATAGCTGGGAAGGCATTGAAATATAGTTATTTTGCCAACACCAATACAAGAGCCAAAGATATTATGATGGCTATTGCTATTGGAAAAGATCTAAAGAACTACCATGATAAAAACTACATTGAGGAAATATTAAATAGCAATTTTTATGATGACGAAAATCCAGAATGGTTAGCTAATGCAATTATAGCACTAGATATGGCTGGAGAAGATTATGATATATCAAAAGCTGTAAATGGATTAGTGAATAAATTAACAAAAACATCAGGTAGATACTATATAAAGAATAAAAACAATGATAAGGCAAACAACGAACTGACCTCATTGACTCTTATAGCCCTTTCAAAACATAGAGAAATAGAGGGAGTAAATGAAGCAATAGAAGGCATAAAAAATCACTTTAAATCTATGCAAAATGAAAAGGCATTAATAGAAAATTGTAAAAGCCATTCCTTTGCCATTCAAGGGTTAATAGCATCTGGTGAAGATATATATTCTGATGAATGGACAAAAGAAGATAAATATGGAAATAAAATTACATTATTAGATGCATTGTTAAGCTTAAAAGTAGGGAATCAATTTAAGGTATTGCCAGACAACCCCTATCCAAAGGGTGGAGAGGAAGTATATGGTTTTGCAGCATTGATAGATTTAAGCACAAACAAATCCATGTATCATGAATTGGCAAATGGAAAACCTAAAGATTTTACCATAGAAATACAAGGAGATTCAAAGGAACTCACCATAGATCAAGGAGAAACAATTGAATTAGAAGCCAAAGTCCTTGAAAACGGAGAAACTGTCAATAAAGAAGTTATATGGGAAAGTTTAGATGGTTCCATAGTAGAAGTTCAAGATGGAACCATAAAGGCATTAAAAGCAGGTCAGACAAAAGTAAGAGTAAAAGTAAGATTTTTTGAAGACGTCTATGATGAAGTAAATATTACTGTAAAGGAAGTAATAGGTAAACCTAAAAGGATAATTATTAAAAAATTAGGAGATACCTCAATAATAGAAGGAGATAGTTTCCAATTATATGCTACTATACTTGATGCTAATGGGAATGAACTAGAAGGCAATGAGATTGAATGGACAAGTTCTAATACTGAAATACTTTCAATTGATGAAAGTGGAAATGCTATTGCACAAAAAGCTGGTTCAGTAGATATTACTGCAAAGGTTAAGGATACAGATATTAAAGACAGTATTACAATAACAATCTTTGAAAGTAAAAAAGAAGCGGACAATACCCTTGATAAATTTATTGGAGCTGTAAAGAACTATTATGAAACCATATATCATAGAGAAAGCCAAGGAAATCTTGATGCATGGGAAACTGCAACTTTTACTAGAGCGGGAATAGATTTAGGGAAATGGTATGCAAATGAAAACTATGAACCATCTTACGATATGAACTTGAAATATCTAGCAAGTAAGGCAAATCAAGCACTTATTATGTTAGACATAGGAAAGAATCCAACAAGTTTTAAAGATAGAAATCTAATAGAAGAACTAGTCCAAGAAATAAACAATAAAGACTATGGTCATGGAAATCAAAACTATCTAAAGGCTGTAATAGCTGTAGATAGTTTTAATGAAATATATCCAGAACAAAAGGTTCTCTATGATGAAGCCATAGTCATAGACAATATACTCTTGGCACAGACTAATGAAGGTGGATTTAAAGAAAGGGGAGAATCCCCAGTACCAATAAATACTGGATATGCTTTAAAAGTATTAAGTAGACATAGGGATTATACTGGTGTGGAAGAAAGCATCAATAAAGCTATAGAATATCTACAATCAGTACAAAGAGATGATGGAGCTTTTTATACTAAAACATTTGTTACAGGTAATAATGCTGAAATAATCAGTGGGCTATTGTCCATAGGAGAAGATTTAACTAGTGATAAATGGACAAAAGGAGATAAGAATCCAATAGAGTCAATGTTTATATTATGGAAGGATAATGGTTCCTTTGACAATATAGAAGGGGAAAGTGAAAACAATAGAGGCTGGATTGCAGCAACACAAAAAGCCCTTTATACATTAGTGGATTTAAAAGAGGCAGGATATTCTAATTATGTCGTCAGGTCAAGGGTATTGTCAGATAAGCCAGAAGAACCAGAAGAAACCTTAGATATATATACAGCCATAGTAGTCGATAAGGGAGAAGGCTATGAGATAAAATCTGACCCTAAACAATTTACTATTAATACTAAAAACCATGATGCAGGGTTAACGGCACTAGGTTCCCTTCAGGCAACTACATCATTATATGAGATGACAGGCAGTATGGTGACATCTATATATGGAATTGAGAACAAAGGGACAGGTGGTTGGATATATGCAGTTAATGATAAAATGCCTGATACAACTCCAAACAATGTAAATTTAAAAGAAGGGGATAAGATAGTATGGTTTTATAGCCTTAAAGGTATGGATGGGCATATACCAACTTGGGCAGAATTAACAGGTGAAGAACCAGAAGAAAAACTAAATATAGAGATAATACTTGCTAGAGAAGAAATAGAAGTAGGAGAAGAAATATTATTAAAAGCTAAGGTTATAAAAGGAGAAGTAGAGTTAAAGGATAAACAAATAATCTGGTCAAGTTCCAATAAAGAAATAGCTGCAATAGATGAAAATGACAAGTTAATAGCCTACAAAGCAGGAGAAGTAACTATAACAGCAAGACTTGCAGAAGATGAGGATATAAAATCCACTATAAAAATAAAAGTAATAGATAAAGACAATAAGGACTTCAAAATAGAATCCTTAGTAGATGAAGTTATAGAAAATGGTAAACATAGTAAATTAAAATATAGGGTAGTAAATGTTAGTGGTGAAACTAAAAAAGTAATATTTACAATAGGTCTATATGACAAAAATACGGACAAGTTAATCAACTATTCAACAACAGACAAACAACTTTCGCCAAAAGAAGAAATGGAGATAGAAACCATATTTTTAATACCTTTAAATGGTGAGTATTACATTAAAAAATCTATTTCAAATATTTAAAAGTAAACTTTAAATAATAAAAGGAGTGAGAATATGCAAAGGAAATTTAGAACTTTATCTATATTATTGGCACTTAGTATGATTTTATCGCCAATTTCTTTAGTTCTTAGCAATATAGCCAATGCTGAAGAGGATAATATAGGTATAGTAGAAGAAAAACTGGAAGAAGAGGCAGAGCCTTCTGAAGAAAAGGAGGAAGAACAAGAGGAAATAGAGGGATTAGAAGAAGTATCGGAACTAGAAGAACTACAACAAACAGAAGAACCAACAGAAGAAGAAACAAATAGAAACTCAATTCAAAGTTCAGAGGATACAGATTTTGAATTTGATGCAGAAACAGGAACTATAACAGGATATAAAGAAGAACAAATACCTTCAAATTTGGTAATACCAGAAAAGATAAATGGTGTAGAGGTAAAACATATAGGAAATAAGGCGTTTTCTGGGAAAAAGACTATAAAAGAGATAAGTTTTCCACAAACATTAGAAACTATAGGAGAGGAAGCTATCAGACATTGTGAGCTAGGAGAAATACACATACCAAGCAATGTAAAGGAAATAAAAAAAGATGCATTTAGTAATAGTGGTTTAACTAAAGTTACTTTTGAAGATGGACTAGAAAAATTAGGAGTAAATTCTTTTTCTAGTAACTCCATTAGTGAAGTAACTATTCCAAACACAGTAACAGTATGGCCGGCAGATGGTAAAGAGGCAGTATTTAGTTCTAATAAAAAAGATATAAAAAATTGGATAGATTTAAAATTTGTTAAGATATATAACAACTCGGGAGCCACACCTAAGAATACTTTTGGAATAGTGAATCCAGCATCAGTAACAATAAAATACAAGGATAGTAATGGAAAGGATATAATATCAAGTAAAACTGTAGTAGGAAAAGAATTAAAATCAGCTAAGAATATTGGAACTAACTGGGAACCTAATTTAGTCATAGAAGAGGGAAGTAAAGAATATTTAACTAATTATGATGAGCCTTATGACATAGGGTATCATATAGTATCCATATTAGATGAAATATCCCAAAACTACTATCAAATGAACAAAGAATATATATTTGAACCAGAAGAAATAGAAGGCTACACAACACCAGAACCACAAACAATTACATTAAATAAAAAAGAAAACACAATAAGCTTCATATATGAAAAAGAAGGACAAGAACCAACAGGTCCAGAAGCAGATTTAAAAAGAGCTGCAGATATACTTAAAGTAACAGTACAAAATACTGATATTGAATTAACTTCACCAGTGACCGATGACAAATGGATAAAACTCGTAGATTATGATAAGGGTGGAGATACTTCAATATATATTTCTTGGGAGTCCTCTAATGAGGATTTAATAGAGATATATGAAGATATGGGATTTATTACACTTCCTGAAGAAGGAGAAGAAGAAGTAAGGCTTACAGCCACCTTATCTAAGGCGGGATATAGACTTGAAAAACACTTTGATTATGTACTGACAAAAAATAAGCCTGAAGAAACAGAAGATGAAAAATATATTAATGACGCAATTAAAAGTCTAGAATGGTTTAAATTAAAATTAAATTCGGATGTAGATAAAAATGTCAATACTCATATGGAAGGTGTGTTAAAGAATAAAGGTTTTGAGGGTATAAATGTAATTATTAAATCATCAGGGAAGCCAGAGTATATAGATTTAGATGGAAATATAAACTATATATTTGATGAAAAATATTTAAAATCAGGATTGCCCTATGATAGACAAGTTCCATTGACTTTTGAATTTTCAAAAGGGGAAGCAAAAAAAGAATATTTTATTCGTACAATGGTAGGATGGGATAGAGATAAAGTTAGGGCTGCCATAGAGAAAAATATAATAGAACCTATGAGTAAAGATTTAATAGGAGAAAATGAAGGATTTGGTAAGATAAAAGAGGATTTTGAAGTTCCAACTCATATAGAATATACAACTCTATCTTGGGAATCCTCAAATAACAATATTTTAAAGATAGAGCCTAGTTCAGTTCCTCTAAGCCCTAGCAATGTAAAAGTTATTAGAGCAGGAGTAGATAAAAAGGTAGACTTAACATGTAAGGTAAAATTTAATCATGATGATATTGAGCTGGAGAAAAAGTATACACTAACGGTTTTAGCATTAGGAAATGAAAATGATATAAGAAAAGAAATGAAGAAACTTTTAGACGAAAATTATACAGTTGAAAAATTAAAAGATTTTACCAATAAACAGCCAATAGATGCAGATGCTGTTAAAAATGATATTCAACTTATAAGGCCACGTGATACAGGTATAAAGGATTATTTTAATTATGAATTTAAAGTAACTAGTGATAATAATGCAGTTGAAATAAAGAATAATCCAATAACCTATAGAGCATATGTATATAGACCATTGCCTGAAGAAGAAACAACTGTAGCAAATCTAACAGTAAACATGAAACATAAGGAAAAGGATATAACCGTATCTAAAGTCATACCTATTAAGATTATTCCACTTTCACAGAAGGAAATAAATGATGAAATTCATCTAATGGAATTAGCCAAAAAAAATTATTTTGAAGGAATAAGGGGAGATAATACTAGTGCTGATAATATAACTAGTAATTTAAATTCCTTTAGAGAAGTAAATTTAGTTGATGGAAAATTAGTATGGACTAGACATATAGATGATGATAGAAATACTGGAATATATCCAGATGAGATAGAGGGAGCAGAAAATCAAGAACAGTGGAGATTGTTTAAATCCAGTAATCCTGAAATAATAAAACATGAAAACTTAATAGTTATACCACCTACAAAAACTACAAATGTAACCATAGAAAGTACTTTATCTAGTAAGATATATGGTAAATATGCAGAAAGATATCCAGATAGAGAAGATTTTCAAAAACTGTATAGGCAAAATGTATCTGCTACAGTTACAGTTATAGGAAAAGAAGGTGAAGGGGTCAATTTAGACGAAGAAATAGAATTCCTAAAACAATGCTATGAAGCATATATGACAGAAGATAGTCAAGGGAATACTGGAAGTGCAGGATTATCCATGTTAGCACCGGGGGCAGCTAGATTAGCTGGAATGAATGTAGCAGATATTCAAAAACATCTTTATATAGATGAAAAGAATGAATCTGCATATCAGCTATCCCAATCTATAATAACTTTAATAGGGGCAGATTTAGACCCTAGACAATATAAAGATAAAAGTGGAGTTAGAAATTTAGTAAAAGAATTAGCGGAATCACAACAATTAGATGGTGAAAACAAAGGAGAATTCATAGGGAAAGATAGTGATAAGAACTCCATAGAAGCACAAGCAAGGTCAATTATAGCATTGGATATGGCAGGAGCAAATTATGATAGAGAAAAGATAGTTTCAAAATTAATGGAGATATACGATAAAAAAGATTCCCACACATATAAAGATATAAAAACAGAGGGAATAGTATTAGTAGCCCTATCAAATCACAAAGATATAGATGGTGTAAACAATAAAATAACTGAAATACTAAACTACCTAAAAACTAAACAAAATGAAGACGGTGGATTTGATATTAAATCTGGTTTTGAAAAAGGGAAGAATAGCCCTACAGCTACAGGCAGAGTTATCCAAGGCTTAATAGCAAATGGGATAAATCCACTAGAAGATAGTGAATGGATAAAAAATGGTTCTACAATGTTAAATGCCATTGTAAAAAGTAAAACAGTAAAAGACAATATGAAGCATAGCGGATATGGTAAAGGTGAAGAAGACCAGTACACCTATTACGAGGCAACATATACTGCCTTTGGTGCATTAATGGATTTGAAAAATCAAAAATCTATGTTTGAATTATTAAAATTAGATGTAGATTCAGATGCACAACCAGCTAGAGTAGAAATAGTTAAACCAAGTAAGAGTGAATTGGAAGTAGGACAATCTTTAGCATTAACCGCAAAGGTATATGATGAAGATGGGAAAGTATTATCAGGCAAAGAACTAGTATGGACAAGTTCAAATGAAAATATAGCTACAGTAGTAGATGGAAATGTAGAAACTAAAGGTATAGGAGAAGTTACAATAACCCTTAAGGTTAAGGACACCGATATTCAAGATACCTTTAAACTAACAGTAGTTGAAGAAATTAAGACATTGGAAGTAAATACAGCTATAATAGTATTTAACGAAGATGGAGATTATGAAATAAAATCCAATCCACAAAAGATAAGTATAAACAAAGATGAGCACAATGGAGGATTCACAGTATTTGGGTCTTTACAAGCAACTACTGATGAATATGAAGCAAGTGGCGATTGGATAACATCTATATATGGAATTTCAGGGCCATCTACAGGTGGTTGGATGTTTGCTGTAAATGGAAAGATTCCAGATACAAGTGCAGGAAATGTAGAACTTAAAGAAGGAGATAAGATTATTTGGTTCTGTACCTATGATTGGAAGAGAGATAAGGTTCCAGCATGGGAAGATTTAATAGGAGAAGAACCAGAAGAAAAATTAAGCATAAAAATAATATTTGATAAAACATCTATAAAAGTGGGAGAAGAACTACCCATTGTAGCAGAAGTACGTAAGGGAGATACCATATTAAAAGACAAAGAAATAATGTGGTTAAACTCCAATCCAGAAATAGCTACTATAGAAGAGGGTAAACTAATAGCTAACAAAGTAGGAGAAGTAACTATAACAGTTGCTCTTGTAGATAATAAAGATATTAAAGATACCATAAAAATAAATATTATAGAAAAGGATTTAACTATAGAAGATGTAATAGGAGCATTGAGAGGATATTATTCCAGTAAAGATGAGTTTACATTTAGACAAGCTTTAGGCTATAACTACACTAGTAATAACTTAGAAAAGGATTTAGTTGAAATAAGGTCTAAATTTAAAATCAATGAAAAACCAGAATCTGCATCAGAACATGTAGGAAATATAATGGGATTAATAGCAGCAGGGAAAGACCCATATAATTACAACAACAAAGATTATGTAAAGATTTTAGTAGATGCACAAAACGGAGAAGGCAAATTCATCATAGGAGAATATGATGATTATGCTACAACCTTAGCATTTAGCATATTGGCATTGGATATGGCAGATGCAGATTATAATGGAGACAAGGCAATAGCAGCCTTATTAAAATACCAAGGGGAAGATGGAGGATTTGGCGGAGTAGATGAAACTGGAATGGTACTAACTGCATTGTCAAAATACAAAGATAAACCCCAAGTTCAAACTGCAATAAGCAAAGGATTAAACTATCTAAAAGGAGAACAAGACGAAAATACTGGTGGATTTATAGTATGGGGCGGAGAAAACCCATACTCAGCATCAGCAGTTCTTCAAGGCTTAATAGCAGTAGGAGAAGACCCAATGTCTGAAAAATGGACTAAGGGTGGTAAGACTATAGTAGATTCATTGATGAATTTCTATAAAGATGGACATTTTGAAAAAGAATCAGAATGGGGTCCAGAACCAGAGATAAACAGTGTAACAGAACAGGCATTTATTGCATTGGCAGATGTATATAGAGGAAAATCTATGTTTAATGAAATAAAGCTAAATACAAATGAAGCAGTTAAGATAACAATAGACAAGCCATCTATAAGCAAAATAACAGAAGGAGAAACTATAAAGCTATATGTAACAGGTTATGACAAAGATAATCATATAGTACCAGTTAGAGATGTAGTCTGGACGAGTTCTGATGAAGATATTGCAGAAATAGATAGAAATGGTAAAGTAACTACTAAAAAACCAGGCAAAGTCACCATAACCGCAAAATTAAAGGATATAGAAGATAATATAGAATTAGAGATATATGAGAGAGAATTTGAAATAGAATACATTGGAGATACTGAGGTTGAAAATGGTAAACAAGCAGATGCAAGAGTAAAGATAAAAAATATGACAGAAGATATAAGACCTGCTACATTGATAGTTACTCTATATGATAAGAAGAATAATAGACTATTGAACTATTCAATCTTAAAAAGAGATTTGTTAAGCAAAGAAGAAGTCGAATTAGCCACAGGATTTTTGGTTCCAAATACAGGTGATTATTCCATAAGGGCATTCTTGTGGGAAGATTTAGAAAAACAAAATATAATAATGCAAGAAGCAAAGGAGATAAAAGTAGCAAATTAACAATATATCCATAACTCAAAGGAGTGATAAAATGAGAAAAAATATGCAACGTATAATGTCCCTAATGCTAGTTTTATTTCTATTAATACCTTCATTAGTCATAGCAGAAGCGGGTATAGATATAGACTATACTCAAAAAGGTAATAATGCCATAGTAAATATAAAGGGTACAAGAAATAGACCTGTAAGCATAACTATAAAAGATGGTTCCCGTTATTACTATATGAATCAAGGCATTACAGATGATCTAGGGAAAATAGAATTTTCAGCTACTCTAGATGTAGATAATACCTATGATTGTAAAGTGAATATAGATGGAAAGACGGCTACAAAGAAGATCGTTATGGAAAAGGCTGATGTAGATCCAGACCCCACAGATCCCACAGACCCTACAGATCCCACAGACCCTACAGATCCAGGGAAACCTAAAGATGCAAGGGTAGATCTATATATAAAGGGATATAAAGGAGTCATATTAGACGAGAAAAACATCAAGCTTAGAAATAGGGAAACAGCTCTAGATTTAACTACTAGAATACTTGATGATCATGATATTAGTTATGAAAATAGAAAAGGCTATATAGCAAGTATAGATGGACAAAAGGAATTTGATAAGGGAAGAGATAGCGGGTGGATGTTTTCAGTAAATGGTAAATATCCTGATGTGGGAGCAGGCTCGGTAAGATTAAGAGATGGAGATAAGATAAAATGGCTATATACTTATGACTTAGGAAAAGATATAGGTGCTCCCTCATATAAGAGAGATTCAAAGGAAGAAGATGCTAATAAGACCATAAAAGATGCTCTAAAGGTTGTAAATGACAAAGTTGCTACTGAAAAAGAAATAAGAAAGGCAATAGAAGAAGTAATCAAATATTTTGAAAGCAACAAATCCACCTCAAAAGAAAGTGAAATAAGATCACTATTAAGAGATGGAGCTAGAGCGGCAGAAGTTTTGTCTATAGCACTAGACAGGACAAAGGATCAGGGATTAGCTGAAGATATAGGAAATGGAGCCATAGATATAATAAAGTCTTTAAATTCCATAGTAGATAATAAATCAGACAAAGAGACTGTAGAAAAATTAAGTCAAGTATCTGAAGAACATCTAGGAGTTGCATTGAATTCTATTGACAAGATCAAAGACGAAAAGAAGATAGACACCATAATAGATGACATACTAGAAATTTCAGTAAAAGTTGAAGAAAAACTATCTAAAAAGTTTGAGAATCCAAATAGGGATATTGAAAAGAGTATCAAAATAAAAATGAAAGGACCAAAAGATGATATCTCTGAAATCATATTGCCAAAGCCATTGTTAGAAAAAGCTATGAGTAAGAAAGTAGATAATATAAAGCTATCCTCAACGCAAGCTTTAATTGAGATTAAACCAGATTTTATAGGAAAAGATATAGACAATGATATAAAGATAATATCAGAGAAAAAGAATAAAGAAACATTGGTAAGACTTTCTCAAGGAGATAGGGACATAGATACATTAAAAGCTCCAATTAAGATTACATTGCCCTATGATGTAAACTATACGAATAAACATAATATAACGGTAACTCTAATAAAAGAAGATGGGACAAAAGAGATAATAGGCGGAGTATATGATGAAACTAACAAAAATGTTAAATTCTTAACTCATAAATTAGGAAGATTTACAATAGGAGAAAATAAAGTAGATTTCAAGGATTTATCGAACCATGGATGGGCAGTAGAAGCAGTAAACAGCATGGCTGCAAAGGGAATAATAGACGGAAAAGCAAAGGATAAATTTGATCCTGCCGCAAACATTACAAGAGCAGAATTTTCAGCATTGACATCAAGAATGTTAAAATACAATGAAGATATAGACAATGAATTGCCATTTAAAGATGTGAACAAGAATAGATGGTACTATAAATCCATATCAGCAGTATATAAAAATGGATTAATAAATGGGAAATCTGATATCAGCTTTGATCCAGAGGGATATATCACTAGAGAAGAGATGTCAAAGATAATAGGTCAGGTATTGGAAAACAAACTATATAAGAATCAAGATACAAAACATCTATCCAGATTTAATGATGTAGAAAACATATCCTCATGGGCCAAAGAAGGAGCAACCATAACAGCTCATAATGGAATAATCAAGGGTTCCAATGGCAAATTCAATCCAAAAGCAAATGCAACAAGGGCAGAAACAGCAGTTATGCTACACAGATTGTATAAATTAATAATAGATTAGTAGGGGCGGTCTTTGACCGCCTTGGATTACCTATAATAATCAAATTTAATTTATTCTGCAATAGGTTGACAAACTGTCAAACAAGTGTTATCATCATAATTAGATAGGAAAATGTTACCAATGTTGTACCTTGTCAAATAAATATTAGCTTTAAATAAGGAATCAGGTGAGAGTCCTGAACGATCCGGTCACCGTATAGGGGAGCCAAATCCATAATGCCACTGTCTATAGAGATGGGAAGGCGGAGAAAGGTAATGAACCTAAGTCGGGATACTTATTTAAAGTTTATGGTATTAATATTTTCCGAAGAAGAATATTTTACAAACTATAGAAAGTCTGACACCTATATTTTCAATTGTTTTTCAATGGGAAATATAGGTGTTTTTTATGTTTTATGCTAAACTCGTGTTAATTATTAAAGGGATATAAGATATCTACCATGGTGAATCTAATATAATACAGATAAGATTGATAGGTAATAAAGAGATCTCAAGACTAGGACAAGTCCTATTGCCATCAGATTGTCAGTAAAATATTAACTTTAACTATGAAGGGTATTTTATATAAATAATCAAACAGGGGGGCATATATTATGAAGAGGAATAACATTTTCAAACGAAGTTTAAGTTTATTGATGGTTATGATTATGGTATTGGGTATGACCATAATGCCTACATTTGCAGCAGGCCAACTTGCAATGTTGACTTTAAATGCAGACGACTTTACCATAGTAGGTGATATAGGTGATACTAAATCTATAACCATGACAAATGGCTTGGATAGTAGTTATCAGAAGGTGGACATAGAGGGATCTAAGGTTCAATGGGATTCAAGTGATCCAACAGTAGTTGAGATTATTAGTACATCTAGTACAGCCAAGACCTCAACAGTAAATTTTGAACTTAAGAAAGCAGGAGAAGTAAAACTTACAGCTAGCTATACTGATCCAGGAGTACAACTAGTTCATTCTAATATAGTAATAGAAGGTCCAGCAGAAGGTCCTGTAAGTAATATAGAAGTTACAATTGTAGATGATGAAGGTACAACTGTAAGAGAAAAAACTATTTCTAGTCTAGATGTATTTGACCTAGCAACTTCTTATGTAGATGGAGGATTCGGAGCTAACTTTGATGATGCTGACGTATTAAAGAACAATCCATCAGCACTACATGCTCTAGCAAAGGTTCTAACTCCAAAAGAAAGAGAAGATGCTGATATTACAAGTCAAGGGACATATATACAAGAGATGCTTGGATTAGAAGGAGAATGGAATTCAGAGACAAATTCATTCTGGGGATGGCAGTATAGAGTTAATGGAGAAGAACCTGATAAGGCAGCTTCTATATATCAACTAGAAAACAAAATGACTATAGAATTCTTCTATGCAGAAGTACCTTCCGATTGGTAGGTCAAAGGTCTTTAATGTAAAACATAAAAATACAGGGAGCCTAAACAGTTCCCTGTATTTTTAATACATAATAAAAATAAGGAGGAAGATGTATGAAAAAGTTGAGTAAATTAGTATTTATAATGTCTTTAGTAGTATTTGTAATGGTAGGATTTATAAATCCAGTAATGGCAGATAATATGCCAGAGGATTTGGAAGGGGAAGTACAGGGAAAAGTAGTAGAAGAACCAGTAGATATAGAAGAAAAAGATGAAATTCCAGTAGAGGATAAAGGAGATGTAGACTTAGAGTCAAAAGAACAGGTAGGAGATAAGAAAGAAGAACCAATAGATATAGATGATGAAATAGAAGATAAAACAGAACCAAAGGAAGATACAAAGGCTATAGACGAGCCAGAAGATGAAAAAGCAGAGGAAATAGAAGAAGGTAAAAAGGTAGAAATTCAAAACGTAGCTCCCTTAAGTGAAGAAGAACATGATTATAATTTTAGAATAAGAGAATACGGTACAGGAAATGAATTGCCTAAACAGGTCATTATGAAAAAGAGAGAGGACAAACCAAATTTATATCAAGATATTAAATTGCCAGTACAATTATTCTATGAAGATGAAAATGGTGTTACACAATCAGAGTATTCTTTTTCAGATGGTCCTAGATTTAAAATTTCTTGGATTCTAAATGGAGAAGATAAAGGTAGTGCCAAATTTGCTAAGCTTGATGGTGCAAAAACATTAAGAATATATCAACCATGTGAAGTAACTTTAATCGTAGAATATAGAGATGAAGCTATGAATGCAAAACTTGGTCAGGCTAGATATACAGTTAAGGCAATAGATGAAGCAGATATAGTCAATGAAGATTTTGAAATTCAAATAGATGAACCTGTTCCAGTGGCAGGAGAAGATTTAAACATAAAGGCAAAAGCAACAAATATAAGTGATGAAGATAAAGATGCCCTGCTTATAGTAGGCTTATATGATAAATCCAACACTATGGTAACCTATGCCTATAGTGAAAAAGAAGTTGAAGCAGGGGAGACCCTAAACTTAGGGGCAGGATTTAAACTTCCAGAAAATAGTTCAGGATATAAGGTAAAGATATTTGTATGGGACAGTTGGGAGTCGAAAAATCCTATTTCAGATATGACAGAAATAGAGGTTCAATAGATAGATGGATAGATTTATAGGAGGTGAACTTATGAGGAAGGTAGCAGCACTGCTCCTCGTTGTCCTATTTATCAATTTTCTACCTCTATATCCAATTGCAGAAAATCCACAACCTGATATAACTGTAAATGGAAATCAGGTAGAGGTAAAGTTGGACAAAGAAGAAAGAGCCACCATAGTCATAACAGATGATGATAACAATAGAAGATATATAGATGAAAGTCATACAGGTACTTTCAAGACCAATCTCAGCAGAGGAAAATATACTGCTGAAGTTCTAGGGTGTGAACCTATAGAATTTACCGTAGATACAGATGTTAAGATACAGGGAAATGGAGTAACCATAGCTGGAAATATAGAGGAAAATACCTATATCACCATAGTGGTAGAGGATGATAAGGGAAATAGAGCATATATAGATCAAGGAAAGTCAGATAAAGATGGGGAATATGCCTTTAACTTTTCCCTAAAAAAAGCAGGAGAATATACAGCCTATATAACTCCTAAAGAGGGAGATACTCAAGAGATTAGCTTTGTAACTACAGGAGAAGGAGATGATATAGTAGATTCAGAGTATATCCTATCACCTAAGAACAATAGCAAGGAAAACGAGTATAATACAGAGTTTAGTATAGAATTTCCCTATGGTGTCACCATTAAAGAGCCCTCAGAGGATGTTCAACTCACCTTGAAGGGAAAGAAAACAGAAGGTACTCCACAGGGAGTAAATGAAGAGGAATATACAAAGACCTTTAAAGATGTACTTATAGTAGGTTCTAAAAATCCTAAGAAGATAGTTGTAGACCTTTCTCGAGAAGGGGAGAGGTTAGATGTAGATTACCAATATACTGTAACACTCAATGATGAAGTCATATTAAGAGACGGCGAATCTATAGATTTATCGGATTTAGAATGGAAATTTGATACTAGATGGAAATATAATGATTTTCTAAGTTCCTTTAGACCAGAAACAGAGTCTTCTATAAAGGAGTTATCAAGAGTAAATGGATTTGATGGAATCTATGCAGATGATAGTTATACTATAAAGTCTAAAGTCATAGGAGAGCCAGTTCCAAATCAGAAATTAGAATATAATTATCCTATAGAATGGGAGTCCATATATCCAGAGATAGCCACAGTAGATAGAAATGGAAAGTTAACTGGACACTCTTCTGGGACAGCAGTTATCAAGGCATATATTCCAAATAGTAATCATAGATTTGCAATTAGTTATAATAATTTTGAAATCAAGGAAAATACCCCTAGAAAGTTTCAAGTGGTAGGAGAATATAATAAAAACCACGGAGGTACTATAGGAGAGTTTGTTATATCAGAAGATGGGACCATCTATGTTAGAAAAGGCTCATCTATAGTAGCATTGGATCCAGATACCCTCCAAGAAAAAAAGGATTTTCGATATATAGGAAATGAGAATATAGATGATATATATATAGTAAATGGCAGAGAATATCTAAAAATTTCTAAGTATAAGTACCCTATAGATACTTCAAAGTTTATAGATATAGAGACAGGGGAGACATATAGAGAAGGTATAGATACGAAAGGTAGAAATTTTGTCCAATATAAAGAAGACAGTCCCCTATTTATGTATGAAAAGGAGAGCGGGAAATTAGCACTATATGATTTAGAAACTGGAAGGGAGCTATGGACATATAATTATACTGATGTTACTAGGGCCGACTTCTATGTAAATCATGGAATTATATATGTAGTATTTGACAAATATATCACAGCTTTAGATATAGATGGCAATGAGCTTTGGAGATACTCTAATGACAAAGAGATATATGGACGTGGTGTAGATAGTCAGGGCATAGTATATGTCAAGGAGTCAAGATATGAAGATAGGATAATAAAATATTCTTTACTTGCAGTACAAGATGGAAAGCTTAAATGGAAATCTGAGGAATTTGGAGAGATAACGAATCTACTTCACGAAGAGGATGATGGAATAATCTTTGCCATGAGGGAGCTTTATGATGAGAAGGGAAATATTCACACGGGAAATAATTTCTATAAGATGGTAAAGTTAAAGAGAGAAGATGGAAGCACAATAGAAGAATTTAAAAACTATTATCTAGAAGATTATATAGTAAAATTTAGTGGAGAGATAAATTTCTTTGGTGAATATACAGAAGATGGAGAGACCCTTCTATATACCAATACTTTAGTCTATGACGAGGATAGAAATATCTTAGCATATACAGATATTCCTTTTGGAAAAGACGAAGTTATAGAGTTTAAAGAAAGAGATATCAAATTTAAAAATGGATATCTATATAGACTTGTTACAAAGAAATTTTATAAAGAAGATGGTAAAGGTGATAGAAATAAGTTCACATATTATATAGAAAAGTTAAAACTAATACCAGAATATACTCCAGAGCCTAATAATATCTTAGCACATGATATAGATGTCTATGAAGATACAGAATATACATTATCAGCAAAGCTTTTAGATCAATATGGATTTATTATCCCTGGGAAATTAAAGTATGAGTTAGTAGGGGATACAGATAATGCCATAAACTTGACTGATGATGGGAAATTAAAGGTAGGAAAGCTGGAAAATCTACCAGAAGGAGTCTATTCTAAGACATTTACAGTCAATGTAAGCTATGGAGATATACAGGAAATCATGGAAATAAAGGTAAAGCAGACCCCATATCCAGTGGAAATATATTCAGTTGGAGGAAGCTTAGACAACTTTTCCAATAGGATAGAAGACCATGAAATAGTAGATAGTTTAATCATAGATACTTCCAACCAAGAAAGAGGAATTGCTGTATTTGTGGCAGACCAGCATGGGGAGTTTCTAGGAGATTATCATATAGATTATAGTTCTTCGGATGATGATATAGCAGCTGTGACTCGTCAATATAAGGGGCCTAGTTGGGAAGATAAGTATAAGTATAGCGGTATGTTAAGTGGAAAGAAGCCAGGAGAGGCAATTATCACTGTATCTCTTAGAGATAATCCAGATATCAAGACAAGTGTAGCAGTTGAAGTAGTAGATACAAGATATGAAAAACTATGGCAAGTAGAGACAACAGGACCTTGGGGATATAAAGGGTCTTGGCATGATAGTGGTGTATATGATGATTTTATATATGTGAATGAAAATCATGTCATAGCATTGGACAATAGGACTGGTGCCAAGCTATGGGAATCCAATGTAGGAGTTCACTATGGTATGGAACTTGTCCATCCTATAGTAGATAAAGATGGCATAGTCTATGTATATAATAGACTATCTACAGCTGTGGCAGCCATAGACTCCGGAAATAAAGGGGAAAAGCTATGGGGAAGATTCTATGGCAGTGAGCCTATACATCAGATGGATATCACAGATAATTATATATATTTGATGACAGACAATGGCACTCTATATAAGATCGATAAAGATGGAGAGAAGATATGGGACAAAAGGGTTTCTGATAAAAATACCAAGGACATGGAAGTATATTCAGATGATATCATCTATATAGTTTCGGGGAGAGATGTGTATAGAATAGATGGCAATGGAGATAAAAAGTTAGTCTACAAAGCAGATGGTAAAGTAGATATACGTGATATAAGCGGCGGGGAAGATATACTATTAGAGGTGTTGAGAGGGAATAGTAAATATAGTGCTATCTGTATAGATAGAGACGGAAATGAGAAATGGTCTAAGGAAGTAGATGCAGAATTTACTGCTCAATGGGACAAAGATAGGGCTTATATTCTATCCTATAGATCAAAAGCATTTACATTTAAAATCTATGCCTTTGATAGAGATGGAAATCCAATATTTGATCCTGTAGAATATAGGACAAGCTCCATAGATTCTAATGGTAAATCTTTTACTAAGGAGAGGAGACCTGTTATAAAGAACAATACCATATATACCTATATACGAGAGACTATAGCCTTTGATGCAGATACAGGTAAGTTTAAATGGCAGGTATATATAGGGGATATGTATACACCATCGGCACCACGTACTCTTACAGTTGATGATGATGGAGTAGTCTATTCTGCATCAGGAGCAGGAGGTCAATTTGCCTTTGTAGTAGGGGAAAAGGCAGCTACAGGATTTAGTGTAGATCTAAGTGGACGACCTAGCTTAAGTCTAGATGCTTTAAATAATATATCCATGACTGTAAGAAACAAGACAGAGGAAAATATGGAGGGTGTAGTATTGTCAGCTGAACTATATAATCTAGATACGGAAAAGTCCACTACAGCTTGGGCAATAAAGAGAGGATTTCATACTGGAGTTTCCAAGGACTATTCCTTTGGAATAGATGTTCCAGAAACAGGTAGATATAAATTGATCATAAAGGCAGTTCAAGGAGATAAGGTATTAGATAGTATTGAACTTAAAGTAGTGGAAAATTAGGAGGTGAGAGCGTGAAAAAGAAAATATCCATATTATTAGTATTATCAATTATATTAAGTATATTCACTCCCTATGGTGTAGCATATGGACAGGAACCAAAGGATATAGAACTTCAGTGGCAGAGAAATTTTGGATATGGAGTCATATACCCATTAAGGGGAGATAGCATACCTATTTTAGATAATAGGGGAAATATATATGTAACAGATAATAAGGGGTTTTTACATTGTATAGATCCTAATGGAGAGTTGGTATATGAGGCAAATTTAAATCAAAAAGTATCTTTTTCCCAGTGGTATGAACAAGGTGGGTCATCTCCTGTAGTGGATACTAAAGGAAATGCTTATATAGGATCAGCGGATAATAAGATATATGCGTTCAGACCTGATGGCACAGTTAAATGGACATATACCATGAATAGAAAGGTATCCACCAGTATGAAGGGGGTTCTATCACCTGATGAAGCTACTGTATATATAGCAGATTTTGATGGAAATATATATGCAGTGGATACAGATACGGGGAAACTAGTCTGGAAAACTGATGACTATTTAGGATATGGAGTCAGCTCCCCTATTCTAAGTTCAGATGGAAAGATTCTATATATAGCAAGTAGAGAAAAACTATATGCCTTTAATACTGATGAAGAACTTTCAAAGGATAATAGACTGAAATGGTCTATAGGTGCTAAGAAAAAAAATAATGGAAGATATGAATTTCACTTTTATTCCCATGGCACTACAGGGGGAATAGAATATGAAAAGCTATTGTCTTTAGACAATGATGGAAATATCTATCTAGTAAGTAGAGGATATGATTGGGATAAAAAGAGTGTAGATGACAGGAGATATCTCCATAAGTTTACCATAGATGGAGAAGAAACTTGGAGAATAGAGATAGGAAAACTAAGAGAAGAAGTCACACCACCTGTATATCATGATGGATATCTATACTATACTACTTCAGAGAACAAGCTCTATAAACTAGACCTAAGTTTAGACCAGCCTGAATCTCAATTGATATACACTGCTAAGGGAGAAGAGTATCTAATAAGAAATAGAAGTCATAGAGCTGCCCCCATAGTAAAGGATGGAAAGCTATATACTAGCTTTGGCAAGAATATCTATGTCATAGATCTATCTACAGAAAAGGTAGTGAGAAAATCTTCTCAAGATGCAGTTGGCATATTGTATATAAGTGAACCTACTCCTAAGGGAGAGATATATGCAACTGATGGAAGTAGATTTTTATCCAAGTTTAAAGATACAAGTGTAAGACAGATTCCTCAAAGCGTAGAGTTTAAAGATGATAAATTTATCATGAAAAAGGGAAGCCTCTATACTCCAGAGTTGAGAATAGTAGACAATAATGGATTCTTGATTACAGATGACTTAAGTCCAAATATATCCTCTAGTGATGAAAAGGTAGTACAAATAGAAAAAGGTGCTATCAAGGCAGTTGGAATAGGACAAGCCACAGTATCTGTAGATATAGAAGGAGTAGAGGCAGAGGCAGAGGTACAGGTGGTTTCTAGTATATCTTCTGGAATTATAGACTTTGTCAACGACAAGACAGGTATAGCTCTAGATGATAAACTACAATTAGAAGCTAGACTTCATATAGGGGGTACTCCTATAAAGGGAGAGAAGATACTATTTAGAAGTAATCACAGCCATATTGCAAGTACAACAGAAAGTGGATTTGTCACAGGTATTTCTGAAGGTATAGCTAAGATAGAGGCATATCTCAAGGATAACAAGAGTATATCCTCATTTATACCTGTATATGTAGAAAAGACAGTCATAAAGGAGATAACTCCTGAAGAAATAAGTACGGCTTTAGAAAAGGGGCTAAATTGGTATAGAAATAGAACTAATTTGACAGACTGGGGTTCCTTTGCAGTTAATGCAGCAGGTGCCGATGTAAATACCCTTGATAGAAACTATGTAAATCGTATAAAGAAAGACTTAAAGGATAACAATGGCTCTGCAGGTGGAATGATGACTGACTATGAGAGAATAGCCATAGGACTTCTATCTGCAGGACAGGATATTACACATTTTGTATATGATGATGCTACAGGAGCATATATAGACTTTGTGAGAGAGATTAGAAATGGAGCAGGTGGAGGAATAAGTCAGGGAATCAATGCTAAGATTTGGGGATTAATAGCCTTAAATGCGGCAGAATATGATGAAAATGACTATACAGATACATTATATGATAAGGATAAATTCATAGATATGATATTAAAGGACAAAAGTGGAGATGGCTGGGCATTTGGCGGTGGAGCCAGTGCTGACCCTGATATGACAGGTATGGCACTTTATGCACTAGCACCCTATAGAGATAGACAAGATGTAAAGGAAGCAGGAGAAAAGGCTTTTAGATGGGCAAGTGAAGAGGCACAGCTGCCCAATGGAAAATTTGGCAGCTGGGGTACAGTCAACTCCTGTTCTTCATCTCAAATCATAATGGGAATAGTAGCTTGGGGCAAGGACCCACAGGGGCCACAGTTTACAAAGTCAAATGGAAATGCCTTGACAGGGCTTATGAGCTATTATCTAGGAGATGGAACCTTTGCCTATACATCTGGATTTGACCCAGCCTTTGGTACGCCTCAGGGTATACAAGCATTAGCGGCAGTTCATGACTATTATGAAAGTAGTGATGACCCTGCAAACAGAAGGTCAGATATCTGGGAAAACATCCAATACGCTGGAGCGGGAGATGTAAAGATAAAGTCTATAAAGATAAGACCTGGAAATATAATTCTAGGACAAAGTCAAGAGTTAGAACTAACAGCTATAACAGATAGAGGTTCTATATTGGAAAATGACAAAGTAAAATGGACTTCTTCAGATGAGAGTATCGTAAATGTAAAAGATGGAAAGATAAATACTTTAAACAAAGGAGAAGCAATAATCACTGCAGAGTATACAGTGGAAGAGACTACTAGAAGTGATCAGATAAAAATCACTGTAACAGGTTCTGATGAATTTGAGATGGTTCAAAATCTAAATACTACTATTACAGGACTAGAGAATAGTGTATTTTCCTTTGATGTAACTAACAAGACAAATAAGGATATAAATGCAGTATTCATGGTAAATCTATTTGAATATGTTGGAGAAAGTGCTACAGATAGGCTTGTTCAACAGTTATATATTCAGATGGACTTTGAACCAAATACCTCTGAAGAAATTGCAGTATCCTTTGATATACCCAAGGACAACAAGGTATATAATGTAAAGGCAATGCTATGGGACAAACTGTCTACAGGCAGGTCTTTAAATGACTATCTAGAGATAAAGGGGGTAAAGTAATATGAAATCCATATGTAAGCGACTATTAATCCTAGCATTAATTCTAAGCATAATACTCCCTTTAGGAACACTGGAAGCTTATGCTTCCAGTGGACTTACAGCCTATGTAGAAGAGATATATGGAAATGAGGTTATAATAAAGGGAAGTACCCTGCCAAATACAGCGGTGACAGTAAAACTTCAAAGATTAGAGGACAACAATATACGCTATACAGATGAGACCAAGTCTAAGGAAGATGGCAGCTTTGAATTTGATGTAAATATATCTGCTGGGGAATATAGGGCGATAATATCGGCAATAGGTCTTACTGTAGAGACTAGATGCAGTGTAAATGACTTAAATGATGGAACTGTTACAGTAAGGGTAGAGGGGAAAGATTCTACTCTATTAAAGGAATATAGGGTAAAGGCAGATGTAGGATATACTACCTACTACATGGCTGTGACCAAGGCACTAAAGGACAATAATGTCCCATATACGGAAAAGGATGGTCTCATTGATGGTATAGGACCTAAAAATGAAGGTGCAGGTCTAGAAGGCTGGCAGTGGATGGTAAATGGTGGTGGAGGACAGACTCTGCCTACGGATTTGGTAAACGAATATGATGATATAGTCCTTGTAGTAGGAGATCTCTGGAATCCAACTATTACACAGTTGAAACTATCTGCTAAATCGGGGAATTTGATAGATAGAAATACAGTGGAGATAGTCCAGGACAGTGATTTTACTGTTAAATTTGAGCAGTTTGATGTAGATATATTTGGGGATGTAAATAAAAAACCTATACCTAATCAAACTATAAGGTTTGGCAGTGAGAGAAAACAGACAGATAAAAATGGTGAAGTTGTCTTTGTTGCCAGTAGAGAAGGTAGATATACCATCAGCAGTGAACCGACTAAAAATGAAGATGGAAATCCTCTAATTAGACCAGTACCTATAGATGTGTTAGTCAGAGAAGAAGGCAGTGGAGGTACGGATCCTGGAGTTGACCCCAACATTCCTATTGGTAAGAATAGCATCACATTGTCTGTAGATACTAAGACTATCGGCGGTGGATACCATATAAATAATAAAGAAATGGAATTACAACCTAGAGATACTGCCTACGATGTATTGGAAAGGGCTATGGGGAAATCCAATCTAAAGACTACAGGTTCAGGTTCTAGTCTATATGTAGCTAGTATGAGACTCAATGGAAAATGGGTAGGAGAGTTTGACAATGGAAGTGGTAGTGGCTGGATGTATAATGTCAATGGAAAGTATCCTAATATAAGTGCAGGAGCCTATAGATTGAGGGCAGGAGATGATGTGAATTGGAGATATACTACTGATTTAGGAGAAGATCTTGGTCACTATATTGGAGATGCACCACCTGTCAATGGAGAAGAAAAACCTGTTCCAGATGTGGATAATATAGACAATGAGGAATTAAAGGGCTTGGCCAAAGATATACTGGATAAGAAGATGAGCGATGAAGAGATAAAAAAAGAAGCAGAAAAAGTAATAGATAAGATAATACGTGGAATAGATCCAGAAAAGATGAAGGAATATGAAATTAGGCAAGTAGGCAAAGACTTGAATGTAATGGCAAAGGTATTGGTACGAAAGGTCAGAGATTTAAGTTATGCTGAAGATATCTTGATAAAGATAATAGATAGTATAGATAATATAGGAAATAGCCTATCAGATAAGGACAAGAGTGAACAGAAAAAAGAGTTGCTATCTATAATGGAAGACGCCCTCGAAAAGAAATCAAAGATAAGGATAACTAAAGAGACTATAACAGAAGAAGATATAAAGGATATTGATTCAATAGATAAGTTTAACCACAATATAATAGAGGCAATGGAGAAGGCTAAACTTTTCAATGGAAGGAAGTTAGAGTCTACCCTTATATTCAATATGGATAAGAAGATAGACAAGATAATAATCTCTAAGTCTATTCTTGAAAAGATGGTAAAGAGTAACTTAAAATATCTAAATCTAAACTTCAACTCTGGAACTATAAAGATGGCTATAAGCCAGCTATCTCATGAAAAAGACATGATAATAATCATGAGGGATATGACATACTATACAGAGATAGATATTACACCAAGGAGAAGTTTTGCCATACCATTAACTGTAAAGCTACCCTATGGACAAGATGGAAGCAAATCTACTGTAATTAGAGAAGATGATAGTGGAAACAAGACAAATCTAGGTGGTATCTATGACAAGGAAAACAAGAAGATGATATTTACTACAAATGAAAATAGTAAATATTATATCACAAATGGTTCTGCAAGTTTTAGAGATTTACAAAACTATAAATGGGCAGAAGAATCTATAAATCAGATGGCCATCAAGGGTATAGTAAGTGGAAAAGCAGAAGGAATCTTTGCACCTCAAGACAATATAACAAGGGCAGAGTTTGCGACTCTATTGGTAAAGGCTGTAAAGGCTATAGAGAAAGATGATGATAGCAAGTTCATAGATGTAAGACCAGATGACTGGTATTCAGACTATGTAAATATAGCATCTAAAAATGCTCTTATGTCAGGAAAAGGGAAGGATATATTTGACCCTAATGGAAATATAACTAGGGAAGAGTTAGCACAGGCTATATCTAATGTATTGAAATCATCAGGATATGAGTTAGATGGTATAGATTATCTAAAAGAATTCAAAGACAGGGATAAGATTGCAAAATGGGCAAAGAATGGTGCAAATTTAGCAGTTCAATTTGGTATTATCAATGGCTCTAATGATAGATTCAATCCTTCGGATAATGCAACAAGGGCAGAAACTATAGTTATGCTAAATAGACTATATAATTTGATAATCTATTAGTAGTTATATTATAATCTATTTATAGCCATATTTTGGATAGGCAGTTCAAGACCATATGTACTGCCTATTTTACTATTAATTGATGGGGGAATTAGGATGAAAAATATTAGAAAAGTTAGTATTTTCTTATTGGTTGCCATATTATTGGTAACGGGAATCAGTACTGAGTCTTTTGCAGAAGTAAGTGATACAAAGCTCAATGAGGTAGTTGAGGATACTGCTAAATTCATGCATAAAGAGGTGTCTCATCCTCAGGTAGGTTCCATAGGTGGAGAGTGGGCTATCATAGGGTTGGCTAGATCTGGCTATAAAGTACCTGATGAATATTATCAAAAATATTATGCCACAGTAGAGGAATATGTAAAGTCACTAGATGGAAATTTACATGATAAAAAGTACACAGAATACTCAAGGCTCATAGTGGCTTTGACAGCCATAGGGAAGGACCCTAGAGATGTAGCTGGATATAATCTGCTTACAGCTCTTGGTGATTATGACAAGACTATTTGGCAGGGGATGAATGGGCCAATTTGGGCTTTGATAGCCTTAGATTCTGGAGACTATCCTATGCCTGAAAATCCTAAGGCGGAGACTCAAGCTACTCGAGAGATGTATATAAATAGGATCTTAGAGTCTCAGTTATCAGATGGTGGATGGTCTCTATTTGGTGGAACAGCATCTGCTGATAAAGATGAAAAGTCTGATCCAGATATAACGGGAATGGCTCTACAGGCCTTGGCAAAATATCAGGACATGCCAAATGTAAAAAAGGCTACAGAAGAAGCTCTTCAATGTATGTCTGAACAACAGACAGAAAATGGAGGATTCCTCAGTTGGGGTGCTGAAAACTCTGAGAGTTTAGTACAGATCATAGTTGCTCTTACTGAATTGGGAATTCCATTAAATGATGAGAGATTTGTCAAAAACGGAAATACTCTTTTAGATAATCTCCTTACTTACTATAGGGAGGGAGAAGGATTTTTACACACTAAGGATGGAACGGGTTCCAACCAGATGGCCAGTGAACAGGGCTTCTATGGTATAGTAGCTGCAAAGAGGGCTAGGGATGGAAAGAACAGTCTATATCGTATGGGTGATGCTATAGGCATAGGACAAGCTCCAATTAAGACAAATACTAAAGGTTTAGAAAACAAACACAAGGATATCAATATCATGCCTATAGTAAAACCAGAAACTACTTTTGAGGATATCACAGGTGTGAATGCTCATAGATATCAAACAGCTATTGAATCCTTAGCTTCAAGGATGATTATAAATGGAAAGACTGAAAATAGATTTGAACCTGATAGCAATATGACTAGGGCAGAATTTGCTACCATAGTAGTTAGGGCTTTGGGAATTGATCCTAAGGGAGAGGAAGTATTTAAGGACGTAAAGAATTCAGATTGGTTCTTTAACTATGTAGCTACTGCCAATAGATATGGCATAGTAAGTGGTGTTTCTCAGGATGAATTTAGACCAAATACTACTATTACAAAGCAAGAAGCTGCTACTATGATAGCTCGTGCTGCTAAATTAGCAGGTATGGAATTTGAGGTGAATGTGGGAACTACTAGAGATATATTATCTCAATTTGAAGATTATGTGACTGTAGATAGTTGGGCAATGGCTTCTTTGGCATTCTGCTATAGTGAAGATATATTGGATGATTCCCATATGTCCATAGAGCCTAAGAAGATTATCACTCGTGGAGAGATTGCACAGATGATATTCAATATGTTGGGTAAGGCTAAGTTATTATAAAGTTAGGTGAACTATATGAGATTTAATAGGAAAAAGATAGTTGGGTCTATTGTAATCCTAGGTGTATTGTTATTTGCATTTTGGTATGGAGGAAATGCTCCAGGATTACAGGGATGGAATATAAAACCAGAGCCTAAAAAAGTTGTAGAGGATGTGGTTTTAGAAGATGAGGATACTCTCAATGATGTGGACAAACAAGAAGAAGTCATAGATGACAAGATTGAAAAAGAAGAAGGAAAGCCAGAGGATGAACTGGAAGAACCAGATGCAAAGATAGAGGATAAGGAAGTAGATGAAAAGAAAAGTATAGAATCTAGACCTGGCGGTGCAGAAGGTGGACTATCTGCAAGTGAAAAGGTAGAGCTTGCTAAGGATATGGCAGGAGGTTCTTCTCATGGAATAGAGAAGGGTTCTAAGAGCTACTCTGAGTCCATGGGGATGGAGATTGACTCTAAAACCGGTAAAGACAAATATTTAACTGATCCAGTTCCAGAGGGAAAGCCTGTACCTATAGAACCTGAGAAAACTGAAATTACAGATGTAGAGAGATATTGTACTCTATCTATACGCTGTGACACGATTTTAGATAATATGGATTGGTTAAATCCTGAAAAAAAAGAATTAGTTCCAGAAGATGGAGTTATATTTGCTACTAAAGAAGTAAAATTTTATGAAGGTGAGAGTGTATTTAATCTGCTTTTAAGGGAAATGAAAAAGGCAAAGATACACATGGAATTTACTAATACGCCTATTTACAATTCAGCTTATATTGAGGGCATCAACAATCTATATGAGTTTGACTGTGGAGAACTCTCAGGTTGGATGTACAAGGTCAATGGATGGTTCCCCAACTATGGTTGCTCTAGATATGGGCTAAAAGAAGGAGATGTAGTGGAATGGGTATATACATGTGATCTAGGGGCAGATGTTGGAGGGTTTGAGGCTATAGGAGGGGAATAGGAGATGAAGGATGCATTTTCTAGATATCATCCGGCTGTTAATTTTTTATATTTTGGTTTCATATTTGGATTCTCCATGGTGTTTATGCATCCTATATGTCTATTGATATCATTGATTTGTTCTTTGATTTACTCTATAGAATTAAAGGGGAAGAAAGCAATTAGATTTAACTTTGTATTTCTTCTCCCAACTATGTTGGCGACATCTTTGATAAATCCAGCATTTAATCATGAGGGTGCAACTATAATCACCTATCTACATACGGGAAATCCACTGACATTGGAATCTATTGTCTATGGATTGGCTGCTTCTACTATGTTGGCAGCTGTAGTATGTTGGTTTTCTTGCTATAATGAGATAATGACATCAGATAAATTTGTCTATCTATTTGGTAGAATCATACCTAGTATGTCTCTTATCTTGTCCATGTCTTTAAGATTTGTACCTAAGTTTAAATCACAGATAAAAGTGGTATCAGATGCACAGAGATGTATTGGAAGAGATGTGTCTAATGGAGGAGTATTTGAGAGAATGAGACATGGCTTGACTATATTATCTATAATGATTACCTGGGCTTTAGAAAACTCTATAGAGACTGCAGATAGTATGAAGAGCAGGGGATATGGATTGCCAGGCAGGTCTGCCTTTTCCATATATAGATTTGAAAAGAGGGACAAATTAGCTATTATATCCATTTCTCTACTAGGCTCATATATCTTAATAGGCGGGATAATGGGAGGATTTAAATGGAGGTATTTTCCCACTATGAAAGGAAAGGCTTTGGAGCTGTTTTCCGTAAGTCTATGGATTGCATATATAATATTGTGTATTGTCCCTATAATAGTGAATAGACAGGAGGAAAGACAGTGGAGAGCTACTCAATTAGAAATTTAAGTTTTTCATATCCTGAAGAGGAAAAGTTAGCTTTAGATGATATCAATTTAAATATTAAAAGTGGGGAGTTTGTTGTCCTATGTGGCCCTTCTGGATGTGGAAAGACTACTCTTTTGAGACAGCTTAAGACTGTTTTAGCACCCCATGGATTAAAAGTTGGAGATATATATTTTGAGGGAAAATTGCTAGAGGATTTAGACCTTAGGGAGCAATCGTCTAGAATAGGATTTGTAATGCAAAGTCCTGACAATCAAATTGTAACAGATAAGGTCTGGCATGAACTTGCTTTTGGACTAGAGAGCTTAGGATATGATACTCCTATTATTAGACTTAGGGTTTCAGAGATGGCATCTTTTTTTGGAATACAGAATTGGTTTTATAAAGATGTAAATGAATTGTCTGGTGGACAAAAGCAGCTATTAAATTTAGCTGGGATAATGTCCATGCAGCCATCAGTATTGATTTTAGATGAACCTACAAGTCAGCTAGATCCAATAGCAGCTTCAGAATTTTTAGCTACAGTAGGAAAGATAAATAGAGAATTGGGAACTACAATTATATTGACAGAACATAGATTAGAAGAAGCAATACCCTTAGCTAATAGGCTTATTGTTATGGACGAAGGAAAGATAATAGGAGATGGAGATCCAAAAGAGGTTGGGCAGAGGATACAGATGGACAAGCACAAGATGTTTTTAGCCATGCCTGTACCAATGCGAGTTTATGCTGGTGTTGAAAACCATTTGGAATGCCCTATTACTGTGAGGGAAGGTAGAACATGGTTAGATACTCTCATAGATGATGGATTAAGGGTGAAAGAAATAGAACCTAAGAATAGATATAAAAAGAATGGGGAAATTATACTAGAATTAAAGGATGCTTGGTTTAAATATGAAGAGGATTTGCCTGATGTAGTAAAGGGGGCTTCCATAAGGGTTGGAAAGGGAGAATTTTTAGCAATACTAGGGGGAAATGGAACTGGGAAAAGTACTACTTTATCCCTGTTATCTGGAATCAACAGACCATATAGAGGGCATGTTTACATAAAGGGAAGAGAGTTGCACCAGATATCAGATAGTGAAAAGTTTGGGGGGCTATTGGGAGTATTGCCCCAAAATCCTCAAGCATTATTTGTAAAAAATACAGTAAGGGAAGATCTCTATGAGATATTAAAGGGAAAAGATATAACAAGAGATGAAAAGGGTTTAAAGGTAAAAAGGGTATCCCGTATATGTGATTTAGATGATCTTCTTGATAGGCATCCCTATGATCTATCTGGTGGTGAGCAGCAAAGGGCAGCTTTGGCAAAGGTACTCCTTCTAGAGCCAGAGATACTTCTATTAGATGAACCAACTAAGGGACTTGATGCAGAGTTCAAAAGACAATTTGCCAGTATAATAGAGAATTTGATACTTCGTGGAGTCACTATAGTCATGGTGAGTCATGATATTGAGTTTTGTGCAAGTTATGCTTCTAGATGTGCGTTATTTTTTGATGGAGATGTAGTTACTGAGGGACCTCCTAGAGAGTTTTTTTCAGGTAATAGTTTCTATACTACATCTGCCAATAGAATGGCTAGGCACAGGATAAAAGGTGCTATTACAGCAGAAGATGTAATATTGGCTTGTGGTGGAGAAATAGATGAGGAGTATAGACTTGATATTGAAGAGGAATTGCCAGAACTTGAATTAGAGGAAAAAGAGGATATGACTAAAAAGAAATGGTATAAAAATAAATTAGTAGGATTGATATCATTTTTAATTTTAACAGGTATATCTATAAAGGGGTTTCCCATAATTTCTAATTTTGCCTGGGCTGGTCTTACTGGAGACTTAGAGAGCATGAGATTTGATTCTGTAAAAGAACAATGGAAATACGCTGTAATGATGTTGGGTTTTGTAATTTCAGGAATACTATTTTTTCTATCTATGTTTGAAAAAGGAGAGAAAGTTCCTATTAGTGTAATACAAGTACCAAAGGATAATAGAAAACTAACTAAGCGAACTATCGTTTCAGCTATTTTGATATTATTATTTATTCCATTAACTATATTTATAGGTGTATTTTATTTAGGAGATAGGAAGTATTATTTTATTTCACTTTTGATAATATTGGAGGTCATGATACCCTTTGTAATGATATTTGAAGGAAGGGATCCACAAGCTAGGGAACTTGTCATCATATCTGTATTATGTGCCATAGGTGTAGCAGGACGAGCAGCATTCTTTATGATACCACAGTTTAAACCTGTTTCTGCAGTTGCCATAATAACAGGGGTGGCCTTTGGTGCAGAAAGTGGATTTTTAGTAGGTGCTGTTACTATGTTTTTATCCAATATATTATTTGGTCAAGGACCATTGACTCCATGGCAGATGTTTGCCATGGGAACTATAGGGTTTTTAGCAGGTATACTGTTTAGAAAGGGAGTTTTAAGGAGGGATAGATTATCTCTATCCATATTTGGGGGCATAGTTGTGTTTTTTATATATGGTGGCATAATGAATCCTGCATCAGTATTGACCTTTCAATCCAAGATAAATTGGAAGATGATAGTGGCTTCTTGGGTGGTGGGAGTGCCATTTGATTTGATACATGGAGCGGCAACTGTATTTTTTTTAATGGTTATGGGAGAACCTATGTTAGAAAAGCTTGATAGAATAAAGGTCAAGTATGGTTTAGTAGAAGAATCCACTGCAAGTACCGAATATGATTGATTTTATATTGTCACTGTGTTAGAATATTAATGTTAATTAGAAAGTATAGGTTTTTTTAAGATAGTTTTAAATGGGAGGTGTGAGTATGCAAACTCTATTTTCTGTATTGTTGCTAATATCTGCATTGGGAGTAATAGTAAGTGTATTGTTCCAAGAAGGAGAAGAAGGTGGATTGGGAGCTATTGGGGGAAGTGCACCGGAATCATTATTTGGCAGTAATAGAAGTACAGGTAAGCAAGCCATGCTACAGAGGGCAACTGTAATCTCTGCTGTAGTTTTTATAATATCTACTTTGGTATTAGCGGCTAGATAACGAGGGAGGAAAGGTTGATGAATTATATTTTGATTTCTGCGCCAATAGTTGGTATATTGGCTCTGGTTTTTGCTTTTTATAAAGCATCTAGTATTGATAAAATAGCCCCAGGTAATGATAGAATGCAGGAAATTTCCAAATACATTCAAGATGGTGCTATGGCTTTTTTATCTAGGCAGTATAAATCTTTGGCTATATTTGTAACAGTGCTTTTCTTTGTTTTAACATTTGCCCCTGGATTGGGGATATGGACAGCTCTATGTTTTTTAGCAGGAGCCTTATTTTCAGTATTGGCTGGATATATAGGGATGAAGGTGGCTACTAAAGCCAATGTTAGAACTGCAAATGCAGCTAAAGAATCTGGTATGAATCAGGCACTTAATGTGGCATTCTCAGGTGGAGCAGTAATGGGGATGTGTGTTGTAGGGTTAGGATTATTTGGTGTAAGTCAACTATACAATATATTTAAAAGTCCTAGTATCATAACAGGTTTTGGACTTGGAGCATCATCTATAGCACTATTTGCAAGAGTAGGTGGAGGTATCTACACTAAAGCTGCAGACGTAGGTGCTGACCTAGTAGGTAAGGTAGAGGCTGGAATTCCTGAAGACGACCCAAGAAACCCTGCAGTTATTGCAGACAATGTTGGAGATAATGTTGGGGACGTAGCTGGAATGGGAGCAGATCTATTTGAATCCTATGTAGGTGCAATTATATCTGCAATTACATTGGGATTACTTGCCTATGATGAAAAGGGAGTATTGTTTGCCATTAGCCTTGCATCAGTTGGAATTATAGCATCTATAATAGGTGTTTATTTTGTAAGGGGAGACAAAGATCCTCAGAAGGCTTTAAACAATGGGACATTAGTTAGTTCATTGATTACAGTAGTAGCTGGTGCTTTTTTAAGTAACTATATATTAGAATCATATAGGCCATTTATGGCTATACTATCAGGGCTTGTAGTTGGACTTATTATAGCTAAGATAACAGAATTCTATACATCTGCAGATCACAAACCAGTTCAAAGAATAGCATCAGAATCAGAGACAGGAGCTTCTACAAACATCATAGGAGGATTATCAGTTGGTATGATGTCTACTGCTGGACCTATAGTGGTTATATCCATAGGTATTTTAATAGCTTACTTTTCTTCAGGTGGTGGAACTAGTGCAGCACAAGGTCTATATGGGATTTCTCTGGCAGCAGTAGGTATGTTATCTACAGCAGGTATGACAATTGCCGTTGACGCCTATGGACCAATAGCAGACAACGCTGGTGGTATTGCAGAGATGTGTGAACTTCCAGAGGAAGTAAGGGAAATCACTGATAAGCTTGACTCTGTAGGTAATACTACAGCAGCCATAGGTAAGGGATTTGCCATAGGATCAGCAGCTTTGACTGCATTGGCACTATTTTCTTCCTATACTCAAGAAGTAGGACTTTCAAGTATAGATTTGACTAAGCCTACAGTAATTGCAGGAGCATTTATAGGTGGTATGTTGCCATTCTTGTTCTCAGCTATGACTATGGATGCAGTAGGTAAGGCTGCCTTTAGTATGATTGAAGAAGTAAGAAGACAGTTTAGAGAGATTCCAGGTATCATGGAAGGAGAGGCTACTCCAGAATATGGTACTTGTGTAGATATCAGTACAAAAGCAGCACTACAGGAGATGATAATTCCTGGGCTATTGGCTGTTGTTGTACCAGTTGTAGTAGGATTGTTATTAGGTGCTGAAGCTCTAGGGGGCTTGTTAGCAGGTGCATTAGTTACTGGTGTACTCATGGCCATATTTATGTCAAATGCTGGTGGTGCATGGGATAATGCTAAGAAGTATATTGAAGAAGGACATCATGGTGGAAAGGGTAGTGAGGCACATCATGCTGCCGTTACAGGAGATACAGTAGGAGATCCATTTAAGGATACATCTGGTCCATCTCTAAATATACTAATCAAGCTTATGACTATAGTAGCTTTAGTATTTGCACAGTTATTTGGAAACGGAATCCTATTTTAATTAAATCCCTCTGCGGAGGGATTTTTTTATGCCCTTTTTACTGTATTATTTAGATTGATATGATATAATGGTATATTGGTAATAATAAGTATTAATATAGTGTGGATATGGAGAATTGAATATGAATATAGAAATAGATGGATTGAATATAAATTACATAGTGGAAGGTGAAGGAGAGCCTATAGTAGTCCTTCATGGTTGGGGAGCAAATATAAATACTATACTCTCAATAGTAAATATATTGAAGGATAGATATAGGGTATATGCTTTAGACTTGCCAGGTTTTGGTGAATCTCAAGAGCCAAGGGAGGTTCTAGGGTCTCCTGAGTATGCAGATATAGTAAAGTCATTTATGGATATGCACAAGATAGAGAAGGTAAGTCTAATAGGACATTCTTTTGGTGGAAAACTTTCCATAATTTTAGGTTCTAAATATCCTGAATTGATAAATAAGATAGTATTAATAGATAGTGCAGGATTGATACCTAAGAGGGGGCCAAAATACTACATAAAGGTCTACAGTTTTAAGATGCTTAAAGCTATCTATATGAATATGTTTTTTTGGTTAGATAACCAAGAAAAGATGGAAAAATTCTATAAGAAATTTGGTTCAGATGACTATCAAAATGCCTCTGGAATCATGCGAAAGATATTGGTTAGGGTAGTAAATGAAGATTTGAAGCCCTTGCTAAAGGATATCAAAGCCCCAACTCTTCTAATTTGGGGTGATGAAGACGATGCAACTCCATTGTATATGGGAAAGATAATGGAGAAGGAGATACCAGATAGTGGATTAGTGGTCTTAGAAGGTACAGGTCATTATTCTTATCTAGATGATTATTATAGATTTGTAAGGGTTTTAAATGCTTTTTTTGATTCTGATAATAGCTAATTTGTTGATTAATTAGGAGGGATATTATGAGTTATTTGATTATTATATTGATGATGATATTCACATTGTTTCTTATATCACAGCGTTCAAAGGTATCATTACATATGGTCCAATTAGAAGGATATGATTCAAAGAACTACAAGAAATGGGTTTTGAATAATAAGGAAAAGGCATATGGTTTTTTAAAGACAGATAAACCAGTAAAGACTCCTTTAGTATTTACTAAGAGGGCTACTAGATTATATATATTTAATTTGATCCTAAATGGCATAGTTCTATTGATTCCATCTATACTGTTTTTATTGACTGAAAATATATTTTATATTGTAATCTTTGTAGTACTAGGGTTTATCTTATATAGGCAACAGCCAGATATTATGTATCTTTCAAATACTCTTATTAAGCCTATAGAAGATAATATAAATATGGGATATTATAAATCTGCTCAGGAAAAGATTAAAAATAGAGAAGATCTCACTGTAGTTGGGATAACTGGAAGTTTTGGAAAGACTAGTACTAAGTTTATATTAGGAACTATATTGGAAGAGAGATTTAATGTATTGAATACTCCTGAGTCCTATAATACTCCAATGGGATTGTCAAAGGTAATAAACAATGAACTTTCAGAAGACCATGAGATATTCATAGCTGAAATGGGAGCGAGGGCAATTGGTGAGATAAAAGAAGTAGCAGAACTCTGTCAGCCTAAGATAGGCGTACTTACATCTATTGGGCCAGTACATTTGGAGACTTTTAAGAATATAGACAATATAATGAAGACGAAGTATGAGCTTATAGAGGAATTACCTACTGATGGAATAGCAGTATTCAACTATGATAATGAGTATATAAGGAAGCTGGCAGATAAGACTTTTAAAGAGAAGGTATTATATGCCTTAGATGATATAGAAAATGCGGATATATATGCAGATGATATAGTAGTATCTGAACTTGGCTCTACCTTTAGCCTTAGGGATAAAGAGGGCAATAGTATTAGCTGTACTACTAGACTATTAGGTAGACATAATATCTATAACATATTAGCTGGTGCCAGTGTAGCTAAAAAATTAGGGCTTACTTTTGAGGAAATCAGCAGAGGAATTGGAAAGATAGAACCTATTCCCCATAGATTGAATATCATAAATTCTGGTACAGGAGTTATTATAATAGATGATGCTTTTAATTCAAATCCAATAGGGACCAAGGCTGCTCTAGATGTCCTAGGACAGTTCAAAGAGGGAAAGAAGATAATAGTAACCCCTGGTATGGTAGAATTAGGTGAAATGGAAGAAGAGGCCAATAGAGAATTTGGAACAAATATAGGAAAAGTCTGTGACTATGTTATATTAGTGGGAGAGAAGAGGACACAGCCTATATATGATGGGTTGATGGAAGTAAATTATAATACTGATAATATATTTATAGTAAATAATTTGGAGGAGGCTACAGCACATATAGGTAGATTGGCAAAGCCAAAGGATGTAGTGTTATTTGAGAATGATTTACCAGATAACTATAGTGAATAGGGGAGGAAGTTCAGATGAAAAGAGTAGGAGTAGTCTTTGGAGGACGAAGTGTAGAGCATGAAGTCTCAGTAATCACTGGAATGCAGATAATGGAAAACATAGATAAATCCAAGTATAATGTGGTTCCCATCTATATTACTAAAGAAGGCAAATGGATGACAGGAGAATGTCTTTTAGATTTTAGCAATTTTAAAAATAATAATTTAAAGGATGCAAAGGAGATATTCCCAGCCCCAAGTTGTGGAAATAGAAATCTATATGCAAATCCAGAAGAAGTTGGATTATTTGGAAAGAAGGTATTAGATAATATAGATATAGTATTTCCAGCATTACATGGAACCCATGGAGAAGATGGAAGCATTCAAGGTTTATTTGAGCTTATGGATATTCCCTATGTAGGTGGGGGAGTATTGGCATCAAGTGTTGGGATGGATAAGATACTTATGAAGGATGTGTTCAAATCCAATTCTCTTCCTATAGTAGACTATTATTGGTTTTATAGAACTGATTGGAAGGAAAGTTCAGATAGTATATTAAATGATATAGAAAATAGACTTGGATATCCTGTATTTGTAAAACCTGCAAACTTAGGTTCAAGTATAGGAATCAATATAGCTAAAGATCAGAAAGCACTAATAGATGCCATAGAGATAGCTATTAACTATGATAGAAAGATAATCATAGAGAAGGCAGTTTTAGATCCAAGGGAAATAAATTGTGCAGTTTTGGGATATGATAGGGAAGTAATAACATCTCTGTGTGAAGAACCCCTTGGCTGGAAAGATGTATTGACCTTTGAGGACAAATATGTAAAGAGCAATGCAAAGGGTGGTAAATCTTCAGGAGAGAGAAGGATAATACCAGCAGATATTTCAGATGAACTGAGACAGAAAATTGAAGAACTGGCTAAGAAGGCCTTTATAGCCATAGATAGTGCAGGTACGGCAAGAATAGACTTTTTAATAGATAAGGATGAAAATGTATTTATAAATGAGATAAATACACTGCCAGGTTCTATAGGCTTTTATCTTTGGGAAGGTAAGGGATATCCATTTACAAAGTTAGTAGATAGGCTTATTGAAATTGCTATTATAGTATACGAAGATAAGAAAAAGAATATGTACAATTATGATGCAAATTTATTTAATAGAATTCAATATGGTGGAAAAATAAAATAATGTAGGATATTTCTATATCTTACATTATTTTTCTTTAAAAGGGTAAATAATAGATATGTAACTATTAGAAAATTACCTTCTAGAGGAGGGAGAAAATGAGTATTAGAGAAAAAATCGTGGAGTTTATAAATTCTAAAGACTATAAACCTATGATCAGAGAAGAATTATTGGTAAAGTTTGAAATGGGAGCAAGTGATAAGAAAGAATTTTATAATGTATTAGATAGTCTAGAGAGAGAAGGATTGATAATCAAGACATCAAATGGAAAATATGGGGCTATAAATAGTGACTATCTAGTAGTTGGAAGATTAGAGGGCCATGAGAGGGGATTTGGATTTGTAATACCAGAGGATCCTTTAAGGGAAGATATATTTATTCCAGCGGAAAATATGGATGGAGCCATGCATGGAGATAGGGTAATAGCCAATATACTCAACAGATCCCATGGAGATAGAAGAGAAGAAGGAGCTATAATAAGAATTCTAGAGAGAGTGAATTCTACTATAGTAGGGACCTTTGAGGGAAATAAGGGATTTGGATTTGTAGTTCCTGATGACAAGAAGATAAATTATGATATATTTATTCCTAAATCATCTATGGGAGAGGCTCAAAATAGGCAAAAAGTAGTAGTAGAGATAACCACATGGCCAGAACCTAGAAGGAATCCTGAAGGAAAGATTGTAGAGATATTAGGCTATTTAGATGAAAAAGGGACAGATATATTATCCATAATTAGACAATTTAAATTGCCAGAAGAATTTCCAGATAAGGTAAGAGAATATGCTTTGAATATGCCAATATCTATTTCTGAGAAGGATATAGAGGGGAGAGTTGATTTAAGAAATCTTAGGACATTCACCATAGATGGTGCAGATGCAAAGGATTTAGACGATGCCATATCTATGGAAGTTTTAGACAATGGAAATTATCTCCTGGGAGTTCATATAGCAGATGTATCTCACTATGTAAGGGAGAATTCTGTATTAGATAGGGAAGCCTATAATAGAGGTAATTCTGTTTATCTTATAGATAGAGTAGTACCTATGCTGCCTAAGGAGCTATCCAATGGCATATGTTCCTTAAATCCAAATGAGGATAGACTTACATTGTCAGTGACTATGGAGATAAATAAGAGTGGAAATGTAGTGGATCACCGAATTCAGGAGAGTGTCATAAATAGCAAGGCAAGGCTTGTATATGATGATGTGTCAGATTTCCTAGAAAATGATGATGATAGTGCAAAGGAAAAACTAGATGGACTCCTAGATGATCTAAAGCACATGGAAGAACTGATGAATATACTATATGAAAAAAGGGAAAGAAGAGGAAGTATAGACTTTGACTTTCCAGAGACTATGGTTGTGTTGGATAAAGATGGTATACCTATAGATGTTAAAAAAGTAGAACGGAGAATAGCTAATAGGATGATAGAGGAATTTATGCTAGTGACAAATGAGACTGTAGCTGAGGAGTTTTATTGGGCTGAGATACCATTTTTATATAGAATACACGAAGAACCTTCTGATGAGAAGATGGCTTCTTTCTCCAAATTCATTCACAATTTAGGATATAATTTAAAGGGGAAGGAAATTCATCCAAAGGAACTACAGTTATTGACTAAAGATATAAGGGGCAAAAAAGAAGAGCTAGTCATCAGTACACTATTATTAAGGTCCTTAAAGAAAGCTAAATATAGTAGTGAAGCTGATATTCACTTTGGATTGGCATCTAAGTATTATTCTCACTTTACAGCACCTATTAGGAGATATCCAGATTTGGTAATTCATAGGATAATAAAGGAACATATAAAGGGAAAACTTACATTGAATAAGCAGGATATACTAGAGGCTAACTTGCCAGAAATAGCTGATCATACATCTATGACTGAAAGAAGAGCAGAGGAAGCAGAAAGAGAAGTTGAAGATCTAAAGAAGACCCAGTATATGACAGATAGAATAGGCAATATCTATGAAGGAATAGTATCTTCCTTAACTAGTTTTGGTATATTTGTTCAACTAGATAATACTATAGAAGGGCTAGTACATTTCAATAATATGTTAGATGATTATTATCATTTTGATGAAGAAAACTACTATATAGTAGGAGAGAGGACAAATAAAAAATATAGATTGGGAGATGTAGTTAAGATTCAAGTAGCAGGAGCCGATATATCTAGAAGGACTATAGATTTTCAATTTGTGGACTAATTGACATGAATTTAGAAATTTGCTACACTAAACAGAATAATATATTGAGGGTGATATGATGAAAAAGGGTGGAGTAAAGGTTGTAGCTACAAATAGAAAAGCTAGACATGAGTTTTTTATAGAAGATACTATAGAGGCTGGCATAGTCCTAAAGGGTACAGAGGTAAAATCCATTAGACAGGGAAAGTTAAATATAAAGGATGGATATGCTAGTATTGACAATGGAGAAGTCTTTATCAATAATATGCATATAAGTCCATATGAACAGGGGAATATATACAATGTAGATCCTCTGAGAAAGAGAAAACTTTTGCTTAACAGAAGGGAAATAAGAAGACTTGCCCAAGATATACAACTAAAGGGATATACTTTGATTCCTCTGTCTGTCTATATAAAAGAAGGAAAAGTAAAGGTAGAATTGGCTACGGCTAAGGGGAAAAAACTCTATGATAGAAGGGAAGATATAGCCAAGAGAGATGCAGAGAGAAGGATGAGACAACATACTAGTGAAAAGTATATGGGATAAAAATTACCAAGAGATTATTTTTCTTGGTAATCTATTTGATAAGGGGGATTTAGTATGATGTGGAAAGAGAAATATAGAATAGGTGTGAATTCCATAGATGAGCAGCATATGGAACTGTTTAAAAATCTAGGTGAATTCATACAGCTTGTTCAACAAAAGGATGTTAGCTGGGACAATAGATTGGACAAGGCTAAGGAGACATTGGATTTTTTGCAGAAATATGTTATATTTCATTTTGATGATGAGGAAAAATATCAAAAAAGCATAGATTATCCAGATATTGAGATACATAAGAAGGCTCACAAGGAATTTAAGGCAGGAATAAATAAATACGTAGAGATATTCCAAGAAGGTGGATTTACTGAAGAGAAGATGCAGGAATTCAGTGCTAAATTGATGACTTGGTTGATTATGCATGTGGGGAAAATGGATCAAAAGATAGGTGAATATGTAAGGAACAGAGAGGTGGAGGCATAGTGAAGGCAGAATATGTAAACTCCTTTTATGGTGCAACTCAAGATGTGTTTAAACTCATGCTTGATTTGGAAGTAAATAGGGGAGAGCTTAGAGTTACAGAGGGATTGGCAGCTGGCAAGGATGCCAATATAATCATAGGGGTGACAGGTGATTTAAAGGGAACCATACTCTTTGGATTTGAAAAGGATATGACCTTGGATATGGTAAAGATCATGGCTGGAATGGAAATGGAAGAGATAGATGTATTTGTATCCTCAGCTTTAGGAGAAGTTGCAAATATAATTGGAGGAAATGCCATAACAAATCTTACCTCATATGGATATAAGTGTGACATAACTCCACCACAGATTATTATAGGACAACATAAGGCAGCATCTACGGCTAATGAAAGAGCATTAGTAATACCCATGAAGACGGATATAGGTGAATTTGATATAGTATTATACTTACTAGGGCAATAAGTTTTTGGACTTGCCCTAGTTGACATGAAATTATAATCTTGTTATAATTAAGTATGGATACAATTGAATATTTTAATTTTGGGGGCGAATTTGGTTTCGACGGGGATGTGGAATCAAGAGTAGCGAGTCGTTGTCGCCAAACAACGCTAAAAGTGGCAAAAGATATAAACGCAAACGATAATTACGCTTTTGCAGCTTAGTTAAAGCTGCTCGTCTTACTTGAGAATCCCACGACTTGAGTTAAGACGTCAACTTAGTGGGGAACCGCACTAGGCAAAGCTTTGAGCTTAGGACGGAAATTATGAAGCTACTAAAGCCTATATCCTGTCAGTGGGAGATAGGCAGAGGGAATGTCAAAATACTGACTGCACTCGGAGAAACTCTTGTGGAAGTGTTTTCGGACGTGGGTTCGACACCCACCGCCTCCACCATACATAGACTTAAATATTGATACAATAGAAACTCCTTGATTTCAAGGGGTTTTCGTTTTTTGGGGGATAAATTATGCACACGGGTATGCAGTTTTTATTGGATGGGTGTACTTTTTAGGGATAAGGAGATTTAGTTTAGAGAAAAATTTTGAAGGAAAGTGGACAATAATGGAAAGCCATATTGTCATAATTTAAAATGAATAATTAGTTGAATTTATGACAAGGTTAATATATAATATAAGTAAAGGGAGGTATAACTATGTTAAACTTTGAATTGATAGGTAAAAGATTTAATGAGTTACGAGAGGGAAGTGGGTTTACACAAAGTCAGATTGCGGAGTATTTAGGTGTTGATCAGAGTTATATTTCAAAATGTGAAAAAAATGAAAGACAGTTTAGTACAGATGTGCTTGAAAAAGTAGCTGAGCTTTTTGGCTGTACTATAGATTATTTTATAGATGAGTCTAGTGAATTTATACCAATGTCAATAGCACTTAGAGCAAAGAGTGTAGATGGAGAGGATTTAAAATCAATAGCAGCTATGAATAAGATTGCATTAAATTTACGCTTTATGGAAGGCTTACTTGAGGGGGAATAAAAAGTGAAAGAAAAAATAGAATTAAATGGAGAAGCGATTAGCTTACGTAAAGATTTCGGAGAAGATGTGGACTCTCCAATAGATATATTCTCTTTAATTCACAATAATGATGATTTAACTATTGTATTTTACCTTATGAGTAACCGAGTAAGTGGAATGTGTATTAGAGATGGGAAGAATAAAATTATTGGAGTTAATTCCGCCTCAACCTATGGCAGACAACGTTTTACTATAGCACATGAACTATATCATCTATTTTTCCACAAAGATTTCAAAAGTATTGTATGTTCTAAAGATCTGGAGATAAACAAAGATCCACAGGAAAAAGAAGCAGACATGTTTGCATCTTATTTTTTAGCACCATATGAGTCACTCAATTATTTTATTAAAAATAAAATTAAAAAAGTAAAATATCAACTAGAGATAGATGATATTATAAGGATAGAACAACATTATGGCATGAGTAGGCAAGCTGTACTATGGAGATTAATAAACGATGGATATATAACACGTGAAAAGGCTGATACTATGAAGAAAGGAATAATAGTTTCAGCTAAAAAACTTGGCTATGACGATAAATTATATAAACCTACACCTGAAGAGAAGCAATATGCTACTTTTGGAAAATATGTTAGATTAGCTGAGGAGTTAAAAACTAAAGAACTCGTATCAACTGGTAAATATGAAGAATTGTTGTTAAATGGTTTTAGAGGTGATATTGTATACGGGTTTGATGCAGAAGAGGAAGAAAAATATGACTGACAAGTTATTTTTTGATACCGATTGTATCTCTTCCTTTTTGTGGGTGAAGGAAGAGAATCTTTTATTTAAACTTTATCCAAATAGAATTATACTACCTAAACATGTTTATGATGAACTGTCTAATCCAAGTATTCCACATATAAAAAATAAAGTTACTAAATTATGTTTGAGTGGAGATATTTCTACCAAAGAAATATTAACAAATACAGAAGAATTTAATCTTTACTATGAATTAGCAATTGCACCACCTAAAGGAGAGAAGATAATAGGTAAGGGGGAAGCAGCAGCTATAGCTTTAGCAAAAACTTATAACGGAATTATTGCATCTAATAATCTTAGAGATATATCTAAATATGTTAAAAAATATAGTTTAGAGCATGTAGCTACTGGAAATATATTAGTAGCTGCATTAAATAAAGGATATATTAACGAAACAATCGGAAACCAGATATGGAGTAATATGATTGCTAAAAGAAGGATGCTTCCTACTGTTACATTTACTGAATACCTTAAAATAATTAGATACAACAAAGCTTGAAAAGAAGGTAGCTACTATTCAAAATGAGATGGAAGTTGTAGAAGAATTATTTAGAAAGATGGTTGAAGAGAATTCTAAAAAACCATGAATCAGAAGGAATACTAAAAAAAGTATAATGAATTAGTTGAAAGATATAAAAAGGGCCAAGATGAATTAAATGAAATTGAAGAAAAACAACAAGAAAATAAAGTTAGAAAAGATAGTATAGATGCCTTTATAGACAGACTGAAAAGCCAAGATACAATTTTAACAGATTTTGATGAAGCTTTATGGACATCAATCATAGATAAGGTAGTTATTGATAATGGCATTACATTTTACTTCAAGGATGGAACTAAAATTAAACAGGAGCTATTATAAAAATTGGAACCCACTGGTTCAAAGGTTAAAAGCCCTTAGACTAGTGGGTTATTTTTTTGTTTTGAATAAAATTTGGTAGGAATTAGTTAAATATGATAGAATGAAGATAATCAAGAAGGCAAGGTTAAAATGATTGATGCATATAATTAGAATTATGCTAAGTAAGTAGATGTGAAAAGAAGGGAGTGATTTGAATCTTTATATTTCTTTTACTTATGAATTCTTTAATTCCAGTTACGATGATTATATTTGGAGTCTTATGGGAAAGCCACCCGCCCAAAAGTGTAAATTGGGCATATGGATATAGGACTTCAATGTCTATGAAAAATAACGAAACATGGAAGTTTGCTCATGCACATAATGCTAAGATTTGGAGATGGGTTGGAATCATTTGGTTAATAATCTCTATAATTATAATGTTTTTATTTAAAGATAATTACGAATTTATATCTATATGGATTGTTTTTATTGGATTAGCAATAATGATTTTATCATTAATACCAACTGAAATGGCACTTCGAAAAAAATTTGATAAGGATGGAAATTTGAGGTAGTATGGATTCTTTATATTATAGGAGTAGTTAGTAAGGGAAAAGTAATTCCTTATATATTAGGTTAAAAATGACAAAACTGGTATAGTAACGGGAGGGAAGATGGCTGAATATGGAGATATTCTTGTTCTACATACAGCACGTAAAAGGTATACGACAGATGATGGACTTAATCATCAATCCCAGCTTACGGTTATGGTTGATACATCAACCATAACAACTTTAAATTATATGGGGGAATTCCAAGACAATCATGTAAGCCACTCTTTTGATCAATATGTATTATTTGATGGGGATAATCCTGTATTTGTTGATCATGGGGATGCTTATCCACGTTCAGTAGTTTTAACTAAAGGAGATACAAAGGAAAAATCAAATAGCTACAAGAAAGATTCCCAAATAGATTTATTTAAAATTCCAGGGAAAATCGGAGCAAATTGCATTGGGGTTTCTATAGGTGGATTTGAAATGTCATCTAAAAATTATATTGTAGCTATGAATACAATAGATCACTCTTTGGTAAAGGAATATACATCATTTCATATGATTGGCTTAGACCATGACCAAAGGGATATTATAGTCTGTACAAGGGCTAGATTAGGTACAGAACATGGAAATATAAGGCATATAATTATTGAGAAATATGTAGGAAGCAATAAGAATGCCTCTGTTCCATAATTAGTAAAGATAACGGATGATAGATTAGTAATTATGTGGTAAGAATACAATAAAAATCATAAACCTATGAACCTAAAATATGCATTAATTGATGAAGATGGGGAAATAATAGGAGCTATTCAAGAAGTTAAAGATTTTATTTTATCTGAATGTAAACCTATAATATCAGATAATAATATAGTTTGGTATACTAATAAAGACGGGGAAAGAATAATTTATAAAGTTCCGGTGGATTAAACTTGGAATCTACCTTCTCTAGCATTTTATAGTGCAAAGGGTAGACCTCGCTTTTGTCGAAATTTACAATAGGATAGGAATAGGTATCTCACAGGTAGAAATATGAGAGGATTTAAGGATAAAAAACGAAATAAGTTTTAAATATAGGTGGTAGTGAATATATTGAAAAAGTTACTTATAATAAGCGAAGGACAAAATACAGGTACTAGATTGATTAAACAGATGAATGATCTATTAAAAGGATATTTAGAGATGGAAAATATTTTAGTGTCTGAATTAAAAACTTCCAAAATCCAAGCAGACCTTATTTTATTTACAAGTGTATATGTAAAAAATAGGTCTATTAGGTATCTTGATTTGGAAATTCCCAATATAGTGTCTAGACGGATTATAGACCATAAGAATATAGAGGAGATAATAAGGATTGAAGAAGGAAAGGATGTCTTATTTATCAATGATGGATATGGCTCAGCAAATGAAGCTATAGAGCAGCTTATAGATTTAGGATTAGATCATATAAAATATCATCCCTATTATCCAGATTGTGTTTCTTATCCACATTTGGAAATTGCGATTACTCCTGGAGAGAGTCAATTAGCACCATATGAACCTAAAGAACTAATAGATATTGGGACTAGAATTTTGGATATACATACTATACATGAAATAGTCAGGATACTAGACTTAGAAAGCTATCTAGATGATAGTTTGATCATAGATTATATAAGAGATATAGTAGAGATTTCAAAATCCATAGATGAAAGTAGAAAAAAGAGTTTAGAAGCTCAAATTATATTGGAGAATATAGTGAATACTCTTGATTATGGAGTTGCCTTTATAAATAATGAGGGTGAAATACTCAGTTTAAATCCCAAATTTGAATATATATTAGGAGTCAAGAGAAAAGATTTAATAAAACAAAAGATTGAGATGTTTCTTCCATTTGAGTATTCAAACTTAAACGGAAGTAGGACATATATTGGGAAGATAGAAAATAGAGATGTTTCAATTCAGTTTAGAGAAGTTAAGATATATAGAAATATAGGATATATATTATCTATTAGATTGATTTCAAAATTTAACAATGGAACAGATTATGTAGATGGAAGGGTTCTAAATAGAAAGCTACATAATTTCAAGGATTATTTGACTAAAGATAAAGCGGCATTGGATATGATAAAAAGGGCGAAAAAGTTTTCAAAGACAGATGCTACTATTTTAATTGAGGGAGAAAATGGTACTGGAAAAGAAATTTTGGCTCAAGGAATTCACATGAACTCCTTTAGGAATAATGGTATATTTGTACCTATTAATGTGTCAACTATTTCATCTAGTCTTTTAGAAAGTGAACTGTTTGGATATGAAGAAGGTACATTTACTGGTGCTCTTAAGGGAGGAAAGACAGGCATATTTGAAATGGCCCATGGAGGAACTGTATTTATAGACGAAGTGGGAGATACACCTTTAGATGTTCAGCCTAAATTATTGAGAGTATTAGAAGAAAAACGCATAAGAAGGGTTGGAGGAATAGAAGAGATTCCTATAGATGTAAGGATAATTGCAGCTACAAATAAAAATCTTCTTGAATTAGTTGAACAGGGGAAATTTAGGCTGGATTTATTTTTTAGGTTAAATATCTTACCAATACAGACAATTCCCCTTCGTAGAAGAAGGGATGATATAGAATATCTGTTAAAACACTTTATAAATATAAATTTACATCATAGACAGATAGAATCTTTAGAGGACTTTTTTAAAAAAGAAACTATAGAATTTCTTCACAATTATGAATGGATAGGAAATGTTAGAGAACTTATAAATCTAGTTGAATATTTGACTTTAATCTATAATGGAGAGAGGCTGGGAATTTCATCTTTACATAGCTATATGATGGACATAGAATCTAAAAAAGATAAGATATATTTATCTAGGGAAGAGATCTGGGTCTTAAAACAATTTAAAATATATAACAGAATACCTCTTGGACGAACTAGGATTGCAGAATTAGCATTAGATGAAAATATGAAAATTGGAGAAGGAAAAGTTAGAAGTATACTCAAAACTTTAGAAGAATATGGTTTCATAGAGCCCATAGGAAATATGGGATCTAAAATAACAATAGATGGAAAGAAGGTTTTAGAAAAGTAAGGAGCCACTGTATGGATATAATTCACCATAGGGTGGTTTTTTTCATCCATGTAATTATATGAACTTCTTCACACAGATACTGAAATTTATAAAATTAACCGATTAGAGTACAATAATTTGCCAAATATGAAAGTTACCTATAATATTATATATTATTTAAAATTGGCATGAAAATTGCATTATATATTATGGAATTAATAATATATTAAGGAGTGGATAATATGTCAAAAAAAGAAAGAATTAAGAAGAAACCGACTTTTTTCCAAGGGTTTTTTCCCATATTATTTATGGTAATCTCTTTGACAATAGGAGTTGGAATTCTAAAGATTAGAACTGAGCCTATTATCATCATTTCAGCCTTTGTTGCTGGTACAATAGCTTGGAGATTAGGTTATAACTGGGAAGAGATGCAAGCTGGAGTAATTGAGAAAATAGCAAGAGCATTACCTGCAACATTAATATTATGGAGTGTAGGATTACTTATTGGGTCTTGGATGTTTTCTGGGACTGTGCCTATGATTATCTATTATGGAGTAGAAATCGTAAATCCAAAGTACTTATTAGTAACAGCATTTATAATTTCAGCTATTTTATCAACTATTACTGGTACATCATGGGGTTCGGCAGGGACTATTGGTGTAGCTATAATGGGAATAGCTGGAGGACTAGGAGCACCACTTGCACCAGTGGCAGGGGCAGTAGTAGCAGGGTCGTATTTTGGAGATAAGCTGTCTCCGTTTTCAGATACTACAAATTTAGCTCCACTGGCAGCAGGTTCGGAATTATATGAACATATTAGACATATGCTCTATACTACAATACCAGCTACTATAGTTTCATTGATAGTATATTTTATAGTAGGTATGGGAACATCTGGAGAAGTTGGAACACCAGAAACTGTATCTCTATTACGAAGTCAATTGGATAGTATGTTTAATTGGAATATCTTATTATTATTACCAGTGGTATTCATCATTGGTGGTTCATTACTAAAACTTCCCACTATACCTACTATGCTGGGAACAAGTATTTTTTCTGTGATTATTGGTATGTTAGTTCAAGGCTTTACTCTTAAGAATGGATTTATATCTTTGATTCAAGGATTTAATATTAGTATGACTGGGTATGAGGGAGAAGTAAGTACTATGATTACTACTTTAATCAATAGGGGAGGAGTCGCATCGGTAACTAGTACAACTGTTTTAGTATATTGTGCCATGGGATTTGCAGGTATCATCAGTATATCTGGGATGTTAGATGTAGTGTTGAATGAATTGATGAAGAGGGTCAAGACTACAGGAGGTATAGTACTATCCACAATAGCTTCTTGTTTTACAGTTGCTTTTGTTACAGGTAACTCATATTTATCTATATTGATACCTGGAGAACTATTTAGAGATGTGTATATAGAAAGAGAACTTCATCCCAAGAATCTATCTAGGACATTGGAAGATTCAGGTACTGTTTTAGTACCACTTATACCATGGTCTGCGGCGGGAGCATATATGTCAACTACTTTAGGGGTACCTACAGTTGAGTATTTGCCTTGGGCTGTGTTAAATTATATGGGAATAGTATTTGCTATAATTCTTGCCTTTACAGGAATTGGTATTACAAAATTAAGTCCAGAAGAGAAAAAGAGGATGCAAGAAGGGGTGTAATCATTTATGCTATTGATCAAGAATATAGAGGTCTTTTCTCCTAAAAACATGGGGATAAAAGATGTCCTTATAACAAATGAAAAGATCACTTTAATTGAAGATAATATTGAACCATTTAATAAAAAAATGCACATTATAGATGGAACAGGCAAAAGACTTATACCTGGACTCATAGACAATCATGTGCATATTACAGGTGGTGGTGGAGAGGGAAGTTTCAAAACTAAGGTCCCAGAAATTACCCTATCTAAATTGGTAGAGGGGGGCATCACTACTGTAGTAGGACTTCTTGGTACTGACGGTATTACAAGGAGTGTTGAAAATCTAGTGGCAAAGGCAAAGGCCTTAAAAGAAGAAGGTATATCTGCATATGCCCATACAGGGTCATATGGCTATCCTTCTGTGACTATAACTGATGAGGTTAAAAAGGATATAGTATTTATAGATGAGATAATAGGGGTGAAGATTGCACTTTCTGATCATAGATCTCCTAGTATTTCTAAGTATGAATTGGCAAGACTTGCATCAGATGCAAGAGTGGCAGGTATGATATCTGGAAAAGCAGGTATAGTAGTAGCTCATATGGGAAATGGAAGGAAGGGTCTAGGGCTAATAAATGAGGTTCTAGAAGAGACGGAGATACCTATTAGAACCATAAGGCCTACTCATGTAAATAGAAAAGAGGAACTGCTTATAGAGTCCTTTGATTATGCCAAAAGAGGTGGTATAATAGATTTGACCTGTGGCATCTATAAAGACCTATCTCCTACTAATGTGATTTTAAGGGCAGAGAAAGCAGGCGTTCCTCTAGAAAATATAACTATTAGCTCAGATGGATATGGCAGTTGGTCTAAATATGATGAATATGGAAATCTTGTCAAGATAGGGGCTTCTCCTGTAAGTAGTTTATTTGCTGAGCTGCAAACTATGGTGTTGGATGGAAACTTTGAATTAGAAAAGGCACTACAATTTTTTACTACAAATGTGGCTAAGGCATTGAATCTATATCCAAAGAAGGGGTATATTGGTGAAGGAGCAGATGCAGATTTACTTATACTAGATGATAGTATGAATCTAGTATCTGTAATTGCTAGAGGAAGATTGATGTTGGATGATAAAAAAATAATAGTAAGAGGAACATACGAATAATTGGGGAGTACCTAAGGGTGCTCCTTTTTAAATTATAATATTATATAGGATTAATTATATATTAAATATGGTATATAATATATCTAGATAAGTCTTAAAAGCTAAGCTGTGATTTTTAGCAGAAAGCTTCTTGTATGGGAGGATTTGCATGATAAATATAAAGAAATTTTTGAAGGTAAAAAAGTTATCTATACTTAAAGTTTTGTTTGTTTTATTTATTTTAATATTTGTAATCTATGGAATTACAGAGGAAGCCAAGACAGTTGACTTGGCTGAAACTATCACAATTATTAGAAGTCTGCCAATTACATATATATTGCTATTAGTATCTTTAGGATTAATTGCTACTTCCTCAATAACCCTATATGATTTTATAATAACTAAATATTTAGATATGCAGATTAAACCTTTAGCCATATTTAGTGTATCCTTTATAGCTAGTGTGGTGAATAATATCTCAGGATTAGGAGGATTAACAGGTGCTTCTATTAGAACAGTATTTTTTAAAAAAGGGGCAAAGGATATAGAAGATATAATAGATTATAATCTATTACTAGTACCATCAACGGCAATAGGATTAGCAGTAATGGCACTTATATCTTTAATAGAGTATAAGTATATTTTGCCAGTAATAAGTGAATATAGAGTTTTACTCATTGCACTCATTGGGTTTTCTATATATTTGTTTATATATTTCTTTATAGATAAGATATTTTATCGATTCAAGAAGGTAGAAAGAGTTCAACTTAATAGTGATAGGATTATAGTAAAGTTAAAGTTGCTTATAGCTTCTGTTTTTGAATGGATACTTGCGTATATTGTATTTTTAACAATAATAAGGATTTTTGACAAAGATATCAGTATATACGGGGTAATGGGAATATTTATTTTAGGGTCTATAGCTGGGATAGCCAGTATGCTTCCAGGTGGTGTAGGTTCTTTTGATTTAGTAGTACTAATAGGATTGCAGAATATAGGTGTTCCCCTTGAAAACATTATGGCATCATTAATATTATATAGATTTTTTTATTATATTCTTCCTTTGATTTTAGGCATAGCATTTATATTATTAGTTCAAATGATGGATAAAGATAGTAATATAGAAGTTCTTCACATGGAAAGATTTCAGGGTATTTTTGATCGTACTTCTAGTTTGACTAATATATTATTGAGTATATTGGTATTTTGTAGTGGGGCTGTATTGCTTATTTCAGCATTGATACCAGGTATAAGTGCGAGGATTAGATTAGCCACTAGGCTATTATCTTTTCCTATATTACAATTGTCTCATCAACTATCCATAACTGTAGGTGTTTTACTTATAACTATATCAAAGGATATTGCTATGAAAGTAAAGCGGGCCTATAAATTTACATGGTGGTTATTGATATTAGGTGGAGTATTTACATTTTTGAAAGGTTTTGACTATGAAGAAGCTTTTTTTATGTGTATTGTACTTATATTGCTTAGGATGTCTAAGAATAGCTTTTATAGAAAGAGTACTCCTTTTGATTGGTTTTGGACTTTTATATACTCTATATTTGCTTTAGCTGGAATAATTCTATATTTTAAATTATCTCATATTATAATTATGGATTTTTCAAAGTTTCATTATTTTAAGGAGCTATTTACAAGGGAGATTACAAATTTCAGGTTTAATGGATTGATTACCTATAGTTCTTTTGTAGCTTTTTTAATAATTCGAGAATTGACTAAAGAAAAGATTTATAGGGATTCTAGATATGAAGCCTTAGATGAGGAAAGATTAAAGGAGTTTTTAAATAATAAAGGTGGAAACTTTATGGCTCATCTATTATATCTAGATGATAAACATATCTATTGGGCAAGTTCAAATGAAGTAATTATAGGGTTTGAAGTGAGTGGAAGTGTAGTTATTGCATTGGGAGATCCGATTGGGAACTCAAAATATTTTGGAGAAACAATAGAAGAATTTGAAAAATTTGTAGATGAATATGGATATAAACTGGTATTTTATGAAGTAAGTGATGAGATGCTGCCTATGTATCATGATCATGGATATTATTTTTTCAAATTAGGAGAAACTGCCCTAATTGAATTAGAGGAGTTTGACATATCTAGTTCAAAGAGCAGAGATTTTAGGAATATTTTACGTAGATTTGAAAGGGATGGATATTACTTTGAATTTAAATATATAGATGACATAGACGACATATTGTATAAAGAGCTCAGTTCTATTTCAGACGAGTGGTTAGGGGACAGAAGTGAAATAGGATTTTCCTTAGGGTTTATGAATAGGAACTATTTAGAACATTCTCCATTAGCCTTTGTAAGAAGGGTTGATACAGATGAGATAATTGCCTTTGCTTCATTGATGCCTAAATATGACAATAATAAATCTATGTCCCTGGATTTGATGAGGTTTAAAAGAGAAGTTCCAAGTAATACAATGACATTTCTCATACTGAATATAATCCTTAGTTTAAAGGAGAATGGGTACAAGATATTTAATATAGGAATGGCTCCATTATCCAATGTAGGTGAAAGCTCAAATTCTCATTTTAGGGAAAAGTTGGCCCATTTAGTCTTTAAATATGGGAATCATATCTATGGATTTAAAGGACTTAGAAATTATAAGAATAAGTTTAGGCCAATTTGGGTAAGTAGATATTTAGCCTATGAGGACTTAGCATTATTGCCTTCTTCCATAATTGAAGCTACAAGATTGATTCATTCTAAAAAATAAATATGTCTTATGAGATTATATATGATAGAATGGGGTTAAGGAAAATATTAAAGGATGTGTAAAAAAATGGGGAAAAATAAGTTTTTAAGTTGTATATCAATGGTTTTGGCTCTAATCTTTGTATTTGGATCCATTACCTATGCAGATAGTAGTGCAGTTGTCACATTGGGGAAAGATTTAAGTGAACAACAGAGAAAACAGATATTGGATATCTTTGGTATAGATGAAAAAGAGGCAGTGGTTATAGAGGTAAATAATGAAGAAGAGAGAAAGTATCTAGAGGGGATTGCCAGTGAGGCTCAGTTAGGGAAGGTGACTATGTCATCTGCCTATGTAGAGCTATTGAAGGAAGGCTCTGGAATTGAAGTGGAGACTCACAATATATCTTGGGTGACAGAGGAGATGTATCAAAGTGCTTTGATAACAGCAGGGGTAAAAGATGCCAAGATAATTGCTGCTGCACCATTTCCAGTTTCTGGTACAGGGGCACTTACAGGTATACTAAAGGCCTTTGAACAAGCAACTGGTAAAAAGATAAGTGATGAGCAGAAAAAGGTAGCTAATGAGGAGATAATTCAAACTGGGGAGCTTGGTGAAAAGATAGGACAAGAAGAGGCTAGTGAGCTTATACGATTAATAAAGGAAAAAATAGTGGAAACAAAGACCAAGGATCCAGAAGAGATAAAGAAGATAATCATAGATGTGGCAGGGAAATTAGATATAAATCTAAATGTAGAGCAGATACAAGACATTATCAAACTTATGGAAAAGATAAGTAGTTTAGATCTAGACACAAAGGAGATTAAAAAGCAGCTTATAAACATCAGTAAAAAGGTAGACAAGACTTTGAAGGAGAATGAAGAGGTAAGATCTATACTTCAGAAAATACTAGATATGTTAAAGAAGCTTATCCAATCTCTATTTAGTAGTAATTAGTATATAAAACTCAAGAGAAAGAGGGAATTTAGAATGGAAAGATATACCCCGAATAGGGAAGAAGCCTATGAATTACTTACAAAATATGTTCAAGATCCAAGTTTGATTAACCATGCTTTAATGGTAGAGGCAGCAATGGGACATTTTGCAAAACTCTTTGAAGAAGAGGATATTGAAAAATGGCGTGTAGTTGGATTGATACATGATTTAGACTTTGAAAAATATCCAGAAGAACATTGTAAGATGACTGAGAAGATATTAAAAGAAGAAAATTGGCCAGAAGATTATATTAGAGCAGTACTTAGTCATGGATGGATAACATGCACAGATGTAGAACCTAAGCATAAGATGGAGAAGGTCATATATACCATAGATGAATTGACAGGGCTTATATATGCTACTGCAATTATGAGACCAAGTAAGAGCCTATTAGATTTAAGTGTAAAGTCTGTAAAGAAAAAATGGAAGCAGAAGAGTTTTGCTGCAGGTGTAGATAGGGAAGTTATAGCTAGAGGTGTAGATATGCTTGGTATGGAATTAGATGAAGTAATAAGAGAGACAATAGAGGGAATGAAGAGTGTAGCAGGAGAGATAGGACTAAATACTGAATTGAATTAAAGTTTAGTGTCTTGGGAAATATATTGAAGATATTTCAAAAGAGGTGAATCTTATGAAGGTGGATATAGAAGAGATAATAAGACGTTTAGATGCAAAAGCAAATTCTGTCTATTATGATGGTGAGAGTATTGTAGATTTAATCTCTAGAGTAAAGGAAGAGATGAGTAATAGAGAGATATTTTCAAGTATTTTAGATGATATGGAGACGGCTATGGATATGATAATGGATTGGAAAAATGGGGACTATACCAATTTATCTAAGGATACAGTCATCATAGTAATAGTTGGGATTTTATATCTATTAGATCCTCTAGATATAGTTCCAGGCTTTCTAAAAAAAGGATTTTTAGATGACTTCATAGTGATAATCTATCTACTTAAGAGGATAAAGGATGAATTAGATCTATATAGAGAATGGAGAGGAACACAGCTATATAGTGGTACAAATTAAAATAACAAAGGGGGATATAAGTGGAAAACTCATATCGTTTTTATAACAATAAGGCATGCCAATATTTGCCATGTCACAAGGTGGAAAATGTGGATGAATTCAACTGTATGTTTTGCTACTGTCCACTATATTTTCTAGAAGAATGTGGTGGAAATCATAAGGACAACCATGGAATAAAGGACTGTTCTGATTGCCTGATACCACATAGACCTAATGGATACGATTATATAAATAAAAAGATTATGGAAATAAATGAAAAAAGGGTTATGGAGAGATTTTTAGCAGAGAGAGAAAAGAAATAATATTTTCCCAGTTTATACAAGTTGACACATTGATTAAAATCTAATAATATTACCTTAATCTCGTATAGGTGGTGATATTATGAATAGACACTATATATCCATAAAAAAGTTAGTGTTTTCAATGGTTATTTGTATATTAGTACTAGGTGTTTCATCTGTAACCCCTAAGGCTGGAGATATGGATCAAAATGTAAAATCCAAGACTGTAGGGTATTATACTTCATGGTCTTCTTATTCAGGATTTACTCCAGATAAGATTGATCCAAATAAGTTGACCCATATAAATTATGCTTTTGCCAATATTGATAAGGAGTTAAAGGTAGTACTAGGAGATACGGAGATTGATAGTCAAAATATAGCAGGGTTAAAAAAATTGAAAGAGAAGAATCCAAATCTAAAGTTACTTATTTCTGTGGGAGGTTGGACATGGTCTGATAAATTCTCAGATGCGGCTCTTACTCATGCTTCTAGAACTAGATTTGCAAATAGTTGTGTTGAGTTTATAAAGACATATGGATTTGATGGTGTAGATTTAGATTGGGAATATCCTGTAAGTGGTGGGTTAAAGACCAACAAATATAGAAAAGAAGATAAGGAGAATTTTACCCTTTTATTGAAGACCATAAGGGAGAGATTTAATGAGGAGAGCAAAAAAGATGGAAAAGAGTATATATTAAGTATTGCAGGTGGTGCAGGAGCTGGGTATATACAGAATGTTGAACTAGACAAGCTTCATAAATATATAGATTTTGCCAATATTATGACATACGATATTCATGGACCTTGGGACAAACATGCAGATTTTGTTGCACCATTATATACTGATGAAAGTTCTAACAATATGAAGGCTAGTGTAGATTCAGGGATTAAAGCTTGGATTAAAGCTGGTTTTCCAAAGGAAAAATTAGTTGTAGGCATTCCATTTTATGGCTATGAATATCATATATCTCAGAGAACAAATAATGGTCTGTATCAGAAACACACTAAGGCATTCTCCATTAGTTATAATGATATAAATTCTAAATATCTAAATAAAAATGGATATAGAAGGTATTATAGTTCAAAATCTATGGTTCCATGGCTTTACAATGGGACAAGCTTTATCTCTTATGAAGATGGACAATCTATTGGAGAAAAGGCAAAATATATCAAGTCAAATAAACTAGGTGGAGCTATGATTTGGGAATTAGGTCAGGATTTAAATGGGCAATTGTTAGATAAACTATATAAGGGATTAAAGTAATACTACCTCTTACAGGTAGTATTTTACTTTTCAGTGTTTCCATGTATAATGGAATAAAGGGTCTAGGAAATTTAGAAATTTTAAAGGAGATAGAAATGGCAAATATAATGGTTCAAGGCACTACATCATCAGCAGGAAAGAGTCTATTATGCACAGGGTTATGCAGAATATTCAAAGAAGATGGATATAAGGTGTATCCATTTAAGTCTCAGAATATGTCATCTAAATACTATGAAACAAAACAGGGGTACAAGATAAGCACTGCTCAGGCACTTCAGGCTAAGGCAGCTGGAATCTATCCAGAACCAAGGATGAATCCTATACTTTTGCAGCCTACATCAGACCAAGGCTCTAGGGTTATCATAAATGGTGAAGAGAGATACCAAATGGAGGCTAGGGAATATTTCAAATTTAAAAATGATTTAAAGGATATGCTCTTAGATATATATAGGGAAATAGAGGGAGAAAATGATATAGTAGTAATTGAAGGTGCAGGTAGTCCAGCAGAGATCAATTTAAAGCAAAATGATATAGTGAATATGGGAATGGCAAAGATGGCAGATGCTCCTGTATTATTAGTGGCAGATATTGATAGGGGAGGGGTATTTGCTTCTCTATATGGGACAGTTATGCTTTTAGAAGAGGAAGAGAGACAGAGGATTAAAGGACTTATTATAAATAAATTTAGAGGAGATAAGACATTGTTAGATCCAGGGATAGATATGATTGAAGAGATGCTAAATATCCCTGTCATAGGAACTATACCCTATGTGCCTTTGGAATTAGTAGATGAGGATACTCTCATTGACTATGAGAAAAGATGCAATAGTGAGGAGCAAAGTGATGAAGACATAGAGATTGAATTATCTAAATTGTCAAGCGTGCTAAGGACTAATCTAGATATTAAATACATATACAGAGTAATGGGTCTGAGAGTATGAGGGATATCTTATTTGCATCAGTATTAGATCTTATTTTAGGAGATCCATATAGTTTTCCTCATCCAGTAAAGCTAATGGGAAATATCATATCTATGGAAGAAAAGATAGGAAGAAGATTGTGTCATGAAAAATATGAATTAAAGCTATTTGGTCTTATAGTAGTGTTGATAAATATATTTCTAGGTTTTTCAATTCCATATTTTCTATTGAAGTATATAAGGAAATACACACTTCTTTACTCTATACTCAATATATATATGATATATACCTGCATAGCTGCCAGATCTCTTCATTACGAAGGTATGAAGGTAAAGGAAGCCCTATCTATTGGAATAGAAGAGGGAAGGCACAGAGTATCCTACATAGTAGGTAGGGATACTGGAAGTCTGAATGAAGAGGAAATAATCAAGGCCACAGTAGAGACCATAGGGGAAAATACTTCTGATGGAATTATAGCTCCTCTATTCTATATATTTTTATTTGGGGCAGCAGGGGGCGTTGCCTATAAGTTTATAAATACAATGGATTCTATGTTAGGATATATGGACGAGAAATATATAGATATAGGGTTTTTCCCAGCTAAGGTAGATGATATATTCAACTATATTCCTGCACGATTGACAGCTATATTTATGCTAATATCATCTATAGGTAGATTTGATGTAAGAAAGGCAAAGGATATATTTATAAGGGATAAGAAAAACCATAAAAGTCCCAATAGTGGCTATCCAGAATCAGCCGTTTCTGGGTTATTAGGCATACAATTAGGTGGAGAGAATTATTATCATGGTGTCTTGGTAAAAAAACCTACAATAGGAGATAGTACAAGGGGATTATCTCTTGAGGATATTAACGTATCTATTGAGATAATGTATAGGACAGAGTTGTTATTTTTGATAATATATGTTTTCCTTGTTGCAATAGAAAAATATATGTGATAAAATCAATATGAAAACCAAATATTAATTAGGTTCTTAAGGATTAAAAGGGAAATGGGTTTAAATCCCATGCAGCCCCCGCTACTGTAAGTGATGACAAAATCAACTGAAATACCACTGGACAAGGTCCGGGAAGGTGTTGAGAGTAGGATGATTCACAAGCCAGGAGACCTGCCTAGAAACGAGAAGTAGTATGACCTTCGGAGGGCAAGGTAGACTTATTTTTTGTGCCTGATTCTAGTACATAAACCCTAAACTCCGAGAATCAGGTTTTTTGTATTTAAAATCAAACAAGAGGTGATTTGATGAAAAAGAAATTATTAAGCTTATCTATGTTACTTATGCTGGTATTTACTCCACATATAGCACATGGAATGCATATCATGGAGGGATTCTTGCCACAAAAATGGGCTATTATATGGGCAGTAATATCGTTGCCATTTATTTTCATAGGGTTTAAAAATCTAGGCAAGAGATTGAAGGTAGCACAGGATCAGAAGATGCTTTTAGGTTTGGTAGGTGGATTTGTATTTGTACTTTCAGCTTTGAAGATTCCATCTGTCACTGGTTCTTGTTCACATCCTACAGGTGTAGGATTAGGGGCCATATTATTTGGACCAACTCCTATGGCAGTGATAGGAACTATAGTGCTATTATTTCAAGCACTATTATTAGCTCATGGAGGATTGACAACATTGGGAGCTAATGTATTCTCCATGGCCATAGTAGGACCTTTTGTATCCTATTGGATATACAAGGCACTTAAGGGTAATGATGGAAATTCTAAGTTTGCTGTGTTTCTTGGAGCGGCTTTGGGAAATCTAGCCACATATGTGATTACATCTATTCAACTTGCTATTGCATTTCCAGATCCAGTAGGTGGATTTGCTACATCAGCAGTAAAGTTTATGTCAGTCTTTGCATTGACTCAAATACCATTGGCAATTGTGGAAGGAATCATTACAGTGATGGTATTTAATTTAATCACAGAATATAAGAAGGAAGGAGTGCTTAATATTGAAGAAAGTATTTAAAGGAAATTTGGCACTTATTCTATTGATAATAGTGATAATAGTCGTACCACTTATATTTATGGCAGAGTCTGAATTTGAAGGTGCCGATGATCAAGCAGAAGGGGTAATAGAGGAGATAAATCCAGATTATGAACCATGGGCAGAGCCATTATGGGAGCCTCCTAGTGGAGAAATAGAGAGTCTATTGTTCTCTGTACAAGTAGCCATAGGAGCAGGAGCCATAGGATATATATTTGGAGTATTAAAGGAAAGAAGAAAAAAAGTTGCTACTAATAGATAGATATGCCTATACCAATAGATTGAAAGATTACAATCCACAGGCAAAAATACTCCTTGTCTGTGGAGGGTTATTTCTATTGAGATTCATTGACAATAGTTATCTATATCTTTTAAATATCATATTGATGATGATATTGACTATTGGAGTGGCTAAGATTCCATTTAAAAGTTATATGAGAATGTTAACTATTCCAATGGTATTCTTATTGACTAGTTTAGTGATGATAATATTATCTATAAATGGTGCTGACTATATATTTTATATAAGTCTAAAGAGTAATAGAATTGGAATAACTATGGATTCTCTAAGGGAAGGATTGAAGTTATTTATCACAGTAATATCTTCCTTAGTATCCGTGTACTTTTTGATGTTGACCACATCCATAGATAATATAATAAGAGCTTTAAAGAAAATAGGATTACCAGCCCTTATTGTAGAACTGATGATATTGATATATAGGAGCATATTTATATTTTTAGAAGAGGCAGAAAATATATATTTGGCACAGGCTATGAAATTTGGATATGAAAACAAGAGAAATTCTCTAAGATCTATTTCCCTTTTGATAAGCAATCTATTTATAAGAGTATTGATAAAACATAGGGAGATGAGTATTGCATTAGAATGTAAATTATATGATGGGGATTTCAAATTAGGTGATTAGATGATAAGGATAAGAGAACTATACTATAGATATGAAGATGGAACTGAGGCACTACAGAATGTAAATATAGATATGGATAGAGGTAAGATAGTAGGAGTAATAGGGGCCAATGGTTCTGGAAAATCCACATTGTTTTTAAATATCATGGGTATATTAAAACCTACAAAGGGGTCCATAGAATATAAAGACAGACCTATAGAATATACAAAGAGATATTTAAGGGAATATAGAAAAAATGTCAATATAGTGTTTCAAAATCCTGAACAGCAGATATTCTATTCCAATGTATATGATGATATAGCTTTTTCCTTGAGAAATATAGGTATAGATGAAAAGCATGTTAGAGAAAAAGTCATGTGGGCTTTAGAACAAGTTGATTGTTTGGATTTGATAGATAAGCCAGTGCATTTTTTGAGCTATGGACAGAAGAAGAGAATTGCCATAGCAGGGGTATTGGTCATGGACTCCAAGGTTTTATTGATGGATGAACCTACAAGTGGATTAGATCCCCATATGACCAAGGAGATCAAGGATATAATCTTAAAGATCAGCAAAGATAAAAATATATTGATATCAAGTCACGATATGGACCTAATATATGAAATCTGTGACTATATATATATTTTAAATAAGGGAAGTGTAATATGCCAAGGAGAGCCACAGGATGTATTTTTAGATGGAGAATTGTTGGAACAGGCAAATCTAGTGAAACCTTGGCTGGTAAAGATTTATGAAAATCTACATACACCTTTATTTAAAGATGAAGAGGAATTCAATAGTTTTAGTGGAAAGGGGATAATATGAAAAGAGGAATAATAGTTGCCAGTTTTGGCACATCTTATGAAAAGACTAGAAGATTATGTATTGAGAGTATAGAGGAAAAGATAAGAGAAGAATATAGTGAGGACTATGTTCTTAGGGCATTTACTTCAAGAATTATAGTCAATAAGCTTAAGAAGAGAGATAATCTCCATATCCTAAATGAAAAAGAGGCTGTGCAGGAGATGCAGGATAGGGGAGTAGAGAATATATATATTCAACCTCTACATATAATTCCAGGCCACGAATACGAGAAACTATTATCTCTAGGGGTCAATGTGGGAAAGCCACTATTATATTCCGATGAGGATTATGAAGATATAGTAGAAGGACTCCATATATCTGAGATATCAGAGGGAGAGGCTTTGGTATTTATGGGACATGGTACAGACCACGAGTCAGATAAAGCCTATAAAAAGCTAGAAAAGACCTATAGAAATAGAGGAATAGAAGATATATTTATTGCAACAGTGGAAGGTGGAACTACCTTAGAGGATATTATTCCAAGGCTAAAGAAAGATGACATAAAGAAAGTAGTATTAGCTCCTTTTATGTTAGTAGCAGGAGACCATGCAATAAATGATATGGCATCAGATGAAGATGATTCATGGAAGAGCATATTGGAGAAAAGTGGTTTTGAAGTAGAAATAAATCTAAAGGGATTAGGAGAATATGAGATAATCCAAGATATATATTTAAGACATCTAAGAGAGCTTATGGAGGAAGGATAATGAAGAGATTATATGGAATAGGTACTGGGCCTGGGGATCCAGAACTCCTTACACTAAAAGCAGTGAGAATAATGAAAGAATCTGATATAATATTTGCTCCAAATAACAAGGGCAAGAACATGGCCTTGGATACTGCTAGAGAATTTATAGGGGATAAGGAAATAGTATATATAGACTTTCCCATGAGGCATGTGACTAGAAGTGATTATAGAGAAGGAGCAGATACAATCTTCAATAGAATTCCTGATGGAGGAAGTGGTGCTTTTCTAACTATTGGGGATCCTATGATATATAGTACCTTTATATATATCATGGAAGAGTTAGCAGATAGAGATATAGAAGTGGAGATTGTACCAGGGATTCCATCTTTTGTAGCTGGTGCAGCACAGTCAAAGATGCCCCTTACAGTAAAGGGAGATAGCTTTGTACTATGTGATGAATTTCATGAAGAATTAATAGAACATGGTGAATCTGTGGCTATACTCAAGACATTGAAGGATAAGAAGAAAATCCTAGATATATTAGAGGAAAGAGGATATGAATATAGATATATAAAAAAAGTGACATTGGAAGAACAGGATATTTTAGTTCATAGGGAGGACATATTAGAGGATAAGAACTATATGTCATTGATACTAGGAAGGAAGAAATAGGAGGAACTCATGAAAAGGTTGAAATTCACAATAGGCATACTGGTATTTGTACTCATTCTATCTATGTTGTCAGGATGCAAGGGAGATTTAGATAAGGGAAAAGTTAATGATACATCACCAGATATAGAAGATGCAGATGTAGTAGAGGAATATGGAATAAGTATAGCTAAGGATACAGTGAGTTTTGTAGATGGTAGAGGTGAAGAAGTTACCATAGCCAAACATCCAAAGAGAGTGATAGTATTGTTTAATTCCCTATTGGACATCTGGATGAGAAATGGTGGAGATATAGTAGGACGTATAGAGGAATCTGTTGGACAAGATCCTATACCAGGGATTGAAGATGCAGAGTTGGTAGGTAAATTAGGGACTTTTAGTCTAGAAAAGATAATAGCATTAAATCCAGATCTAGTGATATTAATGTCTACACAAAAATCACAGATGGAATTGGTTCCAAGCTTTGAGCAAAATAATATACCATATATGGCATTAGAGTACCATGTAAAGGAAGACTATTTTAAACTGGCAAGATTATTTTCTGCTCTAAATGATAGGGAAGATCTATATAAAGAAAATGTCCTAGATGTAAGAAATAAGATAGATGAAATAATTGAAAAAGCACCTAAAGATAAGGAGTACAAAGCCCTACTTATGATGGCAAGTGCCAAATCAGTTACAGCTAGGGATTCAGGCTCTACAGTAGGTCAGATGCTGAAGGATTTAAATGTAAAAAATATTGCAGATGATTCAAATGATGCTTTAAGCGCTAAAAACTTCAGTATTGAAAAGATATTGGAAGAGGATCCAGACTTTATATTTGTTCAGACTACAGGTAGTGATATGGATAAGGTAATAGAGAGAATGAAGGAAGACGTTGAGTCAAATCCAGCTTGGAGTACACTATCTGCAGTCAAGGAAGACAGGTATATAATATTGCCAAAGGATCTATATATGTTTAAGCCAAATCATAGATATGCAGAGGCTTATGAGGGATTGGCAAAGATATTGTATCCTGAAATATTTGAATGATTGTTAGGAGATTGTTGATGAAGAATAGATCCATAGTACTCATACTATTTATATTATTTTTTATAATTAGCTTTTTTCTAAGTGTTGGTAATGGTGCAGTAAGTATAAGCCCGGCGGAGATTATAAAAACTGTCTTCAACAGAAATGAAATGAATTACCAAATTATCTGGAATGTAAGAATTCCTAGAACTTTGGTTGCCGCGTTAGTCGGAATTTGCCTATCATTATCGGGAGCTATACTCCAAGGAATAATGAGAAATCCTCTAGCTGGGCCAAATATTATTGGAGTTTCCTCGGGGGCAGGCCTATTGGCCTTGATAATATTGATACTATTTCCCAAATATTATTATCTAGTGCCTTTAGGTGCCTTTGGAGGAGCATTATTTGCCACACTAATTATATATATATTAGCATGGAAAGAAGGGGTGCAGCCCACTCGCTTGGTTTTAGCAGGAGTGGCAGTCTCCTCTCTTTTCACTGCTGGGACAAATGCACTTATGACCTTCTTTCCAGATAGAGTCTCTGGAGTATTGGGCTTTATGGTAGGAGGTCTTTCTGCAATTACATGGCAAGATGTAAAGATGATATTCCCCTATACTATTATAGGGGTTGTTTTAGTTATGTTATTGCCGAGTAGGCTAAATATACTTATGCTAGGAGATGAGGTGGCTACTGGATTGGGTCTAGATGTTGAAAAGACTAGATTTATATTCATAATAGTATCCTCACTATTGGCAGGAAGCGCAGTAAGTGTAGTAGGATTACTTGGATTTGTAGGGCTTATAGTTCCCCATATTGCCAGGATATTTATAGGCTCAGACTATAGATTTTTATTTCCAGGTTCTGTATTTCTAGGAGGTAGTATAGTCATGATATGTGATACCATAGCACGTACACTATTTGCCCCAATGGAGATACCTGTTGGAATAATAATGTCTGCTTTGGGAGCACCATTCTTTTTATATCTTCTAAAGTTGAGGGGGGACAATAGATGATATCACTGGAAGCTAAAAACTTGACTATAAAATACGGGAAGAAACTAGCCTTACAAGGTGTAGATCTAGATGTCAAAACAGGAGAGATAATCAGTATAATAGGACCAAATGGTTCTGGAAAATCTACACTATTAAAGGCCTTAAGCAGATGTATAAGACCAGATGATGGGGAAGTCAGATTAAATGGAAAAGATATACTCAAATTAAACAACAAAAAAATTGCCCGGGAAATGGCAATACTACCTCAGGTCAAAAATTCCTGTTCTGATATAGAGGTGGAGAATCTAGTGTCCTATGGAAGATATCCACATTTAGGCTTTGGAAAGAAACTCACTAGAAAGGATAGGGAAATTGTACAATGGGCAATAGAGAAGACAGGGCTTCTTGGATATGAAAATAGATATATAGATACACTTTCAGGCGGAGAGAGACAGAGGGCATGGATAGCCATGGCACTGGCCCAGAGGCCAAAGATACTTCTCTTAGATGAACCTACTACATATTTGGACATATCATATCAGATAGAGGTGCTAGAACTTATAAAAGAATTGAATACATCTCTAGACATAACAGTGGTCATGGTGTTACATGATATAAATCAGGCTGCTAGATACTCTGATCATATTTACGTATTAAACTCTGGAAAGGTCTATAAATATGGCAAGCCTAAAGATATAATAAGAGATGAGTTGTTAAGGGAGATATTTAGGATAGAGGCACATATATATAAGGATGAAATAAATCAATGCCCCTATTTTATACCCCATAAAATAATCTAGAAAAGGGTGATTCTATGATACATGGAGGAGATACATTATCCTATGAGAGTTTTTATGAAGGAGAGCTTGTAGACTTTAGTAGCAATATAAATCCATTGGGTACTCCCAAGGGATTACATGAGAAATTAATACAGGGATTTGATACACTTACAGCCTATCCTGATATAAAGTATAGAAAATTAAAAACATCTATATCACAGTATCTAGGATGTTCTATAGATAATATACTAGTGGGAAATGGTGCAGTTGAAATCATAGATAATTTTATAATATCAGCAAAGAGAATTGTAACTACAATGCCAGCCTTTGCAGAATATAGTCTAAGGGCAGTGGCACATCACAAAGAGCTAATAGAAATTCCCTATGGAGAGGATTTCAAAGTAAATCTAGATGATATAGAAAAGAATATACAGGCTGGAGATCTTCTTGTACTAGGAAATCCCAACAATCCTACAGGATTGAGGATAGAGAAAGATGTCCTACTAAATATATATAGGATTATAGAAGATAAAGGTGGATACCTATTATTAGATGAAGCTTTTTATGAATTTTGTCCATATGACTATGACAGTATTCAGATGTTTAAAGAATTTGGGTATAAAAATGTAGGAATAATACGTGCGGCAACTAAGTTCTTTGCATTACCTGGTATAAGACTTGGATATGCATGTGCATCTGTGGAGAAGGTAGATGAGATAGGCAAGATAGAACTTCCTTGGAGTATAAATTCTCTAGCTGATATAGCAGGACAGTATATCTTTTTAGATAGAGAATATATTGAGAAATCAAAAGGGTATATAGAGAAAGAGAGACATTATATGCTTGAAAATCTCTCCAATATACCTTGGATAAGGGTATATCCCACATCTACAAACTATATACTCATAAGATTAAATAGATGGGATGAGGAGTATGTATTTAAAGAATTTCTATCTAGGGGAATTGTCATTAGAAAGTGTTCCAGTTTTAGGGGGTTGGACAATAGATATATAAGAGTAGCCATAAAGGATAGAGAGAACAATACTAAACTCTTAAATATATTTAGAGAACTGACAGAGGAAGTAGGAATGATATGAAAACATTTATGATAACGGGACCATGTAGCAATACAGGAAAGACAAGCCTTACTTTGGCCATTGCTAGAGCCTTTAAAAATAGAGGATTAGATATATCTCCATTTAAAACTGGACCAGATTTTATCGATCCTAAATATCTAGAGGTGGCAACGGGAAAGACAGCAGGGAATCTAGATATTCATATGATGGGAAGAGATGGATTGAAAGAAGCCATGGCTATGAATTTAGGAGAATATGCCATTGTAGAAGGTGCTATGGGATATTTTGATGGAATATACAATACCTTTGAGAATTCTAGTTTTCACATATCTGAAGAGTTGGACATACCTGCTATATTGGTATATGTACCTAAGGGTGAGATGTTTTCTGTGATTCCAAAACTCAAAGGAATGATAGAGTTTTCAAATCATAGGATAAAGGGAATTATATTCAATAAGACAAGTGAACGGATATACAATATGCTAAAGGAAAAGGTAGAAGAATATCTAGACATAGAAGTATTGGGCTATGTACCACAGAATGAGAATTTAGAGATTGAGGAAAGATATCTGGGACTTATGGAAATTCAAGAAAATCAAAATCTAGATAAAAGACTGGATAATATAAGTTGTCTTATAGAAGAAACTGTGAATATAGATAGATTGATATCTATTGCCAAAGATATAGAATTAGAACCCTTTAAATATCCACAGAAGAGAGATATAAAGATAGGAATAGCCTATGATGAGGCATTTAATTTCTATTATAGAGAAAATCTTAAGTTATTGGAGCATATAGTAGAGGTAATATACTTCTCTCCATTGAAGGATGATAGTCTACCAGATGTGAATATGCTCTATATAGGTGGAGGCTATCCTGAACTATATAAAGATAGGCTTTCTTCTAATATTAATATGATTGAGTCCATAAGAGAATTTTCCCAAAGCAGAGGATATATATATGCTGAGGGTGGTGGACTTATGTATTTAGTAGAAGAAATAGAGGAGACACCTATGTGTGGGCTGATAAAGGGAAAGGCTTACATGACAGATAGGCTTCAGAGATTTGGATATGTGAATATAGAATTAAAGGAGGACTGTATCCTAGGTAAAAATGGAGATATCATAAGGGGACAAGAATTTCACAGATCTATAGTAGATACAGAAGAAAAAGAGATTTTCAATATTACCAAACCTATGAGCAATAGGAAGTGGGGATGTGGATATAAAAAGAACAATGGGGTCATGGCCTATCCTCATATAAATTTTTTGGGGAATAAGGAGATGTTAACCCATATATTAGATATCCTTGAAGATAGATAGGAGGGAGAAAATGTATATAAAAAATCCAATGGATATAGAAAACAAGAGTATGGATATAATAGATGAAGTCATGGGGGATACAAATTTCTCAGAGGAAGAGATGATAGTAGCCAAGAGAATGATCCATACAACAGGAGATTTTGAATATAGGAAGATAATCGACTTTAGGGGAGATTTCATAGAAAAAGCTAAGGAGATCATAGGACAGGGTACTACCATATTTACAGATACAAAGATGGCCTATATGGGGATAAATAAGCCAGCCCTTGAAAAGGCAGGATGTAGTCTAAGATGTTATATAGATGATGAAAGGGTATTTAAGCTTTCAAAGGAGCTAAATACCACTAGATCTGCCTGTGCAGTAGATTTGGCAGTACAAGATGGAGTAGATGTATTTGTAATAGGCAATGCTCCTACAGCATTGTTTAGAATATTGGAACTATACAATGAGGGGAAGGTAAATCCTAAACTTATAGTAGGAGTTCCCGTTGGATTTGTAGGGGCAGCTGAATCCAAGGAACATTTAAGGGAATTTGATATACCTCAGATAAGCACTGTGGGAAACAAAGGTGGAAGTAATGTAGCCGCATCTATAGTCAATGCCCTATTATATATGGTGGTAGGTAGATAATATATGGTACTTGATATGTATGTAGTAAAAGATGGGAAAAACTTGAGATGTGGATATACTACAGGAAGTTGTGCAGCAGGAGCTGCCAAGGCTGCTGCAACTATGTTGGAGAGTCAGAGTAGAGTAGACTATATAGAGATAGATACACCAGCAGGTGTAAGACTAAAACTGGAAGTCCATGATCAGGATATTCAGGAGAATAAAGCATCCTGTTCTATAATCAAGGACGCTGGAGATGATCCAGATGCTACTGATGGCATAAAGATATTTGCAGAAGTAAGTAGAACTGGAGATGGAAAGATAAGCATAGATGGAGGATTTGGAATAGGTAGGATTACAGCACAAAGTCTCTTTGGACAAGTAGGGGATGCAGCTATAAATGAAGTACCTAGGAAGATGATTAAAAAGGAAGTTGGGGAGGTATCTAATCTAGGTTATAATGTGATAATATACGCCCCTATGGGAGAAGAAATAGGTAAGAAGACATTCAATAGAAATATAGGTATACAGGGAGGCATCTCCATAATAGGTACCAAGGGAATAGTATATCCAATGTCAGAAGAGGCATTGCTCAAGACCATATATATGGAGGTAGATGGAATAGCTAAGAACTGGGGAAAGGACAATATATTGTTGGTCCCAGGAAATTATGGGGAAAATCTGTCAGAATCCATAGGTATGGATATTCCAAAGGTAAAGATATCTAACTTTATAGGGGACAGTCTCCTATATGTATATAATCAAGGGTTTAAATCTATTACCCTATTAGGACATATTGGAAAGTTTTCAAAATTAGCCATAGGAGTGTTCAATACTCATAGCAAGGTATGTGATGCTAGAATGGAATCCTTTATATACTATCTAGCCCTTATGGGAGCACCTATGGAATTTATAGAAAAGATAGGCTCCTGTCTAACGGCAGAAGAGGCATTAAATATATGCTGTAATGAGGGTTTTGGGGACATAGTATCCCTAATGGAAAGAGGAGCAGAAAAGAGGATTAAAAGATATTTAAAAGATGAAGATATAGATATAAAAGTTAGAATATATTCTATGGAAAGGGGATTGGATCTATGTTGACCATAATAGGAGTAGGACCAGGAAACCCAAGATATCTCACAGCAGATGCAGTTACAAAGATAGGACGAGCAAAGCATATATTTGGATTTGGTAGGGTAGCTCAATCCCTATATCCCCTCAATAAAAATATTATACCTATAAATAGAGTAGATGAGATATTAAAATATATAGACAAAGGTAAGGATGCTGTATTATTAGCTTCTGGAGATCCAAATTTCTATGGAATTGTAGAATATATAAAGTCCAAGGACATTGAGATAAAAGAGGTACTCCCAGGACTTACATCCTTTCAATATCTCATGGGGAAGTTAAAGAAATCTTGGCATAATGCAAGTTTTCTATCTCTACATGGAAGGGATGGAGATCTATCTAAGGTAAGGGAAAATAGACTGAATATCATATTGACAGATAAAGAACATAATCCCAATTATATTTCAAAGGAATTATATAGACTTGGAGTAGTAGGGAAGATATATGTAGGATTTAATCTTTCCTATATAGATGAAGTGATTCTTACAAAGGATATAGGTGATGATATAGAGGATATATCTTCCCTAGCAGTGGTGGTGATAGAACATGAGATGGATTAGAGATGAAGATTTTATACGTGGAGATATACCCATGACAAAATTTAATATAAGGATACTCACTATGGCCTATCTATCTATAAATAGAGATGATAGGCTTTTAGACATTGGGGCAGGTACAGGATCTATATCTGTAGAAGCAGCTCTTCAAGGTGCAAGAGTATGGGCTATTGAGAGGGAAGAGGAAGGTATAGAACTTATAGAAAAAAATGCAAAAAAGTTCAAAGTAGATATCCATACAATAGAGGGTATAGCACCAGAAAATCTACCTAATATGAAATTCAACAAATGTTTCATAGGTGGAAGTGGAGGAAAACTCAGGGAGATATTTCAGTATCTAGACACTCATCTAGAGAAGAAGGGAATACTCTGTGGAAATTTTATAATGCTAAAAAATCTCCAAGAGTTTAATGAATTACTATTGGAATATGGATATGATGATATAGAAACACAGCTAATACAGACATCTCATGTAGATGGTATTGGACTACTAAGGGGAAACAATCCCATATTTATAATAAAGGGAGTGAAGAGATGATTAAATTTGTAGGAGCAGGACCAGGAGATGTGGATCTCATAACAATAAAGGGAAGACAGGCCTTAGAGGAAGCTGATATTATAATATATGCAGGAAGTCTGGTATCAAAGGCCCATTTAGATTTTTGCAAGGAAGATGCAGATATATATAATAGTGCATCTATGACCTTGGAAGAGGTAATAGATGTGATGGAGAATGGAGAAAAAGAGGGAAAAGACATAGTCAGACTTCATACAGGTGACCCTACCATATATGGGGCTATTAGGGAGCAGATAGATGAGCTAGACAGACTGGGTATAGAATATGAGGTAATACCTGGGGTAAGCTCTTTTACAGCAGCCTGTGCCTCTATTCGGAGAGAGTTTACTCTACCAGATGTGAGTCAAACTGTTATCCTCACTAGGATAGAAGGGAGGACTCCAGTACCAGAAGGAGAAGATATAGAGGACTTAGCCAAACATAGGGCGTCTATGGCAATATTTTTATCTGTACAGGAGATAGATAGGGTAATAGAGAAATTAGCTAAGGGATATGGTTCTTATGATATACCAGTAGCAGTAGTATATAAGGCTAGTTGGGAGGACGAGGAGATAATAATAGGAACTCTTCAGGATATTGGGAAAAAAGTAAAGGAAAAGAATATAAATAAGATGGCACAGATTTTAGTAGGGAATTTTATCCAAGGAGATTATGAGAGATCAAAACTATATGACCCTAGTTTTACCCATAAATTCAGGAGTGGAAAATAATGAAACTCATATGTTTTTCCTTTTCCGAAATGGGAGGTAGATTAGGAGAAAGTCTAGAGGATTTGAAAGAATATAGTATAGTTCACTATAGAAGCAGAGAGCTAGATGGTGGAATAAGGTTGGCAGTAAAAAGGGCATGGGAAAAATATGATGGAATCATATTTATATCCGCTACAGGTATTGCTACAAGACTTATTGCACCATATATAGAACACAAGACCAAGGATCCAGCAATAATAGTCATAGATGATCTAGGTAGATATGTCATCAGTTTATTGTCAGGACATATAGGTGGAGCAAATGAAATCGCTAGCTATATAGGCATGGAGATAGGTGGACTTCCTATAGTCACTACAGCTTCAGATGCTAGAGGATTTCAGTCCATAGATATCTTTGCAAAGGAAAATGGATATCATATGGAGAATATGAAAAGCATAACTAGACTTACATCTATGATGGTAGATGGGAAGAAAATAGGCTTTTATTCAGAAGATAGACCTACTCTAGATTATCCTAGTCTAGAGATATTGGAGAGTCTAGAGGATATAGATGATATAGATGGACTCATAATAGTTAGTTCAGAAAGGCTGATGGTGGACATCCCCTATACAAATCTAGTTCCTAAGAATATAAATATAGGTATAGGTTGTAGAAAGGACATGGAAGGTGATAGGATTATTACTGCCATAGAAGAGGTATTATCAGAACTAAATATATCTAATAAGGCTATTAAATCAATAGGGACAGTAGAAATAAAGAAATATGAACAGGGAATTATAGATACAGCTAGATACTATGATTGTCCACTGAAGATATTCACCATAGAGGATATAAAAGTAGTTGAAGATAGATTTGAGAAGTCACAATTTGTAAAGGATACTATAGGAGTATATTCAGTGGCAGAACCCTGTGCATATCTTCTAGGAGGAGAATTCATATCTATGAAGACAAAGCATAATGGTATAACCATATCGATTACAAAGGAGGCAAGAAATGGCTAAATTATATGTAGTAGGAATTGGACCAGGTGGTAGGGAGCATATGACATATAGGGCAGTACAGGTAATAAAATCCTGTGATGTGATTGTAGGATATAAGCCCTATATTGGATATATAGAGGATTTAGTACATGGAAAGGAGATATTTTCCACTGGAATGAGAGGGGAAATTGAAAGATGCAAATATGCCATAGATAGAGTAAAAGATGGTAAGAATACTGCCATAGTAAGTACAGGAGATGCAGGACTATATGGCATGGCAGGACCTATAATGGAACTAAGTGAGGATATAGAGGTAGAGATAATCCCAGGAGTAACAGCGGCCTTTTCAGCAGCTTCAGAACTAGGTGCTCCAATAATGCATGACTATGCTTCCATAAGTTTAAGTGATCTATTGACTCCCTGGGAAGTCATAGAGAAGCGAATAGAAAAAGCAGCAGAGGCTGACTTTGTAATTACCATATATAATCCAAAGTCCAGAGGTAGAAGAGATCACTTAGAGAGAGCCATAGAGATAATAGGAAATCATAGAAGTGGTTCTACTCCTGTAGGTATAGTGAAAAATTCAGGGAGAGAAAATAGGAGTATTGCTATTACTACTTTAGATAATATAGATTATGACAAGATAGACATGCTATGTGTCCTCATAATAGGAAATACAAATACATTTCTAAGAAATGGCAATATAATAACTCCAAGGGGATATGAGATAAGATGATTTGGATAATAGGTGGAACTAGTGAAGCTAGAGAACTAGTAGATAGAATCAAGGACTTGGATAATTTTATAGTTACAGTAGCCACAGAAAGTGGAAGGGAGTTCTTGGATACAGATAATATAGTAGTAGGGAGAATGAGCTATGAAGAGATGGGGGAATTTATAGATAAAAACAATATAGATGGAATAGTAGATCTGACACATCCCTATGCTAAAATAGTATCAGATAATGGAAGGAAAATTGCAAAGGAAAAGAAAATAGACTATATAAGATATACTAGAGAGAAGTCCAATTATCAAAATGGTGTAATTTTAAACTCCTATGAAGAAGCTTATGAATATTTGAGAAATATAGAAGGGAAAGTATTCTTTACTACTGGATCAAAGAACATAGGAGATTTTGAAAAGGTAAGGGGAGATAACAGATTTATATATAGAATACTTCCTGCACTAGAAAGTATAAAAGAATGTATAAAATACAATATACATCTAAGGGATATAGTTGCAGTATTAGGTCCATTTTCTCTAGAATATAATAAGGCTATGTTTAGGGAATATGATGTGGATTATGTTATAATGAAAGATAGTGGAATTACTGGTGGAACTGTGGAAAAGATAAAGGCCTGTGAAGAACTAGGTATAGTGCCAATTATCATCGATAGAGATGATGAAAGAGGAATAGACAACTTAGAAGAATTGGAGAATATAATAAGACATAATTATTAGGAGGGTAGATATGGGATTATTACAGGATACACTGGATATAATAAAACCAGCAGATGAAAAGGCAAAGGAGAAAGCAAAATTAAGATGGGATAGCTTGGTAAAACCTCTAGGTAGTTTGGGAACATTGGAAGAACTGGGTATCAAGATTGCAGGAATGACAGGAGTACTAGAGAACAAGGTGTCAAAGAGGGCTGTAGTAGTGATGTCAAGTGATAATGGAGTCTTTGAAGAGGGAGTAGCATCTTCTCCTCAAGAGTTCACAGCTATTTTAACTGAGAGTATGGCAAAGGGTATAACAGGTGTGGCAACTTTGGCTAAGTTTGTAGATGCAGAGATTGTCACAGTAGATATAGGACTTAAATCAGACTTTTTTCATGAAAATGTCATAGACAGAAAGATAGCCTATGGAACCAAGAATTTTACCAAAGAACCTGCTATGACCTATGATGAGGCCATTAAATCAATAGAAGTAGGTATAGAAATAGGAGATAAGCTATTTCGAGAAGGGTATGATATGATAGGAACAGGAGAACTTGGTATAGCCAATACCACTACTAGTGCCGCAGTATTGTCAGCACTATCAGGATTAGAGGTGGATATTACCTGTGGCAAAGGTGCAGGACTTACAGAGGACCAATATAGAGATAAGAAGAATGCCATAGTAAAGGGATTAGCTCTGCATAAGCCAAACAAGGAAGATCCCATAGATGTAATATCAAAGGTAGGTGGATTTGATATAGGAGGAATGTGTGGACTCTTCTTATCAGCAGCCAAAAATAGAAGACCAATAGTCATGGATGGATTTATATCCTCAGCAGCGGCTCTATGTGCTGTAAGGTTAAATTCAGCAGTAAAGGATTATATAATTCCATCTCATCTATCAGATGAGCCAGGTTCTAAATATATGTTCAAGGAATTGGGTTTGGAGCCAATGCTAAACTTAAAGATGAGATTGGGAGAGGGCTCCGGTTGTCCATTGGCATTTCAGATAATAGATGCAGCATTGTTTACTCAAGAGAATATGGGAACATTTCAACAGGCAACTATAGATAGCTCCATATTATTAGATATGAGAGAAGAATAGATATGAGGTTGTTAATATGATTAGATTAGTAACAGGTGGTGCACGTAGTGGAAAAAGCACCTTTGCAGAAAAATTATATGAAGATAAAGAAGATGTAGTATATATAGCCACATCTAAAATATGGGATGAAGAGATGAGGGAAAGGGTAGACCTTCATAGAAAGAATAGACCCAAAATCTGGAGAACCTATGAGGGAAATTATGGTCTTAGGGATTCTATTGGAAAAGAGAGGCATTATCTTCTAGATTGTATGACAGTAATGACTTCCAATATAATGTTTGATATGACTGGAGATATAGAGTATATTGACTATGAGCTACAGGAGAAAATAGAGGGTACTGTAGTTCAAGAATTAAAATCTCTAATTGATGAAATAAGATTAAAGGGGTATGATTTGGTATTAGTTACCAATGAAGTAGGATATTCCATAGTACCAGATAATCACATATCTAGAGTATTTAGGGATATGCAGGGAAGGATAAATCAAAAGATTGCAGCCTTAAGTGACAATGTCTATCTAGTGTGTTGTGGAATACCGGTGAAGATAAAATGATAAAGGGACTAATTGTAGCTATACAGTTTTTGACTAGACTGCCCCTAAATATAGTAGTGGATTTTAATTCTGAAAATATTAAAAAGAGTACCTTTTTTTATCCCTTTGTAGGACTATTGTTAGGGATATTATCCTCTATACCATATTATCTTCTATCTTTCTATAATGTGAATATAGCCTCTTTTTTAACCCTTATGATGATGATAATATTGACTGGAGGACTTCATCTAGATGGATTGTCAGATACAGCAGACGGCTTTTTCTCCAATAGGGATAGGGAGAGGACTTTAGAGATTATGAAAGATAGTAGAATAGGTGCATTTGGAGTTCTAAGCCTTATACTCATGATATTATTTAAATATATACTAATTTCCAATATGGATGTAAAACTACCTATAGCTCTTATACTATCTATGGGAAATAGCCGACTAGTAGTCCTACTGCAAATAGCTTTCAAGAAAATAGCAAGGCCAGGTGGATTAGGTGATATGATACATAGCTCTAAACCTATGAGATATATAGTAATTGGAAATATTATCTATATGGGAATAATCTCCTATATGGGACTTCAATATCTGATACCACTATTAGTATCTATTTTAGTAGGAGAGATTATATCCATATATACCTACAAAAAGATAGGTGGGTTTACAGGGGACATGTATGGAGCAACCATAGAAATAGTAGAGGCTATGTCTTTACTTACATTTTGGGGGGTGTTTCAGTGGATATAATTATGATTAGGCATGGAGAATCCCAAGCAAATGTGGATAGAGTCTTTGGCACCTTTGATACTCCATTGTCAAAAAGGGGAATAGAACAAATAAGGACCACAAGATATAATCTAGAGGAATATGGATTTTCCAAAGTCTACTATAGTCCATTTACTAGAACTAAGGAAACACTACATTATCTTGGGCTGAAAGGTATAGAGGAGCCTAGAATTCAAGAATACGATTTTGGAATATTTTCTGGATTGACCTATAAAGAGATAGAGTCTAGATATCCAAAGGAGTATGAGGAGTGGATAGAGAAACCAAATTCCTATATAATTCCCAAGGGAGAAAGTCTAGAAATAGTATATAGGCGAGTGGTGGATTTTTTAGAAGAAATAGTTCAGCAGGGAGAAGATACTATATTAGTTACTCATGCGGGAGTTATACGATTGGCTCTATGCTGGATATTTGATGATATAGATAATTTCTTTAGGTTTAAAATAGAGAATGGAAGCATAAGTACTATAGCCATAGAAGATAATTACAAATTCATAAAGAAGGTAAATCATACTCCTAGGTTGAGATAATCACCTAGGAGTTTTTAAGTTTGACGGGCATGTCATATGTCTAAGGTGAAAGTCCTAAAGGACGTAGTTACCGACGAACCTGATAGCAACTTGCAAGTTTCACATCGTGAGGTGTGGGAGAGAGGAAGCAATAGCGAAATCGTGGCTTGACGAACAGGAACAGAATATAAGGCGTAAACGGCGGATGAGTTGGCTTAAGACAACAAAGTCCAAAAGGTAATCGTAACCCTAAGGCGTAAATTCTGCAAGTAAACGAGGAAAGAGATATGGCTTAACCCGTGAGATCTCATGAGCGATATAGTAGTAACAACGAATCATGAGAAGTCAGCAGAGGTCATAGTAACTAAAGTTTTTTTTTTAGTGAAGGACTGAACAATTAAAGAGCACAATACAAAATGGCTGTAGCTTGGATAATCTGATTGATACAGGTGAAAACGTAAAATGAACCCAAGGTCACAAAATTAAGACATTTTCTAAGCCAGCAAAAAGGAGTAGAATGCACATTATGACAAATTTACTTGATAAAATTCTTGACAGACAAAATATGTACCAAGCCTTTAAAAGAGTATGTTCAAACAAAGGGGCAAGTGGAGTTGACGGGATAACCGTTGATGAAATTGATAGATACATTAGAGAAAACTGGCAGGAAATAAAAGTCGAGATAAAAGAAAGACGTTACAAACCACAACCTGTTTTAAGAGTAGAAATTCCAAAACCTAATGGAGGTACTAGAAAACTGGGAATACCTACAGTCATGGATAGGATAATACAGCAGGCAATAGTACAGGTTTTAAGTCCCATTGTAGATAAAGAGTTCTCAGAATTCAGCTATGGATTTAGACCAAATAGAAACTGTGAAATGGCGATAATAAAAGTGTTGGAATATTTTAATGATGGCTATCTTTGGATAGTAGATATAGATTTGGAGAAGTTTTTTGATACAGTACCACAAGATAAACTGATGAGTTTGGTACACAATATCATAGACGACCCAGATACAGAATCATTAATACGAAAATTCCTCCAAGCAGGAATAATGGATAAAGGTCAATTCTTACCATCAGAAAGAGGTACACCTCAAGGAGGAAATTTATCCCCTCTTTTAAGTAACGTAATGCTAAATGAACTTGACAAAGAACTGGAGAGTCGTGGACTAAACTTTGTACGCTACTGTGATGATTGTATCATAACAGTAAAAAGTAAAGCAGCAGCTAAAAGAGTTATGCAATCAGTAACCAGTTGGATTGAAAGAAAGCTAGGACTAAAGGTAAACGCATCAAAAAGTAAAATTACTAGACCAACTAATCTAAAATATTTAGGATTTGGATTTTGGAAAGACGGAAGAGCTAACCAATGGAAAGCACGACCCCACCAAGACTCAATCAAAAGGTTTAAAGAAAAACTCAAAGTTTTGACACAAAGAAAATGGTCTATTAGTTTTACAGAGCGACTAAGGAGGCTAAATCAAGTCATAAGAGGTTGGATAAACTATTTTCTGATAGGTTCGATGAAAGGCGTTCTAACAGAAATAGGTTCAAGATTAAGAACAAGGCTAAGGATGATAATTTGGAAGATGTGGAAAGTACCGTCAAAAAGACAATGGGGATTACAAAAGTTAGGAATTAACAAAGACTTAGCAAGATTAACCTCATATTGTGGAGATAGGTACTATTTTGTAGCAACAAAAACCTGTGTATCAAGAGCAATATCAAAGGATATATTAACCCGAAGAGGATTAGTTAGTCCTTTGGATTACTATGAACACAGGCGTAATGTTAGATTTAATTGAACCGCCGTATACCGAACGGTTTGTACGGTGGTGTGAGAGGGAAAAAAATTATTTTTCCCTACTCGATCACTTAAATAAATATAATTACATAAGATGTATAGATGTTAAATTTTTTATAGCCTGTAGAAAATCCACATGAAACCTTGAATATACAGGATTGGAGGGATGTTTGTGAATGAGAAAAAGATAGCCGTACTAGGAGGGGATCAAAGAAATCTATCTTTGGCAAATCTATTGTTAGAAGATGGCAATGATGTGATTGTCTTTGGGTTCGATAAAATAAAAGACAAACTGAAATTAAAAGAGAATAAAAAACTTTGCATGGCAATAAGAGATGCAGATATATTAGTTGGTCCCCTCCCATTTACAGATGAAAACAATATATTGAATATGCCTCTTTCTTCTCAAAAAGTGGAAGTATCTGATCTCTTTAATAATATGGAGAGAAGTCAAATTTTAATAGGAGGGAAAATAGAAGAAGAATCTAGAAACTTAGCCAAAGATTATGATATTCAAATAGTGGATTATTTTGCAAGGGAAGAAATGCAGGTGTTAAATGCAATACCAACTGCTGAAGGTGCAATTCAAATAGCCATGGAAGAGATGCCAACTACTATTCATGATTCCAATGCTATGGTATTGGGATTTGGTAGAATAGGAAAGGTATTGGCTAAAATGTTATATGGTATAGGAGCTAATGTGTATGTAGTAACTAGAAATTATTCTGAAATTTCATGGATAAAAACCTATGGGTACACACCTATATCTCTTATGAATTTAGAAGGAAATTTGCCTGAAATGGATGTAATATTCAATACTATACCTTTTGTTGTTTTAAAGGAGGAAATGCTGAATAAAATAGATAAAAAGTGTTTAATAGTAGATTTGGCATCGAAACCAGGAGGAGTAGATTTCAATAAAGCAAGAGAATTGGAGATAAACACAGTATGGGTTCTAGCCTTACCAGGAAAGGTAGCTCCGATAACTGCCGCAAAATGTATAAAAGAGACAATTTATAATATTATTGAAGAATTGGAGGGATAGTTATGTCATTAAAAGGTAAAAAAATAGGATTTGCACTGACAGGTTCGTCTTGTAATTTTAAAGATATATTTGTTGAAATAGAAAAGGTTGCCAAGGCAGGAGCAGATATATATCCAATAATATCACATTCTGTGGATACTTTTGATACTAGATTTGGTACTGCAGAAGAGTGGAAAAATAGACTGAGGAAGATAACTGGTAGAGAACCTATTTCAACTATAGTAGATGCAGAACCAGTAGGACCAAAGCTGAATTTAGATGTGATAGTCGTTGCTCCTTGTACAGGTAATACAATAGCAAAACTGGCAAATGGAATAACAGATACTCCAGTGACAATGGCATGTAAGGCACATCTGAGAAATCAAAGACCTTTGATTTTGGCCATAGCTACAAATGATGGCCTAGGAGCCAATGGGAAAAATATAGGACTTATTATGAATACAAAGAATATATATCTAGTGCCTTTTGGGCAAGATGATCCTAATAATAAGCCAAATTCATTGATTGCTAAATTTGAATATATTGAAAAGACCATAGAAGAAGCCATATTAGGTAGACAAATACAACCAGTATTGATATAGTTAAACCCCTCTTAACTTCAAAATTGAAGTAAGAGGGTTTTTTTAAGGAAAGAAATATCTATAGATAATCTCTCCACAATAAGTGATTTTGTCAGAATCTACTAGAATAGATATTTGATTTTTCTCCCAATTTGTATTTTTAAATATTTCATCATAGTGAAGGAGATAGTCTTTGAATTCTCTCTTTGACTTGTTATCAAAATATTCATTGAAAAATACAGAAATTATATTTGGATTGCTCTTTATATCTAGTGCAATACCTATTACCCTATCAGATTTTTTATCATCAGAATCAGAAATAATAGTACCCGGTGAATCTAAATAGGTAGAACGGATATTGATTGGGATATTATATTTTTTACCAATCTTTACTGCTTTTGGGTGTATGACATTGACTCCATTAGATGCTAGATTATACATATCGTCATAACTAATAGATTCAATATATTTAGAAGATGGGACAATGTGAGGATCTATAATTGCTACACCAGGAACATCTGTAAATATATCTACCCTGTCTGCATTTAAATAACCTCCTAGAGTCACTGCTGTTATATCGCTGCCACCTCTACCTAGAGTTGTTATCTCCATATCCTTAGTAGCACCCTGAAATCCAGCTACTATAGGGATTTTTCCTGATTTAATGAGACTTAAAATAGGTCTAGTATCAATGTGAATAATATTACTTGAATTAAAATTATTATCTGTAATTATTCCAGCTTGTATACCCATCAAAGCTTCAGAAGGAAGACCTTGAGAGTCCAATAGATGTGAAACTAAAGTAGCAGAAATAATTTCCCCACAGGACATAATTAAGTCCTTTTTTTTAGGATCTATTTTTAGATCAATATTTTCCAATTGTTCAATGAGAGTATCTGTAGCATAAGGCTCATCTTTTCTACCCATTGCAGAAACTACAATCACAGGATAATCTCCTTTTATAATACATCTCTTAATATGGGATAATATATTATCTTGTCTACTAATATCCCTAAAGGATGTGCCTCCAAATTTTTGAATTACAATACCCATATTATATATTCCTCCTCCTTTTAACTCTTAAAAAATAGAGTAACTATTTCTATAATATTCATAGATAATTTAAAGGGTTAAAAATACTTTAATATTATAAGGTGATGAACAACTTTTTTTAAAAAACATAAGATATTTTATGAAGAATTATAATTGTAGAAAGGGGACGACTATAGTATGGAAAAGTGGGGAAGATTGATTACTGCCATGGTGACACCTTTTGATAGTGAATTAAATATTGATTATAACATGGCTGTTTCATTGGCAAGACGCTTAGTAAGGGAAGGAAGTACAGCATTGGTAATATCAGGGACTACAGGAGAGGCACCTACTCTTAAAAGAGATGAAAAACTTAAATTATATGAAGTTATAAAAGAAAATATAGATGTGCCTATAATAGCAGGGGTAGGTACTAATTCTACTAGAGATACAATTATAAATGCTCAAGAGGCAATAAAAAGTGGAGTAGATGGTCTGTTAATAGTGACACCATATTATAACAAACCAGATCAGAATTCACTGTATAGTCATTTTAGTGAAGTGGCAAAATCAGTTGATAGTCCTATTATGTTATATAATGTACCAGGTAGAACAGGATGTAATATGTTGCCTAAAACTGTAGAGAGATTATCAAAGATAGACAATATAGTAGCAGTAAAAGAAGCAAGTGGGAATATAGTACAATTGTCAGAAATAGTCAAGATAAAACCAGATGATTTCACTGTATATACAGGAGATGATGTATTGACACTACCAAGTATGTCAGTGGGAGCCTACGGAGTAGTAAGTGTCAGTTCTCATATTGTGGGAAAAGAAATGAAAGAGATGATAGATGCATTTGTAGACAATGATACATTTAAAGCCATGGAATTACATTTAAAGCTTTTAAATATATTTCAAAAGCTGTTCATAGTAGCAAATCCAATTCCAGTGAAAGCAGCATTAAATATCATAGGAGATAATGTAGGAAAAGTGAGATTACCTCTTACAGATGCAAATCATGATGTGTTAGAAATAATAAAGAGAGAACTGGAAATATTAGAGATAATATAGTTAGTTTAGAAAGAACATCTATTGAGCTTTCCATCAGTAGATGTTCTTTTATGATTTTTCATAGGCTTCTTGACATTAATGTAAAAAAGTGATATTTTAGAAAGAATATATACAAAGGGGAGAGACTTATGCATAAAAAACTATTTATACCAGGGCCAGTAAGTGTAAAAGAAGATGTATTGGAGAAGATGGCTACTCAGCTAATAGGACATAGGAGTAAAGATGCAAGTAATTTACAGAGGAATATATCTGAGAAATTGCAGAAAGTCTTCTATACAAAAAATCCTATATTATTGTCTACATCATCAGGAAGTGGATTTATGGAAGGGTCTATTCGTTCTGTGACTAGAAAAAGAGCAGCAGTATTTTCAGCAGGAGCATTTGGAGATAGATGGTTTAAAATGGCAGAGGTAAATGGAGTACCAGCAGATAAATTTTCATCTAAACTAGGTGAAGCTATTACACCAGAAATGGTAGATAGGGCGTTGTCCACAGGTAAATATGATGTAATTACAGTGACTCACAATGAGACATCTATAGGTCTTATGAACCCTATAGAAGAGATAGGAGAACTACTAAAGAGAAAATATCCAGACATATTATTTTTAGTAGATTCAGTAAGCTCTATGGGAGGGACCAAGATAGATACAGATGCATGGGGGATAGATATAAATATTACATCATCTCAAAAATGTTTAGGATTGCCTCCAGGAATGGCCATATGTTCCGTAAGTCATAGGGCAATAGAGGCAGGAAGACAGGTAAAGAACAGAGGACTATATTTTGACATAGTGGAATTATATGATTACTTAAAGAAGAAGGATTATCAATATCCATCTACACCATCTATATCCCATATGTTTGCATTGGACTATCAGTTAGATAGGATATTGGAAGAGGGATTGGAGAATAGATATAGTAGACATCTAGAAATGGCAGAGTATGTAAGGGAGTGGGCAAAGGAGTATTTTCAACTATTCATAAAGGATGATAGATATCTTTCCAATACTGTAAGTGCTATTGAGAACACTAGGAATGTGGATATACCAAAATTAAATGAAGAGTTGGCAAATAGGGGATATGTCATATCCAACGGCTATGGGAAATTAAAGGATATAACTTTCAGGATATCTCATATGGCAGATTATACTCTAGATGATGTAAAGGGATTGCTTGAAAATATAGATGATATATTGGATTTTAAATAGGGAGATGGTATTATGTATAGGGTATTAGTAACTGATGGAATGGATCAACAAGCTATTAGAGAATTAAGAGAATCAGGTTATGAGGTGGTAGAAAAGTTTTATCCTCCAGAAGAATTGAAGAAGGCAGTGAGAGAATTTGACTGTATAGTTCTTCGCTCTGCAACTAAAATAGATAGTTCTATTGTAGATGCAGCAGTAGAGAAAGGCAGACTAAAGCTGATCATTAGGGCAGGGGTAGGTCTAGATAATATAGATGTTTCCTATGCAGAGAAAAGAGGCATAAAGGTATCTAATACACCTAATGCTAGTAGTACATCTGTAGCAGAGTTTACAATTGGACAGATAATATCTTTAGCAAGGTGTACCTATATATCCAATGTGACTATGAGACAGGGAAAATGGAAGAAGAAGGAGTATACAGGCACTGAAATTGCTGGAAAGACACTGGGACTCATAGGATTTGGAAGAATAGCTAGAAAGGTGGCAGATAGAGCATATGCATTGGGTATGGAAATCATCTATAATGATATAGTGGAAATAGAAAATTGCCCTATAGAATATAGAAGTGTGAATCTTGAAAAGCTTCTATCTACAGCAGACTTTATATCACTTCATATGCCAGCAATCAATGGAAGACCACTAATTGGAGAAGAAGAGTTTCAAAAGATGAAAGATGGAGTATATGTGCTAAATATAGCTAGAGGGGGAATTATAGACGAAGAGGCACTACTGACTGCACTAGACAATGGTAAAGTTGCAGCAGCAGCTCTAGATGTGTTTGAAGAAGAGCCTATAAAAAATGAAAGGATATATACACATGATAAGATATCCTTGACACCTCATATAGGAGGTTCTACTATAGAAGCACAGGAGAGAATAGGGGAAGAGGTAGTGTCCATAATCAAAGAAAATCTCATATAGGAGGAAGATATGGCAGTTTTTAAACCATTTAAGGCAATTAGACCAAGAGAAGAATATGCACAAGATGTGGCAGCATTACCCTATGATGTCATGAATACTGATGAAGCAAGAAAGATGGTCAAAGATAATCCATATTCTTTTTTGCATATAGATAAGGCTGAAATAGACCTAGATCCATCAATAGGAATATATGATAGGCGAGTATATGAAAAGGCTAGAGAAAATCTGGACTATATGATTCAGAAGGGTATATTTATCCAAGATGAAGAAGATAGATTTTATATCTATAAACAAATCATGGATAGTAGAGAGCAGATAGGTCTAGTAGGATGTGCATCCATAGATGATTACTTAGATAATACAATAAGAAAACATGAACATACAAGGGAAGATAAAGAACAGGATAGGATAAATCATGTAGACTATACAGATGCCAATACAGGACCAATATTTTTAACATATAGAAATAAAGACGAGATAGATGCAATGATAGATACTTGGATGAAAGAAAATAGTCCTATATATGATTTTGTATCTGAAGATGATATATCCCATATCATATGGATAATAGATGATAAAAATACAGTTGATAGATTGGCAAGTCTATTCCATGAAATAGACTATCTCTATATAGCCGATGGACATCATAGATCAGCATCTGCTGTAAAAGTAGGGATAAAGAGAAGGATGGAAAATCCAAACTATAATGGTAGTGAAGAGTTCAACTTCTTCTTATCTGTAGTATTTCCACATAATCAACTCCATATTATGGACTATAATAGAGTGGTGAAGGATTTAAATGGATATTCTGTTGAGGAGTTTTTAGAAAGGGTAGGGGAAAGATTTGAACTAGAAATCTATAGAGGAGATGGACAGTATAGTCCAGAATCAAAACATAGTTTTGGAATGTATCTAGATAATACATGGTATAAACTAAAAGCAAAGAAGGGGATATTTGATCCAGAAGATCCAGTGGATAGACTAGATGTATCTATACTACAAGATAATCTATTGAATCCTATATTGGGAATTCATGATCCTAGAACTGATGATAGAATAGACTTTATAGGTGGAATTAGAGGATTAGAAGAATTAGAAAAGAGAGTATCCACTGATATGAAAGTAGCTTTTTCCATGTATCCTACATCTATAGAAGATTTAATGGCTATAGCAGATGAGGGTAAAGTCATGCCACCTAAATCCACATGGTTTGAACCAAAGTTAAGGTCAGGATTGTTCATTCATAAATTGAGCTAAAAGCATCTTTATAGATGCTTTTTTTTACTTACCTAATAAAATGTAAAAGGATTATTTTGTTCTTAGATAAAAGTCTTTTTACTAGACAATTGTAATATAGAATATATAATTATACTTAAGGAGAGTGAATACATGAAAAATATACTTAAAACTGTGAGGGATATAGATGAATTCCATATAGAATTATTCCAAAGACTAGATATAGGTGTAGAGATTCAGGACTTTACAGAACCTAATCTGACTAGGAAAGAGATGGTAAGTATAATAGATGGCTATAGGAAAGTATTTAGTAGATTTGAAGGTATAAAGGCACTACATGGTCCATTTTTAGACTTAAAACCAGCAAGCCCAGATCTTCAGATTAGAGAAGTAAGCTATAAGAGATATCTAAATGCAATCTATGCAGCAGAACAATTAGGTATAGATTATATAATCTTTCATAGTCAAATAAATCCTTCACTAAATGAGCCTTTCCTTGAGAATCTCAACAACAGGCAGAGCAAAGAATTTTGGGTAAAGATATTAAAGGAAACAGGATATAGAGGCACCATACTTGTAGAAAATATATTTGAAGAATCTCCAGAGATGTTAAAAAAATATATAGAGACTGTGAATATGCCTAATGTGAGAATAAATTTGGATATTGGTCATTCTAAACTTGGAAAAATTGACTTAGAACACTGGATTAGGGAATTAAGAGATTATATTGAATACATCCATATACATTCTAATAGGGGAGTATATGATGAACATATATCTCCAAGTACAGAAGAGATAGAGAAGTTATATTTTCTGCTGGATAAATATGATATAGATCCTCTTTTATCTCTAGAATATAAGATAGAAGATTTAGAAGAGGAAATAGGGAGATATAGATTATAAAACAACCTTCTTAGCTTTTAATAAGGAGGTTGTTTTATAATAAAAATAAGCTACCACTTATTATAGTGTACTTTGCCATAGGGAAGTTCTTCTTCTCTATGAGGAGGCTTTTCTTCATCTGGATAACCTATGGCTATCATAGATTCAACCACATAATCCTCGGGAATATCCAATATATCTTTTACATATTCATCTACAGATTTTCCATCTACAGTATTTCTCTTTCTTACTTGAACCCAACAGGATCCTAGTCCTAAAGATTTAGCCATTAATTGTATGATAATGGATATAATTGAGGCATCCTCAATCCACACATCTGTGGCTTTTGGATCAGCTGCTATGACTATGGCCAAAGGTGCATTTCCTAAGGCACGAGATGCTCCACCTCTAGATTCACCAAGGGATTTTAATTTGTCCCTGTCATGGACAACTATAAGTTCCCATGGACGTATATTTCTTCCAGATGGAGAAGTCAATACACCTTTTAAAAGCTTTTGGATTTTTTCCTCTTCAATATCATCATCTCGAAATTTTCTGATACTCCGTCTACTCATCAACAAATCTAACATTTGAACACCCCTTATAATAATTATTATAATGAATATACTTAAATTCTATCATAGATTTGAGATATAGGACATTCATTTTAGTTAGAAGATACATTAATAGTTTAAATTATAAAAGAAAAATTTAAAAAACATGTCATATCCCTACAAATATATGATACAATAGTAGTTAAAATATTTTAGAGAAAATCAAGGATGAAAGGTGGTGCGAGTCCTGTATTGAGAGACAGGCATTGTATATGGAAAGAATAGAATCTACTAATGTAAAGGCAATAGAAGAAAAGAAAGTGGTGGGAAGTATTATTAGTCCTAGAAACAAGATAATCGTGGCTATGTTGATCTGGGGGACTATAGGTTTATTTGTAAGGGAAATTGAGCTTGGCAGTATAGAAATTGCTTTTTTTAGGGCAATTATTGGAAGTGGATTTTTGTTTGTCATAAGTCTTTTAAAGAGGGACAAGATAGATAGGGAATTGTTGAAGAAAAACCTCCTTATATTGTCTATATCAGGGCTATCACTGGGCATAAATTGGTTTACTCTATTTCAGGCTATGAGATATACTACAATATCTAATGCAGTTCTAAGCTATTATTTTGCACCAGTATTCATTGTATTATTTTCAGCTATTGTACTCAAGGAAAAGATGGGTCTCAAAAATATAGTATGCTTATTGGGAGCTGTATTAGGATTGTTTTTAATATTGAAATCAGGAGATGAGGAGAGTCTCCATGTATATAATCATACAAAGGGCATATTATATGGATTGGCAGGAGCAGTCATATATGCGATAATAGTTCTATTGAATAAACACATAAAGGGATTATTAGGATTTCAGGCTACTATGATTCAGTTATCCATAGCAGCGTTAGTCTTGGCACCCATGGTAATTATCCAAAACTCCATAGACTTTAATGGAATAGGGATAAAAACCTGGGTTCTAATGGCAATAGTAGGAGTAATTCATACTGGAATAGCATATCTATTATACTTTCCCTCAATCAAAGATGTACCGGGACAGACCATAGCTATATTAAGCTATTTAGATCCTATAACTGCAATAGTAGCATCTTTTATATTTTTGAAAGAAAGTATGGGAGTTTTTCAAATATTAGGGGGCATATTGATACTACTTACTTCGTATATAAATGAAAGATAGTGTAGTGATGTAAAAAGTAACCATAGGACATATTATTCATATCATATATTAAACACTAAAATAATATGGTGGTGAATAATATGAATGAATCTAGATGTTTAACACTAGGAATGAAAGCTCCAGATTTTCAGGCACAATCCACATTTGGACCAATTAGATTATCTGACTATAGAGGACAATGGGTAGTATTATTTTCCCATCCAGGAGATTTTACTCCTGTGTGAACTACGGAATTTATTGCCTTTGCACAGCAATATAATTCTTTCGTTGAAAGAAATACACAGCTAATAGGTATAAGTCTAGATAGCAACTCATCTCATCTAGCTTGGGTATATAATATATATCAAAACACAGGAGTCCAGATTCCATTCCCAATAGTTGCAGATAAGAATATGAGCATAGCAAATATGTATGGTATGATAGCACCAGATATAAGTACCAATACTACAGTGAGAAATGTATTTATATTAGATGAAGAGCAGATCATAAGAGCAATATTGGTATATCCATTATCTACAGGTAGATATATACCTGAAATAATAAGATTGTTGACAGCATTACAAGTTACCACAGAGTACAAGGTAGCTACACCAGCAGATTGGCTGCCAGGAGATCCAGTAGTAGTACCAGCACCTCAGACATATGAAGAATTATTGAAAAGAGTCAGTGGAGAGGAAGGCTATTGTTGTGTAGATTGGTATCTATGCTATACAAATATATAATGAATAGATAAAAAGTCTTTCTGTATATAGGAAGACTTTTTTAAATTTTCATTATTTTATTAGGATATTGTAGTATAATGTAAGTAATTATATTTTCTCTATGGGAGGATTTGCATGAAGTCTAAAAAAATTGGTATGAGAACTATAAAGACAGTTATGGCAGTGATACTTACATTGGCAATATCAGAACTATTTAATCTGAGAAGTTCACTATTAGCTAGTATAGCAGCAATAGTAACTATGGAAAGTTCAGTATCTGAATCCTTTACAGCAGGTAAAAATAGAATGTATGGTACCATATTAGGTGGGGTAATAGCCTTGGGAATCTCTCTTATCTTGCCATCAAACTTTTTCACCATAGGATTAGGTCTAATTATACTCATAAGTATATGTAATGGACTAAAATGGGATAAGGCAGCTAGAATGTCTATGATTGTATTCCTAGGGATAATCCTAAATTATGAAGGTGGGGATAGAATAGACTATGCCTTCGATAGGACTATAGATACACTTATAGGGGTAATAGTAGGAACATCTATAAACTATTTTATAAGACCTCCCAAGATTGAACTGAGAATAAGAGAAACCATAAGGGAAATGCATATAGAGGTAAGGGAGATACTAGATAAGCTGATTTGGGAGAATATATTTGATGATTTGCAAAAGCTTAAGAGTGAGATAAATTATGTAGAGGCCAATTATAAGGTATTTATAGAGGAAATGCGATTTCATGTGGGTATGGAAGAGAATATAAAACATTACCAAAGTCTATTTAATTCATTTGAATATATTCGAAATCACCTTAGGGTAATGAAGACCATAAAGGAAAATCCTCGTATAGATGACGATAATAAGAAAGTCATAGAAAGATACTTTAATAGGGAAATTCCTCAGAGAGTTGATGAAAAAGAAGATAAACTGGATATCATCTACAATTATCATTTGAAGATGGTATTATTCCAATTAGAAACAATAGAAGAGATATTAAATCAGATATGATATAGACGATAAATTTAATATAAGAAGAGGTGGGAAATGTGTCCCTATTTGACAAGATAGCTTCTATATATGGATTGTTTTTTAATTTTCAGGTTAGGTATTTTAATAAAATTCAAAATAGAGTAGAAGGAGATATAGATCTTTCTCAATATAAAACAGTCTTAGATATAGGATGTGGAACAGGAGCACTATGCAAAACTCTATATGATAAGGGTTTGAAAGTAGTAGGAGTAGATCCTTCTAAGGGTATGCTTAAACAAGCAGAAAGAAAGCTTAGAAATATACCAATTGAACTAGTTCATATAGTTCCAGCAGAGGGGATTCCATTTAAGGACAAATCCTTCGATATAGTAATTACATCCTATGTAGCCCATGGACTAAAAAAAGAAGATAGGATGAAACTCTATAAAGAGATGAAGAGATTGTCCAAAGGTGTAGTGATCATTCATGATTACAACCAAAATCGTGCCCTACGAACTACAATAGTAGAATGGCTGGAAAATGGAGATTATTTTAATTTTATAAAGGTAGCCAAAGAGGAGATGAAGGAGATATTTGAAGAGGTAAAAGTAGTAGATGTAGATACTAGGGCAGCTTGGTATATATGTAGTTGAATAAAGAGTTGTAGATAACTAAAAAATGAAGACAGGAAGGGGCGTAGAAATGAAGTTTATTGATTTACATTGTGACACAGTAATGAAGGCTGATAGTATTTGTGGGGAGCAAAGTCTGTACTCAAATGATGTAGCAAGTGTGGATTTTAAGAGAATGAAAAAAGGAAATAGCATGGCACAATTTTTTGCGATCTTTTTAATGAGCAGGGATAGATTAGAGGCTGACTATATGGGAGATGATCCATATATTTTGAATAAGGTAAATCTAGTGAAGGAAACAGTAAAGGTCAACAAGGAAATCATAGACATGGCCTATAATTATGATGATATAATTAAAAACAATTCTGAAGGTAAAATGTCAGCTTTACTTACTATAGAAGATGGAAGAAGTGTAGATGGTAAGATAGAGAAAATAGAAAAATATTATAAATTAGGAATAAGATTAATAGGACTTACATGGAATCATGAAAATTGTTTTGGATATCCTAATTCAGATGAGCCAAGAATAATGGAAAGAGGTCTTAAGGACTTTGGGAAAGAAGCCATAGAGTATATGAATGAAAAGGGAATAATCATAGATGTCTCTCATCTATCAGATGGTGGATTTTATGATGTGGCAAAATTGAGCAAAAAACCATTTGTAGCTTCCCATTCAAATTCAAGAGTCTTGTCTCCACATAGGAGAAATTTAACTGATGATATGATAAGAATCTTAGGAGAAAAAGGCGGAGTTGCAGGTCTTAATTTTTGCCCAGGGTTCTTGAATTTAGACACTTCTATGAGAGATAGTACTATTGAAAGAATGGTACAGCATCTAAAACATATAAGGAATATTGGAGGAGATGATGTAATAGCTCTAGGTTCAGATTTAGATGGAATAAGGGGAAATCTGGAGATTGATAGCATAGACAAAATTCCCCTTTTATTTGAGGCCTTGAGAAAAGAAGGTTGGAGTGAAGATTTAATCGAAAAATTATCCTATAAAAACACTTTAAGAGTTATAAAGGATACATTAAAATAATAAGAAATATAAAAATTCTCCATTCTGACAAATATTTAAACCAGATAGGAGAATTTTTATATTTTTCTAATTTAGATGGAATTTCTATATGAATATATCTAGAGATTTTAATAGAAGTACCATAGAACAAAGACTTAGTAAGGTAAATATGATGCTTTCTAGATTGTTATTTGTTTTAATTACAAGGGGTGAAGATACATTTTTATTTAGGGGATAGAATAGCTTTATTCCCTTGACAGTAAAGAAATCGGCAATTAGGTGCAATAGATATCCTATAGAGAAACCAGAGTAGGCCATGGGGAACCCATATTTTAATGCAATTATTTTCACAATAGATGTAGCAGTTAAAAATCCAACTATACTATGGGTAAAGCCTCTATGACTAGATATACCAGTAAAGAATGTCATTATGGATATAAGTCCCAATATAGTATTCTCTGTATTGATATATAGATATGCAGATCCAATAGTCAGTGATAAGAAGAACAATGTCCTATAGTATTCATTTTTTAGAAATAGCAATTTCTGGTTTAGTTTAGCTTTAGGATGATCTAGATCTGGCACAAGTGAACCTATAGCAGAAGATATTACCAAAATCAATTGTACCTCTGCTGTTTCCCCTGTAGATACAGCCAATCCTGCAGCAATTCCCATAGCCATATGTGTTTTTCCTGTCATAAATATCCCCCTTGATGTGTTTTAGACTATAGTCAATTAATGGATACACTATATTATATAGGGGTTCGAACATATATTCAAGGGGATATTGGAATATATATATACCAAGAAATGGAATATATATTTGGTACAAGTTTATGAATTTATTGAGATGAAGTGAGTATAGTAGAGTATATCATTAAATTATACTATTAAAGTATTCCTCTGTTACCCTTAGCTGTTTTTTAAGGATTTCTCTCCAAAGATGGTATTTTATCTCTCCTGTTCCCTTTGAAACCTTAGTTCTCTTAATTGTTCCATCTTTTTCTAGTTTTCTATAGAAATAATGGTTGGTGTCCTTATATAGCTCCCATCCATCTCTATCACAGAATCTTTTTAGTTCTTTCCAGCTTGGCATATAAAACTCTCTTTAAGTTCATTATCATCATTTAGGAGTACTTTCAATATATATCTCATTTGTTTTCTTCTATTTAAATCGCTTGTCCAAAATTCTATATCTTCATAGTATTCTAAAGCATATTCTCTTAAATCCCTTATTAAAGAGTGGATTGCAAGAGTTTCATTTTTTTCATTTGCCAATATATCAAATCCATCAAGTGATAAAGTAACAGATCCATCTTCTTCTATATATTTATCTACACTAAAAACAACGTCTCTAACCATATCTTTGGCCATTTCTATGCTAATTCCCATGAAATAGTCTCTAGAGCGTTTTACAAATATGGGCTTAGTCCTAACTATTTCATCAATATATCCTCCAAAGTTTTTTCTCATATCTGTAGCATTTATAGTTAACACTAGAAACACTCTCCTTTCACCTCCATTATATCATAGTTTTTAATTATGTACATTATGTATATTATGTATATAATATAATTTTATTCAAACTTAATTGCAAAATACCACCTATAAGATTTGGTATTATTTAGATACTATTGTATAATACCTATGGAAAGGAGATGAATATTATGAGTTTACCAAATTGTCCAAAATGTAATTCTGAGTATACATATGAAGATATGGGATTATATATATGCCCAGAATGTTTTCATGAGTGGACTCAAAGGGATGTAGATAAAATTTTAGAAGAAAGTATTGTAAGAGATGCTTTTGGAACTGAACTTAGTAATGGAGATGATGTAATCATTATCAAGGATTTAAAAGTTAGAGGAGCCTCTCAACCTCTAAAACAGGGAACTAAGGTTAAAGGTATAGTACTTGGTGATGTAGGAGATGGACATGATATCAGTTGTAAAATTGATGGTTTTGGACATATGAATTTGAAATCAGAAGTAGTAAAAAAGGCATAAAAAATATTGATATAGATAAAATAAAAGATATCCCATAGGTGAAGTCCCATGGGATATCTTTTATATAGTGTCTCTTTATTAGGACTTATACTTCTCTTATTCATTGAGAAAAGTCACCCATTGAGATATAATTATAATACTATATAAGGAATAGATTTATCAGCAAAAATATCAATTTAAGTATAAGGAGGGTAAAGATGTCTACTAAGGGAATAAATAGCTTAGAATATAGTGCTGGAGCAGTAAGCAAGGGGTTTTGGTTTCAAGAGTTTAAAAAATATAATGAACTATTACATAATGGGTTTGAAGATGGAGAAATAAAACAAATGCAAGAGGAGAAAAACATATTCTTAGCTCCATCAGAAGCTTATGGGAAAAAGGCAGTAAACGAAATATCTAGGCGAACTAGAGCTATGCCTAAGGAAATATATACCATGTTTACTAGTTTACCAGTTTCAGATCAAAAGATATTAAACATATTAGGATTAATGATGACAGATAGACTCTTCTTTGAATATATGTATGAAGTATATAGGGAGAAGATAATAACGGGAGATTTAGAATTTGACAATAGTGATATAAGAGTATTTCTTAAAAATAAATCTGAGCAGAGCAAAAAGGTATCAAATTTTGCGTCACAAACAAAGAAAAGATTGGTAGGAGCATATAAAACATATTTAAAAGAGGCAAATCTCTTAATAGAAGATAAGGGTTTATCTATGGTAAAGAAACCTATTTTAGATATTAATTTAGAAAAAGAAATGAGAACTAGAAATCTATATCCTTTTTTAAGAGTTTTTTTGGGGGAATAGTATGAAAACATTAGATGAAAAACTAAGAAAAATAGAAGAAGTAATAAGTGATGAAGATTTTAGGAAAAATAAAGGACTTAGTAATGAAGTAGGCTACTATGTCTTTGATTATCCAGCTGAGGAAGAGTTAAAAGTAAGAAAATATCTAGAAAACCTAAAGAAAAAAAACAGAGAAAAGCCACAGGGATATGAACTAAAAATATATGATGTATATGATATTATGATAGATTTAATAGAAGACGAAGGATTATTGGAAGATTGTATAGAAATGGAAAAAAATGAAGGATTAGATTATTTGATTGCAGCAGTAAATGATATTTTAAGAATAGATTATAATAATAACTATTTTAATACCTATATAGAAGAAAATACACCAGACAATTCAGTAGTATTTATTACAGGAGTGGGTAAGATCTTTCCCTTTGTAAGATCTCATGGAATTTTAAATAAACTTCACTTAGTATTTGATAGATCGCCAGTAGTACTTTTTTACCCAGGTAAATATGATGGACAAAGTCTAATCCTATTTTCAGAGTTTAAAGATGAAAACTATTATAGAGCATTTCCACTTATAATATAGAGGGGGGTATATCATGCTAATTAAGGATATGTTTGAAAAAAGAATCGATAGGGATATACAAGGAGTTATCAAGGTAGGTCAGGATGATGAGGCGAATATAAAGCAAGAATTAGAAGAATATGTAGTGACCAAGGAATTGCAAAGGCATTTTAGAGATTTTTTTAGCAATTATAAAAAGGGAATAGTTGGAAATACGGATAAGATGGGAGTTTGGATATCTGGTTTTTTTGGCAGTGGTAAATCTCACTTCTTAAAGATATTATCATACCTATTGGAAAATCGCGAAGTAGAAGGTAAAAGGGCATTAGATTATTTTATAGAGGATAAAAAGATACAGGACTCTAGGGCGTTGGAAGACATGGAACTTGCGTGTAATATTCCTACAGATGTAGTCTTATTCAATATAGACTCTAAAAGTAAATCATCGGGTACTAAAGGAAAAGATAGTATATTAAATGTTTTTTTAAGAGTATTTAATGAGATGCAAGGATTTAGTACAGATCCACATTTAGCTGATTTAGAAAGACAATTGACAGAAGATGGAGTATATAAAGATTTTAAAACTAGATATGAAGAACTACATAATTTAAATTGGGTAGAAAATCGTCATAAATTTAAATTCCATAAAGATAAAGTAATAAAAACCTTAGCAGATATGGAAATTATGAGCGAAGAATCAGCTAGAGACTGGAGCAGGACAACTACAAGGCCATATGAAATAAGCATAGAAAGATTTGCACAATTAATTAAAGAGTATTTAGATAGTAAAGGTGAAAACCATCATATAGTATTTTTGGCAGATGAGATAGGTCAGTATATAGGAGAAAATACTGATTTAATGCTTAATCTACAGACTATAACAGAAGACTTGGGAATAGCATGTCATGGCAAGGCATGGATAGTAGTAACTAGTCAACAAGATATAGATTCAATAACAGAGGTTAGTGGAAGAGATTTTTCAAAGATTCAAGGTAGATTTGACACAAGACTGAATCTAACATCTGCCAATGTAGATGAGGTCATTAAATTAAGAATACTAGAAAAAACTGAGACAGCAAAAGAAACCCTATCTGTGCTATACGAAAATAATGAAACCATAATTAAAAACTTGTTAATATTTAATGATGGTATAGAGAAAAAACTCTATGAAGATAGTAAAGATTTTTATGAAGTATACCCTTTTATCCCTTATCAATTTAATCTATTAGGAAGTGTATTGACATCTATAAGGCAACACGGGGCAAGTGGTAAACATCTTTCAGAAGGAGAACGCTCTATGCTGGCCCTATTCAAAGAAAGTGCTGAAGAGTTGATGTATAGAGAAGATGGTGAGATAGTACCCTTCAATATATTCTATGATGGGTTGGAGAAATTTCTAGATCATAGTCATTCAGCAGTAATAAGCAAAGCTTTAGAAAACAGTTATATAAATCCTAGTAAAGAAGAGTATAATTTTAATGTCAATGTATTAAAGACTTTGTTTTTAATCAAATATGTTAAGGAAATAGAAGCAAATTTAGAAAACATTACTACACTTATGGTGTCTAATATATATGAAGATAGAATAGAGCTTAAAGAAAAAGTAGAAAAAGCATTAAAGGTTTTAGTTGGACAAACATTGGTACAAAAAAACGGAGATCTATATATATTCTTAACTAATGAAGAACAAGAAGTAAACAGAGAAATAGATAGGCAACATATAGAAATGCAAGCTCTTACAAAGAAAATCTCAGAGATTATATATGCTTCAATTCTATCAGATGATAAAGTCAGATATAGTAGGTTTGGCAATAGATATAATTTTGAGTTCAATAGATTTGTAGATGGAGAACCCTATAGGTCTAATCAATCTTTCGAGATAGGAATAGATATTATAACTCCAAATTCGGAGAAAAATGGTATAGAGAGCAATCTAAGAATGGTAAGCCAGAGAGAAAATATAGTCTATGTAGACTTGCCAAATGATAGAGCCTTTATAGATGAGATAAGAACGGAAATGAAAATTGAAAAATACTTAAATATATCTAGTATTAGTAATATTCCAAAACTAGAAGAGATAAAGGCGTTAAAGCGTGTTGAAATGCGAGAACATCAAGATAGGGGGAAATTATTCCTAGAAGAAGCTTTAAAGGAAGCAGAATTTTATATAAACGGAGATATATTAGAACTTAAAAGTAAAGATTTTAAGTTTAATGTACAAGAGAGTTTACAAAGATTAATAGAAATTGTATATCATAAATTAGATTATATAAATACTCCTGTGAATGAAGATGAAATTAGAAAGCTATTTAAAAATAGAGATGGCAGAGAGATATTATTAGATAATCTAGAAATTCCAAATATAAATGGAGTAAATGAAGTATTAGATTATATAAAATTGAGAACTAAAAATCATAACAGAATATCCTTAAAAGAGATAAAGGAGAGATTTTTAAAAGCACCCTATGGATTTATAGATACAGATATAGAATGGATAATATCTAAATTGTTTTTAGATGGAAATATAAGCTTTACTTTACATGGTGAGACAGTTTCCTTATTAAACGAAACAGAAGAAGAAATAATAAATTATATAACTAAGAGACAATATGTAGAAAAACTACTAATAGAAGAAAAAGAAGTCATAGATGAAAAATATATAAGAAGCCTAAAGAATATATCCTCTATACTATTTGGCAGAGAGATCCAATTTGAAGATACAGATATGATGGTTAAAAAATTCAATGAATATGCTAAATATATGATAGAAGAATTAAATATGTTAAAAGAAAACTATAAGAGAGATAGATATCCAGGAGAGAAAACAGTCCAAGAGGGAATTGATCTCATAAATAGGACAAGGGGAATTTCAAAACCTGAATATGTATTCAAAGAGCTATATAAAAATGAAGATGACTACTTAGATTTTGAAGAAGACTATCAACCAATAAAGTCATTCTTCAAAGGTGAACAAAAAAACATATGGAAAAAAGCACAGTACTATATATCCATATATGGAGAAAGCAAATCCTATATATTAAATGAAGAAATAGAAGGGATTATAGATGAAATGAAGACTATATTGTCTATGTCTAGACCTTATAATAGAATAAAGGACTTGCCAGAACTAAACAATAGATTTTTAAATATATATAATTATATTTTAGATAAGGAACTAGAGCCTGTAAAATCAGAGATAAAACAAGCAGAAGACAGAGTTATGGAAGAATTAGAGAAGACAGCTTTAGAAGATAGATTTGGGCAGAAGTATAGGACTAGCTTTATTGACCTAAATAAAAGAGCAGAATCCTGTAACAATGTAGCTATGGTAAATGGTTTTAGAATAGAAGCAGATACCCTAAAGATGAGATATTTAAATGAGATAGCTAAAGAATTAGAAAATCAGAAGAGAGAAGAATCTATAGGTAGTGAAGATAAAGAAACTATAAGAAAGCCAGTTATAAAACGAAAAAATATCAGCATAAAAGATATAAACCCATCAAATTCATGGAGAATAGAAACGAGAGAAGACTTAGATGAATATATAGAAGAATTAAAAGCGAAACTAGAAAATGAATTAGAAGAAAATACTATTTTAAATATTGAGTTTTAGGGGGATATCAATGGATAAAACAGCATTGAAGAACTTTGCCATATATTCAAGGGAGAAACTTATAAAAGATATAGAAGACAAAGCTAGATTAATAGGAATAACAGAAGATGGGATTTCATCTCCTATTCCAGAATCTAATATGGATATGTTGGCATTTAACATAGGAGAAATAGATACCCATAGAATATACGGCAAAGATGTAGATAAATATAAGATATTAGTAAAAGAGTTAGAAAATAGAAAACAAGATTCCGATTACAAAACAGCATATAAAACCTTAATGGAAGAAGTAGCTTATACTTGGTTTAACAGAATAATAGCCATAAGATTTATGGAAGTAAACAACTATATGCCAGATAAAATGAGAGTATTATCATCAGGGCGTGATGGAGTAAGAGAACCAGAAATTATATCCCATTATAGAGATACAGATATAGGAATAACAGAAAAGGAGTTTGAAAGATTAGACCAACTAAAATTAGATGGCAGTGCTAAAGCCATGAAAGAACTATTTCAATTCCTGTTCATAAAACAATGTAATGCTTTAAATAATAATCTACCAAAACTATTTGAAAAGACAGATGACTATGCAGAACTACTATTAAATATATCTTACAATGATCAAGATGGAGTGATATGTAAGCTAATAGAAGATATAGAAGAAGATCATTTTGATATAAAAAAGACAGGGCAGATAGAGATAATAGGATGGCTGTATCAGTATTATAATACAGTGCCTAAAGCTGAAGTAGATTCATCAAATAAAAAAGTAGATAAGAACACTCTACCACCTAAAACTCAACTATTTACACCAGAATGGATAGTAAAATACATGGTACAGAATTCTTTAGGTAGACTTTGGATAGAGAGAAAGATAGCACTTGGTATAGATAAGACAGAAGAAGAGTTGGCTAAGGAATATGGATGGGAGTATTATTTACCAGAAGCAGAACAGGTAGAAGAAGTAAAAATAAAATTAAAAAATATAAGAGAAGATAGAAAAGATTTAAAAGTAGAAGAGATCACATTCATAGATCCATCAATGGGAAGTGGACATATATTAGTCTATGCCTTTGAAATGTTTATGCAATTTTATTTAGAAGAAGGATATATGGAAAAGGAAGCAGCAAAAAGTATTATAGAAAACAATCTATATGGACTAGATATAGACAAGAGGGCTTATCAACTAGCTTATTTTGCAATTATGATGAAGGGAAGACAATATAGTAGAAAAATACTTGATAAAAATATAAAAAATAACCTATATTATTTTATAGATAGTAAAGAGATAGACATAAAGCATATAGATTTATTAGATGGTAATATAGAAGATAAAAAATTTAGAGAAGATATGAAACAAGATATATTAGAAATCGTGGAATTATTTAAACATGGTAGAGAATTAGGTTCTGTTTTAAAAATAGAAAAAGAATATGATTTTAAGGCTATGAATGAATATATAAAGAATATAGATAAAAATGCTCTTCCCATGGAGTTAGTAGGAATAGAAAATACTCAAAGAGATTTGGAAAGTATATTTAAATTATCAGAAATATTATCAAAAAAATATGATACAGTGATTACTAATCCTCCATATTTAGGTAGAAAACATATGGGATCCAATTTGACTAAGTATTTAGATAAAGAATATAAAGATACCAAGACAGATTTATTTGCTGTATTTATGGAAAAATGTGATGAATTGTTAGTTAGAGATAGATATTATGGAATGATAAATCAACATTCATGGATGTTTTTATCTAGCTTTGAAAAATATAGGGAAAGATTATTATCTGAAGATAACATAATCAATATGTTACATTTAGGACCTAGAGCATTTGAGGAAATTGGAGGAGAGGTTGTACAATCAACGGCTTTTATAATTAGGAAAAATAAGGTAAAAGATTATAGAGGTTCTTATATAAGGCTGATAGATTTTAAAAATGCTAAAGAAAAGGAAGGTAAAACGATAGAAGCTATAGAAAGTCCTGATTGTGGATATTATTATGAGACCAATGAAGATAATTTTGAATTGATACCGGGAAGTCCTATAGCTTATTGGGCGAGTGAAAGGGTATATAAGTCTTTTAAAGAAGGCATTTCTTTAGGAGAAGTAGCTAAGCCTAGAAAAGGAAATTCTACTTCTAATAACGCAAAGTTTTTAAAATTATGGTATGAAGTCAATTATAACTATATTAATTTCAAGGAAACTAAGATAATAAAAGAAAAAACGATATATAGAAGATGGTTTCCATATAATAAAGGTGGAGGATATAGGAAATGGTATGGAAATAATGAATACTTAATAGACTGGAAAAATGATGCTGAAGAAATTAGATCAATACCAACTGCAGTAATAGCTAATTATGATTTTTTTATGAAGCCAGGATTAACTTGGTCTACTGTAACTTCTAAGAAATTTAGTATAAGAGCTTTTGATGAAGGCTTTATTTTTGATAATGGCGGATGTTGTCTATTTACTACCATAAAAGACAGAGTTATGTATTTAACTTTATTAAATTCAAAAGTATTTGATCATGTTTTAGGTAAAATAAATCCTACATTGAATTTTCAATCTGGTGAAATTTCTAAATTTCCCATAATAGAGATTACTAGTAAAGAAGATTTGAAAATAATCAAAAGAATGGGAGGAGAGAACATCTCCATCTCCAAAACAGATTGGGATTCCTTTGAAACATCTTGGGACTTTGAAGATCATCCATTATTACAGTGGACAGGTGAGAGTGGAAAGTTGACAGTTGAAGATGCTTATGAAAATTGGAAAGAATATGCTAATAACAATTTTGATAAGCTTAAATCTAATGAAGAGAGATTAAATGAACTATTTATAGAGATCTATGGATTAGAAGATGAACTGACCCCAGAAGTATCAGATAGGGATATTACTATAGCCAAAATATTTGATGAAAAAAATGATATATATGAAGATATAAAAGGAAATCAATATATACTAACCAAGGAAGATGTGGTTAAGTCCTTTATATCCTATGGAGTAGGATGTATATTTGGAAGATATAGCTTAGATGAAAAAGGTCTAGTCTATGCTGGTGGAGAATTTGATATTAATAGATATAACAGGTTTAAGCCAGTGGAAGATAATATAGTTTTAATCACAGATAGAGAATATTTTGAAGATGACTTGGTAAATAGATTTGTGAATTTTGTCAAAGTAAGCTTTGGAAAAGATAATCTAGAGGAAAATCTAACATTTATAGCAGATTCTCTTAAGGGTAAAGGCACATCTAGAGAGAAAATAAGAAATTATTTTATAACTGATTTCTACAAAGATCATGTTCAAAGGTATAAGAAGACACCTATATATTGGCTGTATGATAGTGGAAGACAAAATGGATTTAAGGCATTAATCTATATGCACAGATATGATGCAGATACTACTGGTAAGGTGAGAATAGATTATTTACACAAGGTACAAAGGATGTATGAAAGAAGAATAGATTTTTTAAAGGATGATATAGCAAATAATAGAGATGCAAGGGAAGTATCTAAATCAGAAAAGGAACTAGAAAAAGTAATAAAGCAGGTTAAAGAGTGTAAAGACTATGATGAGAAGATAGGCCATATAGCTATTTCAAGAATAGAAATAGATTTAGACGATGGTGTAAAGGTAAATTATGATAAGGCACAGACTGATGATAAAGGAAAGAAGTACAAGATATTCCCTAAAATTTAGAGATAATATATAAACTTTCCTATAATTAAAGTGTATAAATAAAATCTAAAATTGGTGAAAAAATATATTTAATACTTTTATGTTTACACTTGTAGCACATTGTGGTACAATATATTAAAGGGAGTGATTTTATGAGTACAATCACAGTTAGACTTAATAAAGAGGAAGAAAGGTTATTTGCTGAATACTCAAAACTACATGGAATTCCAATATCTACCTTATTAAAGAAAAGTTTAGAAGAAAAAATAGAAGATGAAATAGATCTAAAAGCCATTCTTGACTATGAAAAAAGACTTGAAAATGATGATGTTAATTATGTTTCTTTTGATGAAGTGAAGAAAAGATTAGGAATGTAATATGAAATATACAATTACTTTTGAAAAAAAGGCAGATAAACAATTAGGAAAGATAGATAAAACTCAGCAAAGAATCATAGTTAACTGGATAATTAAAAACTTAGAAGACACAGATGATCCTAGAAGATTTGGAAAAGTTTTAAAAGATAATTTTGCAAACTATTGGAGATATAGAGTTGGAGATTATAGAATCATTGCCGAAATTAATGATAAAGATATTAAAATAATTATAATTGAAATAGGCCACAGAAAAGAGATATATAAACAAATATAAAAAGGAGAGGATTAAATCTAGGTTTAATCCCTTTTTTATTGTAATAATTATAATATACATATACAATATTATATAATAAGAGATTTATTAGAAAAGAGGTATTTAATTCATGTCTGAATTAAACTTAAAACAAATTGAAGATAAATTAAATCTAGAATTTATTAGTGAGGATCGGAAGATCATATTTTGGTATGATGAAAAGAAAGAATTTATAGATGATATAAAAAGTCTAAATATAGAAAATGCAAAGATTCATTGCTTAACTACTAATAATTTATTTGAGACTAAGATACTCTTGGAAAGAAAAGACAAAGAGAGTAACTATCTCATATATGCACCTTTTCAAAAGCCAGATAATAGGTACAATCATCTAGCGGATACAATTCTGTATTCTGAGGAGTTTTCAGCAGATAGAGTTTCTCTTTTAGCTGTAGATTTAGGTATTGATATGGCATATAAACCAGTATTAGAAAAGTATATTAAATTTTTTAATGCAAAAGAAAGAACTAAGAGATTTTGTGATTTAGAAGTAGATGGATATGATGAAGAGATTATAGAAATAGTCTTATTATCAGCTTTAACCAAGTCAAAGGTGGCAAACTTTGAGGAGGTTATAAGGATTGTATTATCTGAAGACCTATTTAATAATAAGTATATGGATGAGTTTTATAAATATGATTTAGAAGAAGCTTTTTGGAAATATTGTAATCGAAATTTTGCCTATAAAGATGAAGATCCAAGTTTAATCAAGTTTTCCATATGCCTATTATTGACCTATGCAAGGAATCAGATGAGTAGAGATTTACCTAAAAAATTAGATAGGTATATATTAAATAGACCAGGTACAGTCATGGCTTTTGTGGATCAGATGATGAATAGTAGCATATATATGGAAAGCTTTCGAAGAATCTCCAATGAAGTATATAGTAGTATAGATGGACAAAAGATCTTTAGAGATTATGAAATAGAAGATTTGATAGATATTGATATATTTAGAAATATTGATGACTATATAATCACTTGGGTACTAGATAGGTTATTAGATGAAAATCTAAATGTAGAAGTCAATGGTTTAAATATACCAGATATTTGTAAAAATAGAAAGTTTAAACATTTTAAGGACATCTACAAGGATAAATATGATGTCTTGATAAATGGATATTATCTGATTTGCCATAAGGATATCAAGATTGAAGGCAATATACTAGATTTAGTTGGAGAATATGATAATAAATATTATAAAATAGATGTCTATTATAGACGCTTCTATTATTATTTGGATAAAATAGAAGATAATAGTTTATTTGAAGGTTTGCAGACTCTAGTGGAAAATATCTACATCAATAGATATTTAGATATAATTTCTATGGAGTTTATCAATAAACTCAATTATAATGACTTAAGAGAAAAATATAAACTTCAAAGAAACTTTTATAAAAATTTTATAACAGGTAAGAGTGAACGGATTATTGTAATAATATCTGATGCCTTTAGATATGAAGTGGGAAAAGAATTAGTGGAACGATTTAAGTATAATGAAAAAATTGAAGCTAAAATAGAACCGCAAATTGGAGTATTGCCAAGTTATACTAGCTTAGGAATGGCTGCACTTTTACCAAATAAAGATATTGAGATTAGAGATGACTATTCAGTATATATTGATGGAAAGCCTACTAGGAACTTAGCTGAGAGAAATGCTATATTACAATCTAAAAATCCCAAAAGTGATAGTATACAATATGATGATCTAGTAAAGATGAAAAAAGAGGATATGAGGGAGTTCTTTGGGGGAAAAGATGTAATATACATATATCATAATCAAATAGATGCTAGAGGAGATAAATTGAATACAGAAGATGAAGTCTTTGTTGCATGTTATGAAGCTATGGATGAAATAGAATATATTATAACAAGACTTACTAATAGTGTTTCAGCTACTAGATTTATAGTTACAGCAGACCATGGATTTATCTATACTAGAAGAAGGAATAGAGAGTCAGAGAAGATAGATAAATTTTTTAACAAGGAGGATAAGATAAATAAAAGATTTATAATCTCAGACAATAGTTATGAAATATTAGGCACTAAAAATATGATTGTGTCAGATGTTTTGCATAATTATGATGAAAGGACTATTACTATTCCTTTGACATCTAATATATTTAAAACACAGGGAGGTGGGCAAAACTTTGTTCATGGAGGAAGTTCGCCTCAAGAGGTTATAATACCTGTGATTGAGATAAAGACCACCAAAGGTGCTGTAGAAGTAGAAAAGGTAAAGATATCCCTTATAAGCATGATATCAAAGATAAATAGTTCACTTTTGAATTTGGATTTTGTCCAACAGGAGGCAGTTTCAGATATCATTAAACCTGCTACCTACAAGATTAGATTTATAGATAAAGATGGAGAACTAATTTCCAATGAGGAAATCTATGTTGCTAAGAGCAAGTCAAAAAATTCTTCAGATCGTATATTTAATTTGAAATTTAGACTCAGAAATAAGAAGTATAGAAGAGATGGAGAATATTACTTTACTATAATAAATGAAGAGACAGATAAGGAAGTTTATAGGCAACAAGTAATGATAGATATAGCTTTTGAATATTAAAGCTAGACCTTCCAGATATATATTATTGGAATTTAGGTTAAATTTGGATATACTAGTATTAGCAGATAGTATACTTTTAAATATAATGTGTAAAGGATGTGATTCACATGGATGAGAGAGAAAGAGAATATACAATTGATGAAGTGCTAGGGTTGATTGAAGATAATATAGATGACTATATAAATAGCCAATATGAAAGGTTGTGGAAGTATGATATTGATATATCCCTATCTCTAAAAAGTGCCTTGACCAGCCTTACCAAGGATGATTTGACTAAGATAAGACAAAATTTAAACTTAAAGGGACTATCTAGCTTAAATAAAGGAGAATTGATAGATAATTTAACTCAACTTATACCAGAAAATTTAAAGAAAGTTTTATATACATTTGATAAAGACAGATACAGTTTACTTAAGAGGATCATTGCAAAGGGTGGATATATAGATGCATCTCATTTAGATATTTGGCAATGTGAGAGTCTTAGGAGCCATGGAATAATCTTTACAGGGTTTAAAGAAGACGAATTAATGATTGGTATACCTACTGAAATAGTAGAGGTGTTCAATAAATATGATACAGATGAATATAGAAAAATAGTAGATAGAAATACACTTTGGATTAACTTAGTAAGGGGAATGTTGTTTTATTATGGAGTAATGAGTTTAGATGATATTGTAAGATTTCTGGAGAGATATACTGGAGAAAAATGTGATATTATAGAAGTATTAAATGTGATGATTTCTGCTTTAGAGTATTATGTTCAGATAAATCATACAGCATTTGGTTTTAAAGATGTTCGTGTAATAGATGAATATAAAATTAAGCATGAACAAAATATGAGAGAGGATATATCATACCGTAATTTTACTGAGAGGGAGATATTGAGAGCTGCTAGGCCAAGATATATAGAGAAAACACCTCAAGTCAATAAATTTGCTAAGTATCTAAAATCTTTTTATGATATCGAAAATAAAGAAGTAGATGAGGTTTTGAATATAATAGATTTTATGATTAAAAATAATGCTGAAATAGGAGATATAATTACAGAATTACAAGATAGTTTTGAAATTGTTAGTCTAGAACAGCTGAAATTTATGACATCTCTTCTAATAGATATCAACAATAATACAAGATTGTGGACATTAAAAGGGTACACTCCAGATGAAATAGTGAAATTGAATGAATCTATGCAAGAAGATAGTTCCAACATAATCAATATCAAAACTCGTAAAAAGATTGGGCGCAATGATCCATGTCCTTGTGGAAGCGGCAAGAAATATAAAAAATGTTGTGGAAGATAATAAAAGATAATAAGGGAGAATTGATCTAAATTATACAAATGATAAGGAGGCTTTTCCATGGCAAATATAAAATATGAAATAGTAGAAAAGATAGCAGTTCTTTCAGAAAAAGGTGATTGGACAAAAGAGTTAAATAAAGTTAGTTGGAATGATAGACCAGCTAAATTTGATATAAGAGATTGGAATCATGAAGAAGAGAGAATGGGTAAGGGAACTACCCTTACAGATGAAGAGGCTTTAGTTTTAAAGGAAGCATTGGATAAGATTTTATAATATAGGTTTTGAATATTCAAAGGGGTCATAGGGGATATGAGAGAGAGTATTTTAATTGTAGATGATGAAAGAGAAATAGCAGATTTAGTAGAGCTATATTTAAAAAATGATGGATACAAAGTATATAAGTTTTATTCTGGTAGGGAAGCTTTAGAATGTATCAATACAACAAAGCTAGATATGGCAATTTTAGATGTGATGCTCCCTGATATTGATGGATTTAGTATTTGCCAAAAGATCAGAGAAGATCATTTCTTTCCCATTATTATGTTAACTGCAAAGATAGAGGATATGGATAAGATTATGGGTTTAACAATTGGTGCAGATGATTACATAACAAAGCCCTTTAATCCCCTAGAACTTGTTGCAAGAGTAAAGACGCAGTTAAGACGGTATAAAAGGTATAACAATATTGAGTCCATAGATACTATTTTAAATGAGCATGATATAAGGGGACTTATAATCAATAAAGATACACATAAATGTACATTATATGGTAAGCCTTTAAATTTGACGCCTATTGAATTTTCTATATTGTGGTATCTCTGTGATAATAGGGGAAATGTAGTTTCTTCAGAGGAGTTATTTGAAGCAGTGTGGGGAGAAAAGTATTTAGATAACAACAACACTGTCATGGCTCATATTGGGCGATTGCGTGAAAAGATGAATGAAGATGGAAGAAATCCTAAATTTATAAAGACTGTATGGGGAGTTGGCTATCAGATTGAATAAGAAAACTATTAAGAGGATGAATAAATTTAAAAGAGAATTATCCATTCGTATTTTGACTCGATTTATACTTACAGTCATAGCATTCTATATATTCACATTTATATTTCTAATACTTTTTCTAAATATTAAAAGACGGTGGATATGGTATGGAAATGAGTTTTTATATCCTATATATAGATATCTTGCTGATTATATACTAATTGTAGTGGGCTTGATATATATATTTGAATTTATAGTCATATTTTTATACTATTGGAAAAAGACCTTAGGCTATTTAGAGAATATTATTCAAGCTACAGAAAATATCTATGATTCTAAAGATGAATTGATTCAGCTTCCATCAGAATTAGCAGAAGTAGAAAACCAGATGAATCAGATTAAGATAAATGTGGAGAAAAATCGTCGTATTGCTAAGGAGGCAGAGCAGAGGAAAAACGATCTTATCGTATATCTTGCCCATGATTTAAAGACTCCTTTGACTTCAGTGATTGGATACTTGACTCTTTTAAAAGATGAAAGGGAGATATCAGAAGAGCTCCAAGAAAAGTATCTTTCCATAGCTTTAAAAAAATCAGAGAGACTAGAGAGCTTAATCAATGAATTCTTTGAAATTACTAGATTTAATCTTTCAAATTTAACACTTGAATTAAGCAGGATAAACCTAACTCGTATGTTAGAGCAGATTACTTTTGAATTTCAACCTATGTTTACAGAAAAAAATCTAGAGTGTAAATTGTTGGCAACTCCAGATATAATGATGAGATGTGATGTAGATAAACTACAGAGAGTATTTGACAATCTCCTTAGAAATGCTATAAATTATAGCTTTGAAGATGATATAATTGAGATAATAGCTACTCAAGATGATAGAGAGACAAAGATTAAGTTTCTAAATCACGGAAATACTATTCCAAAGGAAAAGTTAGACAGGATATTTGAACAATTTTATCGACTAGATACATCTAGGGGAACTAACTCTGGAGGATCAGGGCTAGGACTTGCTATAGCAAAGGAGATAGTAGAGCTTCATAATGGCAGTATAAAGGTAGATAGTAAAGATGAAATAATAGAGTTTGAAGTTATAATTCCAATTTTGTAGGAAAATCTTAAGAATTTAATCATAAAAAAATAGAAATTTCTTCATGAGAAATTAAAAAAGAGCATTCTTGATTTTGGTATGATTTTAGTACCAAGGAGAGGATGCTCTTTTATTATGAAATTTTAAAGGAAGGGATTGTATTAAATGGCCAGAAGAAGGATTACAGAAGTATTTCCATTTTTATTGCCATTAAGGCAATGGCAGAAGAAATTATTTTTTTATACAAAGATGAAATTTGATGGAAATAAATATGCACAAGAAAAGTCAAAAGACCTATTGCCATATAAAGTCTATGAATTAGACTCTCTAATGGTCAATAGAAATAGTGGTTTTGATATAAAGTATCAGCTAAACAAGGTTCATAATATAAAGCTTGCTGCCAGTAATATAGATAGTCTTGTAATTAGACCAAATGAGACATTTTCATTTTGGAAACTTATTCGACATGCAGATAAATATGAGCCATATAAAGATGGACTGGATCTAGTAAATGGAAAGATTGAAGGTTCCTATGGTGGTGGATTATGTCAACTCAGCAATGATCTATTTTGGATGTTTTTACATACTCCATTGACCATTGTAGAAAGACATTCCCATACGGTTCAAAATATTCCTCCAGCTACAGAAGATCTTTTAGTAGGAGTAGATGCTACTATTAGTGAAGGATGGAAGGATTTAAAAGTAAAGAATGAAACTAAGTATACTTTTCAAATAGTCATTACATTTGATGGTGAATATATGCATGGATCTATTTTATCTAATGAGAAACCTAAATTTAACTATGAGATATTCAATAGAGATATTAAATATTATAGGGAAAATCAAAAGATAATCCAAGAGTCCTCTGTCTGTTGTAATAGAGTTGACAATATGACTCAAGAAAATAGAGAGATTCTCTTATATAAAAATAGATGTGCAATAGGATATAAACTACCTGAAAATACAAGGGTTTTAGAAAAAGGAGAATAGAGAGATGGAAAAGAAAAAGATAGCAGTTTTATTTGGAGGTTGTTCCACAGAGTATTCTGTATCATTACAGTCAGCATATGCTGTTTTATCAAATTTAAATATGGATAGATACGACATAATTCCCATAGGAATTACAAGGGAAGGTGAATGGTTTAGATATCTAGGGGATTTTGAAAACATATCAAGGGATATGTGGAGAGAGGATAGGGATAACTGTATTCCTGCAATTATATCTCCTGATAAAAAGGTATCTGGAATAATCGAATTTATTAAAGGTGGAATTAGATATACAAAATTAGATGGGGTATTTCCCATTTTACATGGTAAAAATGGAGAAGACGGAACTGTTCAGGGACTAGTTGAATTAGCAGGGATTCCCCTTATTGGATGCAATACACTTAGCTCATCTTTATGTATGGATAAGGATAGGACCCATAGGATAGTTCAAGGCATAGGAGTTCATATACCTAAGGGAGTAGTAATCCAACCATATTTTAATGAAGAAGACATTCATCTTCTAACTAAAGACTTGAAATATCCTCTATTTGTAAAGCCAGTGAAGGCAGGGTCTTCTTATGGTATTACCAAAATACATTATAAAAAGGACCTAATAGATGCAGTAGAGAATGCTTTTGAACATGATAATGAGGTAATTGTGGAGGAAAATATCCATGGATTCGAAGTTGGATGTGCCATTATTGGAAATGATGAACTAATTGTAGGTAGAGTAGACGAGATTGAATTGACAGATGGTTTTTTTGATTATGAAGAAAAATATACTTTAAAGACTTCCAAGATTCATATGCCAGCACGAATTGATGAAAATACAGAGAAAGAAATACAAGAAACAGCTAAGAATATCTACAAAGCTTTAGGATGTAGTGGGTTTGCAAGGGTTGATATGTTTTTGACTACAGATGGGAGAATTGTATTTAATGAAGTAAATACAATTCCAGGATTTACTTCTCATAGCCGTTATCCAAATATGATGAAAGGAATCGGTATGTCCTATGGAGAAATCTTAGACAGACTGATTGAACTAGGTACTAAATGATGAAAACTATAAAATTAACTAGAGAACATATATATAAAGGAAATTTAATCCTTGTAAATGCTAACTATCCTATTGTTGAAAATATAGCAAATAAAAATATATCCCTAATACCCTTTGATATAAGGTATCCAGATATTTTAATGGAATACAGAGCAGCCACTGTACTCTCCCATTTAGTATCAGACTTAAATGGCAGTGATGATATCGTTCCAGTAAGTGGATATAGGCCATTAAGAGAGCAGGAACAAATATATACAGAATCTTTAAGGGAAAATGGAGAGGAATTTACGAAAAAATATGTTGCTCTTCCAAATCATAGTGAACATCAGACAGGACTGGCTATAGATTTGGCAAAGAGACAAGATGATATAGATTTTATTTGTCCTGAATTTCCTTATCATGGAATATATAATGAATTTCGCAAGGAAATTCCTAGATATGGGTTTATTGAAAGATATCAAAAAGAGAAGGAAGATATAACAGGAATTTCACATGAACCTTGGCACTTTCGCTATGTAGGGTATCCTCATTCCCAGATAATCTATGAAATGGGAATTTGTCTTGAAGAATATATAGAAGAGATTAAGAAGTATTCATTAGATAGTAAGGGTTTAGTAGTAGAGAGGGATAAGCAGAAAATAGAGATATTCTATGTACCTATTTTGAATTCTAAAGAACAAATGACTGTTTTTCTCCCAGATAATAGTCTATATCAGATTTCAGGAAACAATGTAGATGGATGTATTATAACACTGTGGAGGGAATAGTGATGACTGACTCAAGAGAATATGCTGGAATCGATTATTTTAGAGTGATTGCCGCTCTTTTAGTAGTTGCCATTCATATTTCACCATTGGAAAATATAAATGAGACTGCAGATTTTATTTTGACACGTATTATTGGAAGGGTGGCTGTTCCATTTTTCTTTATGACTTCTGGATTTTTTATATTTTCAGATATACAAAATGATAAAGCTAAGATAAAGAGTTTTATAAATAAAACCATAAGCTTATATATAATTTCCATAATCATATATATTCCAGTAAATATATATGCTGGATACTTTAAGGGAAATAATCTTCTGTCAAAGATTTTAAGAGATATTTTAATCAATGGCACCATGTACCATCTATGGTATCTTCCAGCAGCCATATTAGGTGGAATTATAACATGGGTTCTCATGGCTAAGATAGGACATAAAAGAGCATTTTATGTTGCTCTTTGTATGTATCTAGTTGGACTATTTGGAGATAGTTATTTTGGAGTTATAGAGAATACCTCAATATTGGCTAGATTTTATGACTATATTTTCAAGATATCAGACTATACTAGGAATGGATTATTCTTTGCCCCTATATTTTTTATCTTAGGAAGTATAATAAAAAATCAGAGAGCTGATTATTCTAGAGGTTCCAATTTTATTGCTCTATTGATTTCTCTATCCCTAATGTTGGCAGAAGGATTATTGCTCCATAAATTTCAGTTGCAGCGTCATGATAGTATGTATATAACCCTTGTTCCATGTATGTTTTTTCTATTTAGATTTTTATTATCATATAGGGGAAATAGAGTGGCATATTTAGGTACAGGTACAATGATAGTCTATATAATCCATCCAATGATGATTATATTTGTTCGCCTATTAGGAAAGGTATTTGGATTAGAAAGTCTATTAGTTGAAGACAAGTTCATACATTATATATTAGTCCTTGTATTTTCTACTATAGTGGCTTTGATTTTGACTTTATGGAAGAAAGGCAGAAGGATAAGGGGGAAAAACAATGGTGAACTACAGAGATAGGGCATGGTTAGAAGTAAATTTAGATAGTCTAAGACATAATGCTATTGTCTTACAGGAGATAATGTATGAGAATTGTAAACTAATGGCAGTTGTAAAGGCTGATGCCTATGGTCATGGAGGAGAAAGAGTTGCTTGCTTTTTAAATAAAATAGGTATAAATTCCTTTGCAGTAGCTACTATTGATGAAGGTATTGCATTAAGAAAATCAGGGGTTATGGGAGATATACTGATTTTAGGATATACAGATTTAAAAAGAGCTAGAGAATTAGAAGAATATAGATTGATTCAAACATTGATGGGATATGACTATGCAAAGGATCTAAATGAAGCAGGATTTAATATAGAAACTCATATCAAGATAGATACAGGTATGCATAGGCTGGGGATGGATAAAGATAATGTGGAAAGGATTGTAGAGATATTTAGTTTTAAACATTTAAATGTCTCTGGGATATACACCCATCTCTCTGTTTCAGACAGTAGAGAAAGGGAAGATATTGAGTTTACACAGAGACAGATAGATGCTTTCTATAGATTATTAGAAGAGCTAGAAAATAGGAAAGTTAAGATTCCTAAAATCCATATACAGAGTAGTTATGGACTTCTAAACTATCCTGAAATTAGATGTGATTATGCCCGAATAGGAATAGCATTATATGGTGTGTTAAGTGAAATAGAAGATAATACAAAGCTAAAGCCAGATCTTAGACCAGTATTATCTCTAAAGTCAAAATTGGTAACTATTAGGGACATCAAGATTGGGGAAAGTGTAGGATATGCTAGAGCATTTATAGCAGAGAGAGATAGTCGTATAGGAGTGATACCTATAGGTTATGGAGATGGTATTCCAAGGAATCTATCTTGTGGAAATGAAAGTGTTTTGATTAATGGATACAAGGTGCCCATTATTGGGAGAATTTGTATGGACCAGCTTATGGTAGATATTACAGATATTCCTCAAGTGAAAGTAGGAGATACTGTAGTATTTGTTGGGAAAAGTGGAGACAAAGAGATATCTATTACAGAAATGGCTCATAATGGAAATACTATTACAAATGAAATATTAAGTAGATTGGGAAGTAGGTTAAATAGGATATATATATCCTTAGACCAAGGTCAATAGATATAAAATATTGACCTTGGTTTTTTTATTTAACTGAAAATTCCTAAATTATATTGACATAATAAAACTGTAATGATACTATAATGGTAGAATGGATACAGTTTAAAAGAGAACCCATACACTTATAAAATCATAGGAGGGATAATTATGAGAAAGCCTTTAATGATGACTCCGGGCCCAACACAGGTCCATGAAGATGTACTCATGGCAATGGCTCAGAATATAACTAATCCAGATTTAGATGTGGAATTCTTTGAATATTACAAGGGTACATGTGATAAATTAAAGAAACTTTTAAACACTAAAGAAGATGTACTCATATTAAATGGAGAAGGTATATTAGGATTAGAATCTGCCTGTGCATCCTTAATAGAAGAAGGAGATAGGGTACTTTGCATAGATAATGGTATCTTTGGAAGTGGATTTGGAGATTTTGCAAAGATATATGGAGCTGAGGTTGTATATTTTGAAGGAGACTATAGACGAGCTATAGATGTAGAGAAGTTGAGGAGTTTTTTAGAAAGAGATAATGATTTTAAATTGGCTACTTTAGTTCATTGTGAAACACCATCAGGCATTACTAATCCTATAGATAGGATTTGCCCATTATTAGAAGAGTATAATATAGTTTCCATAGTAGATTCAGTTTCAGCAATTGGTGGAGAGCCAGTGGAAGTAGACAAATGGAAAATAGATTTAATATTAGGTGGAAGTCAAAAATGTATATCTGCCCCACCTGGATTGACATTTTTAAGTATTAGTAAGAGGGCTTGGGATATTATACTTAGTAGAGATACTCCTATTAAATCATTTTATTGTAATCTAGCTATATGGAAGGATTGGTATAGGGAGAAATGGTTTCCATATACTCAACCTATCAGCAATATATATGGATTAAATTGTGCAATAGACAGAGTATTGGAGGGAAAAGATTATATCAAAAGACATAGAGAGATAGGGGAGAGAGTTAGAAGTGCTCTACTAAAATCAGGACTAAGTCTATATCCATTAGAAGGTTATTCCAATACAGTGACTACAATGATGGTACCTGAGGGAGTAGAATTTTCACAGATCTATGACAATATGTTAGATGAGTATAATATACTCATAGCTGGAGGATTTGACTATTTAAAGGATAGAATTATTAGGATTGGACATATGGGTGAAAATTGCTATGAAGACAAGCTATATACTACACTTAAGGCACTAGATGAAACCTTTAGGAAATATGGGATTCAATTAAATGGACAAATACATAGACATTTTATGGATACCATATAGGGAGGATATAGAGTAAGGAGTGAAAAAGATGGTTACTGGAAAGCTTTCCAATGCTCTATTGGAAGACATAGTATTTAAATATATAAGGTATAGAAGAGAAGATGTAATAACAGGAGCAGCAGTAGGGGAGGATAATGCAATAGTGGACTTTGGAGATGAAGTAGCCATATTGTCTACAGATCCAATAACTGGTGCTGCTAATGATATAGGAAGCTTAGCTGTCAATATATCATGCAATGATATCTCTACTAGTGGTGGAGAGCCTATAGGATTATTGATGACTATTTTAGCGCCACCAGATGCTACTTACGAAGATATACAAATGATTATGAAAGATGCTGGGGAAACAGCTGAAAAGTTAAATGTAGAAATAATCGGTGGACATACAGAGATTACAGATGCAGTCAATAAGATTGTTGTCTCTACTACAGCAATAGGAAAGATAAACAAGAAAAAACTTTCACAGATAGAAGATATAAAAATAGGAGATAAGGTTGTAGTTAGCAAGTTTATTGGTATAGAAGGGACATCTATACTGCTAAATGACTTAGAAGGATATTTTATAGATAAATTAAATAGAAATATTATTGATATAGGAAAGAGTTATAGTAGTTTAATTTCAGTAGTTAAAGAAGGGAAGATTGGTGGAGAAATTGGAGTAAATTATATGCATGATATTACAGAAGGTGGAGTTCTAGGAGCTATATGGGAAGCCCATAGGGCTATAGGTAAGGGCATAAGAATAGAAAGAAAGTCCATACCTATAACAGATGTCACTAGAAGTATGTCAGAAATTCTAGGCATAAATCCTCTTAGGCTGATATCCAGTGGAAGTATGTTGATGATTGTCAGTGACAATCAACTAGAGGAATTGAGGGATAGATTTGAGGAAGAAAAAATAGGACTGAGTATAATTGGTGAAGTCATAGAGGATGGAATATATATAGAAGATAGAGGGAAATCAAAGACAATTGAGCCACCAGAAGCTGATGAACTATATAGGGCATTAGATAGGTTTAATACTTTGAATTTGCAAAACTAGAGGAATAAAGTATAATATATTCTTATGGGATGATATTATACTTTATTTTTTTATTGAAAGGAGAATAGTTATGAAGAAGATATCCACTCTTGAGTTGAGTCTAGTTGCCTTGGGGATTTCTCTAAATATTTTAGGAACTTTTATAGCCTATAGTCTGAAATTACCTATTCTTCTAGATTCCATGGGAACTATATTCATTTCCATATTATTAGGCCCTACATTGGGAGTACTAGCGGGACTAGGTGGGAGTTTTCTAAGTGGAATCACTTTTGACATATATTCTATATATTTTGCACCAGTACAAATATTTGTAGCTGTTTTTACGTATTTAATGTTTGGAAAGTCTATATTTAATAAGATGAATAGGTCAGTAAGAGTATTGATTATATCCATATTTTCATCTCTAACTGGAGCCATAATTGCAGCCTTTGTATTTGGTGGGATAACATCTTCAGGTTCTTCATATATAGTAGTTCTATTATCCAAATTAGGAATTAACAAGGTACTTAGTGTATTTCTAGTTCAATTTTTTATGGACTATATAGATAGATTTGTTTCAGTTTCTATAGCCATATTAGCTATTTCATATATGCCAAAGAATATAAGAAGAAAGTTGGTAGAATATTGATGGATAGATATAGTATTATACAAAACAAAAATCAGAGAGAAATAGTATTACTAAAATCCTTTCCGTGTATATGGAATAGATGCAGTTTCTGTGATTATACCTTAGATAATTCTGATTCTGAAGAAGAGATAAACAGGATAAACTATGAGGTGTTAAAAAACATAACAGGTAAGTATAGGGTATTAGAAGTCATCAATTCTGGTAGTTGCTTTGAACTACCAATTGGCACTTTAGAGAAGATAAGAGATATTATTAGAAAGAAAAAAATAGAGAAGCTATTTTTAGAGAGTCATTGGTGTTATAGAAATAGACTAGATGAGATGAGGGATTTCTTTAAGATTCCAATAATATTTAAAATTGGAGTAGAGACTTTTGATTACAATTTTAGAAATAATGTACTGATTAAAAATGCAAAATTTTATAGACCAGAGGAAGTTAGAGAGTATTTTGATTCTCCTTGTTTGATGGTGGGAATAAAGGGACAAACTAAGGAGATGATAGAGAACGATATAGAGACTTTATTAAAATATTTTTCTTATGGAACTATAAATATATTTACTCCTAATAGTTCAAAACTAGAAAGAGATGATGAGTTAGTAGATTGGTTTAAGAGAAAATATTCATATTTAGATGATAATCCTAATATAGAGATATTATATAATAATACAGATTTTGGAGTAGGGGATTAGAATAGATTATTCAGAAGATTACTTAAATAGATTTTATTTTTAAGTAAAATAGCATAATTCTCAATAATACGTTAATTTAGCTTGTAAATTTAATCAATATGTAGTAATATATATTTAACAAGTTCATATTAATAATTTTTAATGTAAATTGTCACTTGTTTACTCAGATACTAAATCTCGTCATAGACAAGGCCAAAAATGTATTTTACATTTTCTATGGCCTTGTTTTTTTATATACGTATATGATGCAAATGAAAACGATTGGAGGTGAAAATAATACCTTAGACAAAAGGACAATATTATAGTCTTAAAATATAAAGGGAGGAGTTTTAAAATGGAAGTAAAGGAATTATTGTTTAATTTACCACCAATTATAGGATTATTACCTTTGATTATCTATATAATCTTATCATTTAAGAAAAATACACATCCAGTTGTAAATGTCTTTGTGTGTGTTTTATTAGGTGCAGTTATTGTAAAACAGCCAATTCTTAAATTAGGAGCTGTTATATCAGATGCATTAGGGTCATTTATGGCTCTTATTGGATTTATAATAATTCTTGGTTCAGGATTGGGGGAAGTTTTAAATAAGGCAGGAGTTGCTGAAAATTTAGTCCATATATTAATGGATAAAATAGGAATAAATACGGAAAGGAAAGCTATAATTGGGACTATGATTACATCAGTTTTGTTGGTTACTCTGTTGGGAACTATGGCAGGTGCTAATGCCATAATTGCTCCAATCGTAATCCCATTAATAGCTACAATGGGAATAACTCCCAGTACTCTTGCAGTTATATTTCAAGGTGCAGGACAAACTGGACTTTTCATTGGACCTTTTAGTCCTCCTATGGTAACTCTTATGGAATTAACAGGTCTATCTTATGGGAAGATATTATTGTACGCAGGATTACCTGTTTCAGTATGCATGTGGGTAGTGACTTATTTTATAGCTAGACATACTCAGAAACAAACTTTTGGGAAATACGAATTTGATATTGAAGTAAAGGAAGAAGATGAAAAGTATGTTGCAACTACAGAAGAAAAAAGAGCAACTACAGTCTTTTTATTTACTTTTCTAGTACTTATAATATATGGTGTAGCAGTAAAGAGTGGCGCATCTTATGCTATCTTTATAATGATAACGGTTGCTATTTTTACTGGCTTAGCTGCTGGAATGAAGATCGGGGAAATAGTAGACTCTATGTTTGAAGGTATGTCCAAGTTAATATGGTTGTTTGCTATGTTTATTCTATTCGAACCATTTTTGATGTTTGTTGAAGGTTCAGGGGCATTTGATGCTTTATTTGATATATTACAGCCTCTTATCGTAAATAGTGGTCAAACAGTGTTTGCCCTATTGACTAGTTTAATAGGCATATTTGGAATAAATGGTGCAGCTGTTGCTCAGGCTATGCTTATGGATAGTTTATTCTCAAATATGGTAAGTGAATTAGGTGTGCATATGGGTCTATGGGCAGCTGTATTGCTAATAGGAAGTCAGATTACTTCTTTTGCATATCCTGGTGGAGACATGCTTGGGGCTATGGGACTTGCTCAATCAAAGGATGTTAAGTCTATGCTTAAGCTTGGATATTCGATTATATTTACATTACTTATAATAATTATTATTTTATCAATTATATTGTAGAAAATAAGGAGGTGGAAGGTAGTGTCACTAGAAAAGGCTATATTTTCAACACTAAGTGAATTAGATGGAACAATAGGAATGTATTTTGAGGATATTGTCACGGGTAAAAAGATATGTATAAATTCGGAGATTGAATTTTCAGCTGCTAGCACTATCAAGATTCCTTTGGTCTTATTATTGCTAACTCAGGCTAAAGCTGGATTGATAGATCTAGAAGAGCAAATTGAGATAGATAAGGCAAACAGAATTGGTGGTTCTGGTGTAATTAAGGAGATAAGTAGTAGTTATAAACCAACAATTATGGATTTAGCTAAGTTAGCTATAATTTTAAGTGATAATATTGCTACAAATCAATTAGTGGATATTGTAGGAGGTGTGAAAAAGGTTACTGAATTTTGTAAGAGTATAGGTATGGATTCGACTAAGTTTCAGAGAAAAATGATGGATTTTGAATCGTTGAAACTTGGTAAAGATAACGTAACCACACCTAGGGATATGGGTAGGCTCTTGAAGATGTTAGCAGAGGATGATAATAGGCTTAGTGGTGTATCTAGCAAAATGATAGATATAATGAAAGCTCAGCAATTAAATCAAAAGTTACCAAATCTGATACCTGCATTGGAACCAGATGACCCTAATATATATAGTGACGTAGTAGAGGAAGGGAGCGTTGTAGTAGCTCATAAGACTGGTGAACTTTGGAGAGCTCAACATGATGTTGGAATATTTATTTTGCCGGGAGGTCATAAATATATACTTGCTCTATACACCAGTGATCTATCTTCGGATAGTAAAGGAGTTGAGGTAATTGCAAAACTATCAAAAATAGTATATGATAGTATGGTAAAATGAATGAGTATAGGTGATTATATGTATGATAAAAATACAGTATATGTAATAGGACATGGGAAAACTAATGTAGATAATGCTATTACTGAGAGATTTAAAATCTTTTTTATTGGGTTTGTAATCGATACAGAAAATCATGAAGTTGTAGATCTGTCTTGCTCGGCTACAATACCAGCAACACAAGAATTTATTGCATCTATATTTGTAGGGAAGAAATTTGATAGTTATCACAAAGAAATAGAAGATGAAGTTACTAGAAGATATTTTGGTACTTCCCAAAAAGCTATAATAATAGCTTATAAGGATGCTTTAAAGAAATATAATGAGGTTATATCTAAATATTATTAGATGCTGCTTAGATCTTATAAATATATTACAGATAGATTAAATGAGTAATATATTACGTGATTTAAATCCAGCAAAAGCAAATATATTCATGCTTTTGCTGGATTTTTATTTTTAAGGAGGGGTTTATTGATGAAAATTACAGATGTAAGATTAGGACATATTTCTGTTCCACTTAGGACGCCATTTAAAACTGCTTTAAGAACTGTTAAGAGTGTAGAAGATATTATAGTCAGAGTAGAAACTGATACAGGGAATGTTGGATATGGAGAAGTTCCACCTACTGGTGTAATAACGGGGGATACGACTGGAGCAATAATAGGAGCAATAGAAGACCATATTAAAAAAAGTTTGTTGGGCATGGATATTGAAAATATTGAAGAGATAATGTTGAGATTGGATAGTTCCATCGTAGGCAATACTAGTGCCAAGGCAGGTGTTGATATTGCCATATATGATCTATATGGACAGCTATATAATGCACCAGTATATAAATTATTGGGAGGATATCGTAAGGAAATAACTACAGATATAACCATAAGTGTAAATGAGCCAGATGAAATGGCAAGAGATAGTATAGATGCTATTAATAGAGGATACAAAACCCTAAAGATAAAAGTAGGTAAAGACGCCAAAAAGGACATTGAGAGAATGAAGGCCATAAGAGATGCTATTGGTTATGATGTTGACTTGCGAATTGATGCCAATCAAGGATGGAGTCCCAAAGAGGCAATCTATGCTTTAAGAAAGATGGAAGATGAAGGACTTCATATTGAATTAGTAGAACAACCAGTACTAGGTTATGATTTTGAAGGATTAAAGATGGTTACAGATAATGTAAGCATACCTGTGATGGCAGATGAAAGTGTATTTTCTCCTAAGGATGCAATAAAGATAATGGAGATGAGGGCAGCAGATTATATAAATATTAAACTTATGAAAACTGGTGGAATCCATAATGCTCTTAAGATATGTAATATTGCAGAGGTATATGGTATGGAGTGTATGATTGGATGTATGCTTGAAGCAAAGATAAGTGTAAATGCTGCAGTTCACCTTGCGGCTGCAAAGAAGATAATAACAAAGATAGACTTAGATGGACCAGTTCTATGCAGTGAAGATCCAGTAGATGGAGGGGCAATTTTTAATGAGTCTAAGATTGTATTGAATGATGGACCAGGCTTTGGAATAAAACAGGTACATGGGGTTAGATATATTTAAATAAAAATTAAACTATAATATTAATTCTATAATTAGACGATAATTTATAATTATCAAATTAATCTAAAAACTCTTGTAAGTCTTAGAAAGATATGCTAAAATAAATTTAATAGACAATTTATATAAACTTTCACACTTGTTATTTCAGGTATATAGACATCGTCGATAACAAGGCCAATGAATGTAAAGATATTTCTATGGCCTTGTTTTTTTATTCCTAGGGAGGTATTTTGATGATTGATAAAAAGATTATGGAAATGAAGAATGAAATTATCCAAGCAGTAAGAGAAAATGTTATGATTAAAAGTGTGTTGGCTGATCAAATAGGAGATATGCCTTTTGGAGAAGGGATTCAAAGATCTTTAGAACATGCTTTAAATCTTGCGAAAGAGCTGGGTTTTAGAACTAAAAACCTAGATAATATGGTTGGATATGCAGAATATGGTGAGGGTGATGAGATGTTTGCAGTTTTAGGACATCTGGATGTAGTTCCTGAAGGCGATGGGTGGACATATCCTCCATATGGGGCAGAAATACATAATGGTAAAATCTATGGTAGAGGAACTTTAGATGATAAGGGACCAATGATAGGAGCTCTATTTTCTCTAAGTGCTATAAAAGAATTAAATCTTCCGTTAAAGAGAAGAGTAAGAATAATATTTGGAACAAATGAAGAATCAGGGAGTAAAGGGGTTAAATATTATGTTGAAAGGGATGAAATACCTGTTGCTGGTTTTACGCCAGATGCAGAATATCCTATCATAAATGCTGAAAAAGGAATATTAACATGTGTTCTTGAAAAAAATTTTGAGAAGCAAAATGGGAAGATAAAATTAGATTATATATTAGGGGGGACAGCACCAAATGTAGTTCCTGATTATGCTGAAGCGGCGATTTATGGTGAGAGTATAAATATAAAAGAATTAATGGAAGCATGTAAAGAAATTGAAATGGTAGAAAATCTACAAATTAAGCTAGAGAAAGGGGACAAAGATAACTATATAAATATTAAAGTATTTGGGTTATCAGCACATGGCAGTACACCAGAATTAGGGAAAAATGCAATTTCGGGGCTAATACATTATCTGAGTTTATTGGAGTTAGATGGTGAAGTAGGAAAATATATGACCTTTTTACATAAAAATATAGGATATGAAACTGATGGAAAAGGATTATGTATTAATCTTTATGATAATGTATCAGGTAAATTAACTTTTAACTTAGGTACTATTAATGGAAATGCAAATAAAATAAAGATGGAAATAAATATTAGATATCCAGTAACTAAGAAGTATAATGATCTCATGGCAAAACTTGAAGAAAAAATGTCACCAATGAATATTAAGATAGAAGACATTAGACATAAAGCTCCTTTGTATGTAAATCCAGATGAAGAATTAATAAAAAAGCTACAAAAAGTTTATAAAGAAAAAACATCTCAAGATCCCACACTTTTAGCAATAGGAGGGGGAACATATGCTAAGGCTATGAAAAATATTGTTGCCTTTGGGCCAGTTTTCCCAGGGGAAGAGGATGTTATACATCAACCAGATGAGCATATAAGTATAGAAAATCTAATAAAAAATGTTCAAATTATGGCAGCTGCAATATATGAGTTAGCAAAATAATAAAATATGTAATTAACCTTAAACATCTACTTTAGTGACATTTAAGGTTAAAATAAAAAAGAGGAGTGGGTTTCATGATTACAAGTGGTTTTATGTACTTATCGTTTCTTATTTTACTGGCAAGTGTGATTGTGTGGGCAGAAAAAAAGTTTCCAGGAAAATTTTTTAAATATGTACCAGCTGTAGTATTGCTTTATTTTGTATCAATGTTATTATCTACATTTGGCATGTGGGAAAAGACAGATGATGTAAACATGTATTATAAATTAGTCAAAGATAACCTATTACCTGCAATGATTTTTCTAATGCTATTAAGATGTGATCTAAGAAAAATACTTAGATTAGGACCTAATATGTTATTGGGTTTCTTTTCAGCATCTTTTAGCATTGGAATAGGATTCATTGTAACATATTTTATTTTTAAAGGTTTTTATGAAGCTGATACATGGCAGGCTTTTGCAGCGTTATGTGGCAGTTGGATGGGTGGTACTGGAAATATGGTAGCTATTCAGGGAGCTTTAAATATTCCAGATGCTAAATTAGGGTATACTTTATTGATGGATTCAATCAATTATGCAGTTTGGGTAATGGTATTGTTAGGATTAGTTCCATTTGGTAACAAGTTTAATAAATGGACCAAAGCTGACACCAAGATAATCGATGAAGTAGGAGAAGAGCTTGCACGTGCCCAAGAAAATAAAAGACAAAATATTGAGTTTGCAGATTTAATATTATTGACAGGAATAAGCCTATTTATCTCAGCATTGTCAATGAAACTTGGTAGTATGTTGCCAGAGTCTGATTTTCTATCAGCGACTACTTGGACTGTTATGATAGCTACTCTATTGGGAGTCTTAGGAGCCATGACTCCTTTAGCAGACTTGCCAGGCTCATCTCAAATTTCAAATCTTATGCTATATACTATTGTAGCTTTGATTGCATCACGAGCAAATTTTGCAGAACTAGGGCAAGCTCCACTATATATAGTATCAGGATTTATGATTTTAGGAATTCATGCTATCGTTATGGGATTAATAGCAAAGATATTTAGATTAGATCTTTTTACATGTGGTGTTGCAAGTTTAGCTAATATAGGGGGAGTTGCATCAGCGCCAATATTAGCCGCTTCCTATAGCGAAGCTTTGATACCAATAGGTGTACTTATGGCTATGATGGGATATGTCGTAGGCACAGGTGGAGGATTAATAGTAGGAAAAATTTTATCAATAATTTAGTAAGATTTGAATCTGGTAAAAGTATATAGATATTTGCTTTTACTGGCTTAGCATTTAAAGGAGTTATTTAGGAGAGGTTTATCGATGGAAATACCAGATGTACGATTCAGGCATATTTCTGTTCCACCTATTCTATGTAGTTAAGACTCAGTATATGGAAGATAATTTTTAATAAACCCAAGATTATATTAAATGATGAATCAGGATATTGAATAAGAGAAGTACATTGGATTAGATATATTTAAATAAAATAGATACTGGAGATAGATAAATTCTATCTCCAGTATCTTTGAATATTATTTTAGAAGGTATTGACCTTGTTATTATTTAATAGCTTCAGTTGAACAACTTTGTTTACATCTACTGCAAAGTATGCATTCATTTTTTAAGATAATCGGGTATTTAGATTTATTTTCCCAATATATGGCATCAGATGGACAATTTCTTACACACAGACCACATTTTATGCAATGGTCATCACTAATAGTATATCCACTTTTACTTTTTTTAGAAAAAATAGATAACATTGATCCATAAGGGCATAGATATCTGTGCCATAGACTTGGTTCAAAGAATACAGTAAGTATAACTCCTAATAAAAATAATACAGGTAATACAGGTAATTTTCTCCTAGTCTTAAATATAAATATCATGGTACAAATAAAAAGTATTAATATAGAATACCTTATCCAAGGTTGTTTTAATAACTCTGGAACTTTTTTTCGTATCTTTTTATTTTTTTTTACATTAGTATCCATTATTTCCATAACAGTATTTATAGGACATATATATCCACAATAAAACCTGCCAAAAAGTATAGAAAAGAGCAAAGATATAAAGAAAATCCCCATCCAGAGTTGAATCTTTCCCATCTTCAATAGAATAACAAATAGTATAAGTGTAGCAATTTGTATTTCCTTTCGATATCTTGCCAATGTAATCCCCCTTTATAAAGTGTAATTCATAATATAAGAGACTATATTATCCACATATTTATGGAGCTTTATTTCATCTTCTTCTGGTAAATATAGAAATGATAATATACTCCCAATCATTATCCTGAGACAAAGATCACTATTTCCCAAATTAATATCTATTTTAGAGATAGATTCTCTTAGAAGTTCTGAGGTCTTTTCAATATAGTTAAAGCTTGCTATTTCAGGATTTATCTGACTTTCCATAAGTATTAGCTTAATCACTTTATTATATTTTAAAATAAGTTTTATTCGTTCAATAAGTATAATTTTGAGTTTTTCTTTTAGATCCAAATCCTTAGATATCTCTACGGAATTTTTTAAGGTTTCAAATAAAATAGGTTCTATTACTTCTATAAAAATATCTCTTTTAGATTTAAAATATCTAAATAAAGTTACCTCGGAGATACCTGCTTCTCTGGCAATTTCTTGAGTTGTGGCACCATTATATCCTCTTTCAACAAATACATTTAATGCGGAATTTAGTATCTGAGCTTTTCTATCTTTCTTATTCATACGTCTTTTATCAGTTTTCACTATTATCACCATTATGTAAGTACTTACTTACATAGTATCTAAATATTTTCCATTTGTCAACATAAAAAACATATAAAGTAAATAAAAAAAACTTGTATCAAATTTTATCTAGTGTTATCCTAAATAAGGATATAAATATATCTTAAGAAACTTAAGGAGGAATTGCAGATGAGAAAGTCAAAGAAGTTGATTTCAATACTTCTTGTAACTATCCTGATATCATCACTGGTTATAGGATGTACAAAGAAGGATACAAAAGATAAAGATTCAGAGGATACAGGTAAATTATCAGAAAATATAGTAGAAGATAGATCTACAGATGTGGTGGTTATAGGAACTGGTGGTGCAGGACTTGCAGCAGCTTTGGAAGCCAAAAATGGTGAAAAAGATGTAATTATAGTTGAAAAGATGTCAATTGTTGGTGGAAATACCCTTAGAGCTACTGGAGGACTAAACGCAGCTGGAACTTCAGTACAAAAAGAATTGGGAATAGAAGATAGTCCAGAAAAACACTTTGAAGATACAATGAAGGGTGGACATGAGAAAAACGACCCTGAACTTGTAAAGATAATGACTGATAATGCTGCTGATGCTGTAGAGTGGCTTATTGGAATTGGAGCAGATCTAAGTGATGTTGGTAGACTAGGCGGTGCAAGTAATGATAGAGCACATAGACCTACAGGAGGAGCACCAGTAGGTTCACATATAATAAAAGTTTTACATGAAAATGCAGAAAAAGAAGGTATAGAGATATTGCTAGATACAACAGCTACTGAGATTCTATATGAAGATAATAAGGTAAAAGGAATTGTAGCTAAGGATAAAGATGGAAATGAATTTAAAATTGAATCCAAAGCTGTTATAGTTGCAACAGGAGGATTTGGTGCTAATTCTGATATGGTAGTAGAATATAATGAGTCTCTCAAAGGATTTGGGACTACTAATCATCCTGGAGCAACTGGAGATGGTATCACTATGGCAACTGCTATAGGTGCTGATCTAGTACAGATGGAAGAGATTCAAACCCATCCAACAGTAGTTCCTGATAATGGATTTATGATAACAGAAGCAGTAAGAGGTAATGGAGCTATTCTAATAAATAGAGAAGGTAAGAGGTTTATAAATGAGATTGGGACAAGAGATGTAGTATCAGAAGGAATCCTAGCTCAAGAAAAACAAACAGCCTTCTTATTCTTTGATGAAGGAATCAGGGAAAGTCTAAAAGCCATAGATAAATATGTAGATATGGGATTGACTACTGAGGGAGAAAGTATAGAAGAATTGGCAAAAGCTTTAGATATAAATGGAGAAAATCTAGCAGAAACTGTAAAATTATATAATGAATATGTAGATGCTAAAGAGGATAAAGAATTTTCTAGACCAGATATGCCAAGAAAGATAGAAAAGGCAAAATATTATGCAATAGAAGTAGGTCCAGCAATACATCATACAATGGGTGGATTGAAGATAAATACCAAAGCACAAGTACTAAATAAAGAAGGAAACCCAATTTCAGGTCTATATGCTGCTGGTGAAGTAGTAGGAGGAGTACATGGTGGCAATAGATTAGGTGGAAATGCCCTTGCAGATATAATCGTATTTGGTAGAATAGCTGGGAATACATCTGTAGAAGATATGGAATAAGAAATATAAAGAATGAATACATCCTAAAAGTTAAGAGCTTTTAACTTTTAGGGTGTATTATTTTATTGAAATATATGATATTCTTAAATCACGCTAAGAATTCATATAGAAAGGATCAATATATATGTATGATTTTCCAACAATAGAGGAAGTGCATGATATTTTAGATAGTATAGCTGAAGAATTGCCAAAGGAGATCTTCAAGGAATTAAATGAAGGTATAATTCTCTTGCCTGAATATAAGATTCACCCTGAAAGCAGAGGGGGAAACATCTTATATATAATGGGCGAATATAGTGTGAGTTTTACAGGGAGAAACATCAGGATATACTATGGCTCTTTTAAGAGAGCATATGGAGATATTTCTAGGGATAGACTATATGAAAAACTAAGGGAGACTCTATTACATGAGTTTACTCATCATCTGGAGTCATTAGCTGGAGAAAGGGACCTAGAGATTGAAGATGCAGAAAGACTAGATGAATATAGGAGATATGGAAGATAATATAGATTATTTCAGATCTATTGTGATATAATGAAGTAAGGTTTGATAAAATATTCTGAAAAAGGGTATAAATAAATTAGAGTCATAATATAAGTAGACAGGAAAGGAAGGTATTTTCATGAGAAAAATATTAGTACTTATTATATTGTTTGCAGTCTTACTGACAGCTTGTGATTCTAAGCGAGACTTTACAGAGGAAGTCTACAATCTAGAAGTTGAGGACGGAGAACTATATGGTATATTGACTTTGCCCAATACTGATGGACCACATCCCATAGCTTTGATTATACAGGGGGCAGGGGCTACTAATAAAGACGGAAATAATATTTCTAATGAATCTAGAAGTAACTGCCTCAAGATGCTATCTAAATCCTTAGGAAATATGGGAATTGCTAGCCTTCGATATGATAAAAGGGGAGTTGGGAGAAGTTTAGATGTGGTAAAGAGTAGGCAGGACTTAATATTTGCAGACTATATTGAAGATGCCATGCTATGGATGGAGAAGATACAGACTGATAGTAGATTTAGTAGACATTACATAATTGGACATAGTGAAGGTGGATTAGTAGGAGCTGCAGCTGCTAAGGATCTAGAACTAGATGGATTTATCTCCATAGCAGCACCAGGAAAGTCAGGTTATGAGACACTGGTGGAGTTGTTAGATAAAAAGGGCAAGAATTATCTAGAGAATAGTCTACCTATTATAGAGGAGTTAAAAAAAGGAAATATAGTAGAAGAAGTACCCTTAAATTTGGATTTTCTATTTAAGAAGAGTGCACAACCCTATCTCATATCCTTATTTAAGTATGAACCCAAATCCGTGATTAGAGAAGTAGATGCACCTACATTGATATTACAAGGGGATAGTGATTTACAGGTTTCTGTAGAGGAAGCTAGGATTCTCCATGATGTTATAGATAGTAAACTGGTAATTATAAGGGATATGAATCATATATTGAGATCAGTTCCCTGGGGTATAGAGGAGAACATAAGTACATATACTAAACCTAAATTGCCTTTACATGAAGACTTAGTAAGAGAGATAGTGGAATTTATTCACCCACTATATCAATAAAATCTGATATAGTGGGTAAGAAAGTCATATGGAACAATAACTAAAATATAGTGAAATTCAAAATAAGAAAGGAGTAGTTCAATTGGCAAATTTAAAAGGAACAAGAACTGCAGAAAATTTAATGAAGTCTTTTGCAGGAGAGTCACAAGCTAGAATGAGATATACTTATTATGCAAAGGAAGCAAAAAAAGAAGGATATGTTCAGATTTCTAATATTTTTAATGAAACAGCTGACAATGAAATGGAACATGCTAAGAGATTTTTTAAGTTTTTAAATGAGGATTTATGCTGTGAAACAGTAGAGATAAATGCAGACTATCCTGTAGCATTAGGGGATACAAAGACGAATCTAAGGGCTGCAGCAGCAGGAGAAAATGAAGAGTATTCTAAATTATATCCTGAATTTGCTAAAATTGCAGAGGAAGAGGGATTTAAGACAATTGCTTATGTATTTAGAGAAATTGCAGAAGTAGAAGAAAGACATGAGAGAAGATTCCTGAAGTTGCTTCAGAATATTGAGGAAGATAAGGTGTTTAAGAAAGATGAAGAAGTAGAATGGAAATGCAATAATTGCGGATATATACATACTGGAAAATCAGCCCCACAATCATGTCCAGCTTGTGCCCATCCAATAGGATATTTTGAAGTGTTTAAGGAAACTTATTAATAGCCTACTAGATAAAGGAAGCGTGTAGCAATTAGAGCCTATATTTTAGTTCATGTGATATAGGTGATAAAAATCGTTGTTTTGACTGATGTCAATCATAACATTGGGAGAACGGCGATTTTTAATTTTTACATATATCTTATAAATATGTTGAAATTATCTCTTGTTTAGATAAAATAGATATAAGATTTCATTAATATATGATAAAATCGGGTATATAATAAGGAGGATAAAACATGACAAAGACTAATGCAATGAGGATATTGGACAAAGAAAAGATCAATTATGAAGTTCTATCTTATGAATCAGGGGATGGGCTTGTAGATGGAATTTCTGTAGCCCATAAGATTAAAAGAGACGTAAAGGAAGTCTACAAGACACTAGTGGCATGTGGAAAAGAACAGGTCTATGTCTTTATAATTCCTGTTGCAGAAGAATTGGATCTAAAGAAGGCAGCTGAAATAACAGGGGAAAAAAAGGTGGAACTTATACATGTAAAGGATATACAAAGGATTACAGGATATATTAGAGGAGGATGTTCACCTATTGGTATGAAAAGACTCTATCCAAGTTTCATTCAGGAAGATAGTCTAGAATTTAAAAATATTATAGTAAGTGCTGGAAAGATTGGACTTCAAATTCAAATAAATCCAAGGGATTTGGCAGATCAAATTCAAGGAGTGTTTGCAGATCTATTAAAATAAAGGGGAGGAATTTATATGGGTTATATGGATAAGTATAGAGAATGGTTGGAAGATGAGTATTTTGATGAGGATACAAAAGAAGAACTTAGATCTATAACAGATAAAGGGGAGATAGAAGATAGGTTCTATACAGACTTAAAATTTGGAACTGCAGGACTTAGGGGAAAGATTGGGGCAGGTACAAATAGGATGAATATATATACTGTAGCTTTAGCTACCCAGGGACTAGCACAGACCATAGTCAATAGAGGACAAGAGGCTATGGATAGGGGTGTGGCTATAGCCTATGATGTAAGACAATATTCTGATGTATTCTCAGAGATTGCTGCTAGGGTGTTGGCTGCAAATGGAATAAAGACATATCTATTTGATGGAATAAGACCTACGCCAGTTTTATCCTTTACTGTGAGGAGACTCAATACCATATCAGGTATAGTTGTAACTGCCAGTCACAATCCACGAGAATATAATGGCTACAAGGTATATTGGGAAGATGGTTCTCAGATATTAGATGAAATAGCAGATGAAATACTAGCAGAGATAGCTAATATAGAGACCTATAGTCAGATTGAGATGATGGATTTAGATGAAGCAGTTGAGAAGGGACTTATAGTCTATATAGGTAAGGAAATAGATGATGAATATAATCAAAAAATTCTAGATGGAGCTATAAATGAGGACATAGATAAGGATATAAAGGTGGTATATACTCCTCTTAATGGTACTGGAAATATACCTGTGAGAAGAGTACTTAGGGAGAGAGGATTTACCAATATAGTGGTAGTTCCTGAACAGGAAAATCCTGATTATAAGTTTACTACTGTTGGATATCCAAATCCTGAGGATCCAAAGGCCTTCGACTATGCATTGAAATTGGGGAAAGAAGTAGATGCAGATATATTAGTAGCTACAGATCCAGATGCTGATAGAATTGCTATGGTGGCAAAGGATAGTGAAGGAGAGTATATATTCTTCAATGGAAATCAGACAGGGGCATTGCTTGTGAACTATATATTATCTGCTAGAAAAGCAAATGGAACTCTTCCAGGAAATGCTGCCATAGTAAAGAGTATAGTGACAGGTGATTTAGGTAGAGCTATTGCAGAGAAATACGGGGTAGATACCTTTGAGACATTGACAGGATTTAAGTTTATCTGTGCCAAGGCCAATGAATGGGAAGAGACAAAGGAGCATACATTTATCTTTGGATATGAAGAGAGTATTGGATATACTTATGGTACATTAGTAAGGGATAAGGATGCTGTAGTAAGCTCCATGTTGATTATAGAGATGGCCGCATACTATAAGAAACAAGGCAAGAACATGGTTCAGGTACTAGAAGATATATATAGTGAATTTGGATACTATAGTGAGAAATTGATCTCCATAGTATTAGAGGGTGTAGAGGGAAGCAAGAGAATATCTAGAATGATGGAGGAATTTAGGGCAAATCCTCTAGAAACTATTGAAGATATGAAACTTGAAAGGACAATAGATTATCTATTAGATGACACTGGAAATTCAAAGAGCAATGTATTGAAATATTATTTGAGTGATGGGTCATGGTATGCAGTAAGACCTTCTGGCACTGAGCCAAAGATAAAAATATATATATATTCTAAGGCTGAAGATATGGAAGAGTCCAAAAGAAAGATAGCAGCTATAGAAGAAAATGTAACTAAAAAATTATATAGTATTGAATAAATTAGAGTATAATTATAGGGATCCTTTAATATGAAAGGGTCCCTATAATATGATATACTATTTAAGAGTATGAATATTTTAGGAAGGGAGGGGTAATATGGAAGATGGTCATAGTAAAGAGAAAATTAGAGATGAGATTATAAGGATTGCAGGACCTGTATTTGTTGAACTTTTAATGGGAACCCTATTTGGAATGGTAGATATGATAATGCTTGGAAACTATGGAGATGATGCCACATCTGCTGCTGCAATTGCTGCAGTTGGTATCACAAATCAACTGGTATTTATAGGTTTGTCCTTGGTTCAGTCTATGAATATAGGTGCTACAGCCATGGTAGCACGATATGTTGGAGCAAATCGAGAGGATAGGATTGAGGATGTAGTCAAGCATATAATCATTTTGACTCAATTATTGCTAGTAGTTCCTATATTGGTAATAGGTTTAGGATTTAGTGAATCTGTCATGACATTTATAGGTGCCAAGCAGGACACATTGTTAATTGGGAAATCCTATTTTAGAGTGATTATAATGGGATTTGTATTTCAGGCCTTTAACTTCTCAATATTTGCATCCTTAAGGGGAGCAGGAGATACAAAGACACCAATGAAGATAAATATAACTGTAAATCTATTGAATGTAGTAGGAAATGCCATATTGATCTATGGTCTATTGGGGATGCCATCACTTGGAGCAACAGGTGCGGCTATATCTACATCCCTATCTCACGTATTGGCCAGTATAATACTTGTAAGATATATATTTAGAGAAGATAGCACTATCCATATAAATCTTAAAAATAAGTTCAAAATTCATAAAGACATCATCTATAATCTAGTCAAAATAGGAGTACCTGCATCTTTGGAACAGATAGCCATGAGAGCAGGGATACTTTTATTTGTAAAGATAGTTGCATCTTTAGGTACTGTAGCATATGCTACACATCAGATCTGTCTCAATATATTAAATCTCTCCTTTACACCAGGGCAATCCTTTGGGATAGCAGCATCTACTTTAGCTGGAAAGAGTCTTGGAGCTGATGATTCTAAATTAGCAGAGAGATATATTAGGGCTTGTAGCAAGGTAGGTTCCTTTGTATCTGCCACTATGGCAGTGATGTTTTACTTTTTTGGAGGAGAGATTGCCAGTCTATATACTAAAAACCAAGAGGTCATAGTAGAGGCAGCAAAGGTTTTGAAGCTTATTGCATTTATTCAACCTTTCCAAAGCTCTCAGCTTATATTGGCTGGAGGTCTTAGAGGGGCTGGAGATACTATTTGGACTTTAGTAGCCACATTTATAGGAATTTTGCTCATAAGGGTATTATTGGCCTATTATTTTGTTATGGTATTAGGTGTAGGGCTTATAGGAGCTTGGATGGCTGTTTTTATAGACCAGTTTAGCAGATGGGTACTAGTGACCTTTAGATTTAGAACAGGTAAGTGGAAATATATAACTATACGATAAAGAATGAAAAAAAATCAGCCAACTTGGCTGATTTTTTTACTTTAACAATCTCTTTGAACATGCAATTCCTGTAGGAGTTGCAGCTAGTCCACCTAGTGCAGTTTCTCTTAGGGATTCTGGCATCGCCTTTCCTACTTTATACATAGATTCTACTACTTCATCAAAGGGGACAATTGATTGTACTCCTGCTAATGCCATATCTGCTGAGATAAAGGCATTTACTACTCCTGAGGCATTTCTAAGGGCACATGGATATTCTACTAATCCTGCAATGGGATCACATACTAATCCAAGGATATTTGTCAGTGCAAATCCAGCAGCATCTAGAGCTGCTTGAGGAGTACCTCCAGCCATCTCTACAATTGCTCCTGCAGCCATTGCAGCAGCGGAGCCACATTCTGCTTGGCATCCACCTTCTGCACCAGATATGGTGGCATTTTTTGCTATGATCTCACCAATTCCTACTGCAGTAAATAAACCCTTGATAAGATCTTCATCTGTAAGGTTTAGTTTTTCCTGAGCAGACAATATAGCACTGGGAAGTATACCAGAAGCCCCTGCTGTAGGTGCTGCTACTATTTTCCCCATAGATGCATTTACTTCTGATGTAGAGAAGGCCTTTGCCATAGCTGAATTGATAAATGCACCACTTAAGGTCTTACCACTATTTTTATAGTCTTCCACCTTTTTTGAGTTTCCACCTGTAAGCCCAGACAGAGATTTTACTTCCTTGTCTAAAGCTGCAGTAGCGGAGTCCTTCATGACTTGTAGAGTTTCATACATTCTATCCATCAATTCTTCCATATTAAATCCGTTGGACTTTATCTCTTTTTCTATAACTACTTCAGAAATACTTAAATTTTTATCATTGCATATTTCTAAGAGTTCTGATGCCTTATTAAACATATATTCACCTCTCTATTGGATTGATAAACTTTAGATATGAAATTTCTTCTAATTTAGTCATTTCATCTATTATAGCTTGTGTTATCTCTGAATCTAGTTCACATACTAGAGTTGCAATGTTTTTTTCCCTCGTAACCTTCATGGTGGCAATGTTTAGATTGTTCATGGAGAGAATGGAGCTTACTTCACTTATGATTCCCCTTCTGTCCTCATATCTCATCAATATAGTAGGTTTGTCTCCAGTAAATTCCACCTTGTTACCATTTATATCTGTTATTATTATATTTCCTCCACCAATAGAAGAACCTATTACATAGAACTCTTCTCCATTTGGATATCTAAATAATATCTTCACTGTATTAGGATGCTCATATCCTAAATCTTCTTCTGAAAATATTATATTTAAATTTCTATCTTTGGCAATATCAAAGGAGTTTCTGATATTTTCATCAGAAGGCTCCATATCTAAAACACCTGCGATTAAAGCTTTATCTGTACCATGTCCCTTATAAGTCTTAGCAAAAGAACCATGAAGTATAAATTCTACTTCATAAAAGCCATCTCCAGCAATTCCCTTGGAAATCTTAGATAATCTTGCAGCACCAGCTGTATGAGAGCTGGAAGGGCCTATCATTATTGGACCTAGTATATCAAATGTGCCATAATCCTTCATCTACATATCCCTCCATTTCCTTAACTCTACCTAATTATAATATAATGGATGGAGTTTATCAATGTAAAATCTTTTAGCTTCCTATGTGATAAAAAGTATTTTTGAAATAATACGAAATTAGTATATAATTATAGAGATAGAGTTTTAAAGGTAGAATAATATATTATTAGGAGGTTTTTTATGTCAAAGTTTGATTTAAATAGAGAGAATGCTATATTATTGGTAATAGATATTCAGGATAGGCTAGTGCCAGTTATGGAATATAAAGACCAAGTAATTCAAAATACCAAGGTATTATTAGAAGGAGCAAGACAGATGGATATACCTGTCATAGTTACAGAGCAGTATCCAAAAGGATTAGGAAACACTGTAGAAGACATAAGAAAAGATCTGGGAGATGCACAGGTATTTTCTAAAAATAGTTTCACTGCATATATAGATGAGGTGAAATCAGCACTCAAGGATATTGGAAGAAAGAAGATCATAATAGTAGGTATGGAGACCCATATATGTGTATATCAGACTACTAGGGATTTGATAGTCGATGGATATGATGTTCATATAGTCAGGGATGCAATGGCATCTAGAACCAAGGAGAACTTTTTAAACGGACTTGATTTAATGAAGAATATAGGTGCTGTAATAAGCAATACAGAGACCATAGTATTTGATCTATTGAAAAAAGCTGGGACACCAGAGTTCAAGATCATGTCAAAGTTGATTAAGTAAAAAGGACTATAGGAGGATTTAATGAAGAAGGCGGATTTAGGAGATATAGCTATATTAATAGATTTTGATGGAACTATTACCACAGAGGATACAAATGATAAGCTAGTAGAAGATTATTGGAATGATGATATAGAGAAGTTTTTTAGAGAAAATAATGAGCGAGATATGAAGTATGTAGAGTTTATGGATGGATTGTTTTCTAAGATAAGGATAACAGAGAAGGAGTATTTGGATTTTATATTAAATGAAATAGAGATGGCAGATGGGTTTCTAGAATTCTATAAAAAAGTCAAGGGGTATAATATACCTGTTGCAATTATAAGTGGGGGATTTGACAATGGAATAGTGGCTTTTTTAAAAAAGTACGGTATAGAGGATATACAGGTATATGCTAATCATCTAAATTTTAATGGAGATAGTATCACCATAGACTATTTTCACAAAAGAGATCCAAAGTGTTGTCATATAGGATTATGCGGGAATTGTAAGATAAGCCATGTAAGGAAGTTTAAAGAGAGATATGGAAAAGTCCTATTTATAGGAGATGGGATAACAGATGAGCCTATTGCCAGCAGAGCAGATATAGTATTTGCCAAGGATGGACTTTTGAGATATTGCAAAGACCATGATTTGGATTGTATACCATGGAAAGATTTTTTCGATATTGAGGAAATTTTATTTGCATAATCATCTTATTTTATTAAGGAGGGAATGATATTGAAAAAGTATTTTAAAATCGGTGTTAAAATATTCGTCTTAATAGGGATGATAGTAGTATTAAACTTAAATCATTACAGCATAGCTAGTTCTAAATATCCAGCACAGAATAGAACAGAGTATATAGAAAATTTCATAGTGGACTTCTATAGAAATCAGGATTTAGCTGAAGATAACGATTTAAGTAAGTATGAGATAAATGAAGACTTGCAAAACTATCTATATGGAAAAATAAAAGTCAAAAATTATAATACAGCTGTTAATAAGAATGAAAAGACTAATTATAGGGTTAAACCAGAGCTAATAGAAGAAGAATTTGTTAACGAACTATATTATTTTAAATTTGCAGTTAGAGTTAAATTCAAATACATTGGAGTTGAGGAAGAAAGCGGATATAGTGAAGAACTTGAAGTTTTATTAAAAGAAGAAGATAATGGATATGTTATCGAAGATTTTTATACACGATTAAATAGTTATGACTCTTTTATTAGGGGCGAAGAAGATGATTTAAAATCTGAGATTTACCACAAATCTCGTTTACCGAATAACGACGAAATAAAAATCAAGCAGCAAAAAATAATGGATAACATAGATAAGGTTTATATGGAAGAAAAGGGTGCCATTGAATATGAAGAAAAAGAAGACTCTATTCAAAATATAAATCTACATTTATTAAATAAAAAGTTCAATATTATAGGTTCCATATTATTTCCAGGAATCGGGATTGTTGTGCTAAGTTTGTTTTGAGACATAAATAGTAGAGGAACCACAATATAACGAGACATCTAGGTAATACAAGCTAAAATTAAAAGAGTTATAATTCTTTTAGTTTTAGCTTTTTATTTATTTGTGATATAATTTATCTATCATGGGGGTGTTTGTATTGATTAGCTTTGTACATACTGGAGATATTCATCTAGGACTACACTTCAATAATGTCTCCTTTGATAGAGAAAAAGCTATTGCTAGAAGAAGAGAACTGTGGTCTACTTTTGAGAGAATAGCTAGATATGCTCATGAAAATCATATGGATTTTCTATTGATTGCAGGAGATCTATTTGAAGATAGATACTTTACTCTTGGAGATATGAGAAGAGTACGTGATATATTGGGAAGTATAGAAGATACCAATGTATTGGTCATAGCAGGAAATCATGACTATTTATATGAAAAATCCCTATATAATAAGGTGGAATGGAGTCCAAATGTCCACATATTTAGAGGAGATGGTCTAGAAAAGAAGGAATTCCAAGAATTAAATACAGTAATATATGGATATAGTTGGGATAGGGTGGAGATAAGGGATAGTGTCTCCTTTGAAGATTTTGATCTTCATGACAAGGGAAAAAATAGAATCCTCCTATTACATGGAGATATAGGGTCAAATTCTAGATATCTTCCTTTGGATTTAAATAGACTTAGAGAATTGGACATGGACTATATAGGTCTAGGACATATTCATAAACCACAGATTATAGATGAGAATATAGCATATTGTGGATGTCCAGAGCCTCTTGATTTTGGAGAAGTAGGAGAGCGAGGATTCATACAGGGGCATATCACTCAAGATGGGACTAATATTGAATTTGTTCCCTTTAGCAAGAGAAGTTTTTGGGATATAGATATGATTTTATATGGTGATATGGGGTATGGGGATATAGTAGATAGTTTCAATGATATATATGAGGGAAAGAAGAGTAGGGATTTTTATAGAGTGAAGCTAACTGGATATATTCAAAATGACATAGATGTGGAAGAACTCTTTAAGTGTCTATCAGATGAGTTCTATCATCTGGAGATATTAGACAATACAGTCCCAGACTATGATCTAGAGGCACTAGAAAATGACTATAGTGACAATATAATAGGGAATTTTATAGGAGAAATGAAGGCAAAGGGGCTAGATGATACAAAGGTAAGAGATGCCCTATATTATGGCTTAGATGCCCTTTTGAAAGGAAGAGTCAATCCATGATAATCAGAGAGTTGAACCTAGTTGGTTTTGGAAAATTTCATAATAAGACTATACATTTAGAAAATGGACTTAATATAATCTATGGAGATAATGAGACGGGAAAGACTACTATACACAATTTTATAAATGGTATATTCTATGGATTTCTAAAGCCCTATGCCAAGAGGACTATATATGAAGAGGAACATAGTAGATATGAGCCCTGGTCAAATGCCAGATATAGTGGAGTTATAAGATTTTCATACCATGGACGGGAGTATAGAATTGAGAGGGATTTTACAAAGGGAAATGAAAGTACCCATGTATTTTTAGAGGATACTGGAGAGGATATTACAAATTCCATAGACAATGGAAATAGTGGAAGAGTACTGCAACCTGGATTTCAATTCTTTGGATTCAATGATGCCATATATTCTAATACTATATCCATAAAGCAATTAGGTACCAAGACAGAGGATTCTCTAGCCAATGAAGTAAGGGATAAGCTAGTAAATGTAAGTACTACTTTAGATGATGAATTGTCTGTGGAAAAGGCTATAGATAGTTTAGATAGAGCATTGAAAGATATAGGAACTATAAGAGCTACTACAAGTGTCTATGGTAGAACACATAAGAAACTAGAAGAATTAAAAGAATATAGAAAAGAATTGGTTATCCATAGAGATGAATACAATAAGACATTGATGTCTAGTAGTAGATTTGACAGGGAGTTGGAAGCTGAGGAAAAAAGTCTAAGGGAGTTAAAAGAAAAATTGGGAAGAACCATAGTTTTGGAGAAGACACAGATCTATGCTGAAGCTAAGGCTCTAGCCAAGGAAATTCAAGAACTAAAAAGCAGCAGTCAGAACTATGAAAAATATAATAGATTGTCTATGGAGGACTACTCAAGGGGAATTGAGCTGGAAAACAATCTAAGATATATAGATGAAAGAGAAATAGAGTTAAAAGAGGAGTTAGAGGATTTAGAAAATGGTCTGGAAGTTTTAGAGGATATAGATATAGAAACCATAGAAAGGGCTAGAGAGATAAGTGGGGACTATTTAAGATATGAAGAACTAGAAGGACAGAGGAATAATCTAATCTATAATAGTAATGAAAGTGAAATACAGTTTTTAAAGAGAGATTATGACAACAATCTAGAGACAAGGTCTAGATATATCATATTCCTTATAATCAATATACTCTTGTCTATATCTTCTGTTGGAATTTCCTATATTATGAAGAGCTATTGGCTGCTATTAGTGAATTTGCTATTGGTTCCTTCTGCCATATTTTTTATCTCTAAAATAAGGAGAGTCTATGGACTCCTTACAAGGATAAGTTCACAGAGAGATGAAGTAGAGTCTAGGAATATTTCTACAAAAAAAGAGATAGAGAATATACAAAGCATACTCTCATCTATATTGGATAGATATGGTGTAAGTTCTAGGCCAGAGTTAAAGAGATTAAGTGATGAGATTCAATTTGAAATATATAGAGATAGAGAAAGAAAAAAGGAGCAGGAGAAAAATATATGTAGAAGAGGGGAGCTAAATAACAAATTAGAAGAGCTAGGGAGAAGAAAGGAAAAAGCTCATGAGGAATTAGAGAGAATATTAGAGGAAAATCTTTCTAGGACTTTAGAAGAATTTAAGTCTAATTTAAAACACAAGGGAGCATATGAACAGATGCTAAAGAATATAGAGTCTAAGGAAGAGTTGATGAAGAAGACTTTAGGTGTCTATACCCTTCACAGTTTAGAAGCTGAACTTGGAGACTGTGATATAGTAGAAGTAGAAGGAGATTTTCATATATCCAGTGAAGAATTAAAGAGCCAGATTGATGATAAAAATGCTCATATTTCCAATATTAAAGTGGAAAAGAGAGGTATAGATGAGAATCTAAACTTCTTAAATGATAGGGTATCAGAATTAGTAGAAGTAGATGAAGATATAGATAGAATGAATACATTGATAGAGGAGTTAGATAATAAGAGAGAGGCTATGGAGCTTGCTAAGGATACTATAGAGATATTATCTAAGGATATTCATAGGAAATTTGCTCCTACTATCAATAGGAAGGTAGGAGAGATAGTAGAGAATATAACTGGAGGAAAGTATAGAGGTATAAAGATAGATGATAATCTAGAGATGGGAGTTATAAATCCTATTACCAGGGAAATTATTGACATAGATAGTTTAAGTGGAGGGACCATAGATCAGCTATATTTTTCACTGCGTTTTGGAATCATAGATTCCATAAAAAATGAGGGATTACCCTTGATATTAGATGATTGTTTTATTCAATATGATGATCATAGACTTGAGAATATGATGGGATTTCTCGTGAAAGAAAGTGAAAAGAGGCAGATAATATTATTTACATGTCATAAGAGAGAAACCAAGATACTTCAGGATATGGGTAAGGAATTTAATTTAGTTGAATTAGACTAAAGTTAAAGTTAAGGTTTAAGATGAAGTATATAAATCTATGTAAATGCAGATTTATAGGGTTAAATTGATAGATTAAGATTAATTGAGGTGGGTAAATGATTTATGGAATTGGAGATTTACACTTTGATTATTCCAAGGAAAAACCCATGGATATATTTGGAGATAATTGGATAGATCATGAGGAACAGATAATCAATAATTGGATAGATAAGGTGAAAGATGGAGATCTTGTATTATTACCGGGAGATATTTCTTGGGCTTTAAAATTAGATGATGCCTATTATGATTTAAAGAGAATAGATAAGCTACCAGGTAAAAAACTAATGACCAAGGGAAATCATGATTACTGGTGGCAGAGTTTAAATAAGATGAAAAAATTGGACCTTGAGTCCATATCCTTTATTCAAAATGTAAGCTATATTCATGAGGGAATATCTATTTCAGGAACTCGAGGATGGATCTCTAGGGATAGTGAAGGATTTGATGATTCAGATGAAAAAATCTTAAAGAGAGAGTTACTGAGACTTGAAATGTCTCTATCAGATATAGGACAGGATGTTGATAAAAAGATTGTAATGCTCCATTATCCACCATTCAATATGGACTTAACTCCAAATGAGTTTGTATCTGTAATGAAGGAGTTTGAAGTGGATATATGCATATATGGACATTTACATGCTGAGGGACACAGATATGTAGTTGAAGGAGATATAGATGGGATAGAATTTTTCTGTGTATCCAGTGATTATATTGGATTTAATCCAAAAATTATAGTGGGAGAGTGAAGAGATGAAAGTAATAGTAGAAAAGAACTATGATGAATTGAGTAAGAGGGCAGCATCTTTGTTGGAGGAGGAAATAAGGAACAATCCAGAACTAGTCCTTGGATTAGCCACAGGGAGTACGCCTGTGGGAACTTATGAAGAACTAATAAGGGCTCATAGAGAAAGAGGACTGGACTTTTCTAAGGTAAGCACCTTTAATCTAGATGAATATATAGGCCTAGATGGAGAGCATCCAAATAGCTATAGATATTTTATGAATGAAAAGCTATTTGACCATATAAACATCAATAAGGAAAAGACATATGTTCCAAATGGAAAGGCACAAAATCCAATAGATTATTGTGCAGAATATGATGGAGATATAGAGAGAGCCGGAGGTATAGATATTCAGATACTTGGCATTGGAACCAATGGGCATATAGCCTTTAACGAACCTGCCGATGAATTATCTGTAGGTACCTCAGTAGTACAGCTTACAAAGTCTACTATAGAGGATAATTCAAGATTTTTTGATTCTATGGATGAAGTGCCAAAGACTGCTATCAGTATGGGAATAGGAAGTATACTAAAGGCAAGAAAGATAATCCTATTAGCCAGTGGAAAAAACAAGGCTCCTATTATGCAGAAACTATTAAAAGAAAATGTAATTTCAACTAAATTACCAGCATCTCTATTATTACTGCATCCTGATGTGACAGTTATAGTAGATGAAGATGCATATAATATTTAAGGAAGTGTAAATATGAAGATACTGATTAGAGATACTAGGATAATTACACCTTATGATGTATTAGATGGATATGGTGTAGCTATAGAAGATGGAAGAATAGTGGATATTAAGAGAGAAGAAGAATTTCACCTAGATGATTTTGATGATATAATCTATGGTAAGGGAAACTACCTTTCTCCAGGCTTTATAGATATACACAATCATGGAAATTCTGGATTTGATATAATGGATAGTACAGAAGAGGCTTTGGATAGTATGGCAAAATATCACATTTCCAATGGAGTTACCTCTTATTTAGGGACTGTAATCACCTCATCCCATGAAGATATGATTAAAGCTATGAAAAATATAGTAGCATATAATCAAAAGAAAGATAGGGCAAATATAGTAGGAATTCATCTGGAAGGACCATTTTTTAATGTAGAAAAAAAAGGTGCACAACCTGAAAGATTTATAAAGCCGCCAAATATAGAGGATATTCATGAGGTATTGGATACTTCAAAGGGCTTGCTGAAGATGGTATCCTTGGCACCAGAATTGGAAGGCGCCTTAGATGTAATTAGACTTTTAAAGAAAAATGGAGTAGCTGTTTCCATGGCCCACTCTAATTCCACCTATGAAGAAGCAAAGATGGGAATTGAACATGGAGTTACTATTGCAACACATCTATATAATGGAATGCGTGGATTTAACCACAGAGAGCCAGGGATAATAGGTGCTTCTTTAACTGATGATAGGGTGTATTGTGAAGTAATCTATGATAGATTTCACCTTCACGATATAGCAGTTAAGATTGCCCTTAGAATGAAGGGCTATGACAGGATAATATTGGTATCTGATTCTATGATGGCAGCAGGATTGGAAGATGGTGAATATATACTTGGAGGACAGAAGGTAATTGTAAAATCTGGAAAACCAAGGCTAGAGTCTGGAAATATAGCAGGTTCAACTTTAGATTTAAAAACTGCAGTCTATAATATGACAAAATATCTTCAGGTTCCTATAAATGATGCAGTTAAGATGGCTAGTCTAAACCCAGCTAAAGCTATTGGCATGGGCGATGAATTGGGAAGTATAGAGATAGGGAAGAAGGCAGATTTGCTTCTATTTGATGAGGACATAGATATGAAGATGGTATGTCTCGGAGGTAATATACTGTGGAAAGAGAACTAGAAGTCAAGGTATTAGGTTTAGATTTGGATGTTTTAGAGAAGAAGATAATTAAATTAGGTGGAAAACTTATAGGAGATGAAGAACAGATAAATACATTGATTGACTCTAGTAGAAGACCTATTAAATCCTATATAGATGCTTATTTGAGAATAAGGGAGACTAAAAATCTGTTAAATGACACATCTAGTACTGAATTTACATTGAAAAAGAATATTGATCTAGAAGGTATTAGAGACAATATTGAAATCAGTACTGAAATTCAAGATAGGGATACCATGGTAGAAATTCTAAAAGAACTAGGATTTGATGATATAGAAGTAGGATATAAGACACGAAGATCCTATGAATTAAATGATGCACGTCTAGATTTAGATACATGGGATAAAAAGACATATCCTTTTCCCTATATGGAAATAGAAGTAAAGAGTAGAAGGCATTTAAATGAAATAGTCAGTCTACTAGAAATACCACAGGATAATATATCCACTAAATCCATAGTGGAACTTAGAGATGAACTAAAACTTTTGTAACCTATAGCCCCCTATTAGAATAATATATATTAATTCTATAGATAGGGGGTTTTATTATGTTAAGCAATCTCTTTGGGAGTGGCTGTGGTTGTGGAGATAATGATATGTTCCTTATCCTGATAATCCTATTCTTATTTGGTGGATTTGGGGGATGTGGATGTAGAGACGGTTGTAGAGATGGATGTGGAGGCTCTTGTGACAATAATATAATTTGGATATTGATTCTCTTCTTATTCCTCGGTGGAAATGACGGATGTGGTTGTAGATAAACACAGTGTACTGCTGTGTTTTTCTTTTTTTTTAGAAATTTAGCTTGTGTACTTTTACTAATTAGTAACCTAAAATAATAATTTATCATAATATGAAGTGAACGATAAATTAAGGAGGTTATTTTATGGTTGAAGAGATGGGTGTAAAGACTAATCAATGTAGAGGAGGATTTTTAGGAGGATTTGGAGATGACGATTCTTTACTGTTTTTCTTTCTTCTATTAGTAGTACTATTCCAATGTGGATGCATATCAAATACAGATGATGATTCCTTACTATTTTTCTTCTTATTATTAGTTATATTATTTGGCAATAACTTCTGTTGCTGATAGGTAGGATCCCGTTAAGCTATAACGGGATTTTATCTTATTTTTTTACAAAATAGTATGACATATTAATACATATATGCTATAATATATAAATAATATTACTAAGTAGTGCATATTAATATATAATGGAGGGAGTTTTATGAAAGGCTATAAATATATCAGATACTTCAAAGATATAGACAAACATGACATACCCATAGTAGGAGGGAAAGGAGCAAATCTAGGAGAATTGACTCAGAAGGGTCTCAATGTTCCACCAGGGTTTTGTATAACTGCCAAAGCCTATATGGATTTTATTGAGTATGCAGAATTAGATGAAGTTATAAGGGCATTGATGTATGGCTTGGATGAGGAAGATCCATCTTTATTAGGGCATATAAGTGATGAAATTCAGAAGAGAATTCTAAAGAGCAATATACCAGGGGAACTAGAAGAGGAGATATTGAAGGCATATAGGGAATTTAGCACTCAAATTGGAATTGTGTCTCCTGAAATAGCAGTGAGGAGTTCTGCTACAGCTGAGGATTTGCCAGAAGCCTCTTTTGCCGGGCAACAGGATACATATCTCCATATAAGTGGAGAGAAAGAGTTGATAGACCATATAAGGAGGTGTTGGGCGTCTCTATGGACATCAAGAGCTATATATTATAGGGAAAAACAAGGATTTGATCACTTCTATGTTTCTCTAGCAGTTGTAATACAGAAGATGGTAAGTAGTGAAAAATCTGGTGTTATGTTTACTGCAAATCCTATTAGTGGAAATACAGATGAGATGATGATAAATGCATCTTGGGGACTGGGAGAAGCAGTGGTATCTGGGTTTGTGACTCCAGATGAATATATAGTTAATAAGGAGTCTAGGAAAGTAAAGGATGTATTTATAGCAGAAAAGAATACCATGGTCATCAAGGATAAAAGTGGAATTGGTACAATAGAAGTAAAGGTGTCAGATTATCTGGGAAGTGAATATGTAGAAAGAGAGTGTCTTACAGAAGGAGAACTAGATATATTGATAGGCTATGGACTAAAAATAGAGGATATGTATGGTAGTTTCCAGGACATAGAATGGGGATTTGATAGGGATACCAAGGAATTATATATATTACAGTCAAGACCAATAACTACTGTAAAAGACAGAGAGGATAAGACAAAGATGGTACAAGAGCTGAAGGTATTAGTAAAAGGCCTTCCAGCCTCTCCAGGAAAGGGAGCTGGCAAGGTAAAGAATATTAAAGATATATCTGAAATAGACAGGATAGAAGAGGGAGATGTACTAGTCACTGTAATGACAAATCCAGACATGGTTCCAGCCATGAGAAAGGCAGCAGCAGTTGTAACAGAAGAGGGAGGAAGGACTTGTCACGCTGCCATAGTATCTAGGGAGTTGCAGATACCCTGTATAGTAGGGGCAAAATCAGCGGCTACTATATTGGAAGAAGGTATGGCTATAACTGTAGATGCTACAAGTGGAGTAGTATTTGAGGGAATAGTCATATCTAAAGAAGATGAAAGCACAGAAAAAGATAAGGACAAGGTAAAAGGTTCTGGAAATATTATAGGGATATCTGAAGAATTACTGTCCCTATTGGCCCCAGTAACTGCTACCAAGATATATATGAATTTAGGGGAACCAGAACTTATGGAAAAATATAAACATCTACCAATAGATGGTATAGGCCTAATGAGGACTGAATTTATATTTACAAATCTAGTAGGAGCACATCCTATGTACCTAGTAAAGACTGGTCAGGGGCAGTTACTAGTAGACAAGATGAGTGAAGGTATCATGCCTGTGGCAAGAGAACTATATCCTAGACCACTGGTAGTCAGATTGTCAGATTTTAGGACTAATGAATTTAGAGGATTAAAGGGAGGAGATGAGGTAGAGCCTATAGAGGCCAATCCCATGATAGGATGGAGAGGAGTATCTAGATATATATCTCCAGAATATGAAGAAGGATTTAGATTAGAATGTAGGGCTATTTTAAAGGTCAGAGAAGAGTATGGACTTACTAATGTAATAGTTATGCTGCCCTTTGTAAGAACTCCTGAAGAACTAAAAAAGGTAAAGATGATAATGGGAGAAGAGGGATTAGTTCAGAATAAAGACTTCAAGATTTGGATAATGGCAGAGGTGCCAGCAGTAGTATTTCAAGCTGAAGAATTTGCCCAATTAGTAGATGGTTTCAGTATAGGTAGCAATGATCTGACTCAACTAATAATGGGGGCAGACAGGGATTCAGGTATACTCAATAATATGGGATATTTTGACGAAAGAAATGAGCCAGTAAAGAGGGCAATATCCATATTGGTAAAGGCGGCTCATAAATATAAAAAGACCATATCCATATGTGGGCAAGGACCATCACAATACCCAGAGTTGGCAGAATTTCTAGTAGAGCAGGGAGTAGATAGTATAAGTGTAAATCCAGATACTGTATTGTATACTAAGAAGTTGGTGGCATCTGTTGAGAAGAAGATTCTTTTAAAAAATATAAGGAAAGATATGTAATATATAGAAGTAATAGACCTGCTAGTATTCCTAGCAGGTCTATTACTCCATTATCTCTTTCAAAGGCTCATCTACGGTAAAATGTCCCATGAGACTTTCTGCCTTTTCTCCATCTAGTAGAAATTGAACTTGGTCTATATCTTCTAATTCTAGTAAGCTTGCCACTATTTGATTGATAGTGAAGAATTCTTGAAGAGAACCCCCACTCATTCCATCACTGGAAAAATCTACAAAAGCAGTACCATCAGATACTTCAACACTCAATAGTTTAGCTGTACCTGGGATGGCTGAGCTTAAGTTCTTGTTGTCCGGGTTTTTCATGAGTTCAGATACAATCACTTCTTCCAATGGAATATCTCCATATTCTAGTATCCTTTTTTCAGGAATTAGCTTATCTAAATCTTCATTACCTGTGTCTATATACTCTTTATTTGCAAAATATAGAGTTACTTCTTTGCTTAATGTTTCTTTATCATTACCATTTTCATTATCCTTAGAACCATCCATATTATCAATAGGCTCATTGCCTAAACCATCATCCTTAGGTTTTTTGTCATCTGTACATGCTACAAGGCCTATTACTAGGACTGCAATTAGAAAAATAGAAATAAACTTTTTCATTTTAAAACTCCTCTCATATATGTCATTGATTAAGCTTATATTATATATGATATCATTGTAAAACCATGTTTACAATTACAAATAAATTACATTTTCAGTTAAGAGTTTATTTTAATCTATTTAATGGGTAAAGATATAGACGATACTATGATATAAGATTACATAAGGAGTGATGCAATGAAGTTATTTGGGGAATATAGTTTTGCTAAGGTATTTACTGATAGTTTAGAAGATGGAGCAAAGGAGCAGATAATTAGGCTTTTAAATCAAGAGTTTGTTGAGGATGCCAAGGTTAGGATAATGCCTGATGTCCATGAGGGAATGGGGTGTGTAATAGGTTTTACTGCAGATATGGGTGACAAGGTAATTCCCAATATAGTAGGTGTAGACATAGGATGTGGCATGTTGACTGTAGAATTAGGAGATGTTCAAATAGATTTGCCAAATCTAGATAATATAGTCCACAATAAGATTCCATCTGGGAAAAACGTTCATGAAGGGCGTAAGGAAAGATATGAGAAGTTACAGGAACTATATTGTTTTAGAGAGTTAAAAAATACAAAGAGAATTGAGAGAAGTATAGGAACATTAGGGGGAGGAAATCACTTTATTGAATTGGGAGTGGATAGTAAAGGTATGAAATATCTAATCATCCATTCAGGAAGTAGAAATTTAGGAACCCAAATCGCTGAATTCTACCAAAGATTGGCCATAGACCTATGTAGTGATAAGGAAGATTACTTTAGACAGAGAGAATTTATAATAGAAAGTTATAAGGAACAAGGAAAGAAGAAACAGATAAATAAGGCATTAAAGGAATTAAAGAAATTCTATGAGGATAAAAAACCAAAATATCCTAAAGAGCTATGTTATTTAACTGGTAAATATAGGGAACAATATCTCCACGATATGAAAATATGCCAAGAATATGCAAGCCTAAATAGAAAAACCATGGCCAATATAATATTAGAGAGTTTATTTAAAAAGAATATAGATGAATTTATGTATTTTGAAACCATTCACAACTATATAGACTTTAGAGATAATATAATAAGAAAAGGAGCTATATCTGCCTACAAAGGAGAGAAGGTATTGATTCCAATAAATATGCGTGATGGCTCTATAATAGCAGTAGGTAAGGGAAATCCCGATTGGAACTATTCTGCACCTCATGGAGCAGGAAGAATTATGAGTAGGACTGTAGCTAGAGAGAATTTAAATTTAGAAGATTTCCAAAAGAGTATGGAGGGAATATATTCCACTTCTGTTCATAGAGGAACTCTGGATGAGAGTCCCTTTGCATATAAATCTCTAGATGATATATTGGAGAATATCCATGATACTGTGGAAATTCTAGATATTATAAAACCTATATATAATTTTAAGGCATAAAAATAGACCCATCAAGGGTCTATTGATTATACAAGCTTTGAGTAGAACTCAACTACTAAATGATCGTCTATTTCTATGGGGACTTCTTCTCTATTAGGCATTCTTATTAATCTAGCAGAAAAATTGTCCTCATCTTTTTCTATATATGGATAACTAGTTAAAATACTATTTTGGAAGTTTTCTTTAAATAATTCCACATTTCTAGATTTATCCTTTAGAGATATTTCATCTCCTATATCTACTAGATAAGAAGGTATATTTATCCTTTTGCCATTTACTAAAATATGTCCATGGACTACCATCTGTCTAGCCTGTCTAATAGAAGATGCAAAACCCATTCTATAGGTTAGATTGTCTAATCTAGTTTCCAATGTCTTGATAAGTGCATGACCAGTCTGCTCTGGAGATTTGATTGCATCCTTTACATATTTAGTAAATTGTTTTTCTATAACTCCATAATAAGCTCTAAGCCTTTGCTTTTCTAACAATTGTATACCATACTCTGTCAGTTTTTTATCCGCCCTTGAAGTTCCCTTTGTGGCTCTATCCATAGCCTTTGGATGACCACATACATTTAATCCTAGCCTCCTAGATTGTTTAAATCTAGGTCCCATCATCTTAGCCATAATTTTCCTCTTTCCTTAAATTATTTGCCGCGATAATTTAAGCCTTAGAATAGTATAGCACAATATTTCTAAAATGTAAATGATAATAGTTATCATTTGTTTTGTATAAAGTCATACTTGACAGCTTTAATATCTAATGTTAGTATATATACAATAAAATTTAATAAAAAATCCTCATCCTTCCAGGGTGAGGTAGAGGTGCAATATCTATTAGTAACCATACTGAGAGCGGAACTCAATGATGTATGGAGAAAGGAGATATTGCCGAAGCTTTGGATACCAAAATTCAAGGCTGGGATTATATCGAATAGGTATAAGACTGTCATCAAAGTAATTGCTCAATACTTTGATGTTGTGCTATCTCACATAATGAGCCAAAAAGGAGGGGGATTATCTTTAGCTTTGCTATGTATACAAGCGTCTGATAAACCTATCATCAGGCGTTTTTTTATTACTTAAAAATATAGAGGAGTGTTATTATGATAAAAGCAGATAGAAAAGAGAGGTTCAAAATACCTCATACTTATGTAATTTTATTTTCTATAATAATTATTATGTCCATATTGACCTATATACTTCCTGCTGGCCAATATGCTAGAATAGAAGATAAAGCTTTAGATAGAGTGATAGTAGATCCAGAGTCCTTTCACTATGTAGAGCAAAATCCTATAGGAGTTTTTGACTTGATTCAATCCATACCTAAAGGAATGGGAGCTGCATCTGAGATTATATTCTTTTTATTTATTATTGGAGGAGCTTTCCAGATAATAACTGTTACAGGTGCTATAGAGGCAGGCATTGGGAAAATGGCCAAGAGATTGTATGGAAAAGAGAGATTGATGATTCCCATATTCATGCTTATATTTGCTTTAGGTGGTGCTACATTTGGAATGTCTGAAGAGGTCATTATCTTTGTGCCAATAGGTGTAGCCTTAGCTCGTGCTTTAGGTTTTGACGCCATGACAGGGACTGCCATGATAGCATTAGGTGCTGCTTGTGGGTTTAACTCAGGATTTATGAATCCATTTACAGTAGGAGTTGCACAGGAGATTGCAGAGCTTCCATTGTTTTCAGGAGTACTTATGAGAGTGATCATCTTCTTTGTACTACTGATCATCAGTACTTTATATATAAGTAGATATGCTATAAAGGTAAAAAACAATCCAGAGGCTAGTATAGTATATGATTTAGAACAGAGGGAAAAGGATCAAAAAATCGACTTAAATAATATGATAGAGATGACTACTAGACATTCACTTATTCTATTAACAGTTTTAGTAAGTTTTGCTATTATAATGTATGGAGTGTTTGAATTAGACTGGTATATCTTAGAGATAGGCTCTATATTTTTGGCAATGGGATTAATAAGTGGAATTATAGGGGGATTAAGACCGAGTCAACTAGCAGAAGAATTTGTATTAGGTGCTCAATCTATTGTCTTTGGTGCATTGGTAGTTGGTATAGCTCGTGGTATATTAGTGGTAATGACAGATGGTATGATAATCGATACAATTGTATATAGTTTAGCTCATACTATACAAGCATTACCTAAATCAATAGCCGTAATAGGTATGTATATAATACAAATTATAATAAACTTCTTTATTCCTTCAGGGAGTGGACAAGCTACAGCTACTATGCCTATAATGGTACCATTAGCAGATATCTTAGGTATTACTAGACAGACGGCAGTTATGTCCTTTCAATTTGGAGATGGATTTACAAATTCAATAATTCCAACCTCAGCGGCTTTAATGGCCTATCTATCCATAGCCAAAATACCCTATGAGAAATGGTTCAAATTTATATGGCCATTGATGATTATTTGGATAGGCACTGGAGTTATATTTTTAGTAATAGCTAATGCAGTAGCTTATGGACCATTTTAAGAATTTATTATAGATATTAATCAAATATTTAAAAGAGGTGAGACTGTGAAAGATAGGATACTCAAATTGACTAATGAATTGAAGGATGAACTAATAGTTTTAAGTGAATATATCTATGAAAATCCTGAATTAGGAAATGAAGAACTTAAATCTTCTAAGGCACATATTGAGTTATTGAAAAGACATAATTTCAATATAGAAAGCCCATATATGGATATTCAAACTGCTTTTAGAGCTGAATATAATAGCAAAAAAGAAGGACCAACTATAGCTTATCTTTCTGAATATGATGCTTTGCCAGGAATAGGACATGGATGTGGACACAATTTACTAGGGACTGTAAGTACAGGTGCAGGAATAGTCTTAAGTAAATTAGTTGATGAAATAGGTGGGAGAGTTTTAGTATTTGGGACACCAGCAGAGGAGACTATGGGGGCAAAAGTAATAATGGCAGATAAGGGTGCTTTTAACGATGTAGATGTAGCTATGTTAGCTCATCCCAATGCTAATTTTGCTGAATCTGGCAGGTCATTGGCTATGGAGGCAATACAGTTTACATTTAGAGGAAAGACATCCCATGCAGCATCAGCTCCTGAAAAGGGAATAAATGCCTTAGATGGTGTGCTTATGACCTTCAATGGGATAAATGCTTTAAGAGAACATATATTACCATCTGCAAGGGTTCATGGTGTGATTATAGAGGGAGGAAAAGCAGCTAATATAGTTCCAGATTTAGCTATTGCTCAGTTTTATGTAAGGGCTACTACTAAAAAATATTTAATGGAATTAAGTGAGAGGGTAAAGAACTGTGCAAGGGCTGCCAGTCTATCTACTGGTACAAGACTAGAGATAGAAAACTATGAGTTGAGTTATGATGATATGGTGACGAACAATACATTATCTCAAGTTTATAATAGGAATTTGAAAGTATTTGGAGTAGAAGATAATGAGAAAGCTAGAGAGTTGTATGGGTCATTAGATATGGGAAATGTAAGTCATATTTGTCCAGCAATTCACCCATATTTTGGAATATCTAATAGCTTAGATATTCCTTCACATACTAGAGAATTTGGAGAGGCTACTCTTACAGAAGAAGCATATGATAGTATGACAAAGACAATATCTACTCTTGTATTGACAGGTGTAGATGTAATCCGAGATAAAAAGCTTCTAGATGAAATAAAGTTAGAATTTAATAAGATAGAAGATTAAATAAAAAACACCTATTTTCCATGTGGAAAATAGGTGTTTTTTAAAATGGATATTTATTATGATATGATAAATTAGTTCTACAGAGGAAAATAGTGATTTTTTATGTATATACTGGTATAATATTATTAACATTATGATATGCAAGGAGTTGAAATATTGAAAGATATAGAATTAGCTAAAAGGATATTGATAGATGAAGAGTGTGCATTAGTAGCTGTAAAGAATGGAGAAGTCATTTTTAAGTCCATGGAAAAGGGTATAAAGCCCATGTATATATTGGCTACAGAAAAGAAAGATTTAATGGAGGATGCCTCCATAGCTGATAAGGTAATAGGAAGAGGGGCTGCACTGCTTTGTACATATCTAGATATATCACATGTCTATGGAAGTTTAATCTCTAAGGCAGGGATGGAAACCCTAGAGAAAAATCATATACTATATGAGTTTGGAAAGTCATGTGATTATATAAAAAATAGGGATGGCACAGACTATTGTCCCATTGAAAGAATATCTATGAATACAGAAGAGCCATTAGATTTTTTAGAGGAGTTAAGGGGCTTTTTCAAAAAACAATGACTAAAGGAGAATTAAAATGAGGAATAGAATAAGTGTAAGAGATTTAGTTATATCAGGATTATTGTTGGCATTAGGACTTATTATACCTAGTATCTTTCATAGTAGTGGAATTTCAGGAAAGGTCTTTTTACCTATGCATATTCCCGTATTGTTAGGAGGATTTTTATTGCCTCCACTATTTGCAATGTTCTTAGGTATGCTTACACCTATACTTAGTAGTTTAATGACTGGTATGCCAGAGTTATTTCCTATGGGAGTAATCATGTTATTTGAATTGGGGGTATATGGTCTTGCTGCTTCTTTATTATATAGGAAATTTAGGATGCCTACTATAATTTCATTGATAATATCCATGATTATAGGGAGGATAGTGGCAGGATTTGTAGTGTTTTTATTGATTGTACTATTTACTATAGAAATGGACCCTATAATATTTATAAAGTTAGGTGTCATCACTGGATTACCAGGTATAATCATACAGTTGATTTTGATTCCGACTTTGATGTATGGCATAAATAGATATACTACTATCAATTTAGATTAGGAGGGATTTTGTGGCTTTTTTAATTAAAAATGTGGATTTACTTTCCATGGATGGTACAGAATCTATAGTAGGTGATACTAATATATATATTGAAGGGGATAGTATAATCCATATAGGAAATCTTAGGACAGATTTAGAAGTAGACAGGGTAATAGATGGAAGAAATAAATTAGCTATGCCAGGCCTTATCAATGCTCATACCCATATAGGTATGTCTCTACTTAGAAACTATGCAGATGATTTGCCACTACATAAATGGCTGACAGAAAAAATCTGGCCTGTAGAGGATAAGTTAAATGGAGAAGATATATATTGGGGATCTTTGTTAAGCATGGTAGAGATGATTGAGTCTGGGACTACTACATTTTGTGATATGTATTTTTTTATGGATGAAGTAGCCAAGGGTGTAATGGAGTCTGGAATGAGGGCAGTTTTGACTCGTGGATTGATTGAAGAACCTGATAATCCAAATAGAAAACTAGATGAAACAAGAGAGCTATTTAAGAATTGGAATGGGAAGGGAAATAATAGGATAAAGGTTATGGTAGCACCACATGCTCCCTATACCTGTAGTTCAGATTATTTGATTAGGGTTATGGATTTGGCAGATGAATTAGATACTGGGATTCACATTCATCTATCAGAGACCAAAAAGGAGTTAGAAGATAGTATTAAATTACATGGAAAATCACCTATAAGATATGTGAATGATCTAGGATTATTTGATTTTCATACTATTGCGGCTCACTGTGTTCATGTAGATGATGAGGACATAGAGATAATGGCAAAAAAATCCGTGTACCCAGTCAATAATCCAGGCAGCAATTTAAAACTGGCTTCAGGATTTGCACCAGTAGACAAGATGCTTAAAAATAAAATACCAGTATCCCTTGGAACAGATGGTTCCTCTAGCAACAACAATCTAAATATGTTTGAAGAGATAAATCTAGCAGCTATAGTGAATAAGGCAGTGAATATGGATGCCATATCTGTTCCAGCTTATTCTGCCTTGGAGATGGGAACACTGAATGGGGCAAAGGCTCTAGATTGGGAAGGAGAAATAGGAAGTATAGAAGTAGGTAAAAAGGCAGATATAATACTTATAGATATGGATAAACCTCATCTCTATCCAAGACATAATCTGATTTCAGCCCTTAGCTATTCTGCACAGGGTTCAGATGTAGATACAGTCATAATTGATGGCAGGATAATCATGGAGAAGAGAGAGATCAAGACTTTAGATGTAGAAAAGATAAAGTTCATGGCTGAAAGACAAGCTAGAGATTTGATAGATAGATAATTTAAGAGTATATATAAATAGACTTTGGTTTACATTGCCAAGGTCTATTTATATTTTTTGCCTGATTTGGTTATAATCTTTATATTAGATCTTATAAATTGGAAATTACAAAGGAGATATATATGAATTATAAATCCCAAATAGGTATTAGTACCATAAGAAAAGATGCTTGGGATAAGGTGACAGGAAATGCAAAATATAATGGAGATATAGTTACACCAGATATGCTACATTGTAGGCTATTGACATCTACCCATGCCCATGCATTGATAAAGAAGATAGATGTATCAAAAGCCTTAAAATCAAAAGGGGTTCAAGCTATAATAACAGGAGAATACTTTCATGAATTGACAGGTTCTATGATAAACGATAGACCCCCAATTGCAAAGGATAAGGTTAGATATTGGGGAGAGCCAGTAGCCTTAGTAGTAGGAAATACTGAACAAGATGCAGCTGCAGCAGTAAACCTTATAGAAATAGAGTATGAGGATTTACCAGTAGTTAATTCAATAGAAGATGCCATTAAATTAGATGCAACTTTAGTACACGAAAATTTACAGTATTATTATTATCCAAATGAGGAAATATTACCAATACCTAATTCCAATATTTCAAATCATGTAAAGATTAGAAAGGGAAATATGGATTATGGATGGGAACAGTCAGATGTTAAAATAGAGTTAAACATTTCCATGCCCCAATCAGATCATCTTGCTATGGAAACTAGAAATGCAATGGCTGAGATATCTCCAGATGGAATTGTCACCATATATACATCTAGCCAATCTCCATTTACTGTAAGAGAAGAGATAAGCAAGGTATACAATATTCCAGAAGGGAAAGTCATAGTTCATACACCTTTAGTAGGAGGCGCTTTTGGGGGAAAAGCAGCCGTACAATTAGAATTTTTAGCATATCTTGCATCTCATAGAGTTGGAGGACGTATGGTGAGGATATCCAATCCTAGGGAGCAGGATATTAGTAGCTTTCCTTCTAAATTAGGGGCAGAGGGGAAGATAAGGTTAGGAGCTACTAAGGATGGAATAATTAAAGCTTTAGAATGTATATATTTAGTAGACTCTGGAGCATATGCGGACACAACACCTAGAATGGTAAAGGCTATAGCAGCAGATTGTTCAGGGCCTTATAATATTGAAAACATTCGATGTGATTCTTTCTCCATTTATACTAATCATTGTTATGCAACTTCATATAGGGGATTTGGACATGGCGTAAATATATTTGCAATAGAGAGAAGTATAGAAAGATTAAGTAAAGAGCTAGGAATGGATTCTCTTGAGATTAGGAGAAAAAATGCTATAAGACCAGGTGATTTGGCTCCTACACAGGCCAAAATAACTCTTAGTAACACTGGAGATTTGGATAGTTGTCTTGTACGGCTAAAAGAGATAATGGATTGGGACAAGAAAAATAAGATGGTGACAGAAGATGGAAGGATTAGAGCAAAGGGTATTAGTGCTCTTTGGAAGACATCTAGTTCTCCTACGAATGCCATATCAGGTACTGTATTGACATTAAATTCAGATGGGAGTGTGAACTTAAATCTTGGAGCTGTAGAAATAGGGCCAGGTATGAAAACCATAGTGGCACAGATATTTGCTGAAAAAATGAAGATGGATATAGATGATGTTCATGTATTTATGGGTGTAGATACTCAAGTTAGCCCAAAACATTGGAAGACAGTAGCAAGTATGACAACTATAATGGCTGGAAATGCTGCTGTGAAGGCGGCAGAAGATTTGAGGGAACAATTATTGGAATTAGGTTCTATTGTATTGAGATGTACTCCAGAGGATTTAGCAATTGAGAATAAGATGGTATACCTAAGAGACGAACCAGATATATTTATACATTTTAAAGATCTAGTTCATGGATATAGGTATCCAGATGGTCCAAGTATTTGGGGACAGATGATAGGACGAGGGAGTTATATTATGAGGAGATTAGTTCCCATGGATAATAAGACGGGAAAAGGTAAGACAGGTGTATCTTGGACTGTAGGTGCACAGGGGGTAGAAATCGAATATGATCCTAGACTTCACACCTATAGACTAATAAAGGCAGTTACAGTAATAGATGCTGGAAAGGTAATCAATCCTAAAGCTGATAAAGGAGTTATTATGGGGGGAATGAGCATGGGATTTGGTCTAGCAACTAGAGAAGAATTTCTCTATGACGACAAGGCAGAACTTCAAAATACATCATTGAGAACATATAAATTAATGCATTTTGGAGAACAACCAGAATATATAGTGGAATTTGTAGAGACTCCCCAGATGGATACACCCTTTGGAACTAGGGGAATAGGAGAACATGGAATCCTAGGAATTCCGTCTGCTTTTGCCAACGCTATTTCACTAGCTACTGGTGAAGAATTTGATATTTTGCCTATATCACCAGAATTGATTTGGAAGGTAAAAACTGGAGGTAAGCATGATAGCTTTTGATTTTGATTATTATAAGCCTGAAACAGTTCACGATACAATCTCTTTATACGAAGATTTAAAGAATAAGGGTAAAAAAGTAATGTACTATGGTGGTGGTACAGAGTTTATCACTATGTCTAGGATGAATAATATATATGCAGATGCAATATTAGATATAAAGGGAATTCCAGAGTTAAATATATGTAAAATAAAGGAAGAGAAATTGATAATTGGTGCTGGAGTTACTTTGACAAAGATAGCTGAATTAGATTTTTTTCCATTACTTAGTAAGACAGTGAAGAGAATTGCAGACCATACAGTTCAAGATAAGATAACCATAGGAGGAAATCTAGTTGGGAGCATTATATATAAAGAGGCTGCCCTTCCTCTATTAGTGTCAAATAGTGATATTTTAGTGGGAAATAAAGATGGAATACAGAGACAAAAGCTTATGGAGTATTGGAATAAAAACCTAAAAGATAAAGAAGGTGATTTAATCATTCAATTCATAGTAGATACAAGATATCTACATCTACCATATGTCCATGTAAAAAGGACAAAGAATGAAAAGATAGATTATCCTCTGATCTCCATTGCTGCACTAAAAGATGGAGATAGGATAAATATTGGGTTTAGTGGGCTTTGTGATAAAGCCTTTAGATCTCTGGATATAGAAGATATATTGAATGATAATTCTATTTCAGATAAAGAGAGAATACATAGGATTATTCAAAGAGTTCCCTATGAAATAATAGAGGATATCTATGGTACATGTAAATATAGAAAGTTTATGCTAAGTAAGATGCTAGAAGAAATAGTAGATGAATTTAGGGAGGATATTTAGATGCTGAAAATTTCAGGGGCTACCTCTATAACTTTAAATGTAAATGAAGAGGATAGAGAAGTTATAGTTAGACCATCTGATACATTACTATTTACATTACGGAAGGGATTAGGGCTTACAGGGGCAAAACCTGGGTGTGAAAACGGAGATTGTGGTTCATGTACTGTATTGGTAGATGATTGGCCAATAAAGTCCTGCTTGATGTTGACAGTAGAGGCAATAGGAAAGAGGATAGTCACTGTAGAAGGGCTAAAGGATGCTCCTATTCAAAGAGCCTTTGTAGAAAGATTTGGATTTCAATGTGGATACTGCACTTCAGGATTTTTAATGGTATGTCATGCTCTATCTAAAATACACCCTGATGCAGATGATACTGTAATTCAAGATTGGCTACAGTCCAATATATGTAGATGTACTGGATATCAGGAAATAGAAGAGGCCATAAAATCTATTCTAGGTGAAAAAATATGATAATGCTTGAAGTAGCTTATATTTGTTTTAATGGAATTGTACTGGGTATACTAGATATATAAACTGTATAGTTATGATATTTGGACGGATTAGCTAGGCATAAGATATAATATGTGGGATATGAGGGGGAGATAAAGAGGTGGCAATTGGCAAGAAGATCAAAGAAGCTACAGATGAAATTTTAAAGTATGTAGGTGGAGAGTCTAATATCATAAGTTTTGATAGTTGTATGACTAGGGTAAGATTTATACTAAAGGACAATTCAAAGGTGAACAAGACCAAGCTAGAAAAACTAAAGGGCGTAATGGGAGTTGTACAGTCAGATAAACAAGCTCAGGTAATAGTTGGACCAGGTATAGCTGCAAAGATAGCAGAGCGGATGAAGCAGGATACAAAGATATATAAAAGAGATATGCCAGAGTTTAAGGGAAAGGATAAGGTAAAGGCCAAAGTAAAGAAGAAGTACAATGAGCCTATAACCCATGTATTTAAGAGAATAGCAGGCAAGTTCAAACCACATAAGAAGAAATAATATGAAGGGATCTAAGGTAAGGGAAGATATACTATTACCTTGGTCCCTATTTTATATTTACTTTCTATATCTATATTTCCATTATGAGCCTCTACTATGGATTTCACTATAGGTAGACCTAGACCAGTTCCTCCAGTATCCTTATTTCTAGAATCATCTACTCTATAAAATCTGTTGAATATAAAAGGTAGATTTTCTTTTTTTATACCTATACCATTGTCCTCTATAATTATTCTAATATTACTTTCTACTCTTTTTAGTTCTACAGAGACTTTTCCCTTATCATCTAGATATCTAAAAGAATTTGAAAGTAAGTTGGTCATTACCTGTCTAAATTTGTCCTGATCCATAAATACTTCTATATTCTCTTCAATGGAATGTATGAGAGAATAATTTTTTTCGTTAAATACAGGTATAAATGAGGTCACAGTATCTTGAACTACTTGTGAGATATTAAACCGTGTCTTATTTAAAATCATATTATATTCTTCAGCATTAAAAGAATCTCTTAGGTCATCTACTAGAGAGGTAAGCCTTTTTATTTCAGACATTAGTATCTCAAGATGTTCCCTTGTAGGCTCCCAGACACCATCTATTATTGCTTCAATATGACTTTGCAATGTACTCAGTGGAGTTCTCAACTCATGGGAGATATCTGATGCATATCTCCTTCTAATATCCTCCTGATGTGACAGGGTATTACCAAGATAATTTATTGTATCAGATAGTTCCAATATCTCTTTTACATCTGTATTTACTTTAGAGTAAGCAGACAGATTACCTAGCTGTATTTCATTAGCTGTATCTCTTATTTTTACCAATGGTTCAGTCAATCTCTTTGAGAGCAATATGCTGACTATTAGACTTATTAATATGGTGATTATGCCTGATATTGTAAAAGATTTATAGAGGGTGCTTTTAAATAGCATAGCACTTTGAGTCAGATGGTCATTGTCTATATATCCTATAATTAAATATGCAATGTCTTTATTGCCTTGGGAAAGTACGTAGACCTTTTCCGTATAATTACCTCCTGCTGGGGTTCTTCTCATACCCTGACGATGCATTCTTCTCATCATTCCCATTTTAGGTCTGGTATTAGAGTCATATAGGACTTCTCCATTTAGACTTGTTATGGTAATGTTTATATCTTCAGATAGGGCATAATGCTTTAACTCCATCCCATCTAATAGAAGATTTGTATCTATATAATTTTCATTTATATCGTCAAATATCTTTTGAAATTTATTTTCCCTTTCTTGAATCAAATAATTTTCAAATTTACGATTTATCATGATATTAGATATAAATGAGATTATCACTATGGAAATTATTATTAAAGCTGTAAAACTCAGGTATAGTTTTTTAGATAATTTCATGATTTCCTCCAATATAATTTAATATATATATTATATCAAAAAAAGTATTATCTTCATAATTCCTCCATAATTTTTTTCTATAATGAATTTAAATAAAAGGAGGAGATATTAGATGAAAAAGAAATTTGTTGTATTTACTATGATTTTAGCTGTTGGATTGAGTTCTGCATTTGTATATGCAGATAGTCCAAAGACAAATAGGTTTCAGATTGGAAGTAAGTTAGAGTTAAATGAGGTAGATCAAGACAAGTGGTTTAAGGAAAGGATGGAGCTTAGAAGAGAGTATTTAGAAGATGCAGTAAAAGATGGACTAGTTAGTGAAAAAGAAGCAAAGAGATGGCAAGAGCATTTTGACTATATGGATGAATTTCATAGAGAGAATGGCTATAGAGGATGTTATGGTAGAGGCATGGGTAGAGGCATGGGAATGATGAATGGATTTAGAGGATATTCAAGATTTGCAAGATAATATAGGGATAAAAAACAGGTTGGGAATTTTCTCAACCTGTTTTTTATCCCTGAAATTTATATCCCATTCCATAGACCGTAACTATATATTCTGGGGATTTTGGGTTTTCTTCAATCTTCTGTCGAATGTTTTTTATATGTGTATCTATAGTTCTATCAAATCCCTCATAATCCATACCAAAGGCTTTTTGAATTAGTTGTTCTCTAGTTAGAACTATTTCAGGATTTGATGCCAATGTAGATAATATCTTAAATTCATTAGCAGTTAAATCTATGGTTTTACCGGATTTAGTGACTAGAAGTCTATCTATATCGATTTCAAGTTCACCTTTAAATCTCAATTTTTCAGCTAATGTACTAGAATCCTTATAGGCTCGTCTCATAAGTGCTTTTACTCGGGAAATAAGCTCTCTAGGGCTAAAGGGTTTTATCATATAGTCATCTGCACCTATATTCAGTCCTTCAATTTTATCTTCTAGTTCAGATTTGGCAGTTAACATGATTATGGGAACATCAGATATATTTCTAATACTTGAGCAGACCTGTTCCCCTGGAATCTTAGGAATCATAAGATCTAATATTACCATATCTATATGATTTGATTTAAATTTTTCCAGTGCTTCCTCTCCATTAAAGGCAGTTATTATCATATATCCTTCTTTCTTTAAATAAGCTTTTATGACATCAGAGATATTTTTTTCATCTTCAACTACCAGTATAGTTTGATTGTTCATAGGTTAATCACCTCATATTTATAATACCATAGTTTGTTTTGATTTACATATATATAATTGGGTATATTATAGGATAGTAAATCATGAACTATATTGAACTAAACTAAGGAGGCGAGATAATGGATTATACAATATTAGTAGGCGGTGCAGCAGGTCAAGGTATGGACACATTTGCATCCATTTTAGAAAAATCTTTAAAGAGAAATGGATATAATGTATTTAGCCATAGTGACTATATGTCAAGAGTAAGGGGAGGTCACAATTTCTTTTTAATAAGATTTTCTGATAAGCCTATATATACATTCAAAAGTAAGGTGGATGTAATATTTGCCTTAAATGAAGAAACTGTAGATATCCATGAATCTAAGTTAAATGAAGGCGGTATAGTAATAGTAGATGAGGATGTAGCCAAGGATAGAGATATATTACATCTTCCATTGACTAAGGTAGCTAGGGAATTAAAGAATATAAAGGTCTCATCCACAGTGGGATTAGGTGCTATATTGAAGTACTTTGGACTTCCAAAAGATGAGACGGAAAATGTAATAAAAGAGTATTTCAATGAAAAGATAGCAGAAATAAATATCAAAGCATTAGATAAAGGATATGGAATTTTAGAATCCAAGCATGATCTAAAATCAAAAGAGGATAAGCAAATACTAATCAATGGTAATTCAGCAGTAGCCTTAGGGGCGATTGCTGCTGGGTGTAGATATTATTGTGCATATCCAATGACACCATCTACTAGTGTATTGACATATATGTCTAGAAAATCAAATGAGATGGGTATTGCAATAGACCAAGTAGAGGATGAAGTAGCAGCACTAAATATGGCATTGGGAGCATCCTATGCAGGAGTTAGGGCTATGACAGGTTCATCAGGTGGGGGTATTGCATTGATGGTAGAATCTTTGAGTCTAGCAGGAATTATAGAGACACCTGCTGTCATTGTCAATGTTCAAAGACCAGGACCAGCAACAGGACTGCCAACTAAGACAGAACAGGCTGATCTTAGATTCATCATACATGCAGGTCATGGAGAATTTCCAAAGATGGTAATATCTCTAAGAACTGCAGAAGATGCATTTTATCAGACAGCTCGTGCTTTTAATCTAGCTGAAAAATATCAGATACCCGTAATTTTGATGAGTGATCAGATATTGGCAGATTCTAATACAACATATGAACCCTTTGACTTTAACAAAATCACTATAGATAGATATTTAGCCACAGAAGAAGATATTACTGATGAAAGATATAAGAGATACAAGCTAACAGAAAGTGGAATATCTCCTAGATTGATACCTGGTCAAGTACCGGGTCAAGTAGTACTAGTAGACAGTGATGAACATGATGAATATGGTAATATTACAGAGGACGCAAAGATAAGGGTAGATATGGTAGATAAGAGAGCGAGAAAGATGGAAGCTTTAGTAGAAGAACTAGAGGAACCATGGTTTATAGGTAGCGAAAATCCTGAGAACTTAATAGTATGTTGGGGTTCACTATATGGAGCTGTAAAGGAGACAGTGGACAGATTAAATGATGAGGGTGTTTCCATTGGAGCATTGGTATTTGGGGATATATGGCCATTCCCAAAGAAGAAACTATCTGAAATGAGTAAAAAAGCTAAGAAACTAATAGATGTTGAGCAAAACTCCACAGGTCAATTGGATAGTTTAATCAGGGAAGAGCTATTGATAAAATGTGACCATAAAATCTTGAAATATGATGGAAGGGCATTAAATGGCGATGAGATATATACTAGATTAAAAGAGGAGGTATTGTAATGACTACAGAATATAAATTATATGAACCAGCTTGGTGTCCAGGTTGCGGAAACTTTATGATAAGAACTGCATTGAAACAGGCATTAGAAGAGTTGGAGATACCCCCTCATGAAGCGGTATTGGTCTCTGGTATTGGGCAGGCAGCCAAGGCACCACACTATATAGGTATAAATGGATTTAATGGATTACATGGTAGGGCTTTGCCACCTGCTATTGGAATTAAATTGTCAAATAAGAATTTAAATGTTATAGTAGAATCTGGGGACGGAGATACCTATGGAGAAGGTGGGAATCACTTTATCCATGCCATAAGGAGAAACATTAACATTGCTCATTTTGTTCATGACAATCAAATATATGGTTTGACTAAGGGACAGGGATCTCCAACAACCGCTATGGGTCAAGTGACAACATTACACTTTGATGGTGTAAAAAGTGAGCCCTTGAAACCTCTAGCCCTATCTCTTACAATGGGGGCAGGTTTTGTAGCAAGGGCATTCTCAGGGGATATTCCTCATTTAGTTGAAATGATGAAAGAGGCTATATTATATAAAGGATATGCTCATCTAGATATATTCCAGCCATGTGTAGTTTGGAATAAGGTCAATACATTTGCATGGTATAAGGAAAGGGTATATCATTTGCCAGATGACTATGACTATACAGATTATGATGCAGCATACAAAAAGGCAATGGAGTTTGGTGATAGAATACCTATAGGCATATTATATAAGGTGGAGAAGGAATCTTATGAAGATAAATTTGAATTTATCAAAGATGGTCCACCATTAGTGAACAGAGAGCTTAATCCTTTAGATGCAGAAAAACTTATGAGGGATTTCATGTAGAAAATTATTTGGTAAAGGAGATGCATGATGGGTATAGAACAGTTGACAATTAATACCATAAGAGTTTTATCTGCTGATGCAATTCAAAGAGCCAATTCAGGCCATCCAGGGCTGCCATTAGGGGCAGCTCCCATGGCCTATACTCTTTGGGGAAAGGTAATGAATCACAATCCCAAAAAACCAAAGTGGGTAAATAGGGATAGATTCATATTATCAGCAGGACATGGTTCTGCAATGCTTTACTCACTACTTCATCTATTTGACTATGGATTAAGTATGGAGGATTTAAAGAACTTTAGACAGTTTGAGAGCAAGACGCCAGGACATCCAGAGTATGGACATACTACAGGTGTAGAAGTGACAACAGGGCCACTTGGACAGGGAATAAGTAATGCAGTTGGAATGGCAATGGCAGAAGCTCATTTAGCTGCACATTTCAATAGGGAAGATGCTAATATCATCGACCACTACACCTATGTCATAGCTGGAGATGGAGATATGATGGAAGGTATAGGATATGAAGCCACATCTCTAGCAGGAACATTGGGTTTAGGAAAACTAATTGTATTATATGATTCAAACTCTATAACTATAGAGGGTAAAACAGATTTAGCTTTTAGAGAAGATGTAGCCAAGAGATTTAAAGCTCAAGGTTGGGAAGTGCTTGAGGTAGAAGATGGAAATGATATAGATGATATCTATGAAAAGATTCAAATGGCTAAGAAAAACCTATCACAACCATCTTTAATTAAGATAACTACTGAAATAGGGTATGGTAGTCCAAGCAAACAAGGGAAGAACTCTGCCCATGGTGAACCTTTAGGAGTGGAAGATCTAAAGGGTATGAAGAAATTCTTTGGTTGGACAGAAGAGGATTTTGTAGTACCTAAAGAGGTAAGAGAGCATATGGCTAGATTAGTAGCCCAAGGGGAAGAGAAGTATCAGGATTGGAACAATAGATATGAAGAATACAAGAAAAGATATCCAGAACTAGCAAGGGAATTTGAAGATTGGATGAACTTAAAATTGCCTTCTGAATATATTGAATCTGATGAATTCTGGGGATTTGACAAGGATCTATCTACTAGGGAAGCATCAGGTGTATTGATCAATAGATTATCAGCTAAGGTTCCAAACCTATTTGGTGGATCAGCAGATTTGGCTCCTTCTAACAAGACTATGATGAATGATAGAGAAGATTTTTCTAAAGAAAACTATAAGGGTTCAAATATTAGATTTGGAATTAGAGAACATGCTATGGCTGCCATATTAAATGGACTTTCTCTTCATGGAGGGGTTAGACCCTACGGTGGTACTTTCTTTGTATTTAGTGATTATATGAAGCCATCTATGAGGCTATCAGCCCTTATGAATTTGCCAGTGACCTATGTATTGACACATGATAGTATTGGAGTTGGGGAAGATGGACCAACTCATCAGCCTGTAGAACAATTAGCTATGTTAAGAGCAATTCCCAACTTTGTAATCTTCAGACCAGCAGATGCTAGGGAGACGGCAGCCGGATGGTATACAGCCTTGACTAGAGAAAATGGACCTACAGGTCTTGCTTTGACTAGACAAGGATTACCTCTATTAGAAGGTACAGGGAAAGATGCACTAAAAGGTGGATATGTAGTCAAGAGAGAAAAAGATAAATTAGACATGATACTTATAGGAACAGGCTCAGAACTTCAGTTAGCATATGAAGCATCTAAAGTATTAGAAGAAAAGGGAATAGGTGTTAGAGTTGTAAGTATGCCTTCTTGGCAATTATTTGAAGAACAATCTAAAGAATACAGAGAAGAAGTCCTACCTAGAAATGTTCACAAGAGATTAGCAGTGGAAGCTGGAAGCTCATTGGGATGGCACAAATATGTGGGCATAGATGGACGTATAATTTCCATGGATAGTTTTGGAGCATCAGGACCAGCTAAGGAACTATTTAAGAAATTTGGCTTTACTGTAGAAAATGTAGTAGAAGAAGCTTTGAAGTTGTTATAGATATAAGGAAATTCCTCATGATTAGAGGAATTTCCTTAATTTTTTTTCCTATTTTGCTCTTCTAATAGTTTTTTAGGAGTCACATTATTGCCTAGAGGGTCCACTACCTTGACATTCATTAGAGTATCTTTAAAATTTCCCCTAAATACCTTGATATATTCTTGTCTTAGCCTTATCTGCTCTTCTTTCTCTTTATCATTTAAACCTACAGTCTTAGCTTTATTTGCTAATTCATTTATTTTCTTGATTAATTCCTTCAAAATATCACCTCATGTATAATTATACCATGTTTAAAGAAAAATATATAAATAGAATAATAAATTTATTGATAATTATTATCAATTAGTGATTAAAATATCTATATTTGGATATAAGTATATTGGTTGATTAAAACCAATGATAAGATACGGAGGGATTATATGGAAAGATTTGTTGGAAGGAAAGCTCCTGATTTCACTATGAACACTTGTAATGGAGATGGAACAGAATTTAGTAAAGTTTCATTAAAGGATTATGAAGGAAAATGGTTAGTTATGTTTTTCTATCCTTTAGATTTTACTTTTGTATGTCCAACTGAGATTACAGGATATAGCAAGAGGATTGAAGATTTTAAAGCCCTTAATTCTGAAGTATTATCTGTAAGTGTTGATAGTGAACATTCACATAAAGCATGGATTAACTCAAGTTTAGGAAAGGTAAAGTTCCCTATGGCTTCTGATATGACTAAATCTGTATCAAGAGACTATGGAGTATTGATAGAAGAAGATGGGGTAGCCTTGAGAGGATTATTTATTATAGACCCTGAAGGAGTTGTAAGATATTCAGTAATACATGATTTAAATGTAGGCAGAAGTGTGGATGAAACACTTAGAGTATTGAAGGCATTGCAAACAGGTGGACTTTGCCCAGTTGACTGGGATGAAGGTCAAGACCTGTTATAAAAATGGGACGTTTCATAGCTGATTTATCAGCTATGAAACGCCCTTTTTGATTTCTTTGATAAATCCTCATTTATAATAAACTCATTTTTTATACCCTTATTTTAAACTGAATTATTAGATTTTATTTTGCCACTCAATTTTCTTATGTTTATTGTAATACTTAGTAATTTGAGTATTGAGGAAAGTAAGCTTAAGTTAGGAATCAAAAAATATAAGTTATTTTGTCAATTTCGGTTGATCTATGTCAATGTGTTGTGATTGCCAAATTCAGGAATATATTATATAATACTACATAGGCATCATTTAGAAATATTTAGTTTTAAAGTATTAGTGGTAAACTATTTAAATGAAAGGAGTATTCATCATGAAAAAATCGGTAAACGTATTAGTTAGTATTTTTTGTGTATGTGCCATGCTTATTTCACTATCCGCACCTACCATAGCAGCTAGTATTTACTCAAGTTCTAACATTGGTGTTGATGTAAATGATAGTCAATTAATTCAGATGATGGAAGATATGGGGTTCACTGATGGAGAGATATCTTACATTATGGAATTAGAGTACGAAAGAAGAGAAAACCCTTTTCCTAAATCACTATCAAGAGGATTTCCTAAAAACCCTTATATTGGGCAGAAGTATACTGCAACATACCGTGTACATTTTAGCACTATTACTATGACCGTATCTGGAATTGCTGGTGCATTAATTAAAGGTGGAGTAGGTGCAGGCATTGCAGTGGTACTTGCTTCCGCAATATTAAATGAATGGCAAGAAAATCTAGATGCAAAAGGCGTTGAAGTGTCTATTCAATATGTATATGGAGAAACTAATGATGGTGTCTTAGGCTGGAATATGGGTCGCCAAAGTTGGTCGTTATTTTATTAAGCTTAATTCTAGAGGGGGAAATATTCCATGAGCTTAAGTGAAAAAAAAAATGGTTATTACTTATATATTCCATAATTTTGTATCTTAGTCTATCCTATATAAAAAAACTATTGTTATTTCATAATATAGACTTTGCATATATACTCTCCTCGTTTATTCTATATGGAGGAATAGTCCTTTTTGTTATTACATTAGGTATGCTTTTCTATTTGAAAAAGAAATATGCAACCCCTAACGCAGTAATCTTAAGGGACAAGCAGGTATTAATTCCATTTATCATAGTTATTATTTTAGGTATTGGAATTCATGTTATATGATTTGTCAATTTATAAAAGTTATAATAGAGACAGTTAAAATGTATTGTGAAGAGATAAGGATGAGTATATAAAAGCATATTGACTGTTGAAATATTAATGGTGTTTTGTTATGGAAAATTTAAAACTTGACAATAACGAGGCGTTTCATAGCTGTTCTATCAGTTATGAAACGCCCTTTTTTCTATCTAAAAACTATCTTTTGAAACAGTTATTTATTATTTTGTAGCAAGAGAAGTGATTGCTGCCATAAGTCCAAATTTGTCCCCATCTCTTCTATATGAATGGAGCATAGGATTTGATTTTGTTGATAGATCTATTGTAGTTATATTTGTCTTTTTTACTCCAGAATCCATCAATATTCTCTTGTTTATTTCTTTTAAATCTATTAAATATTTGATCTCATCTTTTTTAAATATGACTTCTCTATTAAATTCAAATGCTTTTTCAAATAATTCTTTAACATCTATATCAACTTCAAAGTCATCTCTATCTATACTAGGACCTAGTACTGCAATGATATCTTTAGGATTTGAATTATACTTATTTATCATAATATCTACTCCATGGGAACCTATTTTTTTGAGAGTTCCTCTCCAACCTGAATGGATATTGGCATGGACTTTCTTTATTGGGTCATAGAGAATAATTGGAGTACAGTCTGCATATTTGCTAATGAGAACTACATCCTTTAAGTCTGTGACAAATCCATCATTATCAGGGATAATATGTCCAATCTCACACTTTTTACCATATTTGAGATCTTTGATTTCTTCAATATTAGTCGAATGAATTTGGATACTTGAGAATACTTCCTTAGGTCTTATGTTCATAAATTTGAATATCTTTTCATGATTTATCTTGACTCTATCTATCATAGTATTATCTTTTAAACTCATATCCATATCAATGGTAGTAAAGCAGTTATTTAATCCTAACTTTTGTAGTTCAGGTATGACAATATAGCGTATATTATCCTCTATTTCAATAGAATAATTCATGGTCTTCACCTCATAGATTATTTGGTATAAGAAATACTTACCATATTATTTTATACTCTAATCTAATTTAACTCAAGGCTGGGCAAGAAATTATCAAAGTATATTTACAAAATCATTTAAAAGTGTTAATATATAAATTAACGATGTAAGAAAATATATTACTGACATCGGATTTAAATTATCTATTACAAGGGGGACAATAAAGTGAAAAGTTCTAAACGTATATTAGCATTGTTCATATGTTTAACACTAGTTTTTTCAATGCTAGTAGGTTGTAGTAATGGTCAACAAAAGGATGAAAATAATGGAGGAGAAAGTGAACAAACAAGCAGTATTAAGCCAGGAAAGTATATAGGTAAGGCATCAGGTTATGGTGGACCTATTGAAGTAGAAGTAGAAATGGGCGAAGATAAAATTGAAGGAATTACAGTTTTAGAACATAGTGAAACTGTTAGAATATCAGCACCTGCTTTTGAAAGAATTCCAAAAGCCATAATGGACAATCAAACTGTAAACGTAGATGCAGTTTCAGGCTGTACAGCTAGTAGTGTAGGTATCAAGATGGCTGTAAAAGATGCTGTTGAGCAATCAGGAGCAGATATGGATATATTCAATAAGAAGTTAGAAAAGCAGGAAGTAGCAAAGACAGATGAAGAAAAAACTGCAGAAGTAGTCATAATAGGTGGAGGTGGAGCAGGTCTATCTGCTGCTGTTAGTTCACTTGAAAATGGAGCTAAGTCTGTAATCTTGATTGAAAAGATGCCTGCTTTAGGTGGAAATACTATACTAGCTGGTGGAGCATATAATGCTGTAAATCCAGAAAAACAAAAAGCTCAAGGAATAGAAGACTCTATTGAAAAACACTTTCAACAGACATATGAGGGTGGGCACAAGGTTGCAAATCCGGAGTTAGTAAAAGTACTTACTGAAAATGCACTAGATGGAGTTAAATGGCTAGAAGGTTATGGATTAGAGTGGAAAGAAAAGATAGGTTCTGTAGTAGGGGCTATGTGGGAAAGATCCAATCAAACTGTAGAACCACTAGGAACTGGATATATAAATGTATTGGAAAAGGCAGCACTTGATAAAGGCTGTGAGATATTATTAGAAACTAAGGCAACTGGACTAATAATGGAAGATGGAAAGATAGTCGGAGTAAAGGCTGAAGGCATAGATAAGAATTATACTTTAAAAGCGGAAAAGGGTGTAATCGTTGCTACAGGTGGATATGCTGCTAATCCAGAAATGGTAAGGAAGTATTTATCTGATGGTGTATACACTAAGGACAATTTACCAGAAAAGATTGTATCTACCAATGCACCTGGATTACAAGGTGAAGGTATAATCATGGCAGAAGAAATAGGAGCAAAGGTAATAGATATGGAACATATTCAACTTCTTCCAATGCCAGGAGATAAATTTGGTCCTTCTATAAATGTTGAACATTCTTTCTTCATCAATAAAGAAGGTAATAGATATGTCAAAGAAGATGGTGGTAGAGACGAAATATGTCTAGCAACATTTGAACAACCAGATGGACAATACTATATGATAAATGATAGCAAGATTATACCAGAAAACAGATTGACCCTTTCTGGAGAAAAGTTAGACAATCTTATTGCAAAGGGAACAGTAGTAGAGGCAGATACTCTAGATGATTTGGCAAAAGCTATCAATGTTCCAGCAGAAAACTTAAAGGCAACTTGTGAAAAATTCAATTCCTATGTTGAGTCAAAGAATGATCCAGAATTTGGAAGAGCAGTATGGGGAGAGAAAATAGACAAGGGACCATTCTATGCTACATTGAGATATCCAGCATTACACCATACTATGGGTGGATTAAAGATAAATACAAAATGTGAAGTACTAGGTCAAGACGACAATCCTATTCCAGGACTATATGCGGCAGGAGAAGTAACTGGAGGAATCCATGGTGCAAATAGATTAGGCGGAAATGCTATTGCAGATATTGTAGTATTTGGTAGGATTGCTGGTAAGTCAGTAATGGGTAAATAGTTTAATATACAAATTCAGGCTCAGTAAGTGTAACAACTTACTGAGCTTTTTATATGGCTATTTCATTATGGATATTTTTATGTGATATGGGTAAATATCTATAGAGGTGATAGTTTTGGAAATAATGGATTCAAAGGAACTGATTAGACAGTCAATACTAAATGAAGAGATGATATTATTATATTTTGGAAGTAGTAGTTGTGGTGTATGTGTAGATATGAAACCCAAAGTGGAAGATGTTTTAAAGAAATATCCTAGGATAAAATCCATATATATAGATGTAGAAAAATCACATAATATTGCAATATCCTATGATATCTTTACGATACCGGGAATTCTCGTATTTGTAGAAGGGAAGGAGACCATAAGGGAAGCTAGATATATTAGCATAGGAGATATAGACAATAAAATTCATAGATACTATGATCTATTATTTAGGTAAAATGACAAAGTTTTTAAAGATAATATGCTTGTTTAATTATTATCGAACAGGGTATAAAATAATAGCAGGATAGACAAGATAAAATTTAGAAAGGATGGTTTTTAGTATGACTAAGATAATAATTTCACCAGGAAAATATATTCAAGGTAGTGGAGAGTTAAAGAGAATAAAAGAACATGTAGAACATTTAGGTAGCTCATTTTTTATAATCATAAGTAAGTCAGGATACAAGAGATTTGGAGATACAATTAAGGAGAGTTTTGGTACATCTGAAAACATTCATTTTATTGAGTTCAATGGAGAATGCTCAAAAGGTGAGATAGATAGATTGGGTAAAGAATTAAAAGAAAAGGGTGCAGATGTAGTTATAGGCGTTGGTGGGGGAAAGATACATGATAGTGCAAAGGCAGTTGCATATTATGCTAAACTCCCAGTAGTGATTGTTCCAACTATATCAAGTACAGATGCTCCTTGTAGTGCACTTTCTGTATTGTATACAGAGGATGGAGAATTTGACGAGTATCTATTATTACCTAAGAATCCAGATATTGTACTAGTAGATTCAGATGCAGTATCTAAAGCTCCAGCAAGGTTGCTCGTTGCAGGTATGGGAGATGCTTTAGCTACAAAATTTGAAGCAAGAGCCTCTGTAAGATCAGGCTCAAAGACTATGGCAGGTGAACTTGCTACAAATGCAGCAGTTGCCTTGGCAGATCTATGCTATGAGACTCTATTGAGAGAAGGATTAAAAGCAAAATTAGCAGTTGAAAATAAGGTATGCACAAAGGCAGTAGAAAATATAATAGAAGCCAATACATTATTAAGTGGAATTGGGTTTGAAAGTGGTGGTCTTGGTGCAGCCCATGCTATTCACAATGGGCTTACAGTTATAGAAGAAACACATAATCTATATCATGGAGAGAAAGTTGCATTTGGAGTATTAGTTCAACTAGTACTAGAAAATGCTCCAATAGAAGAGATAGAAGAAGTGTTATATTTCTGTAACGAAGTGGGGTTACCTACTACATTGGAAGATTTAGGCATCAAAGAAATATCAGAAGAAAAGATAATGGAAGCGGCTAAACTAAGCTGTGTAGAAGGAGAAACTACTCACAATATGCCATTTGAAGTTACACCACAGGATGTATATGCGGCAATACTTGCAGCAGATGCTTTGGGAAAAAACTTTGATTTTTAACTAAATTTCATCATAATTTAAAAGAGTAGGGCGACTAAAACTTGCCTTACTCATTTAAATTTACACACTCTTTAAAGTATCTATAGATGTCTTTGGCTGTTATTTCTGCATCGTCATTATTAAAGACTTTTACAAAACTTCTATTTTTGTATTCATAAAGTGGATCATAGTATTTCACTATCAATTCTTCAATTACCTCTTCATACCTATTTCTAAGGATTAGGGCTATATAATTATCAATATTTCTATCTCCTAAATATTTCCTTAGATGATTTAGAGAAGCTATGAGTTCATCGTCTGTATCGTGAACATAGTCCCTTAGAATATTTTCAATTCTCTTTTCTATGGAGGTCTCAATCTTTATGTTTATTCCATTATTCATGGAATCATATATATAATTAGGTATTATATCCTTGCCTATTCTCTTGCTTTCCCCTTCTACAAAGACAAAGTTAGTCTTTCTATTTTTTAGGGAGTCATATATGAGAGATTCAAACATCTTCTGGGTATTCTGTACTCCAATACCAACACTGCCAAGGATAGAACCTCTATGATTTGCACAGCCTTCTAAGTCCAAGATATCCACACCCATGCTTTCAAGTTCTTTTAAAATCTCTGTCTTTCCTGTACCAGTATTTCCGTATAGAACTATAAATTTTACCCCTTGAGTAACTATTGGCAAATGGCTATTGATATATCTTCTATATCCCTTATATCCTCCATTTAGCTTAATAGCATTTATTCCAAGTGTTTTAAATAGAGATACTAAAGTACTACTTCTAAAGCCTCCTCTAGAGCAGAAAAATATCAGATTATTATATTTATCATCTAGATTAGAGATCTCATCATATATTTTAGGCAGGCGACTAGAAGCCATGGATATACCTGTTTTTTTAGCTTTTTCAATACTCTCCTGTTTATATATTGTACCTATTATCTTTCTTTCTTCATCATCAAATATAGGTATATTGATAGCCCCTGGTATAGTTTCAGAACTATATTCTCCAGGGCTGCGAACATCAATTAGAATGTGCCTATCATCCACCCTTCCTTCGTCAATATCTTCATAATCAACAACTCTAAACATTAAATCCCTTCTTCTAATTAGTATTATAAAAACTATATCTAGCACATTATATACTATAACACAAACTTAGGTAAAAAATCGAATAATAGTTGCCTAGTTTCAAGTAGTATCTTTTATTTAGGGTATAATAATCTTGAAATAGAAAAGAAAGAAGGTGATAATATGACTAACTCAAATAGAATACCCAATAGATTGATCCATGAAAAATCCCCGTATCTGCTGCAACATGCCTATAATCCAGTAGACTGGCATCCATGGGGAGAGGAAGCTTTAAATAAAGCTAGGGAAGAGAATAAACCTATCTTCCTATCTATTGGGTATTCTTGAAGTTGTTGGTTATAGTAGTCAACATGCCATTGGTGTCATGTTATGAATAGGGAGTCTTTTAATGATGAGGAAGTAGCAGATGTTTTAAATAGATATTTTATTCCAATCAAAGTAGATAGAGAAGAAAGACCAGATATAGATAAGGTATATATGGAATTTTCTCAAGCTTTGACTGGTAGTGGTGGATGGCCGTTGAATGTGATAACTACTCCAGAGGGAAAGCCATTTTCTACTGTAACTTATCTTCCCAAGGAAACTAGGAATAGGATGATGGGGATAATGGATTATGCACAGAAGATCAATTCTCTATGGAAAAGAGAAAGAGAAACTGTACTAAAGGAAAGCAATATGATATTAGATGAAGTCAAGAGGATATCCTGTGAGCATGCATCTGGTGATATAGATGAATCTGTATTTAAAGATGCAGCAAAATCTTTGATGAGAATATATGATAGAATGAATGGTGGATTTGGGACTAGGCCCAAGTTCCCAATGCCTCAATATATATTGACTCTGTTGGGATATGGAGAGTCTAATAATGATAGAGAGTCTTTAGATATGGCAGAAGATACATTGGAGAAGATGTATAAAGGCGGAATATTTGATCATATAGGGTATGGTTTTTTCAGATATTCTGTAGATGAAAAGTGGTTAGTGCCACATTTTGAAAAGATGCTCTATGACAATGCTCTTATGGCACTAGTATATGCAAAGGCATATGAGATAACTGATAAGCAGCTATATGGTAAAATCCCTAAGAAGATATTTGAATTTGTAATAAGGGAACTTCTATCAGATGCAGGAGGATTTTATTCTGCTTTAGATGCGGATTCAGAAGGAGTAGAGGGGAAATACTATGTATTTTCTAGAGAAGAGATAGTAGATCTACTAGGGGATGATTTAGGATATATATTTTGTACCAATTATGATATTAGCAATATAGGTAATTTTGAGGGAGCCAATATCCCTAATCTAATAGGAAAAAAATTAGATGATATGGACCCAAGTCTAGAGAGTATGATTGATATGATATCCACATATAGGGAGATGAGAGTAAGACCCCATAGAGATGAAAAGATACTCACCTCTTGGAATGGACTTATGATTGGAAGTTTGGCATATGGAGGAAAGCTATTTAAAGATAACTTTTATATTAAAAAGGCAAGGGAAGCTGCAGATTTTATATTAAAAAACTCCATAGATTTAGATGGAAATCTATTGTCTGTATATATAGATGGTGAAAGTTATAATTTAGGATATCTAGACGACTATTCTTTTCTTATCTATGGATTGATTGAATTGTATGAAGCATTAGATGATGAATATTATTTGAACAAGAGCAAAGAATTAATGGATAAATTGCTAGATGAATTTTGGGATAGGGAGTATGGGGGATTTTATTTTTATGGACACAATTCTGAGGAATTGATATTGAGACCAAAGGACTACTATGATGGGGCAATTCCATCTGGAAATGCCTTTGCACTAGTGGACCTTTTTAAGCTTTATAGGCTTACAGGAGATGAAAGATACGGAGAATTGGCAAGAAAGGTCATATTCAGTTTTGGAAGGGATATAAATGAAAGTCCCTTAGCTCATCTGTATTCAATTATGGCAGTTAATAATATAATATAAAAAGAGCTGTGGAGTTTTTCCACAGCTTTCTATTTATTATAGGAAGTTTATAAATGTAGCTATTATTCCAATATTGAAGAAATCTATAAATAGACTTCCTATGAGTGGCAATATAAAGAAGGCTGTTGGAGATGGACCATATGCGTCTGTTACTGAACTCATAACTGCAATTCCATTTGCAGTAGCACCTAGACCAAATCCACAGTGACCAGCTGCTAAGATTGCTGCATCATAGTCTCTTCCCATTACATTAAATGTAATTAGATTTGTAAATATGAACATAAGTACTACTTGAGACAATAGGATGGCTATCATTGGTATAGCTAAATCAGCCAATTCCCATAATTTCAAGGACATAAGTGCCATAGATAAGAATAATGATAGTGAAATTCCACCTACTGTATCAATCTCTACCATAGGTGTATCATAGATCTTGGTAGAATCAGAGATATTTCTCATGATGGCACCTGCAAGCATTGCTCCTATGTATGCAGGGAAACTCAAGTTGGTGTTGTCTTCTAATAGTTTTGAAATGATGGTCCCAATTCCCATAGCTATCAATATTTGGAATGTAGCCATATATAGATTATCAGAAATCAGACTATTATCTTTTTCTTCCAACACTTCTATATCAGTACCATCTAGATTCTTAGTACCTTGTTTTTTTGTAAGATTATTCTTTTCAATAAGTCTCTTTCCTACAGGTCCTCCAAGCATACTACCAGCTACTAAGCCAAATGTTGCAGCAGCTGCCGCTACTGTACTTGCACCTGCAAATCCAGCTTCTTCCATATCTGGTCCTAACGCCAGTGCAGTACCATGACCCCCAGTCATTGGAACAGAGCCTGTAGCTATTCCTAGAAGTGGATTTTCATTAAATATTTTTGCTATTCCTATTCCCAAGAGATTTTGTAATACTACAAGTACTACTGCAATCAATAGGAATAGAGGTACCTTTATACCACCTTTTTTTAGTAGCTTAAAACTAGCACTAAATCCTACAGATGTAAAGAACATAGTCATGGTCAAGGTTTGTAGAGTACCATCCATTTGGAATTCCATAATATTACTTTGTTTTAAAATCAATGCTAATATTGCAAATAACATTCCTCCTACTACAGGGGCAGGTATACAGTATTTTGATAGTATATTTATTTTTCTTACTAGATATTCTCCTATCAACAGTAGTATAACTGCCAATGCAATGGTTTGCACCATGTTTAATTCTAGAATCATAATAATACCTCCATGTAATTTATTTGTAACTTTATTATAGGATTAGAGGTACAAGATTCTACAGTATCCTACTGAATGGTACAAAAATATTTTTGAAATTTGCAATAATCGTAAATAAAAAAGTCAATTATATAAAAATTTATACATCAATCTTAGAAATAATTCCCTCTATAAACTTGCGTATATTTATCTTACCTCTGTATTTAGAGCGGTTTTCAATATAGTTCATTTCTTGCTTTACTTGTTTAAAATCAAAGAGCAATGTAGAGTACTCTGAAAATTTTGCATTATAATAATCATCAAGGCCCATTTCTGCTATATTAGATAGGCATTTTTGTATACTCCTTCTTATTCTCTGCTCTATGGCACTTGGACTTATCTGAGTTGATTTTGTAATACTCTCCTCATTTGCCATCTTCTCATATAGTTCTTGAAGTATATACTGGGAGTTAGGATTTACTTCTCTGTGCTCTAATATGATTTCAATTAATTTGATAAGATCAGTAGTTCCAAGCTCTCCTACAATTCCTAGATCTGATATAATTTCCTCTATTTTTTGAGACGGATTTTTTTGTATTAATATATCACCTTTATTGTTTTGCCCTACATTACCTAATAGAGATTTAATCATGGACATGGATTTTTCCAATTCAATACTCTGCGATATATTCTTAATCACATTTATAACTTCTATTGAATTGATGGGTTTTTTTATAAAGAATAAAATCCCTGTATTATATGCAGTTGATATCATAGGTTCATCTTCTACTTGGGAGATCATGATTATCTTTCCAGAATAACCTTCTTCTAGAATCTCCTTTACTATATGTACACCATCTTTATATGGTAGGAGATAGTCTATAAGTATTATATCTGGATTATAGAATAGAATTTCCTCTACAGCATATTCTCCACTATTTAAATCAGAGACAATCTTACCTAATTTATTCTTTGTGATTATACTCTTCAACATCTGTATAATATTTATATCATCATCTATTAGCATAATTGTATTTGTCATGGATTCACCTTCTCTTTAATGAATTTAGTGGTAGATGTATAGTAAATTTAGTTCCTATATCTTTTTTAGAATCGAGTTCAAGAGAACCTTGCATTTCCTCTACAATATTTTTTATATGTGAAAGCCCAATGCCAGTAGATGGTTCCCCAGTATTATTATCAAACTTTGTAGTAAAACCCGGGTTAAATATATAGGGTAATATGGAATGATCTATACCCTCACCATCATCAGAGACTTGGAGGATTATCTCATTAGCATAAATATTTTGACATACCTTTATAGTACCGTTTTCTCTAGAAGCATCTATTGCATTTATAATTAAATTGTTTAGAATAGTGAATATAGGATAGTATTTTTGCACATATACATTTCCACTTGTTTCAAAACTAATATTTACATCTTTTTTATTTTGTTTTATATATCTATTGATATTATCTTCTATTATAGTAATGATATCCTTAAAGCTCATGGCATCGTTATCTTCAAAGTCCTCCAAAAATCCTCTCAATCCATTGATTACCCTATGGTAGTCTTTTTTGATTTCATGGACTTCTAGTGCTATGTCCAATGCTGATTTTCCGATTTCTGGATCATTTCTATATTGTCCATATAGACTGTGACTTTTACTCATAACATTTTCTATATCCTGCATAGATTTAGTCAAATAAAACATCTCTGCCTGAATATTGGATATTATAGTATTTAATTGGACATATCGTTTTTGATGTTCTTTTTTCTTAATCAGAAGTTCTTGGTTTTTAAATATTATAAATATAACATATGAAGCTATACTACGTACCAATCCTATTATCAATATATAGTGAAATAATATGTTGTTGAAACTTTTTCTCAATATCAGTTCAAATATATTGCAGGCAATATCTAGGAAAGATAGGGTTAGTATGGTTCTAATGGGATCATCTTTGTGTCTCTTTATGGAAGTGAGATAGAAGAGTATTCCAAATAATACATAATATAGAGAACCTGGAATATTTATCTTAACTAGTTCTATTAGGGGACTTGGATTTCCCATAGATTGAATAAAAACTCTTAGTATTAGTATAGATATTCCTGTAAATATCCCTAAATATATTTCCCTCAGTTCAGGATATAGTAGTAGAGCAAGGCTCATAGCTACTACACTTATGGAAAATCTAAAGATACCTTCAAATATGTAAAAATAAGCTTCACCAAATAGTGTTATTGTTATAATAGCTATTATATATTTTTTCATCTTATCCATATAGATTCCCCCAGCTGATTTATATTATAACATATCTCAGAAAATTATGTTAGTGATGAAAAATTAGAAAAAGTTATTTACAATAGGACAAAATGGTGTATAATAATGTATAATATAATATTGTAATGAACAAGAATAGTAGTCATATAAGAGGTCCACAGCGAATTAGGATTAGTGGGAGCCTAATGATACTCATATGATGAATGGGCTTGGGAGCATATATCTGAATAAATAGGATATAGGAGTGATCATCCTTATCTGATCAAAGTTGGCTTTTTGGCAATTAGAGTGGTACCGCGGAATAGAACCTTTCGTCTCTTCAGAGATGAGAGGTTTATTTTTATATGGAGGGATATATATGGAAAAGAAGATAGTTTTTAGTGGAGTTCAACCATCTGGAGTTTTAACAATGGGAAATTATATAGGGGCCATAAGAAATTGGGTGGAACTTCAAGATGAGTATAATTGTTTTTATTGTGTAGTAGATCAACATGCTATTACTGTACCACAGATTCCAAAGGATTTAAGAAAGAATACTTTGGATGTATTGGCGTTGTTACTGGCAGCAGGAATTGATCCTAAAAAATCTGCCCTATTTATTCAGTCTCATGTAGCAGCCCATTCAGAGTTATCCTGGGTTTTAAATACAATTACCTACATGGGACAGTTAAATAGAATGACTCAGTTTAAAGAAAAATCTAGGAGATCTGAAGAAAACCTAAATGCAGGATTATTTACTTATCCTGTATTGATGGCAGCAGACATACTAATATATAATGCAGATTTAGTTCCTGTAGGTGAAGACCAAAAACAACACATGGAATTGGCTAGGGATTTAGCTGAGAGATTTAACAATAGGTATAGTGATACCTTTACAGTACCTGATCCTCTAATAAAGAAGGCAGGGGCTAGAATCATGAGCCTTCAAGATCCAACATCTAAGATGAGTAAATCAGATAAGGATACAAATGCATATATCCTGTTGCTAGATAAACCAGATGACATCAGGAGAAAGATAAAGAGAGCAGTAACTGACTCAATAGGAGTAATAGCATATAATGATGAACAGGCAGGTTTGAAAAATCTATTGAATATATACAATGCCTTTACCAATGAACCTATAGATGAAATAGTATCTAGATATGAAAATTTAGGATATGGAAAGTTTAAGGAAGATTTGGCAGAGGTAATTGTAGAAGGACTATCACCTATACGTGAAAAGTATGATTATCTCATGAAGAATAAAGATTATCTAGAAGAAGTATATAGAGAAGGTGCAAAGAAGGCTGAATATCAAGCTGAAAAGATGTTGAGAAAGGTCTATAGAAAGGTAGGGTTTGTCCAAAGATAATACTTCCTATTGTCATTCTGAACATAGTGAAGAATTTAAGGAAGGCTATTTCATAATAATTGGTGATGAAACAGCCTTTCTTTTTTTATTTTTTCATAGTTTTTTCTGCAAACTCAATGGTGACAATTTTTTCGTAATCAGCTCTCTGTTCTAGCTCTCCTGCCAACTCCATTATATCCATCATATGATTTAGACCATCTTCAGTAATTATCAGATCAGGTTTCCAGCTATCTTGTTCTTTGTATCTATCTATCAATGCTACTAATATTTCTTCTTCAGTATCTGGAAATTGAGGCTTTAAAGCCTTTGCAATCTCCTCAGATGAATGTTCTTGTACCCAAACCATTCCCTTGTATAGAGCGTTTGTAAACTTTTGAATGGTCTCTGGATTTTTCTCCATATAATCCTTTGTAGTGGAATAGCAGGTATATGGAATATATCCTCCTTCTTTTCCTATAGAGGCTACTACATATCCCTTACCTTCCTTCTCCAATGTGGCAGCTACAGGTTCAAATAATGTGACATAGTCGCCTTCTCCAGCTATAAAGGCACCAGCCATGGCTTCAAATTGGATATCTGTCCTCACGTTTACATCTTTATCCAATACTAAGCCCTTGGATTTCAATACATACTCCAAGGTCATCTCTGGCATTCCGCCTTTTCTTCCACCTATTATGGTCTTTCCCTTTAATTTATCAAAGGTAAAGTCTGGGTCCCTTTCTCTGCCTACTAAAAACGAACCATCCCTCTGTGTGAGTTGGGCAAAATTCACTACATAATCCTTTCGACCTTGATTATATACATATACAGATGCCTCTGGTCCCATAAACCCTATGTCTACCTCTCCACTTAAGAGAGCGGCCATTACCTTATCTGCACCCTTTCCGTTTATCAATTCAATATCCAATCCTTCCTCTTCAAAGAAACCATTTGTTATTGCCACATATTGTGGGGTATAAAATAAGGAATGAGTGACTTCCATCAGCTTTATCTTTTGATTTTGACTTTTTGTACACGCTGTTCCTATCACAGTTAATGCTAAAACCGTGACTAAACAAAATGCCAAAAATTTAAAACCTTTTGACATCCTATCACTCCTTGTATAATATAGTATTATGAGGTTTTGTTAATGATATTATATTCTTTTTTTGTGTATTAGTTACTATAATTTGAGATGGAGGCATATATGAATATACCTAATATGTTGACTATATTGAGGATAATCTTGGTACCTGTCTACTTAGGAGTATTTTTTTCAAATATAGAAAATAGAATATTGTGGGCTGGATTTGTATTTATATTGGCTGGGGTTTCAGATGTATTAGATGGATATATAGCTAGAAGATACGATCTCATAACAAAGCTGGGGAGTGTTTTAGATCCCTTTGCGGATAAGATGATGACCTGTGCAGTCCTTGTAAGTTTTACATGGGCTAAGCTGATTCCATCTTGGATACTATTTGCCATAGGTATAAAAGAAGTAATAATGATAGTAGGAGGCATAGTCCTATATCTATTCAAGGGAAATCAAGTCTTGCCATCAAATAGATATGGGAAAATTGCCACCATGTCTTTTTATATGGCTACTCTATCTATAGTATTTAGCCTTCCAGATATCATATCAAGAGTGTTATTTCTCCTGATGGTCTTATTAAATATATTGGCTTTTATAAATTATCTCATTATATATATTGACATGAGAAATACTCAGAGAATCAGTTGACAAATGAGGATTTTATCTATATAATTAAAACAATAATTTTATAATTGCTATGAAAAAGAGGAGTAGATAGATAACTTTTACAGAGAACAGATCCTAGGCTGAGAGATCTTGGAGCAATATCTATTGAAGGTAGCTTTGGAGCATCTAAGCTGAAAGAAGTAGGCTTAGACGGTTAATCCGTTATAATATTCAAGAGCCATAGTATAGAACTATGGAATTAAGGTGGTACCGCGATATTTACCCTTCGTCCTTATAGAGGATTGAAGGGATTTTTTATTTTATAGGAGGAATGAAGATGCTGGAGAATTTACCAAAGACATATAATCCAAAGGATTTTGAGGATCGGCTATATGAGTACTGGATGGACAATGGGCATTTTGTTGCCCATGTAGATAGAGATAAAGAACCATATACTATAATGATGCCACCTCCAAATGTAACTGGAAGCCTTCACATGGGCCATGCGTTAAATAATACTATTCAAGATGTATTGACTAGATGGAAGAGAATGGAAGGGTATGAGGCCCTATGGCTTCCAGGTACAGATCATGCTAGTATATCTACTGAGGCAAAGGTAGTGGAAAAGATAACCAAGGAAGGAAAGACAAAAGAAGAATTAGGTAGGGATAAGTTTATAGAAGAGGCATGGGATTGGACTCACATATATGGGGGAACTATCAAAAACCAACTTAAGAAACTTGGAGTATCCTGTGATTGGAGTAGAGATAGATTTACATTAGATGAAAACCTAAGTAAGGCTGTAGAGGAAGTATTTATTAGATTATATGAAAAAGGCCTAATCTATAGGGGAGACAGGATAATAAACTGGTGTCCTAGCTGTAGAACTGCCATATCTGATGCAGAAGTTGAGCATGAAGATAGCAAGGGACATATATGGCATATAAATTATCCTATTAAGGACAGTAAAGAATCTATAACAATTGCTACAACAAGGCCAGAAACTATATTAGGTGATTTAGCCATAGCAGTAAATCCAAAGGATGAGAGATATATAGACTTAGTTGGAAAGGTGGCCATATTACCCTTAGTAAATAGAGAGATTCCAATTATAGCAGATGAATATGTAGATATGGAATTTGGTACTGGGGCAGTTAAGATAACACCTTCCCATGACCCTAATGACTTTGAAGTCGGAGAGAGATTCGACCTTGGACAGTGTATAGTCATAGATGAAAGAGGATATATAAATTCTAATGGTGGAGAGTATGAGGGATTAGAGAGATTTGAAGCTAGAAGGAAAATAGTGGAAGATCTAGAGAAGGCAGGTTATCTAGCAGAGATAAAGGACCATGAAAATGCAATAGGCCATTGTGAGCGTTGCAATACTATAATTGAGCCTTTGATTTCTAAACAGTGGTTTGTAAAGATGGAGCCATTGGCAAAACCTGCACTAGAGGCATATAAAAATGGTGAATTAAACTTTATACCTGAGAGATTTGGAAAGATATACGTTCACTGGTTGGAAAATATCAAAGATTGGTGTATATCTAGGCAATTGTGGTGGGGACATAGATTGCCAGTATATTATTGTGATGACTGTGGAGAAATCATGGTATCAAGAGAAAAACCATCTAACTGTACTAAATGTAATAGTACAAATATCCATCAAGATGAGGATACTTTGGATACTTGGTTTTCATCAGCACTATGGCCATTTTCAACATTAGGTTGGCCGGATAATACGGAAGATTTACAATACTTCTTCCCTACAGATGTTTTGATTACTGGATATGACATCATATTTTTCTGGGTAATTAGAATGGTATTTTCCAGTATAGAGCAAATGGGAGAACTTCCATTTAAAGATGTGTTCTTGACTGGTCTTGTAAGGGATAGTGAAGGTCGAAAGATGAGCAAATCCCTAGGAAATGGTATTGATCCATTGGAAGTTATAGATATCTATGGAGCAGATGCCTTGAGATTTACATTAGTCACAGGAAATACTCCTGGTAATGATATGAGATTTTATATGGAAAGAGTAGAGGCTAATAGAAATTTTGCAAACAAACTTTGGAATGCTACTAGATTTGTTCTCATGAATCTAGATGAAGATACAGCTACAAAACAATTTAATATGAGTGATTTAGAAGAGGAAGATAGATGGATCTTATCTAGATTAAATGATGTAATAAAAGAGGTAACAGAAAATCTAGATAGATATGAGATTGGTATGGCTGCACAGAAGATATATGATTTTATCTGGGATGATTACTGTGATTGGTATATTGAGATGGTAAAGTCAAGATTATATGGTGAGGATATCCACAGTAAGGAAGTAGCTGAGAAAGTACTACTATATGTACTAAAGGATATAAATAGATTGTTACATCCATTTATGCCATTTATTACAGAAGAGATATGGCAGCATCTTCCAGAGAATGATGGACCTTTGATATTGTCTACATGGCCTAAGTTCAAAAAAGAGTTATGCTTTAGTGAGTCTGAAAAGGGTATAGAATTTATTAAGACTGCTATCAAGGGAATCAGAAATGCAAGGGCTGAAATGAATGTAGTTCCATCACGAAAGGCAAATATAATATTTGTGACAGAGGATAGAGATATAGAGGAGATTATATCAAAGGGAGAAAGGTATTTTATAAACTTGGCAAGTGGAGAAAATATCAAGGTACTTCCAGATAAAGAAGGTCTAGGGGAAGACAATATATCTGTTGTCCTAGATAGGGCAGAAGCTTTCTTACCTCTTGAAGATCTAATAGATTTTGACAAAGAGATTGAGAGATTGGAGAAAGAAAAGGAAAAGCTAGAAGGAGAACTAAAGAGGGTAAAGGGCAAATTATCCAATGAAGGATTTATCTCCAAGGCACCTGAAAAAGTTGTAGATGGAGAAAAGAAAAAACTAGAGAAATATGAAGATATGATGGAGAAGGTTTTAGAAAGACTAGAGAGTTTAAAAAATAATAGATAGGGTGGAATAGTATGAGATATGAGGATGCTTTAGCTTATATAAATGATAAGGAAAAGTTTGGTTCTAGATTAGGCCTAGATTCTATAGGTAGGTTGTTGGAGTTATTAGGTAATCCACAAGATGATTTAAAGATTATTCATATTGCAGGTACAAATGGCAAAGGATCCACATCCTCCTATCTTGCCAATTGTATTATGGAAGCAGGATATAGTGTTGGAATATTTACCTCTCCATATCTAGAGAGGTTTAACGAAAGGATACAGATAAATGGTGTAGATATTCCCGATGAAGATCTAGGCAATATCACCTCTCTAGTAAAGATTGCTGCTGATCAGATGGTAAAAGAGGGAATGGAGCATCCTACTACCTTTGAGATAGTTACTTCCATAGCCTTCATCTATTACAAGGAGAAAAACGTAGACTATGTAGTTTTAGAGGTGGGATTAGGAGGTAGATTTGATTCTACAAATATTATAAAATCATCTATGGCTTCAGTAATAACTACTATAGACTTTGATCATATAAAGGAATTGGGAGATACTCTGGAGAAGATAGCATATCAAAAGGCAGGTATAATAAAACAAAATGGACTAGTGATTTCTTATCCTCAGAGACCAGAGGTTAGAAGGGTACTAGAGACTGTAGCTAGAGATAAGAATGCAGATATATTCTTTACTGAAATATCAGATGTAGATATAATAGAGGAATCTGAATTTGGAAGCATATTCAACTACCAAAGAGATGAAGATATCATGAAAAATATAAAGATATCTATGATAGGACAGTATCAGATATATAATGCATCTTTGGCTATTACAACATTGATGATGCTACGAAAAAAAGGTATTTTAGATATAAAAAATGACCATATATTGAAGGGCCTTCTAAAGACTAGATGGAAGGGACGTTTAGAGGTACTAAAAAGAGAGCCTATTTTCTTAATTGATGGAGCACACAATGTTCAGGGCATAGACAATTTAAAAAAGGCATTGGAGCTATTTGAATATAGAAATCTAATATTGGGTATTGGTATATTAAAAGACAAAGACGTGGATCATATGATAGAGACATTGATTCCCTTGGCAGACAAGGTAGTAGTAACTGAGGTAAATATGCCTAGGAAATTAGATGCAGATGTATTAGCTCAAAAAATAGAGAAATTTCACAAGGAAGTATATGTCAAAAGAGATATTAAGGAGGCTATTGATAAGGCTATATCTATCTCAAATAAAGATGATTTGATTTTGTTTGGAGGATCATTATATTTAATTGGAGAAGTTATGACATTGGTAAAACTCCTATAGTTTGACTATAGGGGTTTTTTTCACCCTTGAAGATGTTATTGCATAGATTGTTATATGTGAGTAGGGGGTGAAAAATTGCAAAATAAAAAGATAATTACAGCAAACTGTGGAGATGATAGCATAAGTATAATAGAGAAAGCTTGTCCAGATAAATTAGAGACTATTTACCTAAGAGATTTAGTTGTAAAAAATAACAAGGTAATAGAATTTCAGACAGGGGATAAGATAGGTCCAACCTCCCTATCCTTAGATAGTTCTGGGAATCTGCTAGTGGTCAATGCATATGATGATTCCCTTTTTAGAATAGATCTAGAGAGAAAGATATTGACTGATGGGTTAAAACTAGGTAGATATCCCACAGTTATACAGATATATGGTAATAGGATATTTATATTAAATTCTGATTCAGATTCTCTGTCTGTAGTTGATGAAGAGGAACTTGTATTAGTTGAAAGTATCCATATAGATGGAAGACCATCAGATATGAAAATTGACGAAGAGAGAAAAAGTCTATATATTGTAAGTTCCAATAGTCACAATCTGAATATAATAGATTTAAACTTTCATAGGCTGAATATATTGGGGATCCCATCTCAACCTCTAAAGATTAAGATGGAAGGGGATCTGATATTTATAATGGGTTTTGTAAATAATGGAATTTTAGGGTATAGTAATTTATTTGCCATAGAAAAAATGGCCTATAGGATGATATGGTATAGAGAAATAAAGGGAATCTATTATGATTTTATAAAGATTAAGGGACTAGATTATTTTTATCTAATCAATGCAGAGGATGGACATCTATATGAGCTAGATATAAGGAGTGGAAGGCTCCAAAGAAAGACTAGGGTAGGAAATCTACCCAATAATATAGTCTATGATGGACATGATAGATTGTATATAAATGATCTATTAAATGGACAGATCTTCATTGTGAACCTTGGAGATATGAGTAAGATAGAGAGATATATAAAGGTGGGAAAAGAGCCACAGGACATTCTATTGCTCTAATATTTCAATTATTTTATCAGCATATTTATGATATCCATATAGATGGAATCTGTTCTGTCCTTCCATGCATTACAGATGAGCTGTGCTTGGTCTTCAGATGCCACATTTAGGTATAGGCTAAAGAGGACATCTTCATTTTCTACTAGTCGAAGATTCACAGTATATTGACCATTTTCCCTTTGAAAGAACTCAGATATTACCTGAGATTCTTTTTTTTGTAATGACCTATGAAAATTAAACTCCTCTTCCAATTCAAGTTTTATATCTTCTGGAATCTTTGTATTAAAGTATTTTAAGGTAGTATTTCCCTTTTCTGTAATCTCATAGTGTGATTCCCCATCATTATCTATAATGGATATGAGATTTGATTCCACAAGTTCACTTAGGTATTGTTGTAAAAAGAAAAAATTTATATAATTTTTTTCCAATATGAATTCATTTAGTTGAGTTTTTGAAAATTTATATGGAGATTTTTTTATTATGTATAATAGGAGCAGTTTATTTTGCGCTATTTCTTCAGTATTATCCATAAACATGATTATCACCTCACTTATATTCAATTATACCATAAACAAAAAGAGAAGTGGAATACCACTTCTCAATAAATAAACTTTATTTTCCAGCTAATTGATTTTGAGCAGACTCTATCAATCTTTTCACCATGTAACCTCCCACATATCCATTATCTCTGGAAGTAAGGTTACCTTTATCTATATTTTCATAATTTTGGTGTCCTAATTCATTAGCTATTTCCAATTTCATCTGATTTAGTGCTGCCCTAGCTTCTGGTACCACAATTTTATTATTGTTAGCCATTTTTTTTGCCTCCTTTTCAGCGTGATATACTTGCTGTAATATTAATATAACCAGTAAGATATATTGTATGCTGGTATTTTATTATACTTTATGTACAAAAAACCATATTTCATTTTAAGTCAAAAAACTTAATTTCAATCTAGTCTTTGTAATAATATAATTTTTTTAGAATAATTATATTATTATAGATGAATGGAGGTGGTTAGGTGAAAAAGAATTATCAGTATTATCTAGCTCATAGAATAATTATTGTATTGATAATATTAATAGTATCCATGTTAGTCATTATAAAAAACAAAAACTACAGTATAAAAAGTGTTTTTTCACCTGCAAAAGAATTACCTATTTATAGTGTGGAAAGAGAAGACAATAAAATAGCCATATCATTTGATGCAGCATATGGTGATGAATATACATTAGATATCTTGGATACATTAGATAAATACAATATAAAATCCACATTTTTCTTAGTGAAATTTTGGATAGATAAGTATCCACATAGAGTGGAAGAGATACATAAGAGAGGTCATGAGATAGGAAATCATTCAGCAACACATCCAAATATGAGTGAACTGTCTAGAGAGCAAATGGCAAAGGAGATAAATGACACAGGGGATGCTATATATGAAATTACAAAAAAGAAATCAAATTTGTTTAGACCTCCATTTGGAGATTATAATGATGCACTTATACAAGTATGTAGGGAAAATGGATATTATGCAATACAATGGGATATTGATTCTTTAGATTGGAAGGAACTAGGAGTACAGCCAGTAGTAGATAGAGTTGTTAGAAATGTAGGTAGTGGATCCATAGTTTTATTTCACAACAATGCAAAATATATAAGTGAATATTTGCCTTTAGTAATAGAAAGACTATTAGAAAACGGATATGAAATAGTTCCAGTTTCAGAGCTTATATATAAGGACGATTTCAAGATGAACAACAATGGTAGACAAATACTTGACAAATGACTGTAGAGGGGATTTAGTGGAAAGAACAGAGGTCTATTTTGTAGGGATAATTGAAGATATAAATGAAAAGGATAGTATTGGATATATAGTAGAGTTGTTATCCAACTTTGGATATGTTCATATATATAAAAACAATAGGGAAAATATCATTTATTTAAGTAGAAATAATATAATCTTAGTAGTTATTGATATAAATCCAAGACAAGCAGATATATTTAGAGAAATTGGAATAGAATTTGATATCTTGATTCACAACTTTATGGGAAAAGATGATTACAGGAAAGACATATTGATGGAAGGATTTCTAGATTGTAGATATTATATTTTGAACTCAGATGATGAGAATTGGACTATGTTGCCTTTAGGAGATTTTCATGGTATAGTCATAACCTATGGTTTTAATAGTAAGGCAACCCTTACTATATCAAGTTATAATATCAATCCAAGTATCAGTGCAAATTTATGTTTGCAGAGGGAGATAATCTCCATATGGAATAAAAAAATAGAGCCCTTTGAGTTCACTGTTGAAGCAGATTCCCACAATAGAAACAATATATATCCTATATTAGCAGCATCTATATTAGGATTTATATTATTAGATGACGAATTTTCTTGGGATAGTTATAAAGAGATAAGATTACAGGGAGAAGCATAGGCTCTTCCTGTTTTTATTCATTTTTTACTCATATTTTCATTTGAAATTGAATATTTATACATAGAGATTCTTTAGTACACAGGAATAAGGGGGACGTGGAAATGTTGGAAAATATTATGGAAACAAATAAGGTAAAGATAGCTGGGAAAGTAAGTAGTAAAAAAGAATTTAGCCATGAGATGTATGGAGAGAAGTTCTACAGCATAGAGGTGGAGGTACCTAGATTAAGTGATTCTGTAGATATATTGCCAGTAACTATTTCTGAAAGATTGTTAGTAAATATTGACTTTAACCTGGGACAATATGTTATAATTGAAGGTCAGTTGAGATCTTATAATAGATATATAAATTCTGTAAATAGGTTGATATTGACCATATTTGCAAGAGAGTTATATCTGGCAGATAATGAAGAGATAGCAGAACATTTAAAAAAACCAAATGAAATATATTTAGATGGGTATATATGCAAAAAACCCATATATAGAGTTACTCCATTTGGAAGGGAAATCACAGATATTCTCATAGCTGTAAATAGAGCATATAATAAGTCTGATTATATTCCAGCTATAGCTTGGGGAAGAAATGCCCGTTTTTGTGAGAATTTAGTTGTGGGAGATCATATAAAACTATGGGGGAGAATACAGAGTAGGGAATATCAAAAGAGATTATCAGCTGATGAAGTGGAAACAAGAAGAGCCTATGAAGTTTCCATATCAAGATTAGAGTTTGTGGAAAATGGAAACAATAGGACGGGGGAAGAAGAGGAAGGATAAGATAATTTATGGATACAAAGTTGATAAAAAGTGTTATAATATTTATAATATTGATTAGTTTTCAATATACCTTAAATCTTATTTTAAGGGAGCTTAGGGAGATAAAAAACATTTTAATCAGAAACTCCAAGGACATTTAGTAAAAGATGAAAGGGGAGAAGGAGTTGGAGGAAAACAAAAGAGAAAAGATTTTATTTAATCGTGATGAGATTGCACGCAGGGTTAGGGAATTAGGCAGGGAGATAAGTCTATCCTATAAGGACAGGGAGATTGTAGTTATATCTTTACTTAGGGGAAGCTTTGTATTTGCAGCTGATTTGGTTAGGGAATTATCTGTACCTGTAGAAATAGATTTTATGACTACATCTAGTTATGGTGATTCTGAAACATCTAGTGGAATTGTGGATATTGTCAATGACATTAGAACATCTATTAAAGGAAAAGATGTACTCATAGTTGATGATATCATGGATTCAGGATATACACTTGAGAAGGTAATAGAGCATTTGGAGATGAAGGAGCCAAATTCAATAGAAATATGTGTAATGTTAGATAAGCCTAGTCGAAGGAAGGTAGATCTATCACCTAATTTTGTAGGGTTTTCCATACCAGATGTGTTTATTGTAGGATATGGATTGAATTATGGCAGCTATTATCGTAATATACCATATATATTTACATTTGAGTAATCCAGCACCTACAGATATCTGTAGGTGTATTTAATAACTAAGGTATGGAGGTAAATAGATGAGAAGATATAGAAGTTCAATATTAGGGAGTAATATCTTATATCTTATTTTAGGTATTAGTTTACTCTATATAGGAGGGATGGTTCAAAGACAGAATATATATCTAGGACTCTTGATAACAGAGTATATATTGATACTTTTACCAAGTCTACTATATATAAAACTTAGGGGAGATTCCATCAAGAAAACTTTAAAGCTAAATATGATTACATTCAAACAGGTATTGATGGTAATTGGAATTACTATATTTACATATCCTATAGCCATATTTTGTCAAGTTATATTTCTGGGAATATTGACTAGATTTGTACAAGTAAGACCTCAGATAGTTCCCATGCCAGAAGATGGATTTCAATATTTGGTGAGTTTTCTCATCATAGCACTAAGTCCCGGTATATGTGAAGAGGTAATGTTTAGAGGCGTTATGCTCAATTCCTATGAGGAATTAGGATATAAAAAGAGTATTATAATTACTAGTATTTTATTTGGAATGTTTCATTTTACACTATTGAATTTAGTTGGCCCAATTGTCTTAGGGATTATATTTGGAATAATGGTATATAAGACTAAATCCATATTCTCATCTATATTGGCACATACGACAAATAATGGAATCGCCATTACACTAGGTTATATGCTAAATAAATATGGATATCTAATAGATGAATACATGGATGAAACGTCTATGTCAGTAGATTCAAGTATTCCAGCAAGGGGCATAGCCATTATGCTGGGTTTTGTATTTATCTGTATTATAATAGTGACCATATTGTTAAAAAAATTAGGATTTTCTGAAAATGAAAATAGGTTTTATGAAGGTGAAGAGGCTGTATTTAATGATTTCAAAACAGGCATAGAGTATATTCCTATCCTCATAATAATAGGTATATTTATCTATGTAAATTGGAAATATGTCCTCATATGAGAATAAAAAAAACTTTTATCTCCATAATACATATAGGAGGGATATCTATGAAGGGAGATAAAAAGAAGAAGGTCATAACAGAGGATGATATACTAAAGTTTGAAATTGCAGAAGAATTAGGATTGATGGACAAGATAATAGAAGTTGGATGGGGAGGATTGACTGCCAAGGAATCTGGTAGAATAGGTGGAATCATGACATCTAGAAAGAGGAAGAAGTTAGATAAAGGGGAAAGGGATAGAGACAAAAATGATTAACTCATACAATAAATTTGCATATATATATGATGAACTTATGAATGATTTTGATTACCAGGATTGGTATAGGTATATAGAGGAGATTTTTATAAGATATAAAAAAGAACCAAAGGAAATTTTGGAAATGGCCTGTGGTACAGGAAATTTGTCCTATTACTTTGCTAGAGATGGGTACAAGCTTACATGTTTTGATGCATCCCATGAGATGCTGTCAATGGCATATAAGAAGTTAAATAGATTTAAAAATATAAAGATGTTGAACTTGGATATGATAGATTTTAATTTAAATAAGAAATTTGACTGTGTATTATCTATATGTGATAGCATAAATTATATAACAGATAAAGACGATCTATTGATTGTGTTTAAAAATGTATGGAATCATATGAAGGATGATGGGGTTTTTATATTTGATATAAATTCTGAATATAAGCTTAAGAATATAATAGGGAATAATACTTTTATAGAAGACAGAGGAGATATATATTATTCTTGGGAGAACTATTTTGATGAGGAAGAAAATATATGTGATTTTTACTTGACGTTTTTTTTAAGTGAAGATGGGATAAACTTTATAAGATTTGATGAAGAGCATAGAGAAAGAGCATATAGTAGTATAGAGATTTTGGAACTATTGAGAAAGGCTGGATTCAAAGGTGGAGAGTGTTTTGAATGCTTTACCTTTGAAGAGCCTAATGCTAGAAGTGAAAGGCTAAATTTTATAGCTTTTAAATAGAGGAATAGAATAAATTAGACTAAATAGGTTATCATATTGACAAATGGCCTATAACTGTGATAACATACTTAAATAGATGTAATATAGTTCATCTAGTAAAAGGCTATAAAGCTGTTTGGAGGAATGTTTAAAATGGAAAAAGGAACTGTGAAATGGTTTAATGCTACAAAGGGATTTGGTTTTATATCAACTGAAACTGGAGAAGACGTATTTGTACATTTTTCAGCAATTCAAGCTGAAGGCTTCAAAACTTTAGATGAAGGAGATCAAGTTGAATTTGAAATAGTTCAAGGAGAAAAAGGTCCACAAGCTACTAATGTAGTAAAATTATAGACTTAGATTCTTTAAAATAGTTTTGGAAGTGAATAAAGGCCCCATTAGGGGCTTTTATTATCTATGGAAAGGCAGGAAGACTTATGAAGGATTATCTGATTCGTGGTATGGATAAACATGGAAGAATAAGGGTGTTTGTTGCATCTACTACTAAAATGGTTGAAGATGCTAGAAGAACTCACAATACATCTCCTACAGCTACAGCTGCACTGGGACGAACTCTCACAGCTGGTGTTATAATGGGATCAATGATGAAGAACTCTCAGGATGTATTGACATTAAAGATTGCTGGGGATGGTCCTGGTGGAACTATATATATTGTAAGCAAAAATAATGGTAGAGTTAAGGGATATATAGATAATCCGTCAGCAGATGTACCTAGTAGAGAAGATGGCAAGTTAGATGTAGGAAAGTTAGTAGGAAAAAATGGAACTATAACTACAATCATGGATTTAGGACTAAAGGATCCCTATGTAGGCCAATCTAATATAGTCACAGGAGAAATCGCCGAGGATCTAGCCAACTACTATGCATATTCGGAGCAACAACCTTCAGCAGTAAGTCTAGGTGTTCTAGTAGATAGGGATATATCTGTAAAAGCTGCAGGAGGATATATTATACAGCTATTACCTGGGATATCTGATGAGGATATAGATAAGATTGAAAATACATTGTCCAGTATAGAACCAGTATCCACAATGATAGATAAAGGGCTATCCCCAGAAGATATAATGGATAGGATTTTAGGAGATTTCCAGATGGAAGTCTTAGATAAGACAGATTTAATCTATCAATGTGATTGTTCTAGGGAAAAGATTGAGAGAGTAATAATGAGTTTGGGAAGAGAAGAAATACAAAATATCATTGAGGAAGACGGGGAAGCTGAAGTGGTATGTCATTTTTGTAATTCTAAATATAAGTTTAGCAAAGAAGAATTATTAGAATTTCTTATTGACAATTGATGAATGGTATTATATACTATTCATTGTGATTGAGATACAATTCCAAATGACTCAGTCCATAAGGCCAAATAGCTCAGTCGGTATAAGCCCAAATAGCTCAGTCGGTATAAGCAGGGGACCAAAATCAAGATTCACGATTTTGTGTACATCGCTTAGTCCGTGCCAATAGAACTGGCAGAATAGATACATTTACTTACTGTAAAAAGAGTTAGTTAATAAGCCCAAATAGCTCAGTCGGTAGAGCAGTAGACTGAAAATCTACGTGTCGCTGGTTCGATTCCGGCTTTGGGCACCACTCATGGGCATATGCGGAAATGGCTCAGTGGTAGAGCATCGCCTTGCCAAGGCGAGGGTCGCGAGTTCGAATCTCGTTTTCCGCTCCATTTGTGGCGGCATAGCCAAGCGGTAAGGCAGAGGCCTGCAAAGCCTTTACCCCCGGTTCAAATCCGGGTGCCGCCTCCAAATAAAACTATATGAATCTACTGCTTAGTCAAAGAAGATAGCAGTAGATTTTTTAATTTAAAGGTGATTTGATGAATTCATTTATTCCCAAGGAAGATGGAAATATAATTATAGTTGCAGGAAATGCAGATATGGAAATCATGGAAACATTGAGAAGAGAAAATGCAATAGTCATCCCCACAGTTAAATGTGCAGATGTAGATGATTCTATATCCTATCATCCAGATATTGTAATGCACCCTATAAATCACAACACAATTGTGATTGCTCCAAATGTATTCGATTATTATCAAGATATAATGAAGGGATTTAATCTAAAAATAATTAAAGGAGAAAAGGAGTTATCAGGAAAGTATCCCCTAGATATTGCATATAATGTAGGAAGGATATCTAGTAGTGCAGTTCATAATTTTAAATATACTGATGAAGTTTTAAAATTTTATTTAAAAAAAGAGGGATTGAGATTTATAGATGTAAATCAAGGATATACTAAATGTTCCATGGCAATTGTAGATGAGTGTAGTGTTATAACTGCTGATATTCCCATATATAGAGAATTAAAAAAAATAAATTATGATGTATTGCTTGTAGAACCAGGACACATATATCTGGAAAATCAGAAATATGGTTTTATAGGTGGTGCTACAGGAAACCTCTCAAAAAATAAGATGCTAATCTCTGGAAACTTAGACAGTCATCCTAATAAGAAAGAAATAGAAGGATTTATTTATCAAAAAAACATAAATATATTATATTTATCACAAAAACCCATAGTAGATATAGGAACCATAATTAGTCTTAACTGTAATTGATGTAAAATTTTATGAAGTATATGGTGTTTTTTAGGGTACATACTAATTAAAGAGGAAGTGATATTGTGGATCCTATAAAGATTGGTAGTACTGTACCAGCAGAAAAGGTGCATCACATAATAGAGAGATTTCCATTAAAAAAGCAAATCAATATAAATTATGAAGACTATCATGAAAATTTTATATATTCTTTTTCTCTAAACAAGAAAAAAGCTGAAGAAGAAATTGCGTTGTATAATATACTATCTGACTTTGCTCAAAATATAATATTAGGATTTTATTCCAAGGAAGTAATAGAAGAAAGAGTCAAAAAGATATCCAGAGAAATGTTGGGATTGGAGAAATATGATATAGTAAATCGCATCTATGAAGTTTTAAATGATGAAAATAGCTTGAAAATGGAAAAAGAACTATTTAAAAATGAGCTATTAAATTATCTAATTGAAAACAATATATTGATAATAGATGGATATCTGACATTTAGACCAAGGACATTTAACTTTTTAATCGATAAAGCTATTGGAGAGATATTATCTGATATTCAGCTAGAGATGGAATACGATGAGTTTATCCATACTCTACAGGAGTTTGTAGATAATCAATATCCTAAGATGGGATTGTTAAATGTTATAATAGATGGACTGGAGTTTCAGCTGCTAGATGGGAGAAATAATAGAATAGAGAGTGAGCATATAGAAGAATTATTAAGGGAATTGTTTTATGATGATATCAATCAATCAGATATTCTTTTAAGTTCTCTATTGGCCATATCTCCATCTAATATAGTAATTCATATTAAAGATGGAAGAGAGGAAGAACTTATATCCGTCTTAAAGAGAATATTCAAAGATAGAATAGATATATGCCATGGATGCAATCTATGTAATAGATATATATTAGAGAAAAATGTGGATAAGAGTTGAGAAATCAGCTCTTTTTTCTTTGACAATTTAGTAATAAATGATATTATTATAGAAATGATACTATTTATAGAAGAGATAGGATTGGAGGTAATTTGTAAAATGAGGGATAATATAGTTAAGCCATCCATATTACCAGGTTTTATGGAGTTAATACCTACAGAGCAAATTTTATTTAACAGGATGATGGATACTATTAGAGAAAATTACGAGAAATTTGGTTTTTTGCCAATTGATACACCTGTAATAGAAAAGACAGAGGTCCTTTTAGCAAAAGGAGGAGGGGAAACTGAGAAACAGATTTATAGATTCAAAAAAGGGACTACGGATATGTCCCTTAGATTTGACTTGACTGTTCCCCTAGCTCGATATGTGAGTCAACACTATTCTGAATTGGAGTTTCCATTTAGAAGATACCATATTGGAAAAGTATACAGAGGTGAAAGAAATCAAAGGGGAAGATTTAGGGAATTCTACCAATGTGATATAGATATAATAGGAAATGGAAAGCTAGATATAATAAATGATGCTGAAATACCAGCAGTCATATATTCAACATTTGTAGATTTAGGTTTTGATTCTTTTACTATAAAGATAAACAATAGGAAGATACTAAAGGGCTTTTTCCAAAACCTCGGTATAGATGATTCTACACTAGTACTTAGAACAATAGATAAGTTGGAGAAGATAGGAATTGAAAATGTGAAAAAGGAATTAATAGAAATCGGTTTAGATGATGATGGGATGCACAAGGTTCTTCAATTTATTGATATAAGTGGAAGCAATGATGAAATTTTAAGAGAACTACAGGAATTAGAGATTGAAAATGAAATATTTGTTGAGGGACTAGATGAATTGAAGAAGGTCAATGAATATATAGAGATGTTTGGAGTTCCCAAAGAGAATTATATTATAGATTTGACTATTGCTAGAGGGTTAGATTATTATACTGGAACTGTGTATGAGACTTTCCTAGATGATTATCCAGAGATAGGAAGTGTCTGTTCTGGTGGACGATATGATAATCTAGCATCCCATTATATAAATCAAAAATTGCCTGGAGTAGGTATTTCTATAGGATTGACTAGATTGTTTTATCAATTAAATGAAGCTAATATCATAGGGGCAACAGACAATTCTCTGACTACTGTTTTGATTATACCTATGAAGGGATGTATGGATAAAAGTATTGAAATGGCTAGTACTCTAAGGAGAGAAGGGATATATACTCAAGTATATTTGGAAACGGGAAAGATGGGGAAGAAGTTCAATTATGCTGATAGACTTAATATTCCATATGTAATAGTGATTGGCGAGGATGAAGTAAAAAACAATGCTTATTCCCTTAGAAATATGGAATCAGGAGAACAGAAAGCCCTTTCTATAGAGGAAATTTTGGAATATTTGAAATGATATCCTTGACAAAGTTCCTAAAGATATATACAATATAGACAATATTAATACGATAAAGGCGTTGAAGAGAAGAGTAGATTGCCAAAACCTACAGAGAGAGAAGATATATGCTGGAAGTCTTTTCAGGACATGGGTAATTGAAGACCACCTCTGAGCCAAGTCAATAGCATGAGCAAATGACTTTCGCCATATTGGCGTTATTTAAATTGAGAAGTAATTAGGGTGGAACCACGGAATAAGACCTTTCGTCCCTACAATTTTTGTAGGGATGGAGGTTTTTTTATTTCTAAATTTAGCTTTGTATTAGAATTGTGATTATAAATTATGGATAGAAAATAGGAGGTAAGATTATGGAAATGATAAAGATTACTTTGCCAGATGGTTCAGTTAGAGAGTATCCTAAAGGAGTAAGTATCTATGATATTACAAAGGATATATCTGAAGGTTTGGCAAGAGTAGCACTAGGTGCAGTAGTAAATGGTAAAACAAGGGGGATGCAGGAAGAAGTAAAAGAAGACTCTGATTTCAGAGTTGTAAAGTTTGAGGATAAAGAAGGTAAAGAGATATTCTGGCATACCTCTGCACATATAATGGCATTGGCTGTTCAAAATCTATTTCCTGGAGTTAAATTTGCAATAGGACCTGCAATAGACAATGGATTCTATTATGACTTTGATACTGAACATAGATTTTCTCCAGAAGACTTGGAAAAGATAGAGAAAGAAATGAAGAAAATTGCCAAGGAAAATCATGTACTAGAGAGATTTGTAATGCCTAGAAATGAAGCACTAGATTATTTCAAGGAAAGAGGTGAGGTCTATAAAGTAGACTTAATTGAAAATTTCCCAGAGGATGAGGAGATTTCCTTCTATAAATTAGGAGATTTTACAGATCTATGTGCAGGCCCTCATCTATATGATACTAAGAAAGTAAAGGCCATTAAGCTTTTGAGTATTGCTGGAGCATATTGGCGTGGTGATGAGAACAACAAGATGCTACAGAGAATATATGGAACAACTTATGAAAAGAAAAAAGACTTGGAAGAATATCTAAATAGATTGGAAGAGGCAAAGAAAAGAGACCATAGAAAACTCGGAAGGGAATTGGATTTGTTTACTCTCCAAGAAGAAGGTCCAGGATTTCCATTTTTCCATCCAAAGGGAATGATAATTAGAAATATCCTAGAGAACTTCTGGAGAGAGGAGCATGTGAAAAGAGGTTATGATGAGATAAAGACTCCTATTATATTGAATGAATCCCTTTGGCATCAATCAGGACACTGGGATCACTACAAGGAGAATATGTATTTTACAAAGATAGATGGAGAAGACTATGCTATAAAACCTATGAATTGTCCTGGTTCAATTCTAATCTATAAGTCCAAGATGTATAGCTATAGAGACCTACCTTTGAGATGGGGAGAACTTGGATTGGTTCATAGACATGAACTTTCAGGAGCACTCCATGGTCTAATGAGAGTTAGAAGTTTTACACAAGATGACGCCCATCTATATATATTACCATCACAAATCAAAAAAGAGCTGATGGATATTATAGATTTAGCAGATTATATGTATAGCATATTTGGTTTTAAATATCATATTGAATTATCTACTAGACCAGAAGATTCCATGGGAACAGAGGAACAATGGGAGATAGCTACAAATGGTTTAAGGGAAGCTTTGGAAGAAAAGGGAATTGAATATATAATCAATGAAGGTGATGGGGCCTTTTATGGACCAAAGATTGACTTTCAATTAGAGGATGCAATAGGTAGGACATGGCAATGTGGTACTATCCAATTGGACTTTCAAATGCCAGAGAGATTTGACATCACTTATGTAGATAAGGACAATGAGAAGAAGAGACCAGTAATGATTCATAGAACTATATTTGGAAGTATGGAAAGATTTATGGGTATATTGATAGAGCACTATGCTGGTAAATTCCCAGTTTGGTTGGCTCCTGTTCAAGTATCTATACTTCCTATTTCTGATAAATTCAACGATTATGCACATGAACTGAAAGACAAGTTAAAAGATAAAGGTATTAGGGTAGAGTTAGATGGAAGAGCTGAGAAAATAGGGTACAAGATAAGAGAGGCTCAACTCCAGAGAATTCCATATATGCTCATAGTTGGTGAAAAGGAAGTAGCAGATAATCTTGTATCTGTAAGAAAGAGAGATCATGGGGATTTAGGACAGATTAAGATTGAAGAGTTCATATCTACAATAATGGAAGAAATTGAAAATAAAGCAAAATAAATATAGAGGAGCCTAGCTCCTCTATATTTATGTGGCATAGTCTGGCATATTCATATCCTTAAATATCTGGTCTAGTTCTTCACTATCTATAGTTTCATTTTCCATCAACAATCCAGCAATTTTATGGAGCATATCTAGATTATCTTGTATTATCCTTATACTATGTTTATACGCCTTATCTGTTATGTTTTTTATCTCTAATCGAATTTTATCGTAATTGTATCTGATATAAGTTTCATCTAAAGCCAAGGTCCCCATGCTGCTCATACCATAACTACATACCATTTCCATGGCTATATTTGTAGCCTTAGCCAGATCATCCTTTGCACCTGTAGTCACTTCATTGAATACTATTTTTTCTGCAGCCCTTCCAGCTAACAGGCAGACTATCTTATTTTCTAATTCTCTCCTAGTCAGTAGATATCTTTCTTCATCAGGAAATTTCAATACATATCCTAAAGCCTGACCTCTAGGAATTATAGATATCTTCTGTATCACATCTATATTCAATATCTTGGATACCAAGGCATGACCTGCTTCATGTATGGCTACAGTACGCTTTTCTTCTATGAGTACATTTGGGTTTTTTAGTTCTAAACCTGCTATAACTCTTTCAATTGCTGCATCAAATTCAGATATGGATATTACATTTTTTTTGTTTCTTACGGCAATAATAGCAGCCTCATTGGCTATATTTGCCAATTGTGCTCCTGATAGACCAGTGGTTTTTTTAGCCAGTTCTGGGATATTGATATTTCTATCTAAGGGTTTATTATTAGTATGAACTTCCAGTATCTTTTCACGGGCAGATGTATTTGGATTGCCTATATATATATGTCTGTCAAATCTACCAGGTCTTAGAAGGGCTTCATCTAAAAGATCCAATCTGTTTGTTGCACCGATGATTATCACTGTTTCATCTGTATTAAACCCATCTAATTCTACAAGTAATTGGTTTAAAGTTTGATCTTTTTCATTATTAGATTCAAGATTTCTCTTTGTTCCTATGGCATCTATTTCATCTATAAATATGATACTAGGAGAATCTTTTTTAGCCTTTTCAAAGAGGGTTCTGACTCTCTTTGCACCTACTCCTACATATTTTTCTACAAATTCAGAGCCACTTGCATATAAAAAGTTGGAATTTGTCTCTCCAGCAACAGCTTTAGCCAACAAAGTCTTTCCTGTTCCAGGAGGACCGTAGAAGAGTATACCCTTTGGAATCTTGGCTCCCATGCTCTTATACTTGTGAGAATTGTTGATAAAATCTATGGTTTCTTGTAATTCCTCCTTTATTTCTTCTAATCCAGCCACGTCTTTAAAAGATATATTTGGTTTATCCTTATCTCTATTGTTTTCTTTCTCTATTGAAAGTATAGATGGGACCAATTGTGGCTTGGAACCTATATTCAGATAGTATATCAATAGAACTGCTGTAACTGTCCATACAGCAATTCGGTCACTTGTCTTTATATTTTCTAGACCTTCCATAGATAAAAAATATTGGAAAATTAGCATACAAGATGCAATCATTCCCAATATGAGGAAGAAGAAGATTATTTTTTTGTTTTTCAAATTATCCCTCCTAAACTTTTCTAAATTTAGTTTAACCATTTTATTTTTTTATATAAAAATAATTGTTTTGTTATAAATGAAATTTAGGGTATAATTTAATTATGAATAGAGAGGAGATGCTTGTATTGGAATTTTTAAATTTAATAGAGACATATGAAGATGAAATAATAAGATCTACTCAAGAGCTTATAGGTATTAAATCAGTAGAGGGATTGGCAGTAGAAAGCATGCCCTTTGGTGAAGGACCATATAAGGCTTTAAAATATGCTACAAATTTAGCAAATAAGATGGGTTTTAAAGTCAAAGAATTTGATGGTTATGCAGCTCATGGAGATTTAGGAGAAGGTGAAGAGTCAGTAGGAATATTAGTCCATCTAGATGTAGTACCAGAAGGTGATGGATGGGATTATGATCCATATGGTGGTGAAATACATGATGGTAGGATATATGGAAGAGGTGCCATAGATGATAAGGGACCAGCAATTGCAGCCCTATATGCTATGAAGGCCTTAAAAGAATCAGGAGTCAAATTAGAAAAAAAGATAAGGATTATATTTGGAACAAACGAAGAGACTGGTTGGGGGTGTATGAAACACTATTTTCATGTTGAAGCACCACCTACTATGGCTTTTACTCCAGATGCAGATTTTCCAGCCATATATGGGGAAAAGGGGATAATCATATTTAATCTGGAAATGGATATTGATATTAAAGGGTCAGGAAATATAAGGCTAATAGATATTAAAGGTGGGTCTGCACCAAATATGGTTCCAGATTATTGTGAGGCTAAGGTAGAGGTTGGAAATCCTCAAGAATTTAAGAATATATATAATGATTTTATAGATAGATATGGTTATCCTATAGATATAGATTGGAATGATGCTCTTGTAACTATAAGTGCAAAGGGAGTTTCCAGTCATGGTAGTACTCCAGAAAAGGGGAAGAATGCTATTTCATATCTTATGAAATTCCTAGGGGAGATATTTGATAAAGATACATGCTTTGGAGAATTTGTAGAGATATATAATGAAAGGATTGGTTTTTTCCATCATGGGGAGAAGATAGGATGTGGCTTCAAAGATGATATATCTGGGAAATTAAATTTCAATCCAGGGATTATAGAGATGAAAGATGGGAAAATTAGATTGACTGTAAATGTGAGATATCCAATCCATAGTAGTGCTTCTCAGGTATATGAAGGTATAAGGGACAATCTAAAGGACACAAATATAAGACTTATAGAGGGGAAATCTGATCAAAGACCTCTATATGTATCCAAGGACAATTTTTTAGTGAAAAAGCTTATGGATGTGTATAGAGATGAAACTGGAGATAAGAGTTCAGAACCTATAACCATAGGTGGAGGAACATATGCTAGGGCTATGGACAATGCAGTTGCATTTGGTCCTATGTTTCCAGGTCAGCCAGATGTAGCTCATCAAAAAAATGAGTATATAAGTATAGAGCACCTAATGAAGATAACTAGGATATATGCTAGAGCATTATATGAACTAGCAAAATAGAGGTGAGTTTAACTTACCTTTATTTTTTCGAAATAAATTAAGGCTGGAGGTGTGCTATTTGCACAATATAAAGGAAAAGATATCTAAATTTCAATTAAATCCACCGGCAATATTGGCAATTGGCTTTGGAAGTTTGATTTTTATTGGTTCTATCTTATTAAATTTACCTATTGCAAGCCAAAGTGGAGAAAGTATAGGCTATATAAACGCTCTATTTACTTCAGCTTCAGCAGTTTGTGTAACTGGACTTGTAGTTGTGAATACTGCAGCATACTGGTCTCTATTTGGAAAGGTGGTTATAATATTATTGATTCAGATGGGTGGCCTAGGATTTATGACTATGGCTACCACAGTTGCTTTGATTTTAGGAAAGAGAATAAGACTAAAAGATAGACTAGTAATAAAAGAACAACTCAATCAAGAGACTATGGCTGGATTAGTAAGACTTACTAAGTATGTTATCTATGTTACCTTAAGTATTGAGGCTGTAGGTGCATTGTTATTATCTACTAGGTTTATTCCCATATATGGATGGGGGGAAGGAATTTGGTTTTCAATTTTTCATTCCATATCAGCATTTTGCAACGCAGGGTTTGATATAATTGGAAATAGTTTAGTACCTTTTGCAAATGATATAATTATCAATTTTACAATCAACTCCTTAATTATATTAGGGGGATTAGGATTTGCTGTGTATATTGATATTATTAGGCGTAGAAAATTAAATAAAATCAGTGTCCATGCTAAATTAGTATTATTTATGACAGGGATATTGTTAGTTTTAGGTACGGTATTATTTTTTATAATTGAGTATAATAATGTCCATACCATTGGGAATTACACACTTGATGGCAAGATTCTCGCCTCATTATTTCAATCTGTAGTGGCAAGAACTGCTGGATTTAATTCAGTGGATATTGGCAATATAAGGGATACATCAGCTTTTCTATTGATAATCTTGATGTTTATAGGTGGGTCACCAGGGTCAACTGCTGGAGGAATTAAGACAACGACTTTTGGTGTTATAGCAATTACAGCTATTTCCACCATAAGGGGAGAATCAGATGTGGCTATATTTAAGAAACGAATTGGAGAAGAAGTAATAAAAAAATCTATAGCCATAGTATTTATAAGTTTGACTTTGATTGTTATGGTATCTTTTATACTTACAATAACAGAAGAAAACATATTTTTAGATTTACTATTTGAAACTACTTCAGCCTTCGCCACTGTTGGATTGAGTAGGGGTATCACTCCATCTCTATCAAATGTTGGGAAGTCAATAATTGCCTTAACTATGTATATAGGTAGAGTAGGACCACTTACAATGGCATTTGCTTTAAGTAAAAGAGTAGGTGAAAAGAAATTCAGATATGCTGAAGGAAATATAATAGTTGGATAAAAGGAGAGGTTTATATTGAAGACATTTGCTATAATAGGTTGTGGGAGATTTGGTACTTCTATAGCCAGGACTCTTTTTGAAATAGGAAATGAAGTTTTAGCAGTAGATAAAAATCCAGAGTTGGTAAAGAGTGTTTCAGAATATGTGACATATGCTGTAGAGGCAGATGTTATGGATGAATCTGCTTTAAAGGAAATAGGTTTAAGTAATTTTGATGTTGTAATTGTCAGCATTGGATCCAATTTAGAGGCTTCAATAATGGCTACTTTAATTGCTAAAGAACTTGGTGTAAGTAAAGTAGTAGCAAAGGCACAGTCGGAGTTTCATGGAAAATTATTAGCTAAAATTGGAGCTGATAAAATAGTCTTTCCAGAGAGAGATATGGGAGCTAGAGTAGCACATAATTTGACATCTAAAAATATATTGGACTATATAGAGTTATCTTCAGATTTTTCCATTATAGAGGTAGCGGCCTTGAGTAGTTGGTATGATAAGTCTTTAGCAGATTTGAGATTGAGAAACAAATATGGAGTCAATGTAATCGCCATAAAAGATGGAGAGAAGGTGGATATTTCTCCAGATTCCAACTATATCATTAGGGAGGATAATATTTTAGTAGTAATTGGGCCTACAGAAGCTATAAAACAAATTGAGCGTAAGGCTGAAAAATAAATTTGTAGAATATTTATAAAAAATATTTGACAAAGATGGATAATTATCATATACTAATAAGGTGAATTGAATATGTTTATGCAAGTAGAAGTGTCCGCTTCTCACCCTATAGCTTGGGCTCATAGGGTCATGGAAATTTAGTTAGGTCTTAAGTATTTTAAGATCTATTATCATGTGTGTTAAGCGGGTATATGTACCCGCTTTTATTTTTATAAAAAATCATGGGAGGTGCTGTATTATTAAAGAGCTTCAGATCAATGAGGAGATCAGAGAGAGAGAAGTTAGATTGATTGATGTAGATGGTGACCAATTAGGTATTGTGTCCATAAAGAAGGCGTTGGATGTTGCCTACGATAGAAAGCTAGATTTGGTAAATGTAGCTCCAAATGCTAAGCCGCCAGTGTGTAGAATTATGGATTATGGAAAGTACAAATATGAGTTGGCCAAGAAAGAAAAAGAGGCTAGAAAGAATCAAAAGGTCATCAACGTAAAGGAGATACGACTAACTCCTAATATAGAAAGTCATGATTTAAATGTGAAGGCTAGAAGAGCCAATGAATTTTTAAAGTCAGGAGACAAGGTCAAGGTATCTGTAAGATTTAGAGGTAGAGAAATGGGGCATACCAATATAGGTAGAGTTGTCTTGGATAATTTTGCAGAATTGACTAAAGAATTAGGTGTTATAGAAAAACCAGCAAAGATGGAAGGCAGAAATATGACTATGTTTCTAGCTCCAAAAACAGAGTAAGCTTAGGAGGATATATTATGGCAAAGATGAAAACTCATAGAGGATCAGCAAAGAGATTTAAGAGGACAGCTTCAGGAAAATTGAGAAGATATAAGGCATATAAAAGTCACTTAACTGGTAAGAAGTCACCAAAGAGAACTAGAAACTTGAGAAAAGGTACTTTAGTAAGCAAAGGTGACCAAAAGAGAATAGATTCAATGTTACCAAGATAAGATTATTTTAATATAGGAGGATTACATCAAATGGCAAGAGTAAAAAGAGGCGTAAATGCCAAGAAAAGACATAAAAAAGTATTGAAACAAGCTAAGGGTTATTATGGTGCAAAGAGTAAGCTATTTAGACCTGCAAATCAAGCTGTTATGAAATCATTGAATTATGCATATATAGGAAGAAAACAAAGAAAAAGAGACTTTAGGAAATTATGGATTACAAGGATCAATGCAGCTGCTAGGGCAAATGGCATGAGCTATAGTAAATTCATAAATGGACTTAAAAAGGCAAATATTGATATTAATAGAAAAATGCTATCAGAGATGGCAATTCATGATGCAGAAGGTTTTGCTAAGTTAGTTGAAATTGCAAAGAATAATTAGTATGAAAGTTCCTGATAGGAACTTTTTTCTTTTATTAGGATAGGAGGTAGACATATGAAGTCATTTGCAGTGATAGGTTGCGGTAGATTTGGGTTTTCTTTAGCTAAGACTCTATTTGAACTAGAAAATGAAGTCTTAGTCATAGACAAAAATCCAGACACAGTACTAGAGATATCTGAATATGTAAGTCAGGCTATAGAAGCAGATGCAACCCAGGAATCTGAACTATCAAAGTTGAAATTAGACAAATTTGATGTAGTGATAATAAGTATTGGGTCAGATATGGAGGCTTCAATAGTTGCTACTCTAATAGTGAAAGAGTTGGGAGCTAAAAACATCATATCCCAAGCACAATCAGAGATTCACAGTAGGATTTTAAAGAGAAATGGAGCAGATATGGTAATATTCCCTGAACTGGATGCTGGTATAAAAATAGCCCATAATTTGACTTCTAGCAATATCTTAGATTATATTCAATTGTCACCAGATTTTTCAGTACTTGAAATTTCAGTATTGGAAAGTTGGCATCATAGATCACTGGCAGAACTCAAGCTTAGAAATAAATATGGCATAAATGTAATTGCTGTAAAGAGAGGAGCTGACATCATAGCTTCTCCTTCTCCAGATTTTGTATTGAATAAATATGATATAGTAGTTATAATTGGCAGTTCTGATAATGTAAAATCCATTGAGCTTAGAGCAGGTGAATAAAATGTTGGAGATCAGTTCCAGGAACAACCCCCTAATAAAGGAGATCAAAAGCCTATATAAAAAGAAATATAGATGGAAGAATAAGAGATATATAATTGAGGGAATAAAGATTGTCCAAGAGGCCATATGTAATGATGTAGATCTTAGACAAATAGTCTATTCTGAAAAACTGTTTTCTACTATAAAAGGGAAAAATCTCTTTAAGGATATAGAGAACATGAAAAATCTCGTAAAGGTTCCACAAAGATTATTTGATGAGATAGCCGATACAGAAAATCCCCAAGGGATATTAGGAATAGTAGATTTTAATGAGATGTATTTTGAAGATATTTTGAGTATAGATAATCCTTCCCTTCTATTTCTGGATAAACTTCAGGATCCAGGAAATATTGGAACGATTATTAGGACTTGTGATGCCTTTGGAATAGATGGAATACTATTAGGAGAAGGATGTGGAGATCCATATAGTCCAAAGGTAGTTCGTTCTACTATGGGTTCTATATTTAGGGTACCTATATATATGTGCGATAATACCATGGACTTTTTATTGAGAATTAAAGAATTGGGGATCAAGATAGTAGTGACTGATTTAGACGGGAAGCCTATTTATGATGAAAAGTTTAAAGACTCCTTTATATGTGTAATCGGAAATGAGTCCAGAGGGGTATCACCTGATATTGTCTCTATAGCAGATAGTAGGATAAAAATACCAATGCCTGGAAAGGCTGAGTCCTTAAATGCAGGAGTTGCAGCTTCAATAATTATGTATGAAATCATGAAATGGAGGAGATAGAGAGATGAAGGAAAGGTTAAGAGAAATCCAGAAATTGGCCTTGAAGGGCATACAGGATGTGAATAGCCTTGGAGAATTAGACAACTTAAGAGTTAAGTATCTAGGGAAAAAAGGAGAGTTGACCTCTGTCTTAAGAGATATGGGAAAACTATCTCCAGAGGAAAGGCCTATTATGGGTCAGATAGCTAATCAGATTAGAGATGAAATTGAAGAGGCTATTTCCAAGACGAAATCCATGTTAAAATCTGAAGCAAAGAGAATTAAATTGGAAAATGAGAAGATAGATATAAGTATATCTGGGAATAAGGAGAAAATAGGACATAGACATCCTCTACTAGCTACTATTGATGAACTAGAGGATTTATTTATAAGTATGGGATTTACTGTAATAGATGGGCCTGAAATAGAGACTGTAGAGAATAACTTTGATTCTTTAAATTCTCCAGAAAATCATCCCTCTAGAGATCTTTCAGATACATTTTATATAACAGAAGATATACTTTTAAGAACCCATACATCACCAGTACAAATTAGGGCTATGAAAGAACTAGGAGCCCCTCTAAAGATGATATCAGCTGGTAGAACATTTAGATTTGATGATGTGGATGATACTCATTCTCCCATGTTTCATCAATTAGAGGGACTTGTAATAGATGAAAATATTTCCATGGGAAATCTAATATATACCTTAGATGTTTTTATAAGAGAGCTATTTGGTGAAGAGATGAAAACTAGATATAGGCCTCACCATTTTCCATTTACTGAACCTAGTGCAGAAGTAGATGTATCTTGTATCAAATGCAAGGGGAAGGGTTGTCCAGTATGTAATTATACAGGGTGGAGTATGGAGCTTTTAGGCTGTGGAATGGTACATCCAAAGGTACTGGAGAATTGTGGAATTGATTCTGAAAAATACACAGGTTTTGCCTTTGGAATGGGTATAGATAGGATTACTATGGTTAAATATGGGATAAATGATATAAGACTATTGTTTGAAAATGATAATAGATTTTTAGAACAATTTTAGTTGGGAAGGAGATGAGAATATGTTATTACCTATAAGATGGTTGAAAGATTATATAGAGATAGATAAGAATAGTAGAGAGTTGGCAGATGGACTTACATTATCTGGATCCCATGTAGAATCTATAGATTCATTAAATAAAGGGGTATCTGGAGTAGTTGTAGGTAGGATATTAGATATAAAAGCTCATCCCAACGCAGACAAATTATTGATCTGTACAGTAGATATAGGTGATGAAGAGCTTCAGATAGTAACTGGTGCACAAAATCTTATTATAGGGGACTATGTACCTGTAGCCCTTGTTGGAGCAGAACTCCCAGGAGATATATCAATTGGAGAAACAGAATTTAGGGGGATTTCATCTCAAGGTATGTTATGTTCCCTAAAGGAACTGGGATATGGGGATAATGTAATCTCCAAGGAGATGAGAGATGGTATATTTGTTTTAAATGAAGAACATCCACTTGGTATGGATATTGTAGAAGTTTTAGGATTAGATGACGAGGTAATTGAATTTGAAATAACACCAAATAGACCAGATTGTCTAAGTATCATAGGGATGGCTAGGGAAACTGCTGCTACTTTTAATATTCCATTAGAGGAGCCAAGGATTAGTATTAGTAGTGAAGAAGATGACATCTTAAACTATATAGATGATATTGAAATTCAAAGTGATAACTGTATTAGATATTATGCTAGGGTGGTCAAGGATGTAAAGATAAAAGAATCACCACTATGGATGCAGATTAGACTTATGGAAGCTGGAGTAAGGCCTATAAACAATATCGTAGATATAACTAATTATGTCATGCTTGAATATGGGGAGCCTCTCCATGCCTTTGACTTGGATAAGCTAAAGGGAAACAAGATAATAATTAGGCAGGCCAAAGACGGAGAGAAGATAAAGACATTAGATGAAGTTCAGCGAAGACTAGATAGTTCAGATCTTGTCATAGCAGATGAAGAATATCCCATAGCTATAGCTGGAGTTATGGGAGGATTTGATTCTGAAATAAGTGAAGAAACTAATAAGGTTTTAATAGAGGGAGCAAACTTCAATTCTAAGAGCGTTAGAATTACATCTAAAAAACTAGGCTTGAGAACAGAAGCATCTAATAGGTTTGAGAAGGGCATAGATCCTAATCTATGTAATAAGGCAGTGGATAGAGTATGTCAGTTAATTGAAATGACAGATTCTGGAGTGGTAATAGAGTCTTGTCTAGATAGATATAGAGAAGTAAAGGAAGAAAAGAAGGTTGGACTAAGACCAGACAGGGCAAATATGCTTTTAGGTATAGATATTAGTGTTGAAGATATGATGAGTTATCTAAACTCTTTAGGATTCAAGACAGAATATGATGGAGAGCTTATCTGGTCAACTATACCTACTTATAGATTAGATATATCCATAGAAGCGGATCTCATTGAGGAAATTGGAAGACTATATGGATTTCACAATATAGAGAGCAAGGCTTTAGTAGGAAAGCTTACTAGGGGAAAGAAACCATATAGCAAAGTAGTAGAAGATATGACAAAAGATATATTAATAGGTTTAGGATATAATGAGGTAATGACCTATTCCTTTATAAGCCCAAGGTCCTATGATAAGATCTTGGTAGATAGTGAGGATAGACTTAGCAAGTATATAAAACTTATAAATCCTCTTGGTGAAGATTATAGTGTTATGCGTACTACATTGATACCTACTATGATGGAGTTATTGAGTAGAAACTATAATAGAGATGTTGAATCGACTTTTGCCTTTGAAATTGGAAATATATTTATTCCCAAGGAATTACCTGTTAAAGAACTTCCAGAAGAACGAAAAGTACTTTCCATAGGGTTTTATGGAGATGGAGATTTCTATCAATTAAAAAATTCTGTATCTGAAGTATTGACTAGATTGGGTATTTACAATATAGAATATGTCCGTGAAGAAGAAAATCCTACATTCCATCCAGGTAGAACAGCAAATGTATTTAGAGATGGTAAAAATTTAGGTGTTATAGGAGAGATTCATCCAGATGTATGCGAAAACTATGGTATAGATAGGAGAGTCTATATAGCACAGATTGATTTTAGTAGTGTAGTAGAGTTTGCAAATTTTGAAAAGAAATTTAAAGCTCTTCCCAAGTATCCAGCTGTAACAAGGGATATTGCAGTCATAGTAGACGAAGATATAATGGTTGGAGATATTGAGAATATCATATCAAAACATGGTGGAGAACTTATAGAGGAGATCAAATTATTTGATATATATAGGGGAGAACAGATACCAGAAAACAAAAAAAGTATTGCATTTTCAATAATCTATAGATCCCATGAAAAAACCCTAACAGATAAGGAGATCAATAGTATTCAAGAGTTGATAGTTCAAGACCTGGAAGATAATTTAAAGGCAAAATTGAGGAGTTAAAGGGGTGGAGAGATCTACCTCTTTTTTTAAAATATGTAGAGAATGTTGTGGCCTTTGTAGTATAATATGTATATAACTAAAAGGAGGATGAAAGTTATGACAACAGATAGAAAAATAGAAGTAACCATAGATGGTCGTAACTTTACAGTGGTTGGTGGGGAAGATGAGGATTATGTCAGAAATCTGGCCTATTATATAGATAAGAAGATTAGAGGACTAAGTTCTAAAAACAGTAGACTTAGCCAGACTATGGCTGCCACATTAGCAGCTTTAAACATAGCAGATGAACTCCATAAGACCAATTTTGAATTAGAAAAATTAAAGGATAAGGCCAAAGGTCCTCTTGAAAGATATGATTCTCTATGTGCTGAATTAGAGGAGTCTAAAGAAAGGATTCAAGAATTAAGAGAAAAGTGTAAAGAGTACGAAGAGTTAATAGAAAAATATGATGAAGAAAAAGAAGAATTGAATAGAAAAAATGATGAACTTAAAGAGGAAATTCAGTCTAGGGATACACAGATATTAGGATTGAAAGAGGATATGAAAGAATTGCAAGATAAAAATTTCAAGAATCAGATAGAACTAGTTGAGATAAAGAAGGAGCTTAATGAGTATATCAGATTATTAGATAGAGAGACAAGTACATTTTAATTAGGAAGGAAAAGGAATAAAGTGAAGGAAAATATAGAATTATTGGCTCCAGTAGGTAGTATGGAATCACTATATGCTGCAGTTCAAAATGGTGCAGATGCTGTTTATCTTGGAGGTAAGATGTTTAATGCAAGGGAATATGCTGCTAATTTTGGGAATGAGGAACTATTAGATGCTGTAAGATATGCCCATTTAAATGAAGTAAAGGTCTATGTAACAGTAAATATCCTAATAGATGATGGAGAAATTTCAGAGATTATAGATTATATAAGATTTTTATATGAGGCAGATGTGGATGCTATTATAGTTCAAGATCTAGGAGTTGCAAATCTAACAAGGAAGATATTTCCTGACCTTAAGCTCCATGGAAGTACTCAGATGACGGTGAACAATTTAGATGGAGTAAGATTTCTACAGGATATGGGATTTTCAAGAGTCGTGTTGGCTAGGGAGGTACCATTTAATGAGATAAAATATATAGAAGAAAATTCGGATATTGAGCTTGAGATATTTATCCATGGAGCACTATGTGTATCTTACTCTGGACAATGTCTTATGAGTAGTCTAATAGGAGGCAGAAGTGGAAATAGAGGAAGATGTGCTCAACCTTGTAGAATGGCTTATTCCATAGTGGATAGTCAAGGTCAATTAGTTGGAGATTGGGATAAGAGATATATCTTAAGTACTAGAGATTTAAATACCCTAGACTACATAGGTAAGTTTAAAGAGATAGGAATATCTTCTCTCAAAATAGAGGGGAGAATGAAGAGACCAGAATATGTAGCTACTATAGTTAAAAATTATAGGAAGGTTTTAGATGAAGGAAATAAATCTATTAAATCTGAAGATAGAAGGGATATTGAGCAGATATTTAATAGGGATTTTACTAAAGGTCTTACCTTTGGAGATTTTGGCAGAGAATATATATCATCTTATAGACCAGATAATAGGGGAATATTTCTTGGAAAAATAGTAGATATAGACAGATATAAGGTTAGTGTACTGCTGGAAGAGGATATTCATATAGGAGATGGGATAGAGTTTCAACTTGCAAAGGGTGGATATAAGGGGATACGATCACCAATAATGGGGGAAAAGGGCTCTATATTGAAATTCGACAAACCTGGATTTATTCTAGAGGGTTCTCCAGTCTATAGGACGTCTAGTGAGGAATTGTTGAATAGGGCAAAGGACTCCTATGTAGAACATAAGAAACTGTATCCTATAGAGATGGATGTCTATATTAGGATTGGAGAAAGACCTAGGTTGAAGTTAAGGTACAGGGAATATGAAGTAGATGTATTAGGGGGATTTATAGTTGAAAGGGGCAAAAAACTCACTATAGGGGAGGAAAAGGTAAGAGAACAGATTTCAAAATTAGGCGATACAAATTACTATCTATTAGATGCTAGAATAGATATTGAAGATGGAGTCTTTGTACCCCTAAGTATCTTAAATGAGCTAAGAAGAGATGGGATATATAGACTTGAGAATATAATTTGCAATTTCAATCATAGGAAATCTATAGATTATAGAGAGTATAACTTTGAGAAAGATAAAATACTAAGTTTAGACCATAGAGTTTCAACTGATAAGGAGAAAAAGTTAAGTATCAAGGTCAGTAATATTGAACAGTATAGGCAGTTGGACTTAGATAAATTGGATAGAATATATTTAGGGTTTAATGAGGGTTTAGACGATATATTGGATGATTTAAATAGGAAGGAAAAGGAGATTTTCCTATGGACAGATAGGATTTTATACGAAAAGGATCTTAAACATATGGATAGGGTCATATCAAGTTTAGGAGATAGAATAGATGGAATAACTGTATCCAACATGGGTACATTAAAACATGTAAAAGATAGATATGATCTTATGTTTCATGGGGATATAGGACTGAATATATTCAATAGCTATACAGCAGAATATCTATATAGCTTGGGTCTTCGTACACTTACACTATCTCCAGAATTGACATTAAAACAGATAGAAAAAATAGGACATAGGGTAGGTGGAGAATTAGAGACTATAGTCTATGGATATTTGCCATCTATGATTACTCAAACATGTCCTATGGCTTTAGTAAAGGGATGTAAAGATGATAGAAATTGCATTAGTTGTCAATTTGCTAATGGATATGGACTAAAGGACAGAAAGGATATGATATTCTATATGACTAGAGGCAATGGCTTTTCTACCATATATAATTCTGTACCACTGATGGTCCTAGATAGTATAGATGAGATATTGGACTCTTATATATCCATGATTAGACTAGATTTTACCATTGAAGATAGAGATATAAGGAAAATCCATACCATTTACTATGACTATTTAAATGGTATGGCAAGTAGTTCTGATGTGAAAAGTTTTATAGAAGAGTATAGAAAACATAGGGATATTACTAGAGGACACTACTATAGGGGAATAATATAGGCGAGGTGAGATCACTTGAATAATAAGACATTAAATACATTAGAATACAATAAGATAGTCAAATTATTGCTAGAAAGAACTGAGTCTGAATTGGGAAGAGAAAAGGCAAGTGAGATTAAACCTATTGCCAATAAAGATAAGGCAGAATATCTATTGATGGAGACAGGAGAGGCACTGTCACTACTGATAAAGAGAGGGAATCCGCCTCTTTATGGGATTCACAGTATAAAACATGAATTAAAGAGAATAGAGATGGGCGGTTCTTTGAGTCCTGGAAGTCTCTTAAAGATATCAGACTCTCTTAGAGTAGCAAGGGGATTGAGAAAATATATTAGAGAAGATGAGTCTGATAAGGTATCTAGTTATCCAACAATAGAAGGATTAGTAGGCAATCTTATGACATTTAAATCTATAGAAGATGAAATAAACAATGCCATAATAAATGAAAACGAGATATCAGACAATGCTAGCTCTGCTCTTCGCAATATAAGGCGACAGATTATAGGGAAGAATACTGCTATAAGGGATAAACTGAATTCCATTATAAATTCTCAGGCTAATAAAAAGTATTTACAAGATAGTATAGTCACTATGAGAGAGGGAAGGCATGTCATACCTGTTAAACAAGAAAATAGGGGAAAAGTCCCTGGCCTAGTCCATGATATTAGTTCAAGTGGAGCTACTGTCTTTGTAGAACCTATGGCAGTGGTTGAGCTTAATAATGAATTGAGAGAATTAGAAATCAAAGAAAGAGAAGAGATAGAGAGAATACTTCATGAACTATCTAATATGGTTGGAGAAGTATCAGAGAGTATAAGGGGAAATCAGAGTATATTACAGGATTTAGATTTCATATTTGCCAAAGGAAAGTTAGCTTTGGATATGAATGCTACAAAGCCCATTCTAAATAATAGAGGATATATAAATATAAAGAAGGGCAGACATCCTCTATTAGATCCTAAAAGTGTAGTGCCAATAAGTGTATATCTAGGAGATGAATTTACATCCTTAATAATTACAGGACCTAATACAGGGGGAAAGACAGTTACTTTAAAAACTGTAGGACTCCTCACACTTATGGCCCAATCAGGGCTGCACATTCCTGCAGATTACAATTCAGAGATTGCCGTATTTGATCAGGTATTTGCTGATATAGGGGATGAGCAGAGTATAGAACAAAGTCTATCTACATTTTCATCTCATATGACCAATATAGTAGATATACTGGAGAATGTAGATAAAAATAGTTTGATTTTATTTGATGAATTGGGGGCAGGTACAGATCCTACTGAAGGGGCAGCTTTAGCAATGTCCATATTAGATAATCTACTGAATTTAGACGTGAGGACCATAGCCACAACCCATTATAGTCAATTGAAATTATATGCTTTGACTACAGAGGGAGTTAAAAATGCCTCTGTAGAATTTGATGTGGAAACACTTAGGCCTACATATCGTCTTTCTATAGGCGTTCCAGGTAAGTCAAATGCCTTTGAAATATCTAAGAGATTGGGATTACAGGACTATATTATAGAGTATGCCAAAGATTTGATTTCCAAGGAGAATATAGAATTTGAAGATGTTTTAAAGTCAATTGAGGAAGATAGGATAAAAGCTGAAGAGAAGAGATATGAAGCAGAGAAATTGAATTTAGAAATAGAGAAATTAAGACAAGATTTGGCTTTAGAAAAAGATAAGACTAGAAAAATGAGAGACAAGATTATCCAAGAGGCAAAGGAAGAGGCTAGGAGTATACTTAAAAATGCAAAAGAAGAATCGGATTTAATAATTTCAGAAATAAGGGATATTTCTTTTGAAATAGATAGAGAAAAAAACCGAAGAATACATGATGCCCAAAATATGCTGAAAGATAGGATAAAAGACGTAGATGAGTCCCTATCAGAAGATATACTCAATGTAAAATCAAAGAAACCTCCTAAAAACCTAAAAATAGGTGAAACAGTAGAGGTATTATCATTAAACCAAACAGGGCAGGTACTATCATTGCCAGATGAAAGTGGAAATGTAAACATTCAAATAGGAATAATGAAAGTCAATGTCCACATTAGTACTCTAAGGAGAGCTGCTTCAGAAGAAAGAGACAGAGCTAAATTTAAATCAAAGACCATAATGAGTTCAAAATCTCAAACTATAAAAAATGAGATTGATTTAAGAGGAAAGAATATAGAAGAAGCCATATTGGATTTAGATAAATATCTAGATGATGTATATATATCAGGATTAAAAGAGGTCTTTGTAATCCATGGAAAGGGAACTGGGGCCTTGAGAGAGGGATTGCAGTCATATTTTAGGAAGCATAGAATTATAAAATCCTTTAGAGTTGGCAAATATGGAGAAGGTGGAACAGGAGTTACTGTACTAGAAATTAAATAGATATAGAATCATTTCAAATATATTAGGGAGGCTTAAGATGATAAATTTTAAGGAAAGAATAGTAGAATTAATAGGTGATGAGGTGGATTCATTGGACAAGATGGAAATAGATGCTCTAATAGAGACTCCACCTTCCTATGATATGGGTGATTATGCCTTTCCAGCTTTTAGACTCAGCAAGATTTTTAGAAAGGCACCAAATTTAATCGCTGAAGAATTGGCTCAAAAATTTGGGAAAGATGAAAATTTTGAGAGGATTGAAAGTGTAGGGCCTTATGTAAATTTCTTTATCAATAGGTCTAAATTAGTAGAAACTGTAATGGAAGAGATAAAGGAGAAGGGTTCTAGATATGGGTCATCAGATATGGGTAAGGGAAAAACAGTGATAGTTGAGTATTCTTCACCTAATATTGCAAAACCCTTTCATATAGGACATATAAGGACTACAGTTATAGGCAATTCTCTATATAAGATATATAAATTCCTAGGATTTAATACAATAGGGATAAATCATCTAGGAGATTATGGAACACAATTTGGAATGCTGATTTCCGCCTATAAAAAGTGGGGAGATAGGGAAATAATAGAGAACGATCCTATAAATGAGCTTTTGAAGTTATATGTTAGATTTAATAGAGAAGCAGAAGAACATGAAGAATTAAGAGAAGAAGCCAGATATTGGTTTAAAGAGCTAGAAGAGGGAAATGAGGAAGCTGTAGAACTGTGGAAATGGATAAGAGAAATAAGTCTTAAGGAGTTTAGCAAGGTATATGAGATGTTGGATATAAGCTTTGACTCCTATGCAGGTGAGAGCTTTTATTCAGATAAGATGCCTGCAATCATAGAAGAGCTAAGACAAAAGGATCTGATGGAAGAGTCAGAAGGTGCATATCTTGTAAACCTAGAAGAATATAATATGCCTCCAGCTTTGATTATGAAAAGCGATGGCTCAACTCTATATACTACAAGAGACATAGCGGCAGCTTTCTATAGAAAAAAGACCTATGATTTTTATAAGAATATCTATGTAGTTGGTTCACAACAAATTCTTCACTTTAAACAGTGGATGAAGGTAATTGAGATGATGGGATATGAGTGGGCAAAGGACTGTGTTCATATACCATTTGGCATGGTAAGTCTTGAGGATGGTACATTATCTACTAGAAAAGGAAGAGTAGTGTTTTTAGAAGATGTACTAAACAAAGCAGTAGAGAGGACATTAAGTATAATTGAAGATAGAAATCCCAATCTTGAAAACAAAGAGGAAGTAGCCAAACAAGTAGGTATAGGTGCTGTAGTATTTCAGGAGTTATTTAATCAGAGAATAAAGGACTATGTATTCTCTTGGGACAGAACCCTTAGCTTTGAAGGAGAGACTGGTCCATATGTTCAATATACCCATGCTAGGGCCAACTCATTACTTGGAAAGGGAGAATTCAATATAGAGGATAAGGTAGATTATGCCTTATTAAATTCAGAAGATGAAATAAACATTGCTAGACTATTATATGATTTTCCACAAATAGTAATAGATGCAATGGACAAGAATGAACCATATTTTATCACTAGGCAGATTGTAGAGGTTGCAAAAGCCTTTAATAAGTTTTATAACAGTTCTCCTATAATAATAGAAGACAATGAACTAAAGAAGGCTAGACTTATGCTGACCTATGGGGTAAAAGAAGTCATTAAGATAGGGTTAAGCTTATTGGGTATAGAAGCACCTAATAAGATGTAGGTGTATAGTATGCTTAGTTTTAAAAGAGAAGATGTTTTACCTGGTATATTTCAAAATGGAGAAAATGCCAATGAAAATATAGCACAGATTGCAGTACTGACTATAAAAGCATTGATTCCTAGTGAAAATGAAGTAGGTAATAGAATTGACTATAGGAGATTTTATGAAGAGTTAAAATTATGGAAGTATTACAGAAGAGGAGAGAACCAATCTCTCCTAAATATTTTGGGAGAGATTGATGAGGATGTATATTTCAAATCCAAGGATGATACATTATATTCTAGAATAGTTCCAATAGTATTGGCCAATGTGGACTTTGACATCATAGAAGATGAGCTTATTAGGAATATAATATACTCCAATGGAAATATTGAGGTTCTATTGGAGTGGCTATTGATAGGAAAAACTATATATCTTTTAATAGAAGGACAGGAGAATATATTAGATATATTGAAGGGGTATGCAATAGGTATATCTCAGAGAAAACTATTAGAAAATTATAGAGATATGTTTAGGGTAGATATAGATAGATATCCTGGGAACTATGTAGTGGAATTTGAGAGAAAGAGAATAGGGATAATAAATATATTAAATGAAATTCATATAGATGGATACGATATGCTTAAAGATATCCTAGGCGTATTAAAAGGGGATACTTGGAATAGCGTATTTGGTAATATAATATATAATTGTATAAACAATGGGAATGTGGATTATAAATTAGATAACTTTCATAGAAATATGAGTGAATACGTATTGAGGTTGAGAAGAGGAAGAATAGATCCAAAGGATTTAAAAATTGAGGAATATATCCTTCCAGATATATTTAACTTTAAAGAAGGAGAGATGTTCTTTCATTCTCTATTAAAGAATAGCAAGATAATAAAAAAGGAGATTAGAGACAATACTCTAGTCTCCTTGGTTGGAACGAAGACGGGAATATACGAGTTTAAGAAAGAGATTATCTAGATGAAGCAGATTCTTTTTCTAAAATCTCTAAGAAATCATCCTCCGAGATATCAGCCAGATAGGATAATTCCTGAATAAAATTGTCTTTTAGAGCAATAAAGTCATGAATATTTGTATTTTTTCCTGTGTATTCCAAGGCTTGTATGATCAAGAACATATCATATTTAGACATTTCCTGTATGGTTATCTTATCAAAATTCTGCATTATTAGACCCCTTTCCTATAATTCTACCATATATTTTACATCTTTTAGGACAAACAATCAATACTAACAGCACATAAGGAAGAATATTTGATAAAAAGGGAGATTATAGAATGAAAGCCATGTTGACAACTTTAAATTCCAAGTTCATACATTCTAATTTAGCCATAAGATATCTGTCAGGATATGTAAAAGATATAATGGATATGGAAGTCTGTGAATTTACTATAAATCAAAATATAGATTTTATAGTGGCAGAGATATATAAATCGAATCCAGATATCATAGGATTTTCTACTTATATATGGAACTTGAGAGAAACATTGATGATTTGTGATATATTAAAAAATGTGAAACCCAATATAATAACAGTGTTGGGAGGGCCAGAGGTCTCCTTTGATGGAGAAGAGTTGATGAGAGATAATCCATATATAGATTTTATTATATACGGAGAAGGAGAAGAGACCTTTAGGGAGTTTATCCAACATATAGTAAAGAAGGAGGAAGACTTTTCTAATATACCTGGATTGATATTGAGAAATGAGGACAAGATAATTAAAAATAGAGATAGAAAACTCATAGAGAATTTAAATAAAATACCATCGCCATATAGGGATATAGGTGATGAGTTTAAGGATAGAATAGTCTATTATGAAAGTTCTAGAGGATGTCCCTTTAACTGTAAATTTTGTCTTTCATCTAGTATCAAAGGGGTCAGATATTTTGATATAGAAAGGGTGAAGAAGGATCTAATATGTTTAATAGAGGGAAAGGTAAGACAGGTAAAATTTGTAGATAGGACATTTAATGCAAATAAAAGATATGCAATGGAGATTATGGACTTTATCATGGAAAAGGATCCAAAGAATATAAATTTTCATTTTGAAGTTACAGCTCATCTATTAGATGAAGATATGTTGAAATTTTTGGAGAAGGCAAAAGAAGGCCTATTTCAATTTGAAATAGGTGTTCAATCAACTAATGATATGACCATAGAAGCAGTGGGAAGAATTACAGATTTTGAGAGGCTTTCAAAGGTAGTAAAGAAAATAAAGTCAGGAAAGAATATACATCAACATCTAGATTTGATTGCAGGACTACCCTATGAAGATTATAATACTTTTAAAGATTCTTTCAACGATGTATATGCTCTAAGACCAGAGAAACTCCAGTTAGGATTTTTAAAACTATTAAAGGGTTCTAGTTTGAGAGCTGATAGAGATAAATATGGATATAAATATATAGATGAACCTCCTTATGAGGTATTAGAAAATAACTTTATAAGCTATGGAGATATGATTAGATTAAAGGGAATCGAGGAAATGGTTGAAAAATACTATAATGAAGGATATTTTCAACATACATTAGAGTTCATAATAGTGAACTACTATAGAGAGCCATTTGAGTTTTATGAAGATCTTTCGATTTATTGGGAGACTAAGGATTATCATAAGGTAGCTCATAGTAGGAACAACCTCTATAGTATTTTGAAAGATTTCATAGAGTATAAGAACTATGAACACGGTCTTATTATAAATAACTTATTAAAATACGACTATATATATCATAATAAGAGACCAAAATTACCTGCTAAACTTGAGGTAAGTAAAGAACATAGATTACAAAAAAATATCCATGATATATTAAAAGATGAAAGGATATTATCTGATTATCTACCAGAATATAGGGATATGCCTACAAAAAAACTGATAAATTTAGTTTCAGTTGAGAGTTTTGATATAGATATATTGAAACTCATAGAAGGAGGATATAGAGCAGAAGAATATGGGAGGAGATATATCTTATTTAAACATAGAGATGGTGTAATGAATAGATGTACTGCAATGGATATAACTAAAATAGTGAAGGAGATGATCTAGTGGATATATTGAGAGATATTATCTATGTAAATAAACAGACAGCACAGAAGTCATCTAGAAGTTTTTTAAACAATTGGCCTATTATATTTGTAGGCATTATATATGGCGTATTAAATCCATTGCTCTATAGTATAATAGGAAATATCTTTGTTGGACCACTATATATATTATCAGGGATGGTAATGGCCATAATATCTAGTGGGCTTATTTCAAGCTTTCTATACCTATTATATAATATAATAAATTATGATAGATTTAGATTCAATGATTTTAAATATGGATTTACCTATTTTCTATGGAAGGTATATGGAATATTTTTTGTTGGATATATAGCTAGATTATTATTAGATATGTTCCATGGGACATTAGGCAATATATCTCTAATATTAAATCTAATATGGTATATAGTACTACTAATACTTATGAATCCACTACCTGAGACTGTATATCTTAAGTCCTATAGTTCCTGGGACAGTATACTAAATTCCTTGGAATTTATGCAGGAGAATTGGTTTGATTGGTTATTGCCAAATATAATATTTTCTATACTTCTATACATTATCAGTGGTAAGATTTTGACAGGTATATTCAATACTCATATAGCATTGAGTATGAATATGACTGCCATGGGAATTATAAAATATCTATTAGGTCAATTCATGTTTTCTATTATGATGATATATAGAGGCCATCTATATAAGTTGTTGAGCAGCAGTACCAGAAGGAAGAGAATGTTTATGAGAAAATTTTAATAAAAGGATAGAGATGATATATGGATTATATAGAGAGATATTTTAAAGACAAGACTAAGGATATTAGCTTTATAGAGGTAAAAGATGGTTCTCAAGTTGCTATTGGAGACTATGAGATAGAACAAGGTATCCCCTTGCCCATAATAACATCTGATTTAATAGAGGAGATTCAAAGTGGAAATTTGCAAGAAGAGATAAAAGTCTTAGGCATAATAGAAGGTATAATATATTTATTGGGAACTGACAGAGAATTTCCCTATGGAGATGAATATAAGCGTATATTGATGTCTTATAGAGGAGATATAGGAAACTATATACTATATCATGGTATAAAGGATATGGAGAAAGGGGACTATGATAGAGGGGGCATAAAGTTTCGAACTCTTCTTTCTATAGAACCTGATAATGTAATTGGATTATTTAATTATGCTATAGTTCTAGAAGAGATTGGAAATAGATTTATGAAGAATGGAGAGGAAGATAGGAGCGAAGAATTTATAGAGAGTTCTACTAGTATATTGGAATCTATATTAGATATAGATGAAGAGTTTTCTTTAGCCTATTATAAACTTGGTTTCCACTATAGTTATAAAGGGAAATATCTAAAGGCTAATTTAATATGGAAGAAATTTCTCTTATTAAGTGATGATGAATTACTATTACAAGAGATTAGGGAAGAAATGGAGAGAATACATGAAGATGTATTGATTGAAGTAGTCATGACCTATCTAGCCAACAATGACTTTGATAGAGCTTTGGATAATATTTTAAAGCTGATGCCTAAATATGAAGATAATTGGAATATAAACTATCTTATAGGATATATATATGGGAATTTGGGACAATATAAGTTAGCTATTGATTATCTAGATAGGGCAATCGAACTTAATTTAGGAGAACCAGATTCATATATTGAACTAGGATCTATATATTTTAATATTGGTCAGATAACAGAAGCTATAGATATATTTTCTAGAGGTATTGAGTATTGTGCAGAAGATTATAGACTTTATTTTAATAGAGGACTATGCTATGCATACTTAGGCAGATATGAGGAAGGCTATATAGATATAGATAGAGCATCAATACTAAATCCGCAAGATGAAATTGTAATTGAACAGAAGCTAAAATTAGAATCTATGGAAGGGAAGATATAAGAGAAATCTCCCATATAATAGGGTTTATTTAAAAAAATATAAAATTTTTTAAAATAGGTGTTGACTTTAGTCGAAAAAACGTGTATCATAATAAAAGTCGGCTGGGAACACAGAGATAAATCAATAAGAGTTTTAAACAAAAAACTTTTAAAAAACAGTTGACATAAATAAACAGATTTGCTATACTGTATAAGTCCCCTCAAGCGAGGGAGACACTGAACTTAGATAATTAAACAGTGTGAGATACTTTGAAATAAACACACAATCAATTTTTTTAAAAAATAAGAGCTAGTTAAATCAAACTTTTTTAATGAGAGTTTGATCCTGGCTCAGGACGAACGCTGGCGGCGTGCCTAACACATGCAAGTCGAGCGAAGTGTCTAGAGAAGATATTTTCGAATTGACTCTCTAGATATCTTAGCGGCAAACGGGTGAG
>CABMKH010000005.1:0-253323 GCA_902386935.1 Varibaculum timonense
AATGAGAGTTTGATCCTGGCTCAGGACGAACGCTGGCGGCGTGCCTAACACATGCAAGTCGAGCGAAGTGTCTAGAGAAGATATTTTCGAATTGACTCTCTAGATATCTTAGCGGCAAACGGGTGAGTAACGCGTGAGGAACCTGCCTTTCACAAGGGGATAGCCTCGGGAAACTGGGATTAATACCCTATGATACTGATATAACACATGTAATATCAGTCAAAGCGTAAAGCGGTGAAAGATGGTCTCGCGTCCCATTAGCTAGTTGGTGAGGTAAAGGCTCACCAAGGCTGCGATGGGTAACCGGCCTGAGAGGGTGAACGGTCACACTGGAACTGAGACACGGTCCAGACTCCTACGGGAGGCAGCAGTGGGGAATATTGCACAATGGAGGAAACTCTGATGCAGCGACGCCGCGTGAGTGAAGAAGGCTTTCGAGTCGTAAAACTCTGTCCTTGGGGACGATAATGACGGTACCCAAGGAGGAAGCCCCGGCTAACTACGTGCCAGCAGCCGCGGTAATACGTAGGGGGCGAGCGTTGTCCGGAATTATTGGGCGTAAAGGGTTCGCAGGCGGCCAAATAAGTCAGATGTGAAATCCCACGGCTTAACCGTGGTAAGCATTTGAAACTGTATGGCTTGAGTTAAGGAGAGGAAAGTGGAATTCCTAGTGTAGCGGTGAAATGCGTAGATATTAGGAAGAATACCAGTGGCGAAGGCGACTTTCTGGACTTATACTGACGCTGAGGAACGAAAGCGTGGGGAGCAAACAGGATTAGATACCCTGGTAGTCCACGCCGTAAACGATGAGTGCTAGGTGTCGGGTGTCACAGCTCGGTGCCGCAGCTAACGCATTAAGCACTCCGCCTGGGGAGTACGTACGCAAGTATGAAACTCAAAGGAATTGACGGGGACCCGCACAAGCAGCGGAGCATGTGGTTTAATTCGAAGCAACGCGAAGAACCTTACCAGGACTTGACATGCCCTTGACCGTTCTAGAGATAGGACTTTATCTTCGGATACAGGGGACACAGGTGGTGCATGGTTGTCGTCAGCTCGTGTCGTGAGATGTTGGGTTAAGTCCCGCAACGAGCGCAACCCTTGTCTTTAGTTGCTAACAGCTAGGCTGAGCACTCTAGAGAGACTGCCGATGATAAATCGGAGGAAGGTGGGGATGACGTCAAATCATCATGCCCTTTATGTCCTGGGCTACACACGTGCTACAATGGTCGGTACAACGAGGAGCAACACAGTGATGTGAAGCAAATCTCTAAAAGCCGATCCCAGTTCGGATTGCAGGCTGCAACTCGCCTGCATGAAGTCGGAGTTGCTAGTAATCGCGAATCAGAATGTCGCGGTGAATGCGTTCCCGGGTCTTGTACACACCGCCCGTCACACCATGGGAGTTGGAAATGCCCGAAGCCAGTGAGCTAACCGTAAGGAGGCAGCTGTCGAAGGTAGGGTCAATGACTAGGGTGAAGTCGTAACAAGGTAGCCGTATCGGAAGGTGCGGCTGGATCACCTCCTTTCTAAGGAGCAATGACCTAACAGAAATCTTTGATTTCGTCGTAGGTCAGATGTCGCGAAGTCTAAATCTTTGATTTAGTTAACGGAGCCGACTACTAAGTACTCACACTGTTTTTTTATATATAAATTAAACTGCACAGTCATTGACAGTATATATAGTTATCAACTATCAACTGTCAATTGTAAACTGTCAACTGCAAATATGGGGGTGTAGCTCAGTTGGGAGAGCACCTGCCTTGCAAGCAGGGGGTCAGGAGTTCGAATCTCCTCATCTCCACCAAGTTGACCTAATAGAAATCTTCGATTTCATTGTAGGTCATTTAAATTGCACATTGAAAACTACAGACAATATAAGATCAAACCTAAAAAAATTAACAAAACTAGGTCAAGTTATTAAGAGCATAGGGCGAATGCCTTGGCACCAAGAGCCGATGAAGGACGGGATAAGCACCGATATGCTTCGGGGAGTCGCAAATAGACATAGATCCGGAGATCTCCCAATGGGGCAACCCACTTGAGAAACCCTCAAGTACTTCATACTGAATACATAGGTATGAAGAGGAAGACCAGGGGAACTGAAACATCTAAGTACCCTGAGGAAGAGAAAGAAAAATCGATTTTCCAAGTAGCGGCGAGCGAACGGGAAACAGCCCAAACCAGAATTATCTGGGGTTACGGACAAGACAAAGGATATGAGAATAGTAGATGAAGAAGGCTGGAAGGCCTCACCAGAGAAGGTGACAGTCCTGTAATTTAAACTAAACTCATACAGGTCTTGAATCCAGAGTACCACGGGACACGAGAAATCCAGTGGGAAGTAGGGAGGACCACCTCCCAAGGCTAAATACTCCTTGGTGACCGATAGTGAAGTAGTACCGTGAGGGAAAGGTGAAAAGAACCCCGGAAGGGGAGTGAAATAGAATCTGAAACCCTATGCTTACAAGCAGTGGAAGCACAATATTAGTGTAACCGCGTACTTTTTGTAGAACGGGCCAGCGAGTTATGGTATTTGGCAAGGTTAAGTAATTAAGTTACGCAGCCGTAGGGAAACCAAGTCTTAATAGGGCGACTAAGTCAGATGCCATAGACCCGAAACCGGGTGATCTATCCATGGGCAGAGTGAAGTTGAAGTAAAATTCAATGGAGGCTCGAACCGGGTAACGTTTAAAAGTTATCGGATGACCTGTGGATAGGGGTGAAAAGCCAATCGAACTCGGAGATAGCTGGTTCTCCTCGAAATAGCTTTAGGGCTAGCCTCAAGGAAAGTGAAATGGAGGTAGAGCACTGAATGGCCAAGGGGCACATAGTGTTACCAAAGCCTATCAAACTCCGAATGCCATATTCATAAACTTGGGAGTCAGACATAGTGGGATAAGCTTCTATGTCGAAAGGGAAAGAGCCCAGACCACCAGCTAAGGTCCCAAAATCCGAATTAAGTGTAAAAGGATGTGGGGTTTCACAGACAACCAGGATGTTGGCTTAGAAGCAGCCACACATTTAAAGAGTGCGTAATAGCTCACTGGTCGAGAGACCCTGCGCCGAAGATTTCCGGGGCTAAAATTCGGTACCGAAGCTGTGGATTCGAAAGAATGGTAGAGGAGCATTGTGTTAGGGAAGAAGGTATACCGAAAGGAGTGCTGGACATAACACAAGAGAGAATGCTGGCATAAGTAGCGAGAGGTGAGTGAGAATCTCACCCGTCGAAAGCCTAAGGTTTCCTGAGGAAGGCTCGTCCACTCAGGGTAAGTCGGGACCTAAGCTAAGGCCGAAAGGCGTAGGCGATGGACAACAGGTTATAATTCCTGTACTAGTAGATTGCGTTAGAGAGAAGTGGTGACGCAGGAGGATAAGCTGAACGCACAGATGGAAAAGTGCGTCTAAGCAAGTAGGAAGTTAAGATAGGCAAATCCGTCTTAACAATTCTGAGATGCGATGGGGATCGAAAAACAAGTAGAGAAGCAGCCGATTCCACACTGCCAAGAAAAGCCACTATCGAGTGAAATACTACCCGTACCGCAAACCGACACAGGTAGGCGAGGAGAGAATCCTAAGACGAGCGGAAGAACCTTTGTTAAGGAACTCGGCAAAATGACCCCGTAACTTAGGGAGAAGGGGTGCCAGAGAAGGATAGATTGCACAATCGAAAGATCATCTGGCCGCAGTGAATAGGCCCAAGCGACTGTTTACCAAAAACACAAGTCTCTGCTAAGTCGAAAGACGAAGTATAGGGGCTGACACCTGCCCGGTGCTGGAAGGTTAAGGGGAAGGCTCAGCGTAAGCGAAGGCTAGAACTTAAGCCCCAGTAAACGGCGGCCGTAACTATAACGGTCCTAAGGTAGCGAAATTCCTTGTCGGGTAAGTTCCGACCCGCACGAAAGGTGCAACGACTTGGGCACTGTCTCAACAAAGGATCCGGTGAAATTGTAGTACACGTGAAGATGCGTGTTACCCGCGACAGGACGGAAAGACCCCGTGGAGCTTTACTGCAGGCTGACATTGGATTTTGGCATTGCATGTACAGGATAGGTGGGAGACTAAGAAACTAGGGCGCCAGTCTTAGTGGAGTCGCCCTTGGGATACCACTCTTGTGATGCTGGAATTCTAACCTGGTACCATGAAACTGGTACAGGGACACTGTCAGTTGGGCAGTTTGACTGGGGCGGTCGCCTCCTAAACAGTAACGGAGGCGCTCAAAGGTTTCCTCAGCACGGTCGGAAATCGTGCAAAGAGTGCAAAGGCAAAAGGAAGCTTAACTGCGACACCAACAAGTGGAGCAGGAACGAAAGTTGGACTTAGTGATCCGGTGGTACCGCGTGGAAGGGCCATCGCTCAACGGATAAAAGCTACCCCGGGGATAACAGGCTTATCTCCCCCAAGAGTCCACATCGACGGGGAGGTTTGGCACCTCGATGTCGGCTCGTCTCATCCTGGGGCTGGAGTAGGTCCCAAGGGTTGGGCTGTTCGCCCATTAAAGAGGCACGCGAGCTGGGTTCAGAACGTCGTGAGACAGTTCGGTCCCTATCCGTCGTGGGCGTAGGAAATTTGAGAGGAGCTGTCCTTAGTACGAGAGGACCGGGATGGACAAACCGCTGGTGTATCAGTTGTCTCGCCAGAGGCATAGCTGAGTAGCTAAGTTTGGAAGGGATAAGTGCTGAAGGCATCTAAGCACGAAGCCCCCCTCAAGATAAGATTTCCCATCAATAGAGTAAGACTCCAGGAAGACCACCTGGTAGATAGGTCTAGGGTATAAGAGTAGCAATACTTTTAGCTAATAGATACTAATAAGTCGAGGACTTGACCAAAAAAGGAAGTTAAAAGAGATTTTATATTGAAAGTAGTTTTCGTCTGGTGATAATAGCAAGAGGGACACACCTGTTTCCATACCGAACACAGAAGTTAAGCCTCTTAACGCCGATGGTACTTGGGTGGTAACGCCCTGGGAGAGTAGGAAGTTGCCAGGCATTTGAAAAGACTCTTATTATAGTTTAAACTATAATAAGAGTCTTTTGTTATAACTAAGCCCAATCTTTAATAAATTTTAAAATTGGGTATACTTAATAAGTATTATAATTTAAATATTAAAAATAGGAGGGAGAAAATGATAAAACTAATTGGAATTCTAATCATTATTGTAGGCTTTGCATTAAAATTAGATACCATAGCAGTTGTACTTGTAGCAGGTTTAGCCACTGGTTTTGTTGGAGGACTGAGTTTTGGTGAGATATTAGATATATTAGGCAAGGCCTTTATTACAAATCGCTATATGACCATATTTTTTATAACACTTCCAATAATAGGTCTATTGGAAAAGTATGGCCTAAAGGAAAGGGCTGCATATCTTATAAGTAATGTAAAAGCTGCAACAACAGGGAAAATACTTTCTCTATATATGATTATAAGAATTATAGCAGCTGCTCTATCCCTAAGAATTGGAGGACATGTTGAGTTTATAAGACCACTTATCTATCCAATGGCAGAGGGAGCATCTAAAAATAAATATGGAGAATTGCCAGATGAACAAATTGAAGATATTAAGGGTCTTTCAGCATCTGTAGAGAACTTTGCTAATTTCTTTGGACAAAATGTATTTATTGCATCAGGAGGAGTTTTGTTGATTGTTGGAACGTTAAAGGAATTAGGTATAGAGGTTACAGAAAAGGAAGTTTCAGCTGCAGCTATTCCCATAGCGATTATAACTGTAATTTTAGTAGTGATTAGAATGGTGCTCTTTGACAAAAAATTAGACAAAATTATGAGTAAAAAATAAGAAAGGGGTGGAGTTTAGGAATGGCTTTAGAGTTTTTATATAAATTATCTGGAATTATATCTTTAGTTACTGCCTATTATGTATTGAAAGATAGAGATATGAAGACTAGGATTGGGACTAGTATATTTTGGTCTATATTAGCAGTTACATTTTTAATTGGAGACATTTTACCATCAAAACTTGTAGGAGCAATGGTATTGATTATGGGAGTTCTTACTGCAACCAATCAAGTCAATATAGGAAAATTTAGAGAGACAACACAGGAGTTTAAGACCGAAAAGTCAAATTTATTACAAAACAAGATATTTATTCCAGTATTGAGTATTGCCATATTTGCATTTTTAATTGGTCAGTTTACAGATTTGGGTGGTATGGTAGGTCTTGGTATTGGTGCTATTGTAGCTACAACTACAGGACTGATACTTACAAAGGCTAAGCCACAAGAAGCTTTTTATGAAGGAAATAGATTATTGCAGCAGGTTGGACCATTTGGGATACTTCCACAACTTTTAGCCGCTCTAGGAGCACTTTTTAATGCAGCAGGTGTAGGGCAAGTTATCTCTGATGGAATATCAGGAATCATACCTGCAAATAGTATTGTATTTGGGGTTATAGCATATTGTGTGGGTATGGCAGTATTTACTATGATAATGGGAAATGCCTTTGCAGCCTTTGCAGTTATAAGTGCTGGTATTGGTATTCCCTTTGTATTTAATCAGGGAGCAAATCCTGCCATAGCAGGTGTATTAGCCTTGACGGCAGGATATTGTGGTACATTGATGACACCAATGGCGGCGAATTTCAATATAGTACCTGCTACAATTTTGGAGATGAAGGATAAAAATAAATTAATTAAAACTCAGATTCCAATAGCATTGATTTTATTAGTTATTCATATAATCTTGATGCTTGTCTGGGCTTTCTAAGGAGGAAATAAGATGAAAGTATTGATTACAGGTTTTGATCCATTTGGAGGAGAAAAGGTAAATCCAGCCTATGAGGCAGTAAAGAGATTAGACGATACTATAGAAGGAGCAGAGATAGTTAAAGTTGAAATACCAACAGTATTTAAAAAATCAATAGTAGAGCTTGAGAAGGCTATAGAAGCTGAAAGACCAGACATAGTAATATGTGTAGGTCAAGCAGGTGGTAGATATGATATTACCGTTGAAAGAGTAGCTATAAATATGGATGATGCAAGAATAAAGGATAATGAGGGAAATGAGCCTATAGATGAAAGGATATTTAATGATGGAGAAAATGCATATTTTGCCTCTATTCCCATTAAGAAAATAGTCAAAGGCATACAAGATGCAAGGATACCAGCTAGTGTATCTAATAGTGCTGGAACCTTTGTCTGTAACCATATAATGTATGGACTATTGTATCTAATAGATAAAAAATATCCAAATATAAGGGGAGGTTTTATTCATGTTCCCTTCTTGCCAGAACAGGTAGTGGATAAAAAAGATATGCCTAGTATGAGTATAGATAATATAACTAAGGCACTAAAAACAGCTATTGAAAAGACAGTGAAAGAATAAATATAGAAAATTGACTACTATAGACAAAAGAGGTAGAATAGAGTGAAAAGAAAATAAATATTAGATATGAGGGGTTTAAATGAAAAATATATTATTACAAGATAAGAATTTTAAGATAGATAAAAAGGCAGTTTTAAATGGTATTCTCACTATATTTATTATAGGAATACTAAGCTTTCTTATTATGTCTATGACCTTTATATTTTCCAATGCATCCTTCAATTTGCCACTATTCCAGAGTTATTTTAGAGGAAAGTGGCTGATGATGATGAATTTTATACCCATATTTCTATTGATGATATTTCTTTCACTAGTATTCAATAGATTATGGATAAGCTTTGCCATAACTAGTACTCTATTTTTTATAATGTCTGTAGTAAATAAATATAAGTTGATATATAGAGATGAACCTTTTATGTTTATAGATTTAAAATTGGTAACAGAATCTATGGATATGGCTCAAAGATATGAAATAAACTTGAACATGGATATGGTAGCTATACTCCTTGGCATTGTATTGATTACCATAATCTCTAAGAAATTTATCACATATAGGATAGATTCAAATAGAGTGAGGATTGTCTTTATAGTATTTACTGTTATAGTTGGAACTATAATATCTACAGGTTTTTATTTTGACAGGGAGATATATGACTATGTAGGGGATAAGGAATTGATAAATATATGGTCTCAGACCCAACAGTTTCAGTCAAAGGGATTTGTCTATCCCTTCATATATAGTGTAACAGATGTTAAAGATAGGGAGTTGGAAGGATATGATGAGGATAGAGCAAAGGAAATTTTAGCAGAGAGAAGTTATAGTGATATACCTGAGGAAGAAAAGGTAAATATCATTGCAATAATGTTGGAATCATACAATGATTTTACAAAATTTGATGGTGTGGATCTAAATGTAGATATATATGAAAATTTCCATAAGCTCCAAGATGAGTCCTATAGTGGAACTCTGATAACTAACGTATTTGGTGGGGGTACTATCAATACTGAGTGGTCATTTTTGACAGGCTATAACTCCCATCCAAGATATATAAAGGATACAAATTCATTTGTTCATTACTTTAGTGAACAGGGATATAGAACAGAGTCCATGCATCCTAATTATGGATGGTTCTATAATAGGCGTAATGTAAATGAATATTTAGGATTTCATAACTTTGATTATTATGAAAATAAATATGAGGATATTCAGGAGGAATTCTTAGATGACTATGAATTCTTTGACTATATCATAGAAGGATATGAAAAAAGTAAAGTGGAAGGTAAACCCTATTTTCACTTTTCAGTAACCTATCAAAATCATGGTCCATATCCATTTGATAAGATGACAGATATAGACTATTTGACTAGAAAACCAGAATATACTGGAGGACTATATAATATTATCAATAACTATATGTCAGGAATAAAGAAGACTGATGAGGCCATAAAGAAACTAATAGATTATTATAGAGAAGAGGACGAGCCTACAGTTGTAGTCTTCTTTGGGGACCATAATCCTTGGTTAGGGGAAGATGCTACAGGTTATAAGATGATGGGAATAGATATAGATCTCTCAAATGAAGAGGGTTTTGTAAACTATTATGAAACACCATATATAATCTGGGGAAATCAAAGAGCAAAAGAAGTACTGAATAGGGAATTTAAAGAAGAAGGTAATACCATAAGCCCTAACTTTTTAATGGCAGAGTTATTTGACTATCTAGGATGGGGCGGAAATGAATATATGGATTATATAAAATATGTAAAAGAAAACTTTGATGTAAATCATGATATGTATTTTAAAGAGGATGGAGAATTTACTAGAAAATTATCAGATGAAAGTTTTCCAATCTGGATGGACTTCAACTTTGTACAATACTATTATGGAAGAAATTTCAAGATAAATAAATAAGACTATGTAGTCATAGGATAAGCCCTCCTACTAATATGATTTAAGCAGTAGGAGGGATTTTTTATGAATAAGAACTGGGTCAATATAATGTTCATATATGTAGGTGCTGTAATAGGTGCTGGATTTGCATCTGGAAGAGAGATAGTGGAATTCTTTGGGGTATATGGTATTAGAGGTATATGGGGTATATATATATCAGGAATATTATTTTCTATAATAGGCAGTCTAATCCTTATAAAGATCTACAATAAAAAGATAGGTAGTTTCAATGAGATGATATATATTGTATTTAGAAAAAAGATTAGACCATTTATAGATATTGTAATAAATCTCTCACTATATACAGGTTTCAGTATTATGATTGCTGGAAGTGGTGCTATATTTAAAGAACAATTTAATCTACCATTTAATCTAGGCATTATGTTTATGTTAGTCTGTTCATTTATAGTATTTTTATTTAATTTAGAGGGATTATCCATTATCAATTCTATACTAGTTCCCCTACTTATATTAGGTATAATGACAGTATCTTTATATATAGTAGCAGGGGAACTTCATGAGCTTCCAAATATAGAAGGTATTCATTTGACTAAAAAAGGGAATTTTATAACATCTGCTATTCTGTACTTTGGTTCAAATTGTCTAATAATATTGGTAGTATTTTCATCATTGCTGCCTATGATAGATAATAGGACAACTGCCATCATAGGTGGAGTAATGGGAGGGATTATATTATATATTCTAGGCGTATCTATATTGAGTTCTATACTCATACACTATGACGAAGTTGTAAATCTAGATCTCCCCATGCTCATAATATGTGGACATATAGGAAAGAGGTATAGAATGATATATTCTGTCATTCTATGGATTGCCATGTTTACTACAGCATTGGCAAATGGTTTTGGATTTATAAATAAAAATTCCTATAATAAGAATAAGATTCTAGTCTCCATTTTATTATGCATATCTGCAATTCCATTGGCAAAGTTAGGTTTTTCCAATCTAGTAGGGGCCATATATCCTATATTTGGAATTGTAGGATTTTTGATGACTATATATATCTTGTTAATTTAATATGGGAGAATCTATTCAGATAAATGGTAGAAGTCTATCTTTTTCATCTCTTATATTTTTAGATAATATATCTCTCAATATTTTAATACCTTTTACGATTTCATCACTATTTACAGCTCCAAAACTCAATCTAATATAATTTGAATTCATAGAATCATCTACAAAGAATACCTTTCCAGGTACTATGGCTAAATCATGCTCACTACATTCCCTATAGAGTTCTATACAATCTATACCATCAGGAAGTTTTATCCATAGACTTAGACCTCCATTAGGTGGAATATATTCTATACCATAGATTTTTAGCTTTTCTAACTCTTGAATGATGAGATTATATTTATTCTCATATACTGTCTTTACCTTATCTATATGATTTTTCCAATATCCATTTCTTAGGTATTCATCAAATGCCCTTTGCAAAAATCCAGACGATGAAATATCAGTAGTATGTTTTGTCTTAAGTACGCTTTTAAACCAGTTATTAGGTAAAGTAACAAAGCCCATCCTGACTCCGGGCATAAATATTTTGGAAAAACTCTTTATATATATTACCCTGTCATTTAAATCCATGGACTTTAGGGGTAACTTTTTATCCTCAAAAGATAGATCTGTGAGAAAATCATCTTCTATAATATAAAAATTATACTCCTTAGCCAAGGACAATAGTTCTCTTTTCTTTTCATCACTATAGGAATAGGTAGTTGGACTTTGGTAATTTGTCATGACATATAGGAATTTAGGTTTATATTTTTTTAGATTGGATTTTAGTATTCTAATATTTATTCCGTCCTTTAAAATAGGTATACCTATTAGTTTAGCGCCCCTTGAATTAAATGCTGCCATAGCTCCAGGATAAGTAGGATTTTCTACAAATATATTGTCACCATGATGGATCAAAGTCTTTGATATGATATCTAGGCCTTGTTGCCCACCTGATGTAATGAGTATTTGTTCTTTTTCTACTTGAAATTCATAATTTATAGATAAAAATTTAGAAATAGATTCTCTCAAAGGTTCGTAGCCATTTACTTCTGGATATGTAAAGGCCAAACCTGCATCCCTATCCAATACCTTTACTAGTGATTGCTTAAACTCTTCAATGGGAAACAAATCAGGAGTAGGGGATACAGATGCAAAATTTATACTATCACTAGATATAGGTAGTATTCCAGAAACCATCAACTCCATATCTCCATCTTCTAAGAAGGATAGTTCCTCCATATCAAATCCTTTTTTTATATATGTTCCACTACCTCTGACAGAATATACATACCCTTCTTGTTCCAGTAGTTTATAAGCATTTACTATAGTTACATTATTTACACCTAAGGATTTAGATAAGGATCTTATAGAAGGAAGTTTTTCATCTTTTAATGTATTTTCCTCTATCATTGTCCTAATTTTTTGGTATACTTGTACATATAAGGGTGTATCTGAATTTTTGTCTAATGAAAATTTCAATATAATTACCTCCTCAATGTATGGATACATTAAGTATATCAGATTTCTATGGTTTAGAGATACATAATTTTTACATTTCATAGAAAAATTTATATTATAGTATGTCATTATAGATATAATCTATCCTCTACTATCTAAGATAGGATTTTATGATACTGGGTATATAATGATATATAAAACTAGAAAGTGATAGAAAGGAGAATAATAATGAATAGAGAAGTAGATGCAAGGGGGCAAGCATGTCCAAAACCTGTTATTATGACTAAAAAAGAATTGGATAATATGAAAGAAGGTATATTAACCACCATAGTAGACAATGAAGTAGCAAAGGAAAATGTATCAAAATTAGCTAGTAGTATGGGGCTTAGTTTTGTAGTAGATAAGACAAGGGAAGATGAGTTCTATATACATATAACTAAGGGAGATGTAAAAGAAGATACTAATGTATGTATTCCAGATACTTTTAAGGATATGACCATTGCATTTTCTTCAGATACAATGGGAAAAGGTAGCGATGAACTGGGAAAAATTCTTATAAAGAGTTTTATATATACTGTTTCTGAATCTACACCATATCCATCTACTATGATATTCTATAATAGTGGAGTCAAATTGACTTGTGAGGGTTCTGAAGTACTAGAGGATTTAATAGAACTTGAGAAGGAAGGAGTGGAGATCATCTCCTGTGGAACATGTTTGGACTTTTTAAACATGAAAGATAAACTAAAGGTAGGTTCTATTTCAAATATGTATACTATATATGAAAAACTAAAGAACCCAGCAACAAATATAATTATTGGATAGGAGTAAATATGAAACGAGAAAGATATGGACTAGTCACATTTAAATCGACACAATTTGCATTACAGGGAGAGACTATATTTAAAGACAGGGATATAATATTTAAGACCATACCTACCCCTAGGGAAGTGAGCCATAGCTGTGGATTGGCACTACTCTTTTCTATAGATGATATGGAGAGAGTAAAGGGTATAATAGATTGTAAACTTCTAGATATAGATGGTCTATATAATTTTATAAAAGAAGGGCATAAAAATACGGCGGAAAGACTTTTATAGGTATTAGAAGGAGAGCTATGGGAGATATAAAAAGTATGACAGATATATTCTTTAGAGGAACTAATGGAGAATTGAATATACTTGGAAAGATTATAAAGATTATCTTAATCTTTATGGTTATTGTGTTTATTAAACGAGTAATAAATAAAATAATAGACAAGGCATTAAAAAATACAAATAAGACTCATCTAATAGTGAATGATAAGAGAGCCAATACTCTAATAGCCATATTGAAGAAGATTGTAAATTATATTCTAATATTTTTTGGTATAATTACAGTATTAGATATGTTTAATATACCTACGGCTTCTATATTGGCTACTGCAGGAATAGGAGGATTGGCAGTAGGTTTTGGAGCCCAATCATTGGTCAAGGATATAATAACAGGATTTTTTATATTGTTGGAAGATCAATATTCTGTTGGGGACTATATACAGACTGGAGACTATGATGGTATAGTAGAGGAATTAGGCCTTAGGATTACTAAACTAAGGGCGTTTTCTGGGGAATTACATATTATACCCAATAGTAATATACAGATAGTCACCAATAGGACTAGAGGGGCTATGAGAGCCTTGGTAAAGGTATCTATAGCCTATGAAGAGGATATAGACAAGGTCATTTCAATATTAAAAGAGCTATGTATTGATATTGGAAAGTCAAATGATACAATAGTAGAAGGTCCAAATGTAATAGGGGTATCAGATTTAGGTGAGTCTGGAGTAGATATTACAATAGTAGCCAAGACAAAACCCATGGAACAATGGGCTGTTGAAAGAGAAATAAGAAAGAGAGTTAAAGAAACACTAGAAAGGGAAAATATAGAGATACCTTATCCTAGAAGAGTTATTATTGGAGGGGAAAAAACATGATTTTACATTATGAAGTTGGGGATATAGTTACTTTAAAAAAAGGACATCCATGTGGTGAAAATAGATGGGAGATATTGAGAACAGGAGTAGATATCAAACTCAAATGCTTAGGTTGTGATAGGCAGATTTGGATATCTAGGATTGACTTTGAAAAGAGAGTCAGAAAGATATTAGTTGAAGATAAGTGGATATCCATAGTTCATCACAAGGGGAATAAAGGGGAAGAAGATTAGATTTCGATTAGAACTTCTGTACCCTTACCAGGTTCACTAAATAGATTTATATTACCATTATGGTATTCAACTATATGTTTTACTATGGAAAGACCTAGACCTGTGCTCTGGGTCTTTTTATTTCTACTTTTATCTATAATATAGAATCTTTCAAATATCCTATCTTGATGTTCTATAGGTATTCCAACACCAGTGTCTGTCACCTTGATAATCCCATGGGAATTTCTACTTGAAATTTCTAATTTGACAGAACCATTGGCATGAGTATATTTAATTGCATTGTCCAGTAGATTATATATCAACTCTTCTAACATAAATCTATTTCCCTGTATAATTGTTTCTTCTCCAACTATAGATAGATGGATTTTCTTATCTCTAGCTAGAAGGCTTAAATTATCTATTATATTCTGTCCAATACTATAGATGTCAATAGTTTGAAAGTCTTTTTTAGGTTCATTCTCTTCGATTTTAGATAATCGTATTATGGAATCAATCAAGTTTAATAGCCGAGTACCTTCTCTTCTAATAATAGATGCAAAATTTTTAACATCTTCATCTTTAGCCATGCCACCTTCAATTATTTCAGCATATCCATTAATAGAAGTTAAAGGTGTCTTTAACTCATGGGAGACATTAGAGGAAAATTCTTTACGCATCTGCTCTACCTTATGTTTTTCAGTATAGTCTATCAATAGGATAATGGCACCTAAAATCTCATTATTAGTAAAAACAGGACTAATAAATACATAGATATAATTTGAATTTAGATTGAGAATCAATTCACTACTACTTTTATTTTTTAAGACCTCATCTATTGCTCTATTTATTTCTATATTTCTACATATATTGATAAAGGATTTTGAGATATAATCTACCTGACCATTCCCCTGAAGTAAATCTAAACCACTTTTGTTTATGGACAAGATATCCCTATTATTATCCACTAAGATCAAGCCTTCATTCATATTGGACATAATAGTATCCATGATATCTGCTTTTTGGGTAATATCTCTTAACTGAGAATTGATCTTTTCACTTTGTCTTACTAAGGTCTTTACAAAAGGCAGTAGTTCATCATAGATTTCAATGGTATCTAATTGGTTTTTAGTAATTAAACTCTCCATATTGTCAGTTATATTGTTAATAGGTTTCAATATCTTAGAACTCAATAGAGAGGAAGCATATATGGAAATAAATAGGACCAAAGACATTATGATAAATATACCAGGTAATATGGACAAAAATACGGATAAAATATTGTCTGTTTCTCTGGCTATTCTAAGGATATTTCCATTGGAAAGGAGTACAGCATAATAGTAGGTGTTGCTATCTAAAGTAGTAGAATATCTAATGGATTCTCCAGTACCATTTTTAGTAGCCTGTATAAACTCAGGCCTATTACTATGATTATCCATATCTACATCATCTCTGCTTGTATCAAAGACCACATCCCCTTCTTGATTAATCAATGTAGCTCTGATATCAGTATTGTGATTGCCTAAAATCTCTTCAATAGAGTTAAAATTAGATAGGGTTAAATAATTTGCAGCAATATCAGCATAATTTCTTATATTTTCCTTCTCTTTATTCATATAAAATTTATAAAATATATTTACTAAAAGGCTAGTAGTAAGAAAAACAGATATGGTAGTAACTAACAATAGATTTAAAGAAATTCTTTTTTTCATAAGATTTCACCTATCTTATAACCTACATTTCTTATAGTTTGGATTAATTGTCCACTTTCTCCCAACTTTTGTCGTAAAACTCCAATATGAACATCTACAGTTCTAGTTTCTCCTTCAAAATCAAATCCCCAAATTGCATTTAGTATATTATCTCTACTTAAGACTATATTCTGATTTTTTAATAGATAATATAATAATTCAAACTCCTTATAAGTTAGCTGTATAGGAGAGTCATCAACTGTAACTAGGCGTTTATCATAATCTAATATAATATTATTTAGAGATATTATATTAGTAGATTTGTCTCTATTTACCCTTCTCAATAAGGCCTTTACTCGAGAGATAAGCTCCATGACTCCAAAGGGCTTTGTAATATAATCATCAGCCCCCATATCTAATCCAATGACCTTATCATATTCACTAGTCTTAGCTGTAATCATTATTACTGGTATATATTCAGTAGTAGATTGACTCTTCAATTGTCTCAATATGTCGAGACCATCCTCTCCAGGTAGCATAATATCCAATAGTATCAAATCTGGCATAGATTTATCTATAGCTGAATAGAGTTGTTCAGCATTTTCAAATCCAATGGCATTAAAATCCATATTCTTTAAGGCATAAACTATTAGTTCTCTTATATTTTTATCGTCTTCTACACAATAGATATTAGGCATGATATCACTCCACAACTATTTATTATCTACATGAATTCCAGTTATTGAAAATAAAACCCATTCAGCTATATTTTGAGCATGATCACCAATTCTTTCAAAATACTTAGTAATCATTAGAAAATCAATAGCTTGTTCACCATTTTTAACATCTTCTCTAATCAGTTCAATAAGCTCTCTCTTGATTATATTAAATAGATTATCTACTACATCATCATGTTCAATAACTCTCCTAGCCAATTCAATATCCTTAGATATAAAAGAGTCTATACTTTCTCTTACCATCTTTATAGTAGCTTGGGCCATTTGGGAAAGATGGGTTAATTCTTTAATATAGGTCTTCCCTATTAAGTTTAAAGTTATTTCAGATATATCCTGAGCCTGATCCCCAATCCTCTCTAAATCAGTTATCATTTTCAGTATAGAAGATATAAGTCTTAGATCTCCCGCTACAGGATGTTGTTGCAATAGAAGTCTTAGACATCTACTCTCAATATCTTTTTCCTTAGAATTTATATCATCATCAGAGATTATAACACTTTTAGCTAAATCTAAATCTCTATTTATTAAAGCCTTATAGGAATTTTCAATAGCATTTTCAACCATGCTTCCCATTTCTATAAGTTCATTATTCAATATATCTAATTCTCTGTCAAATCTATTTCTCATATTTTCACCTCTTTATACCTTAATATTTACCCAAATCTACCAGTAATATAGTCTTCAGTCCGTCTATCCTTTGGAATAGAAAATAGAGTATTAGTATCATCAAATTCTATGACTTCTCCATTGAGGAAAAAAGCGGTTTTATCAGATATCCTTGTTGCCTGTTGCATATTGTGGGTCACTATTATTATTGTATATTCTCTCTTTAACTCTTGAGTTAAATCCTCTATCTTAGAAGTAGATATTGGATCAAGGGCACTAGTAGGTTCATCCATAAGTAAGACTTCAGGCTCTACTGCAAGGGCTCTAGCAATACAAATCCTCTGCTGTTGACCTCCAGATAGTCTTAGGGCGTTTTTCTTTAAATCATCCTTTACTTCATCCCAAATAGCAGCCCTTTTAAGACTCTTTTCAACAATATCATCTAATATAGATTTATTTTTTATATTATGAGTTCTTGGACCATAGGCTATATTATCATATATGCTCATGGGAAAGGGATTAGGCTTTTGAAACACCATACCTACTTTCTTTCTCAATAGATTAACATCTATACTTCTATCAAATATATTTTTATTATCTAAGATAATATCTCCAGTAATTTTACAGCCTTCTACTAGATCATTCATACGATTTAGACTCTTTAGGAGAGAGGATTTGCCACATCCAGAAGGACCTATAAAAGCAGTTATTTCATTTTCTTCAATCTTCATATTTATATCCTTTAAAGCGTGAAAATCATCATAATATAGATCTAAATTATTTATAATTATCTTACTCATTGTATCCTCCTTTCCTTAATTTGTCGCTCATATATGTGGATAGACCATTGATGATGAGGACTAAGATTAAAAGAATTACCCCTGTTCCATAGGACTCATTTACATGTATTCCTTCTGTAGAGAGAAGATACATATGAAGAGATAGGGTCCTTCCTGATGAAAACAATCCATTAGGTATTTTGGCAACAGTGCCTAGGGTATACATCAAAGCAGCAGTTTCCCCAATAATACGTCCTATGGCTAAAATTACTCCTGAAAGGATTCCAGGCATAGCTACAGGCAAGACAATTTTAAATATAGTCCTGAGTTTGCCAGCACCAAGACCAAAACTAGCTTCCCGAAGGCTATTATCTACAGATAATAAAGCCTCCTCTGTAGACCTTATAATAAGGGGAAGGACCATTATGGCAGCAGTCAATGTACCTGCTATTAAAGAATATTGAAATCCTAATTTTATAACAAAGAATAACATGCCAAACAATCCAAAGACTATAGATGGTATTCCTGATAGGGTTTCTGTAGTGATTCTAACTATTTCAACGAATTTATTTCCCTTTTGAGCATATTCTATTAGATAAAATCCTGTAAATACTCCTATAGGTGTAGCAATAATAAGTGTAAGAAAAACTATCATCACTGTAGTTATTATTGCTGGAAATAAGGATACATTTTCAGAAGTATATTCAATTTCAAATAGGGAAGGACTTAAGTTTGGAATCCCTCTAATCAAGATATATCCCACTATAAAAAACAGTATTCCAAAGGTTAAAAAAGCAGAGAGTTTAATCATATATCTAATGAATTTATTCAATTTAAAGTCCTCCTCTTAACTATAAAAAACAGCCCATTTATGATGAGTATAAAGATAAATAATACAGCAGCAGTTCCAATAAGTGCCTCCCTATGGGCATCAGCTGCATAGGCCATTTCCATTACTATATTAGTAGTAAGGGTACGGACACCCTTGGTAACTGTTTGAGGCATTCTCCCTTGATTTCCTGCAACTAGTATGACTGCCATAGTCTCTCCTATGGCACGGCCTATTCCCAAGATAATTGAAGATATAATCCCTGATTTTGCAGCAGGTAATACAACAGATATTATTGCTCTTTCATGACTAGCACCTAGAGCTATACTTCCCTCATAATAGTTTTCTGGAACAGCTCTTATGGCTGCTTCAGAAATACCAATTATAGTAGGTAGTATCATAACACCTAAGAGAATAGATGCAGAGATTATATTCATACCAGTTCCTCCAAATAGATTTCTAATCAATGGGACTAGTACAGTTAAGGCAAAAAAACCATATACAATAGATGGAATTCCTGCCATAAGATTGATACTAGGTTTAAGAAATCTATATAATCTCTTATTAGCAAATTTTGCAAGATAAGTGGCAGTCAAAACCCCAATAGGAATACCTATAATCATAGCTCCAATAGTAATATATAAAGAGCCTAGAATCATAGGAAGTATTCCATAAGAAGGAGGGGAGTTGGAGGGTTTCCACTGTGTACCTAGTAAAAAGTTTTTTAGACCATAGGATTTTATAAAGGGGATCCCTCCACTAAATATGAATGCACAAATCAATATAATAGAGACAATTGATGTCATAGCTGATACAACAAAAATAGCCTTCATAATACTTTCAAGTGACTTATTCTTCATGATTATCCCTACTCTATTATTTCATTCCAAGTAGTTATCTCTCCAGTATAGATGGATTTGACACTGTCTAAGCTTATATCTTCTACTATGTTTTCATTATTTACTATTACAGCTATACCATCTATGGATATTACTTCATAGGACAATTTTTCCTTTTCAGAGTCTTTTAATTCCCTAGAAGCCATTCCAATATCTGCACTTCCTTCTATAGCTGATTGCATACCAGCTGAAGAGCCAGTAGATTGAATTTCAATAGATACATCTGAATGTAAACCTTGGTAGGCTTCTGCCAACTTCTCCATTACAGGACTTACTGAAGTAGAACCAGCGACTACTAGATTACCCTTTTGATTTGACTTATTATATTCAGATAGCTCTGTACTTACTTGAACATATCCCTCTTCTGCTACTATTTTTTGCCCTTCTGAGCTTAAGATAAAGTTTAAGAAGTCTTTTCCTAGAGGACTTAAATTATCTTGAAATGCTACATTAAAAGGTCTTGCAATCTTATAAGAATTATTTTGAACATTATCAGATGTAGCTTTGACTCCATTAATACTTACAGCCTTTACTGTATCGTTTAATGAGCCTAGGGAGATATATCCTATTGAGTATTTGTCTCCTTGTATAGTGGTCATAACAGCATTTGTACCATTTTGTATTATAGCCTCATCATAGGTTCTATCTACTTCATTACCTTCTGGGTCTTTTTCTAAGACACCTACTATTTCTACAAATGCCCCTCTAGTACCTGATCCATCTTCTCTACTTACTACATTGATAGTCTTAGAGGAATCAAATGCTTCTGAGGTTTTAGGCCTAACAGAATTCTCAGTTGGACTACATCCAACAATAAAACTAATTGCCATAACTACCATTAAACTTAAACTAATTATTTTTTTCATAATATCTTCCTTTCAAAATTATTTCATGTCCATAATAAAATATAGATGTAAAATCTAATGTATGGATAATGTAAAAACTATGTAAAGTCTTATTTATTTTTTTATTAGTTGCATAGAGTATTTAATAGTGATATAATATTTAAGATAATCCTTGCTCTATATTAAGTATAGAGCCGATAGTCCACAAGGAGGTGAAGTGAATGAGAAAATATGAAGCAGTTTTTATCTTTTTACCTAATGAAGAGGAAGAGAGAAGAAATCAGTTGCTTGAAAGGCTTAAGGGTATAATTGAAGGTGATGGTACCATTTCAAAGATCGATGAGTGGGGAATAAGAAAATTGGCCTACTTAATCGACGATATAGCTGAAGGGTATTATGTATTGATGAACTTTGAGTCAACACCAGAGGTTATTTCAGAATTAGATAGGATAGCCAAGATATCTGACGGCATTATGAGACATATGATCATTAGAGAAGACTAATACACTAGTAATCTAAGGATGGTGTTATAATGAATAATGTTGTACTAATAGGCAGACTAACTAAGGATCCAGAATTGAGATATATTCCTAACTCTGGTACTGCAGTGTCCACATTTACACTAGCAGTAGACAAACAATTGTCTAGAGAGAAAAAACAGGAGATGGAATCAAGAAACCAGCCAACAGCTGATTTTATCAGGATTGTAGTTTGGGGAAAAAATGCAGAGAACTGTGCTACATATCTTGCTAAGGGAAGACTAGTAGCAGTACAAGGTAGAATTCAAACAGGCAGCTATGATGACAAAGATGGTAAGAGAGTATATACTACAGATGTCGTGGCCAATAATGTGGAGTTCTTAGAATGGGGAGATAATAAGGATAGATCCTCAGATTTTGGGACACCAGATGATGAATTCTTAGGCATAGAAGGTTTCCACCCAACTGACAGCAATAATGACATTCCATTCTAGAAGGAGGGAAAAAAGATGCAAAGAAGATTTAAACCAAGAAAGAGAATCTGTAGTTTCTGTGCAGATAAGACAGAAAAAATAGATTATAAAGATATAAACAAGTTAAAGAAATATGTAAATGACAGAGGTAAGATTCTTCCAAGAAGAATTTCTGGAAATTGTTCAAAACACCAGAGAGAATTGACTATAGCTGTTAAGAGAGCTAGACAGGTAGCCTTACTACCATATAGTGCTGATTAAGAGAGGAATAACCTCTCTTTTTTCATTTGACTTATTAAAGCCTACCCTGTATTATTTTAGTAAGGCTTTTTTTATTTGATAGAATATAATAGAGGAGAGATATATTATGGATGGCAAGGAAATAGATATAATAAAAAACATGAAGACTGTAGAATGGCTAAAGGCTGAATTGTTGTCCAATATAGCATATCTCCATAAACTATTTGTCAACAATGAAGATGTAGGTAAGGAAAATTTAGAGGATATAATATCCAATATAATATTGGACTCCTATGTTTTGGGTAAGAGAATAGGGTTAAACTATAGGGATATTGACCTATCTCTTAAGGAAAATATAAGATTAAATCTAGTAAAGGAACATAAGATTGAGCGATGGTATGGAGATCTTAGTCAGCTATTAGAGTATATAGAAACTAGAGAAAAATAGGAGGTAATTATTTGAATTATGATGATAATATAAAAAAAAGAGTAATAGAGACAATTCTCTTAGTTATTATAATGACATTATATACTATGTTTGGGCTGTATTATGTTCCATATGCATTGTTACTATTACCTGCTCCATTTATAGTTTTCAGTGTTAAAAATGGTATAATATCCAATATAATAAATATGTTTGTAACATGTATGGCAGTAGGGGTAATGACCTCTTTTGATACTGCATTATTTTTGATTATATCCTTCATTCCTATGACATTTATTTCCTCTTACCTCATAAAAAAGAGGAGAAGGAGTATAGAGATTCTGGGAATTACTTCTACAATACTTTTTATTTCACTATTGATTGTATTGAGTTTTATAGATGGAGAAGGTGGAGGATTTTTAGTACTCATGGAAGAGGGATTTAGACAGCTATTGTCCTCTCAACTAGATGTATTAAGGGATATGGATCTGACATCCTACGAAGTACTCCAACTAGAGGAATTGCTGGAGAACACATATAAGTATCTACTACTTATAATGCCAGCCATACTCCTAATATTGTCTCTAGGAATAAGCTATCTAAACTATTTCCTATCTTCTATTGGCTTGAGAAAAATGGGAATAGGCATAGTAAATGTACCTAAATTTTCAAGATTTAGACTTCCTAATAATATAGTTCCAGGAACTCTTATTATGTTTTTGGCTGTATATATTATGAAGAAGGTGAATATGCCATATCATGAGGTCATACTCATAAATTTAGTCATGCTAATAGGATTTATGTTTTTGATACAAGGACTATCTGTAGTAGATTATTTTTTCTCTAGGATGAGAGTATATCTAATAGTGAGGATAATAGTATATATATTTCTTATCTTCAATTCTCCAATGATTACTGTTATATCCATCCTAGGATTTATAGATACTATATTTAATATAAGAAAGATAGGAAAATCCAATATTAAATAGGAGGATTTATCATGAAGGGTAGAAGGATATTTCAATGGACAGATGGGAAGATATACCTAATTGTTTCAGGTATTATGACCGTTATCATAGGAATCTATGAACCTGTTCTTGGAATGATAGGTGGAATTGCATTTTTATATCTATTATATTATTCCCATGTTCAGGCAGCTAAGAAGAATAAAGACATAGATAGACGTATAGAGATGCTTTCTGAAGATTTTGAATCTGCCACTAAGCACGCAATATTCAATATGCCTTTTCCATTAGTAATAATAGATGAAAAGGGTGGTATAAGATGGTATAATACTCCATTTTTGGATATGATCATAGAAGAGGATATACTAAATGAGAGGATATATGATTTAGTTCCAGGATTTCCTAGAGAAAAACTATTAGAGGGAGAAGAGGGAGTTCCTCTGGAGATCCAATATGATGAAGAGGATTATCTGGTATACCCTAATTTTATAGATGGAAAGAGATCTTCAATTGCACAGAACAAGATAGTAGTACTCTATTGGGTAAATAATAGTGACTATAAGAAATTGGAACAGAGATATAAAGATGAGGAAACCATAGTTATATTGGTATATGTGGATAACTATGATGATGTAAAGAGCAATACTCCAGATATCAATAGACCTATATTGCTTGCAGAAATAGATAAGAGGATTGTAGAATATTTTGGAAGATATGATGGTTTAGTTAGAAAATATGAAAATGACAAGTATGTAGTAATAATAGATAATTATACTCTAGAGGAGATCCAACAAAGAAAATTTGACCTTTTAGATGATATGAGAGAATTAGATATGGGGAACAAGATTCCCATAACTTTAAGTATGGGTATATCAGCTACAGGAGAGAGTTTAGCCCAATCTCAGATAAATGCAAAGGCAGCTGTGGATATAGCCTTAGGTAGAGGTGGAGATCAGGCTGTACTCAATAAAGGTGGTAACTTTGAATTCTATGGTGGAAAGTCAAAGGCCATGGAAAAGAGGAACAAGGTAAAGGCTAGAGTTATAGGGTATGCTTTGAAACAGTTAATAGATCAAGCTGAAGATGTATTTATAATGGGACACAAAAATCCAGATATGGACTCTTTTGGTTCTGCTATAGGTTTGCTTAGAGGAGTAAAAAATATAAGTAAAAAAGGGTATATAGTCATAAGTGGTGAGAATCCATCTATTCAAAATCTATATGATAAGATGCGTAAAGAGCAGCCTGGACTTTTGGATGCTTTGATAACTCCTGAAAAGGCAGAGGAGATAATAGGGGAAAACTCCCTGTTGATATTGGTAGATAACCATAAGCCTAGTTTTACAGAGGCACCTAATCTGTTGGAATTGGTGGAAAAAGTAGTAGTGATAGATCATCACAGGAGGGGAGCTGAATTTGTAAAGGATCCTGTCCTAATATATCTAGAACCCTATGCATCATCTGCTAGTGAGTTAGTTACAGAGATATTGTCCTATATGAGTGACAATATAAACTTGACTAAATTTGAGGCAGAAGCACTGTTAGCAGGGATAACAGTAGATACTAAGAACTTTAGTTTTCAGACAGGTGTAAGAACCTTTGAGGCAGCATCTATATTGAAGAGGGCTGGTGCAGATACTACATCTGTAAGACAGCTATTTAGAGATGATTTGGATACATTTTTGTATAGAGCTGAAGTCATAAGATCAGCCAAGATAATCTTCGATAGAATAGCAATAGGTAGATTGGAGATGGAGGCAGAAGATTCCCTATTGATAGCAGCTCAAGCAGCTAATGAGCTACTGGATATCAATGGTGTAGAAGCATCCTTTGTCCTTACCTATGTAAGTGATAGGATTCATATATCAGGTAGATCCCTTGGAAATATTTCAGTTCAATTGATATTAGAAGAACTAGGAGGGGGAGGCCATCTCACTAGTGCAGGGGCTCAAGTATCTGGTGTTCAGATTCAAGAAGCTGAAGATATGCTGGTAGAAGCTATTAAAAAACAATTAGAGGAAGGTGATTCATAGTGAAGGTAATACTGTTAAAGGATGTAAAGTCATTGGGAAAAGCAGGTGAATTGGTGAATTCTAAGCCAGGGTATGCAAGAAATTATTTGTTACCAAAGGGACTTGCTCTAGAGGCTACTCAGGAAAATATGAAGAAGTGGAAAGAAGATATGAAGGAACTAGAGACTAAAAGACAAAATGAAAAGTCTGAAGCTCTAGAATTAAAGAAAAAATTGGAGAGTATGACTGTAGAGTTAAAGGGTAAAGGTGGAGAAGGGGGAAGATTGTTTGGTTCCATCACTTCAAAGGATATTTCTGATGAGTTAAAGTCAAAATATAATATAGATATAGATAGAAGAAAGATAGAATTAAAGGAAAATATAAAGACAGCTGGAATTACAAATATAGATATAAGAGTATATCCTGAAATAACGGCAAATCTAAAGGTGAATGTTATCATAGAATAGTAGGTGATATATAGTGGAGGGTGTATCAATAGGTAGAGTTCCACCCCATAGTGTAGAGGCAGAACAGTCTGTTTTAGGTGCTATGATATTAGATAAGGAAGCTATAAATGATGCTGTAGAGATGATTAGGCCAGATGATTTTTATAAGGAGGCCAATGGAGAGATATACGATGCAATATTGGTATTATATAATAGAAATGAGCCAGTAGACCTTATAACCCTATCTGAAGAGCTAAAGAGAAGGGGAAATCTTGAAAATATAGGAGGAGTCACCTATCTGGCAAATCTATCAAGTGGAGTGGCTACTACAGCAAATACTAAATACTATTGTAAGATAGTAGAAGAGAAGTCTATTTTAAGGAAGTTGATCAAATCTAGTAATGAGATAATGGCAAAGGCCTATGAAGATTTTGAAGATGTAAATGCCATAATTGAAAGGGCGGAAAAGGAGATATTTGACATCACTCAAGGTACTAAGAGGGAAGGATTTTCTCCTATAAGTGAGGTACTGTTAGATAGCTTTGCTAAGATAGAAGAGATGGCTGCAAATCAAGGAGGACTTACAGGTCTTACGACTGGATTTATAGATTTAGATAATAATCTATCTGGTTTACAGGATTCTGATCTTATATTGTTGGCAGCTAGACCATCTATGGGTAAGACAGCCTTTGGTATCAATATTGCCACAAATAGTGCCTTAAAAGCTGATGCCAATGTTGCCATATTTTCCCTTGAGATGTCTAAGGAACAATTGGTACAGAGGATGATATCTGCAACAGCTCATGTGGACCTTCAAAAGATAATAAGTGGTAGACTTTCTGAGGATGAATGGCTACAGATAATAAACTCTATGGGACCTCTATCTCAGGCTAGGATATATATAGATGATACAGCAGGTATATCTCTAATGGAGATGAAGGCAAAGTGTAGGAAATTGAAGATGGAAAAGGGATTGGACCTAATATTAATTGACTATTTGCAGCTTATGCAGATGGAAGGTTATAAGGACAATAGGCAGCAGGAGATATCGGCAATTTCAAGGGGACTTAAGGGATTAGCTAAGGAGATGAACTGTCCTGTAATAGCACTGTCCCAGCTTTCACGTGCACCAGAACTTCGTTCTGACCATAGACCTATACTGTCAGATTTAAGGGAATCTGGAGCAATAGAACAGGATGCAGATGTGGTATTATTTTTATATAGGGATGAATACTATAATGAAGACACTGAAAAGAAGAATATAGGTGAGCTTATAATTGCAAAACACAGAAATGGGCCTACGGGAACTATAGAACTAGTATGGAAGAAAGAGTTTACAAAATTCCTAAATAAGGAGAAGTTTATAACAGAAGAGCCATAGATTAATTATGTTATCTCCTTTCCCATTTTGGGTATATATTATATGCTGAATATAATTGAGAGAAAGATAAGGAGGAAAAGATTTTATGATAGATGACAAGATCTTAGATGTGAGTAGTGATGTAAAATGGATTGGAATCTTAGACCCTGGTTTAGTGACCTTTGATGTAGTCATGGAGACTAAATATGGAACCACATATAACTCCTATTTCATAGATGCGGAAAAGAAGACTATTATTGAGACATCAAAGGAAGGATTTAAGGACACCTATCTAAACAAGGTTGGAAGGGTTGTAGACTTTAAGGATATTGAATATATAGTGCTAAACCATACAGAACCAGATCATGCAGGGAATTTGACCCATCTATTGGATTTGGCACCACAGGCAACTGTTGTGGGAAGCAGGGCTGCAATCAACTTCTTGACTCATATGGTGGATAAAGACTTCAAGAAATTAATAGTGAAAGATGGAGATACTCTAGATCTTGGAAATAAGACCCTTAAGTTTATTGGTGCACCATTTTTACACTGGCCAGATACTATGTATACCTATCTAGAGGAAGATAAGCTATTATTTACTTGTGATTCCTTTGGATGCCATTATTGTGATGAGAGAATGTTTGATGATTTAGTTGATGATTTTGATGATGCCTTTAAGTATTACTTTGATGTAATCTTGAAGCCATTTAGTAACTATATGCTACAGGCCATAGATAAGATAGAAAATCTGGATATTGAAGCTATTTGTACTGGACATGGTCCTATTTTGAGGGCAAATTGGAAGAAATATGTAGAATGGTCTAAAAAGCTATCCCAAGATACAGAGGAAGTTACAGAGGATTTAAAGGTATTTATCCCATATGTATCTGCCTATGGAAATACTAGGAAGATAGCAGAAAAGATAGCTGAGGGTATAAAGATGGCCAGTAGTGAAATAGATGTGGATATAATGGATATAGAGATGAAAGAATTAGGAGAAATTGAGGAAAAGGTATATGGAAGTTCTGCCTTTATAATTGGAACTCCTACTATAAATCAAAATACTCTACTTCCTATATATAATCTATTGGCAGTGATAAATCCAATCAGAAGTAAGGGAAAATTAGCAGGAGCCTTTGGATCTTTTGGATGGAGTGGAGAAGCTGTGAAGATAGTACAGGAAAATCTTAAAAATTTAAAATTAAAAGTCTATGATGAAGATGGTCTGAAGATAAACTTTGTACCTTATGGAAAATCAGATGAAAAGGCCATAGAATATGGTCTAGGTTTTGGAAAGAAATTACTAGAATTGAGTAAGAAATAGATTACTTCGGGATTTTCCCGAAGTAATGTTTTATCTAGGAGAGATTATGGAAATAATAGGAGATAGAATAAGGATAAGACCGCTAAAGGTAGAAGATGTATATCATATGAGAAATTGGGGTTATCATGAAAATCCATTGCTCTGGGACTACAATTTTCCATTTATGACAGATGAGGGAATAGAGAAATGGTACAGGATAAAGTCCTCTAAATTTCTAAATAAATACTTTGGAGTATCAAATGAGTCGAATATATTGATTGGATATATGGGCATAAAGTCCATAAGGAGAATTAGGAGAGAGTCTACTCTAGGGATAGTATTTGATCCTAATTATATAAATATGGGCTATGGAACTGAAACTTTAAAGTATTTTTTAAGATACTATTTTACTGACATGAAGATGAAGAGAATGTATTTAGAGGTGGCAGAATTCAATACTAGAGCATATAGGGTATATGAAAAGATGGGATTTAAACCTGTGGGATATTATCTGGATGAATTCCACAACCCTGATTTAGATTTAAATAATATATATTTTTTAAATGCAAAAACTACTTTTGTAATAACAGATAAAAAGATATATAATTATATCTATAAGATGAGATTGAATAAGGTAGATTTTTTTCAACGATTTGATCATATTTAGAGAAACTTGGAGCTGATTAGATGAGTTTTTTCTTAGAGACTACAGATATGGACCTGGGAGATACTCCAATAGAGAATATATTTATAAATGACTATATGCCTATGGCAAATGGCACATATGTAAAGGTGTATCTCTTAGGATATAAGTATGCCCATGATAGGGATGAAAAGATAGAGGTAAATAATGCCACTATAGCTAAACATCTAGATATTCCTCTAGATGATGTACTTAGGGCATGGGATTTTTGGGAGGGCAAGGGCATCATAGAGAAGCTGCCCATAGATAGTGAGGATAGGATAAATTATAAGGTGAAATTTTTAAATCTAAAGCAACTCTACATAAAGAATAATATTGGATTATTTGATCAGCCAAAATCAGATATAAGGATGCCAGCATATTCAACTAAGGATCTCATAGAAGCCAACAAGTTTCCAGAGATAAATAATATGTTTAATGTAATAGATGATATAATGAGAAGGCAGACAGTCCCTACAGAAAAGCAGAAGATACTATCTTGGATAAGTGATTACAATATGAATCCAGATGTCATAGAAAAAGCATTTTCATATGGAGTAGAGAGAAGGGGCATAAGAAAGATAAATTATATAGAGGGCATAGTGAGAAATTGGTATGATGAAGGTCTCACAAATATGAATGCAATAATGGAATCCTTAAAGACTAAGGATATAAAATACTATAGATATCAGAAGATAATGAAGAGTTTAGGATTGGATAAGAGACCTGTTAGAGAAGATGAGATGGAGATTATAGACAATTGGTTTGAAGGATATGGGTTCTCCTTAGAACTAATATTGGAAGCATGTCAACGTGATAGAAATCCTAAACCAAGTGTAGAATATGTAAACGGCATTTTAAAGTCTTGGCATAAGAAGGGAATAAAGGAAATAGAAGAAATAGAAGTATTGGATAAGGTAGAGGAAAAGAAAGATAGAATAGTTAAGAAGAATTTAAATAGAAACCCAAGGGCAACAGTGACTAGATTTCATAATTTTGAGCAGAGAACAGATAAATATACTTCAGAACAACTGGAAGAGATAGCTAAGAAGAAGAGGATGCTTCATAGTCAAAGAGCAAGGGGAGAGGCATAGATATGTATAATGATATTCTAAAGGAACTGACTTTTGAATATGAAAGGGAAAGAAATAGGCGGGAAAAGGCAAGGAGAAGGAGAGTTGACAATGTCTATAAGAGGATTCCAGCCATAAGAAGAATTGATGAGGAGATATTTAGGACAGGTTTAGATATGTCTAAGGCCATAATAGGAAATCCAGAGGGCTATAAGGAAAAGGTAGAAAAGGCAAGGGAAACTATAGAGGCATTGAAGATGGAAAAGGCCTATTTACTCACGGAGTCCAATATTCCCTTGGAATACATGGATATGGAATATGGATGTGAAATATGTGAGGATACAGGATATCTGAAGAATGGAGAAAAGTGTAATTGTCTAAAGCAAAAACTAGTCTCTAGGGCATATAAGATGTCAAACTTAGAAAATATATTGGAGATACAAAATTTTAGGAATTTTAAAATAGAAGTATTTGATGACAAACCCTTTGATGGAGAGGATTTGACACCTAGGGAAAACATGATAGATATAGTGGGAATATCAGAAGGTTTTATAAATAACTTTGATGAAAACAATGGCCAAAATCTATTGTTCTATGGAACTACAGGTTTAGGCAAGACATTTTTATGTAGCTGTATAGCCAAATCTCTATTGGATAAGAACAAGATAGTCATCTATCAGACAGCTTTTACTATTTTAGAGATATTGGAAAATAGGAGATTTGGGAAGGGAGATAAGAGGATTGGAGAGTATCAATATGATCTTCTATTTGAATCTGATCTACTAATAATAGACGATCTAGGTACGGAAGTTTCCAATACCTTTACAAATGCAGAGATATTCAATATTGTAAATACTAGAATCATAAATGGAAAGAAAACTATAATATCTACTAATCTAACTCCAAAGGAAATTTCGGATATCTATACAGATAGAATATTTTCAAGGATATTTGATAAATTCTTACCCCTTAAATTCTATGGAAGGGACTTGAGATGGGAGTAGAGTTGACAGTGATTGTTGAGTGTGGAGGGTGGTATTGTTGGGGAATTCTAATAGGGAAAGTGGTGTACAGAATTATCTTGTAAAAATACTAAATGGTATGGCATTAGGTTTATTTGCTTCCCTTCTCATAGGGCTTATCATAAAGCAAATAGGGGTTTTAGCTAACAAGGATGTACTCATAGACTTTGGAAATCTAGCTCAAAGACTTATGGGACCAGCAATAGGTGCGGGAGTGGCCTATAGTGTAAAGGCACCAGCACTAGGTATCTTTGCATCTGTAGTTACAGGAGCTATAGGTGCTGGAAGTATTAGTTTTCAAGGTACAACGGCTATAATAAATATTGGAGAACCTGTAGGGGCCTTTATAGCAGCTTTAGTTGGGGCGGAAATATCCAAGATAATAAGTGGAAAGACAAAGGTAGACATAGTATTGGTTCCTATAACGACTATTATTACAGGTGGACTAGCTGGTCTTTATATAGCTCCATTTATATCTAGATTTATGGACTATATAGGATCCTTTATCAATATGGCTACAGAACTGCATCCTATTCCAATGGGAATAATAGTCTCTGTTACAATGGGTATTATTCTGACTTTGCCTATTAGTTCTGCAGCTTTGGCAATCTCTCTAAAACTATCTGGAGTTGCAGCAGGTGCCTCCATAGTAGGATGTTCAGCCAATATGATAGGCTTTGCAGTGGCTTCCTATAGAGAAAATGGTTTTGGTGGACTTATAGCCCAAGGAATAGGAACATCTATGCTTCAGATTCCCAATATAATAAGAAATCCTCTGATTTGGACTCCAGCTATAATTTCCTCTGCCATATTGGGACCTATATCTTCCGCTATACTAAAGATGGAGGGAGATATGATAGGAGCTGGAATGGGAACTAGTGGATTAGTAGGACAATTTTCAGTGATACATACTATGGGAGGCTCTAATAGGGTATTGATTATGATATTATTTATGCACTTTATTTTACCGGGATTTATATCCTATGTAGTATCTGAGTGGATGAGAAAAAGAGGATATATAGGTTATGGAGATATGAAATTATAAAATAGGACAGATTGTCCTATTTTTTTTGGTTTTTATGAAAATGTTTTCAAAAGTAATTGACAATTTATTTTCACAATGATAAAATATTATTGTAAGGTAATATATTGAATATTAAGAATAAGGGAAATATTCAATAGTAGATTAAATAAACGGGGGGTAATATAATATGACTGTCAAGTATGTACCAGAACCATTTAGGATTAAAATGGTAGAGACTATTAAGATGATGAGCAGAGAAGAGAGAATCAAGGCCATGGAAGAGGCAAAGTACAATATGTTTGGCCTAAGAGGTGAAGATGTGTATATTGACCTCTTGACAGATAGTGGAACCAATGCCATGAGTTCTAAACAGTGGGCAGGTGTCATGGAAGGTGATGAAGCCTATGCAGGAGCTAAGAGTTACTATAAACTAGTAGAAGCAGGACAAGATCTATTTGGATACAAATTTATTCAACCTGTTCACCAAGGAAGAGCGGCAGAGAAGGTACTATTTCCATTGAAGATGGAAGAGGGAAAAGTAGCTATTTCCAATATGTTTTTTGATACTACAAGGGCCCATGTAGAATTAGCAGGTGCTAGGGCAATAGATTGTGTAGTAGAAGAAGCCAAGGATCCATCACATCGTGCTCCTTTTAAAGGAAATATGGATGTTAAGAAGATGGAAGAGATCATCAAGGAACATGGTGCAGAAAAAGTTGCCATGATAGTCATGACAATAACCAACAACTCAGCAGGAGGACAACCAGTATCCATTCAGAACTTAAGAGAAGTATATGAAGTAGCCAAAAAATATGATATACCTGTAAACATAGATGCAGCTAGATTTGCGGAAAACGCTTATTTTGTAAAACTTAGAGAAGATGAATTTAAGGATAAGTCCATAAAAGAAATAGTAAAAGAGATGTTTAAGTATGCAGATACCTTTACTATGAGTGCTAAAAAAGATGCCATAGTAAATATGGGTGGACTTATAGGTATAAAAGATGATGAAGAACTATATCAATTAGTCAAGGGAAATACTATATCCTTTGAAGGATTTGTAACCTATGGTGGCCTAGGAGGAAGAGATTTAGAGGCTCTATCCATAGGACTATATGAGGGAATAGATGAAGACTATCTAAAATATAGAAATGGACAGATGGAATATTTTGCAGCTAAATTAGACGATGCAGGAATTGCATACCAAGCACCAGTAGGCGGACATGGTCTGTTTATAGATGCAAAAGCTATGTTGCCACATATTCCATATTACGAATTTCCAGGACATGCATTAGCAGTTCAACTCTATATTGAAGCAGGTATTAGAACCTGTGATATAGGATCTTTTATGCTAGGAAATGATCCAGATACTAAAGAGCAATTGGAAGCTGACTTTGAATTTACTAGATTTGCTATACCAAGAAGGGTATATACTCAAGCTCATATAGATATAATGGTAGACGCCCTCATAAGGATCAAAGAAAATGCAGGAGATGTACCAGGCTATAGAATTACTTGGGAACCTCCAATATTGAGACATTTCCAAGCACATCTAGAACCTATCAGAAAATAATTGTATAATAGAACATAAGACCTAGAAGACAGAGGACATAAATTTTCACACTAATTAGTTTTCATAGGGAAGGCTTTTCTTCCCTATGAATTTCTATATAATAAAATTAGAGAGGTGAAATTATGGATAATAAGGAGTTTAAGACACTTGAGAATAGAGACACCTTTGATAGCAAGATAGGCTTTATTTTAGCGTGTGTTGGATCTGCTGTTGGAATGGGAAATATCTGGCTATTCCCCTATAGGGTAGGTCAGTTTGGAGGAGCAGCATTTTTAATACCTTATTTTATCTTTGTCATACTAATAGGCTTTACGGGAGTAATTGGTGAAATGGCCTTTGGAAGGGCAATGGGGACAGGACCTTTAGGAGCATTTAAAAAAGCCATGGAAATGAGAGGAAAGAGACATGGAGATTTAATAGGACTTATACCAGTAATAGGATCTTTAGGAATAGCCATAGGATATTCTGTTGTAGTTGGATGGATATTGAGATTTACAATTGGAGCTATAACAGGAGCTCTTACAAGTGCACCTGATAGTGGAGCATATTTTGGAATGATAGCTGGACCTTTTGGCAGTGTTGGATGGCATTTTGCCGCATTAATTTTGGCCTTTATAGTCATGGTAGCAGGTATTTCTGCAGGAATTGAAAAGATCAATAAATTTATGATGCCTGCTTTTTTTGGAATGTTTTTGATTCTGGCAGTAAGAGTGCTATTTTTACCTGGATCTGGAGCAGGATACGGATACCTCTTCAGTCCAAAATGGGAGTTGTTAGCAGATCCTAAGACTTGGGTATTTGCACTGGGGCAGGCATTTTTCTCATTGTCCTTGGCAGGATCTGGGACATTGGTATATGGAAGTTATCTAAAGAAAGACGAAGATATATTGAATTCCGCTGTCATGGTATCTATATTTGATACAATAGCGGCTATGCTGGCAGCCTTTGTTATAATACCGTCAGTATTTGCCTTCAATATGGATCCAGCGGCTGGACCACCACTTATGTTCATTACCATGCCAGAGATATTTAAACAGATGCCAGCAGGGGGACTATTTGCATCTATATTCTTTATAGCAGTATTATTTGCTGGAATTACATCCCTAGTCAATCTATTTGAGGCTCCAATAGAATCTCTTCAAGAGAGATTTAAGTTTTCAAGAGCTAAGGCAGTAACTAGTGTTGGGATTGTAGCAGCTATAGTTGGAGTATTTATAGAAGATGGAGATGTATTAGGTAAGTGGATGGATGTAGTAAGCATCTATGTCATACCTCTAGGGGCATTACTTGCAGGAATTATGTTTTTTTGGGTATGTGGACCTAAATTTGCAAGGGAACAGGCTCAACTTGGCAGACAGAAGGAGATAGGAACATGGTTTGAGCCTATGAGTCGATATGTATTTGTAGGACTTACTATACTGGTCTATGTTATGGGAATATTTTATGGAGGGATAGGCTAAAAATAGATTACCAGATAACAATCTTGTTATCTGGTAATTTTTATTTAACTCTATTCATCCTTAGATATCATTCTGATATATCTATATAATGTAGCCTCAGAGACATCTATTTTTTCAGCTATTTCACTGACAGCACCTTTTAACATGAATACTCCTTTATCGTTTAGCTGTCTTACGATTTCAAGTTTCTCCTCTTGAGTAAGTCTATCTATAGGGACATCAGAGAATTCAATTGCATTATCCAATATCTTTTCAGTAAGTTGAGCTACAGAATCAGGTATTGCCTGTTTAAAATTAAATGTATGCAGATATTCACTTTCAATAGAGGCATTCTCCATATGAGTCAGTTGCAATATCTTCTTTGCTATATTTACATATTTGCTCCCATTGAAGTTTATACATAGCATACCAGATAGTCTATTGTCATCGTCCTTTATAAATAAAGTAGAATGGCGAACCACCTTATTATTGCCAGTAACTCCTCTATTGCTGACTATATAGTCATTTTCACCAATTGTCTTATCTGATAGAAGTTTCAATGTGGAATCTGTAAGGGGATTTTCCATACTTCTCCCGCTTATATGTCCATTTGCTATATAGATTATGGAATGTTCTTTTCCTTGAAAGTCGTGTAATACAATTTCATATTCAGATCCTAAAGTCTTATGTAAGAATTCAGCAATTAAGATATATTTCTGTTTTGTCTTTTCATCCATTTGAATACCCCCTAAAATTATGTGCAATAATATATTATCACAATTATAATATATTTATATGATAATCTCAAACAGCTATATCCTTGACTTATGCATAGATTATGGTATAATAAAACTCAATTAAATATTATAGCATAGAAGGGAAATAGTAAATAGGGGAACTTTTAAGAGAGTCAATATTTGGTGGGAATTGACATGGGAATCTATTGAATCCATCCTGGAGCTATTAACACACTTAAGCGAACTGAAAGGTTAAGTAGGGTGGCAACGCGGGTAAACTCTCGTCCCTAAGTATAGGGATTGAGAGTTTTTTTATGACCTAACCCGATTTGCGTATTTTGCAAATCGTTGGTAGGTCAAACGCAACGAGAACCAAATCTATGCTTGTAAAAATATCTAAAGACAGAGTAGGGGCGACCTTTGGTCGCCAGGAATGGCAAGAAAATAATTCAATTGAATGGGAGGAAAAATAGTGTTAGATATCAAGAGAATTAGAATGAATGCAGAAGAAGTAAAAGATGCCCTAAAAAAGAGGCATGGAGATTATCCAATTGACAAGGTATTAGAACTAGACGAAAAGAGAAGAAAGATAATTATAGAAGTAGAAGAAAAAAAGGCTAGACAAAATCAAGTGTCAAAGGAAATCCCAAAACTAAAAAAAGAAGGAAAAGATGCAACAGAAGTATTAAAGGAGATGAAAGAGATTTCAGAGAATGTCAAAGAGTTGGATTCTGAAATCAAAAAAATCGATATTTCCATTAAAGATCTATTGCTAAACATTCCAAATACTCCTCATGATACAGTAGTAGAAGGCTTAAGTGATGAAGATAATGTGGAGATTAGAAAATATGGTACACCTAGAGAATTTGAATTTGAACCTAAGGCACATTGGGATTTAAGCACAGATTTAGGCATATTAGATTTTGAGAGAGCATCCAAGATAACAGGGACTAGATTCTCCATATTTAAGGGACTAGGTGCAAGGCTTGAGAGAGCTATTATCAGCTTTATGCTAGACCTTCATACATCTGAACATGGATATACAGAGATGCTTACTCCATTTATGGTAAATAGAGATAGTATGATAGGTACAGGTCAGCTCCCAAAATTTGAAGAGGATATGTTCCATCTTCCAGGCAAGGACTATTTCTTAGTACCTACAGCAGAGGTTCCTCTTACAAATCTTCGTAGAGATGAGATATTAGAGGAAAAAGACCTTCCAGTATATTATACAGGATATACACCATGTTTTAGGCAAGAAGCAGGTGCAGCAGGGAGAGATACTAGAGGTCTTATCAGAAATCATCAATTTGACAAGGTAGAGTTGGTAAAATTAAGTAGACCTGAAGATTCCTATGATGAATTGGAGAAGCTTACTAATAATGCAGAGGAAGTTCTAAAGAGACTTAATATACCATATAGAGTAGTGATGCTCAGTACAGGAGATTTAGGATTTTCATCTGCAAAGACCTATGATATAGAAGTATGGATGCCTAGCTATGGAAGATATGTAGAGATTTCCAGCTGTAGTAACTTTGAAGACTTTCAAGCTAGACGTGCAAATCTTAGATATAGAAGAGAAGATACAAATAAGGTAGAATATGTTCACACACTAAATGGTTCAGGTTTGGCAGTTGGAAGGACATTTGCTGCAATTGTCGAAAATTGCCAACAAAAAGATGGAAGCATTAAGATACCAGAAGTATTGAGACCATATATGGGAAATATAGATATAATTAAGTAGATTTAAAACAGGGACAGTTGATACGAGGCCACTGAAAAACTATAGTTTTTTTGCTTGTCATTCTGAAGTAAAGCTGAAGAATCTTGTATTTGCAATATTTGCAAGATCCTTCACTAAGGTTCAGGATGACAGAAAAGGACTTTTTCAGTGGCCTCAGTTGATACTGTCCCTGTTTTATTCAGTTCCACCATATAGAAATATTGTACTGGAATATTTTTGAAATATGGTGTATAATTATATATACAATGTTTTGAATTTTTATTAAAATGAATATTAATCAGATAAATAATTCAAAACTAGCAAAAACAATACTAAAAAAGGGGGAGCGAAATGTCAAGAAAAACGATTTCCATATTATTAGTAGTGGTGCTAATAGCTTCATTAGCAGTTGGATGTGGTGGAGAAAAGCAAACTCCTGGAGGAGAAACTGGAGGCGAGAAGCAAACTTCTGGAGGAGAAACTGGAGGCAAGGCTAAACAACAATTCATATCCATAGCTACTGGTGGAACTGCAGGAACCTATTATCCATTAGGTGGAGCAATTGCCAAGGTATTCAATGACAATGTTGAAGGAGTAACGGCTAATGCTCAATCAACTGGTGCATCAGTTGAAAACATTGGACTAGTTCAAAAAGGTGAGACGGAAATAGCATTTATTCAGAGTGATATTACTTACTATGCATATACTGGAACAGAAAACTTTGAAGATAAGGGCAAGGTAGAAAATATTCGTGGAATGGCAATGTTTTATCCAGAGGTAATCCAGATTATAGCCAACAAAGATGCTAATATCAGCTCTGTAGAGGATCTAAAGGGCAAGAAAGTTGCCATAGGAGCTCCAGGATCAGGTACAGAGGCAAATGCTAGACAGATACTTGCAGCACATGGAATGACTTATGAAGATCTTGGAAAAGCAGATTACCTATCCTTTGGAGAAGCGGCAGATCAGTTAAAGAACAAGCAAGTAGATGCAGCCTTTGTAACGGCAGGTTTGCCAACAGCTGCAGTAACTGAAGTAGGTCAAACAGCTGATATAGTAGTTGTACCTATAGACAAGGCTAAGATAGATGAGTTAAGTGAAGAATACCCATTCTATACAGAGGTAACTATACCTGGAGGCACATATAAGAACCAAGATTCAGATATTTTGACAACAGCGGTTATGGCTATGTTAGTAGTGCCAGAGGAACTGGACGAAGATTTGATGTACAATTTGACTAAGGCATTATTTGAGCATAGAGATACCATAATTGAAACCCACGATAGAGGTAATGACTTAAAACTTGAAACTGCCATATTAGGTATGCCTATAGAATTACACCCAGGTTCAAAACGTTATTATGATGAGCAAGGGATCAAATAGAATAGGAGTTATTGGTAAAGGTATTGAAGGCAACTTCAGTACCTTCCCCAATTATTTAATTCTACTTATACTTGGAGTTTCCATAATCTTAATGACAGCTCTATATCCAATCAAGGTATTAAAAGCTTCAGATTATAAAACAGGAGAGTATATAAAATCCTGGAGAGTAAGGAGTGGAGATAGTTTTACAGTTGAATATACCCACTCAGTTCAGCTAACTACTGTGACAGAGACATATATCATAGATGATATGGATATCATCCTAGTGGAATCATTTTTTCATTCTCTGGGGGCTGGATTGCCAGCTACAACCCCTTATAAATTTGAGATAGGGGATGGTACATTTAGGATCTATGATATAAATGAAAATATGGATTATCTTGTCTACAGGACAGGGGCAGAGAGGGCAAATCATAAACTTAAATTGGGAAATAAGGTCTACAAATTTTTGGATTTTTCCAATCCTAGAACTGGAGTGAGATTGAGAGTAGAGAAAGTACCATTATCATCATATTTAACAAAGGAGGGTTTTAAGTGAAAAATAAAGATGAAGTTCGAATCACAGAATCTGATGTTGCAATGGATGTTGATGATCTCATGGAAGAGTATGATCTGGAGACGTCTAAACTGAGGAAGCTAACAGGGCCTATTGCAAAAATAACCACCTTAATTGCCATAGCAATGTCCATATTTCAATTTTATACTGCAGGATTTGGAACACTACTATCGGCTAGGCAGAGATCTCTACATATAATCTTTGCATTTACATTGGGATTTTTATTATATCCTGCAAGTAGTAAATCTAAGAAAGACAAGGCATCAATTCTGGACTTTGTCTTCATAGGATTGACCATAATAGTATTTGGATATCTATTTGTATTTGTAGAACAAATAGCTAACAAGGGAACGGATTTGACTAATATAGACTTTATATTAGGTGCATTGGCTATATTGATTACATTGGAAGTCACTAGAAGAGTAGTAGGTCCTGAACTGCCTATAGTAGCTATGATATTTTTATTATATGCAAAACTTGGACCATATTTACCAGGGCTACTAGCTCATAGAGGATTTAGTGTTGAGAGGATAATCTCCCAGATGTACTTAGCTCTGGAGGGTATTATGGGTATACCATTAGGTGTATCTGCAACATTCGTATTTATGTTTATATTGTTTGGGGCATTTTTAGATAAAACTGGAGTAGGAAAGTTCTTCATAGATTTGGCCTTTGCCATGACAGGGCATCTGAAGAGTGGGCCAGCTATGACGGCAGTAGTAGCATCTGGACTTATGGGGTCCATATCTGGAAGTTCTGTTGCAAATACAGTAACTACAGGTGCATTTACTATACCACTTATGAAGAAAACAGGATATGAACCTCACTTTGCTGGAGCAGTAGAGGCAACAGCATCTACTGGGGGGCAGATAATGCCACCAGTAATGGGAGCTGCAGCCTTTATAATGGCTGAATTTACAGGGTTTTCCTATCTCAATATTGTAGCAGCAGCAGCTATACCTGCAATTCTATACTATTTTGCAGTAGGTACTATGGTGCATATAGAGGCATCTAGATTGGGACTAAAGGGATTGCCAAGGGAAGAGTTGCCTAAACTGAGTAAGATATTGATGAAAGAAGGATATTTACTCCTTCCTTTAATAGCTATTATAACTTTTTTGATAATGCAGTACACACCTACTTTATCAGCTTTTAGAGCTATAATTATAAGTGTGATAATAGCTATGATAGCTTCCTTAATAAAGAGAGATAAGTCCTTTGTTGTTAAAGATATATTTTCCGCCTTTGAAGCAGGAGCAAAGGGAGCTGTTGGAGTAGCTTGTGCCTGTGCTTGTGCTGGTATGATAGTTGGGGTTGTTACATTGACAGGTCTAGGTCTTAGAATTGCAGAGCTAATAGTTGCACTAGCTCGTGGAAATCTATTACTTACATTATTCTTCACTATGATAGCATCTATAATCTTGGGTATGGGACTTCCAACTACAGCTAAATATATAGTTCTTGCAACTATGGCTGTACCAGCTTTGACTAAATTAGGTGTAAATCTAATGGCAGCTCATCTATTTATTCTATACTTTGGAGTTGTAGCAGATATTACTCCACCAGTGGCATTGGCAGCCTATGCAGGAGCAGGTATAGCAGGGGCTAATTCTATGAAAACAGGGTTCCAGGCCTTTAAGCTGGCTATAGCAGCTTTTATTGTACCCTATATATTTGCCATAGACCCATCTTTGATTCTTGTAGATGAGGTAATAGGAAATCAAATTGTATTTTTACCTATTATAAAGGCACTTCCCATGATTATATCAGCAGTAATAGGTATAGTATGTCTAGCAGGAGCTGTAGAAGGATATCTAATAGATCATTGTAAAATTCACGAAAGATTTTTCCTAGGAATAGCAGCACTTTCCCTATTAAAGCCAGGTCTATATACAGATCTATTTGGTATAGTTGTATTGGGAATTACCTTCTTCTTACAGAAGCAGAGGGTAAAGAACTTAGAGCAGAGAGCTTAGATATATATTTTATATTTTAAGATAAAAAAATCTATGGAGCAGTACTACTCCATAGATTTTTTATTAGCATCTTCCGCAGCCACAGCCGCCAAAACCATTACTAAACAATATCACTAATAACAAGAAGAAAAACAATAAACTAGTATCATCTTCTGGACAACAACCTCTTCTATTTTCAATCATATGATTTGCCTCCTTTATTTTAATGGTACTCCTTGATATATTATATAGATGTCCCTATAGTTTTGTTACAAAAAATTGTCTAGTTTAATTGACAAGGAGGGAAAAGTATTGTAAAATGTAAAGGTAAACCATGCACTGGTAGCTCAGTAGGATAGAGCGACGCCCTCCTAAGGCGTAGGCCGGGGGTTCGATTCCTCTCCAGTGCACCACAGGTGATATAGATGGATTATATATATATGAGAGAAGCTTTAAAAGAGGCTAAAAAGGCCTATAGCACCTATGAAGTTCCTGTAGGTGCTATTGTTGTCCATAGGGGAGAGATAATCTCCAGAGGATATAATAAGAGAGAGTCCATGAAGGATCCATTGGCTCATGCAGAGATAATTGCAATTAAAAGGGCAAGTGAACTTCTTGGAGGATGGAGACTTATAGACTGTACTATGTATGTGACTTTAGAGCCTTGTGCCATGTGTGCTGGTGCCATAATAAACTCTCGAATAGATAGGGTGGTAATAGGTACTAGAGATCCTAAGAGGGGATGTTGTGGTTCTGTAATAGATCTTCTAAACCATCCAAAATTCAATCATAGACCAAAGGTAGATTTTGGGATTCTAGAAGAGGAGTGTAGCAGTATTCTTTCGACTTTCTTTAAGGAACTTCGAAATTCTAATCCTTAACTTTTAATTTCATACTTCAAATTTAGGAGAGATGTCTGAGTGGCTGAAAGTGGCGGTCTCGAAAACCGTTGTGCAGCATGAGCTGCACCGTGGGTTCAAATCCCACTCTCTCCGCCAAAAAAACCAAAAACCCTCTTGACAAATTCGCTTTATGCCATTATAGTATTAACAATACACAATTAAAAATAAATTGAAAAGGAGGGTAATAGATGAAGAAACGTGAAGGTTTTGGATCTAGATTTGGACTTTTAGCAGCATCCATTGGTTCTGCAGTAGGTCTAGGCAATATTTGGAGATTTCCCTATATTGCAGGTGAGTATGGAGGTGGTGCGTTTTTAGTGGTCTATTTACTAATAGTTGCTTTCATAGGGCTACCTCTTATGATGAGTGAATTCATGATTGGAAGAATGGGTGGAAAAGATGCTATTGGTTCATTTAAAGAACTAGCCCCCAAAAAACATTGGTATATTTCAGGAGTACTAGGAGTATTAGCCGCATTTTTTATATTATCTTATTATGGAGTAGTAGCAGGATGGACTCTAGAGTATATTGTAAATTCTGCAACTAATAGATTTGCAGGAAAGAATAGTGAGGAGATCACTAATTTATTTGTTGGATTTATATCTCATCCAATTAAACCTATTATATGGCAAGTTTTATTTATGTTTATCACTGGACTTATAGTTTCTACAGGAGTACAAGATGGAATAGAAAAGTTTGCAAAGATAATGGTTCCAATGTTATTTATCATAATAGTCATATTGGATATTCAAGCTTTAAGATTGCCAGGAGGTATGGAGGGTTTCAAGTTCTTATTTAAACCTGACTTCTCAAAGATAGATAGCAAGGTTATATTAGGTGCATTAGGTCATGCTTTTTATTCCCTAAGTTTGGGAATGGGAATTATGATAACCTATGGTTCATATATGAGTGGTGATGAAGACCTTGGCAAGACAGCATTGCAGATATCTATTGCAGACACTCTTATAGCACTATTGGCAGGATTGGCCATATTCCCAGCAGTATTTTCCTATGGAGTAGATCCTACATCTGGAGCAGGACTAGTATTTATGACATTGCCAAATGTATTTCCAAAGATGCCAGGAGGATATTTCTTTGGTGTAATGTTCTTTGTATTGTTGGCTCTAGCAGCCCTTACAAGTACTATATCCTTACTTGAGGTAGTAGTTGCATTCTTAGTAGATAGCTTTAATGTAGAGAGGAAAAAAGCTGCAGTACTATCAACTATTGTAATTACAATAGTAGGCGTATTTGCATCTCTATCAAATGGTCCTCTTTCAGAATTCTTGATATTTGGAGACAATATATTTGATTTCTTAGACAAGACTACGGCTAACTATTTCTTGACTACAGCTGCTCTAATAAGCGTAATATTTTTAGGTTGGTTTCATAATCAAGAGAAGGTATCAGATCAGATTACCAATGAAGGCAGTTTAAAAGTAGGATATTCAGGTATATTTAATTCCCTAGTAAAATATGTACTGCCAGTAGGGATAATCCTAGTATTCCTATATCAAATAGATATATTTGGACAAATATAATATTTAGAATAAAAAACCAATAGACCCTGTAGGCCTATTGGTTTTCTTTTAGCAATTTATCCTTTATATCCCATAGAGGTTTAGATAGATCTACAAAATATTCATGAGGTCTTTCAAACCTCTTTACTTCATCCCACAAGGTTTCTACCTGTTCCTTACAGTATTCTTTGATATCATAAATATCTGGACTCTCATATATCTGTTTACCTTGTTGGAATATCTTTACCAACAACTTCTTAGCGTAGAAGTTTTTAACGATCTTCCTCTTCCACGTGAATAGAGGGTGAAATATCTCATAGGGCTTAGTATCATCTATTATCTCATCATGTAAAGTAACTACATCGGCAATGGCCTTGTGACTATCTCTATCAAATAGCCTATATACCTGTTTAAATCCAGGTGTAGTTATCTTTCCTACATTTTCACTTATCTTTATCTTTGGACATATGACTCCATCATATTCTACAGCAGCAAGTTTATATACTCCTCCAAAGATTGGCTGGGATTTTGCCGTTATCAATCTCTCTCCTACTCCAAAGCTATCTATCTTAGCACCTTGTATCAATAGATCTGTAATTAGATATTCATCAAGACCACTAGATGCCATAATAGTACAGTCCTCAAATCCAGCATCATCTAGCATCCTTCTAGCTTCTTTAGTTAAATATGCTATATCTCCACTATCAATTCTGATACCCTTTGGTCTAAAACCTCGTGGAAGTATCTCTTCATTGAATACCTTGATAGCATTGGGGATTCCACTTCTCAATGTGTTGTAGGTATCCACAAGTAGATAGCAGTTATCTGGATAAGTTTTAGCATATGCCCTAAAGGCTTCTAATTCACTGGGGAATAGTTGAATCCAGCTATGAGCCATAGTACCTAGTGCTGGAATCTTATAATCCCTATCTACTATGGTATTTGCAGTTCCCATACATCCTCCAATATATGCAGCTCTAGCTCCTAATATAGATGCATCATAACTATGGGCTCTTCTACTACCGAACTCTATAACTGGTCTACCCTGTGCAGCCCTTACCAATCTATTTGCCTTTGTGGCTATTAGGGATTGATAGTTGATAGTAAGTAGTATCATAGTTTCCACTAGTTGAGCCTGTACAACAGGACCTCTTACGATTACAATAGGTTCCTGTGGAAATATTGGGGTACCTTCTGGAATAGCCCAGATATCACATGTAAATTTAAAGTTCTCAAGATAATTTAAGAATTTTTCTCCAAAAGTTCCCTTACTTTTAAAGTATTCTATATCTTCTTTAGTGAACTTTAGATTGTTTAAGTATTCTATAAGTTGTTCTACACCAGCCATAATGGCATATCCTCCATCGTCTGGAACGGTTCTAAAGAACATCTCAAAATAGGCTATTCTATCCTCCATATTACTTTCAAGATATCCATTTGCCATTGTAAATTCATAGAAATCTGCTAGCATAGAAAGATTTTTTTCATCTACCCAATTTGTCTTATTCATAACTATCTCCTTTATACTGTGTTTACAACAATTATAGACCTAATATCCTTTTAGTTCAACCAATAATTGAGCTTATTCTCCAAAAAAATATAGATGGGTGACTTATTATGCTTCTCTATAAATCACCCATCATTTAAAATAAAACTTTGTGCAACTATGCCAACCTCTAAACACATATTCAGCTAACTGTTCCTTTATTAAAATACACTCCTCAAATCTACTATTTGATCTAGAAAATATAGTTCTAAATCAGAAACCTACACAAAACTCTAACTTTTTTAACCCTTTTTATACTACTTCATACTACTTGCTACTGATTGAAACATTTGTCAATTGAACTAACTACATAAACATCAGGTAATCAGGTTGACAATAGCTACAAGTTTTATTTGCAACCATTTATAATCTCCAGTTAAACTGTAAAACTAATTATAATGGTTGTATTTATATTATACCCAGAATTTTAAATTTAAACACAAAGTTTTTAAAAATTAAATATTTTTTAAAAGTTTTTTTCCCTTCTCTGAAACCCTATACATCTTCACTGGAATAGTACTACAATTTCTAGCATAAGCACAGGAGCTACAGGCAGTAGAACAGGTAGGAGAACTCATGTCCTCGTCTATATAACCCATTCTAACTAACTGCCCTATTAGATCCTCTACTACTTCTTTAGATGTGTTCAGATTTTTGGAAATAGAAGATTTAGAAAATCCTGGAGAATCATTGATCTCCTTTAGTACATCCTTTAGCATAATACCATCTCCTTAAAAGCCTAATAGACTACCTATTTGATAGACCAATACAGCTCCTATCCATCCTATAAAGAAGGTATATAGAGCCATAAATATAGCCCATTTATAGGAATTGGTCTCCTTTTTTACAGTGGCAATAACTGCAGCACAAGGAGTGTAGAATAATACCATGATCATAAAGGACATAGCAGTCAAGGGAGTAAATACATCCCTTATGGCATATATCAATTCAGAACCCTCACTGACACCAGCATATACCATGCCCAATATGGCAACTACTGCCTCCTTGGCAGCAATACCTGCAAATAGACTTACAGAAGCTTGCCATGTTCCAAATCCTGCTGGTTTAAAGATTGGAGCTATTAGGGTACCTATTTGACCAAGTATACTTTCCTGACTATAAGGTTCTACACCCATTGGAAGTATAGACAATAGCCATAGTATAGATACTACAACAAATATTACAGTACCAGCTCTGTGAATGAAGTCCCATACCTTATCCCACATATCCCTTAGAACAGATCTAAAGGAAGGTAGTCTATAGGGTGGTAATTCCATAATAAAGTGAGAAGACTCCTCTTTGAATAGTGTCTTACTAAATATCCTTCCAACTACTAAGGCCATTATAATACCTAGAGCATATAGAGAGAATAGTACCAATCCACCATTATCAGGGAAAAAGGCTGCAATAAACACTAAGTATATAGGCAATCTTGCACCACAGGACATAAATGGATTTATAAGTATGGCAATCATCTTGTCCTTTTTACTTTCTAGAGTTCTAGTAGCCATAATTCCAGGGACATTGCATCCAAAGCCTACAATCATGGATATAAATGTCTTTCCATGGAGTCCTAGTGAACGCATTATACCATCCATTACATAGGCGGCACGAGCCATATATCCAGTATCCTCCAAAATACCTATAAAGAAGTACAATACCACAATAAGAGGTATAAACTCAAACACTGCACCTACACCAGAGATAATCCCTTCTACTATGAAGGATATAAGCATAGGTGGTGCATTGAGATTTTCTAAGGACTCTAGTATGATTTCCCCAAAACTCTCAATACTAGATGCTACAAATCCACCTAGTAGATCTTCTCCAATTACAAAGGTCAATTGGAAGATTACAAACATTATAACGGCAAATATAGGTAGTCCTAGATATTTATGAGTTACCACCTTATCTATTCTATCTGTGAGAGTTTCCTTATTATCATCTGGTCGCACTACACTATGCTTTATTATATTGTCTATAAAGCTGTATCTCTTGTCTATTATCTCTAATTCATAATCTGAAGAGCCATTTCCAGTCTCTAAGATTCTATCTACTATATCAGGAGAATTTTTCTCCCTTATGTGTTCTATAACTTCCCTATCTCCTTCTAATACCTTTATGGCTATCCAGTCCATAGGATATTCTAAATCAGATCCACTAAGGACTTCCTTTATGCTTTTCAATTCTCTTTCTATATTTTCTCCATATTTTGGGCTGTGATTTATCTGTTTTCTATCAAAGGATAAGACAGTTTCCTTCAACAGATCATCTAAACCTCTTCTCTTAGAAGCTACAGTAGCCACAACTGGAACTCCTAGCTTCTTGGATAGATTTTCCATGTCTATGTAAATATTTTTAGATTTGACTTCGTCCATCATATTTAAAGCTATGACAACTTTTACACCCATTTCCAATAATTGGGTAGTCAAATATAGATTTCTCTCTATATTAGTAGCATCTACTACATTTATGACTATATCTGGATTTCCCTTTAATATAAAGTCTCTAGCCACCAACTCATCTTCAGAATAGGCACCAAGACTATATGTCCCAGGTAGGTCTACAACATTATATTCTATATCTTTGTATCTTATTTTTCCTTCTTTCTTTTCTACAGTAACTCCAGGCCAATTTCCAACGTGTTGATTAGAGCCTGTCAGTGCATTAAATAAAGTGGTCTTTCCACTGTTGGGATTTCCCACCAATGCAATTGTATTCATAAAAATCCTCCCTTTTAAATTATGTCCCTATCAATATGATGTATAATCATCTTCTGACTATCACCTTACTAGCTAGTCCTCTACCTAATGCCAACTTATTTCCGGATATATTCAATATTACTGGGCCTATATCATTTTTTACCATCTTTACATGAGTACCTCTATTTAGGCCTAGTTCATATAATCTTCTCCTAGCGGAACCACAGCTAGATATTTCTTCAATAGTCCCTACTTCTTCAGGTTTAAGCAGTACTAGAGAGATATTGTCCATAAAAATCTTCCTTTCAATATGTATTGATAATCATTATCAATATTATAATATACCAAATTTCAAATATAATCAAGAGTAAATTACTAGGAATTAATGTTTTTTTGAAAATAAACTGGACAAATGAATATATAATTTGTCCAGTTTAGCCAGTTAATAGGATAAATCAATATATTTAGATGAAAAAAGCAATGGGAAATCCTAAAAAACAATATGAAAGTTCTTGGCACGTAAATTGCATTTTATACAGTATAGAGAGGAGGAAAGTTAAAATATCTGTCAAATATGAAATGATGTATAGAAATAGTTGCAAATATGACAAAGGAGGCATATATGACTACAGAAAAAATAAAGGCTCTTGGAGAAAAATATTATGACAGGATTGTAAGTATTAGACATGATATCCATATGTATCCAGAGCTTGCATTTCAAGAATTTAGGACATCTAAGCTTGTGGCAGAGGAACTGAAAAAAATAGGAATAGAGGTGCAGGAGGGTATTGCTCAGACAGGTGTAGTTGGACTTATTAGAGGGTCAAGACCAGGGAAGACAATTTTGATTAGGGCAGATATGGATGCTTTAGAGATTGAAGAATCTGTAGATGTTCCTTATAGATCTAAGCTAAAGGGCAAGATGCATGCCTGTGGCCATGATGGGCATACTGCTGGAATATTGGGAGCGGCTATGATTCTCAATGATATGAAGGATGAGATAAGTGGAAATATAAAGCTGGTTTTCCAGCCTGCTGAGGAATCTAGTGGAGGAGCTAAGCCTATGATAGATGAAGGAATAATGGAGAATCCCAAGGTGGATGCAGCCATAGGATGTCATCTATGGGGTGAATTTAGGGAAGGTGAAGTCCATATCAAGGAAGGAGCAGTTATGGCCTCACCAGATATCTTTGATATTAGAATAATGGGGAAGGGAGGTCATGCAGGTATACCCCATCTATCTGTGGATCCTGTACTGATGGCTTCTCAAGTGATTTGTAATATTCAGGGAATTGTAAGCAGGAGGACAGATCCTTTGAAACCAGTAGTAATATCCTGTTGTTCCATACATGGAGGAGAGAGCTATAATGTAATCCCAAATGAGGTCAAGATAAAGGGGACTGTTAGGACATTTCATAGGGAAATTAGAGATTGGATACCCACTGCCATTGAAGAAGTATTGAAGACTACAACCCAATCTTTTGGTGGTGATTATGATTTTAAGTATATCAAACGATTTCCCCCACTTATCAATGATGAGTCAATGGTAAATCTGGCAAGACGCTCCATCTCCAAATTGATTGGTAAAGAGAATGTATTTAAGCAATCAGAGGCAAATATGGGAGGGGAGGATTTTGCATATTTTGCAGAGGCAGTGCCTTCAGTATATTACTTCATAGGCATAACTCCAGAGGATGGAGATACTATAATCCATCATCATCCAAGTTTTAATTTTAATGATACTAATCTATTGCTCTTGTCCCAATCCATAGCTCAAGTGGCAATAGACTATTTAAAGGATTTTAAATAAGAGGAGGCGTTTTTATGTTAAAAGAAAAGGATAAAAATAAGAAATGGTATAGGAAGATGCCCCACTCCTATATACTGCTATTTATGATTATAGCAATAGTGACTATTCTCACATATGTCATACCAGCAGGTGAGTTTACAAGGGAAGAAGTCAATGGAAGAATGGTTGTTATAGCCAATAGTTTTTCATATACTGAACAGAATCCAGTAGGACTATTTGATATGTTTATGGCAATACCTGGGGGCATGGTAGCAGCTTCTAATATAGTATTTATAGTGTTCTTTGCCAGTGCCTTTTTCAAGGTCATAGACAGTACTGGAGCTTTGGAAAATGGAATAGGTGTTGGAGTTAGAAATATTAGAAGTAGTCAAATCTCTAGCACTGTTCTAATCTGGGTGGTGACTTTTGTATTTGGGCTATTAGGTGCAGTTGTAGGATTTGAAAACAACATTGCCATAGTTCCAATTGGAATCTTGGTATCCCTTGCCTTAGGATATGATCTCATGGTAGGAGCTGCCATGACAATTGGAGGTATAGGTCTAGGTTTTGCAACATCTCCTATAAATCCATATACTGTAGGAGTTGCCCATGAGATTGCAGAACTTCCAGTGTTTTCTGGCTTTGGACTTAGGACATTATATTGTCTATCTTCCATGGCGGTTTTGGCATTTTCAATTTCTAGATATGCTAAAAAGATTGAACTCGATTCTAATAATAGTCTAGTATTAGATGTAGATACAAAGGGGCTAGATCTTTCCAAGGATTTAAAAGATTATGAAATGACAGGCACACACAAGGCTGTAATATCAGTTCTATTGATTACAATTGGTATAATAATATTTGGTACTCTTAGATATAAATGGTATTTAGAGCAGATTACAACAGTGTTTCTTATGGGAGCAGTTGCAGTAGGTATTGTATCCAAGATGAACCCAAATGAATTTGTAAAGATTATGATTCAAGGAGCTTCAGAAGTAACATCTGGGGCCTTGATAGTAGGTGTGGCTAGGGCTATTTCCATAATACTTTCCAAGGGAAATATAAGTGATACAATTATATATGGTCTATCAATGCCTTTGCAGAATTTACCAACTATGGTTTCTGCCGTACTTATGAGTTTGGTACATGGAATTATCAACTTTGTAATCCCTTCAGGAAGTGGTCAGGCAATGGCAACTATGCCTATTATGATTCCACTAGGGGATCTACTAAATATGACTCGTCAAACTGCTACCTTGGCCTTTCAAATAGGAGATGGTATAACAAACCTTCTTTATCCAACATTAGGTGGGCTAATGGCCATGCTGGCTGTTTCTAGAGTTCCCTTTGATCGTTGGTTTAAATTTATATTTCCTGTAGTAGTCAAGGTAACTTGTGTAGGTGCAATATATACTATAATAGGTGTAGCCATAAATTGGGGACCATTTTAATATAATCTATATAGATGGGAAATATTGGAACATAATATTTCCCATCTTATATTGACCCTATTAAAGTGCTATAATAGAGATATAGTCTCATAGAAAAGGTAGGTAATGAAGTTGGATAAGATTATAGGTATTGGAGCTTTAAATGAAAATACAAGACAGTTTTATGAAAGGATTTTGAGGGAAATTCTAGGAGATGGATTTTCCATAAAGTCCTATAACTTCAATAGACATAGTGTAGGGATGTTAGATGTGGATGTACTCCTTATCTCTACTCCTCTAATGATCAATGTAGTACGGGAGTTTCTCCATAAGGATACTAGATTGATAGTCATGAGCAGGACCTTTACTAAGGAAGCCTATGATATACTTAAGACTATACCTAGAGGTACAAAGGCCTTGTTGGTAAACAATGGTATAGATACTACCTTTGAGACCATATCTCTAATCTATTCCTTGGGATTTGAGCTTGAACTATATCCTCATTATCCAGGTATGGAGGAGAGAAGACATATTGATGTGGCTATTACTACAAATGAAGAGAAGATAGTTCCCAAGCATATTAAGAAGATATATAATATAGGGCATATGGTATATACTATGAACACCATGGTAGATCTACTAAGTGAATTGGATATAGAGGACAGTGAAAAGGATAGAATCCTATATAGATATAGGAAGAGAATCATACCACAGGAGAGGGGAGTCAATACTCTTATAGGGAGTAATACCATCATAAAGACTTCTATGAATACTATACTTGACCTAATCAATGATGGAGTAATAGAGACAGATAGTTTTGGTAATATTATAACTTTGAATAAAAAAAGTGAAGCTCTACTTCATATGGGGGAAGGAGAGGCAATTGGCAAGAATATAAGTGAGATAATAGACATGGATATAAGTCAAATAGATTCCAATGAGGAAATAGAAAATCTATTGATAAATTATAAGAATGAAAATCTAGTCATAAATCTTAAGCCTTTAAAAGTGTTTAACAATAAGGTGGGAAATATTATTACCATAGAAGATGTAACAGAACTTAGAAGATTAGAGGAACAAGTAAGGCGTGAAATAGCCATAAAGGGCTATGAGGCCAAATATACATTAGAGGACATAGTGGGGAATAGTAAAAAGATAGTGGAAACTAAGAAGATGGCAAATAAGATGGCTCAGTCCAATGCATCTATATTGATAATTGGAGAAACAGGTACAGGAAAGGAGTTGTTTGCTCAGGCCATACATAATTCATCAAAGAGAAAAAATTATCCCTTTGTTGCCATTAATTGTGCAGCTTTGCCAGAAAATCTAATAGAGAGTGAACTCTTTGGATATGAAGGTGGTGCTTTTACAGGAGCTAGAAAAGAGGGAAAGGCAGGAGTATTTGAAGAGGCTCATCTTGGGACACTTTTTTTAGATGAAATAGGTGATTTACAATTGAGTATGCAGGCTAGATTATTGAGAGTCCTTCAAGAAGGAGAAGTAGTGAGAATAGGCAGCAATAAGATAAGAAAGGTAGATGTAAGGATAATTTCTGCCACCAATAAGGATTTGCACAACTTGGCACAACAGGGTAAATTTAGATGGGATCTATACTATAGATTAAATGTATTTCCCTTAAGGATTCCCTCATTAAACGAGAGAAGAGAAGATATAGGAACTATATTTAACTATTTTATAAGGAAATTTAAGAGAAATAAAGAGGTTAGTCAAGAGGTAATAGATATATTGAAGAATCATAGATGGCGAGGAAATGTAAGGGAATTGAGAAATCTGGCCAAATATTTAAGTGAAATGGCATCAGATCCCATAGTGAAAGAAGATCTACCCTATACATTTTTAAATGAAAATCCATTGGAAGATAAAGAGGATAAGATTGAGACCGAGATAATGGAGATAATATATAATCATATGTTAGAAAAGAAGAAGATTGGAAGAAAGAGAATCTCCCTTCTCTTGGAGGAAAAGGAGATATATTTAACAGAAAGAGAGGTCAGGAGTGTATTAGAAGAATTATCTGGACAGGGTTATGTATATATAGGTGTAGGTAGACAGGGAACCAAACTTACGGAAAAGGGAATAGAAATCATAAATATATTAAGAGATATTTGACAAAATAAATAATAGATGTTATCATAAAGACACCCCCCTATAGGGGTGGGAAAGAAGGAGGGATTATTTTATGTCAACAAAAAAGATAGATATAGATGTATCTGGTATGACCTGTGCAGCCTGCTCTACTAGGATAGAAAAGGCTTTAAATAAGGCAGAAGGAGTAGATAGTGCAGTAGTCAATTTAATTGGTCAAAAAGCAGTAGTAGAATTTGATACAGAAAAGACTACTCCAAATAAATTAGTAGATATTATAGAACATACAGGATATACTGTACCCTTAGTACAGAAGACAATATTGATAAAGGGTATGACCTGTGCAGCTTGTTCTACTAGAGTAGAAAAGGTACTCAATAGATTAGATGGTATAACTAGTGCAACTGTAAATCTGTCTACTAACAAGGCAACTGTTGAATATCCTTCAGGAGTAGTAGATGAACAGACATTGATAGATGCTGTAAAGAAGGCAGGATATGGAGCAGAGATAGAATATGAAAAGGACTTAGACAGGGAAAAGGAAATGAGAGAAAAGGAGATTAAATCCTTAAAGATATCCTTTATAATTTCAGCAATCTTGAGTATACCCCTATTTTCTGCTATGTTTTTCCATATGGCAGGAGTTCATAGTATATTGAGTAATGGATGGTTTCAACTTGTATTGGCTACGCCAGTCCAGTTTATCATAGGATATAGATTCTATAAAGGAGCGTATAATTCCCTTAGAGGTGGTGGAGCCAATATGGATGTATTGGTATCTATGGGAACATCTGCTGCCTATTTCTATAGTATTTACAATCTATTAAATGGAATTGATGAATACTATTTTGAAGCGTCAGCGGTTATTATTACACTTATACTACTTGGAAAGACCTTTGAGGCAGTGGCAAAGGGGAAGACCTCTGAAGCTATAAAAAAGCTTATGGGACTACAGCCTAAGACAGCTAGAGTAGTTAGAGATGGTTCTGAGATAGACATACCTATTGAGGATTTGGAAATAGGAGATATAGTAGTAGTTAGACCGGGAGAGAGAGTTCCTGTAGATGGAGTTATAGTAGAGGGTAGTTCTGCTCTGGATGAATCCATGATTACAGGGGAGAGTATTCCCATAGACAAGGGAATAGGTGATGAGGTAATAGGGGCAACTATAAATAAATTTGGTGCGTTTAAATTTAAGGCTATGAAGATAGGAAAAGACACTGTATTATCACAGATCATCAAATTAGTAGAGGATGCCCAAGGCTCTAAGGCTCCAGTTCAGAGATTGGCAGATAAGATTTCAGGGATATTTGTTCCTGTAGTAGTGGCTATAGCATTCATGACATTTTTAGGGTTTTATTTCATAGAAGGAGATTTCAACACTGCTCTACTAAATTCAGTGGCAGTACTAGTAATCGCTTGTCCATGTGCTTTGGGATTGGCAACTCCTACAGCTATAATGGTAGGTACTGGCAAGGGGGCAGAAAATGGAATTTTAATAAAATCTGGAGAACATCTAGAGAGAACCCATGAGATGGATGCTATAATATTTGATAAAACTGGAACTATAACTAAAGGAGAGCCTGTAGTTACAGATATAATAGCCTTTAATGATATAGATAGAAATGAACTTTTGAGGATAGCTGCATCTGTGGAGAAGGCATCAGAACATCCCCTAGGTCAATCTATAGTTTTAGAAGCTGAATCAAAGTTGTTGAAGATAGTGACTCCTTCAGAATTTACTGCAATTCCAGGAAAGGGACTTAGGGCAAATTTTGAAGGTAAGGATGTGGCTATAGGAAATAGAAAGTTGATGTTGGAAAACAATATAGATTTGGATAATATGGAAAGTGAACTGTTTAATTTAGAAAATGAGGGAAAGACTGCCATGTTGGTATCCATAGATGGAAACTTGGCTGGAATTATAGCCGTAGCTGATCAGGTAAAGGACACATCTTTAGAGGCAATTAAAGAATTAAAGACCATGGGACTTGAAGTATATATGATTACAGGAGATAATAAGAGAACAGCTGAGGCAATAGGAAAGCAAGTAGGAATTACAAATATATTGGCAGATGTATTACCAGAAAACAAAGCAGATGTAGTAGAAAACTTAAAATCCCAAGGAAAGCATGTGGGAATGGTAGGAGATGGTATCAATGATGCTCCAGCTTTAGCTGCAGCCGATGTGGGATTTGCCATTGGTACAGGTACAGATGTGGCAATGGAGGCAGCAGATATTACCCTTATGAGAGGGGATTTAGAGGGAGTAGTTACAGCTATTAGGTTGAGCCATAGGACAATGAAGACTATTAGACAGAATCTATTTTGGGCATTCTTTTATAATGCTATAGGAATACCCTTTGCAGCCTTTGGATTTTTAAATCCTATGGTAGCAGGAGCAGCTATGTCCTTTAGTTCAGTATCAGTTGTAACAAATTCCCTTAGACTTAAAAAATTTAAATAGAAGGTAGGTAATAAAATGGTAAAAGTATTGATGGTAGAAGGTATGTCATGCAGCCATTGTGAAATGGCAGTTAAGAAGGCTCTAGGTGAACTAGAAGGTGTAAAGGATGTTCAAGTAGATTTAGAGAATAAAAAAGTGGAAGTAAATGGTGAAAATTTAAAAGATGAAAAACTGAAAGAAGCCATAGAAGATGCTGGCTATGATGTAGTAGAAATTCATTAGAAATGGTGATAATATGAATGAGGCAAAGATGAGGGCAGCTTCCAAGCTAAAAACTGCTAGAGGTCAGCTAGATGGTATTATCAAGATGATTGAAGAGGATAGGTATTGTGTAGATATCTCAACACAGATTCTATCAGCAATTGGACTATTAAAAAAAGCCAATATAGATGTGTTGAATAGTCATATTAGATCCTGTGTCACCAATGCCATTTTAGAAGGGGGCAATGAGGCCGATACAAAGATAGAGGAGATTATAAATATAATAGACAGATATATAAAATAAAAGCAATTAAGTCCCCTAACAGGGACTTAATTGCTTTTATTTACATAGGGAAGGACTAATTTTGTTATCTCTTTGATTAGCTCAATATTCTCTTTAGATGTGCCTGACAGTAGATCTAAAAGCTCCTTTATATATATATCTACTTCCTCTTTATAGTTATTATCTATTGCTTCTAGAGCCAATATATTTTCCATGTATTGAATATGTCCCTTTAAGATATAATCTATGGAGATATTTAAGGACTCTGAGATTCTAAAGAGAGTATCTATACTCATATTTCGATCCCCACGCTCAATTTGTCCTATATAATATGTAGAGAGTCCCACTATTTCAGCAAATTTTTCTCTAGACAATCCGAGTTTTTCTCTTTCCCTTCTAATTCTCATACCAATTTCCTTAAAGTTTAACCCTCTGTTATTTTTAGCCATGATGTCGTTCCCCTCCTATGTTAACTTTAAGCTTTTATCTAGGTAAATTGAATTAGCTTATGGCATAATAAAATCATATGCTAAAAGTATATAAAAACATTGTATTAATGAAAATATATAGTATAGTATATATAGATATGTAATCGGATGTATATTAAAAAATTTTGTCAGGTGAAGAATATGAAGGAGAAAATAGATAGTCTAAAAAAGCGTCTAAATACACAGATAGAGATAGATGGGCTAAGAAGTGAAAAGGTATTGGAACTGAGCCAAAAGTTGGACATACTTATATTGGAATACTATAGGAAAATGGAAAATGATATGTTCAATAAGAAAAAGTAATCTATTCCCGTATTGTAAATTTCTTGAAAAATGGTTATAATATAGTTAAGGTCAGAGAAGGTCAAATGATAATTATCCTAGAAATAATTGGGATAGGGAGATGATATAGTGGAATATAAGGATTATTATAAGATATTGCAGGTAGATAAGGATGCCAGTCAGGATGAGATAAAGAAGGCCTTTAGAAGATTGGCTAAGAAATATCATCCAGATTTGCATCCAGATGACAATACTGCCCAAGAGAAGTTTAAAGAGATAAACGAGGCCTATGAAGTATTAGGGGATGAAGATAAAAAGAAACGATATGATATGTTTGGCAGCAATTATAATTTTACTGGGGGGCAAAACTTTGATCCTTCTCAATATGGCTTTGGTGATGGATATACTTACACCTATAGAACTTCGGGAGATGGTTCTGGATTTAGTGATTTTTTCAATATGTTCTTTGAAGGTGGGTCATCGGGATTTAATATAGATGATCTATTTGGAGGTGCTGATTTTGGAGGTAGAAGGACAGGTAGAGGATATAGACCTAAGGGTCAATCCTATGAATCAGAATTAAATCTCACATTGGAAGAGGCCTATAGAGGTACCACCAAGGATATTAGTCTAAATTTTGGGGGACAGACAAAGAATATGACGATAAAAGTTCCAAAAGGAATATTGCCCGGGAAAAGATTGAAGGTTAAGGGAGAAAAATGGGGAATAGATGGAGATGTTCTCTTTAAGATCAATTTTATAAAGAAGGATGGGGAAAGATTAGAGGGAGTAGATATTATCTCTAGATTAGATGTACTTCCATGGGAAGCGGCTCTAGGTACAAAGTTGATAGTAGATACATTGGAGGGAAAGATCAAGATAAGCATACCTAAGGGTATAGATAGTGGAAAGAAGATTAGAATACCTAATAAGGGATACAGAGATATGGAGGGAAATAAAGGGGATTTATATATGGAGATCAATATAGTAAATCCCCCAACTCTATCAATGGAAGAGGAAAAACTATATAGGAGATTAGGTGAGATTTCAAAATATGACCCTAGAAAATAGTATTATTATATAGTAGAGGAGGATGAGATATGGACTTAAGTAGATTTACACAAAAGAGTTTGGAGGCTATTCAAAATTCCCAAAATATAGCTATGGAATATGGCAATCCTCAATTGGAAGAGATTCATCTTCACTATAGTCTGATGGATCAACAGGATGGATTGATTCCCAAGATATTATCATATATGGGAGAGAATACAAGCTTAATTAAATCAGATATAGAAAGGGAGATAGAGAGGTTACCAAAACAGAGGGGAGGTACCATATATCCAAGTAGAATATATTCCAAGATATTATTAGATGGAGAAGGAGAGGCAAAGAAATTTGGAGATGAATATGTAGGAGTAGAGCATATATATATAAGGCTATTAAAGGAAAAAGGGACAATATCTGAGAGGATATTCCAAAAATATAATATAAATCTACAGAGATTTTTAGAAGCCTTAAAGAAGATAAGGGGGAATCAGACTATAACATCTGACAATCCTGAAGCTACCTATGATGCTCTATCTCGATTTGGACGAGATTTAGTAAAAGATGCAAAAGATGGCAGACTTGATCCAGTAATAGGTAGGGATGAGGAGATAAGAAATACCATCAGAATATTATCTAGAAGAACTAAAAATAATCCTGTATTGATTGGAGAGCCAGGAGTAGGAAAGACTGCCATAGTAGAAGGACTTGCTCAGAGAATAATCAATGGAGATGTACCTGAAGGATTGAAGGACAAGACTATATTTGAATTGGATATGGGAGCACTAGTAGCTGGTGCAAAGTATAGAGGGGAATTTGAGGAGAGATTAAAAGCTGTACTATCTGAATTGGAAAAGTCTGATGGAAGGATATTGTTGTTTATAGATGAGATTCACAATATAGTAGGGGCTGGAAAGACAGAGGGAGCAATGGATGCTTCAAATCTATTAAAACCCATGTTGGCAAGGGGAGAGATTCACACTATAGGTGCTACTACCTTGGATGAATATCGAAAGTATATTGAAAAAGATGCAGCCTTAGAGAGAAGATTTCAAAAGGTAATGGTGACTGAACCTACAGTGGAAGATACGATTTCCATATTGAGGGGACTAAAAGAGAGATATGAGATTCATCATGGTATAAGGATATCAGATGGAGCAGTAATAGCAGCAGCTACATTATCAGATAGATATATAAGTGATAGATTTCTTCCAGACAAGGCTATTGACTTAATGGATGAGGCATCTGCCATGATTAGAACAGAAATAGATTCAATGCCTGCAGAACTAGATGAGATTAGAAGGCGAATTTTGCAGCTAGAGATAGAGAGGGAGGCCTTGAAGAGGGAGACAGATGAAGCTTCCAAGATAAGACTTGAAAAGTTAGAGAAGGAGCTTTCTGATTTAAAGGATAACTTCAATATTCTAAAGGCTCAATGGGAAGATGAAAAGCAGAGTATTCACCAAGTAAAGGATATAAAAGAAGAAATAGATATGGTGAAAAGACAGATTGAAGAGGCAGAGAGAAGATATGATTTAGAAAAACTTTCTCAATTGAAATATGGAACCCTTGGAGATTTAGAGAAAAAATTAGAGGAAGCCAATAAAAAATATCAGGGCGAAGACAGGATGTTAAAAGAAGAAGTCACAGAGGAAGAGATTGCAGAGGTAGTGGCAAAATGGACTGGAATACCAGTGTCCAAGTTAGTAGAGACAGAGAGGGAGAAACTTTTAAATCTAGATAAAATCCTTCATAGGAGAGTCATAGGTCAAGAAGAAGCAGTTCAATCTGTAGTAGATGCAGTCATAAGGGCTAGGGCAGGTATGAAGCCTGTCAATAGACCTGTAGGTTCTTTTATATTCTTAGGACCAACAGGAGTGGGAAAGACAGAACTATCAAAGGCATTGACTGAAACCCTATTTGATGATGAAAGAAATATGATAAGGATAGATATGAGTGAATATATGGAAAAACACTCTGTTTCTAGATTAGTAGGGGCACCTCCAGGATATGTAGGATATGATGAGGGAGGACAGTTGACAGAATCTGTCAGGAGAAAACCCTATTCAGTAATACTCTTTGATGAAATAGAAAAGGCACATCCAGATGTATTTAATATATTATTACAAGTATTAGATGATGGAAGATTGACAGACAATCAAGGCAGGACTGTAGATTTCAAAAATACGGTAATAATCATGACATCTAATATAGGCTCTTCCTATCTATTAGAGGGAATCAAATCTGATGGCTCAATAGAAGATATAGCCAAGGATAGGGTACTGGAAGAGATGAAGAGAACCTTTAGACCTGAATTTTTAAATAGAATAGATGAAATTGTAATGTTTAAGCCATTACAGAAAGATGAGATATTTAGGATAATTGATCTTCAAATAGAGGAAATAAAGTTGAGACTAGAAGACAGACAGATAGATATAGAATTTACAGAGAAAGCCAAAGAATTGGTACTAAACAAATCCTATTCTATACAATATGGAGCAAGACCTGTAAAGAGATATTTACAGAAGGAATTAGAGACTAGGATAGGTAGACTGATTATAAGTGGAGATTTAAAGGACAAAGATACAGTAGTAATCGGAGCAGAAGATGATGAATTTCACTTAAATATCAAATAAAAAATAAGCTGTGGTATATACCACAGCTTATTTTTCTATGTAACCGTGCACCCGTTATCGACATCCCTACTCCAAGCGTTACCCAGATAGTTTGCTCGAACCAGGCGCCCCTACGGCACACGAAAAGATTCACTTACCGCTGCTTCCTTCCGGACCTGACGGGGTTCATGAGTTTCCGTTGCGTAGGACCCAATCGTCAACACCACTTGTCTGGGGCAGACCCTACAATAGAGAAGCCTCCAACGGGAATTCAACCCTGCTATAGCGGATTGCAGGTTATAGGGTGCCGCTAACTCCCCATCTAGCACGGCAAAATTTAACAATGGCGGAGAGAGAGGGATTTGAACCCTCGAAACGCTTATGACGTTTACCCGCTTTCCAGGCGAGCGCCTTCAGCCAGCTCAGCCACCTCTCCAAAATTGTACTACAGAAATATATTATAGACTAAAACATCATATATGTCAACTATGAAATTTTTCTATAAAACTTATATATATGAATATACAACTGTCTTGTCAGTTAGGCTCTATTATGATACAATAAAAAGAAAATTTATTTTAAGGAGTGGACATAAGGTGTATGATGAGATTAAGAGGTTGAAAAAGGAAAAAGATATAGTCATATTGTCTCATTACTATGTAGATGGAGAAGTTCAGAAGGTTTCAGATTATGTAGGAGATTCCTATTATCTGGCAAAGATTGCAAGGGAAGTAAATCAAAAGACTATATTATTTTCTGGAGTCTGTTTTATGGCAGAAAGTGCCAAGATATTAAATCCAGAGAAGAGGGTACTAATTCCTGATGCTCTAGCAACTTGCCCTATGGCTCATATGGGCAGTGTTGAAAACATTCAAAAGATGCGTAAGGAAATACAGGACTTGGCAGTAGTATGCTATATAAATTCTACAGCTGAGTTAAAGGCTCACTGTGATGTATGTGTTACATCATCTAATGGAGCAAAGATAGTGAAAAACTTACCTCAAAAAAACATATATTTTACTCCAGATGCTCATCTAGGTAGATATATTGCATCTTTGGTCTCAGAGAAAAACTTCTACTTCAATGATGGATATTGTCCTGTGCATCAAGATATTACGAGAGGTGATGTAGAGAATCTAAAAAGACAATATCCAAAAGCATTAGTATTGGCACATCCAGAGTGCAGCCTTTCAGTATTAAAACTAGCTGATTATGTAGGCAGTACCAGTGGGATTATAGATTATGCCTCTAATAGCAGTATTGAGGAGATGATTATATGCACGGAAATAGGTGTATTCTATGAACTAGAGAGACGAAATCCTCATAAGAAATTTCATAAGGTGATTTCAAATCAAATTTGTATTGATATGAAAAAGATTACCATAGAGAAGGTTTTGGAATCATTGAAAGATGAAAAAATAGAGGTAGAGGTATCAGAAGAATTGAGAAATCAGGCTTTAATTCCATTAAATCTCATGATGGAATTGGCATAATATAAAGAATATAGAAGGAAGTAGATATATTATGGTAAAATATGTTGACATAGTAATTGTAGGGACAGGTGCAGCTGGACTTTTTTGTGCATTAAATCTAGGAAGGGATAAAGAAATCCTCATTATCACTAAGAGAGAACCAGAAGACAGTAATTCATTTTTGGCCCAAGGAGGTATATGTGTAAAACGAGATAATGGGGATTATGATAGTTTTTATGAAGATACTATGAAGGCTGGACATTATCATAATTCTCCAGAAGCAGTAGATATGATGATTAACCACTCTAGAGAAGTCATTGGAGATCTATTAAATCTTGGAGTAGATTTTGCACAGGATAATGGGAAATTGTCCTTTACTAGGGAAGGGGGACATTCTAAGCCACGTATTCTCTATCATAAAGATCAAACAGGTAAAGAGATAGTTAGTACTTTATTGGGACAAGTTCGCAAACGTAAAAATATTACTATTATGGCTCATGTCAATATGGTAGATCTATTAGTTCAAGATAAGCATTGTATGGGTATAGTTGCAATAGATAGAGAAGGAAATATCCTAGAGATACGAAGCCGAGAAACAGTAATGGCTACTGGAGGTATTGGAGGAGTTTATGAAAACTCTACTAATTTCTCTCATATTACAGGAGATGCTTTAAGTTTAGCATTAACCTATGGTATCATATTGAAGGATATGCAATATATACAGATTCACCCTACTACTTTATATGATAAAACAGTAGGACGAAGGTTCCTTATTAGCGAATCAGTACGAGGAGAAGGGGCAATTTTGTATAATAAGAATGGAAAGCGCTTTGTAGATGAATTGATTCCTAGGGACTTACTTACACAGGCTATCTATAGAGAAATGGAAAAGGATAGAACATCCCATGTATGGCTATCTATGGAACCTATAGGAGAGAAGGAGATTAAAAGGCATTTTCCTAATATATATTCAAAGTGTCTAGAACGTGGAATAGATGTGACAAAGGAATGGATACCTATAGTACCAGCTCAACACTATTGTATGGGTGGTATAGCAGTAGATATTAAGAGTAGGACTTCTATGGCTCAACTTTACGCTGTAGGAGAGGTTAGCTGCAATGGAGTTCATGGTGCCAATAGATTAGCTAGCAACTCCCTACTTGAGAGCTTAGTTTTTTCCAAAAGTGCTGCTAGACAGATAGAGTTAGAGTTTAATGAGACTCATACATTAACTAGAGATGTGCCAGATTATGCATTAGATACAGATGAGATTTATCGTAGGCAGGAAATGGGAAGACGTCGTATACTATATGAAACAGAGAGGGTGGTCAGATGAATAAGAGTTTAAATATGGATAACTTATTATTACAGGCCTTACAAGAAGATATTACATATGAGGATGTTACAACTAACTCAATATTGAGAGAATCAAGATTGGGAGAAGTCCAGCTTATATGCAAAGAAGATGGAATACTAGCAGGAATCCATATATTTGAAAAGGTATTTAAACTTTTAGATGACGAAATAAAAATAGACAAAAACTTTAAAGATGGAGATAATATATATGATGGAGATATAGTTGCCCTAATAACTGGAGATGTGAGGTCTTTATTGTCAGGAGAGAGAGTAGCTCTCAATTATTTACAGCGTATGAGTGGTATTGCCACATATACCAAAAAGATGGTGAAGATACTAGAAGGAACAAGGACAAAGCTATTAGATACTAGAAAGACTACACCTAATATGAGGATATTTGAAAAATATGCAGTAAAGGTAGGGGGAGGATACAATCATAGATATAATCTCTCTGATGGCATACTCCTAAAGGACAATCATATCAATGCAGCTGGAGGAGTGAGAGAAGCTATCACTATGGCTAGAGAATATGCTACCTTTGTCCATAAGATTGAAGTGGAAGTTGAGGACATGGATATGTTTTATGAAGCACTGAAGGCTGGAGCTGATATAATAATGTTAGACAATATGTCCTTTGAAGATATAGAAAAAGCAGTAGTAGAGGCAAAGGGAAAGGTAGAAATCGAATGCTCAGGAAATATTAGTCTAGAAAATCTAAAGAGATATGGAGAAATAGGAGTTGACTATATATCTAGTGGAGCTTTGACACATTCAGCACCTATATTAGATTTTTCTATGAAGAATCTACGACCTTTATAGTTAGAGAGGAGTTGTTTCAATGGATAGACAGATGAGAAGAGATAGGCTATTAGAGATTATTAAAAAAAGTACCAAGGCCATATCCGGCTCTGAACTAGCAGATATATTTGGAGTCAGTAGGCAGGTAATAGTCCAAGATATTGCCATACTAAGAGCTGAGAACCATAAGATATTATCTACTAATAGGGGATACCTACTTCAAAATTCACAAAAGGCAAGTCGTATTGTAAAGGTAAAGCATGGGGATGCAGAGATTAAAGAGGAATTAAACCTAATAGTAGACTTAGGTGGAAAAGTTCGAGATGTCTTTGTAAAACACAAGACATATGGAATGATTATAGTTAAGTTAGATATAGAGTCTCGCCTAGATGTAAAAAGGTTTATGGAGAGTATTGAAAATGGAAAATCCGCCCCTTTAAAAAAACTCACTTCAGATGAACACTATCACACCATTGAAGCTAATGATGAAGAGACTTTAGATTTAATTGAATCAGAATTATTAAATCGCAATATCTTGGTTAAATAATACTAGGCAGCTTTAAAGAGTAAACATTCTTCGAGGTAATTAATTTCCTTAGATGTAGTAAAATGTGGTATAATATAATGGTAAACACATTGATATTACTACATTTAAGGGGGATTTTGGTGAAGAAGATAACTAGAAAAGAAAAAAGGGAAAGAAGAAAAGAAATAAACTTTTTCCAAGAATTTATTAAGATTAAGAAACACTTCTTTAAAGATATCAATACTAAATTGAAAACTGTAAAAGATAAAAGACATCAAAGCTATATCGAATATACACCAGATATAATACTATTTAACGTTTTAATGAAAAATATAACATCGATTCAGAGCATGAATCAAATGACAACTGAATTTAATACAGAAGAATGTATAAATAATGTATCAAGAGTATTAGGATATGATGATTTAGAAGAATTACCCCATCACGATACAATTAACAATTTTTTAAAGAGACTAAAGCCAATAGAGATTGAAAAGATAAGAAAATACATGATAAAGGAATTATTTAAAAAGAGATGTTTAGAACAATATAGATTGTTGGATAAGTATTGGACAATAGCAGTAGATGCAACAGGTTTAGTATCGTTTGATGAACGACACTGTGAGCATTGTTTAAAAAGAGAATATGCAAATAAAGAAACGGGAGAAGTTGAGAAGACAATATATTTTCACTATGTTTTAGAAGCAAAATTAGTAGTAGGAGATATGGTATTTAGTATAGATACTGAATTTATTGAGAATGAGGAGTCTTATGAAAAACAAGATTGTGAATTAAAAGCATTTAAAAGATTGGCAGAAAGATTAAAGAAAAACTACAAAAGGTTACCAATATGTATACTAGGGGATAGTTTGTATGCAGTAGATCCAATATTTAAGCTTTGTAAGGGAAAAGATTGGAAATATATATTTACCTTTAAAGAAGGCAGAACTAAGAGCATTTGGTTAGAATTTGAAGAATTAAAAGAGATAGAAGATAATAGTAATAGCAAAGGCTGTACCTGGGTAAATGAAATAGAATATAAAGAAAATATAGTAAATATTCTTGAAGCCAAATTGATAGAAAACAATAAAGAAAAGGAATTTACATTCATCACCAATATACCAATAAAAGAAAATAATGCAGAAAAGGTATTATTTGCAGGTAGAAGCAGGTGGAAGATTGAAAATGAAGGTTTTAACAATCAGAAAAATATAAAAAATAATATAAAACATCTTTGCTGTAAGGATTATAATGCAATGAAAAATCATTATCTATTAGTTCAAATAGCTGATATACTAAGACAATTATTCGAGTGTGGATATGAGTTAATTAGAAGCTTAAAAGCTTCTATAAAAGAAATATCTTCAAGGTTATTAGAATCTTTTCGCAGAGAACTCATAACCGTTGAAGACATCATAAAATTAAATAAACGTATACAGATACGCTATTTGTAATATGTTTATTATATCAAAGGCTGTGATAGATTAAAAGAGATTATGGAAAAATAAATTTGATTGCTTAATAAATTTGATTGCTTATAGCAATTAGAGTATCGTTTTTTCAATTTCTAGGAGAGCAACTATATTCAGAATATTGTGTGTAATTATAAGAGAACCTTAAGATAAACTAGGAATATGAAATTATTTACTCGTTGTCACTGAATACTAGGTGTTAAACTTGTATAAATCTGTTATAATATATATACTATAACAAATGTAGGTGAAATTAATGTATCAAGCACTGTATAGAAGATATAGGCCAAAGACTTTTGATGAACTACTGGGACAGGATCACATAACTGATACCCTTAAAAATCAAATACATAAGGGAAATATTGGGCATGCATATCTATTTTCAGGGACTAGAGGTACAGGGAAGACATCAGCAGCCAAGATATTTTCAAGAGCTGTGAATTGCTTAGATCCACAAGATGGAAATCCATGTAATAAGTGTTCAAACTGCAAGGATATCCTAGAGGAGACTACTATGGATGTCATAGAGATGGATGCTGCTAGCAATAATGGAGTAGATGATATACGAGATCTAAGGGATAAGGTCATCTATCCACCAGCAAAGATAAAATACAAGGTATATATCATAGACGAGGTTCATATGCTATCCAAAGGGGCCTTTAATGCGCTTTTAAAGACATTAGAAGAACCACCTAAACACCTTATATTCATATTAGCTACCACAGAGCCAGAAAGGCTGCCACAGACCATATTGTCTAGATGCCAGAGATTTGACTTCAAGAGAATTACTACAGAAGATATAATACTCAATATGAAAAATATCTTAAAGAACTTAGATGTAGAAGTGGAAGATAGTGTATTGAGTTTAATAGCTAGGAATTCAGATGGGGCTATGAGGGATGCATTGAGTCTTTTAGATCAATGTATATCCTTTGACAGTAAGAATATAAGCTATGAGGATGCAATTGATATCCTAGGTATTGCCAATAGAGATTTTATCTTTGATATAGTAGATTATATAGGAAAACAGAAGACAGAAGAAGCATTGATGGGAGTAGATAGGGTAATTCAAAGTGGAAAGGATATTCAACAATTTATAAAGGATCTCATAGATCACTTTAGGAATCTAATGATAGTAAAATCCTCCAAGAACCCAATGAGTATTTTAGAAGTAGATAATATAGATATATATATAGAGCAGAGTAAATCTATGGATTTGGAATATATCTTAAAGGCATTAGAGATATTGATTGCTGCTGAAAATCAAGGAAAATGGTCTACTCAGATTAGGATAGTATTGGAGATGGCCATTGTAAAACTAACAAATATAGATAGGGAGTTGTCTCTAGAAGAGAGGGTAGCCAGATTGGAAAAGGGGTTTGTGCCTTCAAAGCCTAAGGTAGTGGAAAAACAATCCCCAAGAGCCATAGATAGAAAAACTCCTATGGCTAAATCTAAGGAGAAGATTGAGGAGCCAGAGAAAACTAAGGAGCCAGAGAAAGCTAAGGTTGACATAGTAGACGATGGAAGAGAGTTAAGTCTAGAGTCTATAATAGAAAAATGGCCTAAGGTCATGCAGCAGATTAAATCCAAGAAGATAAATATATATGCTCTTATAATGGAGGGAAAACTATTGTCCTTTAACAACAATCTATTGACTATAGGATATGAAGATGGATTTGGATTTCATAAAGAGGCAATAAGTGCTCCAAACAATAAGAGTTTTGTAGAGGAAATAGTTTCTGGGTATTTTCAAAAGAATATTGTGGTAAATTTTGTCATGGGAGATAAGTCTATGGCAAAGGATAGGGTAGAGGAAGATTCAAAAGAAGAAGATAAGGAAGAAGCTATTAAAGGGGTAGTAGATTTCTTTGGAGAAGATATAGTAAAAATAAAATGAGGAAGGAGATTTTAATATGGCAAGAGGAAGATTCCCAGGAATGGGTGGAAATATGGGAAATATGATGAAACAGATGCAGAAGATGCAAAAACAAATGGAAACTATGCAAAAGGAGTTAGAAGAAAAAGAAGTAGAGGCAAGTGCTGGAGGTGGAGCAGTTACAGCTACAGCTAATGGAAAGAAGGAGCTTATTCATATAGAGATAGATGAGTCAGTAGTAGATGCTGAAGATGTAGAGATGCTACAGGATTTAGTATTGGCAGCAGTAAATGAAGCATTGAGAAAGGCAGAAGATATGGTGTCTTCAGAGATGAAAAAGATTACTGGAGGATTGAATATACCAGGCCTTTAATTATAGGAGGAATTTAGATGGAGCAGTATGCAGTACCTATAGCAAATCTCATAGAACAGCTATCTAAACTACCAGGTATAGGTAGGAAAACTGCTCAGAGACTTGCATTTTATATATTAGAGATGGAAAATTTAGAGGCTGAGAAACTGTCTGAATCTATCATGGATGCAAAAGAAAAGATAAAGATGTGTAGTATATGCTGTAATCTTACAGATATAGATCCTTGCAGGCTGTGTAGAGATGATTCTAGAGATAGATCCACTATCTGTGTAGTAGAAGGTGCAAAGGATATAATTGCTATGGAAAGGTCTAGGGAATACAAGGGAGAGTATCATGTATTACATGGGGTTATTTCACCCATGGACAATATAGGACCAAGTGATATTCGCATAAGGGAGCTTTTGACAAGATTATCTAGTGGAGAGGTAAAAGAGGTAATCTTGGCTACAAACCCTACAGTAGAAGGAGAGGCTACAGCCTTATATTTAGCTAAGCTTATAAAACCCTTGGATATAAAGGTAACTAGAATAGCCCATGGAATTCCAGTAGGTGGAGATTTGGAGTACTTTGATGAGGTAACATTGGCAAAGGCTATGGACAATAGAAGGGAATTATAGGTGTAAGTTCTGAGATTTTGCCGTTGCCTTTGTACTAGATAGTTGAAAGGGGCATTACCATGATTAGTTTTCTTATGTTAGGAAGTCTTTTATTTGGATTAATTGCTTGGATACTACCTAGTGTGAATATAGGTAGGTATAAGATGAATTGTAATAAGAACTGGGCTATCTATTCTATCCTTGGTATTAGTGCATGTGCAATTGCTATAGCTTTTCAAGTTATATATAATAATTATATTGTACAGATAGGAGATTGGTCTGGACTTATGGATACAAGTGGCACGAGTACCATGCTTTCAATAGTTTTGCTAATAAGCACTTTAGTGTTAAATGGAATTCCTTTAAGCATGTATTACACTAAAAATAATTAAATTAAGATATATCACTTATTCGGTTATATTTTGGTTTGTTTTGGGTAAAATATCAATAATTAAGGTTATATAATCTTAATTATTGTAAATCGTAGAATTTAAAAGTCTTTACAAAACTTATTTCTATGATATAATGTAAGTGCAAAAGAAAATACTATTAGGCGAATCAAATTAAGTAACATTAAAAACCCCAGAACTTGGACTTCTGGGGTTTTGCCATTATTTTTTGTGTAATATATTTAGTATTATGTTTATTATTGATAGAATTTTGTAAATAGCATCAATAATGGACTTTGGAGTTGTTTCTCTTATTTTTTTATTGATCTTAACTATTAGGCTCCTCAAATTGTCACCTCCTTACTTTTAAAGAGGAGGTTTTTGGAAACAACTAAATTAATTATATCACATGATTATTGAAAAAGGTGTTGTATTTTTTCAATATATTTCCTGAAATTTGTTTGATGCGTAAATGTATTTTGTTAAGTTATTAAAGTTGATGTATTGACTTTATGCATTGTATAATTATAGGTGTCTAATCTGAAAAATTAAGATTTTTCTAATCTTAATTTGCTCTGTATGGTATAATATGTCATATCATATAGTTGAAAGAAAGGAGTATTACCATGATTAGTTTTCTTATGTTAGGAAGTCTTATATTTGGATTAATTGCTTGGATACTACCTAGTGTGAATATAGGTAGGTATAAGATGAATTGTAATAAGAACTGGGCTATCTATTCTATCCTTAGTATTAGTGCATGTGCAATTGCTATAGGTTTTCAAGTTATATATAATAATCATATTGTACAGATAGGAGATTGGTCTGGACTTATGGATACAAGTGGCACGAGTACTTTACTTTCAATAGTTTTGCTAATAAGCACTTTAGTGTTAAATGGAATTTCTTTAAGTATGTATTACACTAAAAATAATTAAATTAAAACCCCTCAGAAGTGTCAGTTCTGAGGGGTTTGCCATTATCTTTCAATTATATTCAAAATCAGGTTCATAATCAACAAGATTTCATATACAATATCAATAATGGGCTTAATGGTTATTCCTTTGGAGTTTTGTTTTATTCTTCTTTTAAGCCATTTAGATAGTCTAAAAGCTCTGATTTCTGAACTCTATTTACACCACTATGTTCGATATCGAATTTAGGATCTATCTTTTCTCCATATTCCTTTTCCATTATTTCAATTACCCTTGGCTTACAAAAATCTCCTTGGCACCAACCCATGGTTGCCCTTGTTCTTCTCTTTACTCCATCTACTGTTTTGACCTTTATACCTCTATGAAGTGCATCTACAATCTCTTTTTCCAAAACCTGTTCGCATCTACATACAATCCTACCTTTAGAACCTAATGGTAAATCTATCTTATCCTTGATTTCGCTGAATTTTTTCAATGGTTTTTTCTCTATGATTGGTTTTCTATAGGGATCAAAATTAGGATTCTCTATTAGTTCTAGACCAGATTTTTCTAGTATGTTCAGCACCATATCTGCAATAGCTGGAGAGGAGGTTAGACCAGGGGATTGTATACCTGCAACATTGATAAAACCTTTAACCTTTGTCTCTTCAATAATAAAATCATCTGTCGAACTTCTAGCTCTTATACCTGTAAAGCTTCTAATAAACTTCTTTGGATCGATTTTATCATAGATAAATGATGCTTTATCATATATCTTTGAAATCCTATCTACATGAGTAGAAGTATCATCTTTATCCACATCATCATTAGAATCTGGACCTATAAGAAGGTTGCCATAATAGGTTGATGTGACCAAAACTCCCTTGCCAAATTTAGTTGGAAGTTGAAAGAGTACAGAATTGATTGCCTCACCAGTACCCCTTGTGAATAGTATATATTCACCACTTCTAGGTAAGATTTCAAAGTCATCTACTCCTACCATCTTGGAAATTTTATCTGAATATAGGCCAGCAGCATTTACTACATATCTACCACAATATGTATCCTCATTGGTCTCTACTTTAAATAGATTATCTTTCTTTTCAATAGATAAAACTTCATTTTCAAGCTTTAATTCAACTCCATTTTTAATAGCGTTTTCTGCCATTGCAATAGCCATCTCATATGGAGAACATACTCCAGCCCCTTTGCAATATAAGGCATACTTTACATTAGGGTTTATATTGGGTTCAATTTCCATTATCTCTTTAGTTCCAATTATACTTAAATCCTCTAGTCCATTTTTTATTCCATTTTCCATCAACTTCTCCAGAGGCTCTTTATCATCATGAAAGCTAAGTACTAGAGAACCAGTTTCTCTAAATCCAAAGTTTAATTCTTCATTTAATCTTTTAAACTCTCTTCTTCCTTTATAGCAAAGTCTACCCTTTAAAGTAGAATGACTTTCCGCATATCCTCCATGGACTATTGCGCTATTTGCTTTAGTAGCCCCCATGGATACATCTATGTCTTTTTCTAGTAGCAGAACTTTATTATTATATCTTGACAATTCTCTAGCTATAGTAGTCCCTACTATACCTCCACCGATTATGATTACATCATACATTTTATATACTCCTTTCCCCATTTGATAGATTCATTTTATTATATACCCAATATGAGATGATAAATGATAAGAAATATATATTGTAGTAATGTTTTTCTTATGATAAAATCAAGACGAAAGGAGAGGAAGTTAATGAAAGTATCTATAGACTCATTATTTAATTTATCTACATGACAGAGTAATGATACTTCATGGCATGAAGACAGTTTTAAAACTGTTATCTCTTCATAAGACCCTTCCAATAATCAATTCTTGTTATGATTATTAAGTTCTTGGATATATGAATTAATGGTCTTTGTTAGGGATAGCAAAATATGCCAGTATCTTAAGGGCTTAATCTAATACAAATAAACATCTTTTTTTCACCCCTATTAAGCATGGGACACACAGCAAGATGAAAGTCATATTGACTAAAAAAACCTAATCTATTTAGGTCTATTTGTGATGTTCATGATTAAGCATATCAAAAAAATTATTTAAAAGGAGATTTGTTATGAAAAAGAGAGCTTTACTGATTTTAATGCTTGTTTTTAGTGTGGTAATCTACACAGGTTGTTCAAATAAAGGTAAAGATGGAGAAAAAATTGAAAGCACAGAACCAGAAAGTATTGAAGATGTAAAAGAAGATAAATATGATTTTCAAGGCAGAACTATGAATGTAGTTACTACATCTGAAAAGTATGTAGAACTATTTGATGCCTTTTCACAGGAAGTAAATGCAAAAGTTGAGTTTTTATCCATGAGTAGTGGGGAAGTTATTGCTAGAATTGAGGCGGAAGGTGGACAGCCTATGGCAGATTTATGGTTTGGTGGTGGAATAGATGCCTTTATGGCTGCCAAAGATTCAGAGTTATTAGAGCAATATATACCTAAAGAAGTAGACAAAATAGATAGTCGCTTTATAGACAGTGAAAATTATTGGCTATCTAAGGGATTGACAGTTGTTGGGTTTTTAGTAGATGAAGAGCTATTAAGGGAAAAAGATCTAGAAGTGCCAACAACTTGGGCTGAAATTGCAGATCCAAAATACAAGGATGAAATAATAATGGCAAATCCAGCTATATCAGGGACAAACTATGGTGCAGTAAAGGGAATTCTTGACATGATGGGAGAAGAAAAGGGATGGGAATATCTTAAAAAGTTAAATGATAATATACCTTTCTATGGAAAAAGAGGAAAAGATCCTGAAGAAAAGACAGTAGCAGGCGAATTTTCAATAGGTATTATACCTGCAGATAAGGGGTCCTTTGATGTGGCAGATAAGAACAATCTAAAGGTAATCTATCCAGAAGATGGTATACCATGGGTACCAGAAGGGGTGGCTATCTTCAAAGGTGGAGAAGGGGTAGATATAGCAAAGGCCTTTATAGACTTTATGCTAAGAGATGAAAACCAAAAAATACTGGCAGAACTTGATGGAAAAGATAGTGAACAAATGATAAAAGAAGGAATCGAAGGGTATGATTTAGGTCTACCAAAAGACAAATTAATAGACCAAGATATTTCTACTTTTGGAACTATGAGAGAAAGTATATTAACTAAATGGGAAGAATTGACTAAGGGAAAATAATATAGGTGATATTAAATGGGTATAAAGAAAAAGACTTTAGATATGATGGATCTAATACTGAAAATGAGTATAGTTGTTTTGATCTTGGTCTTTGTATTATACCCATTTATATCAGTATTTAGTAAGGCATTATATAGAGGGGAACAAATAAATCTATCAGAATTTTTGTTTTTAAAAAGTGAGTTCTATCTAGTAAAAAACTCCATAATATCAGCAACTATCACAGCTTTGCTTTCCACTATATTTGCACTGGCTTTAGGACTTATGACATTTTTTATTACAGATAGACAGAAGAAGATTATGATGTTTATATTATTACTTACTATGGTTTCACCTCCATTTATAGGTTCATTAACCTATATAGAGTTATTTGGCAGAAATGGATTCATAACAAAACATATCTTAAAATTGTCTATAAATCCATATGGACTATGGGGCATAGTATCTGTACAAACTCTAGGATTTACATCATTAAATGCAGTGATGTTAATAGGATATTTAGATTTATTTGATAATACTATGATAGAATCTGCCAGGTCTTTAAAAGCTGATACCACTAGTATCCTTCTAGATATAATAATCCCTACTATGAAACCAGCCATAGCTGTAAGTTTTTTATTGAGTTTTATTAGGTCTATGGCAGATTTTTCAAGCCCAATGATAATAGGAGGGGCATTTAATACTTTAGCCACAGAAGCCTATCTGTCCATTATAGCTAAGGGAAATTCACCTAGAGCATCTGCAATATCAGTAATACTATTTATTCCCTCAGTAATAATCTTTGCAATATACAATTATTTTTCAAAACAACATCAAAGTGCTTCTAAGACCTTAAGGGAAACCAAGGGTAAACTAAAGAAAACAGGCTTATATTATCTAATAGTAGGTTTAGCCTTATTCTTTATATTGTGGCTAATAATTCAGTATTTGGCTATTTTTATATCTGCTTTCACAGATAAATATAAGGGGGAAACCTATTTTACATTGGATAATATCTTTGAAAGTATTCCCTACATAAAAGATAGTTTCATAAGGAGTATAGCATATTCAATAATTGCAGGAATATTTTCAAGTTTAATAGGTTTAGTACTATCATATTATTCATATATTAGAAAGACTGGATATATGAAGATATTAGATTTCATTTCAAGTATGCCCTATATAGTTCCAGGAACTTTTTTTGGGCTTGGATATATCTTTGCCTTCAATAAAGGTCCATTTAAATTAACAGGTACGGCAACTATAGTGATACTAAATTTAATCTTTAGACAGTTGCCTATGTCTATTAGGACTATACAAAATAGTATGACTCAAATAGAAACCTCTGTTTTAAATTCAGCAAAGGATTTAGGAGCTCACAATCTGTATATTTTAAAGGATATAGTATTTCCCATGAGTTACCCTGGACTATTTCTCTCCTTTACAAATACATTTATATCCTCAATGACCACCATAGGTTCAATAATATTTTTAGTATATCCAAGCAAGAAACTGGCAACATTAGTGTTGTTTGATTTGGTATCCAGTGGGAAATATAAGATAGCTTCTGTTCTTTCTAGTATTATAATCATAGTATGTCTATTTGTTAGTATATTATCTTATAAAATATTTAATAGGAGTAGTAGAGATGTTTCTTGAAATTAAAAATCTAACTAAAAAATACAAGGATATAGAAGCTATAAGGAATATTTCCTTCTCAATAAGAGAAAAAGAGATAGTCTGTATTCTAGGACCTTCAGGCTGTGGAAAGACGACAATACTACAATCTATAGGTGGATTTATTGAAATAGATAGTGGAGAGATTATATTAGATGATAAAAATATTGAGAATATAGGTCCAGAAGAGAGGGAAACAGCTACAGTATTTCAGTCCTATGGATTATTCCCACATAAGACAGTCATAGAAAATATAATATATGGCCTAAAGTTTAGAAAATATAAGAAAAAAGATGCACTACTAGAAGGAAAAAGAATGCTTGAAGTTCTAAACTTAAAGGGTTATGAAGATAAAAGAGTAACAAAATTGTCAGGTGGAGAGCAGCAAAGAGTTGCCCTAGGTCGTGCTTTAATAGTCAAACCTAAGCTACTATTATTAGATGAACCCTTTTCAAATCTAGATACAAAACTTAGAATTACCATGCGAGAAGAGCTTCTTAGAATTAGAGATGTCTTCAATATTACCATGATATTTGTAACCCATGACCAAGAAGATGCCTTTTCAATAGCTGATAGAATAATATTAATGAACAAAGGAAGGATAGAACAAATAGATACACCGAGGAATATATACTTAAATCCTAAGACTGAGTTCTCCCTTAATTTTTTAGGGTCAGCTAATATGGGAAATGGTCTATTTGTAAGACCAGAATCTATTAAGATATCTAAAGATGGAGAAGAGGCTATTGTGGTAAAAAAGAAATTTAAAGGTTCTTATATGGAGTATGTTATAGAATATAAAGATAAGGAATATAGAATGACTAGGCTGAATAATGAAGAGGAGTTTCACATAGGTGATAAAGTATATATAGAGATGAAAGAGAGGAAGATATGAAGATATTACATGTTTTGGCACAATTGCCATCAAAGACTGGTTCAGGAGTATATTACTCCAATATGATAGAAGGTTTCAAAAGATATAATTATCAGCAAAAAGCTATCTTTGGATATCAAGATGAATATCCATGGGATATTTTAGATAGTGAGGACCAATATCCTGTAGTCTTTAAAAGTAAGGAATTGCCATTTCCCATAGTAGGGATGAGTGATGTAATGCCCTATGAAAATACCCTATATTCATCTATGACTGAAGAAATGGTGTATATTTGGAAAGAAGCCTTTAGGAAGAGATTGGAGAAGGTAAAGAAAGACTTCAATCCAGATATAATATTTGCCCATCATCTTTGGATTTTGACATCTTTAGTCAGAGAAGTATTTCCAGATACAAGGATTGTTGGATTATGTCACAATACAGATTTGAGACAAGCAAGAATGAATCCTCATATTAAAGATAAGTATGTTGAGAAAATACATGAATTAGACTGTGTCTTTTCCGCTTCAGAACAGCAAAAAGATGAAATAGTTGAAATATACGGTATAGATAGAGATAGGATAATTTCAGTAGGTGGAGGTTTCAATCAAAATATCTTCTATCCTCCAAAACAAAAGACCTATGATGACAAAATCAGACTTGTATTCTGTGCAAAGATAGACCCTTCCAAGGGAATCTATGAACTTATAGATGTCTATAAGTCCTTAGAATTAGATGATGTGACACTGGATATTATAGGAAGTCCTGATGAAGAAAACAAAAAAAGAATAGAAGAATATATTAAAGATGACAGCAGTATAAGGATATATAATGTAAGAGACCAAGTAGCTTTAGGAGATGAATTAAGAAAAAAGGACATATTCCTCATGCCCTCTTATTATGAGGGCTTAGGTCTAATGGCCATAGAGAGCTTGGCCTGTGGATTATATGTAGTTACTACGGAAATAGAAGCATTGATGACACTTTTAGGAGAAGAAATAAGAAATTCAGGAGTAATTAAATATGTTCCTCTTCCTAGAATATATGATATAGATAAACCAGTGAAAGAAGATTTACCAGAGTTTAAAGAATGTTTAAAGAAGGATATATTATGCCAAATTGAAAAGATAAGAGAAAAAAGAGAATTCAGTGAAGAGATAAAGGCCAAAATAAAGTCTTTCTCCTGGGCAGGATTAGTAGATAAGATGAATGACATCATATATAGTGAATTGAAAGATTAGAGTTGCAGATTTATTAGTGAGGAATATAAATGGACTTCCTATAGATTTAGGAAGTCCATTATATAATATATTATATGATGATTCTAAAGGTTAATTTAATCTCATTACCATTTAAACTTCATAATATTATTTTTCATTTCATCAGATAAGCCATCTAATTCCCTAGCATAATCTGCAATTTTGAATATAGAACTTGTCTGCTCTTCAATAGAAGCTAATACCTCCTCTGTACTAGCCGCTGTCTCTTGGGAAATAGCAGCTAGGCTGGTGATATTTGAGATAACTTCATTTTTATTGTGTTCCATATCTTTACCTATAGAGGTTATAGTAGCAATTAGTTCATGCATCATCTGTATTTCCTCAGCTATTCCTGTAAATTTATTGCTTGTTGCACTGACACTTTGGCTTTGTGAAATAGCTATGTTTTCAGTTTCTTCAATGGTAGAAATGGCAATTTGGATTCTTTTAGTTAGTCCCTCGATTATATTGGCAATCTTCATTGCAAATTGATTAGAATTTTCAGCTAGTACTCTTATTTCATCAGCAACTACGGCGAACCCCTTACCTGTTTCTCCAGCTCTTGCAGCCTCTATGGCAGCATTTAAGGCTAAAAGATTTGTCTGCTCTGCAATATTTCCAATCATTTCACTAGCACTTTCAATCTCTTTTGTACTTTCACTTGTATTGACAATAACATCACTGATGACCTTGATGGATCTATTATTATCCTCTGTTTTTTGAATCAAATCATCCATTAGTTCAAGTCCTTCATTCTTTAACATATCAGCTTTAGAGGCAGAATTATTTAGATCAACTATATAGTTTTGTTCTTTTTCAATTAAATCTCCCAGCTCATCAATACTAGTAGAAGCCATTGTCATATTATTGGCTTGTTCATAAGTTCCGCTTGTAATATCTTCAACGGCTTTGGTGACCTCTTCAGCTGTCTTTGAGGATATATCACAATTATCCGTTAACTGATAGGAAGAATTTGCAATGTGGTCAGATGTAAAATTGATTTGTTTAACAAATTCCCTTAAGTTATTAGTCATGATAACAATATTTTGATAGAGTTCACCTATTTCATCTGATGTATTGACGGTAAAATCATTATCAGTAAGATTCCCACTAGCGACTTTTTTAGTGATTTGGTTGATGACTTCAATAGGTGTTACAAACCTTTTACTAAAAATAAATGTAATGGTCATGGCAAATACAATGCAAACTATAGATAAGACAAAGAATATTCTTTTCAGATGAATAATATTCTGTTCAATCTCCGACTTTTCTACAGATACTCCCAAGATCCAAGGCTTGTTACCAGTTATATTGACTGAAGATAAGGTAGTTAAGTATTTTTTACCTTCTATATCATTTTCTAATCTTACGTATTTAGAATCATTATCTGAGATTCTATTATCCCATATGTATTTCATTGGGTCATTTTCATCAAAATTAGGGTCTGTAATTATTTCAGAGAGAAGCTCAGGTTCTCTTCCATGGGCTAAGATCATTCCATTTTGGTCAATAATAAATCCAAATCCAGTTTTTCCAACTTCAAATTCAGATACTATAGTCTGTAATCTATCTAATTCCAGAGTAGCATAGCCAATACCACTTACAGAGTTATCTTTTAGAATAGGAGATGTCACTATTACAGATGGTTTGCCTGTAGTATTGGAAATTAGGACATTGGATATGATACCTTGTCCACTAGAAATTGTTTCTGAAAAATATTCCCTATCAGCAATGGAGCCTTCTTTTCCCTTATAATTCCATCTAGTGCCTTCTAAGTTGGCAAAAGAGATGTTGGCAAAGGTGCTTTCCAAAGATGGATAGACCCTGCTGAGTTCACTAATTCCCTCATTAGGCTCTGCATTTATTAATCCTTTTAAATTAGAAAATCCTTGAACTTTAGATAGGGAATCTGTTAAAAATGATTCTATTTCTCTTTTTTGTATATCCACTGTATTTTCTAAAAATCTGTCATTAGATGATATCATGGAATTTTTAGAAAAATTGTAGGATACTATGGATAGTACAGCTAAGGATAAAACAACTAGTACAGAGACCATCACTGATAGTTTGTGTCGAATGCGCATATAATTTACTCCCTTATATAAAGTCTATTCAGACTACTTTGCATACATATTTAGATAAATGTATACAAAATAGTCTGAATAAGGACATATTAACACATAAATAGCTATAAGTCAAAGGGGATAAGGGGAGAATTGGTATAGTTATAGACATGATACCAAATTTTATATATACTAAAGGAAATTAGTATTCTATGGATAAAAATTTGCTGGAGGGATATAGATGAAAAAACTAGTTTATATAATTGGGATGATTATTATAGTCCTCTCTATGTCAGCTTGTGGCAAGACAAAAGATACAACCTATATGGGAATAAATGCAGAGATTTTGGAGATTGATGAAGGGTCTAATGGTTTTGTTGTAAAGGGATTAGATGATGATAGTATTTTAGGTGAAGATTGCTATATTGATTGTGAAAACGAGGATATATATTTCACCTATGTTCACAATGATACTGGAGAAGTCACTGATTTAGAATTTGAGGATTTTATAGTTGGAGATAAAATTGCTATTGATATAAAGTCTGTAGAAGATGGGTATGCCTTAGCCTATAGAATTCAGCTATTGAGCCAAAGAATGTAGTGTATATAGGGTACCTATGGTCAGTGGTAATATGTCAAATTTAAATATTCTCAAAGTTGACTAAATAATATCAAAGCTGTATAATTATATGAAATATTTCAAATTAGAGGTGGACAAAGATGGATTATGGTTGGCTGTCAATACTCCCGCCAATTGTTGCAATTGTCTTGGCCCTTATAACTAAAGAGGTAATCAGTTCTTTGCTTATAGGGATAATTGCAGGTGGGTTGATTTTAAGTGGTGGAAATGTGCTGGTCATGTTGGAGAATATATTTGAATTGATGGGAAACAGAGTGGGAGATAATGGGCTTATGATCATATTTCTTGCACTTTTAGGTTCTCTAGTAATGGTGATGAATATGGCTGGTGGCTCCTTTGCCTATGGTAAATGGGCTAGTAAAAAGATAAAGAGCAAGAAGGCTGCAAAGTTTGCAACTGCAATTTTAGGTATTTTAATATTTATAGATGATTATTTTAACTGCCTTACTGTAGGGGCTGTAATGAAACCTATAGTAGATGAAAATGGTATATCCAGGGCCAAGCTTGCCCATATCATAGATTCATCAGCTGCTCCCATATGTATACTTGCACCAGTTTCTAGCTGGGCTGCATCTGTAGTAGCTATAATTGGAAGTGTAGGAATAGAAAATCCAATGAAGGTATTTTTGTCAACTATTCCATTTAATCTATATGCACTATTGACTATATTCATAGTCATATATTTTTCCTTTTCAGATATAGAGATTGGACTTATGGAGAAGTTTGAGATGGAGGACACCTCCATCATAGAATCCAAAGAGGAAGTAGGTTATACCCATTCCATGGATGGCAAGGTAATAGACCTTATAATACCAGTAATTGTATTGATTGGGGCAACTGTATTTTTTATGCTTAGGACAGGTGGATATTTTAATGGTGAAGGGATTTCTGCCAGTGAGGCCTTTGGAGATGCAAATGTAAATCTCTCCTTGGTAATTGGATCAGTGATAGCCATATTTGTGGCATTTATCATGTATATCCCAAGAAAGCTCATAAGCTTTGAGATGTTCATGAATGGATTGGTAGAAGGGATGAAATCCATGATTGGTGCAATTGTCATCTTGACTCTTGCTTGGACTGTAGGTGGGATAACTAGTGCTGATTATTTAAATACAGGTGGATTTATTGGAGCCAAATTAGCATCTAGTATAGTTCCCATGTGGATATTCCCATCTATAATATTTATAGTGGCTGCTTTCTTGGCATTTTCTACAGGAACAGCTTGGGGTACTTTTGGTATATTGATACCTATAATAGTGCCTATATTGGTTCATATGAATCAAATGGAATACTTGATTATAGTTTTAGCATCTATATTTTCAGGCTCAGTATTTGGAGATCACTGTTCTCCTATTTCAGATACTACAATTTTATCTTCTGCTGGAGCAGGATGTAATCATATAGATCATGTTCAGAGTCAAATTCCCTATGCATTGATTGTAGCTTTGGCATCAGTGTTAGGATTTATTGCAGCAGGGATTACAAAGAGCATAGCAGTTACTCTATTGGTATCTCTAGTTAGTCTTCTTATAATAATAAATATCATGAAGAGATGGACTCGGAAGAAATATGCTATAGCAAAATAAATTTAAAGAAAGATGTTGACAAAGGGAAATTAATCTGATATCATTTTAAAAAATCAACAAGGTAATAACTATATGGAAAGAAGAGTAATTCTTTGGAATCTTTACAGAGAGTTCCCATCTGGTGAGAGGGAATAGGAGGAATAGGGATGAACATGGTCTTTCTTTAGGATTAGTCGAGGCATTAGCTTAGATTAATACGGGTTCACCCGTTATAGTGATAGGGTATGATAGTACCTGATGAGGTTGTTATTGTGAAATAATAGCGAACAAAGGTGGTAACACGGAATCTAACTTTCGTCCTTTTAAGGGATGGAAGTTTTTTTTATACAAAATTTTAAGGAGGAATGTAAATGAAAAATCTATCAGTAGAGACATTATGTGTTCAAGCAGGATATGAGCCAAAGAATGGAGAACCTAGGGTAGCTCCTATATACCAATCTACAACTTATAAATATGATAGTGCAGATGAGGTTGCAGCTCTATTTGACTTGGAGGCAGAGGGACATATGTATTCAAGGATATCCAATCCAGGTTTGGATGTCCTAGAGAAGAAGATAGCAGCTCTAGAGGGGGGAAAGGCTGCACTATCAACTTCATCAGGTCAGGCGGCAAATCTATTGTCAATTTTGACCCTATGTAAGGCTGGAGATCACGTAGTATCTTTCAACAATCTATACGGTGGTACCTTTACACTACTAAATTCCACCTTGAAAAACTTTGAAATAGAGTCTACACTTTTGGATATTGACTCCACTGATGAGGAAATAGAGGCAGCTATACAGGATAATACAAAGCTGTTGTTTGGAGAAGTATTGGGAAATCCTGGTCTTAGGGTATTGGATATAGAGAGAGTTGCCAAAATAGCTCATAAAAATGGGATTCCACTAATAGTAGACAATACATTTCCAACTCCCTATCTATGTAGACCTATAGAATATGGAGCTGATATAGTCACTCATTCAACTACAAAATATTTAGATGGTCACGCTACTAGTCTGGGAGGAGTCATAGTAGATAGTGGAAACTTTAATTGGGAAAATGGGAAATTTAACTGTCTGACAGATAAAGATCCAAACTACCACGGACTTAGCTATACAGAGACCTTTAAGGATTTAGCCTATATAACTAGGGCTAGGGTAGTATTTATGAGAGATATGGGATTCACCATGAGTCCATTTAATGCATTTTTGACAAATCTTGGCACAGAAACCTTGGCACTTAGAATGGATAGACATTCAGAAAATGCTCTTAAGATTGCCAGATATCTAGAGAAAAGTCCAAATGTAGCATGGATAAATTACCCTGGTCTAGAATCTAGTGAGGATCATGAATTGGCTAAAAAATATCTTCCTAAAGGTGCTAGTGGAATCATATCCTTTGGGGTAAAAGGTGGAGTTGAAGAGGGAAAGAAATTTATAGATAGTCTAAAATTAGCTACTCTAGTAGTTCATGTAGGAGATATAAGGACTCATGTACTACATCCAGCTAGTATGACCCATAGACAACTATCAAAGGAAGAACAACTTTTGGCAGGAATAAAAGAAAATATGATAAGATTATCTGTAGGTATAGAAAATGCAGATGAGATAATATCAGACTTAGAGCAAGCTCTAGAGAAGAGTCAAAGGGATTAAATCAAATTATTCTAAAATCTTCAAAAAAGGTATTGACAACTTTATTGGGATAGTGTAATATATTTTCTAATACACAAAAATTCAGTAAATAGAAAATGGTTTTGATGGAGAGAAAAATACATCAACTTAATTACAGAGAACTGGCATATGGTGAGAGCTAGGATTAAAAGATGTATATAATAATCACTCCAGAACTGTTGAGATGAAATGATTTTAAATCAAAGTAATTGAGACCGGGATTCTTATATTATAAGAAGTGCCACCGTTATATGGCTAGGGTTAAAAGACTTTCTTTGGACCTGATAAGTCAATTTATGTGAATAAATTGTGAATAAGGGTGGTACCGCGGGTAATCTCTCGTCCCTAGAACAGAAGTATTTTTGTTCTAGGAACGGGAGATTTTTTTAATTTATCAAATTTTAAAGAGGAGGAATGGATATGACAAAGACATTGTGGGCTTCTGTGGAAAATGGACCAGAATCATTGATGAGGATTACAGGGCTGATTAGAAGAAGGGGATGTACTATGAAGAAGATTATCATGGAAGAAGTTCAGGATGAATCCAAGGCATATCTGACTATCACCCTAGGTGTAGAGGATGAAGATATAGACAATATATTGCATCAGATGAGAAGGTTCCAAGATGTCTATGAAGTAAATGAGATATATATATAAAATTTAAAATAGAACAAGGGGGAATATAAAATGGCAAATATATACTATGAAAGTGATTGTAATTTGGAAGTACTTAGGAGAAAAAAGGTAGCAGTCATTGGGTATGGAAGTCAAGGCCATGCCCATGCATTGAATTTACATGAGTCTGGAGTGGATGTGACAGTTGGATTATATAGGGGAAGCAAATCATGGAAGATTGCTGAAGAGCATGGACTAAAGGTGGATACAGCTGAAGATGCAGCTGCTTGGGCAGATATAGTCATGATCCTTGTAAATGATGAGAAACAGGTAGAGCTCTATAAAAGTAGCATAGAAAAGAATTTAAGTCCAGGAAAATATCTAGGTTTTGCCCATGGATTCAATATACACTATGGACAGATAGTACCACCAAAAGATGTAAATGTATTTATGATAGCTCCAAAAGGTCCAGGACATACAGTAAGGAGTCAGTTTCAAGAGGGAAGAGGAGTCCCCTGTCTAGTGGCAATTCATCAAGATGTATCAGGAGATACTATGGAATTGGCCTTAGGCTATGCAGCTGGTGTGGGAGGAGCCAAGGCTGGTATACTGGAGACTACCTTCAAGGAGGAAACAGAGACAGATCTATTTGGAGAGCAGGCAGTCCTATGTGGTGGGATAACAGAACTTATGAAGGCAGGATTTGAAGTCTTAGTAGAAGCAGGATATGATCCAGAAAGTGCATATTTTGAATGTGTACATGAGATGAAGTTAATAGTAGATATGATAAATCAAGGTGGCCTAAGCTATATGAGATATTCCATAAGTGATACAGCAGAATATGGGGACTATTCTGTAGGGAAGAGGATCATCACTGAGGATACAAAGGAAGAGATGAGGAAGGTCCTAAGAGAAGTCCAAGATGGTACTTTTGCAAAGAGTTGGATACTGGAAAACAAGGCAAATAGACCCTTCTTTAATGCAAGGAGGAGAATGGAACAGGAACATCCAATGGAGGTAGTAGGCAGGAAGCTAAGGGATATGATGAGTTGGTTAAAGAAATAATGGATTTTGAGGAGATGGAGAATGTGAATAGCAATAGAGTGAAGCAAGGTGTGGAGAAGGCTCCTCACAGATCTTTGATGAAGGCCTTAGGTTTAATAGATGAAGAGATTCAAAGGCCATTGATAGGCATAGCCAATTCCTTTAGCGAATTGGTCCCTGGACATACACATCTAAGTAAATTAGCCCAAGAGGTAAAGAAGGGAGTCATAATGGGAGGAGGTACACCTTTAGAGTTCTCAACCATAGCCGTATGTGATGGTATAGCCATGAATCATGAGGGCATGAAATATTCTCTAGTCAGTAGAGAACTAATAGCAGATAGTGTGGAAATAGTGGCAAAGGCTCATGGATTAGATGGTCTAGTACTTATTCCCAACTGTGATAAGGTAGTTCCTGGTATGTTGATGGCTGCTGCTAGATTGGATATTCCAGCTATAGTTGTTAGTGGAGGACCTATGTTGGCTGGAAAAGTAAGAGGACAGAGTGTAGATTTAAGTACAGTGTTTGAAGGAGTAGGGGCTGTAAAGGCTGGTACTATGTCAGAGGAGGAATTATATGAATTGGAAGAGGGGGCTTGTCCCAGCTGTGGTTCCTGTTCAGGTATGTTTACTGCAAATTCTATGAATTGTATGACAGAGGCTTTAGGCATGGCACTGCCTGGGAATGGTACTATACCAGCAGTATATAGTGAGAGATTGAGGCTGGCTAAGTATTCTGGAATACAGATAATGGATTTAGTTAAGAAGAATATCACAACTAGTCAGATACTTACAGACAAGGCCTTTGAAAATGCCCTAGTAGTAGATATGGCCCTAGGATGTTCTACAAATACAGTACTACATCTATTTGCCATAGCCCATGAGGCAGGAGTAGATTTGGACTTGGATATTGTAAATAATATTAGTGAAAGAACTCCCAATCTATGTAGACTAAGACCAGCAGGGGACTATCATATAGAAGATCTATATGAGGCTGGTGGAATAATGGCAGTGATGAGTGAATTGAACAAGAAGAATCTACTAAATTTGCAAGCACAGACAGTTTCCAATAGGAATATTGGAGAGATAATAGATGGTTTTAAGGTTATGGATCACAATATAATAGCTTCAATCAATAGACCTTATAGTGAAACTGGAGGAATAGCAGTACTTAGTGGAAGTTTAGCACCAGATGGAGCTGTAGTAAAGAGGGCAGCAGTGGCTGAAGAGATGCTAATACATAGAGGACCAGCTAGGGTATTTGATAGGGAAGAAGATGCTGTAGATGCCATATTAAGTGGAGATATAGTAAAGGGTCAAGTCCTAGTCATAAGATATGAAGGTCCCAAGGGAGGACCAGGTATGAGGGAGATGCTGACACCTACTTCTGCCCTTGCAGGAATGGGTCTAGATAGAGATGTGGCATTGATTACAGATGGAAGATTTTCTGGAGCTACAAAGGGGGCTTCCATAGGCCATGTATCTCCAGAGGCAGCCCTTGGAGGAACTATAGCCCTTGTAGAAGATGGTGATGAAATCTATATAGATATGATACAGGGGAGATTAGAACTATTAGTAGATGAAGAGGTTCTACATAAGAGGAAAGAAAATTGGAGACCCTTAGAGAAGAATACAAGGGGATACTTGGCAAAATATGAAAGTATAGTTACATCTGCATCTACTGGTGCAATATGTAAACCATAATATATTGAAAGCAGGTGAAGATATGGAGCTTCGTGGAGCAGAAATCGTCTTAGAGTGTTTAAAAAAAGAAGGAGTAGATACTATCTTTGGCTATCCAGGGGGAGCAGTGATTCCCCTATATGATGCCCTATATGGATATAGAGAGGATTTTACCCATATAACTACTAGCCATGAGCAAGGTGCTGCCCATGGGGCTGATGGATATTCTAGATCCACAGGCAAGGTTGGAGTATGTTTTACTACATCTGGTCCAGGTGCTACTAATATTGTCACAGGTGTTGCCACAGCCTATGCAGATTCCATACCTCTAGTCATCATAACAGGACAGGTAAATCTAGACCTAATAGGGCGAGACTCCTTTCAGGAAGTGGATATAACTACAATTACCCTGTCTGTAACTAAGCATAATTTTTTAGTAAGGGATGTACATGACATAGCAAGGACCATAGGTGAAGCCTTTAGAATAGCCAGATCTGGTCGCCCAGGCCCTGTACTTGTAGATATCCCTAAGGATCTATTTACAGAGAGTACCACATATATACCTTATATACCTCCTGTAGATAGGGAAGAAAATAGACATTGGACCATAGATGGTATAGAAGAGATTTGTAGACTTATAGATAATTCTCAAAGGCCTATTATATATTCAGGAGGAGGAGTGGTGTCTTCTAATACATCAGAAGAACTTGTGAAGTTAGTAGAAAAAGGCAATATACCTGTAGTAAACACCCTTATGGGTCTAGGAGGTTTTCCGAGAACTCACCCTCTGTCTCTGGGATTAGTAGGGATGCATGGACTAAAGGAGTCAAATATGGCCGTACAAAATAGCGATCTCATAGTAGCTATAGGAGCCAGATTTAGTGATAGGGTAATAGGAAGAGCTGATGAGTTTGGACCAGAGGCCAAGGTTGTTCAAATCGATATTGACAAGGCTGAGATAGGTAAAAATAGACCTATTGATTATTCCCTAGTAGGACATATGAAGGAGATATTAAATGAACTTCAAAAGGGTATAAGTAAGAGGGAAAGAACTAAATGGTTGGAGCAGATTAAGATGTGGAAGGAGTCAATGATCCATGAAGAACTATCTTGGGATGGAATAAAGGTCCTAAAATCTGCCAACAGTATATTAGATAAAGACACTATTGTAGTCACTGATGTGGGACAGCATCAGATGTGGACAGCTCAACACTGGAAATTTATAAAGTCTAGAACCTTTTTGACTTCAGGGGGATTGGGAACCATGGGATATGGATTAGGGGCAGCTATTGGTGCAAAGGTAGGAAATCCCCATAGACCTGTAGTACTGGTAACAGGAGATGGAAGCTTTAGAATGAATTGCAATGAACTATCTACAGTTTCTAAGCTAAATCTTCCCATCATAATCCTTATATTCAACAACAGTACTTTGGGAATGGTAAGGCAATGGCAAGGGATGTTTTGCAATGGAAGATATATGGAGACTGACCTTGGAGATGAGGTAGACTTTATCAAACTAGGGGAAGCCTATGGAATACATGGAGTTAAGGTCTCAGATGTAGAGTCTCTGGATAGGGCTTTGAAAAAGGCCAAAAACTCAAATAGGGCAACTATTATAGAATGTATATTGCCAAAGGACCACATGGTATTTCCCATGGTGCCAGCAGGTATGTCCATCAACAATATGATATATAACTAAGGAGGAAACTATGAAGGAATCATATGTATTTTATCAAGGAGAGATAATCAGAGAAAGTCAGGTGAATATAGGAATAAGATCAAAGGCCTTTAACTATGGATTAGGATGTTTTGAAGGTATTAGGGCCTATTGGGATGATGAAAAACAACAGCTATATGGATTTCGATTAGAAGAACATTATGAGAGATTGTTGGAATCATGTAAAGCACTGTATATGGATATACCCTATACAGTAGAAGAACTATGTAGATGGACAGTTGAACTATTGAAGAAGAATGAATTCAAGACTACTGTATATATAAGACCTGTGGTCTATAAGGGGTCTGATGAGCTTACTCCAACTCTATATGGAGATGATGACAATCGAGTACTTATATATTGTCAACCTCTTGGAAGCCTTGTGGACAAAGAGACCCTTAGAGTGGCAGTGTCTAGTTGGAGGAGAATATCTGATACTATGTTGCCTCCTAGGACAAAACCTACAGCAGCCTACTTAAATTCAGCACTAGCATCTCTAGAAGCACTTCAGAATGGATTTGATGAGGCAGTATTCTTAACAGATGCAGGAAATGTATGTGAGGGTCCAGGAGAAAATATATTTATAGTCAAGAAGGGAAAGCTAATAACACCACCTCCATCAGATCATATATTGGAAGGGATTACACGAGATTTGGTAATGGAATTGGCTAAAAATGAATTGGGTATGGAAGTAGTAGAAAGGAGTATATCCAGAACAGAATTATATAATTCAGAGGAAGTATTCTTTAGTGGAACAGCCATGGAGGTTACTTCCATAGTGGAAGTAGATAGAAGAAAGGTTGGCACAGGAGAAGAGGGAAAGATCTGCAAGGAACTAAAGGAGATATTCCAAGATGTGACAAGGGCTAATAATCCTAAATATGCTCACTATTGTACTCCTGTATATTAGACTTGTGATATAATATTAGAATAAATACCTATAGGAGGGACGAATGATGAAATTTCACAAGATAGAAGGGGCAATGCAAGCTGCTGGTCACTATACCCCAGCTGTATCTGCAAATGGATTTCTATTTATATCTGGCCAGGTACCTAAAGATCCTAGAACGGGAGAACTATATGAAGGGGGTCTAGAGAAACAATTTCTAGGGGTGCTGAACAATCTAAAGGAGCTGCTAGAGTCAAGTGGTAGCAGCTTAGATAGAGTAGTCAAAGTAAATATATATGCACCTGATTCAGGGGATTGGGGCAAGATCAATGAGGTATATGCTCAATTCTTTGGGGAGCATAAGCCAGCAAGGGCAGTCATACCCTGTGGCGAACTACGGAATGGCTATCTTCTGGAATTAGAGGCCATAGCACTATTAAATGATTAATATATACCTATGTTTTCTCTATATTCTTGGGGATTTACACCATAGATATTTCTAAACTTTTCATAGAAGAATCCTAGGTTGGAAAATCCTACATCCATGGCTATTTCATATATGGGCATCTGAGAATGGACTATTAACATACTAGCCTGTTTCATCTGATGTTCTAACTTCAACTTACTGAAGGTCTTTCCAGTCTTATCCTTTAGGAGATTTCCAAGATAGTTTGGATTATATCCAAAGTCTTCAGCCATGGAGCTTAGGGTACAAGTATCATAATTATTTTCTATATATTGAAGCATGGGGATTATATTGGTACTCTTCTTGCCATTGGCAGAACTGTTATCTATATTGTCCCTATTGAATATTCTCACTAATTCTGTAAAGATGATAATCATATAGGAATCCAAAACCTCATCATATCCTATACTTCTATCATAGTATTCGCACAGTAGACTTTTCATCAATCTATCTATATTTTCATTTTCCTTGGAACGAAATATCATATATCTATTATGACTTTGATTTTCCATTAGAGAATTGATTAAAAAGCTAGTTATGATTCCTTGATTTGACAATCTGCTTATAAAACTAGTATTGAAAAAGGACTTTGTCATGGATATATTGATGATAATATCATCTTTTCCAATTGGCTTTGAGCTATGGACCACATTTGTATCCAATAGACATATATCTCCCTTACTTACATCTATTTGTTTTCCATCTATAAAGTAAGTACATGAGCCAGAATAGATATAGTTTAACTCCATATCAGTATGTGTATGTTTAGGAAGATATGTGAATCGAGAGTCCCTATTTATGGTGATACTCTCTTTTTTAAACTTTAAACCAAAGTCAAATAGATAGACTTTAGAACCATTTATATCTATCTTATTTACCTTTTCATAGAATCGTGAAAGACTGTCTGGATTCTTTAAATGCCACTTTTCACTAGGAGATATTCTCCTCAAAAAATTATCTAATTCTCTATAATTCATTTTTTACACCTCATATCTATATATCTGTGATTTTGTAAGTATATATATACCAATATGTAATTGTTTGAAAATTCTAATCCTGATAATATAGAGATATAGAATACTATGAATATATTATAATAGACTTTCAATTCATAATACAAGTGAAAATGTATTCATATATGTTTGAAATTAAAAGGGGGAGAGGGAATTATGTATAGGAGGGAAAATTGTGAAGGAAACAGAATTAGCTGAAAAGATTGTGGAATTATCAGGTGGAAAAGAAAATATAGATAAAGCTATACACTGTATAACTAGACTTAGATTTAATCTAAAAGATGATGATAAAGCTGATGATGAAGCTATAGGAAAATTGGAAGGTGTCTTGGGAACTAGATATCAAAATGGACAATTCCAAGTAATCATAGGCAACAACGTAAAAAATGTATATGTAGAAGTGGCCAAGATTTTAGGCATAGATAGTGAAGATACGTTAGATGCTAAAGATACTAAGGAGACAAAGGCTGTTGATAAGAATAAAGAAAGAGAAAAGCAAAATATAGGAAGTCTCATTCTAGATGTTATAGCCAGTGCATTTCAGCCTATATTGCCAGCAGTAATAGGTGCAGGGATGATGAAGGGAATTCTAGCAATATTAACTGTCACTGGTATTTTATCTGGAGAAAGCGGAACATATCAGGTATTGAATCTAATATCTGATGCTGCATTTTATTTCTTGCCCTTCCTATTGGCAGTGTCAGTGGCACGTAAATTTGATGTAAACGAATATTTAGGTATTGTAATCGCTGGAGCTCTTATGTATCCTACTATATTAGAATCAGCAAAGGCAGGAGTGACAGATCCTATATATTTTCTATCTATACCTATACAGATAGTAAACTATAGTTCTTCTGTGTTCCCTATAGTCCTAAGTGTCATAATATTAGGATATGTATATAGGGCAATAGATAGATTTATTCCAGGACCTGTAAAGTTAGTATTCACACCTACATTGACTTTACTCATAACTGTACCCTTTGTATTGATATTTGTAGCACCTTTAGGACATTATCTTGGAAACTATCTAGGTATGGGAGTAGACTGGCTATTTGAACATGCAGGTATATTGGCAGGATTATTAGTAGGTGCTTTAAATCCATTTATAGTCATGACAGGTATGCACTATGCTTTCTTCCCATTGATATTCCAAAATCTAGGGACATATGGATATGATACTGGATATTTAGTGATAAATTTGGTTACCAATATAGCCCAAGCTGGAGCAGTATTTGCAGTTGCTATGAAAGCAAGGGATAAGGAGTTAAAATCCATAAGTATATCCAGTGGAATATCTGCACTTTTAGGAATCACTGAACCAGCCATGTTTGGAGTAAATATAAGGCTCAAGAAACCACTATATGCTGCCATGGCTGCAGGTGGAATAACAGGAGCTATTTTAGTAGGACTAGGTGCTAGGACATATGGATTTGTCATACCAGGACTTGTGGCACTGCCCACATATGTATCTCCAGATGGAGATTTAAAGAATTTGATAATAGCTGTACTAGGCACATTGGCAAGTTTTATCATAGCTTTTGCTTTGACTACTGCCATGGGCTTTGAGGAAGATAAAGACTAAGGTATATTAAATATTAGGAGGTTTTTTGATGACAAAATTGAATATGACTTTTCCAGAGGGGTTTTTATGGGGAGGAGCAACTGCTGCAAACCAGATTGAAGGTGCCTTTGATGCTGATGGCAAGGGACTATCAAGTCAGGATATGGTAGCCTACAAGGATCCCTATGCAGGTGAAAAGGTTGATAACTTCACATTCAATGTCAGCTCGACAGAATTGGAAGAATATCTAAAAAATCCAGATAAATATAAATTCCCAAAACGTTGGGGAATTGACTTCTATAATAACTATAAGGAAGATATAGCTCTCTTTGCAGAGATGGGATTTAAAGTGTTTAGAATGTCCATTGCATGGACACGAATCTATCCAACTGGTATGGAAGATGAGCCAAATGAAAAGGGATTAGAGTTTTATGATAGAGTATTTGATGAGTTGGCTAAATATGGTATTGAGCCTTTAGTCACTCTATCACACTTTGAGATGCCTATTACATTGACTCAAAAATACAATGGATGGCTTAGCCGTGAGCCAATAGAGCTATTTGTAAAGTATGCAAAGACAGTGTTTGAACGCTATAAAGATAAGGTAAAATATTGGATTACCTTCAATGAGATGAATATGAATCTAAATAGTCCCTATACAGGGGGAGGAATCCTAGCAGATACAGTAGACAATGTGGAAGAAGCAGCATTTCAAGCAAATCATCACCAATTTGTTGCCAGTGCCTTAGCTATAAAAGAGGGTAGAAAGATAAGTCCTGATTTTCAAATAGGATGTATGATCAATCGTATAGAGACCTATGCTGCAACTCCAGATCCATTAGATCAATTACAAGCCTTAAGGGCAGAACAGTTGAATATGTTTTATCCAGAGGTTCAAGCTCGTGGAAAATATCCAAGCTATATGGAGAGATATTTTAAGGAGCGTAATATCAATATTAAAAAGTTGCCAGGAGATGATGAGATAATAGGAAGTCATCTTGTAGACTTTATTGCCTTTAGTTATTATATGACTCATATGGCTAAGGCTGGTATTTCTGATACTGCAGGTCAATTTGATAGCCCTATCAAGAATCCACATCTTGAATTGACAGAGTGGGATTGGCCTATTGATGCAGTGGGACTTAGGATTTCACTTAATAAATTATATGATAGATATCAATTACCTCTATTTTTAGTGGAAAATGGACTTGGAGCCCATGATAAGGTAGAAGATGGGAAAATCCATGATCCTTACAGAATAGATTATCTGCGTAAACACATCAAAGAGATGAAGGAAGCTATTGCAGATGGTGTAGAGATAATGGGATATACTACTTGGGGCTGTATAGATCTAATTAGCTGTGGTACATCTCAGATGTCAAAGAGATATGGATTTATTTATGTAGATCAAGATGATGAGGGAAATGGGACAGGAAAGAGAATAAGAAAGGACTCCTTCTATTGGTATAAGAAAGTCATAGAGTCCAATGGAGAAGATCTAGACTAATATAGATAAATAGGGATGAAGATTTAAACTAAGAGATCTTATATTTGTTGGTTAGGCGGTCATAGACCGCCTTTAGTTTTTATCTTAACTTCAACAATGCCAATAGTATCAGAATAACCCCAGCTATCCAAGAGAGATTTACTTTTGAATTTTCCACAATTTTTTCTCCAATTTTAAGTCCACATTTTACTCCCAGCATACCTATTATCATGGATAGTGTGATTACCAATCCATAGTTGATATTTCCCAAACTACTGCCAAAGCCTATGGTAAGTGAATCTAAAGATAGAGCAGTTCCTAGATAGAGAGCTTCTCTAGGGTCTAATTTCTTTGAAAAGTCCATATCTGCTTTAGTTTCGTCAATATAGATATGGACAATAAACTTTATATCAAATAATTTAAGTTCTAGCTCTTCATTTGAACTTATTTTAGATTTTAAATAAACTTTAACTAGACTTTCACATAGATAGTATACTCCCATTAAAAATAGTATGAGAAAACCTATAATAGATGTAAACTGTCCAGGAATTACTTTCTTCAACATATGGCCTACAAATATGGATAGGCCAAGAAATAGAGAAGAAATCATATTGATAATCATTATAGATGATATTGGGATTTTGATCTTCTTGGCACCATAGGCAATACTAGCTACAAAAGAATCCAAAGATACTGCCAAAACTAATAATATATTTTCCATGTATAAACACTTCCTTGAAATTCAGTCACAATCATAATATTCAATTATTGAAATATTGATACATACATTGTATAGGGGTATATAAGTTAGCTATGGACTAGATGATGGAAAAGATGTAAGAAAGTAGTAATGAGATAGACACATAATTGTAATAATCATGTAACCACTATGTAACCATTTGAACTTTTAAGATGATATACTGAGATAGAAAGGATGTGGAAAATTTATGAAAATGAAAAAGATAATGTCTCTATCTTTAGCAGCTTGTTTGGCTTTAAGCCCTATAGTAGTTACAGCCCAAGATATCCCAACATCTGAAACAGAACTATCAACTCAAAGAGAAGAGAAAGAGATGCAAAATTATATTGAATTTAAGGGAAAGATAAGCACTATCAATTCAGGAGATAAGTCCTTTTCAATCTTAGCAGAAAATGATTTAGATAGTGGCATGGATAAGTTAATTGCACATATAAATGAAGATGTCATCCTAATAGATGACAATACCTTAGAATTTATAAAAAAAGAGGATCTAAAGGAAGGTATGGAAGTATCCATATATTATAGCAAGGATACTATAATGCTTCTAAGCTATCCTGGGCAATTGAAACCAAATAGTATAATAGTCAGAAATAGAGAAGACTTTGTAGATATTAAAGTAGATAGATTTGATAAAGATCTAGTAAGTGAAGACAATATGTTGAAACTAAATATCAATGAAGATGTAGAAATCGTAGATAGAAAGGGAAACAAACTATCCAAAGAAGATCTATATAACAACGACCTCATAGTATTCTTCACAGCTTCTACAAGGAGTATACCAGCACAGACTACTCCAGAAAAGATAGTGGTTTTAAAGGACAACAGTATTAAAGTCTTTGACAAAGTAGTCATAAATGGAGAAGAAGTAGAATTGGAAAGTCCAATATATGAAAATAAAGATGGTATAGCTATGATACCCCTTAGGGAAGTAGCAGAGAAGTTGGGATATAAATTAGTATGGGATAGTGACACTCAGTCTGTAGAGTTGACAAAAGAGGCTCAATGGACTATGGTCACCATTGGAAAGGATAGCTATAATTTCGCAAAGATGATGATAGAATTAGGAGCAGCACCAGAATTATTAGGAGCAGAACCAGAGTTAAAGGAAGGAAAGACATATGTGCCTATTGATTTTTTGACACAAGTTTTGATGGCACATACAGATACTACAATGGATGGTATTTTGAAAATTACCCAATAGTGATTGATATATAGATAATCCTAGGAAGATATATCTTCCTAGGATTATCATTTTTTATAACGAATAGGAAAGTTCATACTTTTAAAAAATAAATTAATAGGAACTTTCCGTTAATGAGTTTCAAAAAAAGCTACCTTAATTAATGTGTCAATAGAAGCTTTTTTTATATCTGCCCTATTGCCTTTAAGATTATATGAGCTATTATGGCTGAACCTAGATAGGTCCCAAGTATTACAAATACAGATAGTACAGCTATTCTCCAACCTGTTTTCTTTAGAGAATCTAGATTCTCACCTGTATATATACCTGCATAGGCAAGTATAGGAGTAGTCAGAGCCAAGAAGTTCACCTTTGAAGTATAATTAGATATGAGTCCTGCTCCTGGTACTCCGGGTATAGTTAAGATAGTACTAAGGGTAACTATATATGCCACACTAGGAAGTTTAAGGGGAATAATCTCTGCCAATACAATGCCTAAGAATGCAATCAATACCAGTATCAATATTCCAGGGATAGCTTCTATAATACTTATCTTATATCCTACAAAATTACCTGCTAGAGATATGGCAGCAGTAATCAACAGTACAATTAAAGAATCTCTAAATTTCATCTAAATGCCCTCCCTTTTTATTGGTTCTTCTGGTAAATTTCCATACTTTAATCTATAGGTCTTCTTATATAGCCACTCGGCAAGGGGTAGTGAAACCCAAATAGACATATAAAGTCCGTCAAGACCTGAGAGCATATTGCTTGTAGCTCCAAAGGCAGTTAGCATCTCTGTCATCTCAGGATACATGATTACCAATGAACCTACTCCTGCAGTCATCATACTGGCACTGCCTACTCCTGATGCCATTGCTAAGGCATATGGATGTAAAGGTGTATAGGCTGCTAAAAAGCTTACCATTAGACCGACAAATATAGTTCCAAATACAGTTCCTACTATATATACACCTAGTACCCCTTGGCCCTCTTCACTATCTAGGCCGAATTTTTCTCCAATTAAGGCTACATTTGGTTCCCTTGCTACTGAATGGGCACCACCTATTGCCTCTCTCCTTAATCCAATAAGGACAGCTATTGGAACACCTAAAAATACAGTTCCAACATTACCTAACTCTTGTAATATCAAAGCTGGACTAGCCTTGATTATCTGTGGCAGGGTAGGGCCTATATTTGTCCCATATTTTGCCATGAGTAGCATAAGGGTCAACCCTATTAGAGAACCAGCATCCTTCATATCCTTTTCCTTTGCAATATTAAAGAAACTTGGTGACAATAATATTCCAAATATTAGAGCATATAACATTGGAAGTAGAGACATAGTTCCTACACCTATTTTGAAACTTTTGACTCCAATGAACTCAGCTAATATAGTCAATATTAGAGCCATTATATGCAGTTTTTTATTTTTCAATATACTCCCTCCTAAATATCATTTAGATAATCTATAACAGTTTGAACAAATAGTGCTGTTCCCTTCCAAAATTCTCCCTCATCTAGATCGAATTTTGGACTATGATGTCCATGAAATTTCCCATCTATTTCCCCTGGATTACTTAAATAGAAGAATGTACCAGGAACCTTTTCCAAGAAGTATGCCATATCCTCTCCACCCATTACAGGCTCCTTCATTTCCAATATATCTTCCTCAGAAATAATCTTCTTTGCAGATTCTACAAATCTACTAGTAAAATCAGAATCATTTATGAGTGGTGGATATTTGTAGTCGTATTGGTATTCATAATCAGCACGGTGGGCTGAAACGACACCTTTTAAAACCTCTTCAATACGAGTATCTATCCTCTTTCGAGTTTCATTATCAAAGGTTCTAATAGTACCCTCTAGTTCTACATCATCAGGGATTATATTTTGGTTAAATCCTCCATTTATCCTACAAATAGATAGGACAACAGGTTCAGTAGCCCTAGTTTCACGGCTTATAATGTTTTGCAGTGCAGTTATTACCTCTGCTGCTATTACTATAGGGTCTATAGCAAGATATGGATAAGCCCCATGATTTCCCTTGCCCTTAATCTTTATAAGGACTCTATCCATGGAAGCCATCATAGGTCCGTAGGATACAACTATTTTACCCTTTTTTGAATCTCCAGAGATGCCACCAGCATGAAGCCCTATGACAGCATCTACCTTAGGATCTTCTAAGGCACCTTCCCTAATCATAGGCTCTGCACCACCGGGATATTCCTCACCAGGTTGGAATAGTAGCTTTACATTTCCCTTAAGCTTATCTCTATTGTCATTTAGTATCTTAGCAGCTCCTAAAAGCATGGCAGCATGTCCATCATGTCCACAGGCATGCATAGCACCATTTGTAGATGCAAAGGAAAGTCCAGTATCTTCTCTGATTGGAAGGGCATCCATATCTGCCCTTATGGCAATAGTCCTTCCCTCTTCTCTGCCTTTAATAAGACCTACTACTGCATTTCCGTCTACTAAGGTCTTATATGGGATATTCATCTCCTCTAATCTACTGGTGATATACTCAGTAGTCTTAGGCAATTCTAGTCCTAATTCTGGAATTTGATGTAAGCCTCTTCGCCAAGATATGATATCCTGTTCAATTTTCTTTACCTCTTCCTTGATGTCAAACATAAAAGCAACCTCCTTTTAATTTTATACTATACCAAATTATTGTAGGAATGTATACACCTTATAATTTTTAAAAAAATTATAAATTTTCCCTTGACTTTCTCAGAGTAAAGCTATAAGATAGTTAAAAGCCTTGATTAGGAAGAGTAAATCTGTAATGGTCAGTAGAGATAGGGGTTCACCGGCTGAAAGACTCCTTTGATACAGTAGATTGAAAACCACCTATGAGCTCTATCTTGAACTAGAAGTAGAGATATGCGTTTGCCACGTTACAGCAATAAACTTAATTAATAATTAGGTGGAAGCGAGCACAATACTCGTCCTATTAAGGACGGGTATTTTTTTTAAAAATATATAAGAGTAAGGGGGATATAAATGGATGGTATAATAGTTGCTAAATTTGGAGGTAGCTCTTTAGCAGATGGAAAGCAGATGTCAAAGGTAAAGAACATAGTCATGTCAGATAATAGGAGAAGATACATAGTACCATCAGCACCTGGAAAGAGAAATTCCAAAGATCACAAGATTACAGACCTACTATACATGTGTCATCAATTGGCATCCCACGGTTTAAACTTTGATGAAGTATATAATATAATCAGGGGACGGTTTTTAGGTATATGTGAAGATCTAGAATTAGAAATAGACATGGGGGAGATCTTAGATGGTATAGAAGAGGATATCAGATCCGGAGCTTCCCAGGACTATTGTGCAAGTAGAGGAGAATACTTAAATGCAATTATATTGTCAGAGTATCTAGGGTTTGAATTCATAGATGCTAAGGAACTGATTATGTTTGATATTCGAGATAAACTGGACTTTAAGGGAACAGAGGATAGGATAAGAGATAGACTAAAAGACGTACCAAATGCAGTGATTCCAGGATTTTATGGAATCAAGCCTGATGGCAGTATACGTACCTTTTCTAGAGGTGGATCAGATATTACAGGTTCTATTATAGCCAATGGGGTAGGAAGTATACTCTATGAAAACTGGACAGATGTCTCTGGATTTCTCATGGCTGATCCCAATATAGTGAAGAATTCAAAGCCAATAGAGATCATTACCTACAAGGAACTTAGAGAACTATCCTATATGGGAGCTCCAGTTTTACATGAAGAGGCTATATTTCCAGTGAGAAGTTCTGGAATACCTATAAACATTAAGAATACAAATCATCCAGAGGATTCAGGTACTATGATAGTAGATGATCTTTCCTCTATAAGTCATGCAGGAAGTATAACAGGTATTGCAGGTAGAAAGGGTTTTACAACTATAACTATTGAAAAGACTCTTATGGGTGGGGAGAAGGGATTTATTAGAAAGGTCATCTCTGTATTTGAGGCAAATGACATATCTATAGAGCATATCCCTTCAGGAATAGACTCAATATCTGTAATAGTTGCAAATTCAGAGATAAATTCCAAATTGGAAAAGATAAAGAAGGAGATTCACATCTATTGTAATCCAGACAATATAGTGTGTCATCCAGATATGGCACTTATTGCAGTAGTGGGAAGGGGGATGATAAAGACCAAGGGCATTTCAGCCAAGGTATTTACAGCCCTAGCCAAGGCAGGAGTGAATATTAGAATGATAAGTCAGGGTTCAAGTGAATTGAATATCATAATAGGAATTGAAGATGACGATTTTGAAAGGGCCATTGCGGCCATATATGGAGCTTTTGAATGATAAATGGGGGGATTTAAATGAAAAATATAAATATTGCAGTAGTAGGGGCTACAGGCCTAGTAGGTGGAACTATAGTCAAGGTATTAGAGGAGAGAGAATTTCCAGTGGGAGATATATATTTTCTATCTTCTAAGAAATCTGCAGGTACAAAGATAGAGTTTAAGGGAAGGGAATATATAGTAGAAGAGCTTACAGAGGAATCCTTTGACAGAGATATAGATATAGCACTCTTTGCTGCAGGAGGAGCAGTAAGTGAGAAATTTGCTCCCATAGCAGTGGAAAAGGGGGTACAGGTAATAGACAATAGTAGTGTATTTAGGATGAGTGAAGGAGTACCATTAGTAGTGCCTGAGGTAAATCCAGAGGATATAAGAAAAAATAAGGGGATAATATCCAATCCAAATTGTTCTACAATTCAATCTGTCATACCTCTAAAACCACTACATGATAGATATGGAATAAAGAGAATAGTCTATTCCACATATCAGGCAGTATCAGGTTCAGGACTTGGAGGAATAAAGGACTTGGAAGAGGGAAATGTGGAGTTCTATCCCTATCAGATTCAATACAATGTCCTACCTCATATAGATGTATTTTTAGACAATGGATATACAAAAGAAGAGATGAAGATGATAGATGAAACAAAGAAGATACTAAAAGATGACAATATAAGAATAACAGCTACAACAGTAAGAGTTCCAGTAAAGTACAGCCATAGTATATCAGCAAATATTGAGCTTAAAAAGGCCTTTGATATAGAAGAATTAAGTGAAGAACTGGCTAATTTCAATGGAATTGTCCTATATGATGATGTAAAAGAGAACAAATACCCTATGGCCATAGATGTTCAAGGAAAGGATGAGGTATATATAGGTAGAATAAGAAGGGATTATAGTCTAGAAAATGGAATCAATATATGGGTGGTTGCAGATAATGTGAGAAAGGGAGCAGCCACTAATGCTGTCCAGATAGCAGAGATATTAGGTAAGGACATATTAGAAAGGAGAGCATAGATGATAGGAATTGGACTTTTAGGCCTTGGAACTGTAGGCCAAGGGGTAGTGGAGATTTTAGAGGAGAGAAGGGATGCTTTAAAGTCACTATTAAAGGAAGATGTATCCATCAAAAAAATACTAGTAAGGGATATTCACAAGAAGAGGAATATCAAAGTTTCTGAGGGAATACTTACAGATGATTTTCAAGATATTTTAGATGAAGAAGTGGATATTGTCATAGAAGTTACTAGTGATTTAGAACAGAGCTATAGGTATATAGTAGAGGCTATGAATAAGGGAAAACACATAGTCACAGCAAATAAGGCCATAGTATCTAAGTATTTTGAAGAATTAAATGAGCTATCTATAAAGAATGGTGTTGGATTTTTATATGAGGCCAGTGTAGGTGGTGGTATTCCTGTACTAAAGCCATTGAAGGAACAGATAGTGTTAAATGATATAGATGAAGTTCAGGGTATACTCAATGGAACTTGTAACTATATACTGACAAATATGTTTGAAAGGGATTTAGATTATGATGAAGTATTGAGAACTGCCCAAGAATTAGGATATGCAGAAGCTGATCCATCTGCAGATGTGCAGGGACATGATACACTGCGAAAATTGAGAATACTGGCAACTCTTGGACTCCAAGGGAAGATTACAGAGGAGGATATCCTACTGGAAGGTATAGACAATATAAATGCCTTTGACATAGCTCAGATAAAGAGACTAGATAGCACTATAAAACTCATAGGAGAGGCTAAGAGGAGAGGAGATGGCTTTACAGCAGTAGTTCAGCCTATGATCATAAAAAATGATTCCTATTTTGCCAGTGTAAATGGAGCTTTTAATTCTGTAGCTTTCAAAGGTAATAATGTAGGAGAATTGAAATTCTATGGTTCAGGAGCAGGAAAACTACCTACTGCCAATGCAATTCTATCTGATGTAATAGATATCATAATGGATTCTCATAGGGAGAACTCCTTAGGAGATGATGTACTTTCAAATGAGAATCATATGATACATGGACAATATTATCTTAGGATTTCTCCTGTAGCAGGTGAAGGAGTACCTAATATATTATCAGAGATATCAGAAGAGATATTGGCACAGGGAGAATATATATCTATAAAGACAAAAGCCACAGGTCTTTATAAGATATATGATGTCCTTAGAGAACTAGGACTAAGTAAGGATGAATATTTCTTAGCCAGATTTTTTGATTAGAGGTGGAATATATGAAATTTGTAAGTACTAGAAATAGAGAAAATATAGTAAGTACAGGTCAGGCAATCTTACAGGGCATATCAAGGGATGGGGGGCTATTTGCCCCCTGTATATTTCCAAGTATAGGAGATTTGGAGTCCTTGTTGGAATTAGATTATAGGGAAATAGCTTTATTCATATTGGGAAGTTTTTTTCCAGAACTGGGAATGGATTATCTGAAGGAATCCATAGATAAGGCCTATGATGACAAGTTCCAAGACAAGGAAATAGCCTCCTTAGTAGATGTGGGAGATATGGAATTTTTAGAACTATATCATGGTCCTACACTGGCATTTAAGGATATGGCCCTATCTATATTACCCTATCTCATAAGGGGAGCAGAAAGTATAGAGAAAATCGACAAAGAGATACTCATATTGACAGCTACCTCTGGAGATACAGGAAAGGCAGCTCTAGAGGGTTTTGCCAATGTAAAAGGCATAAAGATAATGGTGTTTTATCCAGAAAATGGAGTCAGCAATATTCAAAGACTACAGATGATAACCCAAGAGGGAGACAATACCATGGTAGTAGGCATAAAGGGAAATTTTGACCATGCTCAGAGTGGGGTAAAGGCCATATTTAATGACATGGACCTTAAAGAGTTATTAGATAGACATGACTATATACTGTCCTCTGCCAACTCTATCAATATAGGCAGACTAATACCTCAAATTGTATACTATATCCATGGATATATGTCCATGGTAAAGAGAAACAAAATCCAAATGGGAGAGGAGATAAATATAGTAGTTCCCACAGGGAATTTTGGGAATATATTGGCAGCTTATTATGCTAAGAATATGGGATTGCCAATAGGGAAACTCATATGTGCATCTAATGAAAATAATGTATTGACAGATTTTTTCAACAAAGGAGTATATGATAGTAGGCGAGAATTACTTCTCACATCTTCTCCATCTATGGACATACTCATATCTAGTAATCTAGAACGGCTATTATTCCATCTAAGGGGTGAAGATGACAAACTCATATCTAGGAAGATGGAAGACCTTGTAAAGAGAGGATATTATGATATGGAGGGAATGGATACTCAGGATATCTATGGAAATTATGCAGTGGAAGAAGAGATATCATGGGGAATAAATCATCTATTCCAGAAGTATGGATATCTAGTAGACCCACATACTGCTGTAGCCTATATGGTATATAGAAAATACCTAGAGGAGACAAAAGACCATAGAAAGGCCATAATAGTATCTACAGCCAGTCCATTTAAATTTGGAGGAAAGGTAGCATCCTCTATAGGAATTGATATTAGAGATGAGGATGAATTTGATATACTTAAGTCCCTATCTGAAAAGACAGGCATAGATATGCCAAGTAGTGTTGAGAGACTAAGGGACAAACCTGTTCGACATCATAGTGTAGTAGATAGAGATGAGATGAAGGCTATGGTGATGAAGTTTTTGAATATAGGTGATATATATGATTAATATAAGGGTACCTGGAACTAGTGCCAATATAGGCCCTGGATTTGACACTCTAGGTCTGGCTTTAGATATATACAATGAGTTTAGATTTCAGGAGATTCCAGAGGGAATAGAGATTCAGGGTTTTGAAAAAGAGATTCACCTTGAAGACAATCTAATATATACATCTATGATGGAGACTTTTAGGGAGATAGGATGTAGGCCAAAGGGAGTTAGAGTAGATGTATCTGCTAATATTCCAATCTCCAGAGGATTAGGTAGTAGTGCCTCCTGTATCCTAGGTGGTGTTGTAGGAGCTAATGAATTAGCAGGATCACCTCTGTCAAGAGAAGAGATATTCAAGTTAGCTACGAAAATAGAGGGACATCCTGACAATATAGCACCTGCCCTATTTGGAGGTCTAGTAGTATCCATAATGGAGGGAGATAGGATACTATATAATACTGTAGAGGTTCACAAGGGTATAAAGTTTATAGCTTTGATTCCAGACTTTGTTCTATCCACAAGAAGATCTAGGGAAGTCCTACCTGAGACTATAGATTTTCAACAGGGAATCAATAATATAAGTAGAGTGTCACTATTATTGTCTGCTTTATCCAATGGTAGATTTGACCTATTGAGATATTCTCTAGAGGACGTACTTCACCAGCCCTATAGGGGAAAACTTATACCAAATTTTTTTAATATATTAAATAAATGTTGGGATATGGGAGTATTAGGGGTATATTTAAGTGGAGCAGGTCCTACCATCATGTGCATAGTAGAAGAAGATGATGAGAAATTTAAAGAGGAAATAGGAGAATATCTAGAGGTATTGGAAGACAATTGGGATATAATGGAACTCCATATGGATTTAGATGGTACTAGGATCGGCTAAGCTGGAATAGGACTTATAGTAAATACTATTTGGAGGGGATAATAGTGAAGGATACCATGAAAGTCTATGTAGAGGGATTTGGAGAGATAAATATTGAGAGAGGTACTACTTTAGAAGAATTATCCAAGAAGATATATGGAGAAGAGTATAAGAGATATCTAGGGGCTAGGATTGATAATGAAGTAATGTATCTAGGAAGAGAAGTAGAAGAGGGAAAATATATTAAATTCATAGATATAAGAGACAAAGATGGCCATAGGATATACTCTAGAACATTATCTATTATATTCATAAAGGCATGTAGAGATATATTTCCAGAGTGCAAGGTGACTATAGAGCATTCTTTAGGTGAAGGATTATATGCAGAGATCTATAAGGAAGAAAGTATCAACTTCACTCAAATAGAACTCATAAAAGACAGGATGAAAGAGATAATAGTAAGTGATATACCTATTGAGAGGAAAAAGGTCTCTAGAGATATTGCCATAGAAAAATGTAGAGAGTATGGCTATGATGGAGAGGTAAGACTATTAAAACATATAGAGAAGGATAGTATACATATCTACAAGGTAGGAGATCATATAGATAGATTTCATGGATATCTTGCACCTTCTACAGGATATGCCAGTATCTTCGATTTAAAATATTATTATCCAGGGGCTATATTGTTGTTTCCAACAGAGGAAAGTGAATATACAGTGCCTGAATTCAAAGAACAGCCTAAATTGGCCAGGGTATTTAAACAGGCAGAGGACTGGGCAAGTATTTTAGACTTAGGTTATTTAGGTTCGTTAAATGACAAGGTAGAAGATGGGTCCATACTAGAGGTGATAAGGGTATCAGAGGCACTTCATGAGAAGAAGATAGCCCAGATAGCAGATATGATCTGTGAGGATAAGAACTTGAATATAATCTTAATAGCAGGTCCATCTTCATCAGGTAAGACTACTTTTTCCAAAAGGTTGGAAGTACAGTTAAAGGTAAATGGAAAACTTCCCATATCCATATCTGTAGATGACTATTTTGTAAATAGGGAAGATACTCCATTAAATGAATATGGTGAATATGACTTTGAAGCTTTGGAGGCCATAGATCTTAAACGACTAAATAGGGATCTGATAAGGTTATTGGAAGGGGAAGAGGTAGAACTACCTAGATTTAACTTCAAGACTGGAAGAAGAGAATTATCTGGGACCAAGATACGTGTAGATGAAAACCATCCCATAATAGTAGAGGGAATCCATGCTCTGAACTCTAAGATGACATCATCTATACCAGAGAAGAATAAGTTCAAGATATATGTAAGTGCTTTGACTCAATTGAATATAGATGAACACAATCGAATTCCAACTACAGATACTAGAATTATCAGAAGAATGGTAAGAGATGTGGAGTTTAGAGGGAATAGCATATTGAGGACCCTTGAGTTGTGGGACAATGTGAGAAGGGGAGAAGAGAAAAATATATTTCCATATCAAGAAGAGGCAGATGTCATGTTTGACTCTGCGTTAGTATATGAATTGGGGGTATTGAAAAAACATATAGTACCTTTGCTTGAAGAAGTAGATGAGGAGAGTCAATATTATTCAGAGGTAAAAAGACTACTTAAATTCCTTGGATATTTTAAGGATATAGAAAAGGAAAATTTCATACCACCAAACTCCATATTGAGGGAATTCATAGGAGGTTCTTGTTTTTATGAGTAATAGTATATAATCATGTAAAGGAGGGATTCTATGAAGGTAATTGTATTCTTGGCAGATGGATTTGAAGAGGTAGAAGCTTTGACAGTAGTGGACTATCTCAGGAGGATGGATATAGAAGTAGATATGGTATCTATCACTGGGGAAAAACAGGTAAAGGGAGCCCATGATATCAAGGTATTGGCAGATAAGGTAATAGCTGATATTGATATATCTTTCTATGATGGAGGTATAATTCCAGGTGGGATGCCTGGAGCAACTAATCTAAGGGATCATGACAAGGTCATAGATATGATGAGAACACTATATGAAGGAAAGAAGCTAGTAGCAGCTATCTGTGCAGGTCCCATAGTATTGGAGAGGGCAGGTATAATAAGGGGCAAGGAGATTACATCCTATCCAGGTTTTGAAGAGAAACTAAAGGATGGCATATATAGAGAAGACCCAGTAGTAAGAGATGATAATATAATAACTGCTAGAGGACCAGCATTGGCAGTAGATTTTGCCATAGAGATAGTGAAGTACTTCTTAGGTGAAGAGAGGACAGAGGATCTAAAGAACAATATCTTATATAGAAGATTTTAGAAGACTAGGTAAAAGTTTATCTAGTCTTTTTCTATTTAACTATGTTACAATAAAAAAGACAGACAAAGGAGGGAGAATATGGAGCCCATAATAACCATAAAAAACTTGAGCAAATCCTATGGAGATAAGGAAGTCCTTAGAGATATAAACCTCAATGTATATAGGGGGGAGATCATAGGCTATATAGGTCCAAATGGAGCAGGTAAAAGTACTACAGTCAAGATAATGCTAGGGCTTATAGAAGAATATAAAGGAGAAGTCAATATATTAGGACAGGACATAAGAAAAGAGAGTATAGAATACAAAAGAAGAATAGGATATGTTCCAGAGACTGGAGATATATATGAAAATCTAACAGCTAGAGAATATCTAACCTTTATAGGAGAACTCTATGGAATGGAATATGAGGAAGTAGATGAAAAAGCTGAAAGATTGATGGAACTATTTGGCATAAAGGGTGTATATGATTCTAGGATTAGTTCTTATTCTAAGGGGATGAGACAGAAGGTCTTGATTATATCAGCTTTAATCAATGATCCAGATATACTATTTTTAGATGAGCCTCTAAGTGGTATGGATGCCAATAGTGTAATGGTATTTAAAGAGGTCTTAGGAGAATTAGCGAAAAAGGGAAAGACCATATTCTATTCTTCCCATATAATGGAAGTTGTGGAAAGATTAAGCAATAGAATAGTACTTATCAACAAGGGACAAATAGTAGCAGATGGAAATATGGAGGATTTAAAAAATAGTTCAGTAGAAGGCTCCCTAGAGATGATATTCAATGAATTGACAGGATTTAAAGAACATGAGGAAATAGCTAGAGAAATAGTATCTGTCATAAAGAGGGAGGAGTAGGTAATGAGGGATTATGCAGTATTGAGATTTCTAGATCTATTTGAGAATATATTTAAAATATTTGATATAGATTATATGGCTATGCGAAAGATTCTCCAAGCAAAGCTATTACTAGATAGTAGAAGAGTTGCCACAGTTTTGCAAAATACCAAGCCCAAGAAGGAACAGGACAAGGATAAAAACAACTTCCTCAAGTCCCTAGGTATGTATCTACTATTAGGGCTTGTAATGATTCCCATCATGATATTTGGAGAAAACTATCTATTTCAGATGAGCATTATAATAGGGATGTTTATGTTTTTTATGATGACTTCTTTGATTTCAGATTTTAGCTCTGTGTTGTTGGATTTACGAGACAAGCAAATTCTACTGTCGAAGCCTATTAATAACAGGACTATAAATATGGCTAAATTGATCCATATATTTTTCTATGTATTCATGACTACAATGGCAATGATAGGACCAGTACTTATAACATCTTTAATAAAAAATGGAGTGCTGTTCTTCTTCATCTTTTTTATAGAGATAATACTTATAGACCTATTTTTAATCGTAGTTACAGGACTTATATATCTACTAGTACTTAAGTATTTTGATGGGGAAAAGTTAAGAGACATAATAAACTATGTCCAGATAGGTCTTACTCTCATATTATCTATAGGATATCAGATGATAGGCAGGATATTTCAGTTTATAGATTTTGACACTATTGAGTTTACCCATAAGTGGTGGACATATCTCATATCCCCAATATGGTTTGCAGCACCTTTCCAATTCTTTATAAATGGAGATAGAGAGACATATATACTCAGATATTCGTTGATGGCAGTTATAGTTCCCATAATCTCCATAATTATATATATAAAATCCATGCCAGCTTTTGAAAGAAATCTACAGAAGTTGGATAGTGCAGGAGGTGCACAGAAAAATAGAAGTAGGGTCACTAGATTTATATCAAATATTGTATGCAGAACTAAAGAAGAGGCAAATTTCTATAGATTTACAACTAATATGATAAAAAATGAGAGGGTTTTTAAGCTAAAGGTATATCCAAATCTAGGGATGGGGTTTATATTTCCTCTTTTAATGTTGTTTAGTTTTGGGTATAAAGAGAGTTTTCAAGAACTCTCTAACTCAAAGGCGTATTTTGTCATATACTTTTCCTATATCATAATTCCTACAATAACTGAATCCTTAAGTCGTTCTGGGAATTACAAAGGGGCATGGATTTATGAAGTATTGCCTATAGAGTCTGTAGAATCTATCCATAAAGGGGCAATAAAGTCAGGTTTTATAAATCTATTTACACCAGTATATGTCCTAATAAGTATTATATTTTTACTTATATTTAAGACTAGTATAATAGTCCATGTATTTATAATATACTTAAATATGCTGCTAAGTATAGCCATTCAATTTAGAATATCTCAAAGGGAGCTGCCCTTTTCTAAGGCCTTTGAAGTATCTGAAGGAAGTGGAGGATTTATAACTATGATATTGTCCTTTATGATCATTGGATTTTTAGGAGGGAGTCACTATTTTGTAGAAAAACTAAACTATGGTATTAGTTATATGTATATGGCTATTATCATAATAGCCAATATAATAGTTTGGAAATACTTTTTTAAAGTGAAAAAGGCAGCTTAATATCACATATGTTATTTTAGACTTCCTACAATTTTGGTCCCATGGACCTCTTTTACTCCTGTCTTATTGACTATATCCATATAGTTTTCCTTGGTGACCCCTCCACCAGCCAATATAGCTATTCTATCATTAGAATAATCCACAAGTTCTTTCAAAGTGTCTAGATTATCCATTGCACTTTGGAGACCACCTTTAGTTAGGACCCTATCTATTTTAAGCTCTACTAGTCTATCTAATGCAGACTTCTTATCCTCTATGGAATCAAAGGCCATATGGAAGGTGATCTTCATATCTCCAGCTCTATCTATGAGTCTCTTTATAGTGGATTCATCTATCTTATCATCCTCAGTCAAGGCACCTATGACTACTCCATCTACATTGAGGGATTGACAGATTTCTACATCCTTTTCCATAATTTTAATCTCATCTTCATCAAAGACAAAATTACCTCCTCTAGGACGTATTATTACAAATATGGGAATATTCAAGGCCCTTTTAGTCATCATAATAGTTCCTAAGCTAGGTGTAGTACCTCCTTCTTTTAGATTATCACATAGTTCTATTCTATTTGCACCTAATTCACAGGCTCTTTTAGCTTCTAAATAATTTCCCACACAGGCTTCTTTCAATATATACATAATTTTCATATCTCCTTTTCAATAATTATATTCCAATATCTTTTATATAATTATAGACCATCTAAAAAAATTATCAAATATTATTTAAATAATGAGATCTTTGGATATAAATATCTTCTGTACATAACTTACTTATCATTAGGGAAGTTATATGTAATAGATTTATAAAAAGCTAGGATATATAATTTTACTAGAAAGGATTGTATAATCGTGAATAAACGTCAGATAAGTTTACTAAAAAAACTAATAATTCAAGAGGATTATCAACCCATTAAATATTTTTCTAAGGAACTTGATATATCAGGGAAAACGGTATCTAAGGATCTAGATGAAATCCAAGAACATATCAATCTCACAGGAGTAAGAATAGATAGAAAACAAGGTATGGGGATAAAACTCTTCTATACTTCTTCTCAGCTAGATGACTTGAATAATATGATAAATAATACAAATATATTTGAAGGCGATAAGGGACTAGAGCATAGGCGAATTCAGATTTTACTTAGTCTACTCATGAATACAAATAGATATACTACTATTCAAAGACTATCAGACAAATATATAGTTAGTAGGACGTCTATCAATAATGATCTAAATGAGATTCAGGAAAAATTAGATAGATATGGTTTAGAGCTTTCAAGAACTGTCAAGGGAACCAAGATAGTAGGCAGTGAAATAAATATTAGAAAGGCTTTAGTTTCTACTATTCAAGAATATGGGAAATTTCATCCAGACTATATTGTAGAGTACCAGAACATAAGGCATAGAGAGCTTGAAGACATGGGAAAGAATACTATCCTAGATGAAGAGTCTGTTATATTCTTTGAAAATCTATTAAATAAGTTGGAAAATGATTTAAAGCTAGTAATATATGAGCCCTATTATACCAATTTATTGACTCATCTAGTTATTATGACAAATAGGATACTAAGCGGAAATCGTATAGAGGACAAGTCAGAGGAAAATGACGTGGTATTGGTAACTAATAAGAAATTATACCATAGTGCAATCTATTTAATAGACGAGATAGAGAAAAAGTTCGATATCAAAATAAATACAGAGGAGACAATATATATCTACAAATATTTGACCTCTATAGGACTAAGTTATGACGGAAATAGAGATAGGGATAGGGGAGATGATCTGCCCCATGTGAAATTTACTAGGGATCTCATAGATATAGTATCTCAGATGTCAGATATAGACTATAGTCTAAGGACTAATCTATATGAGAGACTATCATTGCATATAAAACCCATGTTAAATAGGGCAAAATATAATATCCAGATAAAGAATCCTCTTTTAAAGGACTTTCTAGGAGAATTTCAAGAGGAGTTCTATGTAGTAAAATTAGCTTGTTTTTTGGTCTCTAATAGGTATAACAAAAAGATGATAAGTGATCATGAAGTTGCCTATATTCTATCCTACTTTATATCTGAAGGAGAGAGAAGTGCAGAGGATATCAAGATAAAGACAGTAGTCATCTGTCATAGTGGATATGGAACTAGTCAGCTTTTGGCTACTAGATTGGAAAAGTCCTTTAACAATATTGAAGTAGTAGATATCATCTCATCTAATTCTATTAATAATATAGATTTGAATAAGATAGACTTAATAGTCTCAACTGTACCATTAGACATAGGTGAGTCATATTTTACAGTATCTGCATTTTTAAATGAAATTGATAAGAAGAATATAGAAAACCATATGGAATCCATATTTAAAAGTAGAAGGGCCCTATCTTTTCCAGAAAAAGTAGAGAATGTATTAGTAGAGAATATCCAAGATGCTGAAGATATAGAAAAGTTCAATCGTATCATCAATAGGGATAATTTACTCCACATAAAAGATAATATCTATATATATCCATTAGAGAATAGGAGGAATTATGCTAAAAAAACCATAATAGAAGGGAAATATATATATTCCATCCATTATTCTAACTATAGATACCTATCTAAAGTTTTAAGACAGGTAATGAGAGAAAATATAGATGAGGAGAATCTAGACTATGATTGAGAACATTCTTGATATAGAAAATATACTTGTAGATGATATTTTAGAATCTAAAGAAGAGGCCATTGACAGATTAGTAGATCTCTTAATAACTTCAAAGGTACTTTTAGATAGAAAAGAGTTCATAAAGTCCATATATGATAGAGAGAGTAGAGCTTCTACTTATGTAGGAGAATATTTGGCTATTCCTCATGGAACTTGCAAATCTGTGATAAAACCAACAATTGCCATTGCTAAAGTAAATAGAGAATTCTCATGGGGAGAAAGCTATGAACAGGTTAAGTTGGTCATATTATTTGCTATTCCTGAAGATGGACACTGGGAAGAAGAATTAGGGATATTGAAAAAATTTGCTTCTCTATTGGGAGATTCAGAGTTTATAAAAGGGTTGTTAGAATCAGATACAAAGAGAGAATTATTTGTACAAGCTAAGGAAAGGTTTTAGCATGTATAGTGGAGATTTTTATGGTCATATTATATTATACGGTTCTTTGATGAAAAATTATAAAAAGCAGGAGTGATAACAGTGCTTAAAAAACTAGAAAAAGTTTTGATGCCATTAGCAGATAAATTAGGGAAAAACAAGGTCTTAGTTGCAATTCGTGATGGATTTTTAATATCAACTCCACTATTGATTGTAGGGTCTATTTTCTTATTAATAGCCAACTTTCCAATAAAGAATTGGTCTGAATTTTGGACACAATATCTAGGAGAAGGTTGGGAGATGTGGTTTATAAATGTATCTAGAGCAACATTTAGTGTAATTGCTCTATTGACATGTATAGGAACGGGATATGCCTATTCTAGAGAGATAAAGGGAGATAAGATTCAAGGGGCTGTAGTGGCATTTGTTTCTTTCCTCATACTGATGCCTACTATGATTCCATATGAAGGCGTTGAAGGACCAAGTAATGTAAGTGCATTGGGTTTTGAATATGTTGGATCAAATGGAATATTTTTGGCACTAGTAGTATCCATATTGTCAGTATCTATATTTGATTGGGCCTACAAAAAAGGATGGACAATAAAGATGCCCAATGGAGTGCCACCAGCAGTAGCAGATTCCTTTGCAGCGTTGATTCCAAGCTCTATAGTAATGTTTGTATTCTTTTTAATTAGAATTATATTTGAATTTACCTCATTTGGAACAGCTCATAACTTTATATATAAGGTATTACAGACTCCACTTCAAGGTGTGGGAAATACTTTGGGAGCACAGATTGTATATGGTGTAGCATCTACGCTTTTTTGGTTCTTTGGAATCAATGGACCAGCAGTTACAAATGCAGTGTTTGGACCAATTACCAAGATATTGACCATAGAGAATTTAGAGGCATTTCAAGCAGGATTGCCATTGCCTAATATATTTACAGACCCATTTTCCAACTTCTTCACTGGATTTGGAGGTGGAGGAAGTACACTTTCACTAGTTATAGTTATGGTACTATTCTGTAAATCTAAGAGGATTACTCAATTAGGTAAGTTGTCCATAGTACCAGGAATCTTTGGAATCAATGAACCTATAATATTTGGTCTACCAATAGTATTGAACCCTATATTGATAATTCCATTTATAGGAGTTCCTACAATGAATGTGATTCTCTCCACTTTGGCAACTAGGGCTGGAATTATACCATATACTACTGGAGTGGCATTGCCATGGACTACTCCAATAGGATTTTCAGGATATCTATCTACAGGTAGCTTATTTGCATCATTATGGCAGATAGGACTATTGATACTTGGATGTATAGTTTACTATCCATTTATAAAGATACTAGACAGACAATATCTAAGAGAGGAAAGAGATGCAGAGGATAATAAATCTGATATAGATGATATTTCTTTTGATGATCTATCTCTATGATTAATTTAGGGGGTAAGACAATGAAGATTTTAATGATATTAGATCAAACACAGGCTGGATTAGGAGGAAAGGAAAATCCTGATTTGCCTTTAGGTGGAAAGAGTATGCCAATAGGTTCTGCACATATGTTGGAACCAAGTTTGAAACAAGTAGATGGAAAGGTTGTAGCATGTCTATATTGTGGAGACGGATATTTTAAGAAAAATAGGGAAGAAGTAAAATTAAAGATGGCTGCAATGGTAAAGAAGATAAGCCCAGATATAGTAGTATGTGGTCCAGCTTTTAACTATGCTGGATATGCAGAGATGTGTGCCGTTTTAGCCCATGAAATAAATGAAAAGACAGATATCCCAGCTATTGCTGCCATGTCTAAGGAAAATGAGGAAACTATTTCAGAATACAAGGATTCAGTGAATATTGTCATCATGCCTAAAAAAGGCGGAACAGGATTAAGCGAATCCCTAAATAATATCTGTGTTCTTGCAAAGAAAATAGTAGATGGCGAAGACATAACTGACTATGCAAAACAAATATGTTACTAAAAATAAGGTAGCCTAAATCTTCTAGGCTACCTTATTGCTTAGAGAAGAAAGGAAGGGTGTAAAGTATGAAAATAGATGACAATACATTGAAATTGGCACAGGAGATTACACAGATAATAGGTGTATCAGGTAATGAAAGATATATATCTAAAGCTTTGCAAGCTCACTATAAAAAGTACGCAGATGAAATAGTATTTGACAATCTAGGTTCAGTATTTGCAGTAAAGAGATGTGGAAAGAAAAATGCTAAAAAGGTGATGATTTCAGCCAATATGGATGAGATTGGGTTTATGGTAAATGGGATTACAGATAATGGACTTCTCAAGATATTGCCATTGGGAACTATTTTGAATCAGACCATATTATCTCAGAGAATTAGACTGATAAATGGAGAAGGCAAAGAGTTTAAAGGAGCTATAGTGACTAAGAATAGTGGTGAAGATAAGTCCAAGGTAATAGATATTGATGAGATGTTTGCAGATATTGGAGCTACTAGTAAAGAAGAAGTAGAACAGATGGGTGTAAGATTAGGAGATTCCATAGTCATAGATGGACCCTTTGAGATATTATCTACAGGTAAGAGAATACTTTCTAAAGCTTGGAACAATAGATATGGGTGTATACTTGGGATAGAAATATTGAAGGCATTGAAGGATGTAGAATTAGGTGTGGATTTATATGTGGGATGCACAGTTCAAAAAGAAATAGGTCTAAGGGGAGCGGAGACTGCTACAAATCTAGTGGCACCAGATTTGGGAATAGTTCTAGATTGTCTACAGGCCAATGATGTAGAAGGTAAAGAGGATGCAGTGGGCAAATTAGGGGAAGGACTATTGATAAACTACTATGATAAATCCATGATGCCTAATAGGGCGCTTCTCAACCATCTAGTAGATATATGTAAATCAAATGACATAAAGTACCAATACTACTATTCAATGAAGGAAAATGATGCTAAATGGATTCATAAATTATTGGTAGGATGTCCAACTTTAATGGCGTGTATTTGTACAAGAAATGTAAATACAAATAGCTCTATTATCCATATGGATGACTATCTAGCTGCAAAAGAAGCAGTTGTCAGGGTTATAAGATCTTTAGATACAGAGACTATTGATAGATTTAAAGCTGAAAACAGATAGGATATAGGATTAAGAGTACTGGAGGAGAGCTTATGTATAATATGGATTTCCAGATGCTAAAGGAGTTAAGTGAAGCTGATGGAATATCAGGTTGTGAAAGAGAAGTAAGTAGGGTTGTAAAGAGATATTTTGAAGAATATGCAGATGAGATCATGTATGATAATTTAGGCTCTATAATTGGGCTAAAAAAAGGAAATGAAGATGGGCCAAAGATAATGATAGCTGGTCATATGGATGAAGTAGGATTTCTTGTAAGAGATATAGACAAAGATGGCTATATAAGGATATTGCCTGTAGGTGGATGGTGGGGTCATGTACTTCCCTCTCAGGAGATGCGGATAACTACCTCTACTGGAAAGAAGATATATGGAGTAGTGGGAAGTCGAGCACCTCATGGGATGCCTTCTGAAGAAAAGGAGAAGGTCATTAAACCTATAGATCTATTTATAGATATAGGAGTAGAAAATAGAGAAGAAGCAGAAGAACTAGGAATACAGATTGGAGATATGATTACGCCTAATACAGAGTGTAGAATTATGAACAATTCAAATTATATAGTAGGGAAGGCATGGGACGATAGAATAGGTGTAGCTGTAGCCATAGATGTATTGAGACATCTTCAAAACATTGAACATGATGCAAATGTCTATGCTGTAGGTACAGTCCAAGAAGAGGTAGGCTTAAGGGGAGCTAGGACAGCTACTCACATGATAAATCCCCATATTGGGATTGCACTAGATGTGACAACTGCTAAGGATACACCTATGGATAAGGGAGACATAGGATTAGGGCGTGGTGTCATCCTAAGTATATTAGATGCAACAGCTCTAGCCCATAGGGGACTTTTAAGTGAGCTTGAACAAATATGCAAAGACTTAAGATTAGATATAAACTATGATGCTATGACCGTAGGTGGAACTGATGCAGGTAATATCCACAAGACCTTCAGTGGAGTTATTACCATGACGCTTTCTATTCCCACAAGGTATATGCATTCTCCTAGATTGCTAATCCATAGAAGAGACTATATGGAGACTGTAGAGGTCTTGGCAGAATTCTGTAAAAGACTGGATAAAGACCTATTAGAAAGATTGCGGATAACTACTAAATAATAGATTTTAAAATATAATATATTTTAGATCGATAATGGGTACTCTACAACATGAACATAAGTTACCTATTATTAAGGAAGTTATATGTAATAGATTTACAAATAGACTTAGGATATAGTCTAATTAGAAAGAATTTAGAAATTCACATATGAAACTTATCTTTCTTAACGGAGGTAATATAGATGGAACAGATATTAAATGATAAAATTGATGAATATAGAGAAGAATTATTGAAGTCTATTGTGGAAGTAGTGAATATACCAAGTGTGAGAGGAGAGTCAAGTGAGGATGCACCCTTTGGAAAAGAGCCAAAGAGAGCATTGGAAAAGGCTCTAGAAATAGCAGAAAGATTAGGATTTCAGACTCATATTGTAGACAATTGTGTTGGATATGCTCAATATGGACAGGGAGAAGACTATATAGGAATTGTAGGACATCTAGATGTAGTAGATGAAGGAGAAGGTTGGAAATTTCCACCATTTAGTGGGGATATTGAAGATGGAAAGATGTATGGCAGAGGTGTATTGGACAATAAAGGACCAATCATGTCGGCTCTTTATGGACTATATGCTGTGAAACAATCTGGTCTAAAGATAAATAAGCCAGTAAGAATCATATTTGGAACCAATGAAGAGACTGGATTTGGTGATATGCCTCACTATTTAGGAAAGGAAAAGCCACCTATAATGGGATTTACTCCTGATTGTAAATATCCAGTAGTATATGGAGAAAGAGGAAGGGCAAATATACAATTTCAAATAGAATATAATAGTGAAAACTATGAATATATGGCTAAGGAGTTTTTTGACTTTTTAAATACCTATATCCTCTCTAGTAAGGTAAATGGAGATAGATTGGGAATAGACTTTAGTGATAGTGAATTCGGTACTATGGAGATGAGAAATTATAAGATAGATTTAGAGGAATCTAAGATGCTTTTCAATCTTAGTCTAAGTTATCCAGCCATAGTAAGTATTGATGAAATAGTGAAGAGGATAGAGTCCAAACTATCAGAAAATATAAAGTTAAACTTGTTGTTAAATTATGATCCTGTTAAATTTGAGAAGGATTCCTTCCTAGTTAAATCCCTACAAAGGGCATATGAAGATGTGACAGGACTAGATGGTACTCCTGTGACTACTACAGGAGGAACATATGCAAAGATAGTTCCTAATATTGTACCCTTTGGACCATCTTTTCCTGGACAGAAGGGTATAGCTCATAATCCAAATGAGTACATGGATATAAGTGATATTATTTTAAATGCAAAGATATTTGCTCAAGCAATATATAATTTGGCAAAATAAGCTTAGAAAAGAGGGATATATATGAGTTGGGCTTTTATAGCTACATGGAGAATGGCACTAGAGGGTATTCAAGAAGGGGCTAAGCTATTAGAGGACAATGGAAACTGTGGAGATGCTGTGGAGACAGCTATAAAGATGGTAGAAGATTTTCCATATTATAAATCTGTAGGATATGGTGGGCTTCCCAATGAAAATGGAGAAGTAGAACTAGATGCAGCCTATATGGATGGAGATAGTCTATCTATTGGAGCTGTTGCAGGAATTAAGGATTTCAAAAATCCTATAAGTATAGCTAGAAAACTAAGTAAAGAAAAATTCAATTGTTTTTTAGTAGGTCAAGGAGCAGAGGAATATGCTCACAAAAATGGATTTGAAAGAGTGAATATGCTTACAGACAGGGCTATTATCCACTATAAGAATAGATTGAAGGAAATAAAGACTAGAGATCTTACTCCATATTCTGGCCATGATACTGTAGGAATGGTTGCACTAGATTTAAATAATTCTATGGCAGCTGGTACATCTACAAGTGGTCTATTTATGAAAAAAAGAGGTAGAACAGGAGATTCTCCACTATCAGGTTCAGGTTTTTATGTAGATAGTGAAATCGGAGGAGCAACAGCTACTGGATTAGGAGAAGATATTATGAAGGGATGTGTATCCTATGAGATTGTAAGACTTATGAAGGAAGGATATACACCTCAAGAAGCAGCAGATAAGGCAGTATCTGATTTAAACAATCTCCTTATTAGTAGGAGAAAGGAAGCAGGAGATATCTCTGTTGTATGTATCAATAATAAGGGGGAATTTGGAGTAGCCACAAATATAGAGGGATTTTCCTTTGTAGTAGCTACAGATAGTTTATCTCCAACTGTATATGTATGTTCATCAGACAATGGAAGGACCACATATGAAGCTGCAAGTAAGGAATGGTTAGATGACTATATGAAAACTAGGACTGCACCACTAGAGTTAAAATAATGAAAAAAGCTAAAAGAGAAAGAAGGTTATGATTATGGAAGGTATGGAATTGATGAATTTTCAAATAATAAGCAATGTAGGAGATGCAAAATCATATCTATTTGAATCTTTGAAGGCATCAAGGGAAGACAGATTTGAAGATGCTGAAAAGCTTATTAAAGATGCAGATAAGAGTTTAGAAAAGGCCCATGAAATTCATGTAGAGCTTCTTCAAAGTGAAACACAGGGAAAGCCCATAGAGATATCTCTTCTATTGATGCATGCTGAAGATCAGATGATGACTACAGAGATGTTCAGAGATATTGCCAATGAGATGTTGTTGATGCATAAAAAATACGCAAATATAGATAAATAAGGACTAGGTAAATTTTACCTAGTCTTTATTTATCTATAATATATAGAAAGCTGTACATAAGTTACTTATCATTAGGGAAGCTATATGTAATAGATTTATAGAAGACTAAAATATATAATTTTATTGTAGGAGATTATTTAAGCATATTCCTAGGGGAAAACGATGTCGATAATTTAAGGAAGGCTTAGATATATTGGAGTTTTTAAATACTTAGAGAAAAAATTATATTTAGGAGGTAAAGATAATGAAGAAGATATATCTATTTTGTGATCAAGGTATGAGTACTAGTATGTTGGCTAAGAAGATGCAGGATATTGGGGACAAACACAATTTACCTGTAGAGGTGAAGGCCTATTCTATCAAGATATTGGAAAAAATATTAGAAGAAGAGCATCCAGATTGTGTATTATTAGGACCTCAAGTTAGACATCTACTTGAAGATACTGAGAATAGAGTGGAAGGCTATAATGTCCCAGTGGGAGTAGTTGATTCTGTTGACTACGGAATGATGGATGGGGAAAGAGTTCTTAAAAAAGCTATATTGATGATGAAAAATTACAAGAAATAGGGGGATAATAATGCTTAGTAAACTAGAAGAAGTTTTAATGCCCATAGCAGATAGATTAGGGAAAAATAAGATCTTAGTTGCAATTCGTGATGGGTTTTTAGTATCTACTCCACTTATAATTGTAGGTTCTATATTCCTTTTAATAGCCAACTTTCCAGTGACAGGTTGGTCTGAATTTTGGGCAAGGTTTTTTGGAACAGGATGGGAATCCTATCTATCAAATGTAGCTAGAGCTACCTTTGATATAGTGTCAATATTGACAGTTATTGGTATAGGATATGCCTACGCAAGGGAGATAGGGGCAGATAGGATACAAGGTGCAATTGTCTCATTAGTAGCTTTTGTAATCCTAATGCCTACAGCTATTCCCTATGTAGGAGAAGAAGGACCTGCAGTAATGAGAGCTATAAGTTTTTCCTATATAGGAACCAATGGAATATTTTTAGCAATGTTAGTTTCTATTTTATCTGTTCGAATATTCAATTGGGCCTACAACAAGGGATGGACAATAAAATTACCTAAGGGAGTTCCACCTGCTGTATTTGATTCATTTGCAGCTTTGATTCCAAGTGCAATAGTAATGTTTGTATTCTTTGTAGCCAGAATTGTATTTGAGCTTACTCCATATGAATCAGCACATAATTTTATATATACTGTATTACAAGCGCCATTGATGGGAGTAGGAAATAGTCTAGGTGCTCAAATAGTATATGCAGTAGTATGTTCTGTTTTCTGGTTCTTTGGAATAAATGGACCTTCAGTTGCAAATTCAGTTTTTTCACCAATATTTAGAACTCTATCAATGGAGAATTTAGCAGCTTTTGAAGCAGGTTTACCATTGCCACATATATACACTGGACAGTTTGTAGATCTATTTCAAACCTTTGGTGGGGGAGGAAGTACTCTTTCCTTAGTTATTCTTATGATGACAGTCTGTAAGTCTCAGAGGATCAAACAACTAGGGAGATTATCTATTGTGCCAGGTATCTTTGGAATCAATGAACCTATAATATTTGGTCTTCCAATAGTATTAAATCCTATAATGATAATTCCATTTATAGGTGTTCCATTGATGAATACAGTTTTATCAGCAATAGCCTTTGAAACTGGATTTTTACCTTATACAAATGGGGTTGCACTACCTTGGACAATACCATTAGGATTTTCAGGATATCTATCTACAGGTAGTTTTAAGGCATCCCTATTCCAGATTGTATTGTTGATATTAGGCTGTATAGTCTATTATCCATTTATAAAGATATTAGATAAAAATTATCTCAAAGAAGAACATGCTCAAGATGATGAAGGTGGATTAGACGATATATCCTTCGATGATATATCCTTTGATGATCTATAGAAGATAGAGGACTAGGTAAATTTTTACCTAGTCCTTTTCTAAAGAATAATTTAAAAATATTTAAGAATATGAGCCCTTTTATTCATTGACTTTATAATATATCTTAGGATATAATGATATTAAAGAATAGGTGTGTTACTGATAAATATCAGGCATAAACCTGCATATGAAATATATTTCATATAGGGATATGTCTTTTTTTGACTACTCTTTTCATAATCTTTATCAAAGGGAGGCGAAAGAAGTGGAGAAAAAGAAAAAATATACTGTCAATAAAGCTTTAAATAACAATGTAATACTTGCCTTTGATGAAGAAAAAAGAGAAGAGGTAGTATTAGTAGGTAAAGGCATTGGATTTGGAAAGAAGGAAGGAACGACAGTTAAATTAAGTGAATGGCAAATTGAAAAATCTTTTCTAGCCTTTGATGGAGATATAAAGAAAGAGTATTATCAGCTTATAAATCAGTTAAATGGAAAGGTTATTGGTCTAAGTGAAGAGATAATTGCAATGGCAGAGAAGGAGTTAGGACAATTAAATAGTCATGTTCACATTGCACTTACAGATCATATTAGCTTTGCAATAGAGAGGATAAAGGCAGGAATGGATATAAATAATCCCTTTATCTATGAAATCAAGGCTCTGTACCCTGATGAGTTTACAATAGGGAAAAGAGCTGCAAAGATGATTAAAGATAGGCTTGGAGTTATCATCTCAGAAGATGAAATGGGTTTTATAGCACTGCATATTCATTCTGCTAGACAGAGCAAAAAAGTTACAGAGACTATAAAGGACACCAAGCTTATAAAGGACTTGGTAAATATAGTTGAAGAAGATCTAGATATTGATATATCTAATATAGATCTATCATATAGTCGTTTAGTAAATCATCTTCGGGCAGGTATAAGTAGAATGGAAGAAAAGAAATACATTGAAAATCCATTGTTGAACACCATAAAGGAGAGATTTAAAGTCTCTTATACAATAGCTGAAAAAATAGGTGAACACATTGAGAAAATTAAGGGTATATATGTATAAGAGGATGAATTAGGCTATTTAGCCTTGCATATTGAAAGACTTAAAGAAATAACAAATTTAAGATAAGGCGTGTTACTGAGTAAAATCAGGCATAAGCTTTTAATACACTATAGTTGTATTGATTGCTTATGCCTTTTTTATTATAAAATTAAATAAAGGAGGAATTATAAAATGAAGGATTATTTTCAAAGACTTGGTCGTTCGTTGATGTTACCAGTAGCTGTATTGCCAGCTGCATCAGTGCTTTTGGGAATTGGCTATGCAATTGACCCAGCAGGTTGGGGTGGTGGAAGTCCTCTAGCTGCTTTTCTAATTAAATCAGGGGATTCTATCATAGGGAATATGGCTATATTATTTGCCGTAGGCGTTGCCTTAGGCATGGCTAAGGATAGGGATGGTTCAGCAGCCTTAAGTGGTCTAGTTGGCTATCTAGTAGTTACTACCCTATTATCAACTGAATCTGTTGCAATGTTAAAGGGAATCGATCCAGGAGAAGTAAATGCAGCTTTTGCAGCAATAAAAAATCAATTTATAGGAATTCTTTCTGGGCTAATCGCTGCTTCAATGTATAATCGATTTAGTCATGTAAAATTGCCAGATGCTCTGGCGTTCTTTAGTGGGAAGAGATTGGTTCCAATTGTAACTTCTGTTTCAATGATAGTGGTTTCTGGAATACTATATTTCATATGGCCAGCTATATACACTGCATTAGTAGCTTTTGGTACAGGAATTAGTGGATTAGGATTTATAGGAGCTGGACTATATGGTTTCTTCAATAGACTTTTGATTCCAGTGGGACTACACCATGCATTGAATTCAGTATTCTGGTTTGATGTAGCTGGAATCGATGATATTGGAAATTTCTGGAGAAGTACTGGAACAAAGGGAATAACAGGTATGTATCAAGCAGGTTTTTTCCCAATAATGATGTTTGGTTTAATTGGTGCAGCATTTGCCATATATAAGACAGCAAAGCCAGAGAGAAAAAAGGAAATAGGGTCATTGATGATGGCAGCAGGTTTTTCAGCATTCTTAACTGGAGTCACTGAACCCCTTGAGTTTTCATTTATGTTTGTTGCACCTGTATTATACTTTGTTCATGCTATATTATCTGGTATCTCTTTAGCAATTTCAGCATTTTTCCATTGGACAGCAGGATTTAGCTTTAGTGCAGGACTTATAGACTTTGTATTGAGTTCAAGACTTCCCTTGGCAAACAAACCATATATGTTGATAGCTCAGGGACTAGTATTTACACTATTGTATTATGTAATATTTAGATTTTTGATTGTAACATTAAATCTATCTACTCCTGGAAGGGAAGAGATATATGAGGGAGTCCAAACAGACAGTAGAGGAACAGATGCTTTAAAGTCAGATGATGACTTTAATAATATGGCAGCTATAATCTATGAAGGTTTAGGAAAAAATGAGAATATAGTTTCAATTGATAACTGTATTACTCGTCTAAGAGTAGAAGTAAAGGATATGGATAAGGTTGATCAAGATAAGATAGGGAAAGCTGAAATCCTAGGGATTAGGGTCACAGGCTCAAAAAATATTCAAATTATAGTTGGACCTCAGGTACAATTTGTAGCAGATAGGATAGAAGAACTGAGAAAATCTTTAGATTAGTAGAGAGATTTTAATAAAACAGGGACTGTCAAAGACGGTCCCTGTTTTAATGGTCAAATATTAAGTTTATAATTGTAAAAATAATTTTAGGGTATATACTGTATAACAGTAATAAGAGGAGGAAAAATATGAGAATAGATATTTGGTCAGATTTTGCCTGTCCTTTTTGCTATATAGGCAAGAGAAATCTTGAAATAGCATTGAAGGAGTTAGACTTATTAGGAGAAGTGGACATAGTATTTTGTAGTTTTCAACTAGACCCACATGCAGAGAAGAGTAGCCAATCAGACCCAGTGACAAGCCTATCAGAAAAGTATGGAACTACTAAAGAAGAAGCTCAGAGAATGATAGATAGGATTGTGAGGATGGCAAGCGATGTAGGGCTAGAATACGACTATGAAAATATGATTCAGACCAACACTTTAGATGCCCATAGATTAGTTCATTATGGACAAAAGCTAGGCAGAGACAAAGAACTTATGGAGAGATTATTCAAAGCTCATTTCATAGATGGATTAGATATAGGGGATATAAGTGTATTAGGGGATCTAAGTCAAGAAGTAGGCTTAGATAGACAAGAGATTCTAAATATGCTGAATTCAGAAGAATATATAGATCGTGTAGAAGATGATAGGAGATTATCTCAACAATTAGGAATCAGTAGTGTACCATTTTTTGTAATAGATAACAAAGTAGCAGTACCTGGAGCTCAGCCACCAGAGACATTTATACAAGTGTTAAAAGAGGCAAAAGAAGAAAGCTAGTATCCAATAGGATGCTAGCTTTTAAATATTTAATAGCTCTGTTAAACTAATTTCCGTATCATCAGGAAATTAATTTAATTGCAAGAATTTACTGACAAGCATAATATATATTTAAAGGGTATGGTGATTCAAATGACATATGAAAGGCAAAAGAAGGTATTTTTATATTTATTAAATTCTGATATAGGATTATCGGGAAATGAATTGTCTAGAGCTTTCAATGTAAGTACTAGGACTATTCGTTCTGATATTAAATCATTAAACCAGATTATTGAGAAATATAATCTCATCATAAATTCTTCAAGCCATGAAGGATATTACATACCTAAGGAGCAGAAATTAGCCGGTTTATCTATAATAGATAAGGTCTTTGAAGAGGAAAATAGTATTATGAAAATCCCTAATACACCTTCAGAGAGATTTGCTTTTATAATTTTCAAGCTATCATTTTCTACAGACTATATAAGTATGGAAGAGTTGGCAAATCTCATATTTGTATCTAAAACTACTATTTACTTGGATATTAAAGATATAGAAAAAGAATTAAAAGAATATCAATTTTTAGAATTGGAAATATCCCCAATAAAAGGTTTAAAACTATTGGGAGATGAAAGGGCCAAGAGATTGCTCATATTTAATGTATTGAAAAGAGAGAGATTAAAGGATAATTTAATGCTAAGTAAAAGCTTTTACTATGCCTTTCCAGATAAGGAGACAAATTTAGATAAGGAAATCCTATTTTTATATGAAACCATTGTAAATGTGTTAAATAAATATGGATATATTCTAACAGACAAAGATGTAAGTCTATTAGTTAAGGATATTTTAATAAGCATAAAGAGAATCCAAATGGGATTTATCATAGAAGATAAAATCCATGAAGGCTTGAACTTAGCAATAGCAAAGGCACTAAAAAAGGACATTGAAGACTACTTTAATATATCTTTAAGCTATGAAGAGTTGGAGTACTTTCAACATAGTTTTAATACTAAAAGGATATTAAATATTAATAGTAAAGAATATGTCTTAAAAGGAGAAGCAGAGGAAATAGTAGAAGAGTTTATAATAAAAATTAGGGAAAATTTCAATATAGATTTTATTGACAATGAAAACTTTAAAAATAATCTCATATTACATCTAAACCCTATGATAGAAAGAGTAAGATTTAGACATTTTGAAGAAAATCCCTTAAAAAATCAAATAAAAACTAATTACCCCTTTGCCTTTGAAATATCCATGATTATAGTTCCAATAATCAAAGGTAAGTTAAATGTAATAATCAATGAATCAGAAGTATCCTATATTGCACTACATGTAGCAGTGGCACTGGAAAACATCTATAAGAAGACAAGTATTGCCATTATTTGTGGTTCGGGTTTAGGTACTGCTCAATTGGTAAAAAGCAAGATGCTCTTTTATTATAATGAACAAATAAACATTGTAGGATATTTTCCAATATATAAATTAAATAGTATTTTAAAAGGAGAATATGGAGAGATTGATCTAATTGTATCCACCGTACCTATAAATTATAAATCTTGCAATGTTCCTGTAGTACAAGTAAATCCACTTATAAATCAGGAGGACTTAAATAAGATTAGAAAATATTTATTTATAAATCCATTAATCACAGACAAAGATCAAGATAGCTTAAATTTAGGATATTCTTTTTTTTCAGAAGAACTGTTCAAGGTTTTTCCAGAGGAAATAAAATATCTAGATGCTATATATGAACTATCCAAGTTAATAGAGGAGGAAGGTTATATTGAAGATGTGGACAGATTTTACACTTCAGTAATGGAGAGGGAAAACCTTTGCTCAACAATTTTAGATGAAATGGTAGCTATTCCCCATCCAATGGAATCCATGTCTAAAACTACAGTGGTATCTGTAGGAATACTTAAAAAGCCTATTACTTATAGAGGAAAGAGGGTTAAAGTCATACTTCTATTTGCAATCAATGGAAGAGAAGATGAAAAGCTAAAAGTATTGTATGGAATACTTCAAGAGATATTAGAATCTGAAATAACTGTTAAAGAATTATGTAGATCTAAAAATTTTGAAGATTTTATAGAAAATATTAAATTTTAGGAGGAATTTATATGAAAATTTTATTAGTGTGTGCAGCAGGCATGTCAACATCTTTAGTAGTATCTAAAATGGAAAAGGCTTTAGCTGAAGATGAAAAGGATTGGGTAATAGAGGCAAAGCCAGCAGAAAGATTCAATGATATTTACAAGGACTATGATGTAATTTTATTAGGACCACAAATTAGATTTAAGAAAAAAGAGTTTGAAAAGGTTGCAGGTGAATATGGTATTCCAGTTGAGACCATCAATACCAGGGATTATGGACTTGCCAATGGGGAAAATGTCTTAAACTTTGCAAAGAAATTATACAATAAAAAATAAGGAGGATTAAAAAATGGAGAAAAGTAGTGGTTTTATTGATTTTTTAGAAGAGAAGTTGATGCCAGTAGCCTCTAGATTAAGTGAACAAAGGCATTTAAAATCAATTAGAGATGGGATTATGAGTACTATACCATTGACAATAATCGGAGGTATTTGTTTAATCTTGGCATTTCCACCAGTAGATCCATCTAGAACTGAGGCTACTAATTTCTTTAAAAAATTTTTATTGGGATGGCATTCTTGGGCCAATAATAATATAGATGCAATACTTACTCCTTTTAATATGACTATGGCTATTATGGCACTATTTGCAGCAATGGCTATAGCTTATAGTTTGGCAAAAGAATATCAAAAACAAATAGAGATTGACCCATTATCCAGTGCAGTTATTTCTGGTGTAGTATTTTTACTAGTAGCTGCTCCTGCTGTAGATGGAGGTATTCCTACCACATATTTAGATGCTAAGGGTCTATTTACAGCTATGATGATAGGACTTCTTACAGTAGAAATCACAAAGAGCTTACTTAAAAGAGGAGTAACTATAAAGATGCCAGAAGGAGTTCCACCAGCAGTAAGTTCTTCTTTTACATCATTAATTCCCATGGTTATAAATGTAATTTTATTCTATGGTATCAACTTAATACTTATTAGCACATTAGAATCTAATATCCCAGAGACTATTATGAGGGTATTAAGTCCTGCATTAAATGCTGCAGATAGTCTATGGTTGGTACTATTTATGATAATAATTGCCCACTTATTATGGTTTGTTGGAGTTCATGGTGCAGCTATTATAATGACTGTATTAGACCCGTTTTTTACGCAAAATATTTTAGCTAATGCTGGAGCAAAAGTAGCAGGTCAACCAATGGAATTTGTATGGACTGGTCCCCTATGGTCTTTAGTAGTAACTCTGGGAGGTTCTGGTGCAACCTTAGCACTAGCAGTATTGATGTTGAGGAGTAAATCATCACAATTAAAAACTGTAGGCAGAGTAGGTATATTACCAGGACTATTTAATATCAACGAACCAATATTATTTGGTACACCTCTTATTTTAAATCCTATGATGATAATACCCCTCGTATTGGCACCTTCTGTCAATGGGATCATAGGGTATTTAGCTATTAAATCAGGGCTAGTAGGAAAGGCATATGTGGCTGTTCCTTGGACAACACCTGCATTCATAGGACTACCTTTAGCTACTGTAGATTGGAAAGCTTTCCTATTAGTAGTTTTAGTGTTTTTCATAGATATTGTAATATACTATCCGTTTTTTAAATCCTATGAAAAAATATTAATAGAAGAAGAAAAGACAAGTGAATCTGCATAATATCCCATTATATAAACATTAGGAGGAAGGAATATGGAACAATTAGAGCAATTAATATTTCAGTTAATAGCTAATTCTGGATCTGCCAGATCAAATATCTTTGAGGCTTTTGATTTTGCTCAAGAGGGAGATTTTGAAAAAGCAAATGAATTGATGAAAGAGGCAAAAAAAGAGATATTAGAAGCCCATAGAATTCAAACATCATTAATTCACAAGGATTCCCAAGGCGAGGAAGTAAAAATAAATATTTTAATGGTTCATGCCCAGGACCATTTGATGTCATCTATACTAGCCAAAGATTTGGTGGAAAAAATGATAGAAATGCAGTTAGAAATTGATAATTTAAAGAGAGAGAAGGAGGATGCAAGATGAAAGATAGAATAAAAATAGTAACTATAGGAGGAGGTTCTAGTTATACACCTGAACTGATAGAGGGGTTTATTAAAAGGAAGGAAGAATTGCCAATCAAAGAGATTTGGCTAGTAGATATAGAAGAAGGAAGAGAGAAACTAGAGATAGTTGGAGATTTGGCTAAGCGTATGGTAAAAGAGGCAGGATTAGATTGGGAAGTACATTTGACATTAGACAGGCGAAAGGCCTTAAAAGATGCAGATTTTGTATCTACTCAATTTAGGGTAGGATTACTTGATGCTAGGATTAAGGATGAGAGAATTCCTCTAAGTCATGGAATCTTAGGGCAAGAAACCAATGGGGCTGGAGGAATGTTCAAGGCTTTTAGGACAATTCCAGTAATACTAGATATTGTAGAGGATATGAAAGAGCTATGTCCACAGGCTTGGCTAATTAACTTTACAAATCCAGCAGGTATGATAACAGAAGCTGTACTAAATTATGGAAAGTATGAAAAGGTTGTAGGACTATGTAATGTACCTATAGGTCATATCATAGGTGAATCTGAAATGCTTGGGAAGTCAAAGGAAGAGTTATTCTTCCACTTTGGAGGATTAAATCATTTTCACTGGCATAGGGTATATGATAGAGATGGGAATGAGTTGACTGAAAAGGTTATGGATATTATGTTTAGTGATAAGGATGAAAAAGTAGTAGAAAACATTCATAATATACCATTCTTAGAAGAACAAATTAGAGACTTAAAAATGCTTCCTTGTGCCTATCATAGATACTATTATTTACAAGAGGATATGTTGAAAGAAGGCATAGAAAGCTACAAGGAAAATAAAACTAGAGCAGAAGTAGTAAAAGAGGTGGAGGCTTCACTATTTGAATTATACAAAAATCCAAATTTAAAAGAAAAGCCAGAGGAATTATCTAAACGAGGTGGAGCACACTATTCAGATGCAGCCTGTGAAATGATAAGTTCCATATATAATGACAAAAGAAATATAATGGAGGTAAATACCAAAAATAGAGGTGCACTTCCAGACCTACCTTATGACTCTGTAGTAGAAGTCAGTAGTGTAATTACAAGTCATGGACCAATGCCTATTAATTTTGGAAAGTTAACTTCAGCTCCTAGAGGACATATTCAAATAATGAAAGCTATGGAAGAATTGACTATAGAAGCAGCAGTTACAGGGAATTATGGCAAAGCACTACAGGCCTTTACACTTAATCCACTAGTACCAGGAGGAAATATTGCAAAAGAACTATTAGATGAAATGTTAATAGCACACAAAGATTATTTACCACAGTTTAAAGATGTAATCGAAACACTATAAATAATGGTACCAGATATTAAATTATGAGCTTATTGTAGCAAATAGAGAAAGCTAATATCATATTTGAGTATTAGCTTTCTCTATTTATCTTCTTTATAAATATAATTTTCAAACAGGCTAGGATAATCTCTATTGCCATGGAGTACACGAAGAATACTTACCTCTTTATCTTCTTCATATATCTTATAAAACAAAAGATAATTTCCAATTGGGAGCATTCTGAAGCCCATCTGAGATATCTTTTTATCTGGAATCAATATCCCTAACATTGGGAAAGAGGATAGTTTATTTACCGTATTCATCAGCTTATCATGCCAGATTAAGGCATTTTGCTTACTATCAACGGAAATATAGAGTATAATCTCCTGCAAGTCATCTAATGCTGATTGCAAAAAAGTTATTTTATAATCCTTCATTGATAAGCTCCTTTAACTTAGAACTCACTTCATCAATAGAATAGGTTTTAGCCCCATTTAATCTTTGTGCCTCTGCATCTAGAAGTTTTTCACGAAGATCAAGCAATTCTTCTCTATGAGTGTAGTATTCCATGCTCATGACCACTAAATCTCCCTCTCCGTTCTTAGTGACAAAGATAGGTTGTTGTTTATCTTTACATAGTTTAGAGATCTCATTATATTCATTTCTAAGTGCTGTTGACGGTCTAATTATCATTCTATTTACACCTCCATATCATTATTATACATTTATTATATCATTATTATTAATATGGGGCAAATAGGAAGATTTACATAAAGAAAAGATGTTTAATCTAATAGATTGAAATAAGTGGTAAATGATGATAAACTAAGGATAAAAAATAATCACCCTGCCTGCACGCAGAGTGATTAAAATTATTTAACCATTTTCGTGGCAATCGCATTTTTGCGAATTCGATTACCTTATTTATATTATACCATAGTATGGACTAAAGTAAACATATAAATCTCAATACCTGGTACCAACTCATGAATTTATTATATAAAATAGAGAAATCTAATTATTATCTTTTCTTTTACTAAATCTCTTTTTAAGCATATATACTAAATATATGAATACACCTAGAACTAGAATAAATGGCAATAGGTATATGAATGAGATGATGAAGTTTTCCATGGAGTTTTTAAATCCATATATGGAATTGTTGAAGGCATTTTTCATTCTTGTTCCAAAACTTGTACCTATGGTCTCAGCATCTCTTAGCTTTTCTACTTCTTGGATGTCAACATGTATGGTGCTAAAATCCACCTTATCATCTATAGCCATTAGATTGGATTTAAGACTTTCTTTTTCTGCTATAGTTTCACCAAGTTGATTTTCTAAAGCTATGATGTCCTCTATCTTTTCTGCCTTTGCCAATAGGGCTAAGATCCTCTCTTCCTTAGTAGTTATGACTTTTAATCTAGACTCCATATCTCTATAGCTCTTGGTTGCATCTTCCTTATTTGTGTTTTCAGATATTATATTTCCTATACCATTTAATTCTGACTTGAAATTACCTACACTGTCTTTTGGCACTCTAACTACAAAGGAGGCATATCTATAGCTCTTATTGTTATAGTGTTGGTTATAAGATATATCGGAGCTTTCCACATAGGCCTTATATTTTTTAACTATCTTTTCAAGTTCAGCAGTAGATTCTTCAAATTCTGTAGTTTCAAAACCTAGATATATAGTAGTGATTATCTTCTCTGGCTCTAATGGTGAATCACTGAAATTCATATCTTCTGTCATCATAGGTTCATTCAAGGAGCCAGATTTGGATTCTTCAGATATGGCTGTATCTTCACTTTTAGAGCTTTTAGCACTACATCCTAAGACTAAAGAAAGTATGAGTATTACACTTAAAGACAAGATTAGAATTCTTTTTACATTTTTCACAAGCTTCCCCTCCATGTTTAAGATGTGAGACTTTTCAGTTATCTACTTCCTATGTTCTCATTATATATTAAGAAATTATATAAATGGATACAAAATAGTTACATTAGTATAGTGGAATTAGAATATATAGTTTATGTTGTGATATAATCATAGTATAAAGGAGGGTGTGGACATGGATTTAGATAGGATAAAGAGGGATATTACTCAGGTGACTTTAGAGCTGTTGGAAGCTGCCAATTTAAGGGCAGATGATGGTCTAGTCATAGGAGGAAGTACTAGTGAAATCATAGGAGAGAATCTAGGCTCCTCTACTAATATGGAGGTAGCACGGGCGGTAATAGGTACAATAGTTCCCATATTAAAAGAGCAAAATATATATCCAGTAATTCAAGGCTGCGAACACATCAATAGGGCTTTAGTAGTAGAAGAAGAATATGCAATCAAAAATAATCTTGAGACAGTAAATGTAGTCCCTATAGAGACAGCAGGAGGAGGATTTGCTACAGCCGCTATGGAAATCTTTGATAGGCCAGTAGTAGTAGAACATGTAGGAGTAAAAGCAGGTATGGATATAGGAGATGTATTTATAGGTATGCACATCAAGGGAGTAGGTGTAGTAGTTAGAAGTAAGATAAAGGAAATAGGCAAGGCTCACCTAAGTATGATAAGGACAAGGAAAAAATTAATAGGAGGAGATAGGTCAAAACACTATTGACAACTTTAAATTATTATGATATTTTATCAGAGATAGAGACCTTTAAACTAAACCGAGAGTTTAGAAAGGAGAGCGTAAAATACAGGATATCTATGCCTTCCTTTAGGGGAGGCACTTTTTTATGTAATCCTTTAATTGTGTCCAGAGAGACGAAAAGGAGGCAAAAAAATGAGACATTTAGTAGATTCTATGGATCTATCCATAGGAGAAGTTGAAGAGCTATTTGAAATAGCTGAAAGAATTATGGAAAAGGAAGATGACTATAGAAACATCTGTAAGGACAAAATACTTGGAACTCTATTTTATGAGCCAAGTACTAGAACAAGATTTAGTTTTGAAGCTGCAATGCTGAAGCTTGGAGGACAAGTAATTGGATTTTCAGAGCCAGGCTCTAGTTCAGTGACCAAGGGGGAAAGTATTGCTGATACTATTCGCACTGTTGGCTCCTATGTAGACCTTATTGCTATGAGACATCCAAAAGAAGGAGCACCAAAACACGCATCTCATTATTCTACTGTTCCCATTATCAATGCAGGAGATGGGGGACACCAACATCCTACACAGACTTTAACTGATCTTTTAACAATCAAAGAAACAAAGGGGAGAATATCCAATTTGACCATTGGATTATGTGGTGATTTAAAATTTGGTCGCACAGTTCACTCCTTAATTAAAGCAATATCACGATATGAAAACATAAGATTTGTTTTAATCTCACCAAAAGAATTAAAGATACCAGAATATATAAGAAAAGAAATTTTAATAAAAAAAGATATACCTTTTTCAGAAGTTGAAACCTTGGAGGAAGTAATAGATACTTTGGATATACTCTATATGACAAGGGTTCAGAGAGAAAGGTTTTTTAATGAGGCTGATTATATTAGACTAAAGGATAGTTATATATTAGACAGAGAAAAGTTACAATCAGCAAAAGATGATTTAGCTATACTTCACCCATTACCAAGGGTAAATGAAATAAGTTATGAAGTAGATGATGATCCGAGGGCTTGTTATTTTAAGCAAGTCAAATTTGGCATGTATATCAGAATGGCACTCATAGCTAAACTCTTGGAGGTGATGTAGATGTTAAATATAGATAGTATTTCAAAGGGTATAGTAATAGACCATATAAAGGCTGGTGTTGGGTTTAGCATATTTCAACATTTAGATTTAGATAAGGTGGATTATACTGTAGCTTTAATAATAAATGCACCAAGTAAAAAATATGGAAGAAAAGATCTAATCAAGATAGAAAATAATATGGACTTAGACTTAAAGATTTTAGGTTTTATAGATCCAAATATTACAATAAATATTATAGAGGATGAAGAGATTGTAGAGAAGATAAATCTATCCCTTCCAGAAAAAGTGGAAGGTTTAATAAGCTGTAAAAATCCTAGATGTATTACATCAGTAGAAAAGGACATAGTCAATAGATTTGTGCTTATGGATAGAGAAGAGGGAAGTTATCGTTGTGACTATTGTGATCACATATATACTTGGGAGGGATTGAGATGATAATAGATAGATTATATAGTGAAGTTGAAGGTAAGGGAAATGTTTGTGTAGGATTGGATACAAAATTAGACTATGTTCCTCAATGGTTAAAAGAAAAATACCAAGATATAGACGAGATAATCTTTCAATTTAATAAGAAGATAATCGACGCTACATTGGACATAGTCCCTATATATAAACCTCAAATAGCTTTTTATGAGGCCTATGGATTACAGGGACTCATGGCATACAAGAGAACTTTAGAATATATAAGAGAAAATGACTCCATATCCATAGGAGATATTAAAAGGGGAGATATATCCTCCACTGCAGAGATGTATGGTAAAGCTCACTTTGAGGGAGATTTTGAAGCAGATTTTATCACCATAAATCCCTATATGGGAAAGGATAGTATAACTCCATATCTAAAGTATATTGAAGAAAAAGACAAAGGAATATTTGTATTACTTAGGACATCTAATCCTGGGGCTAAGGATATCCAATATTTAGAGACGAAAGATGGAGAACATCTATATTATCATGTGGGAGATATGATAGAGGAGATAGCGTCTAAGTATGTAGGTAGTCGTGGATATAGTCCAATAGGAATAGTAGTAGGTGGAACTCATATAGATGAGGCAAGGCAGATAAGAGATAGATACAAGAATATGTTTTTCCTTATCCCAGGCTATGGACATCAAGGGGGAAAAGGAGAAGATGTAGCCCTATATCTAAATAGAGGAAATGGTGGAGTAGTCAACTCATCTCGTGGGATTATTACAGCTTATAAAAAATATGATGATGGAGAGGAGAACTTCCACAAATATGCAAGGGAAGCAGTACTAGCTATGAGGGAGGACATTGGGAATGAAAAAGGGCTATAGAAGGGAGACCATCTATTCTAACAATCAGATAGGAAAAGATATATTTGAATTGAAGATTCTAGTAAATTCATTAGAAGATTCATATGAAGATATGGGAAAGCCAGGACAGTTCTATATGCTAAGAGGATGGGAAGCCAAAGATCCATTTTTATCAAGACCAATTAGTATTGCCAGCCAATCAGGAAATATAATCACATTTTTATATGAAATAAGGGGCAAGGGAACTCATATTATATCTAAGTTAAATCCAGGGGATACACTGGAACTATTGGGACCCTTGGGAAATGGATTCGATCTAGATATACAGGGGAAAATAGCTCTTATATCAGGTGGAATAGGCATAGCTCCTATGATATATATGGCAAAGGAGCTAGAGGGAGATATAGATTTTTATTGTGGATTTAGAAATGAGGTATACTATACTGATGTCATAAGAGAAGATGTAGACAATCTATTTATATCGACAGAGAATGGCTCCCTTGGACATAAGGGATTTATAACGGAGCTATTTCAGCCTAAAAAATATGATATGGTCTTTACCTGTGGACCTATTCCAATGATGAAAAAGGTCTGGGAGATGTGCAAAGGTATAGTACCAGTATATGCATCTATGGAAAATAGGATGGCCTGTGGAGTTGGGGCGTGTCTAGGATGTGTTATAGAGACAAGTAGAGGAATGGAAAGGGTATGTAAAGATGGACCTGTTTTCTCCTGTGAGGAGGTAGTATTTCATGATTGATACAAAGGTAAATATCTGTGGAATAGAGTTTAAAAACCCAGTAATTGCTGCCTCTGGAACCTTTGGATTTGGAAGGGAATATGCTGAATACTTTCCTCTATCAAAATTAGGGGGAATATGTTCCAAGGGATTGACCCTAGATAGAAAAGATGGAAACAAAGGTGTGAGAATATATGAGACTACAGGAGGACTTTTGAACAGTATAGGACTCCAAAATCCAGGGATAGATGGATTTATTAGAGAAGAACTTCCCTTTATGGAAAAACAGGATACTGTAATATTAGCCAATGTAGGGGGAGGCACTATAGCTGAATATATAAAATCTGTTGAAAAACTAAACCATACAAATATAGATATAATAGAATTAAATATATCTTGTCCCAATGTGAAAGAGGGAGGAATGGCCTTTGGAATAAGACATAAGGATGCCTATGAAGTAGTTTCTAAAGTGAGGGAAGTCTGTAAAAAACCCATGATAGTAAAACTATCTCCTAATGCTGAAAATATAGTTCATATGGCTGAAGCTTGTGTAAAGGCAGGAGCGGAGGGATTGTCCCTAGTAAATACATTTAGTGGAATGGCCATAGATATATATAATAGAAAACCTGTGTTTAAAAATACCATAGCTGGTCTATCTGGGCCTGGAATCAAGCCTATAGCACTGAGAATGGTATATGAAGTATCAAAGACAGTAGATATTCCAGTAATAGGTATAGGTGGCATAATGGATTATAAAGATGCTATAGAGTTTATAATGGCTGGAGCATCAGCAGTTCAAATAGGAAGTGGAAATTTTGTAAATCCTACTATAACTCTAGATATAATCCAAGGAATAGAGAGATTTATGGAAGAAGAAAATATAAGATCTTTAGAAGAGATAAGAGGAATAATTTGGAGGGATATCATATGCTAAAAGAATTGTTAAAGGAAACAGGTGCATTATTAGAAGGACATTTTTTACTTTCATCAGGAAAGCATAGTGATGGATATATTCAATGTGCAAAACTATTGATGTATCCTGACAAGGCAGAAAAAGCCATTGGGATGATAGCTGAAAAACTAAAGGATATAGACTTTGACTTAGTAGTAGGACCAGCTATGGGTGGAATAATAGTAAGCTATGAATTAGCTCGCCAAATGGGAAAGCCTAGTATATTTGTAGAGCGTGAAGATGGAGAGATGACATTGAGAAGAGGTTTTGATATAAAACCGGGACAAAAGGTCTTAATAACTGAAGACGTGGTAACTACAGGGAAGTCATCTTACGAAGCCATCAAAGTAGTAGAGGATAATGGAGGGGAAGTAGTAGGTATAGCCTGTGTAGTAGATAGAAGCAAGGGAGATATTAAATATCCTATATTTAGTGGAGCAAAGGTGGATTTAAATATCTATGAAAAAGAAGAATGTCCACTATGCAAGAAGGGAGAAGATATCATAAAGCCAGGTAGTAGGAAGGTAAAATAGCCCCAAATATTGAGACCACTGAAAAAGTCCTTTTCTGTCATCCTGAACATTAGTGAAGGATCTTAAACATGTTAAAAATACAAGATTCTTCAGCTTCACTTCAGAATGACAAGCAAAAAAGCTATAGTTTTTCAGTGGCCTCCAAATATTGGGGCTATTTTTTTAGTTTCCTTCTTTCTTAATCAATTCTAAATAGTCATATAGTGTCCATATAAATTCATGGCCTTTAATTCTTCCCAATCCTCCATGACCACAGTCTATCTCATTAAATCTTTCTACATTGTCTCTTCTTACTCCAGGTCCATTTATCAATATGGGAACAGGGTCTCCGCTATGTTCCTTTTTTTCACATGGAGTTGAGTGATCTGCTGCTATGGCAATGATTGTATTCTCAGGTTTATATTCTAATATATTTCCTATGAGTTGGTCAAACAACTCTATGGCTTCAGCTTTTTTCTTTGGTTTTCCATCATGGCCCATCAGATCTGGACATTTTAGATTTAGGGCTACAAAGTCACTATGCTCTAGTTCTTCTATGACTTTTTTGGCTTTAAGTTCTATATTAGTATCTATATTTCCAGTCATTTCTTCATGGGACACAGGATTGAATCCTGCCAATCTAGCAACTCCTAATACAGTTCCCTCTGCTGCTACACAGGATGCTTTGAAATTTAATTTCTCAGTTATCTTAGGGATATTAGGCATGATTCCAGCACCTCTAGTCAATATAAAGTTTGCTGGTAATTTTCCATTATCTATTCTCTCTTTATTAACTTGGTGATCTTTGAGAATTTTATTTGCCTCTAGTAGAAATTTATTTAAGATATTAGCTGTATATATGGAGTCTGCCTTGCCATCAGTTGACAGAACCTCTTTATATTTTGTATTTCCATCTATTTTTTTAGGATCAGAGTCAGTTATATTTGCACTAAGTCCCTCTCCCCTTAAGATTAGAACTGCTCTATGTTCAGTGGCTTCTTTGAATAGTATTTTAACGCCATCTATTTCCATGCCATCTAAAGAATTTGCCAGTATATGAGTATTTTCCCTAATACGTCCAGCTCTTCTATCTATTACATTAAAAGCTTCATCTACTGTAGCAAAATTACATCTAAAAGCTACATCTCCAGGTTCAAGAGAAAGGCCTGCTCCAGATGCTTCAATAGGTCCTCTTCCAGGATAGTCTTCTTGAGCATATCCAAATAGTATCATATGGCCTATATCAGTACCAAGGGGAATTCCTGGTCCTATTAGATCCATAATTCCAGTTGCTCCTGTCTTTGCTAATCTATCTAGATTAGGAGTATGGGCATATTCTAAAGGTGTCATATAGTCTAATTCCTTACATGGTCTATCACCAAGTCCATCTCCTATTGTCAGTATTATCTTTTTTTTCATAAATTCATCTCCATTTTGTCTTATTTAAAATAGTATTTGCAGCCAAGTAAAGTACATAATAGATATAATTATGGAACCTACAAGACAAGCTAATAGTCCAAGCTTTAACTGATCAGATACGTCAAAATATCCTGTACCAAAATATAGAGCATTTACCTTAGAATGTGGTGGCAATGTAATAGTATAGGCTATCCCAAATGAACATGCCATTGCTATTGGTACTGGGTTCATACCTAGAGATTGAGCCAATGTAACTATAGTTGGGATAAGTATAGTTGTACGTACTGTCTTGCTTGTAAATATTAAATGGCTAAATATTGTAGTAAATATAAGTATTATAGCTACTACTCCATGATTCATTGACTCTAAACCCATGGCCTCTACCATTCCTCCTATGATAAAGCTTGCTCCACCTGAGTCATTAAATGCATTTCCAACAGCATATGCACCTGCAGAAAATATCATCAAATCCCATTTAATATTTGCTTGTTTCCATTGGATTACTCCGAATTTTGGAAGTAGACAGAGTAGCATACTTAAAACAGCTGTCTGTTCTGTACTTATCTTGAATCCAAACCATTGTTTATGATAATTTCCTGTAGCCCATAGAAGAAGGGTAATTGCAAATATAGCTGCAGCTCTCTTTTCTACTGGTGATATAGGACCAAGATCCTCTAATTGTTTCTTTAGTATACTGATTGATTCCTTTGAACCCTCTAGCTCATCTTCTACTTTATATAATTTATATCCTATAAAAAACATTATTAGAGCAGTTAATAATGCTTGAGGTAAGGACCCTAGCATCCATTCCATATATCCAAGATTGGAGCCTGTCATCTCATTTATAAACCCTACTGCCAATACTTGACCTGATGTAGCTGTAATTACCATTGATGTAGCAAATGCATTTGTCTGAACTCCTTGTAATGTCATAAGCTTACCAAACTTACTTTCTCCAGGGACTTGCTTATATACCTCTAGGAGAACAGTCACTATTGGCACTAACAATGCCGCTCTTGCTGTTGTAGATGGGACAAAGAATGCCAATATAAAATTCGCAAGTATAAGAGCTCCCAATGTTCCCTTAGGAGTCTTACCAAACTTTGTAACCAGTGTAAGAGCTAAACGGTTTCCTAGGTTTGTTTCGTTAATTGCCGATGTCAATACAAAAGCAGATACCATCAGCCAAATAATATCAAATCCCAATGTACCAAATGCTACTTGTTGGTTTTCCACTGCTCCTATAAGTGGCAATATCAGAATGCTTATAATAGAAGTCTGATATATAGGTAATGGTCTTGCCACCCACATTATAAGTGCAAATGTAAATACTGCAAGGCTTTTTTTCCCTTCTATGGTCATACCATCTGGGGTAGGCATCAGCATTATAGCAAAGAATAAGATTATTGCTATAATTCCACCTATAATTGCTCCTTTGCCAACTTCCTTGTTTTTCTTTATTTTTTCAGTTTTGTCCATAAAATCTCACCAATCCTTTCTTTATAGTACCTTAACTTCATTATATTCAGGAAAGAACTATAACACAATTCGATTAAGTTTTAATATCAATAACCGTTTGTTATAATGGTATATAAGATAAGATTTCAAAGGAGGATTTTATGGATATAAATAAGCTAAAATCATTTCTATTAGTATCCCAATATAGGAGTTTTTCTAAAGCAGCAGATATCCTATATTGTTCTCAACCTGCCATAAGTAAGCAGATAAAAAGTATTGAAGATGAATTGGGCGTTCCCCTTTTCAATAGGGAGGGCAATAAGACATCATTGACGATACAGGGAAAGTATTTTAAACAATATGCAGAAGAGATGGTAAAATTATGTGAAAATTCAAAAGAACACATAAGACAGATTGAAAATTTAAATGAAGGGACATTATTTTTCGGAGCTACAAACTTTATAGGCATATATATTATGCCAAGACTTATAAAGGAATTTCAGAACCTATATCCAAATATAAAGATAAATATGGTCATACAGTCCTCTAGAAGACTTTTGGAAATGATAAAGAGATATGAAGTTGAATTTATATTTTTGTCTCATTATGTAGATATAGGGGAAAAAAACTATACTATTAAAAACTTTTGCAAAGATGAGCTGGTACTAATAGTAAATACCAACCATAGATTAGCCGAGAGATCTAGTTGTAGTTTAAATGATATAAAAGATGAACTATTTATAACTAAGGGCATGAATTCATCCTTACACAAGTTTTTAAAAGAAGAGCTAAAGGACTTTAGCTTCAAAAAAAAGCTTGTAATCAGTAGTCAAGAAGCTATAAAACAATCTGTAATAGAGGGAGTTGGGATATCTATTATGTCAAAGGCATCTGTTCAATCAGAAGTAAAGGCTGGACTTATAAAGACATTGAAAATAGAGGATTTCAATTTGACAAGAAATATAAATTTGGTATATGACGGAAGAAGACATATAACTCCAGCAGGGAAGGCCTTCATTAAACTGTTGAATATATCTGATTAAAACTAAGCTTTAGTCTAGTTCAAGTATTTATTTGAACAGGATGGAAATACTACATCTAGATGATAGGAGGGATTGAGATGAGAATACCTAAACATCTAGGTATTATTCCAGATGGAAATAGACGTTGGGCAGAGGGCAATGGAATGTCAAAGGAGAAGGGATATGATAGTGGACTGAACCCTGGATTAGAGGTCTTTAAACTCTGTGAGAAATTAGGAATTGAGGAACTTACATTTTATGGATTTACCTCTGACAATACAAAGAGACCTAGAGTCCAAAGACTTGCTTTTACAAAGGCATGTATAGATGCAGTAAAACTATTATCTAAGGAAAATGCAGATCTATTGGTAATAGGAAATACAGATTCAGCCATGTTTCCCAAAGAATTGACTCCATTTACCAAAGAGAGAAGGAGATTTGGAAAAGGTGGAACTAAAGTAAACTTTCTTGTAAATTATGACTGGAAATGGGATGTAGGATATATGGGAGAAGGAGATAGAGATAGAGATTCTAAAAACCCTATTCAGCAAATACACTCAAAGGATATCTCTAGGGTAGATCTAATAATCAGATGGGGAGGCAGAAGGAGACTAAGTGGATTTTTGCCATTACAGGCAGTGTATTCAGACTTCTATATAGTAGAAGATTATTGGCCAGATTTTCATCCAAAACATTTTTTGACAGCTATAGAATGGTACAATACACAGGATATCACCCTAGGAGGTTAATATCATCAGCCCTTAATGGATTAAGGGTTGATTTTTTCTTCTTTTGCGAATATCATTAAACTTAGGAAGACAATATAGAAAGGCGTTGAATGTATGAGGAAAAAGTTTGACTTAAAATCTTTTTTGATAATCAATTTTGGAGTAATTATAATAGCAGTAGGCATATATTACTTTTTAATCCCTTCAGATTTAGCAGTAGGTGGAGTCACAGGACTTGCCATAGTTATAAACAAGTTATTTCCAAAGCTTCCCATTGGAATTGTAATGATCATATTTAATATAATATTATTTATCTTAGCCTTTACAGTAATAGGTCCTGAATTTGGTGGATACACAATCTATACTAGTTTTTTACTTTCAGGCTTAATTTACATATTAGAAATCATAACTCCTATGAGTGGACCTATAATAGATGATCTATTGATAAATTTGATCTATGGTATTCTAATTCAAGGGGTAGGAATGGCAATTATATTTAATAAAAATACCTCTACGGGAGGAACGGATATTATAGCCAAGATAATAAATAAATTTTTTAATCTAGATATAGGAAAATCCCTATTCTTGGCAGATTCTGTAATAGTTATATCAGCAGCTTTAGTATTTGGTGTAGAATTAGGTCTATATGCATTGTTGGGTATATTGATCAATTCAGCTATAATAGATAAGGTAATAGCAGGATTTAATACTAGAATAAAGGTTGCAATTATAAGTGACAAGGAACCAGAAATCAGTAAATTTATTACAAGGGAATTAGAAAGGGGAGTAACACTACTATATGGAGTAGGTGGATTTTCTAATAGTGAGAAGAGGATTATAAACACTGTAGTTTCTAGGAAAGAATATTTGATAATCAAGAATAAAGTAAAGGAAATCGATCCAAGGGCTTTTATATGGGTAAGCTTTGTAAATGAAGTGCTGGGAGAGGGTTTCAGTGAGTGAATTTTTCTGTAGAAAAATCATCATTGCATAATGAGGGTTTATATTGTATAATATGTACTGTAAGGGCGATTAACTCAAAGGTAGAGTGTCATCTTGACGTGGTGAAAGCTATAGGTTCGAGCCCTATATCGCCCACCATATTATCATAAAAAAGTGTAATACCAGTATCTATGGGATTACACTTTTTTTATACCTATTTACTAGATTTGAGACCAGCTCCACATAGGGGCAAGACCACCTTACCTAGATCATCATGGGCCTTCATATATTCAAAGAAGGCTGCAAAGGTAGCTCCAGTGGTGATTTCCACATATAGACCACGTCTAGCAAGTTCTCTCTGTGCCTTTAATATACTATCTTCTGGTGCTATAATTATATCTCCATGGGTATCTCTGATGGCTTTAAGTATTTGATTACCTCTCTTTGGAGCAGCTATAGCAATTCCCTCTGCCATAGTTCCAGTATTTATGACTTCTTCTACATAATCTCTACCAGCTCTAAAGGCATTATAGATAGGAGAACATCCTTCAGCTTGTACACCTATGATTTTAGGCAATTTTTTAATGAGTCCAAATTTCAACAATTCCTTCAATCCATAATAAGCTCCCAATAGTAGAGTACCATTTCCTACAGGAATGACTAGGGTATCTACCATATTTCCATGTAATTGCTCAAAAATTTCATAGACATAGGTCTTGGTTCCCTCATAGAAATAGGGATTATAGACATGGCTAGCATAGAAGGTATCCCCTTTTTCTACTGCTTTTAAAGCAGCATTTGCAGTATCTTCTCTAGTACCTGGAACTATATGGACATTTGCACCATGGGACTGTATCATATCTATCTTCTTTGGAGATGTTCCTTCTGGTACATATATATCACAGTCTATGCCCACTCTATTGGCATAGGCAGCTATGGAATTTCCTGCATTTCCACTACTATCTTGGACAACCTTTTTAGCTCCAAATTCCTTAGCCTTAGCTATTAGAACAGCAGCACCTCTATCCTTGAAGGACAGGGTAGGCATCATATAGTCTACTTTGACCAATATATTAGGGTAGTTCCCATCTAGAGGAATAAGTGGAGTAAGCCCCTCACCCATGGAAACATCTTTCCATAAAATAGATCCTTCATCAAAGGGCAATACCCCTAGATATCTAAATAGGCTCCACTCATCTCTGATTATACTATCCATGGAAAACTCCCTATGGAAATCATCTAAATCCAGCATACCCCCACAGGAACATATATAGGGAAAATCATAAGGAGAATACCTTGTACCACACTCACTACAGATATAATGAACAGCCATATACTCAACTCCTTTACACAAAATAGAATTAGTATAATTATATCATAGAATGGGATTTCACATATTATAATTTTTCTTTAAAATGGGTATTTACCTATGTATAAGCTTCCAATTTTTTGTCAATGATTTAGACAAAGGCTTGGAGGTGCTTATTGTGAAAAAGGATGTATTTAAGCTTAAGATTAAAAGAGTATTTAACTATGTAAAGGGAAGAAATAGAGAACTTACAGATGAAGAACAGATATTAAAATCCATAAAAGAGGCGCATAGTGAATGGCTGGCTAAAGAGGAATATTTTAATTATGCTACAGATCCAGATCTAGTAGATTTTGCTGCCTATGACATAGAGGCATCTAGGAGGAAGTATAGTTATCTTTTAAAGAAGATGAAAGAAGAAAAAAATATGTAATATTTATTTGAACCCTATCCTATATTTATAGTATAATGAGAATATAGGAGGGATTTTATGCCATTTGGAAATCTTTTTGCTTATTTAATTGGACTGGCACTGATATATATAATAGGTATGATATTGGTAATACCAATTAAGATTTTGATGAAGTTGTTGATAAATGGAATCATAGGAGGAGTTATCCTCTTCTTATTCAATCTATTAGGGAATATAGTAGGTCTATCTATAGTAATCAATCCCCTAAATGCTATAATAGTAGGGGTATTAGGTATACCTGGAGTGATATTATTATTGATATTACAGGTGATATTGTAGACCTATCTGATTTGCATAAAGGAGTAAAGTATGATATAAATACTATATATGAAAATGAATAGGGGGTAAAAGTATGGCATCACTGAAGATGAATATACAAAGTCGTTCAGATGTTGGGAGTAATTATGCTAATAAGTTGAGACAGCAGGATTTAATCCCTGGCATAATCTATAGTAGAGGAGAAGAGACAAGACATGTTCAAGTAGACAGTGCGGAATTTCTAAGGGTTTACAGGGTTGCAGGTACGACTTCCATCATTGACTTAGAATTGGAAGGAAAGACCTATCCAGTAATAATAAAGGAACTCCAAAAGCATCCAGTGAAGAACCAATATCTTCATATCGACTTTCAAGAGTTAAGTGCAGACGAGACTATAAAGATGTTTATTCCAATTAATCTTATCAATAGAGATGAAATTAGATTACAACCATCAGTATTGACACAGTTAATTGATGAAGTTGAAATAGAGTGTCTACCAGCAGATATTCCAACTGTGGCAGAGGTAGATGTTGTAGATATAGACTTTACAACACCAGTATTAGTCAAAGATCTGGACATTGCCAAAAATGAGAAGATTACTATGTTGACAGATGTAGAGTCAGTAGTATGTACTCTATCTGAACCATCTTATGATGAAGAGGAAGAAGAGGAACTAGCAGCTTCTGATGAGGATATAGATGTAGAAGTACCATTGGTATCTGAAGAGGAAGAAGACGAAGAATAAAATAGAAGACTAAGAAGAACAGATAGGGAGACTTATCTGTTTTTTGTATTTAAAAGGAGAGATAATATGGGTAAAATCTTGGCATCATATCTATCGCCACATCCACCTATAATACTATCAGAGATAGGTAAGGGTGAAGAATTAAAAGCTAAAAAGACATTAGATGGAGTCAAGGCTTTGAGTAAAGATATAAAAGAGAAATCTCCAAGTACTATAATAGTCATAACTCCCCATGGACCACTATTTTCAGATGCCATATCCATATCCATGGGTAAAAGACTCAAGGGAGATTTTGGAGATTTTGGATTTGAAAAAATTAAGTTTGAGTTCAAAAACAATGTGGATATGGTACATGGACTCATAGAAGAGGCTAGTAAAAGGGAAATAGTAATAGCAGAAGTAGATAGTTATTTGGTGGAAAACTATGATATATCTGACAAACTAGACCATGGGGTGTTAGTACCTTTATACTTTGTGGATAAAGTATATAGAGATTTCAAACTTATCCACATTACTTATGGAATGTTATCTCCCATAGAACTATATAGATTTGGGATGGCAATCCAGAAAACTGTAGAAAATAGTAGAGAAGATGTGATCATAATTGCTAGTGGGGATCTATCCCATAGACTTACATCATCAGGACCATATGTATACTCTCCCTATGGAAGTGAATTTGACCATAGAATAGTGGATATATTGGAGAAGGGAGATATGGAAGCCTTAGTAGAATTTGACTTAGAATTGGCTGAGAAAGCTGGAGAGTGTGGTCTTAGATCCCTTATGATAATGGCAGGGGCAGTTGATGGTTTTGAACTAGAGCCAAGGGTATATTCCTATGAGGGGCCATTTGGTGTTGGATATGCTACAGCAAAGTTTGAAGTTTTAGTTAAGGATAACAATAGAAAACTTCTAGACAGACTAGAGGCCAATTCATCTAAGAAATTAGAATCCATAAGGAGTAAAGAAGATGACTATGTAAGATTAGCAAGGGAGAGTATAGAGTACTATATCCACAATGGTAGATATATGGATATTCCAGAAGATCTGCCAAGGGAGATGCTAGAGGAGAAAAAGGGCGTATTTGTTACACTATATAAAGATGGAATGCTGAGAGGCTGTATTGGCACTATAGAGCCAAGGAGAGAGAATATAGCTTTAGAGATAGTTATAAATGCAGTTAGTGCAGCCATGGAGGATCCTAGATTTTCTCCAGTTGAAGAATTTGAATTAGAGAAGATAGTCTATTCTGTAGATATACTGTCAGAGCCAGAACCTATATCTTCTAAAGAGGAATTAGATGTACATGATTATGGAATAATAGTAAAAAGTGGATATAGGAAAGGTCTATTACTTCCCAATATCCAAGGTGTAGACACAGTAGAAGAACAGATATCAATAGCCTTAAGAAAGGCAGGTATATATGAAGATGAAAGATACTCTATGGAGAGATTTAGAGTAATAAGGCACAAGTAGGTGATACTTTTATGAGAGAGGCCATGTATTATAGAAAGCTAGATAAAGGAGATATAAGCTGCCAACTATGTCCCCACTATTGTAGGATTTCCCTAGGGGAAGTAGGAAAGTGCAGAGTTAGACAGAATATAGATGGAAAACTATACTCATTAAACTATGGGAAAATAAGTTCCTATGGTTATGATAGGGTGGAAAAGAAACCTTTGAATCATTTTCATCCTGGAGAGATTATATTTTCCATAGGTTCCTTTGGATGTAATCTATCTTGTGAGTTTTGTCAAAATTGGCAGATAGCCCAGAGGAAACCTGAATCTATACAGATATCTGAGGAAGATATACTGGAACTAGCCAAGGCTCAAAATTCCATAGGCATAGCTTATACCTACAATGAACCCTCTATATGGTATGAATATGTAATATATATGGCTAAGTTAGTCAAAGAAGAGGGACTAGCCAATGTATTGGTTACCAATGGATTCATAAACCCAGAGCCATTGGAAAGGCTACTGCCATATATAGATGCCATGAATATAGATTTAAAGTCTATGTCAGATAAGTTCTACAGAGATATTTGTAATGGAAGAAAAGATCCTGTACTAGATACAATAAAAAACAGTGTAGAATTTACCCATATAGAGATAACAACTTTACTTATTGAGGGGAGAAATACATCTAAAGAGGAGATAGAATGGATTGCAAAGACTATAGCATCTATAGATAGGGATATCCCCCTTCATCTAAGCAGATATTTTCCTGCTTATAATATGAAAACTCCTGCTACTAGTGTAGATACCATGTTTAGAGCCAAGGATATAGCAGATAGATATCTCAACTATGTATATTTAGGAAATATTTTTTAAAGTCATCCAACCGTGCCAAGCACAAAGAACCATTCCCTTGAATAAGATATAGTATTGTGGAAATAATCTTAGTAAATATGTAAGGGGATGATTCTATGTATTGTAACATCTGTGGCAGTAGAGAAGAAAGTATAAATATATTTAAGATAAATATGTGTAAAAAATGTTTCAATGAAATTGCCAATATATCAGTGATGGATGAGGACTATGATAGATATAAAAACTTAATGAGGATAATCATAAGCTATTACATAAACCCAAAGATGAGACTAAACCCTGTAAATTGATACAGGGTTTTTATATGTTTAAAAATGACTAAATTTTAATGGTGAACTTCATACAAAACGTCAGATGTTATAAATATATCTATGTAATATTATTAAACTAGAAAGAAAATATAAATTATTATAATCATATAAAGGAGGAGACACAATGGATTTTAAAGACATGAAATTCAACACCAGAATTATCCATGAAGGACAAGCACATGATCCAGTAACAGGAGCACATGTCAGCCCTATTTATCAAACATCAACATATGTATTGCCAAATACTGAAGAAGCAATTAGATTAAATCAAAATCAAGACCAAGGATTTACTTATACTAGATTTGGTAGTCCATCGGCGGCAGAATTAGAGAGGAAGATAGCGCTTTTAGAAAATGCAGAGGCAGCACTGGCAGTAAGCTCTGGAATGGCTGCTATATCAACAGCACTGTTGACATTGTTAAAAGAAGGGGATCATCTAATAGCAGGAGATGTAATCTATGGATGTACTTTTGCCCTAGTAAAAAACGTTTTAACTAACTTTGGAATTGAAGTTACATTGGTAGATACTACAGACATATCCCAGATAGAAGGAGCCATAAGGGCAAATACAAAATGTATCTATATTGAAACACCAGCTAATCCAACATTGAGAATTACAGATATAGAAGAAGTAACCAAACTAGCCCATAAAAATGGAGCTAAAGTCATAGTGGATAGTACCTTTGCATCACCATATTTACAGAGACCTCTAGATTTAGGGGCAGATATAGTAGTACACAGTGCAACTAAGTTTTTATGTGGTCATGGCACAGTAGTAGCAGGAGTACTTGCAGGAAGCAAGGAGTTAATGGATAGAGCTAGATTTCCAATATTACAGGTATTTGGCTCAGTAATATCTCCCTTCGATGCATGGCTTTTGATGCAAGGAATGAAAACTCTTGGAATCAGAATGGAGCGTCACTGTGAGAATGCTATGAAGGTAGCTAAATTCTTGGAGAATCATCCTCAGATAGAGAGGGTATATTACCCAGGACTAGAGAGTCACCCTACACATGAAATTGCTAAAAAACAGATGCATGGTGGATTTGGTGGAATGATGAGTGCAGATATAAAGGGTGGCATAGAAGCAGGAAAGATAATGATGGATAATGTAAAAGTATTTAGTTTGGCAACGAGTCTAGGAAATATAGACTCACTAATCCAACATTCACCTACTATGAGTCACTTCGATATGTCAAAAGAAGAAAGGGAAAAAGTAAGTATAAATGATGGCCAAGTGAGACTATCCATTGGAGTGGAAGATGTAGATGATTTGATTGCAGATCTAGATCAGGCACTGAAGATAGTAGGAGAAAAAGTAAAATAATATTAAAAGCCTATAGAAATATTTCTATAGGCTTTTTAAGTTTGACGGGCATGTCATATGTCTAAGGTGAAAGTCCTAAAGGACGTAGTTACCGACGAACCTGATAGCAACTTGCAAGTTTCACATCGTGAGGTGTGGGAGAGAGGAAGCAATAGCGAAATCGTGGCTTGACGAACAGGAACAGAATATAAGGCGTAAACGGTGGATGAGTTGGCTTAAGACAACAAAGTCCAAAAGGTAATCGTAACCCTAAGGCGTAAATTCTGCAAGTAAACGAGGAAAGATATATGGCTTAACCCGTGAGATCTCATGAGCGATATAGTAGTAACAACGAATCATGAGAAGTCAGCAGAGGTCATAGTAACTAATTTTTTTTTAGTGAAGGACTGAACAATTAAAGAGCACAATACAAAATGGCTGTAGCTTGGATAATCTGATTGATACAGGTGAAAACGTAAAATGAACCCAAGGTCACAAAATTAAGACATTTTCTAAGCCAGCAAAAAGGAGTAGAATGCACATTATGACAAATTTACTTGATAAAATTCTTGACAGACAAAATATGTACCAAGCCTTTAAAAGAGTATGTTCAAACAAAGGGGCAAGTGGAGTTGACGGGATAACCGTTGATGAAATTGATAGATACATTAGAGAAAACTGGCAGGAAATAAAAGTCGAGATAAAAGAAAGACGTTACAAACCACAACCTGTTTTAAGAGTAGAAATTCCAAAACCTAATGGAGGTACTAGAAAACTGGGAATACCTACAGTCATGGATAGGATAATACAGCAGGCAATAGTACAGGTTTTAAGTCCTATTGTAGATAAAGAGTTCTCAGAATTCAGCTATGGATTTAGACCAAATAGAAACTGTGAAATGGCGATAATAAAAGTGTTGGAATATTTTAATGATGGCTATCTTTGGATAGTAGATATAGATTTGGAGAAGTTTTTTGATACAGTACCACAAGATAAACTGATGAGTTTGGTACACAATATCATAGACGACCCAGATACAGAATCATTAATACGAAAATTCCTCCAAGCAGGAATAATGGATAAAGGTCAATACCTACCATCAGAAAGAGGTACACCTCAAGGAGGAAATTTATCCCCTCTTTTAAGTAACGTAATGCTAAATGAACTTGACAAAGAACTGGAGAGTCGTGGACTAAACTTTGTACGCTACTGTGATGATTGTATCATAACAGTAAAAAGTAAAGCAGCAGCTAAAAGAGTTATGCAATCAGTAACCAGTTGGATTGAAAGAAAGCTAGGACTAAAGGTAAACGCATCAAAAAGTAAAATTACTAAACCAACTAATCTAAAATATTTAGGATTTGGATTTTGGAAAGACGGAAGAGCTAACCAATGGAAAGCACGACCCCACCAAGACTCAATCAAAAGGTTTAAAGAAAAACTCAAAGTTTTGACACAAAGAAAATGGTCTATTAGTTTTACAGAGCGACTAAGGAGGCTAAATCAAGTCATAAGAGGTTGGATAAACTATTTTCTGATAGGTTCGATGAAAGGCGTTCTAACAGAAATAGGTTCAAGATTAAGAACAAGGCTAAGGATGATAATTTGGAAGATGTGGAAAGTACCGTCAAAAAGACAATGGGGATTACAAAAGTTAGGAATTAACAAAGACTTAGCAAGATTAACCTCATATTGTGGAGATAGGTACTATTTTGTAGCAACAAAAACCTGTGTATCAAGAGCAATATCAAAGGATATATTAACCCGAAGAGGATTAGTTAGTCCTTTGGATTACTATGAACACAGGCGTAATGTTAGATTTAATTGAACCGCCGTATACCGAACGGTTTGTACGGTGGTGTGAGAGGGAAAAATTTATTTTTCCCTACTCGATATACAGTTTATATCAATAGACTACTTCTCTTGTCCCATAATCTAAGGCAGAGTTCCAACAGGAATATATCATCTGCATTATCTAAAGATAAATTAGTTATTTCTTCAATCCTCTTTAATCTATAGAGTAAAGATTGCCTATGGAGATGGAGATTGCGTGCAGTTTGACTTACATTTCCCTTGTTTTGAACATAAGCTTTAAAGGTCTCTACTAGATCCAATTTATTTTCAGAATCATACTCTATTAATCCATCTATTATATTCATTATTATCTTTTGGGCATCAGCATCATTGGAGAGTATGGATAGTAGTCTATAGATACTGGTATTGTGATATATATTTCTATAGCCCATTTTTTTCTCACCATAGCAAATTTCTAAAGATATTTTAGCATCTAGGAAGGTTTTATTGAAGGAACTATCTTGTACAACTCCTTCAGAAATACCCCAAGAAAAGACTAGCCTTGGATAGGCAAGACCAATTCGTGCCTCTAGGGCATCTAAAAACTCATCTGTTTCTTCTTTTACATCATCTGATTTAGATTCAAGAAAGATAATTAAAAGGTCCTGTTGATAAGTTGTCATTACAGATAGATTGGCTGTTCTTCCAGCACGTAGCACTTGAGTTTTGATTATCTTTATACAGTTAAACTTCCATTCTTCATAGGAGGTAAAGTCTGCTCTTTGCAACTGATAGGATTTTTCAAAGTTAGATATGAGTCCCACCATACATATATAGGGAAGAGAAAGATCATATCCAATGGATTTTCCTTGATTATATAGGTCAGTAAATTCATCTTCCTTGCACTGGATAATATCCCAAATAAAATTATCTTGATGATGCATAGCTGTTTCAAATATAGTCTGCTCTCTATCAAACCATAGGGAAATAGGGGCAGCTATATGCCGTACAACTAGGGCCCTATTATCTCTTATGTAGTCATCCATAATATTATCTTCTAAGGTTTTTAAATATAGATATCCATATACCATATTTCTAGAACGAATCTTATATACTGTATATATTTCTTTACAATCAAATGTATCTAATAGGCTTAAGTTTTTTCCAGATGACAATATCTTCAATGGTGTTTCTAATATGCTCAATAATTCATCTGCATATTTACTAACACCTTTGATATTTCCTAATGAATTTACAATTACAGCTTGATTTCCCAATTCTTCACGTATCAACTCAGCTGCTTCTGACAGGGTAGAGCCATTTAGAAAGAGTGTAAGAAGTTTCTTTTGTAGGTTTTCAAATCGTTTTGCATTTCCTTGTTTAATATTGTTGAGTTCAGAAAATACAGCCTTTATAATTCCAGCAAAGCGAATTTCCCAAGGGATTTCAATGATGGGAAAGTTTATTTCATTTGCATAATCAACTATCTCCTGTGGAATATCTTTAATATAGCCCCCTGTGGATATTACCAAGGCAGAAGCACCTGACTGGTGTATAGCTCGGACGAAATCCATAAATATCTCTGTATCTTTTTCACAACCAATGCAAGTGCTTAATACCAATTCCTTTTCATGAACAAAGTTCTCTACGGGAAGTTCAATTACAGATATAGTGTCCACAGGTCTATTCTCAATAGTCTCGGGACAAGTTTTAACTATAAAACCCTTAATAATATCTAAGCTTAAAAAATCCTTAACAGTAAAAGCCACTTTACAGACCTCCCCTACAATGTGTTACGTTAACATAATAAATTAACTATCATTATATCATAAGATATAGATACATGATACTTAAATAGTCAATTCTAGGAATTCAAATAATGAAAATAGGTAGTTCTTATACAATGATGTGACAAATTGACTAAAAGTTAGTTTATAACTTCATACAATTCTTATAATGCTATTATTCTTAAAATCTAATATCATATCTAACAAGAGATATTATTGGTAGTCATCTCATAGGATAAAAAGGTGTTTTTCTGTTTTTTAGAAATGGATCTCTAAATTAAGAACCTATAGGTTAGGAGGATGGATATGAAGGATTTTTCATATGGTGCTAGAGCGAAGATAGGATTGATTTATCCAGCTCCAGGTTGGGTTATGGAACCAGAGTTTTATGAGATGTCACCAGATGGTGTAATCACATGCACCACTCGGATTTCCTTATTAGAGACTAATGAAGAACAATTATCTAAGATAGGAGAACAAGCTGTAGAGGCGGCTAATTTATTATCACAAGCTCCTGTAGATGTGATTGCATTAGGTTGCACAAGTGGTAGCTTTATTGGAGGTCGTCAATATGATAGAGATTTAGTTCAAAGGATGGAACAGTCATCAAATGGTATACCTAGTATTACAACATCAGGAGCAGTAATAGAGGCCCTAAAAGTATTAGATATAAATAAAATAGCAGTTGCAACTCCATATATAGATGAGGTTAATGTAAAAGGAAAGATATATCTAGAAGAAAGTGGATTTCAAGTTGTAAATATTGCAGGTTTAGGTCTACTTTATGATTTAGAAATTGATAGTCAAAGTTTAGAAACAGTATACAGGCTAACAAAGGGAGTTGACACAGAAGATGCAGAAGCAGTAGTTATATTATGCACAGGAATAAGGAGTATACCTATTATAAAGTATCTAGAAAGAGATCTAAACAAGCCAGTTATATCAGCTATTCAAGCTACATTTTGGAACTCTCTAAGGGTAAGTGGAGTCCAAGATAAAATCAAAGGTTATGGCTATTTACTAGAAAAGTATTAAAAAATGACTACATATCATTAAAATAGTTTATACAATTCGTAAGATGATATAGAACATGGTTTGTAGTATTATTAAAATTAGCTATTATGATGGGTTTATATTTTGAGAAGGGGGGAGGTATACATATGGATATTAAGAGACAGATAGAAGAGCTTAGTAAGGAACTAATAGACTTAAGAAGAGAATTTCATCAATATCCAGAATTGGGATTTCAAGAATTTAGGACACAAGAAGTAGTGGAGAAGTATTTAGTGAATTGTGGTTTAGAAGTTAAGAGAATGACAAAGACAGGAATAGTGGCACTATTAAGGGGAAAGAGACCAGGTTCTACATTACTTATGAGGGCAGATATGGATGCTCTTCCTATAACCGAGGAAAACGATATCTATTATAAATCTAGGCATGAAGGCATAATGCATGCTTGTGGCCATGATGGGCATATGGCTATGTTATTAGTTGCGGCAAAGATATTAAGCAGATACAGGGACAAGATAAATGGAAATATCAAATTTGTATTTCAACCGAATGAAGAGGATGCAGGAGCTAAGTATATGGTAGAAGATGGCGTATTAGAGAATCCTAAAGTAGATGCTGCTGTAGCAATACACCTATGGAGTCCTATAGAGTTTGGAAAGATAAGTGTCAGCGAAGGGGCAGTGATGGGAGCTATGGATATCTTTAGAATAACCATCAAAGGTAAGGGTGGACATACTGCAATGCCACAAGAGGCGATAGATCCAGTTATCGTAGCTGCACAGATAATAACAGGGGCACAAGTAATACAGACTAGACAGATTAATGCATTGACTCCAACTTTAATTACATTTGGGAAAGTGGAAGCAGGGACTGCATCAAATATAATACCAGAGAGCGTAAAGATGGAGGGAACCTTAAGATATCTATATAAAGGAGGGCCAGATTCAGTAGAAAGACCTAGAGAGAGATTAGAAAAAGTTGTAGCAGGAATATGTAAGACCTTTAATACAGAATATGAGATTCAATTTGAAACTAGTAATTTTACAGTAGAAAACGATTCTAAACTTACAAGTAAGATTAGAAAAATTGCAGAAGATCTAGTAGGAAATGAAAATATAGTTCCATATGTAACTATGGCGGGAGAAGATTTTTCTGAATTTACAAAGGATATACCCTCAACATTTTATTTTGTAGGAGTTGGAAATAAGGAAAAAGAGACTGACTATCCACACCATCATCCTAGATTTAACATTGATGAAGATGCATTGGCAATAGGAGTAGAAATGCATGTAAGGTCTGCTTTAGAGTATCTATCTAAAAAATAATTTTATTAGAATGGAGGGAAAGTATGGATTTAATAAGGAAGATTGATAATGTAGTATGCAAAATTGAAGAATTTATTCTAAGTAGTAGTATTATTTTGATGGCAACAATACTTATAGGAAATGTCATTGCACGGAGAGTTTTCAGAAATTCCTGGACCTTTGCAGAAGAAGTAGGGCAATTATTAGTTGTAATATGTACTTTTATAGGATTAGGTTATGGTGTAAGGAAAGGACAGCATATAAATATGTCAGCAATTTTGGATTTGGCCTCTAAGAAAGGGAAAAAAGCTATGGCTATATTTATTGCATTTATATCAATGGTAACTATGTTTGTATTTGCATATCTCAGCTATAAGTATACTTTAACTGTAGTGGCAAGAGGAAGGGTGACTCCGGCACTACAGATGCCAAGATATTTTACAACTATGTTTTTGCCAGTAGGATTTGTATTAGGTGGGATACAATATCTAATCAATCTAATCTTAAACTTGACAGTTAGGGATGAGATCTACTTAAATAATGAATCACCAATGGCAGACTATGATGATTTAGAAGATGTAAAAGAATATTAAAATAGGAGGGGATTGAAGTTATGATTATGATGCTATTGGTAATACTATTTGTTCTTTTATTTACTGGGGCACCACTGATGTTAGGGTTGTTAATAGGACCTTTAGCAGTGCTATTAAAGTATATGCCAGATATAGATCCTATGTGGTTAACACAACAGATATCTGGTGGAGTTGAGGTATTTTCACTACTAGCAGTACCAATGTTTATATTTGGTGCAGATATTATGAGTATGGGACATACTTCAAATAGATTACTTGATTTGGTAAACACTTTTGTAGGGCATATAAAAGGGGGATTGGCTATTACAACAGCTGCTACTTGTACATTTTTTGGAGCCATATCAGGTTCTACTCAGGCTACAGTTGTAGCAGTGGGTAAGCCTATGTATTCTAGAATGGTGGAAAAGGGATATGGTGTTTCTGAATCATTGGCATTGATAATAAATGCGGCAAATATAGCCTTACTTATACCTCCTAGTGTGGTAATGGTAATGTACGGAGTGGTAACTGGTGCATCAGTAGGGGAATTATTTATAGCTGGTATAGGGCCAGGTTTATTGGTATTGTTATTTTTTAGTATATATAACTATTTTGATGCTAAGGGAAAGGATACTCCTGTTGAGGAAAAGGCAGATTGGAATAAGAGATTAGAAGCACTTAAAAAGGCATTACTTCCACTAGGATTTCCAGCTATTATAATAGGTGGAATATACTCTGGGATATTTAGTCCTACTGAGGCTGCAGCAGCATCTGTACTATATGCCCTTATATTAGAAGTAATTGTATATAGATCTATAAAGATCAGTGACATACCTAAAATTGCATTGTCATCTGGTGTTGTGACATCAGTAGTATTTATACTAGTAGCAGCAGGAGCAGCCTTTGCTTGGATGTTTTCCTTAGGCAGAATACCTCAGCTTTTGACTGCTTCTATATTGGGAGAAAATGCAAGTGCAATAAAGATATTGACAGTGGTAAGCTTATTCTTCTTTGTGGCATGTATGTTTGTAGACCAGCTTGTAGCAATTATAATATTGGCACCTATGTTTGTTGGACCGGCCTTAGAAGCAGGTATAGATCCCATACACTTAGGTGTAATAGTAACACTTCAAAGTGCTATAGGTTCAGCCACACCACCCTTTGGGTGTAATATATTTACTGCCGCAGCAGTATTTAATAAGCCATATATGACTGTTATCAAGAGATCAATGCCGTATTTTATAATGTATTTAATTATATCTGTGATGATGATATTCTTTCCGCAAATAGCCTTATTCTCAAGAAATCTATTATATTAGTCAGGGGGGATGGTGATGAAGAAACAAATGGTAACTTTGATTTTATTGATTGGAATTATTATGACAATTACCTCAGGCTGTTCTACGATGCCAGCTAGTGAGCAGACGGTTTGGCGTTTTGGACATGAAGAAATTCTAGGAGGAATTCAAGATATATATGCTCTAGAATTTAAACGATTAGTTGAAGAGAGGACGGACGGTGAGATTACTGTAGAAATATATAGAGCTGATGAGATTGGTGGGGTCATGGATTATTTGGAGTTTCAACAAGGTGGACTGCTTCAATTTTCCATACTAAATCCTGGTACTACATCCACTACAGTTCCAGAGAATAATGTATTCTATAATCATTTTTTACTACCAGAAGAAGATGATGATATAAAGGAAGTCCTGAGAAATAGTAAGGCCATAGAGATGCTTAATGAAATAAATGAGAGAAATGAGTTGAAGGTTTTAGATTGGTTTTATGAGGGATTTAACGCATGGACTTCAAATAAACCCATAAGATCACCTAAGGACTTTAGAGGAATAAGTATAAGGACTATGGCATCACCTTTAATAGTAGCTAGCTATCAAGCATATAATGCAAATCCTACTCCAATGCCATATATGGAAATATATACAGGGCTTCAATTAAATCAGATAGATGCACAGGTAAATCCAGTGTTTGCAATTCAGGAGATGGGGTTTTATGAGGTGCAGAAATATTTAATACAGGCAAGACAAGATGGATTTTTTGCTGCACTTGTTACGAATCCAGATTTTTTCAATGACCTAGAGCCTGAAATGCAGGAGATGATACGGGAAATAGCACTGGAATTAAATGATTTTATATTCGACGTACAGGATAGCTTAAATAAAGAGAGGTTGGAGATGATTAGAGAAGCTAGTGATATAGAGATAATTGAACTAACTCAGGAAGAAAGAGAGGTATTTAGAGAAGCTAGTGGAAAAGCTAGGGAGGTATTTAAGAGTTCTGTAGGTGAGGAAGGTAGAGAGATACTTAGGATTCTAGAAGAAGATACTGCTAGGGTTCTAGAAAAGAAAGATAAATAGAGGTATTAAATAAAATAATATATGGGGAGTGATATATATGTTAAAGTTTACAAAACAAGAATATCAGTCAAGAGTTCAGAATGTAAAAGAGAAGATGGAAGAGAGAGGTATTGAAGTATTGCTTGTTACTAATCCAGCCAATATGAATTACCTTACTGGTTATAATGCTTGGTCATTCTACGTACATCAGATGGTAGTAGTCATGTTAAATGAAGAAGAGCCACTGTGGATAGGGCGTTTTATGGATGCAATAGCAGCAAGAAAAACTGCTTGGTTAAATCATGACAATATACTTGCATATAGTGATGACTATGTTCAGAGCTATGAAAAACATCCTATGGATTATGTATCAGATGTACTTAAGGAAAGGGCACAAGATAAAAAGAAGATTGCAGTAGAGATGGATAACTATTATTTTACAGCTCAGTGCTATGAGAGTTTAAAGCAGGGATTACCAAATGCTGAATTTGTTGATGCTAGAGGTCTAGTAAATTGGGTGAAGATAATTAAATCTGATATGGAAATTGAATTTATGAAACGTGCAGGGAAGATCATGGAAAAGGGGATGGGAGATGTTATAGACTACTTAAATGTAGGTGTTAGGAAATGCGATATGGCGGCTGAAATATATCGTTCATTTACATCTGGAACAGAAGAGTTTGGTGGTGACTATGCAGCTATAGTTCCATTAATGCCTACAGGAGTAGATGCTGGAGCCTGTCATCTCACTTGGACAGATGAAAAGTATAAAGATGGAGATATAGTAATATTTGAATTAGCAGGCTGCTATCAAAGATATCATTCCCCTATGTCTAGAACAATATCTTTAGGAAAACCATCGAAAAAGTTAGAAGAAACAGTTAAAATCACTATAGAAGGGTTAAATAAAGTTTTAGACTTTATAAAGCCAGGAGTTACAGCTGAAGAGGCTGAAGCTGTCTGGGCTGATAATCTAAAGAAATATGGATTGTTTAAAGAATCTAGAATAGGATATTCTACAGGACTTAACTATCCACCTGATTGGGGAGAGCACACAGTAAGTGTAAGACCTGGAGATAAGACAGTATTGCAGCCAAATATGACTCTTCACATAATTCCAGGAATGTATTATGAAGATTTTGGAGTAGAGATTAGCGAAGCTATACACATAACAGAAACTGGAGCAGAGACTTTGGCTAATTTTCCAAGAAAGTTATTTATAAAATAATCAAACCATTTTAAATAGAAATCCTATATATAGAAAGGTATGGATTAAGTCCTACCTTTCTATATGTTTTCTAAAGAAATTGTATGAATATTATGAATCAAAAGTAAGCTTAGATATTGAAGATTACAACATTTAAATATATTAAAAGACTTTACTTATCGATTGAAATTATTTAAAATAGATTGTAGTGAAAAAAATCATAGGAGGCAAGAAGATGAAGAGAACAATGAAGACAATGGATGGAAATACCGCTGCATCCTACGTAGCTTATGCTTTTACCGATGTAGCAGCCATATACCCTATAACACCATCATCTGATATGGCAGAACATGCAGATGCATGGGCAGCAAATGGGAAGAAGAATATATTTGGACAAGAAGTCTTAGTATCAGAGCTTCAATCAGAAGCAGGAGCAGCAGGGGCAATGCACGGAACATTGACATCAGGTTCCCTAGCATCAACATTTACAGCATCTCAAGGACTGCTATTAATGATACCAAATATGTATAAGATGGCAGGGGAATTACAGCCAGGAGTAATTCACGTAAGTGCCAGAGCACTATCTACCCATGCTCTAAGTATATTTGGAGATCATCAAGACGTAATGGCAACAAGACAGACAGGCTTTGCCATGATGGCATCTGGCAGTGTTCAAGAGATAATGGATCTAGGAGGAATAGCCCATCTATCAGCAATAAAGGGAAGAGTACCATTCTTACATTTCTTTGACGGATTCAGAACAAGTCACGAGATTCAAAAAATAGAAGTAATGGATTATGAAGACTTTGCAAGATTGGTAGACTATCAAGCCATAAGCAACTTTAGAAACAAATATTCACTAAATCCAGAAAGGCCTATGACAAAGGGAACAGCACAAAATCCAGACATATACTTCCAAGCAACAGAGGCCTCAAATCCGTTCTATGACAAAATAGTGGGTATAGTAGAAGACTATATGAATGAAATAAACAAGATAACAGGAAGAGACTACAAGCCATTCAACTACTATGGACATCCAGAAGCAGAGAGAATCATAGTAGCCATGGGTTCAGCAATAGAGACTATAGAAGAGACAGTAGACTATCTAGTAGAAGAGAGAAATGAAAAGGTAGGTCTAATCAAGGTAAGACTATATAGACCATTCTCCAAAGAACATTTCCTAAAAGTATTGCCAAAGACAGTAAAGAAAATAGCAGTATTAGATAGGACAAAGGAAAAGGGAGCCATAGCAGAACCACTACATCTAGATGTATCCCATGTATTTTATGGTGAAAAACATCAGCCAATAATAGTAGGTGGAAGATATGGATTAGGCTCAAAAGACACAACACCATCTCAAATTCTAGCAGTATATGAAAACTTAAAATTAGAAGAGCCAAAAAATAGATTTACCATAGGAATAAATGACGATGTAACACATACATCCTTAAATATAGAGGAGATAATAAATACAGAACCAAAAGATACTATCAAATGTAAATTCTGGGGATTTGGTTCAGACGGAACAGTAGGAGCAAACAAACAAGCCATAAAGATAATAGGAGACGACACAGATATGTATGCTCAAGGTTACTTTGCCTATGATAGCAAGAAGTCAGGGGGACTTACAGTTTCTCACTTGAGATTCGGACACGAACCAATCAAATCCACATATCTTATTTCAGATGCAGACTTCATCTCCTGTTCAAAACAATCCTATGTATATCAATATGATCTACTTAAAGGATTAAAAGATGGAGGTACATTCCTATTAAATACACTATGGGATAGAGAAGAACTAGACACACATCTACCAGCAAAGATGAAGAGATATATTGCAGAGCATAATATCAACTTCTATACCATAAATGCTACAAAGATAGCAGCAGAAGTAGGTCTAGGCGGAAGGACCAATATGATAATGCAGGCTGCCTTCTTTAGATTAGCAGAAGTATTGCCAATAGATGAAGCTATAGCACATCTAAAGAAATCCATAAAGGATACCTATGGAAAGAAAGGCGATCAGATAGTAAATATGAACTACGCTGCAGTAGACAAAGGCATAGAAGCCATAGAGAAGATAGAAGTACCAGAAGATTGGAAAGATGCAAAAGATGAAGTTGCAGAAAGTAAAGAAGTACCAGAATTTATAGAAAAGGTACTAGAACCAATAAATAGACAAGAGGGAGATGATCTTCCAGTTAGTACATTCCTTGGAAGAGAAGCAGGAGAATTCCCTCAGGGAACAGCAGCATATGAGAAGAGAGGTATAGCAGTAGAAGTACCTCATTGGATAAAGGAAAATTGTATCCAATGTAATCAATGTTCCTATGTATGTCCACATGCAGTTATAAGGCCATTTTTAGTAGATGAAGAAGAGAAGAAAAATGCACCAGAGTCCTTTGAAACTAAGAAGGCAATAGGAAAAGGTCTAGAAGGACTAGAATATAGAATTCAAATCTCAGTTTTAGACTGTACAGGATGTGGAAGCTGTGCCGATGTATGTCCATCAAAGAATAAGGCACTAGAGATGAAACCTTTTGGAGAAGAATACGAAGTACAGAGTAAGAACTGGGAATATGCTACTACTATAAAGGCAAAGACAGATCTAATGGACAAATATAGCATAAAGGGAAGTCAATTCCAAGAACCACTACTACAGTTCTCAGGAGCATGTGCAGGATGTGGAGAGACACCATATGCAAAACTAATCACTCAGCTATATGGAGATAGGATGCTAATTTCCAACGCATCAGGCTGCTCATCCATATGGGGAGGATCAGCACCAACTACTACCTTCTGTCAAAACCAAGAAGGAAAAGGACCAGCATGGGCAAGTTCATTATTTGAAGACAATGCCGAATATGGATATGGAATGGCTCTAGGTGTAAGAAAGACAAGAGAGAAGATTCAGCTTTTGATGGAAGAATTCTTAAGTCTAAATATAGACACAGACCTAAATCAATACTTCAAACAGTGGATAGATGGAATAAAAGATCCACAAGAATCAAAAGCAGCAACAGGAATGATATTACCAAGACTGGAAAAACAGTTAGACAATGAAAGAGGAAATGAAATCCTAAAGGAGATCTATGACAGAAAAGACTATCTAATCAAAAAATCCGTATGGGTATTTGGAGGAGATGGCTGGGCATATGATATAGGATATGGTGGATTAGACCATGTACTAGCATCAGGAGAAGATATAAATGTATTGGTAATGGATACAGAAGTATATTCAAATACAGGTGGACAGTCCTCTAAGTCAACACCAACAGCAGCAGTGGCAAAATTTGCCGCCTCAGGTAAGAAGATAAGGAAGAAAGATCTAGGACTTATGATGACTACCTATGGATATGTATATGTAGCCCAAGTAGCCATGGGAGCAAATATGAATCAGCTAATAAAAGCACTAAAAGAAGCAGAATCCTATGATGGACCATCTATAGTAATTGCCTACGCACCATGTATAAACCATGGAATAAGAGTGGGAATGGGAAAATCCATAGCCCAAGAAAAACTAGCAGTAGAAACAGGCTATTGGCATCTATATAGATTTGACCCAAGATTAACAGAAGAAGGAAAGAATCCATTTGTATTAGACTCAAAAGAGCCAACAAAACCATTTATGGACTTCATAAACTCAGAAGTAAGATACACATCCTTGAGAAAGTCCTTCCCAGAAATAGCAGATGAGCTATTTGCAGAAGCAGAAAAGGACGCCAAAACTAGATATGAATCCTATAAGAGAATGGCTGGATTGATGTAAAAAATAGATTTAAGGAGCACCTATACAGTAGGTGTTCCTTTCTTTTACCATAGTTGTTATACTATCTATAGAGGAAGGAGAGAATACTTATGGAAACCCCTGTATTAGATACATTGATTAAGTTGATGAAAGAAGATAGAATATCCTTTCATACTCCAGGACATAAGGGCAAAGATACATTGATAGAGTGGGGAAGATATATTCCCCATATAGATACTACAGAACTAGAAGGTACAGACAATCTCCTAGAACCTACAGGTATTATAAAAAAATCACAGGAGATGGCAGCACAGGTATTTGGATCAAAAGCCACATACTATGGAGTCAATGGCTCTACTGGAAGTATATATATAGCCATGTCCACTATTACAAATCCAGGAGACAAAGTATTAGTAGAGAGGAACTGTCACAAATCTGTATATAATTCCTTGATTTTAAATAGATTGGAGCCAGTATATGTATATCCAAACTATAATAAAAAATATAATCTATTTACAGGGATACGTCCAAAGGATATAGAAGAGGCCCTAAAGGACCATCCCGATATAAAGGCAGTCATAATTACATATCCCAATTATTATGGCATATGCTCTGATATAGAGGCCATAGAGAAGATAGTACATAGACATGGGAAGATACTCATGGTAGATGAAGCTCATGGAAGTCATCTAAACTTTTCAAACAAACTCCCCATATCTTCACTAAAAGTAGGAGCAGATATAGTCATACATAGTACTCACAAGACCTTACCTAGTTTTACACAGACCTCTATGCTTCATGTTGGAAGTGATAGAATAGATTTAGATAAGTTGAGGGATAGATTCAATCTATATACTACTACCAGCCCATCATATCTATTTATATTGTCAAATGAGATTGCTATTGCTTATATGATGGATAAAGGCAGGGAAGATCTAGACAGGAATATAAGGGAAATAGATAGGACTATAGAACTAATGAACAATATGGCTAGGGTCCATGTATTTACTGGAGATAGTGAAGATAATACCATAGCTGATATAGATAGAGCCAAGCTATTGTTTAGAGTACATGGAATCACAGGAACTAGATTGAATAGGATATTGTCCAATGACTATGGTATTGACCTAGAGATGGCAGATTATTACTATGGATTAGCCCTTACATCTGTTATGAATACAAAAGAGGATTATAGAGAGCTTGTAAACGCCATAGAAGATATATCCCAAAGGATAAAAGAAGAGAGAATTAGAGAATTGAATATAGATCTACTAAGACCAGATGTATGTAAGAATATATATGAGGCATATTATGCTGAAAGGGAGATTATAGATATAAAGGATAGTATAGGAAGGATATCATCAGGATTTATAATCCCCTATCCACCAGGGATACCACTCATAGTTCCAGGGGAGAGAATAACGCTTAGAATATATGACTATATACAATATGCCCTAGAAAATAAGCTGGAAATACTCGGATTAATAGGGTATAATAAAGACCAAATAGGAGTTATAAAATAAAGGAGTTGTTATCTATTGCAAGGGTATTTTATCACCTTGGAAGGGCCAGATGGTTCGGGGAAATCCACCATAATGAAATTACTAGGTGAATATTTTCAACAAAAGGGAATAGACTTTATCATGACTAGAGAGCCAGGAGGAACTCCCATAGGTGAAGAGATTAGAAATATCATATTAGACTATATGAATACAGATATGAGTCCAGAAACAGAAGCTCTTTTATATGCCGCCTCTCGAGGACAACATGTCCACGAGAAGATAATACCGGCTCTCAGGGAAGGAAAAGTAGTATTATGTGATAGATTTATATTATCCAGTCTAGCATATCAAGGGGTAGGTAGAGGATTAGGTATAGAAGAGGTAAAGAGGATAAACGATTTTGCATTGAGAGGCATATATCCAGATTTAATACTGTTTTTTCATGTAGATCCAGAGGTAAGTTTAAGTAGAAAGACAGAGAAATTTGGAGGAGATAGATTAGAAAGAGAAGGTAGTGAATTTCATAGTAGGGTATATGATGGGTATATGGAATTACTGGAAATATATCCAGAAAAGATAGAGAGAATTGATGCTACAAAGTCCATAGAAGAAGTCTTGAAACAGAGTATTGACAAGATTGAACAACTATTAAATCTAAGGAGGGGTTAATGTGAAACTTATAGTTGCTATAGTACAGGACCAAGATGCTCCAAGTCTAGTTGGAGAACTGACAGAAAAAGAATTTAGAGTTACAAAACTAGCATCTACAGGTGGGTTTTTAAAATCAGGAAATACAACCCTATTGATTGGAGTAGAAGATGAAGAAGTAGAAAGTGTAAAGGATATCATCGAAAAGAATTGCAAGACAAGAGAGATTACCACTTCTCTATTGACAGTTACAATGCCAGGGGATACTTATATACCCTATCCATTGGAGGTCAAAATCGGTGGAGCGACTCTATTTATACTAGATGTAGAACAATTTATTAGAATATAGGGAGGGTTGAAATTGAAGCTTATCATAGCTATCGTTCAAGATGAATATATAAACAAGGTAATTAGAGCATTGATGGAAAACAAGATAAGGACTACAAAGCTCTCTTCCACAGGTGGGTTTTTAAAATCAGGAAATACAACTCTATTGATTGGAGTAGAGGAAGATGAAATTCCAAATATAGTAGAGATAATCAAAGGTCAATGTAAGAGTACCAAGGTAAGAGAAGGAGACAATGAGATTACTGTAGGTGGAGCTAATCTATTTATAGTAGATGTAGATGAGTATGTGAAGTTATAGAATGGAGAGGACAATGGATTTCAATGATATCATAGGTCATAATAGGGCAATAGATGCCCTTAAGACATCTATACAAAATGATAGTATAAGTCATAGTTATCTATTTCAAGGTGAAGAAGGCATAGGAAAGAAGATGGTGGCCTATGCCTTTTCTAAAACCCTATTATGTAAAGAACAGGGACAAGAGCCATGTAATATATGTAGTTCATGTAAAAAGTTTGATAGTGGGAATCATCCTGACTTTTTTTTCATTCAGCCAGAGAGAGGACAGATTAGAGTAGATGAAATAGATGGGTTGATAGAAGAGATAGCTACCTTTCCCTTTGAGTCTAAAAGAAAGATATTTGTCATAGATGATAGCCATCTGATGAACTTAACTAGTAAGAATAAATTGCTTAAGACCTTGGAAGAACCACCTAAATATGTAAATATCATATTGATAAGTTCAAATCCTGACAGCTTATTACCTACTATAACCTCAAGGGTTCAGAGGTTGAAATTTCATCCAGCAGATATTCATAGAGTATCAGAACTATTGGTAGATAGATATGATATATCACAAGATAAAGCAGATTTCATAGGAGGATTTACAAATGGATCCATAGGAAAAGCCGTGAAATTATCCATGGATGATGGGTTTGATAGCAGAAGAGATGAGTTGATGAAAATAATTGAGTCCTTGGTTTCAGGAGATAGAACCAAGGCCTTTAGTGCCATGGACTTCTTCAATAAAAATAAGGAAAATATAGATGAAATATTAGATCTTATGCTCTATTGGTTTAGAGATATTGTCATATATAAGGAGATGGGTGAAAGCTCTTTGATAGTCAATAGAGATAAATTAGAAAATTTATCTATTCAATCTCATATGGAATTTAGAAAAATTAATGATATAATAGAGAAAATAGATGAAACTAGATTTAATATTAAAAGAAATATCAATTATCAATTATCTATAGAGACCATGTTGCTTAATATATAGGAGGAAGTATTTCATGATTAGTGTAGTAGGAGTAAGATTTAAGAAGGCAGGCAAGGTATATTATTTTGACCCTGATATAATAGATGTAGATTTAAATGACTTTGTCATAGTGGAGACAGCTCGGGGAATAGAATTTGGACATGTAGTAGTAGGACAGAAGGAAGTCTCCCAAGACGAGATAGTGGCTCCGTTGAAGAAGGTTTTGAGAATTGCAGAAGATGAGGATTTTGTCATACACAGGGAGAACAAGGCAAAGGCAAAGGAAGCCATGCTTATCTGTGAGGAAAAGGTCAAGGACCATGGATTAGACATGAAGATAATAGATGTGGAGTATACCTTTGACAATAGTAAGGTCATATTCTATTTTACAGCAGATGGTAGAGTAGACTTTAGAGAATTGGTCAAGGATTTGGCAGCTATATTTAGAACTAGGATAGAATTGAGACAGATTGGAGTAAGGGACGAGGCCAAGATGTTAGGTGGAATTGGACCTTGTGGCAAGGTCTGTTGTTGTGCCCAATTTTTGGGAGAGTTTGAGCCTGTATCTATAAAGATGGCTAAGGAACAAAACCTATCCCTAAACCCATCCAAGATATCAGGACTATGTGGAAGACTTATGTGCTGTCTAAAGTATGAACAGGAAGCCTACGAAGATATACTGGAGAGAATGCCAGATGTAGGGGTAATAGCAATTACACCTATGGGTAGGGGAACTATCATAGAGACATATACTCTCCTTGAAAGTGTAAAAGTAAAGGTTACATTAGATGATGGAACAGACGATGTATTTCAATATAAGATAGATGAGATTCGTGTAATCGATGAAATAGACCCTAAATATGCCCACACAGTAGAGGGTAATGGAGAGAATAACTCTGAAAATTGGCAATAATAGAACAATAATTTAGCTCTTCCAAAATAGATTATAATCTGATAAAATGGTTTTGTAGGTTAAAATATATAAGGGGGGAGATATCCTTGGCATATGTAATAGACGAAACTTGTATTGCGTGTGGAACTTGTTTGCCAGAATGTGCGACAGATGCTATCTCAGAAGGTGATATTTACGTAATAGATGCAGATGCATGTATAGACTGTGGTGCTTGTGCAGATGTATGTCCAACAGAATCAATACACCCAGAAGAGTAATACATACTCGTATTAATAAAAGGCCCTAAAGGGTCTTTTTTTATAACGAATAGGAAAATTCTTACCCTCAGAAATATGAAAAAGGAGATAGGGATGAAAGAACTACAGATAGATATAGTTCCAGGAACTAAATTCAAGATAATGCAGAATAGAGACAAGTTTTCCTATGGCATAGATGCCATCCTTCTATCACATTTTACTAGACCAAAGGGACTTATGATAGATCTAGGCACTGGTACAGGAATAATTCCCATAAGACTGGCAGCAAGGGGAGGATTTGAAAGGATCTATGGCATAGAAATTCAAAGAGAAGTATCTAAATTGGCTAAGGAAAATATAGTCTTGAATAGATTAGAGGATAAGATTGAAATTTTAAATATGGATTTAAGAAATCTAGAAGATATATTTGATAAGGCAAGTTTTGATGTAGTAGTATCTAATCCTCCTTATATGAAGGCAGGAGGAGCTATAATAAATCCAGATGAAAACTTTGCCATATCTCGACATGAAATATGTTGTAATCTTGATGACATTATAAGAATATCCAATTATCTACTAAAACCCCTAGGAAGGATATACATAGTACATAGAACAGATAGGCTTGTAGATATATTCCATATTATGAGGAATTATGGCATAGAGCCAAAACACATAAGATTTGTCCAACCTAAACCCTATAAGAGACCAAATCTCATATTGATAGAGGGGATGAAAGGTGGAAAACCTGATTTAAAGTTTCATGACCCTCTTATAGTATATGATAATGATGGAAATTATACAGATGAGATATATGAAATTTATGGAATGGATAAGGTGAAATAGATGAGAAGAGGAAAGCTTTATATATGTCCAACACCCATAGGGAATCTTGAAGATATAACCTTGAGAACCCTAAAGACCTTAGAAGAAGTAGATCTAATTGCAGCAGAAGATACAAGACATACTATAAAACTACTAAACCACTATGATATAAGCAAACCCCTTACTAGTTATCATGAACACAATATGAAAAAAAAGGGATTAGAACTAATAGAAAGACTAATAGAAGGTGAAGATATAGCCCTAGTATCTGATGCAGGCATGCCTGGTATATCAGATCCAGGTGAAGATCTAATAGCCTTGGCAATAGAAGAGAATATAGAAGTAGTAGGACTCCCAGGTGCCACAGCCTCTATTACATCCTTGGTAGTATCAGGGCTACCTGCTAGAAGATTTGTATTTGAAGGCTTCCTATCCTCAAAGAAGAAGGAGAGAAGAGAAGAGCTAAATAAACTTAAAAGTGAAGAAAGGACTATTATACTATATGAGTCACCTCATAGACTATTGGATAGTTTAGGAGATATTTTGGATATAATGGGAAATAGGAGAATTGCCATAATAAGGGAATTGACCAAGCTACATGAAGAAGTCTTTAGGGGAGATGTAGAGGGAGCTTTAGATAGATTTTCCTCTGACAAGATAAGGGGAGAGTTTGTTTTAATAATCCATGGCAGTACTAATGGGGAAGGGGAAATACAGATAGATATACAGGGAGAATTGCTAAGATATATGGAAGATGGATTTACAAAAAAGGATAGTATAAAACTAGTATCAGAAAGATACAATCTACCTAAAAATCAAGTCTACAAGGAAAGCTTGGGGATTGATAGAATAGAGAACAGAGAATAGAGAACAGAGAATAGAGAATAGGGAATAGAGAATATTGATTGTAGGGGAGACCTGTGGTCTCCCGTATCTATAAAGGGGTGAAAAAGATGTACAGCCTAAACCATAGCTTAAAGGAAAAGGTAACCAATCTAAATGATCTAATCAAGGAGAAATATAGAGGAATTTTAGGCATGAATACTAGGGAGTTTAGGGAATTTATTCAAGAGCATATAGGAGAGATTAGGGCCATGGACAAGTTGGAAAAGAGACATCTAGCCCTCTATGAAGCCAAGGGAGGCATAGTAGGAGTAGATGGCTCTACGAATAGAAAGGGAGGTTCATATCCCCATTATGTAGAGGCATATCAGGCTCTAGCTAAGTCTACAATATATGCAGATGAGCCCTTGATGTTAGCAGATATTCATAGTCCACTATATCCAGAAAAAGAGGAAAACCCCCTTGAGCAGGAGGAAAAAAATAGTGAGAGAAATACAGAGGATACAAAGAATATCAAATTGGCCACTATAGAAGTAGAGGCAGCCCTAGAGAGTATTGATAAATTTAAACCCTATGCCATATTAATGGATGGAGGTCTTATTAGATACAATATATATGCCTATGATAGCTGGATAAAGCTTAGGGAGAAGTGTGAAAAACAGGGTATAATTCTAATAGGAGTAATCAAGGATATAAAGACTTCCATCATAGGAGATGTGATGAGAAAGCTAGATTCAAGTATAGAAGATACCTTCTATGATAGAGAGATACTATTTGGTAAGTTAAACTATGGTGAGATCATAATAATAAGAGATGAGGTAAATAAAAAGGACCCAGAGGGATACTCATCTGCTTTTTTAAGATCTTCTCTAGCACCATCTGTAATAGGTATGGATATCATAGATAGTCAAAAAGGGCATATAGAAGAGATGGCTAGACTTGTATTTACCTTGACTCCTGAAAATAGCCGTGGAGTACCTCTATGGCTGGATATAGTGGACAAAGAGGTAAAGATATCTGATGATATAATGGAGGCACTTATGGAGAGATATATGGATAGGGATATATACGAGAGATTCTTCGTATCAGAGAGGGACAAGAGGAATTAAAAGGGCAGATAATAGATAACAGATAATAGATAACAGATAATGGATAACAGATAATGGATAATAGATAATAGATAATGGATACTGTGGGAGAGTGGTAAAATATGAAAGTAGTAGGGATTACAACTCAACAGGAAGTATTTGTAGGTTCAAAGGATAGAAACTTTAGAATAAATGAATTTTTAATCATAGAAGACCCTTATCAAAACAACTTGCTTGGAGAAGTAGTAGAGGCCAATACCTACAATAGATATATTCCTTTGAATATATATGGAGACTTTGTAGATAATTCGGTCTTAGAATCTTTGAAGGTATTAGGATATGATGTAGATGAGGACACTATATATATATCAAAGGTAAGGCTTTTAAATGAAGCACTATATCCAATACATACAGGCTCTGATGTACGATTACCTGAATTTTGGGAAGTAAAGGACCTTATGATCAAGGGTACAAAAGATGAAGGCCTTGTCCTCGGTGTAATAAGAAATACAGATGATATGGCTGAGGAAATGGACGAAGAACTCAAAGGTCTACTATATACCTTTGAAGATGGAAGACTTGAGCCTCAGAGGGAGATTCCATATATCATGGATTTGCGTTCTATGCATCATTACCCTCATATAGGTGTATTCGGAGGTTCTGGATCAGGGAAATCCTTTGGCCTTAGAGTAGTACTAGAGGAGCTTATGCTACAGAATATCCCTACCATAGTATTGGATCCTCACTATGAAATGGACTTTGGAGAGCTAGCACCTTATTTAGAGGAAGGAACTAGTTTTAAGGGAAAGTTCAAATGTCTACAGGTGGGAATTCATGTGGGAGTTAAGTTTGAGGATTTATCAGCTCAGGACTTAAAAAATCTATTAGATGCAGCAAGTCATCTCACAGATGCTATGAACAATGTGGTAGATATACTCTTTAAACCTAGGGACTCCTTCTATAGCTTCTATAATAGACTACAGATGTTGACAGAGGCCCAAGAAGAAGGCTCCTTAGATAGAATAGATTCCAAACTAAGTACAATTACAGAAACAGAGGAAAAAAAGGCTTGGCTCCAAAGGAGAGAGTTATTTATTTCCTATGACAAGACTTGTCCATACAATTCAGTTAGAGGTATAATGTGGAGACTGAAACGTCTAGAAAATGATGGAGTGTTTTCAAAGGATATTCATGAAATAGAGACAGGACTTCAAAATGGAAAATTAATAGTAATTCAAGGGAGTACTAGGATATTGCAAGTATTTAGCACATATCTACTGAATAATCTCTATCACAAGAGAAGAGAGTACAAAGACGCCTTATATAAGCAGACTGCAGCAGATTATTTTCCACCTTTTCTCATAGTTACAGATGAGGCTCACAACTTTGCACCAAAGGGATATGACTCTCCTTCAAAATCCATACTAAAGGAGATATCCCAAGAGGGGAGAAAATATGGAGTATTTCTCATATTAGCTACTCAAAGACCAACACTCTTAGATGAGACAATTACAGCCCAACTTAATTCAAAGCTTATCTTTAGAACAGTCAGGGCTTCAGATATTCAGACTATACAAGAGGAGACAGATTTGACTGTGGAAGAATGTCGAAGATTGCCATATCTTCGCACAGGAGATGTATTTATCTCTTCTGCTACTATGGGAAGAACCATATATGCACGGATTAGGGCAGCTCTTACTACAAGTCCTCATACTATAAATCCCTTTGATGAATTAAAGGCTAGGTTTAAGGAAGAGGAAGAGGAGTTTCTAAATATAATAATGGAAAAGCTTCCAATAAACGAAATGGAATTAGCACAAATTGCTCTAGAGATTGAACAGGACACAAAGATAACATACACAGTTAACGAATTGGAAGAGAGATTGCTTCAGATGGTGGAAAGAGGACATATAAGAAAAGAAGAGACAATATTTGGGTATAGGTATAGGACATTATAGTTCTATGCCTTTTTTTTAGGGCTTGATATTTTACACATTACCATGATATAGTAAATAAAAATATAGGGGAGTGATTGAGATGAGACAATTTTTCTACATAGATGATGGGGAAATGGATGCATATCTATTTCATGAGGGGACATTCTACAGATCCCATGAATTTTTAGGCTCCCATCCCATAGAAAAAGATGGAGAAGAATTTATAAGATTTATCACCTGGGCACCAAGGGCAAGGGAAGTATATCTAGTAGGAGATTTCAATCAATGGAACGACACAAGTCTACCTATGGAGAGAATAGGACATAGTGGCCTATGGAATATATGTGTAGAAGGTGTAGAGATATTTGACTGCTACAAATATAGGATCATAGCTGAAGATGGAGAGATTAGGATGAAGGCAGACCCCTATGCATTTCACGCTGAGGAAAGGCCTTATACAGCCTCAAAATATTATGATATACATGGATATAAATGGGGAGATGAAAAGTGGATGAAAAATAGAGGACTTCCACATAATAGCCCCATGTCTATATATGAGGTCAATTTATTATCTTGGAAGAAAAAATTCGATGGAGCACAATACTCCTATAGAGATCTGGCAGATGAATTAGTCAGATATGCAAAGAAGATGAGATTCACCCATATAGAGTTGATGCCCATAACAGAACATCCCTTTGATGGGTCTTGGGGATATCAAGTAACAGGATATTTTGCACCTACATCTAGATTTGGAACCCCAAAAGACTTTATGTACTTTGTGGACCAATGTCATAAAAAGGGTATAGGTATAATACTAGATTGGGTACCAGTACATTTTTGTAAAGATGATCATGGACTAGCTAGATTTGATGGAAGCTATTGTTTTGAATATATGGACAGGGAGAAGGCAGAAAACGAACAATGGGGTACATTGAATTTTGACTTTAGCAAACCAGAGGTCAAGAGTTTTCTCATATCCAGTGCCTTATACTGGTTAGAGTACTATCATATAGATGGAATAAGGGTAGATGCAGTGGCCTATATGCTATATCATGACTTTACTGGAAAAGATATAAGGAATATACATGGTGGCAGGGAAAATCTAGAGGCCATAGAATTTATCAAAGATCTAAATTCCACTGTAAAGAAGTATCATCCAGATGTATTTCTAGTAGCAGAAGAATCCACTACTTGGCCTAAACTCACTCATCCAGTAGAAGATGGAGGATTAGGTTTTGACTACAAGTGGAATATGGGCTGGATGAATGACATCCTAGAGTATATGGAAACAGATCCTTACTTTAGAAAGGAAAATCAAAATGCACTGACTTTTAGTCTTGTATATGCTTTCTCTGAAAGATTTATCCTACCATTAAGCCATGATGAGGTAGTACATGGAAAGAAGTCACTTCTAGACAAGATGCCAGGAGAATATGAGGACAAATTTGCAAACTTAAGACTTCTATATCTATATATGTATGCACATCCAGGTAAGAAACTTATATTTATGGGAGGAGAATTTGGACAATTTATTGAATGGAATGAATGGAAAGAACTAGATTGGTTTATATTGGAATATGATAAACATGAGAGGATGCAAAGATTTGTAAGGGAATTAAATCAAGTATATATAAAAGAAGCATGTCTATTCCAGCTAGATAATACATATGATGGTTTTAAGTGGATTGAACATACCAATCATCAGGAGAGTATTATAGCTTTTGAGAGAATAGATAAAAAGGGAGAAAAACTTCTAGCCATATTTAACTTTACCCCAGTGGAGAGAAAGGACTATCCCATAGGAGTAGATGAAAAGGGAAGCTACAGTACTATTATAAATAGCGATCATAGGAGATTTGGTGGTTCAACTCCAAGGATAAAATCCTACAAGACTCATGATGAAGGCTTTCATGGGCGGGATTATCATATAAAGGTAAATATACCACCTTTAGGAGGTCTGTATCTTAAGCTAAAGGATAAATAAGGAGGGAAAGTTATGATTGAAGACAAAGTAGTAGCTATGCTTTTGGCAGGTGGACAGGGGTCAAGACTTAAATCCCTAACCAAAAATATAGCCAAACCAGCAGTTCTCTTTGGGGGAAAGTATAGGATAATAGACTTTGCCTTGAGTAATGCAGCCAACTCAGGTATATCTGACATAGGTATACTTACACAGTACAAACCTTTTCAACTAAATACCCATATAGGAATAGGTTCTTCTTGGGACTATGATAGAAATGTAGGAGGACTTAGAATATTGCCACCTTTTACTTCAGAAGATGGAGGAAGATGGTATACAGGCACAGCCAATGCCATATTTGAAAATATTGATTTCATAGATGAACTAGATCCCCAATATGTATTAGTTCTATCAGGAGATCATATCTATAAGATGGACTACAATAAACTATTAAAATTCCACAAGGAAAAAAAGGCCAGTGTCACCATAGCAGTAATGGAAGTACCTTGGGAAGATGCTTCTAGATTTGGAATTGTAAATGTAGATGAAGATAACAAGATAGTAGAATTTGAAGAAAAACCAGAAAAACCTAAGAATAATATGGCATCCATGGGTATCTACATGTTTGATTGGACAGACCTTAGAGAGGCTCTACTAAGGGATCATAAAGATGGAGATTCAGAACATGACTTTGGCAAAGATGTACTTCCCAGTATGTTGAATGAAGGAAGACCAATGTATGCTTGGAGTTTCAAGGGATATTGGAAAGATGTAGGGACGGTCAGAAGCTATTGGGAGGCCAATATGGACCTTTTAGATGAGGATAATACCCTAAATCTATATGAAAGGGATTGGAGAATATATACTAGAAATAGAAATCTACCACCTCAATATATAGCCAGAGGAGCAGTAGTGAATAATTCCCTGATAAATGAGGGCTGTCATATAAGGGGAGAATTGAACAATAGTATATTATTTAGTGAAATAGAAGTAGAAGAAGGTGCCAAGATCAATAACTCAGTCATTCTCTCTAACTGTATAATAAAGGCAGGAGCAGAGATAAATAATGCAGTATTATTAGAGGGGATGGTCATAGAAGAGGGAAGAAAGATAGGAAAACCAGATGATGGGAATATATATCTGGTGTCAGAAGAGGAAGTACTAGTAGAATAGGGGGGAGAAATGTGGAAAGCTGTCTAGGTTTAATAAGTATGAACAATAGAGATAAAAATTTTGGTTCGCTGTGCAAACATAGGCCTGTATATATGCTGCCCTTTGGAGGAAGATATAGGCTAATTGATTTCTCCATTTCCAATATGGTAAATCACGGTATCAAAACTGTAGCCGTATATACTGGACCAAAGATAAGATCCACCATGGATCATCTAGGCAATGGAAAACCCTGGGATTTGAATCGTAGATTTAACGGATTGTTTTTATTCCCTCCTATACAGAATGGTCAGAGAGGAATATCAAGGGGAGATATTGCTGAATTCTATAGTACGGAAACCTTCTTTGACAATACAAAGGAAAAATATATATTTCTCATGGAACCTAGTTTTTTGGCAAAGGTAAATCTAAATCAGGTTTTTAAACACTTTATAGACACAGATGCAGATATGACCCTAGTATATAAGAAAACCTATGACCCATTGGGAGATTTCATCTATAGTGACAAACTCTATATAGACAAAGAGGGAAATCTAAAGAATATGGGAGTAAATCTAGGAACGGAAAAGGAATTTAAACAATTCATAGGAATGGGATTTATAAAAAAAGAAATATTTATGAAGATAGTAAAGGATGCCATAGAAAAGGGTAATGCAGTTGAATTTAGAGATGCAGTATTATTCAATAAGAATAAATATAAGATAAACACCTATGAATTTACTGGTCATGTAGAGAGTATTAGAGACTTAAAGAGTTTTTATGAGGCAAATATGAATCTCCTAAAAGGAGAGATCTCTAGAGAGATATTCTTTGAGGGAGGCCCTATATTTACCAAGTCTAAAGATGAGCCTTCCACCATATACAAAGATGATTCCAATGTGCAGAACTCCCTAATAGCAAATGGATGTATAATAGAAGGAGAAGTGGAAAACTCTATAATCTTTAGAGGAGTGAAAATAGGTAAAAATGCCATAGTGAAGAATTCCATAGTCATGCAAAAATCAGAGGTAGATAAGGGAGCAATAGTGGTAAACTCCATACTAGATAAATATAGCCTTGTAGAAGAAAATGCAAGATTAGTTGGAAGCTCAGCCCTTCCCTATGTAGTAGAGAAGTATGGAAAGACAAGGAGAGATTAGAGAGGATTGATACCAATGAAGATATTATATGCGGCTTCAGAGGCCGCTCCTTTTATTAAGACAGGGGGTCTGGCAGATGTGGCAGGTTCCCTTCCCATAGCCTTAAGAAAGAATGATTGTGATATTAGAGTAGTCATGCCCCTATATTCAACCATATCACCAGAATATCGAAAGGACATGGAAAAGATAGGGGAATTCTATGTAAGCCTTAACTGGAGAAATCAATATGCAGGAATATTCTTCTTAGAGAGACAAGGGGTTAAATACTACTTTATAGATAATGAATATTACTTTAAGCGAGATAATATATATGGAGAGTTTGACGATGGAGAGAGATTTTCCTTCTTTTCAAAGGCGGTTACTCTTCTTCCTAGAGTTCTGTCCTTTAAGCCAGATATAATCCATGTAAACGACTGGCACACAGGATTAGTCCCTTTATATGTAAGGGATTTTGCAAAAGGAGACCCTTTCTATGAAGAGATAAAGACGGTATTTACCATACATAATCTAAAATACCAAGGAGTTTTTCCAAACATAGTACTAGATGAAGTAGCAGGCCTATCTAGAGAATACTACTGTGAAGAGGGGCTAAAGTTCTATGACAATATAAATTTCATGAAGTCAGGAATAGTGTATTCTGACAGATTTAACACCGTGTCAAACACATATGCTAAAGAGATTCAATATCCATTTTTTGGGGAAGGACTAGAGGGAATCATCAAAAAACATGAGTATAAATTGACAGGAATAGTAAATGGAATAGATTATAATGTATACAGTCCAGATATAGATGAAAATATATCCAAGAACTATGATATCTCCACAATAGAGGACAAAGGAGAAAACAAAATAGCACTCCAAAGAAAGTACAATCTTCCTATAAATGGAGACATACCAGTTATAGCAATGGTATCTAGACTGGTCAGTATGAAGGGTTTAGATATAGTAAGATATATCATGGATGAACTATTACAAGAGGATATACAGTTCATAGTATTGGGAACTGGTGATAGGGAATATGAGGATATGTTTAGATATTTTCAGGGGAAATATCCAGATAGGATGGCAGCTAGGATATACTTCAATGAAGGTGAAGCACATATGATATATGCTGGAGCAGATATATTTGTCATGCCCTCTATGATAGAGCCTTGTGGCATCTCTCAGCTAATATCCCTAAAATATGGAACAATACCCATAGTCAGAGAAATAGGGGGGCTAAAGGATACCATTATTCCATACAATAGATATACAGGAGAGGGAAATGGGTTCAGCTTTGCCAACTTCAATGCCCATGAGCTTCTATTTACTATTAGAGATGCCTTAAAATTATATAAGGATAGAAAGAAATGGGAAAAACTAATGATACAGGCAATGAAATCCAAAAATGATTGGGAGGAATCATCAAAAAAATACATGGAATTATATGGAGATGTATTAGCAGATTAGGAGGAAATATGGAAGGATTTATACAAATAGATAAGAAATTGGGAACTATATATACTAAAGAAAACACTATATTTAGGCTTTGGTCTCCTCTTAGAGATGAGATATATCTAGTGATATATTCAGACCAAAACTGTATCCACAGAGAGACTTATCCTATGAAAAAGGGAAAAGATGGAGTACACGAACTCACATTAAAAGGAGATTATAAGGGATATCTCTATAACTATATAGTAGATGGAATAGAGGTAACAGACCCTTATTCCATAGCTTCATCTCTAAACTCAAGACATTCTGCCATAATAGACCTACGAGATACAGACCCAGTGGGATGGAATAGTCATATTGTCCCAAAGGGAAATAATAATTGTGATGCCATAATCTATGAGGCCCATATAAAGGATTTTACAGGGAGTCCTACTTCTGGAGTTGAAAACAGAGGGAAGTATTTGGGATTTATAGAAAAAAGTACAGAGTATAACGGATTGAAGACAGGATTGTCCCATCTAAAAGAATTAGGGGTGACTCATATACATCTTATGCCGATATACGATTTCACCACAGTCAATGAGGAGAGTAGAGATTTCTATAGAGATGACAACTATAACTGGGGCTATGACCCAGAATTATACAATGTACCAGAGGGTTCCTATGCTACTATTCCAGAAGACCCAGTAAACAGGATAAGAGAGCTTAAAAAACTTATAATGACACTACATGATGAAGGCTTTAAGCTTATCATGGATGTAGTATATAATCACACCTACAAGGGCTATGACTCCAATCTAAATATCATAATGCCAAATTATTATTATAGGACAAAGGGACTAGGCAGATTCTCCAATGGTTCAGGCTGTGGTAACGAATTGGCAACAGAAAGACCCATGGTAAGAAAATTTATTATAGATTCTCTACTCTATTGGATAGAGGAATACAAGATAGATGGATTTCGATTTGATCTAATGGGACTTATAGATATAGATACCATAGAAGAGGCAATAATAGAGATGAGGAATATAAGACCAGATATACTAATATATGGTGAACCTTGGACTGGAGGTAGTACAATCTTAGCTCGGGAGAAGATGTTGATGAAGGGGATGCAGTCCAAGTCCTCCTTTGCCCTTTTTAATGACAATTTTAGAGATAGTATAAAGGGAGACAACAACGGAATGGGCATTGGATTTATTCAGGGAAACACCAAGTCCAAGCTAGGAGTAGAGACTGGAATAGTAGGTTCTATTCAGTATGATAGTTCTCATATGGGATTTGCTCAAAAGCCACAGGAGAGCATAAATTATGTAAATAGTCATGATGATCTGATAATCTACGATAAGATTAAAAAGATATTTCCTCATATGGCAGAAGATGACATAGAGAGAGTCAATAGACTTGCCTTTAGCATACTATTTACCTCTCAGGGTATTCCATTTTTTCATAGTGGAAATGAATTTCTTCGGACAAAGGGTATGCTGACAAATACCTACAATTCTCCCCTTAGTATAAATGCCATAGACTGGTCCTTAAAGGAAAAAAACCTAAAATTCTACAATTATTTTAGGGACTTAATAGAACTACGAAAGAGATATAAGGAGTTTAGGCTAAAGACACAAGATGAGATTCAAAATAGACTTAGATTTTTCTATTATCCTCATGAGAAAAATATAATAGCCTATACCATATCAATGGATAGGGGGTATCTTCTCATAGTCCACAATGGAGAGTTCTACTCTATATATATGGACAAGGGAGATATTCTAGGACATTTAAACAACTGTTATGGAATTTTAAAGAAAGATATAGACATAAGCCCAATTCTAGATATAAATGGTCTAGTAGGGGATGGTTTCCATGCCATCCCGTCAATAGGGGATATGACCCTAAAAATACCTTATTTTTCCACAGCAGTATACAGATTAATGTAAGAATATTTTCCATGTTTCTATGCCATCCATCCCTGCCCCTTATGTCATCTGACCGAAGTGGAGGGATCCCTGCCTTTTAAAACATAAGATCCTTCGACTACGCTCAGGATGACAAAGATGCATGCTCAGGATGACAAAGAGACCTGTGGTCTCCCAAAAAAACAAATAGCTCCCTAGGGAGCTATTTTAATATATATACTCTTACTTTTCTTCTTCCAAAATTTCTTACCTGTTCAGCAGTTTCAAAGAATAGGTCAATCTTATTTCCTTTAATTGCACCACCTTTGTCTTCTGCTATAGCAAAACCATAATCTTTAGTACCATCTAGGGATTGAACATATAATTTAGTTCCCAAAGGTATAACCCTTGGGTCTACAGCTACTACTCCAGGTCTTACTTTCGTACCAGATGCAGTTAGGCCATAGTATCTATCTCCAGGTCTTTTTCCTGTACTTTGGAAAGATAGATCATAGGCAGTTGCTGTCATGTCAATTACATTTTTATATCTAGTATTTCCTCTAGACGTCACTATAAAATCTCTAGAACCCCTTTGGATTATTTGAGGTATGGGTTCTGTAATAATTTCCTCCTTTTCAACTATCTCAGATATCTGTATTCCATTTAGGTATTCTCTCTTAATGTGGATATTTTTCAATCCATCTTTACCTTTTTGGACTACCCTAGTTTGACCCACTTCCAAATCATCAGTAGTGGTTATCTCCTTTTGGAAGGGTATTACAGATTCTTCTACCTTTGTATCTTCTGTCATCCTGTAGATCCTAATAGAACTTTCAGGCTCTACTTTTTCAGATAACTCAGGATAAGTAAAATCCCTTTTTCCCAATTTAATATTTTGATCCTTTAGGATTTCATCTACAGTGTTGTAAACACATATTATTTCAGATGATTCTCCATTTTCATCAATAAAGTATTTTTTTGGGTTTTTTATGATTATGTTTAAATTGTTTTCAATCTTTTTGTCTAAAGGAACATTTATATAAGCTCCTTTTTGTAAATCCACCTTTTCCATCTCAATCAAATCCTTTACAGTCTTGGAATATGAGACAAAATTGGTAACCTCATCATCTACACTAAGAGATACCTCATTCCCTTTGTAGATATTGATCCCTAAAGATAATGTTGCAGCTATAGCGAGGATAACTAAGATCTTAAACTTCCCAGCTTTAGAAGCCGTATTGTTTTCCATTTTAAACCTCCTATAATTGTAACTAATTTGTAACTTTTTTTACTATTTTAGTATTGTAATCTATAATTTTGATTTTGTCAAATTTTTTGGATGAAATTGGCATAAACCTATTGATAATGCTATTATTTACCAACTATAATTATATTATTCATAAGAATAGAAATGTTAACATCCTTCTAATTACTTGAAGATTTCAGATAGATTGATATAATTGATTATAATAGTAGGACAAGAGTCTCTATATAATACTATGAAATAAAGTTTAACAATATGAAGAGAATCATCATCTAGATTACTTTTTACATATAATTGACAAATTCCAGCAATTCCCGTATAATATTTAATTAATTAGCTAGAATAAACTAAAGATAGTGATGGGAAGAGTAGGATAGTCTTATTCTACAGAGAATTGGCAAAAGGTGAAAGCCAATGATTGAGGCTAATCTGAATATGGCCCCTGAATCTTACAGTCGAAGATACTTAGGCTGTAACGGTAGCGACCGTTATATTGTTCAAGGTCAGAGAACCTACTGAGATTTAAATCGTGAGATTTAAATAAACTAGAGTGGTACCACGAAGATATGCCTTCGTCTCTATATTGAGATGAGGGCTTTAATTAATTTAAAGGAGGTTTATTAGATGAAAAAGTTTTATTTAACTACCCCAATCTATTATCCAAGTGATAATCTGCATATTGGGCATACCTATACCACAGTTGCTGCAGATTCACTAAAAAAGTTTAAGAAATTACAAGGCTATGATGCCTTTTTCGTAACAGGCACAGATGAGCACGGACAAAAGATACAGGAAAAAGCAAAAGAAAACAACAAATCACCAAAGGCCTATGTAGATGGAATAGTAGCAGATATTAAAAAACTGTGGAAGACATTGGAAATAGACTATGATGAGTTCATAAGAACTACAGATCCACACCATGTAAAGGCAGTACAGGATATATTTACTAAACTATATGAAAAAGGCGAAATCTATAAGTCAAAGTACGAAGGACACTATTGTACTCCATGTGAGTCCTTCTGGTCAGAATCTCAATTAGTAGATGGAAACTGTCCAGACTGTGGTAGACCTACCCATCTAGCAGAGGAGGAGGCATATTTCTTTAGGCTTTCAAAGTATAGAGATAGACTCCTTAAACTATATGAAGACAATCCAGATTTCATACAGCCAGAGTCTAGAAAAAATGAGATGATAAACAACTTCCTAAAAGAAGGACTAGGGGACCTTTGTGTATCTAGAACTAGCTTTGACTGGGGAATCAAGGTCCCCTTTGATGAGAAACATGTCATATATGTTTGGATAGATGCACTATCCTGCTATATAACTGCCTTAGGATATGGAAGTGAAGATGATTCAAAATATAGAAAATATTGGCCAGCAAATGTTCATCTAGTAGGAAAAGAAATAGTTCGTTTCCATACCATAATCTGGCCTGCACTATTGATGGCATTAGATATAGAACTGCCAGACAAGGTATTTGGTCATGGCTGGATATTATTCGATGATGACAAGATGTCAAAATCCAAGGGAAATATAATCTATCCAGAGCCAATTATAGAATTATATGGTATAGATGCCTTTAAATACTTTTTGTTGAGAGAATTTTCCTTTGGAAGCGATGGTTCCTTTACTAGGGAGAAATTCTTACAGAGGCTCAATTCAGATTTGGCTAATGACTTAGGAAACTTAGTAAGTAGAACTGTGACAATGGTTGAAAAGTACAACGATGGAATAATTCCACAAGTGGGAATAGAAGAGGAAATAGATGATTCCCTAAAGAATATAGGTATATCAGTAGCTGATAAGGTAGAAGAATATATAGATAGACTAAACTTCTCCCAAGGTCTAGAGGAAATATGGAAATTAGTAAGGAGAACAAATAAATACGTAGATGAGACTATGCCATGGGTCCTTGCCAAGGAAGAAAACAAGGCTAGACTAGACACAGTATTATATAATCTATCTGAGAGTCTAAGGATAGTATCTATCCTTATAAAGCCATTTATGGAGAAGACCTCAAGGGAAATTCGAAGTCAATTAGGTTTAAAAGATGAAGTAATCTGGGAAGACGCTAAAACTTGGGGTATATTAAAAGCAGGTGGGAAGGTAGAAAAAGGAGATATAATATTCCCAAGACTAGATATTAAAAAGGAATTAGTTAGATTAGATGAAGCAAACCAAAAACTAATAGATGAGAGAGCAAATAGGACAAAAGGAGAGAAAAAAGAAGTGGAAGAAATAGTAGAAGAAAAAGAAGAACTGATAACCATAGATGAATTTGACAAGATAAAACTTAAAACAGCAGAGATAATAAAATGTGAAGATCATCCTAAAGCAGATAAGTTACTAGTATTGACTTTAAAATTAGGTGATGAAACACGTCAAGTAGTATCTGGAATAAAAAAATTCTATAAGCCAGAAGATCTAGTAGGTAAGAAGGTAGTTGTAGTAGTAAATCTAAAGCCAGTAAAACTTAGAGGAATAGAATCCAAGGGAATGATATTGGCAGCAGAAGACAGTGAAGGAAAACTATCACTACTTACAACATTGGAAGACTTAGAAGATGGAGCAACTATATCATAGGAGGAAGCTATGTTAATCGATAGTCATGTGCATTTAGATGATGAGAGATTTGATGGGGATAGAGATATCCTCATTAATTCTCTAAAGGACAATAAAATAGAGCTAGTCATAAATATAGGGGCTGATATGAATAGCAGCATGAGTTCCATAGAATTGTCAAAGAGATATGACAATATCTATGCTGCAATAGGAGTACATCCTCACTCTGCCAGTGAGATGACAGAAAAGACCTTAGATGAACTTAGGGAGATGTCTAAGGAAGATAAGGTAATAGCTATTGGAGAAATAGGATTAGACTATTACTATGACAACTCTCCAAGGGATATTCAGAGAAAGTGGTTTAGAGAGCAGTTGGAATTGGCAAAGGAACTTGACCTACCAGTTATCATTCACTCTAGAGATGCTACTAAGGAGACCTATGATATAATAAAGGAAGCTCAAGATGGTACCCTTAGAGGAGTATTACATTGTTTTTCAGGCAGTGTAGAAGTGGCTATGGAATATATTAAATTAGGATTTTATATATCCATAGGAGGGACTGTTACATTTAAAAATGCTAGAGTAGTTAGGGAAGTAGCAGAGGCAGTTCCCTTGGATAAGCTATTAATAGAGACGGATTGTCCTTATTTAACACCAGAGCCTTATAGGGGAAAGAGAAATGAGCCTATGTTTGTAAAATATGTAGCAGAAAAGATTGCAGAGATTAGGGGCATAAGTGTAGAAGAATTGGCTAAATCCACAAATAAAAACACCAAGGAGTTGTTTAGGATAAAATAATAAGGTGATTATATGGATAAAGTTCCTATTAGAAAGAACATTAGATTAAAACATTATGATTATTCGCAAGCAGGATATTATTTTGTGACCATATGTACAAATAAGAGGATGAACCTATTTTGGAACATGAAATGTAGGGGAGACCTGTGGTCTCCCGAAATAGGTATTAAGGAGATGCCATTATCTCATATAGGTAAAATAGTTGATGCAGAAATAAATAGGATAAATTCATTTTATGAAAATGTTGAAATCAACAAATATGTTGTAATGCCCAATCATATTCATATGATTATTGTATTATATAATGAAAACGGGCGGTCAAAGACCGCCCCTACAATATCACGTATTGTCCAGCAATTTAAGGGTTCAATTTCTAAGCAAGTTGGATTTTCTCTATGGCAGAAATCATTTTACGACCATATAATCAGAAACGAAAGAGAATACCAAGAAATATGGCAATACATAGACACTAACCCTAAAAGATGGGAAGAGGATGAATATTATATAGAACCATTCGTTATTTGTACATGAAAAGTAGGGGAGACCTGTGGTCTCCCGATTTAATCCTATTAGGAAGGAGCCAGCCCATGATAAGAGAAGTAATAGTCGTAGAGGGTAGAGATGATATCACAGCAGTAAAAGCAGCCCTAGATGCAGAAGTAATATCCACAAATGGATTTAGGTTTAAAAGAGGATTGATAAAGACATTAAAACAGTTAGAACAGAGAAGGGGAATCATAATTTTAACAGATCCAGACTATGCAGGGGAACAGATCAGAAGAAATATATCTAAACATATCCCAAATTGTAAGCACGCCTTTTTACCCCAAGGGAAGGCCCTAAAAAATGGAGATATAGGAGTAGAAAATGCCACCAAAGAAGATATTCTAGAGGCCATAAAAAAGGCTAGACCAAGTAGCGTAGAAAAACAGAGTTTATTTACCAAAGAAGATATGATAGAATACGGATTATCTGGAGGAGCAAATTCCCGAGAAAGGCGAGACCATTTAGGACATGTCTTGGGAATTGGATATGGAAATTCCAAACAATTTTTAAATAGACTAAATAATTTTGGAATTACTAGAGAAGAATTCTTAAAAGCAATAGAAAGGATAGACTCAAATGGAAGATAATAGACTTTATTCCCCTAAATATATAAGATATATAATAGATAAATATGGATTTAGATTTTCAAAGAGTTTAGGGCAAAATTTTCTAATAGATGGAAATATAGTGAGAAATATAGTCAAGGGAGCTAATATTACAAAAGAAGACTATGTCTTGGAAATAGGACCAGGAATAGGTACTCTTACAGAAGAATTGGCGTTAAATGCAAAAAAAGTAGTAGCTGTAGAATTAGATAAAAGTCTGCTGCCAGTTTTAGATGAAACCCTTGGTAGATATGAAAATATAGAGATAATTCATGGAGATATATTGAAATTAGATATAGAGGAGATAATCAGAGAAAATCTAGGTGGAGGACCTATTAAAGTTGTAGCCAATTTACCATATTATGTCACTACCCCAATAATAGGAAAACTATTAGAAGACAGTTTAGATATAGAGTCTATATCTGTCATGGTGCAGAAGGAAGTAGCAGATAGGATGATAGCAGGTCCAGGTACAAAGGACTATGGTTCCCTATCTATATTTGTAAATTTCTATAGCAGTCCTGAAATACTATTGATAGCTCCAAAGACTGTTTTTATGCCTCAACCAAAGGTAGACTCTGCAGTCATAAAGTTAAATATAAGGAAAACACTGCCTAATATAGACAGGGAGAAATTCTTCCAAGTAGTAAAGGCTGGATTTTCAAAGAGAAGAAAGACCATATTAAATTGTCTATCCTCATATGGCTTTAACCTAGATAAAGACACTATTCGCCAAGGATTAGAACAGATTAATATAGAGCCTAAAGAGAGGGCAGAAAATTTATCCATAGAAGATTTTATCAATATTAGTACAATTTTACCTTCCTTGGACATATAATTATATAAATGTCTATAAGGGGGTATTTTTATGTCTAATAACTTAGGCTATGCTCGAAAGTTTATCATATTAAAAAGGGAATTTTCCAATATGAAGGATATAAATCCAAAGGGACACGGAAAACTAGAACATCGAGGAAACAAGGTTAGTATATCCATAAATATTGAAAATGCAGAGAAAAACAGTTACTATGATATCATATTGGTAAAGGCAGGTAGTACTTATACTCTTGGAAGAGTATATACAGATGATAACTACTCTGGAAAAGTTGAATTCAATTTAAGTCAAAGGGATTTAGCTGCAATAGGTTTTCCAATAGAGATTATAAATGGCATCCTCATAATGAGAGATTCAGATATTCTTTTAGGCGGATATTTTAACAAAGACGATGGATCCATAGAAAAATATAATCAAAACATATCCAGAATGACAATTGAATCACCAGAAATTCAAGAAGATATAGTAGAAGAAGTATCAGAAGAAGTAGTAGAAGAGGTGGTAGAAGAGGTAGTTGAGAAAAAGTCAGAAGAAATAGAAGAACTTGTTGAGAATAAAGAAGAGATAATAGAGGAAGAAATAGCTTATGACCCAGAAGTGGAAGTAGAGAAGATACAAGAAGAAGTTCCAGAAGAAGTAGATGAACCTATAGCAAGTGAAATCCATACAGAGGAAGAGTATCATAGAATCATGGCTAATCTATTTCAAGAACCAGAAAATATAGTAGAAGATGTAGAGGAAAAACAGACAAAAAATAGTCAGACTACCAACTATATATTGAACATCTTGAGTTTTTTTCCTTATATAGAGCCGTTTAAAATAAATTTAAAAGGGTATAATTGGTGGAAGATAGATATAGAAGATCCTCAAGCAGATAGTGGGTTTTTACCATATTTTAGCTTTATAGTTGGAGGCAATCACAAATATCCTATAATAAAAGATGCCACTACTGCCAATAGTCTCATGGCTAGATATGGACACTATCTATTTGGACTTTATAATTCAGAAGATAGGGTGAAATTCTACGTCTATGGAGTGCCAGGTAGATTTAATACACAAGAACATCCTCAAATGGGGAATACAGGTTTCAATACCTGGTTTGAATCTGTAAATGGTATGGGATATTGGCTACTATATATAGACCCAGTGAATGGAAGGATCATCTATCCCATAAATCCAATGATACCTATGGAATAATGGAGGGGAAAGTATGCAAAGAACAGAAGATAAAATTCCTTGCTCAGGGCATTCTGCTGATGCTAAATTGATAAATAGTATACAGGAGGAATTGGAAAGAGAAGGGGAAGGAGATATAGACTTCTTAGCCAGTATATATAAGGCCTTAGGAGATCCCACTAGACTAAGAATAATATATGTTCTATCTAAATCGTCTTTATGTGTATGCGATATTGCTACACTGTTGGACATGACTCAGTCAGCCATTTCTCATCACCTTAGAATCTTGAGAAATCTAAATCTAGTTAAGTTCAAAAGAGATGGGAAACTAGTGATCTATTCATTAGATGATGAGCATGTGGAAAAAATCTTAGAAGAGGGTTTAAAGCATGCAAAGCATCTATGACCCAATGATTAAACCAATATAAACAAGGGTAATATATTAGAGATAAGACTATTGACTTTTATACCTATAGGGGGTATAATAGGCTTATAAGAAAATTAAGGAGGAATTTAAATGAAGAATGTACTAGTTTACTCAAGCAATACCTGTCCTTACTGCACATTAGCCAAAAACTATCTAGAAGAAAAGGGAGTTTCATATACTGAAAAAAATGTTCAGACTGACAAAGAGGCCAGAAATGAATTGATGCAAATGGGACATATGGGAGTTCCAGTTCTAGTTATTGATGGAGAAGAGATTGTAGGATTTGACAAAGATAAAATAGATGAATTATTGGCAGAATAATATACTTTAAAAAATTTAGATATCAAAAAAGGAAGAGAATTTTCTCTTCCTTTTCTAATCTATTCATTTAATGCAGTCATAAGTCTATCTAAATCCAAACCATGTACCATTGCAGCCTCTTCTAGACTTTCCATTTGGCTAGATGGACATCCAACACAGCCCATGCCAAATCTCATTAGGATTTCTATACTTTCAGGTTTTTTTCTGATAAGTTCTCCAATCAGCATATCCTTAGTGATTTCCATAGTTCAAAACCTCCTTATCAATTCATACTAATATAGTAGCATATTTTTTAATCTTGTCAAGAAGATTTCTATATATTTACATATCCATATAATTTTTAAAAAAATTAATTGAATAAAATCCCTTTCACTTGGAAAAGACTATATCAGGAGGTGAAAATGTGGATAACAACCAAAATAACAGAAACAGAAATCATGAAAGGGATAATAATTTTAACATAGGTGAAATGCTACTCAGAGTATTGATAACATCCATAGTAGTAGCTATAGCAGCATATTTTACACCAGGCTTCACCATAGACGGTCTGTGGAGTCTACTATTGGCAGCAGTAGTTATAGGAGTGCTAGACTATCTAGTTCAAAGATTTACTGGAATAGATGCCTCACCCTTTGGTAGAGGGATCTCTGGCTTCCTAGTTGCTGCAATAATACTTTATGTTACAAAATTCATAGTTCCAGGATTTAACATATCCCTATGGGGTGCCATAATAGGAGCCCTGATAATAGGCATAATAGATGCCATAATGCCAGGAAGGGAAGCACTATAGAAAAAACCCGAGATCCTCAAGTAGAAAGATAGTACTCTCTACTTAAAGGTCTCGGGTTTAAAAAATTTTAACTAAATATGTAATCTGTATTGACATATAGCTTATATTAGTATACTATGAATATAAATACCCTATATGGGTATATATAAAATAGAACAAAATAAACTAATTGAAATGGGGGAGCGAGGATTATGGTTATAAATATGACTGATAAGGCAAAAGAGAAGTTAGAAGAACTACTATCTGCTCAAGAAAATGAGAAAATGCTGAGAATATACGTTGCAGGTTATGGTTGAGGTGGTCCATCCTTTGGAATGGCTCTGGATGAGCCAAAAGATGATGACCAAAAAGTAGAAGTAGAAGGCTTTAACTTTTTAGTGGAAGACAGTTTGTCTAACACATACGATGCATTTTCTGTAGACTATAGTGATAGTTGGTTGAGAAAAGGGTTTGTTGTATTCCCAGATAGAGGGGGAAGTACATGCTAAAAATAGGCTTAGGCCTATTTTTTTTGTGTATATTTTTAAATTTGTGATATACTCAATATAGGACTCTAAATATAGAGGCAATCCAGATAAGATGAAGGGAGTGGTGACTATGGATTCTGGTCCTTTGCCTAGTTATATGAGATACATAAAATCTAAAGGGAGAGCCATAGTCATAGTCCATTATGGTTTCTCCTAGACCTAGAAGGAGGAATGGCTTTGAACAATGAAGAGATTTTAGAACTGATTCAACAAAAGGAGTATATCAAGTTAAAAAAAGAACTAGCAGATATGAATGAAGTAGATGTGGCAGAAATTTTAGATCCCCTAGATCCGAATACTACACTTCTAATATTTAGAATGTTACCTAAAGATTTAGCAGTAGAAGTATTTGCCCATTTTTCCATAGATCAACAGAGGGATATCATAAATGCTATTACTGATGTAGAATTAAGCCATATATTAGATGAATTATTTTTTGACGATATGATAGATATGATTGAGGAGATGCCAGCAAATATCGTCAGCAAAATACTGAAAAACTCAACACAAGATCAGAGAAAACTCATAAATCAATTTTTGAAATATCCAGCAGACTCTGCTGGTAGTATAATGACCATAGAATATGTGGAGTTGCGACAAAAAATGACAGTCAAAGAAGCTCTCCAACATATAAAGGAGACGGGAATTACCAAGGAAACAGTCTACACCTGCTATGTGACCAATAGCAATAGAGTGCTAGAGGGAATAGTCTCCCTTAGATCACTAGTGATTTCAGATGAGGATATGAAGATATCTGAACTCATGGAAGATGATATAATATATGTAAATACCCATGATGACCAAGAAGTAGTAGCTGATGTCTTTGTGAAATATGGTTTTCTTGCACTACCTGTTGTAGATAATGAACATAGACTTACAGGTATAATCACAGTAGACGATATTATGGATGTTATGGAACAAGAGGCTACAGAGGACTTCCAGAGGATGGCTGCCATGGCTCCATCTGAAGACGAGTACTTAAGTTCCAGCATATTTACCTTAGCAAAACATAGGATTACATGGTTACTCATACTGATGATAGGTGCAGCACTTACAGGAGGTATAATAAGAAAATTTGAAGACCTGTTGAACTCCATAGTAGTTCTTACAGCTTTTATCCCTATGCTTATGGATACAGGTGGAAATTCAGGGAGTCAATCCTCCACATTGATCATACGTGGATTGGCATTGGGAGAGATAGAATTGAAGGATAAGTGGAGGGTCTTATGGAAGGAGTTTAGGATAAGTATATTAGTAGGGATTGTCCTTGGGGCTGTAAATTTTGTAAAGAATATGTATATAGATAGAGTAGGACTTCAGGTATCCCTTACAGTATCATTAACTCTAGTGGCAACAGTTATGTTGGCCAAGATGGTAGGAGGAGTACTTCCCCTAATAGCTAAAAAACTAAAACTAGACCCAGCTATAATGGCAGGACCACTTATTACCACTATAGTAGACTCTCTAGCATTGGTAATATATTTTTCAATAGCATCAGCACTTCTTGGAATATAGGAGAGGCAGAGAATAGAGAATAGGGAATAGAGAATAGAGAAAAATTGAGAAAAAAAACATCAAATTACATTGACAAAAAAATTTATTAATAGTATAATATATGATTAATTTGACAATAGTTACTTTATGTGGTATAATTTTCTCGTGAGTGTACCAAACACTCCTTCTACCTCCTAATTAGAGGAGAGAACCCAATGGAAGGTGGTTTATCATAATATATGAACAGTGTAACCAAAATTCGTAAGGACCTAGAAGGATGTATTGGCAAAACAGTTATCTTAAAGGCAAATAAAGGCAGAAAGAAAGTAAGTGTAAGAGAAGGTATTTTGGAATCAGCTTATCCTAGCCTATTTGTTGTTAAAATATCCAACGAATACAATAGCACTAGGAGAGTATCATATACCTATTCAGATGTACTCACATCCACAGTAGAAGTTACAGTATGCGACGAACCAGAGAAACAATTTAAGATTTCATAATAAAAACTGCACCTAATAAAATGGTGCGGTTTTTTTATACATAATATGGGACATCATCTCATATATATTCTTAGAAGAGTAAAAGTAATTAATAGAGGTGAGATTATGTCCATTGAAATTATAAAGGAGAATTTTCAAGTAGAAGAGATAAGGGGGAGTTCAGAACTCCAATCCCTAGTAGAGACGGAGATCTATTTAAATACCAACAGACCAGATATACAAGATATCATTTGGATAGACGGAAGAGTTGAAATCTTAAACACCAAGATTATCAAGGATAAGCTATTGATAAATGGCCTTATAAAGTTCAATATCATCTATAAAGTTATGGGAGAAGAGGGAGATATAGATACTCTAGAGGCGGCTAAGGATTTTAAAGAGGAGATATACATCCCAGGAATAGATGAAAATATGATGAGCAATGTAAGGGCAAATATAGAGTATATCGAATATGATAAAAATGACACCAAGATAGAACTAAGGACAGTAGTAAACATCCTTGGAGAAATACAGGAAAGTAGAACTCTAGAGATAATCAAGGAAATAAAAGGAGATAAAGACCTACAGACTTTAAAAGAAAGGGTAAAGTATAAACAGATATATGGAAGGGAGATATCCTATGCAGATATAGAGGAGACCATCCAAGTAGACGAGAGCAAACCTAGTATAGAAAAAGTCATCAAATTCTCCCTAGAAGCCAAGGAAATGGAAGTGGCAGTAGTAGAAGATAAGATAATAGTATCTGGAGAAACCATAGTCACCATGATATATATAGGTGATAGCAAGATAAATTCTCTAAAGGAAGCCCTACCCTTTAATCACTTCATTGAAATCTCAGGAGCTCATAGAGATTCCAAAGGTGAGGTAAAGCTAGAAGTAGTAGATGGGATATATGAAGTCTTGGAAGATAGCCAAGGAGAATTGAGAAATATAGACTTGGATATAAAGATAAAGGCCCAGGGAAAGGTATATGAAAAGGTGTCCAGAGATCTAATAGTAGATGCCTACTCAACTAAGGAGAGGATAGAACTAAATACAGAAGATATAAATATAATGGAGAATATAGAAGACATCAAGTATGAAGAAAAGATTCAAGTAGAGATAGGAATAGATGTACTAGAAGTCCTAGATATTCAAGGGTATACCAATGTAGTAGACAAGAGATATTTAGATGAGGAGATAGTTTTAGAGGGAATAATAGGATTAAACATCTACTACATATCTAGAGAAAGTGGAGAGATTGCCAATTATAATGGACATTTTCCATATAAGACTAATATCCCATTTCAAGGAAATTATCCAAATCTGACCATAGATGTAAACCCTGTCTTAGATGAAGTAAACTACAATATAAAAAAGGATAATATAACAGTAGACAATGATATTATATTGGATATTGAATTGAATAAAGATAGAAAAATTCATGGAATAGTAGATATAGGAGAGACTGGAGATATAATAGATACCAAAGATATGGCCAGTATTACCATATATATAGTTCAGAAAGAAGATAAACTCTGGGATATAGCTAAGAGATATAATACTACTATGGATGAGATTTTAAGCTCAAATAATCTAGCTTCTGACTATGAGGTTCAGGTTGGAGATAAGATAATCATAGAAAAGAAGGTAAATTTAGAATTCTAGAAGTACAAAAAACATGGATACTATGATATAATACAGCTATCTTAAATAGATAGGGAGATAGATAATGGAAGAGTTGATCATAGAATCCTATGGGAAAGTAAATTTAGCTTTAGATATACTATATAAAAGAGACGATGGATATCATGAGATAAGTAGTATAATGCAGAGAATAAATCTGAAAGATAAGCTAATATTTAAAGATAGAAAAGAAGGGATAATCATAGAGTCCAATGATCAGAGGGTACCTAGGGACTTTACCAATCTAGTCCATAAGGCATGGAAAACCCTTAGAGAGATAACTGGAATTAATAGGGGGATTCATATATATATAGAGAAGAATATCCCTATAGCTGCAGGACTTGCAGGAGGAAGTTCCAATGGAGCAGCCACCTTACAGGCTCTAAATACACTATGGGATCTAAGATTGTCAGATAGGGAACTCATGGATATAGGAGTAGGACTTGGAGCAGATATTCCCTTTTGTATCATGGGGGGGACTGCATTAGCACAGGGAATAGGAGAAAGATTAAAGGGTATAAGCCCATTTTCCAATAGACATATACTACTATGCAATCCAGACATAGAGATTTCTACAAAATATGCCTATAGCAAAGTAGATCCAAATGGAAAGAGATTAAATATAGAAAAGATAATTCGATGTATAGAATCTGGAGATACTAGATGTGTAGCTGAGAATATGGAAAATAAGATGGAGATTCCCATAATAAAGGAGTATCCAATTATTCAAGATATAAAGGATACCATGATAAAAAATGGAGCACTAGGAGCCATTATGAGTGGCAGTGGTCCTACAGTATTTGGAATATTTCAATGTGAAGATGATATAATAAAGGCAGAAAGAGAACTATCAAAGCAATTTAAAAGAGTATATATATGTAAGACTCTATGAGAATAATAATCCCACACTTTGGTAACTATATAGTTTACAGAGGTGGGATTTTTTATGTCTAAATATATTTCAAATAATATACAAGAAAACCTAGAATATATATCTGAAGTCCTCAAGGACTGTGATGATCTAATAGTGAGAAATCTAGAAATAGGGGAGATTTTAAGTGTAGAGATGGCATTTATCTATATAGATGGACTCATAAATAAGAGTTTTGTATCTGAATATGCCATTGCATCTCTAATTCAAGAAGAAGAACTTAAGTCCTTTACTCTCCAAGGGTATAGGACCACCATATTAGAAGTAATAAAAAAAGAAGTACTGGCCACATCAGAGATCAAAGAAGAGTCACAATGGGATAGTATAATAAAATTTATCTTATCTGGAGATACACTTTTATTGATAGATAATGCAGACAAGGGAATCATCATAGGGTCTAGAACATCTCCAGTTAGAAGTGTAGATGAGCCAAGGACAGAAGCAGTTATTAGAGGTCCCAGAGAGGGATTTACAGAAGTACTAAAACTAAATACAGCCCTAGTCAGGAGAAAGATTAGGGATCCAAAATTTAAGATAAAGATGCACTCAGTAGGTAGAAGAACCCAGACAGATATAGCTGTTATGTATATAGAAGATATAGTAGACGGAAGACTTTTGGAAGAGGTAAATAAGAGAATAGACAAGATAGATATAGACGGAATAATAGATAGTTCTACTTTGGAATATCTTATAGAAGACAACTATCTATCTCCATTTCCACAGATTGGCAGTACAGAGAGACCAGATAGTATAGCAGCATCCATATTAGAAGGGAGAATAGGAATAATTGTAGACAATTCTCCCTTTGCCCTTATGGTTCCAGCTACCTTGGGAACTCTTTTGCAGTCCTCAGAAGATCATTATACTAGATGGCTAGAGGCGTCTGGAGTAAGGTTATTGAGGGTAATAGCAGTATTATTAGTATTATTGCCCTCATCTCTATATGTAGCAATAACCGCCTATCATCCAGGATTATTGCCTACAAAGCTTATATATTATTTAGCAGCAAGTAGAATAAATGTCCCATTTCCATCAGTAGTAGAGGCTTTTATGATGGAACTTACCATGGAGTTATTGAGAGAATCAGGTACTAGAATGTCAGGTCCTATAGGCAGTACCATAGGTATAGTAGGAGGACTCATAATAGGTCAAGCAGCAGTAGAAGCAGGAATAGTAAGTCCCCTTATGATAATCATCATAGCTATTAGTACTATAGCTACATTTGCCATTCCTGCATATGACTTCTCTGCAGCCCTTAGGTTTGTTAAATTTGGTTTTATAATATTTGCAGCTGTATTTGGACTCTATGGCATAATGATAGGGATAATACTATTAGGTACCCATCTTACAATCTTAAATAGCTTTGGTGTTCCATATACTGCACCTTATTCTGGATTGGGAATAGAAGAAGGAGATCTAAAGGATACTCTAGTAAAAGCCCCAGTACAGAGGCTATGGTTGAGACCTGGATTTGTCCATCCAAAAAACAAAAAACGAATGAAGAGGGAAGGTAAAGATGAATAAAGATATAAAGATATCCAATATTCAAGTGAGAAGTCTTATAGTCAGTACGGTAATAGGAGTAGGGGTACTGACTCTTCCAAATACATTGACAAATATATTGGGAAAAGATGGCTGGATGGTCATAATCATATCAGGGATATTGATGATTCCATTGATAATATTGATAACACAGATATTTAAAGAAAATCCAAATAAAGATTATTTTGAAATAGGAAAGGAAACTCTTGGAGGTAGTATATTTACCATATGCCTTCTCATACTTTTAGCCCATTTTATAGTGCTTTTAGGAATTATCACTAGGAGTTTAGGTGAATCAGTGAAGGCATTTTTATTGCCTACTACCCCTATAGAGATAATAATCATTCTATTTATCATAGCATCCTCCTATATATCCGTCCATGATATAGATATTATTGCGAGGGCATCCTTCTTCATATATCCTATAATCGTTGAATTTACACTATTGATTGTACTACTTTCCATTCCAAAGGCAGACTTTACCAATGTGTTACCTCTGTTTCAGTCGGATTTAAGTAATATACCAAAGGGGATAGAGGAAACTTTCTTTGTATTTTCAGGATTTGAAGTTATCTTATTTGCACTTCCCTATGTAGAAGAAAGAGATAAAGTAGTAAAATCTAGTATCATAGCTATGGGAATAGTCACTCTCATATATCTTAGTATCTTTATAATGACTTTGACAAAATTTAGTGTACAACAGATTCAAAGACAGATGTTTCCATCCATTATGCTGGCAAAGCTCATAGATCTACCAGGGTATTTTTTACAAAATCTAGATGGAGTATTTATGGCAATCTGGGTCTTGGTCATATATTCCACCATGGGGCCAGCTTATTTTGCAGCAGGTAAGATTTTATCCAAGATATTTAATACTAAAGGACACAAACACTTTATATGGGCTTTAGCCCCCATCATATATTGGATAGCTCTAAAACCAGACAATATTGCAGCATTAGACAATACTCTTAGTAAGGTAACTAAGGTTTTAGGATTTATCTCCGTAATTGTGGTTCCCCTACTTATATATATAGTGGGGATTGCCAAGAGGAGGATGGCAGAATGAGGAAGGTACTATTTATATTACTAGTTTTAAACATCATATTTACAACTGGCTGTTGGGATATGATAGAGATAAATCAAAGGATATTCCCATATTCTGTAGGAATAGATTTAAATAGAGAGGTAAATAGTCCCAATAAATTAAATATAATCTTCGTATATCCTAATATAGGTGCCTTGGGGAAGAATCCTACATCAGATAAAAAAGAATTTATGCTATCTACCCATGCCAACAACATATTTGATGCAGTCCATAGAGTATCTACAAATACACAGCAGCCCATATATCTAAAGCATCTAAAAACACTCATAATATCAGAAGAAATAGCAAAGGACAATAAACTAGTCCGAGAAATCATAGATGGACTAAATAGGGATTATGTACTAAATAAGATGATAAATCTACTAGCAACCAAGGAAACATCAGAGGAATTTATAGAGACAAAGGTAAAATCCATAAGACAAGAGGATATAGAGGGCATAGCATATACACTATTGAGAAACGACCAGAAATCCATTAGATTTACCCCAAAGACATTAAATACTTTTATAAAGGACATGGATACCTCTTCTACATCTATAATTCCCTTGGGAGTGTCATTAGGAGGAGAGATAGACATATTAGGTGGAGCAGTGTTTAAGGATTATGGATTAGTAGGATATATAAGTTCAGAGGAAAATAAGTCCATAGCACTGATAAATGGACATATAAGAGAAACAGAAATAAATATTGACTACAGAGGTGCAAATCTCTCTCTTCTCATTATGAATACAAAGTCCAAGAAAAAGCTCATAGATGATAAAGACCAACTAAAGATAAGGTATTCCGTAGAGTTAGAGGGTCAGATAAATGGATATATCATGAGTAATGAGCAATTAAGCAACTCAGAGGAGAATATAGAGGATATGGAGAGAGCAGTAGAAGAAGTGGTAGAGAAGGAATTAAAGGCCATATTAAAGAGATTACAGGGAGAATTAAACGCAGATGTCATAGGAATCTCAGAATATCTATATAAATTTCATCCTAAGATATGGAATGAAATCCAAGAAGAATGGGATGAAGTATTTCCTGACTTGAATATAGAAATAGATGTGGACATGAAGATTAGAAGAAGGGGACTGGTGACGTGGTAAATCAGTAGATGCTTTCCATGTATAATATTTCAAAATAATGGCAAGGATAATATTGAGGACGAGCTAACTAGATTTTGAGAGGAGAGTTCAGTATGAAATATAAAAGATTGATGCTAATATTATCCGCCTTTATTATCTCTATTATATATATAGTCCATCCATATATGGTGGAGAAGAATAGGACTATAGATGGGTTCAATAAAAATATAATCCGATTTCATGTTCGTGCAAATAGTGATACAGGAGATGATCAAGCTCTAAAGTTAGAAGTAAGAGATGAGGTATTGAAAGCCATGGAAGGAAGATTTAAAGGGGTAAAGTCCCTAGAAGAAAGTAGGGATATCATAAGGAACAATATGGAAGAGATGAAATTCATAGCCCAAAATGTAATTCAAAGATGGGGAAGAGAATATGAAGTAGATATATCCTTGGGACAAGACTACTTTCCCACTAGAAAATATGGAAACATGGTATTTCCTCAAGGGGAGTATGAAAGTCTAATCATAGAGATAGGAGAGGGGAAGGGACAAAATTGGTGGTGTGTAATGTTTCCGCCCCTATGTTTTGTAGATATAACTCATTCTGTAGCTTTTGAAAATAGAGAATTAGAGGAATTTATTATAGATGAAACACAACCACTTAAGCTTAAATCCATAATACTTGATTTTATCAAGGGAATAATAGGAAAAAAGGGAAAATAGATGTATAAAATTCCTGAAATAGCAAAAAATAAAGAAAACATTTCAGGAGGAATTACAATGAATAAATATATTGTTAGAGCATTGTTGTTGACTATGTTGTTTTTAGCCATAATACAATTCTATGAGCCTCGTACAGTTGTAGAGACGGCTGCAAACTCTAGGACATTATATTGGGGCACTACTGGAAATGATGTAAAGACAGTGCAGGATAAGCTGTTGAGATGGAAGTATTATGATGGAACAGTAGATGGAATATATGGTGCTAGAACCTATAGAGCAGTTAGAAGGTTTCAAGAAAAAAATGGATTAAAGATAGATGGAGTAGTAGGTCCTGCCACAGCTAAAGCATTGGGAATGCCTGCATTTGCTGCACCTGGCTCAACACAGGGGGTAAATAGAAATGCAGATGAGTATCTCTTGGCTAGAACAATACATGGAGAAGCTAGAGGAGAACCATATATTGGAAAGGTGGCAGTAGGGGCAGTAGTTTTAAATAGGACTAAGAGTCCTTCTTTTCCAAATACAGTTGCTGGAGTAGTATATCAGCCCTTAGCATTTACAGCAGTAGCTGATGGACAGATAAATTTAACTCCAGACAAGGATTCTCTAAAGGCGGCTAGAGATGCATTAAATGGCTGGGACCCAACATATGGATGTCTATACTACTGGAATCCTGCTACGGCTACAAGTAAATGGATTTGGTCTAGAAAGGTTACCCTAAAGATAGGAAAGCACTGGTTTGGAATATAGATGGAAGGCAGAGAATAGATAATAGAGAATAGATAATAGATAATAGAGAATAGAGAGTAGAGAATAGAGAATAAAATTGGAGGTAGACATGAGGAATAGAAGACATTGGATTGCCCCTACTATACTTACTTTGTTATTAGTAGTTGCTGTAGCTTGGGGATACAATCAATATACTATAAATAATCAATATGGAGTAGCACTAGAAAATCACTACCAGAGACTATTTTATGATGTAAAGAAACATGTGGAAAATGTTCAAGTAGGGTTATCAAAGGCCTTGGTGGCTTCTTCAAAGGAGAGAAATATACTATTGTTTTCTCAAATAATGAGTGATGCCAACTTTGCCCAAGATAAGCTGGGACAAATGCCTGTATCCCATTCAGAGATATCTAATACCCAAAAATTTTTGACACAGGCAGCAGATTATAGCTATTTTTTGATACAGAAACATCTAGATGGAGAAGAAATAACTCCAGAAGAGAGAGAAGCTCTAACTGGACTACAGAATAACTCTGCAGCATTTAATGGAGAGTTGGCAAATCTAAGTAAGGATATGGAGGGTACCAACTTCTTGTATACTGCAACTGCAGCCATGGGAAGTAGGAGAAACAATCAAGGTGGTGGAGGAGAAAATGCCTTTCAAACCAGCTTAATCAATCTAGAGACAGAAGTAAGCAAGATGCCAGAACTCATATATGATGGCCCCTTTGCAGATCAGATGATAAACAAGAAACCCTTAGGCTTAGGAGACGAAGATGTTAGTGTAGAAAAGGCTTCTCAAATAGCTGTGAATTTCTTTGGAGAGAATAGAGTACAGGGTATAGAGCACTTTGAACAGGGAGAAGACACAGATGGACTTAGGATGCCATCTCACACCTTCCACCTCTATCCTAGAAACCAACAGGAAGAACTGGCAGTATATATGGGAGTATCTCAAAAGGGAGGAAAGGTAGTATGGATGGCCAATCCAAGACCTATTGGAGGAGCCAAGATATCCCTAGAACAGGCGGAAAGACACGCCCTAGAGTATCTTCATAGCAAGGGATTCAATAGCATGGAACCCAACTACTCCCTACATTATGATGGAAATGTCCTATTTAACTTTGCATACAAACAGGATGATGTAACTATCTATCCAGATTTAATAAAGGTGAAAGTGGCACTAGATACAGGGGAGATAGTGGGATTTGATGCATCAGCCTACTATCTAAATCACCATGAGAGAAAACTAGGCAGACCTATGCTAGATGAAGGAACTGCCAGAAGGAATGTAAATGTACAATTTGACATAGATTCCATCAGATTAGCACTTATTCCAAAGGGAAAGAACGAAGTATTATGCTATGAATATAAGGGAAAATACAAGGATGGAGATTTCATAATCTATATAAATGCAATGAATGGAAAAGAAGAACAGATATTGCAGATTATACATGATGAAAATGGCACATTGACATTTTAGGAGGGTAAATATAAAATCCACTGTAGATTATCTTCAACAGTGGATTTTATAATGTGTATCTGTAGGGTAGACCTGTGGGCTTTTGTATCCAAATAACTTATTTATTTTAGATATTATTTTTCTATTATAGGATATACTGGCTATGTATCATGTGATAACATTTAATACATAGGAAGTATTATATAAAATTATAATAAAGGGGAGAAAAAGATGTTTAACAAGAAAACGATTTCAATACTATTACTTATAACTTTAATTTCAAGTCTTGCACTGACTGGATGCTCTTCAAAAGGCAAAGAGGCTGATAATCCAGATGTGCAAGGTGATGGCGATGTATTGGTGGTCTATACTGCTCGCAGTGAAAGTCTTAACAATGCAGTTATTCCTAACTTTGAAAAGGATACAGGAATAAAAGTAGAAGTTATAGTAGCTGGCACAGGAGAGTTAGTAAAGAGAGTAGAATCAGAGAAAAACAACCCAATGGGTGATATACTTTGGGCAGCAGACGAAACCATGTTGTCATCTAAAAAGGACTTATTTGAAGAATATGTATCACCAGAAGATGAAAATATGATGGAAGGATTTAAAAATAAAACTGGATATTTCTCACCAGCTTTTGCAGACCCTACAGTATTTATATTAAATAAAGATGTAATTGGAGATGTAAAAGTTGAAGGATTTGCGGACTTACTAAATCCTGAACTCAAAGGGAGAATTGCATTTGGAGATCCAGCAAACTCAAGTTCAGCATTCCAATCTTTGGCAGCTATGTTATTTGCCATGGGAGATGGAGATCCTATGGCAGATGAAGCTTGGGATTTTGTAGATGAATTCATAGCAAACCTTGATGGGAAGATGATGAGTAGCTCAGGACAACTGCACAAGAGTGTGGCAGATGGTGAGTACCCAATAGGATTGACTTGGGAAGATCCAGTAGTAAACTACAAGATAAATGGTGCACCAGTAGAGGTAGTATTCCCTAAAGAAGGAGCAATATTTCCTGGTGAATCTGTACAGATAATCAAAGGCGCTAACAATCTTGAAAATGCAAAGAAATTTGTAGACTATATGCTAGGAGAAAAGATTCAAAACCTAGTAGGGTCAGAGTTGACAGTTAGACCTCTAAGACAAGATGCAAAACTTGCAGACTATATGACTCCTACAGAGAATATAGTTCTAGTAAAAAACTATGATGAGGGTTGGGTGTCAGAAAATAAAGATGCTATAGTATCTAAATTCAACGAACATCTAGAGAAATCTATGGACTAATTTAATCAACTATTGGGACATAGTACCTAAGTATAAGGTGCCTATACTTAATATAGGCTGCCTTATACTATTTTTATAAGGAATAGGGGGAAAAATATGAGTGTTTCAATCACAATAAATGATGTAGTCAAGAGATATGGAGATAAAACTATAATAGATGGTCTATCCCTAGACATAAAACCAGGAGAGTTCTTTACTTTGTTGGGTCCATCAGGATGTGGAAAGACTACATTACTCAGAATGATTATAGGATTTAACTCCATAGAAGGTGGAGTAATTAAGATTGATGATGAAGTTATCAACAGTATACCTGTAAACAAGAGAAATATGGGGATGGTTTTTCAAAATTATGCAATCTTTCCACATATGTCTGTAGGTGAAAATGTAGCATTTGGACTTAAAAATAAAAAACTATCAAAGAATGAGATAAAAACCAGAGTAGATGAGATACTGAATATAGTAAAAATTGAAGATCTAAAGGATAGAATGCCTGACCAGCTTTCAGGAGGACAACAGCAGCGTGTAGCTCTAGCAAGGGCAATAGTGACTCATCCCAATGTACTTTTAATGGATGAACCATTATCTAATTTAGATGCAAAATTGAGAATAGAGATGAGAAATGCAATAAAAAACATTCAGCAGCAGATGGGAATTACAACAGTATATGTAACCCATGATCAGGAAGAGGCTTTAGCTGTATCAGATAGGATAGCCATAATGAACAAGGGAGTCATACAACAGATAGGTACTCCAAAACAAGTATATGAAAGACCTGAAAATACATTTGTATCCAACTTTATAGGAACATCAAATCTTTTAGAAGGGACAGTAGAGATTCAAGGAGATAAGAAATATATCCAATTTAAAAATGGATATAGAGAAGAAGTGGATATTCCAGGGGAGTTTACAGAAGATATAGATGTATTTGTATCTATAAGACCTCAAGACTTTATCATATCTACAGAGGGAGAAGGTATAGAGGGTATAGTAAAAAACAGTATGTTTTTAGGGATAAATACACATTATTTTATTGAACTTTCCCAAGACCATCTTATTGAAGTAACCCAAGACCCAGATGTATCAGAAGATATTAAAGAAAATACAAAGGTATATTTAAAGATAAAGCCTAATAAGGTAAATTTTTTTCATAAGGAGAGTCAGTACAACTTAGTTAAAGAAGGTGAAAGTTATGGATATGAGTACTAAGAAGACCTTAGATATATGGAAGGTTTTGACCTTGATAATACTAGGTATATTTATTCTATTCATCATATATCCACTACTACTTGTACTAAAGAAGAGCATAATGGATCCTGAAACAGGTGCCTTTACTTTAGACTATTTTAGAAAGTTCTTTCAGAGGAAGTTCTATTGGATAACCTTAGTAAATAGCTTCAAAGTTACAATAGTCAGTACAATCATTGCAGTTGCCCTTGGACTTCCTATAGCATATTTAATGAGGAGGGTCAAGATTAAGGGAAGTGGGATCTTAGAGATATTGATAATAATATCATATCTATCACCACCATTTATTGGTGCATATGCATGGATACAGTTGTTGGGAAGGTCTGGAATAGTTACTAAGTTTATAAATTCAGCTTTCAATATGAAATTTGATGGAATCTATGGATTTAAAGGAATAGTACTTGTCTTTGCTCTACAATCATTTCCATTAGTGTATATGTATGTATCTGGAGCTTTAAAAAATTTAGATAACTCATTAAACGAGGCTGCAGAGAGTCTAGGATATACAAATATTCAAAGGATATTTAAAATAATAATCCCATTGGTAATGCCAACGGTTCTAGCATCAGCTCTGTTGGTCTTTATGAGAGTGATTGCCGATTTTGGTACTCCAATGTTAATAGGTGAAGGATACAAGACTATGCCTGTATTGATATATGGACAATATATGAGTGAAGTTGGAGGAGATGATGGTTTTGCAGCTGCACTATGTGTAATCATGATTGCAGTTACCATATTTTTATTTTTAGTTCAAAGACTTATCTCAAGACATTATACCTATTCAATGACGGCTCTAAAGCCCATGGTACAAGGAGATGCAAAGGGAGTAAAGGGAATATTGGCACATATATTTGTCTATCTATCAGTATTTTTTGCAATTTTACCTCAAGCTGTAGTAATCTATACATCCTTTAAGAAAAATAGAGGTGGACAGGTATTTATCAAAGGGTTTTCTCTAGATAGTTATAGGGCTACACTTTTAGCCAAAGATAATTCCATAATTACAAACACATATAAACTTGGTATTATGGCTATATTTATAATAGTTATATTAGGCATACTTATATCCTATTTGACTGCAAGAAAGAAAAATATATTTACATCAGTATTAGACACAATAACCATGTTTCCATTTATAATTCCAGGATCAGTACTAGGAATTTCATATTTATTTGCATTTAGTATGCCACCTATATTGCTAAGTGGAACTACTTTGATAATGGTTGCATCTTTTGCTATTAGAAGGATGCCATATACTATTAGATCAAGTACAGCTATTATAGGTCAAATAAGCCCTAGCATAGAAGAAGCAGCTATATCTTTGGGACAAACAGAAATAGGTGCATTCACAAAAGTGGTCCTTCCAATGATGATGCCAGGAGTAATAGCTGGAGCAATTATGAGTTGGATAACAGTGATAAGCGAACTAAGCTCATCTATTATATTATATACAACAGAGACACAGACATTGACAGTATCCATATACACTGAAGTCATTCGTGGGAACTATGGAAATGCTGCAGCATACTCCACTATACTGACACTTACATCAATAGTATCCCTATTTTTATTCTTCAAACTCACAGGAAAACGAGAAATAAGTGTCTAAAAGACAAGGGTGGAATAGCCCTTGTCTTTTAGGAGGCCACTGAAAAAGTCCTTTTCTGTCATCCTGAACCTTAGTGAAGGATCTTAAACATGTTGAAAATACAAGATTCTTCAGTTTCACTTCAGAATGACAAGCAAAAAAACTACAGTTTTCAGTGGCCTTGTCTTTTAGTGAACTGTTTTTTCTTGAATTATAGAATATATATCATGGTATAATTAGGCATATACAGTAGTTTGGAGGGGAATCTGGTGCATAGATGGCGTGAAGCGAAAAGGTTCAAAGATTATATAGTTGGTATGTTTAGATACTATACCATAATAGTCGTATGTATAATCTTCATATTATTTGGAATATCTCTATTTTTCAATTTCAAAACTACAATAGTTAAGACCAATATTTCATATAATAAAGCTTTGGGTAATTTTATAGAAGATGAACTAGATGATATGAGAAAGAATATAGATAGATTGTCTAGAGAAGAATCTATTGTAGATGCCTTAACTGGAAAGAATGAAGTTTGGGAAGCAAATATTTTGCTCTATGATTATATCAATGGACAGAGATTGAAATCAAACTTTGCATTGCTGGATACAGATAATAATGTAAAGGCTACTAATTTATATAAGAAGAATCAAGATATATTGTCTAATTCAAGGGATATAACTGAGATAACACAGAGAATAGACAAAAGTAGAGAGTATATATACATGGATTTAAATAGTATAGACTTTAAGTATGGACAGAACTCTTCTCTTTTTCTTTCAAAGTCAATAAAACAAGATGATGAGATAATAGGATATATTATATTCTTTTTAAGAGACGAAGGTTTGAGACTACACACTAGAAGTAAAGATGTAGATATAGTTACAATTACAGATAGATATGAGAATGTAATATTCACCACAAATAATTTGATAATCAATAGCATGGGGAAAATAAATATCAAGGATTCAAAGAGGAATACCACTATATTTAATGGACAACCCTATTATATTGAAATAAATAGGATTCAAGATAAGGCTATAAACATATTTACCATGACATCTATAGATGAATACAGGCAATTTTTAATACTTGGAATTATATTTTCTCTTATCATCAGTTTTTTAATGGTAATTCTAGTTGGAATACTATCGCCTAAAATAATAGAGAGAAATTTAAACTCTCTAGACTCACTAGTATATGGTGTGGGACAATTAAGAGATGGAAATATAGATTATAGGATAGAGTCTAAGACATTTGAAGAGTTTCAAACAATATATGATGAATTCAATAATATGGCTTCTAGAATACAAAATCTGATAAGAGACAATAGTGAGATAGCAGAGAGAAAACGTATTATGGAAATCAGACATTTAGAGAGTCAGTTCAATCCCCATTTCGTCTACAATGTAATGGAGATGCTGAGATACGAGATATTATTTGATCCCAAATTAGCATCAGAAATGCTAGTATCCTTTGCAAAACTTATGAGATATAACACAAACTATGGAAGTATAGAAGTTCCATTTAGGATGGATATGGAATATATAGAGAGCTATCTAAAGATACAAAAGATGAGATTTGGAGAAAGATTGAATTATAATATAGATATGGAGAGTTCATTTAAAGACCATAAGATTCCAAAACTTATATTGCAGCCTATTGTAGAGAATAGTATAAAACATGGAATTGAAAATACTAGAAGCTTAAATATAGATATAAGGGTAAGGAAAATAAAGAAAGACATGGAGATAACTGTGGAAGACAATGGACAGGGAATAGAAATGGAAAAGCTTATGTATTTAAAGAAATTGTTAAAAGATGAAGTTCCTGTTTCAGAACATATAGGTATTTATAATGTTCAAAGGGTTCTCAAATTGTTATATGGTGAAGATTATGGACTAAAAATTGACAGTGAGATTGATTTGGGTACTAGAGTTATTTTAAAAATACCACTAATAGAGGATGATACAGATGTTTAAGGTTCTTATTGTGGAAGACGAAGATATAATCAGAAAAGGGCTTATATATATGGTGGATTGGCTAAAAGCTGATTGTATTGTAGTGGGAGAAGGAGTGGATGGAGTAGATGGCTTAAATAAGATAAGGAAGTTAGAGCCGGATATTGTCATAACTGATATTAGGATGCCATTCAAGGATGGAATTTGGATGCTGAAAGAGAGCATTCAGGAATATGACTATGAGGCAATAATAATATCAGGATATGGCGAATTTGAATATGCCCAAAAAGCTATCTCACTAGGTGTAAGTGAGTATCTATTAAAACCCATAGACTTTGAAGAATTATACAAAGTCTTAGACAAGATAAGACCTAAGTTGATGTTAAAAAATAAATTTAAAGATTATGCACAATCTGGAAAGGGAATTTCTCTATATAGGGAGATATTGGATATAAGATATTATGCTTCAATAGAAGATAAGACAGACTATGTAATGGATATGATAGAATATGTTAAAGAAAATTATAACAGTAGAATATCCATAACAGACTTAAGTGAAAAATATCAAGTTTCCACTGTATATTTAAATTCAAAGTTCAAAGATGAGACAAATTATACCTTCAATGATTTTCTAAATAGATATAGAATATTAAAATCTGTAGGATTACTAAAAGAGGGTAAACTACTCATATATGAAATTGCAGAAAGAGTAGGATTTCAGGACTATAAATACTTTAGTCAAGTATTCAAAAAATACACAGGACAATCTCCCACTGAGTTTATGGATAATATATACCTGTAGCCATGGACAATGGAAAAGATAGAATCTATTATAGCTTTTTGAAAAATCAGCTGTTTTCTACTTCATAGAGAACAGCTATTTTTTTAGATTTATTTTCCCCTTGACAAACCTGTACGTACAGGTTAAAATTAAATTATAGCAACATATACGTACAAGTTGGATTGTTAAGAAAAGGTTTTATAAATTAAAGGAGGGTTTAAGATGTCAAAGTTTTCAAAGGATATTGAATCATTGCTAGAACACATCGGAGGTAGAGACAATATCGTCAATGTATCTCACTGTGCTACAAGATTGAGATTTGTCCTGAGAGATACATCAAAAGCAGACATAAAATCCATAGAAAAACTGCCATCAGTAAAGGGAAGTTTTACCCAAGGAGGACAATTTCAAGTCATTATAGGAAATGAAGTATCCACATTTTACAATGAAATGATAAAGATAGCAGGCATCAAAGAGAGTACAAAGGCAGAGACCAAAGAAGCAGGACTTCAAAATGTAAACTGGTTCCAGAGAATGATAGGACATCTAGGAGAGATATTTGCACCACTTATACCAGCTATAGTAGTAGGAGGACTTATATTAGGATTTAGAAATATAATAGGTGATTTAAAGCTATTTGAAAATGGAACAAAGAGTCTAACAGAATTATCCCAATTTTGGGCAGGAGTAAATCACTTCCTATGGTTAATAGGAGAGGCTATATTCCACTTCTTGCCAGTAGGTATAACTTGGTCAGTAGCCAAAAAAATGGGGGCTACACAGATATTGGGAATAGTACTGGGAATAACCCTAGTATCACCACAGCTATTAAATGCCTATGGAGTAGCAGGAGGAGCAGAGATACCATTTTGGGACTTTGGATTTGCACAAATCCAGATGATAGGATACCAAGCCCAAGTATTACCAGCAATATTTGCAGGATTTCTATTGGCATACTTTGAGAAGAAGTTGAGAAAAGTAGTACCAGAATATGTATCCATGATAGTAGTACCATTTCTATCTCTAGTACCAACAGTACTAATAGCTCATACAATTTTAGGACCAATAGGCTGGAAGATAGGCTCAGCAATATCATCAGCAGTATATGCAGGACTTACCTCAAGCCTTGGCTGGTTATTTGCAGCCATATTTGGATTTGGATATGCACCATTAGTAATTACAGGACTACACCATATGACAAATGCCATAGACCTACAGCTAATGAGTGAATTAGGCGGTACAAACCTATGGCCAATGATTGCACTATCTAATATAGCCCAAGGTTCAGCAGTATTGGCTATTATATTTCTACACAAGGACAATGAAGAAGAAAAGCAGGTTTCCATACCTGCTGCCATATCCTGTTATCTAGGAGTAACAGAGCCAGCTATGTTTGGTATAAACCTAAAATATGTATATCCATTTTTAGCCGCCATGATAGGCTCAGCCATAGCAGGAGTATTCTCCGTAGGTACAAATGTCATGGCAAACTCCATAGGAGTTGGAGGAATTCCTGGTATATTATCTATACAAGGTAAATATATGTTTAAATTTTTAATAGCCATGATAATAGCCATAGTAGTACCCTTTGTATTGACAATTGCATTTTCTAAGAATAAGAAGTTAAACAAGGGAGAATATGTAGAAAGTGAAGTATAATATAGATTGAGGAGTCAGATAGATGAAAAAAGACATCAGAGATTTCAAAAAAAGTACAGTATATCAGATATATCCAAAATCATTTTATGACTCCAATGGAGATGGAGTAGGGGATCTAAGGGGAATAATACAGAAGATACCCTATTTGAAGGAATTGGGGGTAGACTATATCTGGATTACCCCCTTTTATGTATCACCTCAAAATGACAATGGATATGATATAGAGAATTATTTCAATATAGACCCTAAGTTTGGCACCATGGAAGACTTTGAGGAATTGATAAAATTAGCAGATGAAAGTCAAATAGGGATAATGTTGGACATGGTACTAAACCATAGTTCTACAGAACATCCATGGTTTAAAAAGGCACTGGCTGGAGACTTAGACTACAAGGACTACTATATATTTAAGCCTCCAAAGGATGGAGGAGAACCTACTAATTGGATATCAAAATTTGGAGGCTCTGCATGGGAATATGTAGACAAACTAGATGAATACTATCTACATCTATTCCATAGAACCCAAGGAGATCTAAACTGGGACAATCCAAGATTGAGGGAAGAGATATACAAGATAGTCAACTTTTGGATAGAAAAGGGAGTCAAGGGATTTAGATTTGATGTCATCAATCTCATCTCAAAACCCAAAGAATATGTAGATGATCATATAGGAGATGGACGGAGATTTTATACTGATGGGCCAAATATTCATAAGTACCTAAAGGAATTGAATAAAATGACCTTTGGAAAACATGAAGATATCATTACAGTAGGGGAGATGTCTTCTACTAGTATAGAAGAATGTATTAGATATTCAAACCCATTAGAGAGAGAATTAGATATGGTATTTAGTTTTCATCATCTGAAGGTAGATTATAGAGATGGAGAAAAATGGTCTTTGATGGACTTTGACTTTATGGAATTAAAGAATATATTAAACAGTTGGCAGCTAGGTATGGATAGGGGAAATGGATGGAATGCCTTGTTTTGGTCTAATCATGATCAACCAAGGGCAGTATCTAGATTTGGAGATGACAAAAGATACCTTAAAGAATCTGCCAAGATGTTAGCCACTACTATTCATATGATGAAGGGTACCCCCTATATATATCAGGGAGAAGAAATAGGTATGACCAATCCAAAATTTAACAGTATACAGGACTATAGAGATGTGGAGTCTATCAACTATTATGACATACTAAAATCTAGGGGAATATCTGAAAGTCAGATAATGGACATATTAAATGAGAAGTCCAGAGACAATTCTAGAACACCAATGCAGTGGAAGGGAGAAAAAAATGGAGGTTTTACAGATGGCACACCTTGGATAGATGTAAACGCCAACTACAAAGACATAAATGTAGATAATGCTCTAAGAGATGAGGACTCCATATTTCATCACTATAAAAGACTAATCCAGTTGAGAAAAGAATATGACATCATAGCCTATGGAGATTATGAACCTATATTAGAAGAGGATAAGGATATATTTGGATATATAAGAAGGTATGAAGGAGAGATGCTAGTAGTTCTAAACAACTTCTATGACAGAGAGAGGACATTGGACTTAAAAGGGGTCATAGATGTGGAGGATTATCATGTAGATATCCTTATTTCAAACTACAAGGATAGCACAGAGAATATAAAAGAAATCCATCTACGTCCTTATGAATCCATAGTTTACCACCTTGTAAAACAAAAATAATAATGATATCATAAATATGGTGAAAACATATGAAATTGAAATATATAATGATATACGATGAACTGGTAAAGACAATAGAAGATGGGAATGTAGGACCAGGAGAAAAACTTCCTTCAGAAAGTGAGTTAATGGACAAATATAAAGTCTCTAGAGATACTATAAGGAAGTCCTTGGATCTTTTAGAAGAGAATGGATATATTCAAAAGGCCAAGGGGAAAGGCTCCTTTGTACTTGACATAGATAAATTTGACTTTCCTGTATCTGGAATAGTCAGTTTCAAGGAGATATCGAAGAAAATGGGACATAGCTTTAGAACCATAGTAGAACACCTAGAGCTTACAACTCCCAATAGAGAGATAAAGAAAAGACTTCAGCTGGGGAAAGAGGATTTGATTTGGGAAGTCATAAGGGTAAGGGAAATAGATGGAGAAAAGATTATCCTAGACAAAGACTACTTCAACAATGAATATATCAAAGGCCTAACTAAAGAGATATGTGAAGACTCAACCTATGAATATATAGAAGGAGAATTAGGGTTAAATATCAACTATGCAAAAAAAGAGATAGTAGTAGAAAAGGCAACAGAAGAAGACAAAAGATATCTAGACCTAAAGGACTTTGATATGGTAGTAGTAGTGAAGAGCTTCACCTATCTAAGTGACACTAGTCTATTCCAATACACAGAATCCAGACATAGACCAGATAAATTTAAATTTGTAGATTTTGCACGGAGAAAACAATAAAAGTCATCCTAGGATGACTTTTATTGTTTTAATCTATAGTTTTAGAAAGTTCTATCTGGAAAAGTTCCATAAAATGGGTATATGTTTCATACATTTGACAACTTAAGGTAACTCTATTATTCTAGACAAAGAAGATAAAAGTTATCTGGGACGCTAATTATCAGAAAATTTAATCAGATTACAGAAAGAGAAACCTTATGGTATGTCAATATAATAAAATATTTTATAGAGGAAGTGAGTTTGTGGAAAAACAAAGAGCATTGGACTATATCCTTGAAAGAGAATCTTTGATTTTAGGAATTAGTGACAATATTTGGGAAGTGGCAGAAACAGCCTTTGAAGAGCATAAATCTGTAGAATACTTGTGTGATGCACTAGAGTCAGAAGGGTTTGAAATTGAAAGAAATGTAGCAGATATAGAGACGGCTTTTACAGGAAGATATGGAGAAGGTTATCCTGTAATAGGTATATTAGGAGAGTTTGATGCCTTATCTGGTATAAGCCAAGTTCCAGACTTAGCCAAAAAAGAAGCCCTCAAAGAAGGGGGAAATGGACATGGATGTGGACATAATCTATTAGGTTCTGGATCTCTAGCAGCTGCCATAGGAATAAAAAAATATTTAATGGATACAGAAAAATCTGGAACAGTCATATATTTTGGATGTCCTGGAGAAGAAGGAGGATCTGGTAAGACCTTTATGGCTAGAGAAGGGGTCTTTGATGAATTAGATATTGCATTAACATGGCATCCAGCATCAGTGAACGGAGTGGCATCTATAAGCAGCTTGGCCAATTATCAAATACTCTATAAATTCCATGGTATAAGCGCCCATGCAGCAGCCAATCCCCATGATGGTAGGAGTGCTTTAGACGCAGTAGAGTTATTGAATATAGGAGTACAATTTTTAAGGGAGCATATAATACAAGATGCAAGAATACATTATGCCATAACGGATACAGGAGGTTTTTCTCCCAATGTTGTACAGCCCTATGCAGAGGTTCTGTATTTAATCAGAGCACCAGAGACACCACAAGTTAAGGAAATATATGAACGTGTAAATGATATTGCAAAAGGGGCTGCCCTTATGACTGGAACACGTTTAGAAATCGACTTTGTAAAAGCAGCTTCAAATCTAGTACCTAACAATATTCTAGAAGCCATGCTTTATAAAAACTTAAATTCAGTACCAATACCTGAATATACTGAAGATGAAATCAAATATGCCAAGGGATTCATGGAAAGTACTGGAGAACAAAAGAACCCTATGACTGGATTAGTAATGAAGATTCCAGATTCTGAGAAACGTAAATTACTATTGTCTAAGCTTAAAGAACCTATATTAGACTTTGTATTACCATATTTTAAAAGTGACCAAGTATTACCGGGTTCAACAGATGTGGGAGATGTAAGCTGGATATGTCCAACATCCCAGATTGCCGCAGCATCATGGAGTAACAATACAGCAGCTCATTCTTGGCAAGCAGTATCTCAAGGAAAGGGCTCCATAGCACACAAATCTGTAATATATGCAGGACAGGTCTTAGCAGCTACAGCAATAGATTTGATAAATAATACTGACAAGATAGAAGAAGCTAAAGAAGAACTAAGATCTAGACTAGGAGATAATGAATATGTCTGTCCAATACCAAAAGGAGTAAAACCTAGATCCATAAGTGGAAGATAGATTTATTACAAAAATTTAATTTAAAACCAGTATTTCCCTAGTATAATCCCTTGTAATATGATGATAAATTTTGATACAATAGAATATATACATAGGGGATACTATAATTCCATGTATTATTATAAATGGAGGGGATATAAGTGAAAAAAATAACAGCACTGATATTAGTATTAGCACTGGCAATAGGATTGACAGGATGTTATGGCGGTGAATTAAAGCTTTATAATGCATTTGCAAAGATGCAAGACATAACTTCTGCAGAGTCAGACACAGAAATGGCATTTACACTTGAAACAGAAGGATTTGATGAAGGAATACAACCTATACTAAAAGAAGTAGAACAAGCATTAAACAACGGAAAATTAAAGGTACATCAAAAACAGATTACAAACAAAGACAAGACTATGGCTCAAGCAGAAGCAAATATGAATCTAAAGTTTAATGATGTAGACGAAAGCATGGATATATGGATAGACATGGACGCTTCCAAAGATGCTCCTAAATTAGTAGAGATCTTTAGATTTCCAAAGATAATCATGAATACAGCTTTCCCAGAAGAAGCTTCCAAGGAATATATAGTATATGATGTAGCTTCTCAATTAAATGCAAATAACGAAAAAGCAAATATGGAAGAATTAATGGATTTTAGCCAAAAATTCCAATCTCAAGTATCAGAATTCATGAAGAGCTATGCTAAAGACTACAAACTAGATAAAAACATAATTACTTCAAAAGGTGACAAACTGATAAAGGGTCAAAAACTAGATATCTATGAATTAAAATTAGATGACAAAGCACTAAAAGAACTTGTAAAATATACAGTAAACTACACTCTAGACAGAGAAGATGGAATGAAACTAATAAAAGACTACATGGACGCAGTTATGAAACTATCACAGATATCAGAAGAAGATAAAGTTGAAACAGAAAAAGAAATCAAAGAAGGCCTAGAAAAATTTGAAAATCAACTTCCAGAACTAAAAGAAAAATTCAACGAATTCATGGAAAAATATAAAAATGTGAAGATTCTAGGAGACAAGGGAATAGTAATGGAATTTGGAATCGATAGAGATGGATATATAGCCTATGAAAAGGGAAGTATCAATCTAGAAATAAATCTAGCAGATATAGCAAAACACATGGATGAAGAATCTCAAGAGTTAAAGGGAATAGTTAAATTTGGCATCAACTATGAATCCAATCTATCCAATATAAACAACAAAGCTCTAAAAGTAGAAATACCAAAAGTAAATGAAGAAAATTCAATAGACCTATTCAAGATGATGGAAACAAAGATGAAAGCTCTTGAAGAGTCAATAGAAAAAGTAGAAGTAACAGAAGAAGTAGAAACACCAGAAAAATAAGAAAGTAAAATAGGCATCCTTAGGGATGCTTTTTTTACGCATTTTTGCTTGTCATTCTGAAGTGAAGCTGAAGAATCTTGTATTTCAACATGTTTAAGATCCTTCACCAAGGTTCAGGATGACAGAAAAGGACTTTTTCAGTGGCCTCCATCCATAGGGATGCTTTTTTTACGCATTTTTGCTTGTCATTCTGAAGCGAAGCTGAAGAATCTTGTATTTTAACATGTTTAAGATCCTTCACCAAGGTTCAGTATGACAGAAAAGGACTTTTCCAGTGGCCTCCATCCTTAGGGATGCTTTTTTTACGCATTTTTGCTTGTCATTCTGAAGCGAAGCTGAAGAATCTTGTATTTTAACATGTTTAAGATCCTTCACTAAGGTTCAGTATGACAGAAAAGGACTTTTCCAGTGGCCTCCATCCTTAGGGATGCTTTTTTTACGCATTTTTGCTTGTCATTCTGAAGCGAAGCTGAAGAATCTTGTATTTTAACATGTTTAAGATCCTTCACTAAGGTTCAGGATGACAGAAAAGGACTTTTCAGTGCCTCCATCCATAGGGATGCTTTTTTTACGCATTTTTGCTTGTCATTCTGAAGCGAAGCTGAAGAATCTTGTATTTTAACATGTTTAAGATCCTTCACTAAGGTTCAGGATGACAGAAAAGGACTTTTCAGTGCCTCCATCCATAGGGATGCTTTTTTTACGCATTTTTGCTGAAATAAATATTTATTAAAGAAATATGTTTAATATAATTTGAAAAAGGTATATATTTTAAGTAAATAAAACCTAAATTGCTATACACATTACTTGTTATTTGTGATATGATATAGTGCATATATAAAGTATATGCTATGGGCAAACCTTCCGAAAGGTAGGGACGCAAAGTTTTGAGTCTAAAGCTATAAAAGCTATGATTGTCAGGCTGCTATGTTTTTTAACATGGCAGCCTTTCTATGTTTAAAGGATTTTTTCCATAAGGTGGATATAATTTCTACTATGATAATTTTATAAGGAGATGAAAAGAGTGAAAAGTAGTAATATCAGGTTATTAGCCCTATTAATCGTATTTGTGACATTATTCAATTTGGGTATTGCCACCTACGCAGAGGCTAATTTACATGAAAGAGATGTCAAAACATTAGACATAAAGTCAGAAGAACGAGAAGAACCAGATAGGGAAGAAGAACAAGAATTAGAAAACACTGATGAAACATTACAAACAGTTGAAGAAGTGGAGGTGGAAGAGGACTCGGAAGAAGAAACAGAGGAATCAGAAGACCCAGAAGAATTAGAAGAGGAAACTGAGACAGAAATTGATGAGACAGAAGATGAAGAAGAGAATATAGAAGAGGACACTGAGGAAGAAGACATTGAAGAACTAGAAGAAGTTACAGAAGAAGAAATCATACCAGAGAGATTTGAAGCTATACTTATAATAAACCATATTTTAATCTCAGAAGAAGATGAAGAAGTTATAGAAAGAGAAGTCATAGAAGATTTAGAAGTAGGAGAAGAGATATTTGGAGAAGACTTCTCATTAGAAAAAGACGGAGTAGAATATATAGAAAGTAAGCCGAGGAAATTAGTATTAGTTGAGGGAGAAAATGTTGTAGATCTATACTATGAGATGGTGGATATGATAACACCAGAAGCTCCAGATTTTCTAGAAGGAGAAGAACAATCAACTACGGCTCCCCAAATTATAGAGTTCTCACCTAGGTCATTGGGATCTTTCAAAGAACAACTCATGATGCCTAGAAGTTTAATGAGTAGATCCATATTAGATAATACAGAGGATCAAGGCTATAACAATATAGAATGGCCTAATGCAGGTGCATTAAGTCTATCAAAGATAGGGAAACCAGTTGAAGGGACTACCAATCAATTTGAAATAACCTTAACTATGACTGGAAAGAATTTGCCAAAGACATCAGATATAGTATTAGTTATAGACAAATCAGGAAGTATGGAAGGCGAAAGAATAAGAGAGGCTAAAAAAGCTGCAAAAACCTTTGTTGATACCTTACTATCTGATCCCAATAATACTAATACTAGGATAGCGGTTGTATCATTTTCTAGTAATTATGGGAGTTCTAAAGCAGTTGATGTTAATGCTGGCTTTACTGGTGCGAAGGAAAAAAACTCACTATTAAGAGCTATAGATGAAATTGAAGCCCTAGGAGGAACGTTTATTCAAGCGGGTTTAAAACAGGCTAGTGAGATGTTCAATGAAAGTGAAGCTGATTATAAAAATATAGTATTACTTGGAGATGGGGCAGCAACTTATAGTTATAAGATAAAGAATCCTGACAAGTATTTGGAACCTTGGGACAGTTCATGGGTAGTAGATTATTATATAACTAACTCTTCTATACCTCATGGAGAGTATAATTACAATAAAGCTGTAGGAGATGGAAGAAATTCTACGGTAGAATATAAATCTGGAATTGGTTATAGATACCACTACAGTCACGGAAATAGTGCCATAGCTGAATCTAAATTTGCTAAAGATGCAGGGCAGACCATATATACTATAGCCTTGCAGGCAGGTACTGAAGGAGAACGAACATTACGAGGAATTGCAAGTGAAGGGAACTATTATACAGCTAATCCTCAAGAACTACAGAATATATTTCAGGAGATAGCAGGTAGAATAGCTTATGCAGCCACAAATGCTACAGTGACTGACCCTATGGGGGATATGTTTTATATACCCGGAATCAATGAAGTAAATTATAAGAAATTAATAGAAGTGGATCAAGGATCTGTCAGTTATGATACAGATACCAAGACGATAACATGGACAGTACCTACTATTTCAGAGGGAAAGTCAGCAACTATGTCCTATATAGTTGAAATTAGTGAGAAGGCAGAAAATGGGGTGTCTTATCCAACGAATAAACCAACCTATGTAGAATATATTAATGCAAATGATGATAAGGCAAAGAAGTATTTTGACCCAATACCAGAGTTTGGGGTAGATGCAGGTAATATAAATATATTCTATTATCGTGTCAATGACGAAGGTAAACCTGTAAATTCGGAAGGAATAATTATTCCAAGAGAAGAAGCAAAAATATATATAAAGACATATAATTATGGAGCTAATTTAGAGTTAGGTAAAGAATATGAAATTGTTGCAGATTCATCGTTTGAAAGAGATGGAATAACATATATCTTTAATAACAACAATTCTGATGAAGATGATAATAGTCCAAAGCATATCACTTTAACCCCATCTAGTCCGAATCGTGAAGTTTGGTTTGCATATAAAGAAATAAAAGATGACGCAAGTTTAACTATAGAGAAAGTACTAAAGGATGCTACTGGAGTTAATATAGAGAATGACCAAAGAGAATTCCAAATAAAAATGATCGGACCAAATAGTTATAGCGAAAATCTAACTTTAAAAGGTGGAGAATCAAAGAAATTAGAAAATCTAGTATATGGAGAATATACAATAACTGAAGAAAATCCAGGAGAAGGGTTCAAGGTAGATATAGATAAAGGAACTGTAATGCTAGGAGGAAATAATAAAGATGAAAAAGTTACAGTAACCAACACCTACGAAAGTCCAAAGATAGAAGTGACAGGTAAAAAGGTATGGGTAGGTGGACCAGAATCTAGGCCAAGTATAGAATTACAACTATATAGAGATGGGGAAACTCATGGAGAACCAGTAAAATTAGAGAATGGAACAACTGAACATACATGGATAGACTTAGATAAGACAGATGAAAATGGTAAAGAGTATGAATATACAATAGATGAAGTAAGTGTTCCAGCGGGATATACAAAAGAAGAGGGTGGATTAGTAGTAACAAATATAGCTAAAACAGATATAAGTTATACAGTGAAATATTTAGAACAAGGTACTGACAAAGTTTTAGCAGATCCAAAGATAGTAGATAATCAAACTTATGGCATAGAAATAACAGAGAATGCCATAGATATAATAGGCTACAACAAATTAGAACCAATAACAGTAAAGAAAGAATTAAAAGCTATAGACAACGAAATAATTTTCTATTATCAAAAGGATAATATCCAATGGCACACAGTAACCTTTGAAGCAGGAGCAAACGGAAGCTTAAAAGAAGGTGACCAAACAGAGTATAAGGACATTCTAAATGGCACATCTTGGGACGAAGCAGTAACAAAGATACCAGACCCAATAGCCAATGAAGGTTATAAGTTTAAGGAATGGACACCAAAGTTCCCAGGAACAGTAACAGAGAGTACAATTTATACAGCGGTATTTGAAAAAGACGAAACTCAAACACTATCATACACAGTGGAATACTACAAAGGAGAAGAACTTCTAGAAAAGGCAGAAAATCTAAAAGTACTATTAGCAGAACCAGAAGTAAAAACTGTAAGCTATGACAATAAACCAGAAGGCTATGAATTAGATCCAAAGAATTCTACTAAGTTACCATTTACAGTAACAGCTACTGAAAATGTCATAAAAGTATACTATGTAATAGATGAAAGCCAGAACAACTTTGATTATCAAATAGACTACTATATCAAAGGTACAGAAGAAAAAGTCCCAGGAATAGAACCAAACCCAGTAAAGGGTCAAGGCTATATAGGAGAAATAATAGAAATAGCACATCCACAAGTAACTACAGGCTATAAGGTAATGAAAGATCAACCAACAAGCTTGGTAGTAAAAGCAGATGGAAGTGCAAGAGAAGTAGTATACTATGAAAAAGACGACACTCAAATACTACCATACACAGTAGAATACTATGTAGATGGAGAAAAGCAAGAAGATTGGACACAGAGTTTAGAAGTTCCAGCACACACTCCAGTAGTAGAAAGTGTAGCAGACAAAGCACCAGCAGGTTACAAAGTAGATGAAGGCAACTCAACTAAGCTACCATTTACAGTAACAGCTACTGACAATGTTATAAAAGTATACTATGTAATAGATAAAGACAATAAAGATTTCAGTTATCAAATAGACTACTATATCAAAGGTACAGAAGAAAAAGTACCAGGAATAGAACTAAACCCAGTAAAGGGTAAAGGCTATGTAGGAGAGATAATAAAAATAGAACATCCAGAATTAACTACAGGCTACAAAGTAATGGAAGAGCAACCAACAAGCCTAGTAGTAAAAGCAGATGGTACAGCAAGTGCTATAGTATACTATGAAAAAGACGACACTCAAATACTACCATACACAGTAGAATACTATGTAGATGGAGAAAAGCAAGAAGATTGGACACAGAGTTTAGAAGTTCCAGCACACACTCCAGTAGTAGAAAGTGTAGCAGACAAAGCACCAGCAGGTTACAAAGTAGATGAAGGCAACTCAACTAAGCTACCATTTACAGTAACAGCTACTGACAATGTTATAAAAGTATACTATGTAATAGATAAAGACAATAAAGATTTCAGTTATCAAATAGACTACTATATCAAAGGTACAGAAGAAAAAGTACCAGGAATAGAACTAAACCCAGTAAAGGGTAAAGGCTATGTAGGAGAGATAATAAAAATAGAACATCCAGAATTAACTACAGGCTACAAAGTAATGGAAGAGCAACCAACAAGCCTAGTAGTAAAAGCAGATGGTACAGCAAGTGCTATAGTATACTATGAAAAAGACGACACTCAAATACTACCATACACAGTAGAATACTATGTAGATGGAGAAAAGAAAGAAGATTGGACACAGAGTTCAACAGTTCCAGCATACACTCCAGTAGTAGAAAGTGTAGCAGACAATAAACCAGAAGGTTACAAAGTAGACGAAGGCAAATCAACTAAGTTACCATTTATAGTAACAGCTACTGACAATGTTATAAAAGTCTACTATGTAATAGATGAAAGTCAGAATAACTTTAATTACCAAATAGACTACTATATAGACGGAACCACAACACCAGTGCCAGGAATAGAACCAAACCCAGTAACAGGTAAAGGCTATGTAGGAGAGATAATAAAAATAGAACATCAAGAAGTAACTACAGGCTATAAGGTAATGAAAGAGCAACCAACAAGCCTAGTAGTAAAAGCAGATGGAAGTGCAAGAGAAGTAGTATACTATGAAAAAGACGACACTCAAATACTACCATACACAGTAGAATACTATGTAGATGGAGAAAAGAAAGAAGATTGGACACAGAGTTCAACAGTTCCAGCATACACTCCAGTAGTAGAAAGTGTAGCAGACAATAAACCAGAAGGTTACAAAGTAGACGAAGGCAAATCAACTAAGTTACCATTTATAGTAACAGCTGAAGAAAATGTAATCAAAGTCTACTATGTAATAGATGAAAGTCAGAACAACTTTGATTACCAAATAGACTACTATATAGACGGAACCACAACACCAGTGCCAGGAATAGAACCAAACCCAGTAACAGGTAAAGGCTATGTAGGAGAAATAATAGAAATAGCACATCCAGAAGTAACTACAGGCTACAAGGTAATAGAAAATCAACCAACAAGCTTAGTAGTAAAAGCAGATGGAAGTGCAAGAGAAGTAGTATACTATGAAAAAGACGAAGCTCAAACACTACCATACACAGTAGAATACTACAAAGGAGAAGAACCTCTAGAAAAGGTAGAAAATCTAACAGTATTATTAGCAGAACCAGAAGTAAAAACCGTAAGCTATGCTAATAAACCAGAAGGCTATGAATTAGATCCAAAGAATTCTACTAAGTTACCATTTACAGTAACAAAAGAGAATAATATAATAAAAGTTCATTATATCAAGAAAACAGACATCATATACACAGTAAAATATCTAGAAAAAGGAACAGACAAAGAACTAGCACCAGAAGAAGTAGTATTCAATCAAACCTATGGGACAACAGTTACAGAAAAAGCTAAAGACATCTCAGGTTATACAGTAGATAAAGACACAAAGAGCCTGACACTAAAACAATCAGGCAATGAAATAACCTTCTACTACACTGAAAAATCCACAGGTGGTGGCGGAGGTGGCGGTGGCCGTAGAAGAAAAGATAGAGATAAAGACAAGAAAGATAAAGACGAAGAAGTAATACTAAAAGAAGAAGAAATACCACAAGCATCAGCAGAACTAAATAGAGACGATCATCACCAATATATCCAAGGATATCCAGATAATACAGTACGCCCAGAAGGATTAGTCACAAGAGAGGAAGTTGCTGCCGTATTCTACAGACTATTGACGGCAGAATCCAGAGATAGAATAAGAACACAATCCCATGGATTCCCAGATGTAAACACAGGGAGATGGTCTACAAAACATATAGCAACCTTAGCCAAGGGCAAGGTAATAGAAGGATACGAAGATGGCACATTTAGACCAGGAAACAATATCACAAGGGCAGAATTAGCCACCATAGCATCTAGATTTGATAAACTAAGCCCATTTGAAGACAATAGTTTCACAGATGTAAAGGATCACTGGGCAAACAAATATATAAACTCAGCAACACAAAAAGGATGGGTAAAGGGGTATCCAGACAGGACGTTCAAGCCAGACCAATATATTACAAGGGCAGAATTTGTCACATTGGTAAACAATGTATTGAATAGAAAAGTTGAAAAAGAATATATATTACCAGAAGCCAAACAATTCCCTGACCTATTGGAAAATAGATGGTACTATGAACCAATGCAAGAAGCCATAAATAGTCACCACTATGAAAGACTAAAAGACGGCTACGAAAAGTGGTTAGACATCTATTATCCACAGCCAGAAATGTAATACTACAAGACAATGCTGTCTCAAAGCAAGATTTTGAGACAGCATTGTTTTTTTCAAAACTACTTGAAAATCATTATCAATTGTTATAAACTATTTAGATAAGAAATTAATATAACATGGAGGCACATATGTTTTTATCAATATTATTGACCATAAAATTCATATTATTTACCAATTTAATAAAAGTAGAGTACAATAGAATACCCATAATAATAATAAGTAGTTTAATATCCACATTTATATTATCCCTAATATTTAGAAGCAAAACAAAGAACAAAGAGACAAAAGCTTTGACATTCTACATAGTAATATCCATCATAATATTGGCAGATGCTGCCTATTATTCGCACTTCAACGTTCTACCAAAGGTATTAGTCATAAAACAGTTCAGACAACTAGCAGCAGTAGGAGAGAGTTTGAAAAAGATATTCAACTTTAGAATTCTTCTATTAGTACTAGATATTCCAATTGTTGCATATATAATGAAGAAGAAAAACTACACAGCTAAAATAAATGAAAAGCTCAAAAAAAACTCCCCTATTATATTAGGAAGTATATTGTTAGCAATCCTTATTTCTATAAACATGAAGGGGTATATGACCTCTGTAAAGGCTCAGGAGCTATATACATATCACATAACTGATATCACAGACACAATATTAGGTAGGGACAAGATATCAAAGAAAGATGCACCACTAAGCCAAGAGGATATAAAAGAATTAAAGTCACGAGCAAGGCTAAAACAAGGGAAGCATACAGGAATTGGAAAAGGTAAAAATCTCATAGTATTACAGATTGAGGCTTTACAGGACTTCCCTATAGAGTTAGAATATAATGGACAGGAGATAACCCCAAATCTAAACAAATTAATATCAGACAATTCAACCCTGTACTATGACAACTATCACCAACTATTAGGACGTGGAAATACATCTGATGCAGAATTTGTGTCCAATAATAGTCTACATCCTTCCATGGAAGAGCCTACATATACACAATATGAAAACAATACATTCTATGGATTGCCATGGCTACTTAGAGACAATGGCTACACATCATGGGCATTTCATGGCTACGAAAAGACTTTTTGGAACAGGGAAGCAGCCTATCCTAATCAAGGATTTCAGAGATTTATATCAGAAGAGGATTTCCAATTTGATGAAGTATTGGGATTTGGCATAAGAGATGAGGATTTTTACCAACAGACCATAGAGTATCTAAAAGAATTGGACAATATAGACGAAAATCCATTTTACGCCTTTGTAGTAAGCTTAAGCAGTCATACTCCCTTCAAGATGCCAGAGGAATACGAAGTTCTAGACATAGAAGAAAAATATAAGGACAATATGGTAGGAGACTATCTCCAATCCATTCACTATGCAGACAAGGCCATAGGAGAGTTTATAGACGGGCTAAAAAGTGCAGGACTATATGAAAATACAGTCATAGCCATATATGGAGATCACTTTGCCATATCAGCAGCCCAAGATGAAGCAGAACTTATGACAGAATTATTAGGAAAAGAGTATGACTTTGACGAGATGATGCATATTCCACTCATAGTCCATATTCCAGGAGCAGAGGTAAAAGAGACTATCTCTACCATAGGTAGCCAACTAGACTTCTATCCTACCATAGCAAATATAATGGGATATGATAATACTAAGGGCATGATATTTGGAAGAGATTTGACTAATTATGAGGGACATGCCTATGTACCACCTCAGACCTATATGCTAAAGGGTTCCTTTATAGATGAAGACATCCTATTTGAAATATCAAGGGATGGAATCTTTGAACACAGTAGAGCCATAGACAGAAAGACAAGAAGAGAAATAGACCTAGAAGAAGTAAGAGAAATGTCAGAAAAGATAGTAGAAGAAATAGAAAAATCTAATTATATATTAGAAACAGATTATTTTAAGGAGAGTGTCAAATGAAAAAGACAATACTAATATCACTGATTGTAGTCCTATTAGTATTTGGCAGCACAGCCCAAGCATCTAGACTTGGATTTACAGAAGAACAATATGAATACATGATGTTGGAAAATGAGAAGTTGAGAAGAGAATACAAAAACATTGAAAAAGACTATGCAGCTTTACAAGAAAAAAATCAAGAATTGCAAAGGGAAATAGACCAACTAAAAAAACTCATGGAAAAAGACATAGCAAAGGAAATACCAGTACTACTATATCATCATATTCTTCCTCAAGAGGACATGGATAAATATGGATGGAATGGTAATGATAGTGTAATATCCTTGGAAAATTTTAGAGAACAGATGAAGTATCTAAAGGACAATGACTTTCACACAGCTAATCTAGATGAATTGGAAGCTTTTATAAAGGGAGAGCAAATACTTCCAAAGAATACAGTGGTTATAACCTTTGATGATGGGTATCTAAGCAATATAGTTCATGCATATCCCATAATGAAGGAATATGGATTTAATGGAATCATATTCATAATAGGAGATAGTGAAAATAGGGAAAAGGAAGAATACGATCCAGCTACTACTCAGAGAATATATCTTCCAGAAGCTAAGAATTATTCTGATGTATTTGAATATGGCTGTCACTCCTATGGATTTCACTTCCTAGAAGATGGGCATACTATGCTAGAGGTATTGGACAAAGAAGCTATAAAGACAGATTTAAAGAGGAGTAAAGCCCTATTAGGTGCTAGGGCTATAGCCTATCCCTTTGGCAGATATAGTGAAGACGCATTACAAGCAGTAGAGGAACTAAACTATATACTAGGATTTACAGTGGAACAGGAGTATGTAAAACAAGGGGATTCTCCCTACGAACTACCTAGATTTATAATAAATCCCCAAATGGGAATAGAAGGATTTATTAAAATTATTAGTAGATAAATATTCTACAAATTTAGCAGCTAGAAAGGATGATATGATCATGAAGAATATTTTAAAGAAGAGGGCTCTAGTCCTAATGGCAGCTATACTAGTCTTTACAATGCCAGGTACTACAGCCTTTGGAGAGGCAGCACAGGTACCAGATACAGGAAAGGTAAATCTAGTACAGGAGTTAAAATATCTAGGGAATATGCTACAACTTATAAAGGCAAACTATGCCTATGATGTAACAGAGAGAGAACTCATGGATGGAGCTATGAAAGGGCTATTTTATAATCTAGATGAGTATAGCAATTATTATACAGAAAGAGAGTTCAAACAATTACGAGAAGAGATAACAGGAGATTTTGGAGGAATAGGAGTAAATATAACTAGAAAAAATGGCTATATAACAGTGATTACTCCCCTAAATGGAACTCCGGGACAGAAGGCTGGAATTTTGCCAGGGGATATCATAGTATCTGTAGATGGTAAAGATGTGACAAAGTCCACTACTAGAGATGCTTCTGAACTCATACGAGGAGAGCCAGGGACAAAGGTAAAGCTAGGTATCATGAGAGAAGGCAACCCAAACCCAATATATATAGAAGTAGAAAGACAGAAGATAGAGATAAATCCAGTAGAATATGAGATCTTAGATGGAAAGATAGGCTATATAAAGATTGGAGAATTCAATGACCATGCCTTAGACAATGTGGTCATAGCATTGAATAAGCTTAACAAGGAGAAGATAAAGGATATTATCTTTGATGTGAGAAACAATCCAGGCGGTGGACTAAATGAAGTAGTCAATACACTTAGGCTCATAGTTCCAAAAGGACCTATAGTCCATGTAAAGCATTCTGATGGAAGACTACAGACCTATAGTGCCTTTGCCAATGTTCCAGAGTACAATATGGTAGTACTTACAAACAAAGGAAGTGCCAGTGCAGCAGAGATATTTGCAGGTGCTATAAAGGATAGAAAACTAGGAACCATAGTGGGAACTACAACCTTTGGAAAGGGAACAGTTCAAAGTCTAATACCTCTAACCAATGGAGGAGGTATCAAGCTAACCATAGCAGAGTATCTTACAGCAAACAAAAATCCAGTAAATAAAGTAGGTATAGAACCAGACATAGTAGTAGAAGATAATCTAGAAAAAGATCTACAACTTAAAAAGGCCATAGAAGTTATAAAGAAGAATAGATAAGTAGGGGAGACCTGTGGTCTCCTTCTATTTATAATTATTTCTTTGGATAAATCAATACATAAATGATATAATCATAAATAAGAGGATTAAACGGAGGTGTTAAAGTGGATGAGAAAATCTATGACCTATTAGAAAAGATGTATGTTGACCTAATAGGTAGAATGGACACCATGGGAAAAGACCTAAATGCTAGAATGGACAAAATGGACGGCAGAATGGATAGCATGGAATCTAAGATGGCAACAAAAGATGATATCAAGGGGATAAAGCTGGACATAGTTAGACTAGAAAACAAAATGGACCAAAATCACAAAGTCCTATATGATGGGTACCAACTTACTTATGAAAAATTGACAACTCTAGAAGAAAAAGTAGACAGAATAGACGAAAAGGTAGAAAATCAAGACTTGGAAATTCAAGTAATAAGAGCGGTAAAATAAGGAGACCTGTGGTCTCCTTATATTATTTCTCTAATCCCCTTTAAATTTTTTACATATATATGCTCCCTATCAAAATCAATCAACTCCATATCTCTCAATACCCCTAGTTCTCTAGCAAGAGAAGGGCGTTGTACTCCCATTCTATCTGCCCATTCAGTCTTACTCATATTTAGCTTAATTTCAAGATTTTCATTTTTATTATATTCATTTAATATAAATTCACATATTCTCTGACGTATAGTCTTTAAGGTAACTTGATCCAACTTTTTACTTAGGGTCAAAGATTTATCTGACAAGAATTGCAAAAACCTGTTTAAAAAGTTTATATCTTTTTGACATAGATATAATATAGTATCTCTAGATATATGCATTACCTTGGTTTCCATCTTTGCAATACCTGACATAGGAAATGTGTTTTCTGAACCAAATACTAAACTCTCACCTATGGAACTACCTGTATTGAACTCTGCTACTACTAGGATATTTCCCGAAGGGCTTATCTTCTGGATTTGGACACATCCCTTTAATATAAAATTGAGAGATGTACATACTTCATTCTCCATAAAGACAATACTATCCTTATCATATTTAGAGATGCTATAATCCACATCCCTGAATAGATCCAATAACTCACCAGTTTTAAATCCATTCACCTATCTTACCCCCCACTACTACCATATCAGTTCTATTTGCAATCCTGCCATCCCATCTGTACCCTGAGCTTAATAAGAGTTAATAGTCCAAATGATATAGAACTGTATCATATGTTACAGTTCTATTACCCATTTCTTCAATATAATATACTTAGCTAATAATCCCTTTTGCTTTCAATTATATCCTAAAGAACAATATTAGCAAATAAAATAAAGCGAGGTTATATCATGGAAGGAAATCATATAAAGAAAAACAATATATTAAAGGTCCTAATATTCCTAGGACTGGTCATAGTAGCAGCTATTGCCTATAGAAAAGGAATCATAAAACCACCAATAAAACAACAGAAAAGCATAGTCATAGCCAAAGAGGACCTAGGAGTACCAATAGAGACAGAAATAGTAAGTAGGGAGAATCTCACTAAAAAGATATCATATATAGGCACTTTATATCCTAAGGAGACAGCTGAACTATCCTTTAAGATGTCAGGAGAAATAGTGGAGTTAAATATTCAAGAGGGAGATCGTATCAAAAAGGGGCAGGTAATAGCTAGGCTAGATACCCAGGCCATAGAAGCTAAGTTCAATACCATAGGAGTAAGAGAAGAGCTCACAAGGTTAAACCTGGATTATCTTCAAACAGAAGAAAGAAGACATAGGGAACTACTAGAAGAAGGCATCATCCCTCAGGCACAATATGATAAGGTATCTCATGAAAGAAATATGGCAGAAATGCAATTAAAGGAACTAGAGGTCACAAGGAATGAACTGGAAATAAGTCTTCAAGACGCTGTACTTATAGCCCCAATGGATGGCATAGTTAAGGTAGTCAACTCAAGCTTGGGAGAGATGGCAGCCATGGGAAAGCCAGTAGTTATCATAGATTATCCTAGGGATGCTACCATAAAGGTAAATATAAGTGAAAATGATCTAAGGAATATAAAGGTAGGTACCACTGTATTACTGAATATCTCAGATACTGAGGAGCCATTGATATCAAAAGTAAATTATATAACTCCAAGTATAAATCCCATGACTCGCATAGGGGAAGTAGAGATACGAGGGATAAATACTAAAGAAGGTCTCATATTTGGCAGCAGTGTGCCTGCAGAATTTATTGTAGAAGAACTAAAAGACATCACCACCATATCTGAAAGAGCTATAAAACAACTTGGAGATTCTCAGGTAGTCTATAGGATAAAGGAAGGAAGTCATTCCGACCGAAGTAGAAGAATCTCCAATTCTGAAAGTAGATATCTGTACGTAGAAGAAGTACCCATAGAGACAGGAGTTAGGTTAAATCAAAGAGTCCAAGTAGTACAAGGGCTGGAATTAGATGATAGAATTGCCAATAAAAATATAGACAGACTGTATGATGGGGCAAAGGTATATCTAAGAGATGCAGACATCAGGGAAGGAGAAGTAGAGCAATGAATATAGGAAAATTTGCCATTGAAAACAAATACTTTATACTTACATTGATGATAGGCATCATACTATTGGGAGTATACTCTAAGTCAACTATACAAGTCCAGCTATCTCCAGATACCAATCCTCCTATGGCAACGGTTATGACTAGATATCCAGGAGCATCTGCCCAAGACGTGGCAAAAGAAATCATAGAGCCCATGGAAGAAGAATTGGGACAATTAGAGGGCATATCCAATATAAAGTCTACCAGTCAGGATAATGTGGCAATATTGCAATTGACTTTTAACTATGGAATAGATATCGATGCTGCAGCCATTGACATTCAAAATTCCCTAAGTAGAATCGGAGACAAACTCCCATCTAGAATGGAAGAGCCAAGGGTATTGAAATTTAGCACCTCAGATAAGCCTGTAATCACCCTTAGCCTAAGTAGTGAATCCCTAAGTATGGAAAAAATAAGGCAATTGGCAGAAGACAAGATAAGCTATAGCTTACAATTAGTAGAAGGAGTAGGAGGCATCAATATCTATGGGGGATATAATTCAGAAGTTCAAGTAAATATCCATAAAAACAAGATGGAATCCTACAATATCTCCCTAGAACAGATAGGCCAAGTATTAGCTCAAAACAATATAAAGGCACCTGGAGGAAAGTTGGTAGGAGAAAATAGGGAGATCCTCCTACGAGTAGAAGAGGGATTTATGGATATAGATGATATAGAAGGACTGAGAATTCCCACTAAAGACGGAAGGTTTATATATCTCAGGGACATAGCTAATGTAGAACTTACCCATGAAGATCTAGAGAGTTCCTATAAATTTAATGGCAATGAATCCATAGGCCTATTGATAAGCAAGAGAAAGGATGCTAATACTATAGAAGTAATCGACAATATCAAGGCTAAACTCACATATCTAGAAGAGGAATATCCATTTATAGAATTTGACATAGCACAAGACGATTCCACATTTACCCTAGATATGGTAAATAATATGACCACCAGTGTGTTTCAGTCTATAGGACTTACGGTGATACTCATCATGTTATTCATAGCAGCCTTGAATCAATCACTGGTAGTATCTATATCCATGCCCTTGGTATTCCTCATGACCTTAGGTATGATGAAGCTTTCAGGATTAAAACTAGACCTAGTCACATTGTCAGCATTGATACTCAGCATAGGTTTTGTAGTAGATGCTTCTATTATAGTAGTGGAAAATATAGTGACCCATCATAGGGACATGGGCAAGGACATAGTAAATGCTACAATAGATGCAGTATCAGAGATAACACTACCAAGTATAGCAGGGGTATTGACTACCCTAGTAGTTCTAGTTCCCCTCATATTCATAAAGGGATTTGTAGGAGCCATGTTTAAACCCTTGTCTCTTACCTTAATATATGCCATCACATCTTCTATAATAGTAGCTCTGACAATAATTCCTCTGTTGACAGTCATTATGTATAGATTAAAACTCAGAAAGATAGAGAAGTTGATTAAGCTCATAAGTACTCCATTCAACAAAATTATGGATCTATTGCTAAGATTTTACATCAAGATTTTGAAAATTTCCTTGAATAACAAGACAATAGTATATATTATATTAATTATAGCTATGATAAGCAGTGGAAGATTTCTCATATCCAATGGAATCGAGATGCTACCCAAATTTGACAGTGGAGTAAGCTTTGCAACTATAGAGATGGAATCAGGAACAAAGCTAGATGGCACAAAGGAAGCAGTAAATATGATAGAAGAATATCTTCTGTCCCAGGAGAATATATCTCACTACGATGTACAGATTGGATTTGAAAGGGATAGCAATATGCTAGGTGATTTTGGATTAATGGGTACAAATCAGGCTTTTTTTACCATCAATCTCAATAGTAGAAAAGAGAGAGAAGAGACCATATGGGAATTTCAAGAGGGATTAAGGGACTATATTTCTCTGATACCTGGGATAAAGGGATTTGTAGTAAAAGAACAGGGTGGTACGGCCACCACAGGGAGCACAGCACCTATAGATATAGCCATCCTGGGAGAAGATCAGGATGTCCTCTATGATCTGGCTACCCAATTTGAATCAAAACTATCCCAGATACCAGGGATTACAAATATCTACAAGAATTTTCATATGGATAATGAACAGATAAGCATAAGAATGAATCATAGCCGAATTCAAGAACTGGGATTAAATAATGTGGCAGTTTCAAAACAGATATTAGGTGCTGTGGAAGGCATAAAGAATACCACTATGGATATCGATGAATTTCAAAACCTAGGGATATTAGTAAGATACACAGAAGATACCCTCTACACCCTAGAGGATCTGATGGCAATAAATATCAATACCCCTATGGGAATAAGGGTACCCCTTAGGGAATTGGTCACAGTAGAAGTAGAAAAGCGAGGAAATCTAGTTACAAGAGAAAACTACGCCTACACCATAGAGATACTAGGCTATACCCAAGATAGGGCTTTTAGTCATATCACATCCGATATACAGGATGTCATAGACGAATTTCCACTACCAAGGGGATATGATGTACAGATGGTAGGAGAGCAAGAAGAGCTACGAAAGTCCATGAAGGACATGGCCTTTACTTTGATACTAGCCATAGTATTTGTCTATCTAGTATTAGTACCACAGTTCAAATCCTTTATACATCCTATCACTATCATGAGTGCCATACCACTGATAATCATAGGAGTAGCTCCAGCCCTTGGAATAACTAACAAATATATATCTATGCCAGTGTTGTTGGGATTTGTATTGTTGGCAGGAACTGTAGTAAATAATGCCATACTTTTAGTAGATAACACTAACAATCTTAGAAAAAAGGGTCTAAGTATAGAAGATAGTCTAATAGAATCAGTACGTGGAAGATATAGACCTATCATGATGACAGCATTATCAGATATAGCAGGTATGCTCCCCCTAGCACTGGAATTAGCACTAGGAGCAGAGAGATTCTCACCCCTAGCCATAGCAGTAATAGGAGGTATGCTAGCAGCCACAATGCTAACTATGATAGTCATCCCCACTATTTACGCCACATTTGAGCACACAAAAACTACAAAGGAAGTGATACATTTATGAAAAAGAAAATAATCAGTACAGCACTAGCCCTGTCACTACTCATAACCCCAATGTTCTCCTATGGAGAAACAGTCAAGGATATCAAAAACAGTCTGTCCCTAGAACAGGCAATAGAAGAGGGAATAAAAAATTCCCAAGAACTCATCATCAATGGGCTAGAAATAGAAGTCAAAAACACAGAATACAGTGAAGCAAGAAGTCAAGAAAAGAAATACAAAAAATCAGACTATTCCCTAGGAACAGTAGAAGGATTTTTATTAGACGAAAACATGGCATCTAAAAAGGCAAACTATGCCTTAGAAGAAGAAAAACTAAAGACAGAATATATCAAAGAAGATATAAAACACAATGTAACTGGTGCATACTATGGAGTACTACAGGCCAAAGACAATCTAGACGTAATGAATAGTACCTTGGCAAATATAAAGAAAAACACAGAAATTGTCCACAAGAGATTTGAACTAGGCATGGCATCTAAATCAGATGTACTCATGTCAGATATAGCACTCAATGAAGGATATACAAATGTGGAAAAAGCAGGAGAAGACTTGGACAAGGCATATAGAGCCTTGAACATGGTCCTAAACTATCCATTGGACACAGATTTAGAATTGACATCAAAGTTTAAAGAACAAAAATTTGACCGTAATCTAAAAGAAGATATAGAAAAAGCATATACAACTAGATTTGACATGATTCGACTTAAAAACGACTACGAATTGGTAAAACTTGATTTTGATACAAATGCAAAAGTCTATACTCCAAATACCTATAGATATAAGTACAAGTCAATCAATGTAAAGAAGATGGAAAACCTACTTCATAATTCCAAACAAAATGTGGAATTTGATATAAGATCTAAATATGATGAGATAAAGAATGCAGAAAAACAGATTCAACTAGCAAAGGCAAATGTGGAAAAGGCAGAAGAAGGTCTAAGATTGAGAGAACTAGCCTACAATGCAGGGACAGGAGTCATCCTAGAAGTAAAGGAAGCCATCACCCAACTATCCAATGCCAAACTAGCCCTATCTGGAGCCATAGCAAATCACAATCTAAAGATATTAGAATACAATAAGGCAGTAGACATAGGAAATATAAGATAAGGAGGTCACTGAAAAAGTCCTTTTCTGTCATCCTGAACCTTAGTGAAGGATCTTAAACATATTGAAGATACAAGATTCTTTAGCTTGCTTCAGAATGACAAGCAAAAAACTATAGTTTTTCAGTGACTTGCACATAAGAGGTGATTATAATTTTAAAGAATAGAAGACATCTAGCCTTTATATTTACATTTTTGATGATATTCAATATATTGAGTACAACATATGTAAATGCAGAAGAAGATACACAAGAAAACTCAAAGATAAATATAGTTCAACTACAACTAAATACCATAGAAGAGTTAGAACATCACTACCACAATGGATATAGAATCATGGCAGTATATATAGAGCCTACCATAGATGGAGATATAATATTGTCAAACAGTACTACACTGGAAGATCTAGTTCATTGGCTAGAAAAACATCCAGATGTAGAAGTGGTTCTAAGGACTAAAGAGCCAGACCAAGATACATTGATACAGGCTCATAGAAAATACCCTCTGCTCATCAAACAGGGAATAGCAGAGATTCAAGACCCAGACCACTATATGAAGGTCACATTCAGCGGTTTTAGAAAGATAATATTAAACACAAAATCTAATTCACATACAAATGACCAGATAAAGGCAAATATATACAATTACCCATACTTTGGAATCCTACTAGACAAGGACAATCTAAGTCCAGATATGCTAGAATCCATAAGAGCAGGTAGAACATTGGCCTTTGTAGAGGAATCCAATCTAGGCAACTTCTCCAAATATGTCCTAGACAAGATGGCAGATGGATTCATCATCAATCCATCTACAGAAGCCCTTCATACAGTAGCACCAAATATAGAAAATCCCTATATAATAGCCCATGCAGGAGGACAGCTAGGGGGACATACCTATACCAATGCAATAGAAGCCATGGAAAATAGCTACAAAAATGGAGTAAGGCTCATGGAAATGGACTTCGACTGGGGAACAGATGGTGAAATGGTAGGCATGCATAGCTGGGATGGATTTGTTACCAAATTCTTCAACGTACCATCAAGGGAGTATAGCTCATTTGAATATGAAAACTTTCAGATGATAAATGGCTGGCATCACTCCACATTACAGAGTCTATACACTTGGTTTAAAGAACATCCAGATGCATATTTAATTACAGATATAAAGGGGAATAATATAGAAGGACTAAAGATGATTCAAGAGAGATATCCAGAATTAGCAGCACAGACAATTCCACAGATATACCAACTGTCAGAATATCAGGCAGTAAGAGAATTAGGCTATGACAAGATAATCCTAACCCTATATATAGTCAGAAGTACAGATGACGAAATAGTAGAATTTGCAAGGGACAATCAACTCTTCGCAGTTACCATGCCTATATTCAAAGCACAGACAGATCTGCCCCAGAGATTAGGCCAATTAGGAGTATATACCTATAGTCATACTATCAATAGCCTAAATCAAGCAGAAGAATTAGAAAGATTAGGAATATCAGGATTTTATTCAGACCTTCCATGGAACGATAAGTTCATACCATCATTCTGATTTCGATTTCACCAATGTCATTATGATTTCACTTTCACCAATGTCATTGTGATTTCACTTTCATCAATGTCATTTTGATTTCACTTTCACCAATGTCATTGTGATTTCACTTTCATCAATGTCATTGTGATTTCACTTTCACCAATGTCATTCTGAAGCGGAGCTGAAGAATCTTTGCAGGGGATGGTTTCCATACCATCCCTTATTTTTTATATTAATCTTTAACATATTAAACATTAATAAACATATAATTTTAATAAAAACTATTTACAACTAAACGAAAATGGTATATACTGTTACAAGTCAATAGAAATAATTGAGGTGAAAAGATGGAAAGACTAGAAAAACTATCTGAAAGCTATGACTGGATAGAGCAGATAGCAGGCAGAACAGTCATAGAATTTTTAAAGACAAAAGATATGTTAGAAGAAGTCCATGACCGATTTTTTGAACAATATGACCTATCAAATACAAAATTCAATATACTAGTCATACTATATAGAGGACATAAAGAAGAACCCATGTATATGTCTCAAATTGGAGAGAGAATGCTCCTGTCCAATGCCAATATTACAGGACTCACGGACAGACTAGAAAAACAAGCCTTTGTCAGAAGAGTACGTAGCTCTGAAGACAGGAGAAAAATAGTAATAGAGATTACAAAAAAAGGAGTCCAATGTGTAGAAAAAGTAATAGATGACTATATTGTATGGTCAGAAAGACTTATGTCACCACTAGAGATAAGTGAAAAGAAAAAGTTTGTAGAGATACTAACCAAACTACAACTAGGCATCATGGAAATGGAAAAAGAAAATCTAGAAGATATTATAGGAAGGAGATAGCCCTATGAAGAATATAAGACAAACCATGGCATCCATATTTGCGGCTACAATCATAATCACAACATCAACTCAAGCCTTTGCAGCAGGAGAGACCATGAAACTAACCATAGAAGAAGCAGTACTCACAGGAATAGAAAACAGTATACAACTAGACCAAGTAGAAAAACAAATACAGTTGTCAGATGTATCAAACCAAAGAGCCAGATACTCAGCCAAAAAACTCAGAAGAGGCAGAGATGATATAAGAGATGGAGCAAGAGAGTTAAACGAAGCCCAAAAGGCCCTAGATAGTGGAAGGAGTCCACAGGATATTACATTACCAGATGGAACAGTAATCCCAAAGGGTACAGACTTAGGTCAAATCCCAGGAGGGGGAGCAATAAAAGAAGAGATTCAAAAATCTCTAGACCAATCAAAAAAGCAACTAGATAGTGGAGACTACAGAATAGTCAACGCACTACAAGAAGCAGGAAGCACCATATCCTCAGCCTTGGACTTTGCCAGTCTAGAGTCATTGACTGTAGACTCTACAGCAGATGTCATGGAGACTATGACTCAAATCGCCTTAGAGGTAACTCAGGCATCCTTTGATATCTATAAAAATGGCATAGCCCTTCTAATACAAAAGAACTACTATGATGTACTTCAAGCAAAACAAATGCTAGAAGTAAAACAGAAGGCAATGGACAGAGGAAAGACCCAATACGAATTTGCAAAGGCAAGTTACGAAGAAGGACTAAAGCCAAAAGACGATATGCTAGTAGCCAGTACCTACTATAGATCCACCAAGATACAATACGAACAGGCAAAAGGAGATCTAGAAAATGCAATCGTAGAACTAAAGAAGAGTATAAATATAGGATTTGACAAAGATATAGAGCTTACAGACGTACTATTAGAAGAGACAGAAAAGTTCGATTTGGAAAAGGGACTAGTAAATGGAATGAAAGAGAGATTAGAAATCAAAAAGACCTTAGGAGAAGTAGCAGTATATGCCCTAAACTTTGATGAAACTAAGAGAAAATATACACCAAATACATTCCAATACAAGGAAGCAGAAATCCTAAGAGATAAATCTGTAGTAGATTTCAATCAAGCAAAACTGGAAGTAGAAAACTCCATAAGACAATCCTACAATACAGTAAATACAGTAGCATCCATGCTAGAAGGTACAAAGGAAATGATAAAAGAAGCAGAAGGCAATCTAGAAATAGCCGTACTAAAATACAAAGAAGGTTTTGGAGTAGAAACAAGCCTACTCAAAAATCTAAACCTAGAAGACTCAGCAGGAACCATAGTAGAAGTCCTAGCAGCAGAAGAAAAACTAGCAGAAATAGAAGAAAATGTAGTCAAGATAACCTACGCCTACAACTTAGCACGTATGCAATATCTAAACAATACAGGTAATTTTATATATTAGAAAACATAAGATTCTTCAGCTTTGCTTCAGAATGACAAGCAAAACGTAGGGGATGGTTTCCACACCATCCCGAATGAATCACAAAACGTAGGGGATGGTTTCCACGCCATCCCGAATGAATCAACAAAACGTAGAGGATGGTTTCCACGCCATCCCGAATGAATCACAAAACGTAGGGGATGGTTTCCACGCCATCCCGAATGAATCAACAAAAACGTAGGGGAGACCTGTGGTCTCCCGCTATAAATCAAAAGGGGGAAATACACACATGAATTCAAAAAAAGCAAAATTTCTAATACTAATCATGATACTCACCACCCTACTATATGGGTGCAAAAGAACAGAAAAAGTGGATATGGAAGATCCACCAAAACCAGTGACTATAATGGAGGCAACTACACAGAATTACTCCAATGATATAGAGATTAGTGGTAATGTCAAACCAGCACAGCTAATAAAACAGGGATTCAAAGTAGCAGGAGTCATCAACAATGTATATGTCAAAGAAGGAGACACTATATCAGAAGGACAGACCCTAGTAAGTCTAAATCCACATGACTACGAACTAGGAGTCATAGCAGCACAGGCTCAATACGACTCCCTAAACCTAGAACTAAACAGCAAGATTCAGTCAGCAGTAAACCAAGCAGAAGCAAATGTAGACTTCATCAGAACTCAGTTAGATAGAGTTCGTAGACTACACGAAAAAGGAGCAGTAGCCACAAAGACCGTAGAAGAACTAGAAGTAGCCCTAGTAGTAGGAGAAAACAAACTCCAAGAAGCACTAGACGCAAAGAACACTGCCATATCCCAACTAAGACAGGCAGAAGCAGCACTAGAGCTAGCACAATCTAGACTAGATGATACAACACTAAAGAGTCCAATCAATGGAACCATAGTCAAGCAGATAGCAGAAATAGGAGAGACCATGGCACCGGGATATCCAGTATTTGTCTTAGGTAGGCTAGATACCCTAGAAGTAGAAGTAGGAGTACCAGACAGACTAGTAGAAAATATAACCATAGGTGAAAAAGTAAAGATGTTCATCCATGGAGCAAATAAAGAAGTAGAAGGAATAATATCCAATATAGACACAACAGCAGATATAGAGACTAGAACCTTTGGAGTAAAAATAGATATAGACAATCCAGACGGAGACATCAAAGCAGGAATGATAGCCAATGTAGTCATAGGCATGGACAATATCTCATCCATTATGATACCAATAGACGCAGTAACAGACGATACAGAAGGAACTTATGTATTTGTATATGACGAATCTACAGAGACAGTAAGCCAAAGAATAATAGAAGTAGGTGAAGTACACACAGATCAAATACAAGTCATAGACGGAATAGAAGACGGAGAATGGATAGTATTCCAAGGACAATACGGACTATTGGACGGAGAAAAAGTTAATGCTAGGAGAGTTGAAAACAATGACTAAATGGTGTATAGAACATAGAAGTATAATAGCTGTCCTATCCATCTTTATAGTTGTATTTGGAATAGTTTTATATATAAGGATGGAAAGACAGGAAAACCCAGACGTAGTATCTCCAGGGGCCACAGTTATGACCATCTATCCAGGAGGAACACCAGAAGACATAGAAAGGCTCATAGTCAAACCCCTAGAAGATAAGATAAACGAAGTACCCAATATAAAGCTAATGGAGAGCTACTCCTTGGACAATGTAGGAGTCATAGTAGTCAGACTCCAAGACATCACAGACCAAGAGATAACAGAAGCATGGAATGAACTAAAAGACAAAGTAGACGAAACAGAGCTGCCAGAAGGAGCATATGAACCAGAAATAGACACAGAACTAGCTGATACCTATGGTATGCTATTTACCATAAGTGGAGATCACTACAAATACGCAGACCTAAAAAAGGCAGCAGACGAAATCCAAGAAAAACTAGAAAAAGTAAAAGGGGTCTCCAGAGTAGAAATAGACGGTCATATACCAGATGAGATTCATATAAATCTAGACCTACTCAGGATGAAACACTTCAAAATCCCAATGAACAATATAGGTCTAGCCCTAAAAGCTAGAAATATAAATATACCAGGTGGTAGTCTAAAACTAAACAAAAACAATATACCAGTCACCACCACAGGAGAATATACAAATATAGAAGATATCAAAAATACAATAGTAGGAATGTCCGAAACAGGAAATATAATATACCTAAAAGACGTAGCAGACATAGTCACATCAGAAGGAGAAAGAGATGTATATGTAAATAGCAATGGAGAAAGGGCATTGTTATTAACTTTAAAATATTCGGGAGGAGTCAATATAGTCAAAGTAGGAGAAGAGATGAAGAAAGTCCTAGATGACTTTAAAAAGACACTCCCCAATGGAATGAAACTCACAGTCATTACAGACCAATCAGAATATGTAAATGATGCAGTAAAGGACTTTGAAGGAAATCTAATAGCAGCCATAGTATTGGTAATACTCATAGTATTCTTGACCATGGGAGCTAGAAGTGCATTAGTAGTATCCTCATCCATACCTATCACAGTTATGACTACCTTTGTATTCATGGGAGCCTTTGGGATTATACTTCACCAAGTAAGTATATCCTCATTGATAGTATGTCTAGGACTACTAGTAGCCAACGCCATAGTAGCCAATGACAATATGTACCTTCACCTATCCCAAGGTAAAGAGAGAAACGAAGCCATCATAGGCGGTATAAAAGAAGTCAAGATACCTATACTAACTTCCACACTTACAACCATAGCATCTTTCTTGCCATTGGTAATGATGAAGGGAGTAGCAGGAAAATTCGTCAAGGACTTACCTATCATGGTAACTATAGCCTTGACCAGTTCCTATTTAATATCCTTGACAGTAGTACCAGCCATGGGATATACATTCTTAAAAGAAAAGAAGGTAGAAGAAAAACCTACCAAGAAAAGAAAGATGTTGACCCAGAAAGTAGGAGATTGGTTCAACAATCTATATGATGTATTCCTAACAGAAGCACTAAAAAAACCTAAAACAACTATATTAATAGCCACAGTAACCTTAGCAGTCACCAGTCTACTCATACCTACATTGGGATTACAGCTATTCCCCTTCGTAGAGAGAGACCAATATATCATAGACGTAACACTCATGGAAGGAACTACAGTAGAAGAGACTAGAGAAGTCATCTCCCAGATAGAAGATGTACTACTAGAAGACGAATCAGTAGATACATTTTTATCCAAAGTAGGAGATGGTATACCTAAATTCTACCCATCTTTCTTTGGAAACCAAATAGCCAGCAACAAAGGACAGTTTATAGTCAATGGAAAGATATCAGAAATCAACAATGTCCAAAGAAAACTAAACCAAGAGATTCAAGGAGCTAGAATAGAAGTCAAACAACTAGAAAACGCCATACCAGTTGACCTACCAGTACAGGTAAGGATAAGCGGAAAAGACGTAGATGTTCTAAAACAACTAGCCGCAGAAGTAAAAGACGTACTATATTCCATAGAAGAAGGACAGCACGTCCAAGACAACTTTGGCTCAAAGACCTTGAAGATGACCATAGATGTAAACCAAGACAAGGCAAGTATGGTAGGTCTTACAAACTATGACATCTCATCTACAGTAAGAATGGCAGTCAATGGACTGGAAATGACAAAACTAAGACCAAAGGACCAAGACGATGATATACCAGTAATCTTGAGAATACCTGAACAAGATAGAAAAAATGCAGAGATGCTAAACAATATATTCATCACATCTCAAATCACAGGAAAGAACGTACCTATCAATCAGGTAGCAGAGATAAAATCAGAATTCAGCCTAAATAAGATACTAAGGAGAAATAGGGAACGTACTATAACAGTAGGATTCCATCCTAAGCCAGGATATACAGCAGCAGAAGTACTAGATATAGTAGAAGAAAGAATGCAAGGATTTGAAGTACCAGAAGGATACTCCTATGAATTCGGTGGAGAAAACGAAGACAGGGTAGAGGCATTTGAGTCACTAATAGGACCATTCTTCCTAGCAGCAGCCCTTATATACCTTATACTCATGTTCCAATTCTTTGACCTAAGACAGCCCCTTATCATAATGGGTACAATACCACTATCCTTTATAGGGGTCATACTAGGGCTAAAGATTACAGGATATCCACTAGGATTTATGGCAATGATGGGAGCAGTCAGCTTAATGGGTATAGTAGTAAACAACGGTATAGTCCTACTAGACTATATAAATGTATTAAAAAGAGAAGGCATGGAGACCCTAGACGCAGTACGAACAGCCTCCATAGCCAGACTAAGACCTATAATGGTAGGAATGGTCACCACAGTCATAGGACTAGTACCAATGGGAATAAGAGGAGGCAGCCTCTGGGCACCACTAGCCTATGCCATCATCTTCGGACTACTAGTATCCTCAGTCCTAACAATCCTAGTAATCCCAGCATCCTATATGGTATTCGACAAAAAGAACGGCAAGAAGAAAAAACAACAAACTCTGTCATCCTGAACGAAGTGAAGGATCTATATATAAATGTAGGGGATGGTTTCCATGCCATCCCTTTCTCATGCCATCCAAACCCCATTCATCCTGTCATCCTGAACCTCTTTTTTCCTGTCATCCTGAACGAAGTGAAGGATCTTCCCCCCCATGTCATTCTGAAGCGAAGCTGAAGAATCTTCTTATCTCACAATAGTAGGGGATGGTTTCCATGCCATCCCTTTCCCTTTCATTTCACAACGGTAATCTAAATGTAACACAATTGTAATAGTAATTTCCCCAAACTTAATGTATAATGATACTAACAAAGAAGTCCCAAGAAAATATAACTAATATTACAGTTATATTACAACTTCTTATTATCATTGACCTTGATGAAGGTTGATGCTATAATTAATATTGCAATGTGTGACAATTAATGGTAAAGTCATAATTGCAACCATTTTTTTAACAAGTTGGTTTTACGAATGATTATCCAACCAAAAAACAAAATCATTCAAAAAAGAATAATAAGGGAGGAAATATCACATGGGTAAGATGAAAAGATTCTTTTCATTGATGCTAGTATTAACAATAGTACTAGGAAGCTTTAGCTCAGTATTCGCTGCAGAAGATGCAAAAGCACCAGCAGCAGAAGAAGAGCTAAAGAGAGTGCCAAAAGATGTAATCGGCACAGAATATGAAAAAGCAGTAGCAAGATTAGTTGCATTTGGAGTTCTAGATGGATATAAGGATGGAACTTATAGACCAGAACAAGATGTAACTAGAGCAGAATTTGCTAAGATATTAGTAGAAGCTTTAGGAATAGGTAATGCAGCTAAAGCAGACAAAGGCAAGGTTGTATTCAAGGACGTTCCAGCTAGTCACTGGGCATCAGGATATGTAAGTGTAGCTTCAGGAATGGGACTTCTAAAAGGTTTCCCAGACAAAACATTCAGACCAGAACAACAAGTTAGCTATGCAGATGCATTGACTATGCTAGTTAGATCCTTAGGATACCAAGATGAGTTCCTAAAAGGTGTATGGCCAGGAAGCCACATTGCCAAAGCAGCAGAAGCAGGCATCACAGCAGGAGTAAACTTCGCAGATGCTCGTGGATTTGCTAACAGAGGTAATGTAGCTCAAGTAGTTAACAACACATTAGACTGTGATGTTGTTAAAGTAAAAGCTTACAAAGATGGTACAGTAGAGTACGAAGAAAGTGAAAAAACACTTCTAAAAGACAAACTAGACATCAGTAAGTATGAAGATACTAGAGTTATTGCTGACAAAATAGTAGATGATGGTCTACAAGAAGATGAAATAACTGTAAGATTCTTAAAAGAAATCAAGAAAGATGATGAATCAGTTAAGAGATCTTATGATGAAGGCGAAGAAAAAGACTTTACAATAAGAAAAGGTGTAAACCCAAGACTTCTTATTGGTGAAGAAGTATCTGTTTATATGGATGACAAAGATAATATAGTATATATTGAGTCAGAAAAAGACGATAGAGCATACTTTGATACAGTTGAAAAGATTGAAAAAGGTAAAGATGGCGAAATCGAAGAAATAGGTCTTGTTAGATTTGACAAAGAGTACAAATTTGACAAAGAAGCAAGAGTATATCTATACAATGCAAAAGATGAACAATACAATGAAATAGATGCAAGAGATGGATATATCAAAGCTGATATTAAAGAGATAGCAGGTAAAGTAGGTAAATTCGTTGTTAAAAACAATAGAATTATCTATGCTGAAATCATGGATCCAGCAGAAGCAAATCCATGGATGCTAGTTCGTAAGAATGACAAAGGTCTATTAGAAGGTATCAATGATACTATAGAAGACTTTGATATTGATTTAAGAAAAGATGGAGATTATGATGGAGTAATAGTATTTGATACATTGGGTAATAGACTTGATGTAGATGAAATCGAAGAAGGAAACATCATATATGTTCAACAACTTGACTATGATGGAGATGACTATGCTCACGTAGTAGTAGTTCAAGACAACGTAAAAGAAGGTAAATTATCAAAGGTTAAAGAAGATAGATTATATCTTGGAGATACACAACTTAAAGCTATAAGATACAAGGATGAAGTAGGTGGAAATTGGAAGTATGAAAACACTTACTACAGTGTAGAAGGCTTTGAAGACATCAAGAAATGGGATCCTAAAGATGGAGACTGGGAAGATGATATGGAAGATGCAGATGGCGAAGATATGGTAGCATATCTAGACGCTACTGGTAAAGTTGCATTCCTATCAAGCGAAGGTATAACTGGTGGATCAGGTTACAAATATGGTGTTGTAACTAGAGCGTATGCAGACAACGATAGAATCAAAGTTTATACATTTGTTGGTGAAAAAGACGGCGAAGAAATCACATACAAAGCTGACAAAGATAAGAACTTAGAATCACCTAGAAAACTTGACAAATATGGTAATGCAGATGGTGGCAAAGACAATGTTCATACTAATATGGGTAAGAACAGAGGACTAGAAGGTCATGTTGTTAAGTTTAAACTTAACAAAGATGGTGAAATAGCTGAAAATGAATTTTTCGTAATGGATCCAGAAAACTTCTGGGTAATGCAAAAAGGTAAAGACTTTGGTAAGGATAGTATTAGATCAGCATTCAAAGCAGAAAATGGCGAAGAAAAGACATTCTATGTAGAAAACAGATCAGTTATCATCGATGCTGAATCACTAGAATTAAATGCAGATAAAGATGGATATAAGTCCAGCTTTGACTCAGATGATTTTGGCATAGTTAAATGGGAAGACATAGCAGAAGATAACTATGATGAAAAATTACAATTCTATGTATTCACAAAGAGAACTAACGATGTAGATGTTGATGCAGTAGTATTCATAGGTAAAGATGGTTTATCTACAGCTTCAGATGAAGAAGCAATCTATGTAATCGACAAATGGACCAAGGGTGGAGACGTATTTGTAAAATATGTATCCTACGAAGATGGTAAAGTAGCAGAAAGAGAAGTAGATAAATTAGATAAATCAGGAAGCGTTAAGCTTGGTGACTTTAAGAAAGAAAGACCATTTGTCGCTAAGATGAAGAGTGGTAACAAGATAGAACTATTCTCTGATGATCACAAAGACTTAACATTTGTATCAGGTGTTGTATCTAAGAGAGATGGAAATATTCTTGAATTAGATAACAGATCTAAAGAATACAGATTATCAAGTGGTGTAGTAGTTTATGACGAAGATGTTAAGAAGACAACTTCAAATATCAGAGTTAAAGACGAAGTAACTATGATAGTAGAAGATGGTGTAAACGTAAGAGTAGTTTCAATCGGCGACCAAATTAAACCAGGAACTGGCGGTGGAGACGATGATGATAAAGAAACTACTAAAAATAAAGTAACTTATATCAACTCCGATGGTACAAGAATGGAAGTTAATGGAACTATCTATAAGTTAGACAAAGATTCTGTTCTTTATGACAAAAATGACATCGTTGAAGCTATTGGAAATAAAGATATACTAGTAGCACTTGGTGGAAAACTTGATGATGAAGGTGGACATAAAGGTGCAATAGGAGCAGAAGTTAAAGACATTAAAGTTAAAGATGGTGTAGTAACTTCACTAGTACTAGTTCAAACAGGAAAAGACAAAAAAGAAAATGATGAAAATGCAGCTAAAGCAGTAACAGATAAGATTGATGCTTTACCAAAAGTAGATGAACTTAAACTAAAAGACAAAGCAGCTGTTAAAGAAGCTAGAAAAGCTTATGACGACTTAACTAAAGCTCAAAAGAATTTAGTTAAAGCAGAAACTCTTAAGACATTAGAAGCTGCTGAAGCTAAGATTAAAGAATTAGAAGAAGAACAAGAAGGTAAGCAAGAACAAGCACAAAAAGATCTAGATGCAGCTAAAGCAAAAGTAGAAGAACTAGAAGTTGAAATAAATAAAACAGATGAAAAATTAGCTAGAATAAACAAAGTTGAAGATGCAGTTAAGGCATTAACAGAAGTTAAAGATAAAGATATAAAAGTTGCAGTTAAAGAAACTGACGTAGATTCAGCAAAAGCTTACTTTGAAATAACTCTTTCAAAAGAAGGCTTAACAGTAAAAGCTAATGTAGAATTTGAACTAAAAGCTGAATAATAAAAGTGCGAAACGTTACTCTATAAGCAAGATTGTAGACAATAGATAACAAAGCATAGAGAATAGATAGGGGGCAGTAGCTCTCTATCTAAACTCTTGAGTATATCTAGAATCTATAATATTGCGAAGTGGGTGAAGACTAAGCCTTGTGCCCATAGGTACAAGGCTTTTCTTTAACTATGTATTACCAATTATTGGTTGAAATACCAATACAGTGAAATAGCCTTGTTCACTGAGCCTAATCCTCCTGCATATTGCCTAAGGTTACTCCCTTAGCCATATGAAGCCAGGTGAAGACGTAATTAAGGCAGAGAATAGAGAATAGAGAATAGAGAATAGAGAACAGAGAACAGACGATAATCTATTATCTATTATCTATAATCTATAATCTGCACCAATGCGGGGCTCCTTAAAAGGTGACTATGATTAGGAACACGAATCCATGTTTTAAAGTGAAGTAAGTTAGTCCATGGTACAAACAAATACCTTCAGCTTACCACGGACCTCTATATCCGAGATGATATAGTAGAATCAGAAATAATTCAGGCTATTAAATCTGATTTTCTTACTGTACATAGTGGAGATCTAAGGTCACCAAAGATTCAGTTGACAGTTGAGAATTGACAGAAGACAGTTAAAATCAGTAGTTTTAAAAGAGAGGATACTATGGAAAGTATTGTCTATGATAAAGCGTTTTGTTTTGCTGTAAGAACAGTCAATCTATACAAATACCTTACAACTAGTAAAAAAGAATACGCTATGTCCAATCAAGTATTGAGATCTGGGACTAGTATTGGAGCAAATATAAAAGAAGCACTACAAGCTCAAAGTAAAAGAGATTTTCTATCTAAAATGAATATAGCCTTAAAAGAAGCATCAGAAACAGAATACTGGCTAGAGCTTCTAATACAAACAAACTACATAGACAAAGAACAATCTACATCAATACTAAATGATTGTAAAGAACTAAACAAAATACTAATAGCAATAGTAAAAACAACAAAAGACTCTCTAAAATAACTACCCACTGTCACCTGTCCATTGTCAACTGTCAACTGATGTCAGGGATGGTATGCATGGAACGTTTGAGGTCCTATATAAGTAGGAGGAGTAACTCCGTAGATATATATAGGGAGTCAGCGGGTTCATAGTAGCGTAGATAACTTGCCGTTAGCATTTGTATGGCAACATACAAAGAGGATAAAACAAGTAGGAGCGAAGGAACCTAGTCGGTAATTACAGTTGAAAATTGACAATTGATAGTTAACAGTTAAAAAACTATCCACTATCCACTGTCCACTATCAACTGTATAATCGAGGAATCGCCGTATGCCATGAAAGTGGCACGTACGGTGAGGACCGGTCGAAATCTCAGTGGAGATAGACACGGAATGGTGACGAGACAGAAGATTACACACTAAAAGTCGGGGAAAATAAGATTGACAAAAAAGTCAATATTCAAACTGGAGAAATTGATGGTGATGTAACAATAGAATACACTGCAACAGCAGACTTAGATTTACCAGCAGGTTTAACTATTAAAGGTGACTTAGTTGTAAATGCACCAAATGCTACAGTAAACAACAAAGCAACAGTAACTGGAACTATAACAATAAAAGATGTAAAATCAGGCACATGGAATGAACTAGTTTCAGGAAACACATTAGTATTTGAAGCAGCAGGTAAAACATTAAAAATAGCTGACGAAGTTAAAGAATTAACTATAAATGCCAATGCCACTGTTATAACTCCAAAAGTAGTAAAGGCAACAGTTGCAAATGGTGTAACAGTAACTGTAAAAGCTAATGCAGAAGATACTGGAAAAGAAATAATAGGAGAAGACAAAGAAGTAGAACTAGATCCAGAAAAAGAAGAAGAGCAAAAGAGTGATGATGTAAGTATAAGTGAAGTAAAAGTAGCAGAAGTATCAGCAGAAGTAGATACAGAAGATGCTACAAAATATACAGTAACAGTACCTTTTGGAACAGAGTTGACAGCAGAATCATTAACATTAACATTAGCAGAAGGAGCTACTAAAGAAGTAACATTTGAAAATAATGTTTACACAGTAGTAGTAACAGCAGAAGATGAAACTACTAAAGAAACTTATACAATTACAGTAACAATAGCAGAAGAAGAAGAGCAAAAGAGTAATGATGTAAGTATAAGTGAAGTAAAAGTAGCAGAAGTATCAGCAGAAGTAGATACAGAAGATGCTACAAAATATACAGTAACAGTACCTTTTGGAACAGAGTTGACAGCAGAATCATTAACATTAACATTAGCAGAAGGAGCTACTAAAGAAGTAACATTTGAAAATAATGTTTATACAGTAGTAGTAACAGCAGAAGATGAAACTACTAAAGAAACTTATACAATTACAGTAACAATAGCAGAAGAAGTGCCAGAAGAAGGCAAAGCAACAGCAAAAGTTACAACAACAGCTGGTGATAACTACGATATAAACCCATTAGGTACCGTATCAGTTAAACTAACTTATGGTGATAATATTAAAACTTCAGATATTGAAGAATTGACTATTGAGTTATTTAACGGTGAAAATAAATTAGCTACTAATATATTACAACCTAAAAAATTAAATGAAAAAGAGAAAGCATCTGACTATATAGTATCACCATTTAATTTAGGTAGAAGTGAAGAACACAGTGAATGGGCATGGGTGCGTGGAAAATATAACCTTCAAGGTACAGAAGTAACACAAGCAGACTTACCAAATAAAGTTGTTGCAACATATAAGGTAGATGGTAAGACATATGTTAGTGAAATTGAAATAACAGAGTCACTAACAGTTCCAGCACCTTATGAATTGTTAGCACCACCAGCAGGTAGCAAAACAGAATTAGAAATTGCTGATTTAAAAGTAGAAGACGTAAAGTTCTTAGCATTTGGCCTAAATGAAGAAGAGAAAGATGTTCAAAAAGTTGCAACACTAGAAGAAGTTAAAACATTCATAGATGGAAAATATGGTGTTACTTTCAATACTGATGCTATAAAAGTAGAAGAAGGAAAAATTTCAATTAGCGGAAGTATATTAAATACTGCAGATTGGAATAAAGTAAAAGCTAATGGAGACAAAAAAATACCATATAGAATAACTGTACTAAATGGTGACAAATCTAATAAAATTGCTAAAATAGCCATGTACGAAGATAGCAAAGCAGTTATAGAAGAAATAGAATAACCATAAAAGTAGGGGAGACCTTTGGTCTCCCTTTCTTTACTTTACAATAGTAAAATCATCTCCCCTATTCTATATATCCATATAGAGGGGAGATGATTTTTTGATTAGACTATGTTTTGACTATGGTCATGGAGGGAAGGACTCTGGGGCTATATACAAGGGTAGGTACGAGTCCCATGACAATCTAGATATAGGAACTAGGGTAGCGAGGATATTGAGGACTCAAGGCTGCATAGTAGATGAGACTAGGACAGGAGACCATACTGTAAGTCTATGGGAGAGAATAAGATTTGAAAATCGGAATAGATATGACTATTTTCTATCCTTTCATAGAAATGCCTTTAGACCTGAATTTGCTAGAGGAGTAGAGACATATATCTATCTCACTAGAAACAAGAAAGCACTAAATTTGGCTAAAGGGATACAGAAAGAACTGTTTAGAATTGGCTTTGCAAACCGTGGTGTAAAAACTGGAAGTTTTTATGTATTGAGAAACACCTATGCCCCAGCCCTACTCATAGAACTAGGATTCATTGACAACACACTAGATAATAGACTATTTGATGAAAACAAAGAAGATATAGCCAAGTCCATTGCAAAAATGATTATAAATAGGAGCTAAGAGACCAAATATAATATAGAGACAAGGGGACAGGTACTTTGTCCCAAAACATCCCATACTTCCAATTGTTGAAAAAAGAAGCCTATCTTTATTCAGGCTTCTTTTATAATATCTTCATAATTATCTTAATGCTTTTTCCAATAGTTCATCAAATTCTTTTAATGTATCAACCCTAACTGCTTTTCTAACTAATTCATTCAATATTTCTGAATCACTTAAGTTTTCTAACCTTTTTCTTGTATCCTTTGGCACAAAATCAAATCGTTCTGCTAATATATCTAGTATATTTTCCTTTGTAATTGTTATAGCGGCTTCTTTTCTAGCCTTTTCTGCAGCCTCTTTTCTCTCTTCCCTTGTCCATTCTTCAAATAATGGTGAACCCATAAGCATTTCCCTCCTTATAACACTAGTAATCATGTCTTTTGAATACTCCACCTCTGATAAAAATGACATTGCTGTTAAGATATCTTTACTTAGTGCCTCATCTTCTATTCTAGATACTATTTTACTGATTCATTTAAAACTACTTCCTTATTATCCTTTTTTCTTTCATCTTCCATTAAGGGTAATAAAGCATATAACCCGAATAATTCATTATCTAATACAAATTTTTTATCCATTTCCCATGCTCTTAAAACATCATATTCATAATGAATATTACTATTTTCAAATGCATTATCTATAATCTTATTATCTGTAGTTTCTTCGTATTTTGAAAAGTATATTACTACTTGCTTCATTGGGAGTAGATCTTTGTTCGTACTTAAGAATGATTCATATACATCTGCTCTATACCTTAACATTCTAGCTGAAATGGCAGGATCTGTATATCCTTGTGGTTCTAGGTTCAATATAAATCTATTTTCCCCATCGTCTACTAAAAATAGCGCATCTAAATCTGATTTTACTTTTGGATGTTTCTCTGTTTCTATTTCTGTGAACTTAATATTTTTGGCTGTTCCCAACACTGCTTTTATCCAATCTTCTGGTCTTAACTGCAATAATCGTTTTGACGGTATATCTATTTTAGCCAATTAATTACCTGGTTCTCGCTATTTCTTATTTATATTATATCATAGTCAGGGTATCTAGGCACAATAATACTCCATTGTTTTCAGTAACGGAAAATATGGTATCATAAGTATAAGTAATACAAATCACAATAAAGTACCCTCTCCATCCATTATATAGAACTTCCTAAGTTTAATGGCAAAGAAGACATAGAATATATGGAAGCTGTAGAACTGTGGGATGTCTTTTCAGCATTTGCTCATACTCACAGTATAGACTTTATAAGAGAAATGAATATTCCGTCAACATACACAGTTTTTAAAGCTAAAAATATGGTATAATATATATAACAATACAAATTGCAATAAAGTACAAAAGGGGAGCTGAAATAGTTGGGAGAGAATAAATTATTGAGTCCATTAAACGATATAGTATTTAAAGCGCTATTTGGGAGAGAAGAGAAAGAAAGTAAGATAATTTTAATTGATTTTCTAAATGCTATATTAAGCTATAAAGGAGAGGACAAAATAGTAGAGATAGATCATCTAAATCCCTTTAATCTAAAAGAATTCAAAGGAGACAAAGGCTCCATATTAGATTTAAAAGTCAAGACAGAAAAAGATGAAAGAATAAATATAGAAGTACAAGTAAATGATGAAGATGATTTTAGAAAGAGAAGTCTATATTATTGGTCAAAGATGTATGGAGAGACTATATCAGAATCAGAAGCATATATGACACTAAAAAAGAGCATAGTAATAAACATAATGGACTTTATAATAATAGATGAAACAGATAGGTATCATACAGAATATAAGATATTAGAGACAGAAGATCATTTCCCATTAATAGATGATCTATCCATTCACTATATAGAACTTCCTAAATTTAATAGCAAGGAAGACATAGAATATATGGAAGCAGTAGAACTATGGTTGACATTCTTAAAGAATACAGGAAGGTCAGAAACAGAAGACCTGCTAACCTGTCTAGTAGAAAGGAGTGAAACTATAAAGATGGCTAAAGAAATGTTAGAGAGAATAAGTGCAGACGAATTACTAAGACAAAAATACTACGCAAGAGAAAAAGCCAGATTAGATGCAGTATCTAGAATAAAATACGCCGAAATAAAGGGTATGGAAAAAGGTAGAAAAGAAGGTAAAGAAGAAGGCAAGATTGAAATAGCTATAAAGTTGATGAAGATGAAAATGCCATTAGAAGATATAGCGGAAATAACAGGATTAAGTGAAGAAGAGTTAAAACGGCTATAGTATAGTAATATCATCTCCCATATTCTATATATCCATATAGAGGGGAGATGATTTTTTGATTAGATTGTGTTTTGACTATGGCCATGGAGGGAAGGATACTGGGGCTGTATACAAGGGTAGGTACGAGTCCCATGACAATCTAGATATAGGAACTAGGGTAGCTAGGATATTGAGGACTCAAGGCTGCATAGTAGATGAGACTAGGACAGGAGACCATACTATAAGTCTATGGGAGAGAATAAGATTTGAAAATCGAAATAGATATGACTACTTTCTATCTTTTCATAGAAATGCCTTTAGACCTGAATTTGCTAGAGGAGTAGAGACATATATCTATCTCACTAGAAACAAGAAAGCACTAAATTTGGCTAAAGGGATACAGAAGGAACTGTCTAGAATTGGATTTGTAAATCGTGGTGTAAAGACGGGAAGTTTTTATGTATTGAGAAATACCTATGCCCCAGCTCTACTCATAGAACTAGGATTCATTGATAACACACTAGATAATAGACTATTTGATGAAAACAAAGATGATATAGCCAAGTCCATTGCAAAGATGATTATAAATAGGAGCTAAAAGACAGG
>CABMKH010000005.1:253348-1229776 GCA_902386935.1 Varibaculum timonense
TGGCAAAGAAGACATAGAATATATGGAAGCTGTAGATCTGTGGGATGTCTTTTCAGCATTTGCTCATACTCACAGTATAGACTTTATAAGAGAAATGAATATTCCGTCAACATACACAGTTTTTAAAGCTAAAAATATGGTATAATATATATAACAATACAAATTGCAATAAAGTACAAAAGGGGAGCTGAAATAGTTGGGAGAGAATAAATTATTGAGTCCATTAAACGATATAGTATTTAAAGCGCTATTTGGGAGAGAAGAGAAAGAAAGTAAGATAATTTTAATTGATTTTCTAAATGCTATATTAAGCTATAAAGGAGAGGACAAAATAGTAGAGATATATCATCTAAATCCCTTTAATCTAAAAGAATTCAAAGGAGACAAAGGCTCCATATTAGATTTAAAAGTCAAGACAGAAAAAGATGAAAGAATAAATATAGAGGTACAAGTAAATGATGAAGATGATTTTAGAAAGAGAAGTCTATATTATTGGTCAAAAATGTATGGAGAGACTATATCAGAATCAGAAGCATATATGACACTAAAAAAGAGCATAGTAATAAACATAATGGACTTTATAATAATAGATGAAACAGATAGGTATCATACAGAATATAAGATATTAGAGACAGAAGATCATTTCCCATTAATAGATGATCTATCCATTCACTATATAGAACTTCCCAAATTTAATAGCAAGGAAGACATAGAATATATGGAAGCAGTAGAACTATGGTTGACATTCTTAAAGAATACAGGAAGGTCAGAAACAGAAGACCTGCTAACCTGTCTAGTAGAAAGGAGTGAAACTATAAAGATGGCTAAAGAAATGTTAGAAAGAATAAGTGCAGACGAATTGCTAAGACAAAAATACTACGCAAGAGAAAAAGCCAGATTAGATGCAGTATCTAGAATAAAATACGCCGAAATAAAGGGCATGGAAAAAGGTAGAAAAGAAGGTAGAGAAGAAGGTAGAGAAAAAGGTAGAGAAGAAGGTAGAGAAGAAGGCAAGATTGAAATAGCCATAAAGCTGATGAAGATGAATATGCCATTAGAAGATATAGCAGAAATAACAGGATTAAGTGAAGAAGAGTTAAAACGGCTATAGCATAGTGACAAGGGAACAGGCACTTTATCCCAAGACATCCCACAGATAGAAATATCTGTGGGATGTCTTTTCAGCATTTGCTCATACTCACAGTATAAACTTTATAAGAGAAATGAATATTCCGTCAACATACACAGTTTTTAAAGCTAAAAATATGGTATAATATATATAACAATACAAATTGCAATAAAGTACAAAAGGGGAGCTGAAATAGTTGGGAGAGAATAAATTATTGAGTCCATTAAACGATATAGTATTTAAAGCGCTATTTGGGAGAGAAGAGAAAGAAAGTAAGATAATTTTAATTGATTTTCTAAATGCTATATTAAGCTATAAAGGAGAGGACAAAATAGTAGAGATAGATCATCTAAATCCCTTTAATCTAAAAGAATTCAAAGGAGACAAAGGCTCCATATTAGATTTAAAAGTCAAGACAGAAAAAGATGAAAGAATAAATATAGAAGTACAAGTAAATGATGAAGATGATTTTAGAAAGAGAAGTCTATATTATTGGTCAAAGATGTATGGAGAGACTATATCAGAATCAGAAGCATATATGACACTAAAAAAGAGCATAGTAATAAACATAATGGACTTTATAATAATAGATGAAACAGATAGGTATCATACAGAATATAAGATATTAGAGACAGNACTTTATAAGAGAAATGAATATTCCGTCAACATACACAGTTTTTAAAGCTAAAAATATGGTATAATATATATAACAATACAAATTGCAATAAAGTACAAAAGGGGAGCTGAAATAGTTGGGAGAGAATAAATTATTGAGTCCATTAAACGATATAGTATTTAAAGCGCTATTTGGGAGAGAAGAGAAAGAAAGTAAGATAATTTTAATTGATTTTCTAAATGCTATATTAAGCTATAAAGGAGAGGACAAAATAGTAGAGATAGATCATCTAAATCCCTTTAATCTAAAAGAATTCAAAGGAGACAAAGGCTCCATATTAGATTTAAAAGTCAAGACAGAAAAAGATGAAAGAATAAATATAGAAGTACAAGTAAATGATGAAGATGATTTTAGAAAGAGAAGTCTATATTATTGGTCAAAGATGTATGGAGAGACTATATCAGAATCAGAAGCATATATGACACTAAAAAAGAGCATAGTAATAAACATAATGGACTTTATAATAATAGATGAAACAGATAGGTATCATACAGAATATAAGATATTAGAGACAGAAGATCATTTCCCATTAATAGATGATCTATCCATTCACTATATAGAACTTCCTAAATTTAATAGCAAGGAAGACATAGAATATATGGAAGCAGTAGAACTATGGTTGACATTCTTAAAGAATACAGGAAGGTCAGAAACAGAAGACCTGCTAACCTGTCTAGTAGAAAGGAGTGAAACTATAAAGATGGCTAAAGAAATGTTAGAGAGAATAAGTGCAGACGAATTACTAAGACAAAAATACTACGCAAGAGAAAAAGCCAGATTAGATGCAGTATCTAGAATAAAATACGCCGAAATAAAGGGTATGGAAAAAGGTAGAAAAGAAGGTAAAGAAGAAGGCAAGATTGAAATAGCTATAAAGTTGATGAAGATGAAAATGCCATTAGAAGATATAGCGGAAATAACAGGATTAAGTGAAGAAGAGTTAAAACGGCTATAGTATAGTAATATCATCTCCCATATTCTATATATCCATATAGAGGGGAGATGATTTTTTGATTAGATTGTGTTTTGACTATGGCCATGGAGGGAAGGATACTGGGGCTGTATACAAGGGTAGGTACGAGTCCCATGACAATCTAGATATAGGAACTAGGGTAGCTAGGATATTGAGGACTCAAGGCTGCATAGTAGATGAGACTAGGACAGGAGACCATACTATAAGTCTATGGGAGAGAATAAGATTTGAAAATCGAAATAGATATGACTACTTTCTATCTTTTCATAGAAATGCCTTTAGACCTGAATTTGCTAGAGGAGTAGAGACATATATCTATCTCACTAGAAACAAGAAAGCACTAAATTTGGCTAAAGGGATACAGAAGGAACTGTCTAGAATTGGATTTGTAAATCGTGGTGTAAAGACGGGAAGTTTTTATGTATTGAGAAATACCTATGCCCCAGCTCTACTCATAGAACTAGGATTCATTGATAACACACTAGATAATAGACTATTTGATGAAAACAAAGATGATATAGCCAAGTCCATTGCAAAGATGATTATAAATAGGAGCTAAAAGACAGGTATTCTGTCCCAAACCATCCCACAGATATTTTTATCTATGGGATGGTTTTTTAAAAGTACCCTCTCCATCCATTATATAGAACTTCCTAAATTTAATGGAAAAGAAGACATAGAATATATGGAAGCAGTAGAACTATGGTTGACATTCTTAAAAACACAGGAAGGTCAGAAGCAGAAGACTTGATAATACAAAAATACTACGCAAGAGAAAGAGCTAGATTAGATGCAGTATCTAGGATAAAATATGCTGAAATAAAGGGCATAGAAAAAGGTAGAGAAGATTTAGATTGAATAGTAGGTTGATACAATGGTATAATATAGATAAAAGAAGCATACTTTGAACGAAAGCAGGAAAGAGTATATGAAAATATATTTTGATATGAATATATATAATAGAATATTTGATGACCAGACACAATTAAGGATAAGATTTGAGTCTATGGCAATAGATATTTTATTTGAATTAGTTGAAAAGAAAAAATATGAATTAGTGTGGTCTTTCATATTAGAATATGAAAATAGTAGAAATCCTTTTATAGAAAGAAAGCTTCATATTAATTCTATTTCTTCCTTATGCAAAGAAACAATAAATCCTAATGATAATATCAAATTAATAGCAAAAGATATAAGTAAATATTCAAATACTAAAGATAAGGATGCATTACATCTTGCATCAGCTGTATATGGGAATTGTGAATATTTTATAACTTGTGATGATAAATTTATAAAAACATTAGAAAAGAACAGAGATAGATTGAAGGATACAATTAATAATATTAAACTATATAATCCTATAGATTTCCTCAGAAAGGAGATGGATATTGATGTTATTGAATGAGAAAAGTGAATTTACGGATAGAGAAATAATAGAAAAAGGTTCTAGAGTATTGATAAAGGAATTAGGATATTCTGGATTTTTAAGGTTTATACGCCATTCTGAGGGTATAAGCAAAGAAGATTATTTGAAATTAGAAGATGAAATCTTTAGTGATATGTCTTTAGATGAGATATATGATAATGCAAAGGAACACTGGGAGAGTAAAGAAAACTAAGCTCAGAAGCAAGGCATGTGGAAGTAGTTTCCTCATATAGAACTTCCTAAATTTAATAGCAAAGAAGACATAGAATATATGGAGGCAGTAGAACTATGGTTGACATTCTTAAAGAACACAGGAAGATCAGAAGCAGAAGATTTGATAATACAAAAATACTACGCAAGAGAAAAAGCCAGATTAGATGCAGTATCTAGAATAAAATACGCCGAAATAAAGGGTATGGAAAAAGGTAGAGAAGAAGGTAGAAAAGAAGGTAGAGAAGAAGGCATAGAGAAAGGTAGAGAAGAAGGCAAGATTGAAATAGCTATAAAGTTGATGAAGATGAAAATGCCATTAGAAGATATAGCGGAAATAACAGGATTAAGTGAAGAAGAGTTAAAACGGCTATAGTATAGTAAAATCATCTCTCATATTCTATATATCCATATAGAGGGGAGATGATTTTTTGATTAGATTGTGTTTTGACTATGGCCATAATAAAACTATTAGGAAAGGTACCCATGGCGTAGTTGAAGGGGAAGTAAATATTCAAGGGGCAAATATTTCAAATATCAGATATTCCTTAAGATAAAAAGAAAGGATTTTGTAGGTAAGATTTGCTGGATATAAGAAGAATGTTACTATTAAAGCTCTAAAATATATGATATAATGAATGAAATGTTCTTTATAATAAATGAGAAAAGTGATGAAACTTTAAGAGGTTGTGGTTAGGATTAAAGATTTTAGTTCATGGATAGAATACGAAGGAGCATCTGAGGGTAGTGGGCGAAGTGAAAAGATATGGTTGGTAAATCCAGAAAATAATTCTGTAGGTTTATTTAAATTTCCAAAATCAGAATATACAACGGAACATTTATCTGAAGAGATTGCGACAAAAGTTGCTAAATTAATTGATATTGAATGTGCGATAGTGGAAATAGGAACATATGAGGGTAGGATTGGCTCTTTTAGCTATAAGATTAATAAGGATGATGAAATTCTAGTAGAAGGCATACAATTGATAAATAAGTATTATCCGTACTATAATCCTGAAATCCTATATGATAAAAAGAATAAAGAATATTATTCATTAGAGATGATTCTTAATTCTCTAAAAGATTATAATTTCCAAAGGGATTTTCTTAAAATACCGATATTTGACTTTTTAATTGGTAATACTGATAGACATCAGAATAATTGGGGGATTTTACAGAATGATGAAGACGTTAAGCTTTGTCCTTTATATGATAATGGCTCTTCATTATGTTGTTATATAACCGAAGATAATATTAAAGGGTATTTGGGAAATGATAAAGTTAGATTTAACTCTTTAGTAGATACAAAATCTACATCTAGAATAAAGATAGATAAAAATCTAAAAAAAGAACCAACACATTTAAATATGGTAAGATTTCTAAAAGAAAATTTTTATGAAGATATTATTGATATAGTTAATAAAATTATTTATAATATCACCGAAGAACATATAGATAGTATATTAATACAGTATATAGATTTAATGAGTAATGATAGAATATCACTCATTAAGAAGTTTTTAGTTTCAAAAGTAGGTTTGTTGAAAAAAGAATTTAAAATATGAAAGGAGGAGTAAATGTGTCTAAGAGAGAAGGAAGAGATTATCTTTATTTAATCTGGAAAGAGCCCACTACAAGAAGAAATTATGTTGTGGGACAATTATCAAAGAATAGTCAATTTGAATTTTCTTATGGATTTGAAGTTAAGGATGCAATTGAAAAGGGGTTTGAACTATTAATATCCTTTGAAGATTTAGAAAAGGTTTATAAAAGTGACACTTTATTTCCAACCTTTTCAAGCAGATTACCTGACCGTAAGAGACGGGGAATTGAAAAAATTCTTGCTAAGTACGATTTAAAAGAATTTAATGAATATAAACTGCTAAAAAGAAGCGGTGCTAGATTACCGATTGATAATTTAGAATTTATTGATCCGATTTTTCCAGAAGATAAAGATGAAGTAAAAAGAATTTTCTATATTGCTGGAGTTAGGTATTATATTGGATGTGATGGAGAAGACTGCAAAAAAGCTATTAGCTTAAGTATTGGAGATGAGTTAAAATTAGTACCAGAGCCTACAAATAAATTTGATAAATATGCTATAAAAATTTTAGATATAAAGGATAATCATGTAGGTTATTTGCCTAGATATTACAGCGAAAGTCTTACGAATTATCTTAAATATGGTAGAGAATATAGATGTACAGTAATTGAAGTTAATAAAGACATGAAGTGCAATGAATGTATAAAGGTAAAACTAGAAGTAGGAAATGGATTAGTACAATTAGATAAGATTAGTTAATGTGACAAGGGGACAGGTACTTTGTCCCAAAACATCCCGCAGACAGAAATATCAGCGGGATGGTTTTTAGCATTTGCTCATAAAACTTGGTACTTTTGTTTAAAAATTTAGTGACAGTACATCAAAGATGATGTATAATTATATTAACAAGATATTATATAGTAAAAATATGCTTTAGGGAGAATAATATTGATGAATATACATTCATACTTTACTTTAGGAGGTAAAGATTTAATTAAGGAATATTTAAATAGTTTGCCAAAATCTGAAAAGGTAGAGGGATATTATATATTGGAAATGCTCGAGTTACATGGCTCAACATATCTTAGTACTTTAAATACAAGGCAGATAGAAGGAAAGATTTGGTAAATAAAGTTTAGAAGACATAATAGGATTTTTTATGTTTTATTAGATAAGGAGAATTTGTATCTTTTACATGCTTGTAGAAAGCAAAAAGGCAAAGCTGAAATATTTGAATTAGAAAAAGCTAGAAATAGAGCTAAAGAGATTTTATAAATTATGAAAGGAGATATATATATGGTATTTAATAAAATAGATGTAAAATCAATCGTGAAAGAAGAAAGAAGAGATAGAGAATTTGATTTAGAGTATAGAAAAATAAGACAGGAGTATAAATTAATCGAAAAATTTGTTGAAACAAGAAAAGAAAAAAATATTACACAAAAAGAATTAGCTGAAATAACAGGTATTTCTCAGCAAGCAATTTCACGATTAGAACTTGAAAGACATATTCCTAAAATGGATACTTTTATAAAGCTCTTAGATGGACTTGACTTAGAACTAACTATTGTGTAGAAATAGAGAAGATATTATGCAACAAGGGGACAGGTATTCTGTCCCAAACCATCCCACAGATAGAAATATCAGCGGGATGGTTTTCTTTTTTAAAAAATGTAGATTTCTTGACTAAAAAGGGTAGAATAATAATAGTATAGAACATAGGGGGTATTATTGTGAAAAAAATTATTAATAATCCTAAGAATGTTGTAGACGAGATGCTTAATGGAATTGTGAAGGCACATCCAGAATATTTGAGACGACTGGAAGGCTTTGATGTGCTAGTAAGAAAAGATGCACCAGTAAAAGGAAAGGTAGCTCTTGTAAGTGGTGGAGGAAGCGGACATGAGCCTTCACATGGAGGGTTTGTAGGAGAAGGTATGTTAGATGCAGCAGTCGCAGGAGAAGTGTTTACATCACCTACTCCAGATCAAGTATTTGAAGCTATAAAAGCAGTAGGCAGTGAAGAAGGAGTACTTTTAATAATAAAGAATTATTCTGGAGACGTAATGAATTTTGAAATGGCTAAGGACATGGCAGAAATGGAAGGAATAAAAGTAGAAACTGTAATCGTAAATGATGATGTAGCAGTAGAAGATAGTACCTATACTACAGGAAGAAGAGGTATAGCTGGCACAGTTTTAGTCCACAAATTAGCTGGTGCAGCAGCAGAAAAGGGAATGGATTTGGAAAATGTAAAAAGAGTTGCAGAAAAGGTTATTGCAAATACTAGATCTATGGGAATGTCCCTTACTCCATGTATAGTACCACAGGCAGGGAAGCCTAGCTTTGAGTTAGAAGAAGATGAAATGGAAGTAGGATTGGGTATTCATGGAGAACCGGGAATCTATAAGAGAAAGATAATGAATGCAGATGAAATCACAAAACTACTTTTGGATAAGATATTAGAAGATATAAAGATTGAAGAAAAAGAAGAAGTAGCAGTATTAGTTAATGGTTTAGGCGGAACTCCTATAATGGAGTTGTATATTGTAAATAGAGAGGTACATGAGCTTTTAGAGGAAAAGAATATTAGTATATATAAAACAATAGTTGGAAATTTCATGACTTCATTGGAAATGGCAGGTTTTTCAATTACTATATTGAAGCTAGACGAAGAATTGAAGGAGCTTTTAGATTTTAAAGCAAATACACCAGCACTTAAAATAGTCTAGAAATTAAACAACAATTAAGAGGTGATATTTTGATAACATCAGATACATTATTAAAAATAATAGAAAACATGGGGAATACCATAAAGGAAAATAAGGATTATCTTACAGAATTAGATTCCAAAATAGGAGATTCAGATCATGGTATCAATATGGACAAAGGATTTAGTGCAGTATTAGAAAAATTGCCAAGTTTGAAAGGAGAAGATTGTGGAACTATCTTAAAGACTGTAGCCATGGTTCTAATCTCTAAAGTAGGCGGTGCTTCAGGACCCTTGTATGGAACAGCATTTTTAAAGGCGGCAACAGCTGTTCAGGATAAGATGGAGATAAATGAAGAAGATGTGATATCTATATTTGATGAAGCAATAAAGGGCGTTAAAATGAGAGGAAAAGCAGAAAAAGGGGACAAAACCATGTTAGATGCCTTGATTCCTGCATATGAAGCTTTCAAAGAGTCTATTGAAAAGGGCCAAGACATGGTGAAAGCATCTTATAATGCTCAAAAGGCAGCACATGAAGGTGTAGAATATACAAAAGAAATAGTAGCTAGAAAGGGAAGAGCTAGTTATTTAGGAGAGAGAAGTATAGGACACCAAGACCCAGGTGCTACCTCTAGTTACTTATTATTAAAAACTATATGGGAAACACTAGATGAAATTTAGTTATATTTATAGGAGGTCAAAATGGTAGGAATAGTTATAGTCTCTCATAGTGCAATGATATCAGAAGGTGTAGTTGAACTAAGTAGTCAAATGGCTGAAGATGTGAAAATTTTATCTGCTGGTGGAACGGATGATGGAAGAATAGGGACAGATGCTATAAAGATAAAAGACACAATAGAAAAGGCAGATGATGGAGACGGAGTTTTGGTATTTGTAGACTTGGGAAGTGCAGTGATAAATACTCAACTTGCAATAGATATGCTAGACAATGATATGCAAGAAAGGGTACTAATAGCCAATGGACCTATAGTAGAAGGTGCTGTAGTAGCTGCAGTTCAAGCCTCTATAGGGAGTAATCTAGAAGAAGTAAAGAAGTCAGCAGAAGAAAGTAAAGATATGAATAAGATATAAGACAATAGGTCCTTTGTCTCAAGCATCCCATGGATAGAAATGTCTATGGGATGTTTTTGTAATGAAATATATTATTTAACTATGGTCATGTCCATTATAATTATGATTACAAATAAGAGTTAGAAGGGAATATTTGAAATCCTATTTATATCTTGTTAGAAATCGAGGGAAGAATCCTTCCCCTTGGAATAGTAAAATTACCTCCCATATCCTGAGTTTTGCAGTGAAAACAAAGAACAAAGACACCTATGCACTGCATTTGCAATGTTTATGGGGATTTAATGTTTACAGAAAAGTGTAGTGCTATAAGTCTTTTCTTTTGGAATTTGCGATTAAATTTTAATATAGCTTTGTTTCTAATATATTAGAACACATGACCTAATATAAATTTATGGAATTTAAAAAAATAACGCTTTTTTAATAGGGTCAAATGTTTTTTTATTCTTCAACTGTCAAATATTCGAATATTATTTGAAAAATATGACATTTAATAGTATATTATCATTATACTAATTCTTTAGAAAAAGCTAAAATTAACCTGATAGGTTAATAAAAATTGACTTTGGGGGAATGATAATATATAATGAAGGTAGAATACAAAACGAAAAAACTTAAAAAACAATGTGAGGATCCTAAAATTGCTCAAAAAGATTATGGATCAAACATTGGGAACAAGCTAACCCAAAGAGTTGGAGAATTGATTGCAGCAACTAGTTTATTAGATATTAGTTATATTCCATCAGCAAGATTGCATAGATTAAAAGGAACGAGAGCTGATGAATATGTAGTAGATTTAGTAGGTCCATATAGGCTAGTTTTTACGCCTATATTAAAAGAAGACGGAGATATAAATGAATTAGAAAGTATTAGTATTGTAAGAATTGAGGAGGTGACAGATTACCATGGTAAACAAAAAAGATAATAATGGTTTTATGCCTACTGTTGCAATTCCACCAGGAGAAACTATAAGAGAAAACATGGAGTTTTTAGGAATGAATCAAAAAGAATTAGCAGCAAGGTTAGATATAACACCAAAGCATTTAAGCAATATCATTAATGGTAATGCTCCTATCACCTATGATACAGCTTTAAAATTGGAGTCTGTTATAGGGACTGATGCACAATTTTGGATGAATCTAGAAACTAATTATCAGTTAAATAAAGCTAGAATAGAAGAACAGAAAAAATTAGATCTAGATTTACAAATTTTAAAAGAAATACCATATAAAGAAATGAGTGACTTTGGATGGGTAAAATCAACACCAGATAGAGTGGAAAGAGTATTTAATAGTAGAAACTTTTTTGGTGTTGCTGAGTTGTCTTCAATAAAGCCTTCATATGCTGTGGCTTTTAGAACACATAAACAGGTGAGGGAAATATCAGATTTTGGAGTATTAGCATGGCTTAGAAAAGCAGAGTTAAAAGGTTTGAGTGAAGAAGTGGGGAAATTTAATAAAAGGAAGTTAAAAAGTCTTATTCCTACATTTAGAGAATTGACATTGAAAGAACCAAATTACTTTTATCCAGAAATGGAAAGGTTATGTGCTGAATGTGGTGTAGCATTAGTTCTAGTACCCTATCTTCCCAGAACTTACATATGTGGTGCAACTATATGGAGGAACAATAAAGCAATAATTGCATTAAGTGTAAGGGGAAAGCGAGCAGATGTATTTTGGTTTACATTTTTCCATGAATTAGCTCACTTAATTAATCACTCAAGCAATGAGTTTCATATTAGTTTCGATAATGAAAGCGAAGAAGACGAGGCAGATTATTTAGCTAGTAACTATTTAATTTCAGAAGAGCAATATAGAAATTTTATCGAGAGATATGACTATACAGATAAGATACAGATAGTAAATTATTCTCAGGAGATAGGTATAGCTCCATGCATACTTTTAGGGAGATTACAGCATGATGAACGGATAGGATATCAATATTATAATGATTTAAAACCGTCTTTTGAAATAGTTAACCATTAGTTAAATATGGTAAAAGGGACAGGTCCTTTGTCTCAAACATCCCATGGATAGAAATGTCCATGGGATGTTCTAATTACTAAAATAATTATCATAATCGATTGAATTTTGTGATATAATTACATTGACATAATATTGGGGGAAAGGATACCTGACGATTGATTAGTTAATAATTTAACAAAAAGGGGAGTGAAAAATGAGTCGACTTAGTATTATCACGAGAAATAGGGCACAGCAGACTATAGAAATCCTGTACAAGGACTTGGAAAGGCGTATTGTCGCTAGCCCACCAGGCTTATGCCCTATAGATTTAACAGTTTCTTTTCTCAAGATGTGTCATACACAGACTTGTGGAAAATGTGTTCCTTGTAGGATTGGGTTGGGGCAGCTTATAAAATTACTTGAAGATGTATTAGATGGATATGCTGAACTAAGTACCATAGGCCTTATTGAAAAGACGGCGAGGACTATATATAATTCAGCAGATTGTGCCATAGGGTATGAAGCGGCGAATATGGTAATAAAAGGAGTCCAAGGTTTTAGAGATGATTTTGAGGAGCATATATTGCGTAATAGATGTACCTGTGAATTGAGTCAGGCAGTTCCATGTGTATCACTTTGTCCAGCTGGGGTAGATATACCAGGGTACATAGCCTTGATATCTGAAGGTAGATATGAAGATGCAGTGAAGTTGATTAGAAAGGATAATCCTATGGTGTCAGTATGTGCTTTGATCTGTGAACATCCTTGTGAAACACGATGTAGGAGAAATATGATTGATGATGCTATCAATATAAGGGGTCTAAAAAGATATGCTGTGGAGAAGGGAGGAGATGTTCCAGTTCCCAATAAGGCACCTTCTACAGGGTCTAGGGTAGCCATTGTTGGAGGAGGACCAAGTGGACTAAGTGCAGCATATTATCTATCCCTTATGGGACATGATGTGGAGATATTCGAGCAGAGGAAGCATCTAGGGGGTATGTTGAGATATGGAATACCAAATTATAGGCTTCCAAGAGATATATTGGAAAAAGAGATTGACACAATTCTCTCTACAGGTATAAAGGTTCACAAGGAATTTTCCATTGGAAAGGATATGTCTATAGTTGAGTTGAGGGAAAAATACGATGCGGTCTATATAGCAATAGGCGCCCATATAGATAAGAAGATTGAGATAGAGGGACAGGAAACAGAAGGTGTCATATCTGCTGTAGAGATATTGAGGATGATTGGGGACGATGAATACTTAGATTTTTCGGGGAAGAATATAGTAGTCATAGGTGGAGGAAATGTGGCTATGGACGTGGCTCGTACTGCAATCAGAGCAGGGGCAAATAGGGTATCCATAGTATATCGAAGGCGAAGGGTAGATATGACTGCAATGGAGGAGGAAGTCCAAGGGGCTATTGCGGAAGGTTGTGAGATATTTGACCTATGTACTCCACAGAAGATTGAAAAGGACGAAGACAATCAAATAAAGTCATTGTGGATTCAACCACAAATCGTAGGCAAGATATCTTATGATAGGCCAACTCCAGAGGACGCATCGGGAAAACCACAGAAAATTCCCTGTGATATATTGATTACTGCAGTAGGTCAAGGTATTGAATCAAAGAACTTTGAAAAAGATGGGATTCCAGTGACAAAGGGAGTTATAGATGCGTTGAATTGGAGTGGCATCAAAGATATGCCAGGTGTATATGCAGGAGGAGATTGTGTATCAGGTCCTGCAACAGTGGTAAGGGCCATAGCTGCGGGAAAAGTTGCAGCGGCAAATATAGATGAGTATTTAGGATTTCATCATATAGTTGAGACGGAAGTTCAGATACCTGATTCACGTTTGGCAGATAGGATACCTTGTGGTCGTGTAAATATGAGAGAAAGAGATGTAGTGGATAGGGTAAAGGATTTTGAACTAATAGAGCTTGGGATGACTGATGAGGAGGCAGCCCAAGAATCAAGTAGATGCTTGAGATGTGATCACTTTGGTCTTGGAGTATTTAAAGGGGGGAGGACTTGGAGATGGTAAGTCTTATAATTGATAATAGGAAGATAGATGTACCAGAAGGTACCACTGTCCTAGATGCAGCCCAATACAATCAAATACCCATACCAAGTCTTTGTTATCTAAGGGATTTAAATGAAATTGGGGCTTGTAGGGTATGTGTAGTAGAGATAGAGGGTATCAATAGACTTGTAACCGCCTGCAATAATATAGTAGCAGAGGGAATGATTGTTCATACAAACAGCCCTAAGGTTCGTGATGCTAGAAAGACCAATGTAGAGTTGATTCTTTCACAACATGATTCAAGATGTGCCACTTGTGTAAGGTCTGGAAATTGTAGTTTACAGAGCATAGCTAATGATCTGGGGATTATAGATATTCCCTATAAGGAGGAACTATCTCATGCAAGATGGACTGAAGGTTTTCCTCTAGTTAGAAATTATGAAAAGTGTATCAAATGTATGAGATGCATTCAAGTATGTGATAAAGTACAGGGTTTGAATGTATGGGACTTGTCTAATACAGGTTCAAGGACTAATGTGGATGTTTCTAATAATAAGAGGATTGAAAATGCTGACTGTGCTCTTTGTGGTCAGTGTATTACCCATTGTCCAGTTGCTGCCTTAAGAGAGCGGGATGATACAGACAAGGTGTTTGAGGCATTATCTAGGAAGGACTTGATTACTATAGTACAAATTGCTCCAGCCGTTAGAGCGGCTTGGGGTGAGGATCTCGGTTTAGATAGGGAGTTTGCTACTGTGAAGAGATTGGTTTCAGCTTTGAGAAAGATGGGATTTGATTATATATTTGATACTAATTTTTCAGCAGATTTGACAATTATGGAGGAAGGTAGCGAGTTTATAGAAAGGCTGAAGAATAGAGAGAATCACATATGGCCTATGTTTACTTCTTGTTGTCCGGGGTGGGTACGATTTGTCAAGTCTCAATATCCAGATATGCTGGGACAGTTATCAACTGCAAAATCACCTCAACAGATGTTTGGAGCAATTACCAAATCATATTATGCTAAACTTTTAGGAGTAGATCCATCTAGGATATTCAATGTTTCTATTATGCCTTGTACTGCAAAGAAGTATGAGGCTGGAGTTTCGGTGATGAATTCTGCAGGTACAGGCCAAGATGTAGATGTGGTCTTGACTACTAGAGAAATTGCCAGAATGATTCGTGCTGAGCATATTGCTCCTGAATTTTTAGAAGAAGAAGAATTTGATATGCCATTAGGTATTGGTACTGGGGCAGCAGTAATATTTGGTATAACTGGTGGAGTAATGGAAGCAGCATTGAGATCTGCTTATTATCTAATAAATGGTAAAAATCCAGATCCAGATGCTTTTGAACACGTAAGAGGTAGAGAGGGATGGAGAGAAGCTAACTTTGATCTGGGAGGGTCAAAGCTTAGAGTTGCAGTTGCTAGTGGACTGGGAAATACTAGGAGATTAATTGAGGCAATTAGATCAGGAGCTGTAAAATATGATTTTGTAGAGATTATGGCATGTCCTGGTGGTTGTGCAGGTGGTGGAGGTCAGCCAATAGAAGACGATATAGAGTTGGTTGGAAATAGAGGGGAAGTATTGTATGGTTTAGATAGAGTTAGTAATCTTAGATTTTCCCATGAAAATCCATCTGTGCTTAATTGTTATAAAGAGTATTTAGATAAACCATTATCACATAGATCACATATATTACTTCATACAAATCAAGAAAATTGGTAATAATACAAGGGGACAGGTACTCTGTCCCCTTGTATTATTATATAAAAGATAAATAGATGCAATCAATTAATACATAAATTATATTTATTGTATCAATTGGTACGTTTAAGTATTGTGCTTTATATATATTTGATGTATAATTGTATTATAATAGAAGAAAGGAGAGACTAAGATTTGGATAATATTAAAAGAGAAACAAGAAAGTATACAGATCTTACTCCATATGATATAAAAGCCTATCTTTCTAAATTTAGAAAGTTCATATTAGATGGCAAATATTCAATTGCACAAAATGAAAATAGACAAGAAAATATAGATTTTATTGAGGATTATAAAATTGATACAAGAAAAGAAAAAGAAATACTATTAGGCATTCAATATGATGATTTTTGTTATGCTGTTGATAATAATAATGAAGAATTTTGTCATGAAGTATTATACATATTTTGTAAGTGCCAAGAATTAGACTATTGGGGTACTTTAGAAAGTGTTGATATATATATTAAAATTAATATGACTCAAATGAGGAATGGTGATGATTTTGTATTCATTGTATCTTTTCATAAAAGAAATAAACCAATAGAATATTTGTTTAAATAAATAGTTTAATAATATATAAGATAAAATCAACGATGATTAGAAAAAAGGAGGTAACCTAGATGTTAGGATTTTGTGAAAAATGTCATGATATGGTGAAATACTATATCGTGGAAAAGAAAATGGAAAAAAACATCAAAGGTAAAGAAATTGAGTATATAGGGAAGGTAGCAGTTTGTGATGAGTGTAAAACTGAAATATTTGTAGCTGATATTCGTGATTATAATCTTAGGATGCTAGATGATGCTTTTAGGGAAAAAGAGGGGTTAATTTCTGTTTCTGAAATGGAGCTTATATTAGGTAAATATGATATTGGTAAAAGGCCTTTATCTTTACTTTTAGGATGGGGAGAAGGTACTCTTACTAGGTATTTGGATGGAGATATTCCTACTAAACAATACTCTGATATTTTAAAAACAATCCTTAATGAACCAAAACATATGAAAAAATTATTAGAGGAAAATAAAGAACGGATAACAGGCATTGCATATAAGCGCTGTAGTGAGGCATTAATGAGTATTGAAAAAGAAAGTCCTATGACTGTCAAATCTGAGGATAAGATTGATCATGTTGTAAAATACCTTTTGGTAAATTGTTCAGATATAACACCTTTAGCATTACAAAAATTATTATATTATGCTCAAGGGTTTTTCAAAGCTTTTACAGGTGAGTATTTATTTCATAATAATTGTGAAGCTTGGATACATGGGCCTGTATATAGGAGTGTATACTATAAATATAAAAATTATGGATACAATCCTATTGAGGAAAATGAGTGGGATTATACTGATATAGAGTTGGATAAAATAGAAAAGGAGATTTTAGATAGTATAATTAGAAACTTCGGTTGTTATAGTGGAAAGGTATTAGAAAAGATGACCCATGCAGAAATGCCATGGAGTATTACTAGAATAGGTCTAGGAGATGATGAAGGTTCTGACCGTATTATTGAAAAAGGGCTAATAAAAAAGTATTTTCAAGATATTAAGCTAAAGCATAATATGCTTAATATATCAGATATTAGTGATTATAGTATTGATCTTTTCAATAAGTTATACTGATAAAATAAAAGTACTATTCAAGAGAAAGACTGTATTTAGGTATGGTGCTTAGGATAAAGTATACTGCAATAAAGGGCATAGATAGATTTAGGGGACAGGTATTCTGTCCCCTAAATCTATTTATCATTTGTAAAACCCTGTTGTTTAAGGCTTGGATATACCTTTGGGAAATATACATTTTCATATACTGAACTGATTCCCTGACTCCATGTTCGTACATCTTTTCCTTGAGTCCTTGTATCCATATATTCTCTAATGGTTTCATCATATTGGTCTACTAAGTCATTTAAGTCTTTGTTATATTTTTCATTGTGAATTACTGCTTTTTCTGGAAGTCTAGGTTTTTTCATTGGCTTTTCATCTGGAATACCAATACACATTCCCAAGACTGGATATACATATTTAGGTAATTCTAGTAATTCAATGATTTCCATAGGCTCTCTTCTAACAGCTCCAATAGGTACAATTCCATATCCTAGTGACTCAGCAACATTCATTGCATTTGCAAAGGCAATTCCTACATCTACACTGCCTACCATTGTAGCTTCTATGGATTCCATATTTTTAAATTCCTTGTTTTCCTTTTCTAAAGCTAGAGCAGTTCTATAATAGTCTGCTAAAAATACGAGGAATACTGGTGCTTCTTCAATCCATTTTTGCCCTCCAGTTAAATCTGCCATTTTCTTTTTTGTCTCTTTATCTCTTATGACAACAACACTCCACTGCTGTCCGTTTATGGAAGAAGGGGCAAATTGAGCACCTCTAAGTATCATATTAAGATCCTCTTGTTTTACATCTTCATCTTTATATTTTCTAATAGATACATGATTTGACATGAGTTCATATACTTTACTCACCATATCATTCCTTTCTTTTTTATTATATTTATATTCTTCTATATGTATATATACACATGTTTGTGATATTCTAATCTTTTTAGGAATTATTGGCAGTACTGTTGAGACAAAAGTACAAGTACTTTACCCTAAACATCCCACAGATAGAAATATCTGTGGGATGTTTTGTATGTGTGCCCAGCATGGGCAACAACTTGGTGGTGAAAGTCCACTACGGGCTTGGTAGTAGGAACCGTTAGCCAAGAGCAAGGGTGTCCATGGCGACATGGAATCTGAAGGAAGCTGGAGGCAAAATCCTGAACCGACGAACAGAAATCACATTAGGCCGAAGTAGAGCGGACGAGTTTGCATAACAAAACGAAGTCCAATACTACCCGAACTCTACACGGTAGATGTGGCGGTTACATGGGAGGAAGGTTGTTGTTCTTAGCCTTAAGAGGTCTCATGGACATGGGGAAACAGAGTATGAACCATGGTTGAAACAAGATTTGTCATGAGAAGTCAGCAGAAGCCATAGTACTATGAGAATCTAGATATCATAGGAAGGGCTGAATCATAGGAGATGAGATCAATGAAAATTACTGAGAACACGTTAAAATGCAGAAAACAGAATAAAGACACCATCATCAACTGTGGGAATAGTGTGGAACACGAAAGACGCAGAAATGGGCAGAGTGATTCGAGGATGATTGAAAAGGATGACATCAACACAAACGAACCGACAGATGGAATGTTAGAAAGAATCCTATCCAGAGATAATATGAATAAAGCCTATCAAAAGGTGAAAAGAAATAAAGGAGCAGGTGGAGTCGATGAAATGGAAATAGATGAACTTCTAGAACATTTAAAGACGCACCGGGAGGAAATTCTAACATCACTACTGAAAGGAAGCTACAAACCATATCCAGTGAAACGTATAGAAATACCAAAAGAAAATGGCAAAACACGTAAGCTAGGAATACCAACATTAACAGATAGAGTAATAGGGCAGGCAATCCTCCAAGAATTAAGTCCAATATACGAAAAGCAATTTTCAGAAACAAGTTATGGATTTAGACCAAATAGAGGATGCCACGATGCACTAAAGAAATGCCAGGAATACGCAAATCGAGGATATTGGTATGTTATCGACATGGATTTAGAAAAGTTCTTTGATACTGTAAATCAATCTATGCTTATAGAAATTCTATCAAGAACAATAAAAGATAATAGGGTAATATCCCTAATTCAGAAATTTATAAACGCAGGTATTATGGATAGAGGAATGTTTATAAAAAGTGATGAAGGAGTACCCCAAGGGGGTCCCCTTAGCCCACTGCTAGCAAATATTATGTTAAATGAACTAGACCAGAAATTAGATGAATGGGGCTATCTATATGTAAGATATGCAGATGACCTTTTAATATTTACAAAAAGTAAAAGGGCTGCTGAAAGGCAATATGAAAGAACCAGTAAGTATATAGAAGGTAAATTAAAACTCAAAATAAATAAAGAGAAGACCCAAATATCTAAATTAAGTCAAATAAAATATCTAGGATATTCATTTTACAAGTACAGAGGAAAATGCAGGTTTAGGGTACACCCTAAAAGCATTAAAAGACTAAAAGATAAACTAAGAACTGTAACAGGTAGAAGTAATGGAATGAGCATAGAAGGAAGAAAAATAAAACTTAATCAAATAATAAGAGGTTGGGTACAATATTTTAAATTAGCAGATATGAAAGGTATTATGCAAGATATTGACGAGTGGTTAAGAAGAAGAATCCGAATGATAACGTGGAAAAGATGGAAGAAGGTTAAGACAAAATTTGAAAATCTTCAAAAATTAGGAGTAGCAAGAGGAAAAGCATGGGAATGGGCAAACACAAGAAAAAGCTACTGGCATGTAGCCGGTAGCTGGATTCTTGACACTACCCTAACCAAGGCTAGGTTTGGAAAACAGGGATATTTAAGTTTTCTTAAATATTACCTTGAAGTTAGAGTGTAAACTATGAAACCGCCGTATACGAGAACCGTTTGTACGGTGGTGTGGGAGGTCGGTAAATAAAATAATTATTTACCTCCTACCCGATCTTATTCTTCTAGTTTCTTTTCTAACTTTAATATTTCAATAGAGCTTCTATACCATATCTAAAGACATTAAATGGTGTTCAATAAATCTAACTTTGATTAAATATTTGTGATAAAATAATGTCATTCCATTAAAAACTTGAAGAGGGTGAATTATTTGAAAAAAATTGCTTTAATTGCACCTATTAAGGAAATCTTAGAAAAGGCACAAGAAATTATAGACAGAGATAATCTTAAAGATATTTCTGTCCATTTGGCGACTATGGATAAAGGATTAAAATTAGCTAAAAAGCTTGTAAATGAAGGGGTAGAGATTATAATCTCTAGGGGAGGTACATACCAGATTATTTCTGAAAATCTAGATATTCCTGTTGTAGAGATAAAGACAGGTACTTCGGAGATTCTAGATAGTCTTATGCAGGTCAAGGGAAAATATAAAAAGATAGGGATTATAGGATATGAGAGAGTAATTTCTGGAATTGATTATATAAGTCCTTTTCTTGATTTTGAAGTAGAAAAGATTATTGTCAAAAGTCCTATGGAGGTTCCAAATCTCATAAAAAAACACAAGGATAACGGGATTGAGTTTTTTTTAGGAGATACTTATGTAAGGGATATTACAAAGAATCTAGGGAAAGATGGTGTAATCTTAAATTCCACATCTATAAGTATTCAAGATGCCATAGATGAGGCCTTGAATATATTTAATTTTAAAGATGCCATAAGAAAAAGATCGGAAAAAATTCAAGCAACTATAAATAATGTCCATGAAGGTATAATTGTAGTTGATTCCAATCAGATAATAACAGACTATAATATTGCAGCAGAAAAAATCTTGGGATATCCAAGATTTTCTGTGATAGATAAAGTCATAACTGATATCATACCAAATATGGATTTAAAAGAGACTATAGAAGATGAAAAGATTCTTGTAGGGGGAATATATAGTATCAATGATATAAAGGTCATATCAAATATAAACCCTATTACTTCCAATAAAGAAACTATAGGGGCTGTAGTGACTTTTCAAGAGATTACAGAATTTCAAAAAAATGAAATAAAGTTGAGAAAGGAACTTAGCAAAAAAGGTTTTGTAGCTAAGTATACTTTTAAAGATATCCTATTTAGAAGCAATACTATGAGGAACTCTATTGAAACTGCTAAAAAGTTTGCCGCCTTTGATGCACCTATACATATCAATGGAGAAACTGGGACGGGAAAGGAGTTATTTTGCCAGAGTATACATAATTATAGTTCTAGAAGACAAGGACCATTTGTTGCAATTAATTGTTCTGCATTGCCAGAAAACCTTATAGAGAGTGAACTCTTTGGATATGAAAGAGGATCTTTTACTGGTGCTAGTAAAGAAGGAAAGGCTGGAGTTTTTGAATTAGCTCATAGGGGAACTCTATTTTTAGATGAAATCATAGAACTTCCCATAGAATTACAGGGGAGACTTTTGAGAGTATTGCAAGAAAAGGAAATAATGAGAGTAGGTGGTGACACTATTATCCCAATAGACGTACGAGTGATTACTGCTGCAAACAAAAATCTGATGGAAGAGGTTCGAAACAATCGTTTTAGAAAAGATTTATATTATAGGATTAATGTACTAGAATTAAAACTTCCTAATCTAAGTGAGAGAAAAGAGGATATTAGATTATTAATTGATTATTTCTTAAATAAATATTCCATAAAATACTCTCTACCTATTCCTAAAATAGATGAGGATATATACAAAAAACTAGAACTTTTTCATTATGAGGGAAATGTTAGAGAACTAGAAAATTTAATACACAGAAGCGTTATATTGGAGAATTTTAACTTTTTAAATACTTTAAAGATACCTGCAAGTAAAAGAGATGAGGTGCTTACTCTAGAAGAAAAAGAATTGGAATATATTAAAGAAATATATTCCAAGAACAATGAGGATATTGAAAAGACTTATAGAGATTTGGGAATTAGTAGGACAACATTATGGAGAAAACTTCAGAAGTAGTTTCAATTTTAAACCTATATGTTTCACTTTTAAACTCAATCATATAGATTTAAAGCTTTATTTTAATTAAATGGGCATATATTGACTTTGAAAGTTGGCATGGACATTGCAATATATATTTACGAGATTAAAAAGAAAGGAGATGCAATATGAAAATACTTAAAGGAGTTAGAAAAATTCCGGGAGGATTAATGGTAATTCCCCTATTGTTAGGAGCTTTTATAAATACTTTCTTTCCTCAATGGTTAGAAATAGGGGGATTTACTACAAACTTATTCAAAGCTGGTGCTATGCCTATACTTGGGGTCTTTTTATTTTGTAATGGGGCTCAAATAAACATTAAACAGGCAGGAAAACCTTTGGTAAAGGGAGTAATTCTTACATTTGTAAAATTTGTACTGGGGGCTGGTATAGGAATTCTAGTCAATAAACTATTTGGTTCTGCAGGAATATTTGGAATTGCACCTTTAGCCTTTATTGCAGCTTTTACTAATTCTAATGGTGGACTTTATGCAGCATTGGCAGGAGAATATGGAGATTCAACAGATGTTGGAGCTATTTCTATATTATCTATAAATGATGGTCCATTCTTTACTATGCTTGCATTAGGTGCAAGTGGAATAGCGTCAGTGCCATTAATCGCATTGGTGGCTACATTAGTCCCTATAATATTGGGATTTATCTTAGGTAATCTAGATGAAGACATCAGGGAATTTTTAGAGCCAGCTACTACAATAATGATTCCATTCTTTGCCTTCCCACTAGGGGCAGCATTGAATTTTAGGCAATTGATTACAGCTGGAGTCCCAGGGATTGTATTGGGAGTGCTTTGTACTTTAGTGACAGGTTTAGGTGGATATTTTGCTATGAAGCTTATAAAATCTGAACATCCACAGGCAGGAGCTGGAATGGGAACTACTGCTGGAAATGCTGTAGCAACACCTGAAGCTTTGGCTCAAGTTGACCCATCTATTGCACCAATTGCAGCAATGGCAACTGTTCAAATAGCAGCAGCTATTATAGTGACGGCAATCTTTTGCCCGCTATTAGTCAACTACTTAGACAAAATTGAAAAAAATAAGTGTTCTTTGGAGGTAGAGAGGTAAATGAATAAAATCTTAAAAATAAATGAAATTGATAATGTAGTTACAACTACTGAAGCCTTTAAAAAAGGTGCTATTATTGAAGTTGATGGAAGAGAGATTACTGTAAATGCAGATATTCCAAGATTTCATAAGATTGCAATTGTAGATATACCAAAGGGAGAATTGGTATATAAGTATGGACAAGTTATAGGTGATGCTTTGGAAGATATCAAAGCAGGAGATCATGTACATGTATACAATATTGAAAGTACAAGAGGTAGAGGCGATAAGGAGGTAGCACAATAATGAAATTATTAGGATATAGAAGAGAAAATGGAACTTTTGGGATTAGAAATCATCTATTAGTTATACCTACATCAGTATGTGCATCAGATACTGCAGCAAAGATTGCAGCTCAAGTTCGTGGCGCTGTAGCTATTCCAAATCAACATGGATGTTGTCAAATTGGTTCAGATTTACATCTTACAGAATCCACTTTAGCTGGATTTGGGAAAAATGCAAATGTAGGAGCAGTGCTTGTAGTTAGCTTAGGTTGTGATGGAATTGTGGCTAAAAGATTAGCTGATGAAATCGCAACTACTGGTAAATCTGTTGAATACATAGTAATTCAAGAGAATAAGGGAACTCTAAACACAATTGCAAAGGGTGCAGAGATTTTAAGAAGACAAGCTCAAAAATTGAGTATGCAACAGAGGGAAGAGTTCGATATGTCACATCTTATAGTAGGTCTTGAATGTGGTGGCTCTGATCCAACATCTGGCCTTGCATCTAACCCATCTATAGGAGTCGCATCAGATACTGTAATAGATAATGGTGGTTCTACAATTTTAAGTGAAACTACTGAAGTTATAGGGGCAGAGCATATTTTAGCTGAAAGATTTGGGGATGAAAAAGAAAGGAAAAAATTCCTAAAATTTGTTCATAATGTAGAGCAAAGAGCATTAGATATGGGAGAAGACCTAAGAAGTGGACAACCTACTCCAGGTAACAAAGAAGGTGGATTGTCTACTATAGAAGAAAAATCACTAGGATGTATGTACAAGGCTGGTCATCAACCATTTGTTGGTGCATTGGGATATGCTGAAGCAGTTGATCCTAATAAAAAAGGTCTTTACTTCATGGATACCCCAGGGCAAGATATTGACTCTATCACTGGAATGATTGCAGGTGGGGCACAAGTGATTATATTCTCTACAGGTAGAGGTACTCCTACAGGAAGCCCTATTTCTCCAGTAATAAAGATTACTGGTAATCCAGATACTTATGAAAATATGTCAGATAATATTGACTTAAATGCAGGTAGAGTTATATCAGAAGGTATTACTATAGATGAAATGGGTAAAGAGCTTTTTGAGGAAATTGTAAAAGTTTCTAATGGAAAACTTACTAAATCAGAGTCATTAGGCCATAAAGAGTTTGGAATATATAAAATAGCAGGAACATTTTAATTGAAAACAATAGTCCAAGGCAGCTGCCTTGGACTATTGTTTATTTAATAAAAGTATATCAGTTGTGTATTTTATTCAAAGAACTTTTTGTATACAGCTCCAGAATCCTTCCCACCATGGTCATAGTCAAAACATAATCCAGTCATATTAACCCACCTTCATTTTTTATCTATACAATATGAATAGAAAGAGAAGGTGGATTTTACTATGTAGAGAAGTATACACATAAAAAAGAGACTAGTGGATTTATTCCTCTAGTTTCTTTTTTAACTTTAATATTTCAATAGTAGCTTCTATACCATATCTAAAGATTCTATCAAGAATGTCTTGGGAAATAGATTCATCTTCTTTTATAACTTTCTCATTTAATAATCTTTTTTTGATTTTTACTTCTACTTCTTTATAGTTTTTAAATCCACTATTATCTAATTCATGTTTATTATTTGTATAATCCTGTTTATCATTAGTACGGCCAAGAAGATAATCAGTGGAGCATCCAAGAGTTTCTGATATTCTGGCAATTATTTCTGCTTTTGGTTCTCTCAAATTATTTTCATATCGTGATAGACTAGCTTCAGTAATACCAGTTTTTTCAGCTAATTCTTTTTGACTTAGATTTAGTTCTTTTCTTAAGTTTAATATTCGTTCTCCAATGCTTACCACTTGTTATTCCTCCTAAGACAACGGGACAGATATTTTTTCCCTATTCTTTAAATGCTTTAATTAGGTTATTAATAGTTTCTATTTGCTTTGGGGTTAGGTTTTTAGAATTGTGTAAAAGTTCTTTTATATCATCAGATAGAATTTCAGTATTAATTCCATCACTAAAGAAATCAGACATACTGATTTTAAAATAATCGCATATCTTCATAAGTAAATCTAGAGAAGGCTTAGAGACTCCATTTTCAATTTTACTTATATTTGAGGGGTCAATACCAAGAGAAATTGCAAGTTTATTAGCAGATATATTGTTTAATTCTCTAAGTTCTTTTATCCTATTTCCGATTTTATCCATAAAAACAACCTCCCTTAGATTATTCTTAATACTATTGTATCAAGAGAATACTTTTATTAAAATGTTGAATTTAAATCAATAATATATTGACATCATGAATTATATACACTATAATAAGGTTAATCATGAAAAATATTCAATAATGTCTAAGGAGGTGAGTTTAATGACTTAGTTTCTATAAGAAGTAAAGATTTATTAACTATCATTAAGACTTAAGGAGGATAAGATTATGGGGGAAAACGAAAGGTTAGAATTTCGAGGGAGTAGTTTTTTTGCTTTAGTTCCATTTGTAATTTTTATTGTCATCACAATCTCCCTATCATTTTTCAATGCAGCTGATTTAGATATGATGATTGGTGCAGGTGTGGTTGGATTATTAGTTGGTATGATATTTGTAAAGGATTTAGCCAAATACTGGGACTCAGTGCTGGAAGGGCTTGGTTCTAAAGTTGGTATGACGGCTGTTATGCTTTGGCTAGTTGTAGGTATCTATGGCAATATACTAAAAAGTGGTCATATAGTCGAAGGACTTGTTTGGCTCAGTGTGAAAATGGATATTGGTGGTTCAACATTTACTGTTGCGGCATTTATATTTTCTGCAATCTTTGCTATGGCAACTGGTTCTGGATTTGGCACTATATCTACAATGAGTTTTATTATATATCCAGCAGGGATTTTATTAGGCTCTAATCCGGCAGTATTAGCAGGTGCAATATTATCAGGAGCAGCTTTTGGAGATAATCTAGCGCCCGTATCAGATACTACTATTATTGCAGCCACAAGCCAAGAATATGAGCACAAAGAAGGATCGGCTGAAATAGGTGGTACAGTAAGGACACGTATACCATATGTACTTATCGCTGGAGCAATTTCTATAATATTATTCTTTATATTTGGTAGTACAGGTACAAGTACAGATGCCAATCTAGCAGGCGAATTGTTACAACAATATCAAAATCCAAAAGGACTATTACTATTAATTCCAACATTGTTAGTTATATTACTTGCAGTAAAAGGTACAAATATCTTTGCTGCACTATCTACAGGTATATTGTCTGCTATATTAATTGGAATTTTTGCTGGGTTATTTGATTTTAGTGCATTGATTGCCATAGAAGACGGAGTAATTACAGGTGCAATACCAGAAGGAGTAGCGGGTATGACTACTGTTTCCATATTACTTATTATGGTTGTTGCAATGGGAAATCTGCTAATTAGAAGTGGATGTATGGATATGACTGTGAATTGGCTTAATGAAAAGGTTATCAAAACACCACGTGAAGCGGAGATTTCAATATTTTTTCTTGCTACTATATTTGGTATATTGATTGCGGCTATAAATACAATAGCTAATATATGTGTTGCTCCATTCGTAAATGCGATAGGAGGGAAGAATAGATTACATCCATATCGTAGAGCAAATATCTTAGCAACTGCTATATGTTCATTTCCATTTTTCTTACCTTATGGTGGATGTGTTTTATTATTAGATAGTTGCAAAATAAGAATTTGAAATTATTAAGACTTATCCACAATAAGAAGATGGAAATTCTAGATAAATTATCGTAACTACCTGATTTATACACAAGAAAAGACATGAAAAGTAAGGGTAAAAATAACCCTGTTTAATTTCTAAAATTGAATTTTGAGATCTACGCAGTTAAGGATTTAATTGCTAATGGCTTATCTGAATTACCAGCTTTAAATATGAGAATAAAAGCAATTAGTTGAGAAATACAAGCCAGTAAAACATCTGACTTCAGAGATACAACATTTCTAACCTTGGACGTTTTGATTTGAATAAAGTCTTTGATTTGGCAAATTGATCTTTCACAAATGGTTCTAAGTTTATATAACTTTTGCCATTTGACACTATCACGAGGCATCGATGTATTAAATCTATAATTATGATGTATAGTTAAATTTTTAATTCTACCACATTTTGATGGGGAACAAGGATTATCACAAGATAAAACATAAACTGTTTTACCATCAGAATTCTTGGTTTTATGAGACTTAGGGCATAAGTATTTAATTCTATCTGCACGGCCCTTTTCTCTAATAATGCCATCATAGACCATAGGTAAAGAGGGGTCACTCGGACAAAGTGGAATACCAATTTCATTAAAGCCCGGTTCAGGTAGGCTAGAGGAATTGCGGGGATTTAAACTGATGATAGGCATAATTTCTTTTTTATGGAGATAAGCATAATTATCATCAGCATCAAATCCAGCATCACCTAAAAAGTATTTATAGGAAAAATCAGGATGCAAGCTAAAATGAGTTTCTAGGGCAGGAATTAAAGATTTAGCATCATAAGAATCTTTAATATCCTGAGGTCTTAAATCATTGGAAAGAGAATTATCTGAATCATAAAAATTAACATCTCTAACAAGCCCGAAACCATTAGTAGAGATAACAGATTTTAAAAAGTATCCAAAGTGACCATTGAGATAAGCAAGTTTAACATCCGTGTTAGAAGTGGCAAACTTAGGCATTTGGCTTTGGGCATATTTTTCAACATCAAAAGAAGGATTCTGATTATTATCTTTAAAATACTTTGCATAAGTTTTAGATTTTCGAAGCTCAGCTTGATAAAACTTAGGATTATTTTCAGCAACATAGGCCTCAAAACCAGTAGTATCGGTAATTAAAATTGAAGATAAAAAGGAAGAAACTTCTTTGGAAATATCATCAGTAAAATCAACTAGATTGTGGAACAAATCATTTAAATCATTCAGGAATTCTGATTTAAACCTAGAAAATTGGGACTTATGTGGAACCCTTAAGAAACCACAAAATTCTCTAAGTTCAGATGATATATGTAAAAGGGTAATTAAGAGATCGTTAGTAGGGATAGACAATAGGTTTTTAATAATATAAAAATTAAGCATAGATTCAAGAGAAAAATCTCTTTTTGTTCCAAAGTTAGAATAATATTTCTGGTAAAAAGAAAAAGGAATATAATCAGAAATATTAATATGTTCATCAAGTAAAGAAAGTAGATTATTTTGATTTTGATTGTAAAATTTATCAAACTCAGTGGAAATATTAGAAAAGTTTAATTGTTTAGCTGAAACTGGCATAGGATTCTCCTTTCAAATTGTTTTGAGTTATACACATCTTATTAATGAATATATACCCAAAAATGGGGGGAATCCAGCCATTTCAATATAAATAAATGTAGTAAATATGCGAGTTGTAGAATTTTGCAACGAGCTATTTTATTATTACTAGGAGGGATATCTTCTATGAAAGATGGTTATCCATTTTTACCGACTCTTGCAGCAACAGACATGATATTTACTGTATTTTATAGTTGGGTAATATGGGTAGTTATGCTTATAGCATGTGTAACTGGATGGGGACGTATATTTGAAGGATTAGATGGAAAGATGATAAAGGAAAAAGATATAATAGGTATAGAAAATAAAAATAGGGGGTAAAGAAAGTGAATGAATTGACATTACTTATTAAAGAGGATATGAAACCAGCATTAGGAGTCACTGAACCTGGTGCAATTGCTTTTGCAGTAGCTAGTGCTCGTTCTCATACTAAGGGGGATATTAAGAGTGTAAATGTATCGATGAATTCAGGTATGTATAAAAATGCATTTACCTGTGGTATTCCTAATTCTGAAGAAGTGGGAAATGTATTTGCAGCAGCTTTGGGTGCTGTTGCAGGGAATAGTGATAAGGGGCTTGAAGCCTTGGCAGATGTCACTCCAGAAGATAATATAAAAGCACAGACCTTAATAGATGAAGGTAAGGTGACAGTAGAATTAAGTGGAATTACATCAAATATATTTATTGAAGCTACTGTTAAGACTGAAACTGATACATGTATTGTCACTATTCGTGATACCCATACAAATATAACTAAGATTGTAGTAAACAATATAGTAGAATTTGAAAAGGAAACTAGTAAAAAAACTGATTTTAAAGAGGAAGATGGAGAATATACAATTCACAGATACACATTAGAAGATATCTATCAATATATAAGAACTGTGGATATATCCGAATTAGAGTTTATTCGTGAAGCATACAATGTAAATATGGAGCTTTTTAACGAAGGTATGTCAAGTTCTAGAACAACTTTTGCAAAGCATCTTCTTAAGATGAATGGTGGAGAGATATTTTCTAAAGACGAACAAAAGACAGCTCAACTATTATGCAATGCAGCTATAGAAGCACGTGTAATTGGATTAGACAAACCTGCAATGAGTATTACAGGGTCAGGAGCACATGGAATTATTGCAACTATGCCATTGTATGCAGTATATAAAATCAATAATCTACCTGAAGAAAAATTATTACGTGCAACTGCTTTAAGTTATCTTGTAACAATGTATATAAAAGAATATTCAGGACGATTATCAGCTTTTTGTGGTTGTGCAATTGCTGCAGGTACTGGGATGGCATGCGCTCTGGTATATTTAAAGGACGGTACTCTTGAACATATGGTTCAAACTATAAATAATATGGCATCTAGTATTACAGGCATGATTTGTGATGGTGGTAATCAAGGTTGTACTATGAAGGGAGTAGTAGCAGTTGATGCAGCATTTAAATCTGTTGAATTTGCTATGAATGACACATATATCTATAGTGTACATGGTATTAATGATAAAACTCCTGAAGAAACCATGAGAAATATGGGGCGCATAGCATCTCCTGGTATGGTAGATACAGAGAGAGTCATTGTTGAGATCTTTGAATCTAAATTGAAGTAACAATTTGGCATATTAGGGTAGGCACTTTATCCAAGATATCTCACAGATAAAAATATCTGTGGGATATGTATATTCTAGGGATGCCTTTTATATTGGATAATAGAAGGTATTAATGGTATAATAAAGATAAATTTATAGGAGGCGATCGGAATGGCTCAAAATATAACTAACGAGCAACTATTTGAATTTATGACAAAGATGTATAGTGATTTGGATGGCAAGATTCAAAGTATGGATGGTAAAATCCAAGGTATGGGAGAAAGAATGGAGGAAGGTTTCAAAGAAGTAAAGTCTGAAATAAATGATCTCAAGAAAAGAGTTATGATTATTGAACAGGAACATGGAGAAAAATTAGACCTTCTATTTGATGGATACAAACAAAACTCTGATAAATTAGATAGGATTGAAAATGAAGTAACTAGACATGAAGAAATAATACTTAAGCGAGTTAGATAAGGTTTTATGACTAAGCTATCTCTTATGTACTTGTTATCACCGTAAATTGACTTTATTTTACATTGTACTATTAATATTGTATAATTATTTCATAAACTGTTTGGGATGGTGCAAATTTTAATGAGTAATAATAATTTTTTATATATACAACTGTATGATAAATTTAAGGATAATATAGATAATAATATATGGACAAATGGTATGCAACTACCTTCTGAACATGATCTTGCTGAAAAATACAATGTAAGTAGATATACGATTAGGAAGTCATTGGAAAAATTAGAACAAGAGAGGTATATTAGTAGACAAGCAGGAAAGGGGACTTTTGTAAATAGTAAATCTAGGTACAAACTCACTTCTCTGGAAAGTTTTTCAGAACAAATGATTAACATGGATATGATCCCATCGAGCAAGGTAATAGCAACTACTTTAGAAGAACCTGATGACAATGTGAAACATCATCTTAATCTCAAGGATAATGAAAAAGCCTTTAGGATTGATAGACTAAGATTAGCCGATGGGGCTCCTATGTGCTTTGAGATTGCTTATGTTTCAAGGAATTTATGTCCTGATATTGATATATTTGTAGATAATAATACATCTCTTTATAAGTTATATGAAGAACACTATGATTTAAAATTAGATTATGGAAACATATATTTAGAAGCCATGATATGCCCAGAAGAATATATTGAGCCTTTGCAGATTCCTCCAAATTCGGCAGTTCTTAAAATGGAATGTGTAGTATATGTAGACAACAAAGAGCCTTTATATTTTGTGGAAAGTTATTATATAGGGAATAAATATGTATTCTTTGCTAGTATGCCTAGGATATATTAAAAGGGATAATTTTAAAATTATCCCTTTTAACAATTATTAAATAAAGTTTTTAACCATATCTTGTGCTGCTTTTTTGACTACATCATCAATTGCTGTTCCTACGACAAGTATATTTACGCCTGTATCTGAGAATGCCTTTGAATTGTCTAGATTAATTCCACCTTCTGCTAAAGTAGGCACTTTAACAGCACTTACTAGAGCTTGTAGTCTTTCTTTGACCACTGGATGGATTTTTCCTGCTTCTGCACCTTCGTAACTCATACCTGTCATTAGACCTATTAGATCTACACCTATATTTTCCATATCTTTTGCAATCTTGGCTACTTCATCTGGTGTCCTTGCTGGAATTCCAAAGGTATGAAGATCATCAGGATGTGCAATATAGGCATCAACTAGTAGTCCATATTTATGAGCTTTTTCCACAATTATCTCCAAATCTTCTAGGCTAGATTTATGAATATGAAGTCCATCTGCTCCTGCTACTGATAGATCTTTAAAGACTTCTTCAGATATTTCTATAGGAACTAGTTCATGGAATCCCCCTGGGATACCTACAGTGATATATACATCATTTCCTACTACATTTCTAACTCCTCTAGTTACATTTATCATATCTGACATTGGGACTTCATGTCTTATTTGTTCAGCATCATGCATATTTGTCACGCCTTTATATCCTCTTGCTAGAGCTACGGCTGGATGATTAGGTTCTATAAGTTTGACACCTACATCTACTACTGCCTTTGCTAATCTAGCATCATCTCCTGTTATTCCAGTACTCAATATTGTAGTACCACCATGTAATTTTATGGCGTCTAAAACTTTATTTAAAGCTACTTCTCTTTTCTTTTTCATATCTGATGAAAACATATTATCCCTCCTGATTTGTCTTTGTTTTATGAATTTTGTTTGCTAAAACAGTTATTATAAAAGCTGAAGACATACCTATCATCATGCTTATAAAGAATCCCAGTGGATTGTCAGATAGAGCTGGAGCTGTAATTGAAGGTACATAAGCGGTACCATGTACATTAAATATTCCAATGAAAGTCCCTGATAGTGCAGCTGAGACCATTGCCCCTATAAATACTAATCTATCTGAAAACATAAATGGATATGCTGCCTCTACAAAAGTACCAAATGCAATATTTATAAAGAAACCTGGTGCTGCAATGGCAGATTCACTTTTTTGTTTTGGGAACAAAATATTTGCCAATGTTATACCAGCTGATACCATTACTAGACCAGTCATATCTATTGCCCCTAAGAAGCTAGTACCTGTTGTCTCCATTTCAAGAAGCACTATTGGCAATATAGCTGCATGATAAACTCCTGCTATTATTGCGGGCCAAATCAATAACCCAGCTATACCCCCTGCTATTATGGGATTGAAATTTACTGCTGTTTCGATTAGATTTCTCACACCATTTCCAAAGGCTAATGTGATAGGAGATATTAGGTAAAACACAATTAATCCAGCAATTAGTCCAGATAAACCTCCTGCTACGATATTAGCTGTTGTACCAGGGAAATTCCAGCCTAGTGCAAGTTGAATCAAATATATAGCCAATATACCTGCCATAATACCACCTATTAGTCCTCCTAATAATCCACCATTAGATGATAGGATTCCAGCAATTACTCCGGCTACTATGCCTACTTCATCTAGACCAGATACCTGCTTGGCTGCAATGGCAGCTATTACAATTGGCAATCCTCCTATTAATAGTTCAAAAACTTCATTTAATCCACCTAAGAAGGATATCTTACTAAATGCTAGAACTAGTGCCATAGCAATAAACCCTGGTAATGCTGACATCATGATTCCTCTAAAGCTAATTCTTTGGAAGACGTTGTCATCTGTTTGAACATTATCAGAAGCAGATGAACCTATGCTAGGTTTGTATTTTATGCCCCAGTGTTTGCTTAAGGCCTGGATAGCAGCAACTGCTCTGGTTCTGTTTGTAGTTCCTGTTGTCCCAGATGTGGCTATAACATTTCCACCTAGGGACTGAACATTGGCCATAGAGGTACCACCTGTTCCAACTATTGGAATCTTTTTATCTATAGCTGCTTGTATAGAGTGTTTGTTTGTTCCTTTAGGATCAGAACTCATGAGTATTAGCCCATCTATTTCTCCATCTTGGATTCTTTGGGCAATTTCTAAATCCTTGGTCTCAGCTATCTTATTGATTTCAGCAAGGGATTTTTCGTCAGAAAAGATTATCTTATCTTCTGAATTATCCCATGTGTATAATCTAGCTAAGGTATCTTGATTTACATTGTCCATTGAAGCCTTAGCACCAATAAATTGAATCTCAGATATGGAGATATCAGCAGACTTACCTTGTATTTCTATTTCAGTTAGTAGTTTTACTGGCTCTTTTCCTCCCAGATTATATAGATTTCCACCACTACTACCTAAAATGGCAATTGTTTTCATAATGCCCCCTCCTTTTTATATTGTACATACATTATATATTAAATGTACGTACAATGCAAATGAAATATTTTAGATAAAGTTTTTCCCATCATTCTATATCGATTTTTGATGAAAAATGCAGTTTAGATATTGTTGTTTTCAGAAATTTCTTATGCTATAATTTCCTCAAATATTGAAAAGGGGGCTAGATGTATGAAAAAATCAAGAGGGATTATAGCCATTGTATTCTTGGCTACAATGTTGGTTATATACATGCCTAAAACAGTAATAGGGACGGGTCTTAAAATTGCTATACCAAATACCTCTGAGGTATTAGTAGATGGAGTATCTAAGAGATTTGAGGCATATACCATTGAATCAAATAACTATTTTAAGCTTCGAGATATAGCAATGGTACTTAATGGAACAAAGGCACAATTTGAAGTGGTTTGGAATGAAGATTTAAAAGCTATAGACATATTTACAAATAGGTCATATACAAGGGCTGGGGGAGAGCTTAGAATATCATCACATATTTCAAATAGAGAAGCAAATAAATCCATATCCAAGATATATTGTGATGGCAAAGAGCAGCAATTGACAATATATACAATTGAAGGGAACAATTATTTTAAACTTAGAGATTTAGGAAGTTTAATCGGATTTGAAGTTACATGGGAGAACAAGAAGATAGGAATTTTAACAGGTCAAACAGGTCAAGGGGAAAATGTAGATGTACGAGATAGTTTCTACTATATCAATGAAACACTGGATGAAAAGTTTTATAATGATGATTTAGAATCCTATAGGATATTTAAATATGACAAGGGGAAGACAAGGAGAATATCCAATAATAGGGCATATGAATTCTGTCAAATTGGAAATTCTATTTACTATATAAAGATGGATTATCTAGGAAGAGAAGATGGGAGTGCTCAGACAGGATCATTATGGAAGTTGGATTTAGATAATGATGATGAGACTCTAGTCCTTGAGGATAATATATATACCATTGCTTCAGATGGCAAGTATATATATTTTACTAGATATGATGATTTAGGTAATGACAATATAATGAGAATGGAACCTGGTAAACAGGCTGAGATATTTTTAAAGGATTGTAAGAGTTATAGATTGGCATATAGCAATGGATGGTTATATTATGTAGAAGATAAAAGTTATAACATAATGAGAATTAATATAAATACAAAGGAGAAGCAGAAAGTATCAGAAAATAGGGCTGATCCTGAATCAGAGCTTAAGTTTATAATATATGGAGATATGTTGATTATGCCTACACATGATACAAATTGGAATAGTATTGTAGTAAAAGAAAATATGGTTACTCATGAAAAAAAAGTAATGCCAAATGATAATATAAATTATCTTGGAATCAGTAAAGCTGGGACTTTGTACTATCTTGACACTGATAGAGAAGAAATAATTTTTACCAAATTTGAATAATCCTACTATATCCTAGTCCTACTATATGAATATAGTGGGACTATTCTTTATTTTTATCTAGACATCGAATGTATGTTCTGATACAATATAGATAAAAATGGGAGGAGGATTCCATATGGATATAGAAGGAATTGTCTCAAAGAAGATACAGGCCATATTGCCTATATATGTACCAGGAAGGGGAAACTCTACATTAATTCATGTAAGAGAGAATAGTATAACAGTTGATGCAACTATCAGAACGGTAATCAAAAATCTCTGCATATACTATCATTTAGATTTGAAAGCATCAAATAGATATTTTGGAGGCTTTCTTTCCATTGGTCAAGGGATCCCGCTGCCTTTGACTCAGGATGATGTACTTATTCAGATTAAGGTACGAAGGCCCATTGGAGAGGCTGATGGGAGCATGGGATACTTTAATCTGAACGCTATTGAAAAAATAGAGAAAAGGGGAAAAACCTGTATTATCTTTTTAAAAAATGGAACAGCAGTACCATGTCTATACACCCAAAAGACAATAGAAAAGAATATGAGTAGGGGAAGGGTTGTCAAAAAGCTATATGGAGAGAGATACTCAACTATTGGGGAGGATATAGGCTCATATATGGATCTAGATGCCCCTGCAACTAAGGGCGATATGGCTAGATTATTTATGATGATATATGATATTGTAAATCAGATAAAATGAGAAGAAGAGGTCTATATAGACCTCTTCATTATCTCTAAGGACCGAGTCTTTGTATTGACCACTGTTCTATAGCTAATTCCTAGTCTTTCTGCAATATCAGCCATAGATAGGCCCTCTATATAGTAGGCTAAGGTCACTTCTCTCTGTCTCGGTGTCAAACTAGATAGGGCATTTTTTAGCTCCTTTCTATCTTCTAGTTTGAGTATTATCTCTAGTGGTGTTTCCATATTTGATTCCAGTGTATCTACCATTTCAGTATCTCCATCTTTTCCAATAGGTGTATTTAGAGAAAGGTGTCTTCGTTCCTTGTGTCTATTCAGATAAGCATATTTTAACATTGTCTTTACATAGCCTAGAAAATATACTTTTTTATCTGGATTATAGTCTTGGATACATTCTAATATAACTAGATTTCCCAACTGAATTAGATCTTCATATTCATTTTTTATATTGTAGTATCTCTGAATACTTTTGATTATCAGTCCTTCTAATCTATTTAGGATTTCCTCTTTGCTGTTTACATCACCTTTCTTTGCCTTTGCCAACAGTTCATCTAATTCCCTATACATTAATACATCCTCCATGGGAAGGCAGCCTTCTGATTTTCCTAGGTGATTTTAATATATATGAAGAGAAGGGAAATGAGAAAAGTGGAGGATATCTTAGTAGAAATTCAACTAGGGTTTAGTCGGCAAAAGAGATTTGATATGGTAAATTACGTATCAATATTGCCACTTTTTACAAATATGGACAAATTATGACAAAAAGTGTTGTATATATGATAATTTATGATATAATGTTCCATATTAGAACATTAAGACGATTAGTCTAGGCCCAATAGCCATTCAATACTGACATCTAGGGCTTTGGACAAAGCCAATAATTCTACATCAGTGACTATTCTCTTTTGTTGTTCTAATTTTGAAATACTAGATCTGGTTATATATACTGCCAGTATTTCTAGTTTTATTGATAGTTCTTCTTGGGTCATATTGTTATTTAGTCTAGCGGTCCTTACTCTAGGGCCTATAATGTTGCATTTTTTAGAATCTAAAATCAATTTCATAAGACCTCCTTAGGGTTTGATTATTAGAAAGACAATTGTATTTTACATAAGGCTATACTATATTATGTTCTAAAAAGGAACATTTTATAAATATATTTACCAAATTATGGATAAGGGAGGAGACAGGAGTGAATAGCATAAGAACTAGGCTGGTGATATACTTTTCCATAGTAATATTATTGGCTTCAGTTGTAACAGGTTTTTTTGCCATAAGAGGCGGTAGTCAGTCAATATTAGATGAAGCAGAAAAGTCTCTTGTATTGTTAGCAAGAGAAGGTGCAAGGGTGACAGATAGTCGAATACAAAATAGATTGGATGTATTGGAGACTATAGCCTCTATAAATGGAATGGAGACAATGAATTGGGAGATTCAAGGACCTATGTTAAAAAAACAGTTAGATAAAACAGGGTTTTTGGATTTAGGAATTGTTGAAATGGATGGGACAAGCTATCTATTGAGCAATACAACTGCTGACCTTGGGGATAGGGAGTACATAAAAAAGGCCTTTGAGGGAAAGAGCATGGTATCAGATTTAATAGTAAGCAGATTTAGCAATGATGTAGAGCTGATGTTTGCAACTCCTATTAGAGATGGTGACAAGGTAGTGGGAGTTTTGTTGGGAAGAGAAGAGGGAGAACTACTTTCTGATATTACCAATGATATGGGTTTTGGAGAAAGAGGATATGCTTATATAATTCATAATGATGGGAGATTTATAGCCCATCCTGACAGAGATAATGTTTTGAATCAGAAGAATGTATTTGAAGATGTTGAAGATGATGAGAGCTTAAGATCTGTTGTAGATACTTTTGAAAAGGCACTTTCAGAGGAGGAGGGGGCTAGTAGATATACTTTTTTAGGTGATAGGATATGTATAGGACACAAGAATATCCAAGATACTGAATGGAAGTTTGTATTAGCTGGGTATGAGGATGATGTATTACATGGTATATCTTCATTGAAGAAGAAGGTATTTTCCGTTGTCCTAGGTATTTTAGCAGTTGGAATGGTCTTAGCCTTTGTAATGGGAAAGGGAATTGCAAGGCCTATTGCTGGATTGGCTGAGTATTCTCAAGTATTAGAGAAGCTAGATCTTACTCAAGATATTCCAAATTCAATTTTAAATCGTAAAGATGAGATTGGAACATTAGGGCAAGCTATGGAGAAGGTTATACAGGTTATGAGAAAAGTCCTTCATGAGATAAATGATTCATCAGAACAAGTAGTTGTAACTTCTGAAGAATTGACTGCTACTACACAGGAATCTGCTGCAGCTGTAGAAGAGGTATCTACTGCTGTTGATGAGGTAGCAAGGAGTACTGAGGAACAGGCACGTGATACAGAGGAAGGCTCTGGAAAGGCTCTTCAATTAGGCAATGTTATTGAAAAAGATAGGGAAAATATGAAGAGTTTAAATGCGGCTTCAGACAGGGTAATGGGTTCAGTAGAAGAGGGCGTGAAGGAGATTGAGAATCTAGCCAATATTACTGAAAAGAGCAGTCAGGCTGCAAAGGATATCCAGAATGTACTATTGAGGGCAAATGATAGTTCCAATAAGATAAGCTATGCTAGTGAATTGATCTCTGATATAGCAGAACAGACCAATCTATTGGCCTTAAATGCTGCTATAGAGGCAGCTAGAGCAGGAGAAGCTGGACGAGGATTTGCAGTGGTGGCAGAAGAGATTAGAAAGTTGGCAGAGGAGTCTAGCAAATCTACTCAATATATAGATGATATAGTTAAGGAACTCCATACTAATTCCAAAGATGCACTGGATACTATGGATATAATGTCCAAGATATTTGAAGAACAGGTAAATGGTACATCTAGTAGTAGAAGTAGATATATGGCAATATGGGAGGTCATGAAGGAAACTCAAGAAGCAGTGAAACAACTAAATATTTCTGGTGAAGAGATGGAGAATATGAAGGACGAGATATTGGATAGTCTACAGAATCTATCTGCTATTGCAGAGGAGAATTCAGCGGCTACAGAGGAGGTAACTGCTTCCATGGAAGAGCAGGCTGCAGCAATAGAGGAGATAGCATCTGCCAGTGAAGGATTGGTAGAGTTAGCTCAAAATCTAAAATCCATAATAGCTAGATTTAAAGTTTAATTTGTATATTTAAAGGGGTAACTAAATAGGAGTTCACTGAAAAACTATAGTTTTTTTGCTTGTCATTCTGAAGTGAAGCTGAAGAATCTTGTATTTTCAATATGTTTAAGATCCTTCACTAAGGTTCAGGATGACAGGAAAGGACTTTTTCAGTGGACTCACTAAATAGTTACCTCTTTGCTTTACTAAATTTATAATATATTGTAGATTAGATTACATAAAAGTGATATAGTATGAAATAAGAATGAAGAGAAAACAAATCTGTATGTGGGGGGATTTTATGGCTGTAAGGATAATGACTGACAGCACAAGCTATATTGATAAAGATTTGAGGGAAGCACTGGATATTAATATAATGCCACTATATATATCTTTCAAGAATGAGAGTATGAAGGAGACAGATATAGAAAATCATGATTTCTATGAGAAGATGGAGAGGGAGGGCATACCTGTTTCATCTCAACCTTCTATAGGAGAGTTGTATGAGGAGATGGAGAGAATTGTAAAAGGTGGAGACGACCTTTTATGTATATTTCTATCTTCAGAGATGAGTGGGACCTATATCAATGCATGTAAGGTGAAGAATATAATATTGGAAAAGTATGAGGATGCAAAGATTCATGTAATAGATTCTCGTTCTAATTCTATGCAATTAGGTTTTGCTGCAATTGTAGCTGCTAGGGCAGCAAAGGAGGGCAAATCTATTGAAGAGATTAGGACTATAGTTGAGGAAAATATAAAGAGAAGTAGGTTTCTATTTATACCAGACAATTTAGTCTATCTCCAAAAGGGAGGTAGGATTGGAGGAGCAAGTGCTTTAATAGGGAATATACTAAAGCTAATACCTGTATTGACAGTAAAAGATGGGAAAACAGCTATATTGAAGACAGTTAGGACCAAGGTTAGGGCTATTAAAGCTATGATAGATGAGATGATGGAGGATTATTTGAACTATGGTATAGAGGAGATAATAGTACACCACATCAACTGCTATGACCAAGCCAAGGCATTGGCAAATAATTTGATGGAGAAATTAAAATTAGATCATGTAGATATAGCAGATATAGGACCAGTAATAGGTCTACATGTAGGACCTGGAGCTATTGGAATTGTATATTATACTAAGGAGTAAGGGGGATTTACATTACCCCCATGGGGTATTTGACTTTCTTATATATTTGAGATATAATATTATTCTCAGTATAGTTATCTAATGGGGGGATATATATGTATGATATTTTAGTAATCGGTGGTGGACCAGCTGGTCTAAATGCAGCACTATATTCTAAGAGAAAGGGTGCCAATGTGGCAATAATCGCCAAGGATATTGGTGGGCAAGTTAGGGATACTTCTACTGTGGAGAACTACCTTGGGTACTCTTCTATAAGTGGAGAAGGACTTGTAAAGGAATTTGCAGATCATGTAAAGGCTTTAGATATACCTGTATTTGATTTTTCTACTGTTGAATCCATAGGAGTGTCTGAAGATTCAAAGGTAAAAGAGGTAATCCTTTCAGATGGTACTACCTACAAGGCAAAATCTATTATCATAGCTACTGGTAGTAAACCTAGAAAGCTTGGGGTTCCTGGGGAAGAAGAGTTCTTTGGAAAAGGTGTAGCCTATTGTGCCATATGTGATGGGCCATTCTTCACAGGATTAGATGTCATAGTTGCAGGTGGAGGAAATTCTGCTATAGAAGCAGCAATAGATTTATCTAAGATTGCCAATAAGGTGACAGTAGTTCATAGAAGTCAGTTGAGGGCAGATCAAATATTGATAGAACAAGTAGAAAAACTTGAAAATGTAGAGATTCATCTAGAGACACAGATACAAAGTATTCAAGGAGAGAAGCTCATGTCTGGAATCAAGGTTCTAGATAAATCTACAGGGAAAACTTCTGTCATAGAGGCAAATGGTATATTTGTAGAGATTGGTTATTTGCCAAATACGGAGATATTTAATGGTGTTATTGAATTAAATGATAGAAAAGAGATTATGGTAGATAGATATGGAGAGACAAATATAAAGGGAATATTTGCAGCAGGGGACTGTACAGATACTCCTTACAAACAGATTATCATGTCTGCAGGAGATGGTGCTAAATGTGCACTGGCAGCTAATGATTATTTAAATACATTATAGGGTAGGAGATAGTTTTCATACCATCTCAAATATTATGACATCGACAATTTAAGTTGATGTCATTTTCCTATGTACCAATATATGGTATAATGATTGTACTTATAATTTGAGGAGGGATTTTATGTTTAAGAGGAATAAGAGGATTATCAGCTTAGGATTGTCATTATTTATGATATTTGGCATCGTATTCCCCTCTATGAGCTTTGCTGAAGGGGAAAAGGTCAATATTACAATCTTAGGTACTACAGATATGCATGCCAATATATTCAATTGGTCCTATGAAGATGGGGATGAAAAAGATGATATAGGTATGGCTAAGGTATATTCTGTAGTGACAGAGACTAGAAAGGAGAATCCTAATACTCTACTTATAGACAATGGAGATACTATTCAAGGGACTATACTTTCTGATGACCTGTATAATACTAGAAAAGAACTTCCACATCCAGTAATAGATGTGATGAACTTCATGGGATATGATTCCATGACTTTGGGAAATCATGAGTTTAACTTTGGTCTAGATATGATAGAGAAGATTCAAAAAGAGGCAGATTTTCCAATACTTGCTGCCAATGCAAGATATAAAAAAGACGATTCCTATCTAGTAGAACCCTATACTGTTGTAGAAGTGGCAGGAGTCAAGGTGGGAATACTTGGATTGACAAATCCTAATATTCCAAGATGGGATGGTCCAAAGGTTACAGAGTTGAAGTTTCAAAATATGGCAGTTGCAACTGCTGAACATATAGAAGAATTAAAGAAAAAATCAGATATAATCATTGCTACAGCTCACGCTGGATTTGAAGATGAATATGGAAAAGATGGTGCAAAGGAAATTGTTGAAAGATTCCCTGAGATAAGAGCATTGTTAGTAGGACATAGCCATTCTACTGTAAAAGAGAAGATGGGAAATACTGTAGTAGGTGGAGCTAGAGATGCAGCTAGACAGGTAGTTAGATTTGATCTAACCCTAAAGAAGGATGGAGATAGTTGGGTATTAGAAGATAATGATGTAGAGATTATAGAGGTAAAGGATTATGAGGCTTCAAAGGAGCTAAAGGACTATGCTATGGAATACCACAAAAAGACATTGGAATTCTTAGAAGATGTAATAGGTGTTGCTACGGCAGATTTCATACCTCCATCTGAGATCAAGGGGATTCCAGAAGCACAGCTTAGAGATACGGCAGTTATAGATCTGATAAATCAAGTTCAGCTTGAAGCTACAGGTGCAGATATAGCAGCTGCAGCATTGTTTCAGTCCAAGTCAAATATAAAGGCAGGAGATATAACCTATGCTAGTATATTTGATATCTATAAATATCCAAATACATTGATAGGTATAGAGATAAATGGGAAGGAATTAAAGGACTATATGGAATGGTCAGCTCGCTACTATAATACATTTAAACCTGGAGATATAAATATCAGCTTTAATCCAGATATTAGAGGATATAATTATGATATGTTCCAAGGTGTGGATTACAAGGTAGATGTATCTAAGCCAGAAGGCCAGAGAATAGTAGATTTGAAGTATAAGGGTGAAAGTGTTAAGGATACTGATACATTTAAGTTGGCTATAAATAACTATAGATATGGAGGATTGAAAAATATGGGAATCATCAGTGGAGAACCATATTTTGAGTCAGATCCAAAGTCCTTGAGATCCTATATAGCTGACTATATCAGAGAAAAAGGAGAGATATCACCTAAGACTGACGACAACTGGGAAGTAATAGGTGCAGATTTCAAAGATCCAGACCATGAATACACTATAAGCGATGTTGAATTGAGAAATTATATAATAGAAGAGATAAATAAGGGAAATATAATCATACCTTCTTCAGAAGATGGAAGAAGCTATAATAGCAAATCTATAAATACTCAAGATTTGATAAAAGAAGGATTAATCCCAGCAGAATTCATAGCTAAGAAAGAAGAACCAAAGCTAGAGATAAAAGCAGAACCAGCTCCTAAAAAATCAGTTTCTACTCCTGCTCCAGTGGTAACATCTCAAGAATATGTAGTTCAACCTGGAGATGTGTTGTGGAAGATAGGAAGAAAATTTGGAAAGACATATCAAGAACTAGCAGAGTTCAACAATATCAATAATCCACATCTAATATTCCCAGGACAGGTAATATTAGTACCATAGAGGTGGAGAGCTTTCGATTATGCTCTTCCAAACCCACAAGACAAGAGCAGCCATTTGGCTGCTCTTAATCTTGGTACAGTATAAAATTTAAGCATTTAGAAGTATTTCATGTAGCTGTAGAACATTTCTGTTTATGATCTGCAATAGCTGAATTTGTTCTTCTTGAAGAGATAGTATTCTCTCAAAGGATTTTACAGCTTCTAAGAATCTCTTATTTTTGACTAGTCTTAGGTAATTTTTAGTCTCTCTGGCTATTTCACCTATGATATAGTCATTTTCTTTGATCTCTCTCTTTAGGTTGTCTATACTATCTCTTATCTCTCCATAGGTTTCTGTGTCAATTTTTCTTTCTTCATCTTTCACTATGGCCTTCATTTCTAGTCCGACATCCCTTAGATTTTCTTGCAGATCTGAAGTCAATGTATAGACTTCTCTTACGTTTTGGACAAATAATTTTTTGCCATTATACTGTCTTTCTACAATTTCTGCCACATCCTGTACCTTTTCCTGAACCTTAGCGTAGATTTCCTCTAGTTTTTCTAGTCTTGAGGATTCATCTTCTTCTAGTTCCAATACTTCTTCAATGGCTTCCTCTAGCTGAGGATCCTGACTATCTTGGGAAAGATTGTCCAGATTTAGCAGCTCATCTGTTATTCCTTCCAACTCTTCTAGGACTTTATTCACGTCCTCGGGTAAAACATGGGGTTCAGCATGGACAAATCCTGTACTGAATACCACCAGGAGTAAAGATAATGTTAGTGCTGTAATAGTTTTTTTCATGATACACACCATCCTCTCTAAATTTGTTTACCCTTTAGGGTAAGATAGTATTGTGCTTATGCCTTATATCGGACTGTCTCAAAAATTGTTAAGTAAATTTAACAAATAAATTAAAAAATATTAATAAATAGGACTTACAACTTTGAAGAATAGCCTATATTAGTGTTGGATTATATTTAAATCTTATGCTAAAATAAGAACAACAAAATAAAGAAGATTCTTAAAGTATAGAGGAGGTTAAATATATGGTTAACTTAAACAGAGTGATAAAAGATATAGAGACTTTATCTAGTTTCAATGCTACACCAGAAAATGGTGTAACAAGGCTGTCTTTTACTAAGGAAGATAAGATGGCTAGAGAGTATATAAGAGAACAGATGAAAAATGCTGGTCTCAAAGTCTGGGAAGATGGATATTCAAATTTATTTGGCCGTAGGGAAGGAAAAGACCCTGATGCACCTGTTATAATGATTGGTTCTCACTTTGATTCTGTAATAAATGGGGGAGCTTTTGATGGAGTAGCAGGTTTAGTTGCTGCTTTAGAAGTATTGAGAGTGTTTGAGGAGAAAAATATAGAGACATACTATCCAATAGAAGTAGTCGCCATGAATGATGAGGAAGGGGTACGATTTGGAACAGGAGTATCTAATTCTCGTGCAATGGTTGGACTTATGGATGAAGAAGAATTAGATAGAGTTATGGATAGAGATGGAGTGAGTTTGAGAAAGGCCATGGAGAACTTTGGCATAACACCTGATCTAAAAAATGCTAAAAGACCTGAAGGTTCTATTAAGGCTTTTATAGAACTGCATATTGAACAGGGGCCTATTCTAGAAGATAATGATAAGGATATTGGATTAGTTGAGACTATTGTAGGCTTAGATAGATATGATGTAAAGATTAAGGGCAAGTCAGGCCATGCAGGGACTACTCCTATGAATAATAGACAAGATGCTTTGGTTATTGCTTCTAAATTGATTTTGAGCGTCAATAGGATAGCAAAGGAAGTAGGAGATGGGACAGTTGGAACTGTTGGAGAGATTCAAGTATCTCCCAATGCATCTAATGTAATTCCCGGTCATGTGGAATTTTCCGTAGATGTAAGATCTACTAAGGAAGAAAATATAAAAAGGGTATATGATGAGTTTTTAAAAGAAATAGATAATATAAAAGAGGAAGAAGACATAGATATAGAGATAACCAAGAGCCTATATGTTCCACCTGTGAATATGTCAGAGGAGATTATAGATACTATGGAGAAGATATCCAATAGACTAGGCTATAAATATATGAGGATGAATAGTGGGGCTGGCCATGATGCTATGAATATGGCAAAGATTGCAGAAACTAGTATGATATTTGTACCTAGTAAGAATGGATTGAGTCATCATCCAGATGAATGGACTGATTATGAAGATCTTAAAAAAGGCATAGAAGTTATGTTAAATACAGTGTTAGAGTTAAGATAGTAGAACAAGGAGACAAGATTTTTGTCTCCTTGTCTTATAAACAGAATATTGTCAATAGTACAGAATATTAAAATAAATGTCAGTTTTATCTCATTGTAGCAATGGTTAAATTTATATATAATTGAAGTATATCAAAGTAAAGGGAGGAACTGAGATGAAAACATCTAAAAGGATAGTTGCGTTATTACTTACTTTTGTAATGTTGTTTTCCATGGTTGGATGTGGTAATAAGGATACACCGCCTAAGGAGGGGAATGGAGGCTCTCAAGAGACAGGTTCAAAGGGTGGAGAAAACGTTTCTAATAATCTAGTCGTATATGTGTCACATAAAGAAGATGTATACGGACCTATTGTAAAGGAATTCCAAGAGCGTACTGGTATTCAGGTAGATATAGTAGCTGCAGGTACTGGGGAGATGTTATCTAGAATTGAGACGGAATCTACTAATCCACAGGGGGATATTATGTTTGGAGGTGGAGTAGAGTCTCTAGAAGCATATAAGGAGTATTTTGAGCCATATAAGACAAAAGAAGCTGATAGTATAGATAAGGCATTTTTGGCTGCAGATAATACTTGGACTGGGTTCTCTGCATTGCCTCTAGTGATAATGTACAATAAGAAATTGGTTTCAGAAGCTGATGTTCCAAAGACTTGGGAAGGATTATTAGATGAGAAGTTCAAGGGACAGATAGCCTATACGGATCCAAATCTATCTGGTTCTAGTTTTACTACGTTGGTTACTATGATGTATGCACATCCTGAAGATGATGGATGGGCATTTGTAAGGAAGTTTGTAGATAATCTAGATGGAAAGTTGCTCAATAGCTCTAGTGCAATCTTCAAAGGTGTAGCAGACGGTGAATATTCCGTAGGTATTACTCTAGAGGAAAGTGCACAGAGATATGTAATTGCAGGAGCTGAAGTGGGATTTGTCTATCCAGAGGAAGGGACTTCTATGGTACCTGATGGAGTTGCCATAATAAAGGGAGCAAAGAATATGGAAAATGCAAAGGAATTTGTAGACTTTGTAGTGGGAGAAGATATTCAGAATATGATAGTTTCTGATATGAGCCGTCGGTCTATTCGTTCAGATGTGGCACCATCAGAGGGACTGGTAGATATTGATGAGATACCAGCTGTTGACTATGATGTGGCTTGGGTATCCAAGAATAAAGCAGATTTAATGAATAAATGGAAAGATGTACTTGTAGGTAAATAAATAGTAGATTGTTGATAATACCCGAGGAATTCATATTCCAAGGGTATTATTAATAAAATGGAGAAATATTAGACTTTTAAAGGGGGTACAATCAATGAGTTTTGCAGTGAATTTTAATCAGGTATGTAAAAATTTCGGAGATTTTAAAGCTGTTCAGAATATTAATTTGACTGTAAAAAAGGGTGAATTATTTACACTTCTTGGTCCAAGTGGTTGTGGTAAGACTACTTTACTTAGAATGATAGCAGGTTTCAATCCTATAGATAGTGGAGAGATATCCTTTGATGATAAGGTTATCAATAATATACCAGCACATAAGAGAAATATAGGTATGGTATTTCAAAACTATGCCATATTTCCCCATATGACAGTATTTGACAATGTGGCCTATGGTCTAAAAGCTAGAGGAATTAGTAAGGATGAGATAAATAAGAGAGTAAATGAGACTCTGGCCATGGTGAGAATGGAAGGACTTGAGGATCGCTCTCCTCAACAGCTATCTGGTGGACAACAGCAAAGGGTGGCTTTGGCTAGGGCAATAGTCATTGAACCAGATGTACTACTTATGGATGAGCCATTATCTAATCTAGACGCTAAACTACGTGTTGAGATGCGTACTACTATAAAGAAGTTGCAGGAGAGTCTTGGTATTACCACTATATATGTAACCCATGATCAGGAAGAGGCTCTGGCTATATCTGATCGTATTGGAGTTATGAAGGGGGGAATCCTTCAGCAAATAGATACTCCAGAGGAGATATACAGATGCCCTGCCAATGATTTTGTGGCAGATTTTATAGGAACTAGTAATTTTATTGAAAGTGAGTTAATAGAGTCTAATGGAGATATATGTTTAAATATTCTGGATTCAGAAATTCCAGTTGTGTTAAAGGAAGAATATATTGGAAAGGTTAGGACTTCTCTAAGACCTGAACATGTATATTTGACTGATAGTGAAGAAAGTACTCTAAAGGGTGAAATCCAGTTGGTTACATTTTTAGGTGATTATACTAATTATGAGATACTCTTGGGAAATGGACAGATAATTCAGGCCAATGAGTATACAAAGGATATGATAGATTTTAGAAGTGTAGGGGATAAGGTGGGGATAAGGATATATTCAGATAGAATCAATCTATTCGGTGAAAGTGGGGAGGTGGCTCTAATATGAATGAGGGTATAAAGAGAAAGACATTTTCTATATGGAATATGATAGCCTTATTTTCTCTATTTGTAATAATCATATTTGTGGTATATCCTCTTGTACGACTATTTGCAAAGAGTTTTTTAGATACAGGAAGCTTTTCTCTTCAGAATTATAGGGATTTTTTCTCTCTTCCATATTATTTTTCTACATTAAAAAATAGTATTGTAGTCTGTATTTTTGCAACTGTTTTTGCTACTTTAATAGGATTACCTATGGCGTATTTTGTATCTAGGTTCAATATTCCATTTAAGAGATTTATAAATATATGTGTGATTTTATCTCTCATGTCACCACCTTTTATAGGGGCATATTCTTGGATATTGTTGATGGGGAGAAATGGTTTTATCACTAATCTATTAAGTGATATTGGGATAAAAGCTCCTACTATCTATGGATTTGGAGGTATAGTCCTTGTATTTACTTTGAAGTTTTATCCCTATGTATATCTCTATGTATCTGGGGCATTGAAGAGCATGGATTCTTCCCTAGAAGAGGCTGCAGAAAATCTAGGAGTTTCAGGATTTAGAAGGATTATGACTGTGACTTTTCCTCTAGTATTACCAACTATTGCTTCTGCTGCACTGATGGTCTTTATGACTAGTCTTGCTGATTTTGGGACACCTATGCTAATAGGTGAAGGCTATCGTGTATTGCCAGTAGTAGTATATACGGAGTTCATGAGTGAGACAGGGGGAAATACTTCCATGGCTAGTACCTTGAGTGTAATCATCATACTATGTTCTACTGCTATATTATTTTTGCAGAAATGGTATATTGGACAGAAGAGCTATCAGATGAGTGGGTTGAGACCACCAAAGGTGAAGAAATTAAAGCCTGTTTCTAGATTTTTTGCATCTGTTTTTTGCTTTATCTGTGTATTTTTGGCTATGCTACCTCAGATAACTGTATTGGTGACTAGTTTTGTAAAGACAAGTGGACCTATATTTGTAAAAGGGTTTTCCTTTGATAGTTATAGGAGTATTTTCTATAAATTAGGTAGAAATATAAGAAATACTTTTACTTTTTCATTTATCGCTATAATCATTATGATAGTAGTCGGTATGGTATTATCCTACTGTATTGTAAGAAAGAGAAATAAACTGACTGCCTCTATTGATCTATTTATAATGTTGCCTTATGTAATTCCTGGTGCAGTTTTAGGGATTACTTTATTGGGAGCTTTCAACAAACCTCCTATTATGATAAGTGGTACAGTGACAATTATGATTATATCCTATGTCATACGTAAATTGCCCTATACTATTCGGTCTAGTACAGGTATATTGTATCAGATAGATCCCAGTATAGATGAGGCCTCTATTAGTCTAGGAGTATCGCCTATTAAGACTTTTTTCAAGATAACTGGTGTCATGATGATGCCTGGAGTCCTAAGTGGTGCCATAATCAGTTGGATTACTACTATAAATGAGCTATCAAGTAGTATTATACTATATACAGGAGAGACAGGGACTATTTCTGTTGCCATATATTCTGAAGTAGTTCGTGGTGGATATGGAACGGCAGCAGCTCTAGCTTCTATATTGACTTTGGCTACTACTATTACACTTCTCATCTTCTTTAAGGTAACAAAGAGTGATAGTATTAGTATATAGATAAAATCAGATTTTCTGGAGGGTTTTACATGAATTTGTCAAAGAATTTGTCTTATAAACATCGTATTCTACTGGGAAATTTCCTAGTAGCTATGATTCCCATGCTCATACTTATTGTGACCTTTATGCGAGTCTTTGTCATATCCTTAGAGAGACAAGATAGGGAAGGAGCTTTTAGGCAAATTCATGAATTGAGTTCATATTTTGAAAACTATTTAGAGGATCATAGACAGGTAATGGATTATATATCGGATAATATGGTGATTCGTAAGGCTTTGATGGGAGAAGAAGCAGGGAGTAGGAATGATATATATATTGAATTGTATAGAGCTACTGAGGGTATGAGAAAGGGAGTTTCTGCATCTATATATGATAGAGATGGGAAGATGAGATGGGGTACTTTAGGGACTAAAGAGGGTACTCATCTTTCTACTCGTTGGGGAGTATTGGGTAAGGCTTCTAGAAGTCATGAGATGGTAATGTATGGAGGAAGTATAGATGGAGGAGTTAGAAGTAGGGGTACACTTTGGCTGTCAAAGGCAATAGAAGGTGGAGATGGGGAGATAATAGGATATGTGGTAATGGAGATTACCACTACTGCCTTTCAAGATTTACTCAACAGTTTTGCTATGGATGGACAATCTCTTATGATAATGGATAGATTTGGGTATCTCATATATTCTTCAGATAATATATATCTATCTAAAGATACTACTAGAAATATTATAGATGCTCATGGAAAGGGAAGGCTATCTGTACTGAAGGGAGAGGATCGATTTTCTTTTCTCAAGAAGGATGATAGATATGGATATTATATTTTCTTGACTATTCCTGCTGGAATGAGTAGTGAGGCAGTTCATTTGATGAAATGGATTGGACTTTTAGGATTAGTAGTGGCTATGGGCTTTAGTGGATTTGTCTCCTTTATGTTGAGTCGAGGCCTTACTCGACCTATAAATGATTTGAAACAGGCTATTGAGAATGTGGAGAAGGGGAATTTGGATACTAGAATATCTTCCAATAGGATGGATGAATTTGGAGATTTGTCCAATAGTTTTGACAGGATGAATGAGAATTTACAACTATATACTAAGGAGCTAGTAGATAGGGAAAGGGAGATACTTGAGATTAGAATTCGACTTCTTCAGGCCCAGTTAAATCCCCATTTTTTATATAATTCTCTAGATACTATAAAGTGGATGGCTCGAATGAATGGAGTCTCTAGTGTGGCTGATATTGTAAACGATTTAGCACAGATTCTTCGTTGTAGTATCAGCAGTAGTCAGTTTATCAGTCTTAGGGAGGAACTAGACGTAGTTGAGAGTTATATTGGAATTCAGAAGATTCGATTTTCTGATAGATTTACCCATGAGATTTTAGTTCCTAGGGAACTATGGGATATTCAGATCCCAAAGCTTATATTGCAGCCTATAGTTGAAAATTCCATTATACATGGACTAGCAGAAAGGGAAGAAGGTCATATAGTCATTCATGGAGGGTTAAAAGATGAAAATTTAGTATTGACTATAGAGGATAATGGCTGTGGTATTCCAGAAGATATGAGTATTAAGTTTAATCAAGGAGAATTTGAAAATAATAAGGGGCATCTAGGCCTATATAATATCTATTATATTTTAAAGCTATACTATGGGGAGGACTATGGGATTCATATAGTAAGTAGTGTAGGAGAAGGAACGAAGACATATATTACTTTGCCTATTGGGGGAGATTGGTAGATATGAAGAGGGTTTTAATTGTTGAAGATGAAGAGATGGTACGGAAGGGAATTGTATTGACTGTAGATTGGCAGAGTATGGGTTGTATGGTAGTTGGTGAGGCTTCTAATGGTATTGAGGGAATTGAGGCCATAGAAAAATATAAGCCTGATATAGTGGTGACTGATGTTCAGATGCCTAAGATGGATGGAATCCAGATGATAGAAGCTGTAGCAGATAATTGTGATGCTAGATTTATAATATTAACTGCCCATAGTGATTTTGACTATGCAAGAAGTGCCCTTAGATTAGGAGTATGTGATTATCTATTGAAGCCATTTAAGGATAGTGATTTTGAGGCTGCAATAGATAGGGCCAAGTCTTACCTTTCTCATGATGAGTCTATGTCCATAGAGGAGGCTTTTCTAGAGAGATACAATCTAAATAGGAATACAAAGAATAAGTATATTGAACAAGCCCAAGACTATGTGAGAAAACATTATAAAAATGACATAACCATAGGAGAGGTAGCAGATTATTTGGACTTAAGTGAAGGATATCTAAGCCGTTTGTTCAAGAAGTATACAGACTATACTTTTGTAAACTATTTGACATATTATAGGATACATGTGGCTATGAAGTTGTTAAAGGATTGTAGATGGAAGATATATGAGGTAGCTGAAGAAGTAGGGTATACGGATACTACTTATTTTTCTACTCTATTTAAGAAGAGTGTAGGAATATCTCCATCAGAATTTCAAGATAGATGCTAGGAGGGAATGATTTGATTAGAAATATCATATTTGATATGGGGAATGTGTTAATAAGATATGAGCCAAGGGAATATATAGGTCAATTTACAGAGGAAGAGAATGTGGATATACTCTATAGAACTATATTTCAATCTATCCAGTGGCTTCAGCTAGACAGAGGGAGTATAGGAGAAGAGGAGGCAAAAAAAGTATTCTATGGAAAATTACCTGACTATCTCCATCAAGCTGTAGATGATGTGTTCAACAACTGGCACGAAAATCTTCCTGAAAAGGATGAGATGTTCTACTTGGCTAAGGAATTAAAGGAAGAAGGGTATAATCTATATTTACTTTCAAATACAAGTAAGCGTTTTTATAAATATTGTCATAAGATAAATGCTCTAAATTTTTTTGATGGGATTATGATATCAGCAGATGAATTGCTTTTAAAGCCAGATTTGGCTATATATGAACGTCTATTTGAGAGATTTGATTTGGTGCCAGAGGAGTGCTTTTTTATTGATGACAATCTATTTAATATAGAGGCGGCGTCTTTTTTGGGAATGGAAGGTTTTGTCTATGATGACAATATGGACCAGCTTAGAAAAGAGTTGACTAAGAGAAATATACTATGTGGAGAGAGATGCTATGATTAAATTTGGGACAGGTGGTTGGAGGGCCATCATAGGAGATGGGTTTACCAAGGAAAATATACAGAGGGTATCAAAGGCTCTGGCAGCAAAGATGAAGGCAGAGGGTCTAGAAGATAGGGGAATAGTCATGGGCTATGATAGGAGATTTCTATCTAAAGAGTCTATGCAATGGGCAGGACAGGTCTTTGCACAAGAGGGGATTCCTGCATATCTCATCTATAAGTCTTCACCTACTCCTTTAGTCATGTTCTATGTCATGAAGCATGGGTTTCCCTATGGGATGATGATAACTGCTAGTCACAATCCTGCAATCTACAATGGAATCAAGGTATTTACTGCTGGTGGTAGAGATGCAGATGAGACTCAGACTAAGGATATTGAGAGGTATATTCAGAGTATAGATGGGGACATCTTGGAGATGGACTATGATGAAGGGGTAGATAGGGGTTTGATAGTTGAAATAAATCCTCTCAATGAGTATATTGATCACATTATCCATAGGATTGACATGGAGAAAATCAGGGAATCCAAGCTTAGAATAGCCATAGATCCACTACATGGGGTGAGCTTGAGGGCATTGAACACTATATTGCTCACTGCCAGATGTGATGTGGAGACAATACATGGAAATCACGATACATTATTTGGAGGCAAGCTGCCATCTCCAAATGAGGAGACTGTGAGAGGACTACAAAATCATGTTGTAGATTATGATTTTGATATTGGGATTGCAACAGATGGAGATGCAGATAGAATTGGCGTAATTGATGATAGGGGAAGATATCTACATCCAAATGATATCTTGGTCATTCTATACTACTATCTCCTTAAATATAAAGGGTGGAGAGGACCTATAGTACGAAACATAGCCACTACTCATATGTTGGATAGATTGGCTGAAAGTTTTGGAGAGGAGTGTTATGAAGTTCCTGTTGGCTTTAAATATATATCTGCCAAGATGGAAAAGACAGGTGCAATAATAGGTGGAGAATCATCTGGAGGATTGACGGTAAAGGGACATATAAATGGGAAAGATGGCATATATGCAGCTATGCTATTGGTGGAAATGGTAGCGGTGACGGGAAAAAAGTTATCTGAAATTATAGATGAGATACATGGAGAGTATGGGCAGCTATATATGGAAGAGAGAGGTTATAAACTTAGAGCTGATCAAAAAGAGCAAATCCATAGGAGGTTGATGATTGAGAAGAAAATACCAAATCTTGGTCTGGAAATTCATGATATTTCCTATATAGATGGAGTTAAGATATATTTTAAAAATGGAGGTTGGATTGTAGTTAGATTTTCTGGCACAGAACCACTCTTGAGGATTTTCTGTGAAATGTCTACGGAAAAGGAAGTCCAGAAAGTAATGACGAAAGCTGTGATGAATTTGTTATAGTGAAAAAGGGGGACATAAGTTGTGTCCCCCTTTTTCAATAAGTTTATAAGCTGGTATCAGGTACAGATATTTAAAATGGCTTGTACGCTATATTGATACTGCCAGTTTTTTTGTTATATATAATGTCTGATTCTACTCCATGTAAATCTCTAATAAGTTCCTCTGTTAGAACTTCACGAGGATTACCATAAGCTATAATTTCTCCAGATTTTAACGCATATATCTTATGGCAATATAGTGCAGCTATGTTTAAATCATGAATTGCAGATATAGTTGTAATATCTAAATCCCTAACAATGGACATAAATTGAAGCTGGTATTTTATATCTAAATGATTTGTAGGCTCATCTAAAATCAAACATTCTGTTTCTTGTGCTAGTGCTCTGGCTAAGATTACTCTTTGTTTTTCTCCACCAGATAAACTGTTATAACTTCTATCCTTAAATTTCTCCATACCCACTTTTTTTAGACAATTTAGGCATATTTCGTAGTCTTTAGAATTATCTCTTTCTAAAAACTTTTTATGAGGTGTCCTTCCCATTAGGACCATATCTAATACAGAAAAATCAAAATCCATTTCATTATGCTGAGCAACTACTGCTATTTTTTTTGAAGTATCTCTTAAGGATAAATCTTTTATATCCTTTCCATCTATAAATATAGCTCCATTTTTAGGCTTCAATGTACGATATAGACAGCGTAACAAGGTACTTTTGCCACTGCCATTTGGGCCAATAATTCCTACAAACTCTTTATTATATATATGGATACTTAAATTTTTTAGTATTTGTTTTCCACCTAAAGACACCTCTAAATCTTTTGAAGAAATTTCCACTATCTGCCACCCCCAAATCCATAGGATTTAGTTATCATTAGATATATAAATGTAGGTGTACCTATCATAGATATAAGTATGCCAATTGGAAGTTCACTTCCAGGTATTATAATTCTAGATAGTACATCTGCCCATATTAAAAATATAGAACCAAATAAAGTGGTAATAGGGATAATTTTTTTGTGATCTGTTCCAAAGAGCATTCTTGTAATATGGGGAATTATCAAACCTACAAAGCCTATGATTCCAGCAGAATAGACTATTAGTCCTATAATTAGAGAAGTAACAAATAGGTAGATTTGACGATATATATGTAAATCCTTCCCCAATGTTATGGAAACTTCATCTCCTAGCAACATTAAGTTTAAGGTTCTATATTGGGTAATAAAAAATATAGTTGATAATATGATTATTGGAAATATGAAATTTATATTTTCCCAATTAGCACCAGCCAAACTACCCATTAGCCAGTAGATGACACTTCGCATTTTTTCTTTATCCTTGGAAAAGAAGACTATAAAACTAGAGAAGGCTGAGCATAGAGCGCTTAGTGCCATACCAGATAATAATAGTTTAGTGGAATTAGATCTGCCATTAATATTAGCCATACTGATGACAAGTAAAGATACAATAAAAGCACCTAGAAAACCACAAATTCCAACATAATTGGGACCAAGGGACCTTCCTACACCTAATAAAATAGCAGAGGTTGCCCCTAGATATGCCCCAGAGGATATGCCTAAAATATAGGGATCTGCTAGGGGATTTTTGACTATAGCTTGCATTATTAGTCCAGATACTGAAAGTCCCATACCTACACAAGTGGCTAAAAGAATTCTAGGAAGTCTTATAAACCATACAATATCTTGAGTAGCAAGACTAGGCATAGATTTTTCATCTCCTATGGAAAATATATTATAAAATACAACCTTGTAAACATCCCTTATAGATATATCTACAGAACCTATAGTTATAGCTGTCAATATGGAAAATATCAATCCTATTATAAGTATAATAGAAACACCTATATAAATAGGTGTCCCTTTAAATAATCCATTTTCTATATTTTTGTTAAAATTATTTTTCATAGTTAATCCTCATGCAATTCTGGATATAAACCCTTACTAATGGATTTTATTCCATCTAATGTTCTGATACCACTAGCATAAACTTCAGCTAATATTATAGGATGAACTCTCTTGTTTTGTATAGCTGAAATACTTGAAAGGGCAGGATTTTCCATAATAGCATTTACTGCATCATCTCTATCTATACTATCTCCATAATAAACCGTAAATATTACTTCAGGATTGAGATTTACTAAATTCTCAGCACCAATAGTTCCATTTTCTTTTGCAACTAAATCTGCACCTACTTGAGTAGCTATATTTCCACCTATACTATCTTTTCCATAGATTCTATAAGTATTATTCTTCTCAATTTCTAAAATAATGGCTTTTACCGATTCTAAGTCTTTGGAAAACTCCCTAGCTTTTTCTATTTCAGATTTCATATTATCCACTATTTCCTTAGCCTTATCTTCTACATTAAAGATTTTTCCCATATTTAGAATATCTTCATACTCATGGTCAATAGAATCTTTATCCAACATTCCACTATTTAAGGCGATATAAGTATTGATGCCTCTTTCATGCCAAAATCCTACATCTCCTAAATGTTTTTCACCAAAGAATGAACTCCAGCTTACTATAAAATCTGGTTCCATACCTAGTGTCTCTTCTTTAGTAGGTCTTTCCTTATAATATTTAACTTTATTAAATGCTTCTTTATATTCATCTTTTACATCGTGATCTAAACCAGATGCAGCTATTATCTTATCTTCTAATCCTAAGGCTAATAACGTTTCTATAGAGTTTTGATATACAGCTATAACTCTTTCAGGTGCTTTTTCAAAAGTGATTTCTACTGGTTCACCAGAGGAAGTATAGTTTTGTATAGTTACTGGATAATGAGAATTTTCTTCATTTATATTTCCATTTGGAACTTCCGAAGGATTGGAAGTTTCATTGTTAACTTGGTTTACGTTTTGACATGCAGTAGTTCCAAAGAGCATGACTATAGCCAAAAATAAACTTAAAAATCTTTTCATTTAAAATCATCTCCTAAATATATTCCTAAAACTAAAAAAAACAATCCTAGTTATACAGAGGATTGCAAAAAAATACCTCCTTTATCCTCCGTAAAGTTTGATGGTTATAAAATAGGCAGGTATTCTGACTTAAGCTTCTACATTTTTTCAGCCTTCCCAGTTTCCCAGTGGCATATTGAAAAAACTATTCTATTACAGCGGCGGGACCGTGTGAGATTTCCACTCAACTTCCCTTTTAATCTACATAGACTACAGTAGAACCCATTTTTTCACATATTTATTTGTCGAATACATTCTACTAAATAGACTCATATATGTCAAGAAAGAGGAAGGCTCTTATTTTATTTTTGAATAGGTTTATAGGTTGGTACCAGGTATAGACATTTAAACATATTTTCAGAATATATGGAAAAGAAATCATATCAGTGATATAATTATATTAATAAGATTAAAAAGTTGGTGGAGAAGTGAAGGATGATATTGTAAATAAACATGATGCTACATTTAAAGAAATATTTAGCCAGAAGAGGATATACAAGAAGAAATAAAAAAATTAGATGGGAAGGGGGCTGTTACAATGAGTATATTACAAAGAAGAGAAGAACTAGGGGTACAAAGAGGAATTGAAAAAGGAATTGAAAAAGGAATTGAAGAAGGTAGACGAGCGAGAAGCATAGAAGTAGCTAAAAACTTATTGAGAGAGGGAGCTGAGATAGCTTTAGTAGCAAAAGCAACAGACCTTTCTAAATCAGAAGTAGAGAAGCTAAAAAAGGAACTCAATAAATAAAATAGCTGGACAGTATTTTAAAATACACCTTAAAAACTAGAGAAAATCTAACTTTTTAAGGTGTATTTTTATATGTTTAAATTTATCCTATAAATTCATTTCCGATTTTTTTGAATAGGATTACCAATTGTTATATAGATTTCTAAGGTATAAAATATAATTAAAGAGAAATTATATACGGAGGTGTTATAAGAGTGGGTGTAAAACAGGATCAAATATCAAAACTAAATAGCAAGAAGAGTGGATGGGAATATTTTCAAAGTCTAGGGAAAACCTTTATGCTGCCAGTAGCACTTTTAGCTGCAATGGGTATATTACTTGGAATAGGTTCTGCATTTACAGGAGGGGCTACTATTGAATTATTTCCATTCTTAGGAAACCCAGTATTACAGGCATTATTTAACTTTATGACTAAGGTAAGTTTAGTAGCTTTTTCCTATTTACCTCTATTATTTGCTGTAGCAATTCCATTAGGGATGGCAAGAGAAAACAAAGAAATAGCAGCTTTTGCAGGTTTAGTAGGATTTATTTCCATGCATCTAGGAACAAATTTTTATTTAGTACAAAGAGGAATTCTGGAGGCTACAGATACCAAGACTATTATTGGGATAGAGAGTATTGACACTGGAGTTTTAGGGGCTTTAGTATGTGGAATGATAGTCTATTTTATCCACGAAAAATTCCAGTATGTAGAGTTACCAGACTCCTTCTCATTTTTTAGTGGAACTAGATTTGTAGCCATAGCAACAGCTATAATCATGTCTTTTGTAGGATTAATTGTCCCTCTTATATGGCCATATTTTGCTTTTGCAATTGGTAAAGTAGGATATGGAATACAAAAATCTGGTAATTTTGGCCCATTTTTATTTGGAGCTGGTGAGCGCTTACTACTTCCATTTGGGTTACATCATATTTTGGTTGCAACTATAAGATTTACAGAGGCTGGAGGAACATATATAACTAAAGCAGGTGAAACTGTTCATGGAGCACTGAATATTTTCTATAGTCAATTTGCTCAAGGACCAGAATTTGTATCACCTGAATTTACTAGATTTTTATCTCAGGGGAAGATGCCAACATTTATATTTGGCTTGACAGGTGCCGCATATGCAATGTATAAATCTGCATATCCAGAAAACAGAAAAAAGATAAAAGGGTTATTGATGTCAGCAGTTGTAGCTGCTGCAATTGGTGGAATTACAGAACCTATAGAGTTTATATTCTTATTCATAGCTCCAGTATTATACTTGTTCCATGCAGTTATGACTGGATTAGGCTTTATGGTAATGGGTATGTTAAATGTAGCCATAGGTAATACTGACGGAAACCTTATTGATTTCTTAGTATTTGGAGTTCTTCAGGGACTATGGACAAAGTGGTATTTGGTTATCCCAGTGGGAATAGTTTGGTTTTTAGCATACTATTTTGTTTTTTCATGGTACATTAAAAAGCATGATGTACCAACACCAGGCCGTGATAATTCTGAAGAGACAGAAGATGTAGATACTCAAGGTGAAGAACTTGGAAACTATACTGCTAAGATGATGTTGAAGGCACTTGGTGGAAAGGAAAATATTGTCAATCTAGATAATTGTATTACAAGGCTTAGATTAGTAGTAAATGATGCAAGTCTCATTGATGTAGATGCTGTAAAAAAAGCTGGTGCAATTGATGTAGTCAAATTAAATGATACAAATGTCCAAGTAATCGTTGGAACAAAAGTACAAGTTTTACGAAAACAATTAGATAAACTTTTATAGATGATTGTATAGAGTAGAATCTTTTCAATAGGACTTGAACTTTCTAAATAAATGCTTTTAGTATTTATTTAGAAAGGGAAGAGTCCTAAAATTTATTGTTACTTATACTATACAGGAGGCAAAAAATGAATTTTGATAAGGTAATAGATAGAAGAGGGACTTATTGTACCCAATGGGATTTTATAGAGGATAGGTTTGGGAAGGGTAATGGAGGATTAGTTCCTTTTTCTATTTCAGATACAGATTTTCAAGCACCAAAAGAGATTATAGATGGTATAATGAAACATACAGAACATGGAATATTTGGATATTCTAGATGGAATCATCATGATTATAAATATTCTATTGTAAATTGGTATAAAAAGAGAAATAATACAGTTATAGAGGAAGATTGGGTAGTTTATTCCCCATCAGTTTTATATAGTGTATCTTCCATATTGGAACAAGTCGTTGGACCTAATGGAAAGGTTATAGTTCATACGCCTAGATATGATGGTTTTACAAAGATTTTACAGCCATATGATGTATATGAAGTTCAACTTTTAGAAAAGGAAAAGGGGATTTTTGAGACTGATTTTGAGAAGATAGAAAAGGAATTTAAGCTAGGAGCAAAGGCATTTCTATTGTGTAATCCTCAAAATCCTACTGGCAAGGTGTGGAAAGTAGAAGAACTAAGGAAGATCATTGAGTTAGTAAAAAAATATGATGCAATTCTTATTTCAGATGAAATACACATGGATGTCATTAGAAAAACTGCTACTTCTGTTTTAAGCATATGTACTGAAAATATTATAGTTGTAAATTCACCATCTAAGACTTTCAATACTCCAGCACTAGGTGGATCTTATGCAATTATTCCAGATAAGACTATACGTGAGAAGTTTATTTTTCATATGAAGCAGATAGATTCTGTATCATCACCTACCATATTTGGAGTTTTATCTACGATTATTGGATATAATCAATGTGAATATTGGGTAGATGAATTGAATAAATATATAGAGGATAATTGCAGATATGTAGTAGAAAAGTTGGATGGTTACAAGGGATTGGAAGTATATATGCCTGATGCCACATATCTTATGTGGATTGGGTTTCGCAACTCAAATATTAAACCAGATGAGTTTCAAGAGGCTTTGATAAACAAAGGGAAAGTTGCTATTATGCCAGGAGATATCTATGGAGATCCATATAAAATACGTTTTAATGTAGGTTGTCCAATGTCTAAGCTAAAAATAGGTGTTGAGGGAATTAAGAAATCACTTTAGTAGGTGTTTAATATGACTTTGAGAAGAAAAAATATTCAACTTTTATTGTCAATTAATAATAATCCATTGACTGTTAAAGAACTATCAGTTCAGTTTAATAATAGTGAAAGAAATATTAGATACATGATGGAAAACCTAGATTACTATATGGAAAAAATCTTAGATAAAAAGATAGAAAAAGAGAATAAAAAATATTTTGCACTATTAAATGATATGGAGGTAAACTCTTTTTTAGAAAATGTCTATAAAAAATTCTATATCTTTGATAGTAGTGAAAGAGAAGAATATATAATGCTCTTATTTCTATTTGTAGAAGATATTACCTTAAGTGATATAGAGAAGAAAGTGAAAACTACGAGAGCGACACTAAAGAAAGATATGGAAGTAGTAGCTGATGAATTAAAGAAAAGTGAACTGTTTTTCTATAGAAGTAAAAATAGAATCTATCTTGGAGGAAATGAGAAAAAACTTAGACATCTTAAGATGAAAAAAATACGTCAATATTTTTTTCTACAGAATAATAAGATACAGAGTAAAGTTAAAGAGCAAGTATTGTATTATTTAGATAAGAGTTTTGTTTTAGAACAAATTAATGAAGAAAAAATAGAACTTATTCAAGAGAAAGTTAATAGAATTCAAAATGAATTTCAATGCTCTTTTAACCAAGAGTTTAATGAAATATTATGTTTTTATCTGGCTGTAACATTGGAGAGAATTCGCAAAGAAGAATATATAATGAGAAAAGATAATTATCAAATACTTGTATGCACTGAAGAATATGAAATTGTAAAAAATGCATTGAAAGATTTGATACCAGATTATTTGAATTATGAATTTGCTCATTTGACAGAGTATTTTATCAGTGGAAAGAATAATTTAGATAGCTATGAATTTAGAGAGAATATAGAACTCTTTACAGGGAGTTTGTTGGATTATCTCAGTAACAAATTTCATGTAGATGTTAGATATGATATGTATTTACAAAACATGATTGTGTCCTACTTAATACCTGCTATTTATAGATTAAAAAATAATTTTAATATTGGAAGTGTAGAGAATACAAGTGAGTTTTTTTATGCCATAAAGGAATTTTGTAAAAATGAAAATTATCTATTTGAAAAACTCACTGATGTGGAGATTGCCTATATTGCAGAATTAGTAGAAAGAAGAATAAGTGTAGAGAAGAACAAAATAATTAGCTTAAAAGAAATGATAGGTGTTATTGAAAAAAGTTGTGAAGTAAAGGATAGAGATTGTTTGATTGATTCTATTATGAAAGAATATAAAGATATAATAAAAAATGATCTATAGATAGACAAGGGACAGAAAACTCTGTCCTTTTTTTAGTTTTAAAATAGTTTTATAATATGTTTAAATATACCTATATGGGGTATATGATTTGATAGGTAGAAAACTTAAATTATAAAAAAGAAAGGGGATTCTTATGAAAGGGTTTGCTATGTTAGGTATTGGAGAAGTTGGATGGATTGAAAAGGATAGACCTAAAGTGGGAATCTATGATGCTATTGTTAAACCCATAGCAGTAGCACCCTGTACTTCAGATATTCATACAGTCTTTGAAGGGGCCCTTGGAGAAAAAAAGAATATCATCTTAGGTCATGAAGGTGTTGGAGAGGTAGTAGAAGTAGGTAGTGATGTAAAGGATTTCAAACCAGGAGATAGAGTAGTAATACCTGCTATTACTCCAGATTGGAGAACTATGGGTAGCCAAAGGTGTTTGCCACAACATGCAAATGAGATGTTAGATGGATGGAAGTTTTCAAATATAAAGGACGGAGTTTTTGCAGAGTTTTTCCATGTAAATGATGCAGATATGAATTTAGCACATCTTCCTAAAGAGGTTTCTATTGAGGCAGGAGTTATGTTGTCTGATATGGTGACAACAGGTTTTCATGGAGCAGAATTGGCAGATATTAGGCTGGGTGATACAGTAGTAGTAATAGGTATAGGGCCAGTTGGTTTGATGGCTATTGTAGGTGTAAAACTTAGGGGTGCAGGTAGAATTATAGGTATAGGAAGTCGACCAGCATTAATAGATGCGGCTAAGTTTTATGGTGTCAATGAAATTGTAAACTATAAAGATGGTCCTGTGGATGAACAGATAATGGACCTTACAAAAAATAAGGGAGTAGATAGAGTAATAATAGCTGGTGGAAGTCCAGATATTATGAAAACAGCCATAAAAATTGTAAAACCTGGTGGTGTTGTTTCTAATATAAATTATTATGGTGAAGGAGATATAATACCTATTCCAAGGCTTGATTGGGGAAGTGGAATGGCTCATAAGAAAATAGTAGGTGGATTGACACCAGGTGGAAGAGATAGAATGGAAAGACTATTGAAGTTAGTTCAATATAATAGAGTAGATCCAGAAAGATTAATCACACACAAACTTCATGGTTTTGAAAAGGTAGAAGATAGTCTAATGCTTATGAAGAACAAACAAAAGGATTTAATCAAACCTATAGTCTATGTAGATTAATAGCCTTAGTTAAAATAGTGGGACAGAAAACTCTGTCCCACTATTAATAAGTTCATAAGTTAACTAACTCTAACCATAGGTAAATCATTGTTTAGACCTTTAGTAAACAAAAACTGATGTACATCTATTACTCCATAGTGGAAAGAGGCTGCACAGGAATCTAGATATAGTTTCCACATTCGTATAAATCTTTCGTCATACATCTTTCTCACTTCATCTAAGGAATTGTCAAAATTTCTACTCCAATGTTTAAGTGTCATATAATAATGGAGTCTCAGACTTTCTACATCTACTAAATGGAAGTCAAAATCAGGCATAACTGCTACTAATTCTCTTATTGTAGGTACAAATCCACCTGGGAATATATATTTATTTATCCATAGATTTCCTTCACTTTCCACTTGGCCAGTTATGCAATGAAGGATAGATACACCATGTGGGACTAATAGCTTTTTTACAGTTTCCATATATACAGGTATATTTGCTCTACCTACGTGTTCCATCATACCTACACTTACTACTCTATCAAATTTCTCTCCTGTATCTGCTAGTTCTCTATAGTCCATGAGTTTGACTTCTACTTTGTCTTCTAGGCCTTCTTCAACTATTCTTTCTCTTGTCTTATCATATTGTTCTTTACTAAGGGTGATACCTGTAGCATATACTCCATATAATTTTGCAGCTTCGATTATAAGCCAACCCCATCCGCTGCCTATATCTAATAGTCGGTCTCCTTCTTTCATGTGTAGTTTTTCCAATATGTGATGTATCTTATTTAGTTGTGCTTGATATAGGGAATCGTCCTTGGTTTTAAAATATCCACAACTGTAACTTAGGGTCTCGTCTAGCCATAGTTTATAAAAATCATTGCCTAAGTCATAATGGTGATGAATGTCTTCCTTTTGCTGGTCTATAGATGTGGGAACTATTTTGGAGAGTTTAGTCAAAACTCTAGGTTTGTTTAAAAAGCTATCTTTATTTCTATAAACTGCTTCTAGAGTTTCTCTTAAATTTCCTTCTACTTCTATGATGCCGTCCATATATGCCTCTCCAAAGGCTAGAGAAGGATCATTTAAGATTTTTTTCTTAGGTATAGGTTCCTTAAAGACTATGGTAAACTGTGGTTCACCGTCTCCATATATCTTCCTATCATTATCCCAATATTTTATAGCAAAAGTATCTTTGGATATGTTAGAAAGATATTTATCTAGGAAAATCTTTGCAATATCCATTAAAAACATCTCCTTTAAGTATTTGTTATATTTATTGTATCACTATATAGTTTATGGTACAAATTGGATACAATTTTTGAATCTAGTTGTTTCAATATTATCTAATGACTTATTATGCTTAAAACAGGATATAATATACATAAAAGAGGGTAATAGATACCCCTTGATTTTACACAAGATGATTAGGAGATTTTATTAAAATAAAAAGAGCAGCCAATTGGCTGCCCTTCCTGTGTCTATTAATATATTTTAAATCTTTCGTTTCCACTACTGGTTTTATAGTATTCTGCAAGATCTTTTTCATCATATTTATCGTATATATATCCTTTGATATCAGCTCTTGACCATTCATATTCAATATCGTCATATATATTTTTCATTAGCTTTCTAATATCTGAGTTTGCTAAGTTCTTCCACTCTTTCTTATACTCTTTAAGATCTACATTTACATAGAATGTTACATCATCTGAGTCACCATTAAGTTTTATATCAAATCTTATATCGCTGAAGTAGTTGTAGTATTCATTATCTAAATCTCTTTCTAAATCTTTTCTGCTAGTATCTCTGCCTCTATCGTCTTTGTCATCTATAACTACATCACCATTGGATTTGGTATAGAATTTTACTAGATCTTTTCTACCATCTCTATCTCTGATAGTTCCTTTTATATCTGCTTTTGAAAATTCTTTGCTGATATCCTTACATACATCCTCTAAATAGCTCTCTATATTTCTAGTAGATAGATCATTCCATCTTGATCTGTCTTTGCTAAGATCTACTTCAATCTTAACTTCGATTTCTTTGTCATTTCTACTGCTGCTTAGAGAGATATCAAAGTCTATACTCTTATATCTGTCATGGTCATTGTTTAGATCTTTTTCCAAAGTTCTAAGGGATTTGCTGCCTTTTTTGTCATCGTCTAGTTCATCTTCTAGTTTTTCGATCTTCTTCTTTAGCTCAGTAATTTCAATATCCTTTATCAATATCTTATTTTGTAGTTGAGCTATTTCCCCTTGTTGAGCTCCAGTACCTGGCTTGTCAGTTACAGTAGCTGTGTAGGTCTTTGGATCCCATCCTACATTTTTGTCAAAGTAAGTAGAAAGTATTCTCAAAGGTACATATGAATTTCCATCCTTATCAACGAATGGTTTTAAATCATTAGTAACATTTTTTCCATTATAGATTATACTCATACTGCCATACCATACTTCCATTACCTTCTTAGCCTTTGCAGCATAGCTGAAGGAAGAGATTATCATGACCATCAATAGGGAAGTTGCGATGATACCTGTCCATTTTTTCCTTTTGCCTTGCATATTATCACTCCTTTACCCCCTATTATAGCATCTTTTGATTTTAGATTCCATTAAAAAACTATTACAAAAAGATTACATATTGGATATTATAACAAAAATATTGACAAAACAAATTGTATGGAAGATCTTTTTATAAAGATCATATCGTCTATTGGATTGGAGTATTCCAAAGAAGATATAGAAGATTTTATTGAAAAGTGCTATGATTTTTTAAGATATGGACTTTTAGGAAAATAAAAGAAATTTGATTTGCATTTAATGGATCTGTATATTATAATATAAAAATACCGACCTACTGGTCGGTCAATATTAAAGAATTAGGGGGGACTATATGTTTCAAAGAGTTGGAAGAAGGGGATTATTATTTATATTGATATTGACTTTACTTCTCACGTCTACGGCTTGTGGAAGGAAAAAAGCTGTTGATATTGAGGTAGAGGAAGATTATATAGCTGTTGAGACCCAGAAGGTAGAGCTAAGTAAGATTGCAAATACTAGGAAATTTAGTGGGCGAGTAGTGGCCAATGAAGAGGTAATGATAGTGCCAAAGATACCTGGTATTGTAGAAAGTGTAAATGTGGAACTTGGACAGAGAGTTAAAAAGGATTCTGTATTATTTGTATTGGAGCAGGATGATATATCCAAGGGTGTTTGGCAGGCAGATGCATCTGTGAATTTAGCTATTAGGGGGATTGAGCAGGCAAAGAATGCTCTGGAAACTGCCATGGCAAATTATGAACTAACTAAGGAGAGAATAGATAAGGCTGTGATGGATCTAGAGAGGACTAGGGAACTCTATGATCAAGGTGCAATATCAAAGTCACAGTTGGAGCAGGCAGAACTAGCAGCCTCTTCTAATCAATTGGAAGTGGCTGAAAGACAGGTAAATCAAGCAGAGATTGCCGTTAGGCAAGCAGAAGAACAGCTAAATCAAGCACAGATATCCCATAGTCAGGCTGTGGACAATGTGGATAACACAGTAGTAAAAGCTCCTATGGAGGGTATTATATCCACATTGAATGTAAAGAAAGGTCAGTTGGCCTCTAGTGGTCAGGTGGCAGTTTCTATGGTGGATTTAGATAGGGTATATGTTCAAATAGACCTTACAGAAGATGTGGTGAATCGCCTTGAATTAAATCAGAAGGCAAGGGTAAAGATTCCAGCAGCTTTTGAAGGGGAGAGAGATAGTGTAATTGAATATATAAGCCCTACTGCTGATGTGGGAAACAAACTCTATTCTGTAAAGATATATATAGAAAATGAGGATAAAAAGATAAGACCAGGTATGAATGGAGAAGTAAATCTAAATCTAGAGGAGATAGAAGATGTCATAGCTGTAAATACAAATGCTGTCTTAGATGAGGATGGAGAAGATGTAGTATATGTAGTAGAAGATAATAGGGCAGTGAGAAGAGTAGTACAGCTCGGTTTTGATAATGGTGAATATGTGGAAATCAGAGAGGGACTGTCTCAAGGTGAAGAACTTGTTACAAAGGGACAGCACTATGTGGAAGACGGGAAAAAGGTTAAGGTAATAGGGGGTGAATAGAATTGAATTTGTCAAAATTTGCGGTTAAACGACCTGTTACTATAACCATGATAGTCCTTATGATTATAATATTGGGGATAGTGTCCTTGTCTGGATTGCCTATAGATCTATTTCCAGAGATTGAGATTCCAGTGGCTGTAGTGGCTACGTCTTATTCTGGTGCAGGTCCTCAAGAGATAGAAAACCTCATCAGCAAGAGGATAGAAGGGGCAGTGGCAACTGTAGGAAATATAGACAAGGTTAGTTCTATATCATCTCAGGGGAGTTCCCTTGTAATAGCCCAGTTTGACTTTGGAACAGATATGGATTTTGCTGCTTTAGAGATTCGAGAGAAGGTGGATTTAGTCAAAGGAGCTTTACCTGATGATGCCAATCAGCCTATAGTCATAAAGATGGATCCAAATGCTATGCCTATTGTTCAGATAGCTCTTTCAAATAGTGGAAATCTAGAAGGACTACAGTCTTTGGCAGAGGATACTTTTCAACAGAGATTTGAAAGGCTAGAAGGTGTTGCATCTGTAAGTATAGGTGGTGGGCTTGTAGATGAGATAAGGATAAGTGTAGATCCATGGAAGTTATCAGATTATGGATTGAGTATGGGGCAGTTGAGCCAGATATTGGCTTCGTCTAATATAAACTTACCTGGGGGAACGGCTAAAGATGGAGGAATGGAGCTTTCTATTAGGGTTATGGGAGAGTTCTCCAGTGTAGAGGAGATAAGAGATCTTCCCATAAGCTTAAATAGTGGTGCTATTATTACCTTAGGGGATGTGGCAGATGTGGAGTTGACTCACAAGGATATAAGTTCCATCTCTAGAACTAATGGGAAGGACAGTATAAATATGTCCATACAGAAGCAATCAGGAGGAAATACAGTACAGATTGCTGATAAAATCAATAGGGAAGTAGAAAAATTAAAGGATGAATATCCTAATATAGGTATTGAGGTAGTATTAGATTCTTCAACTTTTATCAAGGATTCTATAAATAATGTGGTAAAGAACGTAATAGTAGGATCTATATTTGCCATATTAATTCTATATATATTCTTAAAGAATATTAGAACTACTTTGATTATAGGTGTAGCTATTCCATTTTCTCTAATTGCCTCTTTTATATTACTATATCTAAATGGTATCACCTTGAATATGATGACGCTAGGTGGATTAGCATTGGCAGTGGGTATGCTTGTGGATAGTGCTATTGTAGTTCTTGAGAATATATATAGGTTTAGAACTCAAGGATATTCTAGGGAGGATGCGGCTATACAGGGAGCCTCTGAAGTAGGTCTATCTATTACTGCTTCTACCCTTACGACTATTGCAGTATTTTTGCCTATAATATTTGTAAAGGGAATGGTAGGTATTCTATTTAAGGATTTTGCCTTGACAGTTACTCTATCCTTGGTGGCCTCTCTATTGGTGGCCTTGACCTTTATTCCCATGTTGTCTTCTGAAATCTTAAAGGTAGATTCAGATGATGAAGGTACTGGAAAGAAAAAGCGATTAGATTTTATATATAAGAGATTTGATGGGCTATATACTAGAATAGAGAAACTATATATACGAGTATTGAACTTTGGGCTAGAACATAGAAGAACTACTATTGTATTTTCTATTGCCCTATTTTTCCTAGGGATTGCCAGTTTAGTTGGTGTGGGAATGGAGTTTTTCCCTGCTACTGATGAGGGAAGTCTATTTATAAATATGGATCTACCTTTGGGTTCTGACATATATCAGGTGGACAATATGGCTCAAGCTATAGGAGGAAAATTAGTAGAGATACCTGAGGTGGATGTGGTATTTACTAATATAGGTTCTAGTGGTATGATGGGAATGGATAGAGGTTCAAATACTGGGACCATATCGATAAATTTAGTAGATTTAAAAGAGAGAAAGAGAAGCACTAGAGAAGTATCTGACGAGATAAGGAAGTTTTTAAAGGATATACCTGGAGCTGAGTTTAGTGTAAGTGAGGGTTCTCAAATGGGACCTATGGGTGCAGGGGATCCTGTAAATATAATTATAAAGGGAAGTGAACTGGATACTTTAGAGGAGATATCCAAGGATATAAAGGATATTGTTCAGTCTGTAGAAGGCACTAGAGATGTGAAGACTAGTTTAAGCGATGCTGTGCCTGAGTTAGAAATTCTAGTGAATAAGGAAAATGCAGCTAGATATGGACTTTCTACTTCTCAAATAGCATCAGCAATTCGTACTAGTGTTGCAGGTACTACTGCTACTAAGTACAAAGATGAGGGTGAGGAGATAGATGTAGTTATTCGAGGAGAAGAGAATATTGGAGACAGTATATCCAATATTGAGCAGTTGAATATAACTACTCCAATGGGACTTAATATACCCATAAGTCAGGTAGCCAAAGTATCTGTAGTAAAGGGACCTGTATCTATCAATCGTGAAAACCAAGAGAGGACTGTAAGTGTTACTAGTCAGATATCAGGTAGAGATTTGAGAAGTATTACTAGGGAGATAGAGAAGGAGCTTTTAGTGTATCAATTCCCCAATGGATATTACTATGAAATAGGAGGAGAAAATGAGCAGATGATGGAGGCCTTTGGTCAGCTGTTGTTGGCACTTTTGCTTGCCACAATACTCATATATATGGTAATGGCAGCTCAATTTGAATCCTTAATTCATCCATTTATAATCATGTTTACCATACCACTAGCCTTTGCTGGAGGGGCTTTGGCCTTATTTTTAACTAGGACACCTTTTGGGGTAACTGCTTTTATAGGTGTAATAATGTTGTCTGGGATTGTGGTAAATAATGGTATAGTATTGATAGACTATATAAATATATTGCGTAGGCAAGGTAAGGAAAAATATGAGGCAATTAGAATTGCTGGACCTGTCAGATTGAGACCCATACTCATGACTACATTGACCACGGTTTTAGGTCTTGTACCCTTGGCTTTAAAGATTGGGACAGGGGCAGAGACTCAAGCTCCTATGGCCATAGTAGTTATAGGTGGATTGACTTTTTCTACTGTTTTGACCTTGGTGTTTGTACCGACTATATATACTATATTTGATGATATGGCTGAAAGGTTCAATAGGAGAATAGGCAGAGTAAAGAAATATAGCTCTGAAGGATAGGTGATTATATGAGAGATTTAAAGGAACAGAGAAAAGTTGAGATTATAGAGTCTGCTATGCAGGTATTTGGAGAGTATGGTTTTCATAAGGGGAAGGTAGAGGAAATTGCTACTAATGCAGGTATAGGAAAGGGTACTGTATACGAATACTTCAATAGCAAGAAGGAGATATTTCAGGAGATGCTTCGATATATGTTTGAATCCTATATTGAAGGTGCTAAGGAGTCTACATTTCATCAAAAAACTGTGAGAGATAAATTTGTAGCTCTGTTAGATTTTCATTGGAGATTTGTAAATCTCCATTCTGATGTCATAGAGCAGAGTTTTTTTAGATTTGAAAATATCTCTGAATCTATTAGACCTCATATAATCAATATGCATAGGAGAATATTTGAATTTGTATTGGATATGGTGGAAGAAGGTATTAAAAATGGTGAAGTTAATCCTCATATAGATAGGGAAATGGCTAGTATTCTTTTGCTTAGTACTATAGGTGGTATCAATATAAAGAGGACGATATCTGAGGTGGACTCCATAGATAGTAGATATATTATAGATATGGTGTTTGAAGGGATTAGTTAGGAGGAGGGCTATGCTCTCCTCCTAAAATATTCTATGAAGATGAAACTAATAAGGAAAATAAAGTGAATATATGATATAATTGGGTAAGATGAAGTTAAGTATATAAAAACGAGGAGGCATTATGTATGAATTTTAGAAACAAAAGATTCTTAAACCTATTTCTATCATTGACACTGATAGTAGGTATAGTGTTGGGAACAGTACCTATGACAGCGTTTGCCAAGGATGCAGATGTAAAGAAGCTTACTATAGTTCATCTAAATGATGTCCATGGCAGGATAGAACTTGATGAAAGAGAAGGAGCTATTGGATATGCTAGATTAAAGACTAAGGTAGATGAGATGAGAAAAGAAAATCCAAATCTCCTATTATTAAATGCAGGGGATACACTACATGGTACTACAATGGTCAATGTAACTAAGGGAGAGACCATGGTAGATTTAATGGGTCTAGTAGGTTTTGATGTAATGGTTCCTGGAAATCATGATTTCAACTATGGTTATGACAGATTATTGGAACTAAAGAAGAGGGCAAAGTTCCCAATAATAGGCTCCAATATAGTAAAGGAATCTGACGGTAGTTCAGATTTTGAACCCTATGTAATCAAAGAGCTTGAAAATGGATTGAAAGTTGGCATATTTGGTCTAGGTACAGAAGAGACAAAGTATAAATCTCATCCAGATAATACTGTAGGAATTAAGTTTGAAAATCCAGTTAAAGTAGCCAAGGATATGGTTAAAGAGCTAGAGAAGGAAAAGGTAGATTTCATCATAGCTTTAGTCCATCTAGGTATAGAGGGGTCACTAGAGACTACTTCCAAAGAGGTAGCAGAGAAAGTAGATGGAATAGACTTAATAGTAGATGGTCATAGTCATGAAATTTTAAATAAGACCTATGGAGATACTCTATTGGTTCAAGCAGAATCCTATACAAAGAATATAGGAGTAGTAGATATTGAGATTGAAGATGGAAAAGTAGTTAAGAAAGAAGGAAGATTGATAACTTTCGATGAGGCTAAAGACTATACTCCAGATGAAGAGGTAGAAAAGGCAATAGCTAAAATTGAAGAGATAAATAAGCCTATAGTAGATGTAGTAGTAGGAAAATCAAAGGTAGAATTAGTAGGGGAAAGAGGAAAGGTTAGAACTGGTGAAACAAATCTAGGTAATTTGATTACAGATGCTATGCTTAAATCAACAGATGCAGATGTGGCATTTACCAATGGTGGTGGAATCAGGGCAACAATTCCAGCAGGAGAAGTTAAGGTAAATGATATATTGACTTCATTCCCATTTACAAATACCCTTGCAGTTATAGAGGTAAAGGGTTCAGAGATTATGGCAGCTTTAGAGCGTGGAGTAGATACCTATCCAGATGAAGCAGGACATTTCCCACATGTAAGTGGTATGGTATATGAGTTCAATCCAGATAAAGAAGTAGGCAGCAGAGTAGGAAAAGTTACCATAAAGGGAGAAGACTTGGATTTAAATAAGACATATAAATTGGTTACAAATGACTTTATGGCCAGTGGTGGAGATGGATATACTATGTTCCAAGGCAAGCCATTTGTAGCTGAAGGTGGATTGTTATCAGATGTATTGATAGACTACTTCAAGGAAGTTGGAGAAGTAAGTCCAGCTGTAGAAGGTAGAGTAAAGGTGACAAAGGCTGCTGAGACAGTTGAAGAGCCAAAGGCAGAAGAACCAAAGACAGAAGAACCAAAAGAAGAAGCAAAACCAGTAGAAAAGCCAGTAGAAAAACCAGTAGAAAAACCAGTAGAACAGCCAAAACCACAACCACAACCAGCTCCTGCACCAGTAGCTGCAGCAAAGAAATATGTAGTGGAATCTGGAGATGTTTTATGGAAGATAGCTAAGAAGTTTGGAAAGACATACCAAGAATTAGCTGAGTATAACAATATAAAAAATCCTCATCTAATATTCCCAGGACAGGTAATATTAGTACCATAGGATATATATTATCTTGAAAGAGTGGAGATGGTTTCTATGCCATCTTCCCATAATTGTAGGGGAGAGCTATGCTCTCCCGCTTTTTTTGTGGATTTATATGGATACTTAGGTTATAATTGAATTATTATTAGAGAGAGGAGCTTTGATATGGGAATAAGTGTATCACTGTGTAAAGCGTTAAATAGCATATTTCCTCTGCCTGTTCATCCCTTTAACTTACAAAATCAAGGGGTAAAGACATATGCCCAGTGGCAGTATGAAAAAGGGGAGGACACCTTGAAGTTTTATTTAGACAAGGTGACTAAGGAAGATATGTTTAATAATAAAAAAGTATTAGATATAGGATGTGGTGCAGGGGGCAAGACTTTATTCTATGCCTCTCAAGGAGTGGAAAAGGTATGGGGAATTGAGGTAGTTAAACATTATGAGGATGAAGCCAATGCCTTGGCTAAGGAGAAGGGATTGGAGGACAAGTTTGAGTTTGTCCTAGGAGATGCTGCCAATCTTCCCTTTGATGATGACTTCTTTGATACTATAATCATGAATGATGCCATGGAGCATGTAGACGAGCCATTGGCAGTTCTAAAGGAATGTCATAGGGTTTTAAGACCAGGAGGGAGATTGTATGTAAACTTTCCACCATATTATCATCCCTTTGGTGCTCATCTAAGTGATGTAATAGGTTTCCCATGGGTACATCTGTTTTTTAGTGACGAGACTCTCATACAGGTGTATAAGGATTTGGTCAAGGATCTTCCTGATGGGGAAAGTAGAATAAATTTTAGAATTTCAGAGGATGATAAGGGTAGAGAATATTTTTCATATATAAATGAGATGACTATAAAGAGGTTCAATAGAATTTTAGAGAAGACTGATTACAATATCATGTATTATAACGAAGTCCCTCTACGTAATTTTTTAAAGCCATTGTCAAGGATGCCTGTATTAAAAGAGGGATTTGTAAGGATGGTAGTGGGAATTTTAGAGAAATAGATAGGAGCTGAATCTATGTTTAAAAGATTTATATATACTGTATTTCTTTCCTTATTGTTGATGGGAAATACAGTTGTATTTGGAGAAGATGTGAATGTATTTGAAGATATGCCACAGGATTGGTCTACAGAAGCCTTGACAAATGCAGTAAATAATGGGCTTTTAAAGGGGACTAAGGGAAAGATATTGCCTAATGCAGAAATAAGTAGGGCAGAGATGGCTACCATATTGAATAGAAGTTTTAGGGCTTATGAAAAGGCATCTATTGATAATTTCAAAGATGTGTCACCAAGAGACTGGTACTATGATGAGATGGCAAAGTCTGTTCAAATGAAGACCCTTCAAGGACATAAGGATAATTTAAATCCACTAGAACCTATTACTAGGGAAGAGGCCTTTGTAGCCATGTCTAGAGCCTTTAGAATAGATAATAAAGGTGGGAAATTAGAAGGATATTCGGATGTAGGTAGTATATCTCCTTGGGCAGTAGATGGGGTATATGCTATGATTGGATCAGGATATGTTAAGGGACATAGGGACAAGATAAATCCAAAGGGAAGGATTACAAGGGCAGAGTTTGCCCAGCTTATGGACAATATGGTAAAGTCCTATATAAGCACTCCTGGAATCTATGAATCAGATATTAAAGGAAATATTATGGTAAATGTGCCTGGAGTAATATTTAAGGGTATAAGTATAGAAGGAGATTTGATTTTAGGTGATGGTGTAAGAGATGGAGATGTAATTCTAGATGATGTAAAAGTCTCTGGAAAGGTAATAGTTCGTGGTGGTGGAGAAAACTCCATCATAATCACTGGAGGAACTAATTTAGACAGTATAGTAGTATCTAAAGTAGATGGTCCTGTAGGTATCAAGGTGGAAAAGGGATCTTATGTGAATAAGGTTATAGTAGTGGATGGAAAGGATAGAGTTGTCCTTTTAGGAGAGATAGGTGAAGTAGAACTTAAGGCCAGAGATGTGTCTGTGAGTCATAAGTTGAAATTGTAACTTAATTGTAATAATTTATTCCAATTATTGATATATAATGGAATGTAGTATGAAAGGGGCGGTGTAGGTGAAAAAGCTAAGAGTAGGGGCAATGTTGGTTTTGGGACTTTTACTTGTAAGTACTACTGTGGTCTTTGGAAGTATAGGGGATAAACTAGAGGGTCACTGGTCTAGGGATTTTATAGATAGATCTTTTTTAACCTATTACTTCCCATATTTGGCTAGGAATGATTTTGAAAGGTTTGAACCTGATGAAGGCATATTAGAATCTGAATTTAGTACTTCTGTTGCCTCTTTGTTTAAGGATAATGGTTATAGCATTCCAATCTTGGCCTTGGATACGGAGCTAAATAGAGAAGAGATGGTAAGATTTTTAGGGCAGAGTTTGGAGGAAATAGGAGTTACAGGGACTAAAAAGATAGGACTTCCCTTTAAAGATGTTAATACTATGGATAGTAATAGCATAGAATTATTAAGACTACTATATGAATATAAGATAATAATGGGAAACTCTGATTCAACTTTTAGACCTAAGGAAAAACTATCTCAGGCGGAGGCTATTATTATTCTGCAAAGGGTAAAGGGGGTATTAGGTCAAATGGAAAATATACCTTTTAAGACTTTAGGAGTAGTTCAATCCTTTAATAACCAAGAGGGTATAGTTACTATTCAAGATGAAGACAAGATATTGGTGACTATTACAAAACAATTTCCAACTCCTGGATATTTTATGGCTGTGAATAAGATTGTAAGACAGAGAAATGGGTTTAGGGTGTATTTTGATATTAATCCACCAAGACCAGATTCTCTTCAATTACAGGTTATTACATACAAGACCATAACTATTGAGATGGAGAGGGATAAGTTAGGAGATCCACCATATAATTTTATATTGGATGGATATAATAAGATACGACAAAAAGAAGTACTATAGGAGGCCACGAAGATATTACCTTCGTGGTCTTAAATATGTTATAATGTAGTAATAATTATATAAACGAGGGATAAGGATATGACAAAAAAACAACAGCTTGCTCAGTCAGCAGCTATGATAGCTATTTTTACCTTGATAAGTAAAGGACTTGGATTTTTGCGGGAAGTGATGATAGCTTCAAAATTTGGTTCTGGAATGGAAACGGATACCTACTTTGTAGCTATGACTGCTACGGCTCTCATAATGGGTACATTGGGCAGTGCGCTTAATACTACTCTTATACCAATATTTTCTGAAATAGGGGAGAATAGTGGAAGAAGTGGTCAGAGGAGATATCTTAACAATGTATTGAATTTAGTATTTTTGATTACAATTATATTGGGAATAGTTGCCTTTATCCTGTCACCTGTGATGATACGTATAATGGCCAAGGGATTTGAAGGGGAACAGTTTGAGTTGGCAGTTAGATTGAATCGAATTGGATTACCTATAATTATATTTCTAGGGTTTACATATGTATTCTCAGGATATCTACAGAGTAGACAGATATTTGGGCCTCATGCCATAATGGGTATTCCCTATAATTTTGTATTTTTGATATATCTAATATTTTTTACTGAAAAACTGGATATATGTACTCTCATGCTAGTAAGTGTAGGGGCATCTCTTACTCAGGTCTTGATACAGATACCTGCTGTGAGACATTCTGGGTATAGATATTCTCTCAATGTAGATATGAGGGATCCCTATTTGAAGAAGGCTATGATTTTGGTACTACCAGTTTTATTGGGTTCGGCAGTTAGACAGATAAATGGTATAGTAGACAAGACTTTAGCATCTGAATTAGTAGAGGGAAGTATATCTGCTTTGACCTATGCAGCAAGGATAAATGATCTAGTCATTGCTGTATTTGTCATGGCTATTACTACAGTGATATTCCCCATGTTGAGTCAGGCCTTTTCTCAAGGAGATGGGTTTCAACTAAAGAGGATTCTAAATCAAGGAGTAAATATTATACTTCTAGTTACTGTACCTGCCACTATAGGTATGATTTTGTTGGCAGAACCTATCATTAGAATATTCTTCGAGAGAAATGCCTTTGATGCAAGAGCTACTATGATGACTAGTGAGGCTTTGGTATTTTACTCTATAGGATTGGTAGGTTCTTCTTTGAGACTTATGCTCAACAAGGTATTTTATTCTCTACAGGATACAAGGACTCCTATGATAAATGGAGGTATGGCAGTAGCCTTAAATATTGTACTCAATCTATTCTTTATTAGAAGTATGGGGCATAGTGGTCTGGCATTGGCTACTAGTATTTCTGCCATATTTACCACATGTCTACTATTTATAGATTTGAAAAGACGATTAGGCTCTATAGGACTAAAGGGGATGATTTCCACCTTTATAAAGACAGTGTTTGCAGCTGGAATTATGGGTATAGTAGTATATCTTATATACTTTAGATTAGGAGCTAAATTTATTGATGGAAAGTTTGTAGATATGATAATGCTACTATTGTCCATAGGAGCTGGAGTAATAGTTTATTTCACTCTCTGTGTACTATTTAGAATTGAGGAATTAAAGACTATATTTAGAGCTAGGTTTTAGACATAGCTCTTTTTTTTCTCCAAGCAAAGAATAGGATTATAGGTGGAAAGACTGCTTGAAATGGAAGGGCAATATATTTGTATGTCTGAATTCCCTCTATCATCTCCATGGAATTTTGATATACTGCCATTGCAAAGATTCCCATTAATATACTAATAGGGACTGCAAAGACTTTGTAACTTGAATGTTTGAATAGGTGGTTTATTCCAATGGAAACTGCAAATAGGCAGATACAGAACTTAGCAAGCCCTGATAACATCAAACCTATGGCAGATACTATCTCAATCCTTTGAAAGAAGTTTCCAACAGATAATAGAGTATTGGCATAATAGGTTGGAAAATAGATATCTGATAGATTGGGAAATCCTAGTAAGAAAATATTTCTAAGATTTATTATCAGGACCAAGGCTCCACTGACAATTATACCTGTAAAAAAGACTTTAAATGATTTTTTATTGTCTTCAAGAGTGTGGAACAGGGTCAAAAATATGACAGTTTCTCCAAAGGGAAATGTAAATATGACAAATGTACTATGAAGTATAGGTTTCCAACCGTCATATAATACAGGTAGTATGTTTTCAAATTTAAGTTTGGGAAAGGAAGATACTGTAATCAGTAATATTAAAAATAATAAAAAGGGAATCATAAGTCTAGTCCACCTACCAAAGACCTCTATGCCACATTTCACCATATAAAAGGATAATAATATAAGGCACAAGGCACTAAAGTACTGAGGGGTTTCAGGGAAGGAGACTATCTGAACAAATTCAGTTATATTTCTGAGAACTAGGGATCCTAAAAAGAAGAAGTAGGATATATATAGTATGTTCAATATATTACCAAGTATTTTTCCTAGGGCAATTTCAGAAATCTCATATAGATTTTTTCCTGGGAACATAGATAATATCCTTGAATATATAAAGAGCATAGGTATAACCAAAAAAAATGACATTAAGATAGATATCCACATATCTTGTTTTGCCTCTCCACCTCCAACTAGGGTGAGAGTTGTCCCTAATATAAGACTCATAACTAAGAATATACCATTTTTCGTTGGAATTATTTCCTTCTTCATGACTATCCCCTTTCAATATCACTCATCAGCTTTAATAGACTTAGAAATATGCTCACTATTTCTAATCTTAATATTAGAATTAACTACAACATTTACTTCTTTAAAAATACTATCCCAATTCTCTTCTATAGCTTTCCAAACATGTTTATTTTTTTTGCGAATCATATTTCCAAAGCCAAATATATCTAGTCCTATATCCTTTTGTGTGTATCTAATAAAGGATTCCAATTCATCTTCTAGAAACTCTTCAGCTATTTTTTTTAAAGAGCTTCGACCTTCAATATCTGAATAATTCACACCATTGTCTACCTCCGCTATATTTACAGTTGTATTTATATTGATGATAAAGGTTATATTGTCATCTTCTATATCTATGTCTATATGGGTTTTGTTTTTTAATATATCTAAGCTCACCTTATCATCAGTATTATCCCCAGTAGGGACAATCAATAGACCTCCTTCTATTTCATCTAAAATAAAGAGATATTTCATAGTTTCCATAGAGTCTAAAAAACCTTCTAGTTTTCCGTGGGCAAAATAAGCAGACCCCATCATCTTGCTATAGCCTTTATTGTTTATATCCTTTAGTTCTATAGTGGGCAATACGGAGTATAGGTTTTTGTTTGATATTTGATTTATCAGCCTATAGACTTCTACATGGGGAAGTTTTGATAGATAGTGACTAGATTTTACAAATTTTTCAAACTCTAAAGCTCTTATCTTGGCAAAGGGTCTTTCCTCTAGCATAATTTCCTTTGCAGTATTCTCCTTAGATACGAGAATATGAATTGTAAGTCTAGCCTCAGGATGTCTGGCAATCCAATCTACTAATGGAATCAGGCCTTTTTTGGCAGCTTCTTGACTTATAATAACATAGCTTCCATGGCTCCAACGTACTCTCTTCATGGAGATACTTATTATATTTCTTATGGCTTCTATAATAGTATTTCCCTCTGCTTCTACTATTAAGGGGCTTAGATCTACACCGGAAGTACTTGGGTTTATATCTACTAATTCTACATTCACCAAGTAGAGTCCATTCTCATCTAAATCTACAGTCATTCCTGAAGCTATGGCTATGTCTTCTATTTCACTATAGTCCCAGCATCCAGTAAGAAAGATAAGTGTTAGGATTAAGGCTATAAATATAGATAGTTTTTTCATCTTCTACCTCCATATTTCTCCTTTTGAATAAACCATTTTGGAGCACGAATTAGAGTGTCCTTTAGATCTTTTCTATACATAGAAGTCATAGTTGCCATATAGGGAATTCCAAAGCTTTCAAGGGAAAAAAGATGTATAAATAATGCTGCCATGCCTAGTGTATAGCCATACAATCCATAGGCTGCAGAAAATAATATAAACAATGTCCTAAGTATTATAAATATACCTGCAAGATTAGGTATAATAAGTCCAGTAATACTAGATACACCTACTACTATTATCATGGCAGAGCTGACTATCTTAGCTTCTACTGCCGAAGAACCTAGTACCAATGCACCTACAATACTTAGAGCCTGACCAATGTAGTTAGGCATACGAGAACCTGCCTCTATGAGTATTTCAAATATTAAAAGTAGAGCTATTAACTCTACTACTGTAGGAAAAGGCACACCTTGTCTAGAGGCAAATATACTCAAGAGCAATGTACTAGGCAAAACTTCCCTATGGTATACAACTAGTGATAGATAGATAGCAGGAAATCCTGTAGTTATTATTGAGGCAAATATACGCAATATCCTTATTATAGATGCATAATAGTAGTTAGTGTAATAGTCTTGGGGAGCTTGGAAATTTTCTATAAATAGGAAGGGGACAGTCATGACACTAGGAGTTCCATCTAGAAATATAGCTATTCTCCCTTCAAGAAGTTTTGATGCTAAGACATCTGGCTTTTCAGTGCTTCCTGATGTTTCAAATATGGAATAAGGAGTATCATCAATAAGTTCTTGGAGATATTTCACATCTAAGACACCATCGATTTTTATACCATCTATTCTCTTATTGATTTCATCAATAAGCTTAGGTTCTGCTAATCCATCTATATAGGATATACAAGCCATAGTCTGGCTAGTAGTCCCAATTTTTTTATATTGAAATTTTAAATCTGTAGTTTTTATCTTACGTCTAAGGAGAGTAAGATTAGTGACTAAGGATTCGTTGAATCCTTCTCTTGGGCCCTTGATTGATTTTTCAATTTCTGGTTCCTCAATTGTTCTAGTATTAAATCCTTTGCAGTCTATAATTAGACATTCAGGCATATCATCTATAAAGAGGGCTACATCTCCGCTGATAATTGAACTAACTATGTGGTCAATATCTTGTGATCTTTCTACTTGACTAGATATGATTATCTGATTTTGTAAAAGATTCATATCTATATCATCTATTTCGTCATTTATATACATAATTGGCATGAGAATACTAGTGTCAATCATCTTTGTGTCTACCATTCCATTGATAAAAAACAATGCAAAACTTCTTTTGGAATTATTTTGTGTTTGAAATTTTCTCAAAATTAATGTATCATCTTTATTAAATATACTATTAATTAAATCTATATTTTCTTCTAAATAAATAGATATACTGGACATAATAATCACCTTTAGAGTAGTATTGCCAATAGATAGAAAAATAAACCTATTCTAAAAGGATTGACTTTATCATAGGCAAGTGATAGAATGTTAAAATTAAACAAAATATTGAAGGGGGATAAAAAATGAGAAAAAGATTACTTGTAATATTAAGCTTTTTGTTGGTACTAAGTATGATGGTCACAGCTTGTGCCCCACCAAAAGGCGGAGATTCAAAACCTACTGATGCAGAAGAGTCAAATACAGATTCAACAGGTGAAAACATCATAAGGACTAACAACTCAAATGAACCAGGATCCTTAGATCCAGCATTGGCACAGGGTACTCATGAATCTTGGATACTTGACCATACTTTTGAAGGACTTATGAAGATAGATAAGGATTTGAAGGTTGTTCCAGGTATGGCAGAGAAATATGAGGTCTCTGATGACAATCTAACTTATACCTTTACTCTTAGAGATGGAATCAAGTGGTCAAATGGAGATCCAATAACAGCCCATGATTTTGAATTTGCATGGAAGAGAGCCTTGGATCCAAATTTAGCGTCTGAGTATTCTCACCAACTATACTATATAAAAGGTGGGGAAGCATATAATAACACTAAATCTCCAGGTCTAGAATATCCAGATGATAATGGCAATATGGTTGTAGAGACTTATGATCCAAGTGAATTAGAGGGACTAGATGTAGAGGGCAAGGACGAAGAAGCCATAAATGAAATGGTATATGAAAAACGACTTGAGGCAGCTAGAGAAGAGGTAGCAGTAAAGGCCTTAGATGACAAGACTTTAGAGGTTACGTTAGAGGCACCTACTGCATATTTCTTGGAACTTACTGCATTTTATACCCTATATCCAGTAAATAAAAATGTAGTTGAATCAAATCCAGACTGGGCTAAAAATGCAAGTACCCATGTATCTAATGGACCATTTACCCTTACTGAATGGGAACATAGTGCTACTATAAAGATTAGGAAAAATGACAACTACTATGACAAGGATAGTATAAAGATAGATGGTGTAAACTTTGATATTATAAGTGATGAAAATACTGCATGGCAAAAATACGAAGGTGGAGATTATGATTTCTTGACTCCACTACCACAGGCTGTAGTTCCTCAGATGAAGGAATCAGATAATCCTGAGTTAGTAATAGGAGCTGAAGTTGGGACATATTATTACAATCTAAATTCAAAGATCAAGCCATTTAATAATGTTAAGGTTAGAAAGGGCTTGGCTATGACTTTAGATCGCCAGACAATAGTTGACAAGATAGCTCAAGGTGGACAGATTGCTGCTGAAGGTGTAGTACCTTTTGGTATGAAGGATGACAAGGGAAATGAATATCGTGATGATGTAGGCAATCTAGTTGAATATAATGTAGAAGAGGGTAAAAAGTTATTCGAAGAAGGATTGGCTGAAGAAGGTATGAAACCTGAGGACTTCAAGAACTTTGTTCTTCTATATAACACCCAAGAGGCACATAAAAAGATAGCTCAAGCAGCTCAAGAGATGTGGAGGCTGAATCTTGGAATAGAGATACAGCTTGAAAATGTGGATTTCCAAGTTAAGCTAGATAGAGAGAAGGCTGGAGACTATGATATCTCTCGTGCAGGGTGGATTGGAGACTATATGGATCCTATTACATTTATAGAACTATGGGAGAGTAATTCAAGCTTTAATGATGCTAAATATAGTAATCCTGAGTATGATAAATTAGTTGCAATTGCTAAGAGTAGCTCAGATCCAAAAGAGAGATTTGATGCTATGAAGAAGGCAGAAAAGATGATCATGGCAGATATGCCTGTGATTCCAGTATATTTCTATACTCAACCCTATGCTCAGAAACCATATCTGACAGGAGTATATAAGCCACTAGTTAACTATCCAAAACTGACTTATTCAGAGTTAAATAGATAGAATTTAAGTATTGGGTGGGCTAATAACCCACCCTTTTGTTAATTCCAGAGGAGGGTAAATGTGAAAAAATATCTGTTAAAGCGTCTATTTATGTCAGTCATCACCCTTTGGGCAATTGTAACTATTACCTTTTTTTTGATGCATTCTGTGCCAGGAAACCCCTTTGCTAAGGAAGGAAAGATGCCTGCTACAGTATATCAAAATCTCCAGAGGAAGTATGGACTGGACAAACCATTGAGACAACAATATGTAATATATATAAAGAATTTACTTAGATTGGACTTTGGAGATTCCATGAAGTCAAATGTAGAGACTGTCAATGATATGATAAGGAGAGGATTTCCAGTATCTGCATATCTAGGGATGGAAGCACTATTGATAGCATTGATCTTTGGGCCTGCACTAGGTGCCTTTGCTGCTCTATATCAGAATAAGATTCCAGATTATATCTCTATGATAGTAGCCATAATTGGAATCTCTGTTCCAAGTTTTATCATGGGTACCATCTTAATTCAATTTGTAGCTAAGAAGATAAGCTGGATGCCTATTGGAGGTTGGGGAGAGTTCAAACATACAGTTTTGCCAGCTTTGGCTTTATCTCTTATGCCTTTGGCTCAGATGGCTAGGCTTATGCGTTCTAGTATGTTGGAAATATTGGGACAGGATTATATAAAAACTGCTAAATCTAAGGGAATATCTAAATCAGCAGTTATACTAAAACATGCTGTTAGAAATGCTATTCTCCCTATAATATCCGTATTGGGAACTTTGATTTCCAATTTGTTGGTAGGTAGTTTTGTTATTGAAAAGATATTTGGAATCCCAGGATTAGGTTCATTCTTTGTAAAATCCATAAGTGATAGGGACTATACTCTAATAATGGGAACTACTATATTTTATTCAATAATATTGATATTTATGTTGTTGGTGGTAGATTTGGCCTATGGCTTAATTGACCCACGTATTAGGCTGACAAAGGAGGGACGTTGATGGAATCTCAATTTGACTACAAAGAATATCCAGAGGAATTGTTTGAAAAGGCATCAAAGGAAGATAGGGATTCTGATAGAATCAGACGACCTAGTATCAAATATTGGCCTGATGTATGGAGAAGATTAAAACAAAATAAATTGGCTATGGTAGGTCTTATCATAATTATATTGATGATTATGATGGCTTGGGTTGGACCTTTAATCAACGGATATAGTTATTATGAACAGCACTATGATAGTATGAATCAGCATCCAAACAGTGTCCATTGGTTTGGAACAGATGAACTTGGAAGGGATCTGTTTACAAGGGTATGGTATGGAGCTAGATACTCTCTATTTATAGGAATATTTGCTACAGTAATAGATGTGACTATTGGAGTAATATATGGTGGAGTGGCAGGTATGGCCAGTGCAAGGGTAGATGGGGTTATGATGCGTATTGCAGAAGTAATATATGCAATTCCATATCTACTTGTGGTCATACTGTTGTCAGTAGTATTTTCCACTCAGGGTTCTGGAACATCTATGTTTGTAATCATATTGGCACTTAGTCTTACATCTTGGATACCCATGGCTATTTTAGTCCGTGGTCAGGTACTACAGCTGAAGGAGACAGAATATTCCCTAGCTGCTGAATCTTTGGGAGCAAGTAAGGGATGGATACTTAGGCGTCATATAATTCCCAACACTTTAGGACCTATTTTAGTCAATGTGACCCTATCTATACCTAGAGCCATATTTGCAGAGGCCACTTTAGGTTTTCTAAGCCTTGGACTACAGGCACCTAAATCTAGTTTAGGTACTTTAGCAAATGACGGATTGGCAGGTTTAGCCGTAGGACGTAGCTATCAGATTGTAATTCCTGCTATATTTATTTCATTGATAATGTTCGCCTTTAATGTGTTGGGAGACGGTCTCCGTGACGCACTGGATCCACGATTACGTAAATAGGAGGGGTAAAATGGAAAATATATTAGAAGTTAAAAACTTGTCTATATCCTTTGAGACCTTCTTTGGTGAGGTGGAGGCAGTTAGAGATATTAGTTTTTCTATAGGTCAGAAGGAGACAGTTGCCATAGTTGGAGAATCAGGCTGTGGAAAGAGTGTTACTGCAAATTCTATTATGAGATTGTTGCCAATGCCACCGGCTTTTTTCAAAGGTGGAGAGATAATCTTTAAAGGTGAGAACCTGCTAAAGAGAACAGACAAGGAAATGGAAGAGATACGTTCTAGCAAGATAGGAATGGTATTTCAAGACCCTATGACTTCTCTAAATCCTACTATGAAGATTGGGAAGCAAATAGTAGAGGGTATAAAAAAACACCAAGGATTGAGTCGAGAAGAGGCAAGGAAGAAGGCTATAGAGATGCTGAATCTAGTAGCTGTGCCTCAACCAGAGAAGAGGATAAATCAATATCCCCATGAGTTTTCAGGGGGAATGAGGCAGAGGGTAATGATAGCTCTGGCCATGGTCTCCAATCCAGAACTATTGATTGCTGATGAGCCAACTACTGCCTTAGATGTAACTGTACAGGCTCAGATATTGGAACTTATGAAGGATATACAGGAGAAGAAAAATATGTCTATTATACTTATTACCCACGATTTAGGTATAGTGGCAGATATGAGTGATAGAGTAATAGTCATGTATGCTGGGCAGATTATGGAAGAAGGATTGACTAGTGAGATATTTAAAAATCCAAAGCATCCCTATACAAGAAAATTACTGGATTCAGTGCCTAGATTAGATATGAATAGAGATGAAAATCTCCATTCTATAGAAGGTACACCTCCAGATCTATATATACCGCCAAAGGGCTGTTCATTTTATGATAGATGTGATATGGCTCTTAAGATTTGCAAAGAACATCTACCTGGATTTGATGATCATACAGATAGTCATAGGAGTAGATGTTGGCTAAATCATCCTATGGCAAAATCTAGAGAAAGAGGTGAAGAAAAGTAATGGAACCTTTAATTTCTGCTAGAAATATCAAGAAATATTTTGATGTTGGTGAAGGTGTTTTAAAGGCAGTAGATGGCATTACCTTCGATATATATCCAGGAGAAACCTTTGGATTAGTTGGAGAGTCTGGCTGTGGAAAATCTACTGCAGGGAGAACTATTATCAGACTCTATGAACCTACAGAGGGAGAGTTGATATTTAATGGCAAGAATATCTATGAACTTTCTAGAAAAGAGATGCAGAATGTACGACAGGATTTTCAAATGATATTTCAAGATCCCTATGCCTCTTTAAACCCAAGGATGACTGTAGAGGATATAGTGGGAGAGCCTTTAGATATACATGGAATTTATAAAAATAAAAAAGAGAGACGAGATAGGATTATTGAACTACTGGAATTGGTCGGTCTCAATGAGGAACATTCTATGAGATTTCCCCATGAGTTTTCTGGTGGTCAGAGACAGAGGATTGGAATAGCAAGAGCATTGGCTTTAAATCCTAAATTTATCGTGTGTGATGAGCCTATATCAGCCTTAGATGTGTCTATTCAGGCACAGGTAGTAAATCTTTTAAAGGAATTACAAGAGAAGTTAGGATTGACATATATGTTTATAGCCCATGATCTATCCATGGTTAGATATATATCGGACAGGGTGGCAGTCATGTATCTAGGTCATATGATGGAATTAGCAGAATCAGAAGAACTATATGCAAATCCATTGCATCCTTATACTAGGTCTTTATTATCTGCCATACCAATTCCCGATCCTGAAGTTCAAAAGGATAGGCGGAGAATTGTCTTGGAAGGTGATGTACCTAGTCCAATAAATCCTAAGGAAGGATGTAGATTTGTAGATAGATGTATGTATGCAGTAGATAAATGTAGAGAAGTAACTCCTGAATTGAAGGAGATAAAATCTGGACATCATGCGGCGTGTCATCGTATTGGGGAGATATAAATAGAGCTAGAGGATTATTCCTTTAGCTCTATTTTATGGGAAGTTTTCATATAATATGATATAATGATAGAAGATTTAGATTATTATTTCATATGAGGTGTAGAAATGGAAAAGACGAAAAAGATGAAATCTATAAAGAAGTCAGTTTTTCAGATCATATCCTTTGGATTTGTGGCCCGTATATTTGGAATCATAAATGGTTTTTTACTTATAAGATATATTTCTAGGAATTATAATTTAGATATCTATTCATATGGGACTTCACCGATAAAATTTATGCCTATGATTGTAGATGGATTGATATTGGCCTTAATTCTCCTATACCAAGATATAGAGAGAGAAGAGGGGATAGAGGGGAGATTTGACTTTACAAATGATATTGTGAATCTATTTATTATCATATCCATGGGAATTATAGTTATGGCATACGTTTTCGCTCCAAAGATACTTAAGTTATCAGGGAATAATCTTAGTGGAGAAGAGTTATCTCAAGGAATAGGCATCTTTAGGATAGGGATGTTTATGATAGTATTTCACCTTATAAGGGGAGTAGGGGCAGGATATCTTCAAGGAGATAATAGATTTTTAGCTGGTGCCAAGGCAGGGGTATTTTATGGTGTAATACATAGTATATATCTATTGTGCCTTGGAAGTAGATTTGGATTGACAGGACTAATACTTACAGACCTATTGGCTGTAGCAGGGCAGGCTTATATCCTTATAAAGCCCTTGTTTGGAGATGGATATACATATAGATTAGGTATAAACTTGAGGAATAGAAGATATTTAAAGTTAGTAGGATTTCTCATACCTATACTTGTATACATATTTATTGGATATTTCAATACCAATATGGTAAATGGATTTATATGGAATGAAATAGGAGACAAGGCCTTTTCTCTCAAATATGGAAAGAAGATTATAGATTTTGTATATGGTCTATCTCTATTGGCAATTGGGATGGTCTTCTTCCCTGTGTTGGCTTGGGATTATAATACCGGAGATATAAAAGAGTTGAGAAGAGATATAGAATCAGGTATAGGTGTCTTGTCCAAGGTGGGAATAGTATTATCTTTGGTTCTAGTAATATTTGGTACACCACTAGTGAAGATTCTCTATTATGGCAAAGGGTTCAATGTGGAAGAAATTTCACTTATAGTATCTGATTTAAGATTTTATACATTAGGTTTTATAGGAATGGGGCTGGGATTTTTTACCATTAGAATGTACTATGGAGTTAGAGATTTTTTGACTCCCATAATCTTAGGGATACTTTCTCTAGGGATGAGTTTCGTATTGACTAGGTATTTAGGAAATTCTATGGGAAGTAGCGGAGTTATATTATCTACATCTATAAACTCTATAACTATGCCCATATTAGGTATATATATATTAGATAGAAGATTGGATATCATATCTCCTAAGACCTTTGAGATTTTGCGAAGGATAGTCTTAGGGACTGTGGGGATTGGAATTGTTTTTATATTTATGTTCTTTAAATAGATATGGTAGAGTAATTTATCAAAAAAATTAAAGGTGGGATGGTTATGGAAAAAAGGATATTAGGGAGAACTAATTTTGAGATTTCAGCTATAGGTTTTGGAGGAATACCTATTCAGAGGGTAGATGAAGAGACGGCTTATGAACTCATTGCTGAAGCCTATAATCAGGGAATAAACTTCATAGATACTGCTAGGGGATATATGGAGAGTGAGAGTCTACTAGGCTATGCCTTAGAGAAGTTTGGCAGGGATAAGTTTATATTGGCTACAAAGTCCATGGCAAGAACCTATGATGGAGTATTGGAAGAGTTAAATACAAGCTTAAAAAATCTTAGGACAGACTATATAGATTTGTTTCAATTCCATAATGTAAGAACTAAAGAGGATTTAGACATTGTAATGGGAGAAAATGGAGCATTGAAGGCTATAAAGGAGTATCAGAAAAAGGGTATCATTAAAGAGATAGGAATTACAAGTCATAGTGTGGATCTACTTAATATAGCCATAGATACTGGAGAGTTCAGCACTATTCAATATCCATATAATCCAGTTGAAAATCAAGGTGAGCCTGTGTTTAAGAAGGCAAGGGAAAATAATATAGGAGTAATAGTGATGAAACCTTTAGCTGGAGGGGCAATTCCCAAGGGGGAACTGTGCTTGAGATATATATTGGAAAATAAGGATGTAACTGTAGCCATTCCAGGTATGGATACTGTAGAACAGATAATAGAAAATACTAGGGCAGGAAATGACATGAGATCTCTTACAGATGAAGAGAGAAGAGATTTAATGGCAGAGGCCAATACATTGGGAGATGAATTCTGTAGGAGATGTGGCTATTGTGCACCATGTACTGTAGGCATAGATATTCCAAGCCAGTTTATCATGGAAGGATACTATACTAGATACAATCTTCAAGACTGGGCAGTATCTAGATATGAGGCAATGGATATAAGGGCCAAAGACTGTATAGAATGCGGAGAATGTGAAAGCAGATGTCCCTATGATCTACCTATAATAGAGATGCTAAAGAGAGTGGAGAGGAATTTAGGCAGAGAATAGAGAACAGATAATAGAGAACAGATAATAGAGAACAGATAATAGAGAATAGAGTAGGGGAGACCTGTGGTCTCCCGGAAATTATGAATAGTCGGTTATAAAGGGGTGAGTTGGTTGAATAAATCAATATCAAAACAAAATTCTGTAATAACTTTAGAATATATTCAAAGCTCAAAGGAAAATCAATATTTTGATCGCAAAAGTGCAAGAAAAGAAATAAAAGAAATTACTAAACATATTATAGCTTTTGCAAATGCCAGTGGAGGGTTTTTAGTTATTGGTGTAGAAGATAATGGTAGCATAACTGGTTTTAATTCAGTAGGGGTACATAAAATTGATGATCTTAAGAGAGTTCCTTATGACTATTGTAAAACTATGCCTAATATAGTATGGGAAGAGGTCAATGTTATAAATGACAAGTGTGAGAATGATATTATATTAATTTGCCATATCAATCCTAGTACAAAACGAGTTATAAGAAGTACATCAGATGATGTCTTTCTTAGAATAGGAGACCAAAGCAAGAAACTTACTTACGAGCAAACTAATAATTTAGAATTTGATAAGGGAGAAAGATATTTTGAAGAAGAAATAGTTGATAGATCTTCCAGAGATGATATTGATTATGATATATTACGTTCTTATAAAAATATCTTAGGTACTAATTTATCCTATGACGAAGTATTGGAAGGAAGGGGACTACTGGTTGATGGAAAATTAACAGTAGCTGGAGTATTATTATTCTCTAAACTTCCATCAAAATTTTTCCCAAATGCCAGATTAAGATTTCTGAGATACGAAGGAATTAAAGCCCAAACAGGAGAGAGGATCAATTTAATAAAAGATATTAATATAGATGGACCTATACCAACTATTATTGAAAAAGCTAAAGATATAGTATCTTCTCAATTGAGAGATTTTCAGACACTAGATAAATCTGGGAAATTTAAAACTGTACCAGAGTATCCTGAGTTTGCATGGTTTGAAGGAATAGTAAACGCATTAACACATAGAGATTATGCTCATGGTGGTGAGCATATAAAAGTAATAATGTATGATGATAGGCTTGAAATACTTAGTCCTGGTAAATTACCAAACATAGTGGACCTTAAGAATATGAAATATACAAGATATTCTAGAAATCCTGTAATAGCTAGAACGTTATCTGAGTTTGGGTGGGTTAAGGAATTAAATGAAGGTGTTAAGAGGATTTATGAGGAGATGGAGAAATACTTTTTAAAGGCACCAGAATATTCGGAACCAAATGGAAATTCAGTGTTATTAAAATTAGAGAATAATTATGTAATGAGACAAATAAGAAATAGTGAGCGAATGAAAAATATCCTAGAAGATGGATTATGGGATATGTTAAATGAAGATGAGAAGACAATAGTTTATATTGTATACAGGGAAGGCAAGATAACAACTAGAAGGGTAACAGAGGTACTAATGAGAAGTTTAGTATATTGTAGAGGGTTATTAAATAAATTAAAAGACTTAGAGATACTTGTATGGCGAGGTAGTGCGCCTAATGACCCAACTCAATATTATGAGTTAAATTTATTCGATGAAGTTGACAAATAATAAATTAATAAAGGCAGATATTTTAAGGTATCTGCTCTAGTTAACAAGTAAGAATATAACCTAACAAGTAAACTATAGACTTAACAAGTAAATAAATAATAATATCAGTGGGAAAATAGTACAAACAGCTATTTAAGGATACTTGGAATAACTAACAAGTAAATTGTAGACTTAACAAGTAGATAAGCAGCAATATGGGTAAAAAACTAACATAAATGGTTATTTAAAGGCATTTGGCATAGTTAACAAGTAAAATTACAACTTAACAAGTATATGGAAGGATATTATACTAGATACGAGGCAATGGACATAAGAATAGTAAGATAGTAGGGGAGACCTGTGGTCTCCTGGAAATTATGAATATTCGGTTATAAAGGGGTGAGTTGGTTGATCAGATTTAATCTAGTAGATGTAAGAAATGACAATAGGTCTAAAGTTGATATAGATTATATATCTGAAAACACAATAAAGAAGGTAAGACAATTTCACAAGGGATTTGACGAGTATTCAGTAACACCTTTGCATAAACTAGAAAACTTAGCAAGACATTATGGATTGAAGAATATCTTCTTAAAGGATGAATCCTATAGATTTGGATTGAATGCTTTTAAAGTCTTAGGTGGTTCTTATGCTATGGGAAAATATTTGGCAGATAGACTAGGAGTAGATATCTCAGATATTTCCTTTGAATATCTTCGTTCAAAAGAAGTAAAGGAAAAATTAGGGGAGATAACCTTTGTTACTGCAACAGATGGCAATCATGGTAGGGGAGTAGCATGGGCTGCCAATCATTTAGGACAGAAATCTGTAATATATATGCCAAAAGGTTCTTCTCAGATTAGACTAGAAAATATTAGAAGAGAAGGCGCAGAGGCCAGTATTATAGACGGAAATTATGATGATGCAGTTAGACTTTCTGATGAGATGGCAAAGAAACATGGCTGGGTTGTAGTGCAAGATACAGCCTGGGAAGGATATGAAGATATACCTACTTGGATAATGCAGGGTTATGGAACATTAATAGATGAAGCTATGGAACAATTAAGAGATTATGGTATAGAAAAGCCAACTCATGTATTTTTACAAGCAGGAGTGGGATCATTCGCAGGTGCTGTTCAAGGATATCTAGCTGAAAAGTTTGGAAAAGATAGGCCAATTACTATAATAGTAGAACCAGATGATGCAAACTGTCTATATAGATCATCTTTAAGTGGAGATAGGGAAATCGTTGGAGGCGATATGCCAACTATAATGGCAGGGCTTGCCTGTGGTTCACCAAATACTGTTAGTTTTCAGGTATTAAAAGATTATTCAGATGGCTATATGTCTTGTCCTGACTATGTAGCAGCTAGGGGAATGAGGACATTGGCAGCACCTATAAAAGGAGACCCACAAATAGTATCTGGAGAATCAGGAGCCGTAGGAGCTGGAGTTATTTCTTTGGTAATGGAGAGAGAAGAATATAAGGATATAAGAGAAAAATTAGGATTAGACAATAACTCAATTGTATTGTTAATAAGTACAGAAGGAGATACAGATCCAGATAAATATAGAGATATTGTTTGGGATGGAGATTGTAAGTCAGTATAAGCTTGTATTTATTTTTATATTCTTGTATAATTTAAAGTGACAAAGCGTAGCAAGCATTCTAGTTTAAACTATTTTAAAAGGAGTGTGTATGCTATGAAACTAAAAGGTAAAGTTGCCGTTGTAACTGGGGCGAGTGCTGGGATGGGCAGGGATATTGCATATCTATTTGCAAAGGAAGGTGCCACTGTTTATGCAGTTGCCCGAAGGGTTGAAAGGCTTCAAGAATTATCGGATAGTGTTAAAGATTTTGAAGGAAAAATAGTTCCTTATGGAGCAGACCTAATGAATAGAGAAGATGCTGAAAGAATTATTGAATTTGCTTACAATGATTCTGGTAAATTAGACATCCTAGTTAATAATGCAGGTATAATGGATGATTTTAGTCCTGTTGGTGATGTAAAGGATGAAATGTTAGAAAAAGTTTTTACCTTAAATGTATATTCACTCTTTTATACTAGTAGAAAAGCAGTAGAAATATTCTTAAAAGAAGGGAAAGGGAATATTATTAATATTGCGTCAATTGGTGGATTATATGGTGCAAGGGCTGGAGCTGCTTATACAGCATCTAAACATGCCGTAGTGGGTTTAACTAAGAATACAGGATATATGTATGCTAAAAAAAATATTAGATGTAATGCTATTTGCCCTGGTGGAGTTGAAACTGAAATAAATGCTGGAGAATATATGAAAGATGCAAATCAAGAAGGTATAGATATAATTATGGCAAATGCAGAAGGGAATCCAAGAAGTGGAACAGGAATGGAAATTGCAACCATAGCCTTATTTCTAGCCTCTAAGGATTCAAGTTTTGTAAATGGTCAATGTATAACTGCAGATAGTGGATGGACAGCATTTTAATATAAGGTTTTAAATTACCCTGTGGTATAGACTATCTTAAAAATCTATGTCACAGGGTTTATTATACATATTTAAATTACTTATTGAAGTTATATATTAATAGTAGTAGAAAGTTTACAGTCCTATATGCTATGATTTATATATAGTTTTAAAATTATAAAACAGGGAGTGATCGTATGACAACAGCTCATATTAATGCAAAAAAGGGAGACATAGCTGAAACAATATTATTGCCTGGGGATCCCTTAAGGGCTAAGTTTATAGCGGAAACATATCTAGAGGATGTAGTACAGTTTAATGATGTAAGAAATGCCTTTGGATATACTGGAACATATAAAGGAAAGAGAATATCTGTCATGGGTACAGGTATGGGGGCTCCATCTATAGGAATATATTCCTATGAGCTTATTCATTTCTTTGGGGTAAAAAATTTAATTAGAGTAGGTTCTTGTGGAGCGTATAATAAGGATCTAGAATTGTATGATATCATACTTGGAATGGGTGCTTGTACAAATTCTAGATATGATCATCAATATGAACTGCCAGGGACATATTCTGCCATAGCATCTTGGGATTTATTATATAAGGCAAAGAAGATTGCAGAAGAAAAGCATATAGATGTAAAAGTGGGAAATATACTTACTAGTGATATATTTTATAATGCCAATCCAGATGCATACAAGAAATGGGCAAATATGGGAGTCCTTGCAGTTGAAATGGAAGCCTATGCTCTATATTGTAATGCAGCTGCTGCTGGAGTAAATGCTCTGACTATACTTACAGTTTCAGATTCCTTGGTGACAAAACTAGAGACAACTTCAAAGGAGAGAGAAACAGGATTTACAAAGATGATGGAAATTGCATTGGAATTAGCATAATAGACTATATGTAAATAGAAAAGGGGAGATAGTAATATGAGAAATAAAAGGAGATTTCTATTATTTTCGTTGATGTTTTCTTTGTTGTTGACTTCTATTATATCAGGGACAGCAATAGGGGATAAGGCTAGTGAAGAAGTTACAATTACTGTATTAGGTACATCAGATGTTCATGGAAGATATATGCCATGGGATTATGCTGTAGATGCTGATAACAAGTCAGGCAGTCTATCCCAGTTATATACTTTAGTAAAAGAGATTAGAAAAGAAAATCCAAATACAATATTATTAGATGCAGGAGATTTAATTCAAGATAATTCATCTGAATTATTTCAGGATATGGACCCACATCCTGCTATAATGGCTTTAAATAAGATGGGATATGATGCATGGACTATGGGGAATCATGAATTTGATTATGGACTATCAAAATTAGATAAGATAGTTAATCAATTTGATGGAGCAGTTTTGACTGGAAATATGTATAGGGAAAATGGAGAACAATACTTTGATTCATATACAATTGTGGAAAGGGCTGGAATCAAAGTAGGAATAATCGGTATGACTACACCTATGGTAGCAGAATTTAAAGAGGATACTGATATCTTTGATGGTATTGAGTTTACAAATCCAACTGAGGAGACTAAAAAGGTCATAGGTGAAATAGGGGATAAAGTAGATGTCTTAATAGGCTTAATGCATATGGGAATGGAAAATGAAAATGGAGTACCTAATACTGGAGTGACAGATATAGCCAATGCCAATCCAGAACTTGCAGTTATCTTTGCTGGACATATGCATAAATTACATGGAGAAGAATTAGTAAATGATGTATTGGTAGTAGAGCCAAATAAGTACGCAACACATCTTTCTAGGGTGGACTTAACCTTTGAAAAAGATGGAGATAAATTTAAACTAAAGGAGAAAAAAGGGACTGCAATACCTATTAAGCAGGACAATGGAAGTTTTGTTAAATCAGATGGAGAATTAGAAGAGTTATTGATGCCATTTCATAAGATAGCTCGAGAAGATGCAAATATGGTCATTGGAGAGTTAGTAGGACTAGATATGGTTCCTAAAAATGAGATAAGGGGAATACCAAGTGTTCAGATACAGGAAACACCACTAACCAACTTCTTCAGTGAAGTTATGTTATATTATAGTAATGGTGCTGATGTTGTGGCTCATCAAATAGATAATGACAATGCGAGATTGGATATGGGCCCTATTAAGAAAAAGGACATAGCTTATAATTATCAATATGCAGGTGGAGAAGTCACTGTATATAAGGTAAAAGGACAGGATTTAAAGGACTATATGGAGTGGGCAGTTGGCTATTTTAACACTATAAAACCTGGAGATGTAACTATTAGTTTTGATAGAGATAGGCGAGCATCTAAGTACAGTACAAATGACATATTTGGTGGAGTAAAATACGATGTAGATCTTAGAGAAGAATATGGAAATAGGATAAAAAATCTACGTAGATTAGATGATACGCCTATTGCTTTAGATGAAGAACTAAAGCTAGGATTGAATGCCTATAGGATGAAGGCTTTAATTGGATCTGGTGGGGCATTAGAGGGAAGGACATTTGAACAACTATATTCAACTCAAGATGAAGATGCCTTTGGTGAAGTAGAAGGCAGGATTAGAAATTTAGCAGCAAGATATATAAGGGATGTAAAGAATGGGACTATAGAAGGAAAAATAAATAATCATTGGAAGATAATTGGATTAGATACTAAATCACCTGAGAGAGAAGATGTTGTGGAATTGGTGAATTCAGGTATATTAGAATTGCCAAAGACTGAAGATGGTAAGTATACAAATATAGCTAGCATAAATGTTGATGAGAAATTATCAGCAGACAGGACAAGAGAATTGATAGAAAAGGCTGGAGTATCAGGAGAAGGATTAGAGAATATAGAGAGAAGTGGTGAATTCTATAGGGAATTAAATAATAGGATTAAAGCCAAGAATAATCAAGTATCAGTAGAGAAATCAATAGAAAAACCTGTTGAAACACCTATAGATACACCAATAGATACACAAGCTAGTGAGGGAAAATCAGTTAAAGAAGAGATATATACTGTCAAGAATGGAGATGTATTGTGGAAGATTGCAGCAAGATTTGGGAAGACATGGGAAGAAGTTGCCCAGTACAATAATCTTAAGAATCCCCATTTAATATTTCCAGGACAGAAGTTAATCATATTAGTAGACTAAGACAAACCATCACCCACAGGGTGGTGGTTTTCTTTATAAAATGTGGACTTTTTTTCCTAAATCAATTATATATATTTTTCTATGGTAAGATTATATATAGTGAAATCGTTATCTAAATCTATTTAGGAGGGAAAACAATGGGTAAAAAAAGATTTATATCTCTTACTTTGATAGTAGTTTTAGTTTTGTCATTGTTGGCAGGATGTGGTAAGAAGGAATCTCCAACTGGTGGAAAGGAAGGAGAGAGAAGGCTTACTATATATTCAGGACTTATGCAAGATCATATGATAAAGGCTGTAGATGAATTTCAAAAAGAAACAGGTATAAAGGTAGATGCAGTTAGAATGAGTTCTGGAGAGATATTAGGCAGAATAAGTGCTGAAAAGGAAAATCCAAAGGCATCAGTATGGTTTGGTGGTCCTGCAGATGGATTTATTCAAGCTAAAGAAATGGGATTATTAGAAGAGTATGTATCGCCAAATGCTGGTGAGATTGCAGATGGATTTAAAGACTCAGAAGGATATTGGACTGGTATCTATATTGGATATCTAGGATTTGCATCAAATGAAGTATTGTTAAAGGAAAGAGGAATAGAGGCACCAAATTCCTGGGAAGATCTATTGAAACCAGAGTTCAAGGGACAGATAGTTACTGCAAATCCAGGTTCATCAGGAACAGCCTATACTACATTGGCAACTATGGTACAGCTTCTTGGGGAAGAAGAAGGCCTTGAGTACATGAGAAAGCTAGATGACCAGATAAAGACATATACAAAATCAGGTACTGCTCCTGGAAGAATGGCAGGACAAGGTGAAGCTATAGTTGGGCTAACATTTCTACATGATGCTATAAAATATCAAGAAGAGGGAATGAAGGATATAGTCATAAGTGCACCAGCAGAAGGTACTGGATACGAGATAGGGGCTGTAGGGCTTATAAAAGGTGGACCAGATCAAGATGAAGCTAAAGAATTTATAGACTGGGTTTTGACTAAGGAAGCTCAGGAATTAGGTCAGACTGTAGGTTCATACCAATTCTTGACTAATCCAAAGGCGTCTAATCCAGAACAGGCTAAGATATTAGAAGATACAAAGCTTATAGATTATAACTTTAAATGGGCTGGAGAAAACAGAAGTGCTCTAGTTGAAAAATGGAACCAAAGGGTAAATGCTGAAGCAAAATCAGAAAAATAATTTAAGATAATTAAAATTGCCTAAGGGGACTTAGGCAATTTTAAACTATTGGCAGAAAGGAGTTTCGATATGACTAAGAGAACTAGAGTGTTTAGAACTCAAGTTAGGGATTTTCAGAAGATACTCAGGGATCCAGTTCTATTTATGAGTATACTGTTGATTGGAGTATTTTTGATTACATTTGTATTATATCCTATTGGAAAGATATTGATTGGCAGTTTTGTAGATGATAGTGGGAATTATACCATAAGTCATGTAGTATCTACCCTTCAAAGGACAGAAAATAGAGGAGTATTGAAAAACACCATAGTACTAGGTGCTTTGGCTGGCATTATATCCACATTTATAGCTTTTTTATTTGCCTATGCAGATGCCTTTGTAAATATAAAGTTTAAGAGATTGTTTAATATGGTATCTATTTTACCTATTATATCTCCACCTTTTGCACTGGGAATGTCCTTTATAATGTTGTTTGGACAGAGGGGGATTATTACCCACAAGCTTTTAGGGATGCAAAATTCTAACATATATGGATTTAGAGGACTACTAACTGTTCAAGTATTGGCATTTTTTCCTACAGCATATCTTCTATTACTAGGGGTTTTAAAACAAATAGATCCATCTATAGATGAGGCATCTAGAAATTTAGGGGCTTCTAGATGGGAGGTATTTAGGACTGTAATTTTACCACTTTCAAAGCCCGGGCTATTAAATGCATTTTTGTTGGTATTTATTCAAAGTGTTGCAGACTTTGGGAATGTAATGGTAATTGGTGGAAACTACAATACATTATCAGCACAGGTATATATGCAGTCTATGGGAAATTATGATCTAAAGACGGGAACTGCATTGGCATCAGTTCTTCTCAGTATATCTGTGACCATGTTTATTATCCAGAAATATTGGCTAGGTTCCAAATCCTATGTTACAGTGACTGGAAAGCCTTCTAGGGAGAGGGTACTAATAGATGATAGACATATTAAATATCCAGTACAGATACTGTGTACTTTGATTGCAATATTTATAATAGTTCTATATGTATTGATTCCCATAGGTTCCATAGTTAGAGTATGGGGTGTGGACTACTCTTTGACTCTGGATCACTATAGATATATATATAAAATGGGGTCCAAGTTTATCATAGATACTACAAAGATATCCCTAATAGCCACACCAATTACTGGAGTATTGGCCATGGTCATTGCCTTTTTAATCGTCAGAAAAGATTTTTTTGGAAAGAGGGCTATAGAATTTATCTCCCTATTGGCAATGGCTATACCTGGAACAGTTGTGGGAATGGGATATGTTTTGGCATTTAATACCTACCCTATAATGTTGACTGGAACGGCAACTATAATCATATTGACTTTCATTGTAAGGAATATGCCTACAGGAATTAGATCAGGAATAGTGTCTTTGCAACAAATAGATTCAGCAATAGAGGAGGCAGCACAAGATCTAGGGGCAAGTTCTTTTAAGGTCTTTACTTCTGTGACTATACCACTGATAAAATCTGCCTTTTTCAATGGATTGGTATATAGTTTTGTAAAGAGTATGACTGCAGTAAGTGCGGTGATCTTTTTAGTATCTGCAAGGCATAATCTCCTTACTGTAGAGATAATGTCACAGGTAGATACTGGGAGATTGGGAGTAGCTTCTGGCTATTCTACTATACTCATATTAATAGTAGTTGGATTTGTGGCTTTGTTGAGAGTATTACTTGGGAAGATGGATATAAAGACTGAAGGATTGGATATTTAGGGGGGATGATGATGACTGAGAGAAAGGATATAAGTATTAGAAATTTGACTAAGGATTATATTGGGACTCGTGGAAATATGGTTAGGGCAGTAGATGATGTATCAGTAGATATAGCTCCTGGAGAATTTATAACTCTACTAGGGCCTAGTGGATGTGGAAAGACTACTATTCTCAGAATGATAGCAGGGTTTGAAATTCCCACTGCTGGGGATATATATATAGGTGGAGAAGAGGTAAGTAAATTGACTCCAGATAAACGAGATACTGCTATGGTATTTCAAAGTTATGCATTGTTCCCACATCTAAATGTATATGACAATATAGCCTATGGATTAAAGATAAAGAAACTATCAAAGAATGATATAGATAAGAAGGTAAATCATATAATGGAGCTTATAGGATTAGAGGGATTTGGGCAGAGAGCACCAAATCAACTTTCAGGTGGACAGCAGCAGAGAGTTGCTTTGGCTAGGGCTTTAGTCATGGAACCTTCTGTATTATTGTTTGATGAGCCTCTATCAAATTTAGATGCAAAACTTAGGATCACCATGAGAAATGAGATAAGGAGAATACAAAAGGAAGTAGGAATTACTGCTGTATATGTAACCCATGATCAAGCAGAGGCTATGAGTATTTCAGATAGAGTTATAGTTATGAACAAGGGAATAGTAGAACAGGAAGGCAGCCCTATGGAAATATATCAAGAGCCTAATAATAGCTTTGTGGCAGACTTTATAGGTCAATCTAATCTAATAGATGCTAAGGTTATAGATGTTTTAGATGGGAAGATAGAAGTGGATATAGACGGAAAGTCAATCCAGATAGAGACAGAATCTAAACTCAATATTGATGATATGGTGAAGTTGGTAATAAGGCCAGAAAGTCTTGAATTGCAGGATAGTGGAAATACAGAGGTTGAAGTTATCAATTCCATATTTATGGGCTCCTACCAAGATTATTATGTAGGACTGGGAGATGTAATGATAAATATACAAGTCAATAATCCTCGTGAGAAGAAGATATATGACATAGGAGATAGAGCATTCATAGACTTGGATCCTAGACAAATACATGTGGTTTCTCGTTGATATATGGTATAATTTAGAAGTACAGATGATTGTACTTCTTTTCTTTTACTTTACTTTTAAAAGCAGGTGTTTATATGAGGAATAAGAGCTTTTTTAGGAGAATATTTATTAGCTTTACAATAGTGTCAATACTTCCCCTACTCTTCATGACTACAGTAATCTATTTTAAAAACAGTAAACTCATAGATAAAAAAATCCAAAAAAACATAGATAATGAGATGATTATGATGGGGAGAGTAATCGATGATACCCTATATAATCTAAACAATATTGTAAACTATATTGCAGAAAATAAGGAGATGCAGGGACTCTTATCTAAGGATGGATACGAAAGCTATGATGAGAAATTTCGGGACAAGCAAAAGATGTATGTCCTAGTAAATAGCATAGAAGTAAAATCAAAGGATATTCCCATATATATAATGTCTATGAACAATCCCTATTGTAGATATTCTAATCAACAAAACTATGAGAGTATATATGGGGCTAAGGAAGGCTATGGATTTCAGAAGATAATCTCTGCCAGTGAAAATCAGTGGGACAGAGGATATTATATTCATAGACGTGTAGATGGCAAAGAGGGCAAGGATATAGTCTTGACCATGGTGAGAAAGATTAGGGACTCCTCTAGTAATGAGATAATAGGATATGTATTTTTAGATGTCTATGATGAATTCTTTGACAATATATTCGTAAATAGCTCTATGGATGAGGGAAATAACATATATGTAGTAGATGAAGATGGGATTATAGTCACAGATAAAAGAGATAAGATGGAGACTGGGTTCAACTATTATGATAGGGTAGATGAGTCCTATTTTGTAGATGGAGATATATCCTTTAAGACAAAGATTGGTTCTGAGAACAGATATATCTATTTTAGAGAGTTAGAGGGAAGTGGACTGAAGATAATACAGGAAATACCTACAAAGCTATTAAATAGGGATAGGGTTTTAATAGTTGAGACCTTTGTATTTGTCCTCATCTTTTTATTGATAATCTCTGTATGGATTTCCTATATGTTTTCAAGGCGTCTTTCCAATCCAATAAAGGTACTATCTAGAAAGATGGAAGAAGTGAGTAAAGGGGATAGGAGTACTAGATTTGAGATAAAGACTGGTGATGAGATTGAGGTATTGGGAGATGCTTTCAATCAAATGGTGGAGGATATAGATAGACTGATACATGAGGTATATCTAAAGCAGTATTTATTGAAAGAGGCAGAGATAAAGGAATTAAAGGCTCAAATAGACCCGCATTTTCTGTATAATACTTTGGAATCAGTAAAGTGGCTTATAAAATTGAATGAAAATGAAAAAGCAGCAATGATGATAACTGCTCTTGGAAAACTTATGAGGGAGAGTATAGAAAATAAAAAGGATATTGTAAGCATAAGAGAGGATTTGAACTTCATAGACAACTATATCACTATTCAAAAGATAAGATTTGAAGACAAGATAGAGGTAATAAAGTCCATTGATAAGAAATTACTAGATGTAAAGATACCTAAATATATGATTCAACCTTTAGTGGAAAATGCAATCATACATGGAATAGAACCTTTAGATGACAAGGGAATATTAGAAATCAGGATATTTAAAAGAGATGGATATATATGTATTCAGATAATGGACAATGGGAAGGGAATTGGTGCACATGAATCAGGTAATAGTATAGCTTTAGAAAACATAAGGAAGCGATTGGAACTATACTATGGTGGAGAGTTCCAGATGAGTCTATATAGAGATGAAAACACTACTGTATCGGAGATTATAATACCTATGAATATAAAGGAGAGTCAAGATGATAAGGGTAATTATAGCTGATGATGAGCGGATAATCAGGGAAGGACTAAAGAACACTGTAGATTGGAATTATTTTAACTGTCAAATAGTAGGAGAGGCAAGAAATGGTCTTGAAGGAGTAGAAAAGGCTAGAGAGTTAAGTCCTGATCTCATAATTGCAGATATCAAGATGCCAAATCTAGATGGATTGGAAATGGCTGAAAAAATTCAAGAATTTAATAAGGAGTGTAAATTCATTATCATTACAGGATATGGGGATTTTGAATATGCAAAGAAAGCTATAAAATTAAATGCAGTGGATTTTATTCAAAAACCTATAGATGATGACGAATTGACAACAGCCATAGAAAAGTCCGTGTCTAAGATAATAGAAGAGAGAAGAAATAGGGAGCTGGTCTTGGAGAGATTTCTTTTAGATATGATGAGGGGAAATATCACTGATAAATCCATACTAGAAAAGAGTATGAATTTAAGCGAATTACAGATGAAGAATTGTTTAATAGTACTATTGCAGATAAATGGATTGGAAAATATAAATGAAGAATTTTTAAAAGGAGAACTAGTCAAATATATTGAGGAATTTAAATATTTGGTACGTTGCCATGAAAATATATTTGCAGTGATTATGAAATCCATGGATAAAGAAGATATTAGGAGTGCTTTGAGCTTATTCAAAAAAAGATATGAAAATATATATGATGTGATAATCACTGCTGGTATTTCAAATGAGGGAAATATGACAGATTTAAATAGTATCTATGGAGAAAGTAAAAAGGCATTGAAGAATAAATTGTACACAGGGGAAGGTAGTATAAACTTCTATAATGAGGTCAAAAAAGATCATAGAGTAACATGGGATAATATAATTAAAATGGAAATGGACTTTAGATTGATGTTAAAGACATTGAATGAATCTCAGGTAAGTAGTGTAATAGGAAAGATATATGGATATATGTATGAAAACCATGCAGATCTAGAAAGTGTAAGGCAGGTAACTATAGATTTGATTCATATCATAAATTCTTTTAAGCGGAAAAACGGAATTGAAGTTTCTGAGGTGTATAGGGATTATGAAGAGATTAGAGGGAAGGATACGATTGAGGATATGGAAGACTTTATATCTAAATCTTCTCTAGATGCTATTGAGGAAGTAAGTCAGGTAAATATACGAAATCTAGATGATGGACTAAATAGGATTGTGGAATATATAGACAATAATTATACTGAAGACTTGAGTTTAAAGAAATTTGCTAAAGAACTATATCTATCAGAAGGATATTTGAGTAAGAGATTAAAAGAGATACTGGGAATGAGTTATTCAGAATATATAACTTTTCTTAGAATAGAGAAAGCTGTGGAGCTATTACAAAGTGGAGAGTATAAGGTTGTGGATGTTGCAAAGAAAGTTGGCTATTCAGACTATAGGTATTTTTCTAAGGTGTTTAAAAGACAGATAGGAATTTTACCTAGTGAGATATAAATTTTTATAAATAAATTATCCTTATAATAATAATTTATTATAAAAAGATTAAATTATCAGAAAAATAGACGATAAAATAGATATAATCATAGGAAGGGATGATAAAATGAAATTGAAAAACAAGATGATATTATTCACCCTATTAGTAAGTATTATTAGTATTATATCTATTTCTACGGTCAACTATATTATATCTATTAAGCAGTTAGAAAGAGAAGTAAATCAGAAGGTTCAGCTGGAGACAGACGTAATTGCTAAAGATATAGACAAATGGATGGGACTTCAGAAGAAAGCTCTATTTGAAGTTTTAGAGGGAATGATAGTTACTAATAATTTTGAACAAGAATATGGTTCCAATTATTTAAAGAAGGCAATGGAGAGAAATCCTGGGAATCTATACTATATAGCTTTTTCCGATAATTATTTTGTAGATGCCATGGGTTTTGTACCTCCTTCTGCATCGACAGAGCGTGATTGGTATATAGGGGCTATGAAGACAGATGATTTCTATATATCAGAACCCTACGTAGATGCTCAAATTCAAGATATGGTGGTAACGATTGCCAAGGCTTTTAAAACTATTGATGGAAAAGAAGGAGTTATAGCTACTGATATTCAAATAGCTTATCTAATAGATTATATTAGTTCAGTAAATATTGGGGAGAATTCCTATGGCTTTTTAATGGACAATAAGGGAAATATTGTTACACATATAAATGATGAATTCAAACCTAATAAGGACAGATCTATTAATATAGTGGATATCTTAGATGGAAAGCTAAAGGATATAATGGAGATAGAAAATCTGAATATCCGAGATAAAAAGATAAATGATTATGACAATATAGATAGGATGTTTTTCTTTGGAGATATATTAGAGTCTGATTGGAAAGTAGGGGTAGGGGTTTCAGTTGGATATACTATAGGTACTATTAATGATGTGGTTAAATATACTGTTTTAGCAACTATAATTGTATTGATTTTTAGTATCATAGTATCTAAATTCATATCAAATTCCATTACAAAACCAATTACAGATACAGCTAAGATTGCAGAGAATATAGGAAATCTAAATCTATTGGATAGAATAGATGAGAAGGATTTAAGGAGAAGAGATGAAATAGGACAGATGTACAATTCCTTTGAAAATATAATCCAAAAGCTTAAGGAATTTATGAGAGAACTTGATGAATCTGTAAAGACCAATCATCAGATATATATGGATACTATTTCAGATTTAAACTTTTTAACGACTCAAGCAGAGGATACATCAGCTACTACTGAGGAATTGTCAGCAGGTATGGAAGAGACAGCGGCTACTACAGTATCCTTAGGTGAATCTGCTAATGAGTTAAATAGAGCCGTGGAGGATTTTACAGAGAAGATGGAATTAGGAGCTACTACATCTAATGCAATAAGTACCAAGGCAGACAATTTGAGTACTCAATTTATTCAAGCTAGAGATGATACCATGAATATATATTCCCATACTAGGGAGGAAATAGAGAGTGCAATAGAATCAGCTAAGGAAGTGGAGAAGATAAATATATTATCAAATGCTATACTGGAGATATCAGAGCAGACTAGTCTACTCTCATTAAATGCAGCTATAGAAGCTGCTAGAGCTGGAGATGCAGGAAGGGGATTTGCAGTAGTTGCAGAAGAAATAAGAAAACTAGCGGAGAGTTCTAATTCTACAGTTGGAGAGATACAGGAAGTTACTCAGGATATAACAAAATCAGTGGATCAATTGGTAAAAAATGTCTTTAGTTTAATTGAATTTTTGGAAGATAAGGTAATAGGAGACTATGAGATGATGGTAGATTCAGTCAATCAATATAAGGAAGATGGGTATTCTTTAAATGATATTATGGAAGGATTATCTGCTACTGCTGAAGAACTATCAGCAACTATAAGCCAAATGTCTATGTCTATGAAGGATATAGCCATAACTGTGGAAGAATCAACAAATGCTACTACTAATATAGCAGAAAAGAATATGCATATAGTGGAGACTATAGACAATATAAATGATATTTTAGAGAAGAACAAAGCTGTGTCTAATAGACTAGAAGAAATAGTAAATCAGGTTAAATATGATGAAGACAAGCCAAGTTATGGACTAGCATAATAAAAACCCCTCTTATGAAGGAAAGTCATAAGAGGGGTTTTATATTATGAAGAATATATGGACTTATGATTCAATTTATCTAAAAAATAGAATATTTATTGAAAGAGAAATAAGAGAATAAATAGAAAATTCTGCAATAGTGTAGTAACATTAGAATTAAGTAGTACAAATATTTAACAAGGGGGCTGAATTATGTATAAGAAGAGGTTTATGAAACTTATTTCTTTAATCCTATCTTTGATCATTGTGTTGTCCTTGGCAGCATGTCAACCAAAGACAGACAATGTAGGAAAACAAGGTGGGGAAGAACAAAATGCAAGTCCGATTGAAAACGATGTCAAAAATGAAGAAAATACTCCAGTAGTAAATATGATGAGAGATGCTAAAGGAGAGAATGGAGTAGTTGCTTCAGCTAAACCAGAGGCATCTGAAGTTGGAATTGAAATAATGAAGCAGGGAGGAAATGCTATTGATGCAGCAGTTGCTACTGCCTTTGCTCTAGGGGTTGTAGAGCCTAATGCTTCAGGACTTGGCGGCGGTGGATTTATGCTGATAAGATTTGCAGAGACTGGTGAAGAAGTATTTTTAGACTTTAGAGAGGTTGCTCCTAAAAATGCTTCAGAGGATATGTATGAATTAGATGAGGATGGAAAGGTACTTAACGAAGAGCAGACAGTAGGTGGAAAGGCGGCAGGTGTTCCAGGGGAAGTGGCAGGACTACTACTAGCATTGGATAAATATGGTTCAATGTCTAAGGAAGAGGTTATGAAGCCAGCTATTGATCTTGCTGAAAATGGTTTCTTAGTTACTGACAATTTTTCTGGAATCATAGTGGATAATTTTGAAAAGATAAATAAGTTTGATGCAACTAAGGAGATCTATCTAAAAGATGGGCTTCCATATGAAGCTGGAAGTACTATTAAAAATCCAGATTTAGCAGAAACCTTGAGGATTGTTGCAAAAGAGGGAAGAGATGGATTCTATAAGGGAGCAATTGCTGAAGATATTGTAAAAGCTTCACAAGAATCTAATGGGATACTTACAATAGAGGATTTAGAGAACTATGAAGTTAAAGTAAGAGAGCCTGTCAAGGGAACTTATAGAGGTTATGAGATTATATCAGCACCTCCTTCTAGTTCAGGTGGGACACATGTTGTTCAATTATTAAATATATTAGAGAACTATGATCTAAAAGAAATGGGACATAATACAAAAGAATCTTTGCATTTGTGGTCAGAAGCTTGTAAATTGATATTTGCAGATAGGGGAGAATATATGGCAGATACAGATTTTGTCAAAGTGCCATTAGCAGGACTTGCCTCTAAGGAATATGCAAAAGAGTTAACTAAAAAAATAGACCTAGACAAAGTAGCAGAGGATGTAGAGTTTGGAGATCCACATAAATATGAAAGTGGAAGTACTACTCATTTCTCTGTTATGGATAAGGAAGGTAATATAGTAGCTGTAACTAAGACTATAAACTATTTCTTTGGCTGTGGTGTAGTAGTGCCAGGAAGAGGATTTATATTGAACAATGAAATGGACGATTTCAATGCAAAACCAGGTACATCAAACTCTATAGAGCCAGGAAAGAAGCCACTAAGTAGTATGACTCCTACTATAGTTCTTAAGGATGGGAAACCATTTTTGGCATTGGGTTCACCTGGAGCTACTAGAATAATACCTACAGTGGCTCAGATTATAAGTAATATAATTGATCATGACATGGATGTTCAAGAGGCAATAAATGCTCCAAGAATGTATGATATGAAGGGAACTCTAGCACTAGAAGGGCGAATAGACAAAGATGTGATAAAAGCCCTAGAAGAGATGGGACATAAGGTGGATGTAAAGGCAGATCTAGACCCATATTTTGGAGGAGCACAATGTATAATGCTAGAGGAATCTGGAGTATTACATGGTGGAGGAGATCCAAGAAGAGATGGGCAGGCAGTAGGATATTAAAAAGTCATAGAATAGATATAGGGGTGCATAATATTGATTAAAAAGAGAAGTGTTTTATTATATATAATAATGGCTCTTGTACTTTCAATGGTACTTGTGGCCTGTGGTTCAAATAATGATGGTAGCGTAAATACAGATTCTGGTGACAATGGTGGAGAAGTAGCAGGATTGACTGAGGCATTTGCAGAACAACCAGCTATGCTTACATCAATTGGACAGAGTGCAGATGTGGAAATGATAAAGGCCTTGATGGACAATGCAGGACTAGAATATGAGATGGATAAGATGATAACAGGAAATGATCTAGGAGATGAAAAGACACTGATACTAGCTGTTGGTGGAAGTTCCAAGGGACTTGGTGCTGCTGGTATTGATGCCGATGGTGAACTAGCTAGGACTAAGGAACTTATAAAGGCTGCTCAAGATAAGGATATACAGATCATTGCAATGCATATAGGCGGAGAGAATAGGAGAGGTGAGTTATCTGATAAATTCATTGGTCCATCAGCTGCCAGTGCGGATTATATTATAGTAGTGGATGAAGGAAATAAGGATGGATTATTTACAGATATTGCTTCAAAGAATGGCATACCAATGGATGAGGTTGGAAGTATTGCTGATGCTATAGAACCACTAAAGAAAGCATTTAAATAGATATAATAGGGGAGATTTATCTCCCTTATTATAGATAGGGGGGAGTCAGATTGCAAATAGAATTTATAATATTTGTATCCATGGTTGTAGTATTTATGGCTGGAGCATTTTTCTTTAAACTTCCGGTTAGTATATCCATGGTGCTAGCGTCAATAGCAGGTGCTCTAGTAGGAGGACATGGAATACCTATTAGACAGTTAGTAGAAGGTACATTTGGATATATTGATACAATTTTAGTAATAGCTACAGCTATGATATTCATGAGAGTAATACAGGAGTCTGGAGCTTTACATGCATTAAATGAATTGATAATTAGAAAATTTCATAGAAGAAAAGTAGTATTGCTCATATTACTTATGTTGATAATAATGTTTCCCGGAATGATCACTGGCTCATCTACTGCAGCAGTTCTAAGTGCAGGGGCACTTATTGCACCAGTGTTCATGGCAATGGGAATACCTCGGGAAATAACTGGAGCGATCATAGCTATTGGAGCTATTTTAGGCATGATAGCACCGCCTGTCAACGTACCAGCTATGATAATAGGTGGTGGAATAGACCTACCATATGTAGGGTTTACTGTGCCCTTATTGTTACTTACAATACCTTTAGCAATATTTACAGTCTTATTTTTAGGTTTAAAGTATGTGAAAGATTTTGATTATGAAAAGAGTATTGAGAGTGGAGAATTTTCCATAACTAGTGACCATGAAGGATTCAAGATATATATACCTATAATATTAGTTCTTATATTGATGATTACTAGCAAACTATTGCCTCATATTGTACCAGATTTAGGTATGCCACTTATATTCATCATTGGAGGAATAGTGGGACTATTCACTGGAAAAAAGGTAAATATAGTTGAAACAATTAAAGAGGCAATTAATAGTACTTTGCCAGTGTTGGGGATATTGATGGGAGTAGGGATGTTCATTCAGATTATGACTTTGACTGGAGTAAGAGGATTTATTGTAATAAATGCACTTAGTTTACCATCTATACTACTATATATAAGTATAGCTGTTGCCATGCCCGCATTTGGTGCAGTATCATCCTTTGGTTCTGCATCTGTTTTAGGAGTACCATTTGTATTAGCTCTATTGGGGCAAAATGAGATAGTCACTGCTTCAGCTCTATCTTTGATTGCTGGACTAGGGGATCTAGTACCTCCTACAGCTCTAGCAGGTATATTTGCAGCACAAGTTGTTGGGGAAGAGAACTATGTAAAGGTATTAAAGGGATGTCTTGTACCAGCAGTTGCAATTCTAATATACGGATTGATATTTGTAATATTTGCAAAGCCAATAGCATCTATTATTTTTTAAATAGGAAGGTGAGTTTGTATGACTTTAATATATAGAGTTTTAGTAGCTATGGTGCTTATCTTTACAATTTGGAATTTGTATGAGGAAGAGGATATGATGAAGCAGGCAAATAATGCCTTAGTTATAATACCTCTATTATTGAGGGTTTTAATGATTAAATAAGTCATAAGGGAGTGACATGGATGAGAAATAAAAAGATAACAGCATCTATTTTTCTATGTATTGCCCTTATTTGTGCTTTCATATCAGGAAAATCTTATTTGGCAATGCATGAGGAAGAGATAATAGTAGAAGGTTCAGGGGTTACTGAGCAGAAGATGCTAAGTGACTATTTTCCAAAGTTAAAAGGCACCAATGGTGATACAAAGATATATGTCTTGCATGGGAAAAAACCTGGTGGAAGTATGTTGGTTTTGGGCGGAACTCATCCCAATGAGCCTTCAGGTTTTATGTCAGCAGTTATGTTGGTGGAGAATGCAGAATTAGATGCAGGAACATTATATGTAATACCAAGGGCAAATAATAGTGCCTTTACTCATAATGATCCACAGGAAGGCTCACCACAGTATTTCACCATAAAAACACCAGATGGAGATAGAAAATTTAGATATGGGTCAAGGGCTACAAATCCTATAGACCAATGGCCTGACCCTGATGTATATATACATGCTGCATCTGGACAAAAACTTTCTGGTAGTGAGACTAGGAATTTAAACAGAGGATATCCTGGTAGAGTAGATGGTACCCTTACAGAGCAAGTGTGCTATGGAATAACAGAACTTATAAAGAAGGAGAATGTAGATATAGCCATAGATCTTCATGAGGCATCACCAGAATATCCAGTAATAAATGCTATGGTAGCCCATGAAAGAGCAATGGGTATAGCTTCTCAAGCAGCTATTAATTTACAGTTAGAGGGAATACAGATAAGCTTGGAGCCTTCACCTACCAATCTTCGTGGACTTACACATAGGGAATGGGGAGATTATACAGATACTATAGCCATACTTATGGAGACTGCCAATGCAGCCCAGGGAAGATTGAGAGGAAGGACAGATGAGGATTTAGTCCTTACAGGAAAGGACAAATCCTATGTAAAAGCGGCTAAATTAGGTAGGTTATTTGTCCCCTTTGATGAAGATGGGCATCCATTGGAAGAAAGGGTAGGTAGGCATCTCACATCTATTAATGAGTTGGCTAAGGCCTATTCTTCCCAATTTGATGATAGACCAATTGTCATAGGTGGTATGCCTGTATTTAATGAGTTGCAGGAAAATGGATTAGGTAATTACTTAAGTCCCCTTAAATAGATATAGGATTCAAACCCCGAAATGAAAATATCGGGGTTTGGGTGTTTTGGAGTGATATATGAGATGAAGGATATTAAAATTAGGAAGCATATATATATCTTAATTATAGTCATATCAATATTGGTGATTATTTATCCAAGATATAATGTTAAGGATACATATATTATGGAGGGGACTAGATATGAGACTCCAATATATTATTTAAATCATGGAAATAAGGGAACAAAGGTATTTATAGTAGGTGGAATTCATGGAAATGAAATTGCTGGAATTGAAGTGGCCAAGAAGATAGTAGAAGAGAAATATATATGGGCAAATATGGTCATAATCCCTATGGCAAGTATTGAAGCCTGTAGATTGGAAACTAGAAACCCATACTATATGATGGATTTAAACAGGACTTTTCCAGGGAAGAAGAGTGGTACAGATACTGAGATATTGGCCTATGAAATCTTTAGAGTGATTGAATTGGAAAAACCTGATTTTGTAATTGATCTTCATGAATGGAATAGATTACATGATGAAGATAGTAGTTTATTGACACATGGTCTAATACTTAGTTCAGTGGAAGGTAAACTTTGGAAAAGTGCTGAAAAGGTATATAATGAATATAATAGATTGAATGATGAGGAAGTTAAACTGAGTTTAAATATATCTCCTCCTAGTGGTTCTTTAAACAAAGAGATATCAGAGAAACTGGGAATTCCAGTATTGACTATTGAGAGCAATATGGACAACTCCCTACAAGAGAGAATAGATTTTCATATCTATATTATTGAAAATATAATCAAAAACTATGAAATGGATGATTGATATGGAGATTATTATATTATTGCTTTCCCTAATATACATATTGTATTTGGTCTATGAAGATAGAGAAAACAAGAAAAATAGAGATGGTTTTGTCCATGTAATTCATATAAATGGGACTAGGGGAAAATCCTCTACTTCTAGACTCATAGAGGCAGCTTTACGAGGGGGGGAATATAGGATATTCTGCAAGACTACAGGTAGCAGCCCGAGGACAATAGATGTAGCTGGAAAAGAAAGAATCATACATAGAAGGGGAAGACCAAATATTAAGGAACAAATTGGAGTATTGAAAGAAGCAGCAAGACAAAATGCAGATATTGTAATCATTGAATGTATGGCAGTAAGACCAGAACTTCAGTATATTGCTCAAAATAGGATATTGAATGCAGATATATCTGTAGTGACAAATGTGAGGAGAGATCATCTAGAGGAGATGGGACCTACCCTAAAGGATGTTGCCATAGCCTTGGGAAATGTGATGCCAAGGAATGGACACTTTATCACAGCTGATAAAAAATTTATAGAATATTATAGTGAATTAGGTCAGAGATTTAATACAGAGGTTCATCTTGCAGAGGACTTGGAGGAAGATTATGGAATAGATTTCAAAGAAAATGTAAGTATTGCCCTAGAGATATGCAAGATATTGGGAGTTGATAGAGATATTGCTATTAAGAGAATGAGAAAATATAATAGAGATCCAGGAGTATTGAAGGCCTATAGACTAGAATTAAAGGAAAATAGGGAGATTCTCTTTGTAAATGGATTTGCTATAAATGATCCAGATTCAATATTGATGATATATGAATATCTACAGAAAAAAGGTCTATTTAAGGAGAAAAAACTCATATTATTGGTGAATAATCGTGGAGATCGTGGATACAGAGTAAAGCAGCATATGGAGGTTATTTCAAAGATTGCACCAGATATGCTTTGGATAACTGGAGGATATAAGAGGTTTATGAGAAGATATATGCTAAAACTTGGTATAGCTGAAGATGATATTATCATAGTAGATGATTATAGACTCCATGAGATTAATGGAGTTGATGAGAACTCCATAATATTTGCCATAGGAAATCTAGTTGGTCATGGGGAAAAGATCATAGAATATATAGAGGGGATTGGTGAAGAGTATGTATAATATAATCATACTGGGAATAATTATAAGTATTATTTTCTATGAGTTGACAGAGATATCTCCTGGCGGAGTAGTGGTTCCAGGGTACATAGCTCTATTTATAAATCAACCAGGACGAATTATTATGACCATAGCTTTGAGTGTGCTGTCTCTCATAGTAGTCAATTTTCTCTCGAATTATACTATATTATATGGCAGGAGAAGATTTGGAATAATGGTCATAGTTAGTTTTGCCATTAGATTAGCTCTAAAGTTGAGTATTAATTACATGCCTATGCCAGATTTAGTACTTATCTCTTCTATAGGATATGTGATTCCAGCTATAATCGCCCAAGATATTGGAAGACAAGGAGTTGTCAAGACACTGTCTTCTATGATCTTAGTTGCTAGCCTAATAAAATTAATAGACATTGTAATAGTAAATGGTGTATTTATATGAAGAGGGAATTTAGAAAGGAAGATATAGTTATAGTAGTCTTGGCAACGTTTTTATTATTATGTGTCTTCTTTGTGGAAAGGAATAAGTCGTTGGTAAGGGATAGTCTATATAGTGAGAAATATGAGGCTGCTAGAAGGACTGAAAGATGCTTTAAGGCTATAAGACAGGAAAAAATAGACAGAGGTATAGAGATAGATACTCAATATGATATAAATGATACTGGAATCATAGGAATTGAATTCAACGGAATCACAACTACATTGGGGTCATTAGATGCTAAGAGGACATCAGCAAATCCCAACTTTGCCGCAGTGATGGTGGATTTAATGGTGAAAGCTGGTTTTAAAAAGGGGGACAATATAGCTGTGAATTTTTCCAGTTCATTTCCTGCTTTAAATATTGCTACAATATCAGCATGTGAGGTTCTAGATATAAATCCTATAATCATCAGCTCTATAGGAGCTTCTACTTGGGGTGGAAATAATTTAGACTTCACTTATGTGGACATGGAAGAGTTTTTATTTGAAAATGGATTTATCAGAAATAAATCTAAAGCCATATCTCCTGGAGGTTCTGGAGATATGGGAAAGGATATGGATAGTGATGTTCTAGATATTATTTTAGATAGGATGAAATCCTATGGTAAAGTAATTATATTAGAGGAAGATTTGAAAGAGAATATAGAAATGAGATACAATCTATACTGGGAAGATGTAGAAGAGATACATGGATTTATAAATGTGGGAGGCAATATTGTAGCATTTGGAAATACCATGGACTCCGTAGATCTTTCACCTGGAATTATTAAGAGAGGAAGATTTCAGGTAGATAATAGAACTGGACTAGTACAGCTATTTGACTCTAAGGATATTCCAATTATACATATATTGAATATAAAAAATCTAGCTAATAGATATGGATTGGAAATAGATCCTAATACTCCATTTATCCTAGGAAAGGGAGATGTATATTATGCTTATGAATATCCAATTGGACTTATTTTAGCCATTATCTTTATGACCTTTATAATATTGACTATATTTAGAAAGAGGACGAGGATTTCCTATGACTAAAAAGAGAATTTCTATTAATATAGATAGAAAAAGCTTGATAATGGGAGGAATACTTATTTTATTAGGTATATCTGCACCTATATTTATAAATGTAAAGAACTTTAAAATATATGATTTTTTATATGAAAGTTTAGATAAAAATCATCAAGGTTTATTGATGCTCGCAGCCATAAGACTTGTATTGCTAAATGGAATAAGAGGTCTGCCTCATTATCTTGGGACCTTTATAATTGCAGAATCTACAGATGTAAAGATAAAAGGTAAAAGTGTTCCCCATATCAAGGGTTTTATAGCATTGATAATCATTCCCTTTGTGTATTCTGCCATACATACAGTACATAATATAAAATATGATCTAGGAGTGCCAGCTTTTATTGTAATATTTGCTATAATGTATTTGGAAAAGATGGACTATTCTAAGATATCCTTTTTAAAAAAAGCTATAATCATAATCCTCCTTCTCCTTGGTGCTCAGTGGCTAGATGTAATACCACAACTTTCTCCCCTAAGATTTGGTAGGGGAGAGACATCTCAGGATATAAAGGCTATTGCCTGTATTATAGATGGAATAGACATACTTTCTATTTCTTCTAGTATGTTTTTCTTTCTATTTACCTTTGCTGCAATTCTTGTAACCAAGCTAGTAAGAGATGAACACAAGATATTGATGAGCAATGAAGAAAATGAGAGGGTGGAAAGGGAACTACATGAAACTAGGATGAAGGCTTTAGAGGCAAGGAACTATATAGAATTAAAGCATCTTGTTCATGATTTAAAGACCCCATTGACCTCTGTCCAAGCTTTAGTAAGTGTGATCCGACTTATGGAGGAAAATCCAAAGATTCAGGATTATCTATTGAGAATTGAGGAATCCATAGACAATCTAAGTGAGATGATATCAGAGATATTGTACGAGGACAAGAAGAATATAATAAGTACAGAAGAGCTATTCAACTACATATTGTCCCAAATATCCCATTTGCCCTTTGCCTTCAATGTGGAATATATAAATAATGTGAAAGATTACTGTGTCAATGTGAACAAGATTAGATTTTCTAGGGCTATCATAAATGCATTGGACAATTCATATAATGCTTTAAATGATATATATGATAAGATATACATATATATAGACTGTGAAGATGATGAAATACATATAGAAATCAAGGATAATGGAATAGGAATCAAGGAGGAAGTTTTAGAAGAAGTGGTAAAGAAGGGCTATAGTAGAAGAGAATCTACTGGTCTAGGACTTGGTTTTATAGAGGATATAGTAAATAATCATGGAGGAAAAATGCATTTGAAAAGCAAATATGGAGTAGGTACAAGTTTAGAGATAATATTGCCAAGGGTGAGCTTAGATGAGTAAAAAGATACTTATAATAGATGACGATAAACAGATATTATTTGCCATGTCTGCTATATGTCAATATCAGCATTGGATACCAATTACAGCCACAAGTGTGAAGGAAGGCATAGGAAAATATAAAAAGGAAAATCCAGATATAGTCCTTATAGATTATCATTTGCCTGTTGTCAATGGAATAGAAGGTGTAAAGATGCTGAGAAAATTAGATGAAGATGTTCCCATTATCGTCTTGACTGTTGAAGAAGATCAGAAAGTAGCTGATAGATTTATTGAAGTAGGTGCCAGTGATTTTGCCCTGAAGCCTATTAAAGCACCAGATATAATCTCTAGGATAAATGTCCATATAAGATTTAAAAAATCCATGGAGGAAGTCACTAAGGGCATGGAGGACTATACTAAAGGGATTTCTCACGAGACTCTAGAGATAATACAAAATTATATGGATAGAATAGATAGTTACCATTCCATTAACAATATAGCCAAGGCCACAGGATTGGCCTATCAAACAGTACATAGATATTTACAATATATGGAGAGTGAAGAGATAGTAGAAGTATCCTACAAGTATGGGAAAATAGGTAGACCTCAAAAGAGGTACAAATTAAAGAGAAATGAAATATAAAAGACAAATCTTTAACTAGATTTGTCTTTTGTTAAATAAATATTTATTCTTGATTTTTTATTTTATAATGATATTATATAGGTAAACGATTACCCAGTTAAACGATTACTTAATATATCAATAAATATACCAAGGAAAGTGATTAGCATGACTATAAAGGAAATAGCAGAGATGGCCAATGTATCTAGTGCCACTGTATCAAAGGTATTAAATGGAAAGGATCAATATATAAGTGAAGCTACGAGACAGAGAATACTTGAAATAGTAGAAAGGGAAGGATATATTCCCAATGCCATAGCTAAGAGTTTGAAGATGAAGAGTACCAAGACTTTGGGAATAGTCATACCAGATGTGATGAACTTGTTTTTTTCTGAGTTGGCTAGAGGAATAGAAGATGCAGCCGAAAAAAAAGGATATTCGGTGATACTATGTAATTCAGACAACAAGGAGTCTAAAGAAGAAAAATATATTCAGGTACTTCAGGAGAAGATGGTTGATGGGATAATCCTTACAGCATCTGAAAAAAGTGTCAGTAAATCTCTAAAGAGAAGGAATACTCCTATGGTACTTTTGGACAGGGATATATCTATTGATGGGAAAGTTGGCAGGATAGTAGTAGACAACGAAGAGGGTACATATAATGCTACTAGTCATCTCATAGATAAAGGTTGCAAGAATATTGGATTTATATCCTCTGCCAATATAAATAAGCCGTCTGGTCAGAGACTAAAGGGGTATGAAAGGGCCATATTAGAAAACCATATGTCCTATGATGAGAATAAGATATTTTTAAAAAATTATACAATAGACACTGGATACGAAGGTACTATGACTATGCTAGATAGGACAGAAATAGATGGTATATGTTGTGGAAATGATTTAATAGCTATAGGTGCTATCAAGGCACTTAAAGAAAAGGGAATAGATGTACCAGAAAAAGTAAAGATTACAGGATTTGATGATATCCAAGTATCTCAATATCTAGATCCACCCTTGACCACAGTAAGACAACCTATATATGAGATGGGAGAGGAAGCAGTGAAGATGTTGATTTCTATCATTGAAAAGAAGGATGTGGAGATTGAGAAGATTTTAAAGACTATATTGGTAGAAAGGAGCAGTACCTAATGTCAATGGTTACAGTAGTTGGAAGTATGAATATGGATTTAGTAGTAAATACAGATGAGATTCCTAGAATAGGCGAAACTATATTGGGAAAAGAGTTGTTACAGATACCAGGTGGTAAAGGTGCCAATCAAGGTGTGGCTATAGCCAAGCTGAATAATAATATTACATTTTTAGGTAAAGTAGGCAAAGATGGATTTGGAGATGAGCTTTTAAAATCTATGGGTGATGCAGGAGTAAATATAGAGCATATAGAGAGGGAAGATATATCTACTGGAATAGCAGTGATAAATGTAGATAAGGAAGGGAATAACAATATAGTAGTGATTCCAGGTGCCAATGGAAGAGTAGATAGTGAATATCTCAATAGACATATATCTGCATTTGAAGATGCAGATGTCATAGTATTTCAATTGGAAATTCCCTTAGAAACTGTAAAAGAGGGACTACGAATTTCTAAAAGTTTGGGGAAAAAGACTATATTGAATCCAGCACCAGCTATGGATTTAGATGATGAAATTATTGAAAATGTAGATATACTCATACCAAATGAACATGAATTAGGGAGATTGTCAAATATAGAGATAGATGATGATGACTCCATAATAAGGGCTGCCAATGTACTATTTGAAAAAGGCATAGAAGAGATAATTGTAACTTTAGGTAGTAGGGGTGTTTTGCATATAGACAATAATGGGCACAAGTTTTTTAAAGCATATAAGGTAAAGGCAGTGGATACTACTGCAGCTGGAGATAGTTTTATAGGAGGTTTTGTATCTTCTTATATGGAAGATAAAGATATGGAAAGGGCCATAGATATGGGACAGAAGACAGCTGCCCTTGCAATACAGAGGATAGGTGCTCAAAGCTCATTGCCCACAAGAGAGGAAGTCCAAAACTTTAGGTAAGGAGGTGTCTATTGTGGGAAGGGAAATATTAAAGATGGAGAATATATCCAAGAGTTTTCCGGGAGTGAAGGCTTTGGATAATGTGGATTTTTCTGTATATGAAAATGAAGTCATGGCACTATTAGGTGAAAATGGTGCAGGTAAAAGTACATTGATGAAGATCTTATCAGGAGTATATACAAAAGATGGAGGAAAGATAATTCTTGGAGATAAGGAAATCGATATCACATCTCCTAGAGACGCAAGCTCTAAGGGGATAGCCATAATACATCAAGAGTTAAATCTGGTGCCTTATTTGACAGTATACGAAAATATATTTCTAGGAAGAGAAATAAAAGCTCCTTATGGTGGACTAGATAAAAAGGAAATGATAAGACAGTCAAGGGAAATCCTTGAAAAGCTTAAGGTAAATATTAGTCCAACTATGACTGTAAACTATCTATCTATAGCTCAACAACAGATGGTAGAAATAGCCAAAGCTCTTTCCCTAAATGCAAAGATTATAATCATGGATGAACCTACAGATACCTTAACAGATACAGAAGTAAGTAGTTTGTTTGAGATTATTCAAGAGTTAAAAAGGCAGGGAAAGGGGTTAGTCTATATATCTCATAGATTAAAGGAAGTCTTTGAAGTATGTGATAAGCTTACAGTTTTAAGAGATGGTCAGTTTGTAGGACAGAGAGATGTCGCCAATGTAGATGAAGGGGAGATCATACGCCTTATGGTGGGTAGGACACTAGATGAGCAGTTTCCATATATAAGTACAGATTATAGCGAGGAAGTACTAAAGGTGGAGAATCTAAGTAATGAATATGTAAGGGATATATCTTTTAGCCTTAAAGAAGGAGAGATATTAGGTATATCAGGACTGGTAGGTGCTGGAAGGACAGAATTAGCTAAAACTCTATATGGATTCTATAAAAAGAATGAAGGAAATATAATACTAAATGGAGAAGAATTGAATATAAATTCGCCTAAGGATGCTTTAGAAAAGGGAATAGTATATGTGTCAGAGGACAGAAAGTCAGATGGCCTAATTCTCATAATGGATGTAAAGAGCAATATAACCATATCTGCATTGGAAAAATTTAAGACAGCTTTAGGCTTGAATAAAAAGAAGGAATATAGAGTGGCAGAAGAGTATAGAGAGAAAATCAATATCAAGACTCCTTCTCTACAGCAAAAGGTCAAAAATCTAAGTGGTGGCAATCAGCAAAAGGTGGCAATTGCCAAATCCCTATTGACAGACCCAAAGGTTCTCATACTAGATGAGCCTACTAGAGGAGTAGATGTAGGGGCAAAGAGGGAGATTTATGATCTGTTAAATGAAATCAAAAGAGAAGGTAGGTCCATTATAATGATCTCCTCAGAGATGCCAGAGATATTGGGAATGAGCGATAGAATATTGGTAATGCATGAAGGAAGACTAAAAGGAGAACTAGATAGAGATGAAGCAACTCAAGAGAAAATAATGAGCTATATTGTGAGAGAGGAGGAAAATAGGGATGAAGAATAGGGAGACATTAGACAAGATAAGGCCTTTACTTGGATTGATAATATTTTCAGCAATAATCAGTATCTTGAGTCCTAGATTTTTAACTAAAAGTAATCTACTAAATGTATTTAGGCAGACATCTATTAATGCAATAATAGCAGCAGGAATGACCTTTGTGATTTTGACATCAGGAATAGATCTTTCTGTAGGCTCTATACTAGGTTTTTCTGGGGCAGTGGCAGCAAAGATGCTATCCACAGGGAGCAATATTATCTTGGCACTTTTAGTAGCCATTATTATAGGTGCTGTAGCAGGGATATTGAATGGAATAATCATTACTAAAGGGAAAGTTCAGCCCTTTATAGCTACTCTTGCAATAATGATACTCTTAAGAGGTGCTACTATGGTTTTTACTTCAGGCAGACCAATAGCCGTACCAATAATAAAGACAATTAGCCATGAAGCAGGAAAGACAATTACTACAGGAGGTGGAGAAGTATCTCCAATATTCAGATGGATTGGAACTGGCAATATATGGAGTATACCAGTACCCATAATTATAATGGCAATAGTGTTTATAGTGTGTTATTACATTCTAAATCATACTCAATTTGGCAGGCATATATATGCCGTAGGTGGAAATGAAGAGGCGGCTCTATTATCAGGTGTAAACACAGATAAAGTAAAGATATTAGCTTATACCATAAGTGGAATATTGGCAGCAGTGGCAGGAATCATTGTGACATCAAGACTATCTTCAGCTCAGCCAACAGCAGGAGATGGATATGAACTAGATGCTATTGCAGCAGTGGTATTAGGAGGAACATCTCTAGTAGGTGGACAAGGGACGGTAATTGGTACAATAATAGGTGCTTTGATTATAGGAATACTTAATAATGCTTTAAATTTAATGGATGTGCAATCCTATTATCAAATGATAGCAAAGGCAATAGTTATCTTGATAGCAGTGCTATTAGATAAAAAAGAAAAATCAAAGTAAGGAGAGTGGTTTGATGAAAAAGATAGGTTTATTACATGGTGAGTTATCAAAAGTAATAGGTGAAATGGCTCATCATGATACCATCTTAATAGGAGATGCTGGAATGCCAGTACCAAAAGGAGTTCAACTAATAGATCTGGCAATAGTCAATGGAGTTCCAAGCTTTTTTGAAGTATTAAAAGGAGTTTTAAGTGAGTTGTGTGTAGAAGAGGGGATTATTGATATAGAGATGGATGAGGTAAGCCCTCATATGAGAAAAAAACTAGATGAAGTAGTCAATGGAGAATTTAAATTAACTGCAATTCCCCATGAAGAGGTAAAGAAATTGTCTAAGGACTGTAAGGCAGTTATTAGGACAGGAGAATTTACTCCATATTCTAATATTATTTTGAAAGCAGGAGTCTTATTTTAGATAAAAATAAATTAAGGGGGTAAAAATGAGAATATTATTTGCTGGAGAATCTTGGGTAATAAATTCAACTCATATTAAAGGATTTGACCAATTTACAGAGACCAAATATGGTGAAGGAGGAAGGTGGTTAATAGAAGCATTGGAAGGTGCAGGTATGGAAGTTGATTATATGCCATGTCACATAGCTGCAAACAAATTTCCCACTACATTGGAAGAGATACAAAAGTATGATGTAGTAATCTTAAGCGATATAGGGAGCAATACACTATTATTGACAGAAGATGTATTTTCAAGGGGCAAGAAGATGCCCAATAGACTTCAGTTGATTAGAGAGTTTGTAGAAAATGGGGGAGGTTTTGCCATGATGGGAGGTTATATGACTTTCCAAGGTATTGATGGCAAAGCAAAATATGCCCATACAGCTATAGCAGATATTTTACCAGTAAAGATGATGGAGACTGATGATAGATTTGAATCACCAGAGGGAGTGATACCTACAATTGTAAATAAAGATCATCCAGTTTTACAAGGAGTATCAGAGGATTGGCCACATTTCTTAGGCTATAATATGCTATTTGAAATAGATTCTAAAGATGTAATAGCTAAATGTAAAGACCATGTGTTTATGGCAGGTAGAGAATATGGAAAGGGAAGGACATTTACCTTTGCCAGTGATATTTCACCACACTGGGGCTCACCTGAATTTTTAGCATGGGAATCCTATAATACTTTGTTTTCTAGTATGGCTAAATGGTTAGCCAGAGAAATATAATATAAAAAAGGAGAGATCAATTATGAAAAAAATATTAGCATTGATGATGGTACTTGTACTAAGTATATCCTTGGTAGCATGTGGAGGTAATAAAGACAATGGTAAAACACCAGAAACTCCACCGTCTGAAAATCCAGAGACACCAAAAGCAGGAGAAGATAAGTTTACAGTAGGGTTTGTAATTTCAACTCAAACAAATCCATTCTTTGTAACTTTAAAAGATGGTGCTGAGGCAAAGGCAAAGGAATTAGGAGTTGAATTGATAGTACTTGATTCACAAGATGACTCTGCCAAGGCAGCAGCAAATATGGAGGACTTGATTACAAGGGGAGTAGATCTAATATTAGTCAATCCAACAGATTCAGATGCAATAGTAAACAGTGTTATAGCTGCAAATGAAGCAGATATACCTGTAATTACAGTAGATAGATCTTCAAATGGTGGAGATGTGTTGTCATATATAGCATCTGACAATATTGCAGGTGGAAAGATGGCTGGAGAGTTTATAATAGAGAAACTTGATGGAAAAGGTAAAGTAGTAGAATTAGAAGGTATTGCTGGAACAAATGCTGCAATAGAAAGAGGAGAAGGGTTTAACGAGTCAATTAAGGGGACAGATTTAGAAGTAGTGGCAAAGCAAACAGCTGATTTTGATAGGGTTAAAGGTCTAGATGTAATGGAAAATATACTTCAGTCCCAACCAGAGATAGATGCAGTATTTGCACATAATGATGAGATGGCACTAGGTGCATTAGAGGCAATAAAGGCAAGTGGAAGAGATATATTAGTAGTGGGATTTGATGCAACTGATGATGCAGTAGCAGCAGTAGAAGCAGGAGATATGGCAGCAACTGTAGCACAACAGCCAGAATTAATAGGTGAAATAGGTGTTGAGACAGCAGTTAAAGTACTAAAAGGTGAGAAAGTAGAAGAAAATGTTCCTGTAGAATTGAGATTGGTAACTAAATAGTAAAATGATGTATGGCCCAACTGGATTGTATCTAGTTGGGCTTTGTACTATAATAGTGGAAAGTATATATCATATAGGAGGTATGAAATGACAGATAAGATTCCAGTAATAATAGATTGTGATCCAGGTCTAGATGATGCAGTAGCTCTATTGATGGCTGGCAGAAATGAGAATATAGATATAAAGGCAGTAACTGTAGTGGCAGGTAATCAGACATTGGAGAAAGTAGGGAATAATGCTCTTAGGATTCTTGAATACGGAGGAATTCATGTACCTGTTTCCTTTGGGTTTGAAAAGCCTATGGTAAGGAAATTAAACATTGCAGCTGAAGTACATGGAGAAGATGGATTATATGGAGCTAAAATTCCCAAGTCCACTATGAAGCCAAGTGATATTCATGCCATAGATCTAATGGCAAAGATATTGAAAGAGTCTGATAGAAAGATTACCTTTATCCCCATAGGACCTCTGACTAATATAGCCATGTTTCTGAGGAGATATCCAGAATTAAAGGATAAAATAGAGAGAATTGTCTTGATGGGTGGGGCTATAAATGGAGGAAATATGACTTCATCGGCAGAATTCAATATATATGTAGATCCAGAGGCAGCAGATATAGTCTTTAGATCCAAAGTACCCATTACCATGTGTGGACTAGATGTGACTCATAAGGCTATCGTATTTAAAGAGGAAATAGAAAAAATCAAGTCTATAGATAATAAAATAGGAAAGCTAGTAGGTGAAACCCTTGAAAATCTATCAAAATACCATGTGGAAGATGGAATTGAGGGCTGTTATTTACATGATCCTGTAGCCATAGCCTGTGTAATTAATCCAAGTATTGTAAAGACAATGCCATTGAAAGTAGATATTGAATTACAAGGTAAATATACTAGGGGAGCAACTGTTGGAAACTTCGGAAGAAGATTTAATCATAATCCAAATGCAGATGTTGCTTTTGACATAGATAGAGAATCTTTTGTACAGGAATTGATTGAGTCTATGAAAAGATATAGATAAGTCAGGAATTTTCCTGACTTGTTTTAGATTTACATTTGTTTAAATTCATGTTATTATCTAAATAGTGGGGAAAATATAATGTAAAGGAGTTTGAGTATGGCTGAAGTAGTATTAAAAGGGATAGAAAAGGTTTATCCAAATGGTTTCAAGGCAGTACATGGAATCGATTTACACATTAAAGATGGAGAATTTATGGTATTAGTTGGGCCATCAGGCTGTGCTAAGTCTACTACCTTGAGGATGATAGCAGGATTGGAGGAGATAACAGGAGGAGAAATATGGATTGGAGATAAATGTGTGAATACTCTCCCACCTAAACATAGGGGAATAGCTATGGTATTTCAAAATTATGCACTATATCCTCATATGACAGCTTATGAAAATATGGCATTTGGGTTGAAGTATCAAAAAACTCCAAAGGATGAAATCGATACCAGAATAAAAGAAGCTGCTGAAAAATTAGAAATAACTGATCTACTAGATAGAAAACCTAAAGAGATGTCTGGTGGTCAGAGACAGAGAATAGCCGTTGGTAGGGCAATAGTTAGAAAACCAGAAGTGTTTTTATTTGATGAACCTCTTTCTAATTTGGATGCAAAGTTAAGAGTCGCTTTAAGGGTAGAGATAAAACAATTACACAATCAATTGAAACAAGAAGGAAGTACTGCCACAATGGTCTATGTAACTCATGATCAGGTAGAGGCTATGACAATGGGAGATAGGATTTGTGTACTGGATTATGGTAGGATTATGCAAGTGGATACTCCATTAAATCTATATCACAAGCCTAAAAACAAATTTGTAGCAACTTTTATAGGCGCACCTGCTATGAATATAATGGAAGCTACATTATTTAAAGATGAAGATAGGGTTTGTATCAAGCTAAATGAAGATATCTTATACTTAAATGAGAAGATGGCAGATAAGGTCAAGGATCATATAGGTGAGAAGGTGTATTTTGGCATAAGACCAGAAGATATTAAATTAAGTTCAAGTGATGAAGAACATAGGAAAAATGTAGTAACAGGAATAGTAGAAGTTGTAGAGCAAATGGGTAATGAAGAGATTATCTATTTCAGAATCAAAGACAGACAGTATATAGCTAGACAAGAACCAAATATGAGGGGGTTAACTTTAGGGGAAATGGAGAAATTTTATATTGATATGGACAAGTGTCATATCTTTGACTATGAAACAGAGAGTAATATTTCCATTTAAAATTTAATAGCTAAAAGGATCAATATATTTTTTGCTATGATATGGTGGAAATTATTTCCTAATAGCAATAAAAAGAAGGAAACTATTTACAATAATCTTATATTATGATATATTTTAAAGTAGAATATGGAAAATTATTAGGAGGCAATAGTATGTCACTAGAAAAATTCAAAGGTATTTTCCCTGCATTATATGCTTGTTATGATGATTTAGGTGAAATATCTGAAGAGAGAATTAAAAAGTTGTGCAATTATCTTTATGGTAAGAGGGTTAAGGGACTTTATGTGGGAGGAAGTTCTGGAGAATGTATATATCAGAGTATTGAGGAAAGAAAAGCTGTCTTTAAATATGTGGCAGAAACCCTTAAGGGAAAATTGACATTGATAGCCCATGTAGGTGCTCCGTCAACAAGGGATAGCATAATATTGGCACAATATGCTGAAGAGCTTGGTTATGATGCACTATCCTCTATTCCTCCAATATATTTTAAACTTCCAGAGGAGTCAATTTATAAATATTGGACTGAAATTATAGATTCAACAGAATTGCCATTTTTCATCTACAATATTCCTCAGACAACGGGATATAGTCTTTCCATTGACTTATTTAAAAGATTACTTAAAAATCCAAAGGTAAAGGGGATTAAAAACTCTTCAATGCCAGCTCTTGATATTGAAAGGTTTAAGAGTATTGGTGGAGATGATATTATCGTATTCAACGGACCGGATGAACAATATATATCGGGAAGACTAGTAGGAGCAGATAGTGGAATAGGGGGAACCTATGGAGTGATGCCAGAACTCTTCTTGATGGCAGAAAGATTTTTAACTACAGGCAGGATAGTTGAAGCTAGAAATATTCAAAGAGATATTAACGATATTATAATAGCTCTATGCTCACTAAATGGTTCTATGTATTCAGTTATAAAGGAGATACTAAAGCTAAATGGAGTAGATATCGGAAGTGTAAGAAAACCTTTGGAAGCTGTTCATGGACAAGATTTAGATAAGGTTAAAGATATAAAGGAATTGATAGATTTAACAATTAGCAAATATGAAGGGTCATAAACTTTTATCTAATCTAGTTTTGATAAAAGTAGAGATGTCTTATAGATATTAAAATTAATTTTAGGAGGGACGTTAAATGTTAAGAAAACGTTTTGTCACAACATCCATAATGCTTTTGCTAGTATTGTCATTGCTAGTAGGATGTACGGGAAAAGAGACTGGTGGAAAGGTTTCTGATGGAGAAAATGAAGGCAATGGTAAGGAAAAGGTGGAAATAGCAGTATGGTTAACACCTCAGTGGAAAGGAGTATTAGACGGTTCAGAAGCTGGTGCTGATTATGATAGTTTCTTTAAAGAGGCTGCCAAGAGATTTGAAGAACAATATGATGAATATGATGTAAAGATAAATGTAGAAGTAATAGCAGGAGACCAGAGAGATGAACTTTTAAATGTAAGCCTCAATGGTGGCAATCCACCAGATATCTTCTATGAAAGTGTATTTGCTATGGGGGATTATGCCCATAGAGGAGCATTGGTTCCACTTAATGATATAGTAGATGACGAGGCCAAGTCAGATATTGATTCTAATTTCTGGGACAATGTAATCTTTGGAGATGATATTTATTTCTATCCATTTTCACATATGCCTGGAACATTGGTATACAATGCTGATATGTTTAAGGCAGCAGGCCTAGAGGAATATATAGGGGATGAAGGAGAAATAAAGACTTGGACTTTAGATGAATTTGAAGAGATATTAAATAGACTAAAAACTGATACTCCAAAGGATAAATATCCAAATGTGTATCCAATGGGACTATTTGCTCTCAATAATCAGGGTGATACATGGAATCTAGGGTATTTGAGAATGTTCGGAAATAAGTTTTTCAGTGATGATGGGGAATTGATTATTGATGATGAGAATGGAGTAAAGGCAGCAGAATGGCTTAAGAAAATTTATGATGCTAATTTGACAAATCCTGGTGCAGAGTCAGTTTCATCAAATGATGTAAATGCTATGTTCCAAAATCAACAAATTGGTATAAGTTTTACTAATTCAGTTTTATTTAATAATCTTCTAACAGATATAGAAGCTGGAAAGGTACCAGAATTTGATGCTAGACTTGCTAATATCCCATCAGTAAGTGGGGATCCTCTTACATTCACATATGTAACAGGTACTGCTGTATTTGATACAAAGGATGAGACTAGAATTAAGGTTAGTAAGGATTTCGTGAAGTTTTTCTCAACTGATCCAGAACTAGTGAAGGCATCGAAAAATGGTGTTCCTGTTAGAACATCTGTAGCTGAAGAATTTAAATCTGAAAACCCATTATTTGAAGCATATGATAAAAATGCTAAATATCTGTTTAGCTTTACAGGAAATGTTCCTGGTTATAGTGAATTGAGACAAGTATTGTATCCAGAGTTGCAAGCTCTATATACTAATCAAAAATCAGCTAAAGAAGCTATCAGAGACTATCAAGTAAAGGGAAATGAAGTAATAAATAATGCTAAGAAGGACTCAGTAGTCTATAATAAATAATTCATAATAAATAATTACTTAGGCCCCTCATAGGGGCTTAAGTAAACATAGAAAGGTTAGTGATATTTATGAATGCTAACAAAGAAAGATTAAGGAATAATATAATAGGTTATTCATTTGTAATGCCACAGATAATTTTATTTTTAATATTTATGGTATATCCAATAATTGAAGGAGTAAGACTTAGTCTATATAAAATAGATTATCAAAATCAGATTTTTGTAGGATTGGAAAATTATAAAATACTCTTTAATGACCCTATCTTTATAAAATCAATGATAAATACTATTATATTTGTGATTTTTATAGTTGCATTGACAGTGATTTTTGGTTTATTCGTTGCCTCTGCAGTTTTTGATAAAAACCCAAAGTATGTATCTTTTATAAGAGGGAGTTATTATATACCTGTTATGGTTTCAATGGTAGTAATGAGTATGGTATGGAATTTTTTATTAAATCCAGCTAATGGGCTTATTTCTTACTTAGCAAGACAGAGTGGTTTTACAGTGGTCAATTTTTTAGGAAATAAAAACTATGTTAAACCTGTAATAATTCTTATTACATTTGCAATAAACGTAGGACAGGCAATTATTCTGTACATAGCTGCCATGATAGGAATACCAAAAGATCTATTTGAGGCGGCAGAGGTAGATGGTATAAGTAGATATCATATGATTACAAAGATACTTATTCCTCTAGTAAAACCAACAACTGTCTATATTATCATAATGAATATAATCGCTGTTTTAAAGATATTTGTTGTGATACAGCTACTAACTGGTGGTGGGCCAAATAATGAGTCTACAACACTGATGTACTATCTATATAATAATGCATTTAAATATAATCGACTTGGAGTTGCATCAGCTGTAGGAGTTATTATGTTTTTAATCACTTTAGCATTATCTATACCACAGTTAAAATCAATGTTTGAAGATTAGGAGGTATGACATGTTTAAGAGAATAAAAAAGAAAGAGCCGGTAGATATAATAGCCAATATTATAGTTATATTCTTTGCTATATTAAACCTATTTCCCCTCTATTGGCTGTTTACTAGTTCATTTAAGAATAGTGTAGATGTATTAAAGATGCCTCCTGATTGGATACCTAAGAACCCTACTTTTGATAACTATATAGAGGTCTTTAAAAATCAACCTGCTCTTAGATGGACATATAATAGTATATTTGTATCCTTGGTATCAACTATTTTAGTTATTATAGTGAGTTCTCTTGCAGCATATGCATTTTCTAAACTAAAATTTAAAGGGAAAAATGTACTATATATATTGTTTATTTCAAGCCTTATGATACCAAAAGAGGTTATGATTGTTCCTCTATTTAGAATTACAGAAAATCTAAACTTAGCAAATAAACTTGGTGGAATGATATGGCCTAATGTAGCCACTGCCTTTGGTGTATTTATGTTAAAGGGGTTTTTTGATACAATACCAGATTCTTTAAGGGAGGCTGCCATAATTGATGGGGCTAGTGAATTTGATATATTTCGCAAAGTAATGTTACCTATTGTAAAACCAGGGATAGGAGCTTTATTTATATTGAATTTTGTACAGATATGGAATGACTACTTATGGCAGTTAGTAGTTGGAAGAGATAAGGAAATGAAGACATTAATGGTTGGGATAGCAACTCTAATGCAAGACTTAAATCCTAATTTTGCCTATAAAATGGCAGGAGCTACTGTTGCAGCAATTCCAATGCTCATCATATTTATATTCTTCCAAAGATATTTTACTAGGGGGATATCAATAGGTGGAGTTAAGGAATAACTAAATGATGGAGATGTGTAGATATGACTAATAAAAGCAATATTTTTAATTCGATAAAAGGTAAATTAGTAGTTTCTTGTCAAGCTTTACCTGAAGAGCCTCTTCACAGCCCATATATCATGGGAAGAATGGCATATGCAGCCTCTTTAGGAGGAGCTGCTGGAATTAGAGCAAATGGAATTGAAGATATTAAAGAGATAAAGAAAAGTGTAAATTTACCTATTATAGGTATAATTAAAAGAGTGTATAAAAACTCTGATGTATTTATTACTCCCACAGAGAGAGAAATTGAGCTGTTGTATAATGAGGGAGTGGATATTATTGCCCTTGATGCCACTAAGAGAATAAGACCAGATGGCAAGACTATATCTCAGGTATTTCCAGATATAAGAAAGAGATATACGGATCAAATTTTCATGGCAGATTGCTCTACTTATGAAGAGGCAAAAGAGGCCTATAGATTGGGATTTGATTGTCTGGGTACTACTTTAAGTGGATACACAGATTATACTAAAGATATAAGTTTACCTAATCTAGAATTGATGGAAAGATTGGTTAAGGATTTTGACATTCCAATAATAGCTGAAGGTGGAATTTGGACTATAGAAGAGGTTAAAGAGATATTTAAGTTGGGAGTACACACAGTTGTAATTGGAAGTGCAATAACAAGACCTATGCTGATTACTGAAAGATTTGTTAAGGCTATTGGGTAAATTATAAAGGATGATAAAAATGAAAATACTAGCCATAGATATTGGGGGTACATCTATAAAAGCTTGTATATCAGATATAGATGGAAACATTGAAAATTATAGGGAATTTGATTCAGAAAGCCAAAAAGGTGGAAAGTTCTTGGTGGATAAGGTTATAAATATAATTGGCGGATATGATGGATTTGAATGTATAGGAATAAGTACAGCAGGGCAAGTTCATAGTGAGGAAGGTTATATCATATATGCTAATGAAAATATACCTAATTATACAGGTATGAGGATTAAGGATATTTTAGAGGATAAATTCAAAGTTTCAGTAAAGGTAGAAAATGATGTGAATGCTGCAGCTCTTGGGGAAAGATGCTTTGGAGCAGGAAAGGAAATTAGTGATTTTCTATGTTTAACATATGGAACTGGAATTGGTGGAGCAATTGTGATTGATTCTTCCATCTATAAAGGGCATAATGGAGTTGCAGCTGAATTTGGTCATATGATGACTCATAGGGATGGATTTTATGAATCCTATGCTTCTACAACGGCATTAGTTAAAAAGGCTAGAGAAATATCAGAAGATTACAGAGATGGAAGAACAATATTTGAAAGATTAGATCAAGGAGATATTCGGATAAAAGCTTTACTAGAAGATTGGACATTTGAGGTGGCTTTAGGTCTTATATCATTGATTCATATTTTCAATCCTTCTACTATTATATTAGGTGGAGGGATAATGGAGCAGGATATAGTTATTGAAATGGTAGATAGAAAGATAAGGGAAATGATAGTGGAAAGTTTTTTAGATGTAAGGATCCTTAAGGCTAAATTGGGAAATAAAGCTGGACTCTTGGGAGCTGTATCTTTATTTTTGCCTAATAATTGAAAGAAAAGGTAGTGGTTGCCATAAAAATAGATATATTTTCACAAATTAATTCAAGATATAATTCACTTACAAATACTGAAAGAAAAATAGCGGATTTTGTCTTAGAAAATGGGAAAGATGTCATTCAGATGTCTATAACTGACTTAGCATATGCTTGTGGTGTAGCAGAGTCTAGTATATTTAGGTTTTGTAAATCTATGGACCTTAAGGGATATCAGGAGTTCAAGATTGCCTTAGTCCATACTACATCCCAAGAAAATGAAACTCCACATCTCTCAAGTGAGATAACAATGGATGATTCTATTGAAGAACTAGCCTCCAAAGTATTAAATACAAATATTAATGCTTTAACTGAAACATATAGTTTGATGGATTCAGATAATATTTCAAAAGCAGTAGATGCTATGATAGAGGCCAATAGAGTCCATTTCTTTGGTGTGGGAGCTTCTTTAATGACTGCACTAGAGGCAAAGAATAAGTTCATGAGAATAACCAATAAGACAGAATGTATAATAGATTCACACTTACAGATAATGTCTGCAGCATTGATGACGGATAGGGATGTTGCAGTATTGATTTCTTATTCTGGATCAACTAAAGATATTATAGAAGTGGCAAGAGCTGTAAAAGAAAGAGGTATAAAGATCATCGCTATAACTAGATTTGCTAAATCTCCTTTGACCACATATTCTGATATCACTTTGTTATGTGGTGCCAATGAGGGGCCATTACAAGGAGGAAGCTTATCTGCAAAATTATCTCAGCTATATCTATTGGACTTACTCTATATCGAATATTTTAGAAGAACTTATGATGAATCAGTCATAAACAAAGAAAGTACAGCTAAATCCATAGTAGAGAAAATGATTTAATGTATCTAGTCGACCTATTAGTATTATATGAGTTTTAGATAATGTATAACATTTATAGACTAATTACCGATTATATAATATGTGGAAGAATATTACAAAGTCATTGGCTTAGTAAATATAATAATTGTTATACGGAGGAAGAATAGATGTTTATTAATCAAAGTAAAAAAATATGTAAAGAATCGGAAAGCATTATTGACTATGTGGAAGGCTATAGAACTGGAAAAGATGTAATCTACCCAGATATAAAAAATCCTAGTCATAAAAAGGTTTTAAAACAATTTGAAGATCTATTAAAAAATGAAAAGAAGATGTCTGTGGCTGCTAAAGAGATTCTTGGTATTGTAAATGCATTGAGTACCTTTGATGTAGGTATGTCACATATTTCTTATCAATTAAAAGATTTTGCCAAGGAGATAGCCATATTAAGTGAGTCTAACTTGGCAATTGTTCAAGAAACAACTGCAAGTATGGAACAGGTAAATGAATCTATTAGTAGTACATCACAGACATTGGATAGTTTAACTGAGGAGTCCAAGGAGTTAAATATCAAGAATACTGAGAGTATGACACTGCTAAAAGAAGTAGAAGTTATAAAAAATGATGTAGTAGAAGATACGGGTATAATGACTAACAAAATAGAGTCTCTAGTAGAACTAGCTACAGAGATTGGAAAGATAGTTGAAAGTGTACAGGCTATAGCAGAACAGACCAATCTATTGGCATTAAATGCAGCTATAGAGGCTGCAAGAGCGGGAGAACATGGACGTGGGTTTGCTGTAGTTGCAGATGAAGTAAGGGTTTTGGCTGATGATACTCAAAAGAATCTTGTGGGGATGAGAGAGTTTGTAGACAAGGTATATGGTGCTTCCAAAGATAGTAAAGAGAGCTTAGATAGGACATTGGTGTCTACTGGAGAGATGAGTAAGAAATTAGAATTAGTCTTTGAAACTGTGGGTAAGAACATGGATATGCTTCAACTTGTAGTCACAGATGTAGAAGATATACAAAAATCTATGGAGGGAATCAGGATTTCTGCTAATGAAATAAATCAAGCAATGGAGTCTTCTAGCACAGATGCAGAAAAACTCAGTCTTATGACAAATGATATATATGATGAGGCCACTCAAAGTGTAGAATTTTCTAGACAGATATCAGAAATTGATGATAAGTTATCAGATATAACTGGTTCAATGTTAGAAGCACTAAAGGGAGGAATAAATGCAATCTCTAATGATGAACTATTAGATGTTATAGAAAAGGCAAAAAAATCTCATATAGAGTGGATAAGGGGACTTGAAAAGATGGTAACGGAAGGTAGGATATATCCAATACAGACTAATTCAAAGAAGTGTGCATTTGGACATTTCTATAATGCTATAAAATTTGAGCATCCTGCTATTATAGGTGGTTGGATGGAATTAGATGAGATTCATCATAAGTTTCATTCTAAAGGAGATGAAGTAATTAGTTCTATTAAAAAAGATCATATGGATGATGCCAACAAATCTTATAATGAAGCAGTTGAACTCTCTGATAAAATGATTAATCTCTTAGATATGATAGCAGATAAGGTTGGGGAACTTACAGCTCAAAAAGTTGAGATATTTAGGTAATTGAAAATTCATATGTTTTACTTTTAAATTTTATGGTGCTGTTTTATAACTAATTTATTATGAAATAGCACCATTTTTGTAACCCTATTTAAGGTGATTTATTTATAGAACTTCTACATACTATAGATATAATCTATATATATTGACATAGATATATATAGATTATAAACTTGTATATGTATTTGTTAATATTAATACATATAGGAGGTTAGTATGAAAAGAAAAATTAGTTTGTTATTAGTCACATTGATTTTAGTTACATCTCTAGTTGGATGTCAAGAAAAGCAAGTTAATTCAAATGATAGTGAAAAAAATGAGTTTAGAGCTGAAATGACTTTCAATGGTTCGTCTACTTTGGCACCTGTAATATCTGCTATTGCAACGGATTTTATTGAGGAGAATACTACATGGGATAAAGTAGATGATAGTTTTCCAGATAAAAACATATCCATTTATGTATCAGCAGGTGGTTCTGGTTCAGGGGTTAAATCAGTAATAGAGGGAACTAGTGATTTTGGTATGTTAGCTAGGGAGATAAAGGATGAAGAAAAAGAGAAAATAGGAGATATGAAAGACTTTGTCTTAGGTATAGATGCGTTAACTATCTCTATCAATCCAGAAAATCCATTAGTTGAATTAAAAGATAGTCTAAGTACTGAAGAAATTATGAAGATATTTTCAGGCGAGTATAAATACTGGGATGACTTAGATTCTAGTCTAGATCATAAAGAAATAGTAGTTGTAATTAGAGACTTAGGTGGTGGAGCCCACGAGGTATTCCAAAAGAGTGTGATGGGAGATGTACAGGTTAGAGAAGATGCTATTCAAGCTCCTTCAATGGGTGCCTTAGTTGCAAAGATTATTGAAAATAAAGATGCAATAGGATATGCTTCCTTTGGTATGGTAAATCAAAATGTAGGAAAGCTTATACCCTTAAAGGTTGATGAAATAGAACCAACTGAGGAAAATATAGTAAATGGTTCATATAAGATTTCAAGGCCTCTTATTGCGGTGAAAAAGGGAGAACTGACACCTGAACAACAGGCATTTATGGATTTTGTTTTATCAGATAGGGGTTCAGAAATTATTACAAAGATGGGATTCGTGCCAACTAACTAATATGAGAGGCTTCAAGCCTCTATTTTTTTGAGGTGATTGTAGTGAGAGAAGTGGAAAACAAAGTTTTTAAATTCATAGTAGGTTTTCTTACAATCTTATCTCTGCTTATACTTTCTTTTATTATATTGTTTATTTTAAGAGAAAGCATTGTATTTTTTAAAGAAGTTTCTATATTAGATTTTATCTTTGGAAAGAAGTGGAATCCACTAGATTCTCCAGATAAATTATCAATATATCCTACAATAGTAGCCACTATATATGTATCAATAATAGGGATCGTCATAGCATTGCCTATAGGTGTAGGGAATGCTATTGTCTTATCAAATTATACTAATGACAAAGTAAAGAAGATAATCAGAATTATTATAGATATATTGGCAGGTGTACCCTCTGTTATCCATAGGTTTATTGGACTTTTGGTAATTGTAAAGTTCTTTGAAACAAGGTTTTCATTTGCTACTGGAGAATCTGTATTAGCTGGTGGAATAGTTCTTTCAATAATGATGCTGCCATTTATAGTTTCTACATGTGAGGAATCTATGGAGAAGATTTACAATGAATACTCTAGATATTCAAATGCACTAGGAGTATCTAAATCCTATATGATTAGAAAAATAGTTTTACCTAATAGCAGGAGGAGTATATTAGCCTCTGGAGTACTAGCCTTATCTAGAGGTATGGGAGAGACTATGGCTGTAATGATGGTAGTAGGTAATGCTCCAATAATGCCTAAATTATTGGGAAAGTGCCAGACAATTCCGTCCTTGATAGCCCTTGAAATGGGAATGGCGGAGGTAGGTAGCTTACACTATCATGGACTGTATGCTTCAGGATTTGTACTTATGATGATTTTACTTATTATCAATATTATCCTATATGTGATAAAGAGAAAGATAATATAAAATAAAGGTTGAGATATTATGAAGGAAAATATTCAAGACAATCTATTTAAATTATGGATTATAGTTAGTACTATTATTGTAGTTGGAATTACTGTATTTATTTTAGGATATATATTAAAAAGAGGATTGAGTTCTATTGATTTAGAATTCATCTTGGGCAATCCAAAGGTATACCATTAGGTGTAGAAGGTGGGATATTTCCAGCTATTATTGGGAGTTTATTGTTGATGATACTCTCTTGTCTATTTGCTTCTTTTTTAGCCATAGCAACAGCTATTTATACGGTCTTTTATTGTGGAAATGAAAGGTTAAATAATATAATCCATCTGATAATACAGTGTATGGCAGGTATTCCCTCTATTATTTTAGGAATGTTTGGTTATACATTATTGATCATGTATCTTAAACTAAATAGATCTTTATTGACTGCTAGTATAACATTGGGAATTATGATATTTCCATACATTGAAGTTAGAGTTGAAAAGATAATGAGAGAGGTAGATTTTGATATTGTCAGTGCTTCATATGCTATGGGAGTATCAAAATTCTATACTATAATTAAATTGGTATTGCCAATATGTAGAGAAGATATCACTTCGGCTATTCTCTTAGCTGGGGGATTTGCCATGGGAGCCACAGCTCCAATAATATTGACAGGTGTTGTAATATTTGCCCCTATACCAAAGTCCATATTCTCTCCAGTAATGGCACTTCCATTTCATCTCTATATATTGACAGGTGAAGGAATATCTTTGGAAAAGGCATATGGAACTGGAGCTATACTCATTATATTGTTACTTTTAATCAATATTATATCATTGATTTTAAATAGAAAGGAATATAGATAGATGAAAATAATAAAGGTGAATGATTTAAATGTTAGTTATGATGAAAAATTGATATTAAAGAATTTATCTATGTCTTTTGAGAAAAATAAAATAACGGCAATTATTGGGCCTTCAGGTTGTGGGAAGTCAACATTTCTTTCCACTTTAAATTTGATGTTGGAAGAGCAAGGGGGAAAATATACTGGGGAAGTTATATTTAAAGACAGAGATATTAGAGAATATAATAGAGATAATATAAGAAAGGCCATTGGTATGGTATTTCAAGAACCTACACCTTTTCCTCTATCTATATATAAAAATATGATATATGCACCTGTATATTATGGGATAAAAGATAAAATAAAATTACAAGAAATAGTAGAATATAATTTAAAAAGAGTAGGACTTTTTGAAGAGATAGACAAAGAACTAAATATGTCAGCTATGAAATTATCAGGTGGGCAGCAACAAAGACTCTGCATAGCAAGGGCTTTAACAGTGAATCCAGAAGTGCTATTATTAGACGAGCCATGTTCGGCACTAGATGTAAAGAACACTGCTATTATAGAGGAAATGCTACTTAAACTTTCTAGGGAATATACCATAATAATAGTTACTCACAATCTATCTCAGGCAAGGAGAATATCTGACTATACAGCATTTATCTTAAATGGTGAACTAGTAGAATATGGAGAGACAGAAGAAATATTTTCTAATCCAAAAGATAATAGGACAAGGGAATATCTAGAGGGAATATATGGATAATTTAATAGGAGAGAAGTCATAAAAGACAGGTCTTAGAGGGAATTTTCTTGACCTGTTTTTTTATGAATTAAAATAACAAACGGTTTCCTGTTGACAAGAAGTATAAAGTGATGTAAAATATAAGCAAATATCGTGCACGTGCACAATAAGATAAGGAGGCTTTATTATGAATATGAGGGGGAATAAAAGATGAAGAAAAAACCATCATTTTTACTTGCATTAGCTCCAATTTTATCTATGGTGATATTACTGGGAATAGGATATGCTGGATTAGGTTTAAGGGCAGAATTATTAATGCTTATATCTGCAGGCATCGCTGGAATTATTGCTGTTCATCTAGGCTATTCATGGGATGATATAATTAATTCCATAGTTGGAAAACTATCAAAGACGATGCCCGCAATATTAATTTTAATTGTAGTCGGATTATTGATTGGTAGCTGGATGATAGGAGGAACTATACCATTAATGGTGTATTATGGATTAAAGACAATTAATCCTAAGTTTATTGTGATAGCATCCTTTTGGGTAACGGCATTTGTGTCAATTGCTACAGGAACATCTTGGGGTTCAGCAGGTACCATTGGAGTAGCGTTAATGGGAGTTGCAGCAGGAATAGGTGCACCTTTGCCAATAGTTGCAGGTGCAGTTGTATCAGGAGCATATTTTGGAGATAAAATGTCACCACTTTCAGATACAACTAATTTAGCACCAATAGCTGCAGGAACAACATTATATGAACATATAGGACATATGCTTTATACTACAGTTCCAGCTGCTATAATAGCTAGTATTGTATATTTAGTAGTAGGCTTTAATTTACCAACTACTAATACAATTACTCCAGAAAAGGTAACAACAATATTAGAAACATTAGATAGTATATTTAATTTTAATCTTTTGATTGCAGTACCTATTATAATTGTTTTATATGGCTCTGTAAAAAAGATACCAACTATACCAGTTATGCTTACATCAAGTATGTTAGCATTATTCAATGCTGTTATATTTCAAAAATTTACGCTTCAACAAGCATTTGAAGCTACTATTAGTGGATTTAATATATCAATGATAAATAATCCTAATTTTGATCCTACAACTATTATAGAAGACATACCTGTGTTATTAAATCGTGGAGGTATGGAATCAATGTTAGGAACTGTTCTTATTGCATTTTGTGCATATGGATTTGCTGGGACTATAGATGTTACGGGATCATTAGATATAGTTTTAAAGAAGCTATTAAAATTTGTTAGATCAACAGGAAGTTTGATTATCGCAACATTAATAGCATGTTTTACTTCTGTTTGTGTAACTTCTAATGGGCAATTATCAATATTGATACCAGGAGAAATGTTTAAGAAAGCATATATAGCAAGGGGATTACATCCTAAGAATTTATCGAGGACATTAGAAGATGGAGCTACTGTAATTGAACCTTTAGTACCATGGACAGCGGCAGGTGCGTATATGGCTAGAACATTAGGAGTCCCCACATTAGAATATTTACCATGGGCAGTATTATGTTATCTTGGAGTAGTATTTGCTATTATATGGGGATATACAGGACTGTTTATAACTAAATTAGATAAAAATGATCCAATATATAAAGAAGAAATGGAAGGATAGAACACTGTATAGTTAAAAAAAGATAATAGATGATGCATTAGATTAGACTTCAGTGTTTAGTTGTTTAAAGATGTTATTAAATTTTAGTTTAAATGTTTTTAGAAGGTGATAAAATGAATTTTGATAAAGTTATTAATAGGTATAATACGAATAGTGCCAAGTGGGATGAGGCTGCAGAAGAGTATGGCAAAGATGTATTATATTTAGGAGTAGCAGATATGGATTTTAAATCCCCTAGACCAATAATAGAAGCTATTGAAAATGTTGCTAAACATGGAATTTTTGGATATACAATCCATAATGATAAATATTTTTCAAGTATACAACAGTGGATGAGTAATCGTTATGATTGGGATATAGAAAAAGATTGGATAGTATTCTCTCCAAGAATTGGCATTGCTATTAGCCTTATAATTAATAGTTTTACCAAAGAAGGAGATGGAATAATAGTTCAGTCTCCAGGATATGCACCATTGAGAGAATCAGTAGTAAAAAACAATAGAAAATTAGTTACAAATGAACTGAAGTTAGAATCTGGGGAGTATAAGATGAATCTGAAAGAATTAGAAGAGAAAATGGATCCATCAATAAAGATGTTTATTTTGTGCAGTCCACATAATCCTACAGGTAGAGTTTGGCAAGAAGAAGAACTAAAAGAGTTATCTGAATTTTGTATTAAACATAATTTATTAGTTATTTCGGATGAGGTACATTCAGAGATTGTATTTAAGGGTTATAAACATATTCCATTTTCCAAGATAAATGATGAAATAAGGGAGAGAAGTATTGTTTGCAACTCCATAACTAAAGCTTTTAATGTACCTGGTATTATGACTTCTAATATAATAATTCCAAATAAGAAAATTCGAGAAAAGTTCAAAGATTCTTTGGATAGAGTTGGAATTCATAATCCTAATATATTTTCGGTGCCAGTATTAGAAGAAGCCTATGGAAAATGTGAAGAATGGCTTGAACAATTGAATTTATATTTATATGATAATCTAATTTTTTTTAGTAGTTATTTGGAGGAACATATACCAAGAATGAAACTTATTAAACCAGAAGGTACTTATTTAGCCTGGGTAGATGTAAGGGATTTAGATTTGAATGAAGATGAAATTGAAGATCTTTTTATAAATAAAGCTAAGGTAGGAATATATATAGGTTCAATATTTGGTGAAAGTGGGAAAGGATTTATAAGAGTTAATTTAGCTACACCAAGAAGTAATTTAAAGCTGGCTTTAGATAGAATAAAAGAAGTTATAAATAATATTGAATAGTGATATATGACAAAGGAAAATGTTTTAAAGACCTATTATTGATGATATTTATATAGATTACTATATGATAAGTATTATATGATTCCGTATTGAATAAGTTTGTATGGAGTAATGTACATTGTACTATTTTTGCTATTCTGTTAATATAAGCTTATAAATATAGGGCTGATAGCAATTATAGAGAGGTATACTTATGAAGGAGTGATCTTGTGAATATTACAATAAAGGAAATAGCAGAATTATGTGGAGTTTCAAGGGGAACAGTAGATAGGGTTTTACACAATAGGGGAAATGTAAATAAAGAAACTGAAGCTCTAATAAAAGATACAATAGAAAGACTAGGATATACTCCTAATATAACTGGTAAAATTTTAGCTGCTAAAAAGAAAGGACTTAAAATTGGAGTCATCTTGATTTCCAAAGGAAACCCATTCTTTAATGATGTATTAAAGGGAATCAATAGAGCAAAGGAAGAATATAGAGGATATGGGGTGTCTGTCTCTATCCATCAGTTGGAAGGATATGATGTTGAGAAACAAGTAAAAAAGATGGAGGAGTTAAGGGATAAGGTAGATGCCATAATTCTAAATCCAATCAATGATATATTGGTAGTAAATAAGATAAATGAATTAGTAAAAGAAGGGCTAATTGTAATAAATGTAAACACGGATGTGGAAAAGAGTGACAGGATTTATTATATAGGCAGTGATTATATAAAAGGTGGAGAAACAGCTTGTGGAATTTTAGCTTTACTTACCGGGGGTAGCACCAAAGTAGCTATATTGACAGGTTCTAAAAAAGTCTTAGGCCACAATCAGAGGATACACGGATTTAAGAGGATTAAAGAGCAAAGATATCCAGATATAGATATAGTAGCTATTTCTGAGACAAATGATAGTGACGAATTAGCATATATAGAAACCAAGAAGATCTTAGAAAACCATGAGATAGACTCAATTGTAATAGTTGCAGCTGGGGTGGCAGGTGTATGTAAAGCGGTTCAGGATATGAATATGGAGGACAAGATAACAATAGTGAGTTTTGACGCTGTTCCTATTACTAGGAAGATGTTAGAAATAGGGATAATTAAAGCTACTATATGTCAACAACCATTTACACAAGGATACAAATCCATTGAATTAGCTTATAATCATTTTATTACTGGAAATAAGTTGAAGAAAGATAGATATATAGTTAAGAATGAAATAAAGATACTAGAAAATTTATAAGGAGTTGAAGAGAATGAAGAGTTATTTTCCAAATATATCTGAAGTAAAATATGAAGGTAGAGATTCTAAAAATCCCTTTTCATTTAAGTATTATGATGCAAACAGAGTTATACATGGAAAGAAAATGGAAGAACATTTAAAATTTGCAATGTCTTGGTGGCATACAATGGTTGCTGGAGGAACAGATCCTTTTGGAGATGCAACTATGGATAGAAGCTATGGTAAAGATAACCCTATGGACATAGCTAAAGCTAGAGCAGATGCTGCTTTTGAATTAATGTCTAAATTAGGGATTAAATATTTTTGTTTTCATGATGTAGATATAGCACCACAGGGGAAGGACTATTTAGAAACACGTAATAATCTCCATGAAATGGTAGATTATATTAAATTAAAAATGAAGAATACTGATATAAAGCTGCTCTGGGGAACAGCAAATCTATTTTCACATCCTAGATATATGCATGGTTCAGGGACTTCACCTAATGCAGATAGCTTTGCATATGCAGCGGCTCAAATTAAAAATGCAATAGATGCAACTATTAAATTGGGAGGGACAGGTTATGTCTTTTGGGGTGGTAGAGAAGGATATGAGACTCTATTAAATACGGATATGGAATTCGAATTAGATAATATGGCTAGGCTTATGAGAATGGCAGTGGATTATGGACGTGAAAAATGTTTTAAAGGAGATTTTTATATTGAGCCAAAACCTAAAGAGCCAACAAAACATCAGTATGATTTTGACTCAGCTACAGTAATAGCATTTTTAAGAAAGTATGGACTAGAAAAAGATTTTAAATTAAACATAGAGGCAAATCATGCTACATTAGCCGGGCATACTTTCCAACATGAATTAGCTACTGCTAGAATAAATGGAGTATTTGGTAGTGTAGATGCTAATCAAGGAGATCCTTCTCTAGGCTGGGATACAGATCAATTTCCAACTGATATATATAGTGCTACTCTTGCAATGTATGAGATAATTAAAGCTGGAGGATTTACAAATGGTGGTCTCAATTTTGATGCAAAAGTGAGAAGAAGTTCCTTTGAATTTGATGATTTAATATTAGGATATATTGCAGGAATGGATACTTTTGCATTGGCCCTGATAAAGGCATATGAAATAATTGAAGATGGTAGAATTGACAAATTTAAAAAGGAAAGATATTCAAGTTACGATACTGGTATAGGTAAAAAGATAGTTGAAGGTAAAATTTCATTAGCTGAGCTAGAAAAATATACAATTGAAAATGGCGAGGTTACCATGGAAAGTGGGAGACAAGAATATCTAGAATCAGTATTAAATAATATACTGTTTAGATAGTATATATTTCATTAAAGAATTTTTATTTAGGACTTCATTTATTTGGAGTCCTAAATTTCAATTATTTTATAGAGGTGATTTTATGGATTATATAATAGGTGTAGATATAGGAACTTCAGGGACTAAAGCGGTGTTATTTGATGAAGAACTAAACATTATAAGTTCAGCTTCTGAAGGATATCCTCTTTATCAACCACAAAATGGATGGGCAGAACAAAATCCTGAAGATTGGGCTAAGGCTACAATCAATACTATAAAAACTATTATGGCAAGTAGTGGTATTGATAAAGAAAAAGTAAAGGGTATAGGCTTATCTGGACAGATGCATGGTCTAGTTATGTTAGATAAGGATGATTTAGTTATAAGACCTGCTATTATATGGGCAGATCAGAGAACTGAAAAGGAATGTGATGAGATAACAGAAAAAGTTGGCAGAGAAAGACTCATTGAAATAACAGCCAATCCAGCCTTAACTGGGTTTACAGCATCTAAAATACTTTGGGTAAAGAATAATGAACCAGATAACTATGATAGATGTAGACATATATTATTGCCAAAGGACTATGTTAGATTTATCTTAACTGGAGAATATGCTACAGATGTATCCGACGCCAGTGGGATGCAACTTCTTGATGTACCTAAGAGACAATGGTCTAATGAGATATTAGAAATTCTTGAAATCGACAGAGATAAATTAGCTAATGTATATGAATCACCAGAGATTACAGGGAGTATAAAAAAGTCTATAGCTAAAGAAACAGGACTAAAAGAAGGGACCATAGTTGTAGCAGGTGCAGGAGACAATGCTGCAGCTGCAGTAGGAACAGGCGTAGTTACAGATGGAAGTGCTTTTACAACTATAGGAACAAGTGGAGTTGTATATGCACATAGTAGCAAGGTTCATATAGATCCAAAGGGACGAGTACATACCTTTTGCTGTGCGGTTCCAAATAGTTGGCATGTAATGGGTGTAACACAGGCTGCAGGTCTTTCGTTGAAATGGCTTAGAGATAATATATATAAAGGTATAGGAACTTCAAAGGATATACCTTATGATTTAATAAATAATGACATAGAAGATATAGGGATAGGTAGTGAAAAACTACTCTATCTACCATATTTAATGGGTGAGAGAACGCCACATCTAGACCCCAACGCAAGAGGAGTGTTCTTTGGACTTTCGGGAAAACATAATAAGAAAAATTTGGCTCGTTCAGTCATGGAAGGAGTAACATTTTCCTTAAGAGATTGTTATGATATTTTATTGGAAATGAGTTTAGAAATTGATGAAATGATGATTACTGGAGGAGGAGCACGAAGTAGAATCTGGAGGCAGATGTTAGCAGATGTATTTAATTGCACTGTACGGCCAATTGAGTCCGAAGAAGGACCATCTCTTGGTGCAGCTATATTAGCAGGGGTAGGTGCAGGAATTTTTGAATCAATAGAGTTAGCGTGTGAAAGATATATCCACAAAGGTAAGAAAATCAAGCCAGATGAAGAAAATCACAGGATATATGATAAATATTATGACATATATAAAGATCTATATGATAGTTTAAAGGGTTCTTTTAAAAGATTGAGTGAAATATGATTATATGGGGTTGGGTTCTATGAAATATGTAAAGAAGAGCTATTTTGGTACTACAAAAGACTTAAATAGAGTATATAAATTTACTGTCTTAAATAATAGAGGTACAGAAGTAGATATCATCAATTATGGAGCTACTGTGACATCTTTTAGAATAAAGGATAATTTGGGAAAAACACATGATATTGTTCTTGGATATGATAGTTTAGATGATTATGAGAATGGAGATAAGTTTTTTGGCTCAACTATAGGTAGATGTGCAAATAGAATTTCAAACTCATCTTTTAGAATAAATGATAAGATATATAATCTTGAAAATAATGAGGGAGACAATCATTTACATGGAGGGGAAAACGGGTTTCATAGGAAGATTTGGGATTATAAAGTGGAAGAACGTGTTGTAATATTTACCTATATAAGTGAAGACATGGAGGAAGGCTATCCTGGGAGATGTACTTTGAAAGTGGAATTTACTTTAACTGATGACAATGAATTGTGTATAAATTATATTGGAAAGACTAATAAGGACACAATATTAAATCCCACCAATCACTGTTACTTTAACTTAAATGGACATAATGATGGAAGTATTTTAAAACATAGTCTAACAGTGAATGCAAATAGTTATACTCCTATAGAATCTGATGGTATTCCAAAAGGAAAGATATATAAAGTAGAAAATACTCCATTTGATTTAAGAACACCAAAAAGTATACAGGAAGTTATAAGTAGAGAAAGCAAGCAACTCTTTTATGGTAAGGGTCTAGATCATAATTTCTGTATAAATGGGAAAGAAAACACGTTGAGATTAGGGGCTATCCTTGAAGATGATAGTAGAGAAAGAAGACTCATGGTTTATACAACTTTACCAGGAATACAAATATATACAGGTAATAACATAGGAAGGGAAAATGGAAAGGGCAATAGTACTTATTTAGATAATTCTGGGATATGTCTAGAGACCCAATATTATCCTGATAGTATAAATATAGATGAATTTCAGAGTCCTATCTTGAAAGCTGGAGAAGTATATAAGAGTACTACTATTTATAAGATTGAGAGTATTTTGTAATAATGATATACCTTCCCTATATTTAGTTGAATATGGGGAAGGTATTTTATTTTTTACCCAGCTATATCTTTTTCATAGAATGCAGATATATAAGATTTCCACTATTTTTGGTTTTGATTCTCTTGTTCCTAACTTTTTTTAACTTGTCTATCCTAAAGGATATTATTATCTGATGCCCAAAATATATTGTGGTATAATATATAAATCATATACCTTGGATTTAGGGAGGGATTGGATGAAGAGGAGAAGATTTAATCTAAGAACAAAGATAACATTCTTTACAACTTTGATTATCATGATTTCCATAGTATTTGTGTCCATATTATTCTCTACATTGACTATAAAGAATTTAAAGGACAAGATAAAGGTAAATAATATGAATACAGCTATAAATATAGGAAGCTATTCTTATATAGGTGATCTATTGGAGATGGGAGATCCTAGGGGAGAAATTCAAATGTATACAGAAGAGCTCTTAGGCAAGATACAGAATATAGATATGTTGGTAATAGCAAATATGGATTCTATACGATTTGCCCATCCTGGTGCTGATAGATTGGGAAAGAAATTTGTAGGCGGTGATGAAAAAAGAGTAATATCACAAGGAGATACATATATAACAGAAGAACTGGGTACCTTGGGAAAGGCAATCAGAGCTTTTGCTCCCATTAGAAATTCAGGGGGAAAGCAGACAGGATTTATCATGGTGGGGACTTTGATAGAAGAATACGAAGCCATAAAAAATGAAGCTATGAAATCCATACTCATGTATTCTCTAGGAGGATTGGTATTGGGATTAGTAGGAGCCTTTGTCCTTACTTGGGATATAAAGCAAAGCTTACTAGGACTTGAACCAGAGGAGATAAGTAGATTATATATAGAGAAAAGGAGTATGTTGGAGGCTATACAAGAGGGTATTATATCTATAGATGATGAGATGAGGATTACAACCATTAATGATGCAGCAATGGAAATATTGGGAATAGAAGAAACAGGACTTAAAGGAGAAAAGATATACAATATAGTATCCAATAGTAGAATGGAAGAGGTTTTAAAGACAGGAGATCCCATCATGGAAAAGGAGATAAATATGGGTGGGACAAATGTAGTTACTAATATTATTCCCATAAGGAATAGAGATAAGATAATAGGTGTTATAGCTACTTTTAGGGACAAGACTGAGGTTAAAAAATTGGCAGAGGAGATAACTGGATATAATGAGATAGTCAATGCATTGAGGGCAAATTCCCATGAATTTTCAAATAAACTTCATATAATCTTAGGATTGATTCAGATAGGAGAGTTGGAAGAGGCAAAGAGATTTATTTTAGATGCTAAAGATGAACAGGCCCAAGTAATATCCCATCTGACAAAGAAGATAAAAGATCCTATTTTAGTTGGGCTTATTTTAGGAAAGATTAGTCGTGCTAAGGAATTAGGAGTGGAATTTCAAATAGAAAATATATCGATTTTAGGGAAAGAATTAGGCAGGGATATAGATACAGCATTAGTAACGATTGTTGGAAATTTAATTGAAAATGCCCTTGAAGCTACTGTTAAATCTAACAATGAGCCTAAAAAGGTATCCTTAAGTATTGTAGAAAGTAAAGAAAAGATAGAGGTATCAGTAAAGGATAATGGAGTAGGTATAAGGGTTGAAGATATTGGCAGGATTTTCAAAAGGGGATATAGTACAAAGGGAGAGAATAGGGGAATAGGTCTCCACCTAATCCTAAATAAGGTGGAGAGTCTAGCAGGTGAGATAGTCTTGGATTCTATCTTAGGAGAAGGAACAAATATGGTTATTACAATTCCAAAGGAGGTATAAGATGTGTAGGGTACTCATAGTAGAAGATGATCCAATGGTTGGTAAGGTAAATAAGAATTACATAGAGAGTGTAGAGGGGTTTCAGGTAGCAGGTATATGTAAAGATGAAATAGAGGCATTGGACTTTCTCAAGAAAAATCAAGTGGATCTAGTAATTTTAGATGTGTATCTACCTCGTGGAGATGGGCTTTCCATATTGAAAAAAATTAGAAATGCAAATATAAAATGTGATGTGATTATGGTTACTGCTTCTGCTGAGGTGGACAAGATAGAGTGTGCATTTGAAATGGGAGTTGTAGATTATCTTGTAAAGCCTTTTGAATATGAAAGATTAAAAGAATCTCTACAGAGATATAATGCTAAAAGAGATCTATTAGATGCTAAAAAGACACTGACACAAAAGGATATAGATGGATATCTTAAATCAGATTTTAATTATATTAGAGACATTCCAAAGGGACTAAATAAATATACATTAAAAGATATCATGGGATTTTTAGAAGAGACAAATGGACAGAAATTAAGTGCTGAGAATATCTCTGAAGAATTGGATATATCAAAGGTTACTGTAAGACGATATATGGATTATCTAGAAGAAGGTGGATATGTAATAAAGGAAGCAGAGTATGGTTCAGTAGGTAGACCCCTATATCTATATACATTTATTAGAAAGTAAAAGATAGTTAAGATATTGACAAAATTTTCTTTAATTATTTAATATTTAGTATATTTTCTAAATATTTCATAAAATCCTTGATTTATATAATATAGGTAATAGATGATCTATTTTCAATAAGGGGAAATCGATTTCTATAGATCATAAATATTATATAAGGGAGATGTTAGAATGGCAGAAGGCGATATAGGTCTTCAAGAGGAAAGAGGATATAGGATAATGGGTATGTCCTTTAAGATGTTTGCAATTGTTACATTTATTGTCTTATTAGCTACGTACATGGGAGTATTACCCAAGGGAATGATAGGGGCTTATCCCCTAATGATGGTGATGGGAGCCATATTAAATGAGGTTGGAAATAAACTACCTATAGTTAGAAGCTATTTAGGTGGTGGACCTATAGTTATTATATTTGGCTCTGCTGCATTAGTAGCCTTTGACCTAATACCTGAATCAGCTATAACCATTATGTCAAACTTTATGAAGGGAGAATCTTTCTTAGACTTCTATATTGCTGCCCTCATTACTGGAAGTATTTTGGGAATGGATAGGAAACTTTTAATAAGGGCATCAGCAAGGTATTTACCTGTAATTCTAGGTGGGGTAGTGGTGTCCTTTGGATTGGCAGGCGTAGTAGGTATGATCATGGGATATGGAGCCAAAGAAGCCATATTATACGTTGCACTACCTATTATGGGTGGTGGAATGGGGGCAGGTGCTGTTCCTCTATCTCAAATATTTGGAAAGAGTCTTAGTGCAGATCCATCTGTTATACTATCTAAGATGGTACCTGCTGTTGCCCTTGGAAATGCTATTGCAATCGTATTTGCAGGAATTTTAGATAGAGTAGGCAAGGGGAGACCTAATCTATCAGGTGAAGGGAAATTGATGGTAGGACAAGAAGATCCAAGTGCGGAAGATGAGAAGGAAGAAAAAATAGATTATGGACTTTTAGGAATTGGACTATTACTTTCAACTACATTTTTTACCTGGGGAAGTATTCTGGCTAAGTTTATCCCAATACACTCATATGCTCTTATGATTATCAGTGTTGCTGTTATTAAGGGAATAGGTATTTTACCAAAGAAATATGAACTTGGAGCTTCACAGTGGTTTAGATTTGTAATGAACAATCTTACACCAACACTTTTAATCGGGATTGGAGTTGCCTATACTGATCTAAAAGAAGTAGCTAGTGCAATCTCTGTTACCTATGTGATACTAGTTAGTATGACTGTAATAGGTGCAATAATAGGTTCTGGATTTGTAGGAAAACTACTTGGCTTTTATCCTGTAGAAGCATCTATCACAGGGGGACTATGTATGGCAAATATGGGTGGTACAGGAGATGTTGCTGTATTGTCAGCTGCCAACAGGATGCTCTTGATGCCATTTGCCCAGATATCCTCACGTCTAGGTGGAGCCTTTATGATGATAGTTGCAACTGCATTGTTGAAATTTTTATCTTAAATTGATTTAAAACTCCTTGCTAATATATTAGCAAGGAGTTTTTAGGTTTCAAATAAGGTTTTGATATGCTAGAGATCATTGTTGTTAATTAATCTTTGTGATATGATGTTAATCATAGTATATTCAATGTATAAGCATATATTATAGAGACTTTAATCAGCTAGAATTTTGTGCTTTGGAGATGATATTTTGAGTAAGGGGGAAAGAAGATGGAGTACAATTATGATTTCAAGTATTTCAAAGAGAGTGCAGATTACATACTTGATAAAATAGATTTCAAACCTGAGATTGCTTTAATATTAGGCTCTTGTCTAGGGACTTTGTCTGAGGAGATTGAAAATCCTGTAGTGATTGATTACAAAGATATTCCAAACTTTTTAACTACAACAGTGGAATCCCACGCAGGTAAGCTTATCTTAGGAGAATTAAGTGGCAAGAAAGTTGTCTGCATGTCTGGGAGATTTCACTATTATGAGGGATATGATTTTGAACAATTGGTTGCGCCTATAAGGGTATTTCATCTATTAGGTGTTGAGACTGTTATTCTCACCAATGCTGCTGGTGCAGTGAATACTTCTTATGAGCCGGGCGATATTATGATAATAGAAGATCATATAAAGCTAACAGGAGCTAGTCCTGTAAGGGGAAAGAATATTGAAGAGTTTGGTCCTAGGTTTTTTGATATGACTAATACTTATACTGAAGAGTACAGGAAATTGGCAAAACAGGTTTCAGATAGACTAGGTATGAATTTGAAGGAGGGAGTATACTTTTATTGTACAGGTCCTCAATTTGAGAGCCCTGCTGAGATTAGAGCTATTAGGGTTTTAGGAGGAGATGCAGTAGGGATGTCTACGGTGACAGAGGCTATTACAGCTGCCCATTGTGGAATGAAGGTATTGGGACTTTCTCTTATATCAAATATGGCTGCTGGAGTCTTGAATCAGCCTGTGACTACAGAAGAAGTAGATGAAGTTGCACAAAGTTCAGCACTTAATTTTAAAGTTTTACTAAGAGAAATAATAAAAGAGATGTAATACTTTGCTAAATATATAAATCAGCAAATACCTCTATTGATATCCGTATCAATAGAGGTATTTTTATGGAAAATATTTAAAATATTTTTCTTATAAAAACGTTGTCTTTAATATTTCCTTATGCTATAATAAAGCTAGAAATATTACAAAAGTTCATTAAGTGAGCAAATGTAATGGAATTATTGAAGTAAAGATAGGGAATACTTTTAGATAGCTTAATTTATTTTTGAAAGGGTGATTTTTTGATATTTAAAAAGGAAAGAGAACAGATAGTAGAGTATGGAAAGAAGTTAATTACAAGCAATTTGACTAAGGGGACAGGTGGAAATATAAGTGTATTCTTTAGGGAAGAAAGACTAATGGCTATAACGCCAAGTGGAATCGACTATTTTAAATTAAAGCCAGAAGATATAGTGATTATGGACTTAGATGGAAATATTGTAGATGGAATTCAAAAGCCATCAAGTGAGTATTCTATGCACAAGATCTTCTATGAGAGGAGGGAAGATATAAATGCAGTAGTCCATGCACATTCTACCTATTCTACTGTATTATCTTGTTTAAATTTTGAACTGCCAGCAGTACATTATCTGGTAGCGATTTCTGGTGGCAAGAATGTAAGATGTGCAGATTATGCAACCTTTGGAACAAAGGAATTGGCAGAGAATGCATATAAGGCTATGAAAGGCAGAATGGCTGTATTTTTAGCAAATCATGGACTATTAGCTGGGGCAAAGGATTTACCAAATGCATTTAATAAGGCAGAAGAGATAGAATTTTGTGCAGAGGTTTATTATAGAGCTAAATCTATAGGAGAGCCAGTAATACTTCCAGATGAAGAGATGGAAAAGATGTTGGGGCTATTCCAAAGTTATGGGCAAGTAAAGGAAAAGAAATAAAAAAACTTGGGAGGAATTACACAATGAAAAAAAATGGCAGTTTTAAGGGACTATTACCGTTAATATTTTTCTTGGTTATATATATGGGTACAGGGATACTGTCTGGAGAATTTAGTAGTATGCCTCTATTATTAGGATTTATGTTTGCATCTGGATTGTCATTATTACTAGATAGACCGGGAGAGAAGACTTCTCTTGATGATAAATTGGAGATATTTTCTAAGTCTGGTGGAGAATCAACTATTATATTGATGGTTATCATATTTATGTTAGCGGGTGCATTTTATTCCATAGCTGATGCTATGGGAGCAGTAAATACCATAGTAAATCTAGGTTTAAGTGTATTGCCAACAAATGCGCTATTACCAGGAATATTTATCATAGGTGCAATATTGTCCTTTGCAATGGGGACATCCATGGGAACTATTACAGCTCTTGCTCCAATAGGTGTTGGTATTGCTGAACAAACGGGTATAAGTATGGCGTTGGTAATGGGAACAGTAGTAGGTAGTGCAATGTTTGGTGACAACTTATCCTTTATTTCAGATACTACAATAGCCGCAATCAGGACTCAAGGTGTAGGTGCTAGGGATAAGTTTAAGGCAAATGGCTTGATTGTACTTCCAGCAGTAATCTGTACTTTAATTATTCTATCATTTTTATCAACAGGAAATGCACAGATTGGAACTTATGAATATGAACTAGTTAGAATAGTTCCATATGTAGTAGTTATAGTCACTGCGCTTTTAGGCTGGAATGTAATGACAGTTTTAGGAGCTGGTATAGCTGTAGGTTCAATTATAGGACTTGTCAAAGGTGACTATGGTATTGTTGAACTATTTGGATTCTTGCAAAGAGGTATGGGATGGATGCAAGATTTAGCTATGATTGCTATAGTAGTAGGTGGGGTAGTTGGGCTTATGAACTACTATGGTGGAATTGACTATCTACTAGAGAAGGTAAAATCCAATATAAAGAGTAAAAAAGGTGCAGAGTTTGGAATGGTTATATTAGTAAGCTTACTTGATATAGCTACTACTAATAATACAATTTCCATAATTACAGCAGGACCATTGGCAAAGGATTTAGGAGAAGAGTATAGCATCGATCCAAAGAGGACAGCAGGTCTTCTAGATATATTCTCATCTGCCTTCCAAGGATTGATCCCATATGGTGGTCAGCTATTGGTGGCAGCTGGAATAGGAAAGATTTCTCCAGTTGAGATTATGCCATATTCTATATATTCATATTTTATGTTAGTATTTGGAGTGTTGGCAATTATCACTGGGATCCCAAAATTTAAAACTAATAAGACAAAATAAAAAACACATAGAAAGGTAGGAGATATATGGAACGGGCAGATAAGGATTTAGCTTTTATGTTGAGATATGAAAATGTAGCTTGGTATGAAGATGGTAAAGTTAGGATTTTAGATAGGAGAATCTACCCAACTGATACTGTATTTGTAACATGCAATACCCATGAGGAAGTAGCAAAAGCTATTAAAGACATGGTGACTCAAAGTGCAGGACCATATACAGCAGCAGGAATGGGTATGGCACTGGCAGCCTATGAATGTAGGGATCTATCAGAAGAAAAGCAAAGAGAATATTTAAGGGATGCAGCATATAGATTGGGAAATGCAAGACCTACCACAGCCAACAGGATGAATCAAGTAGTAGATAGATGTCTAGATGTGGCCTATGATGCAATGGAAAGTGGCAAAAAAGTAGATGAGGCTATATTTGAACATACTGTGAATTCTATGAATAAACGCTATTCAAGAATAGGTCTTGTAGCAGAGTATCTGGTAGACATGTTTCCAGACAATGGGAATGTAATGACTCAATGCTTCGGTGAGACCATAGTAGGTATGATGCTGAAGGAAGCCAAGAAGAGAAATAAGAATATAAAACTATTTTGTCCAGAGACGAGGCCATATCTACAAGGTGCAAGGCTTACTGCAAGTGTGGCATATGATCAAGGATTTGATACTACTGTGATTACTGACAATATGCCAGCCTTTACTATGCAGACAAAGGGAATAGATGTATTTACATCAGCAGCAGATTCTATTTGTATGGATGGGCATATTGTAAATAAGATTGGGACATTGCAAATAGCTATTGTAGCTAAGTATTCTGGAGTACCTTATTTTGTAACTGGAATTCCAGATAGAGATTACAAGAGTATTTCACAGGTAAAGATTGAGGAAAGGGATCCACAACAGGTTCTTGAGTTTAGAGGGATAAAGACTACCATGGAAGGTGTGAAGGGATATTATCCATCCTTTGATATAACTCCTCCCCATCTGGTAAGTGGAGTTGTGACAGATAAGGGGATACTTGCACCATATGATTTAAATAGATATTTTGAAACAGAAGTAGAGGATTATTATTAGTAAAAAGCGAGGAGGCGGTTGTTTTGCCTAAATTTGATTCACATTTCAAATTGACAGACAAGGAGATTATCCCATATGTAAAGGAGAACTTAGAGATATTTCCCAAAGATGCAAATCTAAAAGCAGAGGAAATAGGGGATGGAAATATAAACTATGTATTTAGAGTATGGGATGAAGATACTAATAAATCGATTGTAATAAAGCAGGCAGACATTCTGTTAAGGTCTTCAGGTAGACCCTTAGATGTAGATCGTAATAGAATAGAGGCGGAGGTACTGATGTTACAATGGAAATTGTCATCGGGACTTACTCCAGAGATATATAATTATGATCCCATTATGTGCACAATAGCTATGGAGGATATATCTGATCACAAGAATTTGAGATTGGCACTACTTGACAATGAGACATTCCCTTATTTTGCAGATCATATTAGTTCTTTTATTGTAGACACTTTGTTACCTACTACAGATTTAGTAATGGATTCTGGAGAGAAGAAAGACAATGTGGCAAAATATATCAATAAGGATCTTTGCAAGATTTCAGAGGATTTGGTATTCACAGAGCCATATATAGACTATAAGGGTAGAAATATTGTATTAGAAGAAAATATAGATTTTGTAACTAGAGAAATATATAATGATAGGGAACTTGTTTTAGAAGCAGGAAAGCTAAAGAATAATTTTATGAACAATGCCCAGGCACTTATTCATGGGGATCTTCATTCAGGCTCTATATTTTTAAATAAGGAGTCTACAAAGATACTAGATCCAGAGTTTGCCTTCTATGGTCCTATAGGGTATGATGTTGGGAATGTAGTGGGGAATCTATTCTTTGCTTGGGCAAATGCATATGTGACAAAGGATTTTGAAGAGGTAAAGGAATTTATAGAGTGGTTAGAAAAGACTATAGAAGATATAGTTGATCTATTTAAAGAGAAGTTTATAAAACTCTATAGAGAAATAGTAACAGATGTAATGGCAAGGGAAGAAGACTATATGTACTGGTATTTGAACTCAGTATTATCTGATACAGCAGGTTCAGCTGGATTAGAGATAATCAGAAGGGTTGTAGGAGATTCCAAAGTATTAGATATTACAAGTATTGAAGATGTGCATACTAGAGTAAAGGCAGAGAGACTTCTCCTATTAAGTGCCAAAGAGTTCATAAAGAATAGGGAAAGTATTAGGTCAGGTAAGGACTATACTAGAATATTTAGGTCCAATCTATAGACATAGATTGGACCATATATGAGGAGGGGTTGTTTTGAATAGTTTCTATTATTATAATCCTACTAAATTGGTATTTGGGAAGGATTCTGTATCAAAACTTACAGAGTATTTACCTAAGGATGTGAAGAAGATACTACTTCACTATGGAGGAGGTAGTATTAAAAAAACAGGATTATATGATCAGGTAATGGCTCTATTAGAAGAGAAGGATGTAGAAGTCCTTGAACTTCCAGGTGTTGTACCAAATCCAAAATTAAGTCTGGTTAGGCAAGGAGTAAAACTTTGCAAAGAAGAGGGAGTAGACTTTATATTGGCTGTTGGTGGAGGTAGTGTCATAGATTCAGCTAAGGGAATAGCTGCTGGTGTCTATGCTCAGGAAGATGTATGGGATCTATATGTAGAGGGAGAGGCTTTAGAAAAGGCTTTACCTATAGGTGTTGTACTTACAATACCTGCTACTGGAAGTGAAAGTAGCAATGCTACTGTAATTAGCAATGAGGAAACTAAACAAAAGCTAGGTCTTGAAGATGATCTATTGAGGCCAGTATTTGCAATATTGAACCCAGAGCTTACTTTGACATTGCCAGAGAGACAGACCTTTGCTGGCATTGTGGATATTCTGTCCCATGTAATGGAGAGGTATTTTACTAATACTGAAAATGTAGAATTGACGGACAATCTATGTGAGGGAACTATGAGGGCTGTAATATCCAATGCCTATAGACTACTAAAAAATCCAAATGACTATGATGCTAGGGCAGAGATAATGTTAAGTGGTACTATAGCACATTCAGGGATTTTAGGTTTAGGTAGAGAAGAAGACTGGGCCAGTCATAGAATAGGTCATGAGATAACTGCCCTCTATGGAACAACCCATGGAGTTACCCTATCTATGATTTTCCCAGCATGGATGAAATATGTATACAAGGAGAATATAGATAGATTTGCAAGATTTGCAAGACAGGTATTTGATATTCATGACAATTCTAAGACAGATGATGAGATAGCTTTAATGGGAATTAGTGCCTTTGAAGGATTTTTAAGAGACATCCATATCCCAACAAGGCTTAAAGATGAAGGGATTCCCTACGATGAATTTGAGACAATGGCTGAAAAATGTACTAAAAATGGCTCTGTAGGTAAATTTGTAAAGATAAATAGAGATGATGTAATAAATATACTAGAGTTGGCAAAGTAAAACTTTATTCAAAATATTGTCTCCCATGGGATTTTGTGCTACAATGGATTAAAGTGGAGAACAAAAGAACATTAAATGAGCAAATGTAACAAAAGGGGGACTGAGATGTCGGCTTATAAGAATAAGGAAATGGTAAAGGTATCCTATTATTATTACAAAAAGGGGCTAACTCAGGCGGAAATAGCCAAGAGGATGAATATGTCAAGGCAGAGGGTCAATAGGATATTGAAGAAGGCTTTAGATGATAATATAGTTCAAATAAAGATTCATGATATAGACAAGTATAATGTGGAACTTGAGAATAAATTAGAAGAGAAGTTTAATTTAAAACAGGCTGTAGTCATCAATGCCATAGATAGTCAGACTATCTTTGAAGCTTTGGGGATGGCAGGTGCAGAGTATTTAGATGAAATTCTAAAAAAAGATGATATGATAGGTGTGACTTGGGGAAGGACACTATCTGAAGTGGCGAAGAGACTATCTTATAATGAGAAACTAAATGTCTCTGCAGTTCAGATGATTGGTGGATTAAATATAGCATATATGGATTTACAAGCTGATGAGATAACTAGAACTATTGGAAGAAAATTAGGTGGAAATTCTCATCTATTATATGCTCCGGCCATTGTAGAGAGCAAGGAAATAAAGGATGTTCTCATGTCTGATAATAATCTAAAGGATACCTTTATAAATATGGAGAGATGCAATATCATAATTGCAGGAATTGGAGAGTTAAAGGAAGATACTAAATTACATGAAGATGGAAGTCTAAATGAAGAATACAAGAAGCATCTACTTTGTCAAGGCTGTGTTGGTGATATTGGATTTAGTTGGTATGACAAAGATGGAAATTATGTAAAACAAGATTATGATGATAGGACAATAGGATATAATATCCTGAAAAATAAGAACAATGCTCTAGTAGTAGGTATAGCTGGTGGAGAGAAAAAGTACGAGGCTATATTAGGTGCATTGAGAGGAAAACATTTAGATGTATTGATTACAGATAGTGATATAGCTGAAAAGCTTGTCAGTCAGTAATTATTTTGACTATAAAAATAAAGGGGGGCTTTAAGTGAACAAAGAAGAATTGAAGAATTTAGGTTTTAGTACAAAGGCCATACATGGTGGTTATGAAAAGAATGAACATGGTGCTTTGGCTACACCGATATATCAGACTTCCACATTTATATTTGACTCTGCAGAACAAGGTGGAAGAAGATTTGCCGGAGAGGAAGAGGGATATATCTATACTCGTGGAGGAAATCCAACTAATACTCAAGTAGAAGAAAAGGTTGCCATTTTAGAAAATGGTGAATCAGCAGCTTCCTTTGCTTCAGGTATTGGAGCTATTACAGGAGTACTTTGGTCAGCACTTAGAGCAGGAGACCATGTTGTAGCAGCAAAGACACTATATGGATGTACCTTTGCTTTTCTAAATCATGGACTGACTAGATATGGAGTAGAGATTAGTTTTGTAGACACATCAGATCCACAAAATGTAAAGGATGCTATGAAGGAAAATACAAAGGTAGTTTACTTAGAGACACCAGCAAATCCAAATATGTTAATTTCAGATATAGAGTCCATATCTAAAATAGCCCATGAGAATGATGGTTGTATTGTAGTAGTGGACAATACCTATTCAAGTCCATATCTACAGAGACCATTGGAGCTTGGAGCAGATGTAGTCGTTCATTCAGCTACTAAATATCTAAATGGTCATGGAGATGTAATTGCAGGGTTTGCAGTTGGAAATAAAGAATTTATAGATGAAGTGAAGGCCTTTGGAAGAAGTGATATGAATGGTTCAGTACTTAGTCCATTTGATGCATATCTTATAAATCGAGGGATGAAGACCTTGGATCTACGTATGGAAAGACATTGTGAAAATGCACAGAAGGTTGCAGAATTTTTAGAAGGACATCCAGCAGTGGAGAGCATCATGTATCCTGGTCTAAAGAGTTTTCCACAATATGAATTGGCAAAGAAGCAGATGAAGCTACCTGGAGCTATGATGGCCTTTGAAGTAAAGGGTGGAATAGATGCAGGGAGAAAGCTGATGAATTCAGTAAAACTCTGTACATTGGCAGTAAGCCTTGGAGATGCAGAGACATTGATCCAACATCCAGCTTCCATGACCCATTCACCATATACACCAGAAGAGAGGGCAGCAAGTGGAATATCAGAAGGACTAGTAAGGTTGTCAGTAGGTCTTGAAAATGTAGAAGATATAATTGCAGATCTTAAGCAGGCTCTTGATCAATTAGTCTAATAATCATATGAAGGGTATTAGGTGGGACTAGCATCTAATACCCCTATATATAAATATTTTTATGGGTGGTTATAGCCTTTTACTTTAGCAATATAAATGGATGAAGTAAAAGGATTAACAATAAAAAATACTTTGAGGGGGAAAGATATGAACAAGCAAAACAAAGGCAGTTCAGTTGGACTAATACCATTAGGGTTATTTTTATTGATGTTCTTAGGTACGGCAGCAGTTACAGGAGATTTCTATAAGATGCCAGTATTGGTAGCGTTTTTTGTAGTATCAGGTGTAGCTTTGTCAATGAACAAAAACAGATCTTTTACAGAGAATGTTGAACTATTTGCCAAGGGTGCAGGACATGTGGATATTATGATAATGGTTATAATATTTCTACTTGCTGGAGCATTTGCCAATGTAGCAAGGGAAATGGGCGGAGTAGATTCTGTAGTCAACTTTGGTCTATCCATAGTACCACCGAGTCTACTGATACCGGGGATATTTTTAATTTGTTGTTTTATATCTCTATCTATGGGAACATCTATGGGTACCATAGTGGCCATTGCACCTATAGCTATAGGTATTGCTGATAAGACTGCGATAACTTATCCATTAGCCCTTGGTGCAGTGTTAAGTGGAGCAATGTTTGGGGACAATCTATCCATGATCTCTGATACTACCATAGCAGCAGTTAGAACTCAAGGTGTAGACATGAAAGATAAATTCAAATTCAACTTCTTATTAGTATTACCTGCAGCTATTGTAACAGCAATTATATTTGGAATTATGACAAGTGGAACCACTTTGGCCTTAGAGGGAGATTATGAGTATAACTTTATAAAGATACTCCCTTATCTAACAGTATTAATAGGAGCTTTGATTGGATTTAATGTTATGTTGGTATTGGCAGTAGGGGTAGGATTTGCAGGTATATTAGGTATTATTGGAGGAAGTTTTGATATATTTGGACTTCTCCAAGCTATACAAGAGGGTATGAATGGTATGATGGATTTGGCTATGATAGCTATTGTAGTAGGTGGATTGGTGGAGCTTATTAAGGATGCAGGAGGGATTGACTGGCTATTGCACAAAATCAACTCTAGAATTCGAACTAAGAAGGGGGCAGAATTTGGAATTGCAGCCTTGACTTCAGTAGCAGATATTGCAACTGCAAATAATACTATAGCCATAGTTATAGCTGGACCATTGGCTAAGGATATAGCTGATGAATATGAAATAGATCCAAGGCGTACAGCATCTCTATTAGATATCTGGGGTAGTGTATGGCAAGGATTGATACCATGGGGTGGTCAACTATTAGCTGCAGCTGGATTAGCAGGTATTTCACCATTTATGATTGTTCCATATAGTATTTATCCTATGCTAATGGCTGTCATGGCAATCATAGGAACTCTAACAGGATTTCCAGCTTTTGCAACTAGGGCAAAGAGAGTTGTGGAATAGAGGGGTAAAAAACTAAGATATTATTTATCGCAAGAAGAGAAGATTTGTATTTCATATCAAATCATCTCTTCTTTTATTGTTAGTATAAATCGAGGTATAAGACGATAGAACTGAAAAAATATTACAAAAAATGCAATAAAATGATAAAAAAATTTCAAAAACTGTTGACAATCTATATTTTGAGTAGTACAATTTAGCTGAATGGAGGAATATTATGAAAGAAAACATTTTTCTAATAATAGATGATAATTATGATAATCTGTCAAAAACACATAAGAAACTTGCAGATTATGTAAAAGAAAATATACATACAGTACCTTTTTTAACTATAGGAGAACTAGGTGATAAATCAGGTGTGAGCTTAGCAAGTATAACAAGATTTACGAAGGAATTAGGATTTGCAGGATATACGGAGTTTCAAAAAAATGTAACTAGATTAATTCAAAAAGATGTTATACCTATGAAGGAAATAAAAAACTCAATTTTATCTGAGGAAGATGATAGTATCCTAAAGAGAACAATAGATCTAAATATAAATGCACTTAATAACTTCTATACCGAAGAATTGGAAAAGAACTACAATGATTCTATTTCTATGATAAAGGATTGTAGAAAATTATTTATTATGGCATCAAGATCCTCATATACTGTTGGGTATTATCTATATTTTATGCTGAGGGGTTTTATAGAAAATGTAGAACTTTTAACTAGTGGAACAGATGATATTTCCAATAGGATTGCATATGTGCAAAAAGAAGATTGTTTAATATCCATTAGTTATGCAAGATATACTAAATCTACCTATGATATTACTTCTTACTTTCATGACTTAGGCTGTAATATTATAGCTATAACCGATAGTTATACAGCGCCAATTGCACTTAAAGCAACAAGGGTTTTATTGGCTAAAAATGCTGCTGATACTTATTCTTTTGTAACTGCAATAACTTTAGCCAATTCATTGGTAACATCTTTAGGTAGATTAGATAAGAAAGATACATTAGAAAAACTGGCAAGGCAAGACAAGATAGCTCTAGAAAAGGATATTTATTTGTAATGATATAATCTACTCTTGTTCAAGTTTAGGCAAGGAGCTCCATATACATGGTGTTTAAACTATTCAAGAGGAGTTATAAATACAATGAATCTAAGGAGGATATATAATGATTTTTGGACTTCCGCCAATTCTTGGGTTTTTACCACTTTTGCTTTATATAATTTTAATGCTTAAGGGTAAGGATATGAATGTGGCAGTTCTTATTTGTGTAATTCTTGGGGCAATTTTGACTGGTGAAAGTATTATTGGTTTTGGAGCTGTACTTCAACAATCTTTGAGTTCATTCTTATCATTAATAGGTTTTATAATAGTTCTTGGTGCAGGATTAGGAGAAGTGCTTACAAGAACTAAGGTAGCACACAATATAGTTCATTTTGTAGTAGGTAAGGCAAAAATCAAATCACAGAAACAGGCTATACTTATAGCTATGGCTACTTCTACAATATTAGTATCAATGTTAGGAACATTAGCGGGTTCAAATGCTATTATTGCTCCTATTTTAATACCTATTGTGGCTAGTCTTGGAATAACTCCAAACACACTAGGTGTTATACTGCATGGTGCAGGAGCAGCTGGATTACAGATAGGACCTTTTGTTCCGCCAGTTGTTACAGTAAGTGGTCTTACTGGTTTGTCATATGGTAAATATATGAGAAATGCAGGAATACCACTTGCAACTATTATACTGGTAAGTACTTATTTTGTTGCATGTCGAACTCAAAAACTTACTGAAGGTAAATCAGCTTATGGTGAAGAAGATAAGGCAGCAGATGAATTTATAGCAACACCAGAAATTAGGCGTGGTACCTTTGCATTTATTGCAACGATGGTTGTAATGCTTATCTATGGAGTAATTTCCAAAGCTGGGGCATCATATGCTATTGTAGTAATGTTAATAGCTGCTTTGGTAACGGGGATATCATCAGGAATGGGATTTGAAAGGTCTCTTAAAACCTTAATTGAAGGCAGCTCTAAAATGTATTGGATGTTTTTTATGTTTATATTATTCGATCCATTTCTAAATTATGTGGCTGAGTCTGGTGCATTTGAAGCCATTGCAGGGTATATGCAACCTCTTGTAGATGCAGGTGGAGACGTTGCTTTTTTAATGGTCAGTGCACTTATAGGGGTGTTTGGTGTTTCAGGAGCAGGAGTTGCTCAGGCCCAGATTGTTCATGAATTATTTTTACCTACAGTCACTAGTATGAACATTGGCATGGAGATATGGGCGTTAATAGTATTAGTTTCATGTCAGATCACTTTCTTTGTAACTCCAACGGTAGATATGGTTGGACAGATGGGACTTGCAAGATCTAAAGATTTAAAGGCAATGCTCAAAAATGGATGGGTACTTACTATAATTACTTTCATTTATGTTTTTATACGTGCCATGCTATATGCAAGAGGATAACATTTTAATCATATATGAAGTATGTTGTTGTGAAGAGGTTAAAGTAAATGTTGGGAAAATATTAAAATCATAAGGGGGAAAGATTGTGATAAACATTGCATTGTTACAGACAGATATTAAGTTTTGTGATGGAGAGTTTAATCATAAAAGAGTTAGAGCAATGATTGATGAAGCTATGAGTAGCAAAAAGCGTCCTGATATGATTGTCCTTCCAGAAGATTGGGCTTCAGGATTTTCAGATGAAATGTTTCATAACATTGAAAAATTTGTTGAACCTATTGATGGTCCCTCCGTTAAGGTCTTGAAGGGATGTGCTAAAAAGCATAGGGTATGGATTGTAGGAGGTTCAATTGGGACTCAGTTTGAAGATGGCAGGCGTAATACTACTTTTCTCATCAATAGAGAAGGTGAGATAATAGGAGACTATAGTAAAATGCATCTATACAGTGATATGGATGAAGATGCCGCATTTTTGCATGGTACTAGTATGAATGTATATGATACTGAACTCGGGAAATTAGGATTTATGAACTGTTATGATATAAGATTTTGTGAATTATCTAGAATTTATGCATTGAAGGGAGCTGACGGCCTAGTAATAGTTTCTAATTTTCCAAATCCTAGACTAAGTCATTGGCGTACACTTCTATTAGCAAGGGCAATTGAAAATCAAATATTTGTAATTGCATGTAATCGTGTAGGTGAAAGTCCTATGGGTACTTATTGTGGACATTCTATTATTATTGACCCTTGGGGTAATATTATAGCTGAAGGTGGAGATGATGAAGAGATAATAACTGGAAGTGTTGACTTTAATGAGATAGAAAAAATCCGAAGTACTATTCATATGTTTAGGGATAGAAGGCCTGAAACTTATTCAGATGTTCTATTGAAGCCAAATAAATAAAATTACTGATTATCAAAACTTACATGCCTAATCATATTGGGAATGTAAGTTTTGCATATACTGTGATTAAAATAAAATATATAAAATAATTATGATGATTAAAGGAGACGCAATGGATAATATTGGAGATATGATCAAAGATTCTTTAAAAAGTTATATGTGTGAATTAAATGGATTGAGAGAAGAGATACATCGAAAACCAGAATTGGGATATAAGGAATATAATACTACTAAGTTAATTAAAGAATTTCTTAATAAGAAGGAAGTTGAATTTTATAATTTTGATAATCTGACTGGTGGTTATGCATATATAGATTGCAAAAAAGATAAGACTATTGGATTTAGGGCAGACATTGATGCTTTGCCTATATTAGAAAATACATGCATAAACTTTAAATCTGAAAACAAGGGAACGATGCATGCCTGCGGACATGATGTGCATATAACAATAGCAGCTGGTATTGCAGTCATACTAAATTCTTTAAAGGAATATCTAAATTATAATGTGGCAATAATATTTCAACCTGCTGAGGAATCTAATCCTAATGGCGGAGCACGACTTATTATTGAACAGGGAATTATAGACAAGTTAAATCTATCTGAAATATATGGATTACATGTATGGCCCAAATATAATGTAGGTCAGATTGCTATTAAGGAAGGTCCTTTAATGGGTTCTTCAGATAAATTTACTATCAAAGTTATAGGTAAAAATGCTCATGCAGCAGAACCCCATATTGGAGTAGATGCTATTTCAATTGCTATTGATATAATAAATGCTATAGAACACAAATTGAGAAGAGAAATAGATCCTTTTGAAGTTGCCTTGGTTTCTATAGGAAGTATTAATTCAACTGGTAGATATAATGTTATTTGTGATAATGTGGAAATTGGAGGTACTATAAGGACGATTTCAAAGTCTACTCGTACATTTGTGCATCGAAGAATAGAAGAGATATCAACCCAAATAGCTAATGCTTTCAATGGAGAAGTTATAGTAGATATTAGTGACGGTTACCCTGTTTTGGAAAACAATGGAGAATTAAGCAGAAGGTTTATCAAATATTCTACTAATTATTTAGGAGAAAGTAATGTAATTACCAATATAAATCCAAGTTTGATAGGAGAGGATTTTTCTTTTTACTGTACTGAGGTGCCTTCTTTATATTTTTTCTTAGGCTGTGAAAGTAAATATTCATTACACAGTGATAAATTTCTGCCGAAGGAAGGTACAATATATACGGGCATAGATTTAATGTCTAAATATATTTTGAGTCGTTAATTATTATTAAAGAATATATTATTTGTAAATTAATTGGGGTGTTTAAATGATATATGATTTGGCAATTAACAATGGCATAATCATAGATGGTTTTAGTAAGAAGAGATTTAAGGGATCAATTGGAATTAATAAATCTAAAATTATTGAGATAAGCAATTCACCCTTAGAGGGTAGGCAGATAATAAATGCAGATAATCTCATAGTAGCACCAGGTTTTATAGATATCCACACACACTCGGAGACTGGGTTTGTATTGGATAATAGGATGGAAAATAAATTGTTACAGGGAGTAACCACTGATATAGTTGGGAATTGTGGTATATCCCTGTTTCCTAAACCTAAAAATCGTAAATATATAAGTGACTTTAAAGACTATTGTTCTGGATTGCTAGTTGGAATGGATATGTTATCAGATGAATTCGATAATACTCAAGAATATCTAGATTTTCTCTTAAAGAATAAAATTGGTATCAATTGTGGGGTTTTAATTGGGCATGGGAGCTTGAGAATATGTTCAATGGGTTTTGAAAATAGGGAACCATCAAAATATGAGTTGAATCATATGATGAAGCTATTAGAAAGAGAATTAGAAATGGGAGCATTAGGCATGTCAGTTGGATTAATATATCCTCCAGGAAGCTATTCAAACCAATTTGAGTTAATAGAGCTTTCAAGAGTTTTAGAAAAATATAATGCTATTTTGACTGCTCACATAAGAAATGAAGGTAGTAAAGTTTTTGATAGTGTGCAGGAGATTATAAATGTATCTGAGATAACTGGAGTTCGTGCTCATATTTCACATCTAAAGTTACTAGGACCATCTCAATGGGGAAATGCTGAGAAATTAGTCAATATGATAGAAGATGCACAAAAAAGAGGGATAAATATAACAGCTGATCAATATCCATATTCGGCGACAAGTACAATGCTTTCTGCAGTTATACCACAAATAATTCAAGAAGGTGGCATGGATATAATGCTAGAGAGGTTGGAAGAAAGCAAATTTGAAACAGATATGTTATCTGAAATCAAGATGCTGATAAATGAAAGGGGGGGAGCTGAAAGAATAGTAATTGCATATACCCATGAAATGAAGCCTGAATATGAAGGACAATCCTTATATGAATTAGGAAGAAAACTGGGAATTACTCCAGAAGAAACAGTGATAAAAATTTTAAAGGAATGTCATGGAAAGGTAAATGCAGTATATCATTCAATATTAAATAAAGATATGAATTATATTTTGGGGAAGAGAGATATCGCTATAGCAAGTGATGGGTTTGCATTTGATTTTGAAAATAAGATTGGAGGAGGAAGACCTCATCCAAGAAGTTTTGGAACTTTTCCAAGGTTTTTAAGGCTATGTAGAGAAAATGAAATATTACCATTGGAATTGGCAATACAAAAGATTACAAGTATTCCTGCAAAGGTGATGAAACTAAAAAACATTGGGGAAATTAGAGTTAATAATTATGCAGATATAACCATATTGTCTGAAAATGAATTTTCAGATAAAGCGACATTTGCCAACCCTTTCCAGAGGCCTGTAGGGCTAAAATATGTAATTGTATCTGGTAAAATAGCAGTAAAAGATGGGGAAATAACTTCCCAGAGAATGGGAAGGGTATTAGCTAACTACATAAGTTAGGAGGAGGATAAAGTGTCAATAAATAAAAAGATATTTTCTATAATAAGATGCTTAGAAGGAGAAATAGGATTATATTTTGAAGATTTACAAACGGGAGAAAAGTTAACAATTAATTCTGACAACATATTTCCTGCGGCTAGTACTATAAAGATTCCTTTGGTTTTATTTTTATTTCAAATTGTAGAGGATGGAATGTTAGATTTGAATGATGTGGTCTCTATAAGTAAAGATAATAGGGTAATGGGAACGGGTATAATAAAAGATCTTAATGAGAATTATAAACCAACGATATTAGATCTTGCTACTTTGTGCATTACTGTAAGTGACAATATTGCAGCAAATCAGATAATTGACTTGGTTGGAGGTACTTCAAAAGTAAATGAATTTTGTAAGAAGATAGGGCTTAGTAATACCAGATTGCAGAGAAAGATGTTAGATATTGAGGCTATAAAAGCTGGAAAAGATAATTACACAACTGCTGGGGATATGGGGAGTTTGCTGAGACAATTGGGTAAAAATAAGATTGTTTCAAAACAAGTATCAGAAAGAGTAATAGAAATAATGAAAACACAGCAATTTAGGCAGAAGTTACCAGCATTGATTCCAGCAGTCACATCATATGATCCAAATGTTCATAATAAGGAAGTTGTTCCAGGAACAGTTGTAGTTGCCAATAAAACAGGTGATCTTCGAGGAGTTCAGAATGATGTAGGAATATTTATTATGCCAGGTAATAATATATATATTTTGGCAATTTTGATATGTAGTTTAGCTGAAGATTCTCAAGGCATAGAAGCTATTGCTAAGATATCTAAGGTAGTTTATGAAGAAATGAAAAAGAAATATAGATAAATAAAACATTAATTAGTAGATTCAGAAAATTAAATATTAGAAAACAAATAGGTAAAAAGTGAATATATTTCTTTGATCATGACAACAAAATCCCAAAAACTGTTAAAATTGACGCAAAATTATAATTGTGATAAACTGAATTGGTGATATCACGTGAAATAAAAATTTAAAGAAAAGGTGAACAGAATATGAAGAGCAGGAAGACATTATTAAGCCTTGTTTTATTATCTATGATATTGGCTATGTCAGTTTTAGCAGGATGTCAGGCAAAAGATGCTGGAAATGAATCTTCTGGTACTATTGTAGAATCTGGAGAATTAAAAGATGGTACTTATGAAGGAGCAGCTCAAGGATATGGTGGAGAATTGAAACTTGAGATCAAGATAGAAGATGGAGAACTAAAGGAAATAGAAGTTCTTTCTCACAAGGAGACTTCACCTGTATTTACAAGAGCATTACCTGTTGCAATAGAGAGAATATTAGAAGCACAAAGTCCTATTGTTGATGGAGTTTCAGGTGCTACATATACTTCCCATGCTATTAAGAGTGCAGTAGGTGAAGCTATGAAAGAGGCAGGAAAAGATTTTGGAGAGATCACTATGGATACAAATGGTCCTGAGATAGAGCCTAAAGAACTAGAAAATGAAACTACGGAACTAGTAATAGTTGGCGGTGGACCAGCAGGTCTTTCAGCAGCTATAGAAGCAGCTAATGCAGGGGTTAAGGATATAATACTTTTAGAGAAATTAGATATTCTAGGTGGAAATGGTAAGTTTGATATGCTTATATTTGATTTGATTAACTCAAAAGTACAAAAGGAAGATGGAGTTAATTTTACAGTTGAAGATTTTATAAAATCTAAAGAGGGAAAAGTAATGGATTCTCCAGAGCGTATCAATGCTTGGGCAAAGGGTGCTTATGAGTTAGATGAGTGGTTTAGAAGCATGGATATAAATTTAAACTATTATTATGATGAAAAAACTCATATGGCTGAAAAAGATGGATATGCAGGGGAGCATATTCATGATAAATTAGAAGATAAGATAAGAGAATTAGATATAGATGTACGTACTGGAAATAAAGCAACAGATTTAATTATAGAAGATGATAAGGTAGTAGGAGTAAACGTTGAATCAAAAGAAGGAACATATGATATAAAAGCAGATGCAGTTATTATTGCAACTGGTGGTTTTTGTAACAACAAAGAGCTTCTAGGAAAATATAAACCTGGTGTAGAACTTCTAATGACATCTAATCAAATAGGTGCTACAGGAGATTTTATACCAGTATTTGAGAAAAATAATTATCAAATATCCAATATGGACACTATGAAAATATTCAATCCAGCTATGGTTAAAAATAGGGAGTTAACTGGTGCTAGAGGAGATGGATTCCTATTCATAAATGAGGATGGAAAGAGATTTATTGCAGAAAATGAAAAAGATGAATTAAAACTTGCTCTTTCAATACTTGACCAACCAAACAAGAAGGTGTTTTATATTTATGACCAGCCATTAGCAGAGTCATTTTATCGTATAGAAAAGCACAATAAGTTAGGATATCATACTAAGGCAGATACTCTAGAAGAGTTGGCAAAAGAGCTAGGAATCAATGGTGAGAATTTAGCAGAAACTATAGATACTTATAATAAGGCAGTTGCAGGAGAAATTAAGGATCCTTTCAGAGAAGAAACTTCTGAGAGACCATTTTCAGCTGAAGGTCCATATTATGGTGTTCAAATCCAATCTGCAATTCATATGACCAAGGGTGGAGTATTGGCCAATGAAAAGGCTCAAGTATTAGACACTGACAATCAGATAGTAGATGGATTATATGCTGCTGGAGAGGTTACTGCTACAGCTGGTATTTTCAAAGAAGCCTTTATATTTGGTAGAATTTCTGGACAAGAAGCAGCTAAATATATTTTAAATAAATAGTACTTTGATTAAACACATGAGAATCTCTTTGGAGTTTGAAATTTCAGGGAGGTTCTTTTTGTATGCTATATCTTCAATTAGTGTGATATAATAACAGTAGTTTAGATTAATAATTTAGAATAAGGGGGCAAGTGCTATGTTTTATAGAAGATTTGGAGATAAATATGTGGTGAGATTGGAAAGAGGAGAAGAATTAGTATCGTCTCTGAATGAATTAATAGAGAAAGAAGACATTCAACTGGCTAGTGTTTCAGGGATAGGGGCAGTAGATAGAGCCGAGATAAGTATATATAGTTTTGCATCTAAGAAATATTCCATAAAAGATATAGAAGAAGAGATGGAACTAGTAAGTCTTCAAGGAAATATAGCTAGAAAAGATGGAGAACCTGTACTACATCTACATGCTTCTGTAGCTTGTGAAGACTGTAAGGTATTTGGAGGACATCTACACTCTGCCAATATTAGTGTGACTGGTGAAATAATAATCCAAATTATAGATGGAAAATTAAATAAGTCCTATGATGAGGAGACTGGAGCTAATCTTTTCAACTTTGACTAATGAGATAGGGGCAATTTAATTTGCTCCTTAGGCTGTACACATTTTTCATACATATCAAATATTCTTCATGGGAAAACTACAATTCCCATATTAGATCCGGCTGAGAAGATGTTAGATAGAATGATGAAGATTTGGATAAGTGCATAATATATAGTTAGGGGATGTTATCATGAAAAGCATATTACCTAAGAGAAAAGATAATAGCCATAAAGGAACATATGGAAGAGTTGGAATAATAGCAGGAAGTAGGGGAATGACAGGTGCTCCTTATCTATCCTCTCAGGCAGCATTGAGAGTTGGAGCAGGACTTGTATATACAATTGTGCCTAAGTTTATAGAGGATATAATGTGTATAAAATTGACAGAGGCTATCATAAAACCCATAGAGGATATGGGTAGGGGAAATTTTATTAGCAAATCTGTAGTTGAGATTATGGAGGCTATAGAGGGATTAGATGCTTTGGCCTTGGGGCCTGGCTATGGGGTTGATATAGATAGGATATATTTAGTGGAGAGAATTATAAAATCTTGTAAAATTCCCATGGTAATAGATGCAGATGGTATAAATTGTATTTCCCATAATCCAGATATATTGGCAGACAATAAAAAAGACATCATAATAACTCCCCATCCAGGAGAGATGGCAAGAATACTAGGGAAGAATACTGGAGAAATTCAAGAGAAAAGGGAATACTATGCAAAATATATTTCTCAGAAATATAATATATATGTAGTACTAAAAGGAAATAAAACCATCGTTACTTCACCAGAAGGAGATATATATGTGAATAAAACGGGAAATCCAGGCATGGCAACAGCAGGAAGCGGAGATGTGCTTACAGGAATGATAGTAGGATTCTTAGGTCAAGGACTTAAACCCTTTGAGGCAGCAAAATTAGGAGTATATCTTCATGGCCTTGCCGGTGATCTTGCATGTAAAGACAAGGGAGAGTACAGTCTTATAGCTAGTGATATTTTGGAGAAGATATCTGAAAGCATGAAGAAGTAGGAATGTGGATGAAACAACTACATATTGTATGGGATGTTGACATTCTACATATATATTGATAATATTATTTATCATAGAAATATATAGTAATTAATTCTAGCAACTATATAGGTGATTACAGTTTTATAGACGGGAGGATAGTTGAAATAATATGGATATGCCAGATAACGTTAAAAAAATTACAACGATTAAACAACAAGTACATGATATCATAAGAGAAAATATTTTAAATGGAACATTTACTACTGGAGAATGGTTACAGGAAAAAAAACTGGCAGAGATGTTGAATGTTAGTAGATCTCCAGTAAGGGAAGCATTAAAAGAGTTAGTAGTTGAAGGATTATTGGAAGATATTCCTAACAAAGGAGTATTTGTTAGGAAATTCACAATAAAAGATATTAACAGTATCTTTGAACTGCGAGAAGTATTAGAAAAATATGCGATTAAAAAGATAATAGATGAAGCATCAGATGAAGAGATACAAAAGTTAGTTGATATCTTTAAAGAGATGGAAGATAGTTATAATAATGGAGATTTGAATGGATACTATAGAACAGACACAATTTTTCATAGCATGCTATTTGAAATGTGTAAAAATGATATATTAAATAATATGGTGAGTGGAATATTACCTATAATCCAACCTTCAAAAATAAATCATAGGGATGGAATGGCTAGATTTAAGAAATCATTGGAAGAACATAGGGGGATTATGGAAGGAATCAAGAGTAGAGATTTTGATAAAGCATGGAAATATCAAGAAATACATTTAAAATTGGCTAAAAAAGAAACTATGAAGAATATGGGGTACGATTCAGAAAGTAATCAATAATTAAAGACATTAAAATTTTAGAATAGCAATGGATTAAAATTAATTTTAATCCATTGCTATTTTTATTTTGCAATATAAACATATTAATATTTCATTGTAAGAAAAAATAAAAAATTCAGCAAAAATAAAAAAAACGTATATCCCTGTAAAATACAGAGATATACTGTAAAGTGGCAGCAAAAATAAAAAACAATTTTCAGAAAAATGTTGACAACGAGCTACAAAAAGGTTATTATACATGTATGATGTATACATTATACAAGGTACACCACACAATAAAGACAGAAGAGCAATGTTCATTGTATTTTTAATTTACGAAGGGAGTGAATTGTAAAAGCTGAAAATGGAATTAAATAATTTAATTTGGAGAGGTGATATTTCTAAAGAATGTAATTCAAAAATATAATTTGAAGGAGGGTACTATTTTGGAACTTTATATTAGTGAAGAAAATGAAAGAAAATTAATTACTGATATTCTTAAAAAAGTAGATATTGATAAATCCGATGCAGATAAGGTGGGTGATGTGTTAGTTTCAGCTGACTTAAGAGGGATTGCATCACATGGTATTGCTAGATTACCAATATATATCAAACGTTTGCAAGAAGGATTGATCAATAAGAATCCAAATTTGAAAGTTTTAAGAGAAGATAGAGGGGTTCTGCTATTAGATGGTGACAATGGGTTAGGACAAGTTGCTTCAAGTATAGCAATGAAAAAGTGCATTGATCGTTCAAAAGAGTATGGTTTTTCTATAGTGGGATTAAAGAACTCTAATCATTTTGGAATTGCTGCATATTATTCAATGATGGCTTCTGAAAACGATTTAGTAGGTTTTGTAGCTACAAATACCTCTCCTTTAATGGCACCTTTTGGAGGCTGTGAAGCTATGTTAGGAACTAATCCATTCACAGTATCCATACCAGCAGGTAAAGAAGCGGATATTGTACTAGATATGGCAACAAGTTTAGTGCCAAGAGGGAAAATTGAAGTGAGTAGAAGAAATGGACAGAAGATACCAATCGGTTGGGCTATAGATAAAGATGGAAATCCAACAGATGATCCTAATGAAGCTTTAAATGGTACATTATTACCAGTTGGAGGACCAAAGGGGTATGGAATGGCAATTGTTGTAGATATTTTGGCTGGACTAATGACAGGAGCTACTTATTTGAATGAAGTAGGCTCACTTTTTGGAGATCATGATAGAAGTCAAAATTTAGGGATGGTAATGGTGGGCTTAGATGTATCAAGGTTTATGGAAATAGAAAAATTCAAGGAAAAAATTGATCAATATATATACTCAATTAGAAATTCTAAAAAGGTTACGGGCAATGATAGAATATATTTACCAGGAGAAATAGAGTACAATAATACAGTAAAGAATAGACAAAATGGAATAAAATTAAGTGATGCACTTGTAGAAGAAATACGAGAATTATGTGATTCCTTTGGGATAGCTTTTGATGATTATGTGATGAAGGCTTCAACCATATAACTAAAAAGAAAGAGGGATAATATGAATTTTAATTTATGGGCCCTTCTAACAGATACAGCGCTGATGGGTGCACTGATGTTAGTTGGTCAATTATTAAGAGCGAAATTAATAATTTTTCAAAAGCTTTTAATGCCAGCATCTTTAATAGGTGGATTTATAGGATTGATATTAGGCCCCAGTGTTTTGGACATCTTGCCTTTTTCGAGTCAATTAGCATCATATTCTGGGGTATTGATAGCAGTAGTTTTTGCATGTATGCCTATAGGAGATAAACTTACTAAAAAAGAAGATTTTAAAGGGGTAGGAGGTTTTTTCTACCAAAATACAGGTGTAGCTGTTATACAATATGCAGCAGGAATGACACTAGCATTGTTAATTTTAAATAAGATTTGGCCAGATTTACATGATGGATTTGGATTAGTATTAGCAACGGGTTTCTATGGTGGACATGGCACCGCTGCTGCAGTTGGAAACATGTTTGCGGATTATGGATGGTCAGAGTTTTTTGATTTAGGAAATGTTTCATCAACTGTTGGATTGGTAGGCGGTATTATAGTAGGTATGGGTATTATAAATTGGGGAACTCGTAAAGGTTATACAAATTATGTTGATTCTCCTGAAGAATTGCCCCAAGAACTTAGGACTGGATTGATTCCAAAAGAAAAACAAAATTTCGGAGGGAAAGTGACTATATCTAATATGTCATTGGATCCATTGGTGTTTCATTTGGGAATAGTTTTGGTAGCAACACTACTTGGGAAATGGTCTTCAGATCTAATTAAAAGTTTTGTAAGCTGGTTATCTATTCCAGTATTTGTTATGGCATTGATATTTGGTTATATAGTGCAATTTGTGTTAATAAAGACGGGTTCAGTAGAATATGTGGATAGACATACAATCCAGCGTATAAGTGGATCGTCCACAGATTTATTAGTAGTATCTGCTGTATCTTCATTAAAACTAGATGTCGTTGTAGCTTATTTTTGGCCATTGGTAATTACATTTGTATTTGGTTTAATATTAAATATAGTTTGGTTTCTTTGGGTTAGCAAGTATGCTTCATCTAAAGATTGGTTTGAGAGGGGTATAATGAATTATGGCCGTTCCAATGGAGTTGTAGCAACAGGAGTATTGTTAAATAGAGTTGTAGATCCAGATCAAAAATCTAGAGGATTAGAAGACACAGGTATCACTGATCTAATTAATAGGCCTATATTAATTGCATTACAAGTATTACCTCCGTTGTTTATTAACTTTGGTGGCAGATGGCCTGTATATACTACATTGATGATGTGGGGACTATTTATTGTCTTAACAATAATGGCTATAGCTTTTAAATGGTGGACACCAGGTAAAATGCAAGGAAAGCAAGAGGTAAATTAATTTTTTAAAATTAGATGGTATATGGTAAATGAGTGCAAAAAGACATAAAATTATCAAGGGGGAATAAAAAATGACAAAAGAAATGCTTAATCCATTAGAAAGTGCCCAAAGGCAGGTTAAAATAGCTTGTGATAAATTGGGACTAGAATCATCTGTGTATGAATTATTAAAAGAGCCTCAAAGGGTAATTGAAATATCCATACCAGTAAAGATGGATAATGGAACAGTTAAGGTGTTTAAAGGCTATAGATCAGTTCACAACAATGCAATTGGGCCTGGCAAAGGTGGTGTAAGATATCATCCAAATGTTACATTTGATGAAGTAAAAGCTCTATCTATTTGGATGACATTCAAATGTTGTGTAACTGGAATACCCTATGGTGGAGCAAAAGGTGGAATAGCAGTAGATCCATCTGAACTATCCCAAGGAGAATTGGAAAGACTATCAAGAGGATATGTTCAAGGACTTCACAAATATTTGGGAGAGAAGATAGATATTCCAGCTCCAGATGTAAATACCAATGGACAAATCATGGCTTGGATGGTAGATGAATATATAAAGCTGACTGGTAAAAATAATATTGGTGTTATTACAGGAAAACCCGTAGAGTGGGGTGGATCTAAGGGGAGAAATGAAGCCACAGGATTTGGAGTTTCAGTAATAGCCAGAGAATTTGCCAAAAAACATGGAATAGATATGAAAAAAGCAACAGTAGCAATTCAAGGATTTGGTAATGTAGGAAGCTTTACAGTTAAAAATGTTCAAGAACAAGGAGCAAAGATAGTAGCCTTGGCAGAATGGACTAAAGAAGTAGGTACTTATGCTTTATATAATGAAGAAGGATTAGACTACGAAGATTTGGCTAAATATATGAAAGAGCATAAAAACTTGGTAGACTATCCTAATGGGAAGATGCTTACCTTAGATCAATTCTGGGAATTAGATGTAGATATCTTGATTCCAGCAGCCTTGGAAAATGCAATAACAGAAAGTGTAGCAGAAAAGATAAATGCTAAAATAATATGTGAAGCTGCCAATGGACCAATAACTCCCGATGCAGATGTGGTTTTAGAAAAGAGGGGAATACCTGTTACGCCAGATATACTTACAAATTCAGGAGGAGTCACAGTATCCTATTTTGAATGGGTACAAAACCTGTATGGATATTATTGGAGTGAAGAGGAAGTAGTAGAGAAACAAGAAATTGAAATGATAAAAGCTTTCAATGATATTTGGAAGATAAAAGAAGAACGAAATGTGACCATGAGACAGGCTGCCTATATGCACTCTGTAAATAAAGTCGCCAATGTAATGAAATTAAGAGGATGGTACTAATTCTACATCTAGGTCATAGAAAACCTGTATCTGTTGTATTACAACGGATACAGGTTTTCTGTTTAATCATATTGATGATATCAACAATATGGTATAAATTAGCTTCCAACTATAGGAAGATTAAATCAAACAGAGATTGTTAAAAATAAATCAATCCATTCAATAGATTGACAAAATTGCAACAATCTATTCATTTGCAAGAATTTTAGAATTATGGTGTTTACTTAAACGTTTTCATGTGGTATAATAAATTTAACATATTTATATTTGGTTGGAGAAAATGAGAACCATGGTTATGCCTTTGAGAGAGGGCATAATTGTGGTTCTCAAATTTTAAGTAGGAGGTGTGCAATAGGTAAGTCTCTGTCAGATGATATTATGTCAATTCTAAGTTAGATATATTCTAAAACAAGGAGGATTATGATGAAAAGGTTTTTATCAATTTTACTGGTATTAGCAATAACTCTATCTTTAGCGGCATGTGGCAATAATAATTCTAAAGCACCTGCTAGCAGTGAAAATGGTGGAAATGGCAATGAGTCTACTAATAGTGGTGAAAAGAGAATTATCAAGGTAAGTACAAAGTTTGTAGATGATGAGCAGACTGCAAAGTCACTAAAGAAAGTAGTAGAAAACATTAATGAGAGAAGCGGAGGTTCACTAGAACTACAACTATTCACAGGTGGTATATTGCCAATAGGTAAAGATGGTATGGAGCAGTTGGTCAAAGGATCAGACTGGATATTGGTAGATGGTGTGAATTTCCTAGGTGACTATGTACCAGATTATAATGCAGTAACTGGACCATTCTTGTACCAGACATTTGATGAGTATTTTGCTATGATGCAGACACCTTTAGTTCAAAATCTAAATAAACAAGCAGAAGAAATGGGTATAAAGGTACTTTCACTAGATTGGGTATTTGGATTCAGAAGTATGATGGCTAATAAACCTATTAAGACTCCAGCAGATATGAAGGGGCTAAATATAAGAGTACCTACCAGTCAGTTGTATACTTATACGATTGAAGCAATGGGTGGTAACCCAGTATCTATGCCATACCCAGATACATATGCTGCGCTTCAGCAAGGTGTAATAGATGGGGTAGAAGGATCTATAATGACATACTATGGAACGGGACAATATGAAAATGTAAAAGAATATTCCCTAACTAATCACTTATTAGGTGTTTCAGCAGTTACAGTATCTACTAAATTATGGGATAGCTTAACTGATGAGCAAAGAACTATTATAGAAGAAGAATTGGCTAAAGGGACAGAGGAAAACCTAAGAGAAACCATTAAATTAGAAGATGAGTATGCGGAACTATTGAAGAAAGAGGGAGTAAACTTCTATGAAGTAGATTCAGAAGCTTTTATGGAGGCAGCTGCTCCAGTGTTTGGGAAATTTGACAAGTGGACTCCTGGAATATATGAGGAGATAATGAAGGAATTAGAGGCTATAAAGGAAGAGTTAAAATAGTTAAAAGGAGATTTATCTCCTTTTAACTTTCTGAAACTCTCATAGGGGGAAGAAGATATGAAAAAGATTATAGATAAGGCCAAAAAAGATTTTGAAATTTATATAGGAAGCATATTCTTATCTATTACAACTGTTACAGTAATTATGAATGTATTTACTAGGTATTTCTTAAGATTTACATATCATTGGGCAGAGGAGATAGCTGTAGGGGCATTTGTCTGGACCATATTCTTAGGAGTTGCCAATGCATTTAGAAAAAAAGAATTGATCGGTGTAGAAGCATTGATAAAATTACTTCCTGAAGGGTCAAGAAAGGTTTTAGAATTTTTGACTTCAATAATTATAACAATTTTGTCTGGGATTATGTTTTACTTTAGCTATAAGTATGTATCTGATTCTACAAAGATAACTGCAGCTTTGGAAATATCCTATAGATATATCTATGCATCCATGGTAATATCATTTGGACTTATGACATTGTATTCTATTTACTTTACGATACAGAATTTCAAAAAAGCCTTTTTGGAACAAAATAGCTAAGGTTAAGGAGGGGGACAATCAATGCAAGCAATTTATCCGATTATAGTTTTATTCGTCTTATTTTTTTTAAATATACCAATAGCATTTGCCTTGATGGGTGCTTCATTATTTTACTTTATATTTATAAACTCTTCAATGCCAATGGAGATGGTGGTTCAGCAATTCGTGACAGCAGTAGAATCCTTTCCCTATTTAGCAGTTCCATTTTTTATTATGGTAGGGGAAGTAATGAATTATTCTGGAATTAGTGAATCGTTGATGGATTTTGCCAATGTCTTAGTAGGGCATACTAGGGGAGGACTTGCTCAGGTCAATGTATTACTAAGTGCATTGATGGGTGGTATTTCAGGCTCTGCCAATGCAGATGCGGCTATGCAATCTAAGATATTAGTTCCTGAAATGGAGAAAAAAGGATTCACAAAGCCATTTTCTGCTGCAGTAACTGCTGCATCTTCAGCAGTAAGTCCAGTAATTCCACCGGGAACAAATCTTATTTTATATGCAATAATTGCAGGAATCTCAGTAGGGGATATGTTTTTAGCAGCTTATACACCAGGTATATTGATGACAGTAGCAATGGCAATAACTGTACATATTATTGCAGTAAAAAGAAAGTACAAGCCTACTAGGGAAAATAAGGCATCTTTTATAGAATTCTTTATACAGTTTATAAAATCAATTTGGGCACTATTAATTCCCTTTGGAATAATTATGGGAATGAGACTAGGAGCATTTACTCCTACAGAAGCAGGGGGAATAGCAGTGGTATTCTCCGTGATAGTAGGTCTATTTGTATATAGACAGTTGAAGTTAAAGCATATACCTTTGATACTAAAGGAAACGGCTAAAACTACAGGAGCTGTAATGATAATAATTGCAAGTGCCAAGGTATTTGGATATTATCTGACATTAGAGAGAATTCCTCAAATGATAACTGAAACATTGGTCAATATGACAGATAGTCCATTTGTATTGTTAATGGTAATCAATGTATTGTTGCTATTTATAGGAATGTTTATCGAAGGTGGAGCAGCTTTGGTAATATTGGCACCACTTTTAGTACCAGCTGTGAAGACATTTGGCGTAGATCCTGTACATTTTGGGATGATATTCATAGTAAATATAATGATTGGAGGATTAACTCCACCTTTTGGATCCATGATGTTTACAGTATGTTCTATAGTAGATGTGACTTTGGAGGATTTTATTAAAGAAGTTTGGCCTTTTATAATTTCTCTATTGATAGTCCTATTATTAGTCACATATTCTGAAAGTATTGCACTATTTAGTTTAAACTTGTTTAGATAGATTAGAAAACTAAAAGGAGGAAGTCTTTGGAAAAATTGAGAAAAAAGACGGTTTTTTTGTTGGATATGGATGGAACTATTTATCTGGGAGATGAATTGATAGATGGTGCAAAGGAATTCTTAGATACTATAAGAGAAAGTGGAAAGAGATATATCTTTCTTACAAATAATTCTTCTAAAAATAAGGAAATATATGTGGAGAAGCTGAATAAGTTAGGAATAGGAGCAAATAAGGAAGAGATATTTACCTCTGGAGAAGCCACTACTATGTATCTCAATGGAAAGAAACCTGGTGCTAGAATCTACTTACTTGGGACTCAAGCCTTAGAGGAAGAGTTTGAAAGAGAAGGGTTTATCTTGGAAAGGCAGAGGCATAGAGATATAGATTATGTGGTACTAGGGTTTGACACTACACTTACCTATGAAAAGCTATGGGGTGCATGTGAATATATCTCCCAAGGTGTGGAATATATTGCAACACATCCAGATTTTAACTGCCCTCTGGCTAATAACAAGTTCATGCCAGATGCAGGGGCAATGGCTGCCTTTATAGAGGCATCTACAGGCAAGACTCCAAAGGTAATAGGTAAGCCTAACAAGGAGATAGTTGAAAGTATCATTTCAAAATATAATCTAGATAAAGATGACATGGTCATGGTGGGAGATAGACTATATACAGATATAAAGACTGGAGAAAATGCTGGTATCACATCTGTGCTGGTTTATTCTGGAGAGACAAAGGAAGATGACTATGCAAGAAGTGAAATAAGAGCAGATTATGTATTTGATTCTGTAAAAGATATGGTGAGACTACTTAAATCTCAAGATATAGACAATTTAGCATTTGGCTAGAGAGAAAGAGAGCCACGATTATGTCTTTTAAAGAAGGCATGATTGTGGTGTTTTATATATTATTATGGAGGAAATAAAAGTCTAATTGTAGTAGGTGGATAGAAATGATAAGTAATACTGAACTCGTATTGAGGATTTTACTATCAGCAATTATAGGAGGAATTATTGGGATAGAAAGAGAGGCTCATAATAGACCTGCTGGTCTTAGGACTCATATATTGGTAACTACAGGGGCAGCCTTGATAATGCTATTGTCCAACTATGGTTTTGACTATACAGTATCTAAAGGAGACCCAGCAAGACTAGCAGCACAGGTGGTAAGTGGTATAGGATTTCTAGGTGCTGGAACTATTCTAAGGGATGGAAGCAATATAAAGGGGCTCACTACAGCTGCTAGCCTCTGGGTATGTGGAGGACTGGGTCTAGCCATAGGAAATGGATACTATCTAGGTGCATTGGTAACTACTGTAATTGTATTTATATCCTTATCCTTATTGAGTGGGTTTGAAAAGAAGTACATCAATAAGAATGTGAAGATAGCCACCTTAAAATGTTATGAGAGACCAGGACTAATAGGTGATATAGGTATGGTCTTTGGAGAAAGTGGAATTATGATAAAGGGAGTTCAGATTAGCAGAGGGAGCATAGATGGAGAAGACATATTAGAAGATATTACAGACCATATGGAATATGGGATTATAGAGTTGGAGTTTGCCCTTATACTTGATAGGGAGTTTGATTATGATAGTTTTAATATAGAAGTTTCCAAGGTCAAGGGTGTTGAAAGAATAAAATGGGCAAGTTGACAATATATATAAATATAGAGGTGAGATTATGAGAACCACAACTATATCTTCGAGAGAAGGTAGTGTTGTGGTTTTTTGATCTAATAAATGAGGGGAGAGAATATTATGTATGATGTAATAGTCATTGGTGCTGGTATAGTTGGAACATGTGTGGCAAGAGAACTTTCCAAATATGATTTGAAAGTTTTGATACTTGAAAAGGAAAATGATGTGGCAGATGGTACTACAAAGGCTAATAGTGCTATAGTTCACTCTGGATATGATGCTAAACCTAATTCAGCCAAGGCAAGATTTAATGTAGAAGGAAATAAAATGATGGAGGATCTGTGTAGAAAACTAGATGTACCATTTAAGAGGGTAGGGTCTCTAACTATAGCCTTAGATGAGGAGGATATGTCTACTCTTGAAGAGATGTATGATAGAGGTATTCAGAATAGAGTACCAGATATGAGAATAATAGATAGAGAAGAACTACTAGCTATGGAGCCTAATATAAGTCCTAAGGCTGTAGGAGCCTTATATGCACCAACGGCTGGCATAATGGGTCCTTGGGAATTGGCTATAGCTCTTGCAGAAAATGCAATGGACAATGGAGTGGAGCTGTCATTAAATAGTGAAGTAAAACATATAGAGAAAATAGATGGAGGATATAGGGTCTCTACAGATGATAGAGATATAGATACAAGATATGTGGTAAATTGTGCAGGATTATATGCTGATAAAGTGCACAATATGATTGCATCTCCAGAGTTTGAAATAACACCAAGAAGAGGACAGTACTTCTTATTAGATAAGAGTGCTGGTGATACGGTAAGTAGTGTCATATTTCAATGCCCAACTAAGATAAGTAAAGGTGTAGTTGTATTGCCTACAGTACATGGAAATCTATTGGTAGGACCTGATGCTGAAAATATAGATGATAAAGAAAACAAAGGGACTACAGATGAAAGACTTAAATATGTAAAGGAGACAGCAAGTAAGTCCTGTAACAAGATTCCATTTAATGCTACTATTACATCCTTTTCAGGATTGAGAGCATCTCCAGATACAGGAGACTTTATAATCAAAGAAGTAGATGGGTTAAAGGGTTTCATTGATGTTGCTGGAATAGAGTCCCCAGGGCTTACAGCTTCTCCTGCCATCGGAAAATATGTAGTGGAGCTACTTAAGGATATAGATGGAGATTTTAAAGAAAATAAGGACTTTAATCCACATAGAAAAGAGGTAATCAACTTCATGGATCTAAGTCAGGAAGAAAAACACGAGATGATAAAGAAGGATCCACGCTATGGAAGGATAATCTGTAGATGTGAAAATATTACAGAAGGTGAAATAGTAGATGCCATACATAGGAATGCTGGTGGAAGAACTATAGATGGAATCAAGAGGAGAGTACGAGCAGGTATGGGAAGATGCCAAGGTGGATTCTGTCAACCTAGAGTTATTGAGATATTAGCTAGGGAGCTTGGAATAGATGTTACTGAAGTAGTAAAGGATGGATTAAATTCCAATATTGCCATTGGAGAAACTAAGGAGCAAATATAATAAAACAGGTAGGAGATGATGATATGTTAAATTATGATGTAGTCGTAATCGGTGGAGGACCTGCTGGTCTAGCAGCTGCTATTGAGGCAAAAAAAAATGGAATTGAAAGCATATTGGTCATTGAAAGAGATAGGGAACTAGGTGGCATACTTCAACAGTGTATACACAATGGATTTGGTCTTCATATATTTAAGGAAGAGTTGACTGGACCAGAATATGCAGAGAGATTTATACAGGAATTATATGATCTAGGAATTGAATATAAATTGGATACTATGGTATTGGATATGACTGAGGACAAAATAGTGACTGCTATAAATACCAAGGATGGACTAATAAATATTCAGGCTAAAGCCATAGTATTGGCCATGGGATGTAGAGAGAGGACTAGGGGAGCTTTGAATATAGCTGGAAGCAGACCAGCAGGTGTATATAATGCAGGCCTAGCTCAAAGGCTAATAAATATGGAAGGGTATATGGTAGGAAAAAAAGTCATAATACTTGGCTCTGGAGATATAGGACTTATCATGGCTAGAAGATTGGTCTTAGAAGGTGCTGAAGTCATAGGAGTATTGGCTAGAGGTGGATATGCTGCTGGACTTGGTAGAAACGTAGTTCAGTGTCTAGAAGACTATGATATACCACTTATGTTGAGACATAATATAGTGAAGATAAATGGCAAGGATAGAGTAGAAAGTGTAGTAGTTGCAAAGACAGATGAAAACAAGATGCCTATACCTGGAACTGAAGAAACATATGAATGTGATACAGTGTTGATGTCTGTAGGCCTAATACCAGAAAATGAACTATCTAATAATGTGGGAATACCTCTAGATAGAGGCACAAAAGGGCCTATAGTAAATCAATCTATGGAGACGGAGATATCGGGAATATTTGCCTGTGGAAATGTACTCCATGTTCATGATGTAGTTGACTATGTAACTCAGGAAAGTAGAAGAGCAGGGAAAGCAGCAGCCAGATATGTAAAAGGAGAATTGGACAAAGTTGAAAATTATATAGATATAAGACCAGGGAAGGGCATATACTATATTGTACCTCAAAAATTGAGCAAGGAAAGATTAGGCGGAGAGCCATTGGAATTTTTTATGAGAGTTAAAGATATCTATCAAGAGGCACAATTGGTAGTAAAGGCAGGAGACAAAGAAATAAGAAAGATAAAGAAAAAGTATATGACACCAAGTGAAATGCAAAGGATAGTGTTAGCTCCTAAGATGTTGGAAGATATAGAGGGTCCAACACTGACTATAGAAGTTTTAGAGGAGGAGATTTAATTATGAAAAAGAGAGAGATGATCTGTATAGCATGCCCCATTGGATGCCATTTAGAGGTAATAGAAGACAAGACAAGTGAAGGGGGCTATATTGTAAAAGGTGCCACTTGTAAAAGGGGGGAGGTATATGGTGTAAAGGAGATGTCAAACCCAACTAGATTGTTGACATCTACAGTAAAGATAAGTGGTGGAAGTCTCAAAAGACTACCAGTAAGGACTAGTAGCGATATACCAAAGAATAGGATATTTGACTGTATGAAACTAATCAATGCTGTAGAAGTAGAGGCACCAATAGAGATGGGGGATGTAATCATAGAAGATATTCTGGGAACAGGTGTAGACATTATAGCCTCAAGGAGTTTGCACTAGTCAAGATAATCATGTATATTTAAATTAGAGAAAAAATTTATTAAATTCAGGAGGTGGTATTGGGTGAGTAATAATTTCTTTGAAAATATACATGAAAATCCAATTATAGCAGCAATAAGTGACGTAAATAATCTTGACGATGCAATTAGTTCACCTTGTAAAATAGTCTTTTTATTGACAGGAGATATATTGAATATAGAAGAAATAGTCGGTATTCTTAGGAAAAACAATAAACTTGTCTATATTCATGTGGATCTAATAGGAGGACTCTCAAAAGATACAACGGCTATGAAATATATATTTAAAAATGTGAAACCAGATGGAATTATAACTACTAAGAGCAATCTAATAAAGGCGGCAAAAGGACTAGGTATATTTACAATTCAAAGATTGTTTTTGTTAGATTCTCTCAGTTTGAGTTCGGGTATAAACTCAATAAGAACCATAAGACCAGATATGGTGGAAATTCTTCCAGGAATAATGCCTAAGGTTATAAGAGAAATAGGGGAGAAGACTAATATACCAGTAGTAGCCGGTGGACTAATAAGGGATAAGTCAGATGTAATTGAGAGTCTCAATGCTGGGGCTATAGGTATATCTACTAGTAATAAGGATGTATGGTATATGTAGTAAAAATAGTAGTGATATTTAAAATTAAAAGGGGGATAAAAAATGACAAGTACGTCAATGTATCTAGCAGAGTTTTTAGGAACTTTAATACTAATTTTATTTGGTGCAGGAGTAGTTGCCAATGTTTCTCTTTCAAAATCAAAAGCAAAAGATGCAGGATGGGTTGTAGTAACAGCAGCTTGGGGATTTGGTGTAGCAATAGCCGCATATACCACTGGATGGGTAAGTGGTGCTCATCTAAATCCAGCTTTAACTATAGCATTTGCAGTAATAGGTAATTTATCTTGGTCATTAGTTCCTGGATATATAATAGCCCAATTATTAGGTGCTATGGCTGGGGCGGCTTTAGTATTTTTGGCCTTTAGAGATCACTTTATAGATACAGATGATGCAGATACTAAATTGGGAATATTTTGTACAGCGCCAGCTATAAAAAACATCACGTGGAATATCATTACTGAAATAATAGGAACTGCCATGCTAGTTTTGGGGATTTTAGGTATCAATCATGAAAATAATGGGGTAGGCCCTTTAAGTGCCTTACTAGCAGGTATATTAGTTTGGGCAATAGGGCTGAGCCTTGGTGGTCCCACAGGATATGCAATTAATCCAGCAAGAGATCTTGGCCCAAGGATTGCACATGCTTTACTTCCAATACCAGGGAAAAGAGATTCAGACTGGGGATATGCATTTGTACCTATTATAGGACCTATAATAGGAGGAATATTAGGGGCAGTTGTATATCAATTCTTTTTAGGGCTATGGCTCTAAAAACTTTACAGTGTGAAAAGGTTTTTACATGAATTGTTATCATATTATAATCTATTATAAGGGGGAGAATAGTCTTGGAAAAAAAGTATATAATGGCATTGGATCAGGGAACTACTAGTTCTAGAGCAATAATATTTGACAATAAGGGTGAAGTGGTTAAGGTTGCACAAAATGAGTTTACTCAATATTATCCTAAGACAGGATGGGTGGAGCATGATCCTATGGAGATATGGGGTACTCAATCAGGAGTAGCCAGAGAAGTTCTAGAAACAGCAGGTATTAGACCTGGAGAAATTGCAGCAATGGGTATAACAAATCAGAGAGAGACTACAATCGTATGGGATAAAAATACAGGCAGACCAGTATATAATGCAATAGTATGGCAATGTAGAAGGACAGCTGCAATATGTGATGAATTAAAGAAACGTGGTCTTGAAGACTATGTAAGAGAGAATACAGGACTTATAATAGATGCCTACTTCTCTGGAACAAAGATCAAATGGATACTGGACAATGTAGAAGGGGCTAGGGAAAGGGCAGAAAGAGGAGAGCTATTATTTGGAAATATAGATACATGGCTTATCTGGAACCTTACAAGGGGAAAAGTACATGTGACTGATTATTCCAATGCTTCCAGGACTATGATATATAATATTAAGGAGTTAAAGTGGGATGAAAAACTATTAAAAGAGCTAGATATACCAGCATCTATGCTTCCAGAAGTTAGACAGTCAAGTGAAGTCTATGGAGTTACTGATCCTCATACCTTTGGTGGAGCAGAGATACCTATAGCTGGAATAGCGGGAGATCAGCAAGCAGCACTATTTGGTCAGGCTTGTTTTGAAGCGGGAATGGCAAAGAACACATATGGTACAGGATGCTTTATGTTGATGAATACTGGAGAAGAGATGATTACTTCTCAAAATGGGTTGTTGACAACTATAGCTTGGGGAGTAGATGGAAAGGTAGAATATGCCCTTGAAGGTAGTATATTTGTAGCTGGTGCTATTGTTCAATGGTTAAGAGATGAGCTAAGACTTATAACTGATGCAAGTGATAGTGAATACTTTGCAGGAAAGGTAGAGGACAATAATGGAGTGTATATAGTTCCTGCATTTGTAGGACTCGGGGCACCATATTGGGATATGTATGCTAGGGGAACCATTGTAGGTTTGACTAGGGGTTCAGGAAGAGAGCATATAATCAGGGCAGCACTGGAATCAATTGCATATCAGACAAGGGATGTATTGGAAGCTATGCAAGAGGATTCAGGAATAGATCTTCAAACTCTGAAGGTAGATGGTGGTGCAGTGGCCAATAATTTTTTGATGCAATTCCAATCTGATATCTTAGATGTTCCAGTATATAGACCAAATATTGTAGAGACAACTGCTCTTGGAGCAGCATATCTAGCAGGTTTGGCTGTTGGATTCTGGAAGAATAAAGATGAAATCACAAATAGATGGAGTATAGATAGGATATTTGAACCTGAGATGAAAAATGGGGAAAAAGAGAAGTTATATAGAGGATGGAAAAAAGCAGTAACTAGATCATTACAGTGGGAGGAAGCAGAAGAATAAAAAATAGTCCTTGACTATTTAAAGTCTGCATGGTATCATTGATACAATCAAAATTGAATAAAAATCCTCATCCTTCCAGGGTGAGGTAGAGGCGCGATATTTATTAGTAACCACAGGGAGGTCGGAAGCCTGTGACGTGTGGAGAAAGGGGATATCGCCGAAGCTTTAGATACCAAAATCTATGGCTGGGTCTATATCGAATAGGTATAGAACTGTCATCAAAGTTAAAGCTCGATACTTTGATGTTGTGCTATCTCACACACAGAGCAAAAAGGAAGAGGATTATCTCTAGCTTTGCTATATGCAAATAAACGCTTGATAATCTATCAGGCGTTTTTTTATATTTTTTTATAAAGGGGAGAGTATGATGAAAAGGCGATTTACGATTTTTATGGCTATATTTGTAGTAATGTCCGTAGTATTAGTAGGCTGTGGAGGAGACAAAAGTAATACATTTAAGGTTGGACTTGAAGCAGGATATCCACCCTTTAACTGGACACAGTTAGATGATTCAAATGGTGGAGTGACAATAGAAGACAATGCAGAATATGCTGGTGGATATGATGTAGAGATAGCTAAGAGGATAGCAGAGGGACTAGGTAAAGAATTAGTAATAGTTAAGATTGAATGGGATGGACTGCTTCCAGCTTTGACTTCAGGTACTATTGATGCAATCATTGCAGGAATGTCACCTACTGAGGAAAGATTGGAGTCCATTGATTTCAGCGATATATACTATACTTCAGATCTAGTCATGGTAGTTAAAAAAGGTAGTAAGTATGAATCAGCTAAGTCTATTCAGGACTTTAGTGGAGCTAAGATAACTGCTCAGTTAAATACATTCCACTATACAGTTATAGACCAAATAGATGGAGTAATTAAAGAGACAGAGATGACGGATTTTCCAGCTATGAGAGTAGCACTACAGTCTGGAATCATAGATGGATATGTATCTGAAAGACCAGAGGGAGTCAGTGCAGTTAGTGCAAATGAAGATTTTGTAATGGTAGAGTTTGAAGATGGATTTAAGACTTCACCTGAGGATACTGCAATTGCTGTAGGAATTAAAAAAGGCAGTGATGATTTGAAAGAGAAGATAAATGAAATCCTATCTAAGATATCTGAAGAAGAACGTCAAGAGATAATGGATAAAGCCATATTAAATCAACCTATGGAACAGGATTAATCAGTTTAGTAGGGAGACATAAGGAGGAGAAGCATGAATTTTCAACTAGTAAAGAAGATATTCTTGAGAAATTGGCCTATGTTTTTACGTGGGGCATATATGACGCTTTTAATCTCCATTACAAGTACTATATTAGGGGCAATCATAGGTTTGATTGTTGGAGTTATAAGGACTATACCAGTGCCAGAGAAGGGATTCAAGCGAAGGTTTTTAAAGATTATAAATGGTATACTCTCTGTATATATAGAGTTTTTCCGTGGAACACCTATGATGGTACAGTCCATGGTAATATACTATGGTGTGGCAGAGGCTTTTGGGATACAGTTAAATAGATTATTTGCTGCAATATTTATAGTATCTATAAATACTGGAGCATATATGGCAGAGATAGTCCGTGGAGGAATAGTCTCTATAGATGATGGTCAATTTGAGGCAGCTCATGCCTTGGGAATGAACCATTTGCAGACTATGATCTATGTAGTACTGCCTCAGGTAATTAGAAATATATTGCCAGCAACGGGGAATGAATTTGTGGTAAATATAAAGGATACTTCTGTGTTAAATGTAATCAGCATAACAGAACTATTCTTCCAGACAAAATCCATTGCTGGAAATACATTTAAATTCTTTGAACCCTATTTTATTACTTGTATCATATATTTTATAATGACCTTTACAGTGACTAGAATACTAAGAGCTATTGAAAGAAAGCTAGATGGGCCAAAAAACTACAATATCATAGGAAATCAGATGCAGGTTCAAAGGCCTGAAGATGCACTAAAGAAAGCATAGTAGGATAGGGGTGAAGATATGGAGAAGATAATAGATATTCAACATCTAAATAAGTCTTTTGGAGCCAATGAGGTATTGAAGGATATCAACTTTTCAGTGGAGAAGGGAGAAGTAGTATGTATAATAGGCTCATCAGGTTCAGGAAAATCGACCCTTCTGAGATGTGTAAATCTCTTGGAAAAGCCTAGTGGTGGAAAGATACTATACCATGGAGAAAATATTTTAGATGGAAGTCACGATGTATACACTCATAGGGCAAAACTTGGAATGGTATTTCAACAGTTTAATCTGTTTAACAATATGAATGTACTTGACAACTGTACTGTAGGTCAGATAAAGGTATTGAAACGTTCAAAAGAAGAGGCAGAAAAGATGGCTATGAAATACTTGGAAGTAGTGGGAATGGACCAGTATATAAATGCAAAACCAAGACAGCTGTCTGGTGGACAAAAGCAGAGAGTGGCCATTGCTAGAGCACTATCCATGGAGCCAGATACTATGCTGTTTGATGAGCCTACATCGGCACTAGATCCAGAGATGGTAGGAGATGTGTTAGAAGTCATGAAGGAACTAGCAGATACTGGACTTACAATGCTAGTAGTGACTCATGAGATGGACTTTGCTAGAGATGTATCTGATAGGGTGGTATTTATGGACAAAGGAGTTATAGCAGAAGAGGGAAGTCCAGAGGATATATTCAATAATCCTAAAGAAGAGAGGACTAGGGAGTTTTTAAAGCGTGTGCTGAAATAGAATAACCACTAAAGGTAGTTTATCATTACCCTGTATTTTAAGAGAAATATAGGGTATTTTTATGCCTGTTTAGAATATAATGACTAAAGTAATTGAATATGTCCAAAGTAAAATACATAGGTAATAGACTTAAAGCTTTGAAATCTCTTGTCTATAAGGGGGATATAGATTAATATAATAGGTAGAGAGGATTCTAAATTTTCAGAAAGGAAGTGGAAAAGTTGGGAAAACGAGGTAGAGTTGGTGAAAACATTCAAAGATTTGGTCGTTCCTTATTATTACCTATTGCAGTAATGGCTCCAGTAGGTATGGTATTAGGATTGACAGGTGCCTTGGTTCAAGGCTATATGGTTGAGAGGGTCCCATTTTTAGGGAATGAGGCACTACAGACTATTTTAGTAGGGCTTAGAAGTATTGCAGACGTTATCTTTGGGAATATACCTATATTATTTGCCATGGGTGTTGCTTATGGGGTTTCCAAAGAGGAGAAGGGTATTTCGGTATTTTCATCTATGATTTCTTATTTAATACTAAATGCAACTATAAATGTATGGTTGAAGACAACAGGGAATCTAGCACCAGCAGATGAGATGGCTCAAGTAGGGCAGGGAATGGTATTGGGGATTCAAACTCTTAGACTAGATGTATTAGGTGGTATTATCAGTGGACTTATAGCTGCTCGGCTCACAGATAAATATCATGAAAAGGAATTGCCTATTGCTTTTGCATTCTTCAGTGGAAAGAAGTTTGTACCTATAGTTACCATTGGGGCTACAATTGTTGTAGGGCTTATAATTCCGTTTTTCTGGCAGTTTGTAACAAAGGGTCTTATATCTATGTCTTCCCTTATCTTAAGCGGATATGTGGGAGTATTCCTAAACATAGTAATGGTAAGGCTATTGATTCCATTTGGGCTTCACCATGTATGGAGTGCTATGCTTAGATTTACCCCAGCTGGTGGAACTTATATGATAGCTGGAGAAAGTTTTGTGGGAGTTTTACCATCACTTAACAAGATATTGTTTGACCTAGGTCCAACTCATGAAGCTTGGGAAATGGTTCCCAGTTTGACTAGATTTATGGCTCAAAATCAGATGCTTGTTACCTTATTCATGATTCCAGCCATAGGTCTTGCAATGTATAGAACATCTTTTCACAAGAATAGGAAGTTTGTAAAGGGTATAATTTTGACCATGGTATTGACTCCATTCTTAGGTAATATTACAGAGCCTATGGAATTTTCATTCCTATTTATAGCACCTTTACTATATGTATGGTATGTATTTTTAGCTGCATCTGGTGCTGTAGCACTGGCTATGTTAAAGACTGGAGTAGGTTATATCAGGGGAACTATATTTGACTTTGCAATATTTGGCCTTATGTATGAGAATACCAGATGGTATAATCTATTTATAGTGGGAATTCCATTAGCTTTAATCACATATTTCTCATTTAAATGGGCAATTGAAAAATGGAATATACCTACACCAGGTCGTGAAGAAGATGAAATTGAGTACAATACTCTACTGAAAGAAAAGAGATATGATGAAGTTGCAAGGATAGTCATAGATGCCATAGGAGGAAAGGCCAATATAGTAAATGTGGAGAACTGTGTGACTAGACTTAGAGTAGATCTAAAGGATATGCATATAGTAAACAAAGAAAGACTTAGGGAATCAGGGACATCAGGTATATTCTTCCCTGCTAAAAACCATATCCATATAGTATTTGGTCCAAATGTGGAGTTTGTCAAGAATGCAGTAGATAGAGAATTAAAAGGGGAGTTGAAAGAAAGTTGAAATTGAGCAGATTGACAGAGAGATACGATGAGTTGACAGATCTTGAAAAGAGGATAGTAGAATATATAATAAATAATCCAGCTAAAGTACAGGATTCATCAGCAAGTCAAGTGGCAGATACATTATATGTATCCAAGACCACTATTATCAATCTGTCTAAAAAGCTCGGTTTTGAAGGCTATAGTGAGTTGAGATATTATTTAAAGGACTATATAGTCAATAGAAAGGAGGGAGGTGTTGGACCATCTTTTGAAGATATAGTATATGGTATCAACACAGAGGTGAGTAAGACACTGGCCCTCCAAAATGAAGAAAATGTAGGGAAGATTGCAAGGAGGATTATGGATTCTAGAATAGTATATGTAGTTGGCAGGGGAGCATCAGAGCCAATAGCAAATCTATTGAGTTCAAGGCTGGCACTTTTAAACATCAAGGCCATATTAATTGCAGATCCAAATATAATAGATGTCCTTGGGGATTCTCTAGATCCTGATGAGACAGTGATAGTCATGTCCCTATCAGGAGAGACAGAGAGGATATTGACCATAACTAAGACTGCAAGGTCCAGAGGAGTAGATGTAATAGCCCTTACATCCTTCTCCAATAATTCTCTACAGAAGATAGCAAATTATAATATGTATTGCTTTGCCAATGATACTGAAACAGCATATAATGATTTGATTTCAAGAATTGGGATGCATACTTTAATTCAAATTCTGATTTCATATATAGAAATGACAGATAAGGAGTGATTTTGTGAAACGTAGACAACTAGGGGTTACCATAGTGGGAGCTGGAAGCACTAGAACTCCAGCACTTATAGGTAGTCTGATAAATTATAAGGATAGATTTCCTCTTAGAAAGTTAATCTTATTTGATATAGACAAGAGCAGAATGGAGGTTCAAGAGGACTATATCAGACTTACAATGGAGAAATATTGCCCAGATGTGGAACTTGAATTTACGGACAATGAAGATGAAGCATATATAGATATAGATTATGTATTTGTACAGATGAGAGTAGGCGGCTTTGAAATGAGACGCCATGATGAGAGGATACCTCTAAAGTATGGATTAATAGGTCAGGAAACCTGTGGGCCAGGAGGATTTGCCTATGGGATGAGGTCTATTAAACCTATGATTCATATGGTGGAAAAGATAAGGGAATACAACAAAGATGCATGGATACTAAATTATACCAATCCTGCAGCCATAGTAGGTTTAGCTTTGGCCAAGGTATTTCCCCATGATGATAAGATACTCAATATGTGTGACCAACCCTATTCCATGATAAAATCCTTTGCTAAGATATTAGACGTGGATATGTATGATATTGAACCTAGATATTTTGGGCTAAATCACTTTGGTTGGTTTACAAAACTATATCATGGAAAAACTGGAGAAGATCTATTGCCTAAATTGAAGGAACATCTAGTAGATCATGAGTTCAAGCCATTTAATGCGGAACAAAGGGATCAATCTTGGCTAGATACCTATAAGAATGTAAATAGGATGATGAAGTTCTTCCCAGAGTATCTACCTAATACCTATTTACAATACTACTTCTTTGCAGATGATATAGCTAAAGCAAGTGATCCTAATTTCACTAGAGCTGATGAGGCAACTAGAGGTAGGGAAAAGCAGGTATTGGATATTTGCAAACAGGCTAGGGATCAACAATCATTAGATGGGATTCCACTACTCATAGGAGAAGTTCATGGAAATATGATGGTGGAAGTAGCAGAGTCTATTGCTTTTGACTTAAAAAAGGTATTTATATTGATGGGAACAAACAAGGGAAGAAAGATTATACCAAATATGCCAGAGGATGCCTTTGTAGAAGTTGCAGGAGAATTGACTAAGGATGGAGCTATGCTCTACCCATATGGTGAGATAAAGACATTCTATAAGGGACTTATGGAAACTCAACATGCCTATGAGAAGTTGACAGTAGAGTCCTGTCTAGAGTCTAACTATCAAAAGGCCTTAGAGGGACTTACTTTAAACCGTGCAATTGCAGATCCAGACAAGGCAAAGGCTGTATTAGATGATCTAATGGAGGCAAATAAGGACTATTGGTATTTAAAATAGGGAGTGATGACATGTATCTATATTCAGAGAGAATATATACTCCTAAGGGATATGTAAGAGGATATATGGAGATAGAGAATGGAAAGATAAAAGGAATCCATGATGATATAGGTGCTAAAGATTATATTGACTATGGTGAGAATATAATTGTACCAGGATTTATAGATGTGCATATTCATGGATGGGCTACAGGTTCCTTTGTCCATGAAGGAACAGAAGAATCTCTAGAGAATATGTCTAGGGAATTGGTAAAAGAGGGGACTACTTCTTATTTACCAACTACTGGAACAGATTCTTTAGAAAAGATAAATAGTCAGTTAATAGAAGGTAAGAAAGCTATAGATAATTATAAGCCTGAAAATGGTGCAGATATTTTAGGCTTTCATTTAGAAGGTCCATTTATAAATAAAGAGTTTAAAGGTATGCAAAAGGAAGAGTATTGCTTAAATCCTTCCATTGAGATACTTGAAGAATTCTTTAAAAGTGCTGGAAGAGAAAATGTAAAATTGATTACTATGGCTCCAGAACTAGAAGGGGCATTGGAGTTTATACACTATGCTCATAAAGAGGGAATTCAGATATCCATAGGACATAGTGCTGCAGAATTTGAAGAGATTAAGGATTTAAAGGACTATGGACTAGGTGGTTTTACCCATACTTTTAGTGGGATGCGAGGTTTTCATCATAGAAGGCTGGGAGTAGTAGGGGCAGCTATGTATTTTGATGATATGTATGCTGAATTTGCAAAGCAAACTGGAATGACTGTAAAACCTGAAGCCTTTGAAATCATATATAGGTTAAAGGGGCCAGATAAGGTATATCTAACTACAGATGCTGTAGGTCTAGCCCATGTAAAAAGACCTTTCCATCATTATATAAGACAATGTACATTTACTCCAGATGGGGATTATCTAAAACTTTCCTATGATGATGGTAGAGAAGAGAGAATCTACAAATATGATTATGAAAAGGTAAAGGATTTGGAGTTGGGATTTTTAGGTTCAGTTAAAAATGTAGTTAGAAATATAGATGCATCTATAGGAGAGATTGTGAAGATGGCATCTGAAAATCCTGCAAAGTATATTGGAGTATATGATAAGAAGGGATCCATAGAAAGAGGAAAGGATGCGGATCTACTTGTAATAGATGGACTGTGGAATCTAAAAGATGTATATGTAAGGGGAGTAAAACAGGAGATCTAGATAGTTTAAAAGAGATATAATCTAAGTAAATGACTTCTCTATACTTATTGCCAAGACATTTTCTTGTAGGAATTGTTATTGGCATGGGATATGAGAAGTCATTTTTATAGAAAATCATGGGATTTGTCATCCTGAGGGTAGTCAAAGGATCTTCTGTTTAAAATATTATAAGGAGATGATGTGATTATGAAGTGTTTTTCAAGAGAGATTGTATCTGGGATTGTAGTCTTGGCTATTATAGCAGGATTTCTACCTGTAGTGTCTCTAGCTCAACCTATGGCAGCAGATCAGGGAGTAGTTGAACTATGGAAGGCCATAAGGCCACTAGGTTCAGTAGCTAGTATCATGAATACATGTGCCCATCCTGATGATGAACATAGTGCTACTCTTGCCTATACTTCCCTTGGATTGGGAGTAGATTCATCTATAGTCTCTGTAACTAGGGGACAGGGAGGGCAAAATGAAATAGGGCCTGAGCTTGAAGATGCATTAAGCGTCTTGAGGACTAGGGAATATGAAGAAGCTGCTGAAATACTAAATACTAGATTGGAAGTACTACGTCAAGATATAAATGAACCACTTGTAGACTTTGGATTTTCAAAGACTTGGGAGGAGACTTTGGAAAAATGGGATGAGGATTTAGTCTTAGAAAGGCTTGTAAGGAGTATTAGAAAAAACAGGCCAGATGTGATATTTCCTGCTTTTTTAAATGTGAGAACAACTCATGGACATCATCAAGCTATTAATATACTAACAAAGAAAGCCTATGAGGCAGCTCAGGATCCAAACAGATATCCAGAACATCTAGGTGAAGGACTGAAGCCTTGGAAAGTGAAGAAATTTTATGAACCAGGCAATAAAGATGAACATACAACAATAGTACCAGTAGGAGAATATGACAATATCTATGGTGCATCATACCTTCAATTGGGAGAGAAGTCTAGATATATGCATAGATGTCAAGGAATGGGAAGAGATTATGAAGAGGGACCTTCATATAGGTACTATACATTACTTAATTCTGAAAAGGTAAACAAGGATACTCTATTTGAGGGAATTACATTTACCTTTGGAGACTTGGCCAAGGAAGTTGGAGACAAAGATATATCTAAATGGTTGTTGATACTTGAAAAAGATACAGAAGAAATCGAAAAAGCTTTTCCCGATTTTGAAAAAGTAAATCAAAATGTTCAATCTATGATAGATAATGTAAGGAAAACAGTGGAGTTTGTTAGAGATTCATCCTTAGAAGATGAAATCAAAGACGATCTTATCCATAGATTAAACAGGAAATTGGAGCAATTACATCATGCTAGTAAAGTAAGTGCTTCATTGATTATAAGAGTAATTCCAGAGGCATATGAAGTGACTAGAGGTCAAACTATAAATACAACAGTGAAAGTTTATAATGGTGGTAATATTAATATACAAAAATTAGGCGCAGAATTGGAATTACCAGAAGGATGGAAGGTTACGAGAAAATCTACTCCTAAGAATAATCTTAAGGGTGAAGAGACAGCTGTATTTGAATTTAGTATAACTGTGCCAAAGGATGCAAAGACATTCCATCCATATCTAGAAAATATTATGAAGGCTAAAGTTAGTTATGAAATAACTGGTGTACAAAGTGAAGTAACAATTTCACCTGATAAATATTTAGCTGTACTTCCAAACTATTCTGTTACTCCAAATCCAGGGGCAACTATATTGAACTCTTTAAATCCACAAAGACCAATACCAATAAGTGTCACATTGACTAACAATAATAGTTCAGCAAGTAAGGCAAAGGTAAATTTGGAAGTTCCTAATGGATGGACTGTAGAGCCTAAATCTTCAGAGGTTGTATTTAGTACTAAGGGAGAGATACAATCTGCCTCTTTTGTAGTGACTCCTTCAGCTAAGGTGGAGAATGGAGTATATGATATTAAAGTAAAGGCTACAGATGGAAGCTCCATAAGTGATGAATCTGTTCAGATAATAGAGTATCCTCATATTGGGCGTACCTATTTTGTGCAGGATTCCAATGTCAGGATACAGGCTTTTGACTTAGACTATGATAAAGATTTAAAGATTGGATATGTGGCTAGTGGTTTTGATGAAACTGATGAATTTCTAAGATTAGTTGGACTAAATGTGACAAATCTAAGGGCTAATGACCTAGAATCTGGTGATCTTTCAAAATATGATACCATAGTTATGGGAATTAGGGCATATCTATCAAGAGAAGATCTTATAAATAGCAACAGTAGACTTTTAGAATATGTAAAAAATGGTGGAAATTTAGTCGTTCAATATAATAAGGCAGAGGATAATTGGGATTCTAAACTAGCACCGTATCCATTGAAAATTGGAACACCGGTAATAAAATGGAGAGTAACAGATGAGGATTCAAAAGTAACTCTATTGAAACCAGAACATAGATTTTTCAACTATCCTAATAAGATAGAAGATAAGGATTGGACTAATTGGGTACAGGATAGAGCTGCATACAATCCATCAGAGATAGATGATAGATACGAAAGGTTAATTTCTACTGGTGATCCAGGGGAAGATGAATTCACCACCACACTTATAACTACAAAGTATGGGGAAGGGACATATACCTATTCATCCTTAGCATGGTATAGACAAATACCTAATCTAGTACCAGGTGCATATAGAATATTTATTAACTTATTGCATAAATAGATAGTGAAATTAAAGCAGAGGCGTGAGCCTCTGCTTTAGGGTTTTAAAGAGATTTAATATAATCATATATAATATATAATAGGATTATTAGTTATAAATGATAGATATGATAATTAATTTAAAGAGTATCGTATTTTGAACGGGGGGATATATTTGAAGAATATAAAGAACAATATTAATGATATTAAAAGAATTAAGCTGATGTACGGGAATGATAGTTTAACAGTAGAAGAAGTATTACAATTAAGTTCATTTAGTGGTGCTGAAGTGTTAGGTGGAAGTATTGGCTTAAAAAATCAATGCAATCATATGACTATATTAGAGACACCAGATGGAATAAATTGGTTGGAAGGGGGAGAAGTTTTACTAACAGCTGGTTATGCTTTCTATAATAATGAAGAAGCAAAACAAGATATGGTAATTAATGCTTATAAAAGAGGAGTTGCAGCTATTGCAATAAAAGAAAATAGATATTTCGGAGATATAAGTGATGAGTTACTAGAAGATTCAAATAAATATGGGCTTCCATTGATTAAGATACCATATGATGTTGTCTATACAGATACTATTTCCAGTTTTTACAACTTGTTATTTTATAGAAAAAACCAATACATATTAAATTTAAATAGTATATATGAAAAACTGCTAAATCTGACTTTTGAAAATAAAGACATTGATGGAATTATCTATTCTCTATCTAATCTATCTAACTCTAATGTCTTTTTATTTGATAGTAATTTTAATATATTGAGTAACAGTATTGTAGATCATGAAAGTTATAGAGATATATCATGTTTCTCGCCATTTAATAACTATGGTAAACCGATTCATGGCAATATAGATAAACTCTGTATAAATATTAAAATAAACAATTCATATATATGTATATATCCTATTATAAGAAATAAAAGGACAATTGCATTTTTATATTTGATAAATAAAGATAAGATAAGTGTTCTTGAACAAAGTGCAATAGAATATGGCCTATCAATTATATCTATGAAATTAGAAAGAGAAAAAATGATCAAATTAAGTAAAACTAGATTTAATAAAATTCTAGTAGAAACTATGCTCAACAATAAAGACCTGCCAAAAGAGTTCTATAACAATGTGGAAAGAGATCTAGGATGGGATGAAGAAGGATCTTTTGTAGGTATTTGTATTAAAATTGATATTATAGAAAAAAAGAATGTGATAGATTTTAACAATATTATTTATGAAATATTAAACGATATATTTGGAGCAGATAATTATTTAACTACTGATAGAATCAATGAAATATTCTTGTTTTTTAAAATAAGATCGGATATATACTTAAAAGATATAGTCAATGATATAGGAAAGAATGCAAATATCTATAAAGATAGATTTTTAATATCAATAGGTGTATCTAACATTTATAATGGATTGGAGGAAATAGAAAAACTTTACAACGAATCTTATTTGGCTGTTTTATTTTGTAGAAAGGGCATAACTTACTATAATTCTTTACATACTATGAAATTGTTATATCCACTAAAAGATGATAAAGAAATAAAGAATTACTATAATGGGACTATTAAAAAGATAGAGGATTATGATAAAAAGCATGGAACATATTTAATGAAAACTATCGAATATTATTTGGAAAATAATATGAATAAAAAAATAACAGCATCTAAACTTTTTATCCATGTGGAAACATTACGATATAGGCTTAGTAGAGTTGAAGAAATCTCTGGGTATTCTATTGATGATGCAGAAGGCATATTTGCACTACAGATGGGATTAAAATTAAAGAGAATTTTGAAGTTAAAATAAAACCTCTAATATATTTATGTCTTTACATAAATATATTAGAGGTTTTTTATGCTTTTCTATGATTGTAAATAGATATCTAAATTGTTATACTATTCAGTAATAGGACAAGTTAATGTTTTATTGTAATAAAGAAAAGGGGGTTAGTAAAATGGAGGATAAAAAATTCAAAGGTTCAAATATTGATTCGAACGATGGAGATAGAATAAGTGCTTTTGAACCTTTAACATTGATTACAAGTTCACTTCTTGGAATTTTGTCAGCAATAATATGTATGCAAATAATTGGAAAGGTAGGTGTAACACCAAATACTTCTTTGATTGGAGCAATAGTAGCTATGGTTATTGCTAGAATTCCATCTGAAACTTTTAAAAAGTTTAGGTCTTTGGAAAGACAAAATCTAATTCAAACCACAGTTTCAGGTGCTGGTTTTGCTGCAGCTAACTGTGGTTTCCTTACATTGGCAATTTTCTTCGTGTTAGGAGAAACTGAATTTATTATTCCTATGGCTATAGGTTCATTGATTGGTCTAGTTTTTTCCATATTTATTGTCGGACGGATCTTTGACAGTAGCATATTTCCAGCTGATGCTGCATGGCCACCAGGGGTAGCAACAGCACAAGCTTTAAGAGCTGGAGATGAAGGAGGAGAAAAAGGGAAAAGGTTGTTACAGGGTTTAGTTATTGGAGGAGTTGCTAGCTATTTTAAGTTACCTGCTGCTGGGATAGGCATTGTATTTATAGCTAATATTTATTCAATGGCAGCCTTAGGTATTGGGTTATTAGTTAGAGGATATTCAACAACATTATTTAGTGGTTTAGATTTAGGTAGCACTTATATTCCTCATGGAGTTATGATTGGTGCTGGATTAATGGCATTAATACAGTCGGTAAAAATCATATTTAAAGGAAACAAAAAAGATCCAAATATAAAAATAAATTACACACGTTCAGATAGTGTTACAAAGAAGAATTTAGGATTAGGAGTTTTATTATTTCTAGTAGGAGCAGTTATGTTAGCACTTGTATCTGGAATAATGTCAGAATTAGGTCTAGGAAAGTTAATATTATGGTTGATATGGGCAACTTTTTCAGCAACTGCTGCCATGTTATTAGTAGGAATGGCCGCAATGCATTCAGGTTGGTTTCCAGCTTTTGCAATTACGACTATATTTATGACTATTGGAATATTTTTTGGTTTTCCACTCATACCTCTTGCATTGTTAACAGGTTATGTAAGTTCTGTAGGTCCATGTTTTGCAGATATGGGTTATGATCTTAAAACTGGATGGCTATTGAGGGGACAAGGTAAAGACAGAGAATATGAACTTTATGGTAGAAAACAGCAGGTTATTTTAGAAGTTATTGGAGGAGTAATAGGTATATTAGTGGTATTACTAACAATGAATTTATACTTTGAATCAGATTTACTTCCACCTGTAAGTAGGGTTTTTGCAACAACTGTAAGTGCTTCTGCAGATGTATCTTTGATTAAAACTCTATTGATATGGGCCATTCCTGGATTAGTTATACAGTTAATCGGTGGACCTTCCAGAATGGTAGGAGTATTATTTGCTACTGGATTATTGATTAATAATCCTATCTATGGCGTAGGTGTCATTGCTGCTGTTGTAGTTCGTTTAATATTTGGAACTGAATTTATGGAGATAAGGGATGCTGGATTAATTGCAGGAGACGGATTATATGGATTTTTCTCAGCTTTAATTAAAGCTATATTTTAGATTTCAAGTTCAGGAGGGATTATATGAAAAAGTACAATATAGGCTTGATTAGAGTTGTAAGTTTTAAAGATGAAAAGCTGTTGAATCTTCATGGAGATATCATTGAAAGATGCTATCCAAATTTAAATGTAGTATCAAAGGCTATTCCTGATCAGCCCTTTGGAATTCATGATGATGAAACGGAAATGCTAGCAGTACCAAAGATAATTCAGTTAGCCAAGGAATGGAAGGATTTAGATGGAATAATTGTAAGTTGTGCTGGTGATCCAGCAGTAGAAGAATTGAAAAAGATATTAGATATACCTGTGGTAGGAGCTGGAGAGAGTACTGCTTTATTGACTCGTAGATATGGAGATATATATGGAGTATTAGGTATTACAAAAGAAATACCTAGAGCATACAGAAGGATACTAGGAACTGATATTATATGGCCTTGTGATGTGGAGGGAGTTACGTCTACACTTGATCTGATGACTGAGGCTGGAAGGAAGAAAGTTATTGAAAGGGCAATTCAACTAAAAGAGTTAGGAGCACAAGTAATAGCTTTGGCATGTACTGGAATGGCTACTATTGGAATTGCAAAGGAGTTAGAAGAGATTTGTCAAATTCCGGTAATAGATCCAGTTGTAGCTGAGGGGCTAATTGCTCTCTATGAGGTTACTAGAAGGAGTGAAGTTAATGAAAAATAGCGTTAAACTAGATAAGGATATTTTGAAGTATGGCTTAATAGGAGGTTGTATCCTTGGAGGAGGTGGCGGAGGTTCTAGGCAGATGGGAGAGGCTGCTGGGACTGTAGCCTTGGAATATGGAGATATAGAATTAGTAGATATTAATTCTGTAGATGATGATATGTTAGTAGTTACAGCTTCTTCTGTTGGAGCACCTGCTGCTATAGATAAATTTGTTAAGCCTAGGGATTATGTTAGAACTATTGAATTATTAGAAGAAAATACTGGACTTAAAGTTGGTGGAATCATTACTAATGAAAATGGAGGTGCCGCTACTATAAATGGTTGGATTCAATCAGCAGTTTTAAATATACCATTAATAGATGCACCATGTAATGGAAGAGCTCATCCTACTGGGACCATGGGAAGTATGGGATTAAATAATATAGACAATTTTGTCTCATTTCAAGCTTTTGCAGGTGGAAATCCTGAGTTAAGTAATAGGATAGAAGGATTTTTTAAAGGTGATATATTTAAAACTTCAAAAATGGTGAGACAAGGAGCTGTACAAGCTGGAGGCTTAGTAGCTGTTGCAAGAAATCCCGTTAAAGCTAAATATATTAAAGAAAATGGAGCGATTAATGGGGTTAGTCATGCGATAGAAACTGGAAGAAGATTTTATGAAGGGTTGAAAGTTTCTGCCTATGATGCTATCAGCAATGTAGTTAAATTTTTAAATGGTAAAATAATAGCTGAAGGAGTTATATCTGATTTTGAATTAGTTACTAATGGTGGATTTGACATAGGAAAAGTTAGAGTAGATGGAATAGAAATTACATTTTGGAATGAGTATATGACTTTAGAAAAAGATGGTAAGAGGCTATATACTTTTCCAGATCTTATTATGACGTTTGATAAAGATTCTGGAATGCCTTTAACTACTGCAGAAATTAGCAATAGGAAAAATATTATAATTATAGGAACGAAAAAAGAAAATATTAAATTAGGAGCAGGGATGCATGATTCCAAGCTATTAGAAGAAATTGAGCCAATAATTAAAAAAGAAATAATAAAATATATTTAATGGGGGAATTTATATGCTATTAAAACAGATAATGGAAGTATATGAACAGGTGGATACAGCAACAGCAAGTGGAGATAAGGTAAAAGAATATCTGAAAACATATGGGGCAAAAGATGTTGAAGTTAAGACAATAACAGGAGAAAAAGGTAGTACTGATTTTATTAGAGTTAGGATTCCTGGAGTAAACGGAAAATCTAAAGGAAAAGATGCACCAACTATAGGAATTTTAGGTAGATTAGGTGGTATTGGTGCTAGACCAGAAATGATAGGTATGGTTTCAGATGGAGATGGGGCTATTGTAGCATTGGCTGTGGCAGCTAAGCTTCTAGATATGCAAAATAAGGGAGACTTTTTAGATGGTGATGTTGTAGTTTCAACTCATATATGTCCAGATGCACCTACACAGCCTCATAAACCTGTTCCATTTATGGGTTCACCAGTAGATATGGCTACAGTAAATAAAGAAGAGGTTGACGGGGAACTAGATGCGATACTATCAATAGATACAACTAAAGGAAATAAGGTTATAAATCATAGAGGATTTGCAATATCACCAACAGTTAAAGAAGGATATATATTGAAGACTAGTAATGATCTATTAGATATTATGGAGATAACTACAGGTAAATTACCAGTTGTATTCCCACTAAGCAATCAAGACATTACACCTTATGGAAATGGTCTATATCATTTAAATAGTATATTACAACCAGCAACAGCAACTAAGGCACCTGTTGTAGGTGTAGCAATCACAACAGAAGTAGCCGTTCCAGGATGTGCAACAGGTGCTAGTCACCCATTTGACTTAGAGCAAGCTGCCAGATTTACTCTAGAAGTAGCTAAACAATATGGAAGAGGAGATTGTAAATTCTATGATAAAGTAGAATTTGATAGACTGATAAAACTATATGGAAGTATGAGTCATATGCAAACCCTTGGAAAGTAGGAGGTATATATGAATGAAAAAATTAGGTGCTATAACAATAGGACAATCACCTAGAGATGATGTAATACCAGAAATGGTTGAATTTTTAGGTAAAGATGTAGAGGTAATACAAGCTGGAGCTTTAGATGGACTTAGCTTAGAAGAAATACAGATGTTTTCACCTGAAGAGGGAGATTATGTCTTAGTTTCAAAGTTGAGAGATGGTAATAGTGTAAAATTTGCTGAGAAACATATATTACCGAGATTACAACAATGTATTTACAAACTTGAAAGAGAAGGTGTAGATGTAATACTGTTTATCTGTACAGGTGTTTTCCCAGATATATTTAAATCGAAAGTACCAATATTATATCCACAGAAGATTATCCATAGTTTAGTACCAAGTATTTTAGATAAAGGCAGATTAGCAGTAATTACTCCTGATAAGGAGCAAATAGAACAGAGTAAAAAGAAGTGGGAGGAGACAGGAATAGACGTATTGGTAGTTGCAGCTTCCCCCTATACCGAAGAGGATGAATTTTCCGAAGCAATTAGCGTTCTTAATAAAGAAGACATTGATATGATTGTTTTGGATTGTATAGGATATAATGGAGAGATGAAAAAAAGAGTTTCAGAAGGTACTGGAAAGATGGTAGTTTTGTCTAGGACAATTATTGCTAGAGTAATAGGAGAAATATTAAATGATTGATGAGGTGTATATATGAAGAGAAAATCAGGATATAAAATTGTTTTAGAAGATTGTATGAATGTCAAGAAAAATGAAACGGTATTAATTTTAACAGATGATAATAAGATAGAAATAGGAAGAACTCTCTATAATGAGGCTAAAGAACTAGCAAAAGAAGCAGTTTTAATGGTAATGAGTCCAAGGAAGGTCAGTGGAGAAGAGCCTCCAAAAGAAGTTGCAGAAGCCATGAAGAATTTTGATGTCATAGTATGTCCTACATCTACTTCCTTAACTCATACTAATGCTAAGATAAATGCAATCAATAATGGAGCAAGATTGGCAAGTATGCCTGGTATAACTGAAAATATGTTTGAAGAAGGTGCAATTACTGCTGATTATAAAGAAGTAGAATCTCTTACCCTAAAATTTACAGATTTACTTACAGAGGCAAAAAAAGCTAAGATAATAAAAGAAAATTATGTTCTTGAAATGGATTTAGAAGGTAGAAAGGGAATCCCTAGTACTGGAGTCTATAAAAATCCAGGTGAAGCTGGTAACTTACCTTCAGGAGAGGCATATATTGCACCTTTAGAAGACTCAGCAAATGGAGAGATAATTATAGATGGAAGTATGGTAGGAGTTGGGATACTTGAAACGCCATTATATGCAAAGATTAAAAATGGGAAACTTGTAGAACTTAAAGGTGAAGATTCTGATAAACTACAAGTGCTCTTTGATAATGAGAGAAATAGTACTATAGGTGAATTAGGTATAGGAACCAATCCTGCTGCTAGGTTGACAGGAGTTATTCTAGAAGATGAAAAAATATATGGAACAATTCATATAGCCTTTGGGACAAATACTTCTTTTGGTGGTACAAATAAGGCAGGCTGCCATTTAGACGGAATAGTGTTAAATCCAACATTATATTTAGACGATAAACTGGTAATAGAAGATGGAAAGATAGTTATCTAGTTGTATAATTGAGGTGGATTAGTGAAGAAAATACAGGTAACTTTGACAGTGGAGGAAGGAAAAGAGATTATTGCTCTAGGAATATTGAATCACTCAGTATTTCTTAATTCAGTAGAAAAAGGTAAGATATTGTTTAAGGGTGGTACAACAGTTTCTAGAATTACTGAAAAACTAGTAGGAGTTCCTCTTAGGATAAGTGGTAGAATTACATCAAGAGGTACAGTATCTACTAAAAAGATTAGTGAAGGTTTTCATTCTATACTTTATGAAAAGGGAGAATGGTTTGGTGTAGATGACAATATAGTTGAGGTAGTTCAAAAGTTTAACCACAATGATCTTATCATATGTGGTGCAAATGCTATTGACTATAAGGGTAATGCAGCTATTATGGCGGGTAGTTTAGGTGGGGGAAATGTAGGTAGATCTTTGAGTGCTTGGTATACTGAAGGAGCTAAAATTTTAATAGCTACAGGACTAGAAAAGATGATATTCGGTGATTTAGATGATGTAGTGAAGAAGGCAAGTAGAAAGGGAAAGTCAATATCGTGGGGAATGGCAGTAGGACTGATGCCTTTGCCAGGAGAACTATTTACAGAGATTGAAGCTGTAAAGCAATTAGCCAATGTTGAATGTTTTCAAATTGGAGCAGGTGGCATTGGAGATGCACAAGGTAGTAGTACTTTAGAGATATGGCCTTCTACAGATAAAGATTATGATAAGATTGTAGATGTGCTAAAAGAAGTTAAATCTAAAAGTATAGAAACAAGTGGGGTAAAAGAATCCTTGGTAGAATGTGAAGCGATATGTAGCAGTTGTAAGGGACATATTGGGTGTGGATATAAGTCTAAGTTTCTTTAATTTTAGAATTGATTTTATGTATAAAAGAGTTAAGAGTAATTGATTCTAATTATTCTTAACTCTTTTATTTAATTTTAGATTTTTTTATGGACAAAGGGGTATCAACACCATAGGAGGTTATATGTATGAGCAAATATGATTTTACTTTAAAAGAAACAGATGGCAAAGATATATCTCTAGAAGATTTCAAGGGTAAAAATGTGGTACTTTATTTTTATCCAAAGGATAATACATCAGGTTGCACTACTGAAGCTATTGAGTTTAGAGATTTACATGATGAATTTAAAAAATTGGATACTGAGATCCTTGGAATCAGCAGGGATAGCCTCAAATCCCATGATAAGTTTAGAGAAAAGCAAAGTATATCATTTTTACTTTTAAGTGATGAAGATGAGAAAGTTCATAAGCTTTTTGATGTCATGAAACCTAAAAAGATGTACGGAAGAGAATATATAGGAGTGGAGAGATCTACATTTGTATTTAACAAGGAGGGAGAACTAGTAAAGGAATTTAGAAACATAAGAGCTAAAGGGCATGCAGCTAAGGTATTGGAATTTATAAAAGAAGAAATAGAGAAATAGGGAACAGTCCAATGATTATATAATCATTGGACTGTTTTAAGTTTCATGAACTTACTCCACTAGCAAGCATCGAAATTACTTGTGGTAATGGACCTTTGATTGCCTTAATAATAAAGGGAATAGAAATAGATTGTAGGTGTAACATCAGTTAGGGGGTTTCTTTTTTATAATGTTAAATAATATACTATTTCTTCCCTTGTGGCATATCGACTATCTAGTTCTGCAATTAACTTACCTTCAGATAATACTAGTATTCTATCGCACATACCTAATACTTCTTCAAAGTCTGAGGAAAACAGTATTATAGAAGATTCGTTTATTAATAAATCGTTCATTATATTATATATATCATTTTTAGATACTATATCTATGCCTCTGGTAGGCTCATCTAGGATATAAATTTTACCAAGATGCATTAAACTTTTAGCAAAGGCTACTTTTTGTTGATTTCCTCCACTATAGAATATGGCTTTGTCTTCTGGATTCCCAGGGGAAATACCTAATTTAGCTATATAATTTTTAGCTACATTATTCAATATATATTCATCTAATATTAAGTTCCTAGAAAACCTTTTTAAGGATGAAATAGTAAGATTATCTTTTAATTCCATTTGATGAAATATGGAATTATTTATTTTATCTTCAGGTACCAAGGCGAAACCTTTTTCCATGGCATCCTTAGGATGATTAATATTAACATTTGAATGACCTAGAAATATATTACCATTATCAGGTTTTACTAATCCAAAGAGGATTTCTATAAGCCTATCCTTCCCAGAAGAAGATCCACCTATAATACCTAGAGTTTCCTGTCTATATAAGGAGAATGATATATCTTTTAATACATTTTTAAAGCTTATATTTTCAAGTTTTAATATTTCATTTTCACTGTCAAAGTGGAGTTTGGGATACTTACTATCATTTGCAGATGATGACATTATTTTAATGATTCTTTCCTTAGTGAAGTCTTTTATATCACCTTGCTCAAGAATTGAACCGTCCTTTAAAATTGTAAGTTTGTCTCCTATTTCTATAATTCTTTGTATCTTATGGGATATTAGTACAATAGAACTACCATTATCCTTTAATAATTTAATGATTTCAAATAATATATCATTTTCTATATCAGTAAGTGATGATGATGGCTCATCAAATATAGTAAATTCTGCATTTATTACATAGGCTTTTGTAAAGCTTAAGATTTGTCTTTGGGATTGATTTAAATTTTTTACATATTCATGAGGATTTAGTTTTATATTAAGTTTTTTAAAAATACTTTCTACATAATGTAATAAATCATATATATGATAAATATCATATATATTTTTTCGATAGGATATGGAATCTATAAATATATTTTCTACCACAGTTAGGTTCTCAAAAAGGCTGGTTTCTTGGGGTACATAATAAATTCCTTTTTGTTTTCCCTCATATATTGATTTAAATTTTATTTTTTCTCCATTCCATAGGATTTTACCACTATCAGGAGAAAGCAGTCCGCTAATAATTTTCATTAAACTAGATTTGCCAGAACCATTTTCGCCAATTAGGGCAGTAACTTCTCCAGGATAAAAATCCATATTTATATCATAAAGTTGAAAATCTTCTGATATTTTTTTATTTAAATTCTTTAATGAAAGTATAGGAGTAGTCATTAAATATTTCCTCCCTCAAAGGCATTTATAGATGTATATAATTGTATACCACGCTCTGATATAAATTTCTTATAATAGTTATCTATATTAGAATTGGTGACAATTTTATCGGCTATATTTAAATCGCTTATATTATAGAAAGCAGTTTTATCAAAATTAGAGCCAAGACATAGAATTATTTTCTCTTTTGAATTTGGTAATATATTATTAATAAGGTTAGCTTTGTCCATACTTGATACACTTAAGCCTGATTCTATATCTATACCATCTGCTTCTATAAATAATTTATTTACATAAAATTTTTGCACATTAAGCACTGTAAGAGCTCCAAAGGTTGCCTTTGACTCATAATCTATATCTCCACCTAAAAGCACTGCCTTATTTGATAAACTTGAGGCCGCCTCAATAGATATCATTAAATCATTTGTTAGGACTGTAACATTTTTCTTTTGATTTAGTTTCTTTGCAATATGATAGTTTATAATTCCATTAGTTAACATAATAACATCACCATTTTCTATTATATGAATGGCAATATTAGAAATTTCTTCATAGAATTCTTTATAGGGAGAATTGACTTCTTTCTTAGGCTCTAAGGTTTTTTGTGGATTGATTTTTTCAGGTTTCTTTAGTACTGCTCCCCCATGGGTTCTAATGAGAAATTGTTCTTCCTCTAATTTTTCCAAATCTCTCCTAATAGTAACTTCGGAAACTTCTAACATTTTACTTAATTCATTTACGGATACTTTCTTTTTTTCAATTAGATAATTTTTTATTATTCTTATTCTTTCAATTGCAAACATAGAAATTCCTCACAATCTATTTAACTTTAATTACCTTATTATAAAGTATATCCTATATGGAAAAGAAAAATCAAGGGATATATTATCGCAAGTAAAAGAAATAAAACGAAAACAAAACAAACATTTTTATTGACTAAAACAAAAGCATATGATACAATTCGAATAAAGGGATAAGGTTTTCCTGTAAATAAAATTATAGGGGGTAAAAGAAAGATGAAAAAAACACTTACTATTTTACTAGTTTTAGTTTTAGTAATTTCACTAGTAGCATGTGGTAATAGTGGTGGAGAAATTCCATCAGGTGGTGGTAATGGAGATGGCAGCCAGAAGGCTGGAAAAACAGTTGGTATAGCAATGCCTACGCAATCTGCACCAAGATGGATTGAAGATGGTGGCAATATGAAGAAAATCCTTGAAGAAAAGGGGTATGAAGTAGATCTTCAATTTGGCGAAGATGTAGTTGAGAACCAAGTTGCACAAATCGAAAACATGATAACTAAGGGAGTAGACGTCTTAGTTATAGCTTCAATAGATGGTGAAGCTTTAACGAATGTACTAGCCCAAGCAGCTGAGCAAGATATTCAGGTAATTGCTTATGACAGATTACTTATGAATAGTGATCATGTTACCTATTATGCAACATTTGATAATTTCCAAGTTGGTGTTGAGCAAGGAAATTATATAGTGGAAAAAATGGATTTAGACAATGTTGAAGGTCCATTTAATATTGAATTATTTGGTGGATCACCAGATGATAACAATGCTTATTTCTTCTATGATGGTGCAATGTCAATTTTACAGCCATATATAGATAAAGGTAAATTAGTTGTAAAGAGTGGTCAAACTGGAATGGATAAAGTTTCAACTTTAAGATGGGATGCTGCTACGGCACAATCTCGTATGGACAATATCCTCACAGCTCATTACACTGATGATAAGGTTGATATAGTACTGTCACCATATGATCCAATCAGTTTAGGTGTTATTTCTTCACTTAAAGGTGTAGGATATGGTACAGAAGATTTACCACTCCCATTGATAACAGGTCAAGATGCTGATATTCCTGGTGTTAAATCAATAATAGCCGGAGAGCAAACTCAAACAATATTTAAGGATACAAGAGAACTTGCAAAAGTTACAGTAGAAATGATAGAAGCAATACTTGAAGGTAAAGAGGCAGAAGTTAATGATACTAAAACCTATGACAATAACAAGAAAATAGTTCCTTCCTATCTACTAAAACCAGTATCTGTTGATAAAGACAATTATAGAGAAGTTTTAATAGATAGTGGATACTACACGGAAGAAGATTTAGGATTATAGTTTCAAATATATTTAGTGATAGTCTTAAAGACTATCGCTAAATTTTCTAAATAGGGGGTGTTATAGATGGCTATATTAAAAATGGAAAATATAAATAAAGAGTTTTACGGAATAAAGGCATTAGATAATGTAAATTTAGAAGTGGAAGAGGGAGAAATTCATGCTATAGTTGGTGAGAATGGAGCAGGTAAATCTACTTTAATGAATGTGCTTAGTGGTGTGTTTCGCTATGGAGAGTATGAAGGCAGTATTATTTATGAAGGAAAAGAATGTAAGTTTAATAATATAAGAGATAGTGAAAAATTGGGAATTGTAATCATACATCAGGAGTTGACTTTAAGTCCTTATATGTCAGCAGCTGAAAATGTATTTTTAGGAAATGAACAAACAAAAAATAGGATTATAGATTGGGAAAAAACTACTATAGAAGCAAGAAGAATATTCGAAAAAATAGGATTAGATGAGAATCCAGAGACTATAGTAAATACTTTAGGAGTTGGGAAACAACAACTTATAGAAATAGCCAAGGCTTTATCTAAAAATGTAAAATTACTAATACTTGATGAACCTACTGCTGCTTTAAATGAAGATGATAGTGAAAATTTATTAAATCTGCTTTTAGAATTTAAAAAACAAGGTATTACATCAATATTAATATCTCACAAATTAAAAGAAGTTGCTAGAGTAGCTGATAGAATAACTATACTAAGAGATGGAGCTACTATAGAGACCATAGAAAATGATGAATATTTAAGTGAAGATAGAATAATTAAAGGAATGGTTGGAAGGGATATAGGTGATTATTATCCTGAAAGAGAACATAGAATAGGTGAAGTTTTCTTTGAAATAAAAAATTGGAATGTGGTAAATGCAGTAAATAATGATGAAAAGATTATTGATAATATTAATATAGATATAAGAAAAGGTGAAGTAGTAGGTATTGCTGGATTAATGGGTGCCGGTAGAACTGAATTTGGTATGAGTTTATTTGGTGAATCCTTTGGAAAGAAAACAGATGGTGTCATTTTAAAGGATGGTAAAGAATTAGATGTTAATACAGTAAGTAAATCTATAAAAAATGGTTTAGCCTATGTTACTGAGGATAGAAAGGACTATGGTCTTATACTAATAGATAGTATAAAAAACAACATAAGTTTGGCAAATTTCGACAAGATAAGCAATAACTATGTATTAAATAAAAATGAGGAAATAAAGATTGCAGAAAGATATCGAAATGAATTGACTATTAGATCTAGAGATATACTTCAAAGATTAGAGGATTTAAGTGGTGGTAATCAACAAAAGGTAATACTAAGTAGATGGATACTTTCAGAGCCTGATTTATTAATACTTGATGAACCTACAAGAGGTATAGATGTAGGTGCAAAAAGAGAAATATATACTATAATAAATCAATTGGCAGAGCAAGGTAAATCTATACTGATGATTTCATCAGAATTACCTGAATTGGTAGAGATGTGTGATAGAATTTATGTAATGAATGAAGGGAGAATAGTTGGGGAACTTGAAGGTGAAGAGGCTATTGCAGAAAATGTTATGCGATGTATTATGAGAGATAGCAAGGAGGAAGAATGATGGATAGGGTAAAGGATTTATTAAAAGATAATATAAGAAAGTATGGTATGGCAATAGCTTTAGTACTTATTATGGGATTGTTTCAAGTGTTAACTGATGGAATACTACTGAAGCCACTGAATATTACTAACCTTATATTGCAAAATAGTTATATTTTAATTTTAGCTATTGGTATGTTATTAGTTATTATTACTGGTAATGTAGATTTGTCTGTTGGTTCAGTAGTGGCCTTAATAGGTGCTATATCAGCCCATATGATGATAAATATGAATATGGGAGTTGTACCAGTAATATTGATATCATTACTTATAGGTGCTTTAGTAGGAGCCTGGCATGGATTTTGGATTGCTTATGTAAAAATACCTGCTTTTATAGTTACATTATCAGGTATGCTTATTTTCAGAGGATTAACATTAGTAATATTAAAGGGACAAACATTAGCACCTTTTGAAGAGTCCTATAGAGTTTTAAGTTCAGGATTTATTAAAGATATCTTTGGTGGTACAGGTCCTCATATAACTACTTTAGCTATTGGAATATTATTCTCTTTAATATATGTATACTTTGAATTAAGAGATAGAAAAAATAAAAAAAAATATGGCTTTGCAGTACCTTCTAAGAATATTCTTATAGGTAAGATTGCGGTTATTATAATTTCCGTAAATCTATTAACCTATAGTTTAGCAGTTTATAAAGGAGCTCCTAATGTTTTAATCTTATTAGCATTATTAGTACTAATATATAGTTTCATTGCTAATAAAACTGTTGGTGGAAGATATATATATGCCATAGGTGGCAATGAAAAAGCTGCAAGACTCTCCGGTATAAAAACAGACATGGTGCTGTTTTGGGTATATGTAAATATGGGTCTTTTAACTGCCTTAGCGGGAATTGTATTTACAGGAAGATTAAATGCTGCTATGCCTAGGGCGGGCACTGGTTTTGAACTTGATGCTATAGCTGCTTGTTATATAGGTGGAGCTTCTGCTTCTGGTGGTGTTGGTACAATTATAGGAGCTATTGTCGGTGGCCTTGTGATGGGAATATTGAACAATGGTATGTCTATTTTAGGTATTGGTATAGATTGGCAACAAGCAATTAAGGGTTTAGTACTTTTAGTGGCCGTAGCTTTTGATGCTTATACTAAGGCTAAGGCAAACAAATAGAATTAGGGGTGAAAATGATGATAAATTATGAATTTTGGTTTGTAATAGGTAGTCAACATCTATATGGTGAAGAAGTAATAAATCAAGTTAGGGAACATGGTAAAATCATGGTTGAAAGATTGAATGAATCTGATAAATTACCATGGAAAGTTAAATTAGTAGATGTGGGGACTACTTCAGATGAAATAACTAATATTGTTGAAGAAGCAAATTATGATAAAAGCTGTGCAGGTATTATGACTTGGATGCATACGTTCTCACCTTCAAAAATGTGGATAAGGGGATTTACTAGATTAAATAAACCTTACCTTCATATGAATACCCAATTTAATAGGGAGATTCCATGGGATAAAATAGATATGGACTTTATGAATTTAAATCAATCTGCCCATGGAGATAGGGAACATGGTTTTATAGCTACAAGACTTAGAATGCCTAGGAAAATAGTCGTAGGGTATTGGAGGGATGAGGATTTCCAAGAAAAAGTTGGAAATTGGATGAGATCTGCTATAGGGGTCATGGAATCTAGAAATTTAAAAGTAGCTAGATTTGGTGACAATATGAGAGAAGTAGCGGTAACTGAAGGAGATAAAGTAGAGGCCCAAATAAAACTTGGTTGGGCTATAAATTATTATCCAGTCGGTGATTTAGTAGGATATATATATGATGTTAAAGAAAAAGATATAGATAAACAAATTGAAATGTATAAAGAAAAATATGATATAGTTACGGACAATATAGACTCTGTTAGATACCAGGCTAAAATAGAAATTGGTATGAGAAAGTTCCTAGAAGAAGGGAATTTTGGAGCATTTACTACAACATTTGAAGATTTATATGGATTAAAACAATTACCTGGTTTGGCTATTCAAAGATTGATGGAAGATGGATATGGATTCGGTGCAGAGGGAGACTGGAAAACTGCAGCCTTAGACCATATTATGAAAACTATGGCTAAAGGTTTAAATAAGGGAAGTAGTTTTATGGAAGATTATACTTATCATTTAGAAAGAGATAATGCTTTAATTTTAGGAGCCCATATGTTAGAGGTTTCACCTAGTATTGCTGATGCTAGGCCTACGGTTCAAGTCCATAAGTTGGGAATTGGTGGCAAGGAGGACCCTGCAAGGTTGGTATTTAATGGTAAAGAAGGAGATATAATTTTGGCATCCTTAGTAGATTTAGGTGGAAGAATGAGGTTAATTGTAAATGATGCAGTAGCCGTTAAACCACTTAAGGATATGCCAAATCTTCCAGTAGCTAGAGCTATGTGGAAACCGCTGCCTGATTTAGAAACTTCTGCTGAAGCATGGATATTAGCAGGTGGGTCACATCATTCAGTTATGAGCTATGATTTAAATGCTGATCATATGAGAGATTTCGCTGAATTATTAGGTATAGAATTTATTCATATAAATGAAAATACTGATATAAAGGAACTTAAAAAGGAATTTATGTATAATGATATTGCTTGGAAACTAGGAGTATAGGGGGAATATCATGAATAAAAATATTATAATTAATGATATTAACTTTGGGAAAATTAGTTTAGGAATTGAATTAGGCTCTACTCGTATTAAAGGAGTTTTGATTAATAATAAGGCAGATGTTTTAGCAACAGGAACATTTAAATGGGAAAATAAATTAATAAATGGTATATGGACCTATGATTTAGATGAAGTATGGGAAGGGATTCAGAAGACATATATTAATTTAAAAGAAAACATATATAAGAAATATAATGTAAAAATCAAGAAGATTGGTGCCATAGGCATCAGTGCAATGATGCATGGTTACTTAGCTTTTGATGCTAAGGATGAATTATTGGTTCCTTTTCGTACATGGAGAAATGCTATTACTGAAGAAGCTGGAAAAGAACTCACTTCATTATTTGGCTTTAATATTCCCCAAAGATGGAGTATTGCTCACTTGTATCAAGCTATATTAAATAAAGAAAAACATATTCCAGAAGTTGAGTTCTTTACCACTTTGGCTGGGTATGTACATTGGAGATTAACAGGAGAAAAGATATTGGGCATCGGAGACGCCTCAGGTATGTTTCCTATTGATGAAGAAACTAAGGATTATGATCAAAGGATAGCAAAGCAATTCAATGATCTAATTCAAGAAAAGGGTGCTAAATTTGATATAATTAAGCTTCTGCCCAAAAGTGTATTAGCAGGTAGTGATGCTGGAGTTTTAACAGAGAAAGGAGCTAGATTATTAGATCCTTCTGGTGAATTGGAAGCAGGAAGTATATTTGCTCCCCCTGAGGGTGATGCTGGTACAGGTATGATAGCAACTAATAGTATTGGTGCAAATACAGGGAATATTTCAGCTGGAACTTCAGTTTTTGCCATGATTGTTTTAGAAAAGAAATTAAAACAAGTATATCCTGAAATTGATATGGTTATGACTCCAGATGGATTGCCTGTAGCTATGGTTCATGTAAATAATTGTACATCAGAAATCAATGCTTGGGTACAGTTATTTGCAGACTTACTTCAAAGAATGGGTGTGGATTATAATATAAATAAATTATATGAAACTCTATTTTTATCTGCATTAGAAGCAGATGAAGATTTAGAAAAATATTTAGTTTATGGATATCATTCTGGTGAAAATATTACAAATATAAGCGAAGGCAGGCCTTTATTTACTAGATTGCCTGATGCAAAATTAAATATATCAAATTTTATGAGGGCCCAGATTGAAAGTGCCTTTGCAACATTGAATATGGGAATGCAAATCTTATTTAATGAGGGTATAAAACTAAATTCAATTGTGGGGCATGGAGGTATATTTCAAACTGAAGGAGTAGCTCAAAGAATTATTTCGGCTGCTGTACAAAGCACTGTAACATTAATGGATACAGCAGATGAAGGTGGGGCTTGGGGTATGGCAATACTAGCTGAATATAGGAGAGATAGTACAGGAATGAGTTTAAAGGAATATTTAGAAAACAAAGTATTTATAGATGTGGAAGAGAAAAAATATACAGCAACAGAGGATGAAATAGAGAAATTTAGAAACTTCGTAAAGCGTTATGAAAAAGGATTAGAAATAGAAAAGTCTGCCATTGAAAATTTCAAATAAATGGATAGGAGTTTTTAATTATGCTAATGGATTTAAAGAAGAAAGTTTATGAAGCAAATATGATGTTAAAAGAAAGTGGATTAATAGTTTTAACGTGGGGGAATGTATCTGGAATAGATAGAGATAAAGGAGTTTTTGTAATAAAACCTTCAGGTGTAGATTATGATAAATTAAGGCCTGATGATATGGTAGTAGTGGATTTAGAAGGGAATAAAGTAGAAGGGGATTTAAATCCTTCATCTGATACTGCAACTCATTTAGAATTATATAGAAACTTTAAAAATATTGGTGGTGTAGCCCATACTCATTCAAAATGGGCAACTATATGGGCTCAAGCTGGTAAGGGTATAGAAGCCTATGGTACTACTCACGCAGATCATTTTTATGATATGATTCCTTGTACTAGGGATATGACTGCAGAAGAGATAAAAGGAGATTATGAAAAGGAAACAGGTATGATAATCGTGGAAACATTTAAGGATATAAATTTAGACCATATTCCTTCTGTATTAGTTAAATCCCATGGACCCTTTAGTTGGGGTAAAGATGCAATAGAAGCTGTGGAAAATGCTATTGTTTTAGAAGAAGTTGCCTTTATGGCTTATGGTACTATACAGATAAATAATCAAATAGAGAAAATAGATCAAAGTCTTTTAGATAAGCATTTTTTTAGAAAACATGGAAAGGATGCCTATTACGGACAAAATAAATAGATTTATAAAAATAGATTTAGGCATTGTCTGAATCTATTTTAAACTATAAATTTTTAGATATATAGGGTAAAATAAGAATAATATTATTGTCTTTCAATATTTAGATTTGGAGGCTAATCATATGAAAATAACAAAGAAAAGATTTGGTGAGTACCATAATAAAGAAGTATTAGAATATACTCTAGATAATGGTAGGGATTTAAATATTAAGGTTTTAAACTTAGGGTGTATATTAAGGGAAATTAATTTTAAAGGTAAAAACAGAGTTCTGGGCTATAGTACTGTAGAAGAATACTTAAATAATGAGGGAAATGTAGGAACTGTAGTTGGCAGAGTAGCTGGGAGAATATCTAATGGAAGAATAAATATAGATGGAAAAGTGTATGAGCTAGATAAAAATGAAGGTAGTACATGTCTACATGGTGGAAGTGAAGGTTTTGCAAGGCAGATTTGGGAAATAGTAGATGAAGAAATAGGAGAAGATTATATAAGTCTAAAGCTTAAATATATAAGTAATCACATGGAATCAGGTTTTCCAGGAAGATTAGTTGTTTATACAAAATATATTATAAATAAGTATAATGATATGATTATAGAATATTTTGCTGAAACAGATAAACCTACTATTGTTTCTTTAACTAACCATAGTTATTTTAATCTAAATAATGATTTAAATGAAGATATACTAAATAATTCTCTAAAAATTAATTCAGATGAATATATAAGCTTAGACAAGGCAAATATTCCAAAGTCTATAAAAAAAGTAGAAGGCTCTCCCTTTGATTTTAGAATAGATAGGACTATAGATGAATATATGGATTTATCTCATGTGGACTTAAAAAACACAGAAGGATATGATCATCCATTTATACTAAAAAAAGATAAAAATAAAGAAATATTTTTAAAGTCTAATACATCAGGTATAAGTTTATCTATAGAAACTATGGAACCAACAGTAGTTTTATATACAAGTAATAAACTCAAGGAGGGAATGGACTTATCCGGGGGAGAAAAGACATATAGATATCAGGGTGTTTGCTTAGAAACTCAATGGTATTCTGATGCAATAAATCAGGATTTTTTACCTAAAAATATTTTAAGACGGGGAAAGGAGTATTATAGTAGAAGTAAATATAGTTTTCGAGATAAAATATAAATTTATATTTTAATATATATAGGTATCCAACTTGAAAACTTAAGACTTCCCCCAACCTTAATTTGCTTCGTAGGAATATAATTGAAGTGCCTTTAGACCACTACGGTCACTCTAGTGGAGAGATCTCTACTTTTAGTGTTTTATTAAGTATAGAAGTTAGAACCCTATATATATCATTTCACTATATTTAATAGAAGAAATAAACAAATAGATAATAAACAGTCCAATGATTATATAATCATTGGACTGTTTTAAAGTTTGGGGGATCTATCTTTGTACCCTACCAGAAGCATCACCTCTTAGTAGATTTTCAACTTCTGATATTGTTACCATATTAAAGTCTCCATGGATTGTGTGTTTTAATGCAGATGCTGCTACACCAAATTCTAATGCATCTTTGAAGTTTTTGCCTTCTAATAATCCATAGATGACACCTGATGCAAAGGAATCTCCACCACCGACTCTGTCTACAATTCTAACATCATATTTTCTAGAGTGATAGAACTCTTTACCATCATATGCACAGGCAGACCAACCATTATCAGAGGCGGAATAAGATTCTCTTAAGGAACTGATTACATATTTAAATCCAAACTTATCCACCATTTGTTTAAATATATCTTTATATCCAGATAATTCTAATTCACCAGAGGTTACATCTGTTTTTCCAGGTTTAAAACCAAGGGTCAAATGAGCATCCTCTTCATTTCCAATACATACATCAACATATTGCATTAAATCAGTCATAATCTCTTGAGCTTTTTCTGGACTCCAGAGATTCTTTCTATAATTTAGGTCCACAGACACAGTTACATTATGTTTTTTAGCAGCCTTCAATGCTTCCTTTGTCAATTTTGCTGCTTTGTCACTTAAGGCAGGAGTAATACCTGAGAAATGGAACCATAGAGCATCCTTGAATATTTCATCAAAGTCAAAATCTGATATATCAGCTTCAGATATTGCAGAATTAGCCCTATCATAGATAACCTTTGATGGTCTCATGGAGGCACCTGTTTCTAAGTAATAAATACCAACTCTATCTCCACCCCTTACAATATAATCAGTATTTACACCAAATCTTCTCAAATTATTTATAGCTGATTGACCTATGTCATTGTCAGGTAGTTTAGATACAAAATATGTATCATATCCATAATTAGCAAGGGATACAGCTACATTAGCTTCTCCTCCACCGTAGACAACATCAAAAGAATTAGCTTGTATAAACCTTTCATATCTAGGAGTTGAAAGTCTAAGCATTATCTCTCCTAAAGTTACAACTTTCTTCATATTGAATAACCTCCAATAAAATACTATTAATTATTTCTAGCTTCCTTAACTTTTTGAACAAATTGTTTAGCAGCATTAGTCATATCATCACTGGAACCCTTTGTAAGATTGCCACCTACCCCTACTGCTATACAACCATTTTTGATCCACTGTCCAACATTATCCAGACTTACTCCACCAGTAGGCATTAAAACTGCTTGTGGTAATGGACCTTTGATTGCCTTGATGATATCTGGACCAAAGGCACTTCCAGGAAATACTTTGATAATATCTGCCCCAGCTTCCATAGCTGTAATCATTTCAGTAAGAGTCATACATCCAGGCATATAGGGTACTTGATATCTGTTACATAGTTTAGCAGTATCTAGGTCAAAGGCAGGACTTACTATATATTTGGCCCCAGCTAATATAGCCACTCTAGCAGTCTCACTATCGAGAACAGTACCTGCACCAACTAATAAACTATCACCAAACTCCTTTGTCAGATCCTCAATGACTTTTTGTGCTCCAGGAACAGTAAAAGTGATTTCTATGGAGTCTACTCCACCTTTCATACATGCCAAGGCAATTTTCTTGGCTTTTTCACTATTTTCAGCTCTGACTACAGCTACTATTCCAACCTTTTCAATTCGATTAAGTATATCATGTTTTTTCACATCAAAACCCCCTTTCAAAAATCCTTGTTTCCATATAATGAAACCATGGATTGTACTATGAAACAAACTAGTTTTATTATAATAAATAATGAAAACAATTTCAAGGGTATTTCTAAAATAATATGATTATTTAGCAAAGTAGTTAGATTTGTGCTATAATTTAGTAATATTGATATAATTTTATTTAATGTCTACAATATTGTATAGTGGGGGTGAAGGGTAATGGAAATAGTTCAATCTATTGATAGAGCATTATCTATTTTAGAGTTGATATCAGATTACAATGAAGGACTAGGTATTACGGAAATAAGTGAAAAGACGGATTTGCATAAAAGCACAGTTCATAGACTTTTGGGAACTCTGATATATAAGGGATTTGTAATGCAGGATAAGGTGACAAATAAATATAGAATATCTCTAAAATTATATGAACTAGGTGCAAAGAGAATAGAAGATTTAGATATATTGAAGGCATCAAAACTATATACTAAGAAATTAATGGAAGAAGTAAATGAGGTTGTTCACTTAGTGATTAGAGATAAAAATGATATTATATATATTGACAAGGTAGAAGCAGATAACACTATACGCATGGCTTCTACCATAGGTAGAAGATCGCCATTGTATTGTACATCTGTAGGTAAAGCCATATTAGCGTATCTTGATGAGGAAGAAGTAGAGGAGATATGGAATAATAGTAATGTTCAAAAATTAACTTCAAATACTATTACAGATTTCCAATTATTTAAAGAAGAGTTGGAAAAGGTTAAAAAACAGGGATATGCAGAAGATGATGAAGAAAATGAGATTGGGGTTAGATGTGTAGGAGCACCTGTATTTAATTTTCATGGAGAAGTAGAAGGTGCCATCAGCATATCAGGACCTACTATTAGAGTAACAAAAGATAAGATGGAAAAGTCAGCTAAGGCAGTAAAAAAATATGCAGAATTGATATCAAAGGAGCTTGGTTATAGGGGGTAGATGACCAAGCTCCTTTAATATTTATGATGATTCAATGTTTTCTCTATAGTATTTTCTAAATTGTAAAGGAGTTATACCTTCCTTTTTTGAAAAAATTCTAATGAAGTTACTTTGACTATTAAACCCAGATTCCATAGCAATGTCTGTAATGCTATCATCAGTATAGTATAATTGAATTTTCGCAAAGGATATTCTTTTAAGTAAAATATACTGCTTTATTGTAAATCCTGTTACATTTTTAAATGAGTGTGCTAGATAATATTTGCTTATAAAAAAATCTGTTGATAATGAATCTAGGGTAATATCTTTTTTAAAATTTTCATCTATGAAATATTGGATATCAAGCATTCTTTGCTCTTTTTTGTTAATATGACTAAGTGGAAACTGCTCTTTATACTTTCTATATAAAAATATAATGAGATTACATAATATAGAGGTAAATTCAATTTGCCAATAATGGTTTTTTTTAGAATATATTATATTTAAATCATATAAGGTCTTGTTAATAAAACCTATATCGTTGTTTTTAATATTAAATTCATTTTTAGAACCATTTCTTCGATTTTTGAATATGGATAGTAGGATAGGGTCTTTAATAGCATTGTCTAGATAGTCAGAATCTATGATAATCATATATCGAGAATATGGGGTAGTTATTAAATCCATTCTATGTTTTTCTAGATTATTTAAAAACAATAAACTGTTTTTAGAATATGTATAGGCAGTGTCATTTATTGTAAACATTGATTGACCTTCAGTAATGAATATTATTTCATAACCGCTGTGAAAATGCTCTTTTAAGCTATTGGTTTTAGATGCTAATGTTTTAAAATTCATTTCTATATTTTTACATTTCAATTTATCACCTTTTCATAAAAACAATATTTATCAATTTTTGAGCAATTTATCAATATAATTGTAAACATGACTATATTATAATTGATATGATGTTTAAAATCCAATAAAAAAGTTATTTTATAAGAAAGCTAGGGGGGAAAATATTGTCCAATACCATATATAGAAGTAAAGGGAGTTTTAGATATAGACATATTCATGAGTTGAAAAAGGATATAGAAGAGTTGGAATTGGATATAAAAGTATCAAATAATACAGATCTATTTGAAACAAAGGTAGATTTAGGTGATTGCATAATTCCTAATTCTATTGTTAGCCTTCCAATGGAAGGCGGAGACTCTAATGAGAAAGGAAGTCCAACTCAACTTACATATAGGAAATATGAAAAAATTGCTAGAGGTGGAGCAGGTCTTATTTGGTTAGAGGCAGTAAGTGTAAGTAAAGATGGAAGATCAAATGATAAACAATTATGGCTAACAGAAGATAATTGGATAGAATTTAAAAAGTTAAATGATTTAATTAAATCATCCGCAAAAGAAGAGTTTGGTGAGGATTATAATCCTATAACAATTCTTCAGCTAAATCATTCAGGACGATATTGTAAGATAAAAGGAAAAAGCAATCCAATTATTGCAACACATAAAAGAGATTTAGACAATAGATTAGGGATTGATGAAGATTATCCTGTAGTTAGTGATGATTATTTAAAGGGGCTTGAAAATGAATTTTTAAAGTCAGCAAAATTGGCTAAAAAAGCAGGGTTTGATGGGGTTGATATTAAGGCATGTCATGGATATCTATTATCGGAATTATTATCTGCATATGAAAGAGAAGGTGAATATGGAGGTAGTTTTGAAAATAGGATAAAGCTACTTATAAATATAATTCAGAGGATAAAAGAGGACAAGGAATGTGAAGGGTTGATATTGGCTTCTAGACTTAATGTATCAGATGTTTTACCTTATCCACAAGGTTGGGGAATGTCAAAGAGTGGAGAATATATAATAGATCTAGAAGAGCCGAAAAAACTTATTGAAATATTAAAGGATAAAGGTGTTAGCCTAATAAGCTTAACAATGGGTAATCCATATTTTATACCACATATAAATAAACCCTATGATATAGGAACTTATATACCAGATGAAAATGTTATCATAAGTTGTAACAGACTTATAAGTGAAATTGGGAAAATACAAAGGCAATTTCCAGAAGTCAATATAGTTGGAGTAGGCTATAGTTGGTTCAGACATTTAGCTCCTTATGTAGCGGCAGGTAGTTTAGAAAATGGTTTATGTAATTTAGTTGGATTTGGTAGAGAGGGAATAGCATATCCTGATTTTGCCAAGGACATATTGAGAGATAAAGAAATGAAGAAAGCTAAGGTTTGTATTTCTTGTAGTAAATGTAGCGAAATGAAGTCTAAAATAGGTACTTGTGGCTGTGTGGTAAGAGATAGTAAGGTTTATCTACCAATATATCAAGAAATGAAGAGAGAGGAGAATTAATGTGTATAAAGTAGCTATGGTTACTGGTGGAACAAAAGGGATAGGATTTGGCATAGTTCAAGAACTGTATGAAGATGGATTTTCAGTAGCTTGTCTTGGAAGAAGAAGAAATCCAGAAATAGATAATTTAATAGAGCTATCTAAAGGAAAGGTTCAATTTATCCCAACAGATATCAGTAATATTGAAAAAATAGGAAACAGTGTTCAAGAAGTTGTGTCAATATTTGGAAGAATAGATGTTTTAGTTAATAATGCAGGAGTAGCACCTAGGGAAAGAAATGATATCCTTAGGACTACACCTGAAAGTTTTGATTTTGTAATGAATACAAATTTAAAGGGAACTTATTTTATGACACAAGCAGTTGCTAATGTGATGATTGGACAAGATAAGGGAGATTTTGCACCTAAGATTGTAAATATTTCTTCTATGTCAGCATATACATCTTCAACTAATAGAGGGGAATATTGTATATCCAAAGCAGGTATTAGTATGATAACGACTCTTTTTGCTGATAGATTAGCTAGGGATGGAATATTCGTGTATGAAGTTAGACCAGGAATAATTAAGACAGATATGACATCGAAGGTAAGTGATAAGTATGATAATTTAATTGAAGGGGGGTTATTACCAATTAAGAGATGGGGAACACCTAAGGATATAGCTGGAGTTGTTAGTGTACTGTGTTCACCGAAGATGTGTTATTCAACTGGTGATATAATAAATGTAGATGGTGGATACCACATAAGGAGGTTATAGGCTAAATGTATAAAGGGGAAGTTAGTTTTAATGATATATCTATTAATGTGTATGAGTATAATACGGTAGTAGTTGGATCTGGAGCAGCAAGTCTTAATGCTGCAGATACTTTATATAAATTAGGACAAAAAGATATAGCATTAATAACTGAAGGAATGAATAGAGGAACATCTAGAAATACGGGATCTGATAAACAAACTTATTATAAGCAATCCACTTCTATAAAGGATGCTGATAGTCCATTGAAAATGGCTCAAACATTATTTAATGGTGGAGCAATGCATGGAGATATTGCATTGGTAGAAGCAGCATTATCATTAAAGAGTTTTTATAAATTAATTGATATAGGAGTACCTTTTCCTCATGATACATTTGGACAATATGTAGGATATATGACAGATCATGATGAAAACAGTAGAGCAAGCTCTGTTGGGCCTTTAACATCAAAGTATATGACTGAAAGATTACAAGAACAAGTTAAAAATAACGGTACAGATATATTTGATAGATTTTTAGTGATATCCATATTAAAAGACGAGATTAGGAATGATGCTATAGGTATATTGGCATTAGATATAAAAAATATAAATAAAGAGAATTATGGATTATCATTATTTAACTGTAAAAATATAATCTATGGAACAGGTGGACCAGCATCCATATACTACAGTTCTGTATTTCCAAAGAGTCAATCTGGAGCTACGGGAGTTGCGTTGGAGGCAGGAGTTAAGGCTAATAACTTAACGGAATGGCAATATGGTATAGCCTCTACTAAATTTAGATGGAATTTATCTGGAACTTATCAACAAGCTATCCCTAGATATTTATCCACTGATAAGGATATGAATGATGAGAGAGAATTTTTAGAAGATTATTTTGAAAATCCAACTGATCTAGTAAATGCTATATTCTTAAAAGGTTACCAATGGCCCTTTGATCCTAGGAAATTAAGTAATAATGGTTCATCTATGATAGACCTACTTATATATATAGAAACTCAGATTAAGGGGAGGCGAGTTTTCTTAGATTTTAATAAAAATCCAAATTGTGCAACTGTAAATGGAGGATTGAACTTTAATATTTTAGGAAAAGAACCATATGAATATCTAAAAAACTCTAATGCGCTTCTAAAGACCCCTATTGAAAGGCTAGAAAAAATGAATCCTTTATCTATAGAATTATATAAGAATAACAATATAGATATAACAAAAGAATATTTAGAAATAGATGTATGTGCACAGCATCAAAATGGAGGATTAGACGGAAATATTTGGTGGGAAAGTAACTTAAAACATTTTTTCCCAGTAGGAGAAGTTAATGGGACTCTAGGAATATATAGACCGGGAGGAAGTGCTTTAAATTCTACTCAAGTAGGAAGTTATAGGGCATCAGAGTTTATAGTTAGCAAATATACAGATAAGCCAATAGAGTTAGAAGAACTTGTAGAGAAGATAAGAGAACAAGTTATAAAAAAGATTGATCTAATAAAGAGAATTAAGATTAGAATTGATAGAAAATCTAATTTATTTGAAGTACAAAAAGAGCTACAAAAAGAAATGTCAAAGATAGGAGCGTTTATTAGAGATAAAGAGAAAATAGAAGAAGGAATTGTTGCATTTAAAATGAAATTTAAGGAATTTACAGAAATAATTTACATTAATGATTTAAAAGAATTGCCTACTGTGTTTAGAATATACGATATGATAATTACCCAAATAGCATGTTTAAGTTCGATGTTAGAATATATCAAAAAGGGTGGAGATAGTAGAGGGTCCTACTTAGTATCTGATAATAATGGAAGCTATGAAGTAAAGATAGATAATATGGTTTTTAGGTTTTCTTTAGAAAATGATTTTAGAGAAAAGATATGTGAAACGGCAGTAGAAATAGATGAAGAAATTAAAGTTTCTCATAAATGGGTGAATGTACGTCCTATACCGGATTATGATTCATGGTTTGAAAATGTATGGAAAGAATTTAGAGAAAAGGAAATTTATAAAGCGATCTGGTAATATGTCAAGAGATAAATTTTAAAAAAAATAAAAGAAACATATAAAAAAGAGTAACCTTAATAGAACCTATGATTTTGCAAGAAAAAAATAGGTTTAGAAATTAGAAATATTCTAATTTATCTCTCCAACCTTATCGCTGGAGTAGATTTGGTTTTTAGTCAGCAATCCAAAAACCAAACGAACAAGTTTACGAGATGTAAGTGCGAGGGCTCTTTTATGTTGGTGAGTAGTTACTTCACCATACTTCTTGTAATAGTACTCCTTGTATTCAGGAGCATGATTTTTAACACTATTAGCAGCTTCAATTAAATAGTATCTAAGGTACTTATTGCCAGTCTTAGTCATCCTGGTATCGTCTGAAGAGTAATTACCTGATTGATTGACTCTCCAGGTCAGGCCTGCATATTTAGCTAAGGCATTATGTGAATCAAAGGAAGTAATAGTTCCTATCTCGGCAAGAATGCCACTAGCAAGTATGGGACCAATGCCAGGAATAGAAATTAGAGATTGATATTCAGTAGGATTAACTCCTTTGATATTCTTCTCAATAGCTTTGTCAATGGCCTTGACTTCGTTTTCTAAAGCTTTAACTACATTGAAAGATGAAGCAATTGCAACATTTAAAGGCTCATATAGAACTTTATCAAGGCGATAAGAATCTCTAGCAGCTTTTTGAAGTATTTGAACTGTTTTTTTAGGATCACTAAAATGATTTTTACCTTTTTCTTTAATGAATTCAACGAGATCCTCAACAGATGAATAGGTAATATCATCTAGAGATAAATATTCTGTTAGGATAGCAGAAGAAGTAGCCCCATAGGTATTAGAAAAGGGTCGATCCTCCTTATCTAATACAGCTAATTCACTAAATTTAAGATAGATATTGGATACCATATAAGATTTTTCACGAGTAATCCCTTCAACTAAATGGAGTCTATGTCGTGTTAACCGTTGTAAAGCAAGGAATTGGGCACCACGCCAAGGTTTAGATTTGATTCTACCACACCTAGCAAAATCAGCAATAATATAGGCATCCAAAGGGTCAGTTTTATCCATATCTACAAATGTCTTTCTGTAATTAGCAATGGTCTTAGGATTAAGACAATAGACAAGTGGCTTGTAAGCTAATAGATATTCATTAGAGGCTAAAAAGTTTGCAATATGAGTACTATAAAAAGAGGTAGATTCCAAGGCAATAACAACATATTTTAGGCTATTAGAATCCAAGCAATCAATGATGCTTTCTGATATAGATTCAGCACCAGGTTGATTATTCAGAGCCTTTAGGTTGAGAAGTTTATTGCCTTGAAAATCTAGAGCACATAAGACATTAGTCTTAGAGCTTACATCAATACCTACAAATAAAGTTGATAGAATATTGTTCTTCATGAGATCACCACCTTTCGTCTAAAATGGAGAACAATTAGAAAAAGAGATATCCTAATCTTAGCCGCTTACCGAAACCTCGCATTATTAGCATTCATCTTTGAAAACTACCTTGCTGTTGGTCTAATCAAAGAGATGCAGCAACTGAAGTAAGCAGAATATGACAGCTAAGTCAGGAAGCACGCTTTCTAGGCAATAACCAAATGGTTTTGCTAGGAGGAAAGGAATTATCCTTTGCTAATTATCCTTAACTCTATTCTAGCATTAGGATATCTCAATTTGAAATTGTATTTAAAGATTTAATATAAAAATAATAATATGCTTAGACCACTTATAAAAATGGTTCTAAACATATTATACGAGGAGGATACAAATGAAATCAAAATTATCTTTTAAAAAAATAGTTGCTTCAATAATGATATGTGTACTTGTTTTACCATTGTCTGCTTGTGGGAAAACTACAATAAGTGGAGACGATTCCAGCAAATCAGGAGAAGTCTATGAACTAAAATTTGCCCATGTTGTAAGACCTACAACTCCAAAAGGGATGGCGGCAGAAGAATTTAAGAAAATAATTGAAGAAAAAAGTGATGGAAGAATTAAGGTAACAATATATCCAGATTCACAAATGGGAACTGACCAAGAAATTAATGAACAAATATTAGACAAAACATTAGATATGAATGCTCCATTTTTATCTACAGTTACTTCCTTTGTTCCAGAATTTGAACTATTTGATTTACCATATCTATTTAATAATAGTGATGAAGTATATGAAGCATTAGAAGGTGAAGTGGGAGCAAAATTGAACGAACATTTAGCTAAGAAAGGTTTAGTATCTCTAGGTTATTGGAGTGGTGGATTTAAGCAAATTACAAATTCTATAAGACCAGTAAATACTGTGAAAGACTTAGATGGTTTAAAAATTCGTGTAAGCCAAAGTCCACTTTTAGTAACACAATTTAGGGCTATAAATGCTGGAGGTATTTCAGTACCATTCTCAGACTTATATTCAGCATTGCAAACAGGAACAGTAGATGGACAAGAAAATCCATTTTCTAATGTAGCTAGTAAAAAGTTCTATGAAGTACAAAAATATTTGACTATAAGTGATCATGGATTTATGGGATATGCTTTTTTAATGAATAAAGAAAAATTTGAATCTTTACCAGAAGATTTACAAGAACTTGTTAAAGAAGTTGCCAAGGAAGTTACTGAGTGGGAATGGGAAAAGACTGCAGAGATGGATGCTCAATATCTTAAAGAGATAGAGGAAGCGGGTATGATAATAGATAGATTTGATGACGATGCTAAAAAAGGATTTAGAGAAGCTACGCAGTCAGCATATGATGAGTTTTTAAAGAAAGAAAATGGACAAGAGTTAGTAAACTTAGTTAAAAAATATACAGAATAGATAGTGATAAGATGTATCAAGGATAAGTTTAAACTATCCTTGATACATTAATATGATTTCATGATAGGATGGTGTATATGAAAAAAGGACTTAGGGTCTTAAACAAAATAGAAGATAATATGGCTTCTATTTTATTAATAGTAACGTCTTTATTAGTATTTATCCAAGTTATATTGAGAAAAGGATTCAACTATTCAATATCTTGGTCAGAAGAAGTATCTAGAATGATGATAGCATGGTTTATTTTTATTGGGAGTAGTATGGCTGTAAAAGATAATGCCCATGTAAATATGGATGCATTATCATCTATATTATCAGGTAGATTTAAAATAGTAGTGGATATAATAGTAAATATTATAAATATCATATTTTGTATTATGATAATAAATGCAGGGATAGGTATGATAAAAAGTGCCATAAAAATAGGCTCAATGGCCACATCTATAAATATTCCACTTTATATACCATATGCTTCAGTACCTGTTGGAATATCATTGATGCTAATACGATACATAGTTAATTTAGTAAATAAATTCAAAGAATTGATTAATTTTAATAAAGAAAATGAGGTGGAATAATGATATTGTTAATATCTTTTATATTACTTCTTTTACTTGGAGTTCCTATAGCTATAACTACAGGACTTTCATCTATTATTGCAATGCTTAGTAGTGGTATAGGATTAAATACAGCAGTGCAGAAGATGTTTGCAGGGGTAGATTCTTTTAGTCTTATGGCTATACCATTTTTTATATTTGCAGGTGATATTATGCTACAAGGAGGAGCTTCAAAGAGATTAATAAATTTTTCTAATAAATTATTTGGTTGGATAACAGGCGGATTACCTATCACTGCAGTAATCTCATCTATGTTTTTTGCAGCCCTTTCTGGTTCAAGTCCTGCGACAGTAGCTGGAGTTGGAGGAGTGATGATTCCTAATTTAATTGAAAATAGATATGATAAGAAATTTACAGTAGGATTATTATGTGCTGCGGGATCACTTGGAATAGTTATTCCTCCAAGCATTACTATGATGTCTTATGGTGTAGTCTCGGAACAATCTATAAGTAAGTTATTTATTTCTGCTATAATACCTGGAATTTTTATAGGTTTAACTTTGATTGTATTTAGTTATATTTATTCTAGAGTTAAGAAACATGAAAAGGCAGATTTCCCTAAATTTATAGATGTTATAACTTCTTTTGTTGAAGCTTTTTTTAGTATATTAATGCCAATTATCATCTTAGGAGGAATTTATTTTGGAATTGCAACTCCTACAGAAGCGGCTGCAGTCTCTATAATATATAGTTTGATTATTTCTCTTTTTATTTACAAGGAAATAACCTTTAAAGATGTACTTTCCATTGCTAGAAAATCTGTAATAACTTCAGCTATGATAATGTTTGTTATTGCAAACTCAAATATATTTAGCTGGTATTTAACATTTAAACAAGTGCCTATAAAAGTAGCTGAAAGTGTACTAGGCCTTGGAGGATCTCCTGTTTTAATTTTACTTGCAATAAATGTTATATTATTATTTGTTGGTATGATTATGGATTCAAGCGCAGCAGTACTCATATTAACACCTCTGTTTCTCCCGATAGTTACAGGTATAGGTGTTAGTCCAATTCATTTTGGAGTTATTATGATTATTAACCTATCTATTGGTATGTTGACTCCACCTTTTGGACTAAACTTATTTGTGGCATCTGGTATAAGCAAATTATCATTGTCAGATGTTATAAAAGGAAGTTTACCATTTATTATATTGTTAATTGTAGATCTATTAATTATTACATTTATTCCTCAGATGTCTTTAATGTTAATAAAGTAGTATAAGATATAAACACCCTTAAAATTTACTTATTTACAGGGTGTTTATTATTTTGAGTTTAAGTGTCGAAGGGGAAATTAACAATTATAATAATTAGGGAGTTTACTGGGATTATTTCCACAATACTAAAGAATATGGATTTATGCTATAATTTGCTAAAAGTGATGTGGCTTTCTAAAAATACATGTATTGAAGATGAAGAGAATAATAAAAATATAAATTAGTCAGTTGATAGTGTACTATTTATTTTAGAATCTGTATTTAACTATGATTAATGACTAGAAATTACGTAAAACATGGTCATGTAAAAGGTGATAAGGAAACATACATAATTCATATCAAAGGAACTTGGTTATGGGGAAGAGATAATCAAGATATTATAAAAGATTACTTTTTTAATTGACAATAGAAAATTTAACTTATATAGTAGTATGGTAACATAAAGAATAGAAAGTATGTGAAGGTGAGATCTAAGATAGGATTTTAGTATTACCAAAATCTAAAAAACATTTAACAGGACATAGTAAATAAGCAATGAATTGATGACTTTGAAAAATATCAAATAATAAGAAGACTAGTGCTATTTAACAATTTTAAATTTATATATTGCAGTTAATAACATTTTAGAAATTCTAATAATAGAATATTTATGAATACGACGCTTCCTAATTCTTAAATATCAATTTTGAACTTCAGTTTTTTCATTTTTAACTATAGAAGTAGCACACTACTAATAGAGAATAAACATAGTAATAAGTTCTTGAGGTTCATTATAACTTTTTATTGCGATGGATAGCTCTAATATATTTAGGATATGTAAAGATAGCATTGTATAAAGTTTCGAGAATATTAAACATGAAAATTTGATAATTACTAGTAGAATTCATATAAATATATTTTTAAATATTATTATAAATCGCTATATTAGTTTTCTTAGGTATTTAACATAAGTAGAAAAGCAGCAGTAAATTTACTATTAGCTGAATTAATATAAGCAATAATAATTATATAAGTAATTTTTAAATTAAGAGGAAGAATTCCTTTTATAATAACTATATGGGTAAACAGTATTTATTGGTCTCTTATATATAAATTAAGGTTGTTTATATAAAGATAGGTTTGTCCAATCAGTAGTCATACTTATTATATATAGGGTAGCCTGCTTAGCTTCTCAGTGATTTGGAGTTTACTATATTCCTATGGATATAGAATAATAAAATAATTGCTTGATGGCGAAATATTTTACTTGGTTTTGTGCATTGAGCGGAGTGAAAGGGATGGGTTATATAATTATGAAAATGGAGATATCAGAACCTAGATATGGGATATCAGTTAGCGATTATGTATATGAGGTTTTAAAGAAAAATATAGTTGCTTTTAAATTAAAGCCAGGAGATAGGATAAGTGAGAATGAGATCTCAGAATTATTAAATGTAAGTAGAACACCTGTAAGAGAAGCTTTTATTAAATTATCTAATGAAGGACTAGTTTATATATTGCCTCAGAGAGGTACTTATATTTCATATATTGATTTAGATCAGGTTGAAGAAGCCAGATTTATTAGGGAGAGCTTGGAAAAATCTGTTATTAAGCTAGCAGTAAAAGAATTCCCTGAAGATGTTTTAGTATATTTGCGCAAAAATATAGAAATACAAAAAGAGAAGATTAAGAATAAAGCATATAGTGAATTTTTAGATCTAGATGAAGATTTTCATAAAGCTATTTTTTCAGCTTGTAATAAAGAAAGGACATGGTCTTTTATTGAACAGGTGAATAGTCAATATAAAAGAATAAGATTATTAAGCTTTATAGCTAATATTAATTGGAATAAAACTATTGAACAACATGAGAGAATTATAGAAGCAATTGAGGAAAAAGATGAGATAAAAGCTGAAGATACAATGACTGAACATTTAAAGAAGCTTATAATAGAGCAAGTAGAATTAAAAGAAAAATACCCAAAATATTTTAAGTAAAAAATCATGAATATAGGCTGTTGTCAATGTAAAAATATATTGACATGGATTAACATGTATGGTAGTATGGTTGTATACAATAAAACATAAGTTTTATTTAAATTATTTATTGAGGTACCCAGCAGTTAACCTTAGATAAATAAAGATATCTTATAAAGGTAGTTTTGATTTTACTATTTAACTACAAAATTAAACATTTGAAAAGGAGAGAGGAAAATGAAAAGGATTCTAAGTATTATGCTAACGGTTTCATTATTTATGGTATTTCTTACTGGCTGTGGTTCTAATGGTATAGGTAATGAAAAGACAGGGGAAATTACTACATTTAAGTTAGCACATAACTTAAATGAACAGCATACTGTTCACTTAGCGTTAGTTGAGTTTGCAAAGATAGTTGAAGAAAAATCTGATGGGAAGATGAAAGTAGAGATTTATCCAAATGGACAGCTGGGTTCTGAAGAGCAGGTATTAGAACAATTGCAGGCTGGAGCTGTTTCTATGACAAAAGTTTCTGCAGCTGCACTTACTACATATGCAGATGGATATAATGCATTCACATTACCTTATGTATTTGCTGATGAAGAACATTTTTTTAAGTCTATGGAATCTGACGCGGTAGAAGAACTATATGATAAAACTCATGATAAGGGGTTTATTGGTTTAACTTATTATACTTCAGGTGCTCGGTCTTTCTATACAACTAATAAGCCGATTTTACATCCTAACGATTTAAAAGGGGTAAAAATTCGTGTTATGGGATTCCAATCACAAACGGATATGATGCAGGTTTTGGGGGGAACTCCAGTGGGAATGCCTTATGGTGAAGTGTATACATCTTTGCAATCTGGAGTTATTGATGGTGCAGAAAGCAATGAAACTGCTTTAACAAATGGGAAGCATGGAGAAGTAGCAAAATATTTTTCTTATGATGAACATACGATGATCCCTGATATTTTAGTAGTAAGTTCAAAGGTATGGGATTCTTTGACTGAAGAGCAGAAAAACATACTTGAGGTAGCAGCTAAAGAGTCAACTGAATACCATAAACCGATATGGAAAGAAGCTATAGAAGAAGCAATAAAAGAAGCAAAGGAAGATATGAATGTAGAATTCTACGAAGTTGATAAGGAACCTTTCCGTCAATCTGTGGTTTCAATCTTAGATAGTTATTCTAATAAATATCCTGATGTAAAAAAATTATTAGAATCATTTAAAGTGTTAGAATAAATTATAGTCCCAGGCTTTAGCTGGGGCTACTTAATAAAGGAGAGAGAAAAATATGCTGTATCCAAAGATGACTGCTAGCAGAAATTTATTAAACTTATCAGGAATTTGGAATTTTAAAGCCGATTATCAGGAAAAAGGGTATGAAGAAAAATGGTATGAAAAAGGTCTTGAGAAATACGAACTAATGGCAGTGCCATCTAGTTACAATGATATCACGATTGAGGCTAGACTAAGAGACTTTGTTGGAGATGTTTGGTATGAAAAAACTGTAGTAGTGCCTAAACAATGGAAAAGCCAAAGTTTATTTATTAGAGTTGGAAGTGCAAGCCATAATTCAAAGATCTGGATTAATGGAATATTAGTAAAAGAGTATATAGGTGGATTTTTACCTTTTGAAGCAGAGGTTTCACAATGGGTAAAGTATGGACAAGAAAATCATATTGTAATTTGTGTGAATAATGAGTTAACATGGCAAACATTTCCGCCAGGCCAAGTATATTATTCAGAAGATGAGAATGGAAATAGATTGAAAAAATTAAAACAGCAACATGATTTTTTTAATTATAGTGGCATACATAGAAATGTATACTTATATACTACACCTAAAATTTATATTAAAGATATTCTAATTAAAAGTGATTATAAAAAAGATGTAGGGTATGTAAATTATCAAATTGTTACTAATAAAAAACAAGATGATATGAGAATTGAAGTAGAAATCTATGATGAAGAAAATATATTAGTAGGCAAATCCAATAGGAAAGATGGAGAAATTGAATTAAAAGATGTTATATTATGGCAACCTAACAATGCATATTTATATAAATTTGTTGCAAATGTATTAAAAGGAAATGAATTAATAGATAGTTATAATTTAAATTTTGGTGTAAGAACTGTAAAAATAGAAAATGGAAGATTTTTAATAAATGATAATCCTTTTTATTTTAAAGGGTTCGGTAAGCATGAAGACATGGATATTAAAGGTAAAGGATTAGATGATGCTATTAATCTAAGAGATTTTAATCTTTTAAAATGGATTAATGCAAATTCTTTTAGGACATCCCACTATCCTTATTCAGAAGAAATCCTAGATTTAGCTGACAGATATGGAATTGTTGTTATAGGAGAAGTTCCTGCTGTTGGAATGCTTGGTCAGGCTGTTCCTGCTATAGGAGAGTTAGATGGTGTATTTAATAAAAACAAAATTAATGATGAAACTTTAAAGGAGCATATTCGTTTAACTCGAGAGATGATTTCTAGAGATAAAAATCATCCATCTGTTGTGATGTGGTCTTTGTCTAATGAAGCTTCAGTAATGGAACCTAATGCAGAAAAGTATTTTAAAACATTAGTGGAAACAACTAGAAAGTTAGATGATAGACCATTATTAAATGTAAACTTAATGCTGATAGAGCCTGGCAAATGTCATGTTTCAAAATACTTTGATGTAATAGGATTAAATTTATACTTTGGGTGGTATTCAGATAGTGGAAATATAAATTTAGGTATTAAAAAGCTTGAAAGATGGTTAAGAGATTGGTATGAAGTAGAAAAGAAACCAATTTTAATGTCAGAATATGGAGTTGATACGATAGCTGGACTTCACAAAGAACCTGCTATTATGTTTACCGAAGAATTCCAAGTGGAATTTTTAAAAGGGTATCATAAAATTTATGATAATCTTCCTTTTGTGATAGGTGAACATGTATGGAATTTTGCAGATTTTATGACAGGACAAGATATAGTTCGAATAGATGGAAACAAGAAAGGAGTGTTTACTAGACAAAGACAACCTAAGATGGCAGCACACTATTTACGTCAAAGATGGAAGAATATAGATAACGCATTTAATAAATAAATATAGATGGGGGAGAAATATGAAGAGGATTAAAGAAGTTATGAATATGTTTCTATTATATTTTACTGCTTTTCTTTTAATTATTATGACATCATTAGTGGTATGGCAAGTATTTACTAGATACATATTAAGTAATCCTAGTGTTTTTACGGAAGAGTTAGTAAGAATAATTTTAGTTTGGTCATCTTTTTTAGGAGCGGCTTATGCATTTGGTACAAGGCAACATATGGCTTTGGTTTTTTTGAAAGAAAAACTAAAAGGTAATTCTCAAAGAGCAATTTGTGTTTTTATTGACATTATGATATTGGTATTTGCTACTGTTGTACTAATCAAGGGAGGATATAAGTTAGTTTTAGGAGTTGAGGGTGTTAAGACACCTATTCTAGGAATATCAAAACAGACAGTCTATATGATAGCACCAATATCTGGAATATTAATAACTATTTATCAACTTGTAAATATAAAAGAAGATTTAGAAATAACAGATGAGCTATAGTCAAGAATAAAGGAGTGGAGAGCATGAATATAGTTTTTCAATCGGCGTTAATTTTATTTATTAGTTTTTTAATACAATTAGGGATAGGTATACCTATTTCTATAAGTATTGGGATATCCACATTAATAACAGCATTAACTACGGTGCCTGTAGATATTGCTATTTTTACAACAGTTCAAAAGATGGTAACTGGAATAGATAGTTTCTCTTTATTAGCAGTTCCGCTTTTTATACTTTCAGGAAACATCATGAATAATGGAGGAATTGCTAGGAGACTGGTTAACTTTGCTAACGTTATAGGTGGAAGGTTACCAGGAGCTTTGGCCCATGCGAATATAGTTGGAAATATGCTATTTGGTTCTATCTCAGGTTCTGCTGTAGCTTCTGCTGCTGCGATTGGTGGCACAATGACTCCCATACAGAAAAGTGAAGGATATGATCCAGCATTCTGTGCCGCAGTGAATATAGCTTCTTCCCCAACAGGTATGCTCATACCTCCTAGTGGAGTATTAATTTTATATTCTTTAGTAGCAGGAGGGGTATCTATTTCAGCACTATTTATTGCTGGATATTTACCTGGTATATTAATGGGACTATCAACAATGCTTGTAGCGTATGTATATGCTAAGAGAAACAATTATCCTGTATCAGAGAAAGTTAGTTTTTCACAAGGGTTTAAGATTTTTTTAGAGGCGATACCTAGTTTAATGTTAATTATCATTGTAATAGGTGGGATTGTGTTTGGAGTATTCACTGCTACAGAAGGTGCGGGTATAGCAGTTCTGTATACGTTAATATTGTCTTTAATATATAAAAGTATGACATGGGAATCTTTAAAAGAAATATTATTAAATACTGGGGTGACAACAGGAGTAATCATGTTATTAGTTTCAGCTTCATCAGCTATGTCTTGGGTTATGGCATATACTGGAATTCCTCAAGCTATTAGTACAGCTATTATGTCTATTTCTAACAATCCGATTATTATACTTTTTATAATGAATATAACATTATTAATAGTTGGAACTTTTATGGACTTAACGCCAGCTGTTTTAATTTTTACACCAATATTTTTACCTATTGCTACAAAGATTGGATTGCATCCTGTACATTTTGGCATAATTTTAGTCTTTAATTTATGTATAGGAATTATGACACCTCCTGTAGGAAGCGTACTATTTGTAGGATGTAGTGTAGCAAATGTATCCATAGAAGAAACTATTAAACCACTGATTCCATTTTTTATAGCATTAATTGCAGTGCTTTTTTTAGTTACTTATGTTCCAGCTATTAGTTTGATATTACCTAAATTATTTGGATTGATATAAAAGAGTGGAGGTAGAAATGATATTAAATAATTATCCATTTTATTTTGTTAATGAAGAAGATAATGTTTTAGAATTTAAATTAGATAACGAAAATAATTATGTTAAGATATTTATTTTAGAAGAGGATATTATACGAGTACTTTTTGTTGAAGAAGAACTTAGGTTGGATAGAACTTGGTTAGTAGCACCAGGTATGGATGATATACCAAGAGAAGGTAGAAATAGGTTGGATATAACTCCGTTTTCTCTTCCAGAGTTTACTTATGAAATTATTGATAGAAAATGCATTATTGAAACATCAAAGCTTAAGGTAATATTTGATCTAAATGGTATGAAAGCTACTTGGTATGCAAAAATATTAGGAGAAGAGATAGAATTTGCAAGAGATAGAAAGACTCAGGCATATAATATAAAGGAATCCTTAGGTAGAGGACTATTTCATTATATGGAACGAAATTTAGATGAAAAATATTTTGGACTTGGAGAGAAAACTGGAAAAGTTGATCGATACGGTAGTCGATATAGGATGTTGAATGTGGATCCAATGGGATATGATGCAAAATTTACAGACCCTTTGTATAAGCATGTTCCTTTTTATATTACTAGAAATCAAGAGACAGGTATATCTTTTGGAATATTTTATGATAATTTATCTACATCTATTTTTGATATGGGAAAGGAATTGGATAACTATCATGGATATTATCGATACTATAGTGCAGAAGATGGAGATCTAGATTATTATATAATTTTAGGGCCTAGAATAAAAAGTGTGACTGAGAGATTTTCATGGTTAACTGGTAATACAATTTTTATGCCTAAATGGAGTATAGGATATTCGGGATCTACAATGACGTATACTGATGCACCTAACGCTCAAGAACAGTTGCAAAAATTTATAATAGATTGTAAAGAGTATGATATCCCTTGTGATTCATTTCAATTGTCTTCGGGGTATACATCGATAGGTAACAAAAGATATGTTTTTAATTGGAATTATAGTAAAATACCCAGTCCTAAAGAGATGTCAGAAATGTTTCATAAAAATGGACTTAAACTTTGTGCAAATATTAAGCCTGCTTTGTTAGAGGATCACCCTATGTTTGATGAACTGAAAAGTGAAGGTATGTTTGTTTTAGATAAGTATGGAAATGAGCCAGAAATTGCACAATTTTGGGATGGATTGGGGGCTTACATAGACTTTACAAATTCCAAGTCTTATGATTGGTGGAAAGAGCAGGTAACTAAAAAATTATTGGAATATGGAATAGATTCTACATGGAATGATAATAATGAGTATGAAATTTGGGATTCAGAAGCTAAAGTAAATGGGTTTGGAAAAGAAATCAATATTTCTCAGATTAGACCACTACAATCACTATTAATGATGAAAGCTTCATATGAGGCTCAAAAAGAATATGCTCCCAATATTAGACCATATTTAATTTCAAGGTCAGGTTGCCCAGGGATGCAGCGTTATGTCCAAACATGGTCGGGCGATAATAAGACTTCATGGGAAACTATAGAATATAATATTTATATGGGTATAGGATTAAGCTTATCTGGAATTTATAACATAGGACATGATGTTGGAGGGTTTTCTGGATTAGCACCAGATCCAGAATTATTTGTTAGATGGGTACAAAATGGAATCTTTCATCCTAGATTTACGATACACTCTTGGAATGATGATTCTACTGTTAATGTGCCATGGATGTATCCAGAGATTACTTCTTATATAAGAAATTTAATTAAATTTAGAATTAGGATTACACCATATATATATAACTTGATGTATAGAGCATATAAATATCATGAACCTATGATCCGTCCTACGTTTTACGATTTTGAAGATGATAGTAATACTTTTACAGAAAATCATGAGTTTATGTTGGGGGAACATATGTTAGTAGCATCAGTAATAAAAGAGGGGCAATATGAAAAGGAAGTGTATTTACCACAAGGGGAAACGGGTTGGTATGACTATAATACTGGACTATGGCATAAGGGAGGAAAAAAAGTTACAATACCAGCTCCATTAAACTATACTCCATTATTAATTAAAGAAGGTTCTATTATACCTATTAATGATGTTGATATTTGTTTTGATACAAAGAATGAAGAGAAGAGAGGTTTTGTTTTATTTCCCCATAAAGGATATGGAGAAAGTATTTATGAATTATATGAAGATGATGGCATATCTAATGATTATTTAAAAGATATATACACTATTGTGACAGTAAAAATGATATCTAATGAAAAAGAAATATCTATAGAGATAGATGAAAGAGGTAAATATATGCTTCCATATGATGAAATAAGATTCTACTTACCAAAAGATGAAAAAAGAAAATTATCTATCAATGGAAATGTCTGTAACTATAGTAATGATAATATTTATTCGATAAAGTTAGTTTGAATATGAGGATGATATATATGAAAAAATTTATGGATGAAAATTTTTTGTTAAATACACCTGTAGCACAAGAACTATATCATAACTTTGCTAAAGAAATGCCTATTTATGATTATCATTGTCACTTGTCTCCAGCGGATATTAGTTTAAATAAATCATATAAAAATATTACAAAGTTATGGTTGGATGGAGATCATTATAAGTGGAGAGCTATGAGGGCAAATGGTATCGATGAAAACTATATAACGGGAGATGCAGATGATTATGAAAAGTTTGTAGCGTGGGCAAAAACTGTATCCATGTGCATAGGGAACCCTTTATTTCATTGGACACATTTGGAGCTTCAAAGATATTTTGGAATTTATGATGTATTAAATCCAGATACTGCACAAGATATATGGGACAAATGTAATAAAGTAATATCGGAGAAGGATTTCAGAGTAAAAAAAATAATAGAAAAATCAAATGTGAAACTTATATGTACAACTGATGATCCAATAGACACTCTAGAGTATCATAAAAAAATAAGAGAAGATAGTAATTTTAGAACTAAAGTATTGCCTACTTTTAGACCGGATAGGGCACTGAATATTGAGGAAACAGATTTTATGATGTGGCTAAAAAAGCTTTGTATAGTTTCTGGAGTTGGAGTTAATAGCTATAGTGATTATTTAAGAGCTTTAGACAATAGACTCATCTATTTTCATCAAGAAGGATGTAGGATTTCAGATCATTCACTTGAAGATGTATTTTATGTAGATTCAGATTTTAATATGGTTAAAAAAATATTTGAGAAAAAGTTAAATGGAAACAGCTTGACAATGGATGAATTGAAAAAATTTAAGACTTATACATTAAATTATCTTGGAAAAAAATACAGTGAATATGGTTGGGTAATGCAATTACACATTGGAGCATTAAGAAATAATAATAGCAGAATGTTGGGTTTACTAGGTAAGGATACTGGGTTTGATTCTATAAATGATCAGAGCATAGCAAAACCTTTATCAAAGATACTAAATTCTATGGATAGAGAAAATAAATTACCTAAGACTATATTGTATTGTTTAAATCCTAAAGATAATTATGTATTGGGGACTATGATTGGTAACTTTCAAACTGGAGGAGTACCAGGTAAAATACAATTTGGATCTGGTTGGTGGTTTAATGATCAAAAGGATGGAATAGTAGCTCATATGAAAGCATTAGCAAATTTAGGATTACTAAGTAGATTTATAGGAATGCTAACAGATTCTAGAAGCTTCATATCATATACAAGACATGAATATTTCAGAAGAATACTTTGTAATTTAATAGGACAGTGGATAATGGACGGAGAATTGCCTTATGATATTAATTACTTAGGAAATATTATAAAAGATATTTGTTATAACAATGCTAAAGATTACTTTGACATAAGATTATGAGGAGTGAGTTAATTTGAAGCTATCGTTTAGATGGTATGGAGAAGATGATCCTGTAAAGATAGAGTATATTAAACAAATACCTACTATGGATAGTATAGTAACTGCAATTTATGATGTTCCAGTTGGTGAAGTATGGAGCAATGAAAGTATAAATAAATTGAAGACAACTGTTGAAAAAGCAGGTCTAAACTTTGATGTTATAGAAAGTGTTCCTGTACATGAAGATATAAAATTAGGACTTTCAAGTAGGGATAGATATATTGAAAATTATAAAGAAAATATAAGAAATTTAGGAAATGCAGGGGTAAAGGTTATATGTTATAATTTTATGCCAATATTTGATTGGACAAGATCCCAATTAGATAAGAAGCTTGAAGATGGTTCCACAGCTCTAGTATATTATAAAGATCAAATTGACAAAATGGATCCATTAAAAGGGGAATTATCTTTACCTGGATGGGATTCAAGTTACTCAAAGGAAGATTTAAATGATCTATTCAAGGAATATTCAAAGATAACTGAAGAAGATCTATGGTTAAATCTTGAGTATTTCCTAAAAGAAATTATACCAGTAGCAGAAGAAAATGATGTAAAGATGGCTATTCATCCAGACGATCCACCTTGGCCAATATTTGGATTGCCTAGAATTATTACAACAGAGGAAAACCTGGACAGATTTCTAAAGATTGTGGATAATAAGTATAATGGACTAACATTATGCACAGGTTCCCTTGGAAGCGGTAGTTTTAATGATATAGTTAGAATGGTAGATAAATATTCGGCACAGGGCAGGATTCATTTCATGCATGTGAGAAATATTAAACTATTAGATGATGGAAGTTTTGAAGAAACAGCACATCACTCTTCCTATGGATCCTTAGATATAGTTGAAATAATAAAGGCTCTTCATAGAAATAATTTTGATGGATATCTTCGCCCTGATCATGGAAGGATGATATGGGGAGAAACAGGAAGGGCAGGGTATGGATTATATGATAGGGCTTTAGGTGCAGCATATATAGCTGGAATATGGGAAACTTTAAGTAAATTATACAAAGAAGAGGTGAAATAATGAAATTACCATTTAAAATCGATCTAAGTAATAAGGTTGCAGTAGTTACAGGAGGTACAGGTGTACTAGGAAGCCTATGGGTAGACGCTTTATCTGCTTGTGGTGCTAAGGTTGCTATCTTGGGAAGAAATTTAGATAAAATAAATGAAAAAGTAAAGTACGTAGAAGATAATGGTGGCATTGCAATAGGAATAGTAGCTGATGTACTAAGTAAAGAAAGTTTAGTACAGGCACATAAAGAGGTTTTAGAAAAACTTGGCCCTTGTGATATTCTTTTAAATGGAGCAGGAGGAAATCATCCTAAAGGAACTACGACTAAAGAATATCTCTATGAAGAAGATTTAAATAATAAGAATGAAAAGGATATAACATTGTTTGATTTAGATGAAGAGGGTATTAAGTTTGTATTTGATTTAAATTTCTTGGGTACATTTCTACCTTCTCAAGAATTTGCTAAGGATATGATAGGGAGGAAAGGATGTACCATAATAAATATATCCTCTATGAATGCATATACTCCTTTGACTAAAATACCAGCATATTCTGGTGCTAAAGCAGCTGTATCCAATTTCACTGAATGGTTAGCTGTACATTTATCCAAGGTTGGTATTAGAGTAAATGGAATAGCTCCAGGTTTTTTCTTGACTAGTCAAAATGAAAAATTATTATTAAATGAGGATGGTAGCTATACTGACAGGTCTAAAAAAATACTAAATAGTACACCTATGGAAAGATTTGGAGAGCCAGAAGAACTTATAGGAACCTTGCTATTCTTGGTAAATGAAAAGGCTTCTAGCTTTATAAGTGGTGTGGTAATACCTGTAGATGGAGGGTTTTCAGCATATTCTGGAGTTTAGCTCCAATAAAATAAATAGGATTAATTAGAAGAGGACTATTAACTTTTAAAGTTATAGTCCTTTTTTTAGGTTTAATAACTATAATATTTTTAAGATATCTGTAATATATTTATATGAAAGGTTTTTTATTAGACTATAAAATAGAATATTAAACAATTTAGAAAACATTTTATTACAAAATAATAAAAATAAATGAGATAAATATTGATATTTTTTATAAACGTGTTATAATTATGATTAATAATAATATTACTAGTATTACCAGAGAAAACGTTTATAACTTTTCTCGAAAGGAGTGATTTATTCTAAATAGTAAATGGACAAGTATTAGACTTAACAAATTCACAAAAAGCGAAAGGAGTACAAAGATGAAAAAGAGTAAAATTAATTTAATTGTCATTTCAGTTTTAGCGATTTCCATGGTATTGACTGCTTGTAGTGGTGGAAATGGAGACAAAGGGGCTACAAATGTAAATAGTGAAGATGCAATAAGAATTGCTATTGCAGGACCTATGACTGGTGATAACTCAGAGTATGGAATAGGTTTTGCAAATGCAGCTGAGTTAATGGCTGAAAGTTGGAATTCTGAAGGTACAATTGAAGGGAAAACGATAATCATTGAAAAATATGATGATAAAAACTCTCCTGAAGAGGGTGTAACAGTTGCTAATAAGATAGCAAGTGATGGCAATATTCCAGTAGTTATAGGACACTTTGCATCAGGTGTATGTTTAGCAGCTGCACCAACATATCAAGAAAATAAAATTATAGAAATATCACCATCAGCATCACATCCTGATTATTCAAGCGTAGGTGATTATATATTTAGAAACAATACAGTTATTACTGCAGAAGCTCATGCTAGTGTTGATATTGCAGTTAATAACTTAGGTAAAACTAATATAGGTATAATATCTATTAAGACTGATTGGGGAGTAAATACAGCAGATGTTGTAAAGAAGATTATTGAAAGTGATTTTCCAGGGATAAATGTTGTTGCACATGAAGAAGTTATTGAAGGTTCAGATGACTATAGACCTGCAATTGCAAAACTACATGAAGCTGGAACAGAAGCAGTTATTTGTGTAGGAATGTATAACTTAGTTGCACCCGTTGCAAAACAATATAAAGAGATAAATCCTGATATAGAAATAGTAGGATTTTCCAATGCCTACAGTCAACAACTCTTAGAATTAGGTGGAAAAGCTGTTGAAGGTGTAGCCTTCCCAGTTATATTCTTTTCACAATCAGATGATCCTAAAGTAACTGAATTTGTTGAATCCTATAAAGAAAAATATGGTAATGAGCCTAGTGCTTTAACTGCACAAGCATATGATTCAATTGGTATTTTCTTAACAGCTCTTAAAAATGTTGGTTCTGATGATGTTTCTAAGATAAGAGATGAAATTGCAAACTTAGATTACCATGGGGTAACAGGATATACAAAATTTGATAAAAATGGAGATGTAGAAAAGTCCTTTACAAAAGTAGTTGTAAAAGATGGTAATTTTGAATTACTGAGATAATAGGAGGCAAAAAATGGGTATACAACAGATTTTCAATGGAATTACTATAGGTATGTCCTATGCCTTGATAGCAGTAGGATATTCCTTAGTATTTGGAATTTTACGATTAGTAAACTTCTCACATGGATCTGTCTATGCTTTTGGTGCCAATATTATTTTGTACTTAATTTCATTAAACTATGGTATTATGCCTGCGATAATAGTAGGCATAATACTTACAGGATTATTAAATATTTTGATAGATAAATCAGCTATGGAACCTCTTAGAAAGCAAGATGCTGCTCCGATTACATCCCTAATTACTACTATAGGGATATCAAATATATTGACAAATCTTTTAATAGTGAAATTTGGTAGCCAAAAGAGACAGTTTCCCTTATTATTTCCAGATAAAACTTTAAATTTGTTAGGAACAGATATTCAATACACACAGATAGGTATGCTGCTAATCTCATTAATTTTGATGGTTATTCTTGTAATCATAGTTAACAAGTCAAAGATAGGCTTAGCTATGAGGGCATCTCAACAGAATATGACAGCAGCTAAGTTAATGGGTATAAATGTAAATTTCGTTGTCTCTTTTACATTTTTCTTAGGAGGAATTTCTGCAGCTATTGCTGGAACTTTAGTAAGTAGTTATTATGGAATGGCATATCCAAATATGGGATATATGTCTGGATTAAAAGCTTTTGCTGCTGCAGTCCTTGGAGGTATAGGTAGCTTGCCAGGGTCCATAATAGGAGGAATACTAGTTGGAATTTCAGAATCTGCAGCAGCTACTTTTTTAGGTTCAGAGTTTAGAGATAGTATGGCTTTTATTATTCTGATTTTGGTGTTAATTGTTAGACCAAATGGCTTGTTAGGAAAGAAAGAAATTGAGAAGGTGTAGTATGAAGAAGGAAAATATAAATCAATCTAAAGTAGCAAAATTAAATAACAAAAAATCTATATTCATTAGAGCATTAATCATCAGTTTGTTTTTGGTTCCTTTCCTAAATTTAAACAGCTATTATATAAATATCATTAACAAGGTTTTGATATATATAATTATGGCTTTAGGGTTAAATATCCTTGTAGGATATACTGGCTTAGTTTCTTTGGGGCAAGCAGGTTTTGTAGCAATTGGGGCCTATACTACAACTATACTAATGACTAAATTAAACCTAAACTTTTTTGTGGCAACATTCATAGCCTTCATAGTAGCAGGTATTTTTGGCATAATATTAGGATTGCCAACTCTTAGATTGAAAGGAACTTATTTGACAATAGTTACACTAGGTTTTGGAGAGATTATTAGAACAATCATAATCGTATGGGATTCTGTAACTAATGGGCCTTTAGGAATTCGTAACATTCCAGTCCCTACACTGTTTGGAATAGAACTATCAATGAGTAATGGTGGGTTATATATTTTAGTACTAATATCCATGCTTCTTGTGGTATTTTTCTGTTCTAAATTATATAAGAGTAAAACAGGTAGAGCTATGCGAGCTATAAAACAGGATGAGATTGCTAGTATTATGATGGGAATCAACACTACATATTACAAGGTTTTGAGTTTTGTGTTAGCTGCTATAATTTGTGCATTAGCAGGTTCAATTTATGCCATACAATTGGGATACATTGATCAAAACACATTTACTTTTGATATGTCCACTATGATATTGAGTATTGTAATCTTAGGGGGTATGGGGACAATTAGAGGAATGATATTAGGTTCTATTGTCTTAGTAGTTTTACCTGAACTTTCTAGAAGTTTAATGGATTATAGGTTTGTAATATATGGTTTAGTTCTTGTTCTTATGATGAGATTTAGGCCACAAGGATTATTGGGATGGCGAGATAAAAAGGCCTATCCATTAAGCAAAAAATCTAAGGAATCTTTTGATTCTGAGGAAAAGAGGGGTGTCTAGTATGGGTAATGGACATATATTAGAGACGAAAGAACTGTCTATAAATTTTGGTGGTATTAAGGCAGTGGATGGATTGAACTTTCATATTGATAAAGGTGAAATCATTGGACTTATAGGGCCAAATGGTGCTGGTAAGACAACGGTTTTTAATATGTTGACAGGAGTATATACACCTACAAGCGGGTCTATTTTGTGGAAAGGTGAAAATATAGCAGGACTTGCACCACAAGAAATTGTAAAAAGAGGAATTTCAAGGACATTTCAAAATATAAGGTTATTCGGAGAAATGAGAGTTATAGAAAATGTTTTAATTGGAAGTCACACAAATATTGATTATAACTTGTTTGACTCAGTATTTGAAAACAATAGATTTAAAACTAAAGAGGATGAAGCTACAATAAAAGCTATTGAAATTCTAAAAAAGTTGAACATGGAAGATAAGATCCATATGTATGCAGATAGTCTGGCTTATGGGGATCAAAGAAAAGTTGAAATTGCTAGAGCTGTGGCTACGGGAGCTGAGCTTATATTGTTGGATGAACCGGCAGCTGGGATGAATCCCCATGAATCTGAAGAGCTATTAGAGTTTATATCCAATATTAGAGATATTGGGATAACAATACTATTAATAGAGCATGATATGAGCGTTGTTATGAATGTTTCAGATAGGGTATATGTCTTAGACAGTGGAAAATTAATCTGCAATGGATTGCCTGAGGAAGTTGCACATAATCCCCAAGTTATAAAAGCATATTTAGGGGGTGATGCATTTGTTAATCGTTAAGGATCTAAATACTTACTATGGTGCTATACATGCTTTAAAAGGAGTAAATCTATCTATTAATGAAGGTGAAATAGTAAGTTTAATAGGTAGCAATGGAGCTGGAAAATCCACTTTAGTTAATACAATTGGAGGTCTATTAAAACCTCGATCAGGAAGTATTGAATTTGAAGGAAAAGATATAACTAAAGTAGAAGCCTATAATTTATTAAAAGAAGGTATTAGTCTATCTCCAGAAGGAAGAGAAGTTTTTGATAGTTTAACAGTAGAGGAAAATCTAAAATTAGGTTCTTATACATTAAAGGATGCCAACAAGATAAATGAATTATTTAACTATGTTTATCAGTTATTTCCTAAATTAAAGGAAAGAAAGAATCAGTATGCTGGAACATTATCAGGTGGAGAACAGCAAATGCTTGCCATAGGTCGTTCATTAATGAGCAATCCAAAATTGCTTTTACTTGATGAACCTTCCTTGGGACTGGCACCTAATATAGTTGCACAAATATTTGAATTAATAAAAGAAATATCAAAGAATGGAATTACAATACTTCTGATAGAACAAAATGCCTTTATGGCTTTAAAAACTTCAGATAGGGCTTATGTATTAGAAAATGGTAAAGTTTCTCTAGAAGGTCCTTCAGAAGAAATAATAGAAAATGATAGGGTTAGAGAAATATATCTTGGTATATAGGAAATAACAAAAAACTTTGTAAAGGAGAGTATTTGTTTATGAAGAAGATAATTAATGATCCAAATAATGTGGTACCTGAAACATTAGAAGGTATAGCATTATCAAATCCTGATGTAATATATATACCTGAGCTTGAGGTAATTGCAAGGAAAGAAAAAACAGGGAATGTTGGAATCGTTTCTGGAGGAGGTTCAGGACATGAGCCAGCACACGCAGGATATGTAGGTGATGGAATGCTTGATGCTGCTGTTGCAGGACACGTCTTTTCATCTCCAAGTCCAGATAGAATATTAGAGGGTATAAAGAGAGCCGACAGTGGTAAAGGTGTACTATTAGTTATTAAGAATTACTCTGGAGATATTATGAACTTTGAACTGGCTGCTGAAATGGCTAGAATGGATGGAATAGAAGTAGAGTATGTGGTAGTTAAGGATGATGTAGCTGTTGAAGATAGTACTTTTTCTGCAGGAAGAAGAGGGATTGCAGGAACTATTTTTGTCCATAAAATAGCTGGTGCAAAGGCAAAGCTAGGGGGAAGCCTTAGTGATGTAAAAGAAGCTGCAGAAAAGGCAATAGAAAATATAAGAACTATGGGTATGTCTTTGACACCTTGTACAATACCTGCAAATGGCAAACCCAATTTTGAAATAGAAGAAGATAAGATGGAAATAGGTATGGGTATACATGGTGAGCCAGGAATTCAAAGGGTAAGTTTAATGTCATCTAGTGACTTAGCAAAGGAATTGTTAAATCATATCTTTGAAGATATGAACTTTAGTGATTCTGATGTGGCTCTAATGGTAAATGGATTAGGGTCTACCCCTCTTATGGAATTATATATTTTAAATAGAGATGTTCACAGAGAACTTGAAAAGAAAAATATAAGAGTTGAGAAGAATTTAGTAGGAAATTATATGACTGCTTTGGATATGAGTGGTTGTTCAATAACATTGATGAAATTAGATGAAGAGTTAAGGGAACTATTAAATGTTAGTTGTACGACTCCAGCCTTAACAATTAGATAGGAGGTTTTAGTATGGCTTTTAAAATCAATAGTTCAGATTATATGGAATATTTAAGGGAATTTTATGATGTTTTACAAGAGAATAAAGATTATATAACTGAACTAGATCTAGCTACTGGTGATGGAGATCACTGGCTAAATATGAATACAGGTTTTGGTGAATTGCTAAAGAATGAGGACCAGATAAAGGATATGAATTTGCAAGATGCTTTTAAAAGAATAAGTATGATCTTAATGTCCAAGGTTGGAGGTTCATCTGGTGTCCTTTATGGTGGAGCATATATGGCAGCTTCTAAAACATTAGAAGATGTGGAATATATAGGTAGAAATGAATTATATGGTATACTAAATGCAATGCTTATGGATATAATGAAGAGAGGGAAAACTAAAGTAGGGTCTAAAACAATGGTAGATGCTTTGGCACCAGCTGTTGAAGAATTAAAGTCAAAGATTGATGAGGGAGCAAGTGATGAAGAGTTACTAGAATCCACTGCTGCTGCAGCAAGAAAAGGTGCTGATGATACTAAAGATATGCCAGCTATCAGAGGTAGAGCTAGTTATCAAACAGATAAAGCAGTTGGACATTTAGACCCTGGTGCAGTAACAATGGCATATCAAATTGAAATTTTATGTAATTATATTTTGAGACGTTAAAGGAGATAATTATGATTGAAGATAAAAGAGATTTACTAAAAAAAGCCTTTAACAATGAAGAGGTTAATAGAGTTCCAATTGGATTTTGGCATCATTTTGTCCTAGGAGAAGATCAGTTTAAAGGCTTAGAAGATAAAACTATATTAGATAAGATTGTTCAAGGACATTTAGAATACTATAAAAAGACAAATCCTGATATGATGAAACTTATGAATGAAGGGTTTATGGGATATCCACCTATTATGGATAATGATTTAGAAACAGCAGAAGATTTGCTGAAAATAAAAAGTATAGGTCCAGAACATCCTTGGATAACTGAACAAGTAAAACATGTGAAACGATTGGTTGATTTATTTGGAGATGAAGTAATGACATTTTACAATGTCTTTGCTCCACTTCAGGTTATAAGAATAAGACTTGAGTTTTTAGATCTGGATTTTAAAAAGTTTGTCTATTTAGCTGAAAATTTTCCAGAGGAATTTCATACTGCTGGAATGGAAATACAAAAAGATATAAATACTCTTGTTGAAAAGTTGTTTACAGAAACCAAATTAGATGGAATATACTATTGTGTTCAAAATATTCAAAGTGAAAGATATACATTAGAAGAATATAATAAATATATTAAGCCTACAGAAATAGAAGTCTTAGCTACAGCAAATAAATATAGAGATTATAATATACTTCATATCTGTGGATATGCTCATCATAAGAACGATTTAACATTCTACTCAGGTTCAGATTATGATTCCAAGATTTATAACTGGGCAACTTTCACAGAAGGAGTTTCTATAGAAGAAGGCAAAAAAATATTTCCTAATAAATGTATTTTAGGTGGATTTGATAATAATCCTGGTACATTGATTGATAAAGGTACAAAAGAAGAACTAGATTCTTTTGTTAAACAGTTAATCGATGAAAATGGATATAAAGGCTATGTTATTGGGGCAGATTGTTCAATACCTAATGATATAGACGATGAGCAAGTTAGATATATTTCTGATGCAAGCCATAAATATATAAAGGGAGAGAAATAATATGAATAGAAGACAAATAATAGATGCTTTTTTAGACAATAAGACACCTGAAAGGATTCCAACTGCTTTTTGGTATCATTTTGTTTCCTTTCATGATCACTATAACTATGATGATTCTGAAGTGTACAATACAGTAATAACAAAACAAAAACAATATATCGATGAAGTTAAGCCAGATTTTATAAAGATTATGTCAGATGGCTTTTTTGGACATCCATCTGTTTCAAGTAAACTAATAGAGACAATTGATGATTTAAAAGATGTAAAGAGTGTTGGCAAGGACCATGAATGGATTATAAAACAAGTAGAATACGTAAAAGAAGTATGTGATTATGCTGGACAAGATGTTTATAAATATTACAATATCTTTTCACCTTTACAATATATAAGACTTCGCTTTGAAGAATATGATGAAGATTTTACTAAGTTTGTAAGATTGTTTAAAGAAGATAGAGAAGTGATGATTCAAGCAGCAAAAAATATTGCTGAAGACATTAAAATACTAATTAAAAAACTTTTCGAAGAAACATCAATTGATGGAATTTATTATAGTGTTCAATCTGTTCAAGATAAGGAATTTACCCATGATATGCATAAAGAATATGTTGAACCACTGGATTTGCTTTTATTAGAATATATAAATGAATTTACAGACAATGTAATACTTCACATATGTGGATATGCACATTATACTAATAACTTAGAATGGTATGCTGATTATCCTGCTAAGGTGTTTAATTGGGCTGTCTATACAGAAGAAGTAGATTTAAAAGATGGAAAGAAAATATTTAAAGGAAAACCAGTTTTAGGTGGATTTGACAACAATCTAGGTTCCATACTTTATGAAGGAACAGAGGAAGAACTAAGAAAAGAGATTTATAGAATTTTAGATGCAGCAGGTACTGATGGAGTTGGTATAGGTGCTGATTGTACTATAGATTCAAATATACCCACTGATAGATTAAAATTAATTCGAAAAATAGCGTCTGAATATTTAAATAAATAATGGATTGACATAAATAATGATGCTTTTTAAGACCTCCTATAGAGTAGTAATGATAGGGGGTTTTGCAATAAAAATATAAAAATAGATAAGATAGGTGGTGATTTAATGGGTAAGACTCTAAGCCAAAAAGTTTACGAAACAATAGTAGAACTTATAATAACTGGAGAATTCAATGAAAGCACAGTTATAACTGAAAATGAATTAGTGGAAGATTTAGGTGTAAGTAGATCTCCCATAAGGGAAGCCCTAGTAAGACTATGTAATGATGATATATTGTACAGTATCCCAAGATTTGGCTATAAATTAAAAATAGCTAATCACAAGTATTTAAATGAAATAATTCAGTTTAGGCTAGTTTTAGAACCAGCATATTTAGATAAGTATTTTGATAGAATAACTGAAAAAGATATAGAAAACATTAAGGAAAAGATTGTAACAATGGATAAGAATGAATTTACAACTCCATCAGAATATTGGGAGAAAACCAGCCATTTCCACATTGAACTAGCATATTCTTATAGGGATCAATATTTTTATGATATGTTAAAGAAAGTGCTTGATAAGCAGTGGATAACTTTCTCCATGCTGTATTGGAATAATTGGAGTGCTATTATAGATAGTAAGTTAGTAAATAATCATATAGCTATTTTAAATTCTATTGAATCTGGAGATAAAGAAGAAGCAATGCTTATGTTGAGGAAGGATATAAAATCTTTTTAGATAGAAAGAACAAACTATCTATAATATAATATCTATAATAGTGACAACAAACACAAGAGGGGGACGAAAGGATGAAGTACAATTTTCATGAGATAGTAGATAGAAAAAACTCTGATTCCATAAAATGGGGTAATCTAGAGGAATTATATGGAGATAAAGATGTATTGCCATTATGGATTGCAGATATGGACTTTAAATCTCCAGATGAGGTTATAGAGGCCTTCAAGGAAAGAGCAGACCATGGGGTGTTTGGATATACATGGAAAAGGGATTCTCTATATAATGCAGTTATAGATTGGGTGAAGAGGAGATTTAATTGGGATATAAAGAAGGAGTGGATTTTATTTACTCCTGGGGTAGTATCAGGACTAAATATAGGGGTTAGAGGATTGACTAAAGAGGGAGAGAAGGTATTGGTTCAGCCTCCAGTATACCCTCCATTTTATAGAGTAATTCACAATAGTAGAAGAATTGCCAATAAGAGTCCATTGAAGCACAATGGAGAAAGATATGTAATGGACTATGAAGAATTAGAGTCTAAGATAGATGAAGAGACTAAGCTAATGATGTTATGTAGTCCACACAATCCAGTAGGGAGAGTATGGACAGAAGAGGAATTGACTAGGCTTGGAGATATATGTATAAAAAATGACATAATAATCATATCAGACGAGATACATTGTGATTTTGTATTGAAGGGTCATAGACATATTCCTCTAGCATCTATGTCTAAGGAATTAGCGGAGAGGACTATTACATTAATGGCTCCTAGCAAGACCTTCAATATAGCTGGACTATCTACATCTATTGCTATTATTCCTAATGAGAAATTGAGAAGTATCTATCAAGAGGAAATAGAGGCTATGGAAATAGATAATATCACTATATTTGGAGCATTGGGATTGGAAGTAGCCTATAATAATGGAGAACAGTGGCTATCAGAAGTCCTAGAATATATAGAAGAGAATATAGATTTCGCAGTTGACTATATAGATAAAAATATACCAGAGATAAAGGTAGATAGGCCAGATGGCACATATCTATTGTGGCTTGACTTTAGAGGAATAGATAAAAGTCCAGACGAGATAAATAAAGCTCTAATAGAAGTGGGAAAAGTTGCATTAAATGATGGTAGGCCCTATGGAGATGAAGGAGAGGGTTTCTTTAGACTAAATATAGGCTGTCCAAGGCCTATATTGGAAGAAGGACTTAAGAGAATTGAAAAGGCTATAAAGAGCCTATAATATAATAGAGAGAAGTGGCTTTGGAAAGTTAATTGAGCCACTTCTATTTTTCTTTTAAAAAAGCTGTAGACTTTCTAATAGATAGATTTACATCTACAATATGATCCTTAACCTTTTTCCCCTTTAGTAGATCTAGCATCATATCCACTGATGCAGTGCCTACTTCGTGAGAGTTTTGGTTTATGGAAGTAATAGATGGAGTGGATACTTCAGCTATTAGGCTATCATCATATCCTATTACGGAGATATCCTCAGGAACAGATATGCCCTGTTCTGTCAAGAACTTTATGGCACCAGAGGCAACTAGATCATTAGGAGCCAATATACCCTCTATATCCATCACCTTTGAAATTATTTCTCTAGTAACATGATAGCCAGAATCATGACTATATTTAGTTATAAATACTAGAGAAGGGTCATAAGGTATTCCCTCTTCTTCAAGGGCCTTTAAATATCCCTTAAATCTGTCTAATGTAGTATAAAATCCTGCCTCTGACGATGCTGACATTTCCAATATACTGGCTGAATCATTAGGAGGATCCCAAAATCCAGCTAAAAAACAGATGCGTTTTCTATTTAATCGAAGCATGTATTTAGTAGCCATATACCCACCTTTTATATTATCCACATAGACCTGTGGTCTATTGGGAATTACATCTCTTCGATAAGCCACCACAACAGGAATATTTTTAAAATATTCAATCTCATGGAAGGTACCATTTCTAGCAATTGGGCAATATATGAGTCCATCTAATACAGATCTTGAGAGATGTTCAAGGGACCTTTTTTCCTGCTGTATACATCCATTGGAGGATGCTATGATGATGTTGTTGTTATTTTTTTGTGCACGAGTTATGGCACCGGAAGCAATACCTGTGAAGAAGGGAATTGCAATATCAGGGAGAATCATACCTATAGTCCCTGTAGACTGCCCCTTCATAAATCTAGCAGCAGCATTAGGCCTATAATTCAATTCTTCTGCAGCCCTTAGAACAGCTTTAGCAATAGGGGCATCCTCATCTATCTTTCCGTTGATGACCCTAGAGACAGTAGACACTGAAACATTAGCATGGGCAGCCACATCTTTCATTGTTACACCTTTTTTCATAATTACACCTCAATCTGCTTTTTCATTGCAATAATCCAGTTATATGCTAAAATATAGTGGATATTGAAAACCTTCTGCTATTTAAAGTTTAATTCAGTGGAAGCTGAGAAATCGTTTGCTAGAATATAGTATATAATAGATATCATATAAATACAAGTTTTTTGTATAGAATTGGTTCAACACTAGATAATCAAGGGAAAAATCAGAAGTCTAGGGTATTAAAAACTAGTTGACAAAAGTCTAATAGTAAACTATACTATAGTATAATTGTAGAAATCGTTTGCAATATTCCTATGATTTAAATCAGAAAAGTGAAGAATTTTTCTAGAAGGGGGAACAGTTTTATGAAGAGAATTATTGCTTTAATGATGGTTTTGACCATTGTTTTAGTAGGACTTGTAGGATGTGGTCAGACTCCTAAGGAGGGACCCAATACAGGAAAAGATGAAGGTAATGCAGGAAATATAGATTTTCCAAACAAGAAGATTAATCTAATAGTTCCTTGGTCAGCAGGGGGAATTACTGATAGAGTAGCTAGGGTATTTGCACCTTTATTTGAAAAACATTTGGGACAATCTGTTACAGTTATAAACAAAGAAGGTGCATCAGGAGCCATAGGTACTGACTTTGCATATGGAGAGCCTAGCGATGGATATACGGTTCTATTTTCCGCAGAGACACCTGGTGTATTTCAGACTATGGGAACTAGCAAGTTGAGCTTTAAGAATTTCGATCCTTTAAAGATGTTGATTCAAGATACAAAGGTAATAGTAGTTTCTAAGGATTCAAAATACAATACATTTCAAGAATTAATAGATGATATAAGGGCAAATCCAGGTAAGGTCAAGATGTCCTATTCAGGTCCAGGGGCTAGTGGACATATACAAGGACTTCTATTTCAAGAATTAGGTCTTGATGTATCCATGACTCCTTATGGCGGTGGAAATCCAGCTATGATTGCAACTATAAGTGGGGAAGTGGACTTTACCTTTGGAAATTATGGTACTGTAAAGGACTATATAGAGGTTGGAGATCTAAGGCCTTTGGCAATATATGATCTAGATGGAATAGAACCATTACCGGATGTTCCTCCTATGGTTAAAGCTTTACCTGAATCAGAAAAATACCTACCCCTTTATTTCCCTAATTGCCTATTAGTAAAGGAAGGGACACCAGATGAGGTAAAGGAGATATTGATCGAGGCAGCAACAAAGGCGTTAGAAGAACCAGAGTGGAAGGAGTTCGTAAAGAGTCAATCCTATACGGCATTGGACAGTATGACTCCAGAGGAAATAGATGAGTATTGGGACAAGTTTACATCTATAACATCATGGTTATTATATGATGCTGGGGCAGCTCAACATAGTCCTGAGGAATTTGGAATAAAGAGATTTGACAAATAATTATTATATCATGGCTTATACTCATTTGGGTATAAGCCATAATACAAGATAGGAGGGATTATTATAAAGAGAAATATTGTTTTAAAGAATAATGATGTAATAGAGGGGATATTATTATTTTTAATAAGTGCTTTTTTTATTAAAGAATCATTTAAACTTCATAATAATCAATCTTGGGCCTTGTCTCCTGCTTTATTTCCCCTTATTATAACGGTATTGATTTTTCTATTTTCTATAGCTTTAATAGTAGAAGGAATGAAAAATAAGGAGGAGATACAGGAAAGGAAGAAATTAGAGAATGGAAGGGGATTTTTATTGGTCATATTCATATCTATTATGTACTTGATTATCCTTCCAAAATTGCATTTTTTAATAGCAAGTATAATCTATTTGCTCCTATTTCTCTTTATATTAGGGGAGAGAAAGTGGTGGTTATTGTTATCAATATCTGTAATAACACCAGTAGTGATACAATATCTATTTGGGAATCTCTTAGATGTATTTCTTCCGTAAAATAGTTTAAGAAAGGGGCTGATATATTGATAGGAGATATTTTTTCTGTTATGGACTTTAATTTTATATTATTAGTATTTATAGGATCTATTGCAGGACTTTTTGTAGGGGCTATGCCAGGGCTTTCTGTTACTATGGCAACTGCTCTATTGGTATCTGTAACCTTTACTTGGGAAGTAAATAGTGCCATGGCCCTTATAATGGGAGTGTATACAGTTGGAGTATATTCTGGGGCAGTCACTGCTATTTTAATCAATATCCCTGGAGCACCGTCTTCTGTAGCAACTACTTTAGATGGATATCCCATGGCTAAGAAGGGACAATCACTTTTGGCCTTAAAGGCTGCTGCCTATTATTCTTTTTTAGGCACTGCAATAGGTTTGATTGCATTAGGACTTAGTGCAAGACAAGTTAGCAAGCTGGCCTTGTCCTTTTCACCAATAGACTATTTTTTACTTGCACTATTTGGCTTGACTACTGTAGGCTCATTGACATCGGATAACTTTATAAAGGGTATGATAAGTGCCTTCATAGGAGTATTTATAAGCACTATTGGGATGGACCCTATAATGGGAGTAGGTAGATTTACCTATGGAAATGTGAATTTGCAGAGGGGAATTTCCATAATTCCAGCACTTATAGGTCTATTTGGATTTTCTGAAATACTATATCAAATAACTTCTAAGAAGGTAGAGGTCGAGGTATTATCCGTATCTAGGGATAAGACTAATCTAGAAGAAATCTTAAAGCACTGGGCATTGGGAATAAGATCCTCCATCATAGGTGTATTGATAGGAGCTCTTCCAGGTGCTGGTGGACCAATAGCAGCTCTTCTCGCCTATGATCAGGCTAAAAGGACTACCAAGAATCCAGAGATTCCCTTTGGTGAAGGAGCTATTGAGGGATTAATAGCAAGTGAATCTGCAAATAATGGATGTATCGGCGGAGCATTGATTCCAATGTTGACTTTGGCAGTTCCTGGAGATGCAGTTACAGCTGTTATACTATCTGCATTTTATGTACATGGATTGAGACCAGGTCCTCTATTATTTAGTGAGACACCAGAGATGTTTAGTGTAATCCTTGCTGGTGGACTTATTGGAAGTATTATGATTCTAATCTTGGGTTTGACTGTAGCTCCACTATTGGCAAAGGTGGCAACTATAAAACAGAGACATCTATTTCCCATAGTAGCTGTATTGTGTATAATTGGCTCCTATGCAGCTAGTACTAATTCCTTTGATATATTGATGATGCTCATATTTGGGATTCTAGGATTTATTATGAGAAGGAGAAAATATTCTGTAGCACCTATGGTATTAGGTTTAGTTCTAGGAGGAATAATGGACTCTAACTTTAGAAGGGCCATGTCCTTAATCAAGATGTCGGAAAATGTTATAGGGGACTTATTCTTTAAGCCTATAACTTTAGTACTGACTATATCTGTGATATTGTCTATATTGTCTAACTTTGTATCAATAAGTGATATTAAGAGGAAGTTCTTTACTAAGACGGCATAATATTATTTATTTTACTATGGAGTTATGAATAAAAATACAACCTTTTCTATGTAATAGACATAGAGAAGGTTGTATTTTTTATTCAATATTATCTTCGATAATTACCTTTCCCTTATTTGTAGTACCACAACCAGCTCTTCCCTTGGGAATATAGATAAATTCTTTTTTTTCTAAGGACTTAAGTATACTTCGAATTTTTACCTCTGAAATTTCATAGTATAGATTGGAAAAATATTCGGTGAGATTAGCTCTTCCAGTAGACAATTTTTTTAGTTCGTTCTCGTAAATCAATTTTAACATCAAAAACTCTACCAAAGATAAGCTTCTATTTATTCTTATATCTTGAAAGTTATCAGGCTTTTTAAAGTACTCTGGTAGAGAGCTTAAATCTATTTTATCCTCAGAAGTTACAATTACATATTCCACAAGATTTTTTAACTCTCTAATATTACCAGGCCAGGAATAATGATTTAAAAATATATAAAATTCCTTAGAGACTTTATTTTCATGTTCACCTAAAAAGTACTTCAACATCAGTTTAATATCAGATTTTCTTCTATTTAGAGAAGGTAGATTTAGTTGAAATACATTTAGGCGGTAATATAGATCCTTTCTAAACTTATTTTCCTCAACTAATCTGTATAGATCTATATTAGTTGCAGAGATTACCCTTACATCTATGCTTATATTATAGTTTGAGCCTACTTTTCTAATCTCCTGTTCTTGTAATACCCTCAATAGACGGGATTGCAAGTTATAAGGGATTTCAGAAATTTCATCTAAGAATATGGTTCCTCCATTAGCCTTTTCAAATAATCCAATACTTCCACCTTTTTTTGAGCCTGTGAAGGCTCCTTCTTGATATCCAAAGAATTCGGATTCCAATAATTCATTTGGAATACTTCCACAGTTTACCGCTACATATGGATTATTTCTTCTATTTGAATGATTATGTATTGCACTTGCCATCAATTCCTTTCCAGTACCACTTTCCCCTAAAATTAAAATAGGAGAATCAGAATTGGAGAATTTTTTAGCTAAGTCAATGCTCTTTATAAAGTTTGGATGATTTCCCTTTAAATCACTAAAAAAATACTTGGCCTTATTTCCATTAGAGAACATCTTTTTATGGACTGTCTGTTGAACATATTGGACTTGATTATAGGATTGTAGAGTAATTACTTTACCCATATATTCATCATCATTATAGAGATTATCTGTATTTACGATAATCTTCTTATTATCTATATCAATTAACTCATTAGAGGCTTCTTTATTATTGTCAATAAAGCTTAAGGATTTATTTAAATTTATTAATTCTTCAACAGGTATATTGAGAAATTTTTCCGGAGCTATATTCAAATATTCACTAAATAGATTATTTGTATAGGTGATGATATTGTTTTTATCCACAATGGCCACACCTTTACTCAATTTATTGAAGAGTAAATCCAGCTGAACTGATAGAAACTTATTGTTTTCCAGCATGTAGTTGACCCCATGGAAGAAGTTTGGAGATTCAGTTAAATGCCGATTGATTATCCTATTAATAGTAGATATATTTGCATTGAAATAAGACAATATATCCATTATCAATTCTATAGTCAAGATTCTACTCCCAATGACCACCTTAGGTATGTCTTCTCTTGGTAGAAAGTTATAGATTCTTGGGGTGATTATGTAATCTACTTCTGGGAATTCTTTCTTTTCTGGAGACCATGTAGATAAAATCAAATCCTTTATGCCCAGTTGATAGATATTGACCAAAGTTTCCCTAGCCATATAGTCATTGAGATTTACAACTACTGCCCTAGAGCCATGGGGTATATTTCTCAATTTATCAAGTGCTGTAGAAGTTATGGTCCTACGCATGAGTAAAATAGGACAGTCACATTTGATGTATCTGCTCATGATTTCTAGAACAGATGGTTCGTGTAAGAGAATCATATCTGCATTATATATGGGGATTATTGGATTAGTATCTGGAGAATGATAACTAATGTTAAATAAGGATCCAAATAGATCGTTAAATTGTTCTTTTAAAAAATCTACACTCCACCAATTTCTAGCTATAATACTCAGTCTGTATTTTTTCATAAAGCATCTCCCTATGTCAAAGATTAATTGGATTACATGATTTTACTTAATAAAACAATCCAATTATATTGATATTATAATGGATTGAAATAAAAATATCAATCTAGTGAAGAGGAATATAGAAAGAGATTACAAAATAGAAATTAATATAAATGGGATGAGTATGGGATTATGATTAGGTATAATTAAATGGATTGTTTATATTATATATACTATAAAATCCATTTAATTTGACAAAATAGGGTAAATACTAGGTGATTATTTGGATTATAGGCCATAATTGTGTTGGCATGATTTTTGCTTTTATAATATAGGTGCAAGAAATATAATGAGGAGGAGTTTCATGAAGATTGTAAATACTATTTATTCAACAAGGGATGGTGGGCACTATGTGCCTGGGATTATACACAAGGGGGTGTTATATGTATCAGGACAATTATCTATAGATCCTGAAACAGGTAAGATTCCATCTGGTGGAGTAAAGGCAGAGGCTAGACAGGCTCTGGAAAACCTATACACTGTATTAAAAGCTGCTGGTTTGGAAAAAGAAAGGGTTATATCCTGTAGGGTGTATTTACCAGATGTAAAATATTGGGCAGATTTTAATGAGGTATATTCAGATTTCTTTGGAGATCATAAACCAACTAGGGTTGTAGTACCATCAAATAATTTATATGGTGGATGTAAAGTGGAAATTGAAGCAATAGCTGCAGCAGAATAGGAGGGAATTTAATGAATTATATGGATTTGGATACTCCATCATTGATAATTGACAAGGATGTGATGATGGATAATATTGAGTTTATACAGGATTATGCAAATAAAAAAAATGTAGCCTTAAGGCCTCATACAAAGACACATAAGATGCCATATCTGGCTAAATTACAAATTGAAGCTGGTGCAAAGGGGATAGCCGTTGCCAAAGTAGGAGAAGCTGAAACCATGGCTGAAAATGGCATAGATGATATATTTATTGCCAATGAGATTGTTGGAGTTCAAAAACTTAATAGGATTAAGAAATTAGCTGAAACCATAGATATTTCCTTTGGCATAGACTCTATATATCAGTTAGAAGAAATAGAAGAGGTATTTTCAGACACAGACAAAAAGGCAGAGGTTTTAGTTGAGATAGAAGTTGGTGAAGAGAGATCTGGAATTATAGAGGAAGAGGATTTTATAAGCTTATTGAAATATATTAAAGAGTGTAAAAATATTCATCTAAAAGGCATATTTTCCCATGATGGCAATTCCTATGGAGCTAATAATATGGAAGAATTAAGAGAGATATTTATAGGAAGCCAGAGAAGGACATTGAGATTTGCAGAGATAGCAAAGGATTTGGGATTTAAACTAGAGGTTATCAGTATAGGATCTACTCCATCTATAATGCATACTCTAGATATTTTAGATGGTATTACTGAAATTAGACCAGGAACATATATCTTGATGGATGCTTCCCAAGGAAATGCTATAGGGACATATGAAAGATGTGCTGCAACAGTTCTAACTACTGTAATAAGCAAGCCAACTAGTGAAAGGGTTATTACAGATGTAGGTGCAAAGGGGATTACTGCCCAGACTAGGACCAAGGGAATATGTGCTACAAAGGGATTAGGATATATCAAGGGATATGAGGATGTCTATATTCACGATGTCTATGATGAACATGCTATTATATATAATGAAAAATTTAGAAATGAAATTAATATTGGAGACAAGGTGGAGATAATACCAAATCATATCTGCCCAGTTTGCAACCTATATGACAGAGCATATTTGGTGTCTAAAGGAGAAGTAGTGAAGGAAGTAGCTATATCCTGTAGAGGAAAGCTAAGGTAATATAGTTTCGTAGAGATGATATAGATACTTTTCAAAGGAAGAGGAGGAGAAGAATGTGATGGAAGAAAAAAATGTGTTTAGTACAAAAAATAGATGGGATATTTTTATTAAATTATTTGTTTTGTTAACCTTAATAAGTATTTTAGGTGAAAAGATTGGAACTGTCTCATTTAAGATTGGACCAGGTTCTTTAATAATCTTGCCTATGATATTTGCAATGGTCTTTGGTATTATACTTACTCCAGATGCATTAGGGAGAAAAATAAAATCATTGAGAAATCTAGTAGGTGAAGAAGAAGTAGAATTATCTCAAGGTGTTATTATGTTGGTTTTATTGATACTTGGTGTAAAGTTAGGTACATCAGCAGGACCAAATATAGAAAAGCTGATTGCCGCAGGACCTGCCTTGATATTGCAAGAATTTGGGAACCTAGGAACTATGATAGTAGGACTACCTATTGCAATGTTATTGGGGATGAGACGTGAGGCAGTAGGGGCAACTGTGAGTATTTGTAGAGAGCCTACTTTGGGATTGATAAGTGAGATCTATGGAATAGATTCTCCAGAAGGTACTGGAGTAATGGGAACATATATGGTTGGTAACTTATTTGGTACCATATTCTTCGGCTTATTAGGATCTTTTAGTGTTCTGACAGGAATTCATCCATATGCATTGGCTATGGCATCTGGAATGGGAAGCGGGAGTATGATGACAGCAGCTTCTCAAGCATTAGCTGCTACTGTGCCAGATATGGCCAATGAAGTATTGGCTTATGCAGCTACATCAAATATTATGACAAATGTAACAGGACTATATATGGAGTTATTCATAGCTTTACCTACTGCCAATTTTATCTATAAAAGATTAGAAAAAATTCTACTAAAAAAAGGAAATTAAGGAGGAAGTAAAATGAAACTTAGCTTGCAAAGAACAATAGACCAGCTAAAAGTACTTATATTATCAGGCTTGGTAATTTTAATTACTCAGAAGGCAAAAATGGGTGTTGAAATGGATATTAAATATTCCATAATTGGAATGTTGTGGATTATTATAATCTCTATAATTGCTATAAAGATAAAGGAAATGATACCACTTAATATTCCTGCTTTTGCTTGGGCATCTTTAATAGCTCTAATATTGAGTACACCAATGTGCCCAATTTCAGATACATTTCTCTCTTTTACTAACAATATATCAACAGGGATAATAGGAACTGTAATCCTTGCAGTTGCAGGAGTTTCTATAGGAACAAGATTAGATGATATGAAAGAATTAAGTTGGAAAATCATTATAGTTGCAATTGTAGTATTCGTAGGTACATTCTTTGGTTCTGCCCTTGTATCTGAATTTATCTTAAAGATACAAGGCATAATTTAGAATAGATGGAGGTATAAAATTGGATATTTTAGACTTGAAAAATAGAGTAATAGAGGAAATTGACAGAGAACGTGAAAGATATATAGGAATTGGAAGAAAAATATATAAAAATCCTGAGACTGGATTTAAAGAACATAATACTACAAAATTAATTGCAGATGAACTAGAAGCATTGGGATTGAGAGTAGATAGAAATATTGCAGTAACAGGTTGTAGAGGTTATGGAAATGAGCATAAGAAAGGTCCTAAAATTGCTGTTATGGGGGAATTAGATTCAGTTATTTGTCATGAGCATAAGGACTGTAATTCTGAGACTGGAGCCATGCATGCTTGTGGTCATAATATTCAAGTTGCGGTAATGTATGGTGTTGCATCCTCACTTATAAAATCAAAGGTCTTAGATGAATTAGATGGACAAGTTGATTTTATTGCAGTTCCATCTGAAGAATATATTGAGCTGGATTTTAGGGAGGATTTAAAAAACAAAGGGGAATTACACTATTATAGTGGAAAGCAGGAGCTTATATATAAGGGAGCTTTTGATGATGTTTCAATTTCTATGATGGTACATAATTTTCCAATATATGAGGAGAATTTTAAGACAGCAACTAAAATAAGCGGAACTGGATTTATTGGGAAGAAGATAAAGTTTATAGGAAAAGAAACCCATGCAGGAGGAACTCCATATAAAGGTATCAATGCACTTAATATGGCTAATATTGCAATAAACAGTATGCATGTACAAAGGGAGACATTTAAGGATGAAGATAGTGTTAGAATACATCAGATTATTACTAAAGGAGGAGATGCTGTAAATTCTGTTCCTCATGATGTTCAAATGGAGACATGCATAAGAGCAAATAATATTTCTGCTTTAAAAGATGCTAACGATAAAGTGAACAGATGTGTAGAGGGATCTGCCTTGATTATGAATGGAAATGCAGTAGTAAGTGACATGCCAGGATATTTACCAATGAATCCAGATGCGGGACTTGCTAATATATTTGGAGAAAATGCTAAGATGTTCTATTCGGAAGAGGATGTTCTTTCATATTATAATACAACAGCTTCTTTTGATATAGGGGATTTGTCTATGTTTATGCCTATATTGCATCCAATAACTTCAGGGATTGAAGGTGGGTTGCATGGACGTGACTATAAAATAGTAAATGAGGAAGATGCATATATTATACCAATAAAGATAATGGCTTGTACAATAATTGATTTATTATTTGATGATGCCAAGAAGGGAAAAGAAATTATTGATAAATTTGTTCCTATAATGACTAAAGAAGAATATTTGAAATATTTGAAGGAAAATGAGAGAATAATCAATTATTAAAGATAAATAATCAGTATTTAAGATATACCCTCTATCTTAAGAAAGAATTATGTGATAGAGGGTATTTAGATGGAGGTATGGAGATGAAAAAAGTAGCATTGATATCTACTGGTGGAACCATTGCAATGAAAAAGGATAAGACGGGATTGGCAGTTCCGCAGGCAGGAGGAAAAGAATTAATAGATTCATTACCAGATATACGAAGTGAAATTTCTGTGGAAGATGTGGAATTTAAGAATATCCCAAGTGCCCATATGAATCTTAAGGATTTAGTAGACTTAAGAAAACTTGTAATGGATGTAAGTAATAGGGAGTATGATGGAATCGTCATTACCCATGGTACTGATACAATGGAAGAAACAGCATATTTTTTAGATTTAACTTTAGATATAGATATTCCAGTTGTATTGACAGGTTCACAGAGAAATCTATCTGCCATAAGTTCTGATGTGGCCGTAAATATTGTAGATGCAGTAAGAGTTGCTGCAGATGATAAATCAGCAGAAATGGGAGTTTTAATAGTGTTTGCATCTGAAATAGTTACAGCTAGGGAAGCTATTAAAACACATAGGAGTAGAGTAGATACGTTTAAGAGTATAGAATTTGGACCTATAGGTACAGTGGATAATAATCGTGTTATTTGGTTTAGAAAACCTCTTATAAATGAAAAGTATGGTTTAGGAGATATGAATGGCCTTTCAGTGGATATAATTCCAAGTTATCTTGGATCAGATTCAAGGATTATAAGAAATAGTATCAATGATAATGTAGATGGAATTATATTACAAGCATTGGGAGCAGGCCATATTCCAGAAGGGATGTTGGATGGTATTTCTGAAGCAATAGATGCATCTATTCCAGTAGTACTTACTTCAAGACCATTAAAGGGAAGATTCTTTACAGATACTTATGGATTTAAAGGAGCTGAAAAGTATTTGAGAAATCTAGGTGTAATCTTTGGTGAAGATTTACCGAGTCAAAAAGTGAGGATAAAACTATTAGTATTGCTGTCTCTAGGATATGATTATGAAAGGATTAAATATGAATTTGAAAAGAATTTCTATATGTAGAAATTTTAGAAAATAGAATAACGAAATGGGATTAAAGGAATATATCTATATTAGATAGGGTGCTATACTCTATTTAATATAGATATTTTGTTATTTTAAATATAAATTGTAAAAGAAATTTTCCTATGATAATATAGAGTTAAAGACAAACTGGAGGTGATTTTTTGGGGATCTTACTGATATTGCTTTCATCTCTATCCTTTGCATTAAGCTCCTATTTTGGGAAATTAGCTACAAATATGACTTCTATGTCAGGAGTTATCAATTCATTTAGTAGATTTTTAGTAGGTACTGTCTTTATGTTTATTTATATTGTCTACAAGAAAAAGGAATTCAAAGCACCTGACATGAAACCTATATTCTACAGAGCCCTATTCAATAGCTTTGCTATAATACTATTCTCTGCTTCCATAAAATACACTACTATAACCAATGTGAATATGTTAAACATGATATATCCAGTATTTGTAATCCTGTTAGCTCCATATTTTTTAAAAGAACCTATTAAAAAGAGTACATATATATATCTGACAATTATCATGGTAGGATCATATATAGTAGCAAATCCTAGTTTTGGAAATATAAATCTTGGGGATATGTTGGCATTTATATCTGCATTGGCTGCAGCATTTAGTATAATGTATTTGAAAAAGGCTAGAGAAGAGAATGATGGATATATAATTGTATTTTATGTTATGTTTATAGGAACATTGATAAATATTCCATTCTCCTATAGAGATATTATTGAGTTTGAAATGATAGGAGCATTTCCTGTATTTATGGCAGGTTTTACAGGCTTTTTAGGACAGGTATTTATCACTTGGGGATATAAGTATGTAGATTCAGCTATAGGAGCATTGGTATCCACAAGTAGAATAATCATAGGTGGTATAATAGGATATCTATTATTAGATGAGCCACTAACTGGAAAGATAATAATAGGGATGCTTATGATAACATTGTCTTTAATAGGATTAAGCGGATATTTTGATAAGATAAGAAAAGAAAATGAGGAAATAGAATAGTTTAAATTTGAGTTGAGGGAAAAAGGTATCTTATAAGATGCCTTTTTTGTAAACTTAATTCCAACTCCATATAAACAGACAAAAATAATAGGGGATTTTAAAACATATGTTTGTATTCAAAACTTAGACATGATATAATAATATTAAAGAATTTAAATATTTACTCGCAAATTAAACTTTAACAAGAATTAAGTATTTATTAAATAAAGGGGATCGGAAATGAAAGAACAAAATAAAGGAGAAGTAATCATCTATCAATCTGAAGATGGATTAACACATATAGACGTAAAACTCGAAGATGATACAATATGGTTAACACAACAGCAGATGGCGGAACTATTTCAGTCATCAAGAACAAATGTTGTCGAGCATATCAGAAACATATATTACGAAGGTGAATTGGATCAGAGTTCAACTTGTCGGGAATTCCGACAGGTTCGAAAAGAAGGAAACAGAGAGGTTTCGCGGAAAATTCTCTATTATAATTTAGATATGATTATTTCATTAGGTTATAGAATAAAATCGTCTGTAGCCACGCGGTTTAGAATCTGGGCAACGGAACGATTAAAAGAATACATGATTAAAGGATTCACCATGAACGATGCCCGATTGAAAGAACTTGGTGGTGGAGATTATTGGAAAGAGTTACTTGATCGCATTCGTGATATTCGTTCTTCTGAAAAAGTGATGTACAGGCAAGTTTTAGATTTATATGCCACAAGTGTGGACTATAATCCTAAAAGTGATGAGTCAATTCAATTTTTTAAAATTGTTCAAAATAAACTTCATTATGCAGCCCATGGTCATACTGCAGCAGAGCTTATTTATCAAAGGGTAGATGCAGACAAACCTTTTATGGGACTTACCAATTTTTCTGGTGAGCTTCCGAGAATGAAGGATATAAGTGTAGCGAAAAATTATTTAAATGAAGACGAACTAAAAGTGCTAAATAATTTAGTTTCTGGTTATTTTGATTTTGCTGAGATACAAGCCATGCGAAAAAAACCAATGTATATGAAAGATTATATTATACATCTTGATGCTATTCTTTCATCTACTGGTGAAGAACTTCTTGAGAATTCTGGTAGGGTAAGCCATCAGAAGGCTATGGATAAGGCACGAATTGAATACAGAAAGTTTCAGAATAAAACCCTGACAGGGGTAGAGAAGGAGTACTTAGAAACTATAAAAAATATTGAAAAAAATACTAAGAATAATTGGAGGGGAAACTGTGATGAATAACCATATTGAAGAGAAAGTTAACCCATACTGAAGAAGAGATAAATCGGATTGTAGAATCTATTATTAATAGAGAATTGCTACATAAGGCAGCTGAGAGGCTGCCATTTTTATATATATGATACAGGAAGGTGATAAATGTGATAGTACCAAGAGACTTGGCTCAAAATATCGTGGAGAGTATGAAGGAGATAATAAATCAAGAGATAAATTATTTTGATGACAAGGCCAGGATAATAGCTAGCACTGATGAGACAAGAGTTGGAAATTTTCATGGAGGAGCAAAAAAGGTATTTGAGTTAAAAAGGGATGTTGTCATAGATTTTGATGGACAGTATATTGGGGCTAAACAGGGAATAAATCTTCCAGTTTACTTTGAAAACAACGTAATAGGAGTAGTTGGCATTACAGGAAAGAAAAAAGAGGTAGAGCGTTATGGAAAGATTATACAGAGAATGACAGAGATTTTGATCAAAGAAAGTTATATTAAAGAGCAAGAAAAAATCGAAAGGGATAGCAGAAGACAGTTTATAGAAGAGTTGCTATTTAGATATCATAGTGATGATAGATCTTTACTGACTAGAGCAGATCTATTAAATATTAAGATGGATATAGATAGAATAGCTATAGTATCAAGAATAGTATTAGATAATGACAAATCCATCTTATCTCCTGAAATAAATGAGGAGATATTCAACTATTTTAGAAAATCAATAGAAGATAAGCCACAGAATCTAATTGCCCAAAGTGGAATGAATATCATAATCATATATGAACTATGGAGTAAAGAGGATATAGAAAGATTGATAGTAAATATAAAGAGATATATAGAAGAAAGATATAGTGTAAAGTTATATTTTGGGATAGGAGAAATCTACAAAGATATTAGAGATATAAGAAAGTCCTATAAAGAAGCAAAGAAGGCCTTAGATATTTCAACTGCCTTGAAACATAGAGAAGTGCTTTTCTATAGAGATTTAGATATTGGCTTGTTGATTGGTGATATACAGATAGATACGATAAATAAGTATATCAAGAGGGTGTTTGGCAATATGAATAGAAAAGAGATAAATGAATATATGACAATAATAGATTCATATATAAAACATAATGGGTCAATTAAAAAATCCTCAGATGAATTGTTTATTCATAAAAACACTCTCCAATATAAACTAAAGAAATTGAAGAATATGACTGGCTTTGATCCAAGAAATATAGATGATATGGTGGTATTATACTTGGCTTTTGCCCTATTTAGATTAGAATTTGACCAATAATCTCCACTATATCATGTTATGCATAACATAATATATTTAAGTTATCGAATATAAATCAGTATATGTAACATAGAATATGTGAGATATTTCCAATATACTAAAGGTATAGACTGTAGATAAATATAAAAGAAAATCACAATATTTAAGGAGAGAAATAGTTCTATGAAGATAATAATTGCACCAGATTCATATAAAGGAAGTGCTTCATCTATTGAAGTATCTAATGCTATTGAGAGGGGAATAAAGGATGTATTTGGAGATGCAGATATTATAAAAATACCAGTTGCAGATGGAGGAGAGGGGACTGTAGATGCACTGGTACTTGGAACAAATGGAAGATATGAAGAAGTTGAGGTTATAGGACCGCTAGGAACTAATGTACTAGCAAGATATGGAATATTAGATGAGGGTATAGCAGTAGTTGAGATGGCAGAAGCTTCAGGTTTAACCTTGATAGATAATGAAGAATTAAATCCTTTGATTACAACTACATATGGTACAGGTCAATTGATAAGAGCAGCAATGGAGAAAGGAATAAGAAAGATATATGTAGGCCTTGGTGGGTCAAGTACCAATGATGGTGGAATCGGAATGGCACAAGCATTAGGTGTTTCTTTTAAGGATAAGTATGGTAATGAAGTAGGATATGGGGGAGGAGAACTGGGGAAGGTTGAGAAAATCAATTGTTCAGATATTCATCCCTTGTTAAAAGAAACAGAAATAATGGTTATATCAGATGTTCAAAATCCATTATGTGGGATAAATGGTGCTTCAAATATATTTGGTCCACAAAAGGGAGCAACTAAAGAAATGATAGAAGTATTAGATAATAATCTAAATCACTTTGGAAAGAAGATTAAGGAATACACTGGGAAAGATATAATTGACATTCCAGGAGCAGGTGCTGCAGGAGGATTGGGAGGAGGGCTGATAGCTTTTTGTGATGCCGATATATACTCTGGAATTGACAAGATATTAGATATTACTAATATAGATAAACACTTAGAGGATACTGATTTGGTCATAACTGGAGAGGGAAAGATTGATGGGCAATCCATATTTGGAAAAGTCCCAGTTGGAGTAGCTAAAAGAGCTAAAAAATATAATATTCCAGTTATAGCAATAGTAGGAAGTGTAGGTGAGGGGGGATATAAAGCATATGAGCACGGAATAGATGGGATTGTAGATATTGTAGATAGGCCTATGACATTGGAAGAAGCTATAGATAATGCAACTAAATTAATTGAAAGAGCTTCTGCCAATATTATGAGGATTATCAATATGTCAAAGGAATTTTTAAAATGAGAAAGGGAGGTATGTGAAATGTTACAGGGTCCAATTTTATTGTTTATATTGTTGTTAGGTATTTTATTTATTATTTTAGCCACATCTAAATTTAAGTTACATCCTTTTATTGCACTAATTGTTGCTGCATATGGGATAGCGTTTGCAGCTGGAATGGATACTAAGGAGATAGGTGATGTCATAAGTCAAGGGTTTGGAGGAACTTTGACAGGAATTGGATTAGTAATTATCTTTGGAACAATTATTGGGACTATTTTGGAAAAATCGGGAGCTGCTATTACTATGGCAGATTCAGTTTTAAAAGTTGTAGGTGAAAAACATCCAGGAATAACTATGAGTATTATAGGATACATAGTGTCTATTCCAGTTTTTTGTGATTCTGGATTTGTAATTTTATCTTCTTTAAAGGATTCCTTGGCTAAGAGAAGTAAAGTTTCATCGGTGATGATGTCCGTTGCATTAGCCACAGGTCTATATGCTACTCATACTTTAGTTCCACCTACACCAGGGCCTATAGCAGCAGCTGGAAATTTAGGATTGCAAGATCAACTAGGTCTAGTAATTCTAGTTGGACTGATAGTATCAGTGGTACCTGTTATAACTGGATATTTATGGGCTGTTAGGTCTGGTAAAAGATATAAAACAATGGAAGAAGAAAAGAATATAGAGTTGGATAATATAGATATGACAGAGAAGTATGACAATCTTCCAACACCTTTTAAAGCATTTGCACCAATTGGTGTTCCCATATTGTTGATAACTTTAGGTTCAATAGCAGTGTTTCCATCTAAGCCATTTGGAGAAGGGAATATATTCAATTTATTTGCTTTTGTTGGAAAACCTATTAATGCTTTATTTATTGGGATGCTATTTGCGACTTTGTTATTTCCTAAGTGGGATGAAGAAACATTATCTAAGTGGGTTGGAGAAGGATTAAAAGAGGCGGCAATTATAATTATGATAACCGGAGCTGGTGGTTCATTAGGGAAAGTATTAAGCTCTACTCCAATTGGAGAGTATTTGGGAAATACATTAGCAAATTGGAATTTAGGCATAATTCTACCATTTATCATATCAGCTGGATTAAAAACTGCTCAAGGTTCTTCTACTGTAGCATTGGTAACAACATCTACCTTGGTAGCACCACTTCTTCCAACATTAGGTCTTGCATCAACAATGGGTAGAGTTCTTACTGTAATGGCTATAGGTGCTGGTGCTATGACTGTATCTCATGCAAATGATAGCTTTTTTTGGGTGGTTACAGAATTTAGTGGAATGGATGTAGGTACAGCATATAAATCTCAGACTATGGCAACTTTGGTACAGGGCATATCTACCATAATTGTAGTGGGAATATTATCTGTAATTTTGTTATAACTATATTTTCTATTTTAGAATAATAATCAAACAGTTAATCCTCCTAACTCTAGGGTATATGAATAATAACTATAGAGATTAGGAGGATTTTATATGGATTTTAGAATCGAACATGATACCATGGGTGAAGTCAAAGTCCCAATAGATAAGTATTGGGGAGCTCAGACCCAAAGGAGTTATGAAAACTTTAAGATAGGCATAGAGAAGATGCCTATAGAGATTATAAGAGCTTTTAGTATACTCAAGAAAGGGGCGGCAATTACAAATAATAGTCTGGGAAAATTAGATGATAGGCGGAAAGATATAATAGTACAGGTCTGTAATGAGATCTATGAGGGGAAATTAGATGATAACTTTCCATTAGTAGTATGGCAGACAGGAAGTGGAACTCAGAGCAATATGAATGTCAATGAAGTAGTAGCAAATAGGGCCAATGATATAGCTGGAGAGAAGCTTATTCATCCTAATGACCATGTAAATATGTCTCAAAGTTCCAATGACACCTTTCCAACTGCCATGGGGATTTCTGCAATAATGACAGTTGAAGATAACTTATTGCCAGCAATTAAAAAACTAAGACAGACTTTTGAAAGACTAGAGAGGGAAAATGAGGGAATTATTAAAACAGGGAGAACCCATTTACAAGACGCAGTACCACTAGCTTTTTCTCAAGAGATCAGTGCTTGGACACAGATGCTTAGAAAAGCTGAACACAAGATAGAAGAATCAATAGAGGGTCTTAGAGAACTAGCCCTTGGTGGGACAGCAGTTGGAACAGGATTGAATGCCCACAAGGACTTTGGAAGGATAGTTGCAGAAGAGATATCTAATATTACAGGGAAGAGATTTGTTACAGCAGAAAACAAATTCTATTCTCTTACTAGTAAAAGTGATCTAGTTCATGCACATGGTGCTTTAAAATCACTGGCAGCAGATCTTATGAAAATTGCCAATGATGTACGATGGTTGGCCAGTGGACCAAGATGTGGAATAGGAGAGATAAGTATACCTGAAAATGAACCTGGAAGTTCTATTATGCCAGGAAAGGTAAATCCAACCCAAAGTGAAGCCTTGACAATGGTAGCAGTACAGGTCATGGGCAATGATGCAGCTATTGGATTTGGAGCATCTCAAGGGAATTTTCAGCTCAATGTATTTATGCCTATGATGATATACAATTTCTTACAATCTGTAAGATTATTAAGTGATGGAATTGTATCTTTCAATGACCACTGTGCCACTGGAATAAAGGCAAATAGAGAGAAGATGAAGGAAAATCTAGATAAATCATTGATGTTGGTAACTGCCTTAAATCCTCATATAGGATATGAGAAAGCGGCAAAAGTGGCAAAGAAAGCCCATGAGAAGGGGATATCATTAAAAGAATCTGCAGTAGAGTTAGGATATCTGACAGAAGAAGAATTTGATAAATATATCAAACCAGAAGAGATGATTTAAAATATTTTATGGCATAATTTCCTGTATTTAATGGGATTAAAATCAAATATATCATAGGAAGTTATGCCAAAATTTTAAAAAAGTATTGAATAGTTTATTTTATATGATATAATATGTTTATGGAAAACGTTATTAATTGTCTGGAGAATGTCTTTTTATTTTATCTGGATAGAAAACGTTTACTATAATATTTTTCTATATGGGAGCATATTCTATATAGATTTATACTAATCATAATTAATGAGGGGGATTAAAATGAAAAAGTTTTTAACCATCTTACTTGTAGTTGCAATGGTGACTACACTAATGGCAGGTTGTTCTCAAAAGGCATCTGATCCATCTTCGCCTGAGTCACCAGATTCACAAGGCTCAACTGATAAGCTAAAAATCGGAGTGTTGATATATAAATTTGACGATACTTATATATCAACAGTAAGACAGGCACTAGAGGCAGAGGCAAAGGGTGACGCAGAAGTAGAACTCCTTATGAATGATGGACAAGGAGATCAAGCTAAGCAAAATGATCAAATAGAAATATTGATAGAAAAAAAGGTAGATGCATTGGCAGTTAATATTGTAGATATTGGTGCTGCTAAATCTGCAATAGAGAAAGCAGAAGAAGCTGGAATTCCTGTTATATTCTTTAACAGAGAGCCAGATACAGATGTAATAAAATCCTATGACAAGGCTAGATTTGTAGGTACAAAGCCAGAAGAAGCTGGTATCATTCAAGGAGAGATGATGGCTGAGGTATGGGAAGAAGGCAAGTATGATAGAAATGGTGACAATGTCATGCAATATGTAATGCTTAAAGGAGATGCAGATAATCCAGAGGCAATAGCTAGAACTGAATATTCTATTAAAACTTTAAATGAAAAGGGAATAGAGACAGAAGAACTAGGACTTCAAATTGCAAATTGGGATAATGACAAGGCAAATCAGGCAATGGAAGCTTGGTTAGCTAAGGATGGAGACAAGATAGAGTTTGTAATAGCAAATAATGATGGAATGGCTTCAGGGGCAATATCTGCACTTCAAAATGCAGGATATAATACAGGAGATGAAGAAAAATATATACCAGTATTTGGGGTAGATGCTACTGAAGAGGCCATAAATCTAATTGGAAAAGGTCATATGACTGGAACAGTAAAGCAAGATGGTGAAGGTATGGCAAAGGCAGTATTTGCATTGGCAAAAAATGCTGCTCTAGGCAAGGATTTTTTAGAGGAAACATCATATGAATATGACGAAACAGGAGTTGCCGTGAGAATTCCTTATCAAGCATATAAATAAAAATAGAGATTAGGTATTAGTAAGGGGAATCGCACATGGATATATAATCTTCTTGTGCGATTCTTTTTAAATAATAGAGTTAAAGAGAGGTGACTATATATGACAGAAGAGGTATATCTTTTGGAGATGAAGAATATATCCAAGGAATTTCCAGGAGTTAAGGCATTAGATGATGTAAGTTTTAGAGTAAAAAAGGGAACTGTACATGCATTGATGGGTGAAAATGGAGCTGGAAAATCTACATTGATGAAAGTTCTATTTGGCATATATAAGGAGGATGCTGGAGAGATATATGTTGAAGGAAAGAAGACCAAGTTTCCAGATCCAAAAACTGCCCTAGAAAATGGAGTATCTATGGTACATCAAGAGTTAAATCAAGTACTTCAAAGGGATGTAATGGATAATATCCTATTGGGAAGATATCCTAAAAAGGGAATCTTCGTGGATCAGAAAGCCATGTATAATTTTACAAAGGAGATATTTGATGATCTAGGAATAGACATAGATCCAAAGTCTAAACTAAGAGATCTTTCTGTTTCTGAAAGGCAGATGGTGGAAATAGCCAAGGCTGTTTCCTATGAAGCTAAGATATTAGTACTAGATGAGCCTACCTCATCTCTGACTCAACAAGAGGTAGAACATCTATTTAGAATCATAAATCTCCTTAGGGATAGAGGATGTGGAATAGTCTATATCTCTCATAAGATGGAGGAAATACTTAGAATATCTGATGAAGTTACTGTCATGAGGGATGGAAAGTGGATAGCTACAGAAGATTCTAGTAATCTAACTACAGATAAGATAATAAGTCTAATGGTAGGAAGGGATCTGACCAATAGATTCCCACCTAAGACAAATAGTCCTAAAGAGGTCATGATGGAAGTAAAGAACCTAACGGGAAAATATCAACCTTCAGTACAAGATGTATCCTTTGAATTGAGAAAAGGAGAAATTCTAGGAGTAGCTGGATTAGTAGGTTCTAGAAGGACAGAATTATTGGAAACAATATTTGGAATAGCATCTCACTCAGAAGGGGAAATATATCTTCATGAAAAATTAGTAGATAATAAGGATTCATCCACAGCTATAGAAAATGGTTTTGCACTTTTAACAGAGGAAAGAAGGTCTACAGGAATATTTGGTGGTCTAAATGTGAGGTTTAATTCCATAATAGCTAGTATAGATAATTATTCAACATATGGATTGATAAACAATAAAAAAGCTAAGGAAGATACTGACTGGGTCATAGAGAGTATGAAGGTCAGAACACCAAGTCAAAAGACACTGATAAAGACCTTATCTGGAGGAAATCAACAAAAAGTAATCATAGGTAGATGGCTCCTTACTGATCCAGAGGTTTTATTATTAGATGAGCCTACTAGGGGAGTAGATGTAGGAGCTAAATATGAGATATATCAACTTATAATAGATTTAGCAAATAGAGATAAGGGGATAATCTTTGTATCATCAGAGATGCCAGAATTACTTGGAATATGTGATAGAATACTTGTTATGTCCAATGGAAGAGTAGCAGGTATTGAAGATGTAGAAAACCTAGATCAAGAGAAGATTATGACCTTAGCGGCAGAATATTTATAAATGTAAGGGGTGTACTAAATGGAAAAGATAAAGAAAAACAGGAAAAAAATGATGGAAGGTCTACTAAATTATGCCCTTTATATCATATTAGGGGTAATGATATTGGGAGTAATAATAATAGATCCGTCCTTTGTATCCATAAGAAACTTCACTAATATTTTAAGTCAAGCATCTACTCGGGCTATATTGGGAATGGGAGTAGCAGGGCTTATAGTACTTCAAGGGACAGATCTATCTGCAGGAAGAATATTGGGACTATCTGGTATAGTTGCAGCATCACTACTGCAAGATATAACATATGCATCTAGAATGTATCCAAACTTGGGACAATTACCTTTAATAGTTCCATTCTTAGTTGCAATAGCCATAGGGGTTATTGTATCTATGATAAATGGATTTGGAGTAGCAAAACTAAAACTACATGCCTTTATAGTAACACTAGGTACACAGCTTATGGCCTATGGACTAGCACTTATATATATAGACAGACCTCCTCTAGGTGCACAGCCTATTGCAGGATTAGATGAAAGATATATAAATCTTGTAAAGGGAGCATTTAAGATTGGAATAGGGGACAAGAAGTTTCAATTACCATATCTAATAGTCTATGCTGCTATTATAGCAGTTATAATGTGGGTAATATGGAATAAGACAAAACTAGGTAAAAATATGTTTGCCATAGGTGGAAATCCAGAGGCTGCTGCAGTATCTGGAGTAAATCTTGTGAAGAATATAATGTGGGTCTATATAATAGCAGGAGTATTGTATGGAATAGCAGGTTTTTTAGAAGTGGCAAGGGTTGGATCAGCTACTAGTCTTACAGGACAAAACTATGAATTAGATGCTATAGCATCCTGTGTAGTAGGAGGAGTATCATTTTCTGGAGGAGTAGGGACTATTCCAGGAGTTCTAATAGGAGCAGTATTGTTACAGTTTATCAATTACGGTTTACACTTTATAGGTGTAAATAACTATCTACAGTCGATTATAAAGGGTATAATAATCATTGTAGCTGTTTCCATAGATGTTAGAAAGTATATTGAAAAGAAATAGAGGAAGTGAGTTATGGTAGTTACTATACGTGATGTGGCAAAGGAAGCAGGAGTATCTATTGCCACAGTATCTCGGGTAATCAATAATAATTACCCAGTTAAGGAAGAAACAAGAGAGAAAATAGAAAGAGCCATTGAAAAATTGGGATATGTACCCAATGAAATAGCAAGAAGCCTAATACTAAAAAGTACCTCTACCATTGGCATAGTCGTACCTGGTATCACTAACCTTTTCTTCTCCACAATGGTTGAAGAGATAAATAGGACTTTGATATCCAAGGGGTTCACCATGTCACTATATAGTACAGAGGGAGACTCTAATATGGAGAAGATAGTGGTAAATAGTATTATGTCTAGAAATATGGATGGGATTATAGCTATTGACCCTTCAATAGAAAATCTAGAGAATGGGTACTTCAAAGAGTTAAGTAAGCAAATTCCCCTCATAATTATAAATGCCAATACAGATATGAATAATTTCAACTCCATATCCTATGATGAGAGTGTTGGAGCAAAGAAGGCCTTTGAATATCTATTTGAATTGGGGCATAGGCGAATAAGTTTTATACGTGGAGATAAGAGTTTGTCCTATGATTTAAAAGAAGGTCTATATAGGAAATTTATACAGGAAAACAAATTAGAATTTGAAAACATAATATCAGTAGGTATGGGAAATAGTGCAGAAGTCATTGAAAAGACAGGAAGGGTATGTGAGGAATTGTTGAAAATCGGAAATATGGGGACAGCTGTATTTGCATGTAACGATCTCATGGCAGTAGGGCTAATAAATGCCTGCAGCAAGTTAAATATCAGAGTTCCTGAAGATATATCTGTAGTTGGATTTGACAATACCCTGCTTTCAAAGATCACCCATCCTCAGATAACCACTGTAGATTTGAAGATGAAGAGGATTGGAAGAACTGCAGCCACAGAGTTATTTAAGATGATAAACGGGAAATACACCAAGATAGATAAGATTGTATATGATACAAAATTGATAGTTAGAAAGAGTTGTAGTGAGATAACAGAGGCAGGTGAAGATGCTAGATGATTCAAATTGAAAGAGGAGTACATTTAAATATGGATGCTATAGTGATGAATAATAGGTCTATAGAGATAAAGATATTACCTAAATTAGGATTTAAGATGGCATCTATATTATATAAACCTAAAGCTATGGAATTTTTATTTCAACCTACTAAGGGTAGATATGATATCCCAGAATACGGGGATGCATTTCAAGACTATGATACATCAGGACTAGATGAGATGATACCTACCATTGAGAGATGTGAATATCCTGTGGGAAAATTTAAGGGAGATATACTTCCAGATCATGGAGATGTATGGAGTCTTCCTTGGGATGTCCAAATATTGGACACCAAGGTTGTAGGAAGTGTAAGACTCAAGAGTCTCCCTTTGGAATTTACCAAGACCCTAGGATTTCAAGATGACAATACAATTAAGATGGACTATAGTGTAAAAAACTTAAGTGCTAGTGAGATACACTATGTCTGGACTCTCCATGGGTTAAATGTATTTGATGAAGACACTGAGTTTATATTTCAAGATGATATGAAAAATGTAATAAATGTCCATAGCAATGAGGATTTAGATAGATTGGATTTGAGATATCTCAAGAATTATAGGAATAATAGATCATATAAGTATTATTTTTGGGGGAAGTTTAAGAAAGGTGAAGTAGGTCTAGATTATAAAAATGAAAGACTTAAATATATGATTAGATATGATGTGGATAAGCAGCCATATCTAGGAGTATGGGTGACTAAGGGAGGATTTAAAGGTGAGTATAATTGTGCCTTAGAACCTTCTAATGGATTCTATGATTCTGTCAGTTTAGCTTATGAAAATAATATGATTCCACTATTAGAACCTTATGGTGAACATAAGTGGAGTGTGTATATAGATATACAGGAGTATTGATAGTACACATATCTTGGTGAGATTGGTATATCATATTTAAGATATTTGAGGAGAGTTAAGATATGAAGATAAAAAAAGCAGTTATACCAGCTGCAGGTTTTGGAACTAGATTTTTACCTGCTACCAAGGCTCAGCCAAAGGAGATGTTTCCCATAGTAGATAAACCTGCATTACAATATATAGTTGAGGAAGTAGTAGATTCGGGAATTGAAGAAATTTTAGTGATAATTGGAAGGAATAAGGAGACAATCGAGAATCATTTTGACAGATCTATAGAATTGGAATTGGAGTTGGAAAGGCGAGGAGAGTTAGAGCTATTGGAGGATATACAGAGGATATCCCATATGGCAAAGATTCACTATATTAGACAAAGTCAGCCCTTGGGTCTAGGTCATGCTATATATTGTGCAAGGGAATTTGTAGGAGATGAGGCTTTTGCTGTACTATTGCCAGATGATATAATCTATTCTTCTAGACCTTGCATAGCTCAGATGATTCACATATATGATAAGTACGGGGGAAGTGTCTTAGGGGTCAAGGAGATGGAAGATGATATATTGTGTAAGTATGGAAACCTACAGGGAGAAATCATAGAGGATAGAGTGTACAGGGTAGATGGACTTATTGAAAAGCCTAAGATAGGAGAGAATTATTCTAATATCTCAGTTTTGGGAAGATATATAATTACTCCAGCTATATTTCATATATTAGAAGATTTAGAGCCGGGAATAGATGGAGAGATACAGCTTACTGATGGATTAGATAGATTGGCTCAAATAGAGGATGTATATGCCTATAGATTTGAAGGTATAAGATATGATATAGGAGATAAATTTGGTTTTTTAGAGGCAAATGTAGAGTTTGCCTTGAGGGATGAGGAAATAAGACATAGGTTTATAAAGTATTTAGATAGAGTTGTAAAAAATTACAGATAGGGGGATTGACATGGCGATTTTAATCACAGGTGGTGCTGGATATATTGGGTCTCATACGGTGAAATATTTTCAAGAACAAGGTGAAGAACTTGTAGTAGTGGACAATCTACAAAGTGGTCATAGGGAGGCCTTGGATAATTGCACATTTTATAATTTAGATATAAGAGATACAGAAGGGCTTAACAAGGTATTTAGAAGTCATAATATAGATGGGGTCATACATTTTGCAGCAAATTCCCTAGTTGGTGAGAGTATGAAGATGCCATATGAATACTACCACAATAATGTATATGGGATGTTGTGCCTATTAGGGGTTATGAAAGAAAACAAAGTAAGTAATATAGTGTTTTCATCAACAGCGGCAGTCTATGGAGAGCCTAAGAATATTCCTATTCTAGAGGAAGATGTCACAGTTCCTACTAATGTCTATGGTCAGACTAAGTTGGCTATGGAAAATATGATGAAGTGGTTTGATATCTCTTATGGGATAAAATATGTATCTCTTAGATACTTCAATGCTGCTGGAGCATATGAAGATGGAAGCATAGGAGAGGTTCACAATCCTGAAACTCATCTAATACCTTTGATACTCCAAGTACCTCTTGGACAAAGGGACAGTATATATATATTTGGCAACGACTATCCAACGGAAGATGGGACTTGTATTAGGGATTATATTCATGTAATGGACTTAGCTTCTGCTCATTATTTAGCATACAGGCATCTGCAGGATGGAAATAAGAGCCATATATTCAATCTTGGAAATGGAAATGGATATTCTGTAAAAGAAGTAATTCAAGCTGCTAGAGATGTGACAGGGCATCCAATAGCAGCACAGGTAGTTAAGAGAAGAGATGGAGATCCAGCTGTATTAGTAGCTTCATCTGAAAAGATAAAACATATCTTGGGATGGGAGCCTCAGTTCAAATCCCTAGAGAAGATAATAGAAGATGCTTGGAGATTTCATAGATTGAGACCTAGTGGTTATTAATGACAAAGATAGGGGGTAATTTATATGGCAGAGTTAAGATGGAATCCATTGCTTAGAGACTGGACCATGGTTGCATCTAATAGGCAAAATAGACCAGATATGCCTAAGGATTTTTGTCCATTTTGTCCAGATTCTGGAAGGGTTCCTGAGGATTATGATGTATATAAGTATGACAATGATTTTCCAGTATTATCTCAAGAACCACCAATACCTGATGAAGTAGGAAGTTCATTTTACAAGACAAGACAATCCTATGGGAAATGTGAGGTAATATTGTATTCACCAGATCACCATGCATCATTGTGTGAATTGGGGATAGATCATATTGAAAAGTTGGTGGAGCTGTGGATAGAAAGGTTCCAAGAACTATCTAGAGATGAAAAGATAAAATATATATTTATATTTGAAAACAGGGGAAAGGAAGTAGGAGTTACTATGCCTCATCCCCATGGGCAGATATATGCCTATCCATTTATGCCTTTGAAGCTCAAGACAGAATTAGATTCTGCAAGGGAGTACTTTGATGAAAATAAGGAGTGCTTATTCTGTAGGATAAATAGAGAAGAGAAAGATTTCAAAGACAGGGTAATAGTTGAGAATGAGGATTTCATAGCATATCTTCCATTTTTTACAGACTATCCCTATGGAATATATATATCTTCAAAGAGACATCTTTCAAATCTTCTAGAGTTAACAGATGGAGAAAAGAGAAGTTTTGCAAAGATTTTAAAAGATGTAACTGGAACATTTGATACATTATTTAATAAAAGATTTCCCTATATGATGGCAATACATCAAGGACCAGTAAATTCTCCAGAGTATGGAAATCATGATGAATACTATCATTTTCATGTAGAGTTCTATCCACCTATGAGAGGGGAAAATAGTATAAAATATAATGCCTCTTCAGAGACAGGAGCATGGGCAGCTGCAAATCCTAGGAGTGTAGAGGATACAGCAGTAGAGCTTAGAGAAGCCTATGAGAGATTTACAGGGAGATAGGAGATGATACTTTGAATTTAGATGAACTTAGACTTAAATTTTCCACTATATATGGTACTAGAAGTATGGATGCTTTTTTCTCCCCAAGTAGAATCAATATAATAGGTGAGCATATTGACTATAATGGTGGCAAGGTCTTGCCTGGTGCTATTGAATTAGGCACCTATGGATTGGTGAGAAAGAGAGGGGACAATATACTATGTCTTGCTTCTGAAAATATAGATCTAAAGGTAGAGGTAGATATAGATGATCTTAGATTTAACATTGAAGATGGATGGGGGAATTACCCAAAGGGAGTTCTATATTTTATAAGAGAGGCTGGATACAATATTGAAGGTATGGATATTCTCATAGAAGGAAATATCCCTAATGGAGCAGGACTATCTTCATCAGCATCATTGGAACTTTTAATAGGTGAAATGGTAAATGATCTATTTAATGGTGGGAGAATACCTCGTATTGAATTGGTGAAGATATGCCAAAGAGCAGAAAATGATTTTGTAGGTGTAAAGTGTGGCATAATGGATCAATTTGCCATAGGAATGGGAAGAAGGAATAAGGCTATATTATTGGATACGAATATACTAAAATATGAATATATAGATATGGATTTAAAAGACAATATCATAGTCATTATGAATACCAATAAGAGAAGAGAACTGAGTAATTCAAAATACAATGAGAGAAGAGCAGAATGTGAATTAGGACTAGAGATTATAAGAAAGTATAAGAATATAGAAAATCTCTGTGATCTAGAGATAGAAGAGTATGAAAGGCTGAGAGATTATATTTCTCAGGATAATATAAGAAATAGAGTAGAACATGCAGTTTACGAAAATCATAGGGTAAATAGGACAAGTGATGCCTTGAAGAAAGGTGATATTCAATTAGTAGGAAGACTCCTTATAGAATCCCACAATTCCCTTAGAAATCTATACGAGGTTACAGGCAGGGAGTTGGATTGTATAGTAGATAGTGCCAATGAGTATCCCCATTGTCTAGGGGCTAGAATGACAGGAGCAGGATTTGGTGGCTGTGCTATAGCCATAGTAAAGAAGAATAAGGTTGAAGAGTTTATGGATTTTGTAGGAAATAGATATAGAGAAGAGATAGGATATGATGGGGAATTTTATATAACGGATATAGGAGATGGAGTAAAAAAGATATAGAGTCTATTTATAGACTCTATATCTTTAGGATATCTTCAATATTTGTATATTCCATATCAAAAGCATCTGCAACAGCCTTATAAGTCACCTTTCCATCTACTATATTGGCACTTTTAGCCAAGACTGGATTGGCAATTAAGGCATCCTTCCATCCCATATTGGCAATTTGAAGTACATAGGGAAGAGTTATATTTGTCAAAGCTAATGTAGAAGTCTGTGGAACTACACTAGGTATATTTGCCACTGCATAGTGAATTACTCCATGTTTGACAAATACAGGATTTTCATGAGTAGTAGGTCTTTTTATGGTTTCAATACACCCACCTTGGTCTATAGTCACATCTACTATGACACTACCTGGTTCCATGGCCTTTACCATATCTTCAGTGATTATCTTTGTGGTCTTAGCCCCAGGAATAAGTACAGCACCTATAACTAGATCAGCAGTTCTTACAGTTTGTATGATATTGTAGTTGTTAGAATAAAGGGTCTCCACTTTACTCATAAAGACCTCACTTAGATAGCGAAGTCTGTCTATATTTATATCCAGTACAGTGACCCTAGCACCTAGGCCTACAGCCCTTCTAATGGCACTAGTCCCAACAATACCTCCACCAACTACTACTATATGAGCTGGAGGCACTCCTGGAACCCCATCAATTAGTTTTCCCTTTCCACCATGGATCTTCTCTAAATATATAGAACCCTGTTGAACAGCCATTCTACCTGCTATTTCACTCATGGGAGTTAAGATGGGCAAGACTCCACTGGGAAGCTGAACTGTCTCATAAGCTAGAGCTATGGTTTTAGATTCTGCCAATGACTTTGTAAGTTCAGGCTCATTAGCTAGATGTAGAAAGGTAAATATGATGAGATCTTCTCTAAAGTATTTATACTCTGATGGCAATGGCTCCTTTACCTTCAGAATCATATCTGACCTTTCCCATATACTAGCAGCATCTTCTATGACTTTTGCTCCTAATTGGCTATATAGTTCATCTGAAAATCCAGAGCCTATTCCAGCACCCTTCTCTACTAATACTGTATGACCAGCTCTTATTAAGGCATCTGCCCCAGCAGGAGTTAGAGATACACGATTTTCTTGAATTTTTATTTCCTTAGGTATTCCGATAATCATATGCATAATCTCCTTGTTTATGATAATTATTCCTATTTTATCACAAATAGAGAAGATTTGCATCAATATTATGTTGAAAAGCTCAATTTATTCTACTTTTAGACTCCTCAATTCAGTTTTTCCACTATCTCCTTCAAATCTATACTCATAGCTGCCCTTTTCCAAATCCTTGACTGAGTGAGTAAACCCACCTCTATCATCGATAAATACGTCCTCAGATATTTCACCCTTTGATATACCTTGAGATGTAGGTCTCATATATAGTTTCAAAGTCTTTGAACCTCTAACCTTTCCTTCAAAGATGACCATATCCTTTATTACCATATCATCTATTACCATATCGTCTATTGTAGTAATCTTTAGATCTACTATTTCAAAGGGCTCTGGAATATCTAGAGCGAGAACTTCAGCTAGGGTTATACTCTGACCCCTTTTATTTTCCTTTAATGTATTTAGAATCATAGCTGCCATTTGACCTCTAGATAATTTGTCACTAGGCTTTAAATCTAATTCCCTCATTATACCTATACTCTTTGCAAGTTCAGGTATATTATTCCAATCCTTTGCTTCTTCTCTATAGTCCAAAGCTCGTAGTAGTACTGCCTGAAATTCTTGCACCGTAGTATCTCTATTAAATCCAAATACATCATTTTCCATACCTTGAATGAGTCCCTGATCCTTTGCCCATGTGATATATGGTACATAGAATTTTCTCTCTACAGTCAAATCTTTAAATACATTTTTTCCCACATATTTTTTTGCCGTATCTTCCATCTTATATAGTCGAGATATCATTACAACCATGTCTTGGCGTTTTAGAACATTATCTAAATTTAGATTTCCTTTTTCATCACCTTGTAGTACTTCTAGCTCATTTAGGATTTCTCCTGCAGTTTCATATTGGGCTGATGCCATTATGGGGGCTAATACAGATAGCAATATAATAAAAACCAATGCTGCTGCTAATACCCGTTTCATTTAAACTCTCCTTTCATATTTTACTAATTCAATTATACTATATATATATGAATTTTAGTATTACAAGATTGTTACACTATATATATCAACTGATTTTTCCATTGTTTTTTAATTGACTTATTTTTTTCAATGATATAAAATAATGTAGTTAATGGATAAGAAGGAGAGGGATGAAGAAGATGCCAACAAAATATATATTTGTCACTGGCGGTGTGGTTTCCTCATTGGGAAAGGGGATTACAGCTGCTAGTTTAGGACAATTATTGAAAAGTAGAGGACTCAAGGTCACTATACAAAAATTTGACCCATACATAAATGTGGACCCAGGAACTATGAGTCCATATCAACATGGGGAAGTATTTGTAACTGATGACGGTGCAGAGACTGACTTAGACTTAGGACATTATGAGAGATTTATTGATGTAAATTTAAATAAGAATAGCAATGTGACCACTGGAAAGATATATTGGTCTGTACTTAATAAAGAGAGAAAAAGAGAGTATGATGGTAGGACGGTACAGGTAATTCCCCATATTACAAATGAGATAAAGGAAAGAATTATAAGGGTCTCCAAGGAAAGAGAGGTGGATGTAGTCATCACAGAGATAGGTGGTACTGTAGGGGATATTGAATCCCTTCCTTTCATAGAAGCCATCAGACAGATCAAATACGATGTAGGCAAGGAAAATGTCATGTATATTCATGTCACATTGGTACCTTATCTTACTAAGAGCGGAGAACTAAAGACTAAGCCAACTCAACATAGTGTCAAGGAATTGAGGGGACTTGGTATTCAACCAGATTTACTTATCTGTAGAACGGAAAGACCTTTAACAGAAGATTTAAAGGATAAGATTGCCCTATTCTGTGATTTAGATGCAGAAGAAGTAATAGAAAATGCAGACGCTGACTCCATATATGAAATACCAGTTATGCTAGAAAGAGAAGGTTTGGCAAAGCTTGTAATAGAGCACTTAAATATTAAATGTGGCAAACTAGACCTAAGTCACTGGCAAGAACTTCTAGAAAAGATGAAAAATATAGATGGGAAAGTAGATATTGGTCTAGTAGGAAAATACGTAGAGCTTAGAGATGCATATATATCTGTAGCGGAATCCCTCACCCATGCTGGCATAGAAAATGGAGTAGATGTAGATATTCACTGGATACAGGCAGAGGATGTCAACGATGACAATGCAGAAGAGATATTTAAAGATATAGATGGAATCTTAGTTCCTGGAGGCTTTGGAGATAGGGGACTAGAGGGAAAGATAGCTGCTATTAAATATGCTAGGGAAAATAAGGTACCATTCTTTGGAATTTCCCTGGGAATGCAGTTGGCAGTTATAGAGTATGCTAGAAATGTACTTGGATTGGAAAATGCAAATGGAACAGAGTGGGATCCAGATACAGAATATCCAGTAATAGATTTGATGCCAGAACAAAAGGATTTAGAAGCTTTAAATGGCAAGATGAGATTAGGTCTTTATCCATGTAAGATAAAAGAGGGTACATTGGCTAAAGAAATCTATAACGAGGAGATAATCTATGAAAGACATAGGCATAGACATGAAGTAAATAATGAATATAGGGAAAAACTTATAGATAAGGGATTGGTAGTATCTGGAATGTCTCCAGATGAGAGATTGGTAGAGATTATAGAATTAAAAGACCATCCTTGGTATATAGGCGTAAACTTTCATCCAGAGTTTAAATCAAGACCTACAAAGGCACATCCACTGTTTAGAGAATTTATAAAAGCTACAAAGAATAGATAAAAAAATATTACTCCATGAAAATGGAGTAATATTTTTTTATCTTTATTCTGATTTAATAGCTTCCAGTGCAGATAGAGCCATAGCTCTTCTTGCAGGGAAATATCCTGATACAATCCCTATAAATCCTGAAAAACCCATTGCGGCAAATACTAGCCATACAGGTATATAGGATATATTAGTTGCACCATATGCTCCCAATGCCTCACCAAAAGCAGTGCTTCCAAATTTGTTTATTAAAAAGGATAGTAGATATGAAAATCCTACTCCAAATATTCCACCGCTAAATCCTATAAGAGCAGATTCAAAGATGAATAATTTTTTTATATCCTTAAGAGAAGCACCTATTACCTTCATAACACCTATTTCTCTAGTCCTTTCGTAGATGCTCATTATCATGGTATTGGTAATTCCAATGGCTGCAACTAGAAGGGATACTGCACCAATACCTCCAAGGATTGCTTGAATTAATGCAGCTTGTTTTTTTACATATTCTAATTCATCATTTAAGCTATAGGCCTCAAATCCCATACCCTTTACAGTATCTTGAACTTCTTTTACATTTTTAGAGTCATTTACCTTTATATTTACCTGATTATATCCATTTTGTTTTCGACTTCCAGGTTGTGGTTTTTGATTTTCAGCCTTTTCCTTATCCTTTACTAGTTTTTGAACTTCAGCAAGGGGCATATATATTCCATAGCTGCTTTCACGATTTCCTTCTGACAATATACCAGCTACTTTTATCTTGTATTCCTTGTAGACAGTCTTTTTTTCACCAGGCATGGAATGATATCCATAGTTAGGGTTTAGAGTAATAGACATCCTATCTTTCATTAAATTCACTTTTGCTTCCTTCCAAACTCTAGACTTAGGATCACGGAAACTATCTTTCATTCCACTACCAAATACTACTGTCAAAGTATCAGAACTATTTAGAAGTCTTCCTTCAGACACTTCAAAACCAAAGGCCTCCATAGCATCAGGGTCAATGCCTCTAATAGGAGAATCAGATATATACTTTCCATTTATTATAACTCCATAGGTTTCATATGTTGGACTTACAGCATCTACATTGGGTAAGGCCTTAAAAGCTGTTACAGCTTTATTATCTAGTTCAGGTGCTTTTTTGCCAGGCATGCCACCTGGCCCGCCGCCTCCCCATTGCTTATATACATTTATAGTAGTTAAGCTTCCCCATTGAGAAATCTGTTCTTCAGAGGATCTTCTAAGTCCAAACCCAAGGCTAAGCATTACAATGATGGAACTAGTACCTATTATTACTCCTAATATAGTTAAAAAAGTTCTTAGCTTTCTTCTCCACAGGTTCTTAATTCCCATTCGGACTAAATCAATACTATTCATCTAATGACATTTCCTTTTTCTTTTTCTTTTTCTTATATATAATTACCCCAGTAGTAGTTGCTGCAATAGTTATTATGATTCCCCAAAACACCTTGCTCTTTAGGATTCCTCCCTTTTCATCATCCATAGGAGGAAATTCTCCTCCAAATTCATCATCCATAGGAGGCATATCTATTACATTTAGGGTAAATTCTTTCTTTAACTCTTGCATTTGACCTGTGGAGTCTTCATAGGTAAATACTACATTTCCAGTCAATTCCCCTTCTGAATTGGGGATTACATATCCTTCAAAGGATTCACTAGTACCACTATCAAAATTACCTATATAATATTGACCATTTTCTACCTTAAAATCACCTTCTAGTTTGACCATCATATTGTATAGAGTTACCTTACCAGTATTGTAAAATTCTACAGATATAGGAGTAGATTCTCCTACATAGGCTTCAGGGGAATAGTTTATTTCACCTACATCTAGTTTAGATTGTTGTATTACTGGAACTCCTATTAATTCAGTTGCAGTGTAGGCCTCTCCCTTACTGTCTTCATACTCAAAATTAGCAGTAATTGTATGTGTCCTTGCCAATGCATCTGGAACAGTAAACATCTTGATAGCCTTTTGAACTCTTCCCTTAGGAGGGATAGAGTCAATATAAAATGTATTAGAACTATCAACTGGTGTAAATACAGAGGAGCCAGCAGTCTGTTCATTTTTAGGGTCAGTACCACCTTCGGAAGTCAAGAATATCTTTATATTCTTAACAGATTTCATACTATTTGTATTGAAGAAGGATAGGTTCATCTGAAAAGTTTGTCCTGCACTTACAAGTTGAGGTTCAAAATTATATTTGTCTATTATCAACTTAGGTACAGATTTATTGTCATCATCAGGTGACTGAGAAAATACTCCTACATATTGATTTAAAGTATGAGGATCTTCATCATCATCTAAGAATTCGTCCCTATATTCTATCTTGATTTCTATAGGATAGTTCTTTGTCTCTGCAGATTTAGTCGTCAAGAACTTAAAATGTACTTCTTGAGTTTCTCCAGGAGGCAGTGTATCAATCTTTATTGTACTTACAGATTTAGGAACCAGACCTTCAATATTTGTACTTTCAGCTTTGATTATGATATTTTCCGCATCTGTCTGTCCTTGATTTCTTATATTAAAACTTATATCTACTTCTTTATTTTGGCCAATTGGACCTTCAGGATATTTGATGTTTTCCATTATTAAGTTGGAGTTTCTGTTCTTATCAGAATTTATATTTAAAAAGAACTTGCTCACATCCTTATATTCAAATTCCTCATCTTTTTCATCCTTATAGCTTAGGTTCATTTCTAGGGGATAGCTGCCAGACTTTATCTTATCTGAAGACTTCAATTCAAAATATACATAGACAGTCTGTCTCCTTCCCAATTCAGCTACTATTTTGTTGTTGAGTCCATTACTTAGAAAAAATCCTTCACTAGACAGGCCGTCTAAGGATATTTTTATATCCTTGGCAGTGTTTTGTCCTTCATTTTTGAGTCGAAATCCGACTAATACCTCATCACCAGCATTGACATACTTATCAGGCGTGAACTCTACATCCTTTACAACTACTCTTGGAGAGTCAGTCTTGTTACTTACACGTATATATATCTTTTCTGTAGTCTTGTATTCCCTAGTATAATAAGAGTCATAGTTTTCATAGCTTATACTTACTTGCATTACAGCACTGCTTCTCTTTGCGTTTTCATCGATTTTGACCCTAAAAGATGCCTCTTTTGATTTACCAGCAGATATTGAAGATATGCTATCATAGCCAGAGCCATCTATATATATGTCATTAGAGCCGTCTATCTCTACATTTATACTTATATTTTTTGCATCGAAGTCACTATTGTTTTTTATCTTTATAGGTACTTTTATGGATTCACCAGGATCTCCAGTGAAAGTCTTTTCACTAGTTACATATAATCTCGGTTCTTCTCGGCTACTGTCATAGTCATCATCATCGTCTTTAGCCGCCCAGCCTATATTGGATAGGGAACCTACGATAAATATTAGTGCCAAAATACTACATATAAATCTTCTCATTCTACAAATTTCCCTCCTTTAAGATGTCCTCATTAATAGTAATTTTTTCAATATTCCCATCTCTAATAGATACTACTCTATGAGCATAGACTGAGATTTCTGTATCATGTGTTACTATGATGAGGGTTTGATTCCACTCTTTTGCCATACCTGTAATTAGATCCATTACTTCAAAGGTAGTTTTGGTATCTAGATTTCCTGTAGGTTCATCAGCAAATACTATCCTAGGTTTGCCTACAAAAGCCCTAGCAATACTTACTCTCTGCTGTTGTCCACCACTCATTTCTGATGGCTTGTGATGAAGCCTTTTTTCCAGACCTACATTTTTCAGCATATCCGTAGCCATCTTATCCCTTTTGGCTTTAGGGACTCCCTTAAATGTAAGTCCCAAGCTTACATTTTCCAGGGCAGATAGTGTAGGAATTAGATTGTAAGATTGGAATACAAAACCTATATTTAGTTGTCGAAACTTAGTCACATCTTTTTCACTCATCTTCTCCAGATGGTGATTTTTGATTATTATTTCTCCCCTAGTTGGTTTTTCTAGACCAGCCATCATATTTAGTAAGGTACTCTTACCTGAGCCAGATGTACCTAATAGACATACAAATTCTCCATCTCTGATGGTTAGATTTATATCGTTCAACGCTACTATTTTCTCATCGCCCATTCTGTAGACCTTTCTCAAATTTTTTAACACTATTAGGTCCTTCAAGCTACTTTCCACCTCCCTAGATGTTACATTATCATTCTACATGAAAGTATAATACAAATGGTTACAATATTATTAAAATTTAATGGAATTAAGATGTAAATCAAGATAATTGTATCATAGTTGGCAAATTTAAATAATTACAGTTTTGTAATATTGGGTATAAATTTAATGTGGAGATGTGATTGTTTCTATGCTATAATAAGGGCAAGAATTATAGGGCTAATAATGATATAATGTAAATAAAATAAAAATGGAAGGTGATTGTATGTTAGTAACAGGTAAAGAACTATTGTTAGACGCACAGAAGAATAAATATGCAGTAGGGGCTTTCAATATCAATAATATGGAGATTGTTCAAGCTATAGTAAGCGCTGCAGAGGAATTAGATTCTCCTGTGATTATTCAGGCAAGTCAAGGAGGGTTAAAGTATGCAGGAGTAGAATATATAGCAGCTCTTGGAAAATTAGCAGGTAGAAATAGTAGGGTGCCTATTGCACTTCATTTAGACCATGGTACAGATTTTGATCAAGTGATGCAGTGTATTAGACATGGATTCACATCTGTCATGATAGATGGCTCTAGATTCCCATTAGAGGAAAATATTGCCTTTACTAAAAGGGTAGTAGAGATTGCCCATGCTGTAGGAGTTACAGTAGAGGCTGAACTAGGGAAGATAGGAGGTACAGAAGATCATATAACTGTAAGTGAAAAAGATGCCACATTTACAGATCCTGAGGAAGCAAGAAGATTTGCAGAAGAAACAGGTGTTGACTATTTGGCAATAGCTGTAGGTACTGCCCATGGAGTATATAAGGGAGAACCTAAACTAGACTATGATAGGATTTCAGAGATTAGAGAAGTTGTAGATATTCCACTAGTACTACATGGTTCAAGTGGTGTACCTACAGAGAGTCTACAGAAGGCAATTCCTCTTGGAATCTGTAAGATAAATATTGACACAGATATAAGAGCTGCCTTTGCTAATGCTGTAGGTGACTTTGTAAGGGCAAATCCAGATGAAATAGATCCTAGAAAGATATTGTCACCAGCTACAGCTGCTATGAAGGAAAAGATTATGGAGAAGATGCATATATTTGGTTCTGTTGGAAAGGCTTGGAAGTAAGGATTATAGGGCTATACTGAATCTGTATGAATGGAAAGGAGCATGGGTATGAAACTATTTATTGATACTGCAAATGTCCAAGAGATAAGAGAAGTAAATGAATGGGGAGTTATTTGCGGAGTTACTACTAATCCAAGTTTAATTGCCAAAGAGGGAAGAGACTTCAAAGAAGTAGTAGGTGAGATTGCAGACATAGTAGATGGACCTATTAGTGCTGAGGTGATTTCACTGGAGAAGGATGGGATGGTACAGGAGGCTAGGGAATTGGCCAAGATACATCCCAATATAGTAATCAAGATTCCCATGACTAGAGATGGATTGAAGGCTGTAAAGATACTATCTCAAGAAGGGATCAAGACAAATGTGACCTTGATATTTTCACCAAGTCAAGCTCTACTGGCTGCACGTGCTGGTGCTAGTTATGTAAGTCCCTTTATAGGGAGAATGGATGATATAGGAAATGAAGGTCTGTATATAATACAGGATATAGTTCAAATCTTTGATATACACCATATAGATACTGAAATCATAGCTGCTAGTATTAGACATCCCATTCATGTTTTAGACGCTGCCAAAGCTGGCGCTCACATATCTACCATACCATATGATATATTCATACAGATGTTAGGGCATCCCCTTACAGATATAGGAATAGAAAAGTTTTTAAAGGATTGGAATAGGCCATAGGGATAACTCCCTATGGCTACTCCAGCCATAGCTTGTCAGATATATAATTTCAGAGATTATCATAGATTTTATACAGATTAATATTGGAAATTTCACAGAATAGGGGAAGTCCATATTAGATAGGATATTCCTTATTTGAATGTGAAATATTAAGTTGGGCTATAATATAACAGGGGGGGTTTTTAATGGATAGGAATTTGCCAGTAAATTTAGGTAGAGTTACAGAGGCAGCTGCCTTAGCCAGTGCAAAGTTTTTAGGCAGAGGAGACAAAAATAAGGCGGATCAGGCTGCAGTAGATGCCATGAGAAGGATGTTTGATACAGTAGATATTGATGGAACGGTAGTCATAGGTGAGGGAGAATTAGATGAGGCTCCAATGTTGTATATTGGAGAAGAGATAGGGACCGCAGGTCCAGATGATCTAAAGGTTGATATTGCTGTAGATCCTCTAGATGGAACTATATCTGTGGCAAATGGACTTCCAAATGCTATATCAGTCGTAGCAGTAGCACCAAGGGGATGTCTGCTACATGCTCCAGATACTTATATGAAGAAAATTGCAGTAGGGCCTAGGGCTAGGGGAGTTATAGATATACATAGTCCAGTGAAGACAAATATAATAAATGTAGCCAAGGCTTTGAAAAAGGATGTAAGCGATGTGACTGTAGTGGTCATAGATAGGCCAAGACATGTGGAGTTAGTAAGGGAGATTCGTGAGGCTGGCGCTAGAATAAAGATGATAAGTGATGGCGATGTATTAGGAGCCATATCTACTTGCTTTGAGTATACAGGAGTAGATATGCTTATGGGAATAGGAGGAGCACCTGAAGGAGTAATAGCAGCTGCAGCACTTAAATGTATAGGAGGAGAACTCCAAGGACAACTGATGCCTGCTACAGAGGAGCAAAGGAGAAGATGTATTGAGATGGGATCAGATATAGATAGAGTCTATCATACTGATGATCTAGCCAAGGGAGAACAAATGGCATTTGCAGCTACAGGAGTATCCTATGGAGAGTTATTGCAAGGTGTAAAATATATGGAGAACAACACAGCTACAACTCATACTTTGGTCTTGAGAATGGAGACAGGTACTATTAGATTTATAGAATCCATACATCAATTAGATAAAAAACCAGAATACGCAAAGTAAGGAAATTGAACAAGCAGAGAATAGAGAACAGTGAATAGAGAACAGAGAATACCTTTTATCTATTATCTAATATCTATAATCTGTTATCTACAAAAAGAGGGGTGTCGCTTTGAATTTTGATGAATTACACAGTAAAAGAATTACAGAACTGAGGGATATAGCTAAGGAAAAAGGAATATCTAGTCCCTATAAGTATAAGAAAGACCAATTAGTAAGTCTTATATTGGAGAATATGGGAGATAAACCTGAAAAGATAGATATATCTGATATAAATATGGATGCTCTTTCTGATAATGCAACTGAGGAAATAGAGCAGCTAGAAGATATAGATATGGCTGAGGGAATTCTGGAAATTCATACAGATGGATATGGATTTTTAAGGAGAGACAATTATCAGTCTGGAGATGATGATATATACATATCACCATCCCAGATTAGGAGATTTAGGCTTCAGACAGGAGACAAGGTATCAGGTGTTACAAGACCTCCAAAGGCAGGAGAGAAGTTTAAGGCTCTATTGTACGTAAAATACGTAAATGGAATGAATCCTGAAACAGCTACTAAAAGGCCTAGCTTTGACTCCCTAACTCCAATATATCCAAGGGAAAGACTTAGATTAGAGACTTCTCCAAATGAATTTGCCATGAGGATGATAGATCTAGTAGCCCCCATAGGCAAGGGACAAAGAGGAATGATAGTATCACCTCCAAAGGCTGGGAAGACAACACTTTTGAAGATGATAGCAAATTCCATAGCTACAAATCATCCAGAAGTTGAGATCATCATATTGTTGATAGACGAACGTCCTGAGGAAGTTACAGATATGAAGAGGTCAGTAAAAGGAGACGTAGTCTACTCTACCTTTGATGAATTGCCTAAAAACCACACAAAAGTGGCGGAGATAGTATTTGAAAGGGCAAAGAGATTAGTGGAACACGGAAAAGATGTAGTCATATTACTGGATAGTATCACTAGACTTGCTAGGGCATATAATCTTACCATACCTGCATCTGGACGAACTCTTTCTGGAGGATTAGATCCAGGTGCACTTCACAAACCAAAGAGATTCTTTGGAGCTGCTAGAAATCTAGAAGAGGGTGGAAGTCTTACCATACTTGCTACAGCTCTAGTAGAGACAGGCAGTAGAATGGATGATGTTATATTTGAAGAGTTTAAGGGAACGGGAAATATGGAAATTCACTTAGATAGAAGATTATCAGAGAAGAGGATATTCCCAGCAATAGATATAAATAGATCAGGAACTAGGAGGGAAGAGTTGATACTGACTCAAAGTGAACTGGAAACTGTCTGGGGAATGAGAAAGGCTATGGGAAATTCTCCTACACAGGAAGTGACAGAGGCATTTATTGAGCAACTACTTCAGACAAAGACCAATGATGACTTTATCCTGAATATGAGAAATAAAATTTGGTTTTAGTTGCTATAAAAATATTTTTATGCTATAATTTAATGGTCAAAAATGATAATATGTCTTTTAGATATATAGGATTCAGAAAGAGGTGAAATCAATGAAACAAGGCATTCATCCAAAATACGTAGAGGCTACAGTAACTTGTGCATGTGGCAATACATTTAAAACAGGTTCTACAAAGGAAAATCTAAAGGTGGAGATATGCTCAGAATGTCACCCATTCTTTACAGGTAGACAAAAATTTGCTGAACGTGGTGGTCGTGTAGAAAAATTCAAGAAGAAATATAATATGGACTAATTTCTTCAAAAAAACTTGGGTTAGTTGCAAGGGCATCTAACCTTTTTTTGAAGATTTTTTGAAGAGTCTATGAGTAAAGGTTGTGAAAAAATTGAGTATTAAAGATTCTAAACTCAACCCAAAACACAAGACTAGTATAGGTGGCCAGGCCCTTATTGAAGGGATAATGATGAAGGGACCTAATAAGATGTCTATTGCAGTGAGAAAGCCAGATGATGAAATCCAGTTAAAGGTGGATGACTTAAACACTTTGGAAATGAGATATAAGGTATTTGGGATTCCCTTTATAAGAGGTGTAGTAAAGCTAATAGAAGCTATGGTCACTGGAACTAAGGCACTGACATATTCTGCCGAATTTTATGAAGAAGAAGAGGTGGAAAATAAGGGAAAGAGTTGGACTGAGAAGTTGTTTAAGGACAAAGCAGAAGATATAGAGATGTTTTTTACAGTATTGGTGTCAATTATACTTTCTTTTGGTATATTCATGCTTATTCCAAGTTTTTTAACTAATATTTTTAAAAACAAGATAGATAATCATATAGTACTCAACCTAGTGGAAGGTTTGATTAGAGTAGCTATTTTTCTTATATATGTAATATGGATTTCTAAAATAGATGACATTAAAAGAGTCTTTGAATATCATGGAGCAGAACACAAATCCATACACTGTTATGAAAATGAAGAGGAATTGACTGTAGAAAATGTGAAAAAATACCCTATATTACATGGGAGATGCGGTACTAGTTTTCTATTCATGGTCATGATAGTGAGTATATTTGTATTATCTTTCTTTGGGTGGCCTAATCCCATACAGAGGATACTAATAAGACTTATGATGTTTCCAGTCATAGCTGGAATATCCTATGAAATAAATAGAATAATAGGAAGGAGCAATTCCAAGTTTTGTTATGCCCTATCATATCCTGGCCTTATGATTCAGAAATTGGCTACTGTAAGAGAACCAGATGATGAACAGATAGAGGTAGCTATTGAAGCCCTAAAGGTTGTAATACCTGATAATAGGGAGGAAGATAAGTGGTAATTGGAGAGTTGCTTGAAATAGGTAAGACTCTAATTGAAGGGAGAGACTATATAGACCCTATCTTAGAGTCTATACTAGTTTTATCTAATTTGTTAGAGGTAGATAAAAGTTATATATATATTCACTTAGATGAGGAAGTAGATAGAGAGACAGAGGAGAAATTTATCCATATCATGGAGAAGAGAAGCCATGGATATCCCCTACAATATATCTTTGGGGAATGGGATTTCATGGGACTCCCTCTTCATGTAGAAGAGGGAGTGCTAATCCCTAGACCAGAGACGGAATTAATGGTAGAGTATATTATAGAATATATATCCAAATATCATAGAAATGAGGATATAAAGGTATTGGATATAGGTACAGGAAGTGGAGCCATAGCCATAAGTATTGGAAAATACTGCCCTAGAACTAGGGTATATGGTACAGACATGGAGGATATACCTATAAGAGTAGCCAATATAAATAGGAATAGATATGGACTTTCAAATGTGAGTTTCTATCATGGTAATCTCTTTGAACCCTTAGAGGATATTGGGATAGATGGAGAAGCTCAGATTATTGTGTCAAATCCGCCATATATCAGAAGTGAAGATATGAGTACATTGCAAGTAGAGGTAAGGGAGTTTGAGCCAAAATCAGCCCTAGATGGCGGTAGGGATGGATTGGACTATTATAGGAAGATAAGCATCGGTGGAAAGAGATATTTAAGACCTGGAGGGATGTTGATCTACGAGATTGGATATGATCAAGGAAAGGATGTTGAAAACATACTTAGGGAACAGGGATTTACCTGTATATCAATATTAAAAGACCTTCAGGGACATGACAGAATAGTATTGGGGTTTTTAAAGTAAAGGGGGACCAATGAAGATACTGATTGAGCTTTTTATATCTTTTTTTAAGGTAGGAGCCTTTAGTTTTGGAGGTGGCTATGCTATGCTGCCATTATTGGAAAAAGAGGTAATAAAGACCCATGGATGGATGACACCTACTGAATTCGTAGATATATTTGCTATTTCTGAGATGACACCAGGACCTATAGCTGTGAATTCAGCCACATTTTTAGGCTATAAGATGGCAGGAATATTGGGATCCATAGTGGCTACATTGGCAGTTATAATGCCTTCTTTTATAGTAGTTAGTCTGTTATTTGCATCTTTAGTAAAGTTTAAAAACTCACCCTATGTAGATTGGATTTTCAAGGGAATTAGGCCTATTGTACTTGGACTTATATTGGCAGCTGGAATCACTGTTGCTCAAACTAGTTTAGGAAGTATTAAATCTATACTAATAGGTATACTATTGTTTTACTTGGTGACATTTAAGGATTTCAATCCAATATGGGGTATAGTATTGGCAGGAACTTTAGGCATAATTTTCTACTGAAGGAGGAATATCTATGTTATGGGATATGTTTTTGACCTTTTTTAAGATAGGAGCCTTTACCTTTGGGGGAGGATTTGCCATGATTCCCATAATCCAAAAGGAAGTCGTGGACAATAAAAACTGGGTAGAGGAAGATGAGTTCATGGATACTATTACCATAGCTCAGTCTGCTCCAGGACCTATAGCGGTAAATTCCAGTATATTTATAGGATATAAGATAGATGGAGTAGTTGGAGCATTGGTATGTACACTAGGGACTGTATTACCATCTTTTATTATCATATTGTTAATTGCAAAGTTTTTTTATCAGTTCAAAGATAATCATATTATAGAGAAGATATTTTCAGGGATTAGACCTGCAGTTGTAGCCCTTATATTTTCCACTGTATATAGATTGGTACAAGGATCACATTTTAAATATTCTGGACTATTGATTGCGTTGGCTACTGCCTTGATAATAATATTTTTAAATATCAATCCCATGTATATGGTCATAATAGGTGCCTTAGGTTCGGTGCTTATCAATAGATTTGGAAACAAGAGTAAGGAAGGACAGTGAAAGGGGTTTTCTTATGCTAGAGAAATTGGATTTTATTGAAAAGAAATATAAAGAGTTGACTAATAGGATGATGGATCCAGACCTTATAAATGATTTGCCTGAGTGGCAAAGTGTGATGAAGGAACATGCAGATATAGAACCTATAGTCATGAAATATCGAGAATATACAGAAATTAGTGAAGAGCTTGAAGGAGCAAAGGAATTATTATACGAAAAACTAGAAGATGATATGAGGGAGATGGTCAAGGAAGAAGTAAAAGACTTAGAAGAATCCTTGGCATCTATAGAAGAAGAACTGAAGATATTACTTTTACCAAAGGATCCTAATGACCATAAAAACGTCATTGTAGAAATCCGTGCAGGAGCAGGGGGAGATGAGGCAGCCCTATTTGCTGGAGTACTATTTAGGATGTATTCTATGTATGCAGAGTCTAAAAATTGGAAGATAGAAGTCATGAATACCAACTCTATAGGTATAGGAGGATACAAGGAAGTAATCTTTATGATCAAAGGAAAAGGTGCCTATAGTAGACTTAAGTATGAATCAGGGGTACACAGAGTACAGAGGGTACCAGAAACAGAGTCAAGTGGTAGAATTCACACCTCTACAGCTACAGTAGCAGTATTACCAGAGGCTGAAGATGTGGATATAGATCTACAGGAGAAGGATCTAAAGATAGATACCTATAGATCTTCTGGAGCAGGGGGACAACATGTTAATACTACAGATTCAGCTATTAGGATAACTCACTTACCTACTGGAATTGTAGTATCCTGTCAAGATGAAAAAAGTCAAATCAAGAATAGAGAAAGAGCTATGACCATATTGAAGACTAGACTATATGATAAGATGATGAGTGATCAGGCTGCTGAAATAGCTGAAGAGAGAAGAGGGCAAGTAGGTACTGGAGATAGATCTGAGAGGATTAGGACATATAATTATCCTCAAGGAAGGGTTACAGACCATAGGATAAATTTAACCCTTCATAAGCTAAATAGTATAGTAGATGGGGATTTAGACGAGATAATTGCTGCACTGATAACTACGGATCAAGCAGAAAAACTTAGACAGTAGTCTAAAGGGGGAGGATTTCCTCTCCACTTTACTATTTCCACAGAAGAGGGATGAGTATGAATACTAGGATATTGAAGATAGATAGTGACAATATAGATAAAGAAAAGATACAGGAAGCTGCCAAAGTCATAAGGGAGGGAGAACTTGTAGCATTTCCTACAGAAACTGTATATGGATTGGGAGCTAATGGATTAGATGAAGTTGCAGTTGAGAAGATATATAAGGCAAAGGGAAGGCCAAGTGACAATCCCCTCATATTACATATTAGTTCATTAGAGGAAATTGTTCCATTGGTAGAGGATATTCCTCCTATAGCTTATAGATGTATGGAGAAATTTTGGCCTGGTCCACTTACTATGATATTCAAGAGAAGCAAGATTATACCAGATATCATAACTGGAGGCCTTGATACAGTAGCTATTAGGATGCCAGATCATCCTATTGCCTCTAGATTTATTAAAGCATCAGGAGTACCTATAGCTGCTCCATCAGCCAATACTTCTGGTAGGCCTAGTCCAACTAAGGCAGACCATGTAATAGAGGATATGCAAGGGAAGATACCTATGATAATCGATGGAGGAAGCACAGGCATAGGTCTAGAGTCTACAGTTCTAGATATGTCAATAGATACACCTATGATATTGAGGCCTGGAGGCATAACCATTGAGGAATTGAGAAAGATTATTCCAGATATCAGTTTAGATAGGAGTATAGTTCAAAAGGATGCAGTACCAAAATCTCCTGGACAAAAATATCGACACTATGCACCTAAGGCAGAGATGATATTATTTACTGGAGATATAGAATCTATGGTACGGGAAATAAATAAATATGCAGATGATTATATTTCCCGGGGAAAGAAAGTAGGCATAATAAGTACATATGAGACTAAAGATAGATATAATGATAACAATAAATTAGTAGCCATATGTGGATCTAGGAAGGAACCTGAGAGTATAGCTGTAAATCTATTTTCCGTCATAAGAGGGTTCGACAGTAGTGATGTAGATATTATATTGGCGGAAGGAGTATCCATAGACAATATAGGCATGGCAATAATGAATAGGATGCTCAAGGCAGCTGGAGGAAAGATTATCAAGCTTTAAGGAGTGAAGTTGGTATGAATATATTGTTTATCTGTACGGGAAATACATGTAGAAGCCCTATGGCTGAGGGGATACTCAAGGATTTGGCAGAGAAACGGGGATTAGATATTGAAGTGAAGTCTGCTGGCTTGGTTGGCATAGATGATGGGGATATCTCTAGGGATGCAATTTCAGTCCTAAAGGATATTGATATAGATATATCAAACATAAAGTCTAAAGCTATAAGTGAGGATTTAGTTCGTAAGGCAGATCTCATACTCACTATGTCTCAAAGACATAAGGGAAATCTTTTACTGAAATTTCCCTTTATAAAAGATAAGATATTTTTACTCAATGAATATGCATTCAATATGAACAAAGATATAGTAGATCCTTTTGGAATGGGTAGAAAATACTATGAAGAGACTAGAAATGAGATATATATGGCAATAGAGAAGATCTTAGATACTAGATTTTAAACTATTTAGTTGAGGAGGTTTAAACAGATGAAAATAGGTATTGGAAGTGATCATGGAGGTTTTGAACTAAAGGAGCATATAAAGGAGTACCTTAAGGAAAAAGGGATAGAATATGTAGACTATGGAACTAATTCCCTTGAATCAGTAGATTATCCTGACTATGGAAAGAAAGTTGCAGAGGCTGTAGTAGGAAAGGAAGTAGACCGAGGAATTGTGATATGTGGTACTGGTATAGGAATATCCATAGCTGCAAACAAGGTAAGGGGAATAAGATGTGCCCTATGTGGAGATACATTTTCTGCTAGAATGAGTAGATTGCACAATGATGCCAATGTACTTGCCTTAGGAGGGAGAGTACTAGGAGTAGGTCTTGCTCTAGATATAGTTGATGTATTCTTAGATGGAGAATTTGAAGGCGGAAGACATACAAATAGGATAAATAAAATTAGTGAAATTGAAGGCTAATTTGTGATATAATCTTAAATGGTAAAATTTATAAAGGAGGGAGTTTTTAATATGGGAAAAGTAGTTGTTATGGATCATCCCTTAATCAAGCATAAGTTGACCTATATTAGAGATAAAAATACTGGGTCAAAGGAGTTTAAAGAATTAGTATCAGAGGTTTCTATGCTTATGGGATATGAAGTTACTAGGGATATGGAACTAGAAGAAATAGAGATAGAAACTCCTATAACTAAGATGAAGTCACAAGTTATAGCAGGGAAAAAAGTTGGATTGGTACCTATTTTAAGGGCTGGATTAGGTATGGTAGATGGGATGCTTAATTTGTTGCCAGCAGCAAAGGTAGGCCATATAGGTCTATATAGGGACCCTGAGACATTTAAACCTGTGGAGTACTATTGCAAATTACCTACAGATATTGAGGAGAGAAAATTGATAGTACTAGACCCTATGTTGGCTACAGGTGGTTCTGCCTCTGCAGCAATTCAGTTCTTAAAAGATAGGGGAGCTAGCAATATCAAACTAGTCTGTCTAATAGCTGCTCCAGAAGGGCTAAAAGCTGTACAAGACGCACATCCAGATGTGGATATCTATTTGGCCAATATAGATGAGAAATTAAATTCTGATGCCTATATAGTTCCAGGATTGGGAGATGCTGGAGATAGGCTCTTTGGAACAAAATAGTTAAAGGGGCAGTATTTGCTGCTCCTTATAATTAATTAGAAGGAGAGATTTACTATGAAGAACTATATCCTACAATTTTTCGTAGCAGTATTTATATCCTTAGTGATGACACCTTTAGTAAGAAGATTGGCTATCAAGATAGGTGCTTTAGATATACCCAAGGACGATAGGCGTGTACATAATAAACCTATGCCTCTAATGGGTGGATTAGCCATATATATTGCAGTAGTATTTGCTACCTTGATGTTCTTACCTATAGATAGGTCTCTTATGTCTATAATGATAGGGGGGAGCATAATAGTCTGCTCTGGAATCATAGATGATATGAAGGGAATGAGCCCAAAGCTTAAACTACTCTTCCAGATAATTGCAGGAGGAGTCCTTGTACTTGGAGATGTAAAGGTGGATGCCATTACAAATCCTTTCTCCCATAGTAATATATTGTTGGAATTAAAGTGGTTTTCTATTCCCATCACACTATTTTGGGTAGTAGGAATTACTAATACTCTAAATCTAATAGATGGTCTAGATGGGTTATCCGCAGGTGTAGCCATGATTTCCAGTATTTCCTTTATGCTAGTAGCAGGAAAGTTTGAAAATCTAGATGTGACTGTTTTATCGGGAATTGTAGCAGGTGCATGTCTAGGGTTTTTGCCATATAATTTTAATCCAGCTAAGATATTTATGGGAGATACAGGGGCATTATTTTTAGGGTTTATGTTGGCGGCTATATCCATAGAAGGCGTAATGAAGAGTGTGGCTACCATTGCTATAATAGTACCTATATTGATATTGGGAGTACCTATATTTGATACTACCTTTGCCATATTCAGAAGGCTTTTAAGTGGACAGTCTATAGTATCAGCAGACAAGGGCCATCTACATCATAGATTGTTGAATATGGGATTTTCTCAGAGACAAACAGTATTGATATTATATGGAATATCTGCAATATTTGGAACCTTTGCAGTCATTGTAGCTAAGGCAAATAGCAAACAAGCAGTATATCTATCAGTTATACTATTTATTGTGGCTATTTTAATATTAGCAAAACTCGGGCTATTCAAGAAGAATACAAAGAAATAAGAGGTGAAATTATTGAGCAAGATAAAGGTGATGACAGTATTTGGCACTAGACCAGAAGGTATCAAGATGGCACCTATAATAAAGGAGATGGAGAACAGACAGGAGATAGACAGTGTAATATGTATTACTGCACAGCATAGGGATATGCTAGATCAGGTATTGGATATATTTCATATAGTTCCTCATTATGATTTAAATATATTTGAACCAGGACAGAGTCTTACAAAGATAACTACTAGGGCATTAGAAGGGTTGGAACAGGTCATTATCAAGGAAAGACCAGATGTATTGTTGGTACAAGGTGATACTACTACTGTATTTGCAGGAGCCTTGGCAGCTTTTTATCAGAAGGTGAAGATAGGACATGTTGAGGCAGGGCTTAGATCTGGCAATATAATGTCTCCATATCCAGAAGAAGCTAATAGAATGTTGACTGGGATAATGACAGAATATCATTTTGCCCCTACAGAGAGGAATAGGGAAAACCTTATAAGGGAGAATTATCCAGAAAGCAAGATATTTATTACAGGAAATACAGTTATAGATGCATTAAAGTATGTAATTAGGGAAGACTATCACTTTGAAAGTAAGTTATTGAATAATCTAGACTATGAGAACAAGAGAATCATACTATTGACATCTCATAGAAGGGAGAATATCGGCAAACCTATGGAGAATATATTTACTGCTATAGGAGATATAGTAGATAGATATTCTGATGTGGAAGTAGTATTTCCAGTACATCTAAATCCTAAGGTAAGGGATATAGCAAATAGGATACTAGGGGACAATCCAAGGGTTCATCTCATTGAACCTCTAGATTATGAGCCCTTTACTAATCTAATGTCTAGAGTCCATCTTGTGGTGACAGACTCAGGAGGACTACAAGAGGAAGCCCCTACTTTAGGGAAGCCAGTATTAGTAGTTAGAGAAGAGACAGAGAGACCAGAAGGAGTAGAGGCTGGTACAGCTAAGTTGGTAGGGACTAAATACGAAGATATATATGAAAACTTAAGTTTACTATTATCAGATAGAAATGAATACGAGAAGATGGCAAAGGCTGTAAATCCCTATGGAGATGGGAGAGCTTCCAAGAGAATTGTGGATATTATAATAGATAAGAATAGGTAGGATTATAGAGCATTACCAAAATCAATAGAGCTTTGGTAGTGCTTTTTTGAAAGGAGGAAAAGAATTGAAGATAGTTATTGCATTGGGAGGAAATGCTTTAGGGAATAGCCCTGAGGAACAAAGACAAATAGTGAGGGAAAGTGCAAAATCAATAATTGATCTTATTGAACAGGGACATGATGTAGTGATAGCCCATGGTAATGGACCACAAGTTGGTATGATCAATAATGCTTTTGAAAAATCTAGAAATTTGGATAATAGTATACCAGAAATGCCTTTTGCTGAATGTAATGCAATGAGTCAAGCCTATATTGGATATCATCTACAAAACGCATTGAGTGAAGAACTTAGAAATAGAGGGATAGAAAAACCTGTAGGAACTATTGTAACTCAGGTACTAGTAGACAAGGAAGATCCTGCTTTCAAAAATCCTTCTAAGCCAATAGGCAGTTTTTATAGTAAAGAGGAAGCAGAAAAAATATCGAAGGATACTTCATATATATTTGTTGAAGACTCAGGCAGAGGATATCGTAGAGTAGTATCATCACCTAGACCAATAAGTATTGTAGAAATTGATATGATCTCTACTTTAATTGATAGAAAACATCTAGTCATTACTGTAGGAGGTGGTGGAATACCAGTATATAGAGAAGAAAATAGATTGATAGGTATAGATGCAGTAATTGATAAGGATTTTGCATCTTCAAAGTTGGCAGAAGAATTGGATGCTGACTATCTAATAATTCTAACAGCAGTAGAGAAGGTAGCAATTAATTTTGGAAAAGATAATGAAAGATGGTTGTCAAAAGTCAGTATTGAAGAGCTTGACAAATATATATATGAAGGTCATTTTGCACCAGGTTCTATGCTTCCAAAAGTTGAAGCTGCTAGAAAATTTGCTATATCAAAGAAAGGAAGAAAGGCTCTGATAACTTCTCTAGAAAAAGCATCAGAGGGGATAAAGGGAGAGACAGGAACCATAATTATAGATGAATAAGAAATAAATTTTAGGTAGTCTAATACATCTAAAATTTCAATAGAAGAATTTTAGGGGGAAGTATATAATGGATTTTTTTTCTATATTGCAAAATGTATCAGTACTTTTCTTTCTAATTATAGTTGGATATATTACAGGAAAGACTGGTATTGTCTCTGAAAATGGACAAAAAGAACTTTCTGGCTTAGTTCTTAAGGTTACTATGCCTGCTACAATAATACTTGCATTACAGTTAGATTTCACCATGGAAAGATTTATTACTGCTTTAAAGATAATGTTAATAGTATTTTTATCTTATGTTGGAATGATAGTATTATCTAAATTAGCTTCAAATTTCTATAAAGTAGATGATGGTCAAAGGGATGTGATTCAGGTTGCTAAGGTATTACCTAATACATCTTTTATGGGATATCCTGTGGTTTTAGCTATTTTAGGTAGGGAAGCTTTATTTTATGCAGTTTTAGGTGCAGGCTTAATCTTTGAAATCGTAGCTTGGACTTATGGAACGTATAACATAGGAAGAAGCACAGGAAAGGATTTTAAAGATAATCTTATTAAAAACATACTCCTTAGTCCTGGCATACTATCTATTTTAATAGGATTTCTTTTATTCATTTTATCTATAGATATTCCAGAACCTATATATACAACAATGAGTATTTTAAGTCAAGCTACTTCACCATTAGCTATGATTGTAGTGGGAATAATTTTATCTAGATCAGATATTGTGAAATGTATTACTAGTATAAGATTATATATAATATCATTATTTCGCATACTAATATTTCCATTAGTCATTTATTTAGTTTTAAATGTTTTCCAGTTGACTGGAATGGAAATTGTCATACCTGTCGTCATGTTGTCGATGCCTACTGCTGCTTATGTTGCAATGTTTTCTACAAATTTATCCAATGATGCTAATTTAGCTTCACAAATAGTATTTATTAGCTCTCTATTATCTATATTTACTATACCTTTTATAGTATTATTGGTTACAAGATAGCCAATTTGTTAAAAAATCAGCTAATCATCCGAAATAGTATAAGTAGACATTTTAAATTTATACTATAGCTTAATTAGTAATTATTGTCACTTACTTTTATTTTTAAAGTGATTATCGTGGGGTATATATTATTGTAAAGACAAAATCCCAAGTAAATGATTTGATGAAGAATTTTTCTTGTAAAGTTAAAAATATTTTGATAGTATAGATAAGTATAGGGTGAGTGATACAATGAAAAAGAACAATGACTATGGGGATATCCTGAAAAATATTGGCCTAATTTCACAACTTGGGATTTCAATAGTAACCCCTATACTTCTAGGTGTGTTTATGGGGCAATTAATAGATAGATGGCTAGGAACTCAGGGTATCTTTGTGATTATATTTATTGTTCTAGGGGCTGGTGCAGGCTTTATGAATATATTTAAACTCACTGGAACCAAGGGAAATAAGAGGAAGTGAACATATGAACAACGACATCATCATAAAGATCTATAAGAGAACCCTTGTAGCTAGTCTTTTTATTGTAGGCATTAGCTTTTTCTTATTTGAAAAACCCAGACCTATAGCCTTAGGCTATATATTTGGTGTAATTATTAGTATGCTTGGACTAAAACTATTGGATAATACCATAAATAGAGCTATAAAGATGGCCCCACATAAGGCAAATGCCTATACAGTGGCACATTATATCTTGAGAAATATTATATACTTTATAGTTCTGGCTATTTCTGCTATGGCAGATTATCTGAATTTTCCAGCAACCATCTTAGGATTATTGATGACTAAATTTGTAATATTTACATCCGCTATTGTGGATAAGGATTTTACCAAAAAATCTTGAGATGATATACTAATGACATAAATTATAAGAAAGGAGGAGTATTTTGGAGATATTATTGACAATAGGTGGGAAGGAGATACTGATCCATGATACCATTGTAAATCTCTGGCTTGTAGTCATAGGTTTATGCATATTTTCTGTAGTTGTAAACAAAAAGATAGAGAAGGCCAAGGTAGATGAAACGCCATCTAGCTTTTTAAATGTGATAGAGATATTGGTAGAATCTATCAATAGTCTATTGGTATCTACAATGGGGGCTAAAAACATGAAATTTGCACCTTATATTTTCACTTTAATGTGTTTTTTAGGTGTATCAAACCTCCTAGGGTTGATAGGTCTTACACCACCTACTTCAGATTACAGCGTTACCTTTTCTTTAGCTCTTATTACATTTACTTTGACTCAGATAATGGCTATAAAGACTCAGAAGGGCTTAGGTGGATATCTAAAGAGCTTTACAGAGCCTATGGCATTTCTAACACCTTTAAATGTAATAGGAGAGCTGGCAAACCCAATATCACTATCTTTTCGTCTCTTTGGAAATGTAATGAGTGGTGGTATAATTATGACATTGTTGTATAATGCACTGGGTTATTTTGCACCATTGGTTACACCGTTTTTACATGGATACTTTGATGTTTTTTCAGGTTTATTACAAACCTTTATCTTTGGTATGCTGACTATGATATTCATAGGTGGAGCAACTGAAGAGTAAAATATTAATATTTGTAAGGAGGAAAAAATATGTTACAAGGAATTACAAGTGAAGCTTTTATATTAGGATGTTCAGCAATAGGGGCAGGATTGGCAATGATAGCAGGTATAGGACCTGGTATTGGTCAAGGTCATGCTGCTGGCCATGCAGCATCAGCAGTAGGTAGACAACCAGAGGCTCAAGCAGATATAACTAGAACAATGCTTTTAGGTCAAGCAGTTGCAGAGACAACAGGTATCTATGGTCTAGTAATAGCTATAATCCTACTATTTGTTAGACCGCTATTGACTGCATATATAAACTTAGGGCTATAATTAGAGTAGCAAATTTTCATTATAGTTTCCTATACTGAGGAGGTTGGTGTATGGATATTAAAGTATTAGCCCTTCCTGAATTGATACCTATGATACTTACCTGGATTGCCATATTTATTCTCTATCGTTTTATGAGAAAGAAACTCTATATTCCAGTTATGGAATTTTTAGAGACTAGAAAGGCCAAAGTCCAATTTGAAATAGATCAGTCCAAGATCATGAAAAACGAGGCTATGAATTTAAAACAAGAGTATGAAGGAAAGATCGAGGATGCTAAGGTCGAGGGACAAGAGATAATTGAAAATGCAAGACGTCGAGGTGCTGAGATTAGAGAGGATATGTTATCAGAGGCTAGAGAAGAAGCTCAGACTATAATCGAAAGGGCAAGAAAAGACATAGTCAGAGAAAAAGAGAAGGCCTATGAGGACATAAGAGAGTCTACTGGTGAAATAGCCATTCTAATAGCCTCAAAGATCATGGAGGAAAACATCACCATGGACAATCAAAAGCATCTAATTGACAAATTTATAGATGAGGTAGGTACTTCAAAATGGCAAAATTAATTGCTAATAGATATGCCTCATCCCTATTTGAAGCAGGTTTGGAATTGGATAAGATAGAGGATTTTTATGGAGAATTGGAATCGATTGGAGAGGTGTTTTATAAAGAAGAATCTCTATTTCAAATATTGACTCATCCGAGGATTTCAAAAGATGAAAAAAAGTCTTTGATTAAGGATATATTTGAGAAAAGTGTTTCAAAGGAGATCATAAACTTTTTATTTATAATCGTAGATAAGAGAAGAGAAGTATATTTATTTGAAATGATTGAAGAATATAAGTCTATTTTTAATGAGTATAGAGAGATAGCTGATGTTGTTGCTATAACGGCAGTCCCTATGGAAGAAGATGCTAAGGAAAAGCTTAGTAAGGCACTGAAAAATAAGTTGAATAAAGAGGTTAAGCTTTCAAATGAAGTGGATAAATCTATAATCGGAGGAGTCTTACTTAAAATTGATGAAAAGATAATAGATTCCACATTGAGTAGTCAATTGAAGTCCATGGAGACTGTACTAAAAAGTGCATCATTATAGAGAAGCTGAGGTGAGAAAATTTGGAGTTAAGACCAGAAGAAATAAGCTCAATAATTAAAGAGCAGATTAAAAAATATGAAAAGAAATTAGAGCTTGTAGATGTAGGTACTGTCTTGCAGGTTGGAGACGGTATAGCAAGACTACATGGTTTGGAGGGCTGTATGGCAGGGGAATTGATAGAATTCCCTGGAGGAGTATTTGGAATGGCCCTAAACCTAGAAGCAGATAATGTAGGATGTGTTCTTTTAGGTTCAGATAAAGATATAAAAGAGGGAGACACAGTAAAGAGAACTGGTAGAATAGTAGAGGTACCAGTAGGAGAAGAGATAATAGGCAGAGTAGTAAATGCCCTTGGGCAGCCAATAGATGGGAAAGGGAACATCAATGCTGACAAGTTTAGACCTATAGAGAGGATAGCTCCTGGAGTTATTACTAGAAAGAGTGTAGATGAACCATTGCAGACTGGTATAAAATCCATAGATGCTCTGTTTCCAATAGGTAGGGGACAGAGGGAATTGATAATAGGAGATAGACAGACAGGTAAGACTGCTATTGCCATAGATACTATAATAAATCAAAAAGAGGAAAATGTAATCTGTATATATGTTGCCATAGGTCAAAAGAGATCTACAGTGGCACAGATTGTTGATGTATTACAGAGACATGGTGCAATGGACTATTCCATAGTAGTCTCCGCTACTGCTAGTGAATTGGCACCGCTACAATATATAGCACCCTATGCAGGAGTTGCAATGGCAGAGGAATTTATGGAACAAGGTAAGGATGTTCTTATTATCTATGATGATCTATCTAAGCATGCTGTAGCATATAGAGCTATGTCCTTGTTACTTAGAAGACCACCAGGAAGGGAGGCTTTCCCTGGAGATGTATTCTATCTTCACTCAAGATTACTTGAAAGATCTGCTAAATTAGATGATAAATATGGTGGAGGGTCGATTACTGCTCTACCTATAATTGAAACCTTGGAAGGTGACATATCTGCATATATTCCTACTAATGTTATATCTATTACAGATGGGCAGATATTCTTGGAGACAGATCTTTTCTTTGCAGGACAGAGACCAGCCATAAATACAGGGCTTTCTGTATCTAGAGTAGGGGGAGCTGCACAGATAAAGGCTATTAAGAAGATAGCAGGAAAGCTTAAACTAGAATTGGCACAATATAGGGAGTTAGCTGCCTTTGCTCAATTTGGTTCTGAATTAGATCCAGAGACCAAGGAGAGATTGGATCAAGGTGAGAGAATGATGGAGATATTGAAACAACCTCAATATAGTCCAGTATCTGTAGAACACCAAGCTATAATGCTATATACTGTTGTCAATAAGCATCTGATGGATGTACCAGTAAATAGGATAAATCTATTTGAAAAGGAATTTTTAAACTATATAGATAACAATCATCCTGACATAGTTGAGGATATTAAGAATACAAAGGATTTAACAGAAGAAAATATGAAAAAGATAAGCTCAGCAGTAGAAGAATTTAAAAAGAGCTTCTAGATTAGAGAAATCGGAGGTGAGGATTTGGCACAATCAACCCGAGATATAAAAAGGCGGATAAGGGGAATTGGAAGTACAATGCAGATAACTAAGGCCATGGAGCTTGTATCAACTGCAAAGATGAGAAAAGCTAGAATAAGGCTGGAAAAATCCAGACCATATTATCTGACTGTACTAGATAGTATAGGTGATGTCATAAGTAATATAAATATAAACCATCCATTACTACAAAAACGAGAGGTCAAGAAGTCCCTTTATATAGTTATAGCTGCCGATAGAGGATTAGCCGGTGGTTATAATGCCAATATCAATAGACTAATAGATTCTAAATTTCGTAAAGATAAGGACTCCGTTTCTTTAATTACTGTAGGTTTAAAGAGCAGGGACTTCTTTAAGAGTAGGGGTTATGATATTGTAGGAGAGTTTATTGGAATATCTGAGGAACCACAATTTTCTGATGCAAGAAATATTGGAAAGCTTGCAACAGATCTATTTTTAAAGGGAGAAGTAGACGAGATAAATCTAGTATATACTAGATTTATAAGTACCTTATCCCATGACCCCATGATTTTAAAGTTATTGCCTACTGAAGAAATAGGCAAGACTTCAAATAAGATCAATAAAGTAATAGAGTTCGAACCCTCTCCTGAGGATGTATTGGATTATTTGATACCAAAATATATTGAGAGTAGCATATTTGGAGGTCTAATAGAAGCTTCTTCTAGTGAACAAGCAGCTAGAAGAGTTGCTATGGAATCTGCTACTGATAATGCTGAAGAGATGATCGATGATTTAAATATGAGTTATAATCGGGCTAGACAAGCAGCTATTACTATGGAAATATCTGAGATAGTAGCTGGTGCGGAGGCCTTAAAGTAACATAGAGAGGAGTGGGCAAATGGAAAAGAACATTGGAAATATTGTTCAGGTTATTGGCCCTGTGGTAGATATCCGTTTTAATGAAGATAATTTACCTAAGCTTTTAAATGCTATCAAGATAAAAAAAGGTGAAGAGATATTAACGGTAGAAGTAGCACAGCATATAGGTGATGACACAGTCAGATGCATTTCTATGGATTCCACTGATGGACTTATTAGAGGAATGGAAGCAATAGATACAGGTGAGTCTATTGCTGTACCTGTAGGGAAGGAAACATTGGGAAGATTATTTAATGTATTGGGAGATACTATAGATGGTAAGGAAAAATTAGATACAAAACTAAGCTCTCCAATACATAAGCCTGCCCCAAGCTTTGAAGAGCAAGATACTTCACAGGAGATATTTGAAACGGGGATAAAGGTAGTAGACCTGATAGCTCCCTATTCCAAAGGGGGAAAGGTTGGTCTATTTGGAGGTGCAGGAGTAGGTAAGACTGTATTGATTCAAGAACTTATAAACAATATAGCAACCCACCATGGTGGGATATCTGTATTTGCTGGAGTAGGTGAGAGAACTAGAGAGGGAAATGACCTATACTATGAGATGATTGAATCTGGAGTAATAGATAAGACAGCTCTAGTATTTGGACAGATGAACGAACCACCTGGAGCCAGAATGAGAGTTGCACTTACAGGACTTACAATGGCAGAGTACTTTAGAGACGAGGCAGGACAGGACGTTCTCTTATTTATAGACAATATATTTAGATTTACCCAAGCAGGTTCAGAAGTATCGGCTCTATTGGGTAGAATGCCTTCTGCAGTAGGATATCAGCCTACACTGGCTACAGAGATGGGACAGCTTCAAGAGAGGATAACTTCTACAAAGAAGGGATCTATTACAAGTGTTCAGGCAGTATATGTGCCAGCAGACGACTTAACTGACCCAGCACCAGCTACAACTTTCGCCCATCTAGATGCTACAACTGTACTATCTAGGGCAATAGCTGAACTAGGTATATATCCAGCAGTGGATCCACTGGATTCTAGTTCTAGAATACTATCACCAGATATAGTAGGACAGGAACACTATGAAGTAGCTAGAGGTGTTCAAGAGCTATTGCAAAGGTATAAGGATTTGCAGGATATAATTGCTATACTTGGTATAGATGAACTTTCTGATGAGGATAGACTTGTAGTAGCTAGAGCTAGGAAAGTTCAGAGATTCTTATCACAACCATTCTTTGTAGCAGAGCAGTTTACAAGCTTAGAGGGAAAATATGTACCTATTAGTGAAACTGTAAGAGGGTTTAAGGAGATATTGGAAGGAAAACATGATGATATTCCTGAGTCTGCATTCTACATGGCTGGTACCATAGATGAGGTATTAGAAAAAGCGAAAAAGGCGGAGGATTAAAATGGTAGGACTTCATCTTGAAATAGTAACACCAGATAGGGCTTTTTTTCGTGGAGAAGTGGATAAGGTAATAGTTAGAGGTATTGAGGGAGATCTAGCTGTTTTAAGGAATAAGTCTCCAATTGCAACGCCTATACAGATTGGAAAGATAAGGATATTTCAGGACAATAGTGAACGAATTGCTGCCATAGTAGATGGCTATATGACTGTATTGGAAAATAGAGTGACTATAGTGACAGATGCAGCAGAATGGCCAGATGAAATTGATGTAGAAAGGGCCTATGCAGCAAAGGAAAGAGCTGAAGCTAGATTAAAACAAAAGGAATCAGACATAGATATGGTTAAAGCTGAAGTAGCCCTAAAAAAAGCAATAAATAGAATTGAAGTTTCAAATTTAAAAAAATGATAAAAAAATAGGTATAAAAAGTACCCATCCTTGGTAATACTTTTACCATAGGGAAAGGGTACTTTTTTATTATAATGTTTTGTCCCCCTTTACATTTGTAAAAAATGCCTTTTCCTTGATTTATTTAAGGAGGGTCTTTATATGAAGAAGATTATTTTATTTGGAATTATTTTATCTCTATTATTACCAGCTATAAGTATAGGTGAAAGAAGATATAGTGAACAGGAATTATTGTGTAATATAGTTGAAGATCTAGGTGGAGAATGTAGGGAAATGGATGGAATATTCAATGGAGTTATTTTAAAGAGATTTATACAGGAAGAAGAGATGACTACCATAGCAGAGGATATAAAATCTAGATTAGGCATTATAGGAGAAGAGATAGACCCATTTATAGTCTATGAAAAACTACCAGAAAGATATTATGAGAAGGAGATTATCTTTGACGAAGATTTTAGTCAAATAACATATCGTGGATACGATGTGTTTAAAAACTCTATAGCTATGATAATCAGCTCATATTTTGATAGGGAAACAATGGAAGGAGAAACTTATCTTTGTATAAATATCGTTAAAGATAGTGATTTTTTGAAAAATAATGATATAATAGAAATCATAACAGAGGTGTTTAAATCCTATGATAATCCTGTAGAGGTCTCTACAAATATAATTGGAGAAATCTCAGGAAGTCATGACTATAATTATATGAAGAAAAGACTTTATAAGACATTGAAGAAATATAGAGGAGATATTATAGAAGAATATACGGATATATCCTTATTATCCATAACAGCATATACACCATTTATTGAAGATTATTTTAAAATTAATGAAAATAGGATTAACTTAAACCTAGCAATAAGGTATAATGAGTATGATGACACAATGTATATTCTTGTAGGGACACCTATAATTACAAATGGATATTGAAGTAGGAGGAGATATTTTGGAAATAATTGTGGTGGAGAAAAGTCCTCCATTAAAGGGGAATGTTAGGGTAAATGGGGCGAAGAATTCAGCTCTGCCCATATTGGCAGCATCATTATTAGGAACTGAAGATATAATCCTAGAGGATGTTCCAAGATTAAAAGATGTGGAGATAATGTGTGAAGTTCTCACTTCATTAGGAGCAGAAGTTGAAATATTAGATGAGGGAATTATCAAGATAAATTCTAAAAATGTAAAAAATCATGTAACCAGATATGATCTTATGAACAAGATGAGGGCTTCTCTATTGGTCATGGGACCATTATTAACTAGATTGGGAAAGACTGTAAACTCCATGCCAGGAGGATGTGCAATAGGAACAAGACCTATAGATTTGCATCTCAAGGGATTTAAGGCTTTAGGTGCTACTGTAGATACTGAGCATGGTAATATATCTGCCTATGCAGACAAATTAGTTGGAGATAAGATATACTTAGACTTTCCATCTGTAGGAGCTACTGAAAACATTATGATGGCAGCATCTATGGCAGAGGGAGAGACCATAATAGATAATGCGGCTATGGAACCTGAAATAACAGACTTACAGAACTTTTTAAACAAATTAGGAGCTGATATCAAGGGTGCAGGTACATCTACCATCAAGATAAAAGGTGTGAAAAAACTAGGTGGGGCAACTCATCAGATTATACCAGATAGAATAGAGGCTGGTACATTCTTGGTAGCTGCTGCTATTACAGGTGGAGATGTAATAGTGGACAATGTAATAACTAGTCATATAAAACCAGTCATTGCAAAGTTAAAAGAGGCAGGAGTAGATGTAATAGAAAATGGAGATAGTGTCAGAGTCAAGGGGAATGGAAAATTAAAACCTATAGACATTAAGACATTACCATATCCAGGTTTCCCAACAGATATGCAAGCTCAGTTTATGGCTATGATGACCATAGGTAAGGGTACAAGCATGGTAATTGAAACAGTCTTTGAAAATAGATTTATGCATGTAGATGAACTTAAGAGAATGGGAGCAGATATCAAGATAGATGGAAAATCTGCAATAATACGTGGAGTTAAAAACTTGACAGGTGCACCAGTAAAGGCATCAGATTTAAGAGCAGGTGCAGCACTAGTATTAGCTGGACTTGTAGCAGATGGGGTAACTGAAATAGGAAATGTATATCATATTGACAGAGGATATGATGGAATAGAGGAAAGATTTGCAAAACTAGGTGCCAAGATATATAGAAAGACAATAGATGAGTAAATTAGGAGATTCTAAAAGAATCTCCTTTTTCCACGTATAGAAGAAGTAATTTCTCAAAATATCGTTTTCCTATTGACATATATGAGAATCCACTATACAATATAGTTGATGGATGATGCATCACGCATAATGCATAAACTATATTTATTAAAATAAAAGGGAGGAACAGGAAATGGATATGAGAAATTACCCAGCGGAACCATTTAGAATCAAAAGTGTTGAGACTGTAAAGATGATTGACAGAAAAGAGAGGGAAAAGGTAATAAAAGAGGCAGGCTATAATACATTCTTAATCAATTCTGAGGATGTATATATAGACTTACTAACAGACAGTGGTACAAATGCTATGAGTGACAAGCAATGGGCTGGACTTATGCAAGGTGACGAGGCCTATGCAGGAAGTAAAAACTTCAAGCATCTAGAGGAGACAGTTCTTGATGTATTTGGATTTCCACATTTAGTTCCAACTCACCAAGGGCGTGGAGCAGAGAATATTCTATCTAAAATAGCCATTAAACCGGGACAATATGTACCAGGGAATATGTATTTTACAACGACAAGATATCATCAAGAGGCAAATGGAGGTATATTTGTAGATATAATTCAAGACGAAGCCCATGATGCAGCTTTAGATATTCCATTTAAGGGGAATATAGATCTTAAAAAGTTGGAAAGACTTATAGAGGAAAAAGGTGCAGAAAATATAGCATATGTTTGTTTAGCAGTTACTGTTAACTTGGCAGGTGGGCAACCAGTTTCCATGGCAAATATGAAGGCAGTTAGGGAACTTACTGCAAAACATGGAATCAAGGTATTTTATGATGCTACAAGATGTGTTGAGAATGCATACTTTATTAAAGAGCAAGAAAAAGGATATGAAGACAAGACAATTCATGAAATAGTAAAAGAGATGTTCAGCTATTCAGATGGTGCTACCATGAGTGGTAAAAAAGATGGTATAGTAAATATAGGTGGATTTTTGGCACTGAGAGATGAGGATCTATTCTTAGCAGCAAAAGAACTGGTAGTAGTATTTGAAGGTATGCCTTCCTATGGTGGAATGGCTGGTAGGGATATGGAGGCATTGGCTATTGGTCTTAAAGAATCCCTTCAATATGAGTATATTAGACATAGAATACTTCAAGTTAGATACTTAGGTGAAAAGCTTAAAGAAGCTGGAGTTCCAATTGTAGAGCCAGTTGGAGGTCATGCAGTATTCTTAGATGCTAGGAGATTCTGTCCACATCTAGATCAAGAGGAATTCCCAGCACAGGCATTGGCAGCTAATCTATATGTAGAATCAGGAGTTAGATCCATGGAAAGAGGAATAGTATCAGCTGGTAGAGATATAAAGACTGGTGAAAACCACAAGCCAAAACTAGAGACAGTAAGACTTACTATTCCAAGAAGAGTCTATACTTATAGACATATGGATGTTGTAGCAGATGGAGTTATAAGTCTGTATAAACATAAGGAAGACATCAAGGGTCTAAGATTTGTATATGAACCAAAACAATTGAGATTCTTCACAGCTAGATTTGAAGAGATAGAAAAATAAATTAAATTGATTTATGCTCTATATATTCAGGTATATACCTGAATATATAGAGCTACTAAATAATATATTGACGTAAGGAGATGGGTAAAAAAATATAAATAATGGGGAGGAAAACATGGATACAAAGAACTTGAAAGGAACTGATAAGTTTCAATCAAAGTGGGGATTTATTTTAGCTTGTGTAGGTTCTGCTGTTGGAATGGCAAATGTGTGGGGATTTCCATACAAACTTGGTAGCAATGGTGGTGGAGCATTTTTAGTAGCGTATATAATATTTATAGGTATCTTTAGCTATGTAGGTCTATCAGCAGAATATGCCATAGGAAGAAGAGCAAAGACTGGGACAGTTGGGGCCTATGAAAATGCCTGGACCTCTGGTGGCAAACCTGGCATAGGGAAAGTTGTAGGGTGGTTACCCTTAGCAGGTTCCATGTGTATAGCCATAGGTTATGCTGTTATTATATCATATGTACTTAAGGGATGGATCCAATCTGTAACAGGTAGTCTTATGACTGTAGATACCAATACTTGGTTTGAGTCTTTTGCTTTAGCAGAGTATTCTGTTATACCGTACCACTTAATAGTGGTGGTGGGGACTTTAATTACATTGACACTAGGGGCGGATAGTATTGAAAAGACCAACAAGGTGATGATGCCCTTATTCTTTATTCTATTTTTAATATTGGCCATTCGTGTGGCTATGTTGCCTGGGGCTGTAGAGGGATATAAGTTTATGTTTACTCCAAGGTGGGAGGAACTAGCAGACCCTATGGTTTGGATTTGGGCTATGGGGCAGGCGTTTTTTTCCTTGTCTGTAACGGGAAGTGGTATGATAGTATATGGTGCCTATCTTTCTGATGATGAGGATATAGTAGATGGAGCTAAATATACGGCAATATTTGATTTAATTGCAGCTATGGTAGCTGCCCTAGTTATAATACCAGCATGTTATGCTTATAATGTAGATGTAGGTGCAGGACCAGGGCTATTATTTGTAACCTTGCCTACTATTCTTCAAAATATGCCACTTGGAAGATTGTTTGCCATAATATTGTTTACAGCTGTAGTATTTGGGGGAGTATCTTCATTACAAAATATGTTTGAAGTAGTTGGAGAATCATTGATGTATAGATTCCCTAAATTAAAGCGTGTACCCATGCTAATATTGCTTTTAGTTATCTGTTTTGGTATAGGTGTAAATATGCAGCCTATATATAAATGGGGGCCGTGGATGGATTTAGTATCCATATATATCATCCCAATAGGTGCTACACTAGGTGCAATTTCTTGGTTCTGGATTATGAAGAAGGAAGATCTATTAGATGAAATCAATCTAGGTGCTAAAAAGAAACAAGGTAATCTGTGGTATAATATTGGGAAATATATCTATGTACCATTTGCAACAATACTCTGTTTAGTTGCATTGTTTAAGGGCATAGCTTTTTAAGTAGACATTATAAATAGAAAATAGGGGATGGAGTGATTTCCATCCCTTTTATTTTTCTAAAAGTAGTGTTATAATAGTATGGTCAAGTGATGCATTATACAATATAAATAGACAGGAGCAAATGATTTGTTGATTAATAAAAAGAGCTTAAGTGATCAGATATATGATGTTTTGAAAATGGAAATATTGAAAAGAGAGATACCTTTTGGGAGTAAATTGGTTAATAGGACATTGCAAAAGAGATTTGGAGTCAGTTCTTCACCTATAAGAGATGCCATAAACCGTCTAAATCAAGATGGATTGATTACGTCAATAGATACTACTGGAGCAACGGTAGTAGATTTTGACTATAACTTCTTTCTTGAAATCAATGAGGTACTTCTATATGTTGTAAATACAGGGATAAAACTATCCTTTGAAAAGGGTCATGTAGATGAAGTATGTAGCCATTTAGAAGAGTATATATCCCTTCAAGAGAAATATATAGGTACAGATGATTTCTATGACTATGATTATAGATTTCATAAGACCTTTATTGACTATTCTAATAATTCTAGATTGAAGAAGATATTTAAGGAGTACAATGTCCTTCATGAGATGCTTGTGAGAAACTACTATGATCCTGAGACCATGCAGATACAGGAAGATAGTATCAAGATTCATAGAAGAATACTAGAGGCATTTAAAAATAGAGACTATGAATTGGCCATGGAGCTTACAGAAGAACACTACAAGTCAGCAGAAGATATATTTAAAAATATATTAAAACAAAAGGAAGAAACCCATGAGGATGAAACAGCCCTATAGAAAATAAAAGACAACTAGTAGAACTATATAATTTCTACTGAGTGTCTTTTATTTTATTACTATTCTCTATCTTTAAATATATTTCCAATGATTATTTCCAATATAGATATACCTACAAGGGTGAAGTTTTGTTTAAAGGCAAGTATTGGAGCTATGGCAAATATAAGCCCAGACAGTAGAGTACAGTAGAATATGCTACCACTGGATTTATACAGTGATGTCAATAGGGCACTAATTCCCACTAGATAGGCAGCAAATTGTGTGAAAAATTGAGGAAGTACTATAAATCCTTTTATGAATATAAGAGGTAAAAACCATAGGGACCAGAATAGTCCTGTTATAATTACTGATTTTATATAGCCTTTTTCTTCTTCAAAACTTAGGTAAACTATTCTTCTCCAACCTATTTCCTGAGTTCCAATCAATAAGATCATTATTGGAAGATATAGTGGATATTTTCCAATATTCTCATTTAGATATATGTTTTTTAATATAGCTCCTATTCCATAGTGAAAGAGTGTAAAAACTATGATCAATAAAAATTTATTTCTATCCTTTATCACTATAAAATTGTTGATAAAACCTTCTATTCCTCCTAATCTATCTTTATTTAAAATAAATACAATAAGTGCTGAAATGAAGGGACTTAGAGAGCCTAGTATTAGAAGTGATAAGTAGATTGGACTATAGAATATGTCACTAAACATAATATTAGAATAGGCAATTATCCCAAAACATAGATACCCTAGTATAAAAGTCAATAATAGAAATTCCTTCAAAATTTTCTTCAAGGCATTACCTCCAATTTATTCATATTTGGTAAAATATACATCATTTCTTTCTCTCATATTATCATAATCCTATATGAAAATCATCATTATTTAGGTATATAAGATGCAAAAGATGAATAGATATACTATATACTAATGAGATGAGGGTGAGAAGATGAGAAGAATAGGCATATATATGTCTGTGGTCTTAATAATAACTATAATAGTGCCTACAGTTATTGTTAAGACTATTAAATTTGTACCCATAACTAATTCTGTTGAGGGGAAAGGATTTGAGAACAAGAGACTTCCCGTTGTAAGGAAAAGTGAACAAAAGATTCTTCAGAATGAAGATATTCAATACATAAAGGTATTCAATATCAAGTCAAAGGAGGTAGAGAACCTACCTATAGAAGAATATGTAAAGGGAGTTGTTGCAGCAGAGATGCCAGCGAGATTTCATATAGAGGCATTAAAGGCTCAAGCCATTGCAGCAAGGACCTATGCCATAAGCAGGAGTATTAGATTTAGTGATGGACATCCAGATCACAAGGATGCACCCCTATGTTCAGGGGTACATTGTCAAGCGTATTTGTCACTGGAGCAGCTAGAGGATATTCATGGGAAAGATTGGATTGACAACTATTGGGGAAAGATTGAAGAAGCAGTAGATACGACGAAAAGCATGGTTATCTATTATAATGGAGAGATTATAGAGCCCTTATATCATTCAAGTAGTGGAGGAATGACAGAGGATGCAATAAATGTATTTGCAATGGATTCTCCCTATCTAAAGGCAGTGAAGAGTCCCTATGAAGAAGATGCTCCTAAATATAGGGATATTATGACATTGACAGTGGAGGAATTTATAGATAAATTGAATGGAAAGTTTCCAAAGGTAAAGATGACAAAGACAGATTTTTTGGAAAAGATTAAATTAGTGGAGAGAACAGATAGTGGTAGAATAAAAAAGATAGCTATAGGTGGAGAGATAATAGATGGAAGGGAGATAAGAGAACTATTTGGATTGAATTCTACTAATTTCAATATAATATATGACAAAAATATTGATTTAATAGAGATAGAGACCTATGGAAATGGTCATGGAGTGGGAATGAGTCAATGGGGAGCCAATGGTATGGCTAAGAATGGAAAGAGTTTTGAAGAGATACTAAAGCACTACTACAGTGGAATAGATATTGGTGAGATGTAACTTTTAAATAAGTTACATCTTTTTTTCTATTATATGTATTAATTTCAATGGACTGGAAATAATGGTAAATGGAGGTGGAGTTATGAAAGATAGACTCTTAAAGACAATTAAGGAAAATGGATTTTTAATATTTCTATTTATTTGTGTATGCCTAGTAGCAGTTAGTACCATTTTTGTAGCAATCAAGGAAGTGGATAAGCCAAAGGGACAAAAGGATCTGGTTATCCTAGAGGATGATGAGAAGAAGAAAGATATAGTCTTAGATAGGTCTACAGACAAAGACGAAGTGGATTCTATAGAGACAACTACCAAGGATGATTCTGATGTAGGAGAGGAGCCTGAGGAGATTGAATTGGAAGATATGGAAGAGAAAGGTGAGTCTATAGATGATGTCTTACAAGAAGAGGTACAAGGTGAAGTAGATGATAATGAGCCAGATGAAATTGAAATCATTGAGGACAGGGCATATGAAATGTCAAAGGATACTAAGGGAATTACTGGATTTATTATGCCAGTAGAAGGTGAAGTCATAACACCCTTTACAGAAGATGTGCTCATATATTCTAAGACTCTAGATGAGTGGCGAGGTCATACAGGAATAGATATAAAATCTGATTTAGGAACCAAGGTAAAGGCAATAGGAGATGGTGTAATAAAGGATGTATATGAAGATAGTTTATGGGGCAATGTAATAGTAATAGACCATGAAAATGGATTTGAAAGCAGATATGCAAATCTGGGAACTAGGGAAATGGTGGCCATAGGAATTAGGGTAAAACAGGGAGATCATATAAGTACTATTGGCAATCCAACAGGAATAGAGATGTTGATGGATAGTCATCTTCATTTTGAGTTAATAAAAGATGGGAAAATAGTGGATCCCCGTTCTATTATAAAGTGAAAAGGCATAGATATTAAATAAAATACCCAAAAAATCGGAGGGGGTTATTAAGTGAAAGATTATATAGAAGAGAGAACTCTAGAAATAGCAAAGTACATATTAAGTGAAGGTGCTACTGTTAGGCAGGCAGCTAGTATATTTGGTGTTAGCAAGAGTACTGTTCACAAAGATGTTACTGAGCGCTTACCTAAGATAAACCCTCTTATAGCCGATATGGTGAAGGAAATACTTGAGACCAATAAGGCGGAACGACATATTAGAGGTGGAGAGGCAACAAAACAAAAATACAAGGCGATGAATGAATAGTAATTTTAGGTTTCAAAAAAGGCTATCTTAGAGGCCTTTTTTATTTTAAAAAAATATTTTGCAAAAAAAGAAGGAATTTCACAACTTATGTCGAATACTATAATGATACAAACTAATGGAAATTAATGGAAGGAGAATTATAGTGTCTTTGAGAACAGATGTAGGAATAGATTTAGGGACATCTAGTATTTTAGTCTATGTAAAGGGCAGCGGTGTAGTCCTTAAGGAGCCCTCTGTAGTAGCTGTGGATCAGTATACCAACAAGTTTTTGGCAGTAGGAGAAGAAGCTAGACGAATGCTAGGGCGTACACCAGGAAATATAGTTGCAACTAGACCCTTGAAAAATGGAGTCATATCCAACTACGAAATAACGGAGCGAATGCTAAGGTATTTTATGAGAAAATCTCTAAAAAAATCTATATTTAAACCTAGGGTAGTAGTATGTGTACCAAGTGGTATTACTGAAGTAGAGAAAAGAGCTGTAGTAGAGGCCAGTAATCACGCTGGAGCAGTCAAGACCTATATAATAGAAGAACCAATAGCTGCTGCCATAGGAGCAGATATAGATATTACTGAACCAGATGGTAATATGATAATAGATATAGGTGGAGGCACTACAGATGTAGCAGTTATATCTCTAGGTGGAATAGTAGTAAATACATCTATAAAGGTAGCAGGTGATGACTGTGATGAGGCAATAACTAGATTTATCAGAAAGAAATATAATATGATGATTGGAGAGAGAACTGCAGAGGATTTAAAACAGAAGATAGGCTGTGTCTATGATGTAGAAGAAGAACAGTACGAGGATATAAAGGGGAGAAATCTCATGACTGGTCTACCTATGAATATAAGAGTTAGTAGTAGTGACATGCTAGAGGCCTTGGAAGATACCATAGAGGAGATCATTGAAGCAGTACATTCTGTATTAGAGAGAACACCACCAGAGTTGGCAGCAGATATTGGAAATAAGGGAATTGTCATGACAGGTGGTGGAGCACTACTCCAAGGTATGGACAAGCTTATAACAGATAGGACAGGAATATCAGTTAGAATAGCAGATAATCCTGTAGAATGTGTAGCCATTGGAACTGGAAGATCCTTGGATTGGCTTAAGAATTTAGAAGAAGGATATAATAATAGAAGATAAAAAAAGTATTTAGGACAAATCCTAAATACTTTTTTAGATTATTGAAATGGTTTCTCTATTTGATAGGATATTTCATCTCCATTTACCACAAATCTGGCTAATGCCAATCTCTTCATTTCATCAGGAGATTTTATCTCCCTAGTATCTAATCCTATATATCTGATTCCATCTTTAAGTTCTATAGTATTTGAACTTCCACCATGGATTACAAAGATGTCTTTTTCATCTTCTCTAGCTTTTACCAAGAGAGAATGGAACAATTCTGCTTCTAATTTATCACTAAATCCACCTGATCCAAATATTGGAGTTGGAAGGGAAACTATGATATTAGACTCTTCTCTTGTTTCCAGATCCTTTTTAAACTTTAACCATTGTTCTGGATTTGAAGGACGTATACCACCATTTTTGGAGTTTAGATTGATAAAGAACACGTCTTGATGTTTACTGCTACTATATCCCATAGATGGATCCATACTACTAGATGTTTTGATTCCAGATTTGAATCCTTCTGAAATTCCATTTAAGAATATTGCAATTCTATTTTGATTTATCTTTTCCCTAACTACTCTACTTGCCTCATATCCTGCAATATTGTCGATACCCTTTGGCTCGTGACCTACTACAAAGGAAAATCCATCTTCTACTATGGCAGACGCCTTGTTTGCACTATCTACAAGATTAGTAGGTATAGGTAGTTCTAGATTAGTTGCAGTAGTAGGATAGTGAGCTGATAGTTGATCTACAAGTATTTCACCAGCATATTTCTTTTGACTATCTGTCTCTGCCACATATATCCTCTCTAAAGTTATAGGATAGGATATATTGTTTGGGATATTGGCTTCTACATACTTCCAATCAGACCAATCTATAGTTTTAGCAAAGTCAAATAGATGCTCTTTCCCGTTGGCGTCCTTTAAGCTTCCCCTGAGCCAACTTCCCATACCATCACCTTTAATCCATAGACCAAATTTTGTAGGTTTACCTTCTAGTTTTAGACCAGAGCTTTCAGGCTTTAGGTTTAAATAGGCTACCCTAGTATTTTCTCCACCTGAAAAATCATATTTAAGTGAGATACTAGAATTACCTCCCTTTGCATTTCCACTTAAGGCTATACTTCCATTTACAATATTTGATGGATAAGCACTGAAGGAATAATTGTCTATACTTTCAAAGTTATCTACTGGTACATCTTTAGTCCCCATAGATACTAGTATATTTTTTATTCCATCTCCAGCTTTGGCTACTATAGCCCCACCTTGCTTATTATCACCACTATAGAATATTCCATCTTCAACATGGCCTATATCGCCTACTACGTGGAATATCATATCTTCAGGATATATTCTAGCTTCAATACCATTTACATCCTTACCATAGAATGTTGGAAGCTTATATTCACTATTTACATCTATATAGAAGTCCTTTATATTTGTATATATATCCTTTATGTCCCCTAGGACTTTTAATTCTCCTTCTCCTTCTATACCATTATAGCTAGCTATTATCTTTGCATTTCCTGAGGTACTTGGGATAAACTTATTTCCATTAAATCGACCTTCTACACCTTCTACTCTAAAATCTATTACAGAAGTATCTATTTCCATAGGGTTGTAGTTTTCATCATAGGCTTTTATTCCAATATTTCTAGTAGTGTTTACAAACATCTTTGGCTCAGCTATGGAAACTTCAATATAGCCTAGTTCTCCCTTTGGAGCATTGGAGAATACACCTACACCATTTACTACACTTCTTTCACTGCCTTCTGAAGGCTTGTTTACAACCTTAGATTTAGTTTCACCAAGGGGTTTTATGGCCATAGTAGTAGAGCCACCACCATCTAAGTTTACCGCATTATATGCACCTAGATCTCTCAATATAGCTCCAAACATCTCTTGGCTTACACCTTTAAAGGAAGTGTCCCTTCCATCTAGAGTTACCAGGATAAGTTCTGTACTATCCTTATTGACTCCAATCCCTGTTCTAGGTTGATTACCTGTACTATTTATATTAGTAAGAGATAGTTCTCCATTCTTTAAGATGATACTACCTCCACCTATGGCAAACTTAATACCTTCCACATCTGGAACAGTTTGGACTTCTAGTTTTACAATATCATCCTTTGAAAAACCCTTTAAGACTTCTGCATTTTGCCCTCTTCCAGCAATTACATATCCATTTTCTTGGGGGATATCCACAGGAGGTTGTCCAATCCTTACTTCCTGTACTACATCATCTTTTACAAGGACTTCCACTAGATCATTGTGGAATCTGTTTCCTATTGATTTAGCACCCCAGTGTCTATTTAATAGAGTTAAAGTATCAAATTCTTTTGTTACCTTATTTAAAGTGTTTATAATAGCTGTAGTATTCTTAGTGGTATTGGTAACATTGATACGTCTATCTAAGTACCCTACATTTCCCTGATTTGAATTAGTAAGATAAAAGCTTGGCAGTGCATAACTAAGTTCAATAGGTGAGGATATGACCTCTCCATCATTGATTAGTGTTCCCATAGCTGATGGAAGAGGACTGTAGTTAAAATAATCTCCATTAACTGCAGCTAAGGCATTGTGCTTGTCCACCATTGCACTGACTCTGTCTCGGTAGGGAATTCCATTTTGGTTGAATAGACCTTTTAACTCTGTATACTCATCCCTAAGATCTACCCTAAGTACATTTATATTCCACCAGCCAGAGGCAGTAAATCTCCTGATATTCTCATAGGTAACCCCTGAGGATAGCCTCTGGGTATCTTTAGTTTCATATATGGAATATGGCATATTTACCACGATTTGATTGGCATATACTGGGGATACAGCAGTCATAATTGTAGTTGCTGCTACTATAGTGAGTAATACTTTTTTAACTGTTTTTTTCATTCAATCACCTCTCATAAATTTTTCATCATATATATCACTGCTTACTATTATATAGGTCTTATGTATCAATTTGATTACAATTATATTAAGTTTGTCTAACATTTTTAATAGAAACCTTTTCCCATATAAGTGACGATTAAGTGACGATTATTAAATATAATTATAATTAGAATTATCTCAATAATATAAAAATAAAAGAGGTGGATATTTTGCAAGAAAAAAGTGCATTAAATGGAATTAAATTTATTAGTTTCAGCTTATTTGGCATATTCATGTTTTTTGTAAGTATCACAATAGGAGGGAAATCCACAATTCCTTTGGACCATATAGTATCTTGGATTCAAAGGATACCACACTATGCCAAGGTCTATGGTTTGACCTTAGTCACCATAGGAGGATTGCTTCCATTTATTAAGAGAGAGTGGAATAGGGATTTGACAACTGCCATATTTTCAATCTGTAAATTATTTGGAATCATATGTGTAGTAATGGTAGTCTTTAATATTGGACCTGAAGGATTATTAGCAGGTAATATGTTGCCATTCATATTTTCAAAGATAGTAGTATCCGTTACTACAATCATACCTGTAGGTTCAGTTTTTTTAGCTTTTATAACTGGATATGGACTTATGGAATTTATAGGAGTATTTATGCGACCAATAATGAAACCAATATGGAAGACTCCAGGGAGGTCTGCCATAGATGCAGTGGCATCCTTTGTTGGAAGTTATTCCATTGCCCTTTTAATAACAAATCGTGTATATACAGAGGGAAAATATACTGACAAAGAGGCAGCTATTATAGCAACTGGATTTTCAACTGTTTCAGCTACATTTATGATTATAGTAGCAAATACATTGGGAATAATGGATTATTGGCTAAAGTATTTTTGGATTACGGTAATAGTTACTTTCCTAGTCACTGCAATAACAGCTCGTATATATCCACTGTCTAGAAAAAAGGACACATACTATGGAAATATGGATGGGGATAAGGAGAAGGATGTAGTTGGAAATAGGGCTATGGTAGCTTGGGAAGCTGCCATGGATACATGCTCTAAGGCTCCTAGACTAGTTGAAAATGTGGCTATAAACTTTAAAGATGGCTTTGCACTAGCTATTAATGTGGCGCCTACCCTAATGGGAGTAGGGGCGCTTGGTCTTATATTGGCAAATTATACACCAATATTTGATATTATGGGATATATATTCTATCCAGTGACTTTGATTATGAGAATACCAGAGCCATTGCTTACGGCAAAGGCAGTATCAGTAAGTATAGCAGAGATGCTACTTCCTGCTATTGTAGTTACTGAATCTTCCCTTGCTACTAGATTTATTGTGGCCATAGTAAGTGTTTCTGAAATTCTATTCTTTTCCGCTTCTATTCCCTGTATGATGGCTACAGAAATACCTCTTACTATGTTGGACTATATCATAATATGGATAGAAAGGGTTATATTATCTTTGATTATTGCAGCACCTTTAGTATATCTATTGATAGTATAAAATGTTACATAAAAATAGACTTGCAATGAAAGAGGCCACTGAAAAAGTCCTTTTCTGTCATCCTGAACGTTAGTGAAGGATCTTAAACATGTTGAAAATACAAGATTCTTCAGCTTCACTTCAGAATGACAAACAAAAAAGCTATAGTTTTTCAGTGGCCTCAATGAAAGCAGGTCTATTTTTTATGTAATGTTTTTATATTTCCATCATCTCTCTAATGATGATATAATGAAGTATAGAAAGGAAGGGGTTATGGTGGATGTATATGTAGAATTTCTAGGTGTACCAAAGATATATATAGATGGAAAGTGGATTGAAATTAGCAAGAATAAACTCAATCTCATAGTATTATATATCCTCTATAACGAAAATTGTACTAGGGATGAGTTGGCAGCCATATTTTGGCCAGATAGTGATGAGATAAGGGCAAAGTCGAATCTTCGGAATGCTATTTATCAGATGAAGAAGTTTATAGGTGAGGATTTGATAAACACAGAGGGTCATTCTTATGTTGGCATATCAGAGGGAGTAAATTTAAAAAAAGATATAGATATATTTTTAGATGAAGATAGTGAAAAAAAGATCCTTAGAATACCTCAACTCTACTTTATGGATAAGATGTATTTAAAAGACAATGATGAATTCAATGATTGGGTACATAGTGTACGCACTGCTTATGAAAAGATTGCCATAAATATATTAAATATGGGTCTAGATAAGAGCCTTAAACTAAGGGATATCAGAGATATAGAAAGATATGCAAATAAGATAATAGAAATAGATCCATATAATGAAAATGCCTATAGAGAATTGATAAAGATATGTATTTCTAGCCATGATTTCAATAGGGGAATAAAGATATTTAAAGAGGTACAGAAAAAGATTGAAAGTGAGTTAGAAGTACCCTTAGAGGAAAAGACTTTAGAACTATATAAATTTATGCTCAACAACAAAAATAATAGGAATGATAGACAGCTAAGGGAATATTTTGAAAGGACAGATCTGAGTCTTAGAATAGAAAGGGAGTTTGACAGATTTATACATGGTGATGAATTTAAGCATATAATAGTAAAGGGAGAAATAGGTGTTGGGAAAAGTAAGTTAATAGAAAAATTTTTAGGGGATGTACAGTGTTCTACCTATATATTGGAGCTGAATCAGGTGGAAACAGATGTGGGATTCTTAGCATTGAAGAAGATGCTCCATCTATTTGGGGTCATGGATTTTAGTAAAAGAGATGAACTCATGAATCAGCTCATGGAAGTCATAAATAGGGAAGAAAAGATAATACTCTATATAAAGAATGCAGAATTTTTAGATATGGGAAGTTTAGACTATTTTTCAGAGACATTATTTCATGAAGGGCAGAGAAATATATTTGGTATTTTAGAGTATTCCAAATCTCTATCTAGAGACTTTTCTCTACATCAAAGGTTGAAACTATTAAATAATACTGTGGACATAGATGTACCCTTATTGAATATTCATGAGATTATAGATTATATTAAGTTTAGAAAGCCAGATGAAAAATTGATAGATTATGAGGAGATATATGATATGACTTCTGGGAATATCATGTTTATAGATGAATATCTAAATCTCAGTGGAGATAGGGGAAGTATAGTAGAGAGTCTGATAAACAGCTTTAGTGAATGTGAATTGGATATTATAAAGAAGGCCTCTATATTTGAGGATTACTTTGAATTTAAATATCTAAATCAGCTATTAGATGGGGAGGAACTAACTCTGTTAAAAGACATAGAGAGATTATTCAACAAAGGGATATTAGAGGAGAAAGGCAATAGGATGAGGATAAAATATTCTTCTTTGAAATCTAGAATATATAATTCTATGCCAAGGATATATAGAAGTAGACTACATGGCAAAGTAGCACAGATGTACGAAGAACAAGGAGAACTAGATTATGAAAATTGCAAATCCATAAGTTATCACTATGGAAGGAACAATGATTATTATAAGAAGTATTTTTATCATCTCAGGTCTTTAGAGTTAAGGCTTGACTACTATGATCAATTTTTCCCTACTATTAGCAATTTACATGATAGGCCTAAGGAGTTTTATAAGGATAGGGAAGGATATTATAGGGAATTCAATGAACTATATGAGGATATCAAGGAAAAGAGATATGAAACAGAGGGAGAAAACTATCATAGGCTCATAATGATATTGGAGTTTTTAATAGGTAGAACTATGATAGGAGGAGGCAAAAGAGAAGAAGGGATACTTCACATAGATAAGGCTATGAATATGGCAAAAAAGGCAGGCAATAGGGAATATCTCATAAAATCCTATATAGAATATATACATTATGGAATACATAGAGGGGACAATTCCATAATGAAGAGATATATAGATCTAGCCAAGAGTCTAATAGATAGAGATGATTTCTATATAGAATATGCTGAAGTTACTAGGCTAGAGGGACTTTATGAGTTGAGATGTGAAAATCTAGATGTTTCAGAAGAACTCCTTAAAAAATCCATAAATCTATATGATATACCAGTACTATATAATAGAAACATATTTCCCATGGTTGCTGCAAACAACTATTTAGGAAATCTATATGTACTAAAGAAAGATTATACTAGGGCAGAAGAATACTATATGAAGTCCATAGGTATATGCCTAAATTATGATGTAAAGAAGTCCTTGGATATACTCTATGCAGACTATGGATATATGTTATTCAATATGGGAGAGTATGAAAGGGCAGAGGAGATATTGAATAAGGCAATAGTAATATATGATGCCCTAGGTACTCACTGGAAGCGGACCATAGTTGAAAGCTCATTAGGATATATATGTCTATTGAAGGGAAACTATAGAGAAGCAATAGCTCATGTCAGAAGTGGTGAAATATTTTCCAAGAAGGATCAAAAGGTAGAAGAAATTGAATTATTGAATAGCTTAAAGAGAGAGATTGAGAATTTAGGAAAAAATGAAAAGATATCCTATTCTGAATGATGACGATAAGATAATAATAATAGATAAATTCCCATAAAATAGCCATATGAATTTACAAATAATTAGATAAATTGACGATATGAAGATGCTAATATTGTATAATTGGTGTTGAAGACTATAGAAAGAAAAAATTAGGGAGGTATAATTATGAATTTGAATTTAGAGATGAAGAATGCTATGACCATCAGATTGGATGATGAATTACCAGAATATCCTGAGTTCATAGAGGGTATTCGAAGGGCACCTAAGAGAGAAGCTCATCTTTCTAAGGAGGAAATCGGTCTCGCCATAAGAAATGCCCTTAGGTACATTCCAGAGCAGCATCATGAGAAGATGGCAGAAGAGTTTTTAGAAGAGCTCTTAACCCATGGAAAGATCTACGGATATAGATTTAGACCTGAGGGGAGACTAAAGGGAAAGCCTATAGAGGAGTATAAGGGAAATTGTATAGAGGGAAAGGCCTTCCAAGTCATGATTGACAACAATCTAGATTTTGACATAGCACTGTATCCATATGAATTAGTTACCTATGGAGAAACAGGTTCAGTCTGTCAAAACTGGATGCAATACAGACTTATCAAAAAATATCTAGAGGTATTAACTGATGAACAGACATTGGTACTTTATTCAGGGCATCCAGTAGGATTATTTCACTCTAAACCAGAGGCACCTAGGGTAATCATCACAAATGGGCTTATGATTGGTATGTTTGATGATTTAGAGAACTTCAATAGAGCATCTGCACTAGGTGTTGCAAACTATGGACAGATGACAGCAGGAGGATGGATGTATATAGGACCACAGGGAATAGTTCATGGAACATACAATACCCTATTAAATGCAGGTAGATTGGTACTAGGTATACCAAATGATGGGGACCTTGCAGGTAGACTATTTGTAACTTCAGGGCTTGGTGGCATGAGTGGAGCCCAAGGTAAGGCTGTTGAAATTGCAGGTGGAGTAGGTGTAATTGCAGAGGTAGATATCTCCAGAATCAAAACTAGATATGATCAAGGTTGGGTAGGACACATATCCAAGTCCTGTGAAGAATCCTTTAAATTGGCAAAGGAAGCCATGGAGAAGAAAGAACCATGTTCCATAGCTTATCATGGAAATATAGTGGATCTATTACAGTATGCTGTTGATAATAATATCCATATAGAATTACTATCAGATCAGACTTCATGTCATGAACCATATACTGGTGGATATTGTCCAAGGGGAATTACATTTGAAGAGAGAACGGAACTATTAGATAAGGATCCTGAAAAATTCAAAGAATTAGTGAATAAGACATTAGTGGAACATTTCCACCTAATAAAAGAATTGACATCTAGGGGAACATATTTCTTTGACTATGGAAACTCATTTATGAAGGCTATCTATGATGCTGGAGTAATGGAAATATCTAAAAATGGTAGAGATGAAAAAGATGGGTTCATATGGCCTTCTTATGTAGAAGACATTCTAGGACCTAGATTGTTTGACTACGGATATGGACCATTTAGATGGGTATGTTTAAGTGGAAAAGATGAAGATCTTCACAAGACTGATTTGGCAGCTATGGAATGTATAGATCCTAATAGGAGATACCAAGATAGGGACAATTGGATTTGGATAAGAGATGCAGAAAAGAATAAATTAGTAGTGGGAACAAAGGCTAGAATACTTTATTCTGATGCTTTTGGAAGATTAAATATTGCTCTTAGATTTAATGAAATGGTCAGAAACAAAGAGATAGGACCTGTTATGCTTGGAAGAGATCATCATGATACTGGTGGTACAGATTCACCATTTAGAGAGACGTCAAATATCAAGGACGGAAGTAATGTAATGGCAGATCAGGCTACCCAAATATTTGCAGGAAATGCAGCAAGGGGTATGAGTTTAGTGGCTCTTCACAATGGTGGTGGAGTTGGAATTGGAAAAGCTATAAACGGCGGTTTTGGAATGGTATTAGATGGAAGTGAAAGAGTAGACACAATCCTTAAATCAGCTATGCCTTGGGATGTAATGGGTGGAGTTGCAAGGAGAGCTTGGGCAAGAAATGAAAATGCTATTTCAACATCTATAGAATACAATAAGGTCATGGAAGGCAAGGATCATATCACTCTTCCCTATATTGTAGATGATAAAATAATAGAAAATATTGTAAATAAGGTAGACTAAAACAAAGGGGTTGTATATAATGGAAGAGAGAAAGATTGTAGAATGTGTGCCAAACTTTAGTGAAGGCCGTGATATGGAAAAGATTGAGAAGATAGTAGCTCCTCTAAGGGGAAAAGAAGGAGTAAAGTTATTAAACTATGAAGCTGACAAGGACTATAATAGAGTCGTAGTCACTGTTATGGGAGACCCATATGCTGTTAGAGATGCAGTTTTAGAGTCCATAGGAATAGCTACAGAATTAATTGATCTAAACAATCATACAGGAGAACATTCTAGAATGGGAGCCACAGATGTAGTTCCATTTATTCCAATAAAGGGTATGACTGTAGAGGAAACCGTGGAACTTTCAAAGGAGACTGCAAGGCTTATAAATGAAAAATATGATATACCAGTATTCCTATATGAGGATTCAGCTACTAGTCCTGAAAGGAGAAATCTAGCTAAGATTCGTAAGGGACAATTTGAGGGAATGAAAGAGAAGTTAAAACAAGAGGAATGGGGCCCAGATTATGGAAAGAGGGAGATTCATCCAACTGCTGGAGTAGTAGCAGTAGGTGCTCGTCTACCCTTAGTGGCCTATAATATAGATTTAGATACAGATAATATCCAAATAGCAAATGCAATAGCAAGGGTGATTCGTCAATCTAGCGGAGGATTTCAATATATCAAAGCTGGTGGAGTAGAGATAAAGGAAAGAGGAATAACACAAGTTACTATGAATATAACTGATTACCGCAAGAATTCCATCTATAGAGTATTTGAGACTGTAAAGATGGAGGCCAAGAGATATGGGGTAAATGTGTTGGGCAGTGAAATAGTTGGACTGGTACCAATGGCGGCATTGGTGGATTCAGCAGCCTACTATCTTGGACTATATGGATTTGACAATGATAAGATAATAGAAACTAATTTAATGGAGTAGATAAGATGAGAAATATTATCATAAAAAATGCTAAGGAGATAGTTACTTCTACTGGATTTAGTAAAAAAGCTGGAGAAGAGATGAAGAATATCGGAGTCATAGAGGATGGCTCCATAATCATAACTGATGGGATAATAGAGAAGGTTGGAAAGACTAAGGAGATATTGAAGGATTTTGATACAGAGGGCTATGAGGTAGTAGATGCTTCAGGGAAATCTGTACTTCCAGGTTTTGTAGACTCCCATACTCACTTTATATTTGGAGGATACAGGGAGGAAGAGTTCAATCTAAGACTTCAAGGTGCTACCTATATGGAAATAATGAAGAGTGGAGGAGGTATCTCTGGTACTGTAAAGGCTACCAGAGATGCAACCAAAGATGAACTCTTTGAATTGGGAAAGAAGAGACTAGATTCCATGATGGAATTTGGAGTGACTACTGTTGAAGGAAAATCTGGATATGGTCTTGAGACGGATACAGAGATTAAACAGCTTGAAGTCATGGTAGATTTAGATAAAAAACATCCAGTGGACATAGTTAGAACATATATGGGAGCCCATGATATTCCAGTAGAATACAAGGGAAGGACAGATGAGTTCATAGATTATCTCATAGAAGATGGGCTTTTAAAGGTAAAGGAGAAAAATCTAGCTGAATTTTGTGATATATTCACAGAGGAAAATGTATTTAGTATTGAACAGTCTAGAAAGCTCTTGTCAAAAGCAAGAGATATGGGATTTAAGTTGAAGATGCATGCCGATGAAATAGTTCAATTAGGTGGAGCAGAACTGGCTGCAGAATTAGGGGTATTATCTGCAGATCATCTCCTTCAAGCATCTGATAAGGGACTTTTAGCTATGAGGGACAGTGGAGTCATAGCTACATTGCTTCCAGGTACAGCTTTTAGTTTAAAAGAGGATTATGCTAGAGCTAGATATATTATAGACAATGGTGGTGCAGTGGCTTTAGCTACAGATTATAACCCTGGAAGTTGTTATACAAATTCAATTCCACTTTTAATAGCTCTTGGGACTATATATATGAGTATGAGTATAGAAGAGGTCATTACGGCCCTTACTATAAATGGTGCAGCAGCAGTAGATAGAGAAGATACTATTGGCAGTATAGATGTTGGTAAATTAGGAGATATAATCATATTAGATGCTCCAAGCTATAAGTTTCTATCCTACAATATTGCTGTAAATCTAGTTAAGACAGTTATCAAAAAAGGTCAAATAGTATTTGATAAGAATTAACTAGAATTTCAATCTAAGATTTGGCTTCACTTATAAAAAAATATAAAGGAGGAATAGGATTGAAGACGGATGTACAGATAGCTCAAGAGGCAAAGATGGTGCATATTGGAGAAATAGCAGAGAAGTTGGGAATTGAAGAAGAAGACCTGATACAATATGGAAGGTATAAGGCAAAGGTATCCCTAAATGCTCTAGAGAAGATGAAAGATAGAGAAGATGGGAAACTAGTTCTAGTAACAGCTATAAGCCCAACTCCTGCAGGAGAAGGAAAGACAACTACAAATATAGGTCTGTCCATGGGACTAAACAAGATAGGAAAGACTGCTATAACAGCCATAAGAGAACCTTCCCTAGGGCCTAGCTTTGGAATAAAAGGTGGGGCAGCAGGAGGAGGCTATGCTCAAGTAGTGCCTATGGAGGATATAAACCTTCACTTTACAGGAGATTTTCATGCTATAACTACAGCCCACAATCTAATAGCGGCTCTACTAGATAATCATATTCAACAGGGAAACGAACTTGGAATTGACCCAAGGAGAATAGTTTGGAAACGTGTATTGGATATGAATGATAGAGCTTTGAGAAACATAGTAGTAGGTCTTGGTGGTAGGACAAATGGAGTACCCAGAGAAGATGGATTTGATATAACAGTGGCATCAGAGATAATGGCCATATTCTGTTTAGCTAAGGACTTAGAGGATTTAAAGGAAAGAGTAAGTAGAATCCTAATAGCATATAAATATGATGGCAGTCCAGTATTTGTAAAGGATATAAAGGCACAAGGGGCAGTAGCACTTATTATGAAAGATGCTATGGCACCAAATCTAGTACAGACATTGGAGAATACACCTGCTTTGATACATGGTGGACCATTTGCCAATATAGCCCATGGATGTAACTCTTTAATAGCCACTAGAATGTCACTGAAATTAGCTGAATATACTATAACTGAGGCTGGATTTGGTGCAGACTTAGGAGCAGAGAAGTTCTTTGATATAAAGTCTAGATTTGGAAATCTAAAACCAGATGCAACAGTTATAGTAGGTACTGTTAGGGCATTAAAACACCACGGCGGTGCTAAGAAAGAAGAGCTAGGTGTAGAAAACTTAGAACAATTAGCAAGGGGATTTGAAAACTTAGAAAAGCATATAGAAAATATAAAGAAATTTGGAGTACCAGCTATAGTTGCTATAAACAAATTCCCAACAGATACAGATGCAGAACTAAACTATGTATTGGATAGATGTAGAGAATTAGGTGCAGAAGCTGTACTTTCAGAAGTATGGGGCAAAGGTGGAGATGGTGGAATAGAAATGGCAAAGGCTGTAGTTAATGTATGTGAGACTAAACAATCCCATTTCAAACCTATATATGATGTAAAAGAAAGTATTAAGGAAAAAATAGAAAAGATAGCCAAAGAAGTATATGGTGCAGATGGAGTAGACTTTACAAAAGCTTGTGAAAAGCAGATAAAGAATATAGAGAGCATGGGACTTGACAAGATGCCTATCTGTATGGCTAAGACTCAATACTCACTATCTGATGATCCTACACTACTAGGAAGACCAGAAGGGTTTAGGATTACAGTCAGAGATATAAGGGTATCCAATGGAGCAGGGTTCTTAGTAGCTTTGACTGGAGATATAATGACTATGCCTGGACTTCCAAAGGTTCCAGCGGCTAATAATATAGATATATTGCCTAGTGGTGAAATAGTAGGCCTATTCTAAAGATATGGTATAAGAGGAGGATGTTATGTTAGTTAAAAAGACAGTAGAGAAATTTATAAGAGAAGCTGGAAGTGATAGTCCAACACCAGGTGGAGGAAGTGTTTCAGCACTGGCTGGGAGTTTAGGAGCGGCTTTGACTACTATGGTAGCTAATCTTTCTTTTGATAAGAAATCATATAAGGAATTAAATGATGATATAAAATCAGAATTTGATAAGAACTATAAGGAGCTTTTAAAGCTTACAGATGAATTAAAAGCAATAATAGATGAGGATTCTACAGCCTTTGATGGAGTTATGGCAGCATTTAAACTACCTAAAGAGACAGAAGAAGAGAAGAGTATTAGAACAGAAGCCATTCAAAAGGGATATATAAAGGCAATGGAAGTTCCAAATAGATGTGCAGATCTATGTTTAAAGACCTTGAAATTACAAAAGGTATTTGCAGATTATGGAAATATAAATGCAATAACTGATGTAGGAGTAGGTTCACTTCTAGCATACTCTGGACTAGAAGGAGCTCTATTAAATGTGAAAATAAATCTATTGAGTATAAAAGACGAGACATATAGAAAAGATATTGAAGGAAAGATGATCAAATCTTTAGAAGATGGAAAATCCCTTAAAGAAGAAGTACTTTCCATAGTATATAGAAGATTAGAAGAGTAGATATAAAAAAGGCTGTACACTAATTATTCAGTGTATGGCCTTTTTATGTAAAAAATAAGTTTATAAGTTGGTACTAAGTACCAATATTTAAAGGAGGTTGCTATGAAAAGAAAAACCATGGGAATTCTATTGATAATTTTCTTACTAGCATTATCAACTGGGTGTATGAAAAAGGGAATATCAACTGGGGAAAATACAGCAACTGATAATACAAGAAATGTAAAAAGAAAGGAATTGTCAGATGCTGAAAAGAAGTTATATATTGAAGAGAGCAATATAAAAAGCTATATACCAGAGGGGGCAAATTATAGTATTGATTTTGTTCATTTAAAGGGAAAAGAAATACCAGAGATAATATGTACATATGACATATCTGGGATAGATGATTTGTGGAAGGACGAACTGTTTATATTTGAATACGATAAAGGGAAGAAGAGTTGGGAGGAAATCTTCAAGGTAGATGATCGAGGAGTCGTAATGACAGTTTTAGGTACTTTAGATGCTAGTGATGGAAGAGAAGTAGCTACATACGGAAAGGCTTCTGATGGAACAGCTGGAGTAATAGGAGTGGATATAATAGAGTATAATCCCAAAAACAAGGAAATTTCAATAGAGACAATAAGCCCATCAATAAGTTATGCTAGCCATCCAGATTTCTATAAAGAGGAGCAAACTATAGTATTTGAGGGGTTTTCTCACAATGAAATATTTAAGTGGAATGGTAAAGACTTTGAACATGAAATATCTGAAATAGTTGTAGATATAGTTCCTGATATTGAAATACATTTTACAATCAAAGATGGTAAACCTGTTTTTACCAATGAGGACTTATTTAAAGAACCTATGATTGTGAAAAAGGGAGATATTATTGCCTTTATTCAAGATGATTTTGTTGGTGGAATAGATAGATTTAGTGGTGGAGATGGATTAGAACCTCATGAAAAGGCTAAAAATTATTTAGTTGTCACAAAAGAAGGAGAGTCCTATGCTTCAATGAGAGTAAATGCTGATTGGTATGAGTTTGAATTTATAGCACCTATGGAATATTCATCTGAGCCAGTTGGAAAGGAATTGACTAAAGAGGATTTCTATATAAGACTAAATGATAAGAGAGATTTAAAGATACAGAGTGGAATAGAAGAGGTTAAGAAATTACTTCATGGAGGTAAAATAACGGAAATAGAAGTATCACCAAATGATAAAGACATCATACTTTATAAATTGGAAAAGGATGATGTGAATGTTTTATACTATGACAATCCAGCTGATAGAGATTTTCAGTCTTTCATAGAGATGATATATATAAATAGTCCAAAACATTCTACTTTTAGAGGGTTAAAAGTTGGAGATAGTTACGAAAAGATGATAGAACTATATGGACATGAAAATGAATTCTTTGACAATGGTAACTCAACAATATACCTCTATGAAACATCTGGAGAAGAGGATTTTTTAGCACTGATAATAGAAATAGACAATAAGACTAATCAGGTAGTTGGCTATAATGTATCATTTACATTGTAAGAATAATAAAAGATATTTAAGGGAAAAGCATTGTAATAGGTTTATTGACTTATACACATTTAATGCGTATAATAGTAATTAGTGGGAGAGAACAATGAAACGAAGGGATTTAATAAAGAAATTAGAGAAAAATGGATGGTGGAAACTTAGAGATGGGGCAAATCATGATATATATACGAATGGAAAGGCAAATGAACCCATACCACGGCACAACGAAATAAATGAGCTTTTAGCAAAAACAATTATTAAGAGACAAGGACTTAAATAGGTTTTAATTATTATATTTAGTAGGAGACTGATAATATGAAAAGAGTATATCCTATAATTTTAATTCCAGCAGAGATGGGATATGTTGTATACGTTCCAGATTTAAAAATAAATACTGAAGGGATAGATATACCCAATGCAATTGAAATGGCAAGAGATGCAATTGGATTGTGGGGAATAACTGAAGAGGATTGTGGAAGGGATATTCCAGAGCCAATGACAATAGAAATAGAAAAAATAGAGCATAATAGTGATGAAATAGTAACTCTTGTAGATGTTGATTTTAAAGAATATCGGAAGGCAAATGATATTAGAACAATTAGAAAAAATGTAACTATCCCTAGCTGGTTAAATTATGCAGCAGAAAAAGAGGGAATAAATTTCTCTCAAGTATTGCAAGAGGCATTAAAAGAAAGATTACAGTTACAAAAATAAAGATAATAACAAGTTTATAAGTTGGTACTAAGTACCAACTTTACTATTTTACTCAATTTTAAGATATGAGGATACATATAATAACAGGAAAAATGGATAAAAACATAAAAAACATTATCTAAAATTGATGTTAACAAGGAAAATCGCAAAAATTCATGGTTTAAAATAAATAAATAGAGTATAATATATAAATAAATATGTTTTTATAGAGGGGTTTTATTAATGAGATACTTTCATAAAGAATATTATAATATCAAAAGTTTTGAAGATAGAAGATCAAAAGCTAAAGAGCGTGCAAATTATGATAGTTCAATAAAAACTAATTTGGAGATAAAGCCTATAGATCAGCCAGATAAATTTAATCTCTATTATGTTCCAACTAATTGTACTATAGAATTAGTATCAGAAATTTCTAGATTAGATGTAATCTTAGAAAACATATATGAAGGTTTACCAGGTTTAGCTCAGAGGAATTTTTTTGTAGATATGCTTAGTATGGAATTACAAAGTACAAATGAACTAGAAGGTGTCAGAAGTTCTAAAGAAGAAATAGTTAGAACTACTAGAAAAATCATAGACGAAAATAATAAAAAGGGTAAAATAGAAGCTAGATTTAAAAATGTAATAAAATCATATTTTGAGTTAAAAGAAGGTAATTTAAAATCACCAGTAGACTGTCAAGATTGTAGGAAAATTTATGATGAAATCACATGTGATGGTATATCTAAAGATGATTTCCCAGATGGAAAATACTTTAGGAAAGATATAACCTATGTATATAAGAATAATAAAGAAATTCATAGGGGAATTTCAGCTGGAGAACATACAGAAGAAGTAATGATTGATAAGATGAATGACTTATTTAGTTTTATGCATAGATCTAATATTAGTATTATAATCTTATAAAGATTGCTATAGCCCATTACTATTTTGGATATATACATCCATTTTATGATGGTAATGGTAGGACAGGTAGATTCATCAGCAGTATTTTTCTAAAAGAAAATTATTCATGGTTAACAGCCATGTCTTTATCACAAGGTTGTAATAAGGAAAGAGTTAAGTATTTGAGAATATTTGACATAACTAATCAAATATTATCTCAAGGAGAAATAAACTATTTTGTTGATGAATTTTTATCAATAATAATAGCTGGACAGCAGGAAATATTAGAAAACTTAATCCAAAAAAGTGATCTATTAGAAAGAATAATAGAAAAGATAAAAGATGATAAAAATTTATTAAATGAAGATGAAAAAGTCATTATGAGCATTATGGCTCAAGAATATCATTTCAACCCATTAATTGATGGAATTGGTGTAAAAGAGTTAAAAGAGGTATTTGATTATACTGATGAAACTATAAGGATAAAGTTAAAAAGAATCCATGAGAGAGGCTTAATAGATAAAATTAAAAGTAGACCAGTAAAATATGTAATATCTAGAGAATATCTAGAAAGTTAATAAAAATTAGTGTAACAAGTAAATAAGTCCTACTATACAGATAGGGGACACTAGATTGACCTTAATAGGTTGATAAAGAGGGCTATCAATAAAATTAAAAAGAGTAAAAAACCACTTGACTACATAGTACTATATACGATACTATGCAGTCAAGGAGGTGAATAGAAGGTGGGAGTTGAAAAGATAATAAAGCAAATGGAAAGACAGCCTAATGGAATAAGATTTAATGAAGTATCAAAAGTTTTAAATGAGTATGGATATGAATTAGTTAGAAGTAAGGGATTATATAGACATTTTAGAAATAAAGAAGGCGATGTAATCACCATAAAGGAAGAAAATCCATTGAAGGCTGTATATGCAAAAGATGTACTTATAAGAATAGGGAGGTAAAAACCTCCTGAGTTTATAATTTAAATAAAAATATAAAAAAGTATATAAAACTCCCACTTTTCGGAATGGATAAAAAAGACATTGAGTATTATATGAATTTACCATACAATTATTTAATTCAGCCAGTCTTAGATGAAAGCGAAAACTATTATTATGGCAAGGTATTAGAATTAGATGGCTGCCAAAGTACTGGAGAAAACTTCGAAGAAACATATAGCAATTTACTTGAAGCAATGAAAGGATGGCTAGAAGTAAAACTAGAATATAATGATCCTATTCCAGAACCATTAGTAGATGAAAGTTACAGCGGGAAATTTGTGGTCAGAATTCCTAAAAGCCTACACAGAAAATTAGCAATCGAAGCCGAACAAGAAGGAATATCTTTAAATCAATATGCGATGTATAAATTAAGTAGATAAGGGCCTACCAAGGCTCTTTTTATTCAGTAATACAATACACAAATAAAAATGGCCAAACAAATAGGAACTTTTATGATAGTAGTGGGTTTCTAGTAAAGCAAATTCATAATGGACCACATAGTAACAAAAAACAGCATCCTTTTGGTGAGAGGGGTGAGCATGCTCACTATTGGCAATATGAAAATGGAAAAGTAATCAGTAGGGATCCAGCAAATATTAAGTAGGACGATATTGATTCAAATAGGGATATATTGAGGTGATAAAATGAGTTTAGAAGATTTAAAAAGGTTCTTAGAAATAGATGATTTAGAGTTTGTTTATAATGATAAATTATATTATATTTGTCTTATTAACAATACATATTTTGCTGGTGAAGCAAATCGAGATGATACAGAATATAAGACCTTTGATGATTTGATTAATAACTTCATAATTGAAGAAAATCCATTGAAAGATATTATAAAAGATATTTATTGGTAGAAGCACTTACTAAGATAAATGATAGTAGGTGCTTTTATTATACCTAAAATCATCTTTTTAGTATTGAAGATGTAAAAGAACAAGACCACACAAGGGCGAAGGTAGTGTAAAATAATATATCAAAATAGCTAGAGTAACTCTATAATTTAGGGTAATAATATTTTTAAATTATTTTCCAATAATTAATTAACACTATCAATATATAAAAGGGGATTGCAATGTATAAAATTACTGTGATATACTAATATCTTGAGTTTTGCAGTAAAATTAGAGAAAAAAGGCCCTTATGCATTGCAAATACAATGTTTAAGGGCCTTTAATGATTACAGAAAAGTGTAGTGCTATGAGTCTTTTCTTTTGGAGGTAGTGTAAAATAATCTGTGCTTTTGGGAAATAGAATTCTCTTTTCTGGCAAGAATCAAAATATGATTTAAACTAGAAAGGAGAATTTTTATGTCAACATTACCAAAAGAAGTTTTAAGAAATATGATTAATGATGGAAATTTAAAAACAGCAGGTGATCTTCATTCATATCTAAAAGATATGTTTAAGGATGCACTCCAAGAAATGCTAGAAGCAGAACTAGAGATAGAGATGGTGAGAATGCAAAGAGAGTTATAAAACAAAATATTAAGTTTAAATCAAAATGGGTGCTTAAATTTTTTTACGGGTATAAATTAACAAGACAACCATAGATATTATCAAGTTATTTAAAATATATTATATACTAAGATTAATCAAATAAAGGACAGCGTATCATGAGTTTTAAATATAATAAAAATTATTTTATGTTACTAATCCTAATATTAGTGAAAATGATGAATTAAGAGAACCACAGGTTGATGCATATTATGAGGTATATAGACATTTTAGAATAGACAAAAAAACAACATCAGCTATAGTAATATTCCTACAGGGGAATGTGTCATAATAGTGATGGGTGCAATAAATGCTTTAGTATCAAGTGTTTTAGAAATTTTAATTAAATATAATTTATGTATTGCTTAGAGTAATTAGGAGTTAATTGCTATAACCAGTGTATGAAGAAAGAGTAATATTGATTTTTTAGCAATGTTACTAATCTAGTATATTTATATTGTAAAAGTCTATTTCATATATAAATTAAAGAGTTCAGATAAAGGGGGCTATATGCAAATGAGTTATAAAAATTCACAATATGAACGTGTCAAAAAACTTATTGAAAATAGTAAGATTTTTAACAATGATAGTGGAAATGGAAAATTTAGAAATAAGCATTATGAATTTGTTTTAAGTAATAGTAAAAATAATCTCTTTGGTCCAGTACATGATAATATACTAGATTATTTTAAAAATAATGATATTGCTTGGTGGAATGGAGAACTTACTAATCATACCCTTTCATCACAAGTAGCATGTTTGAATCATTTATTTCCAATACGAGAAAATAAAAATTCAGTTTTATCTATGGTAAGAAACTTTTATCCCGATATAGTTGATATCTTACTTATTCCAACTGATAAATATAAACCTGCCTATATTCAATTTGAGGCTGTTAGTAATGTTGACCATTTAAATGAAAAGAACTTAATAAGAGGCAGAAATTGCACATCAATTGATGCTTTGATTTATGGAAAACATAAAGATGGGAAGAAAATACTTATTGTAATAGAATGGAAATATGTAGAGCTATATGGTAATGAAGATAAAGCTTCTGGTGAAAGGGGTACAACACGAAAGAAACGTTATAATGAATTAATAAACAACTCACAGCAATTAAAAACAGAAGATTATAATACATTCTACTATGAGCCATTTTATCAGCTTATGAGACAAACACTTTGGTCTGAACAGATGATTGCTCAAAGTAAGGATGAAATTATTAAGGGAGATGATTATATTCACATCCATGTTATTCCTAGGGAAAATAAGGAATTGTTAGAAAAAAGATACGCTCCAAGTGGCAAAAACATGGAGGACACTTGGCGTTTCTTAATAAAAGATCAAAGTAAATATAAGATAATAACTCCAAAAGATTTATTTGAGCCAATTAGTTATATTGAAGAACATGGTAATTTAATGAATTATCTACAAAAAAGATACTGGTAAATTTATGTGGTATAAATACCGAGAAAAGATTTTCTACAGAAAAAAGAAAAATAAATCTTAGTGTTTCAGATGTAAAAGTCTGGAATGCTTTTTTCTCTGAAATTAAATTGTCAATTATGAAATTTCCTTAGTTATTAAACTATAAAATCCTTATAAATCTAAATATAAGACTTATAACCGATCCGAAAAGGGGTATATCTTAGGGCAGATGTAGAAAAACGGAAAAAAGAACAAGGGGAACTAAGAGAGAAGTATTATAAAAGGTAGGGGATTTTATATCCTACCCTTATTTTTTTACCGATTTATTGAAAAATGTTCAAGAACTCTTTTAAAACAAACAAAAAAGCTATAGGCATTTACCTATAGCTAATCTTGTCGTCTCCAAAGAGTAAATGTTTCATATTCTTTGGAATTTGTACCTTCATTGGTCGGGGTGACCCGTGACCCTTTGCTGTCTAATTTTTTTATTCTTATTACTGTCTATTGGATTATTGAATATTTCCATATCATATTTATCTTCATAGATTAGAATTCTATATACAAATATATTAATAACTTTCTTTTGTCGAATACTAGACATAGATTTTAAATCTTTAAATGAGTACATAAACTCTGAAATTTCTTCTCTAGTATAATCTACCCTATTTAGTTTTATCTCAGATTTGATTATTAAGTTTTCAACTTCTTTTTTCTCATCTTCTAATTTATCTAATTTTTCTTTTAAAGTGTTATTTCTGTAACCTGACATTAATAAATCTATTACTTTATCTATTTCATTATCTATAATTGTTAATTGTTTTTGATAGGATTTTAATAGATCAGGGATGCCTTCCTTTTTCTTGTTGGCATAGTTATATATCTTATCTATAGATTTTTCTATCATACTATCACAAAATACATGTTTATAAAGATGGTCTAGAACCATGTTTTCAATATCTTCTTTCTTAACTCCTTTTAGATCACATTGTTTAGTCCGTTTTTTATTATTGCATACATAATAGTAGTATCTTACTTTACTTTTGCTATCCACGGTACCATGTCCAGTCATAGAGGCTCCACATTTACCACAATAGATTTTACCACTTAAAAGATAGTTGACTTTAGCTTTATTTTGACCACCAATTCTTTTATTTTTTTTCATTCGCTCTTGCACTTTTAACCACAACTCCTTTTTAATAATTTGAGGGCAACCACCTTCTATGCGTACTATTTTAGGATTTTCTTTATGATTGTTGTACTTACCTGCAGCATTTTTGGCTCTTCGATTATATACATAAGTACCAATATACTTTTCCTGTCTTAGTATTTCATATAAACTATTTTTCCCAAAGGGTTTATTTTTCTTAGTCTTAAATCCATTGCTATTAAGCTCACTCAATATATCACCATAGGAATATCCATCTGAGTACATTTTATATATAATATTTACGGCTATAGCTTCATGTTTATTTATAACAAGTCTCCTATCAGGTCCTACATCAAATCCTAAAGGTGGAATTCCTCCATTGTGTACTGCAAGAACTGCGTTCTCATAATGTCCCTTTTTTACTTCTCTGGATAAATTGGCACTATAGTATTCTGCCATCCCTTCGAGGACGGATTCTAAAATAATACTCTCTGGGCTATCATCTAATCTCTCTAGTATAGATACAACTCTTACTCCATTGAGTTTTAACTGTCTTTTATAAAAGGCACTGTCATATCTATTTCTAGCAAAGCGGTCTAATTTATGAACTAGAACTGTATCAAATATTTGAGATTTACTGTCCTTGATCATCTTCAAAAATTCTTCTCTATCATCAGTTGTAGCTGATTGAGCCTCGTCTTTATAAATATTAATGATATTATATTGCTCTCTTTTAGCAAATTCTTTAATCGCTCTTATTTGAGCGGTAATAGATTCTTCTCTTTGATTGTCACTTGAATATCTAGCATAAATAACTGCATTTTTCATACTATCACCTCTTTAGTTTATTGGTGATTAATGGTATAATTAAGCTGTGTGAAGGCTTGAGATTATATCATTAATCTTAAGTTGCCCCTATGGTGTTATAGCACTATGGGGGATTTTTATTTTATCAACTCAACTGTAAATTGGTGCCATACTCTTTAAAAAAATATGCTAAAAGTTCTTTTTTATTGTCAAATAGGATGCTTTTGTCACTGTCTTTATAATTATATTTATTTGAATATTTACAGTATCTAATTGTATAAACTTTGGACCTTAGTTTATTATTATCATCTTTGTACTTTACGGTTTCATTTACTATTTGCTTAAATTCATATCTATTAACTTCTTGTCCATCTTTTAGAATTATAAATAACCCGTTATCTTTAATATATGCTATATCAAAATTTTCTTTTGGGTATATTCCGATGGAAAATCTACAATCATAACCTTCATTATAATAATCCAGTAGTCTTTCACTAGACATGAATCCAGTTAAATGAATTTTATCGTTGACAATATTAATAATTCCACTGTTTAACTCTTGAATTCTTTCTTGTAGTAACATTTTACGCCTCCTAACAAAGTTTCTTAAGGTTGTTTATTCATTGTTAATTAAATCATAAAATACATTTTCACTTAATATTTGTAGATCTTCTCCCTTTAAAATTAATTCTTCTGCTTTTTTCAATTTTGAACTTTTCCCATCTTTTACATTGGAGCTATAATCAAAGTTTCCAAGTATTAAGAAGTTTGTCTGCTTTGTTACACTATTTAGGCATTTACCACCAAGATTTACAACTAGTTGTGCTGCATCTTTGCGATTCATTTTTTCTAGCTTACCAGTAAATGTGCAATACTTACCAAACAATGGATGATCTTCATCAAAATTATCTGTATCTGCTTTTATATTTCTTAAGTCTGTATATTTATAGTTAGATTTAAGAAATAGACTATTTACATCGATATTGTTTTCATTAACATGGTTTGATAACTTCATAAAGCAATCGTATGTTATATAACAATCTCCAATAGCTCTATGATGATTTGAGGTATCAATGCCTAAATTTTGTGATATAGTTTTGAGTTTATGGTTTTTAAAGTCTGGGTAAATTTTTCTACTTAGCCTCATCAGATCTACAAAATCATTAGATAATCTATAATCCAATTCATCCATTAAATTGTCATATAAAAAATTAATGTCAAAATTTATATTATGACCTACCAAAATATTATCCTCTATAAAGTTTAGGAATTCTGGCAATACGTCTGCTATATCTGGAGCGGTAGTTAGCATGTCATTAGTTATTCCAGTTAACTCTGTTATAAATTCGCTTACATAGTATTCATTGTCATTTTCATCATAATAACAACTCCTAGGTTTAATAAGAGATTCGAATTTATCCACTATAATACCATTATTAATTTTTAAAGCTCCGATTTCTATGATCTCGTCATATTTAGTATCTAAACCTGTAGTTTCAATATCAATTACAGTAAAATTTAACGGTATTGTTGTTAAGCTTTTACCTTTGTTTCTTTTAGATGTTCTTTTAGAAGATTCATTCTTTAATATTTCAGTTGTTCCATCTGAATTGATAGTTATTGATATACCAAAGCTCATGTTAATCCTCCTTATTTGATCTCTCTATAAAATTAATTTTTTATAAATATTTAACTATAGATTCAGCCACCTTATTTGCCTCATTTTCAAAATATATATGCTGCATGTCTAATCCTATTATGTAACCCATATTTGGCAAATCATATGTAATATGTTTTATTTCATGTACAAAAGCTTTACATTGAGATGTATAGTTAACGTTACCATTTAGTATTAAATGATAATTTCCACGTCTGCTAACATATACAAACCCCAATATACTAGCAGGAATGTCAAAGGCTATAGAAGTTCTGATATTATAAGTATTCATTATTTCATGAAAAGAAATATTTTTATCTAATAGTGATTTAAGCAAAGATCTATCTAATATATCTATATCCAATTTATCTTCCCCCTTTGAACCTTTATTGCTAATAAATTTTATCTTCTTCATCCTCTATTGCCTTAATGATTCTAATAATCTGTTTAATATCTTTAGGGGATAAACTTTTAGTTTGCTTGAATAGCAATTGCAAATCTTCTCTCTCCTTTAATTCATTCCAGAAATCCAATAATTCAGGGTCATCTTCTACAGCGTTGGATATTTCGTCTGATGTATTTCTTGTGTCAGTTCTTCCTAGGAGGTAATCGGTGGAAACACTATAAAAATCTGCGAGGAAAGAAAGAGTCTCTATATCTGGGCTACTAATTCCTCTTTCCCAAGCACTATATGTTTGCCTTTTTACATTTAACATATTAGCTAAATCTTCTTGATTTAACCCTTTATCAGTTCTTAATTCTTTCAAGGTGATGCCTAATTCATCTATATTTTTTAAATCCATTGTATTCCCTCCTTTTTAGCAAGTACAATTTGCTTATTTATATACATTATAGCAAAAATAATTTGCAATATGTTGAAATGCAAAAAAATATTGCTTTTTATATTGACAATGCAATTTTAATTTGCTATATTATATATAAAGGCAATTTGAAATTGACAAGAGGAAAGGAGGAAATTCCAAATTGAATATAGATAGAAAATGGCTAAAAGAAATGAGGGAGGGAAAAAACCTTACTCAAGAATGTCTAGCCAAGGCTACAGGAATTACTAGACAGCACATAGGAATGTTAGAAAATGGTGTATCAAATCCAAGCCCAATGTTGGCAAAAAAAATAGCTGAGGTATTAGGTTTTGAATGGACTAAGTTTTATGAAGATAAGCCTAAAGTATCAAATAAATAAGGAGGTGGAGTGAGTAAAGGATTTAGGGAGATTTTATTATAACAGAGCAAAGGAGGGATAATCATGGAAGTATCATTAGTATCTGCAACATACTGCAGAAAAACAGGAGAATTATTGAGTACAAGGATAATAGAAACTCAAGAAGTAGATGAAGATGAATTTTATAGACCTTTAATAGAAGTTTTGGGAGATGCATTTCTAGAACAATATAAAAATCAAAAGGAAAAGAAAGGAGTAGTTTAAAATGTCAATTGAAGAAAAGAAAGCTAAGCTTGAGAAAATGAAAAAAGAGATTAGAAAAAGGTATGATGCAGGAGAGTCAAGTGATGATCTTGTAGAAAAAGTAGTAGAGTCTACGAGATTAGCAAGAGAGATATCCGAGGACATTATGGGAGGTGTAATATGTGCAAACAGTAGCAATAAGTGAACAAAATAGAAATAGCTTGAAAGGTACAAACAAGATGGCCTGTCCCAATTGTGGCAGAACAGATGGAATAGGCAATGTAGTGTCATACGGAGGCAAGAATGGGGCAGTAGTATACAGGAAATATTGTAGAAATTGTTATATTGAATTTGACGCTAAAGGAAGAATGTTTCCACCATTATATTATTAATTATATTATTAGGGAGGTATAAAAATGAAAACAAGCAAACATGAAAATGTAGGTAGCCAGTTTACTTTAGAATTATGCGAAATATATCATCAACTTGGATTTGACTGCATTTGGAATGATGGTAAGGATCTAACTTTAGTAGAAAAAGAAAAAGACCTACCAAGCGGCAACTTGGAAAGGTCAACAATTTAAAAAATATATATTACCCTTATTATAGCATATAAGGGTTCAGGAGGTAAATAGAAAGATGAAACTAGTAAGAAGAGTATATATGAAGATTAATTATAAAGATAAGGAACATTACTTTTTAGAAAGAGCATATGCGTGTGAATGCGACGGGGAGATTAAAGTAGATCAGATAACAAAAGAAACATTTGACAAAGCGGTAAAAGAAGGAAAAAGGGTAGAGATAAAAGCATTTGAAGATACAAAACGTTATATCCAGAATAGAGTTTTAAATATCTTAGAAAATGATAGGAAGTGTTCATGATGCAATGCCCTTATTGTAGACAAGAAGTAGGACAACCTAAGAAGTACCAGGTCATAGATTGTAAGTGTAGAAGGAAATTGATGTTGATTGAAATAAACAAGGTGAAGGAATTAGTTGATGTAACACTAGAGGAGGATAGGAACAATGATTAAAACTACAGTAATTATAAGAGGTAAGAATGCTCATAAATTTATAGAAGTGAGTATGGAAGAATATATTAAATTCATCAGAGGACAAGCTACAATGCTGGGAATCACAAAGAAAGAAGAACAGCCTATCTCATATATTGAATTTGGAGAACTGAAAGGAATAGAGTGTATCGATTGTGGTATGTGTGATGAAAAATGGGGGGATGAATAGATGGATAACTTAATGTTAAATTTAATAGATGAATTTTTAGACATAGAAGAAGATCAGAGAGAAGTTTGGAAGGTAGAGGATGATCTTGCAGCTGATTGGTGTTTGGACAAAATAAGAGAATCCAAGGCTGAATATAGTAGGTTTGAGATGGTAGCAAATGCAAAGATACAACAAATACAAGAAGTTCTAAAAAAGCAAAAGCGGGAATGTGATAATGAAGTAAATTTCTTTGAATGGAAGTTAAGGGAATACTTTGAAACAGTAAAAACAGAAGATACTAAGACATTAAAGAAATATAAATTGCCAAGTGGACAACTAAAGATGAAAAAATCATCAATAACCTTTGACTATGATAAAAATAAATTGTTAGAAGTGGCTGAAAAAGATGAAGGTATGAATCATTATATTAAAGTCAAAAAGGACTTTGATTGGGCTAATTTCAAGAGAAATCTAGCTATAGAAGGTAATAGCATAGTCAATAAGGAAACAGGCGAAATAATCGAAATAGAAGGCTTAGGGCTTAAAACTAAAGAAGAAGAATTTAGTGTGGAGGTGTAGATATGGATAATAATCAAATAGCAACTCAAGAAGTTAATACCATGATGATTATAGAAGGTTTAAAACTAGATAGAGTTCAAGACTCTATGAATAAGATAAATCAATTCCAGCAGGTTATACAGGCACAGTTAGTAGAGGGGCATGATTATGGCCAAGCTTTCTATGGGTCCTCCAAACCATCATTATTAAAGCCAGGGGCAGAAAAAATATTGATGTTATTAGGCCTTGGTAGTGAATATGAAATTATAGAAAAGATACAAGATTATGATGAAGGATTTTTCTCCTATACTATCAGGTGTATCTTGACCAGGGGCGGACAACTAATAACAGAAGGATTAGGACATTGTAATTCAAAAGAAAAGAAATATGAGTCAGATAAGCAAGACAAATATATGTTAGGTAATACATGCCTTAAGATGGCCAAGAAAAGAGCTCAGGTAGATGCAGCTTTGACTGTAGGAAGCCTGTCCAATATATTTACTCAAGACTTAGAAGATATGGCCCAATTCAGTCAATCTGAAAGGCTAGAGACTATGAATATAGATGATGCAGAAAACATGAAGATTAACTTTGGTAAGTATAAAGGTAAAACAATTAAAGAAATATATGCAACTGATGAAGGATATGTTAAATGGTTAGCAGAAAAGGCTAAAGATGAAGCAGTTAGAAAAGCAGCAGTAATGATTATGAATAGTGGTAGTCAAATAGACGGACAAATGAAAATAGATAATAGTAAGGAAACAGTAGATGCAGAAACAGGTGAAATACAAGATGTTGATTTCTCAGGTACACCATTTGATGATAATATACCATTTTAAACTAGGGGAGTATTCCCCTAGTTTACACATAAGGCAGGTGAGTGCTATTGGCAAGGCCACAAAAAGTAGGGCTAGATTACTTCCCATTGGATGTAGATATAGATCAGGACGATAAAGTTGCAATTATAGAGGCACAACATGGGACAATAGGGTTTTCTATCGTAATTAAATTATTGATGAAGATATATAGTGAAGGTTACTACTATGATTGGACAGAAAAGGAACAGATACTCTTCTCTAAAAGAGTTAATGCTGACATTAATCAAGTAAATGTAATCATTAATGATTGTATTAAATGGGGCTTATTTGATGCAGAAGTCTTTAATGTATATAAAATACTAACTTCTAAAGGAATACAGTTAAGATATTTTGAAGCGGTAAAAAGAAGGCAAAGAGTTGAGATAGCAAAAGAATTCTTATTATTAGATGATGGAACAGTAAAAAACTATACTAATTTAGTAATTGTAAGCATTAATGAAGATGAAGAAGATATCCAAGAAGTTAATGTTGACATTAACCAAGAGGGTGAAGAAGTTAATGTTGACATTAATCCCCAAAGTAAAGTAAAGGAAAGTAAAGTAAATAAAAGTATATTAAAACAAAAAGAAAAACAAGAAAAAGAAAAAGTTGTAGTTGTCAATGATAAATCTTTAGATGGTCGGGACTCTAAAGATGATGACTCTGATAGAGATGGTCGGGACTCTACTATCAGTGATTCTTTGCATGATTTGGATTTGCAGAGGATATCTACAGCATTCGAGCAAAATGGATTTGGAACTATAAATATCACAGTAAAAGAGATGATACTAGATTATATGGAGCTATACTCTACAGAGTGGATTCTTGCTGCTATGAAGATAGCCGTAGAGTCTAATAAGAGATCCCTTAGATATGTTAGGGGAATTTTAGAAAATTGGAACAGAAGTGGTGGTATGCAATTATCTAATGTGCAACAGGACAAGCCAAAAACTGTCCCTATAAGAAAAACTAAGTTTCACAACTTTGATCAAAGAACTGATCAATACACAGGTGATGAAATAAATAAAAGAGTTGAGGATATAGCAAAAAGAAAAAGAAGAGAAACTAGAGAAAAAATGAATCAGGAGGGAGTGCTATGACTAAAAAGCAAATAACAACTGCAGTAGATGAAGCTGCAAGATTATTAAGAGAAAACCCAGACTGGACATATAAAAAGGCAATAGATAAGGCTAAGGAATCCTTGGGAAGAAAGGATGATTAAGTGAAACTAAAGAATTTAACTAATATCAAATGGATTGGTGGAAAACATGGAAAAGAAGAAAGGTACCTGGATCTTATGCCAAAACATGATATATTCGTTGATTGTTTCTTTGGTAGTGGAGCAGTACCGTTTTATAAAGAAATAATAAATCCAGCTAGATTAACGATAATCAATGATATCAACGATAAGCTTATGAACTACATGTTAGTGCTAAAAGACAGTCCGGAAATGTTATATAAAGAATGTTCGGCTTTACCTTTTTCAGAAAAGTTATATCAAAAATATAAATGGGAGCCATGGCCTGAAGATGAACTAGAATCAGCGGTAAGATTTTATTACATGATGAGAGTATGCTTTGGTGGTGGAGGTCATAAATACAGAAATGGAATAGGACTTAGTAAAGATGTGAATAGAGCTAAGCAGTATCAAACAGTTACAAAATTAATTCCTAAGATGGCCGAATTAATAAAAAATTGGAATATCCTCTGTAGAGATTTTGAAGATGTTATAGATTTTTATGATACAGAAGATACGCTGTTTTTCTTAGATCCACCTTATCATGGTCGGGAAGATATGTATGCAGGCGGATTTAAAGAAGAAGATCACATAAGACTAAAGAATAGATTAGATAGGATTAAGGGAAAGGCCATGGTCTGTTATTATAGCAGTCCTTTAATAGATGAATTATATCAGGATTGGTACAAAGCAGAATATAATACGGCCAGTCAGATAAGAGTTAGGAAAAATGGAGATAAACAGCCAATAAGGACTGAATTAATATTAATGAATTACAGACCACATATGCAACTTGATATGTACGATTTAGGAGGTAATTAATAATGCTAAAGAAGTTTCTCAGATGGAGAAAATTAATTAAAGGAACTTTACTAAAAGAATATATAGCAAGAAGTATTTTAAGGGGGTAGGGGAGACAATTGAAAAACTACAAGATGGCTAATAAAGGAAAAGCTTTTGAAGAAGAAGTAAAAATGACAAATTTACAATATAGAAGAAAAGGGGTAGCTTTAATTCAAAAAATAAGTACACCTTGGACTGTAATTAGGAAAGGTAAACAAATAGTATCTGCTTTCCCAGAAGGTAAAAGTACAGTGGATTTTAGAGGAACAGTTAAACCGAGAATACCAGTTAGCTTTGACTGTAAAGAAACCAAGGATGAAAGAGGACTACCATTAGCTAATATAGCAGATCACCAAATAGATTATATTAGGGCAGCCTTGGAAGTTGGAGAAATAAGCTTTATATTGTGTTACATGGTTAAATTAGATAAAAGATATTACATTTCAGGGGAAAAAGTTATGTATTTTTGGGATAGATGGCAGAAAAATAAAGGTAAAAGAGGATTTAATTTTATTCCAGTGGATGAAATGAAAGAAATCAGATCAAAGAATGGAATTATATTAGATTACCTGGAGGGGATAAAAGATGAGTACAAAGAAATTGCAAATTGTTGACCAGAATACAGGTGAAATAATAGAAGATATTAAGTTCACAGGAGGATATCATCTCATCTATACCAACACTGATGATATAGGAAAACTAAGACATATCAGGAAATTAGATAATGCAAAATTTGGAGATAAACACTGGATAAAGAATTATATTTATAGGCCTATAGCTGTAAAATTAATTAAAAAATTTGAAGAGATAGGGCATATAAAACCAAATAAAATTTTATTTATTGAAGACATGGAGTGGGAAAAGCCAGATAGCACAAAACCTAAGAGACATTGGCAGGCTAGGATAAGCAAGACTAATAAACAATTTGCAGATATGAGTGGATATGAATACATCTTAGAAACAAGGAACTATTTTATAGAAAGAATGGATAGAGCACAAATAATAGCACTTATCTATCATGAACTTAGACATATAGATCAATGGGGAGATTTACAGCCACATGATATAGAAGACTGGGACAATATGATAGCAACATTAGGCAAAGATTGGGCTACCACAAAAGCAGAGATAGAAAATCTAATTGATGATGATATTATCTGGAGAGAATTAGAGCCAAGGGCAAAACAATTAGATGTTTTTGGACTAAAACAGTTCAACAATTTTGCTAAGGGAAAAGAAAATTGTTAGTAAGTCATATTTTTTTATTCTGATGAGGAAAATTATTACATTGGAGGGAGAAATTTGGATAAGATAATTAAGTTGTGTGCTAGAAGTATAGTATCTTTGTTAAATGATGATATAGATAAATATAAAACCTATAAGGATAAAGCTTTAGAGCTATATCCAGAAAGAGAAAATATATTTTTAATCGAAGATTGTTTACCAAGACAAGTAAAAATAAAATTGTATGAGCTGGTGAGTTAGATGGAGAGATGCAGCTATTGTGGCAAAGATGGAGACAAGCTTAAGGAAGTAGGACCAAAGTTAAAATTTTGCAATGATGAGTGTTATTTTAAGGATTGCATAGAAATGCACCCTGGAACATCTTTGGCTAAAATTGTCGCTAGAATAAGACCGGACTTGGCAAAGGAGGCAGAGTAGCATGATTCATGATCTTAAAATTTTACCTGAATACTTTAATGTGGTACGAAATGGGATAAAAACTTTTGAAATTAGAAAGAATGATAGAGATTATAGAGTAGGTGATATATTGTGGCTAAAAGAATGGGATGGTAATAAATACACTGGTAGGGATACAACGAGAAAGGTTATTTATATACTGGATGACACAAGTGGATATGTCTTAGATGGATATGTAGTTATGTCTATAATTTAGGGAGGTAAGTTAGATGACTTTACAATTTGCAAGTGGAATGATGATAGGTATGGGATTGACACTGTTTTCTATATTTTCCATAGTGGAATATATGAATCATAAGGAACTTAAGAAAAGTGAAAAGATAATGGACCTAACAGATGAACTTAATCGTTATAGGTATAGGTATAAAGACGGTGAGCATTGAAGATGAAAAAAATACTATTATCAGTAGATCCTAGGGAGTTGTGGAAGTTTACATTAGATGAAGATGGATATAGGACGGAGGTTGAAACATTGGAATCAGAGGAAAGATATTTAACGGAGCTGGAAGAGAATCAATTGGCTATAATCGAACATTATGGATTTGAACATCAACTAGATAAATTAGTTGAGGAATGTGCTGAATTAATACAAGCTAGAATGAAAGCCAAGTCAGGAAGTGAAAATATAGATAGGTTCGATAATGTAATAGAGGAAATAGCTGATATTAAAAATATAATAAGTCAGATGGAACTACATTGGCCATACATGAAAGAAGGGGTAATGGCTTTTACAAAATACAAAATGAGCAGGGAAATAGGCAGAATAAACAGGGGGTAGTTATGGACAATAAAGATAAACTTAAAGCTAAGATAAATGAGTTTATAGATGTAGTAATAGATAAGGCAGCAGAGGATAATAAGCTAGATTATTTCAACATAGAAATCAGTAATCATAACGGAAACTTGCAGATGGACTATAGATTAAGGGATAGGGAGAAGGTGTATTAGAACGTAGCTTATTATTAATGTGCAATAGAAAGGAGAATGAAAAATGATAAAACTATCAGAATTAGGCAAAGATACGAAAGTTATGGATGATGAATGTGTTTATACTGTTGAAGAGGTAAGGAATAATTTGAGATACTTTAAGGATACAAAAGATACAAAACTTTATACAACAACAGAATATCATGCGAATATTGATGCGGAGGATATGTTAGAAAGTGCTATTGAAAGTGAATATGAGCAACAGATGTACGAAGGTTGGTATGAGGGAATTTTAGATGATATTACCGACGAGGATATAGAAAAGATACAAGCTATTTTAGATGATATTTTCAGCAGAAATAAAGAAAATAATATAGCTTATTATCAAGGTCAGGAGATAGATATATTTAACTAAGACACATGACAAGTAAAATATAAAACTAAACAAGTCCTACTATACAGATAGCGGACACCAAGACTACTTAATTGTAGTTGAGGTGTCCTTTTTTATTGAGGAGGGGAAGATACATGCAATACTTCTCACAAATAACAGGAATAAGAGAAACAGAAAAAGGAACAGATTTAATTCTCCACATTCCAGGAGAGCAGATCCAAGGGAAAATAATTAAATATAGGAATGGCTCCAGGATAGATGCAGAAATAAGAATAGAAGATGGCAGAACCATAACACCTGACCAAAGGAAAAAGATATTTGCAACCATAAAAGATATAGCAGAATACACAGGAGACCACCCAGAAGGGCTAAGGGCCTGGCTATTATATCAATATTGTGCAGAAACTGGAGAGATGCCTTTCTCTTTAAGTAACTGCAGCATAAGCCAGGCAAGGGAATTTATTACTTTTATAATAGATTTTATATTGAAAGAGGATATTCCTTTATCAGATGCAGCCTTAAATCGTACAGAGGATATAGATAGGTACCTTTGGAGTTGCATTAAGTATAAGAGATGTTGTATATGCGGGAAAAGTCCTAGCGACTTACACCATTGGGATGCAATAGGTATGGGAATGGATAGGAGAGCCATAGACGATAGTAAAAATAGGAAGATACAATTATGTAGGGAACATCACACAGAAGCTCATACAATAGGTAGAGACACATTTGGAGCCAAGTATCATGTGTATGGAATAGCATATAGGGAGGAATAAGATATGGACAAAGAACAATTAAAACAAATAAGATACTTAAAAAACGAAATAGAGGTACTAAAAAAACAAATAGAAGATTTGGATTATACATACACAAAAGATAGTGTGAAGGGATCCGATAATGAATTTCCCTACATAGAAAGAAGATTTACAATTTCAGGGTACGATTATGACACTTATTATAATAAACTGAACAGATTGGAAAGAAAACTGAATAGAAAGATAGAAGGATTGATTGACCTGGTAGAAGAAACCTATGAATATATAGATAGTATAGAGGATAGCTTAATAAGGCAGATAATAACTCTTAAATATGTAAATGGCTTAACATGGGAGCAAGTGGCAGCAAGTATAGGTGGGAATAATACAGCTGATAGCGTCAGAATGATGTGCAATAGATTTCTAGATAAATTCTAATCTGTTCTCTGTGTTCGTTTTAGATGTGGTATTATGTTATTAAGGAAAATTATCTAAATCATATGTCTAAAAAAATTAAACAAAGCAAGGATTATCAAGAACTCACCTATCCCCCCATTCAGGTGAGTTTTCTTTATTATAAAAAGGATTGATACTATGAAAAACTATATAATCTATAGATGCAAAATATGCGGATGTGAATTTATATTACCTAAACAATATGTAAAATTTAACGAAGGCAAAGGGAACTATATTGCTTGTCCATATCGGGGACATAAAAAAATTACAGTAGTAGGAGCATATGATTCAGTAAAAGAATGTATGCAGCATGATAGTTTTAAAAGGGAAAATAGAAGAATTAAACAAAAAAGATAAATATTTGTAAATAAAAAAGGATTTTCTCCTTTCTTGTAGAAGTAGACAGGAGAATGGAGGGGAAGGCAATGGATGAAGATATTTTGATGGCTATGCTAAGCAATATAATTCAAGAGATTACAGAAGTGAAAGACGAGGTAAGTGGTTTAACTTCATGGATTTCAAGTGAAACAAGCACCTTCGAGATAGAAATTAAATTGGATAGAATAATATAATTATTAGAACAATTAGTAAATAAATAAGAGCCTTGTTATAGGCTCTTATTTCATGGAGATAAAAGGAATGATGATAGATGTTAGTAAGTTGTAAATATTGCGGAGGACTTCACAAAAGAGGAACAGTGTGTCCTAAGAAACCAATAGGTAATAAGAAAGGTACTAAAATGGATAAGTTTAGATGGAGTAAGTCTTGGCAGAAGAAGAGATTAGAGATAAACGAAAGAGATAAGTTTCTTTGTCAAGTATGTATGCAAGAAGGTAAGTACAACTACAAAGACTTATCAGTTCATCATATAGATTCATTACTGGAGAGATGGGACAAAAGATTAGACAACTGCAACCTTATAACTCTATGTAGAAAACACCACGAAGAAGCAGAGCGAGGAGAAATAGATAAAGATTATTTGATCAAGCTAGTAGAAGCCATAGAAGAAGATTAGAGAGATTATTGTTAGTACTAGGGTAATACTATGGGTAGTACCCCCCTAGGTTGATAGGGTGGCAAATCTGAAGGTTAAGAACACCGACGCCCCCTATCCGTTCGATATAAACTCCCTAAATGAAATCAGGAGGTGAGGAAATGGCAAGACCTTCAAAAAGTGTAAATACGATGAGTAAAAACTTAACCAAAGAAGAAAAAGAAATAAGGGCTAAAACAGAAAAAAGATTAAAAGGTGGAGCCGATAAAATAACTCCTCCTAAGCATTTAAGCAAAGAACAAAAAAAGATATTTAGAAATATAGTAAAAGAATTGGAAGCTAGTGGTATATTAGGAAATTTAGATATTTATATATTATCTACATGTGCTATATCTTTAGACAGAATGGAAACTATTGAAACTATGATAAATGAAAATCCAGAATTGATTTCCGATAAAGATTTAAGATTAGCAAATACTAAATACACAAATGATTTTTTTAGGTGCTGCAATGAATTATCCCTCTCTCCACAAAGTAGAGCGAAAATAGGAAACTTAGCTTTACAAAAACAGCAAGAGGAACAAGATCCGTTATTGAAAGTATTAAGTGGTGGTAAATAATGAAATTAGTAGACAGGGCTAAAAGATATGCCAATGACGTAATTAGTGGGAAAGAAATAGTACCAAAAGAGGTTAGAAAACAATGTAAATGGTTTTTAAGAGATTTAGGGAAGCAGAAAAAAGAAGATTATCCTTATTATTTTGATGTAGAACAATTGGAAGTAGTAGAAGGAATATTAAAATTATTAAACTTTGCTACTGGATTAAATGTAGTGGGGAAAAATATATTCGAAGGCTTGGTAGATTTCCAAGCTTTTTTTATTGCAAACATATTTGGATGGAGATTTAAAGACAATCCTGAAAAGTTTAGATATAGAGATATAACGCTATTCATCCCTAGGAAAAATGCAAAAACTTTTATTGCAGCAGTTGTATTTATAATTTTAATGCTTACAGAAGATGATTATTCAGAATTCTATTCAATATGCTTAGACAGAGAATTAGCTGGAATGGTAAAAAAGGCAATGACTCAAATAATAGAATCATCTCCAGCAATAAAAAACCATTTCAAAATATCAACTACACTGAATGGGAAAATAACTTGTAAATTAACAAATAGTTTTTATCAAGCAAGAACAGCTGAAAGTAGTAGAAATAACTCTATAATGCCAAGTGCATTTATAGCTGATGAAATCGGAGCATTTAAAGACTATAAAAATATAAATGCCATGAAATCTGGACAATTAAATGTAAGAAACCCTATTAGGATAAATCTAACAACTGCTTATGCAGAAGATCAGTCCATAATGCTAGAGGAATTAGAATATATAAGAAAGGTATTTAATGAGTTAATTGAAGATGAAAGAATGTTTGCATTAATATATTATGCAGAAAAAGAACATTTATGGGATGATACTGGATTATACCAAGCTAATCCATTAAGGATAGAAGAAAACTATCAAGAAATAAGAGATAATAGAGATAAGGCCCTAGAGAAACCAGGCGAAAGAGAAGAATATTTATGTAAACATATGAATTATTTTCTTCCAAGTAATAGCGGTGAAGCATTTATAAAACTAGAGGATCTAAGAAAATGCAAAATAGATGATTTTGACTGGAGTGGTAGACAAGTATGGTTAGGATTAGACTTGGCACAAACAACCGATAATTGTGGACTTGCTATGGTGACAGAAGAAGATGGGAACATAATAGCCAATGCAATAGGTTTTATCCCAAGTGAAAGAATAGAAGAAAAATCCAAGCTAGAAAAAGAAGATTATAGATATTATATATCTAAAAAATGGTGTTATGATTGTGGAGATTTTGTAGTTGATTATGGATTCATTGAAGATATAATTTTATCAATAGAAGAAAAATACAATGTAACAGTCATGGGGATAGGATATGACAGGTACAATGCCCTCTCTACTGCACAGAAATTAGAAAACGAAGGGCATAAGACCGTAGAAGTAAAACAGCATTCGTCAGTATTGCATCCAGCTACAAAGCTATTAAAAGAGCAAATACTTAGTAAAAGATTTAGGTACACAGAAAATAAACTATTAGAAGTAAATTTCCAAAATGCAAAAGTGGTAGAAGATAATAATAAAAATATATATGTAAATAAGAAAAAATCAACTGGCAAAATAGATTTAGTGGCTGCAATGATAAATGCTATATACTTATTACAATTAGATGTAATATTCAATCCAGACATGGATTGGGCCATACAAGTGGGTTAGGAGGTGATAATTTGGGATTAATACAGCAATGGAGAGAATTTAGGGAATACAGGCAAGAAAGTAGAATGACATTAGAAGAAGTATTATTGCAAGCTGGTTTATTGAAAGATACAATTACAAAAGCAGAAGCTTTAAACATACCATCTGTAGCTGGATGTGTAGAATTAATATCTAACACCATAGCAGTATTACCTATAAAGTTATACAAAGACGCTGGTGGCAAAATAGAGATAGTAGAAGACAACAGAGTAAATCTACTAAATGATGATACAGGAGATACTCTAGATGGTTTTCAATTCAAAAAGGCTATAGTAGAAGATTATCTCCTTAATGGTGCTGGATATGCTTATATAAACAAAGAAAGAAACAATGTAAAATCAATACATTATGTAGATTATGGTGATATATCAGTAATTATGAATGTAGATCCGATATTTAAAAACTATGACATTTTAGTAGATGGGAAAACTTATAGAGATTTTGAATTCATAAAAGTAACAAGGAAAACTAAAGATGGTATTACAGGCGAAGGGATCATAAAAGAAAACAAAGAAATATTATCAGTAGCTTATAATTCTTTAGTATATGAAAATGTGTTAGTGAAAACTGGTGGAAACAAAAAAGGATTTTTGAAATCTCAAAGAAGGTTGTCAAAAGAAGCGATAGAAGAATTAAAGGCAGCTTGGAACAATCTTTATAAAAATAATACAGAAAATGTAATAGTATTAAATGAAGGATTGGAGTTTCAAGAGTCGAGCAACACATCTGTAGAAATGCAACTAAACGAAAACAAAAAGACTAACTCAACAGAAATATGCAAATTGTTCAATGTTCCTCCAATACTCTTAGAAGGGAATGCAAACTCAACAGACGTAATATATAATAACTTCATAAAAATAGCTATATTGCCTATTTTAAACGCAATAGAAACAGCTTTAAACAAAGACTTACTCCTACCTAGTGAGAAGGAGTCTTTTTTCTTTGCCTTTGACACAAAAGATTTATTAAAAGGTGATATGGAAAAAAGATATAAAGCTTATGCTATAGCAATTGATAAAGGAATAATGCAAGTAGATGAGGTTAGATATAAAGAGAACTTAGAGCCGTTAGGACTGGAATTTGTAAAACTAGGATTACAGGATGTATTATATTTCCCTAAAACTAAAGAGATATATACTCCTAACACAAATAAAACTGCTGACATGGATAATTTAGACAAACTAGACGAAGGAGGTGAGAAAGTAGATGCGAATAGAGATAAGAGGGAATCAAGTAACGCTTGATGGATATGTTAGTGCAGTAGGAAGAGATAGCAGAGTCTTGCCATCTCCTAAGGGAAAGTTTATAGAACAAATAAAACCCAAGACATTTCAAAGAGCTTTAGAAAGAGCAGATAATGTAGATTTATTATTCAATCATAAGAAGGATAAAAAACTAGGCAGTACAAAAGAAGGAAACTTAGAACTTTACGAAGACAATATAGGCCTTAGAGCTATAGCGACAGTGATGGATGATGAAGTTATTGAAAAAGCAAAAAATGGCGAACTAAAAGGTTGGTCTTTTGGGTTTTACAACAACAAAGACTCTTGGGAAGATGGTCCAGATGGGATCCAAAGAAGATACCTAGAGGACATTGACCTTTTAGAAGTTAGTATTTTAGACAAAACTCCAGCCTATATCGCAACAACCATAGAGCAGAGAGGGGAGGAAGATGTATTAACAGAAACTAGGGGAGAGGATTTCAAAGCAGTAATAGAAGATAATTCTCCTGAGGAAAGGCAGGAAGAACAAATAGGCTATAGTATCTATGAAAAAGAAATACAATTACTAAAAATGAAAGGTGGTAAATAATTATGAAAAAGTTTAGAAAGTTAGAAACAAGGTCTATGCCTACACTAATAGAGCAAAGAAATAATCTATTAGATGAAATGGAAGGACTATTAAACAAAGCCAAGGAAGAAACTAGAGCATTTACAGAGAAAGAAAGTGCTAGATATGATGAGATTAAGAAAGAAATTGAACAATTAGACAAAACTATCAAAGCAGAAGAAGAAGCTAGGGCAATGGAGAAAAAAGAGGAAAAGAAAGAAGAAGAAAAAAGATCAGCAGAAGATATATTCTCTGATTTTATCAAAGGTGAGACAAGAGCAGCAGGTGAAATTGAAACAACATCTCATGGGAATGTAATTCCTACAGAACTATCTAACGACATTTTAAAGAAAGTAAATGAATTAAGTGGTTTATTCAATTCAGTAAGAAAAATTAATTCTACTGGTAATTATCAACAAATAGTAGAGAAGAATAAAACTACTGCTGGATGGACAGATGAGTTAGCAGAAGTAACAGCAACAAGTGGGGATTATGAAATAATTGAAATAGGGCATCACAAATTAGGAGCATTAACTAAATTATCGCTTGAGATAATAAATCAAGCTAACTTTAATGTAACAAGTGAAGTAGTAGGGCAAATTTCCAGATCCTTTGCTGAAAAAGTAGAAGAAGCTTTTATAAAAGGTACTGGAATAAAACAGCCCACAGGATTAGTTACAAGTGGAGTTAAGGTAGATCTGGCAAGTGCAACAGCTATTACAGCAGACGAGATAATCGACATCTATCATTCAATCAAAGCTCCATATTTACCTAATGCAGTATGGTTAATGAATAGGGGTACATTAGCAACTATTAGAAAATTAAAAGACAATGATGGCCAATATTTATTTCAAGCTGATATGACTAGAGAATATGTAGGATACATCTTAGGAAAACCAGTAATAATATCTGAATATGTAGATGCCATAGGAGCAAATGCTAATCCTATCTTATTTGGTAGCATGGCGGATGCCTATATTGCAAATATTAATCCTCAACAAACTATTCAAATTTTAAACGAACTATACTCTACCCAAGGTGCTAAAGGTGTATTAGGTTTCCTATTTATAGATGGAAAACCAGTAAACGATGAAGCATATGCAGTAGCAGTATGCCCAGGAGTATAAGGAGAGATCACTCTCTCCTTCCTTCTAAGGAGGTGTTTTGATGAAAGTTAAGGCATTAGTTAATTTTGCTGGGAAGATATCAATGAGTAAAGGTGAAGAAAAGGATATAAAAAAAGAAACAGCAGAGGACTTAATTCGTGCCCAATTTGTAGAAGAAATAAAACCACCTAAAAAGCAGGTGAAGAAATAATGAAATTTAGTGAAGTAACTATAAATGATTTAAAGGATTATGCAAAAGTAGACCATGATGTTGAAGATAAATTGTTTAACAATATTTTAGAAGGTGCTAAATCTCATATAAGGGCATATACAGGGTTAACAGATGAAAAACTAGACACTTTACCTGATACTACTATAGCTTTATATGTAATTGCTAATGAAATGTATGAGAATAGAACCGGCACAAGTATTGATAATAAGGCTAGTAAGTTTAATGAACTATTAGACAGAATATTAGGTAGTCATTCAGTAAATCTGTTGTAAGGGGGGATTAGATGAACCCAGGAGAATTAAGAAACAGAATAACTATATTAAATCCAAATGGTGAGGAAGAAAACGAAGTAGGAGAAATTGTGTCAGTGTTGAAGGAAGTTGCTACAGTATGGGCTAAGGTAATACCAATTAGAGGGAAAGAATATTTAGAAGCGCAGAAAATAAAACCAGAACTCCAATATAGAGTGACGATAAGATATAGAAAAGACATTCATCCAGCTATGATAATTAAGTTTGAAGATAAAGAGTTAGAAATAGAGTCGGTAATAGATATAGCCAGTAGAAAGACATATATGAAGTTAAATTGCGTGGAGAAGAGAGTGAAAACTAATGGCTGATTTTAAAATAGAGGGCCTGGGAGAATTTCAAGAAAAGTTAAAAACTATAGAGAAGAAAGCACCTGACCGAATACTAAATAAGTTAGATGAAGAAGGGAAAAAGCTAAGAGTAGCAGCAAGAGATAATACACAGAAGAAAACAGGTAAGTTAAGAAAAGGATATAAATTATTGCCAGTAGAAAAAATACAAGGCGGATACCAAAAAGGAATGACAAATACAGCCCCACATTTCCACCTTGTAGAAAAGGGTCATAGAAAAGTATCCAAATCAGGAAAAGAGTTAGGGTGGACGGAAGGATTGTTTATGTTAGAAAGAACAGTAAAAGAACAAGAAGAGCCAATTATGGAAGCATTACAAGAATGGCTGGATGAGTTATTTAATGAGTTAAAGTAGGTGATTAAATGCTGAAAGACATTGATTTCAAAGTATGTTTAAAGACTGCGGCAAGGGGTTCTATGGTGTTGCTGGCGTTCTATTTATCGATTATTACAGTAAATTTTTATTCTGTATTGATGTTTAGAGTAATAAGTGTATACGTTATGACTGGGCCATTTAATAGATATTATAAGGAGAAGTCGAAATGATTGCCTTAGTAGATATAAAAAGATCGATTAACCAAGTCTTAGAAACTAATTTTCCTAATATAAAAATCTATTCTAGTGAAACTAAAGAAGGATTTAAAAGGCCAGTATTTTTTACTCAAGCAATTCCAATTACGTCAGATTATGATACTACTAATTATACATCAAATAAATTAATGGTAGTGATAAATTACTTTAGTGAAAATGGAACAGAATTAGAAAATATCAAGATGTATGATGATATTAAAAAGGCATTTGGAATGAATCTAAAAGTCAACCAAAGGTCTTTTTTATTGAAAAATATTAGAAGTGAAATAGTAGATGAAGTTTTACAATTTAGATTTGATTTAGATTATTTTGCAGACATAGAAAAGACAAATTATCATGAAGAGGCAACAGATATAGAAATAAGTATAAAGGAGTGACAAATAATGGGTTTACCTAGTATAAATATTTCCTTTAGGGAACAAGGCATAACTGCAATCAAGAGAGGACAAAGAGGTATAGTGGCCTTAATTTTAAGAGGAGCAATACCAGCAACTAACCCTATTGAAATCTACACACCAGCGGACATACCCGAAACTATGAGCAAAGACAACAAGAAACAAGTAAATTTAGCTTTAATGGGGTATCAAAGACCACCTAGAAAAGTCATAGCTTACATGATTGGAGCAGAAGATGATTATGCAGAGGCTATGAATTATTTAGAAACTATTAGATGGGATTATTTGGCTATACCTGGAATAACAGAGGCAGAAACAACAGAAGTAGCAAACTGGATTAAGAGTTTAAGAGATACTAAAGGAATAAAGGTAAAGGGAGTATTGCCCAAAACACCAGCAGACCATGAAGGGATTATAAATGTTACAGCGGATGAAATGGATGATAACACTAAAACCTACACATCAGCTGAATATTGTGCTAGGTTTGCAGGACTATTCGCAGGTACACCTTTAACTATAGCGGCTACATTTGCACCATTGCCCGAGTTAATCGACTGTAAAAAATTAAATAAAGAAGGGCTAGACAAAGCTATAGATGAGGGAGAGTTACAACTCTACAACGACGGGGAAAAAATCAAGGTAGCTAGAGCAGTAAACTCTTTAGTGTCTACCAATCAAGAAAAAGGAGATTCATTTAAGAAGATAAAAATAGTAGATTGCATGGATATGATCCATGACGATATTAAGAAAACGGCAGAGGATAATTATTTGGGAAAATATGCAAATAGTTATGATAATAAATGTTTGTTAATTAGTGCTATTCAAGGTTATTTTGACCAATTAGAACTAGACGGAATTTTGGACAGAGGTAAAAACAGGGTAGGCATTGACGTCGCCGCACAAACTGCATATTTAAAGAGTGTAGGATACAAAACACCAGATGGCAGAACTGTAGAAGATATGGAGGTACAAGAAATAAAAGAGGCTAATACTAAGGACAAAGTATTCTTGTCAGCTAGTATTAAGATTTTAGATGCCATAGAAGAGATCAGCCTGCCTATCACTATATAGGGAAGGAGAGATAATGTATGAGAGAAATAAAACCGGGACAAGTCATAAATGGTAGTTGGGGAGAGGCTTGGTTAGATGGGGATTATCTAGCAGAAATTAAAGGACTAGAAGCCAAAATAGCAATAGAGTATGAAGATATTGATAGACCTAGAAAACTTGGAAAAGGTAAGAAAATGATAGGCTATGAAGGAACTGGTAGCCTTAAACTTAATAAGGTTACTTCTAGGTTTATTAAATTGTTAAGTGATAACCTAAAGCAAGGGAAACAAACTTCATTTACAGTAATATCAAAACTGGATGATCCAGATGCTTTAGGAGCAGAAAGAATAATGATTAAGAATGTAACTTTAGAAGAATTAACATTGGCTAATTGGGAGGCTAAAACCACAGGAGAAGAAGAAATACCATTTAGCTTTGACGATTGGGAGCCAATGGATTTAATAGATGAGTAGGTGAAAGCCTACTCTTCCCTTAATTCAATGGGAGGAAACTATGAAGACAGAGAATACTCAACAAGGAGCAAGATTAAAACAAGCTACTGAAAGTTTAGTAAATCAAGTAGATAGTTGCAAAATAAGAATTTGAAATTATTAAGACTTATCCACAATAAGAAGATGGAAATTCTAGATAAATTATCGTAACTACCTGATTTATACACAAGAAAAGACATGAAAAGTAAGGGTAAAAATAACCCTGTTTAATTTCTAAAATTGAATTTTGAGATCTACGCAGTTAAGGATTTAATTGCTAATGGCTTATCTGAATTACCAGCTTTAAATATGAGAATAAAAGCAATTAGTTGAGAAATACAAGCCAGTAAAACATCTGACTTCAGAGATACAACATTTCTAACCTTGGACGTTTTGATTTGAATAAAGTCTTTGATTTGGCAAATTGATCTTTCACAAATGGTTCTAAGTTTATATAACTTTTGCCATTTGACACTATCACGAGGCATCGATGTATTAAATCTATAATTATGATGTATAGTTAAATTTTTAATTCTACCACATTTTGATGGGGAACAAGGATTATCACAAGATAAAACATAAACTGTTTTACCATCAGAATTCTTGGTTTTATGAGACTTAGGGCATAAGTATTTAATTCTATCTGCACGGCCCTTTTCTCTAATAATGCCATCATAGACCATAGGTAAAGAGGGGTCACTCGGACAAAGTGGAATACCAATTTCATTAAAGCCCGGTTCAGGTAGGCTAGAGGAATTGCGGGGATTTAAACTGATGATAGGCATAATTTCTTTTTTATGGAGATAAGCATAATTATCATCAGCATCAAATCCAGCATCACCTAAAAAGTATTTATAGGAAAAATCAGGATGCAAGCTAAAATGAGTTTCTAGGGCAGGAATTAAAGATTTAGCATCATAAGAATCTTTAATATCCTGAGGTCTTAAATCATTGGAAAGAGAATTATCTGAATCATAAAAATTAACATCTCTAACAAGCCCGAAACCATTAGTAGAGATAACAGATTTTAAAAAGTATCCAAAGTGACCATTGAGATAAGCAAGTTTAACATCCGTGTTAGAAGTGGCAAACTTAGGCATTTGGCTTTGGGCATATTTTTCAACATCAAAAGAAGGATTCTGATTATTATCTTTAAAATACTTTGCATAAGTTTTAGATTTTCGAAGCTCAGCTTGATAAAACTTAGGATTATTTTCAGCAACATAGGCCTCAAAACCAGTAGTATCGGTAATTAAAATTGAAGATAAAAAGGAAGAAACTTCTTTGGAAATATCATCAGTAAAATCAACTAGATTGTGGAACAAATCATTTAAATCATTCAGGAATTCTGATTTAAACCTAGAAAATTGGGACTTATGTGGAACCCTTAAGAAACCACAAAATTCTCTAAGTTCAGATGATATATGTAAAAGGGTAATTAAGAGATCGTTAGTAGGGATAGACAATAGGTTTTTAATAATATAAAAATTAAGCATAGATTCAAGAGAAAAATCTCTTTTTGTTCCAAAGTTAGAATAATATTTCTGGTAAAAAGAAAAAGGAATATAATCAGAAATATTAATATGTTCATCAAGTAAAGAAAGTAGATTATTTTGATTTTGATTGTAAAATTTATCAAACTCAGTGGAAATATTAGAAAAGTTTAATTGTTTAGCTGAAACTGGCATAGGATTCTCCTTTCAAATTGTTTTGAGTTATACACATCTTATTAATGAATATATACCCAAAAATGGGGGGAATCCAGCCATTTCAATATAAATAAATGTAGTAAATATGCGAGTTGTAGAATTTTGCAACGAGCTAGTAAATCAAGGATTAGGAGGGAATATAATGAATTTAACAGATAGATTATTACAATTAGATGTAAATAAAGTTACAGAGAAACCAACAGAAGAATTTGAAATAAAAAGATTATCAGAATTAGCGGGTGAAAAAATATTATTTAAATGTCAAGCATTAAATGGAGAAACTTATGCAGATATACAAAGAAAAGCTATAGATATATCTAAAAAAGGCAACATTAGGGATATGAAAATATTTGAAATGCAACTAATGACATGTGTAGAAGGCATAATTGAGCCTAATTTAAAGGATAAAAAACTTCTTGAGCATTATGGGGTTCCTACTCCAAAGGAATTAGTAAAGAAAATGCTATTGCCTGGAGAAATAGCCGACCTTCATAATGTAATAAATGAATTAAGTGGATATGAAACAGATGACGAAGAAGAAGATATAAAAAACTAATAGAGGAGGACCCAACTACAAACATGCTATTTTTATTATTTAGATATAAAGGTTGGGAGCCTTCAAAATATTATTGGATGCCAGCAGGAGAGCAGAAGATTATTAGAGCATTTATGAAAAAAGAAATTGAAGAAAGAAACGAAGAAATTGATAGTATAAACAACTCCCTTAATATGTTATAATAATGGTAAATAATAGAAGGGGGTTGTAATATGGGTAAGTTTTTTAAAAACAAAGAAGAAAGGAAACAAGGAAACAAAGAAAGACAAGAAAAGTTACTTAAAGAATTTATTAAAACTAGAAACTTAGAAAACTTATCAGAAAGCGATAAAGAGTTTTTAGACTTAATCAGAGAAAACGTAGAAGATATAACAAGATATTCAGTTAAAGGCTCCGATGCTGAAATAAGGCAACTAGAAATGATGAATGTAATTGCAGAACAAAACTGGCTGATTATAAAATTATTGAATGACATAAATAAGAAATTAGATAGGTGAAGAAAATAGTCCTTTCAAAATGCAATATAATAAACAATAGCATATATATCAATACAATAGGTATATATAAGGGCAAAAAGCCCGTAGAGAGCCGATAAGCACTTACTAAGCGGTAGGTGCTTTTATTATGCCTAAAAAGGCGGTGATAGATAAAATGGCACATGTTTTAGATGCAATTATCCAGTTAAAGGATAATTTTTCCAGCACAATAAAAACAGTAGAAAAAAATGTAGGCAGTTTTTCAAGAACAGCTAAAAAAATGGGTAGAGATGTACAAAGGGCAGGCAAGGACTTACAGAGTTTTGGTAAAACTATGACTACCCACGTAACGCTACCTATAGTTGGGGCAGGCACGGTGGCAGTAAAAAGTTTTATTGATATGGAAGATGCCTTTAGTGGTGTAAAGAAAACAATACAAGGCACTCCAGAGCAATTACAAGAGGTAAAAAAGGCCCTGGATGATATGGCAACAGTCAAAGGATTGCCTATAGCTAGAAAAGAGCTATATGGAATTGCTGAAACAGCTGGCCAATTAGGTGTAGAAAGAGAAAACATAGAAGGTTTTACCGAAACTATTGCAAAAGTAGGAAGGATAACTAATTTATCATACGAGCAAGGTTCGGCATCATTGGCCAGATTTAGCAATGTTATGGGAATGTCAATGGATGATATGGATAGATTAGGTTCTACAATAGTTCACCTAGACACCAATTTAGCGACATCTGCAAGTGAGATTGTAGATATGGGTATGAGATTAGCTGCAGCAGGTAAACAAGCTAATATGTCTGAGGCTGATGTTTTAGGTTTGGCTGGGGCATTGTCGAGTGTTGGGTTGGAAAGCCAGGCAGGAGGTTCGGCATTTTCAAAAGTAATCCAGGGAATAAATGATTCAGTATTTGCAGGAGGCAAAGAGTTACAGAAATTTGCAAAAGTGGCAGGGATGAGTGCTAAGGAATTTTCAACATTATTTAAGCAAGATGCAAGTCAAGCAATTGCGACATTTATTCAAGGCTTAGGAAGGGTAAAAGAAGAAGGCTACAATGTATCGTCGGTAATAGAGGATTTAGGATTTAGTGAATATAGGACAAGAGACGCATTATTAAGAGCAACAGAGGCAGGAGATTTATTCGTTGATTCACTCTCTAAAGCTAATGCAGCTTGGGCAGAAAACACAGCTTTAGATGATGTATTTGCTACTAGAACCGATAACGTTAAAGCACAATTAGAAGTGCTAAGAAATAAATTTGGATTATTAGCTGAACAGTTTGGAGAAATAATAATCCCTCATGTAATAAAAGTTGTAGATAAATTAGGGGATTTAATGGATAGGTTTAGTGCATTAGACGATACCCAAAAAGAGAATATAGTAAGAATGGCAGGTATGGCTGCAATAATGGGTCCAGTAATTGGAATTATAGGGAAAATGACAGATAGTGTAGGAAGATTAATAGTAGACTTCGGGTTCTTTGCAGGTAGGGTTAAAAGGCTGGGTCTTATAGGAGCAATATTTACTCCTGGAGTTAAGGTAGCTTTAATCATTGCAGCTATAGCAGCAGGGGTTGTACTGCTAATCAAAAATTTTGACAAAGTAAAAACTAAAGTTAATGAAGTATTCCCTAATATACAGCAAACTATATCTACTTCAATAGAACATATTAAAAATATATTCTGGGGATTATCTAGGGTACTATCTATTGTAATGTTGCCAGTTCAATTGGCTTTTTTTACAGCATTGGAAATTATTAAAAATGTATTTATAGTAGCGGTAGAAACTATTGGTGGTGTAATCAGTGGATTACTACAAGCTATAAGTGGGATAATAGACTTTGTTACTGGAGTATTTACTGGAAACTGGGAATTGGCTTGGCAAGGAGTACAAGACATATTCGGAGGGATATTTAAAGGTTTAGTAGCACTAGCAAAAGCACCATTAAATTTAATTATAGGCTTAATAAATGGTGTAATAGGTGGATTAAATAAAGTTAAGTTACCTGATTGGGTACCTGGTATAGGCGGAAAAGGTGTAAATATACCATTAATACCTAAACTGGCAAAAGGAACTAACTATTGGCAAGGTGGAATAGCCCAGGTCCATGAACGAGGCGGGGAAATTATAGACCTGCCAAGGGGTAGTAGAATATATCCTCATGATAAATCAGTAAGAATGGCTAGAGAACAAGGAAGAAGTGAAACTACCAATAAAGCTAGTGTAATGGTTACTGGCAACACTTTTAATGTAAGAGAAGAAGCCGACATAGATAAAATAGCCCAAGCGATAGTAAGAGAAATTGAAAAAGCAAGTCTTAATATGGCATAAAGGAGGTAGAATAATGGAGATATGGCTAAGTTGGCAAAACAATAAAGAAAGATTAAGATTACCTATTCTACCTCCTAGCTTTGGAGTAGAAGTGGGTAATTTAAACACAAGAGTTAATATAAATGAAATAGGTAATATAAATTTAATAGGAAAATCAGATTTGAAAGAAATTACAATAGAAACATTTTTCCCAGCACAAAATTATTATTTTTGTGAATATACTGGATTCCCGAAACCTTATGAGTGTGTAGAAATGATAGAAAATTGGAGGTTATCGGGTAAGCCTATAAGACTAATCATAACTGATACACCTATTAATCTGGCCATGGCTATTGAAAATTTTAGTTATGGTGAAAGAGATGGAACAGGAGATGTATATTATAATTTAGAACTAGCTGAATATGTATTCGTAGAGGCTAGGACAGAGAGTAAGCAAAGAGGGTACAAACTTGAAGGAGAAAGGCCCGTTACAAAGGAGATTCCAAAGGAATATATAGTTAAATCCGGAGATACACTTTGGAGCATTTCTAAAAGGCTAACTGGAAATGGTGCAAACTATACTGCCATAGCTAAAAAAAATAATATAAAAAACCCTAATCTAATTCATCCGGGACAGAAGTTGGTGATTTGATGAAGGTAATTTGTAGCGGTAAAGATATAACTGAAATAGTAACATCTATTACTTGGAGTGGAGATTATAAACAGGCAGCCAGAAAGCTTGAATTTGGCATAGCAGTACATCCACATGACGCATATTTGCCAAGAATAACACTCAAAATGGGAGATATGGTAGCTTTAATTGATGATAAGGGAAAAGAATTATTCCAAGGATATGTATTTTACAAAGAAAAGTCCATAAATGGTAATGAAATGCAAGTAACTGCCTATGATGGGCTTATTTATTTGCTTAAATCCAAAGGAACGTATAATTTCAAAAACATGACACCACAGGCAATAACATCTAAAGTGTGTGGAGATTTTGGGATACCAGTGGGGAAATTAGAAAGTGGCAGCCCTTTAAATAGGATCTTCGATGCAGAAACTATCTATAACATAATAATGACTGCCTACACAATAGAAAGTAATAAGTCAGGTAGGTTATTTATGCCTAGAATGGAAAAAGGCAAGTTAAATGTAATAGAAAAAGGCGGTAAAATAACTAAATTTGTGTTAGATCCAAAAACGACAATAATAAATTCAACTTATAGTGAAAGTATAGAAAACGCAATAAATGTAGTTAAAATATACGATGAAAATGGAAATTATAAGGGGGAAGTAACATTAGATGGCATCCCTGGAATATTGCAAGACATTTACAAAGCAGAAAAAGGTCAAGATGTACAAGCACAAGCTAGAGGAATGTTAAGAGGCATAGAAAGAACTGCAGAAATAAAAGCAATAGGAGATACTGAATGTATAACAGGTAATGCAGTAGTAATAAAAGAACCTTATACAGGATTATCAGGACTATTTTACATTGACAATGATGAACATACATTTAGTAATGGCCAACATACTATGACCTTGGGGTTAGCATTTAAAAATATGATGGATAGCCAAGAAGGTGGAGAAACGCCAGAGAGTAAGAAAACAAGTACTAAAAAATCAAGCAACAAAAAGAAAGATGATAACAAATCAGGATATTTTTAAGGAGGGGAATAGATGAAAGAAAATCCATACAGTAAAATGATAGAAATAATGCAAAAAGAAAGTGCAAATACAAACCCTCCAATAACGCAAATAGGCAAAGTAATATCTCCACAACCTTTAATAATTGAGGTTGGAGATCTACAAGTAGATAAAGATAATATTCTTATCGCCGACTATCTTTTACAAAATTACAAACGCAAAATAAAAGTTCCTGAATCGGAAACAACGGGAGAAACTGCAGAATCTAATAGTCACAAACATGATGTTGTTAAAGTAGGAATAAATGAAGTAGAAGTAACTTTTTTAGACACCCTTAAACAAGGGGATCGGTTGGCAGTATGGCCTACAGAGGATAAGCAAACATATATTATTGTAGCAAGGGTGGTGGATCCATAATGGATAGCATATTTCCTTTTACAGATCCTCAAGAAATGGAAATTGAAGAAACTGAACTTCCTATGGCTAGAGAATGGGCATGGGATTTTGAAAAACTAGACTTTAAACTAAAAGATGGGAAAATGTATCAAGTAGAAGGTAAAGAAGCAGTAAAAATATGGCTATGGAAGTTATTTATGACTGCTAGGTATAGACAAGTTATTTTTGACTGGGATTATGGACATGAATTAGAAAATCTAATAGGACAAGGATATACGCAAGGATATCTAAACAGTGAGGCCGAAAGATATGTAAGAGAGGCTATAGAATACAATTTAAAAGATTATGTAACAGATGTAAGGAATGTTGAAGTAAGCTTTGATGAAGGAACTTTAACAATAGAATTTACAGCAATAACTCCTTATGGGGAGGTGGAAGTACGTGTATAGAAGTGAAGAACAGATTAAGCAGGATATGCTTAATAATGTAAAAAACACAGTAGATAAAACTCAAAATAGTTTGGTCCATGATGCCCTATCACCAGCAGCAATTGAATTTGCTTTAATGTATATGGAATTGGAGGAAGTCGCCAATAAACTAGATGTAGAAAATTTATCAGGTGAAGAATTAGAACGGTTTATCTACCAAAGAACAGGAATAAAGAGAAAACCTGCTACAAAGGCGACTACAGTTGTAACTATCAGCGGTCAAGAAGGAGCAAAGATTTCTAAAGGGGATTTAGTAGGAGCCGATACAGTTAATTTTATATCACTTGAAGATAAAACTGTAGGTCCTAATGGACAAATAACAGTATTAGTCGAATGTGAAAAAGTAGGAACTGTAGGAAATGTACCAGCGGGAGTAATAAAATACTTTCCAGTAAGTATTGCAGGTTTAGTTGACGTATATAATCTAGAGGCAGTAACCAATGGCTATGATGCAGAATCAGATGATGAACTAAGAGAAAGGTACTATGAAAAACTACAAAGACCAGCCAAAGCAGGTAATAAATATTATTATGAACAATGGGCTAAAGAAGTTGTTGGAGTTGGTGGGGTTAGAGTAGTACCTAGATGGGATGGCCCTCTTACGGTAAAAGTAGTAATAATAGATTCCAATGGTCAACCAGCAAGTCAAGATTTAATAGATGATGTATTTAACCATATAGAAGAAGAAAGGCCTTTCGGGGCAGATGTAACAGTTGTATCAGCTGAACCTGTAGAAATAAACCTATCGGTAAACTTAGCATTAGCAGATGGTTATATAGAACAGCAGGTCAAGGATTATATAAGTGAAAATATAACAGAGTATTTGAAGTTTATAGCATTTAAAACTAACTATATAAGCTATGCACAAATAGGAAGTATCATTTTAGAAACAGATGGTGTAATAGACTACTCTAATTTAAAGGTTAATGGTGGTATGGCAAATATACCTATAGGCAACGAAGAAGTGGCTATAATGGGGGTGATTGAATGAACCATATGACAGTATATCTAAAAAATAAAATATTAAGCGAGAAGCTACAGAATGTTTTTGTAGGCCTTTTTAATGAAGAAAACGAAATTTCAGCATCAAGTTATGCAAGGCAACCAGCTATTTTTACAACCCCAAGTGAAGGACAAACTTCAAATAAGGCAGATATACTTTTCCCAATAGCAGAAGAAAACTGGGGGCCAATAACCCACATTGGAATATTTGATGTAGAAGGAAATTTACTATTTAAATCTCCAGCAGAATTTATTAAAACAATTGATATTTCAAGTCAATACAAAATCCCTAAAAACTACTTGATAGTAAGGTTAAGGTGATGGTATGTATCCGATACAAGAGCAACAATGGGGACAAGTTAATATTTATACTTGGGAAGATTTAAGTCCTCATTTTTGGGAATGTTTTAGAACTACATTAGCAGAAGTTATAACAGAACAGCAAGTACAAGGGGCTAAGGTAGATTACTCTAAGGCGGTTAATGAAGCTATAACAGAGTTAAAAGGACAGGGTGTTAGAGTAGAGTTTTCTCCTACAATAGTATCTACAACTACAGAAATGATAGTAAATATTGTGGTATCTAGAAGAGATTATAAGAGTGCTATGCTGGAATATCTTCCTTGGTACGAAAGAAAATCAGTAGTTTTTAACGAGATTCTAAATACCTATGATAAGGAGTTTAGAAGAGTAGAACAAGATTTGGATGTATTAGTTAGGAATATGTTTTTGGATACAGCAATTGAAAGCCTAGATATTTTTGAGAGGGATTTAGGGATTCAAACTAGGAAAGATTTACAATACGACCAAAGGCGAGAGCAAATAGCGAGTAGGTATATAGCAAGTTTCGACCAAACAACGAAGGGAACTATAAAAGCTGTTGCTGCTGCATATTCCAATGGTGAAGTAGAGGTTAATAAAACTGATACTCCTGGGTTATATGAAATAAAATTTATAGGTACTAAAGGTATTCCTAACAACATTGAAGGATTAAAACAAGTCTTAGACATTGTTATTCCAGCACATTTAGGATTGAAATATACATTCACTTATAATCCTTGGGAATTTGTAAGTCAAATGACTTGGGGAGAAGTGGCAGATATGACTTGGAATGATTTAAGAGTTTGGAGAGAGGTGAGTTAATGAAATACACAGAGAAGTTAGGTTTAAAGAAACCTGAATCAACTGATTATGTAAATATCGAAGATATAAATGAAAACATGGATATCTTAGACGAACAAGTCGGAGAATTGAAAGAAGGCTCTACAGTAATAGAAGATTTACAAACAGAAAATAAAACTTTAAGCGGTGCAATCAATGAGTTAAGCAATAAAAAGGTAGATAAAGTTACTGGGAAAGGGTTAAGTACTAATGATTATACCGACGAAGAAAAACAGAAAAATCAAGATAATGCTGATAACATTTCAGACTTACAACAAGAATTAGAGACGCATAAGGCAGAAAAGGCGACACAAGAACAACTCGGACATGTTAAAGCAGGTAATAATATAACTATAGATGCAGATGGAACAATAAATGCCAAAGGAGGGAATGTAGATAGTGTAAATGGTAAGACTGGGGAAGTTGTGATTGATGTGGGGGATATTGATGGGTTGGTGAACACGAAATTAGCTCTAGGTCGGGATGCCTCGGCAGAGAATTCTGCTGTTGCTCTAGGTCGGGATGCCTCGGCAGCAGGGTATTCTGCTGTTGCTCTAGGTTGGGGTGCCTCGGCAGCAGAGAATTCTGCTGTTGCTCTAGGTCGGGATGCCTCGGCAGAGAATTCTGCTGTTGCTCTAGGTCTGGATGCCTCGGCAGCAGGGTATTCTGCTGTTGCTCTAGGTCAGGGTGCCTCGGCAGCAGGGAATTACGCTGTTGCTCTAGGTCTGGATGCCTCGGCAGAGAATGCTAACGAAGGAATATTAGGAGGGGCAGCCTCTAATACCACTTCAAAATGGATAGTCCCAGGCTCCTTCACAGTGTCAGGCACTAAAAACTTCGAAATACCCCACCCAAAACCAGAGAAAAAAGCAACTCATGTAATTAGACACGGTGCAGTAGAATCACCTACTCCAGGCGATACTCTATACCGCTGGAAAATCCAAGCCACAAAAGATAATGACCTAGTTACAATAGACTTGCCTGATTATTTCATATGGCTTAATAAAGATGTGCAAATATTCGTTACTGGCCAAGGACACTTTGGCAATGGTTATGGAGAATTAAATAGGGAGACAGAACAACTACAAATACACTGTCAATTTGCTGGAGAATACAACGTCCTAGTCATAGGAACAAGAAACGACGACCACCCAAGCGTCCAAGGATGGTACATCAAAGGCGTAGAAAGAGAAATAGGTGAATCTTGGACAGGTGAAACCTATGTATTTAGTGTTGATGAAATTATGGAAGTAGAAGAAATAAAGGAGGTAGTGTAATGAATATAATTATTAAGTCAAGTAATATTCAGTTTAAGAATCCAAATATAGGACAGCCTACAAGAGCCGTAGAAGAACATTACAACGGTAGAAGGATTATAGCAGATGTAAATGGAGAAGAAAGAATGTTTAGATTCAAGAAGGAGGAGATGCCTTTTATAGTGGATGAGGATGAGATGATTGGGTTGATTGAACAGAGGGTATTAGCAGAAACTACAGAAAAATAGATGAACAATAGGATTATTTTGTGCAACAAGGGCAATAGACTAAAGATAGTCTTTTTTATTGCCCTTTTAAGATTAAAATATTAATATATTCATCAGGAGGTGCAAAATGTCTGGATTGAATGAGCATTTATTAAAAAGAAACGATAAGCGATATGAAGAACTGAATATTTTTAAGTGGCAAGAAAAGGGTATTACAGGTGAAGGTGTTAAAATAGCAATTATCGGGGAGAATGTGGGAACTCATCACAACGGAGCATTTTTAGTTAGACAAGTTGTACCAGATGCAGAAGTTATAGAATTAAATATAAAAGTAGACGATGGAACAAAGATGAAGTTTTCAGAGGCATTCCAGTACTGCATTGATAACGATGTTGATGTCGTGTGCTGTAACTATCTTGCAACCCATTTTAGAGATGATGATAAAAGGCTAAGTAAAGAAATGAAAGACAAAGGCATTATTATGTTAGCTTCATCAGGGAACGATTATGGCAAGATAAATAAATATCCTGCAGCTTGCGAATATTGGTTTGCAACAGGGGCATATTATATGAATGGTAGGGCTAATTTTAGTCAATATGGACCAACTTTATTATGTTTAGGCCATACAAATTATGCATCTATAACACCTGCAGGAGATTACATTCCTATATCTCATACCAGTGGTACAATTCAAGTTATAGCTGGTATGGCTGCAATGTTGAAGCAACTAAAACCTGATTTGACCTATAAAGAGTTTGAAGAATTTGTCAAAGAACATGCAATTAGATTATCTACAGAGAATTGGAACGAAGAAGAGGGATGGGGACTATTAGCATTACCTAGTGAAATTCCTGAATTTACTTTAGATAACGAAGGAGAAGATGAGAGCATGACAGAGCAATTTGTAGATCTGAACAAAGATGCTTGGTATTATCCTGCAGTTAAACACGCCATAGAAAGCGGGAGTATGAAAGGCAAAAAAGGTGATGATGGTAAGATGTACTTTGAACCTAGTGCATCACTAACTAGAGCTGAATACGCCCAATCAAAATATAATGAATACTTGGAGGGGAAATAACCCCTCTTTTTTAACGCAAATTTGGAGGTGTAATATGGATCATCAATGTATAAAGAAAGACGAATTAAATTATATGAAAAATGATATAAAAAGAAACTCCGAAAGTATAGAACGAATTAAAGAAGATGTATCTATATTGAAGATAAATGATAGGGGGATAGAAGAAGTTATAAAAAAGCTAGAAGAAAACCTAGAAAAAATAGTAAAAAGCATAGATAAGGTTAAATGGTGGATTTTAACTGGAATGTTAGGCCCCATTATTTTAGCCTTTGTTTTATCTAGGTTAAATTTATAGGAGGTGATTTTATGATTAGATCAACAGTAGATGCTGGCCATGGTGGAGTGGACAGTGGTGCCACTGGGTTGGGCTATAAGGAAAAAGACATCACCCTGTCCATGGCCTTAGACGTAGGTACCATACTAGAGAAGCATGGGATGAACATTAACTATACTAGAAAAGATGATAGGTACCTATCACTTGATGATAGAGCTAAATCATCTAATGAATTCAATAGTGATAGTTTTATATCTATTCATGTCAATGATGCTAATAACCCAGCAGCCCATGGACTAGAGACATTTCACGACATTGGTAGTGTAGAAGGTAATAAGTTAGCTACAATTATGCAAAATGAGCTAGTATCCCAAGGATTGTTTACTGCGAATAGGGGAGTTAAAGCTGCAAGGTTTTATGTACTAAGATATACTAAAGCTCCTGCGATATTGATTGAGCTGTGTTTTATCAGAAATAAAGCAGATATGGACCTATTAATTAATAACTTTGAAAAATTTGCTCAAGCAATAGCTAAGGCTATATTATTCTATCATGATATAGAATATATTCCACATAGGCCAAGCCAGTCAGAGTATGTGAAAGGAAAGATAAATACATTATTGCTATCTGAATTAGTTTTAGTAGATGGTTTTAAGAAAGATGATATAAACTATGTAAAAATCAATGGATTGTATATACCCATAAGAGATTTATTAGAAAGCCTGGGTCTAGTAGTAGGCTATTATGATGGATTTGTAACGGCAGATTTGTCATCACATTATAAGCCAGATAAGGAGAATATAGAAGCTATACTATTGGGTAATAGAATGAATATTAATGGGTTCGAGAAGGAAGATGTTAATATTGTACGAATAAAAGGCAATTATATCCCTATAAGAGATGTATTTAAGCCTTTCAATCTTATTGTAGATTGGAAAGACAACATTGTAATAATAAGGAGGTAAATCAATATGTATAATGATTTTATGACTATAGAAATATTGGCCACATTTGCAGGACTTGTAGCTGCAGTAAGTATAATTGTTCAATTTACAAAATCAATAGTGAAAAAGAATTTTGGAGATTCTGCAGTAAGGTTATATGCTTTCATAATAGCGTTGATCCTTACTTTTATTTTCGCCAGGGCTGGACAAGGTATAGAGGGTATAATATTAACAATAATCAATGCTATTTTAGTTTCTATAACTTCTATGGGTGGATATGAAGTATTGGCGGATCCAAAGGCAGAAAAGGAGAAACCTATATAGTTTAATATACTTGTTGTTTTTTGATAAAAATTATATTCTACTTAACTCAAGTATAATGTAATATATTTATAGAAACAGCAAATATAATTTAGACCAGGGCAACCTGGTCTTTTTGTTGTGAAAATCTTATAAAATAAAAAAGCCATAGGTATTTACCTATAGCTTAATCTTGTCGTTTCCAAAGATTTATTATTTCAACTTCATCTTTGTACTGCAAATGGTCGGGGTGAGAGGATTTGAACCCCCGGCCCCATGGTCCCAAACCACGTGCGCTACCAAACTGCGCTACACCCCGTTGTTTTTGACGACTATTATAGTATATGAGATAATAGGATTTATTGCAATTCAATGTAATGGCAAATATAGAAGATAAACACCTAAAATAAGAGTATATATCCATATATCTTCTATATACAAAGTTTATCTAAGAATATCTCCTGATTAATATGTAATACAAGAAAAAATCATTATATAGGCGTAAAAACCTAAAAAACACTGGAGAAAATCTATATTTTAACAAGATTATTTATGGAATATGTATTATACTTATATATAAGTGATTGATATATTATGATAATGAGAGGGATAATATGTGTACAGGTATAAAGATAGATTATGAGGACAGTTGTGTCATGGGGAGAACAATGGACTATGAAGTTCCCTTAAAATACAATGTATTATATCTACCGAGAAATTATAAAATTTGTAATGATTTAATTGGTAAACCATTATATTCAAAATACAAGACATTGGGAATATGCTTTGAAAATTTAGATCCACTAAAAGATGGAATAAATGAACATGGGTTAGTAGGGATAATCAACGCCTTTTCAGGGTTTAACTTATATGGAAATCAAGTCAAATCAGAAAAATTAAATATTTCAAGCTTAGATTACTTCACCTATGCAATTACAAACTACAGATCTGTAGAGGAATTGATTGAAGATCTACCTAATATCTATATATCAACTAAGGATAATAGGGGAGAAAATGTATTATCTCCAGATTTTCATTTTATGTTTGCTGACTCTACTAAAAGATGTGTTGTCATTGAGCCTAAAAAGGGGAAACTCATATATTATGAAAATCCATATGATGTAATGACTAATTCACCAGGTTTTAAGTCCCATGTTAGAAGATTAAATCAGCTTTTAGATGTGGATAATCTTGAAGATTTTAATTCTGCTAAAAATTTGCCAGGAGGATATGATCCTGTTTCTAGATTTATTAAGGCCTTTTATCTAACTAAAATGAATATTAAACCTAACAATTCTAAGGAAGCACTTTCATATTTCTATAATATAATGGCTGCCATGACTATGCCCAATGGATTTGTCAGAAATAAAAAGTACAACTACACTACATATACTAGATATATCTGTGCTTATGATTCAAAAGAAAGGCTATTAACTGTAAAATCTCATACAAATCCAACAGTCTATGAATTAGGATTTGAAGATATAGAAGACGAGAATAAAAGACAAGCGTTTTTCTTAGATACAGATTTTGTAGCAGAGAAGTTAAGATATTGATAAAATTTATATTTAGGAATATAATTAAATTAATATCAACGAGAGGATGTCGAGATGTTAGATATAATAGAAGGTCTAAAAAAAGAGATTATAGTCTTGTTTTTTTCCATGACTCCCATATTTGAACTTCGTGGAGCCATACCACTGGGAATATCCATAGGTTTAAATCCTATACATAGTGGAGTTATCAGTATAATAGGAAATATACTGATACTCAGCATATTGCTTAAGATATTGAGACCAGTGATGATATATTTTGAAAAGACATATCTATTCAAAAATACCATAGGTTGGGTTAAAAGAAGGGCTATGAAAAAGTCTGGGATGATAAAACGATACAGCTTAATTGGACTATTTTTCTTTGTAGCCATTCCAATTCCCACTACTGGAGCTTGGACTGGTGCTGTAATAGCCACTATATTAAAACTAGATTATGGGAAGTCACTTATGTCCATGTCCATGGGTATTGTCACTGCTGCTATGATAATATTAGGGGTCTACTATGGGGTACTAAATTTAAATGAGTTGATTTAGACATTGACTGAGATATTTACTTATGTTAAGATATAGATAACTTAATATTACCTTATTAAGAGTGGTGGAGGGAATGGGCCCTGTGAAACCCGGCAACCTGTATAATGCAAAGGTGCTAAATCCCACAGAATATAATTCTGAAAGATGAGGTCGTGAAATTATGCCTTTTCTTTTTGGAAGGGCTTTTTTATTACCTTAGAATTTACCAAATAGGAGGAGTATAGATATGAAAAAATGGTTATTTACTTCTGAATCTGTAACAGAAGGACATCCAGATAAGATATGTGATCAGATTTCAGATGCAATTTTGGATGCAATTCTAGAGAAGGACCCAGAGGGAAGAGTAGCTTGTGAGACTATGGCTACGACTGGAATGGTACTTGTGGCAGGTGAGATAACTACTAATTGTTATGTAGACATACCTAAGATAGTAAGAGAGACTATTGAAGATATAGGATATGTCAGAGCTAAATACGGATTTGATGCCAATACATGTGCAGTAATTACATCTATCAATGAACAATCTTCAGATATAGCATTAGGTGTAGATAAATCCTTAGAATTAAAGGAAGATAGTTCTGATGAATTAGACACCATAGGTGCAGGAGATCAGGGAATGATGTTTGGCTATGCCTGTAATGAGACAAAGGAATTGATGCCACTTCCAATCTCTTTAGCACACAAGTTAGCTAGAAAGCTTACAGAGGTTAGAAAAAATGGTATCTTAGATTATTTAAGACCAGATGGAAAGACTCAAGTTACAGTAGAATATCATGATGGGAAACCAGCTAGAATTGAAAACATAGTAGTATCTTCCCAACATAGTCCTGATGTGGAATTAGATAAGATTAGAGAAGATATAATTGAGCATGTAATACTAAAGACTGTACCTAAAGAAATGATAGATGATAATACAAAATACTATGTAAATCCTACAGGTAGATTTGTAATAGGTGGACCTATGGGAGATTCAGGATTGACTGGTAGAAAGATAATAGTAGATACCTATGGTGGAATGGGAAGACATGGGGGAGGAGCTTTTTCAGGTAAGGATCCTACAAAGGTAGATAGATCTGCTTCTTATGCAGCTAGATATATAGCCAAAAATATAGTTGCTGCAGGATTGGCTGAGAAATGTGAAATAGGTCTAGCCTATGCCATAGGAGTAGCCAAGCCATTATCCATATATGTAGATACCTTTGGAACTGGAACTATATCAGATGAAGAGATAATTAAATTAGTAGAAAAACACTTTGACCTTAGACCAGCAGCTATTATAAAAAACCTAGATCTAAAGAGACCTATATATAGACAGACAGCAGCCTATGGACATTTTGGAAGAGAAGATCTAGATCTATCTTGGGAGAAGACAGACAAGGCAAGTGCTTTAAAGGCAGATAGTAGAGAATAGAGAATAGATAATAGAGAATAGATAATAGAGAATAGAGAATAGATAATAGAGCAAGGGAATTGGTTCTTCTTGCTCTTTTTTGTTTGAATTTTAAATAGTAAGATTTTACTCCTAAAAGTATATGTAGGATAGAACAAGAAATTGTTCAATAAGATTTAGGAGGTGAAAGCATGGCTATTTCAACTGTTAGGGATAAAGTAGTTCTAAAACTAGAGCTAGATAATGGAATTGAAGATGGGAAGCAGAAGATAAAGTCAAAGAGTTTCAACAGAGTAAATACTGATGCATCCCATGAGGCACTATATGACACAGGCACACTCCTTGCTAGTCTTCAAAGTAGAGAACTACTAAAGGTAAAGAGAGTAGACGAGATGACTCTCATAGGGGAATAGTGATGGAGAATTGAGGATTGAGGAGGTGAGGATGTGGAAAGAGTTAGATTGGAGATGAACTTTTTAGACGAGGAAAATAAGAAGTTTAAGATAAGTATAGAGGAGCCAAAGGAAGAACTAGATGGAGCTCAGATAAAAGATGCAATGGAGGGAATATTGGAACATGATATATTCCTTTCAAATGGTGTAGGATTGATAGGTCTAGATGGTGCTAGATTTGTAAGGACTAGCATTGAGGATATAGAACTTTAGTATAGAAAGGCTGATTTAATATGGAAGAGATATATTCAAGTATAGCTAATTTAGGATTTCCCATAGTTATATCTCTATATCTTCTCGTGAGAATAGAGGGAAAACTAAATGAACTTACTGAGAGTATCAATGAATTGGCTAAGGCAATAGTCACAATAGAATAGAAAAAATAAGATAGGATGGCTTTGACCATCCTATTTTATTTGGTATTATGTTATAATAGTCCATAGAATGGAGGGTATATTGTGTTGGTAATAGAAGGCATCATAGAAGAGATAATATTTAGAAATGAGACCAATGGATATACAGTGGCTAGATTGAATACTTCAGATGGAAGTATAACCATAGTTGGCAATACTATGGTAGTAAATTTGGAGGAAATGGTAGAAGTAGAGGGAGAGTGGGTGTATCACAATACCTTTGGAGAACAGCTGCAATTTACCAGTATAAGGACTGTGGTGCCATCTACACTAAAGGGAATAGAAAACTACCTTAGTTCTGGATTACTTCCCTATATTGGGCCAAAGACAGCAAAAAATATAGTAGATAGATTTGGAATGGACTCCCTAGAGATAATACAATATAATCCAGAGAGATTGAAGGAAATACCAGGAATAGGGGATAAGAAATTAGAAAAGATAGCTAAGGCATATGAAGAACACAGGGAACTTAGGGATATAATGGTATATCTTCAACAGTACGATATTACTGTAAATAATGGAATAAAGATATATAAGAAATATGGCAAGGATACTATAAATATAATAAGTGAAAATCCCTATAGATTGACTGAAGATGTCTATGGAATAGGATTTAAAACAGCAGACAAGATTGCTGAGAAGATGGGTATAAGCATAGATTCTCCCTTTAGAATAGAGGCAGGTCTTAAGTTTGTCATGATGGAAAGTGCAGGGGAGGGACATTGTTATCTTCCCAAGGAAGAACTTCTATCTAAAGCTTTCAAACTATTAGAAGTAGATAATTCATTGGTGGAAGATGGTTTAAAAAGCTTGGCCTTAAATAGAAGATTTCAGATAGTACAAGAGGGTGAAGACACTTTAGTCTACTATATGCCTTTTCATATAGCAGAAAACAATGTGGCTAGAAAGATAGTGGAACTATCTAGAGTTGATTTTCAAGATGTTGAATTGGACATAGATAGTCATATAGAGAGGATAGAGTCAGAAGAAGGTATTCAATTTGGTAACAAACAGACCATAGCTATTAGAGAATGTCTAGAAAATGGGGTTACTATCATTACAGGAGGACCGGGAACGGGAAAGACAACTACTATAAATGCAATAATAAAGATATATGAAGAGATGGGACTAAAGGTGGTATTGGCTGCTCCAACAGGTAGAGCTGCCAAGAGAATGACTGAGACCACAGGCAGAGAGAGCAAGACTATCCACAGACTCTTGGAATTTTCATATATGGAAGAGGATATGGCCTTTAATAGAGACGAAGACTCTCCAATAGATGGAGATGTAGTCATTATAGATGAGTCCTCTATGATAGATATATTGCTTATGAACAGTCTACTAAAGGCAATAAACCCAGGTACGAGATTGATATTGGTAGGGGATATAGACCAACTTCCCAGTGTAGGACCTGGCAATGTGTTGAGGGATATTATAAATTCTGGAAGTATAAGGATAGTAGAATTAGATGAGATATTTAGACAGGCGGAAGAGAGTATGATAGTAGTCAATGCCCATAGGATCAATAAGGGTGAGATGCCTATAGTCAATGAGAAAGACAGGGATTTTTTCTTTATTGGAGAGCTTAGTACAAAGAAAACTGTGGAAACTATAATATCTCTAAATAAGGAGAGACTACCTAATTTCTACGGTGTAGATCCTATACGGGATATTCAAGTATTGACACCTATGAAGAAGGGAGATGTAGGTATAAATGCTCTAAATCAGCACTTACAAGAGGATTTAAACCCAAGATCCAAGGATAAAAGGGAAAAACAAATAGGAGATACTATATTTAGAACTGGTGACAAGGTAATGCAGATTAAGAACAACTACAATACAGAATGGAAGATTATAAGAGATGGAATAGAAGTAGAAAAAGGTGAAGGGGTATTTAATGGGGATTTTGGCTATATCCTAGATATAGATGAAGAAGAGCATATACTAAAAGTATTGTTTGATGAGGAGAAGGAAGTAGAATACGGGTTCAATCAACTAGATGAGTTGAAACTAGCCTATGCTACAACAGTTCACAAGGCTCAAGGAAGTGAATTCCCAGTGATTATAATGCCCATACATTGGGGACCTCCCATGCTTCTTACTAGAAATCTAATCTATACTGCCATAACTAGGGCTAGGGAGCTGGTAGTCTTAGTAGGAGATGGCAGATATCTGAAAGAGATGATAGACAACAATAGAATAGCTAGAAGGTATTCTACACTTGATAAGAAGATAAAAGAGTTTTTAATTGCATTTTATGCATAGGAGGAACTATGGAATATATAAAAGCAATTCACAATCTGTTGTTTCCCACTAGGGACATATGTTATATATGTAGAGAAAAGTCAAAGGGGATGGAAGGAAGCATATGTAAGAACTGTTATAGCTTTTTGGAAGTGGTAAATAGGGAAGTGGAACTAGATTCTTCCTATGTAAAAAGAGCCTATTATGCCATTGTATATAATAGACTTGGAAAACAGATAGTAGGAGATTTTAAGTTCAATGGAAAAGGATATCTCTATAGACCTCTAGGAGAATTGATGGCAAATACTATCTATGACAAGGATATAGGGCCTCTAGATATGGTGATATATGTTCCATCTCACAGAAGAAAGGAAGCCTTGAGAGGATATAACCAATCTAGACTATTGGCAGAATACATAGCTCAGGTATTAGAAATACCAATTTCTCATGATAACTTAATAAAGACAAGACATACCAAGGAACAGAGGACATTGAATAGGCATGATAGGATGATTAATCTAAGAGATGCTTTTAAGCTGAAAAATAGTCATGAAATAGATGAAAAGAGAATACTCCTAATAGATGATATACTGACTACAGGTTCCACTATGATAGAGTGCGGAAAAGTCCTTATGGTAAATGGTGCAAAAGAGGTAATAGGTCTTGCTATTACTTCTAGTAAGAGGTTCTAAGCCCCTCTTACTAGATTAGTCAGAAAACTCTTATTTTCATGGATTCTGTATCCATATATTTTAAAATATTCAATAGTAGCATTTATTTCCCCGCCTAATACTATGATGATACTACTTATATATAGCCATATTAATAGAAGTATAATCCCTACAAGACTGCCATAGGTAATGGCAAATCTTCCAAAGTTGTTTACATAGTGAGAGAAAAACACAGATGTAACCATCCATCCTAATGTAGTAAATATAGCACCGGGCAGAGTAGCAGATAATGGAATCTCATTTATCTTACTTGCACAGGGGCTAAATTTATATAATAGTGCAAATATCAAGATCATATATAGTAGTGGAATTATAATACGCATATATGTCCATAAGGCCTTAAATATATCTGTCATGCCAACTAACGAAAACATCTTGTTTCCCAACAACTCTCCAAATACCAATGTCAAAAATACTAAAGTGACTAATACAAGAAGTGCAATTGTAAATAGTATAGACATAAATTTCAGTCTAAAGAAAGACCGACTTTCTTCATAGTCATAGGCTCTATTTATGGCTTTGATTACAGGAGTTAATCCAGAAGAAGCCGTCCACAATCCTAATATAGCCGCTATAGACAGTAGTCCTTGACTGCTGGTCTGAGCAATCTCATTGGCAAAATTGCTTATGATCTTCTTTGTCTCTAGGGGAAGATAGTATATCATTTCTCCAAGGACATCTTCTCTTACCAGAGAGGTATAACTCAAAATATTTAGAAAGACTATTATAAAGGGAAAGAGAGATAGAATTAGAAAGAAGGATAATTGTGTACCAGTTGTCATTACTCCATCCTCTTGAATCCTATATATGAGCTGATCTATAAATATAATCGGCTTTAGATTAGATATTTTTTTTAAGAAAACTTTAATGGCAATCACCCCATCTTGACTTAATCCTTGATACTTGTCTTTAGATGTTTATCAAACCAATCAGTAATCTCCTCTAAACGTTTAATTCTACTCTTAGGTCTACCAGTCCTACTTAAATCGTGGTTTTCTCCCTTTAATATACACAATCTAGATTCCACACCATGGTATTTTAAAGAAGTAAACATCTGTATTCCCTCTGCAATCCAACATCGATAATCTTCTTCAGAATGTATGAATAGAGTTGGAGTTGTCACTTGATCAGCATATTTCATAGGAGAATGATCCCAGAGTTTTTCAACATCATTCCAAGGTGTTCCATCTATTTGATCATCTACAAAGTAATATCCTATATCTGTAGTTGTAAATTTAGATACCCAATTGGCTATACTCCTTTGAGAGGCAGCAGCCTTAAATCGATTTGTATGTCCAATTATCCAGTTGGTCATAAATCCACCATAAGATCCGCCTGTAACTCCTATCCTATTTCTGTCAATAAAGCTATACTTCTCTAGAACTAGATCAGTAAAGTTCATGATATCTTCATAATCTATAGTGCCATATTTTCCACGAATATCTGCAAATCTATTTCCTCGTCCATCACTACCACGAGGATTGCAGAAGAATACTACATATCCTTCATTTGCCCAATATTGCATCTCATGGAAGAATACCTCTCCATAGGCTGTCTTTGGACCACCATGGATATTCAATATTGCTGGATATTCTTTTCCAGGAATAAACTCTGTAGGTTTTAGGACCCATCCTTCAATGAGAGTCTCATCTTCGGTTTTAAATGTGAGTTTTTCTGGAATAGATAGAGTTCTCTCCTTCTGTACCCAGTCGTTAAAATGGGTAAGTTGAATTTCATTTTTATTATCTAGAGAGTATATCTCCTGTAGTTTTAAACTTCTAAGGCCTATAAATTGAATACTATCCCCATATACTGCCAATCCATCTATGGATCCTTTTTTATTTGTAAGTTTATCTATTCTACCTTTGGAGTCCATTCTATTGATAAATGAAGAATCCCCTTCTGTAGTTACAAAATATATATATTCCCCTTGAACTCTCATAGTAGCTGAGTCACCATATCTGCAATCAGAGCCTATGGAGTCCCAGGTGCTAAAGTCAAATTCATCTCTAGATATTCTATTGACTTTATATCCCTTATAATCCAACAGATAGAATTGAGGATTTTCATTTACCCCATAGGACTCCATGGAACTACCTACAAAGCATATATTGTCATCCATAAAGTCGGCATAGTGATAGGCAAAGTCGTCAAAGGGAGAGATCTTAGTCAATTTATCCTCTTCTATATCATAGATCTGTAGTTCTGTCTTTATATATTTTTTATCTATATAGGAATTGGTGACAATTATGGCCTTATTTCGTTCAGTATTGAGATTATACTCATATACATCTGTAAAATTATCTGTTATTGGGTTTAAATTTCCACTATTCATATTGAAAGTATATAGGCGACTTCTTTTTTTATTTGTAAAGCCCTGACCATTGCTCCAAAAAGGTATTTCATCTACAATGATAAAATCCTCATCCTTATCCATGACATTTGAAACATTTGCCATTAGTATAATATTTTCTTCATCTATAAATTTTAGACTAGTGACTTCTAAGGGAACTTCAAATAGCTTATTTGCTTCTCCCCCATCTATGGATATTTCATAGAAACAGGTAAAGATCTCACCACCCTTTTTTCTCTCTAGATCAGATTTGTCCCTTATACTGGAAAATATGATGGTGTTTTCATCTTTCCATATAAAAGAATTTTCCTTGCCATTAGATGTCAATTTAAGAACCTTTCCACTATCTACATCTAATACATGTATATAGGATAGGTATTTATTTTCTCTTAAGTCTATCTTATGGCATATAAATCCAGTGTAGAGACCATTAGGTGAAAATTCTATACCTGATAGAAATCTATATCTAGTGAATTCATCTAATGATAATTTTTCCATCTATATTCCTCCTTCTCTTTATCGTGTACTCCTATAGTCATCTAGTGGAATTATGTTGGGAGTATTAGAATCAGAACTTTCTCTATTTAAGTATTCAAATACACTATTACCCAAAATAGTGAAACTTATTAAGGGATTTAGATATAAACTATATTCAATTATCCCTAGATATCTTAGAATTTTGTAATATAGAAATATATTATGATGATTTTTATTTAATATATTGGCTATGTTATATTTAGTATCTGGCTTTAGTTTTGCACCGAGTTTTGTAAAAGTTTTCTTGATTGAGTTTTGATATTTTACATTATCAATACCCAGTACATCCTTCATAAAATTTTCGCTCCATAGATAGTTAAATAATAATATATATTTTTCTTCCTCACTTAGTCTTAGAAACATAAGTCCCTTGTCTGTAAGTACTAAAATATTATCTTTAATCTCAAGGATACCTGAGTCTAATGAAAAATAGTAAAAGAAATGTATCAATGGAAAATCCTTCTGATTTGGGGATTTCTTATTTGATTCCATTTTAAACTCTAATAATTCATTTATTTTTAGGAGATCCTTTCTCTTAATATGTTTATTTTTAGTAGTTAGATCCAAGTAATTTTCATTGGCATATATAATGAACTTGTCATAGTCTTTTACTGTGGCCAATGACATATTATTTAATTTATAGGATATAGCAGAGAGAAAATCCCTTTCTATTTTGAATATAGAGCTGTTTTTCAACTTACTCATATAATAGAACCTATCCTTACTGATATCCAATATTCTAGAATAGGCATCTCTATAGTTAATATCCATATTGCTTAGAAATTTTAGATATTTCTTTAGAGTATCTATATATGAGTTCAGCTCTTTTTGTGAGCAGATGAAGTTCTTGTCTATAGTTTCTTTAAAAAAGGATTCAAAGTCTAATACATCTAAATCATAGAGAGTTAGATCTCTAGGAGACAAGGTATATTCAAATATATTTATCAAATTAGATAGATGAGTTTTAATCTTAATAGAACTCTCTCTATGGGTTAAATAGGCTTCAAATTCTTCTAGTTCTGAAAATAGATATGTGTATATATCATCTTCCGTGTCTACTAAGTCGAATATTGTTTCATTATAAATCCTATATACATTTAAGGAAAACTCCTTTAGATATTTTTTCATGGTCAATTTAGGTTCTATTCTTCTCATATTATTAAAATCTATTAATAACTCCTCTAAAAATATAGGCTTAATAGATGAAGGAAGATAGTTGATATTTCCTACAAATATATTATAGCCTAATATATTTCCTAATCTAGTAAGTATAAATTCACCATTCTCAATGGAATTAGCCAACTGTGGTGCCCATAATTTGTATTCTTCTCCATTGAGAGTATCTTCTATGATCATATGTCCCTCATTATATCCTAATACTTGAAACAGAGAGATATATGAGTTTATCTTAGTCTCCAATATCTTCTTTTCAATAGGTGATAGGGAGCTATTTTCCTGTATAAATTTTTCTATAAAAGTCTTTCCATCTTTGTCAGTGTAGTCTGTAGAGAGCCAGATGTTGATATTTTCCCTACTATTATCGTCATATATATATGGGAAGATAGATTCTAGTCTATATATTATATCTTCTATATCTTCATGTAAATTTATATACTCTAAGAGTTTATTAGTCAAATCCATATCTATTTTTTGAAATTCCATATATTTTAATCTCTGCATAATTTCCTCCTAAATGCAATTTATATAAATATTATACACTATTATACTATTTATATATAAAATGTAAATTGTATATTAGGATATATAGGAAATTTAGAGGTGTAAATTTTAATTAACAAACTTTTCCACAAGCGAACAGGCTATATAAACAGTTTTCCACAGACTTATGCACATTATCCACAGGTAAATTAGGGTATAATAAAAATTAACAACAATTCATCAACAGATATTATATATGTGGCTTATATACTGTATTTCCATAAATAAAAAAATAAATATAGGATTCTATGTTTGAATACTCTATATATATGGGTATTATAATATTAAAGAGTATAAGTTTTACTTATATGAAAGGAGTTGGGTTTATGAACATGAACTATGTTGGCAAAAATATGGAGGTAACAGATGCATTAAGGGAAGTGACTGAGAAAAAACTGGGTAGACTTGATAAGTATTTCCAAAAGGATATTGAGGGAAATGTGACCTTTAGTACTCAGAAGAATCGAAAAATTATCGAGGTCACCATAAACCTACCAGGTACTATAATTAGGGCAGAAGAGTCAAGTGATGATATGTATGCTTCTATAGATAGGGCTGTGGATATCCTAGAGAGGCAGATCAGGAAATATAAGACTAAGCTCCAAAAAAGATATCAAAATGGAGAGACAATTAGATTTGAAAATGTGATGCCATTACCAGTAGAAAGAGATGAGGATAGACCTAAACTGGTAAAGAGAAAGAAGTTCGGATTAAAACCAATGTCCTATGAAGAGGCAATACTCCAGATGGAACTACTCCGACACAATTTTTTCGTATTTATGGATGCAGATACAGAAGATGTAAGTGTAGTCTATAAGAGAAAGGATGGAGATTATGGTTTAATTGAGCCATATATCTAATATATAGATAAAAAGTTGTAGCCTAGGCTACAACTTTTTTATTTACACCATAGTTTACATATAGTTTACATAGGTTGATATTAATGATAAAATAGAATATGTTCACAATGGAAAGGTGGTTAAAATTGATGGCAGGAATATTTGAAAAGATATTTGGAAGCTATAGTTCAAGAGAGCTAAAAAAGATATCAGGTCTAGTGGATCAGATTATGAGTTTGGATTCACATATGCAAGGTTTGTCAGATGAACAACTTAAGGGGAAGACTAATGAATTTAAGAATAGATTAAACAATGGAGAAACTCTAGATGATATTTTACCAGAAGCCTTTGCAGTAGTTAGGGAGGCAGCATATAGGGTATTGGGAATGAAACACTTTAAAGTACAGTTAGAAGGCGGGATAATATTACATCAAGGTAGAATTGCCGAGATGAAGACAGGAGAGGGTAAGACTTTAGTGGCTACACTACCTGCCTATTTGAATGGCCTCACAGGTAGAGGAGTCCATATAGTTACAGTTAACGACTATTTGGCAAAGAGGGATAAGGAATGGATGGGTAAGCTCTATGAATTTTTAGGCCTGACTGTTGGGTGTATCGTCCATGGAATAACTAATATTGAGAGAAAGGCAGCATATAATGCAGATATCACCTATGGAACTAATAATGAATTTGGATTCGATTACCTAAGGGATAATATGGTCATATATAAAGAAGAGATGGTACAGAGACCTCTATACTATTCCATAGTAGATGAGGTAGACAGTATATTGGTCGATGAGGCTAGAACTCCCCTTATCATATCAGGAGCTGGTGACAAATCTACAGAACTATATGGTATGGCAGATAGCTTTGTAAAGACTTTAACTGGAAGGATTGTAAGTCCAGAAGAGGGGAAAGTAGACCCCTTTGACAGGGAAATAAAGGAAGAGACAGTAGATTTCTTAATAGACGAAAAGGCAAAGACCTGTTCCCTTACTGAAAAGGGTACAGCAAAGGCAGAGACATTCTTTGGATTGGAAAATCTAGCAGATGTGGAAAATATGGAAATCGCCCATCATATAAATCAGGCTCTCAAGGCAAAAAATATAATGAAGAGAGATATTGACTATGTAGTAAAAGATGGAGAGGTAATCATAGTAGATGAGTTTACTGGAAGGTTGATGTATGGTAGGAGATATAGTGATGGACTACATCAGGCTATAGAGGCTAAGGAGAAGTTAAATATAAGATCTGAGTCCAAGACTTTGGCTACTATTACATTTCAGAACTACTTTAGAATGTATGATAAATTGGCAGGTATGACAGGTACAGCTAAGACTGAAGAAGATGAATTTAGAGAGATATATGGTATGGATGTAGTGGAGATACCTACAAATAGACCAGTAATTAGAGAAGACTTGCCAGATGTAGTATATACAAATGAAAGAGCTAAATTTGAAGCAGTAATAAATGAGATAAAGAAAAGACATAAGACTGGTCAGCCTATATTAGTAGGGACTATTACTATTGAAAAATCAGAAATATTGAGTAAGATGTTAAAGAAAGAGGGAATTCCTCACGAGGTACTCAATGCAAAACAACATGATAGGGAAGCAGAAATAGTAGCTCAAGCAGGGCGATTTGGAGCTGTAACAATAGCTACAAATATGGCTGGTAGAGGTACAGATATTGTCTTGGGAGGAAATCCAGAGTACTTGGCAAAGCTGGATATGAAGAAAAAAGGCTATGAAGATAATATACTAAATCAAGTAGATGGATTTTATGATACAGAGGATCAGGAAATCTTAGAGGCTAGAAAGGTATATGAAGATTTAGTTGAAAGTTATAAGAAGGAAACAGATGTGGATCAAGAAAAAGTTGTCAAAGTAGGAGGTCTTCACATAATAGGTACAGAGCGTCACGAATCTAGGAGAATTGACAACCAATTGAGAGGGCGTTCAGGAAGACAAGGAGACCCTGGTAGTTCTAGATTTTATATATCTCTAGAAGACGATCTTATGAGATTGTTCGGGGGAGAAAGGCTACAAAGTCTCATGGAAAATATAAATATGCCAGATGATGAACCTTTAGAGCATGGACTATTGACTAGAACCATAGAAGGTGCTCAAAAGAAGGTTGAAGGCAATAACTTTGCCATTAGAAAACATGTATTGAAATATGATGATGTAATGAATATGCAGAGAAATGTGATCTATGGAGAGAGGAAAAAGGTTCTAGAGGGAGAAAATCTAAGGGATAATATCTTTGGAATGGCAAAGAGCTTGATAGAATCTGCAGTAGAACTATATACAAATCAGTCTGAATATCCAGAGGAATGGGACTTAGAAGGATTGGAGAATTATTGCATTAAGATATTTGGATTCAATAAGGGGATTTTAGAGTTTAAAGACATACAATCCATGAATAAACCTGAATTGATTGAGTATATCTGGAAGAAGGCAGAAGACAAGTATGAGATCAAGGAAAGGGAGTTTGGAGAGGTAGAGAAATTTAGGGAAGTAGAGAGAGTAGTACTTCTTCAAGTAGTGGATTCTAAATGGATGGACCATATAGATGCTATGGATCAGTTGAGACAGGGCATTGGGCTTAGGGCATATGGACAAGAGGACCCAGTTCGTGCATATCAGATAGAGGGTTTTGATATGTTTGAAGAGATGAATCATGCTATCTGGGAGGATACTGTAAGATTTTTATATTATGTGGAGAATCCTGAAAAGATGGAGAGAAAGAGAGTAGCAAATCCAACAGTGTCAAATAAGGAGACTACAAATAGGCCAGTAGTCAAGGAAAAGAAGATTGGAAGAAATGATCCATGTCCATGTGGCAGTGGAAAGAAATACAAGAAATGTTGTGGAAGCAATTTATAAGAGGAAAGAAGGGATCTTGTGGAAGATATAAATATATGTAAGGATAGATTGAAAAATATAAGAGAGATGGTTGAAGAGCTAGGGGTGTCTCTTTGACCTAGATAGTCTCAAGGAAAGAGTTGCTCAAAATGAAGCAGAATCCTATAAGACAGGTTTCTGGGATGATGTAGATAGAGCACAGAAGATAATGCAGGAGATAAAGGGATTAAATGGTGAAATAGAAAGATACGAAGACCTAATAGATAGAATTGAGGATTTAGAAGTGTATATAGCCCTTATCCAGGAGACAGGAGAATATGGAGAATATAGGGAACTTCAAGTGGGCATGGAGGAACTAGAAAAGAGGGCAAATGAATTTAAACTATCTACACTTTTAAATGGAGAATATGACAAAAATAATGCCATATTGTCAATTCATTCTGGAGCTGGAGGGCTAGAGGCCCAAGATTGGGCAGAGATGCTCCTTAGGATGTATAGACGATGGTGTGAGAGCAAGGGATATGGAGTTGATACATTGGATTTGGCACCTGATACAGAGGGGGGAATTAAGTCTGTAACTCTTTTAGTTAAAGGGTTCAATGCTTATGGATATCTGAAATCAGAAAAGGGGGTCCATAGGCTTGTAAGAATATCTCCCTTTGATGCTTCTGGGAAGAGACATACATCCTTTGCCAGCGTAGATGTATTTCCAGAACTAGATGATGATGCAGATATTGATATAAATGAAAAGGATCTAAAGATAGACACCTATAGATCTTCTGGTGCTGGAGGTCAACATGTTAATACTACAGATTCAGCCATAAGAATCACTCACTTACCTACTGGTATAGTGGTTCAATGTCAATCAGAGAGGTCCCAGCATAGCAATAGGGCTACTGCCATGAATATGTTAAAGGCAAAGTTGATTCAGTTGAAAGAAGAGGAAAAAAAGGAAAGAATAGAGGATTTACATGGCAATTACTCTCAAATTGCTTGGGGATCCCAGATAAGGTCCTATGTATTCCATCCATATAGTATGGTGAAGGACCATAGGACAGATGTGGAGACAGGAGATGCCTCTAGAGTGATGGATGGAGATATAGATGAATTTATTGATGAATACTTAAAACAAAAGGCCCTTTCATAAAGGGCTTAATTTTTTAGATACTTGGGAAATTTCTAAAAAAAAGAAGGATTTTCGTAATATATGTAGAATACTAATATATGAAAGAGAATGATGAGAGGATGTATGCTTATGGATATAGTGGAAGTATTGGTAGATGAATTTGGACTTAAAAAGGGACATATAGAGAATGTCATAGCTCTATTAGATGATGGAAATACCATCCCCTTTATAGCCAGATATAGAAAAGAAATGACAGGAGAAATGGAAGATATAGTCATAAGAGCCCTGTCAAATAGACTGGATTATTTGAGGAATTTAGAGAATAGAAAGGAAGAAGTAATCAGACTCATAGAAGAGCAGGACAAGCTAACAGAAAAACTAAGACAGGATATTGAAAAAGCTACTACACTCCAGATAGTGGAGGATCTATATAGACCTTATAGAAAGAAGAGAAGAACCAGAGCCACTATGGCCAAAGAAAAGGGCCTAGAAGGACTGGCAGAGATAATCCTTGAGCAGAAGATAGAAAAAGAAGAGTTTGAAGAGTGTATTTTACATTACATAGATAAGGAGAAAGGAGTTGAAAATAGGGAAGATGCATTGCAAGGGGCAATGGATATCATAGCAGAGATAGTATCTGATGATCCTGAGCTTAGAAAGCCAATAAGAGAAAGGGTTTTCAAAGAGGGGATTATAGTATCTGAAGGGATAGACAAGGAAGAGGAATCAGTATATGAGATGTACTATGACTATAAGGAGCCTATAAAATCTATAGCTAATCACAGAATACTTGCCATAAATAGAGGTGAAAAAGAAAAGAAACTTCGAGTCAATATATCCATAGATGAAGAAAAACTGACAGATATAATAAAGAAAAAGATGATCAAGGGAAACAATTCTACAACAATTGAATATATGAACATATCAATTGAGGATGGATATAGAAGATTGTTATTTCCATCTATAGAGAGGGAGGTTAGGAATAGCTTAACTGAAAGAGCAGAGGAAGATGGTATAAAGGTATTTTCAATGAACTTAGAGCCATTACTCATGCAGCCACCGATAAAAGGTAAAGTTGTAATGGGAATAGATCCAGGATTTAGAACAGGATGTAAGCTGGCCATAATAGATGAGACAGGAAAATTACTAGAATATACTACTGTATACCCTACAGCACCACAGAATCAGGTGGAAAAGACTAAAGTCATATTAAAAGAATTGATAAAAAAATATGGAGTAGATATCATAGCTATAGGGAATGGTACTGCCTCAAGGGAGACGGAAAATGTAGTTGTAGAGACATTGAGGGAATATTCAGGAGAGGTATTCTATATAATAGTAAGTGAGGCTGGTGCTTCTATATATTCTGCCTCAGAAGTAGGTGTAGAAGAATTTCCCAATCTAGATGTTACCATTCGAGGTGCTATTTCTATAGGACGAAGATTACAAGACCCTTTGGCTGAATTGGTAAAGATACATCCACGACATATAGGTGTAGGACAATATCAGCATGATTTAAATCAAGGTAAATTAAATGAAGCACTAACTGGTGTAGTAGAAGATTGTGTAAACAGAGTGGGAGTAGATTTAAATACAGCTAGTTCTTCACTACTACAATATGTAGCAGGCATATCTACAAGGACTGCAAATAACATTGTACAATATAGGGAAGAAAAGGGTAAATTTAAAAATAGAAGAGAGGTTCTAGATGTTAAAGGATTAGGACCAAAGACTTTTCAACAATGTGCTGGATTTTTAAGGATTCCAGAGGGGGATAATCCTTTAGACAATACAGGAGTACATCCTGAATCTTATGATATTGCGTCTAATCTTCTAGATATGGAATATAAGAATCTATCTATACTAGAGCTTTCTAAGATGCTAGATGTAGGGAAACCAACTCTAATAGATATAATTAATGAGTTAGAAAAGCCTGGTAGAGATCCAAGGGATGAGATGCCAAAGCCTATTCTTAGACAGGATATCTTGAGTATGGATGATTTAAAGGTAGATATGGTCCTAAAGGGAACTGTTAGAAATGTAGTAGACTTTGGTATATTTGTAGATATAGGAGTTAAGGAGGATGGTCTAGTCCATATCTCTCAGATTTCAAATAGATTTATAAGACACCCTAGAGAAGTTGTCAAAGTAGGGGATATAGTCAAAGTGAAGGTAATAGATGTGGACAAGACTAGAGGGAGGATATCACTAAATATGAAGGATGTATAGTAGGGGAGTGAAGGTGAATGAAGGATAAACTGGACCATTCGATAGATATTGCAACGAAAGAATATGTAGATGCCTTATTAGGTTTGTCGGAGACTATGTTTCATGATTTTAAGAATATATTGGCAATAATATCAGGATTATCACAACTATCTGTCTTAGATGCTACATCTCCAGTGATAAAAGAGAATCTAAACACAATAAACAAAGCAGCTCTAGACTGTAAAGATATTATAGATAAGTTCTATAGCTTTATAAATGGATATAATTCAGAATATAAAGAGGATAGAGTATTTGGAAATATAGTTTTGAATTCTCTGGATATGGTAAAGCACAAGATAAATTCTGTGGCAGAGCAGGACAATAGGATAGAATTAAATCTAAGTATAAATTCTTTAAGCAAGGTATATTGCAATGAGTATAGAATAAGACAAGCTCTTTTAAATATTCTTATAAATGCCATAGATGCCATGGAAGAAGATGGTGGAGTATTGGGGATCAGCTTGTATGAAAGAGTAGGGCGTATATTTTTAGAGATTTGGGACACGGGAATTGGAATATCTGATGAGAATATAGACAAGATCTTTATGCACAAATTCACAACCAAGGGTGTAAATGGAACTGGATTAGGCCTTAAGATATCTAAGGATATATTTGAAGATCATGGCGGTTCTATCTTTGTCCTTAGTAAACAGAATGTGGGAACTAAGTTTACTATAGTATTGCCTATATCTGAAACTGGACTTATAGATACATTGTAATATAGTGATATAAAGAGAGTGAATGAAAGGAAATGATTATATGTTACTTATAAAAAATGGACTTATATACACAATGAGTGGAGAGATAATTGAAAATGGTTCCATATTAATTGAAGATGGAAAGATTGTAGAGGTAGGAAGAGATATTATAGCACCACTAGATGCAGAGGTAATAGATGTAGAAGGGAGAAAAGTCACTCCTGGACTTATAGATGCTCACTGTCACCTAGGAATGTGGGAGGAATCCATAGGATTTGAGGGAAGTGATGGCAATGAGATGACTGATCCAGTGGCACCTCAGATGAGGGCAATAGACGCTATTAATCCAATGGACATAGCCTTTGAAGAGGCATATCAAGGTGGAGTTACAACAGCTGTAACAGGACCAGGAAGTGCCAATGTAATAGGAGGAACCTTTGCAGCTATAAAGACCTATGGTCATAGAATAGATGATATGATAATAAGAGACCCTATAGCTATGAAAATAGCTTTTGGAGAAAATCCAAAGAGTGTATATAATTCTCAAAAGAAGTCTCCAATGACTAGGATGGCTACAGCTGCCATCTTAAGAGAGACATTGTTTAAAGCCAAGAGATATTTGGAGAAAAAAGAAGATTCTGAGAATACTTCAAAAACGCCAGATTATGATATAAAGATGGAGGCCATGATACCAGTTCTTAAGAAAGAAATTCCATTGAAGGCTCATGCCCATAGGGCAGATGATATATTCACTGCTTTGAGAATAGCAAAGGAATTTGATCTAGACATCACTTTAGATCACTGTACAGAAGGACATCTAATAGCAGAAGATTTAGCCAAAGAAGGAAAGGGAGCCATAGTAGGGCCTACCTTCGGAAATAGATCTAAATTTGAATTGAAAAACAAGAGCTTTGATACTCCAAGAGTATTAAATGATGCAGGGGTAAAAGTGGCCATAACCACAGATGCACCTGTTATTCCTTTACAGCATCTGTCACTATGTGCAGGACTTGCTCATAGAGCAGGCTTAGATGAGATGGAGGCTTTGAAGGCTATAACCATAAATGCAGCAGAGATTGTAGGATTAGAGGATAGAATAGGGAGTATAGAAAAGGGAAAAGATGCAGATATAGTAATATTTGACGGAAATCCAATCAAGGATGTAGACTTCCATGTATATATGACTATTATCAATGGAAAGATTGTATATAGAAGATAAATTGATTTCTTATAATATGAATTAAATAGGGTCTATGGTATAGATAAAATACCATAGACCCTATTTATATCCGTTAAGATAGAAAACTCTATTGCCTGGGAAATATTTTGTAGAATATTGGGAGATATGAAGGGAATATATATAGAAAGCTATAGTACAGGGCTTCAAGAGTATGGGAGAAAAAGACAGGATTTAAATAGAATAAATGGCATGATAATTGCTTTATATTTATATATATGGAGTAGGCACCAAATTATAAAAATAAAGGAGGAAAAAAGATGACCAATAAATTGGACAAAAAGACTATTTGGAGTTCCTATAGATTTCCATTGATCCTGATATCTGGAATAATAATAGGTTCTATCATAGGTTTTATCTTTGGTGACAGTGCAAAGGTCCTAAAGCCCTTGGGAGATATATTTCTCAACTTGATCTTTGCCATAGTAGTCCCAGTAGTATTTTTTTCTATTACTAGTGCAGTAGCCAGTATGAGTAATATGAGGAGACTTGGAAAGATACTGGGCTATATGATGATATTATTTATCATTACAGGAATTATAGCTTCCCTATTGATGAGTGTAGCAGTTCAGGTCATAAAGCCAGCAGAGGGGACAGATTTTCCCCTAGATGAAAATGCTACAGTTGAAAAATTGAGTTTTAGTGAGCAGGTAGTAAAGTCTATAACAGTACCAGATTTTGTAGATTTGCTTTCTAGAAGAAATATGTTGCCTTTAATAGTATTTTCCATATTATTTGGATTTGTAATCAGTACATTTGGAGAAAGGGGAAAACCTCTAGTAGATTTACTTACATTGATAAGTGATGTCATTATGAAATATGTAAACTTTATCATGTATTATGCTCCAATAGGATTAGGTGCCTATTTTGCATATTTAATAGGAGATATGGGACCACAGTTGTTGGGAACTTATGCAAGGACTATGCTCCTTTTGTACTATCCTCTGTGTTTATTGTATTTTATCTTTGGTTTTGCAGCTTATGCTTACTTTGCAGGTGGGACAAAGGGCATCAAAGTATATTTTAAGAATATATTCCCAGTGGCAGCTACTGCTTTAGGGACTCAAAGTTCCATCGCATCACTGCCAATAAATCTCCAAGCTTGTAAGAAGATGGGGGTACCAAAGGATGTTCGTGAAATAGTATTGCCTATTGGTGCTACAGTTCATATGGATGGATCTGTATTTTCAGCTATACTGAAGATATCCCTTATGTATGGACTATTTGGAAGAGAATTTACAGGTATAGGCACTTGGTTAACAGCAACAGTAGTGGCCATATTAAATGGAATGGTCATGTCAGCAGTTCCAGGTGGAGGACTTATAGGGGAGGTTCTAATTATGAATCTATATGGATTTCCAATGGAAGCCTTTCCCATAATAGCAACTATAGGATTTCTAGTAGATCCACCTGCTACGATGATAAACTGTACAGGAGACTCTGTAGTATCCATGATGGTAACTAGATTGATAGAAGGGAAAGACTGGATGGAGAAAAAGCTAACGGCAGATGAAGAGGAGGAGATAGTGGAAATAATGGAAGATAAGATAGACATCTTAGTGTAAAATAGTTGTAGGACAAATAAATAAAAAAATATAGAGAATACCACTCCCTATGATATAATGTAATCGCTAAAACAACACTAAAAAGGGGGATATTCTCTATGAATAAGATTATACAGGAAATAATAGAAAAAGTTAAGGCTGAAATTGAAAATAATATAATAAAAACTTTAGAAGGTGACATGAACCTTGATAGAATGGTGGATTCAGTAGGAAATATGGTAAATAATATAGGACTAGATACCCTATCTGCAATTGTTGGAGAACTAAATAAACACATAAAGGAAGCACCAGAGAGAAAAGGAAAATATTATGTTCAAAGAAACAATGATAAAAGAAGCCTAGTAACTAGATTTGGGTTGTTGGAATTTGAAAGAACTTACTACAAAAACAATAAAGAAAATAAATACGTCTACATCTTAGATAAAATGCTAGGAATAGAAAAATATGAAAAAGTAGAAGCAAATCTAAAAGGGGAAATATTAGATAAAGCATCAGAAGTAAGTTATGAAAAAGCTGCCAGATATTCAAGCCCAGTAGCTCTAACAAGAGAAACAGTTAAAAAGATAATAAGAGAAAATGGGAAAATAGATAATCTAGAATTGAAGATAGGGAAAAAGAAAGAAGTAAAAACCATATACATAGAAGCCGATGAAGACCATGTAGCAATGCAAAATGGCAGCAATAAAGAAATGAAATTAATCTATGTATACGACAATAAAAAAGAAGAAAACAAGAGTAGGACTAAACTTGAAAACCTAAGATACTTTACAGGGGAAATGACTCCAGAAGACCTGTGGACAGAAGTAGCCACCTACATAGATGAAGCCTATGACTTAGATAAGGTACAAAACATCTATATAGCAGGAGATGAAGCAAGTTGGATAAAAACAGGACTAAGCATAATAAATAAAAGTAAATATGTCCTAGATCATTACCACCTAAGTAAATATATAAAAATAATAACAGCCCATCTAGGTAGTCTAGAAAACCCAATAGACATAGATAAACCCCTATGGAAAGCCTTAAGAAGAGGAAGAAAGAAACAAGCATTAGAATTAATAAACTTTGCCATAGAAGAAACACCAAGTAAAACAAAAGTAGAAAGTATGAAAAAGGCAAAAAGATATATAAGCAACAATTGGGAAGGAATAGAAAATCTCTACAAAGACAATTACAGCTGTAGTGCAGAAGGTCACATAAGCCATATCCTATCCACAAGACTAAGCTCAAGGCCAATGGGTTGGAGTAAAGTAGGACTAGATGAAATGGCAAGAATGAGAGCCTACAAGGGCAGTGGAGGCGACATAAAAGAATACTATAGAAAACAAAGAATAGAGAAGAACAAAGAAAAAAGGATCCTAGAACTAGATCAAAAAGTATTAAAAATAATAAAAAATAATTACAAGGCAATAGAACCAGATAAAATGATAGAAATGCCCTATACCACAAGGACAGATGGGCAGTGGCTAAAGAATATGTTGAAGGTTTCAGGAATCTAAATCACAGCAGCCTTGGACTTAGGGAGCCATTGATATGGAGAAGTCTATATGGTAGCCTAAAAAGAAAGGAACTACCTTTAGTAGTCCTGCCTTCAGGTAGCAAACCCATATAGCCAGAGGCTCCATGTCAATGGCAAATCAGTAATAGAAAGAAAATGTAAATTTAAAGAAATATTAAAAGCGAAAATAATATATCAAAATAGCTAGAGTAACTCTACAATTTAGGGTAATAATATTTTTAAATTATTTTCCAACAATTAATTGACACTATCGATAGACATATAAACCTTGACAAAATATAGACATAATATTATAATAGAAGTGAAATATATCTTCAGGGGGAGGTGCAAGTCCTCACCGGCGGTATAGCCCGCGAGCCATTTTGGTTGACTTGGTTAGATTCCAAGGCCGACAGTTACAGTCTGGATGAAAGAAGATGTAATAGACGTATATTTTTGTCTACCAACCCCGAAGAATACTTCGGGGTTTATTCATGACCTAACAGAAATCTCTGATTTCGTCGTAGGTCAGATGTCGCGGAATCCAAACCTATGATTTGGCTAATGAAGCAGACTAAAATCCCTGGAGTAACAAAATTATTGGAGGGATTTGTATGTATACTTTAAAAAAGACAGCTTTGGATACTAAGGCTATGGTAAAGATTTCAGTTCTTGCAGTAGTTGGAATGGTGCTCATGTTTTTTGATCTATCTGTGTGGTTTGCTCCATCATTTTTAAAGCTGGATATCTCTGACTTACCAGCTTTGATAGGCGCCTTTGCCATGGGACCTATGGAGGGAGTCCTAGTTCAATTGGTAAAAAATTTACTAAGTCTCTTTATCGAGGGAACAATGACAGGTGGAGTAGGAGAATTATCTAATTTTCTAGTGGGGAGTGTCCTAGTATTTATTTCGGGAACTATATATCACAGAAAAAAGACATTTAAAAATGCCATCATAGGAATGATATTTGGAGTCTTGGCTATGGCAGGGTTTGCAAGTCTTAGCAATTATTTTGTGGTATTTCCCTTATATTCTAAATTTATGCCACTAGATAAGATTATTGAGGCAGCTAGTCTGGTAAATAGATTTGTAGTAGACTACAAGACATTGATATTATATGCTGTAGTTCCATTTAATCTATTAAAAGGTACTGTGGTATCCTTAGTAACTATTCTATTATATAAGAGAATATCACCTATACTCAAAAAATAGGTTTTAAAAGAGAATATAGTTTTAGTTAAAGGCAGATAGGAGATTTATCTGTCTTTATTTTTGTTGACAAATATTTGGACACCATATATATTTGTTACAGAAGTAATGAATTGATAAATATCCAAGGATAAACTGATTTTATGACAATCAAACTAGTATAATTGTGATATAATATAGTATTAGCACTATATAGGAGAGGTTGAATCAATGGAAATAAGATTAGAGGATTTAAAAGAGACAGAAGAATTTGGGATAAAATTAGGTAAATTATTGAAATCTGGAGATATACTATGTCTAAATGGAGATTTAGGTGCAGGAAAGACTACTATTACCAAGTCCATAGGTATTGGTTTAGGAGTAGAAGAATATATTACAAGTCCAACATTCGCCCTTATCAATCAATATAGGGGAAGAATACCAGTTTACCACTTTGATGTATACCGTTTAGAACATGTAGAAGAGCTATATGATTTGGGATTTGATGAGTACTTCTATGGAGACGGAGTATGTATTATTGAATGGGCAGATAGAATAGAGAAGATGCTTCCAGAAGATAGGATTGTAATAGATATAAAAAAAGGTAATAGTAATAGTGAGAGAACACTCTATATACATGGATTTGGCAAAAGATATGAAGAAGTAATTAAGGAGCTGAAATAAAATTGAAAATATTAGCTTTAGATACATCGACTATGATGACTACATGTGCAGTAATTGATGGTGATAGATTGGTAGGGGAATATTCCTTAAGTCAGGATATGACCCACTCAGAAAAATTGGTTCCAATGATAGGGGAAGTCCTAGATAATTTAAGCTTCAATATAGATGATATAGATCTATATGGTGTAGCCATAGGTCCAGGTTCATTTACTGGATTGAGAATAGGGGTCTCAACTATAAAGGCCTTTGCCCATCTATTTGATAAACCTGTAGTAGGAGTGTCTACTTTAGAGGCTTTAGGATATAATCTTCCCTATAATGATATAGTAGTGCCAATGATAGATGCTAGGAGAGATAGAGTATATACAGCTATATACAGCTGGGAGAATGGGGAATTTAAAGAGATAATGGCACCAGATGTACTTCCTATAGAAGATATATTAGAAAGGCTTGATGACTATAATAGGATAAGTATAAATGGAAATGGAGGATCCATCTATAGGGATACTATATTGGATAGGTTAAATAATAGGGTACAATTTGCCCCAATAGGGCAAAATACTTGTAGGGCAGTAAGTATAGCTGAGTTGGCTAAATTGAAATACAAAGCTGGGATAGTAGATGATTATTTTACATTAGCACCAGATTATCTAAGACAATCCCAGGCCCAAAGAGAATTAAATAAGTCCTTTAGGAAGTAGGGAAGTCAATGGATATAATTATTAGAGATATGGTAGAAGATGATATAGATGCAATAGTTGAGATTGAAAATGAAGTTTTCTCAACCCCATGGTCTAGGGAATCCTTTATAACTGAAATACGTGAAAATCTATTGGCAAAATATATTGTAGCAGAAGTAGATAAAAAAGCAGTAGGCTATGGTGGTATATGGCTTATCTTGACAGAGGGGCATATTACCAATATAGCAGTAAAAGAAAGATATAGGGGCCTTGGAATAGGAGAACAGTTGTTAAATGGGCTTATAACCTATTGTATGTCCAAGGGAATAAATAGTATGACCCTAGAGGTGAGAAAGTCCAATACTATAGCCCAAAATCTATATAAAAAATATGGATTTATAGACTATGGAGTTAGACCTAGATATTATTCAGATAATAATGAAGATGCCATAATAATGTGGAGAAAAAACGAAAATCAGAGGTGATTAAATTTGATTACATTAGCCATAGAGACTTCTTGTGATGAGACATCCTGCGCAATAGTAAGGGATGGTAGGGAAGTTCTATCTAATATAATCTCCTCCCAGATAGATATACATAGAAAATTTGGGGGAGTGGTGCCAGAGATAGCATCTAGAAAGCATATTGAAAGTATAAATAATATATTACAAGAAGCATTAGATGAAGCAGGATGTACATTTAAAGATATAGACCTAGTAGGAGTGACTCAAGGACCGGGACTTGTAGGTGCTTTATTGGTAGGATTGTCTACTGCTAAGGCCTTGGCCTATGGACTTAGAAAGCCATTAGTAGGTGTAAACCATATAGAGGGACATATATGTGCCAACTATATAGAGCATAAAGATCTAAAACCTCCCTTTACCTGTTTAGTAGTTTCAGGGGGACACACATATTTAGTACAAGCTAATGATTATACGGAATATGAACTAGTAGGTAGAACGAGGGATGATGCTGCTGGAGAGGCTTTTGATAAGGTGGCAAGGGCAATAGGGCTACCTTATCCCGGTGGACCCTTTATAGACAATCTATCCAAGAAGGGAAACAAGGATGCAATCCCATTTCCCAGAGTATTCTTAGAGGATGACTCCTATGATTTTAGCTTTAGTGGATTGAAGACAGCTGTACTAAACTATTTAAATCAAATGAAACAAAAGGGAGAAGAAGCAGTAGTAGAAGATGTAGCAGCTAGTTTTCAACAAGCAGTATTAGATGTACTTGTGGAAAAATCCTTTAGACTTGCAAAGACAAGTGGATCAGACAAGATAGTCATGGCTGGAGGAGTAGCATCCAATGAGGGTTTGAGAAATATGATGGAAAAAAGAGCTGAGATAGAAGGCATAGAGATATACTATCCATCTAGGGTATTATGTACAGATAATGCAGCCATGATTGGTTCAGCTGCATATTTTAACTATATAAATGGAAGAGAATCTGGATTGGATTTAAATGTGGAGCCAAATTTAGATATAAAATGAGAAAAATAGTCATTTTTTTCCACAGATTATCAACAATCAAAAATTGGTTTACAATAATAATCTGTGGATAATGTGGGAAAAATCCTAAAAATCCATGGAAAGCTCATGAAAAGCTGGGGATAACCCTGTGGATACTGTTAACAACCTGTTGATTTTGTGTGGATATTAACCTTCAGTCAATGATATCCACTCTTCATAGAGAGTGTTGAGTTTGGATTCTATATTCTCTCTTTTTCTTGATAATTCTTCAATTTTTTCAGGATTATCATATAATTGAGGATTACAGAGAAGATTATCTATCTCTTCCAATTCTGTTTCTGACTTTGAAATATGATCTTCCAATTGGGAGATCTTTTTTCTTGCCATCTTGGCTTGATTGGACAATTCTCTTTCTTTTTTTCTTTCAAATTTCATCTGAGTTTTGGTCTTTGTCTCTTCTTCCTCTTCCTCTTCATATATTGATTCGTTTTTCTTTTCTAAGTAGTAGTCATAGTTTCCGAGATATTCAGTTATACCTTTTTCAGTCAATTCTAGAATCTTGTCTGTAGTCCTATTTAGGAAATACCTATCATGAGATATGACAAATAAAGTACCATCATAGTCTAGTATGGCATCCTCTAAGACTTCCTTAGAGTCTATATCTAGATGGTTTGTAGGTTCGTCCATAAACAGGAAATTTGACTTAGACAACATGAGTTTTAAAAGACTCAATCTCCCTTTTTCTCCACCACTTAAATCGGATATTTCCTTAAATATATCATCCCCTACAAAGAGGAATTGACTTAGGATCTTTCTAATATCATAGTAATTAAGCTTAGGATTGTCATCCCATACCTCATCTATTACGGTTTTATCCAGATTTAAATTCTCCATCTCCTGATCGAAATATCCTGGGAATACATTGTGACCTTGGATGATATTTCCTTCATCATAATCCATATGACCTAATATAATCTTAAATAAGGTGGTCTTTCCTATGCCATTTGGACCTATGAGACCTACCTTTTCACCTCTATATATGTCAAAGTTAATATTATCTAGAAGTTTAAAATCTCCAAAGCTCTTTCCAAGATTATTGACAGATAATACATCCATTCCAGATTTTACACTTGGTTTAAAAACTATACGAGTTTTCTTTGCGTCTACAGGCTTATCTAGTACCTTTATCTTGTCCAATAGTTTTTGCCTACTTTGAGCCTGTTTTATATATCTGGAACCACCATAGTTCATAAATCTTGAGATTATCTCTTCTTGTCTCTTGATCTCTGCTTGTTGGTCTTCAAATTGCTTTTTTAATAGCTCTAAATCTTTCTTTCTCTGTACCATAAAATCTGTATAATTAGTATTGTAGATTTGCATATTTTTATTTTCTAGATAGAATATCCTATTTACCACATTATCTAAAAAATATCTATCATGAGATATGATAAGGGCTGCTCCAGGATAGTCCTTTAGAAATTTTTCTAGCCAATCTATAGTCTCTATATCTAAGTGGTTTGTAGGCTCATCTAAGAGAAGGAGATCAGGCTTTTCCAATAGTAATTTCACCAATGCCAGTCTGGATTTTTGGCCTCCACTAAGGAGATTTACTTCTTTGGAAAAGTCCTCCTCTTTAAAGCCTAATCCTACTAATACTCCACGTATATCAGATCTATAGCCATAGCCATTTAATGAGGAAAATTTCTCGGAGAGTTGACCATATGTGTTCATGAGTTTATGGAGTTTTGGAGATTCTCCCTTTTCTCCCTCTATGGATATCTGATATTCTAGTTGTCTCAACTCATCCTCCATGGATATTAAAGGTTGAAATATTTCTAGACAGTCATCATAGACTGTCTGTGTGCTATCTATCTTTATATGTTGTTCTAGATATCCAATTCTTATATTTTTTTGGATGAATATATCTCCATCATCCATATCTATCTTTCCAGCCAATATATTAAATAGTGTAGTCTTACCTGAACCATTTAGACCAATCACTCCGATTTTATCCTTGTCTTCTACTGTGAAACTTATATTTTCCAATATGGTATCTACAATATATGTCTTTGTAAGATTGTTACAAGATAGTACTGACATTTTAAAATCCTCCTAAATGTTAATACTATCATTGTATCAAAAAAACTCCCTCATTAAAAGTATCCACATATTAGGATTTTAAGTCTAATTCCATAGCCAAAGAAGAAAGTATCTTGTCTATTAGATCTAGATCACAGGTATGTTCCTCAGTATAGTGGCTACAATTTGTACAGCTTTCATACTGTACATCAGAGATATTTTTTAGAGATACCTCTTCATCGTGAAGTTTACAATTATATTCATCACAATATAGAGCAATCTTTTTTAGTTGTTCTTTACTTGCCATAATATATCACTCCTTCAGTCAATATTATCTCAAAAACATGTACAAATATTCAAAAATCTCCATAATGAAAAAATTGACTAAATATTATCCAAGTGCTATAATTATGTAAAGTATAATTACAATTATAATTATAATACGTATTAGGCGGTGAGTTAAATATGAATAGAGAGTCACAAGTATCTATAACTGTCATAAGAAGACTGCCAAATTATCATAGATATTTAGGAGAGCTACTTCAGAAGGGAATCAATAGGATTTCATCTCAAGAACTAAGTAAGCTTACGGGATTTACAGCATCTCAAATAAGGCAGGACTTAAATAACTTTGGAGGTTTTGGTCAACAGGGATATGGGTACAGTGTAGAAGAATTGTACAATGAATTAGGAAAGATACTGGGATTGGATAGAGGGTACAATGTAGTTGTAACAGGTGCAGGTAATCTAGGCCATGCAGTAGCAAACTATAGGGGATTTAGGGACGCAGGATTTAATATCATAGGAGTATTCGACAGAAACCCTAACAATCCACGTTTTGCCATGAGAAATCTTGAGGTAAGGCATATAGATGGATTAGAGGATTTTATAAGAGAAAATAAGGTGGATATTGGGATTATCACCACTGCTAAGGAGATAGCCCAAGATGTAACAGATATGTATGTAAGAAATGGTATCAAGGGAATCTGGAACTTTGCTACTATAGATTTAGTAGTACCAGATGATGTTGTGTTGGAAAATGTAAGACTAAGTGAAAGTCTATTTACACTATCATATTTTATAAAAGATCTTTAGATAAAAAACTGGCGAAAGCCAGTTTTTTTATATCATCTATTATATTCAATTCACGTTTTACTGTATTATAACTATACAGATATATTGCTTTGACATAATAAAAAAACTTTGATATAATCAGATGAAGTTCTAATAGATAATTAGAGGGTTCTTATATTAAAGGAGGGAAATTTATGTTTAAGAAGTTAGTGGCAATGCTAGTGATTTTTACTATGATATTTTCTCTTGCAGCCTGTGGGAATAAACCTCAAGAATCAGGAGATTCAGGAAATGGGGGAGAAGTAGCTACAGGTGGAGATGCTGGAGATACTAATGAAGATAGTGGCAGCGACTACAAGATAGGCATAATGACAGGAACAGTATCACAAGGTGAAGAAGAGTTTAGAGCCGCAGAGAGAATGATTGAAACATATGGAGATATGATCAAACACGTTACTTATCCAGATAAATTTAGTCAAGAGGTAGAGACTACTATATCCAATGTAAAGAGTCTAGCGGCAGATAAGGATGTAAAAGCTATAATAATAGTTCAGGCAGTACCAGGAACTGCAGCAGCTATTGATGCAGTTAAAGAGATGAGAGATGACATACTATTTATAGTAGGTGCACCTCATGAGGATCCAGAGCTAATAGCTGAGAGGGTAGATATTGCACTGGAATTAAATCAATTACAGCGTGGAAAGAACATAATGCAGACAGCAAAAGATATGGGAGCTGAGACCTTTGTACATTATTCATTCCCAAGACATATGTCCTATGAGCTACTATCAGCTAGAAGGGATGAGTTAAAGAAGAGTGCAGATGAACTAGGCATAAAATTTGTAGAAATAGATGCTCCAGACCCAACAGGAGATGCTGGTGTTCCAGGAGCTCAACAGTTTATACATGAGGACGTTCCAAGGGTAGTTGAACAATATGGAAAGAATACAGCATTCTTTAACACAAATTGTGGGATGCAAGAGCCGCTTATTAAACAAGCGCTAGAGACAGGAGCTATATATCCAGAACAGTGCTGTCCATCACCTTATCATGCTTATCCAGGGGCATTGGGAATTGAAATTCCTGAAGATAAGGCTGGAGATCTAGATTATCTATCAGAACAGATCAGAGAAAAAGTGGCTGAAAAAGGTGGAACAGGTAGATTTGGAACTTGGAAGACACCAGCCAATGTTGCTATGATAGAAGCTGGAGTTAAGTATTCTATTGAATATCTAGATGGTGAAATAGAAAGACTTGATAAAGATGCTATGACAAGATTGATGAGAGAGATTACTGAAGATAATGAGCTTGTATTAGAACCTCTAGATGAAGATAATCCAAACTTCCTACTATTTGTAATCCAATCTCAAATATTTTAGTTAGATGGAGTCGTAGTACGACTCCATCTTTATTCAATATATAGATGGGAGTGATGAAATGGATCTGTTTAAGGTGGAGAATATATCTAAGTCATATTCTGGAAATCAAGTATTAAAAGATGTATCTATTACTATAGGAGAAGGGGAAATACATGGGCTAATAGGAGAAAATGGAGCGGGAAAATCTACATTGATGAATATAATCTTTGGTATGCCAGTTATACATAATACAGGTGGTTATGATGGAAAGATGTATATCAATGGAGAAGAGTTTAATCCTAAGACTCCCATGGACGCAATGGAAAATGGTATAGGAATGGTACATCAGGAATTTATGTTGATACCTGGTTTTACTATTACTGAAAATATAAAATTAAATAGGGAAAATACAAGACCAACTCTATCTAGTAGAGTTCTTGGCAAGAAGCTGGAAAGGCTAGATAGGGACAAGATGATAGAGGATTCCAAAGAAGCTCTAAATAAACTGAGTATGGATATTCAGGAATCTATGACTGTAAAGGGACTTCCCGTAGGATATATGCAGTTTGTAGAAATAGCCAGAGAGATAGATAAGAAGAATCTAAAACTACTGATTTTAGATGAGCCTACAGCTGTTCTTACTGAATCTGAGGCAGAGGGTTTTTTGAAGATAATAAAGAGATTATCAGAGATGGGGATTGCCATACTATTTATAACTCACAGGCTTGAGGAGATAAAACAGATAACAGACAATATAACTGTACTTAGAGATGGACAGAAAGTTGCACAGTCATCTACAAAGGATATCTCTACAGTGGATATGGCAAAGGCCATGGTTGGAAGGGATATAGAGCTTACATCAGCCCAGAGAAATGAATTTTCCGATGATGACCCAAATATTTTAGAGATACAAGATCTAGTAGTAGATATGCCAGGTGAGAGGGTAAAGGGTATAAATTTAAAAGTAAAAAAAGGTGAAATATTAGGTATTGGTGGACTAGCAGGTCAAGGAAAGATTGGAATAGCCAATGGTATAATGGGACTATATCCTACTAAGGGAAAGATAATAAAAGATGGGAAGGAAATTCCTTTAAATAATCCAAGGGAAATGTTAAAAAATGATGTGGCCTTTTTATCAGAAGATAGAAAGGGAGTAGGGCTACTATTAGATGAATCCATAGATTATAATATAGCCTATACATCTATGGAGATACAGGAAAGGTTTATAAAAGCTTTAGGGCCTATAAAATTAATGGATAGAAGAGGTGTGGAATCCCATGCAAAGAAAATGATAGAGGACATGGATATAAGATGCACCTCATCTAAGCAGCATACTCGCTATCTCAGTGGTGGAAATCAGCAGAAGGTATGTATAGCTAGGGCACTTACACTAGATCCAGAAGTATTGCTTATATCTGAACCTACTAGGGGAATAGATATAGGAGCGAAAAAGTTAGTTCTGGATACTTTAGTCAGATTAAACAGGGAAGAGGGTATGACTATTATTATAACCTCTAGTGAATTGGCTGAATTAAGACAGGTATCAGATAGAATAGCCATAATAACTGATGGGAAACTTCACTCCATACTTTCACCAGATTCTCCTGATGAGGTATTTGGATTGGCAATGGGTGGAGACGACATTAGCAAGGTGGTGGAATCATGAATATAAAAAAGTTATATAATAGGATTGGATTTCCAAGATTGATAATCGGAGTATTTTTAGCAGTTTTGATATTTATCTCAAATATACTTAAGATACCCCAGGCTCAACTATGGAATGATATAATGGTCAGATTTGGAATGAATGCTGTATTGGTTCTGGCTATGGTACCATCTATACAAGCTGGTATAGGAATAAACTTCAACTTGGCCTTAGGAGTCGTATTGGGACTTATAGGTGCCTTGGTGAGTATGGAGTACAACTTTACTGGTTGGACTGCCTTTGGAGTGGCTTTGCTCATAGCCATACCTCTAGCAATTATATTTGGATATCTATATGGATTGATGCTAAATAGGGTAAAGGGTCAAGAGATGACTGTAGGAAATTATGTTGGGTTTTCCGTGGTGTCTTTTATGTCTATATTTTGGCTGATAGCACCATTTAAAAATCCAGGATTAGTATGGGTAATGGGAGGAACAGGATTACGTGTCACCTTAACTATGGAAGATTCCATGGGAGGATTGTTAAATGAATTTTTAAAGATAAAGATTGGAAATTTAATAATCCCTACAGGCCTACTATTATTCTTTGGATTATGTGCATTTTTAGTCTATATATTTAATAGGACAAAGTTGGGAAATGCCATGAAGGTAGCAGGGGCCTCAGAATCTTTTGCCATATCCAATGGTATAGATGTAAATAAGCAGAGGATATTAGGTACTATTTTGTCTACAGTATTGGCAGCAGTAGGGATAATAGTCTATAGTCAGGCCTTTGGTTTCTTACAGTTATATAATGCACCACTATATGTTGCCATGCCAGCAGCAGCATCTATACTAATAGGAGGGGCATCTCTTCAAAAGGTGAAGATTGCCCATGTAATCATAGGGACATTTTTGTTTCAATCTCTATTGGTGGTTGCATTGCCAGTTATAAACATCATATCTGATGGGAATATGGCAGAAATCATAAGGATAATCATAAGTAATGGTATTATAATCTATGCTCTTACAAGAAATACAGATGAATCCGCAAGTAGTGGAGGTGACGCATAATGATAGTTCCTATAGTATTTTTAGTATTATGTGTAGCAGGTTTTTTAGTTTCAGGATTGACTGTGGAATTTGTGGCAAATGAGATGATCTTTAGGCTTTCAAGGAATTTAATCCTAGTTATGAGTTTGATCCTACCAGTAATATCAGGTATGGGACTAAATTTTGGTATAGTTCTAGGGGCAATGGCTGGTCAGGCAGGGCTTATATTTATTGTAAATCATAAGATAGGTGGTATAAGTGGTATATTCATTGCCATGTTGGTCTCTACTCCTATAGCCATATTATTAGGTTGGATGGTAGGAAAGATACTCAATAAAGCCAAGGGAAGAGAGATGATTACCTCTATGATACTTGGATTCTTTGCCAATGGAATATATCAGCTTATATTTATAATCATGGCAGGAAAGGTATTTCCAATTGCAAATAAGAAGATACTTATGAAGTCAGGATATGGTCTTAAAAATACCATAGATTTAATCAGCATTAGAAGAAAACTAGATACTTTATTCTTTGGAAAATATTTTCAGAAGATACCAGTTATGACCTTTGTATTTACTGCAATATTGTTTATTCTATTGTATCTATTTTTAAAGACCAAATTAGGGCAGGATATGAGAGCAGTTGGACAGAATATGCATGTGGCTAGTATATCAGGTATAGATGTAGATAGGACTAGGCTTATATCCATCATCATATCTACAGTATTAGCAGCATGGGGACAGATAGTATATCTTCAAAACATGGGAACTTTAAATACCTTTAGCAATCACGAGCAGGTAGGACTATTTGCAGTGGCATCTTTGCTTATAGGAGGTGCTTCTGTGGAGAAAGCTTCATGGAAAGAAGCACTGATAGGGACGTTTTTATTCCACTTATTATTTATAATTTCACCTATAGCAGGACAGAATCTCATAGGAAATGCTCAAATAGGAGAATACTTTAGGGTGTTTGTAGCATATGGAGTAATAGGTCTTGCACTGGTACTTCATGCTTGGGAAAAGAATAAACAACAGAATATAGAGAGATTGAAGGGTTAAAGTAGGGGCCATAGTTTATATATAGACTATGGCTTTTTTATCTTCCTTTATTAAGAATTCTTTCACCTTATATAGGTGTCAAGGTAATTGAAGTAGTAGGTTAAAGTATAATGTGATATAATATACTCAAGTAGAAATTTATCTTTTGTTGAAAAGAAATATTATAAATAGGGAGGAAGAACTATGACCCTTGCAAAAAAGATTGAACAAATATTAAAAGATGAGTTAGAACCAGAAAATATTAAAACAGTTATTGACTTAACTGAATTTTTAAAATTTAAAGAAAATCAAAATAAATGGAATGAGATAAATGAAATGGAACACGAATATATAACTGAAGCAGAACGTATTAAGTTAGAAGAAATTAAATTGGGAGGAGTGTTTATAGACCAAGATGACTTTTTAAAAGAACTGGGGATAAGTGAAGATGAAATATAATATTAAATATGAAAAGAGATGTCTTAAATATTTAAAAAGATTAGATAAAAATACACAGCTAAGAATAATTAGAGCTATAAATCAACTTCCCTTAGGAGATGTTAAAAAGTTACAAGGAAATACAGAAGACTATAGATTAAGAATTGGTAAATATAGAATTATATTTAGTAAAGATGAAAAAAGATTAATTATAAATGTTATTGAAATTGCTTCTCGAGGGGAGGTTTATAATAGGAGGTAGTATGGAACAGATTATAGGAGAGTGAGACAAATGAATTATAATATAGTTGAAGATGGAGATAGAATCATCTTAAAAGATATAAAGGACTTTGAACCAAAGCATATATTTGAATGTGGTCAGGCCTTTAGATGGAATAGAGAAGAAGACGAAAGCTATACTACTATAGCCTATGGGAGAGTTATAAATGTAAAGAGAGAGAATAGAGATATAATCTTGACTAATACAAACATAGAGGATTTTAAGAATATATGGTACAATTATTTTGACCTAGGTAGGGATTATGGAGAGATAAAGAGTAAGTTATCCAAGGACCCAATATTGAAAGAAGCAATAGGATATGGTGAAGGCATAAGGATACTAAATCAAGAACCCTTTGAAACAACCATATCCTTTATCATATCTGCCAACAATCAAATACCTAGAATAAAGAAGTCAATAGATTTGATATCTCAATACTATGGAGAAGAAATCCATATAGAAGAAGATATAAAAAAAGAGATATTTTCAGATGATAATTACTACGGATTTCCAACAGCTAAAGTATTAGCCAAGGCTAAACCAGAAGATCTAAAGGAAAAGTGTAGAGTAGGATTTAGGGACAAGAGGATAGTGGAAACCAGTCAAATTATAGGAAATGGAGATTTGGATTTAGATAAGATATTTGAATTAAATAGGGATGAAGGTAAGGAAATACTAATGAAACTTCCAGGGGTAGGTCCTAAGGTCAGTGACTGCATATTGTTATTTGCATTTAACAAGGATGAGGCTTTTCCAGTAGATGTATGGGTAAAGAGAGTAATGGAACATTTTTATTTAAAGGAAGATACAAATGTAAAGCATATAGGAGAACATGGAGCTAGGATATTTGGAAGCTTAGCAGGCTTTGCACAACAATATCTGTTCTATTATGCTAGAGAATTGGGAATAGGAAAGTAGGGCAAGGGAGAGATACCTTCTACTGAAGGATAGATTATAGAGGTGTAAGTATGTATAGGATATTTATTGTTGAAGATGATGAGAAGATTGTAAACCTTATAAAAGATAGATTAGAGAAATATGACTATCAGGTATTTGTAGTCCAAGACTATTCTAATATCAAATCTGAATTTATCCATATAGATCCCCATTTGATTCTTTTGGATATAAACCTACCTAATTATGATGGGTTCTTTTGGTGTAGAGAACTAAGGAGTATATCTAAAGTGCCTATAATATTTATTTCTGCTAGATTTTCAGATATGGATCAGGTAATGGCAATAGAAAATGGTGGAGATGACTATATAATAAAGCCTTTTTCCTTTGATGTACTATTGGCAAAGGTCAAGGGAGTTATTAGAAGGACCTATGGAGAATACTCAGAAAGAGAGTATAGAGATGTCTATGAAGTAGATGGAGTGTTTTTGTATAGAGGACAAAACATTATAGAATGGAAAGACAAAAGGGTAGAGTTAAGTAAAAGAGAGTTTGGACTATTATCTATACTACTCTCAAATTTAGATGAAATAGTATCTAGGGAAGTTCTATTAGAAGAACTATGGGATGATATAGACTTTGTAGATGATAATACACTATCTGTAAATATCACTAGACTTAGGAAGAGATTAGAAGAAATAGGTATAGAAGATAGTATTCAAACTAAAAGAGGCCAAGGATATTCAATGGTAAAGACATGGGAGTAGATATGTATGAGATTTAAAGATTATTTAAAGGATAGATTTTTATATATTCTAATCTATTTTATCAGTATATCCATAGTTATTTCCATTATGATGTTAGATTTAATAATACGTAAAGAGTCTTTAAATATATGGAACATTATATATAGTTTTATATTGTCTTCTATATTTTTAGGGATAATCCTATCCATAGATTATATCAAAAAAAAGAAGTTTTATAGTTCAATTGACTATGAAGTATGGGAAGATGAAAACCTACAATATATATTCAATATACCGGATAATATAAATAGAGAGTATGACTTTTTAAAGGAAGTTTTGATTAAAAACTATTTGACATATACATCTATTCTGGAAAAATATAGACATAAATCAAAGATGCAAATAGATTTTAATAATAGATGGATTCATGAGATGAAGACTCCTATATCTGTTATAAAACTTATGCTTGAAAATGAAAAAGATAAGATTATAGATGAAAATACAAGGGCCAACTATGAGAGTATAGAAGAAGAAATAGAGAAATTATCCCACGGTCTAGAAATGGCTTTGCATACTCTTAGAATAAATGACTTTGAATTGGATCTAAAGGTAGAAGAGATATCATTACTGGAAATTTTGAGAACTGTAATCAATGAAAATAAATCTGCCTTTATTGTAAATTCTATGTATCCTAAAATAGATGCAAAGGAAGATATAATCGTAAAAAGCGATAAAAAGTGGATAAAGTTTGTTGTAGGTCAGATATTATCTAATGCCATCAAATATTCTAAAGTCAAAGAGATGGAGAACAAAGACATAATATTTAAGTTGTATAGAAGAGATAGGGATGTAGTATTGTCCATAATAGATAAAGGTGTGGGAATTCCCAAAGCCGATTTAGATAGGGTGTTTGACTCCTTCTTTACAGGTAATAATGGTAGGAAATATTTAGAATCTACAGGAATGGGTCTTTATCTTTCAAAGGAAATATGCAATAGATTAGGTCATGGATTGGATGTAAACTCTACTGAAGGTAAAGGCACTATAGTCAGAATCATATTTTATATGGAAAAGAGCATCTATAGTTTAGAAAATAGATAAGCTGACAATTTTGTAAGATAAAGTTTCTACTTGAAAGGGAAATCAATATGATGGTTCCCCTTATTTTTATATAATACAAGTAGAAATTCAATAGTAGGAGGATAAAATATGTCAGTATTAGAGGCTAAAGAGTTAACTAAAATATATGGGACTGCAAAGGGAGTTTCAGTTAAAGCACTAGATAAATTTAGTATGAGTATAAAAGAAGGAGAATTTGTTGGGATTATGGGACCATCTGGAAGTGGCAAGACTACTCTATTAAATATACTTGCCACAATAGATTCCCCATCTTCTGGAGAAATACTGCTAAATGGAGAAAATCCTCATAGATTAAGTCCAGATAAGTTGGCAATATTTAGGAGAAAAAATCTAGGGTTTATATTTCAAGAGTTCAATCTATTGGACACTTTGTCAGTAAGGGAGAATATCATATTGCCACTTGTATTGGAGGAATTTAAGAGTAATGAAATCCAAGAAAAATTAGATGAAATATCATCTATATTGAATATAAAGGGAATATTAGATAAGAGAACTTATGAGATATCAGGTGGGCAACAACAGAGAACAGCATGTGCTAGAGCCATGATAAATAAACCAGCTATTATATTAGCTGATGAACCTACAGGGAATCTAGATTCTAAGGCTTCTTTTGACTTGATGAGTTCTTTAGAGGATATAAATAGAGAGAAGAAGGCAACTATAGTCATGGTAACTCATGATGCATTTGCAGCTAGTTTTTGTAACAGGATTATAATGATAAAGGATGGAAAGTTTTTCTTGGAAATAGTAAAGAACTCTACTCGTCAGGTATTCTTTAAGGAGATATTAGATTCTCTATCACTTCTTGGAGGCGGCTACAATGAAAATATCTAATATGGCAATCAACAATGTAAAGGGAAATCTCTATAAATATATAATGTATTATTTGAGTAATTCCTTTGCAGTAATGGCTTTTTTTATATTTTCTAATTTCGTATTTCATCCAGCTTTTGATTATAAGAATCTGGGAGGACATATAGTAGCTCAAGCAGGAGCAATCAATGGCATGATAATATGTCAAGTTATAATAGTAGTATTTTCAATTTTATTTGTAGGGTATTCTACTTCTATATTTTTAAGATCTAGAGGGAAGGAGTTCGGACTTCTTTCTCTATATGGGATGACTAGAGGGCAGATAAAAAAATATGTCATGATTGAGAGCACTATTATATCTTTTTTATCTACGATTACAGGTATATTGTGTGGAGTAGTGTTTTCAAAGTTGTTTCTTATGGCTATGGAAGCTTTTATGGATATTAGCCTTCCTTTTAATATATCTTTAAAGGCTCTAATCTTAACAGCTACAGTATTCTTTTTATTGTTTGAAGTTGTAAGTATACTTATGCTCTTTAATATAAAGAATAAAGAAATAGTACAACAACTTAAAAGTGCCAAGATTCCAAAGGAAGTACCTAAGTTTTCCAAGAAGAAGTCTATTTTAGGAATCAGTCTATTGGTAATTGGCTATGTAGCAGCTTGGCTTGTAAAAGGGGCATTAGTTGTATTGGGTATGATTCCTGTTACGGTAATAGTCATAATAGGCACATATTTCTTATTTACACAGTTTAGTATATTTATAGTAAATAAACTAAATAAGAATAAAAAGTTTATATATAATAAGATAAATTTAGTCGCATTTTCTCAAATGATATTTAAGCTTCAAGATACAGCTAAAGTATTGTTCTTGGCAGCTATTTTGGGAGCTATAACATTTACAGCTACAGAGACAGTATATTCTTTTTTTACAGAAGTACCTAAGATTTCAGGATTTGATACACTTGAAAACATGATAATAGTTCAAAAGAAAGAAACATTTAAGGACACTGAGAGCATAGATAGGGTAGAAGAAATATTAAAAAAACATGATATTAAGGTCAAGAAACATCATGTAGTAAAGAGTATAGAAGTCATAAATAATTCCAATGAAGGAAGTTCAGAGACTATAGACAAAACATTAGTCATATCGAATAGTGACTATAATAAATTAGCTATTTCTCAAGATAGAGAGTCTATATCAGTAAGAGAAGGGGAAGCAGTATATAATTTTCCATATGCAGTATATGATTTTAATGGAAAACAAGAAGAGATTAAAAGATTTCCCTTCGAAGTGGCAAAGCTAAACTTAAATGGAGAAAATAAGGAATACAGAGTAAGTGTAGAAGTCCATGGTGGAATTATGTCATTAAATAAGGTAGGATATTTTGACCTATTTGTATTAAATGACAATGACTATAATCAGATTTTGGATATAGCAAATGAAGATGATATTGTCATATATAATGGATTTAATCTAGATAAATGGAAGGAGTCATATGATGCTTCTATGGAAATAAAGGAGATGTTAGGGGAAAAATATCAACTTAGCTTCTATTCTCAGGTCCTTCCATATAGAGGAACTAGAAAGAGTTTTGGGATGATTCTATTTATAGGATTCTTTATCTCCTTTCTATTCTTTATAGCAGCAGGTAGTATAATATACTTTAAATTATTTAATGAAATAAAACAGGATAAGGTGGAATATGGCATCTTGAGAAAAATAGGAGCTACAGATAGAGAATTAAATAAGATAATAACTAGACAGATAGGGATTATATTCTTCTTGCCATTTATAGTTAGCACTACCCATTCTTTATTTGCTTTGAAATCTCTATCTAATTTAATGGAGAGAAATCTATTGGCAAATGGAATAGTGGTTATGTTAGGTTATATGGTGTTCCAAATTATATACTTCATGATAATAAGGTCTGTATATATAAGAAAGATAGATTATAGATAATAGATTACAGATTATAGAGAATAGACTATAAAAAATAAAATTCTTTTAAAGAATTTTATTTTTTTGTAGCATTTTCCCTTCAAATACTATATCCTGTATATATTGGACAATCTTTAAGGGGTGAAGTCATGCTAAAGAACTATATGGAAGTCATAGTAGATGATATGATAGAGGATATTTTAGAGAAGGAAGAATTGGACTGTAGATGTGAACGCTGTATTGAAGATGTAAAGGCAATAGCTTTAAACAATCTAAGACCAATGTATGTGGCAACAGAAGAGGGGGTACTGTATACTAAGTTGAAGGAGATGAACTTTCAATTTAAGGCAGATGTAGTTAGAGAAATCATGAATGGAGTAGAAAAGATAAGACAAAATCCTCGACACTAACGGAAACAATATAATATAAAGTAAGAGGTGGAGCTATGTTAGGTACTATAGTAAATAGTATGGCAATTATAATTGGATCTATATTGGGAGTGGTCTTGAAACGGGGAATAAAGGAAGTATATAGAAGTACTATCATGGATGGTATAGGACTGGCAGTAATTATAATAGGTATAATGGGCGGGATAAAATCAGAAAATATAGTATTGGTCATAGGAAGCATAGTATTGGGTAGCCTATTGGGAGAGATAATAGATATAGAGGGAAAATTAGATAATATAGGAAATAGGCTGGAGAAAAGACTTGGAAGAGATGACTCAAATTTCTCCAAGGGATTTGTCACAGCATCCCTAGTATATTGTATAGGGGCTATGGCAGTAGTAGGAGCCTTGGAATCAGGATTATTAGGGGATCATGAGACACTGTTTGCAAAATCCATGCTAGATGGAATATCTGCCATTATATTTTCCTCTACCTTGGGGATAGGGGTACTATTTTCAGCAATTCCTGTATTTATCTATCAGGGAAGCATTAGCATATTAGCTGGTCTAGTAAAAGATATATTGACTCCAGAAGTCATATTGGAGATGTCCTCCATAGGAGGTATACTTATCATGGCTATAGGAATAAATATCTTGGGAATCAAAAAAATAAGAGTGGGAAACATGCTTCCAGCAGTATTTATTCCAATTTTCTATTATTTAGTAAAGATGATATTAGTATTTAATAGCTAATGAGAGTAAAGCAGAGAAAACAGGAGAAAAGTGGGCAGTTATCCAGTTATTTACACATAATAATGGAAAATAGAGAAATACTATACTTGATAACTACCCTATTTTGAGATAAGATAGATATTGTAAAGTTTAGCACTCAACGAATTTAAGTGCTAACAAATAGAAAGAGTAAATATAAGGAGGTATTACCATATGAATTTAAAACCATTAGGAGACAGAGTGGTTATTAAGAAAGTTGAGGTTGAAGAAAAGACTAAGAGTGGTATAGTATTACCAAGTTCAGCTAAGGAACAGCCACAGATGGCAGAAATCCTTGCAATAGGACCAGATATTGAAAATGATGAAAAGAAAAAAGGACAGATTAAAGTTGGTGACAAAGTAATATTCTCAAAATATGCGGGAACAGAGATTAAAGTAGATGATGAAGAACTGACTATTTTAAAATTATCAGATATTCTAGCTGTAGTTGAATAAAGATAATATATAATTGTGAAACAATGTCATTCTGAACGTAAGTGAAGAATCTTTGTTTTTACCTAAAAACTAGGCTCAGATAATTGTTAACTGTATAAATCAAATGATAGGAGTGTGTATATAAATGGCGAAAGAAATTAAATTTGGTGAAAACGCTCGTCGTGCCATGGAAAAAGGTATCAATCAACTAGCTGATACTGTAAAAGTTACCCTTGGGCCAAAGGGAAGAAATGTTGTTCTAGATAAAAAATTTGGTGCACCACTAATTACAAATGATGGTGTAACAATTGCACGTGAAATAGAATTAGAAGATAGATATGAAAATATGGGAGCACAGTTAGTAAAAGAAGTAGCTACTAAGACTCAAGACGTTGCAGGAGATGGTACTACAACAGCTACTCTACTAGCACAAGCTATAATCAGAGAAGGTCTTAAGAACGTGGCAGCAGGTGCAAACCCAATAATACTACAAAGCGGTGTCCATAAGGCAGTTGAAAAAGCTGTTGAAGAGATAAGAAGATTCTCCAGAGAAGTAGAATCTAAGGAAGACATAGCCCAAGTTGCTTCTATATCAGCAGGTAGTGAAGAAATAGGTAAATTGATTGCAGAAGCTATGGAAAAAGTAGGCAATGACGGAGTTATCACAGTTGAAGAATCTAGATCCATGGGAACTACATTAGAAGTTGTAGAAGGTATGCAATTTGATAGAGGATATGTATCTCCTTATATGGTAACAGATACTGAGAAGATGATTGCAGAAGTTGAAGAGCCATATATATTGATTACAGACAAGAAGATTTCAAATATCCAAGATATCCTTCCAGTACTTGAGCAAATTGTACAACAGGGAAAACCACTTGTAATCATTGCTGAAGATATTGAAGGAGAGGCAATGGCTACATTGGTAGTAAATAAACTTAGAGGAACATTTAACTGTGTAGCTGTAAAAGCACCAGGATTTGGCGATAGAAGAAAAGAAATGTTAGCAGATATAGCTATTCTAACAGGTGGTACAGTAATATCTGAAGATCTAGGATATGAACTTAAAGATACTACTATAGATATGCTAGGTAGTGCTTCAAAGGTAAAGGTAGACAAGGAAAATACAGTTATCGTAGATGGAGCTGGAGCACAAGAAGAGATTAAGAATAGAGTAAAACAAATAAAAGCTCAACTTGAAGAAACTGATTCAGAATTTGATGCAGAAAAACTTCAAGAGAGATTGGCTAAATTATCAGGAGGGGTAGCAGTTATCCAAGTAGGTGCTGCAACTGAAACTGAACTAAAAGAGAGAAAATCTAGAATAGAAGATGCTTTAGCTGCAACAAGAGCAGCAGTAGAAGAAGGTATTGTACCAGGTGGTGGTACTGTACTAGTAGACTCAATTCCAGAAGTAGCTAAGTTGTTAGAAACAGCTCATGGAGATGAGAGAACAGGTATCAATATCCTAGTTAGAGCATTAGAAGAACCAGTAAGACAAATAGCATCAAATGCTGGACTAGAAGGCTCCATAATAGTTGAAAAGCTAAAAGAAGCAAAAGATGGAGTAGGATTTGACGCTTTAAATGAAGAGTATGTAGATATGATCAAGGCTGGAATAGTAGACCCAACTAAGGTTACTAGATCTGCACTACAAAATGCAGCAAGTGTTGCATCTATGGTATTGACTACAGAAAGTGCTGTAGTAGACGTAGAGGAAGAAGACCCAATGGCTGGCATGGGCGGCGGAATGGGTGGAATGGGCGGAATGATGTAATAAGCCTTTAGAAATATAGCTGCAAATATAGACTAAAAAATAGGATGGCATATTGGCCATCCTATTTTTTAAGTCTATGAATTTAAAAAGTCTATTGCATATTGGGCATATAGAGAAGCACCTATTTCTAGTGCATCTTCATCCATGTTGAACTTGTCATGGTGATGAGGATAGCAAGCACCCTTTTCTTCGTTTCTTATGCCTACAAAGGCAAATACTCCAGGTACTTTTTCAAGGAAATATGCAAAGTCCTCTCCACCAGTAGTCTTTTCCATTTCCACGACTCCATCTTTGCCAAGAAGTTTTTCCACAGAACCAGTGGCTATCTTAGAGCATTCAGGATCATTTATAGTAGGAGGAGTACCTAAATTATAATTTAGGCTAATCTCTGCTCTATAGCTGGCAGCAGTATTCTTGGCTATTCTCTCTATGATTTCAGGGAATTTATCCCTTATAACTGGATCAAAACATCTAGTAGTACCTTCTAAAGTAGCATCACCTGCTATAATATTGAACCTAGTACCAGAATGGAAAGAGCCAATAGTCAAAACAGCTGAATCCAGTGGACTTATTTCCCTACTAACTATAGATTGAAGATCCATGACAACGGCAGAAGCAGCCACTACAGCGTCTACTGTTTGATGAGGCATAGAACCGTGACCAGCTTTTCCCTTGATATTTAAGGTAAAGAAGTCAGCAGATGCCATTCTAGGACCAGCTTCTACAGATACTTTTCCAGCTTCTACATCACTCCATAGATGAATGCCAAATACACTATCCACTTCATCCATAAAGTTAGATTCCTCTATCATCTTTTTAGCTCCACCAGCCACTTCTTCTGCAGGTTGGAAGATAAGATAGATTGTTCCGTTTATTTCGTCTTTGATATCATTTAATATATTTGCAGCACCTATTAGCATGGCAGTATGGCCGTCATGACCACAGGCGTGCATTTTTCCTTCATGCTTTGACTTATATGGGACATTATTTGTCTCTGTAGTCTCAAGAGCATCCATGTCTGCTCTTAGGGCAACAGTCTTTCCAGGATTCTTTCCCTTAATAGTAGCTAATACACCTGTACCAGCAAGGGAGATGTATGGAATCTCTAGCTTATCTAATTCTTCCTTAACCCTGCTAGAGGTACGTACCTCTTCCCAACTTGACTCGGGATACATATGAAATTCCCGACGCAATTCAATTATAAAGTCCTTATATTGTCCTGCTAATTTTTTGATATCCATTTATTAAACACCCCTTTAATGTAAGAATTTGATAAATATACCAGCTAAGATTACAGAAGCAATAGTAACTGTTGTAAAGCCACCGACTAGCATCTGGGGAAGCATATTATCCATCAGAAACTCCATTTCATCTTTATCGGCAGCTAAAGCCTTTGATGCCTCTTCTGTAAGAATATAATTTGGAGGGAACCCATATAGAGCTGTCAAGCTAATGGCAAAGGCCATCTCCTTTGTAACACCTAATACCTTTCCCATAATTAAAGATAGTATAGCCATACCTAGAACTCCGAATACTATGATTCCAAATAATGGTATAGCCATTTTGGCCACCATTTCTGGAGTAGCCTTAGAAAGTCCAGCAAATATAAAGGCCATCAGTAGAGTCATCAACCATCCAAAGGAACCTGAAAGATTCAAAGGTCTTCTATCTACAAAGCCTATTTCAGCAGCTATAACGCCAAATAATAGGCATATTACATATCTAGATACTACTTCACCAGTGACAGTTGCAAAAGCTACAGAAGCCCAGGCTACTAGTCCTAGTCTCATCAATATAACATAGGTTGTATTGTAATTTTCAGGAATAGGAGGTATAACCCTAAATTTGGATTTCTCCTCAACTACATCTTCTGAATTTGACTTTGAAGTCCACTTTATCTCTCCACTTCTATATCCATTTAATAGCCTAGTTCCCTCTTTTTTTAGAGCTAAGGCAGTAAGAGGATATCCAGCAAAACCTTGAGCAACATACACTAATATGGCTAGAACTGACAGATCTGTAAGACCCATCTTTTCAGCAGCCTCTGACATCATAATAGAGGCAACTAATCCACCAGTAAGAGGTGGAGTAGCTATAATGGCAGTTTCTTTTCCAAAGATTGCACTACCTAGAGTCATAACTCCCAGTACAACTCCTACAATTCCTCCTATAGCAATGGTAATAGTCTTCCATTGTTTAGCAAGTTCCCTTACACTCATCATAGTTCCCATATGGGTAATAAGTAGATACATGGCCAACTGAGCAGCTGGCATACCTAGACTGGAGATATCTACTATATCCTTTGGAAAAAAAGTCCAAAAGCCAAGAATAAATAATACTGCAGTGACAAAGACAGATGGTACAAAAGCCTTTGTCCTAGTAGAGATGATATCTCCAATTGCTAGAGCGATTAATATAAAAGAAAAAGCCATTATAATATCCATTTGCATAAACATTCCCCCTTATATAATAATAAAAAACTTAAATTGAAAATATTAGGCAATATGATATCAAATATTCATTAACAAGTCAATACGTTAAAGCGTAGGAGAACGTTATCTTAAAGTTTTTTTATGTTTTATGCAGTATTTTATATTTTTCTTGCGTTATAATTAATGATAGGAAGGAGGGGAGCGATGGGTAATGAATGGGTATTGATAAAAAAAGCTGCAAAAGGAGATGAAGGGTCATTTGAACAACTCATAGAAATATACAAGAATTATGTATTTGCAATTATTTTAAATTTTATCAAGGACTATGATGAGGTGGAAAATGTAGCCCAAGAAGTATTTTTACAGATATATCTCTCACTTCCAACATATGAGGATGATAATTTCAAGGCCTGGGTAGGAAAGCTAACCTCCAATAAATCCATAGATTGGCTCAGGAGAAAGAGAAGTAAATTCAGAGAGGAAACTCTAGAAAACTCAGAAGTGTTAGTGGATGAAGAGCACATGAGAGAAATAGATACTCCAGAGGATATACTCATACAAAAAGAGAATAGAAAAAATCTTATAGAGGTGCTAAATAGCATGCCAGAGATATATAGAGATTCCATTGAAAAATTTTATTTTCAGGATAAATCCTATGAGGAGATTGCAAAAGAAGACAATGTCACAGTAAAGACAGTGGCATCTAGGCTCTATAGAGGTAAAAATATTTTAAAGGAGAAATGGAGTGAAAGAACATGAAACATTATGATTATGTAGAATGGCTACTCTATAAAAATAACTTGATATCTGAAGAAAAGAGAATTGAGATGGAAGACCATCTATATAGTTGTGATAATTGTATGGAGATATTTCTTTCATCCATAGAGGAAATAGAAATAGAAGAGGCAGGGAAGCTAATACCAGAGGATTTTACTCAAGATATTTTAAAGAAGACCAAGAATATAAGGACAATAAAGAGACCAAAGAATAAGAATAAAAGACTTAACGAGGTATTTCTATATTATGCATCAGTAGCATCTGTGGCTATATTTCTCACTGCAGGAGGGATATTTGGAAGTATGGTAGAAGTAGTACCTAAGATAGATGTAGGAGTAGGAATAGAGGAAAGCAGAGTAAAGGCAGGAAAGATATATGTTCTTTCAGAGTCCATAACCAATAGGACATCTGAATTTATAAATAATTTTGGTAGAAAGAATTAGGAGGATGATTATGAGAACAAAGAGTAAATTTATAACCTTTTTATTATCCTTTATACCTGGACTATCACATTTTTACCTTGGATATCCAGATAGGGGAGCTATATATCTATTTTTATTTGGTGGAGTAACAGTAGGATCTATTGGGATGAATATATTAACATATAGTGACTTTTTCATAGTAACACTATTTGGAGGAGCAGGTATTATTTGGTTAGTAGCTTTAATAGATGCCTTTTCAATTATAGGTAATATGAGATACTATGATGAGAATATGGGAACACAAGGTGATATGCAGCAGGAAGAGATGAAGATAATGAACAAAAAAGTGATTACCCTTGGACTATCCATGGTACCAGGAGCAGGACATATGTATTTGGGACATCAGAAGAGGGGATTAGTATTTATGGGTGGATTTTTCCTCTCCATATTTCTCATGGGTTGGTTAAACACGAGTTTTCTATTATTTTTATTGCCCCTTATATGGTTTTATTCATTCTTTGATGCCTTTCATATATTAAATGGAGAGAGTGTAGAAGATTTAGACGTAGGTGAGTTTTTACCATCTATTAAACATGAACATATAGGTATAGGACTTATAATCATAGGGCTTATCAATATATTGGAGAAGATATTATACCCAGTGGTATCCACATATATAGGCCATGAAATGAGAAACTATATACAGACATCTATAGTCTCTTTGATATTTATCATTGGAGGAATCAAGATGTTAAAGAGGAAAAGGAATATGGAGACTCTAGAGGAGGATGAAGAAGATGAAGAGTAGAAGAGTTGGAACTATTTCCATGGGAATATCATTGATAGCCTTTGGAGTATTGATATTCTTTGCTCAGTTCAATAAAATGTCTGCCCTTAGATTGGCTATAAATATTTGGCCTGGAGTTCTTATACTATTAGGGGGGGAGATATTATGGACTAATTATAGGGATAAAGATGAGGATACAAGATTGAGATATGATCTATTTAGTATATTTATAGTGTTTGTAATAGTCATGAGCAGTGTAGTGTTATATGGCATGATGGAGATTGGAGCATTGGAATATATACAATCCAAGGTATCTGAGAAAAATTATAGTTATGAATTACCTTTACAAGACTATGTAGTAGATGAACATATAGACAAGATAATCATAGATGGAGATAAGGTAGCTACACTAAATATTAGATCAGATGTTGGAAACAAGATTCTATCTACTGGAAATCTAGATATAATAAGTGATAGTCAAGAAAAAGCTGACAATCTATTTGGAGAAAGTAAAGTAAATATAGAGAAGTTAAATAATACACTCTATGTATCATATAAGGGATATAATAATTATTACGGAACTTCTCTAAATCTAGTAGTTCCATCTAATATAGATGTAGAGATAAGTAATGGAAATACTATAGATGTAGTAATGGACAAGGTAGAAGGAAATTGGGTTGTAGATGGTGGAAATAAGATGAAGATGAGGTTAAATAAGGATGCCAATGTGAAAGTACAGGCAGTTACAGATGGACAACATTATTTAAGTGGAAATGTAGATTGGGAAGGTTCAGAAGGAGAAACTAATGGAGGAGACTATACCCATAGGAGAGAACTTACCTATGGAGAGGGAATGTATAAATTAAATATATTAAATATTCGAGAAGTAGTAGTAGATGAGATTTAGAATTAAGGGTATCGAAAGATACTCTTAATTTTTTGAGAATAAATTATGCTTATATAATATAAAAAAAACTGGATTTGTGGTATACTATTAAAAAACCGAAGAGGAGGAATTTGAATTGGAATTTGTAGGAGAAGGATTAACTTTTGATGATGTATTGTTGGTACCAGGCAAATCAGAAATTTTGCCTAAGGAAACTAATACAAGTACTTATTTAACTAAAAATATAAAATTAAATATACCTTTGATGACAGCGGGAATGGATACGGTTACGGAGGCAAGAATGGCCATAGCCATAGCTAGAGAAGGAGGAATCGGGGTAATACACAAGAATATGTCTATAGAGGCACAGGCATTGGAAGTAGACAAGGTAAAGAGATCTGAACATGGAGTTATTACAGATCCATTCTTTTTATCTCCAGACCATATAGTATCAGATGCACTGGAATTAATGGAGAGATACCATATATCAGGTGTACCCATTACAGATCATACTGGGAAACTAGTGGGAATTATCACCAATAGGGATATAAGATTTGAAAGAGAAGTCACAAAGAAGATAGATGATGTAATGACTAAGGAAAATCTAGTTACAGCTAAAATGGGAATATCCATGGATGATGCTCTAGATACTATGAAGCAATATAAGATAGAGAAACTTCCTCTAGTGGATGATGATTTTATGCTAGTAGGTCTGATTACTATTAAGGACATAGAAAAATCTATCCAATATCCAAATTCAGCTAAGGATAGTACAGGTAGACTATTGGCAGGGGCTGCAGTAGGTGTGACTATGGATATGATGGAAAGAGTAGATGCTCTGGTAAAGGCTAAGGTAGATATAGTTGTAGTAGATACTGCCCATGGACATTCTAAGGGAGTTCTAGATGCGGTTAAAAAGATAAAGGTGAACTATCCAGAGTTGCAGGTAATAGCTGGAAATGTGGCAACAGCTGAGGCTACTGTAGACTTAATAAAGGCAGGAGCAGATGCAGTAAAAGTAGGTATAGGACCAGGCTCCATATGTACTACTAGGGTGGTAACTGGTATTGGAGTTCCACAAGTAACAGCTATTATAGATTGTGCTAAGGCGGCTAAGGAATATGGCATACCAGTTATTGCAGATGGAGGTATCAAATATTCAGGAGATATAACCAAGGCTTTGGCAGCAGGAGCAAATGTAGTAATGGCAGGTTCTCTATTTGCTGGAACAGATGAAAGTCCAGGAGAAGAAGTATTGTACGAAGGAAGAAGATACAAGGTATATAGAGGAATGGGTTCTTTAGGAGCTATGGATGCAGGAAGTAAGGACAGATATTTCCAAGAAGATACTAAGAAATATGTGCCTGAAGGAGTAGAAGGTAGAATCCACTTTAGAGGACCATTGGGAGATGTAGTATATCAACTTATTGGTGGCTTAAAATCAGGAATGGGATATGTAGGAGCTGAAAATATTGAAGCACTACAAGAAAAGGCAAGATTTATGAAGATAACTTCTGCCTCTCTAGTAGAAAATCATCCTCATGACATTCATATTACAAAGGAAGCTCCAAATTATAGTAGAAGATAAGTAAATCCAAAACGGATAATGTTTAGGAGGAAATGATGAAAGAATTTATCGATAAAAGTATAGAAGAAATTAAAAGTAAAGTAGGGGATAAAAAAGCCCTATGTGCCCTATCTGGTGGTGTAGATTCTTCAGTGGCAGCAGTATTAGTCCATAGGGCCATAGGAGATAATTTGACTTGTGTCTTTGTGGATCATGGACTCCTCAGGAAAAGGGAAAGAGAAGAAGTGGAAAGAGTATTTAAAGATGAATTCCACATGAATTTAATAGTAGTTGATGCAGAGGATAGGTTTTTAGATAAACTGAAAGGCATAACAGATCCTGAAGAGAAGAGGAAGATAATAGGTAAAGAATTCATCAGGGTATTTGAAGAAGAACAGAGGAAATTATCAGATATAGATTTTCTAGTACAAGGTACTATTAAATCAGATGTTATAGAATCAGGAGAAAAGGGAAAAGTTGCAGTTAAAAGTCACCACAATGTAGGAGGACTACCTGATGATATAGACTTTGAACTACTAGAGCCTTTGAGAACTCTCTATAAGGAAGAAGTAAGAGAAGTAGGCAGACTACTGGGAATCTCAGAAGATATAGTAGAAAGGCAGCCATTCCCTGGACCAGGCCTTGGTGTAAGATGCTTAGGTGAATTGACCAAAGAAAAGCTAGATATACTTAGGGACGCTGACTTTATCTTTAGAGACGAAATCAAAAAAGCAGGATTAGAGAGAAAGATATGGCAGTATTTTGCTGTATTACCTAATATACAATCAGTAGGAGTAGTAGATGGGAAGAGAACCTATTGTCATACTATAGCCTTAAGGGCCATAAATTCAGTAGATGGAATGACAGCACAGTGGGTAAAGATTCCCCTAGAGCTATTAGAAAAGATCTCACAGAGAATAACAGATGAAGTAAAAGAAGTAAATCGTGTAGTATATGATATAACAAGCAAGCCACCAGCAACGATAGAGTGGGAGTAGTACCTAAAACCTCCAAAATGGTGTTAGACATAGGATCTTTAGGGTAAGTTTTAAATTTAAATGGTAAAATTATAATAATATATCTATATATCATATATAGCATATAAAAATTTTATCAAGAATAAAAAAATTACTTTTGGGTATAAATAAGATAAGTAAATGATATTAGAATAATCATCTTGACAAGCTATATAGCATATAATATAATGATCTTATCGATCAGGCTCATGCTCCTTACGAGGACTGGGCCATTTTTTATGGAGTGATAAGATGAAACCATTTAAAACACACAGGCAACAATTAAATATTCTTAGAGGTAGAGGTTTAGAGATTAAAGATGGCTCAAAGTCTATGAGAATATTAGAAAGAGAGAACTATTATTCCTTAATAAATGGATATAAAGATTTATTTTTGTTGAAAGATAATGATAATAAAGTTATAGAACCTGAAAAATATATTAATGGGGCTAGTTTTGATGAAATATATGGCTTGTATTGTTTTGATAGGGAACTTAGAAGTATTCTTTTAAAAGAGATATTAAAATTTGAATGTAATATAAAAACAAGAATAGCATATTCTTTTTCTGATAAATATCGTCAAGAGAATGCATATTTAAATATGACTAATTATTCTAGGGATCCATCACAGTTTAAGGAAATACTTAAATTAATTTCAATTATTTATAATGTTATATATAGACAATCTAAAAAAGATAATCCTATAGGTCATTACTTAGATAAACACGAAGGAGTTCCGCTTTGGGTAATAGTAAATTATCTTACTTTAGGGAATATACAAAATTTCTATATGTGCATTGATAAAGCATTACAAAATATAATAGCAAAAGAATTTTCTAAACAATATAAAAGAAGTTATGGTAAAAATATATTTATCAGTCCTGAGATTTTAATTAATATACTTAAAACAGCAACACTATTTAGAAATGTATGTGCACATGAAGAAAGATTATATAATTTTAAATTAAATAAACCCGCTAAGAGTGGACAGGTATCAAAGATTTTAAATATAGATAATCAATTGCTAAATAAAGGTAATTTATTTAGTATTACTGTATTTTTAAAACTTGTATTAGAAAAAAAGGAATATAAGAATTTTATCAGAAGTCTTAATAGATTATTTTGCCAACATTCTAATAAATTTAAAACTGTTAAAATGATTGATATTTTAGACATGATGGGATTTATAGAAGAATGGGAATCCATAATTATGCAAAATGATTAATAGATAATATATATGTAAAGATATTTAAACCCGTCGAATTCGACGAGTTTAAATATTAACTATACTTTAATCACATCAAATTTTAGGAATTAGAATAATAAAGAAAGTCTTGGAACCTTTGGAATAAAGGGCCAAGACTTTTTTGTGTTTTGAAAGTATTAAAAGGACTAGATTTATATTCATAGATTATTTTTGGAATTTAAACAAGTATAGAATATAGTGTTGTGATATAATAAGGACATGAAAATTATGTAAATTTTAAATTAGATGTTAACATCAATAACAAAATAAAAAGTGCTAGAATATATTAATATACTATTTTCAAGTGAACAGGAGGATATTATGGAGACTATCTATTTAAACAATAAAGGACAAGAAACTACATATAATTACATAATGAAGGATATCAAAGATGATTCTATAATAGATATAATCTCAATGAATTACTCCATATATGCTTTTAATAAATTAAAGAGAGAATTATCTAAGAGTAAAAAAGCAGATGTGATAATCTCTAATCCAAATTGGAACAAACTAGAAATCCTAGGCGGAAGATATGAGAGACAATATAGGAATAAATTAAACCAAAGACGCATAGCTTTAGAAATTAAGAATATACTCAAAGATAATATTAATATCCTTATCTCAAAGGATATTAGTATAATAAACAATGGAATTATAAAGATTGAAAATGAAAGAAAAGTTTCAACTATTATGGGAAATATAAACTTTACTTTAGATGGATTGGGAATAGTTCCAACAGAGGAATTTTATTTAAATACATATACAAATCATTCAAAGGATGAAAATAGCAATATAACTGGATACATAGAGAGTATTAAAGACGATAGATTAAAAGAAATAAAAAATGAGTTTATTGGAATTTTAGATGAATTAATCCATAGTAAATCTCCAGAATATATATACTTTATAACACTTTATAGTATATTTACAGAGGAATTAGCTGGTTTAAAGAACGGAACATTTAAGAAACAAACTGGAATAGAAGAAACAAAAATATGGAATACACTTTATAAATTTCAAGAAGATGGTGCAAGAGGTATTATAGAAAAATTGGAAAAGTATAATGGATGTATACTAGCAGATTCAGTGGGTCTTGGGAAGACATTTACAGCATTATCTGTAATAAAATATTATGAACTTAGAAATGATAGAGTATTAGTCTTAGCCCCAAAAAAGCTTAGAGAAAACTGGACAATATATACGTTAAATGATGATAGAAATCCTTTTGTAAATGATAGATTTAACTATGATGTATTAAATCATACAGATTTAAGCAGATATACAGGATATTCAGGGGATATAGATCTTGAGAACATTAATTGGGGCAATTATGATTTGGTAGTAATAGATGAATCTCATAATTTTAGAAATAACAATACTAGGAAAGAAAAAGTAACTAGATATAGTAGAATGATGGAGGAAGTAATTAAAGCAGGAGTAAAGTCAAAAGTATTGATGCTTTCAGCTACACCTGTAAATACTAAAATGAACGATTTAAAAAATCAAATAGCTTTTATTACAGAAGGAGATGATAGTGCTTTCAAAGGAGTAGGGATTAAAAGTATAGAACAAACTCTGAGAATAGCACAGACTAAATTTAATATTTGGTCAGATTTGCCAGATGGCCAAAGGACAACCTATAGATTTATATCAGAATTAAACAATGATTATTTTAAATTACTAGATGCTATAACCATAGCTAGATCTAGAAAACATATAGAAAAATATTATGGGCTTGATGAAATTGGGAAATTTCCTGAAAGACTAAAACCAAAAAATATTTATTCTGATATAGATATAAAAGGTGAATATCCTAAACTAGAAGATATAAATAAGATTATAAAAAAATTACATCTCTCTATTTATAGTCCTTTAAAATATGTATTGCCATCCAAAAGGAAAGTATATAGTAAGAAATATGATACTGAAGTAAAGAATGGAAAATTTATATTTAAGCAGACTGATAGAGAACAGAGCATCATAGGGCTTATGAGAGTAAATATGCTGAAAAGAATGGAAAGCTCTATTCATTCATTTGGAATTACATTGGCAAATATTTTAAAGAAGATAGACTATATGATAGATAAAATTGAGAACTCACAAAATTCCAAGATACAAGAAGCAGAAATAGACGAAGAATTAGATGATGAAGATTTAGATATGGTAACAGTAGGAGAAAAGATAGAAATTAACTTAAAGGATATGGATCTTAAAAAGTGGAAATCTGAATTAGAAGATGATAAGAAGCAGCTGGAAAAAATTCTAAAGGCAACAGCAGTGATAAGACCTGAAAGAGATGAAAAGCTCTATGAACTTAAAAAACTAATAGAAAATAAAATAGAAAATCCAATAAATAAGGATAATAAAAAACTTATAATTTTTACAGCCTTTGCTGATACGGCAGATTATTTATACGAAAACTTGGCTCAAGAGTTTAAAGACAAATATAATATAAACTCAGCTCTTATAAAGGGATCAGGTCAAAATAATACTACCATGAAAAATGTCAACACTAAAGATATAAATACAGTACTAACTCATTTTTCTCCTATTTCTAAAGAGAGAAAAGAGGGATTTATTGAGGAAATAGATATTCTCATAGCTACAGACTGTATATCAGAAGGACAGAACCTTCAAGATTGTGATTATCTAATAAATTATGACATACATTGGAATCCAGTTAGGATAATCCAAAGATTTGGTAGAATAGATAGAATTGGGTCTAAGAATGATGTAATACAATTAGTAAATTTTTGGCCAAATATGGAGTTAGATGAATATATAAACCTAGAAAACAGAGTAAAAAGCAGAATGGTTTTATCAGATGTATCTTCAACTGGAGAAGAAAATGTTCTGGATTTAAGCAAAAAAGAGATGAATGATTTAAAATATAGGAAGAAGCAGCTTTTAAAACTTCAATCTGAAGTAGTAGATTTAGAAGAAATATCAGGAGGAATATCTATAACAGATTTGACCTTTAATGATTTTAAAATGGACTTGGAAAAATACCTAAAAAAATATCAGGAAGATTTTTTCACAGGACTATATGCTATAGCTAAAATACCAGAAGATTTAAGAGATGAATATAAAGAAGGAGTAATATTTGTACTAAAACAAGTAGATGAAGATATAAAAGCCAAAAATTATAATCCCTTCCATCCATATTATTTAATATATATAACAGATGAGGAAGAAATAAAATACAGCTATACCCATACTAAAAACATATTAGATATACTTAAAAAAATAGGAAAAGGAAATATAGAAGTGGATATGGATTTGGAAAATAGATTCAAAAGAGAAACAAAAGATTATAAGAATATGGACAAGTATAGGAAACTCCTTGAAAAATCTATAGAAAATATTCTAGGTGAGAAAGAAGAAGATGGGATAATGTCCTTGTTCAAGCCAGGTGGGACAAGTATAGGTATGGACAATAAAGACATAGATTCTTTTGAAATTATATCATATTTAATATTGGAGTAGATGAAATGGAAAATATACTGGAAGTCTTTAATATAAAAGATGAATATGTGTTAAATCAAAAGGTATTTAAGAAGTTTTTCTATGAAAGTGAAAATTTAAAACAGTACCAGAAAAACCTAATAAAAGATTATGTAGACCATATAAATCTAATAGCTATATTAAAACCAAATATAATTAATATACCAGAATATGAAGACGAAAATATACAGTATTTAGAGATTGCTATAATAGAAATAAGTCTAATAAAAGAAGGCAAGGAAGAAGAAATATCAGAAACAATAAACAAGATGATTCAATATCCAATAATATTATTTTTTAAATATGATGAAAGCATAAGTCTATCTCTTTGTGAGAAAAGATTGGACAAGCAGACTGGAGAAAATAATATTATAGAGGATATTTTAGTATTGAAGGATATATATAATTTTAAAAATATAGAAGACTATTTAATATCCATAATGTATCTAAATAATACGAATTTATATAAATACTATAAAGATCTATATAAAAAGACCTATGCACTGGAGCTTTCAAGGGAAGTAGACAATTATGAAGCTATTTCAAAACAGCCTTTAGAAATACTCCAAGAAAGTTATGATATACTTATGAAAATAGATAGGAATATACTATCCTATAAAAATAAAATAATGGAAGAAATAGATATAGGTAGGAGAGTAGATTTAAATATAAAACTTAAAAAAGAAGAGAAAAAAAGAACCAAATTATTTGAAGAACTTAAGGAGGTATAGTATGGAAAAGATGAATGGTGAAAGTATGAATATAGAGAGGGAAAATATAAAGAAATTAAAAGAACTATTTCCAGAAGTATTTACAGAGGATAAAATTGACTTTGAAAAACTACAATTAATTTTAGGAGAAGATATAGAAGAAAAGGAAGAGAGATATAGTTTTAATTGGCATGGTAAAAGAGATTGTATAAGACTATCCCAAACTCCAACAACAGGAACTCTAAGACTAGATAGAGATAATAGCAAAAACTTTGATGAAACAGAGAACTTATATATAGAAGGAGACAATCTAGAAGTACTTAAACTACTTCAAAAATCCTACCATGGAAAAATAAAGATGATATACATAGACCCACCGTATAATACAGGGAAGGACTTCGTATATAAGGACAATTATAGGGACAATATGAAGAACTATCTAGAATTTACAGAACAAATAGATGAAGAAGGACATAAATTATCCACCAATACAGATACCAGTGGAAGATACCATACAGACTGGTTAAACATGATGTACCCTAGACTCAGACTTGCAAGAAATCTACTGACAGATGATGGTGGTATATTTATATCTATTGATTATAATGAAGCCCATAATTTAAGAAAAATTTGTGATGAGATATTTGGAGAAGAAAATTTTCAGCGAGAAATTATTTGGAGAATAGGATGGCTTTCCGGATATAAAACAGCAGCTCCAAATTTTATTAGAAATCATGATAGTATTCTTTTCTATTCAAAAAGTAGTGATAAATTAGCCTTTAATAAAAAATATATTGAGAATGCAGAATTCAAACCATTACTAAAAAGAGATAGTAATGTTATAAATAAACTGTCTTCCTTGGGGTTAGATAATGATAAACAAAAAGAACTGATTCATTTTATAAATCATGAAAATAGACCAAGGAGATACCCGATAGAAGATACATGGAATTGTAATGAATATGATGACTTAAATAGCATAGCGATTGTTTCTTTTTCAGGTGAAAAAGTATCTAAGATATTAGATGTTAATCAAGATTTCAAAGGGCAAAAATCAATAAAAATGTTAAATAGAATATTAGAATCTTTAACAAGAAATGATGATATAGTGTTAGACTTTTTTTCAGGAACTGCATCAACCGCCCACGCAGTAATGGACTTAAATGCAGAAGATGGAGGAAATAGAAAGTTCATAATGGTACAACTTCCAGAACCTACTGATGAAAAATCTGAAGCATATAAGGCTGGATATAAAACTATAGCAGACATAGGACGTGAAAGAATAAGACGAGCTGGGGATAAAATATTAGAAGACTTAAGAGAAAAGTACGAAAAAGCTAGTGAAGAAGAAAGAAGAAATATGAAAAATCCTGATGATTTAGATATAGGATTTAAATCCTTTAAGTTAGATAGTTCTAATATCAGGGAATGGAATCCAGAGTATATGGACCATGACTTTACTATGGAGGAATTTGTCAACAATTTTGTACCAAATAGAAGTGAAGAAGACCTATTATATGAAATAATATTAAAATATGGTATAGATTTAACAACTCCAATAGAAGAACACAAAGTAGAAGAAAAAACAATCTACAATATAGGCTTTGGCTCACTATTTATATGCCTAGAAGATAATATAGATGAAAAGATAGTAAAAGAAATACTAAAATTAAATGAAGAATATAAAATGCCAAATCCAATGGTAGTGTTTAAAGATATTGGATTTAAAAATGATGAAATAAAGTTAAATGCAAAACTAAGTCTAAATGACAATGGAATAGAGGAAGTTGTCAGCATATAGGAGGTGAATTCGTTGAGAATACGATTTAATCATAAACTAGATTTTCAAATAGAAGCTATAAATTCCATAGTAGATATATTTGAAGGACAACCAATTGAAAATGGAGTATTTACAGTAGAGAACTATGGTCAACAGATGATTAAGGATTTTGATGAAGGAGTTAGCAATAAACTATCAATTTCAAGGGAAGATATATTTAAAAATATACAAAATATACAGCTTAGAAATGGACTTAAGCAATCAGAAAAACTAGATGATTTGGATTTTAGTATAGAAATGGAAACTGGAACTGGAAAGACCTATGTATATCTCAGGACTATAATGGAGCTTAATAAAAAATATGGATTTAAAAAATTTATTATAGTTGTGCCTTCAGTTGCTATTAAAGAAGGGGTATATAAATCACTTCAGATGACTGAAGATGATTTTAGGATGATTTATAAAAATGAGCCCTATGACTATTTTGATTATGATTCTGATAATCTGGAGGAAGTTAGAACTTTTGCTACAAGTAATAATATACAGATAATGATCATTAATATTCAGGCCTTTAATAAGAATTTTACTAAAAAAGGTTTAGGTAATATCATTCATAGAACCAATGATAAATTAAGTGGAAATAAGCCTATAGAACTTATTCGAGAAACTAACCCTATAGTTATAGTAGACGAGCCTCAATCTGTAATAAATACTAATAATGCAAAGAAAGCAGTTAAGTCATTAAATCCACTATGTCTCTTAAGATATTCAGCAACCCATAGAGAAAAAGTTAACTTAATGTATAAATTAGATGCTATAGATGCTTATGAAAGAAAATTAGTTAAACAGATTGAAGTAGCAAGTATTACAGGTGAAGATGATCACAATACCCCCTATATAAAACTTGTTAGTGTAGACAATAAAAAAAGCCCTATTACAGCTAAAGTGGAAATAGATGTAATGGATAAGGGAAAATTAAAAAGAAAAACTATAACTGTAAGGCAAAACGATGATCTGTTTAGATTATCAGGAGGAAGGGATCTCTACAGTGGTTATATAATCAATGACATATATTGTGAAGAAGGAAATGAGTATATAGATTTTACTAGCCAAGAAGATATAATTCCATTAGGACAAAATATAGGTGGAATAGACGATGATGTTATTAAAAGAGCCCAAATAAGAATGACCATTGAAGAACATTTAGAAAAGGAACTTAGACTTAATAAGGAAGGTGTAAAGGTTCTAAGTCTATTCTTTATAGATAGGGTAGATAATTATAGAATTTACAAGGAAGATGGAAGTACGGAAAATGGAAAGTATGCAAGGTGGTTTGAGGAAGAGTATAGGAAACTTTTAAATAAACCTAAATATCAAAAATTATTAAACGGTGAAGATATAGACGAGCATATTGAAAACTGTCATAATGGATATTTTGCAAAAGATAATAAGGGAAGGATAAAGGATTCAAAAACTGGAAATTCAAAAGATGATGAAGATACTTATAATTTAATTATGAAAGACAAGGAAAAATTATTAAGCTTTGATTCTAAACTTAGATTTATATTTTCTCACTCTGCACTTAAAGAAGGGTGGGATAATCCTAATGTATTTCAAATTTGTACATTAAATGAGACAAAATCTGTTACTAAGAAGAGACAAGAAATTGGAAGAGGACTTAGACTTTCTGTGAAACAAGATGGTACAAGGACTGAAGGTTTTGATATAAATACCTTGACTGTTATGGCCAATGAATCCTATGAAGATTTTGCAAAGAGCCTTCAAAAAGAGTATGAAGACGATACTGGAATTAGATTTGGATTTATTGAAAAACATAGTTTTGCAAATATAAAGGTTGAAGAATATGGAGAAATAAAGTATATCGGAGAGGAAAAATCTAAGAAGATATTTGAAGAACTTTTAGAAAACAAGTATATAGACAATGATGGTAAGGTTACTAGAAAACTTCAAGTAGCAATTAAGGAGAATTTATTTGAAGTGGACAAGGAGTTTAAAGATATAGAAGATGATATTAAAATCTTGCTTGAAAAAATGGTCTCTGGTGTTAAAATTCAAGACCGTAATGATAAGAAAATAGTTAAGCCTAAAAAGGAAGTCATATTATCTCCAGAATTTCAATCACTTTGGGATAGGATAAAGTACAAGACTAATTATTCTGTTAGTGTGGATTCTGAAAAGCTTATCAAAGAATGTGCTACTGATATAAGTAAGAATGTGAGAATAGATAGGGCAAAGATTGTATATAAAAAGGGAAAATCGGACATAAGCGAAGCTGGAGTTGTAATGCGAGAAGGTAGTAGAAAGTTAGAAGTTATAGATACAAACTATGAGAGATTACCAGATATCCTTACTATTCTTCAAAATCAGACTGATTTAACTAGAAATACTATTGCCAAAATTTTAGATCAATCAGGGACATTACAAGATTTTAAAATAAATCCACAAAAGTATATTGAAGAAATTGCTAGTATTATAAATAGGAAAAAGAGATTACTCTTAGTTGATGGAATTAAATATACTAGGATTGGCAATGAGGCCTATAGTTGCCAAGAGTTGTTTTTAGATAAGGAGCTTACTGGATATCTATCTAGAAATCTATATAAGGCTAAAAGGGCTACCCATGAATATGTAATATATGATTCAAATGTTGAGAGAACTTTTGCTGAAAGTTTTGATTCTAATGATGCTATAAAGTTATACACTAAACTTCCATCTGAATTTAAAATAACAACTCCGTTAGGATTTTATAATCCAGATTGGGCTGTTTTAGTTGAAGAGGAAGGCAGAGAAAAATTATATTTTGTAGTAGAAACTAAGGGGAGTATAAAATCTGAAGATTTAAGAGATGTAGAAGAAAAAAAGATTCAATGTGGAAGAGAGCATTTTAAAGCTTTAAATACAGATGTAAACTTTGAAGCATATGATGATAGTAAAAAGTTTATAGATGATATATATATTGAACTTGGTAAATAGAGGGAAAGCACAAGAAATTAGATGTGCTTATAGATAAAACTATGAGAGATTCAAATTTCCACAGGCATTTGAGAAGGGGTTTTTGATGATATAAAATTAATAAGGAGAATGATTAAATGTTACCACCAACCAAGGGAAGTATAGATGAAATATTAAATGGGCAAAATCAATTTATTATTCCTGTATATCAAAGGGCTTATAGCTGGGAAAGAAAACAATGTAAACAACTTTGGAATGATATTGTAGAGATGCAGAAAAGTAGTTCTTATAATCATTTTATAGGTTCAATTGTCAATGTGGCTGAAAGATTTGCTCCTACAGGAGTAAAAAAGTATACCATTATAGATGGGCAGCAACGAATAACTACATTAGTATTATTATTAATTGCTCTTAGAGATTACTTAGAAAATCATGATGGTATTGAATCCTGCATAAAGCCACAGGCGATAACAGATATTTACTTAAAAAATATGTATAGGGATGATGAAGAACAGTATAAGCTAATCCTTTCACAGGGGGACAAGCAAAATTTGAAAAATCTTATAGAAGGGTATGTTGATAGAGTTGACGAGAACTCAAGGCTACTTCATAATTATCAATATTTTTATAATAGCATTGCCAAAAATGTTTTAAGTCCAGATAAGATATATGAATCAATAGGGAAATTAGAAATAGTTAATATAACCCTTGAGAGGGAGAGGGATAATCCTCAACAGATATTTGAAAGTCTTAATTCAACTGGAATGGATTTATCTCAATCAGATCTTATTAGAAATTATGTGTTAATGGGATTGGATCCAGTTATTCAAAATAGAATTTATATTCAGTATTGGAATCCTATAGAGAATATGTTTCACTATGAAAATCAATCAACTTTAATGGATGATTTTTTTAGGGATTATATTACTTCAATAGAGGGGAAAATTCCAACTAAAGCTCTTGTTTATGAAAATTTTAAAAGAATATATAATGATTTATCTGATGATACAGTCGAAGATATATGTAGTAGTATCTATAAATCTGCTAGGCTTTATACAAATATGCACTATGCAAGAGATGAAAGTATGGAATTAAATTCCCTATTTAGGGATATTAAGTCCTTAAAAATGAATGTAGCCTATCCATTTTTCTTAAATGTATATTCAGATTATAAGAAAGGAATAGTTAACAAAGAAGAATTTATTGAGATTTTAGGGTATTCTGAAAGCTATGTCTTTAGAAGGGCTGTTTGCAATATTCCTACAAATTCTTTAAATAAAACCTTTGCAACATTATATGAAGAACTAGATAAGACTAATTATCTAAATTCGTTTAAATATGTTTTAATTAACTTAGATACTTATAAGGTTTTTCCAAGTGATACTATGTTTCACGAGTATTTTATATCTAAAGATATGTATAATATTAGAACAAGAATGTATTTATTATCAAAGTTAGAGAATTTTGATAACAAGGCACCGATTCAAGTTGAAAATTTCACTATTGAACATATAATGCCTCAAAATAAAAAATTAAATAAATACTGGAAGGATGCACTTGGGGAGGACTGGAAAGTCATTCAAAAAGATTATTTGCATACTATTGGCAATCTTACATTAACAGCATATAATTCGGAAATGAGTGATAGAGATTTTAATGATAAGTTAGATATTAAAGGCGGATTTAAAGAAAGTGCTTTGAGATTAAATAGATATGTGATTAAGCAAGATACATGGAATAAAGATAAAATTAAAGAAAGAGCAGAAAAATTATATGAATTATCATTAAAGATATGGAAATATCCTTATTTATCTAATGAAGAATTGGCTTATTTTGAGAAAGATCTAAATGGAGAGGATAAGATAATTTACTCAATTAAATCCTATTCCTTTTCAGAATTTAGTAAGGAATTATATGAAAAGCTAAATCAAAATATTTTAGACAGTTTTCCTAACACTAAAGTTGAATACACCAAGAATTACATAGCATATAAATATGAAACTAATTATTGTGATATAATACCGCAGCAACAGGGATTAAAAATTTATATTAATATGAATTTTGATGAAATAGATGATCCGGATAAAATAGGAAGAAATGTATCGAACATAGGTACTTGGGGGAATGGTGATATGGAGATTTCAATAAATTCAGCAAACCAAATACCATCTATATTATATATTATTGGCCAGTCTTATGATAATCAATTAAATTAATTATTTTACTAAGATAATCCTATGAAAGTAGTGGATATGATACACTAAATAGGACAGGTTTTCTCCGAACATGATATAATAATATTAGGAGTAGAAAATCATGTCAAAAAGATATTATTAAGAAGACTTTTTGCAAGCCTATGTGATAGGTATCTTGAACAAAATAACGTTAAAAAAAGGGTTTGACCACTGTTTCTATGAATATTAGGGAAACTATGAGAGACCAACTATTCACATCGTAGCAAGTGTCAGTGCCTTAGAAAGAAAAGGTATACGAACTGAAAAGAGGATATAAACCGAGAGATAAGATAATAAGCTATGAAGCCATAGCTGACTTACAAGGGAAAATATCCGACTTGAAAGTTAAGAATAGAAAAGTGACAAGAGAAATTAAGGATAAAACAGAAGGAATAGGCAAGTTCAATAAGTGCCTTGTTTATGCTGATATTACTCAAGATACAAAACCCACCTTTAGAGAGTGGAAAGGTAATAAAGTTTTTAAGTTGTAATGGTTATGAGGAGGAAGTCGTGGATACTATAAAGAAAGAAATTAAATATTATATTATAGTGGTAATTGTTTTTTACTTGTTACCACTATTACTAATAAAAGATACTGGTGGAGCCATGTTTTCAATGCTTATATTAATACCATTACTCATTCTAGTAATTTCTTGTATTTATGGAATGAAAAATGGATTTTACATAAGATATGCTTTAATAGTAGCACTGCTTTTCACCCCTTCGATTTATGTTATATATAACGAGTCAGCATGGATTTACACCGCTATATATGGAGCCATAGCACTAATAGGGAATTTAATAGGCTTAGCATTTAGAAAAACAAAAAATACAGATTAGTTAAAACCGAATAACAGAAATAGAGCGATTGGAAAAGTCTTGAACAAGTCCAGTCGTTTTTTTATTTCTCTAGAAAGGAGGTTGTCTAAATGGTAAATGATGATGTCAATAGCAAAGCTATAAACCTTGAAATTAAAGTGGCTCAGTATTCAGCAAAGGCTATTTCGAAAGCTATGAAAAAGATTATAGAAGATGCCGCTGAAAAAAGACAACCACTTGCAGATTATCTTAGTGAGAAAAGAAAAAGTTTTTTGATGAGCAAAAGGAACTTTATGATAAAAATGACCAGCTATTAAAAAAGAAGAGGATAGAGTTTGAGAATTATAAGTTTGGCAAAATATCAAGATAAGATTTTCTAGAAATAAAAAATGAGATACAAGAGTCAGATGAAGAGCTTAAACAATCTGGATGCATAGATAACCTTACTGAAGATATTGTTAGGAAGTATATTAAAACAATTCATATTTCTGGCAAGGGTATAGAAAGAATAGAATATTAATAGTACAATAGAAGTAACTTAAGAAGTCTTTATGATATTCTAAAAATATGAAAGTATAGGAGAGAAATTTGTAACATGTTAGAAGATAATTTTGATAAAAATTTTAATATATAGGTTCCTCACAAAGATGTGGATGAAGTATATGATACAGAAGATGTTGGTTTTAGAGATGAAGGATTTGTAGTCTTATGTATACCAGATCACTTTGAAAAAGACAAGCGTTCTGACTATAATGTAAAATTAGTATGGAACAATGTGATTTCTTATACAGTTACTGATGAAAGTTATAGGCCAGAACTATGGGCTTCCGAGAGTGAAGTTGCTGCAGTTTGGAGTTTTTATATAAGTGAATCATCAGACTACTTAAATAAGTTTAGAGAAAAAAACTATATTGTTCCAAAAAAAACCTATCATTTTTTGATAGCTGGGACAAATATGCTGGTTGATATAATATCTGATGAATATCCAAGGATAAGTTATATTAAGTAGAAGGGGGATTATGAATGTATGGGGCAATATTAAAAAGTGGAGAAAAATATTATACTTATTTATATAAAATCTTCACTGGAATAAATATCATGCAAAAAGACTATAATTGGTTGATTACAGACATTGTTGCCTACCCTGAGACAAAAGAATATCAGGATTTGTTTTCTAAGAAATATGCTTGGTTAAGTGGAGATGAATTAACTAATATTACTGAAAAGGAAGATTTTCAGTGGATCTGGGGTGTTTTATCTGGCTTTGATAAAAATATTGATATTGAAGAAGTTTTAAAATATAGTTTGCCCTATGCTGATGGCTATGAAGGATTTTGGGAAAATCCACTTTCCTTACAACATCCTTTAGCATCTATAGAAATCGTAGCCTGGGATAGTAGCCTAAGTCTAATAATTTCTAAGAATAAGCAAATAATTGATAATTTTAGATTGGTTTTTCCTTTAAGTGAAGACTTGGAATATTATAATGAAAAATGATGATACTTTAATTCAAACTTTGGAGGTTAGGGATGGAAAGAGAAAAAGAATTTGAAATAAATGGATGTGTTTCAGTGCCAGAATATTTAAGTTATGATGATTTTTGGGATAAATTCATTGATTTTATAGAGGTTAATAATTGGTCTTTTGGTGGTGGAATAAATGAAATCATTGATGGTTTCTATATAAAGGAAGATGGAAGAAATGGAGATCATGTATTAGACCAGGATTTAAAAGAATTGATCTATCAGGGAAATAATGAAAGAGCAGTAGAGCTATATATGGACTTGACAGGAGTAAATAAGAAAGAAGCACAAGTATATATAGGAGATTTATCTAAAAAGTTATGGGGTAATAGTTTTAGGAAACTGACTAGATTTTTAAAGAAACTAGAAGAAAATAAAATATTTTATAAGCTAGATATTGTTAGAAATGATTATATTATGGTAGAAGTAGCTATCCCTGGGCAAAGATGGGAAGTGGAATTTTCTCCAGACGGAGATGTGGTAGTTGAAAGGTTTAAAAGCTTTGAAGATGTAGGAGATGAAGGACTTCTAGAATATCTGTTTGAAAATTTTTCAGATTAGGCTAGGGGGAGAAGAGGAGTTGTTAATGTACTAATAAAAAGAATTGGAATCCATGAAAAACTTTTAAATAATGCTATAAAAGGTAAATATAATAAACTTATACTAATTTGTTTGTTTTTTATGTTTATGTTCTTATTAGAGTACAGGAAACATTCTTTATATGAATTATATGGAAGAAAAAATTGGGTTAGTATTGCCTTTGCAGGTATTTTGGGTTCTATTTATGTCAAATTTGTTCCATTTATATAAAAAAAATGATAGCTAACCTAATTAAGAAAATGGAAATACAATAAATTGCTATGAAACAATAATGCAAGTAAAATAGTTAAGTTTTGATTAAAGATATAAGAGCTATCTATCGGATAAAGCAAGGAGAGGAGAGAGTTATAAAAGTCATAGATAAAAGTCTAAAGGATATTTTAAAGGGAATATTAGATGAATACGATTTTAAGGGTGGACCCTTATTTAAACTAACTTGCAAGAATACATTACATAGTAGTTTAATAGAACAATATCCTTTTTTAGAAAATGGAGAACTGGACATGGATTATATTGATGCAACTATTAAAAAGGCCAGTGATATTTATAGGCATCTTGATTTTAGGGGAGATTTGTTCCTAGTTTATGATAATGTATTTAATCCTAGTTCCAAAAAAGAAGCACAATTTCTAGAGTCAATTTTAGTAAAGCTTAAAAGAAAAGAAGAATATAGTTATGAATGGTTTAATGAGGATGGTCAAGAGTTTCATAAGTCTATTAGGAGAATATACCAGGTAGAAGCTTTAAAAATAAAGGAACTTTTTCAACAAATAGTCCTTTCAGACTTTGGTGGAGACTATGATCTAGTTTCATCAATCTTTATTATAGATATAGATAGTAAGACTATTTTTCATCTATATGATGATAGAGGCCTTTATATAATGGCAAGGGAGGAGAAGATTCTTCAGGATTTATGGAAGTCCATGTCAGATTCTTTCTTTGAGGATTGTCATGACTTTGAAATAAAGATAAAGAAACTCTATTGGATAGATGGAACCCAAGACAATAAAGAAGATCTTTGCCTTCATGGAGACTTGAAAATTAGGATAAATGACCAAATAGTAGAATATTCTCCTACAGTAAGTGCAGCAGGATTAAGACTTTTAAGGTCTTTATTTGAAGATCATCAAGGAGAAAAAGGGAAGCATTTATTTCCTTGCTGTGGAAATATCATGATAGCCAATGAAGAAGGGAACAAGGTAGAAATAATAGGTTGTGATCAGGGGCTGGATTGGTCTGTTAGGTATAAAGATGGCTTGATAACTATAAAGGCAGATAAGAATACAGAGACCACCATCTATTATTTACAATACAAAAAAGAAGTCTTAAACTTTATAAAAGAAGTAGAGAACTTTTATAAAAAAGCAGGAAAGAGAATTTTACCAGAAGATAAAGTGGAAATGGAAGGCTATCTTGATTTTTGGAAAGAATGGGAGTACTTAAAAGAGAGAGCTACTTTGATATAGAATAAAAAAATATTAGATAAATTTTAAAAAATTAGTATGAAATGATTAACAATTTCTATCATACCCTTGACACGATAGGGAACAGGAAAGACCTATGTGTATCTTAGGACTATAATGGAGCTTAAAAAAAATGTGCCTTCAGTTGCTATTAAAGAAGGTGTCTACAAATCACTTCAGATGACTGAGGATGATTTTAGGATGATTTATAAAAACGACCCCTATGACTATTTTGATTATGATTCTGATAATCTGGAAGAAGTTAGAAACTTCGCTACAAGTAATAATATACAGATAATGATTATTAAGTGGAAATAAGCCTATAGAGCTTATTAGAGAGACTAATCCAATAGTCATAGTAGACGAGCCTCAATCTGTAATAAATACTAATAATGCAAAGAAAGCAGTCAAAAAAAAGCCCTATTACAGCTAAAGTGGAAATAGATGTAATGGATAAGGGAAAATTAAAAAGAAAAACTATAACTGTAAGACAAAACGATGATCTGTTTAGATTATCAGGAGGAAGGGATCTCTACAGTGGTTATATAATCAATGATATATACTGTGAAGAAGGAAATGAGTATATAGATTTTACTAGCCAAGAAGATATAATTCCATTAGGACAAAATATAGGTGGAATAGACGATGATGTTATTAAAAGAGCTCAAATAAGAATGACCATTGAAGAACATTTAGAAAAGGAACTTAGACTTTCTGTGAAACAAGATGGTACAAGGACTGAAGGTTTTGATATAAATACTTTGACTGTTATGGCCAATGAATCCTGAAAATAGCATTAAAATATACTTGCATTCAAAATTAAAGAATGCTATAATTATATTAGCTAATATGCTAATGCGCTAACTAGCTAATATACATATAGACAGGAGGTGTGTGTCGGTTAAACGGCATATTATGGAGACATTTGGTGAATTTTTAAAATTTAAAAGAAAAGAAAAGGAGATGACAATGAATGAATTAGGTAAAGCGTTAGGGTACAGTGCACCATATATTAGTGATGTAGAAAAGGGAAGGCGTGGGCCATTTGATATTGTAAAATTGGATCTTCTTGTAGAAATACTAGATTTGAACAAACAGGAAGCTGCTAAAATGATGGAATTAGCTGGGGAATATAGGGGGGAGATTGCACCAGATTTACCTGAATATATAAAAGGAAGGGAGTATGTGAGCTATGCATTAAGAACAGCTAAAGAATTAAATGCAGATGAGGACGACTGGGAGAGGTTTGTAAATGAGTTAAAGGAGCGTGAGAAGAAATAAAATGTATAAAGCTATCTATAGAACAAAAGGTAATGGACTTCCAATATTATCAAAAATGGATATAGATAAAATAGCAAATAATCTAGTCTCTGAATACCAGCCAGAAATAATACAGAGTCCAAGTGTATTCGATATTGAAGGTTTTTCTGAAATATATATGGATGTAGATATTGATTATCAATACTTATCCCATGATGGCAGATATTTAGGAATGATGGTTTTTAATAGTACTAACAGTTTGCCAATTTATAATCCAAGAACTAATAAGGCAGAGTATCTTTCTGTAAAGGAGGATACCGCAATAATTGAAACATCCTTATTGGAACCAGGTAATGAAAACATCTATAGATTTACACTAGCTCATGAAGTTGCAGGGCATGCATATCTTCACAAGGATTATCATTATACCGATCCAAATCAAATGTCTTTATTTGAGATGGAAAACAAACCAATAATAGAATGTAGAAAGAATAGAATATTTACCTATGGGATAATGCCACCTAAACAACTAAAAACTGATGTGGAATGGATGGAATGGCAAGCAAATTATATGGCATCTGCTATATTAATGCCAATGGCTTCTGTAGATAAATTGATAGATGATTTAGCTATGAAATTTGATTCTTACTCTAAGACAACAAAGAATATCGAATATATATCACAAATTTTTAAAGTTTCAAAGATTGCTGTAGAAATCAGGCTTAAAAACCTTGGACTGATAAAAGAATTATCAAGTGAAACGGTCAAGCAAATTAAATTTGACGAATTATAATTATATATAGGAGATGATAAGGCTGTGATTAAAAATATAAAAACGCATGGAAAATTGTTAGGGCAATCTCCTATGCGTTTAAAATATGGATGTTGCTATATAAAATTCAAGCACAATAATTATAGCATCTCCATAGAGAAAAATCAATTGGTAAATCATCCAGGAGGTGCTATATGAACTATAAAGTAAAAGAATTTGAAGTAAGGGCAGGATGTAGAGATAATTTTAATGCATTTATGGTTAATAGGGCAAAATTCACAGCACCAAATGATATTCCATACTGTCCAACTACCCTAACACAGATTCCTGAAAGGATAATTATGTATGATGAGGCGAAAAGGTCAACAGATTATGAAGCAGTAGTTGGATTTTATCAAGATGATTATAAATTTGATGGAAAGAGAAGTGGAATTTGGAATAATAGCAAAGAGAGCATTAAGATTCTTAGTAAATTTGCGGGTGTTATTACTCCTGACTTTTCAACCAATCCGGATTTCCCTTATCCATTAAAAATATATAATACGTATAGGATGAGGGCATTTGGATTTTGGCTAGTCAGAAATGGACTAAAAGTAGTAAATAATGTAAGACCTGGCAGTGAAGATACATGGGAGTATTGTTTTGATGGTATCCCTAAAAAAAGCATTGTAGCAATTAGTACAGTAGGATGTATATTAAGGAATGAGGATAGAAATAGATTTAAGTTAGGTCTAGATGAAATGGTTGATGTATTAATGCCTCATACTATTTTGGTCTATGGTAATGCACCTGATGATTTATGTTATAAACATAAATGTGCAGGGATTGAAATAATATCTTATGAAAGTCAAATCAGTCAAGCTATGCGAGGGAGGAAAAGCAATGAGTAAACCCAAAAGTGGCTTGTTTAACAATACAATTGGTGCTGTAGATGGTGAACAGATTAAGATAGATATGCATACCTTAGAAGATAATTTGCCAATTGTAGAAAAACAATATCCATTAAGTAAAGCAGGATATTTTGGAGAAAAGGGAAAAAATGTTAGAGTGATACAAACAAAGGATCCTATCAATACATCACAAGATTTTTATAACAAAATAGGAAAAGGTGGAGAACTTTTAGTACTATCAAATGGGAAGGGAACTATGACAATATTAAGCGATGGAACAAGAATTGTTCATCGTCTAATAACATCTACTGAGGGAAGTCCAGCAGTTGAAATAACAGTTAGTGGATGTAACAGGGTAAAGAATCAGAAAATACATTTTGTTAAAGGAGAATAAAAATGGTAAATGCAGGTTTATCAGAACATAATATTCAAGTTTTGAGAGGATTAATAGGAGATCAGCTCATTCGTTTTAGGAGTCAAGAGATAGATAATTGGGGAAAAGTATATGGGAACTTAGAAATTATATCTAATGATAAGAGAATAGAAATTCAAAACGAACAAAGACCGATGATGTTTTTTGGTGATATAGAAGATGTTGCAACTTTTAATGTAATAGAGAAAAAGATTGATGAAAAATTTGAACCTATGGTTTTAGATGTACCTATAATAGATTATGAGATAAAAGATCAAATTGTAAATATCAGTATAATCAATGATCGTATAGAAGTTTTTAATAATACTGATGAGTTAATCTATTCTATTTCAATGGATATGGGTATGGTGTTTCATATGATGAATCAAATCTTAGTATTTTCAAAGGGCTGGTATTTTGATGAAAGTATAAATATTATTAGAGACAAGAATTATTTAGAAAAGATTAGGACCATAGATCAGGTTAAGAGGGATTGGATAGATCCTGAAATAGATGAAGGCTATGTTAAATGCTTTAGAAATGAAATATTTATAAAATAGCAAATACTTGGTAAGCGATCAATAATCCCATGGATTTAAAATTATCTTCCAACATGAGATAATACAGGAAACAAAGTGTTCTAATGTTGACAATACACTCTGCTAACATTAGAACACACGATTAAATACTGGAGGGATGATAATTTGACAACTATGAAAGCATCAAAGCATGAAATCCATAAAGCTCAGTGGCAAGAATTGATTAGGGAGCAGGGTCAAAGTGGACTCTCAATCAGAGAATGGTGCAGGAGAAATAATATGTCCCATGGCAAATTCTACTACTGGAAAAGAATCATTAGAGAAGAAACTTTAATTAAAGCAGGAACCCTAGTGGTTACAGGACAAACACAGTTTGTAGAAGTAAAGCCTAGTATTGATGAGCTTAAATCTAGGGTCAACCACCAAGGTACTTGTGCTATTCTCCGGTCAAATGGAAATGAAATTGAAGTTCTTAATGGAGCAGATTCAAATACTCTTTCCCTTATCCTTAACTTAATAGGTAAGTAATTATAATGAAAAAGGTAAGAAAGACACCGCAAAATCATACATGTGGGTATATACCACTTTAGCTAATACAAAAAAGAACATAAGAATATTTAAATATTAGCCCAGTAGAACGGGAGATAATGCCAAGGACTTCCTAAAAGGATTCAAAGGATATCTCCACACAGATGGATATTCAGGCTACAATAAAGTAAAAGATATTCATCAATGTTTATGCTGGGCCCATCTTAGGCGGTATTTTTCTGATGCCCTTCCTAAGGATCTAAAAAGTGAAGAAGCAAACCTACCAGCAAAAGGAATAGCCTACTGTAATAAAATCTTTGAATGGGAAAGAAAATTTAAAGATCTTACCCCAGGTGAAAGAAAAAATAAGCGTCTAGAAAATGAAAAACCAATTCTAGAGGCCTTTTGGTTATGGGTAGAAAGTTCAAATGAAAAAGTACTTCCCAAATCTAAAATAGGCCAAGCACTACAATATGCACTAAACCATAAAGAAAAACTAGAGACTTATTTAGAAGATGGAAATTGTCAAATTTCAAATAACATAGCAGAAAGTAGCATCAGGCCCTTCACCATAGGTAGAAGAAACTGGACCTTATAAATATTTAGAATATCTCCTATCCATGCTTCCAGGATCAAAACCAGAGAATAATCCTCAAATATTAGATTTAATGATGCCCTGGAACCAGCAGGTACAAAATATATGTAAATAAGATTAATACTATAGGAATATCATACCGATATTCCTATTTTTGTACAATACATCTATTATTGACCGCTTACTATTATTGTTACTATTGTTGAAGCTATGCTAGTTTAATTTTTGATTTGATACTATTTGCAGCAATGGTTCCTGCTATTAAAGAATAGATTAAGCATTCAGGATCATATCCTTTAGGTCTTCTAGAATCATTACTTTTACTTTATTGAATTAGTAAGTAATGATATATCAATTTGTTCTAAAATTAATACTAATCTAGTTTATTGATGAAATTTAATAATTTTTAAAAGGAAAATAGAGTTATTCGTCGAATATACATATTAAGGGATTTCACTCCTTCTTTTTCGGATGATTTTGTTTCCACTTAATATATTCGACATTGATGGGGTAAAATCCTTTTTTGCTTTGATAAAACTTGATTAATTCAATGACTTAGAAATATGAAATTTCCTCAAATAATAAAAGTATTGCTAGTGTGGCATAATTATGGTACAATAATACCATGAAGGGAGTTGAAAATTATGCTACAAATTATTCCAATCAGGGATTTAAAAAACACAAGTGAAATATCACAGATGTGTAAAGAATCTAATGAACCTATTTACATTACTAAAAATGGCTACGGTGATATGGTTATTATGAGCATGGAAGTATATAAAGAAAAAATGTTTATGCTTGATGTATATGACAAGCTTATGGCTGCTGAAGAAGAGATAAAATCTGGAAAGACACTTGATGCTGATTCTTCAATAAAAAGCATAAGAGAAAAATATAATGTATAAAATAAATGTATCAGAGTTAGCCCATCATGATTTAGATAGAATTGTATCCTATATCACAGTTAATCTTGCCAGCCCAATGTCTGCAACAAATTTTCTTGACCAAGTAGAAAAGTGCTATAATCATTTGAAGCACACCCCCTATATGTATGCAAAATGTCAAAATAATCGACTTGAAAAAGAAGGCTATCGTAAAATTCCTATAAAGAATTATATACTTGTCTATAAAATTATGGAAGAAGATAAAACAGTAAATATTTTACGGTTCTTCTATGGAGCACAGGATTATTTAAAGTTAATATAACATAAGAGTAATAGTCAATTAGTTCAATAAAACAACAAATCTTAGAAGCTTAGATTATTTAGTCTGGGCCTTTTCTAGCCACAGGAATAGGGAAGACTTATGTGTATCTTAGGACTATAATGGAGCTTAATAAAAATGTGCCTTCAGTTGCTATTAAAGAAGGTGTCTACAAATCACTTCAGATGACTGAGGATGATTTTAGGATGATTTATAAAAACGACCCCTATGATTATTTTGATTATGATTCTGACAATCTGGAGGAAGTTAGAAATTTTGCTACAAGTAATAATATACAGATAATGATTATCCCGAATTATTCATGACAATATAAAAAATAATATTTCACTAAAAAGTATTATTGAAAATCTATTTGAAAGCTTTAAAAGCAAATTATCCTTATCCTTGATTTTAAAAAGTTTCTTAATTATTTGGTGGAAACCAATTCTATCAGCGAACTCTTTAAGAAGAAAAAGGCCAGAATCAGATGATTATCTAGACTATACATAAGGGCTCCTCTTTTTGTTATTGTGGTTGTTTGATAACTTCATTTTAACAAAGTTGGAGCCCTTTTTCCACCTTTTAAGCCTCATCTTTTAGATGAAAGCCAGAAAAGGTAGAAAGCTAGATAATATCTAGTTTGTAGTTACTGTATTAAGTTTTAGTGAATAATTCAGAATAAATATTCTAATCTTCTTTTTTATTATTGGTAATTGTCCTAAGAAAATTGTTTAAGCTTTTAATTTGTTCAGAATTTAAACCTTTTGCATTATTTAAAAGCTCTTTCAAATTATCTTCTACTGGTTTTGACAAATTTTCAGGTGCAAAAAAATCTGCTAAAGTGATATTAAACACTTCACATATCTTTTTTAGAGTTGGAACATCTGGTACACGATGTCCATTTTCTAATTTGCTAATTACAGGTTGAGATACATTACAGAGATTTGCTAGTTCATCAGCAGTCATATTATATTCTTTTCTTAACTCCTTAACCCTTTTACCAATATCCATTTTTATTCTCCTAACTTATCCTTCTAACATTCTATTATGGAATATTTGCTCTAATTTTATTTTATAATTCAGGGAGAAATATAGCAATTAACTTTCTAAAATCGAATAAAGTTTTGATACACATTCTGATACGGAATAAAGCAATACATGATTGATGGCCTTTTTCTTTCTCCATATTTAGCCAATACATGATATAATCACTTATAAGCCTTATTAAAAAGTATGGATATTTCTCTGTATTAGTTCATAGATGAATTAATTAAATTCAAAAGTGGATTTATCCATGCTGGTGGAATTAATAAAGCAATTACTAATGAGAAAATAAAAAAAGAATTATAATTTTTAAAATTGTAGTTGATAGTGTCTATGATAGATTTGCAAAGAAAATATTAGTATAGGTGGTATATAGATGAAGAATAGAAATATTGAATTTTTACTAGAAATGACAAAGTCATATTTGGATGGAAAGATAGATAAAATTACCTATGGATTAGATTTTCCCTATGAAGTGGAAACAAGATATAAAAGACTTTTAAAAGAGGATAGGAAACTTGCAGAGCTTATTTATGATTGTTTAGTTGAGAATGGGGCCTATTTGTATGATGCTTTGTCAGAAGAAGAATTTAAAGAAAAAATTGCTAAAGAGTACGATTATATAAATGGAGTTTATTTGGGAGATGTAGATTTAATTTAAATTTCTGTAAATACTATAAACAACACTATCCTTTGTGTTTAATGTGTTGCTCTTTATATCAATTCATTATATAATCAAGTAAGAAAGACAAATAGACTAAAAAGGGGAAGTAAGGTGAAAATCCTTCACAGTGACGCTACAGTGATGTCGTAAGACTAAGTCTGAGTGCCTATATATAGCCAAACTCTTCCGATCCAGAGGAGTTGGTTTTATATTGTCTATTTATAGTGTAAATACTATAATGGAGGGATTATATGCTAAATAATTTAAGCAAGAAAGGTTTAATGATTTTCTTAGTTTTCTCACTAATATTTTCATTTGTGTTGGTAGGATGCCACATTAATAATGAAAATACACAAGGGGCTAATAGTGAAGAAATAGTAGAAAAAGATGAGATAATTGTCTTAGGAGGTAAAAGACATTTGGCACCAGGAGAAGAAGATGGATATTATTGTAGTTCTATTTTATATGTTTGGGAACCCCTTATAAGACAAGGGAAAAATGGAGAACCTGTACCATCTTTAGCAGAAGAGTGGACAATGTCAGATGATGGTAAAGAATGGACATTTAAACTAAGAGAAGGCGTAAAGTTTCATGATGGACAAGATTTTAATGCAGATGCTGTTATAGCCAACTTTGACAGAATGAGTATAGGGATAAAGCCCTCTTCTTATTATCCATTAGATATAGACTCGCACTATCCTGGATTGGTTTCTTATGAGAAAACTGGTGACTATGAGTTTAAGTTAGTCTTTGATGAGCCTAAACCAACACAGTTGTATAGGATGGTTAACTTTGGAAGCCCCATATATAGTCCAGAAAACTTTGATGAAGAAGGAAATTTCAATGGAATTGCAATTGGGACAGGCCCTTTTAAAATAATTGAAAACAAGAAAGACGATTTTGTAATGCTAGAAAGAAATGAAGAATATTGGGGAGAAAAAGCAAGAGCGAAATACTTAAAAATAAAATCTATTCCAGATGTAGATACTAGGTATTCTGCTTTAAAAGCAGGAGAAATTCATGGAACATTGGACTTAGATTCATTAACACCTGCTTTAGCTGAAGAACTAAAGAAGGATAATGAATTTTCAGTAGTTACTGCTAACTCTACTATGATAAGATTTTTGGCTATTAATGGTGAAAAAGAACCATTTAATGATGTTAGATTAAGAGAAGCAATAAGTTTGGCTTTAAATCGTCAAAAGATAGTAGATGTAGTTTATTTTGGATATGGCTCTCCCACGACTAATATATTAAACTATTCAACTCCTTTTTACAAGGACTTTTCAGTTGAAGAAGATATGGAAAAAGCTAAAAAATTAGCAAAGGAAGTTCTTGGTGAAGAGAGACTAGAGACCGTTTATTATATAAATGGGAATGCTCCAACACAAAAGACTGAAGCAGAATTAATAGCACCTTGGTTAGCTGAGATAGGTATAGATGTTAAGATACAGCCTATGGAATATTCAGTTATACGAGAAAAACTAAAAGAAGGAGACTTTGGATTTGCAAGACTACAACAAGGACTTTCAAATGCAGAACCATCTACAATATTTCGAAGATTCATGCTTAGTTCAGGTGATCATAATAAGAATTATAGTTTAGGTTATAACAATGAGGAAGTAAACAATTTGATGAAAGAAGCAGAACAAGAGATAGAAGTTGATAAACTAGAAGAAATATATGACAAGATTCAAGAGATATCCACAACAACATATCCAATAATTCCTTTATTTAATGATGTTAATATTATGGGACATACAAATAAATTAACAAATTATAATGCAGAAATGTACGGTTTAGAATTACCTGGAATAGAATGGGTTAAGTAATATGAAAAAATATATCATCGAAAGAATTAAGTCTCTTTTTATAGTATTAGCTGGAATAACAATAATTGCTTTTCTTCTGGGTTTAATAAGCCCAGGAGATCCAGCTGAATTATCACTGAGCAGAAGTGGAAATTTTAACCCTACACCAGAGCAAATAGAAGAGAGGCGAGAAGACCTTGGACTAAATAAACCAGTATATCTTCAATATCTCAACTGGGTAAAAGGTGTAATTAGAGGGGATTTGGGAAAGTCATATTCTAATAATGAACCCATATCAGAAATGATTAAAAGAAAATTACCTGTGACTTTTAAGTTAGCTACATATTCCATAGCTATAACAAGTTTGCTAGGCATAAGCCTAGGGATTATATCTGCTATATATAAAGATACTGTTATAGATATTCTAATTAAATTTATGACTAATATTATGCTAAGCCTTCCTTCGTTTTGGTTAGGGCTGTTATTTATTTTAGTTTTTTCTGAGATTATGGGGTTATTACCTACTTCTGGAAATGGTGGGTGGAGATATATGATTATGCCAGCGTTTTCTTTATCTCTTATTACTATTGCAACTACCACTAGAGTTATGAGATCTACAATGATACAAGAAATGGGAAAACAATATTATTTAGCTCATAAAGCTAAGGGTATTTCTAAATATACTCTATATATTAGAAATATATTACCAAATTCTATATTGCCAGTATTAACCTTATTGGCTAATTTTATGGGGTCTATACTAGGAGGGTCTGCAGTTATAGAAACTATTTTCGCATTACCTGGATTAGGTAGTTATGCAATAGAATCTATTTATCTTAAAGATTTTCCATATTTACAATCTTATGTTTTAATTACTGGATTTATTTTTGTCCTAGTGACAACTATTATAGATATAATATCTATAATTATAAATCCTAAGATTAGAATAGGAGATTTGAGTCTGAAATAGAACTTTAGATTTGGAAAACATATTCATGATTCACCTACTTCAGAAATTATAGTAATAGGTGAAAAGACGTTTTAAAGGGATGAAACGGTTAATAAAGGAATGATTTATAAATATGAAGAACAGTAAAAAAATAGCAGGTATAATAGCAGTATCTATTTTGATTATAATAGTTTTGGGCTCTATATTTGCTAATAAAATAGCACCTTATGATTTCAATTATCAAGATTCTGATAGAAGGTTTGAAACTTTTAGTGCAGAACATAAGCTAGGAACAGATGCACTAGGAAGAGATTTACTAAGTAGGATAATTCATGGGGCAAAAACATCAATATTAATAGCATTAATAGCTACAATAGTTTCAATGTCTATAGGAACTTTAATTGGAATTATAGCTGGATATTATGGTGGAAAAATTGATTATTTATTGACTTCTATAACTAATATATTTCAAGCATTGCCACAAATGTGTTTTATTATAGCTATTGCAGGAGTGTTAGGCCCTAATATTAAAAACCTAATATTGGCACTTAGTATAAGCTCTTGGGCAGGATTTTCTAGAATAATCAGAACTGAAATATTAAAAATAAAAAAAGAACCATATGTCGAAGCTATGATTTGTTTAGGGAGTAATGATATATCTGTTATTTCTAAACATATAATGCCCAATATATTTCCTAATATTATAATTTTATTTGTAATAAGAACAGGAAGATCTATATTATCAATAGCATCTTTAAGTTTTTTAGGATTGGGAGTACAGCCACCTCATCCAGACTGGAGTGTAATGATAAATGATGCTAGACTATATTATAGGACCTATCCTCATTTGATAATAGTACCAGGATTTTTTATTTTTCTTATATTGATGTCTATAAATATGATTGGAGATTTTTTGAGGGATATTTTTGATGTTAGGAGTGAAGAAATAATATGAATCTAAATTCTGACATAAAATTAGAAAATTTCCAAGTGAAATTTATTACAAGAGGACAAGAAGTAAAAGCATTAAGGAACACAGATTTAATAATTAAAAAAAATAAAGTTACTGGAATTATAGGGGAGACAGGATGTGGTAAAAGTGTTTTAGCATTAGGGATATTGGGACTATTACCTAAATATGCTATTGTAGATGGAAATATTTATTATGATAGCTTAAATCTCAAAAAAATAAATAAAAAAGAAAGAGCTAAATACTTAGGAAATATCTTTGGATATATTCCACAAAATCCAGGGGAGTCTTTAAATCCAATAAGAAAAATAAAACAACAGATTAAAGAATCATTAAGACTAATTTATAATCAAAAAAATGATATTTATAATAAATCTAGAGAGTTAATTGGGATGTTTGGATTTGAAGACGTTGAAAGAGTTTTAAATTCATATCCATTTCAATTAAGTGGCGGAATGCAACAAAGAGTTTTGGCGGCCATATGCATAGCTAGTGATCCTGATTGGATAATAGCTGACGAACCTACAAAAGGGTTAGATAAAAAAGTCCAAAAAGATACTATAAAAGTATTTAATAAAATAAGAGATCAAGGAATAGAATCTATGCTGATTATAACTCATGATATAACTCTAGTCAAAGATTTTTGTGATGAACTTATAGTTCCCAGGTTGTAATTTAAAGTGACTGAAATTTTCTTGAAATATTCCATACATCGATTTTGCTTAAATAGCCATTTGAAGCTTAAATGATATTTGTAAAGGTGGTTTCCCTTTACTAATATCATTTATAGATTCTATAATTTTATATTGCAAAATATTATTGAGCTTTTTTTAATTCCATTTCTTTTTGAATAGCAGTTTTACCTCCAAATATTCTCCTTGGATAGTTGTTTATTCGTTTTTGAATTTCTAATATATCTTCTTTTGGTATTGGTGATATTGGTGTGCCTTTTGGTATGAATCTTCTTATCATTCCATTAGTTTGCTCATTGGTTCCTCTTTCCCAGGAACTATATGGATGGCAATAATATATTTTGGTTCTCTTCTTCGTTTTACTCCTTAAAGAACGTTCCATCTTTCTATGATTTAAAAACTCACTGCCATTGTCTACTGTTATTGTTTTGAACTTCTCTGCAAACCTTACTCTTCCTAGCTTTCTTTCAATTTTATCCAATACCTTAATTACAGATTTCTGAGTTTGATCTGGTATTTTAAATATCAGTGATTTTCTTAGTTTTCTATCTACCATTGTTAACAAACAAGTAGGATCACCCTTGGGCCCTTCTATACAGTCCATCTCCCAATGTCCGGCTTCAGAGCGATTGTTTGCAGCCACTGGTCTCTCCCATATACTCTTACCATCGGTATTTCTGTAGGAACGCCTAATCCTTCTTTGTTTACGTTTCAATTTTTTCCCTTCTCTTGGTAAATCTTTATTTGTTAGATTTGGGAAGATCCCTTGATCTATATAATTATATAAAGTTTTTGTACATATTCTTGTTTTGAATTTCTCTCCTGTTTCAGGATTACAAAACTCGTTATTCTTTAGTTCCATTATTACTGCATCTGGAGAATATTTCCCCTTTATTATTTTGGATTCTACATATTCTACAAATCTATAGTCATTGGATACCTTAAGTTGTGGACCCTTGTTACTGGCTTGATAATCATATCTTTGTTGAGCTGTTTCTGCACTGTAACTAATATATTCACGCCACATATAGTCACGTAATTTTATTTTCCCTCTTTTTAATTCTCTCCTTATGGTAGATTCACTGCAACCTATGGCATCTACTAAAAAAGAAACCTTAATCTTCCTTGGATATGCTTTTCTCACTAAATATTCTATATATTGTCTATCCTCAAATTTAAGATGTTTACCTTTCTTTCTTTTTTTGTTATGATGTATATGACCCAATGATTTATCCTCCTTTGTATTTCTACCTGATTACATTGTATAGGATATCTCATTGGGTTTCAATTTTTTGATTTTCTTTCACTTCATTTTACAACTTGCCGATGAACTTATAGTTATGTATAGTGGTGAAGTAATTGAAATTGGAGAAAATATTATAAAAAATCCTATGCATCCATATACTGTAGATTTTTTAATGTCTTTACCTGAAAATGGTATGAAACCTATTTTAGGGAAAGCTTTATCACCAACGGAAGATATAAAAGGGTGTAGATTTTTTAATAGATGTAAATATGTTACAGAAAGATGTAAATCAGAAAAGCCTAACTTGTATAATATATCAGGTAGAAAGGTTAGGTGCTTTCTCTATGATTAAATTAGTAGATATCAGTAAGAAGTATTGTAGTAGATTCAATTCTAGTGAAAACTTAGTATTGGATGAAGTGAACTTTACACTTCGAGAAAATGAAATTTTAGCTTTAACGGGACCCAGTGGATGTGGTAAAACTACTATTGCTAGATTAATACTTGGTTTAGAAAAACCTGATAAAGGATCTATTTTTTATAAAGATGTAGATTTATCAAAATTAAATAAAAGACAATTTAAGCCATATAGAAAGAAGATACAGTTTATATCACAGAATCCAGGTTCATTCTTTGATCCATCTATAAAGTTAGGAAAAAGTATAATTGAACCACTAAATAACTTTAAAATCTCTGTAAAAAGCAAAGAGAGTAAAATAGAAGAGTTACTAGATGATTTAAAACTAGATAGTAAAATTTTGACAAGGTATCCACATCAGGTTAGTGGAGGAGAAATCCAAAGATTATCTATTTTAAGAGGATTATTACTTGAACCAAAAGTGCTTGTTTTAGATGAAGTTACCTCAATGTTAGATATATCTGTTCAAGCTCAGATATTATCTCTTCTAAAAGAAATAAAAATAAAGAATCATATGTCATATCTCTTTATTTCTCATGATGAAGAAGTAGTAAACTTATTTGCTGATAGAATTATAAGGTTAGATAGAGGGAAAATTATTAAAAGAATATAGGGTCATTTGTAATTGTTAAATAATCCATGAATTTTTAATTATGCAATACATCTATTATTTTATGCTTATTATAAATTTCATTGTAGAACTAGGGTGATAGTAGATAAACAGACAAATCAGATGATACAATATAATTTGCAGAAAAAGGCCTGAAAATGGCCTTTTTCTTTCTCCATATTCAGCCAATATATGATATAATAGCTTCAAATATAATGGTAAATCAAATTCATTTTATTTAAGCTTAGGTTAGGAAAGTTATAATAAATATTAGAAGACTAAGAAAATCACCAAGAACTTTAGAGGAGATTAGACATATTTGTAGAATAAATTTGGTGCTGGAGGAAACGTAGGAGGTATGATCTGTGAAATTAAATCTAGAACAGAGAAGAATAGTAGAACTAGAGCCTAATGGACATATGCTGGTAAAAGGCGTAGCTGGTTCAGGTAAGACTACTGTAGCTGTAAGACGAGTTCCATTTTTATTGAACCACTATTGTCCTCATGAAGATGATAAGGTTTTATTAATAACCTTTAACAAGACACTATTAAACTACATAGAGTATCAATATAACAAAGTAGAAGAGGAAAATTATCAGATAGACATATTTTCCAGAAATGATAAAGACGTGGAAATAACTACAATGGATAGTTTAATGTACAAATATTTTATTCAATCACTAAAGAGCAATAAAATGAATTATAGAATAGCAGACAAGCAATTAGAATTCAAAACCATGATACAAGCTATAAATATCATATTAGATGAATATCCTTCAGCTAAATTATTAAGTCCTAAGAATAGTATGTTTTTATTAGATGAGATTACTTGGATTAAAGCTTGCAATATTTCTGATGAAAAAACATATCAGGAGATTGATAGAATTGGAAGAGCGAGTGGTGGCAGGGGTATGCCGCAAAAACTAACTAAAAATTCATCTATTCGTTCAGCTATATTTGAGCTGATGAATAAATATGATTATTTGTTAGCACAAAAAGGATATGTAGATTTCAAGAGAATGAATTTAATGGCATTAGAAGAAGCACAACAAAATCCTCAAGGGAAATATACTCATATACTAATAGACGAAAGCCAAGACTTGACAAAAGTTCAATTGGAATTTTTAAAATGTATTTATCAAAAAAAGAAATACTCTTCAATAATGTTTATAGCTGATAATACTCAAAGTATCTACTCTCATTCCTGGCTTGGAAAAGGTAGGCCATATACTACTATTGGATATGATATGAGTGGTAAAAGCAGAGTTCTTACCAAAAATTATAGGACAACTACAGAAATATCTATGGCAGCCTTTGGTTTAATAGAAGATGATGAAAACATTAAAAACAATGTAGATTTTGTTAAACCATCACTTATAGATAGACAAGGGCATCCTCCAATATATAGATATTTTAAAAATAGTGAGGAGCAACTAGAGTTTATATTTAATGAAATACAAATCCTAAAAGACGAGTATAATTACTCTGAAATTTGTATTACAGCAAGGGAAAACATATTTTTGGAAAATGCATCCATATATCTTGAGAACAAAGGTATTAATTGTGAGATTTTAAATCAAAATAAACCTGATTTTGATTCTGATAATTTGAAATTAATTACCTTACATTCCATAAAGGGACTTGAGTTCAAAGTGATATTTATAATAGATCTTAATGAAGGTGTAATACCCAATAATAGGATGGTGGATTTTGATGATGAAGATAATAATGAATCAGAAGAAAGAAGACTACTTTATGTAGGTATGACAAGGGCAAACGAATTATTATATATGTCTTCAGTAAATAGACCTTCTAAGTTTATTAAAGAAATACAAAATCGTCATCTTAGAATTAAAAGAGATTGCAGCATAAGACCCTATGAAACATTGTGTATAAATGAATATAAGCTAACTAGTGAAATAGTAGATATAAATGCAAGAGAAGAAGTTGTACGACAATGGCTTTTAAGAGAATTGACCACAACATATGGTTACCCTTTAGAATTAATAGCTTTAGAATATCCAGTTTACCAATTTTCTAGAAAGGGTTATGTAGATTTAGCAGTAAATATATTTCATAATGGTAAGGAAATACCCTATATATTTGCTGAGGTTAAAAGATTTGGTGCAGGGGTTGATGATGCAACAGGGCAGCTAATGTCATATATGGAAGCAAATGATAATGTTAGGTATGGAATTGTAACTGATGGACTTGAAATATTATCATTTAATAGAGAAGGAGAATTGTTAAATGATATACCAAAATGTAATCCTCATTTTCTTCCAGAGACAAAAGAAATAAAGGATTATATAGATTTTAGCAATAATAGAAGATATTCCTGTGCATATGATAAGGATGATAGAGATATTGTTGAAATAAGGGATTATGAATCTGAATTAATAATAAACTATGAAGACTATATTAGTGTTCCTGTAGCAGGTGAAGTTGCAGCTGGAATACCAAGTGTCGTAAATGAGGAATATGGTGAATACCTTCAGATACCTGAAGAGTGGATTTTTTCTAATAAGGATACATTTGCTCTAAAAGTAACAGGGGATAGTATGAATGGTGCTGGTATAGATAAAGGAGATATGGTAATAGTACATAAGCAAAATACTGCAAACAATGGGGATATTGTCATAGCAATAATAAATGACGAAGCAACTATGAAGAAATTTATGCTGATGGGCAGTTCAGTACTGTTGTTATCTGAAAATCTAAATTATGAGCCAATTCAAATGAAGCCAGAGGATATTATTATAAATGGGAAAGTTATAGGAGTCATGAAAAGATAAAGATAACGGGAACAAATTTAGATGATATATAAGGAACATTGACCTATTAAAGTTCAATGATTTGATCAATGGAGGATAATATGGAGATATTTAAGGTTTTAAGTATGTATATTTTAGGGATTACTGGAATTATAAAAGGAATAGCAGACATTAAAAAAAATACTGATAAACCTTTTAAAGTAATTGTACTCTGCTTTTTGGTGGGTATAGGTGTTATTGGCTATGCTTTATATAAGAAAATATTATTTATGATAATGACATTATTAGGAGTTATTTTAATACTTGTGTTAGGATAAAAATTCAATGGATGTAAATGGAGGAGTAAAAATGTATGGAGCAATATTAGAAAAAGGGGAAAAGATATCAATTTGAAAACTTTTCTGACTAAGCACAGGAAAAGAATCGGAGGATTTCTATATGAAAAAAATTATTATAAATAAGCTTAAAGAAATAGAAAAAAAGGAAAATATCAAGATGTTATTTGCAGTAGAATCAGGTAGTAGAGCTTGGGGTTTTCCTTCAAAAGATAGTGATTATGATGTAAGGTTTGTATATATTCATCCTGTGGAATGGTATCTGTCTATTGAAGAAGGAAGAGATGTATTAGAATATCCTATAGATAATCTATTAGATATAAGTGGTTGGGATATAAGAAAATCATTGAAATTATTTAGAAAGATGAATCCAGCTCTGTTAGAGTGGATTAATTCTCCAATAATATATTTAAAATATTCTTCGTTTCTAGAACAATTAAGAGAACTTCAAGAGGAATACTATTCTCCTAAATCTTGTATATATCATTATCTTCATATGGCCAAAAGCAACTATAGAGAATATTTACAAGGTGAAAATGTTAAAATTAAGAAATACTTCTATGTACTTAGACCAATATTAGCATGCAAATGGATAGAAAACAATAATACAATGGCACCTGTAGAATTTCAAAAGTTGCTAGAATCTCAAGTTCACAAGGAGAATTTATATAATGAAATCAGTATTTTACTAGAGAGAAAAAAGCTAGGAGATGAATTGGATATAGAGCCTAGAATAGATACTATCAATGAGTTTTTAGATGAGGAGATTTTATACTATGAAAATTATGTAAAGAAGATAAACAATGGCAAAAATCTAGATATAGAAATATTAAATTCTCTTTTTTTAGATATATTAAAAGAAGTTTGAAGAGTAGAATATACAAATATGGTTTCCATTGATATATATTACATAATATACCAATGGAAACCACAAATAGAGATAACTCCTATTTTAATTTAATATATTTCCACTTACCAGTTTTATATCTGAGAGTTATACCTATCCATCTAGTTATTTGATCAAATAGCATGGCAATCCATGCTCCTACTAATCCCATTCCCACTATATTAATGAGTACATATGCTACTACTAGCCTAATGAACACAACCCCTATCATAGTAACAATTAAAGTAGATACAGTATCTCCAGCACCTCTTAGACCACCAGAGATGGCAAAGGCAGATGCTTGAAATGGCTGGATGAGGGCTATTATCTTCATAACATTTACAGATTGTTCAATAATCAATAGATCATCTGTATATAGACCTGTAAGCTTTGGACCAAAGAAGAAAAACAAGAGTCCAAAGAATATAGAAGACAACAAGGCCAATCTATTGGTCTCTTTAATAAATGTATCAGCTTTATCTATTCTTTCTTCCCCAAGGGATTTACCTACCAAGGTAGATGCAGCTATACCAAAGGATTGTCCCGGTGCAAATGAAAGACTTATGACATTTGAAGCAATCTGATGGGTAGCATATACTACAGTTCCAAGACCAGATACTATCCTTATAAATAGTATAACTCCTATTCTAAACCCTACCTGCTCTAAGGCTGCCGGGCCACCTACTTTAATAAGATTTTCTAAAATATTCCTATCAAATTTAAATCCCTTAGAAATATCTAATCTGACTGTATGAGATTTGTTCAATAGCATTATAAATAGCACAATAGATGCTATTACATGGGATAGGGAGGTAGATAATCCTGCACCTGTAACTCCAAGGGCTGGAAGCCCGAGCTTTCCAAAGATTAAGATATAGTTGCCAATTACATTTAATATATTGATACATACATTTATTATCATTGGGGTTTTAGTATCACCTGTACCTCTCATAGATGCAAATATGGAGAGATTAAAGGATTGAAAAATAAAACCTAGTATAACAATTCTAAAATAATTAAGTCCTACATCAATAGTATCCTGTTTTGCACCAATAAAACCCATTATCTTTTCAGGAATTAATTGATTGACTGTGACAAAGGGAATAATTAATATTAGTATTATAAGCACTACCAGATGTTTAACTACATTTGGCACTTTTTCCTCTTTATTGGCTCCACAATATCTAGATATCATTGCAGTACCACCAGCACTTATGGCTTGGGCCATGGCTATACCTATAAACATCATTTGGTTTGTTATACCAATTGCAGCAATAGACGGGGTAGTAATATGTGTAGGGCCACTATTACCTACCATCATCATATCTACCATACCAAAGAGGCTGCTTATAAGTAACTCTAAAAACACTGGTATTGTTAATTTAATAGTTTCATTACGATAGTAATTTAAATTATTTTTTTTGCTCAATTTATCACTCCTAAAATCTGCTTCAAATTTTCAAGACCATAATAAATCATAACATATTTAATATATTAATAAAATATAGATTGCACATAAGATTTCCCAAAATATAACTTTGATACATATAGGAGTAATAATTTTTTAAGTGTTTTCACACTTTCAATCGTTATGTATATAGAAGGCGTAATTATGAGTATAGGCAAAAGGAGATGATGAGATGACGGATGAGGAAATCGCAAAGAGATTACATCAAAAGGATATGGATATATTCGACTATATAATGGAGAATTATAATAAACTACTGTGGGTTGTGATAGGCAATATTCTGGAAAAGGTGGGTTCATCAGAAGATATTGAGGATTGCATAAGTGATGTGTATATTAAATTGTTGGAAAACCCTAAGATTTATGACCATAAAAAGGGTAGTTTTAAATCTTTTTTGGTCAGAATCGGAAAAAATCTTGCAATTGATAGGTATAGAAAAATAACTAAAGGCAAAAAAATAACCAGTGCCAATATGATGGAGCTTCACGAAGATTATAGACAACATGATGATTTGCTTCAGTTTATTCTTTCCAAGGAAGACAGGATAAAAATCCTAGAAGCACTTGATACTCTTAAGGAGCCTGACAGAGAAATTATTGTAAGAAGGTATTATTACAATGAAAGAGTTAAGGTAATATCAGAGAAAATGGATTTGCCATCAAAAAAGGTTGAAAATAAGCTGTATCAGGGAAAATTAAAACTAAAAACTATATTAATAGGCGAGGAGGGAGTTTAATGAAAAATAATGATTTTTTTCATGAGCTTGATGATAGAGAAATTGATATAATGCTAAAATATCTTCCTGAATATACTGAAGAGAATGCAAGAAACATAAAGAATAAGTTTGAGCAAAAAGCTAAAATGAAGCAAAGAAAGTTTTCATTTAAGAAATTAGCCCTGGGTGGTGTGGCAGCATCTATGGTATTTGTCACAACTCTTGTCTATGCAGATATTATAGACATAGGCAAAATATACAAAATCGTATTTGGTGAAAATGTCAAATACATTGAACAGTATATTGAACCCTTAGATGAGGTAAGAGATACCCCTTTATCAATACAAAGTGAATATGACGGGATTATTATTAAATTAATTTCTGCTATTAATGATGAAAATGCTTTGAGAATTTTTATGACTATTACAGATACAAAGGGTGATAGGCTAGGAGAGGATCTTGACTTTACAAGATGGGGGCTAAATATGGGACATGGAGGGAATTCAAGCATTGTTGACTATAACCATGAAACAAAGACAGCAACTATGATGATTACTTCATTAGGAAATGAACATAAGGGTAAAGCAACACTTACATTAAAGGGATTATCAACTGGCCGTGAACTACTTGAAAATTTACCGGAAAAGAATATCAACATTGGTAAACTTTTGGAAGGGCATAAACCTGAGATAATTCATCAGAATGAAGTATGGAAAAGAGGTGGTGGAGGTCACAATCATAAGATATATGAAGAAACAAGATTATTGAAATCTGATGAAATGGATATTAAATTTGACAATGTAGATATGTTTTCAATTTCCAATATGGGTTTTGTAGATGGATTGTTTCACATACAAATGAAAGCCATGCTAAAGGATGTTGCCTTAGTTGACGGTTATTATATCAACGCAAAGCTTGTAAATGAAGAAAATGAAATTGTTTATGATTCAACATCCAATATTAATTTTATAAATGACAAGAAATATGCCTATGAAAGCAATATGAAAGAACCCCATTATGAATATAGTGAGATTATATATGAAGGAGTAACAGAACCAGAACAACTAAAGGATTTATCCCTTGTAATTGACTATATGAAATCTCCTAAAATTACAGAAGGAGATTGGGAATTTTCATTTATGGTTCCAAAAAAGATTACAACAGAATTTAAAGTTGATAGAGATATTCTCATAAATGGTGAGAAATTGAGAATAGATATGGTATCATTGTCCCCTATTGGAGTCACTATTCATCTACCCCAAAACATGTCAGCCGATTACAACCATAGTGATGTAGTATATATTGAGTATAAGGATGGTAATACTGTTGAATTGAACCAGCCATCAATCCACACCTACGAAAGTGAATCCACTATTGTTTTTAGAGGGGATATAATTGAAGTAGAAAAGGTAAAGAGTATAATAATCAATGGTGAAAGTATAAATATCTCTCAATAAGTTGGAATGTCTAGTATATATAATTTAGGGTATGAGATTTAGTATGGGAGATGTGGTATCATCTCCCATAGTTATCAATTTGTCCCTTATTGTGTGATTGCTGTATAAGAAATCTTTAAAATTCTAATTTTGAGATAAACTCCTTATTATCTTTCATATCCATGTAATCTTCAGGTACATCTATTTTATTTAAATAGATCTTTTCCTTTTCCAATAAAGAAAATAACTCCTCCATAAAGATACCCCTTATACCGGTAATGCTACAGGTAGGGCTTCCATTAATTCCTAAGATGCCAACAATCTCATAATCATTAGAGATATATTCTTTTAAGATATTGGCAGTATCTTTGGCTAAAGATCTACATAAGTTTCTATATTCCAGAGTATCGTATTCTGTTTTGCTCATGGGTATACGTTTAAGGCCAAGTTTTCTGAATTCTGGACATGGCATCTGATGAATACCAATTCCACATTCCATTATTTTTTTAATTATTTCTCTATAGGCACCTTTTGCCCTAGCAAGAGGACATACTACTGTATTTTGGTTTAATATACAATGGGAAATAAATATTACCTTTTTAGATCTAATCATATTTGTTCTCTTTTCAAATAATTACTAGGTATTCTCTGGATTAAGAAAGAAACAATAAGGCAACTGACAATCTTATCGACTAAATTGCTTGTTACTCTTGGAATAAATGCAGCAGTAAATATTTTTTGCCCTGATTGAACAAGCCAAGTGAAGATTACATCATTAAAATCACCTGTAATTCCTCCATATACATATGTAGCAATAGGTGTTCCTATAAGAGGAGCCACAATTGCAAGTATTAATCCTGTGATTGTAGCAGTATAGAAGTTAAATTTCCATTTTTTAGTCACGAGACCAACTACTAAACCAACGGCAATATTTACAAAAGCAAATGGTATAATCTTAGGTCCAGATATTATTCCTTGGATTACATTAGTAAGGCCCCCAGTCATAGCACCATACAATGGTCCAAATACAGCAGCAGTAAAAATAGTTCCAACAGTGTCTAAAAATAGTAAAGGTATTCCAATCATCTTTACAACTGTTCCAAGTACAAGATTTACAGCTATTGCTAATCCTGAAAAGATTAGAATATAAATTTTGTTTGTATTACTCATTTTAAAACCTCCTATAACTGTATTCAAAGATAATTATATTAGATAGGAGATAGATTGTATAATAGTTATAATCTATACAAAAAAATTACTTATAAGTAAAACTTATAAGTATACAAATAAGCTTTTGAGTTGTGAAAACGGTATGCTACTGTGTGGAGGAAGATAGCAGTCTTTTTTATTTCTTTCTATATCCTTCTATTATTGGTACAATTATTGCTGCAACAATTCCTCCGGAAAACCCATTGTTATATAAGTTCATCCCACCATGCAAATAGCCTATATTAGAAACAATAGAGACATGCAAAAATCCTGCTATGATACCAGCCTTCCACCCAAAAGTACCAGCAATAGGTGCTAAAGTAGTTCCAAACAAGGCAGCTAAAAGTATTCCAGGTGAATTGGCGTCCCAGACTTTTAGTATGGAAGCTATATATACTCCCAATATTATTGGAATGGTATTTTTAAGATGTTTCCCAAATGCTCCGAAACCAACTACTGTAAAAACTCCACCAAGGACCACTCCACTTAATTCTCCTTTTACTAATAAAACATAAGAGATAGACAATAAACCTAATACACCCATATTGATTATAGTTAATCCAAAACCATATAGATCTATAAAATCTGATACAAGTCTACCAGGACTTTTTAATAATTTTCTGTATCCTCTAAAACTATTTTCATTTAAGAGCCACCCTATAAAAATCATGGATCCAAAAAATAGAGAGAAATATATACTAAATATGAAATTTTTACCTTCTAGGACTACAAAAGTACTTTGATTTTCAAATCCAAAACTCCTTAGTAAAGACATAAATAATGTTCCCACAATTCCTGCTGTGAACCCCATATTATAAAGATTGAAGCCTTGATGAAAAGTGGTGAAATGGTTAGCTAGTGGAGGGAGAATCATTCCTGCTATTATTCCTGCTATATTACCCAAGATAATCCCCACAAGAGGATTTAAATTTAAGCCAAAGCTAATTTGACTTACTAAGGGGCCAAGAGCTGTTCCAAAAAAAGAAATTAAAATGTACTTGCTAAACTTTTCATCTTGAATAATACTATATAGATATACTCCTAATAGTATAGACCATATATTATAGATATTTTTGCCAAAAAGTCCAAATCCGCCTATTGTAAAGATAGCAGCTACAATAGGACCAGTTAGAGAAATCTTATTTATTTTTCCAAGGATTATGGCTATTAACATGAGTAGACTACTATTGAATAATGCAGCACCTATATTAGCAAGGGCCATATAATCTGTTAGAAGTATACTAGGCGCTAGTATTATGGTCTTTATGCCTGTGAATATTTCTTTAGGAGTATTGAAAATAAATGATGATAATAATATGGTAATAGTATATAGAAATACGATAAAATATCTTATTTTTTCCTCTTCCTTTAATACTGTATGTTTTAATTTATCCCTATTTTCTCTTATAAATTTCAATGCTCTGATCTTATCCATTATCGATTGTTATCTCCCTTAATATTTTCTAGTTTAGAATCTATATCTATGTTTATAATATTTACATTTCTTTGTAAATTACCTGTAAAGAATAAATGTGAGTATTTATATTTGTATAAATAATTATCAATTATAAAATTGTAGCATATTTAGACTTCAATATCTAGTATTTTATATGGAGCTTTGATATGATTATTATATTAAAGTAGTATGTAGGATTGAGTATTTTATCAGTAATGAGATATGTAGAAAAATAAAGAAGTCTTGGATAATCATATATAAAACTTTATGGGAGGATTAAGATGGCAAGCATAGATGTATATACTAGAAGTATAGAAATGAAAGACTTATATAAAGACAATTATAATCCAGAACGATTTTTAAGTTATTGTAAAAAATGTCGTAATTTTAACCGTTTACATAGCTGTCCACCTTTTGATGAAGATATTGGCAGCTATTTAGATGACTATCCCTATATTACATTGATAGCTGTGCAATTATTTTATACGGAAGATGAGATTGAAAAATATAGTGGAGAAGATGCCTGTATGGAGTACACTAAGGAGACCCTTACTCCTGTTAGTAATCAATTGAGGGAAATTCTCCTTAAATTGGAAAATATATATCCCAATACTCTTTCATTAAGCTCTGGTGGATGTAATATATGCCCAGACTGCAATCGCATAGAGGGAAAACCATGTCGCTATCCAGACAAGATGAGAATCTCTCCAGAGGCTTTGGGATTTGACATGATGGGGATACTAAAAGAATATTTCAATATAGATCTTCAATGGTCAAAGGGGAGTTTGCCTAAGTATTATACATTGATAGTAGGACTTTGCAGTATGGAGACTTTAGAAATTGCCTCTGATGAAATAGCTCAATTATTTCATAATTAATGGAAGTTTGCAATTAGAGAATTATTACAGAATAAATAAGAATAGTTTACTAAAATAGCCTGAATACTTTATTCAGGTTTTTCTCTTTTTATCCATAAAAAGGTAAACAATATGATATAATGCTATTGATAATCATTATCAATAGGGAGGATTGAGAATGGAAGCTAATAGAAGTACTACAATAGAGAGATATTTTCATGAAATTAAAAGACAATTTTCATGTAAAGAGACAAGGGAAATTTTAGGAACTAGATATGAAATTTCTGGAGAAAAGGGAGGTGGAAGTATATTAAGATTACATATAGATGGCAATATAGATATGGGGATATTCCAAATTTCATCAGAATATAAGTATTATTTCAATGGTTCAAAGGACTCTGATTTGCTAATCATATCTTATTGTCTTCAAGGAAATAAAGAGATTGTCTATGATAAAAGACATAGAATAAAAAAAGGAGATATAGTCTATTTTAGACCGTCTAAAAAATATAGTTGCCATTTTTTAGATTATGAGTCCATATGTTTTATTGTGGATTTAGATTCTATTAAAGATATTTTAGCTAAATATAAATGTGAAAAATACCTTTTTAAATGGAATAGGTATATAGATAGTATATGTAAACAGGATGATATTGTAATAGAATCAGCTCCAAATTTTGTGAGTACATTAGCAAATGAAATAAAATGTATTGAAATAACAAATTTCTTCGACTACATAAAATTTAAAGAGATGATATTAAATCATTTTAGATATTTTTTAAGATTAAGGGAAAATAGATGCTGTTTACTAAATAAAAATAGAGACGATATGAAGTATGTTTGGGAAGCAGAAAAAATAATAATGAATAATCTGGAAAATGAACTTTTAATACAGGATTTAGCAGATAGATTAGATATAAGTACATATAAATTGCAAAAAATTTTTAAAGAGACTAAGGGAACTACAGTATATGATTTTATACGAAAAACCAAAATAGATGAAAGTAAACTTCTCTTAAAAGATACAGATTGGCCAATTATCTGTATTGCACATAATCTAGGATATGAAAATCCAAGTAAATTTTCAAGCGCCTTTAAAGATATCGTTGGTTTGACTCCTACTGAATATCGAATAAGATTTAGAAAAAGGCATAGATTATAGTTTTGGAGTTGAAAAAACGTACTTATGGAGTTGATAATGATAATCATTATCAATATAATCATATTTAAAGTATCATTTATATTTATTTTTACGCAAATACAAAACTATATTTAAAGAACTTCTCTGAAAGAGTATTATCTTTTTAGCTCTGTCATTCTGAAGGTAGTGAAGAATCTTGGGAGTACATAGTAGGATATCAAAATTAAACTTTTTTCAGTTATCTAGTTTTAAGGAGGGATTCAAATAATAGTTTATACATTGTTATAGCTTATAAATGATATGGAATAAATAGAAAGGATTGATTTCAATGAAAAATATTAAAAAAGTTGTGTCTATGTTTATATTTACCTTGATGGTTTCAGTAGTATTTACAGGATGTCAAAATGATAAAGCTCCTGTTTCTAAAAGAGAAAATGAAGTAGAAGCAGATAAAGATATTCAGGTTAAGGCTCAAGACCAAGATAATTCCAATGAAGATGAGGTTCAATTATCAGAGTGGGACGGTATTTGGAACAATATGGGGGCTTACTTAGATGATGAAGAACTTCAAGATGCTTTTAAAGAATTAGCTGAGGAAGAAAATAGTACATTAGAAGAAGTAAAAAAAGCCTATTCAGAGAAGAGAAGAGCGGATTTTGATGGAATGATAATTGATGGGGATAGTATCACATTCCTAGATGGGTTCAAAGATAAAGATGGAAAAGAAATTGGCAAAGTAGACTATGAATACAAAGAGTCACATAAGGTAAAGCATGGTAACTTTGATATAGAGTGGTATGTATTTGAAGCTGAAGAAGATACAGAATATAAAGTTCTATTGATGATGCCAATACATGGAGAGGAAGCTCTTACTCATTTTCATCTAAGATATGGAGACGATCTAGAGGAATTATTGGCCATGGATGATTGGTATCCTACCTTTGTAAAGCCAAATTCTACCTATGAACAATTATATGAAGAGATTATAGAGTAAGTTATTAGGTGGTGTTAATGTTGAATAAGATTCGGAAGTTTAGCATTGTTCTATTTGTGGTAGTGATACTTCTTTCAGGTTGTACATCTAAAGAGAACAATGAAAAACAAAGGCCTGTCGTCTACGCTTCTTTTTATCCCATATATGATTTGGCCAGTAGTGTTGCAGGGGATACTGTGGACTTAAGGTCTTTTATGCCACCAGACAAGGATCCACATCTTTGGGAACCTACTCCTAAAGATATGAAGAGATTAGCAGAGGCAGATTTATTAATTGTAAATGGAGCCAATATGGAAAGATGGCTAGATAAGGTGAGGGAAAGTTTGCCAAATCTGGAAATCCTCAATCTATCAGAAGGTATAGAACTCATTAATTACAAGGGAGCAGCTGCCTTAGGTGATTTTCAATATATGACTAGTATGGATCTTAGAAAAGATACTTATACTATTGAATTTGGCCATACACATGAAGACATAATTAGAGTAGCATTTTTCCAAGATAAAGAAGGCTTGTCAAAGGAAGATTTAATAAAAAATGGAAAAAAGATTATGGAACAAAAATCTAAACTAATTAAACAACAAAGCACTATTAAAGTAGAGAGCGGGGAAGTTTATGGTGTTGAAATGGGTCATGAGTATGGCCTTGTAAATTATGAAATCCCAGAGGAAGGAAGATGGATATTTTATTCAGACAGATTGTCAGAAGAATTATTGCCATATGAACTATTGGATTTAAAGGGAGATATCTTAGAAAGAGAAGTGCTATTGGAAGGGTCTACATCTGGATTGGATAAAATAACTTATGATCCCCATTCTTGGTTATCTCTGATAAATGCAAAGAAATATATTAAGGATATAGAGGAAAGACTTTCTCTATTGTATCCACATAATAAAAAGGTGTATAAGAAAAATAGATTAGGAACTATAGAAGAGATTACAGAGCTTGAATATGAATTTCGAGGAAAATTAAAAGAAGTAAGATTAAGAGAGTTTGTTGTAACCCACTATGCCTATGCTTATTTAGCACGAGATTTTGATCTTCGGCAATTTCCTTTACAAGGTCTAACTAGTATGGAGTCGCCTAGTTTGAAGACAATAAAAAAAGCATTAGATTTTTGTCGAGTTAAGGATATAGATACTATATTCTATGAATATGGACAAGAAAAGAAGGGGGCAGACACTATAGCCCTTGAATTGGGAGGTAAGGTTGTCCCTCTAGTTTCTATGGAATATATAACTTTAGAGCAGAAGAAAACAGGAGGAGGATATGTAGATTTTATGAGAATGAATATGGAGAATATTTATGAATCTTTGAGGTGATGAAATATGGAGAGTATAGCAGTGAATAATTTAAGTTTTGGGTATACGGAGCATAAGGTAATCGATAAATTAAACTTTACTGTTGCAAAAGGGGAATTGATCATCATTGTAGGAGAAAATGGAAGTGGAAAATCTACTCTTCTAAAGTTGATACTAGGGGAATTAAAACCTCAATCTGGAAGCGTTAGACTAATGGGAAAGAAATTAGAAGAACTAAATAATTTTCAAGAGATAGGATATGTACCACAGATGAATGTGGTCAATAAAATTCCTTTCCCCATAACTTGTTTAGAGCTAGTTACTTTAAATCTATACAATGATTTTGGATTGATAAAAATCCCCAAAAGAGAGCATAGGAAGAAGGGGAGAGAGATTCTTCATAGAATGGGATTAGATGAATATATAAATATCCCCTTCAATGAGCTATCTGGAGGACTTCAGCAGAGAGTAATGATAGCTAGAGCTATGATCAACAATCCTAAAATTATGATACTAGACGAGCCTACTTCTGGGGTAGATGAAGAGAGCAAGGATAATTTTATTGATTTGATTCAGGAGTTAAATTATGAATATAATATTACCGTTGTTTTAGTAACTCATGAGATAGACTGGGTTAAAGAACGGCTAGAATTAGATCATATTTATCGTATAGAAGACGGAGGGCTAAAAGATGTTGGAATTTGATTTTATGAGGAGAACTCTAATAGTCTCTCTAATGATATCAATTATGATTCCCCTTATTGGGATTGTCATGGTCAATAGAAAGACATCTATGGTAGGAGATGCACTATCTCATGTATCCTTGGCAGGAGTAGGGATAGGGTTGATCTTTGGATTTGATCCCTTAATTGGGGCTATAGTTGTATGTATTATAGGTGCTTTTTCTATTGAGAGAATTAGAAAGAGTTTTCCCCAATATGGAGATATGGCAACTGCCATTATATTGAGTACTGGATTGGGATTGGCAGCCATTTTATCTGATTTTGCTCCAGGAGGAAATACTTTTGAGTCCTATCTTTTTGGAAGCATCTCATCTGTATCCCCCACAGATGTTATTATTGTAGGAGTTACATTTGCATTTGTTCTACTCACTAGTATTATATTTTATGGAGGGTTACTAGATATCTCTGTAGATACAAATCTAGCCCGTTTGGCAGGAGTCAATGTTTCCGTGGTAAATGGAATATTTACAGCCCTTTCTGCAATAACTATTGCTTTGGCCTCTAAGATAGTAGGAGCATTGTTAGTTACTTCTTTAATAGTCCTGCCAGTAGCTACATCATTAATAATAAGCCGTAGCTATAAAGAAACATATATTATTTCCGTTATTTTAGGAATTATATATATGATGCTGGGGATTACCATATCTTTTTATTACGATATAAAGCCGGGAGGAGCTATAGTCATCAATGCACTAGTAGGTATGTTGATTTTATCTATCTATGCTAAAATTAGATACAAGAAAAATCTAGAAGCATAATATTTCCATGGCAATTGAAGAATAGAGGAGTATCTAAGTAAAAAATTATACGGAAACACGTATAAAATGCAATAAGTTAACAAAAAATAGATTATATAATATGAATAGATATACTATGGGGGTGGGGATTTGGCTAAACAATATACCAAAAAAATGATTAGAGAGGTATTTATAAATATGCTAAATGAGCATCCACTCAACAAGATTACAGTTAAGGATATTGCTACAGCATGTGAGATAAATAGAAATACTTTCTATTATTATTATACAGATATATATGCACTTTTATCAGAGATATTTCAAATGGAACTTCAGACAGTGATAGATGAATATAATGATACACTTTCTTGGGAGGAGAGTTTTATTGCAGCTGCTAAATTTGCTCTGGAAAACAAGAAGGCCATCTATCATGTTTATAATTCAATGCAGAGGGAGGAATTGGTGAACTATATATATAATGTATCAGGAAATGTGATGATTCGATATGTAGAAAAAGTAAGTCACGGGATTTCAGCTTCTTCAGAGGATAAAAAGTTAATAGCCTCTTTTTATCAATGTGCTCTTACTGAAATGGTATTGCGCTGGATTGCTTCTAGAATGAGGGAGGATCCTGATATGGTAGTAAGACGAATAGGATATCTCTTTGATGGAAATATAGAATTATCTCTAAGGAGAAGTGCTGGTTTAGATAATTATTAAAAACTAGATAAAAAGACTACAGTGTTAGAAATTACGACACTGTAGTCTTTTTATCTAATGAAAAACATATAAAAAGGATATATTATAGGTTTATAGAAAGATTATAGATAATAAATATTTGGTAATTAAGATATTATCTATTATCTATTGCACCATATGGGCATACTACTGATTATCCATAAAAATAGTTTAGATATTATGGTAATCTTTAGAAGTTTACTAAAATCAAGAGAAAGGAAGATAGTTATGAAATTAAAAACACATGATGATAGGCTTACTCTTACAAATGGAAGCTATCATTCTTTAGTAAATGCAAGAAAACCTAAGGGAATTGAGGATAAGAAAGCTTATTTAATAGGTTCTGGAATTGGTGCTTTGGCTGCTGGGTGTTTTTTGATTCGTGATGCCCATATGGATGGAAGCAAGATTACATTTTTAGAACAATTGGAGATTCCAGGAGGTTCATTAGATGGGCAAGTTCGTCAAAACCTTGGCTATGTAGCACGTGGTGGACGTGAAATGGGACATCACTTTGAAGTATTGTGGAGCTTATTTAGTTCATTGCCATCTACAGAAGACCCAAATATGACTGTGTTAGATCATTTTTATTACACAAATTATGATGATCCAAACTTTAGCAATTGTCGTATCACTCAAAATCAAGGGGAGCGTTATGATAATGGGAAATTTAATTTAGGCCAAGATTTGGCAATGGAATTAGCTGCTTTTGTAAATATAGCAGATGAAGATCTAGAAAATAAATCTATAGAAGATATATTTTCTGAAGAACTTTTAAATACTGATTTTTGGACATATTGGAGAACAATGTTTGCCTTTGAAAACTGGCATAGTGCTTTAGAGATGAAATTGTATATGAATAGATTTATCCACCATGTTGGAGGATTGCCAGATCTTTCTGCTTTACAATTTTCAAGACATGATCAATATACTTCATTTGTAAAGCCTATGGTTAAATATTTGGAGGATCATGGTGTTAAGTTTGAATATGGAGTTACAGTAAATAATGTAGAATTTTCAATTTCAGATGACAAAAAGGTTGCAAAGAAAATAGTAGCAACAGATAGAAGTGGAAATGATATTTCTATTGATTTAACAGAAAATGACTTGGTGTTTATTACAAATGGTTCTATAACTGAAAGCTCTGGATACGGTGATGACAATACTCCTGCACCATTTTACACAGAACTAGAAGGTTCATGGAAGTTGTGGAAAAATATAGCCGCTCAATCAGATGAATTTGGAAATCCAGATAAATTCTGTGCAGATACAGAAAAATCTAACTGGGAGTCTTGTACAGTAACTTGTCATGATGAACGTGTTCCAAAGTATATTGAAAAGATTACAAAACGTTCTCCATATGGAGGAAAAACCGTAACAGGAGGTATAGTTACAGCTATTGATTCCTCATGGTTGTTGAGTTGGACTATAAATCGTCAAGAACAATATTATGGACAGCCAGAAAAAGATGTTGTAGTTTGGGTATATGGCCTATTCTCCGATGTTCCTGGAGATTATATTAAAAAGCCAATGAGAGATTGTACAGGTAGGGAAATCGCAGAGGAATGGCTATATCATATAGGTGTTCCTGTAGATGAAATTGAAGAATTGGCAGGCTCATGTACAAGCGTTCCTGTTATGATGCCATTTATAACATCTCAATTTATGCCTCGTGAATCTGGGGATCGTCCTTATGTTGTACCAAAGAATGCAGTAAACTTTGCTTTTCTTGGGCAATTTGCAGAAACCTTAGATGATCCAGGACGTGATACTGTATTTACTATAGAATACTCAGGACGTACAGCTATGGAAGCAGTATATGTTTTAACTGGGGTTGAAAAAGGGGTGCCTGAAGTATATGCCTCTAGATATGATATTCGATATTTGCTAAATGCAGGTAAATGTCTATTAGATGGAGAAAAGCCAGAAATCCATTTGCCACCATTAGCTAAACGTAGAATCTTAAAACAAATAGCAGGAACAGATATAGAAAAATTATTAAAAGAATATGGGATTATCTAGAAGTACAGAGTCCAGTGGAATGTTTTTAAAATTCCACTGGACTTTTTTTGATTTTCTTAGTGTTAAGTTATTGACAAATATAATTAAAAGAGTTAATATGCTTATATACCTATATAGGCATATGAGCATATACTAATACTATATAAAAGCAATTTTCCTTTAATACTTGGGAAGAAGTAGTAGGTAAGGAGATAAAACTTAGATAAAGGAGTGAGAATATGGAAAAGCTAATCAATTATTTTAAATTACTTTCAGATGAAACTAGATTGAGGATAATGGTGCTTTTATATCACAATGAATTCTGTGTATGCCAATTAACTGGAATAACTGGTATATCCCAGCCTAATGTATCTAAGCATTTGGCTAGGCTTAGAGATATGGGATTTGTAAAAGACGAAAAGAAAGAACAATATACTTTTTATTCATTGAGTATTGAAGACAAATTATTTGAAGATATACTTGAAAAAATTGTTTCTAATGTAGAGGGATATCCAGTCTTAAAATCGGATATAGAAAAGAGCAAGTCAGCAGCAAGGTATATAGAATTAGCAAATATGAATAAATAAAATAGGTGGTGTTCTTCATGAATGTATTTAGTTGGCTAAATGCACAGCTATTAAAAATGAAATGGCTTTGGAATTTAGTGGAACTATTGGTAGTGAAAGTCTTTGGATTATCAATGGAGACTAGAGTAGGTGGAAGTGTTCACTTCTTTATATATGATACTATAAAGATATTTATACTCCTTTCAGTAATGATCTATATAATATCATATATTCAATCTTATTTCCCACCAGAGAGAACCAAGAAGATTATTGGAGGGATTCAAGGCATTAAAGGGAATGTATTAGGAGCTTTACTAGGTATTTTAACACCTTTTTGCTCTTGCTCAAGTATACCTATTTTTGTAGGTTTTGTATCGGCAGGATTACCTTTAGGAGCTACATTTTCATTTTTAATATCTTCACCTATGATAGATTTAGCATCTCTTATGCTACTGATGTCCTTCTTTGGCACAAAGATAGCAACTGTTTATGTGGCTGTAGGTGTAGTTGTGGCAATTATAGGAGGAGTATTGATAAATAGATTAAAAATGGAGAAATATGTAGAGTCCTATGTGTGGGGAGTAGAAAATGCAGATATTGAACCTGAAGAAATGACTATGAAGGATAGGATGGAATTTTCCAAAGATCAAGTAAAAGATATAGTAGGTAGAGTATGGCCTTATATTTTAATTGGTGTTGGAATAGGGGCGGGAATTCACAATTGGGTTCCTGAATCCATTATAGAAAGAATTCTAGGACAGGGAAATCCATTTTCTGTGTTAATAGCTACATTTATTGGAATACCAATATATGCAGATATATTTGGTACTATTCCAATAGCAGAAGCTTTGATTGCCAAAGGAGTAGGGATAGGTACTGTCATATCTTTTATGATGGGAGTTACCACTTTATCACTACCGTCTTTGATTATGTTAAGCAAAGTAGTAAAACCAAAATTACTAGGAACTTTTGTAGTCATTGTAACAATAGGAATAATAATTGTAGGATATGGACTTAATGCTTTTGCATTTTTATTAGCTTAAAAAATTAAAAAGAGGAGGGCTCAATATGATAATTAAAGTTTTAGGAAGTGGTTGTAGTAAATGTAATAAATTAGAAAAAAATGTAAGGAATGCAGTGGAAGACTTGGGGGTTGAGGTATCTATAGAAAAAGTTACTGATTTTAAGAAGATAATGGAATATGGTGTTATGCAGACACCTGCCCTTGTAGTTGATGAGAAAGTTGTATCAGCTGGTAAAGTACTATCAGCAGAAGATATAAAAAAATTCTTATAGTGGATTGATTTATATTTAGAATTACTCTTTAATAAATAGTTTTTAAAATGGTAGATTTGTTTGAGGACATATTTACCATTTTTTTATTTAGATTATATAAAGAGAGAGTATAATTAGTAGTGTCTCCAAAAAATGGACATGGTATAAATTATTAATTTATGATAAATAAAAGTTATACCATAAATGAATTACTTATAAAATTTAATTTTAAAACTGTATAAATAAATCTATTTAATAATATAAAAAAAAGAAAAGTGAACCTTTTATACAAATGGAGCCAATACATTATGTAAGCAGCTTACAAAACAAATTTTAATTAAGATGTTTGGAAAGGGGGAAAAGATATTGTCAGATCAGTCAAAAGAAAAAGACTACGAGCTTTATAAGCATATAAAAGAGATGAGAGATGGCTCAATTGAATCTTTTGACTTTATCTATAATGAAACCTGTAACGATGTTTATAGATTAATTTCAATGATTGTTGGTAATCACATGGATAGAGATGATATTATGAATGAAGTTTATGTTCAGTTGTGGAGTTCAATTGATAATTATGATTTAAATAAACCATTTCGAGCATGGCTTCATGGAATAACTATGCATCAGATTAGTAACTTTAAGAGAAAAAATTGGCGTGTTTTTAGGATTTTTAAAAAACAATGTTCAATGTTGAGTAAAGAGGATATAAGGTATGAGCCAAATAATGTTTACTTTGAATTAGAAAGTGAAATGATGGAATTAATTAATAGTCTGTCAGATAAATTAAAACCAGTAATAGTTTTGAGATACTATTATGAATATTCTTTGCAAGAAATTGCAGATATATTAGAAATCCCTTTAGGAACTGTAAAGTCAAGGCATCATTCAGCTTTAAAACAGTTAAAAAGGCGGATAGATTTGATAAATAATGAGGATGGAGGTTGCAAAAATAAAGAATGGATATTGAAACGAAATTAAAAGAACAACTATCAAACTATGCTGATAGAATAGAGTGTCCTGAAGAGGCATATTTTAAAACACGAGATTTGTATATAAACAATGTTATAAAAAAAGGAGAGAAAAGATTTATGAAAAACAAGAAGAGATTTGTGTTAAGTACCGCAACTTTATCATTGGCAGTAGCAGTAATACTTCCTTTAGGGGCACTGGCAGCACCCCATGTTATTGAGGCATTTAAAACAGTAACTATTCAAGAGAAAAATGTTGATATGAGACTATCAGAATATCTTCCAGATAGATCCAACCTTACTTCTGTTCAACAAACAGCTTTAAACAAGGTTTATACAGCTTTTCCTGAATTAAAGGAATTTGATATTACAGGAATTAATACAGGTGAAGGAAGAGTAGATTATGAAACAATGGATTGGAGTTCAATTCAGTTGGAAAAAGATGAGCTAAAATTTGTATTTGATATTGATAATAAAACAGGTGAATTTCACTATTTCAGCAGATACAATTGGGATGAAAACTATAATGAAATGAACAAAGAAGATATAGTTCTTCAAGCAAAAGCAATGATTGGAAGACTTTATTCAGATATTGATTCATATTCCCATGAATTTAAAGAGTTTTATGGTAAACTTCCAAATGAAAAACTACAAGAAGCAGAAAAACAAGGAATTAATATTGACAGAAATAAAGAATATCTTGAATTTTCAAAGGAAGACAGTGATGTTTACTTTAGAGTAGATTATGAAGAAGATGGACAATTATCAATTAATGTTTTAAATAAATAGACAATACACTGAGAGGAAAATATAGTAAAGAAAAATTGAGAAATCAAGTCAAAAGTCTTTGCCATAGATATCCTCTATATAGTTGATAGATGAAGACAAAATTCTCTTTTCTAATAAGAATCAATATCTGATTTAAATTAGAAGAGAGAATTTTTATGTATTAAAAACAATGGTGTGATATACTCAATAGTATATAGAAAACCATAGGAGGATGGATATGGATATATATGGTGTATTGAAGGAGTATTTTGGCTATGAGGAGTTTAGAAAAGGTCAAGAAAAACTAATCAGGGGAACTCTAGAGGGAAAAGATGTATTGGGAGTGATGCCTACAGGTGGTGGAAAGTCTCTTTGTTATCAACTTCCTGCAATCTTGATGAATGGGATTACCATGGTCATATCGCCTTTAATATCTTTGATGAAGGATCAAGTAGATTCTCTAACGGAAATAGGAATAGCTGGGACTTTTATAAATAGCACTCTAACTCAAGAGGAATTTGCTAGTAGAGTGAGAGAGATAAGGGAAAATAGATATAAAATAGTCTATATAGCACCAGAGAGGCTTAATACATATGTATTTGAGAATTTAATGAAGGAGATAGATATATCTATGGTAGCCATAGATGAAGCCCACTGTATAAGTCAGTGGGGGCATGATTTTAGGCCTAGTTATTTAGAAATACCTAAATTCATTGATTCCTTAAACAATAGACCAGTAGTATCTGCCTATACTGCCACAGCTACAAAAGAGGTAGTAGAGGAAATAGAGAATTTAATAGGATTGAGAAATCCATTGATTTCAATAATAGGATTTGACAGGCCTAATCTATTTTATCAGGTAATAAAACCTAGTAAAAAGATAGATTATCTATTAGATTATCTTGAAAATAATTATACTAAAGAATCAGGAATAATCTACTGTGCTACTAGACAAACTGTAGAATCCCTAACTAAAAGATTGAGAGAAAAAGGCATAGATGCCACAGCCTATCATGGAGGAATGTATGATGAAGTTCGCAGAAAAAATCAAGAGAACTTTATATTTAATCGTACAAGAATAATGGTAGCTACAAATGCCTTTGGAATGGGAATAGACAAGCCTGATGTAAGATTTGTAATTCACTATAATATGCCCAAAAACATGGAAGCCTATTACCAAGAGGCAGGAAGAGCAGGGAGAGATGGAGAGCCTAGTGATTGTATATTACTCTATTCTCCACAGGATATTGTAAAACAGAAATTTCTAATTCAAAATAGTACCTATTCACCTGAAAGAGGAAGACTACTATATACCAATCTTCAATATTTAATAGATTATTGTAATACAAATGAATGTCTAAGAAATAGTATATTAAATTATTTTGGAGAAGAAATAGAAGATGAAAAGTGTAATAATTGTGGTAATTGTCTAAGTGAGTCAGAGATGGTGGATATTACCATAGAGGCTCAGAAGATATTGTCCTGTATATATAGGGCAAGGGAGAGATTTGGAGCCACTGTAATAGCACAGACTCTAAGAGGGTCCAAAAGCAAGAGAATACTGGATTTAGGATTAGACAAACTATCTACCTATGGAATTATGACAGAATATACAGAAGCTACCATCAAGGAAATGATTATGGTATTAGTATCTATGGACTATATTCACATGACAGCAGACGAGTACCCAGTTTTAAAACTAGTGAAGAAGTCAGGATTAGTCCTAAGGGGAGAAGTCAAGGTTTATCACAAGAAAGACTTGATTGAAACCAAACAATTAAATGAACGAAAGGCTAATATAAAAAGAACTGTAGATTCAGATTATATTGAGAAAAACTATGACAGAGAACTATTTGAAGAACTAAGGGAATTACGCTATGAAATAGCTCAAAGAAATTCCATGGCACCTTTTATCATATTTCACGATTCTTGTTTAAAGGAAATGGCTACATATTTTCCTAAAAATAAAGAAGAATTCTTAAAAATAAAAGGAGTAGGTGCCAAGAAATTTAATTCCTATGGGGAACAATTTATTGAGATAATCCAAAACTATACTAAGGCTAAAGGAATAGATAATTCTAAAATAGAAAGAAAGATCATAGAAGTGCCAAGAAAAACTCAAGATACCAATAAAGAAACCTATGATTATTATTTAGAGGGGTTATCATTAGAGGAGATAGCCAAGGAAAGAGAACTGACAGTAGGGACAATCCTAAAACATCTAGAAAAGTGTCATAATAATGGGCAGATAGTAGATTGGTCTAGATTTATAGATTCAGACAAAGAAGAAAAAATATTATCTGTAATAAAAGAAATAAGGGCAGGGAGATTGAGACCAATTAAAGAGGCACTACCAGAGGATATATCCTATGAGGATATAAGGATAGTTATTATAAAAAATAGATGAAGATGAATTGGAAAATTCTATGATAAATAGTATAAGAAGAAAAGACTCTAATAATATAGGAAAAATGGTGATGGCAATGAAAAAGATAATAATAGTGTTGTGTTTATTGTTAAATACTATACAAACTCAACCTGTATTTGCTGATTCTGAAATCTATAGAGTTGCTGGAGACAGGTATTTTCCGCCCTATGAATATGTGGATTCTGATGGGATTTATAAAGGGTTTAATGTAGACATGCTAAAGGCAATAAGTCTGGTGACAGGGATAGAGTTTAAATTTTTGCCTATGAAATGGGAAGATGCATATAATTCTATTGGCAATGGACAAGCTGATATAATCCAAGGAATGAAGGAATCTCAAGAGAGAAAAAATAAATTTCTATTTTCAGATTCTCTTTTGATGAATTCTCAGTCAATATTTGTATTGGATAATAATATGGATATAAAGAGTAAAAAAGACTTAGATGGAAAAATAGTGGCTTTACTCAAAGAAGATATTATATATGAAAAAATAAGCGAAATCGACAATGTAAAAATAGTTGAACATGACTCACTAGAGGAGGCCTTGCAGAGTCTATTAGATAATAAGGCTGATGTCCTTATTGGGAACACTTTGACTGTAAATTATCTCTGTAAGGAAAAGGATTCTATTGACCGTATAAAAATAGTAGATAATACTCTTAATGAACAGCGATATTCAATAGCTGTAGATAGAGAAAACAAAGTGCTTTTAGAAAGAATCAATGAGGGACTTTATGAGATTCAGAAAAATGGTATGTATGATTCATTATATAGGAAATGGTTTGGAACGCCTATAAAAAATGCAAAGACCCAGTATGAAACATTATGGAAGATTACTATTGGGATTTGCGGAGCTTTAGTAGTTTTAAACATCGTAGTACAAAGCATCAATAATAAGTTAAAGAAAATAGTAGAAGTAAAGACAGAGGAACAAAAAGCCCTTATAAATGAACTTAGGCATTATGACAAACTACAGTTTATGGATAAAATTATATCATCAATTGCCCATGAAATACGAAATCCGATGACCTCAATAAAGATATATACTAGACAGATGAAGAACAAATTAGATAATAGAGAATTTATGATAGCTGCATCTGAAGATATCCCAGCAGAAATAGATAGGATAGATGGACTTATTAAAGAATTTATGGAGTATACATCTCCAAGAAAACCTATTATGGAGGATCTTAATTTATATGAAGAATTAATAAACTCAATGAAACTTGTTAAACTCCATATAAAAAATATAAAGCTAAGTATCGACATTGATAAGAACTATTATATAAAATTTGACATCTCTCAATTTAAGCAAATAGTATTAAATATCTTACTTAATAGTAAAGATGCTGTAAGGGAAACTGAATTTCCTGTTATTGAAATATCAGCAACAGAAATGGATGAAGAAATTATCTTACATTTTGAAGATAATGGCTATGGTATGAATGAAGATGATATACAATATATGTTTGAGCCATTTTATACAACTAAGAAATTTGGGAATGGTGTTGGAATGTTTGTTGTAAAGCAGATTGTAGATGAGAATGGGGGGAGTATTGCTGCTAAAAGTGATGGAGAACAAAGAGGAATGTGTATCAGTTTAAAAGTAAAGAAGGGTGAACTAAATGAAAAACAAATTATTAATAGTTGATGATGAAACGAAAATACTAAGATCTCTTAAATTTCTATTGGAGGATAATTTTGAAGTATATACAAGTGAAAATTCATCTGAAGCTTTAGATATATTTAAAAGAGAAAGAATTTCCTTAGTTCTTCTTGATTTAAGATTAAAGGAAGACAATGGTTTTGATTTAATGGAGAAATTCCTTAAGATCGAACCTAATGCTATTATTATCATAATGACTGCCTATTCTACTATAGAAAATTCCATAAAGGCCATTAAATCGGGGGCATATTATTTTATAACAAAGCCAATTGATAGTGATCAACTTATTTTATTATTAAATACAGCTGATGAAAAGTTAAAAATGGTACAGAAAATACATAGTTTGAAAGGTCATGTAAAAAAAGATATAATAGGTGAAGCACCAAATATAAAGAAGGTTACTGAAATTATAGATAGAGTGAAGGATACTAATGCTACAATTCTCATTACAGGAGAAAGTGGTACTGGAAAAGAACTTATAGCTCAGAAGATTCATACTTCTAGTAATCGAGCAGATGAACCTTTTGTAGCCATAAACTGTGCTGCTATGCCAGGAAATCTTTTGGAAAGTGAACTCTTCGGTTACAAGAAAGGAGCTTTTACAGGGGCCTATAAAGATGAGATTGGCATCATAAGAAGAGCTGATAGAGGAACCCTTTTACTTGATGAAATAGGAGAAATGGATCTAAGATTACAATCAAAGCTTTTGAGATTTCTACAGGATAAGGAAGTTAGACATGTGGGAGATGCAACAACTCACAAGGTTGATGTTAGGGTTATTTGTATTACCAACAAGGATTTGAAAGAGGAAGTAAATATTGGAAACTTTAGAGAAGATCTCTATTATAGAATTAATGTAATAAATATAGTAGCACCTCCATTAAGGGAACGTATAGAAGATTTAAAATATCTAATACCTTATTTTATTGAGAAATATAATATTTCTTTTAATAAGAATATTAGAGGAATCACTGATGAAGCTTATAAAATCCTTAGTAAATATGAATTTAAAGGAAATATACGGGAGTTAGAAAATATTATTCAAAGAGCAGTATTATTAAATACTTCAGATTATATTGATGTGGATTCATTATATATAAGTCCTCAAGAGATAATAGATAGTTCTCATGACTCTACTAAGAATTATATCAAGATCTATGAAGGGGAGAATATGAAGGAAATAGAAAAAAAGGTCATAGAATTTGCCCTTGAAAAAAATAATCAGAATAGAAAGTGGACTGCTGATAGTCTTGGAATAGGAGTAAGAACATTAAGGTATAAGATCAAAGAATATAATCTTTAAAATAACCCTGCGTAATTTGCATCCCTGCAAAATATGCAGGGTTATTTTAGACTTAATGATAATGAATATTCTGACTATTGAACCTGATAGGTTGATAATATGCAATCTGTTTATTTTACAAAAAGTGGCATGAATTATGCAATATAATATATCGTAGAGGTTATAGAGTGTTTTATGAATTTGAGGAAAGGGGGTAAATAAACTAAGCTTTAATATGAATTTGCAATAATTATAAAAAATTGGAGGGATATTATGAGTTTTGAGTCTATTGATGGAATCAGCACAATTAATGTAAATGTAGCAGTTACTCTAGCTTTTGCTGCTATATTATTACATGTAGGGTATTTTGCAAAAGCTAAAATCAAATTACTTGACAAATATTGTATTCCAGCACCAGTTATAGGTGGATTTATATTTATGTTTATCACTTGGTTTGGATATTCAACAAATGCATTTGCTTTTAATTTTGAAAACATTTTCCAAGATATCTTCATGCTTGCTTTTTTTACAACAGTAGGACTTGGCGCGAGTTTTGCATTGCTTAAAAAGGGAGGGAAATTATTAATTATATACTGGCTCATAGCTGGTGTGATTTCTATACTACAGAATACAATGGGAATAGCCGTTTCAAAGATGATAGGGCTAGAAGCACCCTATGCATTACTTGCAAGTGCTATTTCAATGATTGGAGGTCATGGGGCTGCCCTTTCTTATGGTGGTGATTTTGTTGAAATGGGATATGAAGCTGGGGAATTAGTAGGTGCTGCAGCAGCTACCTTTGGTCTTATATCTGCAGTCCTTGTAGGAGGCCCTGTAGGTAGAAGATTGATAGAAAAAAACAATCTTAAACCAGATGAAGATGAGGATTTTGACACATCAGTTACAGAGATTAATGTAGGCACAGGTGAAAAACTGACATCATTAGATATTATGAAAAATGTATCTGCAATCATTATATGTATGGCTTTAGGAACTATAGTATCAGGATGGATAAGTAAGCTAATCAATATGGGATTTCCTAATTATGTTGGAGCCATGTTTATAGCTGTAATACTTAGAAATCTAAACGAAAAATTTGAATTCTATAAGTTTGATTTTACATTAGTTGACGAAATTGGAAATGTCATGCTAAATCTTTATCTATCATTAGCTCTTATGACTTTAAGGCTTTGGGAATTATCTGGCTTAATAGGCGGGGTTTTATTGGTAGTTTTAGCTCAAGTAGTCATGATGATAATATTAGCTTACTTCGTAGTATTTAGAATATTAGGTAGCAATTATGATGCAGCAGTTATGTGTGCAGGACTATGTGGACATGGATTAGGTGCTACACCTTCTTCAATAGTAAATATGACATCTGTCAATGAAAAGTATGGGATGAGTAGAAAAGCTATGATGATAGTTCCAATAGTTGGAGCGTTTTTAGTAGATATAATCTATCAGCCCCAGACAATATGGTTTATCAAGACTTTTGTTGGAAATATTAAGTAAAAATAAAAAATTAGGAGGAAATTATGAGAAAGTTAATGGAATGTGTACCAAATTTTAGTGAAGGTAGAGATGAGAAAGTAGTAGAACAAATAATAGATGAGGTAAGAAAGATTGAGGGTATAACAATACTTGACTATTCATCTGATAAAGACCATAATAGAACTGTACTTACTATGATAGGGTCTCCAGAACAGGTGAAAAAAGCTGCTATAGATTCTGCAAAAAAAGCTGCTGAGCTTATAGATATGTCAAAACATGAAGGTGCTCACCCTAGAATGGGAGCAACAGATGTTATTCCATTTACACCTGTAGCTAATGTGACAATAGATGATTGTATTGAAGTTGCAAAAGAAGTAGGTGCTGAAATAGGAAGTTGGGGAATTCCAGTATATCTATATGAAGATGCAGCAACAAAACCTGAGAGACAAAATCTTGCAAAAGTGAGAAAAGGGCAATATGAAGGATTCTTTGAGAAGATTAAAGAAGAAGAGTGGAAACCAGATTTTGGACCACAAGAGATGAATACAAAGAGTGGATGTACAGCAGTAGGTGCAAGAGTTCCACTAGTAGCATTTAATATAAATCTAGATACTCCAAATGTAGAAATTGCAGATAAGATTGCAAAGAAGATAAGGCACATAGGTGGAGGACTAAGATATGTAAAAGCTATAGGGTTGAAACTAGAAGAGAGAAATCAAACTCAAGTTTCTATGAACCTTGTAAATTATGAAAAGACAGCAGTTTATCAAGCTTTTGAAATGGTAAAAATGGAAGCAAAGAGATATGGAGTAAGTGTAGTAGGTAGTGAAGTTATAGGAACTGTTCCTATGAAATCTCTACTTGATGTTGCAGAATATTATCTACAAGTAGAAAACTTTAACATAAATCAAATCTTAGAAAAGAGATTATTAGACGAACAATAAAAAGATTAGGGCAAGGTGCTGCTATGAAAGAAAAAGTTATTAAAAAAGAAGATTTTATAACTACAAAATGGGCAGGTGGGGAAACTACTCAACTGGCTATATATCCTGAAGATGCAGTTTTTTCAGAGAAGGACTTCTTATGGAGAATTTCATCAGCTACTTTTACATCTACTGAATCTAATTTCTCGGACTTTAGTGGTTATCAAAGATATATTCTACCACTAGAAGGAAAACTAAGTGTATATCATGAAGGACTATATAGTAGAAAATTAGATAGATATGAAGTAGAGTATTTTGATGGCTCTTGGAATACATCTTCAGAAAATACTATTGACTGCAGAGATTACAATTTTATAGTAAAGAATGGAAATCTTGCAAAGATGCAGATCTTAAAAGAGGGGGATGAGTATCTCCTTAGGGGTTCAGAGATTGTAACTATATTCTCTATGGATGACTTTGCACTAAATATAGGGGAACATAGTGAGAAGAGAGATATTGGAGGATTTTCACTATTTATTCTAGAAATAGATGATAAAGAGAAAATAGATATAATAAAGGCTAATTCTCCAGTAATAGTCACTGAATTTGCAATCAAAAATAAATAAATTCCTACCCTAGGAATAGTAAATAGAAACCTTATAACGGTTAGAAATAACTGTTATAAGGTTTTTTATTTAAAGAGTAACTTCTTCATATATTTTCTGAATCTTGCATAAAGTCTGATTACCTGTTAATATAAATTAAACAGATTAAATGTATCTAATGAGGGATTGGACTAAATATGAAGATATCTAGATGAAGGAGATGATATTCATGAAGTTAAACTTTGTAAAGGTAAACCCTGCCCAAAACATGACTATACTCATATTGGATCAAATACCAAGGTCTGAGTATATGGCTATATCAAGGAAATTAATGGATTACAAGAATCTCTATGCTGAGCAAGTTGGCTTTGTAGAAAGAAGAACAGATGGATGTGGTACAAGATTGGAGATGATGGGTGGAGAATTTTGTGGAAATGCTACTAGATCACTAGCAGCACTAATGGTTTACAAAGGATTACCTAATATAGAAAGGGACAAGGATATCCATATAGTTTCATTGGAGGTATCTGGTATTGAAGGAGTATTGAGATGTGAAGTTAAAAAGACAGAAAGGGAAAATATCTATAGTTCCAGAGTCAATATGCCTAAGCCTATATCTATTGAAGAGTTTTATATGGATAATGAGACTAGTACCTATGAAGGTATAAGGGTGGATTTCCCAGGAATTAGTCATTTTATAGTGGATGACAATTTAATAGATGATAGAGAGTATTTTTATAGTTTAGTTAAAAGAGAGATGGATAAGTCTGAATATGAAGCCTTTGGAATTATGTATTATGATTATGAGAGAGAATTTATGACACCACTTGTATATGTTAAGGCTACAGATAGTTTATTGTGGGAAAAAAGCTGTGGTTCTGGTACATCAGCCTTGGGAGCAGCACTATCCTATAAGATGGATAGTTCCATTGATAGAGTTATAAGACAACCTGGTGGTGAATTAGAAGTTTCAGTTCTGTGGATAGAGGGAAGTGTATCTAATATTTCTTTAGACGGATTGGTAGAAATTGTGGCAGAAGGGATAGCATATATTTAAATCCATAATAGTTGTAAACCAAGAATAATTGCAATAATGTGTAAACTCCTATATACTTAAATTAAATAGAACCATTAGAAGTCCAAATTAGAGTGATTGATAAAGGAGGATTTTAATGACTAAGAGATTTGAGGACAAGGTAGTATTGATTACAGGTGGATCAGGAGATATTGGCAAAGCAGCAGCTAAATTGTTCTTAGAAGAAGGGGCAAAAGTTGCCATTGTAGGGACTAATGAGGAAAAGCTAGCAAGGGTAAAAAAAGAACTGGGAGATGTCCTAACAATTAAAGCAGATGTGACTAAAGAAGAAGAAGTCAAGAATTATGTAGAGAAGACAGTTGAAGAATATGGTAAAATTGATGTATTCTTTAACAACGCTGGAACTGAAGGGAAGATTTCATCAATAGTAGAACAAGACATAGATGATTTGAGAAGAGTTTTGGATATCAATGTAATTGGTGTATTTATGGGACTAAAACACGTAATCCCTGTAATGCAGAAACAAGGCTCAGGTAGTATTATAAATACATCATCAGATGCAGGGCTGGCAGGTTCACCAGGTTTGGCTTCATATGTAGCGTCAAAACATGCAGTAGTTGGGCTTACAAAGACAGCGGCTTTAGAAGTAGCAAAGGACAATATTAGAGTAAACTCTATTAATCCTACTAATATAGAGGGAAGAATGATGGAGTCTATAGAAGCAGGACTAGATCCCGAGGATCCAAAAGGAATAAAACAAGAGTGGATAAATGCCATACCACTGGGAAGATATGCAACATTAGATGAAGTTGCCAAGCTTGTGCTTTTTCTAGCATCAGATGATGCATCATTTATAACAGGGGCTCAATATGTAATTGACGGAGGAATATTAGCTTAAAATACAAAGATAATATCAACTATTTAAAATAAAAGGCCAAAGACTACAAGATTAATCTTGTAGTCTTTTAATATATAGAACAATGAAACCCTCAGTTGTGGTATAATAGATATATGTTTTTAATAGTGATAAAAGAATAGGTGAGTTTACTAGAAAATTGGGTAATAGATACATTAACTCCCAATATCTCTCTAAAAAATATTAATAAAAATAATATTTATTAGATGATAAAATGGGAATATAGATTAATATTGAAAGAAAATAAAAAAGGAGGGCAATCATGGGTATGCTAAATAGATTTAAAGATATAATGTCTAGTAATATCAATGCAATATTGGATAAGGTGGAAGATCCAGAAAAGATGATAGACCAGTACTTGAGGAATCTAAATAGGGATTTAGGTAATGTAAAAGCAGAAACTGCCTCTATAATGGCAGAGGAAAAAAGGTCTAAGAGAGTATTGGAAGAGTGTAGAGAAGAGATAAATAAGATGGAAAACTATGCTTTAAAAGCACTGGAAGCTGGAAATGAAGAAGATGCAAAGAAATTTTTAGAGAGAAAAGTAGATTTAGTAAAGAAGGAAAGTGGATTACAGGAAGCATATAATTTGGCTGTATCTAATGCTGAGAAGATGAGAGAGATGCATGATAAATTAGTTTCAGATATTAAAGAATTAGAATCTAAAAGAAGTATGTTAAAGGGCAAGATGGCAGTAGCAAAAACTCAGGATAGAATAAATAAGATAGGTTCTTCCATAACAGATGCCAATACATCCATATCTGCTTTCCAAAGAATGGAGGACAAGGTAAATAGGGCTTTAGATGAATCAAATGCTATGGCAGAACTAAACAAATCCCCTAAAGATGACATTGAAGATCTATTTTCCAAATATGACAATAAAAATAGTGATGTAGACGATGAATTAGAAAGATTGAAGGAAAAGTTAAAGGATAGAGAATAATAGAAAGGCTGTAGCCAAGGCTACAGCTTTAACTATCAATTAGAATTTTTTAAAGGAATGTAGGGTGGTGATAATATGGTGATACATTACAAATGTCCTAATTGCGGAGGGGACATGTCCTATGATGCTGAATTAGGAAAACTCCACTGTGAAAGTTGTGGTAGAGAAGATAGTATAGAAGATTTTCCAACTGAAAATATTCAAAGTGTTTTTTCAGAGGAAGATGGCAAGGAATATCATTGTAAAAACTGTGGTGCTGTGATTATGACAGATGCTGATACTACAGCTACTACTTGTAGTTTTTGTGGTGCAGGTGTAGTCCTGGGAGATAGATTGTCAGGGAAGATGGCTCCATTAAGGATAATTCCCTTTAAAATCAGTAGAGAACAGGCTATTAAAGCTTTTAAATCTTGGGCAGGAAATGGACGTCTTACTCCTAAGGGATTTATGACAGCTGACAGGATAAAGAAAGTCACAGGTATATATGTACCATTTTGGCTCTATGATTTAAATTCTAGGGTTCAGGCAAATGCCCTATGTACCAAGGTTAGAACTTATACTAGAGGAGATTATATATATACTGAAACTAGATACTATGATGTATATAGAGATATAAATCTAGATTATATAAAATTACCTGTAGATGCATCAGAGAAGATGAATGATGAATTAATGGATAGATTAGAACCCTATAATTATGGAGATTTGAAGGAGTTTAAAACACCATATCTAGCAGGATATATTGCAGAAAAATATAATTATGATGAAGAAGAACTACTGCCAAGAGCTAAGTCTAAGATTGAAAATTATATACATTCTTATATCAGTTCGACTATTGCTGGATATTCAACTGTAAGCTATAATAGTAAAAACATAGATACAAGTAAAAAAAGCGCCTACTACACACTACTACCAGTGTGGATGGTATATTATGACTATGATAATTCAGAGCATACCTTTGCCATGAATGGTCAGACGGGAAAAGTTGTAGGAACTCCTCCCATTAGTTATTCCAGAGTTGCTGCTTGGTTTGCTGGAATAGCTGGAAGTATCTTTATCATACTGCGGATTATAGCCCTTGTAATGGGAGGAGGATTGTGGTGAAAAAGAAAGTAATTTTTTCTATAATATTGTTACTATTTTTGACTATAGGTACAATAGAGGCTGCATCTTCAAAACAAAGAGTATATGATTTTGCTAATCTATTATCATCATCAGAAATAGAAGAATTAGAATCAAAGGCAGAGAAATATAGTAAGAAGAGAGAAACTGATTTTATCATATTGACTACTTATGATACTAGCGAGAAGGATGTAGTAGAGTACACCCAAGATTTCTATGATGATAATGAATTAGGATTTGATAGACCTAATGGCAATGCTGCTATATTAACTATAGATATGAGAAATAGAGAGGTATATTTGGCAGGATTTTATAAAGGTGAAAAATATCTAAGTGACTATAGATTAGATTTAATAAGAGATAGTATCACGCCTGATTTAGGTGAGGGAAATTATTATGATGCCTTCTATGGATTTATGAAACTAGGGTATAGATATATGGGTATGAATCCAAATGCAGATCCTAATAGCATAATTTTTAATTTGAGATTTCAGCTCATAGTATCATTGGGGATTGCTGGTCTAGTAGTAGGTAGCATGGCCTATAATCGTGGAGGCAGAGTTACAGTAAATGAGGGAGTATATAGGGACTTTAACAGTTCTAGGGTAATAGATAGAAGAGATAATTTTCTAAGAACCTCAGTGACTAAGACTAAAAAACCATCTAATAACTCTAAATCCTCAGGTGGGGGATTTGGAGGCGGTGGATTTAGCGGTGGAGGAACCACTTCTGGTGGACATTCTCACAGTGGAAGCAGGGGTAAATTTTAAATAGAGGAGGAAGTTCAATGTTTAAAAAGCAATTTGCCAGTGTAGTAGAATGGAGAGAATTTCGAGATGATATGATATTTTGGAAATGGAATAGTAATGAGATAAAAAAGGGAAGTAAATTGATTATAAGACCTGGTCAGGATGCTATATTTCTGCATAATGGAAAAATTGAAGGGATATTTGAGGACGAAGGAGAATACGATATAGAATCTCAAATCATACCATTTTTGTCTACACTAAAGGGGTTTAAATTTGGTTTTGCCACTGGTATGAGGGCTGAGGTACTGTTTATAAACACTAAGGAGTTTATAGTAAAGTGGGGAACTCAAAATGCCATAAACATTCCCACTATGGGTCTTCCAGGTGGTATGCCAATTAGGGCTAATGGTACCTTTAATTTTAAGGTAAACGACTATATTAGATTAATAGACAAGATTGCAGGAGTAAAGAACTCCTATTTAGTAGAAGATGTCAAGCTTAGGATTACATCTATATTAGACCAATTATTGATGAAGTGGATAGTAAAGGAAGGTAGAGATATGTTCAATCTTCAGGCAAATTCCTTTGAAATAGCCAAGGGAATTAGGGAAGATTTAGACATGGAGATAATAGATAGTGGAATGACTATTACAGGATTTAATATAATCAGTTTTAGCTATCCTGAAGAGATTCAAAATATGATAAATAAGACAGCATCTCACAGTATGGTAGGGGATCTAGGCAAATTTCAGCAAATATCCATGGTGGAAGGTATATCCTCTGGAAAGGTAAAAGGAGGAGGGGCAGCTTCTGATATGGCTGGAATGATGATGGGAATGAATGTGGCTAAAGAGATGATAAAGAATATGGATGGACAAAACTCCCAATCTAGTACCAAGCCAAATTTCTGTCCAAACTGCGGACAAAAAACAGGAGAAGGAAATTTTTGTTCCAATTGTGGACAGAAGTTGTAGAGGGAAAGAATAAGTATGGAAAAAGACTACTAGTTAACTATAGACTGAGTAGTCTTTCTATAATCTCCTTAGCTATATTTTCTATATCTTTACCATCAGTGTCTATGACTATATCACTGGCACATTCATATAGGGATAGTCTATTATTTAGTTCATTGGATAGTCCTTCTATAGTGAGACTATTCTTTAGAGGAGGTCTACTACTATCATCTAGGAGTCTATGATATATAGTCTCTGAAGATGCCTTTAGCCAAATTAACTTTCCATTTTGCTTCAATAGATCTATATTTTCAGAACTTAGGACCACATCTCCACCACAGGAGATTATGGTGTTTTTTGTGTCATTTAAGTCCTCTATGACATTTCTTTCCAATTCCCTAAGTCCAATCTCTCCATAGGAACTAAAGATTTCACCAATGGAGATTCCAGAATTTTTTATAATAAGCTCATCTATATCTACATGTTCCATTTCCAATAGTATAGATAACTCCTTACTTACAGAAGTTTTTCCACTACCTATAAATCCTATGATTACTATATTATAGGGAAATAGATGTTTGGATTGCAGTTTTCTGCTTATCTTTAGTATCTGAGAGTATAGGTCCTTAAATTCCTCAGAGAATTCTTTATAATTTAGATATGAATCTATCTTTTTGAAGATCTCCTTCTCTCTTTCAGGTTGGAATATGGGGATTTTATTTTCTCTCTTATATTTTAAAACATCTACAACAGCATTTAACCTTTGTTCAAATACTTCTACCAGTTTCTTATCACAATCATCTATGATGGTTCTAGCATGTTCTAATCTATTCAATTTATTGACTCCTTTCAGTGAACTTGTAGTTATAAAGTGTTCCAAATTATAGTAAAGTATATTCTATAGTATTTCATATGTCAATATGAGTTTATCAATATATTAGATTAATGTAATAATAGCTTGACAGTCTTTGGAATCTTATATATTATTTTTCATAGCTGTATGAAAAGAATGGAGTGAAATAGATGTTAAGGAAGAGGAAAATCAGCATAATAGGTCCCTAGTTCTGCAGTAAAATTTATATATAAATCCAAATAACCCCCTTGATTGTAATAATTAAGGGAAACTTTTTTGTCAAATTTAATATTTTTTCCTGTTATTCTATACAATTCTATGGTATAATATATATGGGTGATTAAAATGTTTTTAAAGAAAGATAAGAGACCTAATGGTCGTATATATTTGTCTATTGTTAAGGGATTTAGAGACCCTATTACTAAGAAAAATAAACAGCGTGTTGTAAAAGGCATTGGATTTTTAGATGAATTTGAAGATCTTTATAGTGATCCGATTGAACACTTTAAAGAATTAGCTAAAAAAATGACTGAGGAAGAAAGGCTTAATAACGCACCTTTAGAGTTTTCTTTTGATAGATTAGAATCCGTTAATGAGGATACAGTTTTAAGAAAGAACTTTGGATTTGTGATTTTAAGCTATATCTATCATAAGTTAAATATTGATTATTTTTTAGATAACAAACAACAAAGTTTAAACATAGACTTTTCATTAAATAAAATTTTACAAGCTCTAAGTTTTTTAAGAGTTATGGAACCTTGTTCTAAAAAGAAGTCCACTGAATTATTAGAAAGATATTTTATGGACTCTGATTTTTCAATTGATGATGTCTACAGAGCCTTAGATTATTTTGCTAAATATAAAAATGATTTGATTTTAAATATTCATGAATGTATTAGATGTGAATATGGCAGAAATCTTGATAATGTTTTTTATGATGTTACTAATTATTATTTTGAATCTGATGAAGATGATTTTAGAAAAAAGGGTGTTTCCAAGGAACATAGACCTAATCCAATAGTTCAGATGGGTCTATTGATGGATAATGAGGGTATTCCCATTTCTTTTAAGCTGTTTGAAGGCAACACTAATGATTGCAATACTTTAATGCCTGTTCTTGATGAGCTTAAAAAAGATTTTAATTTAGGCAGAGTTATCGTTGTTGCCGATAAAGGCATGAATTCAGGAGAAAATATCGCTTATAATGTAATACATAAAAATGGATATATATACTCAAAATCTGTTAGAGGAGCATCTAAAGAAGTAAAAGATTTTGTTTTAAATTCTAATGATTACAGAGATATGGGGGATGAGTATAAATTCAAATCAAGAGTTGTTAATACTGAGATTTGGATTACTAATGCTAAAGGTAAAAGAGTTCAAGCTGAAATTGATCAAAAACAAGTTGTTTTTTATTCTGAAAAATATGCAAGAAAAGCTAGAAAGGATAGACAGAAGGTATTAGATAAAGCCAAAAAATTGATTGAATTAAAAAAAGGTAGCTTGAATAAAGGTGCTTACAAGTATATTAAAGATGAATATTTAGATAGAGAGACTGGTGAGATTTTAAAAAAGGATGATTACTTATATATTGATGAAGAAAGAATTGCAGAAGAAGAAAAATATGATGGGTATTACTTAATTGTTAGCAGTGAATTAAATATGTCTGATAAAGAGATTATTGAGCGTTACAGAGGTCTTTGGAAGATTGAAGAAAGCTTTAAAATCACTAAAAGTCAGCTCAAATCTAGACCTGTTTATCTTAGAAAAGAGAATCATATTGAAGCACATTTTTTCATTTGTTTTTTAGCATTAATTTTAATTAGGTTATTAGAAAAAGAAACAGACTTTAAATTTAGCGTATCTGCATTAGTTGACTCTATTAAAAATTTAAGCGTAACTTATCTTGATGAAAATTACTATATGTTAGACTATGTAGATGATGTATCTAAGAGGTTTTCAGAGATTCTAAATACTGATATTACAAAACGGTTTTGGAAGCAAAGTGATATTAAAAATTTAATTGCAATTTCCAAAAGAAAAGGCTCATAGCACTACACTTTTCTGTAATCATTAAAGGCCCTTAAACATTGTATTTGCAATGCACAAGGGCCTTTTTTCTCTAATTTTACTGCAAAACTCAAGTTTCATATGTCAATATGAGTTTATCAATATATTAGATTAATGTAATAATAGCTTGACAGTCTTTGGAATCTTATATATTATTTTTCATAGCTGTATGAAAAGAATGGAGTGAAATAGATGTTAAGGAAGAGGAAAATCAGCATAATAGGTCTTGGGCTAATGGGAGGTTCTTTGGGACTGGCCCTAAAAAATAGAGGGTTTAAAGGCATAATCACAGGCTATGATATATTGGAAGATTATATTGAAGAGGCATTGTTAGCTCGGGCAATAGATATTGGTGCAGGTAGTTTAAGGGATGCAGTTATATATGCAGAAGTTGTAGTTATAGCAGTTCCCATAAGCAGATACGAAACGATATTGAAAGAGATATGTCCATTTCTAAGGCCGAATTGTATAGTCACAGATTTAGGCAGTGTAAAGGTTCAAGTGATGGAATTGACAAAGAGATTATTGCCAGAAGGGGTAGAGTTTGTAGGTGGACATCCTATGACTGGATCCGAAAGAGGAGGATTCAAGGCAGCAAACCCATTCCTATATGAGAATGCATATTATTTCTTGACTCCAGATGAGAATACATCTCCTAGGGCTGTTGAGATTATAGATGATATGGTGAGAGGCCTAGGAGCATATACAGTAAAGCTTTCTCCAGAGGAGCATGATCTTATCGTATCACGTATCAGTCATTTACCACATATAATTGCTATGAACTTGGTAAATTTTATGGATGAAAATAGGGGAATATCATATTTGCCATTTGTAGGAGGCGGATTTAGGGATACTACAAGGATTGCATCTGGAAATCCAATTATGTGGAAGGATATATTATTTGGAAATAAGGAAGAGATAATAGAGAGTATAGATTCTTTTCAAAGATTATTAGATGAGTTTAAATATTATTTAGAATATGACAAAATAGATCATGTAGTTAAATGTCTTGAGAATGCGAAATCAATACGAGATAGTATTCCACATCAGGGCCGTGGATATATTTCATCTCTATTTGAACTTATAGTATCTATAGAGGACAAACCAGGTAGCATTGCAGAGCTTACACAGCTGATTAGTTCTAACAATGTGAATATCAAGGAGATAGAGATTCTCCACTCAAGACAGAATGAAGGCGGAGCAGTACGACTAGCTCTAGAATCTAAAGAAGATCAGAAGCTAATCTTGGATATACTCAGAGAAAATGGATTCTCTTATACCTATACTAAGGGTGAAACATCTCTATAATCTTGTATAGGAAGACTAAAAGGTAAAGGAGAGATAATTGTATGAAGTTGGGATATTTAGGGCCACAGGGTTCATATAGTTATGAGGCTGCAAAACTCTATGCCTCCAAGGCAGAGCTTGTTCCCATGGGAAACTTTTATGAAATAATGGAATCTGTAGAAGATGGGAGTATAGATGAAGGGATATTACCCATTGAAAACTCCACAGAAGGAGCAGTAACTCCTGTAATGGATGGGCTTTTAAAGACTGAAAAGGCTAAGATTATAGGGGAGATAGTATTGCCTATACATCACAATCTAATGAGTTATGGTGACAATATAGAGGAAATTAAATATATATATTCTCATCCACAGGCTATAGAACAGTGTAGGGAGTATTTTAGAAGATATATACCAAAAGCCTCTCTTATTGCCTGTGAAAGTACATCTACAGCATGTGCCAAGGCAAGGGAGAAGGGCAGAGGATATGGAGCCATTGCCAATGGAGAAGCTGCCGCAATTTATGATTTAAATATATTGAAATCCAAAATTCAGGATAACTTTTTAAATCAGACACGTTTTGTCATTATAAGTAAAGAACAATTGCTAGATTGTATTCTCTGTAAGACATCTATAGCATTTGCTTTTTCAGATGATAGACCAGGTTCTCTATATAAGGTATTGAGGGAGTTTGCAAATATGGATATAAACCTTACTCGAATTGAATCTAGACCAGCTAAAACTGAGATAGGTAAATATATCTTCTACATTGATTTTATGGGAAATCCAAAGGACAACATTGTAAAGGAAACACTATATAAGATTGAAGAAATGACGATATTTTTAAAGATATTAGGGACTTATTAGATAGATTTACTCCAGATTACATTTTTTGTAATCTGGAGTAAATTGTATTTTAAAATATTTTATTTTTATCTATTTAAGATATTGTATATCAAGATAACTGACTCTTCCCTTGTCAAATTATCCTTTGGTCTAAAGTTTTCTTCTTTATTTAGAATTCCCAATCCTTTGGCAATTGCTATATGTCCTCTTAGATTAGGTGAAATCTCATCTTTATCCTTATAGTCTAATTTATATATATCTCCTAAATCTTCCAATGGTTCTTGGCCAAAGGCTCTAATTACATACTTAATAGCTTCTTCTCTAGTTATCTTTCCCTCTATATTTTTTTCTTCTCTTTTTAATATACCTTCATCAATTAATCTTTCATACATATAGACTTGGTCATTATATAAGTAGTACATACGACTGACTTGGGTTAGTAATTGGAAAAATTCTCCTTGAGTTATTTCCTGTTCTGGGTTAAATTTTTCACCTTTAAATAAGAAAATATAATTTTGTAATCTATTTATTTGCTCTTTAGTAGAGTTGTTCTTTATATCTTGATATTTTACCAATCCTGGTCTTTCTCTTGTATCTCTTATATTATCTACAACTTTTCCATCCTTAGCATCTACTGTCAAATATTTATCCTTAAAATCATATACTAATTTAACATCTTTCTCTTCTTTTTTATCATTTTCTCTTTGGTATTCTAAAGCTAACTCCCTATTATCAAATAATATTTTCTTGGCACTATCCTTTGGTATTATATCCTTTGGAGATTCAAATTCTAAATAGCTCCAGTTATAATCATAGGATAATACGTCACCTGTAATATTGCTTAATACTATCCTAAATCCATCATTTTCAACTTTAATATCATTTACTTCTCTTATGAATAAAAAGTTTGAAGCATTATTATTTCTAAAAACTAAATCCTCTTTTTCAGTTTCTACATACTGGACTTCCTTGTACTTTTCAGGACTACTATTCTTTACCAATTCATTTGCCTTATTGAACAACTCTTCTCTACTATATTTTGCTTTTTTTACCTCTCTATTACTAAGTCCAGGGTCGGAAAAATCTATAATCTCTCCCGTCTTAGCATCTATTCTTGCACTAGTACCACTTCCGTGATTTCCAACTTGCTTTGTAACCATTACTTCCCATATATAGATATCTTTTTCACTAGAACCTACTAGCCTATGATCTTCTACTGTATATTCTTTTCCTAGTTTAAATGTATTTAATATCTTTTCTCCAGCTTCTTTTCTGCCTAGTATTTTTTTAGAATTGATCAATTTGTTTTCTTCTTCTAAGGATATTTTTTCCATATCTCGATATGACATAGATCCATATACATTGTATGTAGATTTATGTGAAGTATTTAGTATATCCTTTGTCTTGGCATCAATAGATTTTTCTGTATCTATAATATTATATCCTAAATACGATTTTAGACCTTTATCTGTTTCTCTTACTTTGTAGGATAGTTTTAGATTCACATTGTCTTTATATATTTCTTTTGCCTCATCTTTTGAAATGATATTATTTGTATCTACAAATTTTAAATCCTTTTCCCAGTTTATATGAAAACTGTTGACTTCTCCAGTTTGAGTATCTACATTGATATATACACTGTTTTCCTTAAACAATATATCGTTTTCCACCCTTGTAAAACTATAACTATAGTCTCTTAGACTATTTCGACTATATTCAGCATATTCATCATCGGATTTGATTTTATTTAGTATATTAGGATATAGTTTTTTTATAAAGGCCTTAGCAACTTCTTCTCCTTCTTCTCTACTTATCTTTGGAAATTTGTAAATCTCCATATTCCTATTACCACTATATATATTTTTTTGATAGCCTACTATATCTCCATCTTCATCGATTTCTACGTTGATATATACGTTTTGATTATTCCAAGATAGATATGTAATCTTCTTACCATTGTAATTATCATATTGACGCTTATTGAAATCGTCATATTCATCTCCTATTTCAAATAGAGATTTAATTTTTTGAATATCATAGTTTGGATCTTCTCTTTGTGCAAATACATCTAATGGTATACATGTGATGAGCAGCGTAAATGCCATGGCAAATACTAAAAATTTTAATTTTCTCATAATATCCCCTCCTAAAAACAGTATACCATATATGTTTTGGATTATCTATATTAGGAATATAATTGATAGTGTCAATTAATTGTTGGAAAATAATTTAAAAATATTATTACCCTAAATTGTAGAGTTACTCTAGCTATTTTGATATATTATTTTCGCTTTTAATATTTCTTTAAATTTACATTTTCTTTCTATTACTGATTTGCCATTGACATGGAGCCTCTGGCTATATGGGTTTGCTACCTGAAGGCAGGACTACTAAAGGTAGTTCCTTTCTTTTTAGGCTACCATATAGACTTCTCCATATCAATGGCTCCCTAAGTCCAAGGCTGCTGTGATTTAGATTCCTGAAACCTTCAACATATTCTTTAGCCACTGCCCATCTGTCCTTGTGGTATAGGGCATTTCTATCATTTTATCTGGTTCTATTGCCTTGTAATTATTTTTTATTATTTTTAATACTTTTTGATCTAGTTCTAGGATCCTTTTTTCTTTGTTCTTCTCTATTCTTTGTTTTCTATAGTATTCTTTTATGTCGCCTCCACTGCCCTTGTAGGCTCTCATTCTTGCCATTTCATCTAGTCCTACTTTACTCCAACCCATTGGCCTTGAGCTTAGTCTTGTGGATAGGATATGGCTTATGTGACCTTCTGCACTACAGCTGTAATTGTCTTTGTAGAGATTTTCTATTCCTTCCCAATTGTTGCTTATATATCTTTTTGCCTTTTTCATACTTTCTACTTTTGTTTTACTTGGTGTTTCTTCTATGGCAAAGTTTATTAATTCTAATGCTTGTTTCTTTCTTCCTCTTCTTAAGGCTTTCCATAGGGGTTTATCTATGTCTATTGGGTTTTCTAGACTACCTAGATGGGCTGTTATTATTTTTATATATTTACTTAGGTGGTAATGATCTAGGACATATTTACTTTTATTTATTATGCTTAGTCCTGTTTTTATCCAACTTGCTTCATCTCCTGCTATATAGATGTTTTGTACCTTATCTAAGTCATAGGCTTCATCTATGTAGGTGGCTACTTCTGTCCACAGGTCTTCTGGAGTCATTTCCCCTGTAAAGTATCTTAGGTTTTCAAGTTTAGTCCTACTCTTGTTTTCTTCTTTTTTATTGTCGTATACATAGATTAATTTCATTTCTTTATTGCTGCCATTTTGCATTGCTACATGGTCTTCATCGGCTTCTATGTATATGGTTTTTACTTCTTTCTTTTTCCCTATCTTCAATTCTAGATTATCTATTTTCCCATTTTCTCTTATTATCTTTTTAACTGTTTCTCTTGTTAGAGCTACTGGGCTTGAATATCTGGCAGCTTTTTCATAACTTACTTCTGATGCTTTATCTAATATTTCCCCTTTTAGATTTGCTTCTACTTTTTCATATTTTTCTATTCCTAGCATTTTATCTAAGATGTAGACGTATTTATTTTCTTTATTGTTTTTGTAGTAAGTTCTTTCAAATTCCAACAACCCAAATCTAGTTACTAGGCTTCTTTTATCATTGTTTCTTTGAACATAATATTTTCCTTTTCTCTCTGGTGCTTCCTTTATGTGTTTATTTAGTTCTCCAACAATTGCAGATAGGGTATCTAGTCCTATATTATTTACCATATTTCCTACTGAATCCACCATTCTATCAAGGTTCATGTCACCTTCTAAAGTTTTTATTATATTATTTTCAATTTCAGCCTTAACTTTTTCTATTATTTCCTGTATAATCTTATTCATAGAGAATATCCCCCTTTTTAGTGTTGTTTTAGCGATTACATTATATCATAGGGAGTGGTATTCTCTATATTTTTTTATTTATTTGTCCTACAACTATTTTACACTAAGAATATAATTCACAATATTAGTTTTAATGAAGTATGGCAGAAATTTTGAATATATTAACAAGAAAAGGATATAAATAATATAAAGATAAGAGAAAAATATGTATAAGACAATTAGATATATTGACATGACTCTAAATATGCTATATTATTTAGACATGAAAGTGAAAAAATCACTTTAGGAGATGATAATTATGATTATTAGATTTGAAATTGAGAATTTTCGTTCGTTTAATTCAAATCAAAGTATTTCTATGATACCAGGAAATCCAAGAAATAAACAAGAACATGTATTTCAAAAAAATAACGTAAAATTACTGAATTTATCAACTATTTATGGGGCCAATGCATCAGGAAAGACAAATTTGATTAAATCAATTGATTTATTCAAGTTTATTGTAATGAACATTGTTCCTTCTAATGTCACATGCATGTATTTTAAAGAGAATATTGAAAATAAAGACAAAGCAACAAAATTTGAAATAGAATTTATAAAAAATAATTCAGTTTATGCCTATGGAATAGAGGTGCTTTTATATCAAAGAAAAATAATATCAGAGTGGCTATATGAGCTATATCCCGCTAAGGATAAGGAAGAGATGAGGTATGAAAGGGAACTTATTAATAATAGATATGTGACTAGATATAATGAAGATGTAATTAAAGGAGAGGATAAAAGTAGATTAAATTTTGTGATAATGGATATGGAAACCAATTATCAGACTCTGCTTATTACTGAAATGAATAGAAATAAAAAAATAAGTAAAGATTCAACACTTAATTTTTTTACGGAGGTATATGATTGGTTTGAGAGTGATTTAAAAGTATTTTTTCCTGGAGATATTATAACTAAGTTTGATTATGTAATAAATAAAGATAGCGCCGAGAATAGTAAAATAAATTCAATAGTTTCTTCCTTTGATACTGGAATTAGTAGTGTAAGATTAGAAAAGATTAATGAGGATGAAATAGGTAAGATATTTCCAAAAAAAGTTATAGAGGATGTAGTTAGCAATATTAGGAGTGATTTAGGAGATTTCAAGGATTTATCTTTGAGGACTTCTGTGTTGAGAAGCCAAGATGAGTTTTTTCAGATATCAAATGTTAATAATGATAGCTATGATATAGAAACTATAAAATTATGTCATGGATCTGGTGGAGTAAGTTATGACTTTCGTGAAGAATCTGATGGTACTAGGAGATTGTTTGATCTATTGGATATATTATTAACTACAGATGATAATAAGGTATTTATTATTGACGAACTAGATAGGAGCCTTCACCCAAACTTGACATATAAATTTATTGAGCTATTTTATAAGGTGGCTTTAGAGAAGAATATCCAATTAATCCTAACAACCCATGAATCCAAAATAATGGATTTAAATCTATTAAGGCAAGATGAAATTTGGTTTGTTGAAAGAAATGATAAAAATGAAAGTGAGATATATTCCCTAGATAGTTTCAAGGAAAGATATGATAAAAGAGTTGAAAAAGCCTATTTGGAAGGAAGATATGGAGGTATTCCTGTATTTAAGAATTTTGAATTTTTTGTCAATCAGGAAGGTAGGGACTGACTTATGGCGTTGAGGATAAAAAAATCTACTAAAAAAAGACATCTAGAGGAATTAGTTCGAGAACCAAATAGAAAAATATTTGTTGTGTGTGAAGGAAGAAGAACTGAAGTGAAATATTTTGAGGGCATAAAAGATAATGCGAAGGAGTTAGGTATAAGTGATTTATTAGAGGTTGTTATATTAGATAAGGATTCTGAATCAATGGGTACAACTGATTCAGAGGGTTTGATTAGATTGGCAAATGAAACAAAGGAAAAATTTAAAAAAATAGAAAACACTCAATATGGTGAATTTGAAGACCGTGAATATAAAGATTTAGGACTTTATGATGAAGAAAGGGACAAGTTTCTAATAGTTATAGATCGAGATAAGAAAAACTTTTCTGATTATCAAAGTTTTATAAATAAATTCAAAGATGAGTTTATACTAGGAATAACTAATCCATGCTTTGAGTTATGGCTTTTATTGCATATTGAAGATTCGGTAGAGAATATTATAAATCCTAAATATGAAAAGATTTTAGAAAATAACAGGATTTCTGCAAACCATACATTCATCAGCAATTTAATTTCCGAAAAACTTCATATGAACCCTAAGACAGGAATGAGGTTTTCAAAATTCAAAGATAAAGTACACTATGCCATTGAGCAAGAGAAAAAAGTAGAACAAGACTTATATCAATTAGAAAATAAGGTTGGTTCAAATATAGGCATAATAATAGATAAAGAAATGCTATCTCGAATATAAGTTTTATTTCGTATTCCAAATATATAATTGATTTTATTAAGTGTCTTTGCTTTTTAACTAAGATTTAAATTAGGATATTAGGGTATATTTTAATATATAATATTATAAATAGGAGATAGACATGAAGGAAGAAGAAAATAGAGAACTTATATTTCAAGAAAGTCTATCTGAACTAGCAGATAGCTTTGGAGTTGGTAGCCAAGAAGGAGCAAAGGCAAGTTTAAGAAAATGTCAAGAGATATTTGGCTGTGTATCTATAAGCCATCAAGGACAGATTGGCAAGGCCTTTCAATTAGATGACAAGGTCATAAAGACCATGATCAAGTTTATACCTTCTATAAAGGAATCTGTTGTAGAATATGAGATAGTATGTTGTAGTGGAGCTAGATGTGCTAAAAATGGTTCTTTGGAAGTACTAAAAGTCATAAGGGATGTTCTTGGTATAGACTTTGACGAGACTACCAAAGATGGTAGAATAAGGCTTACAACTCAAAATTGCTTTAAAAAATGTAATTTAGGTCCAAATATCATGGTAAATGGAGAATTTTATCATGATATGGACAAGATAAAGGCAAAAAAACTAGTTGAAAGTATAAAAAACAAATAGAAGAAGATCTTGGATATCCAAGATCTTTTTTTGAACATAATTTGGTTTATCTTGAAGAAAGATATCAAGAATAGTATACTAAAAAAAATGGATAAAATAGATAGGGGTGAAATAGGTGATTAGAGTTATCATAGCAGATGATGAAAATAGAATATGTAAACTCATTATGAAATTAGTCGATTGGGAGGAAATCGGCATGACTGTAATAGGCACTGCTAATAATGGAGTGGAGACCTTGGAATTGATTAAAAGTGAAAGCCCAGATATTGTCATTACAGATATCAGGATGCCTGGATATGATGGTCTGGATATGATAGAGAGAGCAAAGAAGATAGATATGGATTTAGAATTTATCATAATCAGTGGATATAGCCACTTTGAATATGCTAAAAGAGCTATAGGCTATGGTGTAAAGGATTATCTATTGAAACCAATTAATAAAGAAGAACTACTAGATGCACTTCTCAGAGTAAAGAAGTCTATATTAAAAAAGGAAAGCTATATGAATTTGGAAAATGAATATAGAGATTATCTTAAAAATGATATGAATACTACTAAAAAGCCCTTGGTCATATTGGAACATAATAGTGAAAATAAAAATGCTCTACAGATAAATCAAGCTAAGGAATATATTGAGGCCAATTATATGAATAGTATTACTCTAGAAGATGTAGGGGCATATATAGGATTTAATCCTAGCTACTTTAGCAGTATATTTAAAAAGGAGACAGGTACTTCCTTTGTAGAATATCTATCTATGGTCAGAATCGAAAAGGCAAAGGAATTATTAAAGGAACCTGATCTGAGGATTCAAGATATCAGCCTTATGGTAGGATACAATGATGTAAAGTATTTTTCCAAGTTATTTATCAAACATACAGGATTAAAACCAAAAGAATATCGAAAGATATTTGCTTAGGAGATTAAAATGAAGAAGAAAAAGGATTTATATCTATTTAATAGGATTTTTATTATATTTATCTTTATAATTACCTTATTTGGAATCACTTGGTTTTATTTGCTTTTTAACTCTTTCAAAGAAGGAAGCTATATTTTCTTATCCATATATACTATTAGCCTTGTAGGTATATTGTGTATTGTCTATAAATGGGTCTATATACCATATAAGGAGATAAACAAGGTGCTGACACTTTTCTCTCAAGGATATATCTTAAAGGGAATCTTTGATATGAGAATATTTTTTAACAAGAAAACACATCTGGCCTTTCAAAGATTTAAGGAGATTATAGATACTAAGGAGTTAATAGAAGGGTCAAAGAAACATGCAGAATATTTGGCTCTTCAAAATCAAATTAATCCCCATTTTTTATATAATACTCTAGAGGGAATACGAAGTGAGGCTTTGATTGAGGGAGTAGATAGTATTGCCAATATGACAGAAGCTCTTGGAGTCTTTTTTCGATATACTATATCCAATGTAGATAAGTTTGTCACTTTAGAAGCAGAGATAAACAATATAGAGAATTATTACAAGATACAGGAATTTAGATTCGGAGATAAGTTAGAGTTAAATATTGAATTCCAAGTTGAGGATAAGGAAAAAGTGTTGAAGGCAAAGGTACCAAAACTTACTCTACAGCCATTCTTTGAGAATGCCATATTTCATGGTGTAGAAAAAAAGATGGGGAAGGGTGTTTTGACTTTAAAGATTTCTGCAACAAATGAGAGATTGATTATCATGGTGTCTGATAATGGAGTAGGTATGGAAGAAGAGAGAGTGAGAGAACTAAACCAAAAGCTTAGGGGTGCATCTCTTGAGTATATGAAAGAAGACGGTAAAAAGGGGGGAATAGCACTTTTAAATGTAAATAGTCGTATCAAACTCATCTTTGGAGATGAATATGGTGTATATATATATAGTAAACTAGGGGCAGGAACAGATGTGGAGATAACTATTCCCTTTATTACGGAAGAACAAGAGGAAAAGATATGAGAGAAGAGATACTGAGAATTGAAAATGTAAGTAAGTCCATAGAAGGTGTCATATATCTTGATAATATAAATTTCCATATATTTAAGGGAGAGATTATGGGATTGATTCCTTTAAATAATCATGGCAAAGATCAACTAGTACAGTTGATATCTCAGAATATATCTATAGATTTTGGTAGAATATATTTTGACGAAGAGCTGGTCAACTACTATGAATATAGCAATATGACTAATAATAGGGTGTATATAATTGATAAGCAGACAAAACTTGTAGAGGATCTAAATGTCATTGACAATATCTATGTCTTAAATCCTAAATTTAGTGAATATATAATAAGGGAAAATAGGATAAAGGAAAAGACTGATGAACTCATAAGAGAGCTGGATTTAAATATCAAGACGGATCAATTAGTTTCCGAATTATCTATATTTGAAAAGACTCTCATTGAAATGATCAAGGCAGTACTCAATGGTGCACAGCTAATTCTTCTAAATGAGATATCTAACTTTTTAAGTGTAGAGGAACTCTATGATTTTCAAAAGCTAATAAGATATTATACAAAATGGGGAATTTCCTTTCTATATATGGCAAATCACCATGAGGAATCTTTTCAGATATGTGATAGGGTATGTCTCTTTGAAAATGGCAGGGTGATAAAGGTCATAGACAAGAAGGAGTTTTCTGATGAGATTTTAGAACCATATATCATAGAATTTGATAAAAACATTGGATTGAATTGGACTGAAGATAGTATAGGTAATTTTGAATTTAAAGACTTTTTCACAAAAAATCTCAAGGGAACTAGTTTTTCTATTAAAAGAGGAAAGTGTATTACTATTTTGGATATCAATAACAAGGGTATTCAGGATATTGAACAGATACTTAATGGTGAACTCATTCCTAAAGAGGGAAAAATTGTATTAGATGGCAGGGAAATTAAAGAGATAAATCCAAATACCTTATTGGAAAATAAGATAGCATTTATTCCAGAAAATCCAGTGGAGAAAGTCTTATTTTATGATATGTCCTATATGGGGAATTTGACTTTTTTAATGGATTATAAGCTGGACAAAAGTATAATCAACAAAAAGATACTTAAAAATATAAGGATAGAATATAGAAAGATGGCAGGAAAAGACATAGACGAAGTAGAAATTAGAAATCTAGATAGAAGAGCTTTATATAATCTAGTATATTTTCGTATTTTATTATTTAATCCAAGAGTGGTATTTATAATGCAGCCTTTTTCCAATTCAGATATGTATCTGAGAGGTAGGATAATTGAGCTTATTAATAAACTTAAAAAAAATGGCATAGGAGTTATAGTCTTGGCAGTTAGTATATCAGATACTTTGACTGTATCAGATAGATTGTTTATTATGGAAGATGGTAGGATTTCAAGAAAATATGGGAAAGAGTATTTTTTAGCACATAGAGGAAACATCCAATAAATGTCCCCCTAATTCAAAAGATTCTCCACCATAGACTTATTTTGTTTGTGGTATCCTTTTCTTAAGGAACTTTTTAAGAAGATGATTGGAGAAATGGATTAGGGGGATTCTTATGAGTGATTATATTGTAGAATTAGATAATGTGTGCAAAAGTTTTCCCGGAGTAAAGGCTCTTGATAATGTTTCTTTTAGATTGAAATCAGGAGAAATCCTAGCCCTTTTAGGAGAAAATGGTGCAGGTAAATCTACATTAATGAAGATATTGTCAGGAGTATATACAAAGGACTCTGGGACAATGAAGATATTTGGTAATACCATAGATACAATGGATCCAGTAAAGGCTCAAGAAATGGGTATAGCCATTATTCATCAAGAATTAAATATGTGTGACCACCTCACTATAGCCCAAAATATATTTTTGGGAAGAGAGATGACTAGAAAGTGCATCTTGTCTGATGAGGATATGAATAGGGAGGCCAAGAGAATTCTCAGTAGGCTTAATATGGATATAGATCCTGAGACCTTGGTAGGGGACTTATCTGTGTCTAAGCAGCAGATGGTTGAGATTGCAAAGGCGCTATCTACTAATGCCAAGATCCTCATTATGGATGAACCTACATCTGCTTTGACTGCAAAGGAGATAGAGGACTTATTTGCCATTATCAAGAGATTGAAGAGTGAAGGACATGGAATAGTATATATATCCCATAGACTTGAAGAGCTTGAGCATATAGTAGACAGGGTTATGATCTTGAGGGATGGCCAATATATAGTATCTATGGATTACAGAGATACTAATCTAAAAGAGATAATATCCTACATGGTAGGTAGGGAAATTACAGAGAAATTTCCAAGAATAGACAAAGAGGTAGGGAAAAAGATATTAGAGGTAAAAGATTTAAATGCAGGGGATCATGTGAAAGATGTAAGCTTTTCTATTCATGAAGGAGAGATAGTTGGAATTGCTGGACTAATGGGAGCAGGAAGGACTGAGACTACTCGGGCCTTGTTTGGAGCAGATCCTAAGGATGGAGGAAGTATCTTTATCGATGGACAAGAGGTAAGGATAAATAGGCCTATAGATTCTATAAATGCGGGAATTGTACTTGTACCAGAGGATAGAAAAAAGGATGGTCTATGTACAAAGCTAAGTATAAGGGACAATATTGCCCTTCCAAATTTGGATATTCTAGGCTCTAAACTGGGCATAATAAATAGAAAAAAAGAAAGAGATATGACTAAAAATACTATTGAAAACCTTCACATTCGACTAGCAAGTGTAGAGGGTAATGCAGAGGGGCTTTCTGGAGGAAATCAACAGAAGGTAGTTGTAGGAAAATGGCTGGCTAGAAATTCTAGAGTGGTCATCTTTGATGAACCTACTCGGGGAATTGATGTGGCTGCAAAGGTTGAGATATATAATCTGATGAATGAGTTAAAGGATCAAGGTATCGGTGTATTGTTTGTATCATCTGAAATGCCAGAGATATTGGGGATGAGTGATAGGATACTTGTCATGGCTGATGGTAGAATTACTAAAGAATTGGATATCAAAGAAGCTACTCAAGATATTATATTAGAATATGCTACTAAATTTGAAAAGAAAGTAGATAAAGAACTTGAAGTTTAATTGAGTTTAGGGAGGTTATAGTATGGAAAACAATAAGGAATCCAATAGATTTAAAAAGCTCTTTTCAAAGAGGGGGATGGGTCAGGTCATTACAGTAAGTGCTGGATTGATTGTCCTTATTATAGTATTTGGTCTTTTAAATCCTAATTTTTTTTCACATAGAAATATTTCCAACTTACTACGACAGATTGCACCTATTATATTGATTGGTATTGGACAGTCATATGTACTGATTACAGGGAATATTGATTTATCTATAGGTTCTGTTGTGGGAATGAGCTGTATGATTTCTGCAACTCTTATGACAAAAGGTATGAATCCATGGTTAGCAGTTTCAATTACCTATGTAGTAGCCCTTGTGATTGGATTATTAAATGGTAATCTGATATCTAAGGCAAAGCTTCCAGCTTTTATAGCTACTTTAGGTACTATGACCATAGCTAGAGGAATAGCACAGATTGTAAACAACAACTACAATACAGATTCTATAGGTATGGGAGCAGAAGGGTTTAGAAATTTTTTCTACTATGGAAAGACCCTTGGACTATATAATACTATATGGATTGCATTAGTGATTTGGATTGTGTTCAATTTCATATTGAGTAGGACCAGAACAGGAAGGCATATATATGCAGTAGGGAGCAATATCCATGCAGCCCATCTATCTGGTGTAAATATTTCCAGTATTATTACCAAGACATATCTGGTAAGCTCAATATGTGCTGCTACAGTAGGACTTATTATCACTGCTACTAGTGGAATGGGAACTATGGATGCTGGAACAGGTTATGAGCTATATGCAGTAGCTGCTTCTGTCATAGGTGGAGTAAGTACACTTGGTGGTCAAGGGATACTCCTAGGTACTATAGTAGGTGCATCTATATGGGGAGTACTTCAAAATGGGCTTCAGTTTGCTGGGGCACCAGTAGCTATTAGAAATATAGTCATAGGTATTATAGTCATCATATCTGTACTACTAGATATTGTGGTAAGGGCAAACAAGAAACAATCTAAGGCTTAGGTTTTATGGATATGTTTTTGAAGCACAAGCTTTAAAATAAATAAAAATAGGAGGAAATGTCATGAAGAAAAGGCTATTTATATTTGGTTTAGTTTTAGCATTGGTATTTTCGGCTGTAGGATGTTCCAAAGGAGGAAATGAGGTAGAGAACAATGGTAGTGAAGTAGATAAAGGTGACAAGGGAGATAAGTACAAGATCTATTTAATCACTATGGATCAAATGGATCAACACTGGGTAACTGTAGATAAGGGAGCTAAAAAAGCAGTAGATGAGTTGGGAAATGTAGACTATAAATGGTTTGCACCTGATGTAAAAGATGATGCTAAGCAAATAGAAAGTATCAATAATGCCATTGCAGGTGGAGCTGATGCAATACTACTTGCAGCAAATGGACCTGATGCAGTAACAGCAGCTTTAAAAGAAGCAGAAGCAGAGGGAATAAAGATTATCTATGTAGATTCACCAGCAGATTTTCCAGCAGTTCAGACCTTGGCTACAAATAACGAGGAAGCGGGGAAAACTGCAGGACAAGAGATGCTAAATGCTTTAAAAGAAAAAGGAATAGAATCAGGTAAGATTGGAATTGTAAGTGTAAATGCATCTACAGATTCTACTGTACAGAGAGAAAAAGGATTTAGGGCAGCTTTTGAGGGAACAGATTTTGAAATACTTGAAACCCAATATGGTGATGGAGATGCAGCAAAATCTAAGGATATAGCGGCAAACTATATTACTGAAGGCGTTGTAGGAATCTTTGGTGGAAATGAAGGTTCTACAGTAGGTACAGGAAATGCAATAAAAGAAGCTGGTGGAGAAGTAATAGGCGTTGGATTTGACAAGTCTGATACTATCCTACAGTTGATAGAAGAAGGACATCTATTGGCTACTATGTCACAAAACCCAGATGTAATGGGATATGAAGGTATCAAGGTAGCAGTTAAGGCACTAGATGGAGAAACTATAGATAAAGATTTTGTTGATACAGGAGTTTCAGTTATAAAGAAAGACTAAACATATTGAATTTATTAAAGAGGTTACCTAGGTAGCCTCTTTAATAACAATTAGGGCAAATATACATATAGGGTATTACATACTAAATATGAGGAGGAGAATAGATGAAGAAAAATACAGAGATTATGATTGAAGAATTTAAGGACAATTACCCTGAGATGGCAAATCTAGATTATGAGTTGAGATATATTATAGCAGAGATTTCTGATAGGATAAAAAAGGGAGGCAAGATATTAGTATGTGGAAATGGAGGAAGTGCCTCAGATAGTGAACATATTGTGGGAGAATTACTCAAGGAATTCTATATTAGAAGACCTATAGATGGGGAGTTTCATAAAAAATTATTGGAATTATATCCTAGAGAGGCTCATCATATGATAAAATGTCTTCAGGGAGGTATACCTGCCATATCATTGGTGTCTCAGACAGGGTTTTTGAGTGCCTATGGAAATGATGTAAGCTATGATATGGCCTATGCTCAACAGGTCTATGTATATGGAGAAGAAAATGATATATTTATTGGATTATCAACTTCTGGAAATTCATCTAATGTATTATATGGTGCTAAAGTTGCTAGAGCAAAGGGAATGTTTGTAATAGGTATTACAGGAGAGTCTGGAGGCAAACTCAAGGATATAAGTCATATAATTTTAAATGCTCCTGCTAAAGAGACCTATAGGGTTCAAGAATATCATCTTCCTCTATACCATCTCATATGTAGAGCAATTGAATATGAAATATTTGGTGAAGAGATATGATGGTATTAGGATTTGATATTGGTGGAACAAAATCAGCAGTTATATTGGCAAAAGAATTAGATGGAGATATTCACTTTTTAGATAGGGTGGAAATAAAGACTGCTGGAAGTTGGGAGCAGGTTGTAGATAGATTGATTGAGGAAGGACTAAGGATACTTAAATCTTTTAATATAGATAGTAAGGACTGTAGGATAGGTATCTCATGTGGAGGACCATTAGATAGCAAGAGGGGGATTATACAGTCACCTCCCAATCTTCCAGGGTGGGACAATGTTTATATTGTAGATTATATATATGATAGATTAAAAGTGAAAGCAAAACTACAGAATGATGCAGATGCCTGTGCTTTAGCAGAATGGAAATATGGAGCAGGAAGGGGATATAAAGATATTATATTTCTCACTTTTGGCACTGGACTAGGAGCTGGACTTATATTAAATGGAAGACTATATACTGGTAGTAGCAATATGGCCGGTGAGGTAGGACATATTAGATTGGAAGAAGATGGTCCAGTAGGCTATGGGAAATCTGGCAGTTTTGAGGGGTTTTGTAGTGGAGGAGGTATTGCTCAGATTGCCAAGGAAAAGGCATATTCTTTAGAAAAACAGGGGCTTAAGGCATCCTTTATGAAAGGTAGTATAGAAGATATTACCACAAAGGATGTGGCTGATGCTGCCAAAAGAGGTCATGAAGATGCACTAGATATATTTAGAAAATCTGGAAAGTACTTTGGAAGAGGACTTTCCATACTCATAGATATTTTAAATCCTGAAGTGATAATTGTAGGGAGCATATATGTAAGGGCAGGGGAGTTTTTAAATGATGCTATGTATAGGGAGATTGAGAGAGAGAGTTTAGAACTTTCTAGAAATGCAGTAAAAATAGTACCAGCTCAATTAGGAGAAAGAATAGGAGATTATGGTGCAGTTGTCACTGCATTGGTATAGAGATATGATTAGTTGGGACAATGGAATGGAGGGATCTTTATGTATGGTGCAATTGAGGCAGGTGGAACAAAGTTTGTATGTGCAGTAAGTGATGAAAAATTTAATATAGTAAAGAGGGTTTCATTTCCTACAGTATATCCTTTGGAAACTTTGAAGTCAGTCTTTGATTTTTTTGATTCCTATGGAGATTTAAAGGCTATAGGTATAGGGTCCTTTGGACCTATTGATATAAATATAAAATCTCCCCAATATGGATATGTGACTTCTACACCTAAAGTTGACTGGAGAGATTTCAACTTCCTTGGAGAGATGAAGGCACATTATGATATGCCTATTGGATGGACTACTGATGTAAATGCAGCTTGTCTAGGGGAGTATGAACTAGGTAGTGCCATTGAAGATAGTAGCTGTATCTATTTAACCATAGGTACTGGAATCGGTGGAGGTGCCATATTTAATGGGGAGTTTGTAGAGGGATTTGGACATCCAGAGATGGGGCATATTCTAGTAAAAAGACATCCTGATGATGATTTTAGTGGATGGTGCCCATATCATGGAGATTGCCTTGAAGGTTTGGCTGCTGGACCTTCCATAGAAAAGAGATATGGAATTAAGGCACAGGAATTAGAACCGGGACATAGAGTTTGGAATTACATCGCCTATTATATAGCTCAAGGTTTAGTTGATTATACCCTAGTCCTAAGACCAGAGAAGCTTATCTTAGGAGGTGGAGTCATGAAACAGAGCCATATATTGGAACTCATTAAAAGGGAGTTTATCACTTTATTAGCAGACTATGTGAAAATACCTCCTATTGATGAATATATAGTGACGCCTTCTCTAGGAGATAATGCAGGAGTAATTGGTGGACTTATTTTAGCTAAAAAAAAGTGGGAGGCAGATAGATGATATTGTTTTTTGAACCAGTTTATAAAGAGAAGATATGGGGTGGAGAATACTGGGGGATTTCAGCTCATCCTAATGGACAAAGTATAATTAAAAATGGGAAGTACAAGGGAAAGACTTTAGGAGAATTATGGGAAGAACATAGGGAGTTGTTTGGAGGAATAACAGGTGAGAAATTTCCCCTTTTAATAAAGACTATAGATGCCAATAAAGACCTGTCTGTTCAAGTACATCCTGGCGATGAATATGCCAAAGTACATGAGAATGGAGAATTAGGAAAGACAGAATGTTGGTATATTCTAGATTGTAAAGCAGATGGTGATTTGATATATGGAATAAATGCCAATAATAAAAGAGAATTAGATGAGATGATAGATAGAGGACAGTGGGATAAATTACTACGCAATATTTCAATAAAAAAAGGAGATTTTCTATATATACCAAGTGGAACAGTTCATGCTTTAAAGGCTGGAACTCTAGTATTGGAAATTCAACAAAATTCAGATACAACATATCGACTCTATGATTATAATAGAAGAGACGAAAATGGAAATTTGAGAGAGCTTCATATAGAAAAATCTAAGGATGTCATAGAGATACCATCTGTAAATAAAAAGATTACACCTGAGGTAACAGAACTAGATAATATGACAAGGACAAGATTTATTGAATCACCTTATTTTACTGTGGAAAGATATGAGGTAAAAGGTAAAGTAAATCTAAAAAACAATCATCCCTTTATGTTGATGAGTGTTACTGAAGGTGGGGGAGTGTTGGATATAGATGGGGAAAGACATCCCATCACTAAGGGAGACTATTTTATGTTGTCCTCAGATGTAAATAAGTTTATACTGGAAGGTAATATAAGTATTATTGTATCCTATGTGTAGATGAAGATAAATTTAAATCTTAAAATCTTTGTTTATATTTATTTAACAGAATATGTACTTGCGTTGTAACTACAAATGCGTTACAATAAATATAAGGAGATGAGTAAAATGGAAAAAACAACTACACTTAATTTAAGAGTAAATCCTATTGTCAAGGAAAGAGCTGAAGATGTATTAACTCGCTTGGGGATTCCCATGTCAACAGCTATAACTATGTATCTTAATCAAATATCTATGACAGGTGGAATACCTTTTGAAATAACACTCCCAAAAGCTCCGACCTCAATAAATGTTGATTTAATGAGTTTAGAAGAAATTAGAACCAAACTACAGGAAGGATATGAAGATATAGAAAAAGGAAAAGTGCAAGATATACAAGTTGCTTTCTCTAAATTTAGGGAGAACAAATAATATGATGAGATATACGGTGAAAATTACTGATAAAGCACTTATGGATATGGAGGATATTTACAAATATATTGCAGAACAACTACATGCTCCTCATAATGCAATAAGTCAATATAATAGAATATCAGAAGCTATTGAAAAATTAGATGTTTTTCCTGAGAGAATAGCAATCATAGATTCTGAACCAGAATGTAATATGGGGTTGAGGATGATGATAGTAGATAATTATTCTGTTTTTTATGTTGTAGAAAAAGACATTGTGATTGTTACTAGAGTTTTATATAGTGCATCAGATATCAGGGAAAGATTAAGGAACAAATGATATGATGAGATATTTTATCTCTATATAAAAATATTACAATAAAGTATTGACAAATGAAAATTAGTTTGATATCATTTTAAAAAATTGATAGAGATATAACTATATGGAGAGAAGAGTAATTCTTTGGAATCTTTACAGAGAGTTTCCAGTTGGTGAGAGGGAACAGGAGGAATAGGGATGAATATGGTCTTTCTTTAGGATTAGTCGAGGTATTGACTTAGATTAATACGGGTTCACCCGTTATAGTGATAGGGTATGATGGTACCTGATGAGGTTATTATTGTGAAATGATAATGAACAAAGGTGGTAACACGGAATTCAACTTTCGTCCTTTTTTAAGGGATGGAAGTTTTTTTATTGAAAAAAATAGGAAGGAGAAAGATTATATGCCATTAATAGTAGATAAAGATTTACCAGCAATAAAGGTTTTACAGGAGGAAAATGTATTTATAATGGGAAAGGAAAGGGCAAATACTCAAGATATTCGACCTATTAAAATTGCCATTGTAAACTTAATGCCAAATAAAGAGGAGACGGAGATCCAAATATTTAGGGCTCTTTCCAATACACCATTACAGGTAAATATTGATTTAATTAGAACAGAAACCTATAAATCAAAAAATACAGAGGAAAGATATTTAAAACTATTTTACAAAGATTTCTCGGATATTAAAGAAAAGAGATATGATGGTATGATTATAACTGGTGCTCCTGTGGAAAAGTTAGACTTTGAAATGGTTGATTACTGGGATGAATTAGAAGAGATATTTGAATATGCTAGGACAAATGTATATTCTACTATATTCATATGCTGGGCATCTCAAGCAGCCTTATATCACTATTATAATGTACCTAAATACTTATCAAAGGAAAAGATATTTGGTGTATATCAATATGAATTGTTGGAAGATAGTCCTTTGACTAAGGGATTTGATGATGTGTTTTATATTCCACAATCTAGATATTCTTATAATAGGGAAGAGGATATACGAAAGGTAGAGGATTTAAAGATAATTGGCAGTTGTAAGGAAACAGGAGTATCTCTAGTTACTAGTGTAGATAATAGATTTATATTTGTTTCAGGGCATGGAGAATATAATAGGGACACCTTATATAAAGAGTATTTAAGAGATAGATCAAAGGGAATTCAGATTCAGAAGCCAATAAATTATTTTAAAAATGATAACGAAGAAGAGGGAATAGTTATGAATTGGCGTTCCCATGGAGATCTATTATTTACAAACTGGTTGAATTATTGTGTATATCAAGAAACACCCTATGATATAAATAGGATTGAGGGAAAAAAGGTGTTGAAATTCGGAGGTAGTTCCCTAAGTGATAGCAATCAATTTAAAAAAGTGAGGAAGATTATAAACAGTGATGAAAGCAGAAATTTGGTCATAGTATCAGCTCCAGGGAAAAGACATAAGGGAGATATCAAGGTGACAGATTTACTCATGAGTCTCTTTGAATGTGAATATTCAGATGAGAGGGAGAGCCTATTAAATATAATAAAGGGTAGATACTATAATATTGTAAAAGAGCTAGGTATAGATAGTACTCTTTTAAATATTGTAGATAAGGTGATTTTAGAAATCAAGGAATCAAAGGAGAAGGACTTTGTACTAAGTCGAGGAGAGTATCTATCTGGGATTATAATGGCAGCTTATTTAGATTTTATTTTTCTAGATCCAAAGGATTTAATCTTCTTTGATGATGATGGAAAAGTAGATATAAAATTGACCTATGAGAAAATCAGAGAAAATATAGAGCTAGGAAAGAAGTATGTAATTCCTGGTTTTTATGGAAGTAGAGCAGATGGCAAAATAAAGACTTTTCAGAGAGGTGGTTCTGATATAACGGGATCTTTGGTGGCTGCTGCCATGAATTCAGATATATATGAAAACTGGACAGATGTAGATGGTCTAATGAGCAAGGACCCAAATAAATATGAAAATGCAGAATTAATAGAGAGAATAAGTTATGATGAATTTTTAAAGATAAGCTCGAATGGAGATCAGATCTATAATATAGATGCAATAAGACCAGTTATGAAGCACAATATACTTTTGAATATTAGAAATACCAACAACCCAAAAGCTAAGGGAACTATAATAGGAGAATGAAAATAAAGATATTAGATACATTATAGTATTAAAGGGGTATGATATATATATTACAATATACTATTTATGATTTAAGATGTATATCTTGTAAAATAAAATCATTACAGGGGGTTATAGTATGGAAGTTTGGAATGTTGCTATTGTAGGTGCAGGTACTATGGGGCTTTCTATTGCCCAGTTTTTTGCAATGAAAGGACACAAGACATCGTTATATAATAGAACACCTGAAAATCTAGACAGGGCAATTCTAGATATTAAAAACAATTTAAATACTCTTTTAGAGTTAAATGCAATTACAAAGGAGGAGATTGAAACTACGCTGAATAATTTAGAGGCCTTTACTGATCTTCAGTCTGCAGTAAAGGATGCAGATTTAGTTATAGAATCAGTCTCTGAAAATGTAGAATTGAAGAAAAATATATTTAAGTCTTTAGATGAATATTGTAGAAAAGACACGGTACTTGCAAGTGATACATCTTCACTTAATATATATGAATTTTTAGAAGTATCAAATCCTGAAAGAGTATTGATAACTCATTTCTTTAATCCAGCATATGTAATGCCATTAGTAGAGATAGTTAGAGGACCGGAAACATCTGATGAAGTAGTGAAAAGGGTATATGATATGCTAAAAGAAAGCGGAAAATCTCCAGCTGTTTTAAATAAGGCAGTTCCAGGCTTCATAGTAAATAGACTTTCTGTTGCCATAGCTAGAGAGGCAATATATATGGTAGAACAAGGGTGGACAACACCTGAGGACATAGATGCAGCTATTACATCTACATTTGGACCAAGATACCCCTTTGAAGGACATTTTGAACTATTTGATCATATTGGACTTGATGTTGGTTCCGCTGTAATCAATTTGATGATGCCACATCTATGTAGTACTACAGAACCCTTTAAAATTTTAGATGAAAAGGTAAAGGCTGGAGAGTTGGGAATCAAATCTGGTAAAGGATTCAAAGAGTATGATGATGTAGACAAGGTTAGAAGTGAAAGGGATAAGAAGATTATCAAGGTATTGGAGTTTGTTAAGACATTATAATAGATAAAAACTCAATGGAATCCATATAGATTTCATTGAGTTTTTTTAAGTTTGACGGGCATGTCATATGTCTAAGGTGAAAGTCCTAAAGGACGTAGTTACCGACGAACCTGATAGCAACTTGCAAGTTTCACATCGTGAGGTGTGGGAGAGAGGAAGCAATAGCGAAATCGTGGCTTGACGAACAGGAACAGAATATAAGGCGTAAACGGCGGATAAGTTGGCTTAAGACAACAAAGTCCAAAAGGTAATCGTAACCCTAAGGCGTAAATTCTGCAAGTAAACGAGGAAAGATATATGGCTTAACCCGTGAGGTCTCATGAGCGATATAGTAGTAACAACGAATCATGAGAAGTCAGCAGAGGTCATAGTAACTAATTTTTTTTAGTGAAGGACTGAACAATTAAAGAGCACAATACAAAATGGCTGTAGCTTGGATAATCTGATTGATACAGGTGAAAACGTAAAATGAACCCAAGGTCACAAAATTAAGACATTTTCTAAGCCAGCAAAAAGGAGTAGAATGCACATTATGACAAATTTACTTGATAAAATTCTTGACAGACAAAATATGTACCAAGCCTTTAAAAGAGTATGTTCAAACAAAGGGGCAAGTGGAGTTGACGGGATAACCGTTGATGAAATTGATAGATACATTAGAGAAAACTGGCAGGAAATAAAAGTCGAGATAAAAGAAAGACGTTACAAACCACAACCTGTTTTAAGAGTAGAAATTCCAAAACCTAATGGAGGTACTAGAAAACTGGGAATACCTACAGTCATGGATAGGATAATACAGCAGGCAATAGTACAGGTTTTAAGTCCTATTGTAGATAAAGAGTTCTCAGAATTCAGCTATGGATTTAGACCAAATAGAAACTGTGAAATGGCGATAATAAAAGTGTTGGAATATTTTAATGATGGCTATCTTTGGATAGTAGATATAGATTTGGAGAAGTTTTTTGATACAGTACCACAAGATAAACTGATGAGTTTGGTACACAATATCATAGACGACCCAGATACAGAATCATTAATACGAAAATTCCTCCAAGCAGGAATAATGGATAAAGGTCAATTCCTACCATCAGAAAGAGGTACACCTCAAGGAGGAAATTTATCCCCTCTTTTAAGTAACGTAATGCTAAATGAACTTGACAAAGAACTGGAGAGTCGTGGACTAAACTTTGTACGCTACTGTGATGATTGTATCATAACAGTAAAAAGTAAAGCAGCAGCTAAAAGAGTTATGCAATCAGTAACCAGTTGGATTGAAAGAAAGCTAGGACTAAAGGTAAACGCATCAAAAAGTAAAATTACTAGACCAACTAATCTAAAATATTTAGGATTTGGATTTTGGAAAGACGGAAGAGCTAACCAATGGAAAGCACGACCCCACCAAGACTCAATCAAAAGGTTTAAAGAAAAACTCAAAGTTTTGACACAAAGAAAATGGTCTATTAGTTTTACAGAGCGACTAAGGAGGCTAAATCAAGTCATAAGAGGTTGGATAAACTATTTTCTGATAGGTTCGATGAAAGGCGTTCTAACAGAAATAGGTTCAAGATTAAGAACAAGGCTAAGGATGATAATTTGGAAGATGTGGAAAGTACCGTCAAAAAGACAATGGGGATTACAAAAGTTAGGAATTAACAAAGACTTAGCAAGATTAACCTCATATTGTGGAGATAGGTACTATTTTGTAGCAACAAAAACCTGTGTATCAAGAGCAATATCAAAGGATATATTAACCCGAAGAGGATTAGTTAGTCCTTTGGATTACTATGAACACAGGCGTAATGTTAGATTTAATTGAACCGCCGTATACCGAACGGTTTGTACGGTGGTGTGAGAGGGAAAAATTTATTTTTCCCTACTCGATGTTTAAGTCTTTAAAAACATATACTATATCCTATATTGATTTAATTTAATAAAGTTTTTTAAAAAAACACTTGACAATATGAATTTTAGCAAGTATGATTGAATACAATATAAAAAAATCAGAGAAGCAAAGAGTAGCTATATATAGATTGTACAGAGAACTGGGTGAGGTGAGAGCCAGGAGATTGAAGGTATAGTGAAGAGAGTTGCTGAGATGAATGAGACAAAGCTAGATGGTGAGTATCTCATTCCGCATCCAAAGCGTTATTTGGTTTGAGTTGTAGTTTTAACATAGTTAAAATACAATTAGAGTGGCACCGCGGGTCATGGCTCGTCTCTTGTTATGGAGACGGGCCTTTTTGTATTTTGCTTTGTAATTTTAAGTACAATATTAAAATTAGGAGGTAAAATGAAAATGAAAAAGAAGAGTATTGTGTCATTGTTGATTATTTCCCTATTATTCAGCTTTGTATTGACAGCATGTAGTGGGAAAAAAGTAAAAGATGTAGAGGAGACAGAAGTTACAGCTGGAGAAACAGATGAGGTAAAGTTATTTACAATTGAAGATATAAAACAAAGGGGTAAGTTGGTAATGGGAACAAATGCAGATTATCCACCCTTTGAATTTCATGCAATAATAGATGGGAAAGATGAGATAGTAGGTATGGATATAGAGATAGCTAAATATGTTGCAGATAGTTTGGGAGTGGAGTTGGAAATAAAGGATATGAGCTTCAATAATCTATTAGGTGCAGTATCGACTGGAATGATAGATGTAGTTCTAGCTGCTATGAATCCACTACCTGAAAGGGAAAAACAAGTGAGTTTTACTAATCTATATTATGATGCTAATATAGCAGTACTCATAAGGGAAGATGACAATAGAGAATATAGTTCTGAAGAGGATCTAATTGGCAAGATCATAGGTGTTCAGATGGGAACTACTCAAGAAGATATAGCTCAAGAAATTGAAAATGCAACAGTAAAGAGTCTAGGTACAAACTCAGATATGGTGATGAGCCTAAAGACAGGGAAAATAGATTGTGCACTATTAGAGTCAGTAGTGGCAGAATCCTTTGCAAAGGTAAATGATGATGTGAAGGTAGCAGAGAATTTGGTAATTAAGAATGAGTCTGGAGGCACTGCCATAGCTACGCAAAAGGGAAATGAAGAGTTTGTAGAATATTTAAATGAGCTTATAGTAGAGATGAAGAAAAAGGAGCTTATAGATAAGTGGTTTGTGGAAGCACAGAAGCTAAGTGAAGAAAGTTTAAAATAGAAGTATATAGGACTATATAAATTATCAATTGAGGAGAGATATATATGAGAAAAAAGAATGTCATCATCATAGGAGCAGCTGGTAGAGATTTTCACAATTTCAATACCTATTATAGGGATAATGAGAGATATAATGTAGTAGCTTTTACAGCAGCACAGATACCCAATATAGATAATCGAAAATATCCATACGAATTGGCAGGGAGTATGTATCCAGAGGGAATACCTATATATCCTCAAGAAGAGTTATCTGAATTGATTGAAGAGTTAGATGTAGATGAATGTGTATTTGCATATAGTGATGTAAGATATGAAGATGTCATGGGGATAAGTGCAATAGTAAATGCAGCAGGGGCTGATTTTAAACTTTTGGGACCGAAGAGTACCATGTTAAAGAGCAATAAGCCTATAATATCAATTTGTGCTACTAGGACTGGATGTGGAAAGAGTCAGACTTCCCGTAAGGTAATTGAGACATTGATGGAGCATGGTATAAAAGTAGTTGCAGTCAGGCATCCAATGCCCTATGGGGATTTGGCAGCACAGAGGGTTCAGAGATTTGCTACATTGGAGGATTTGAAGAAACACAATTGTACAATTGAAGAGATGGAGGAATATGAACCTCATGTGGAACGAAGCAATATCATCTATGCAGGTGTAGATTATGCTGATATTTTAAAGGAGGCAGAGGAGGATCCAGACGGATGTGATGTGATTATCTGGGATGGGGGCAATAATGATTTTTCTTTCTATGAGCCAGATTTAGCCATTACAGTACTAGACCCTCATCGTCCAGGAGATGAATTGAGCTATTATCCTGGGGAAGTGAGTTTGAGAACTGCAGATGTAGCTATTATCAACAAGATAGATAGTGCAGATACAAAATCCATAGAAGTAGTAGAGAAAAATATAAAGCTTGTAAATCCAAGTGCCAAGATTATAAAAGCAGAGTCACAGATTACTGTAGACGATATAGACGTAATCAAGGGAAAAAAGGTATTAGTCATAGAAGATGGACCTACCCTTACCCATGGTGGAATGAAGATAGGAGCAGGGACAATAGCAGCCCAGAGATTTGGAGCAGAGGAGATTATAGATCCTAAGCCCTATGCAGTAGGAGAACTGAAGGAGACCTTCAATATATATAAGGATATAGAGAATCTACTTCCAGCAATGGGCTATGGTGAGAAGCAATTGAAAGATCTTCAGGAGACCATTGATAATGTAGAATGTGATTCTATAATCATAGGTACCCCTATTGATCTATCTAGGGTAATAGATATTAAAAAACCCTATACAAGAGTCTACTATGAATTAAAGGAAGTAGGAAGTCCAAATCTTGAAGAAATATTAGGGAAGTTTATAGATTCCATTCCTTCATATTGAATAAATAGATAGCCTAGTGATATAATAGATGCAACAATATCGGGAGGGGACTAGGATGAGCATGGAAATAAGCAATGAACAGTTATTTGAGTTTATGACCAAGATGTATAGTGAGATGCAGGGAATGAAAGGAGAGATGAAGGAAGAGATACAAGGAATTAAAAGTGAGATGCAAGGAATGAAAGGAGGAATGAGAGAAGAGATACAGGGAATTAAAAGCGAAATGCAGGGAATGAAAGGAGAGATGAAAGAAGAGATACAGGGCATCAGAGGAGAAATGAAGGAAGAGATACAGGGTATCAGAGGAGAAATGAAGGAAGAGATACAGGGTATCAGAGGAGAGATGAAGGAAGAGATACAAGGTATCAAAGGAGAAATGAAGGAAGAGATACAAGGTATCAGAGGAGAGATGAAGGCAGGTTTTGCAGAAGTAAAGGATGAGATTAAAAAGATAAACATTAAAATCGATCATGATATAATCCCTAAAGTAGATGTATTGTTCGATGGATATAAACAAAATACTGACAAACTAGATCGGATTGAAAGAGAAGTATCTAAGCATGAAGAGATAATACTTAGGAGAGTAAAATAGACATAGGATGTTGGAGAAAAAATACCCGCTTTTGAGATTAAAAGCGGGTATTAATATATGGATTATTTATGATATAATGGAGTAAATCAATGGTATTTAGATAAAAAACGATTTAATAAGACAAAAGACGGCAATATTAAGTGATAGAACTAAAGGAGACTAAGGGAGATAGGGACTTGATTATAGATCAAAAACTTTTAAAACAAATTGATGAGACAAGATATCTCACTGCGGAAAATGCCTGGCGATATAGGACTATAATTAGATTTTTCTACCTTCAATATGAGAAGATGAAATACTGGATGTACAAGGAAGATATATTTGAGGAACTAAGCCAGCACTTGGAATTTGCAGATTATACCATGGATATGCTCAAGCAGGATTTAGAGGTTTTAGTGACATGGAAAAACCTCATACCTATACAGGATGCATCCAAGGTATCTACAGTGGAAGAGTTTAAAAACAAACAGTTTAGATATCAGCTATCTGATTATTCAGTTGAAATAGAGAGGATGGCTTTAAAGCTTGAAAATCTATTTGTAGAAAATGCCTCTTTGGAACCATCACTTTTAGAAAAATTGAGGGAGGCCATAGAGAAATTTACAGAGATGGTTACCAAGGATGAAAAGATAGTAGGATCTTGGTGGCGAGATCTAAATAATGATTTCAAAAGATTAAATCAAAACTATCAAGATTATATGGGAGATTTCTATAGTTTAAGAGCAGAAGAGATGATGAAAACTAGGGAGTTTTTAATATACAAGGATAGATTTGTAGATTATTTAAGGGATTTTATAAAAGAGCTACAGTATAATGTAAATGCAATAGAAGGTACCTTAAGAGAAATCACTGAAACCCAAGAAAATACAGTACTTTCTAAAATATATTCCTATGAACTATCTATTCCCAGATTGGATATAGATGGGAGAAATCAGGATATCTTAGATAATATTGGAGGAAAGTGGAAGAATATAAAGGGATGGTTTCTTGGAGAGGAAGATAGAGAAAGTGAAGCCACCAGACTATTTGATATTACCAATGAAATAATAAGGAAGATAACTAGATTTGCTGCTCATATATCTGAAAGTAGAAATAGTGCTGCAAATAGGAAAGAGGAGTATAGAAAGTTGGCAGAATTATTTTTAAACTGTGAGGATATATCTGATAGCCATAGATTATCTGCTCTTTCCTTTGGAATATTTAGTCCAAGACATATTCGAGGAGACTTTCAAAGGGAAACAGAGAGTATCAACTCTGGAATATTTGAAGAAGAACCATATATCTATGTGATTAGACCAAGAAATAGAAGTCATAGAGAGAAGACTAAGAAAACACCAATAGTATATCATGATGATAAAAAGAAAGAGATGCTAGAAAGAGTAATAGAGATAAGACAACAGGAAAAAGAGATGATGGAAAACTATATATGTAATGGAACCATCTCCTTTGAAGATTTACCCATACTAGATACAAAGGCAAGGGCAATTCTTCTAAGATGGCTGTCCAAAGGACTAGATGATAGGGACAAAAAAGGGAAAACAGAATATGGAAAAATCTATAGGGTCATTCTACCAGAAAGTGGAAAGAGATGTAAGATAAGATGTGAAGACGGAGACTTTGAAATGCCTGCTTTTAAATTGTACTTTGAATAGGAAGTGTTAGTGTGAAAAATCTAGAAAAACTATTAGAAAACTATTGGATTATCAAGGAAGAAGATAGTGAAAGTTATTATAGTATTAAAGACAGTCTACCTAAATATAAAGAATTTTTGAATGAAAAATTAGGATATAATGTATTGGTCAATCCCTATATAATAAAGTTAGAAAAACTTCCAGGCAGGGCAGAACCATGGATGGGTATACAAGGTTTTGATTCTAAACTAGAGTATATATTTTTATGTCTTTTATTGATGTTTTTAGAAGATATGGAGAGGGAAGAACAATTTGTTCTATCAAATATTACAGAATTTATAAAGGGAAGTTTTCCCAGTGGTGAAAAAGTGGACTGGACCTTGTTTAGACATAGAAACTCCCTTATTAAGACTTTGAGATTTGCATCTGATATTGGATTTATAAAGATAAATGATGGAGATGAAAAGGGCTTTGCTACTGATGAAGATACTGAGGTATTGTATGAAAATACGGGAATTTCTAGGTACTTTGTTAGGAATTTCACATCTAGTATCTTAAACTACTCCTCATATAGGGATCTAGAAGAGGAAGAATTTCATGAAGAAAACAGAGATAGGGGAATCTTTAGGAGACATAGGGTGTATAGAAGACTTATGATGTCTCCAATAGTATATAATGAAGGCAATGATGACTCAGACTATGGATATATAAAGAACTTTAGAAATGTAATTGAAAATGATTTTGACAGATATCTCATGTTACCTGTACATATTCATAGAAATGGAGCATGTATAGTTTTGCCTGAGAATCATTCTTTTAGAGATGTATTTCCCAACAACAAGACAATAAGTGATATTGTACTTCAGATGAATTTGTTAATAAGAGAATACATAGAGGATAACTTTATTACCTTGGAGAAGGACGATAGCTCTACAATATCTATGGTCACATTTAGTAATATGGCTAAAAAATTAAAACTGGAAAATAGTATAGGTTGGAGTAAAGAATATAGAGAGATGAAGTTAGACAAACTTACCAAGGATATTCTAGACTATATGGAGGAATTTAATATGTTAGAGACAATAAATGATGGAAGAGAAATAAGACTCCTTCCATTGGTAGGAAAGATTGTTGGTAGTTACTCTGAGGACTTTAAGGAAAGAGTCATAGAAGGGAGACAAGAAGATGGGCAATAGTTGGCAGATAAACAAGGTTGGATTACTAAATTTTTGGTATTATGATGAGGAAGAATTTAATTTTTCCGACGGTAAACTTCTGTTGAGAGGATCCAATGGTTCTGGAAAATCTGTAACTATGCAGAGTTTTATTCCTCTGCTTTTAGATGGAAATAAAAGCCCTGATAGATTAGATCCCTTTGGTTCAAGAGCTAGAAGACTTGAGAACTATTTGCTTGTAGAAGGAGACGAAGATAGAGAAGAGAGAACAGCATATCTCTATATGGAATTTATAAAGGAAGAAAGCAAAAAATACCTGACAATAGGTATGGGTCTTAAGGCACAGAGAGGCAAGCCCCTTAAATTTTGGGGGTTTTCAATTATAGATGGCAGAAGGATAGGCAAAGATATTTATCTCTATAAGGATATAGGTGACAAGATACCCCTTACAAAAAGAGAACTTGAAAATCGAATTGGAGAAGGGGGAATGGTCACAGAAGGTCAAAGAGATTATATGAAGATGGTAAACGATGTATTATTTGGATTTGACGAGATAGAAGAATATGATGAGATGATCAAGCTTTTAATCCAATTGAGAACACCAAAACTATCTAAGGATTTTAAACCTACTGTAGTATATGAGATCATGGAAAACTCCTTACAACAACTATCTGAAGATGATCTAAGACCTATGTCAGAGGCCATTGAAAACATGGACAATATCAAGGGAAGACTAGAAGAACTTAAGGAAAGCAAGAAGGCAGCAGAGAAGATAAAAGATGCCTATGACAAGTATAATAGAGCTACTATCTACGAAAAAGCTAAGATGTATCTAGATATGAATAGAGAATATGAGAAACTTCTATTAGAAAAAAGCACCCTTCAGAGTGATATAGAAATGTCTAAATCACAGTATGAAGATGCAATAAAAATGATGGAAGAACTGAGAAGAAAGCTGGATTTGGCAAAAGAAAAGAAAACCCAGTTAGATATACATGACAGTATGAAGATAAATGAGAGGATCATCGAGCTAAAGGAGATTATCAAGAACATAGATATAGAAATAGAGGAAAAGACTCTACAATTAGATAAGAAAAAATCTCAGGAACAGGATTTAGTCATTAGATTAAGGGAATACAATGACTCTAAAGAGGATGAAATTCGAAAGTTAAAACAATTAATAGATGAAATGGATGAATTATCCATGGATTTTGACTTTGATGAGCAGGACTTTATGAAAACAGAATTAGAAAGAGATATGGAGCAGCCATATAATTTTGTATATATAAAGAATAATTTAAAAGATCATATGGAAAAGTTAAGTAAGGCAAAGGATATATTGGAAGAACGTGAAAGATATAGTAGAGAATACGATAATATATTAATAGCTTTAAATCAAGCAAGGGAAGAAGTAAATAATAGAGAAGGCACCTATAGAGATGCAGAAGTGCTGCTTTCTGAAATCAAAGATGACCTAGTGGAGAAGATCTATATATGGAAAAGAGATAATATGGAGCTTATTTTAGATGACAACAAACTAGTTGAAATTTCTAGAAGGATTCAAAACTTTCATGAAGATAGCAGTTATGATGACATAATTGGTATTATTAGGGACTTTCTAAATTTAAAACAAAATTTGATAAATAGTGAAATATTGAAAGTAAGGCATGATATAGAAAACCTAGAGAATGAGAGGTCTGAAATAGAAAAAGAACTAAAAGAATGGAAAGATAAGGAGAATATAGAACCTGAAAGGACAGAAAAGGTTATAGAATATAGAAAGCAATTGGTAGAAAGGCAAATTCCACATATCCCTTTCTATGAGGCAATAGATTTCAAGGATAATCTTTCAGAGGAGACAAAGGGGATACTGGAAGAAGCCCTATTGGATATGGGAATTTTAGATGCTCTGATTATTCCAGAGAAATATAGGGAAGATGCATTATCTATAGGGACTAATATGGGAGATAGATATATATTTTCTACCCCAGCCATATTGTCTCATAGTCTAATGGAATTCTTCAATATAGAGAAAGTGGAGACGCAAGGAATAGGCAATATGGATATAGATGATGCCTTAAATAGTATTTTGTTGAGCCATGAGACTAAGGATACCTATATTGATGATAGAGGAGAGTATGGGATTGGGATTTTAAGGGGAAAGACAACAGGAACATATACCTCAAAGTATATAGGAGTAAGGTCAAGGGAGAGATTTCGTCAAGAGCAGATTGAGATACTAAGCCTTGAATTAGATGATATCAATATAGCTATTCAGGACCTAAAGTCAAGAGAAGAAGAATTAAACAAGAGATTGGATATACTGGAATCAGAATTTCAGAGATTTCCCAAGGATAGAGATCTAAGGGTAGCCATAAATCAATTGAAAGATGCCTTGTTCAATCTTGAAAAATCAAGGGATAGGGTAGCTGAAAATGAAGAAAAGGAACAGGTATTATATGGGAAGATAAAACAATTAGATCAAACTGTATATGAGCTTACCCATAGATTTAACTTGAAGCCATATTTAGAGATATATAAGGAGGCACTAAAGGCTGCCAATTCATACCAAGTACTTCTATATAATTTGACAAATTTAAATAGCAAGATTGTACAAAATGTAGAGATGATAAAAAGCATTGAAGATCAGAGATGTGACTTAGAAGTAGATATAGATATTTTAAGAGGAGAAATGCTTAGTCTTGAAAAAAGACATAAAGACTCCATAGGTTTACAAGAAGTTCTCGAAGAACAGTTAAAGCTTTCTGACTATGAGGAAATAAGAGTTGAAATTGAACAATGCGTAAGACAAATAGAAGAACTTCCCAAGGAAATAGAGGGGGAAGTGGCTAGACGAGCAAGGGAAGAGACAAGGTATAACGAAAGAATGGAATCTCTAAAAGTTCTGTTGGAAAGCTTAGGTATAAGTGAAAGAACATTGAATGAATATAGGGATATATTTATTGAAGAGTTTAAGTTGAACTACTGTATTCTCCAAGACCTTGGTGATGAATATAAGAATGCTAATATGGTTGTTAAAGAAGTAGGAAACAAGGCAATGAGGGATAAAGAGTACTATAGTCAGCAACTATATGGAAAGTTTATAGAAAACACTCAATATCTGAGAGAATATATATTGAGAATTGACAATAGCCTTGATGGAGATAGAGAAGATGAAATAAAGAATAAGAGGCTATATATAAAAGGTAAAGTAAGGGGAAAGGATATAGACTTTTACCAACTTCTAAACTTTATTGAAGAAGGAATTGAGGAAAATGAAGGACTTCTTAGAGAAAGTGATAGACAACTATTTGAAGATATTCTAGTAAAGAATATCAGTAAGAAGATAAGAGCAAAGATCTATCATAGTCAAATATGGGTAAATAGAATGAATCAGCTAATGGAGAATATGAATACTTCTAGTGGACTGTCTTTTAGCTTAAATTGGAGCAATAAGAAGGCAGAAAGTGAAGGACAGCTAGATACAAGGGAACTAGTTGAACTATTGAAACAAGAGGGAAATCTAATGAAGGAATCTGACCTAAATAAATTATCGGAACATTTTCGTTCAAAGATTACAGAGGCTAGAAGAATTCAAGAAGATCTAGGAAAGAGCCAATCTTTTCATAGTATAATGCGAGAGATATTGGATTATAGAAAGTGGTTTGAATTCAAATTATATTTTAAAAAGACAGGTCAAAACAAAAAAGAACTTACAAACAACGCTTTTTATCAATTTAGTGGTGGAGAAAAGGCCATGGCTATGTATGTTCCACTATTTTCTGCAGTCTATGCAAGATATGAAGGAGCAAGGAAGGATTGCCCTAGACTTATATCTTTAGATGAGGCCTTTGCAGGTGTAGATGAAAAAAACATAAGAGATATGTTTAGACTTTTAGATGAATTGGATTTAGACTATATGATAAATTCACAGATTCTTTGGGGGGACTATGATACAGTACCATCCCTTGCTATTAGTGAGTTGATACGGCCTGATAATGCAAATTTTGTTACAGTTATAAGATATCACTGGAATGGCTCTATGAAGGAGTTAGTGGTATAGATGGAGACAGAATGTATCAGATATTTTAAGGAGAATCCTGGATTTCACAGGATGCTTAAGGGTTTAAGGGAGAAGTATAGGTCACTGGGAAATTTTGGGGGAGTTATAAGACTAGATAATCTAACAGATTTGGAACGAGATTCACTGTCTGGATTCTTTAGAAAGAACTACTACAACAAGAGAACTGCATCTATAAAAGTGGAAGATATATATACTGCCTTGGGAAATACAAAATTTGAAGGTGTGAATTTAGAACACATAGTTGAAGGATATTTTGATGAAGAACTCATATCAAAGAAAGAAGAAATGTATCTATATAATCAAAAAAAGAAAATATACTTTGAAGAACTAATAGCTGAATTTGACAATACATTTGCATCTAAGTGGTTGACATTTGTATTGGAAAGTAGATCAAATGGATATAGATTGATTTCCAAGTCTTATGACGAAGATAGAGAAGAATTCAGACAGGTACTTTTCTTTGTCATGGATGGATTGAACAATCTGCCATTTAAGAAATCAGAGACAAGGAGATTGGCACTATTTGCTTCTGCCATAAGTAAAGATCCTCATTTCTTTGATGATGGGACTTTGGGAGGCAATCTATTAGTCTATGGAATCATATATCTTTTAGATTTAGATTATCCTAGAAATGCAGAGGATAGAGCAGAAATACTATATGATGTAGGTATAATCAAAGATGAAGTTTCAAACTATACAACCTTAAGTGGAATGATTGCATATAGAAATGGAAAGTTACATAGGGGATGGGAAGGATTCTATAAGAGCAATGAACCTATGAATATTTCCCTTTGGAACCTATCTAAGGTAGAAAAGGTAGTCTGTAGTTCTAGAAATGTATTTGTATTTGAAAATCCCACAGTATTTAGTCAGGTACTGGAGACCTTAGAGAAGGAGAGGCCATCTTTGATATGCACTTATGGACAGATAAAACTGGCTTCCCTTGTACTTATGGATAAACTAATAGATAATGTGGACTCCATATATTATTCTGGAGATTTTGATCCAGAGGGATTACAAATAGCAGATAAACTGAAGAAGAGATATGGAGATAAACTAGTACTATGGAGGTTTGGCAAAGAGGACTATAGAGCTACAATATCCAATATCAAGCTAGGAAAACAACGTCTAAAAAAACTTGATAGCATTGAATCATCAGAACTTAGAGATATTGCATTATATATGAAAGAAGAAGGATATGTGGGTTATCAAGAGCTACTAACCAAGAGATATATAGATGATATTAAAAAGATAAGGGTTTAAATAGAATTTAAACCCTTATCTTTACCTACATTATATATCTTTCCAGATCCTCACTAAATTGGACGCTGACCTTTTTAAATTCATTGATATTTTCTGTCATCTTCTTGATTTCCTCAGTATATGTCTGTATATTAGCAGAGACTTCTTGAGAAGATGCAGAATTTTCTTCTGCAATGGCTGCCAAGGATTCTATACCATGAAAAATAGAGTTTATATTGTTGGCTTCTTGTATTAGCTCTGTTGTTAGTTCAATGATTAGATTAGATACTTGGGCTATAGAATTTATAGATAGGACATTTTCCTCTGTCACAGAATTCAGCCTAGTGTTTTCTTCTTCTAAGATATTATATTGGTCTGAGATATCAAATACAAATTCATCTATATTTTCAATAAAGGCTTCTAAGTTGTTGTTAATAGTTTGGACCGCCTCTTTAGAACCTTCTGCAAGCTTTCTAATCTCTAAGGCAACAACAGTAAAACCTCTTCCATATTCTCCAGCTCTAGAAGCCTCGATGCTAGCATTTAGAGCTAATAGATTGGTCTGTTCTGCAATTTTTTCAACTGTTTCTACAATGTTTCGGACTTCATTGGCCCTATCTTGAAGATCTTGTCCTTTGGATTTTACTTGGGAAAACTGCAACAATATATTGTTTAAACTTTCAGAAGTAGATTTTAAATCCTCAAATCCCTTGCTGATTATTTCTACAGAAGATTCCAATTCTACCTTACCTTGTTTTTCCCTCTTTACTACTTCATTTAAAGATGTAATAGAATCATTTAATTGAGATGCAACTTCTTCTGTTTCATAGGCTTGATTTATGGCTCCCTCAGCTACCTGCTCAACTACAGTAGATATCTCATTTGAGGTAAAGCTCATATTATCAGAGATATCAGCGAATCTATCGGCAAACACATTCAATTCATCAGTAGTACCCTTATAGCCTACGAAGTCTGTCTTTATAGATTCTTTTATCTCCTTTAGATTATCATTAATATCTTCAAAAAAATCATTTGTAGATATATCATGAACTAGGGAAAGGTCTCTATTCTTTATTTCTTCTAGATAATTGTTGATGTATTTTAATGGTCTAAACAATCCCTTACTGATAAAGAATGGGGTAATAACTGATAGAGCTAAAGCGCTTGGTATAGAGATGCTATTAGGAGCAAATTTGAATAACAAAGTACTTGGGACTCCAACAAATAAAAGAGAAGATAAGGCTATTTTTCCTTCCATTTGTCTTATAAATCCTAAAGATAAAATCTTATTTAGAATAAATTTTCTCTGGTAATAGATCTCTTCTGGAAAAGTAATAGCTATCTTTAAAAAGCTATCTGTCTTTTCCAAGATTTCAATATCAATATCTTCCTCAAAGTATTTAGCCGCCCCTTCTAGCATACCTTGAAAATAGGCGAACATCCCTCTAGAAGAGGAATAGGTCATATGGGCTGTATACTTGTCTATAGGCTTTATACCTAAAATAGGTGGCTTTGCTCCGGATATTCTCTTGGTGACTATTACATGTATATCATACATGGCTTGGAGAAATGAATATAGATTCTTATATCTAAAAAATGCAGGGTAGACCTTTGTATAGGTAATTACATTGTGATTGCCCATAGTCCTCCACATCTCATCAGAACTTTTTCCTAATCTATCTCCAATATATTCTAGAATGCCTAAGGCAATTCTATCCTCAACTTCTTCAGTAGGTGTAAAAATCTTATTTTTGTTGATTCCAAAATGTGCTAGTGATTCATTGGTGATTTCTTCTCCATAGAGTTCTTTACAAGTTTGAACCCATGCAGAGACAATAGTACCTTTCATGTTTATTTCCTCCCTAAACTATAAAAACTCATACTATATATAATTGTATATCTCTATTAAAATAGTACCATTTTCTATTTATATTGGGACTTTATAGATAAATATCCCATACTATTACATTCGACTAAAATAGCAAAAAATTAAATGATATATAAGAACTATGGAATAAAAAATAACAAATTTTGTAGAATTAATTGATTGACTATGGTATTTAGATATAATATTAGTTACTAGTTATTCGATGAATTGAAAGGAGCGTATACTGTGGATGTATCATATTTTAATTATATAATAGAGACAGCAGAAGAAGGATCTATTTCAAAAGCGGCTAAAAAACTATATATATCTCAATCTTATTTAAGCAAGATAATACAGGATATGGAAAATAAATTTAATTTGACAATATTTACTAGAACAAATAAAGGGGTAAGACTTACTAAAGAAGGAAGAACCTTTATCAATTATGCTAAAAATATACTCTTTGAATATAAAAATATAGTAGATATGAGATATTTAAATTTGGATAAGATTAAAAATCTAAGAGTAACAACTGCAAACTCATCCCTAGTAACTGAAACATTTTTAAAAGTTGTAGAAAAGTATGATGAAAAGGGAAAGACAAATTTAAAGATAAAAGAAACGGATAGTGCAGAAGTAATCAGGGACATATATTATAATGATGCAGATATAGGCATAATAAATATTGAGCCAAATGAAAAAAGGACTATATTAAAGGATTTAGAAGGGAAAAAGATAAGTTATAAATACCTATTGAGCTTTGGTTCATATGTTGTAGTGGGAAGAAATCATGAGCTAGCAGAAAAAAGTGTTTTAACTCCTGAAGAATTAAAGGGATATGGACTGGTCAGATACTCTACTGAATCATTGCCATTTAGCAGGTATTTTCCAAGCCCAGATTATTATAATCATTTTTTAGAATTAGATAATATCGACAATGTAATAGAGATAAATAATAGGGGATTATTACATGATATGCTTATAAATACAGATTATTTTTCTTTAGGTACTATGGAATCCAAAAACCAAAAGGATATTTTTAATATAGTATCAATTCCTCTAAAATCTGATAAGGTAGTAAATATAGAGACAGGAATTATTTGGCAACAATCTAAAGAATTAAATGAAATAGAGATAGAATTTATAAATATATTAGAAGAAGATTATGGAGATAAAGAGCAAGTATAGCTTAAACTTGCTCTTTACTTCCATTTATATCACTATTTAGATTTATTCATAGACTCCATCTTTATAATCCCTTGTTTATATAAGATTCTAGCAGTTAATATGATTATAGGAATAGATATTAGCATTAGAATTCCTTCATATCCTGCTAAATTTCGATGATATTTATTGATAAACAAGATTGCAATTGCTGGTAATACAATAGGCAATAATCTATTTTTGACTTTATGTTCTCCAACAGTATTGTCCAATAACATTGGCACAAACATACCACCAAAAAGTGCAGGTAACATATACTTAGTTGCTATTTGAACATTTGGATTATCAAATAAAGGCTTTAAAGGTACAAGTAAAAAAGCACCTAGAGCTACTATAACCATTGTCACTAAGGAAGAAGCAGATATAGCTATTGCTGATACAACATCACCTTTTTCACTTCCCTGTTCAGCTTTAGAAAGCTGCATAGCATTAATTGCACAAGGCAATTTTAGATTAATAAGATTTCCCGTTATAAAGGAAAGATAACTGGCAGATCCTAAAATAGGACCAAAACTAACAACTTCAGATATATTAATAGGAATAAATAGGGAAAGTAGTCCAATACTTGCTTTAGCTACAGTTCCTAAATCAGGCCAAATATTATATATGGCAGCTAATAATAGTGGAATTCCTAGCATAAAGAGTATGGATATGATACTTGCTATTCTGCCAAATCTATGCATTGATTCTAAGTATTTATCTTCATTTTTCATTTTATGTACTCCTTTCTATTATAATAATATTTTTGTCCAAAATACAGAGGAAATCATTCCAAGTATCAAGGCATTAGCTAGGACAAATTCATTTAACCATTTTATATTAAACTTCTTAATTATATATACATGTAATACAGTAATCAATCCGCTAGTAATAAGTGTTGCAAAGTGAACAATGCTCTGAGTTAGTTGTATAGGTAAAAAAACTGCTACTAGTGTTAGCATAAAATAGCTGATGGCTAAAGCTCCCCATTCTGCATTTCTTTCTTGGAAATGAACTATCTTACTTTGTACCTTTTCTCCTAATAGTGCATTCATAAGTATTCCCCCCATGATACCTATGCTCATGACTAAAAATATATTTGTAACAGATTGTATATTATCAGAATTGATAAATTCACCTAATGATGAAATTCCAGATCCAGTTGCAGCCATGTCTGCAGCCATTAACTCATAACTTAGAGAACCTACTACAGATAGTCTAAACCAAGACCAAGGTATTCCTAGAACACTTGCTAGAGAAAAAAGTGCAAGGACTATAGATAGGGAGGGGACTATGGAAAATATGACAGAGGACTTGATAATCCCTCTAATGTCTTCTGATGTAAATCCAAGCTCTATAGCTCTTTTAGATGCTCTAGTCAAATATACAATACATGTGAAAAAGACAAATAACAATGCAGCTATGACCCCTATGTATAATGGGGTACTGTTTAAGATATTTCCTACGTTCATTTAAATCACTCTCCATATTGGTCTAATTTTGGTTTTAAATCACTAGGTATAGGACAGATATATTCACCATTTGTATCTAATTTTAAATCCTCTTTAGATTTTTCAATCAAATCATTATCATTTAACAACTTTATAGTAGCAAGGGCCATTGACGCTGCTGCTGTCTTTACACCTTTTAAGGCAATAGATGTATTTCCCTGTGCAGTCATTTGCCATGTATGATGAGGAGTACCTAATGCAATGGTTGAAATAGTCATCTGAGCTGTTGGAACTACATAGCTTATATCTCCAACATCTGTAGAACCAGATAAATGAGTATTGGAGAATACTAAAGGTTCAATTTCTGTATGAAGTGATTTTTCAATAATTTCCTTTGCTTTTTCATGACCATATATTGTTGTTAATTGATTTAACACAGTATTTTTATCACCTTGATTTAAGGTATTATAAAATTTGTTTGCCAATTTAAAGTCCTCTTCTGAAAATTCAGGAGCACCTACTTCTACCATGGATTCATGAAGTAGAGTAGTAAGGGTCCTGTTTGGAATAAAATCACTTACACCAGCATATATCTCATATGAAGTTTCTGTTCCACAGATCAATGCTGCACCTTTTGCAATATCCTTTACCCTTTCAAATATCTCTTGGACTTGATAGTTTTTTGGAGCTCTAATATAGTAGTGAACCCTAGCTGTACTTTGAACAACATTGGGAGCTGAGCCTCCTACATCTTCATAGGCATAATGTACTCTTGCATCAGGTATTATATGTTCTCTTAAATAATTTACTCCAACACTCATTATCTCAGCAGAATCTAGAGCACTTCTACCAAGATGAGGTGCAGCTGCTGCATGAGATGTCTTTCCATAAAAACTAAAACCAACACTTAGATTAGCTAAACTTCCAACGCTCCACGCTCTATTCATATCTGATGAATGCCAAGTAAAGGCTGCATCTACATCATCAAGAATTCCATCTCTTGATAAAAATGTCTTAGCATATCCACTTTCTTCAGCAGGACATCCTAAGAATCTTACTGTACCAGACAAGTTGTTCTTTGACATATATTCCTTTATGGCAAGTACTGCTCCAAAGGATGCAGCTCCTAGAGAATTGTGTCCACATCCATGACCACTGCCTCCAGATACAAGCTCTGATTTTTCATCTATACCGGATTTTTGACTTAATCCTGGTAGGGCATCAAACTCACCTAATATAGCTATAATAGGATATCCATTTCCGTAAGAAGCCTGAAAGGCAGTTGGAATATTTGCTAAATTAGTTTTGACCTCAAATCCTTCTTTTTTGAAGAGGTCTAAGTACAAATTCATGGATTTAGTTTCTTGAAAAGCCAGTTCTGCAAACTCCCAAATCTTTTGATTGACAGATTCAATTAATTTTTCTTTTTCATCAATAGTATTTTTGACTTCATTTACTATACTCATAAAAACCCTCCAATTTTGTAAAACGTTTTATTAAAACTTTAAACAACACATATTAAACTACTACATTAATATATAAAATCCAAGAGATTAGCATATCTTAAATCAAGATGATGGTATTCATTATATGAATAGTAGTTTTATTTTCAAATAATCGTTCACAATATAAAGGGAATAGTTTATAATTAACGAAAAGACTATATATCATATAAGTTGAAATAAGGCTCTAAATAAACTAAAGAAGGTGGTAAAGAGTGTTGAACTATTATGGAAGATTGTCTTCAGAGGTATATGATATAGATAAACCTATAGGTTATTCTTTTGGAGATGTAGAATTTTATATGAATAGACTGAAGAATTGTAAAGGAAACATTCTGGAACCTGGAACAGGTACAGGACGTATATTGATTCCCCTTTTAGAAAAGGGGCTAAATGTTGAAGGATTTGATAGTTCAAAAGATATGCTTAGTATATGCAAGAGTAATTGCCAAAAAAGAGGTTTACATCCCAAGCTCTTTGAGGGAAAAATGGAATCTTTTTCATTAGATATTAAGTATGATGCCATTATAGTTCCAACTGGGACTTTCCTTTTGTTGTACAAGAGGGAAGATTCATTGAAAGCCTTAAGGAATTTTTACAATCATTTATCTATTGGTGGTAGATTAATCCTTGATATATCTTTACAAACTGATATGGAAATAGGTATAGTGTCTACAAGAACTTGGGAATGTTCTAATGGAGATATAATCACATTAGAGAATAAAATTGTGGAAGTGGACTATATAAATCAATATACTATTTCTCATGGAAGATATGAAAAATGGCGTGAAGGTGTACTCTTGCAGACTGAATTAGAATATTTTCCATTGAGATGGTATGGAATAGAAGAATTTAAATTAATACTTGAGAGTATTGGATTTAAAGATATCATGATTTCTTCAGATTATAAACTAGGGAAGTATCCTTCAAATCCTGAAGAGATAATTACATTTGATGCAATTGCTGCTAAATAGAAGTGCCTGTATTAAATTTAATATGACATTATCATAGAATAACTACATTTTTTAAAAAAGTTCTTGACAATATAATTTAATATGATACCATATACAAGTGGAACAGGAAGACGAAAAAACTTAATACCGGTAAGTAAGGCTACTACGAGGATATGGATTACTGCCGCGAAATAGTGGAGACACTATTAGCAGGTCTGAACAGTTGATGTCGAATCAAGGCATCAAATAATGTAATTTCACCGCCTCGCAGAGTTAAAGCTCAAACGGGATATATAGATATTATATTTTGTATTTATATTTGTTATGGAATATTAAACTCCATGTATCCTATGAGATGCATGGAGTTTTTATATATATACTTCTATTGAAAGGGGGTGCATTGAATGGAAGGAGAACCTGGAGGTAAGTATTTATATTTTAAACTGAAGATAGATAAGGTGAATATGGATTCAATGCACCTTTGCTTATCTGATGGAGAAAAAAGCTAGATAGGAGTGAATAAGATGAACAAAAAAGTAAATAAAGTAATTATAAGAGATATTGTTGAAAATCGTGTAAAACGAGATGAGATCAACAATAGATTATTAGATGCGTCCAAATTTGAGATGGAAAAGGTATATGAGATGCTTGATAGTTCTCAAAATGGAAAAACAGAAACTCAGATAAACATTTCAAGGGACAGATATGGCAAGAATATAGTAGATTTTAGAAAGGAAAATAGTCTATTTAAAAGGATAGCACAGGCATTTATAAACCCCTTTACTTTGATTTTAATAGGCCTTGCAATAGTATCAGCTTTTACAGATATCATACTAGTAGCAGATATAGACAAGGACTATACAACTGTAGGAATTATATTGGCTATGGTAGTCATATCAGGATTATTGAGATTTACTCAAGAGACTAGATCTGGAAATGCTGCAGAAAAACTATTGGAGATGATAGAGACTACTGCTGCAATAGAGAGAGTAGATCAAGGAGTAAAGGAGATTCCCCTAGATGAAATAGTAGTTGGAGATATAGTTCATCTATCGGCAGGAGATATGATTCCAGCAGATTTGAGACTGTTCCAGACAAAGGATCTATTTATATCCCAGTCATCATTGACAGGTGAATCTGAACCAGTTGAAAAGACTTCTAGACCTTTAGAAGGAGAAGAAGCTGTTTTAGAGAGAAGAAATCTTGCTTTTATGGGAACTACTGTAATCAGTGGATTTGCTAAGGGGATTGTAATAGCTACTGGGAAAGACACTGTATTTGGAGAAATAGCCCAAAACCTTAGTGAAGAGCCAACTGTGACTAGCTTTGAAAGAGGAGTAAATGCTGTTTCATGGGTATTAATTAAATATATGTTTATAATGGTTCCAATTGTATTTTTCTTAAATGGAATTACAAAGGGAGATTGGCTATCAGCACTACTATTTGCAATTTCCATAGCAGTAGGTCTAACACCTGAGATGCTTCCAATGATTGTCACTACTTCATTGGCAAAGGGTGCAATTGCAATGTCAAAGGAGAAAGTAATCATTAAAAACCTTAATTCTATACAGAATTTAGGAGCTATAGATATTCTATGTACAGATAAGACAGGAACACTTACAGAGGATAAAGTAGTTTTACAATATCATTTAGATATAGATGGAAATGAGGATACTAGAGTTTTAAGACATGGATTTTTGAATTCCTATTATCAAACAGGACTAAAGAACTTAATGGATATTGCAATAATAGATAAGGCAATGGAACTTAAGGGTAAAGATGAAAGATTAGACAACTCTATTACAGATTATACCAAGGTAGACGAGGTACCCTTTGATTTTAATAGGAGGAGAATGTCTGTTGTAGTAGAGGATAAAAATGGAAAGAGACAGATGATAACTAAAGGGGCAGTTGAAGAGATGCTTACTATTTCTAACTTTGTAGAATACAAAGGAGAAGTAGTGGAATTGACTGAAGAAAAGAAATCCTATGTTTTGACTAAGGTAAAGGAACTAAATAATAGTGGTATGAGAGTAATAGCAGTATCTCAAAAGACTAATCCTTCACCAATAGGAGAGTTTTCCATAGCAGATGAATCTGATATGGTATTGATAGGATATCTAGCCTTTTTGGATCCACCAAAACAATCATCTGTAGAGGCTATTGAAGCTTTAAAGAATAGTGGAGTAGAAGTAAAAGTAATCACTGGAGATAATGAAGATGTGACCAAGGCAATTTGCAATCAATTAGGAATCAAGTACAATAAGATATATCTAGGTTCAGATGTGGAAAATATGACAGAGGAAGAACTAGGAGAAGTTGCAGAGAGGGAGACTGTATTTGCCAAGATGTCACCAGGACAGAAGACAAGGCTTGTGAATGCCTTGAGAAGCAGAGGACACTCTGTAGGATATATGGGAGATGGAATAAATGATGCAGGAGCATTAGATGCTGCAGATGTGGGAATTTCCGTAGATAATGCTGTAGATATAGCAAAGGAAGCAGCAGATGTAATACTATTGGAGAAGGATTTAATGGTATTGGAAAATGGAATAATTGAAGGAAGAAAGACCTATGCCAATATGATTAAATATATAAAGATGACTGCCAGCTCCAACTTTGGAAATGTATTTTCAGTATTAGTGGCAAGTGCATTTTTACCATTTTTGCCAATGGCATCTATACATCTATTGTTGTTAAACTTGATATATGATATATCTTGTGTAGCAATTCCCTGGGACAATGTAGATGGAGAGTTTTTAGAGAAACCAAAGGACTGGGATGCTAGTTCAGTATCTAAATTTATGATTTGGATTGGACCAACATCATCAGTATTTGATATCACCACATATCTATTGATGTATTTTATCATAGCACCAATGTTTACAGATGGATTACTATTCCATCAACTAACAGACCCTGCTATGCAGGCTTTGTATATCGCAGTATTCCAAGCAGGATGGTTTGTAGAATCTATGTGGAGTCAAACCTTAGTTATTCATATGATAAGGACATCCAAGATTCCATTCATTGAAAGTAGAGCATCTATGTCACTTACAGTTTTAACCTTTGCTGGAATCCTACTATTGACATTGATTCCATTTACAGGTTTTGGAGCTTCTATTGGACTATCTCCACTTCCAAAGATCTATTTCTTATATTTGGTTATAACTATAATCCTATATATGGCATTGGCCACCATAATGAAAAAACTATATGTAAAAAAATATGGAGAACTTCTATAATATATGGCGACCTTTTGGTCGCCATATATTTTTATCTGCACATTAATTTTAATAGCCGTAAATAGTGATTTGCCTCTCTCAACACATGATCTCCTAGAAGAGGTACTATAATAGACTTTATATCACAATCTATTAAACCTATCGTTCCATCCCTTTTGAAATCCATTAATTCTTTAGTAGCTCGATAGCTCTTACCTACAATTTCTCTTTGCTTGTTTTTTCTACATTTTCTTTCTAATTGTTCAAAGACAATGGAAAATTCTTCAGCAGTTTTTTTAAATTCCTTCTCTACTGGGTCTAGAAGACCTTCTATAAAGCCTGCATGTTCTCCCATAATACGATTCCAAAAATTCAATACTTCACATGTACTCTTTTCTAAAACCTGTTTTTGTTGTAGAGATTTTAGCATATCTCTATATAGCTTAGCCTCACGTAGAATATGTGCTATTAAACTGGGATATAGAGCTGTAGCAATTTTGCATTCTAACATTTCCTCTAATATCAGTTCTTTAAAGGCAATTACTTCTTCTACTAAATTGATAGATCTCATATTTACATTATAGACAGCATCTTCTAGCCATTGAGTATATACAAAATCTGGATCAGACATTAGATTTAGTTCAGCTATAGTTATATCAAAGTTAATAGAGGCTTTGGTTGCGCTTGATGTAAGTTCTTCTGCATCTAATGTATAAGGCGTAACTAATTCATTGGATTTTAAAACAGATTCACTTACTGCTCCATTGGCAAGTTGTACAGTTTCTATCAAGATTTCTTCAAAACTCATCTTTAGAATATTAGCTTTTTCAGGATATGATGGATTTGAATATGGGAATCCAGTTTCAATAAAAAACATATGCTCTTTCATTATCCTTTGAAAGAAAAGATTTATCTCTAGAGAAATTTTAATAAAGTCCTCTCTTGATAACAAAAAAATACCCCCTTCCATAATAATACTTAATATATAATATTATGAGATGGGGTAATTGTTACTTTAATACCTATATATTTATTTTTTTAATCCTTGATTTAATTCTAAATTTCCCTTATTTACCTTATCTATAAAATCTTGAATTATATCAGCAAAATTTGTATGGGGGTAGGATTTTATAGTCTGTTCAAATATCTGTAATGTATTTTTATCTATATAAGAAACATCATTATTAGTATTGAAATGCGGTTCATCTTTGGTACCATATAGAAATATATCTATATATTTATCATATGTTTTATCCAATTCATCTATATATAGGGAATATGGATAGGTGTTTTTAAAGTTTTCTATCAATATAATTCTACCTGCCAATTTCTCTAAGGAGATTGCCAATTTATCATTTTCTAAATAGGGATTGTTGGTATCTAAGGATAGTATCTTTAGATAGTCACGATATTCATTTTGTATATTTTTATCAAAGGTATCAAGGATTTTTTGAAAATCCACTATATAATGATATTTGCCATCAAAATATCTCAGCTTATAACCTAGTTTAAGATTTGATATTATCTTGGATTTAAGTTCCTCTTCAGATGCAAGTATCTTTTGTCTACTTATATATTCCATGTCATTTAGCCTGTCTAGAGATAGGCTGTATTTATTGAAGAGGTGGTCGTGATTAAAGCCTAATTGATACTTGGAAAATAGATTATTTATATCTACTTCTCTAGGGTACGATTCACTTTTTAGGAGTTCAATATATCTTGATACCAATCTAGTATTGTCCTTTGGAGATAGTTTCCCTTGGTTTTCCCTTAGATATTCAAAGGAATTCATATCTCTAGAATCCAGTAATCTACTGGCTTCATTTAGAATTTCATTGTTGGATACAATCTCAGTATTTATTTTGGAATTGCCTTCAAATCTCTCTATTTTTACAAGAGTTCCACTATCCTCTCCATTCCATTTGTACCATAATCGAATCCTATCAGAATCCACAGAACTTAGATCTTCTGTCTCAGGATCTAATAGATACACACTAAATTCCAGTATCCCATCACCATCTATATCCATTATTAAATTATTTGTATATATAGATAGTAGGTTTATCTTTTTATTATTCAATATGCTGACAAGTTTGCCTTTCTTTAATATAAAACCATAGGTGATACCAGAGTGGGATCCTACTTGATTATTGAGATATATTCCTCTTTGATTTTTAGATATATTTCCTACAGCTAGTTGATAATTGGTGTTGTCATAGTTCATAGATACACTATCTAATAGAGTGTATTTATCTCCATTGAAGCCATATACCATGAGTGCACCTTCATCATCTTTATTCTCAGGATTCCTAGTTTTAAATATAACCAATTCTGGAATATTATCTCCATCTAAATCCCCTAGAGCAATATGTTCAGGATTTGCTATATTATTATCTGTTAGAATATTTGCTAGCTCTAACATCTTACTTTGATATGATTCATCCTCAAGGAGATCATAATTTAAATCCTTGGAATTTATTATTTCCTTGATAGAAGTCTCTAAATCCATAGCTTCTGGCAACATGTTGGAGTTAGAACATGCCAAACTAAAAAGGGATAAGGACAATATAAATACTCCTATAATCATATATTTGACTTTCATGATATTCCTCTCTTTCCAATATAATTATATAGCCTTTTTGAAATTATTGGGTAACAAATGGGTTACAGAAAATAAAGGATTATTCACAATATTAGAAATAAGGGAACAAGTGTTGACATTGCAAAAAAGTATGATATTATATATTATGTGTTAATTTATTAACAATTAAAATAGAACATAGGGGGATATTATGTTTACTAGGGAAGTAAAGGGTAAAGTGGATTCGATTATAAGTAAATATGGTAAAGATCAATCTGTAATTATCAGCATATTGCAGGAAGTTCAGAAGGAATACAGATACTTGCCACAAGATGTGCTGGAATATATATCTCAGGTTATGGACATTAGTTCTGCTAAGATATATGGTATTGCGACTTTCTATGAATATTTTTCTCTAGAACCAAAGGGGAAATATATAATAAAGATATGTGACGGCACAGCATGTCACGTGAGAAAGTCTATTCCTATTTTAGAAGCTTTAAAAAAAGAATTATCACTTACAGAAGGCAAAACTACTACTGATGATCTACTATTTACGGTGGAAACTGTATCTTGCCTAGGTGCTTGTGGTTTGGCTCCTGTCTTGACTATTAATGAAAAGGTCTATGGAAGTATGACTCCAGAGTCTACATTAGAGGTATTAAATGAATTGAGGGGGGAGTGTAAAAGTGAGAATTAATTCTATTGAAGAATTCAAAACATATAGGGATAGATTTAAAAAATCCTTAGATAAACAATATAAGAGGGTAATAGTATGTGGCGGTACTGGCTGTGTAGCTGGTGGTGCTATGGATGTATATGATGAATTAAAGAGACTTATAAGAGAAAAAGGTCTGTTGGTAGATCTTGAATTGGAAAAAGAAGATGGCATAAGTGTGAAAAAAAGTGGATGCCATGGATTTTGTGAGGCTGGTCCATTAGTTAGGATAGAGCCAGAAAAATATCTATATTTAAGGGTAAAACCAGAGGATTGTGAGGATATTGTAAATGAAACTCTCATAGGAGATAGACCTGTTGAGAGGCTTATGTATAAGCAAGATGGAGAGACATATTATACTCAGGAATCTATTCCATTTTATAAGGGACAGACTAGATTAGTATTGGAACACTGTGGGCATATAGATGCAGAGTCAATAGAGGAATATATAGTATTTACTGGATATGAAGCACTGACTAAGGTTCTACATAGCATGACTCCAGAGGAAGTCTGTAGAGAAATAGAAGATGCAAACCTTAGAGGAAGAGGTGGGGGAGGATTTCCAGCAGGAAGAAAATGGTCTCAGGTCTTGTCTTATGACAGTGATATGAAATATATAATATGTAATGGAGATGAGGGAGATCCAGGAGCTTTTATGGATAGAAGTATCATGGAGGGAGATCCTCATTCTATAATAGAGGGTATGACTATAGCAGCCTATGCAACTGGGGCAAAGGAAGGATATATATATGTAAGGGCAGAATATCCATTGGCCATAGATAGATTGAACACTGCTATAGAGCAAGCGAGAGAACTAGGATTTTTAGGGGAAAATATATTAGATACGGATCTATCCTTTGATATACATATAAGTAAAGGAGCAGGAGCCTTTGTATGTGGTGAGGGGAGTGCTCTTATTGCATCTATAGAAGGAGAAAGGGGAATGCCCAGAGTCAGGGCAAAGAGAACAGTTGAAGAAGGACTGTGGAAAAAGCCAACTGTATTAAATAATGTGGAAACTTTTGCAAATATAAGATATATAATTAGAAATGGATCAGATTGGTTTAAGTCTTATGGTACAAAGGGTAGTCCAGGAACCAAGGCTTTTGCCCTTACTGGAAATGTAAATAATACTGGATTGATAGAGGTACCAATGGGTGCTACTTTACGTCAAGTTATCTTTGATATTGGTGGAGGAATCAAAGATGGGAAGAAATTCAAAGCAGTCCAAATAGGAGGTCCATCTGGAGGATGTCTAACAGAAGATTATCTAGATATGAAATTGGACTTTGACTCCTTAACAGAGGTAGGTGCCATGATAGGATCTGGTGGTATGGTAGTAATGGATGAGGATACATGTATGGTAGAAGTGGCTAGATTCTTTATGGGATTTACTCAAAATGAATCCTGTGGGAAATGTGTTCCCTGTAGGGAAGGAACCAAGCGAATGCTAGAGATACTCAATGATATAGTAGATGGCAAGGGTACTTTAGAAGATCTAGAATTACTTGAAGAGTTGGCAGAGACCATAAGCAATACCTCCCTATGTGGATTGGGAAAGACAGCTGCCTATCCAGTAATGAGTTCCCTAAAATATTTTAGAGATGAGTATCTAAGCCATGTAGTAGATAAAAAATGTCCTACTAAGAATTGTGCTAAACTAAAGGTCATAATGATAGATGAATCACTATGCAAGGGATGTAGCAAATGTGCAAGACTATGTCCAGTAGGGGCAATAAGTGGTAAGGTAAGAGAGCCATATATTATAGACCAAGAGAAGTGTACAAAATGTGGTGCCTGTATAGAATCTTGTGCATTTAAAGCGATTGGGGAGGTATAGAACATGGGATTTATGTTAGTAGATAATAGGAAGGTAGAGTTCAATGGGGAAAAGAATGTTCTAGAAGTGGTGAGGAAGGCTGGAATAGATTTGCCTACTTTCTGTTATCATTCAGAACTCAGTATATATGGTGCCTGTAGAATGTGTATAGTTGAAGATGCAAGGGGAAAGATATTTACTTCTTGCTCTGAAATTCCTAGAGATGGAATGGAGGTATATACAAATACACCTAGGCTGAGAAAATACAGAAAGTTGATATTGGAGCTTCTATTATCTAATCATGATAGAGATTGTACATCATGTAATATAACTGGTAGATGTGAACTTCAGAGACTAGCACGTCGTTTTGGAATTGATGAGATAAGATTTAAAGAAAATCCAAATAGATTACCTATAGATACATCTAGTCATGGAATTGTTAGAAACCCTAATAAGTGCATATATTGTGGAGACTGTGTTCGTGTATGTGAAGAAGTTCAAGGTGTAGCCGCTTTGAGTTTTACACATAGAGGTTCTGATATAAAGATATCTCCAGCATTTGATAGAAATATAGGAGAGGTTAACTGTGTAGATTGTGGACAATGTAGGACAGTATGTCCCACTGGTGCCATAACAGTGAAGGATAATCGAGAAGAGTTTTGGGCAGCTATAGGAGATAAAAATAAGAGAGTAGTAGTACAAGTGGCTCCAGCAGTTAGGGTAGCCTTGGGAGAGAGATTTGGTTTACCTTCAGGAGAGATTACCATAGGTAGAATCGTAGCAGCCTTGAAGATAATGGGAGTAGATGAGGTATATGATACTGCCTTTGCTGCAGATATGACTGTTATGGAAGAAAGTAATGAATTTCTTGAAAGATTGACAAAGGGTGAAAACCTACCTCTATTTACATCATGTTGTCCAGGTTGGGTGAAGTTTGCAGAAAATAGATATCCAGAATTAGGGGATAATATTTCATCTTGTAAGTCTCCACAGCAGATGTTTGGAGCAGTAGTTAAGGAATACTATAAGGACAGGGATAAGGAAGATGGCAAGGAGACGATAATGGTGTCCATTATGCCTTGTACTGCTAAAAAAGCAGAGGCAGCTAGAGAAGAATTTGAGATAGATGGAATAAGAGATGTAGATATAGTAGTGACTACCCAAGAATTGGCTAGGATGATAAAAGAAGTGGGAATAGTATTTGAAGAGCTTGAAGATGAATCCTTTGATATGCCCTTTGGTTTAGCCAGTGGTTCTGGAATTATATTTGGTTCTACTGGAGGAGTTGCTGAAGCAGTTATCACTAGATTATTAAAGGATAAACCAGGACATCTAGATAAAGATATTTTGTTTAAAGATGTTAGGGGAATGGAGGATATAAAGGAGGCAATATTTAATATAGATGATAAGGAGATAAGAGTTGCCATAGTCCACGGTCTAAGTAGTGCAGATAAACTTGTAAGACAGATAAAATCAGGTGAGAGAAATTATGATTTTATTGAGGTAATGGCTTGTAAGGGAGGATGTATAGCAGGAGGTGGGCAACCAGCACCTGTGGATATAAACATGAGAAGGGATAGGGCTAGAGGACTATATAAGATTGATAAGACATCATTTATAAAGAGTTCTGAATATAATCCATTGGTCAAATCCATATTTGATGGAATATTAAAAGATAGAAAAGATCTGATTCATGTAAGAAAACTGGAAAATAAAAGATAATGTTAAGGAGATAGAGAGTATGCGGGGACGGCTTTGTTCACTTAAGAATCCCCGCCATATCCCCTTTAAATATATAAAAGACATTCACTATTTATGTGAATGTTTTTTATATTTAAAGATTTTTTTTGAAAAAGAAGGAATTTTGCAAGATATGTAGAATAATGTAAGGAGGAGTATGTGCAAACAAAGTGAATGGGAAGGGAGATATATATGTTTAGGACTATGGAATTTAAAGATAATAGGCTCTATCTCATAGATCAGAGAAAGTTACCAGTGGAGCATACAATGTTTGAATGCAAGGATTATAGGGATGTAGAATTCGCCATAAAAGATATGGTGGTAAGAGGAGCTCCAGCTATAGGAGCTGCAGCAGCATATGGTATAGTATTAGCAGCTAAAGAATTTGTGGGGATGGATAAATTTGATTTCTTAGATAATTTAAAAGAGGCTATGGATTTGTTATATAGGGCTAGACCTACGGCAGTGAATCTTATGTGGGCCATAGATAGGATGAAGGAAATCATCATAGACAATAAGGATTTAGTAAACAAAGAGATATATATGGAGATAAGAAAGTTAGCAGACAGGATATATGATGAAGATATAGAGACAAACAAGAAGATAGGAGAGTATGGAAATCAAATAATCCCAAAGTCTGCAAGGATATTGACTCATTGCAATGCAGGAGCATTGGCAACGGCAGGATATGGTACTGCTCTAGGGGTAATAAGAAAGGCACATTATTCAGGTAAGGAGATATTAGTCTATGTAGATGAGACAAGACCAAGGCTTCAAGGGGCAAAACTCACTGCTTGGGAATTGATGGAGGAAAGAATACCATGTAAGTTGATTGCAGATAATGTGGCAGCCACTTTGATAAGGGATAAAATGGTGGATGTAATAGTAGTAGGTGCTGATAGGATAGCCTTAAATGGAGATACGGCAAACAAGATAGGTACATTTATGTTATCTGTAATAGCCAAGACATATGATATAGCATTTTATATAGCAGCTCCAATTAGTACTATTGATTTTTATATGAAATCAGGGGATGAAATTGAAATAGAACAGAGAGATTCTACAGAGGTAACTCATATAGATGGAATAAGGGTGGCAGCAGAGGGAATAGAGGTATATAATCCAGCCTTTGATGTGACACCTTGGGAAAATATAACTGGTATAATTACTGAGAAGGGGATTATAAGTCCACCTTATAGGGAAAATATAGAGAAACTAAAGAGCCTTCTATAATTTTAGTGTTTTGTAGGAGAACATAGGGTATATATAAAAAACATTAGATAGAATAGTATATATAGTGGAAGGAGTGTATGTATGAAAAGATTAAGGGTATTATTTCATATTGATGAGATAGAGAAGTGGAATCTGACTTTGACCAATGTAAAAAACTTTTTAAATGGTAGAGAGGATTCGGATATATTAGTTGTAGCCAATAGTATAGCAGTAAAGGGATATATGCCAAGTTTTGAGTTGTTTGATACAATTAAAGAGCTTAGCAGCAAGGGTGTAGTGTTCTCTGCCTGCAATAATGCCCTAAAGGGAAATAGCATGGTCAAGGAAGATATTGGAGAATTCATAGAGATAGTCCCTGCAGGTGTCATAGAAATAGCAGAAAGACAAGGAGAAGGCTATGCATATATTAGACCATAGAAGATGGTATGGTTTATATTTCTTTATCTAGGCAATGAGGTGATATTATGAAAGATAGAGCCTATAAGAACATAGAGGAATGCTTTAATGGTATAAATTTTGGAAAGTTTAAAAATTTAGGTGATTACGATAATATAACTATTGTGGACCAGAATGGAATTATAATATTCTATGACTTTGCTGATTTAAATCATCTCAAATTATTGTCTATTGTTCCTGATGAAATGGTAGGTAGCAAAATAACTTCAGTATGGGCAGATTTGGATGATACCAATAGTACCTTAATGCAGGTTATACGCACTGGAGAGGAAATTTTAGACAATAAACAAATTCATAAGACAAAGGGTGGGAGGATTGTATATACGGTAAATTCTATATTTCCACTTTTTGCAGGGGGAAAATTGGTAGGAGCTATAGAGTTCAATAGATTTTATTTTAATAAAGAAGATATAAAATTAGTTCATAACTATTCACCACATAAAATTTATAGAAAGAATAACACTATTTATACAATTGAAAATATCATCACTCAAAATCCAAGCATGATGAAAATTAAGGATAAAATGATCAGAGCATCTAAGACGGACTCCTCTATTTTAATTTATGGTGAAACAGGAACAGGTAAGGAAATGGTAGCACAATCCATTCATAATTTAAGTGATAGATTCAATAACCAATATATATCTGTAAATTGTGGTGCTATACCAACAAATCTATTTGAAAGTCTAATGTTTGGTACAGTAAAGGGAAGTTTTACAGGTTCTGAGAATACTACGGGACTTTTAGAGGAGGCTAATGGGGGAACACTATTCTTAGATGAAATAAATTCCTTAAATATAAGTTTACAGGTAAAGTTATTAAAGGCAATTGAGGAAAAGATCATAAGAAAGGTAGGAGGGAACAAGTATATTCCCATAGATATACGTATTATAGCAGCAACAAACGAGAACCCCGAAATACTAGTTGAAGATGGTAAACTTAGAGAAGATTTGTTTTATAGACTAGGAGTAGTCCAAATAGATCTACCAACCCTTGAAACTAGGAAGGAAGATATTCCCGTATTAGTAGATAATTTCATTGACTTTTATAATGGGAAAATGAATATCAATATTACCAGTATACATCCTGATGTTGTGGAAAGGTTTTATGACTATAATTGGCCTGGAAATATTAGAGAGTTAAAAAATGCCATAGAATATGCATATAATAGTGTAGTAAGTAGTGAAATTACATTAGAAGATATACCTAAGAAGATAAGACTATATGGAGGGACAAATAGAGGTAGAGGACAGTACAATAATTTTTCCCTCGGAGATGTTTTAGAGCAATATGAAAAACAGATTATATTAGATGAATTAAGAAAGAATAATTATAAAAAAACAGAGACGGCGAAAAATCTAGGGATATCTAAACAACTGTTGAATTATAAAATTAATAAATATTCACTTGAATAATCTTAAAGTAAATAGAGAATTTAGTAAAATAACTTTTACTATTTAGTAAAATGTTTTTTACTAAATTTCAAATATAAAGCTAGTAGATACCATGTAAATGGCTATTTTACTAGCTTTGTATTTTTGGCATATAAATTGCTTTATATATAGTTAAGCTTAAATGATTTGGTAGTTTTAGAAAGGAGGACAGGATTTTTAGGAAAACCATTACACCAAGTCATAATATTAAATGAAGAGGGGATTTGACTATGAATAGAAGCTTAAAGGATAGTATAATTATTGGTCTTGCACTTTTTGCAACATTCTTTGGGGCCGGAAACTTAATATTTCCACCATTTTTAGGATTACAATCAGGAACTGAATGGTTTAAAGGAATTGTTGGATTTATTGCATCAGGAGTAGTAATGCCTGTAGTTGCAATATACATAATATCCCATGCAGGCGGTACAGTAGATTCGTTGACTAAAAAAATACATCCAAAATTTTCACAATTAATACTTTTAGGATTGATGATATTTTCAACTCTCATTGCAATTCCAAGGACAGCTGCGGTTACACATGAATTAGGGATTCAAGCATTATTTCCAGAGTTTTCAATTGTTCCAGTTATTATTGTATTTTTTATATTGACATACTACTTTGTAAATGACAAAAACAATGTAATAAATAAAATAGGTGGACTTTTAACACCTGCATTAGTGGTTATTCTAGTATTTATTATAGTTAAAGGAGTATTAAATCCAATTGCTGCACCAGTTGAAACAGGTATATCAAATTCATTTACAAATGCTTTGCTAGGTGGATATCAAACGGGAGATTTACTTGTAAGCTATATGGTAGCTAGTATCTTTATTACTGATATTGTAAATAAGGGATATAAAACAGAAAAGGAAAGAAACGGCATGATAGCCGCAGCAGGGGTAGTTGCCTTTATATGCTTGACTGTAATTTATTCAGGGCTATTATATCTTGGGGCCACAGGAAGCAGTATTTTCCCACAGGATATCGATAGAGCAGAGTTATTATTATCAACTGTCAGACCTATATTAGGCAGTAGTGGACTATATGGATTGGGCATTGTAGTTTCCTTGGCATGTTTAACCACATCTATAGGATTGACTACTTCAGTAGCTCAATTTTTCAATGAAGCATCAAAGGGGAAAATCAAATATAGTGTAGCAGCAGGAGTAGTTTGTATTATAGGTACTTTTATTGCATTAATGGGAGTAGACAAAATAGTAATAATTTCTACGCCAATATATCTATCCATATATCCAATATGTATTGTGGTTATATTAGTTGGATTGTTTTATAAATATATTCCCAATACAGAATCATATAGAGGGGCAGTGCTTATGACTGGTATCATCAGTTTATCAGAAGCACTTATGTCCATAGCAGATGTTCCTTTCTTAGAAAGCTTAATTAGTTCCATTCCATTAAGTGATATGGGGTTTGCTTGGTTAATTCCATCTATTATTGGATTTGTTGGTGGAGCAATTATAGGTTCTATGAATAAACAGGCTATTGGAAAATCAGAAAATGCTATTTAATTAATTAAAAATATATTTGTTTATAGGAGGAAAAGACATGGAAAACATTGAAAAAAAGGGATTAGACACACAAATTGTTCATGGAGGTAATGTAATAGATCCAACTACTGGTTCTTTAGCTACACCCATTTATCAGACATCAACCTTTGTATTTAATACTGCAGAGGAGGCTGCTGATAAATTTGCTCATAAAGATCAACCAGGTGCTTATATCTATACAAGAGTCGGTAATCCAACACAAGAGCAATTGGAAAATAAGATAGCACTCCTTGAGGGTGGAGAAGAGGGACTTGCATTTTCTTCTGGAATGGGAGCAATTACCACAACTATATTGACATTATGTAGCTCAGGAGATCATATTGTTTCAACAAATTCTATTTATGGTTCCACATATGCTTTTTTAAGTCATCATTGCAAAAGATTTGGGATTGAAACAACCTTTGTTGATGGAACAAATACAGAAAATATAAGAAAAGCTATGAAAGAGAATACAAAGATTGTCTATATAGAATCACCATCTAATCCAGTACTATCCCTAGTGGATATTGAAGAAGCAGCAAAGATTGCCCATGAATATGGTGCATTACTACTTATTGATAGTACCTTTGCATCCCCATATTCCCAGAGACCAATAGAGTTAGGTGCGGATATTGTTATTCATAGTGCAACTAAATCTATCAATGGACATGGAGATGTTATTGCAGGGATTATCGTTGGTAAGAAGGAAATCTTAGATAAAATTAGATTTGATGGAATAATGGACACAACAGGAGCTTGTTTAAGTCCCTTTGATGCTTGGTTAATACTTAGGGGCATGAAAACCCTTGGTGCTAGAATGCGAATTACAACATCAACTGCACTAAAGGTAGCTAGATTTTTAGAAAAGCATCCTAAAATTGAAAAGGTCTATTATCCAGGGTTAGAAAGCAATCCTCAGCATGAATTAGCTAAAAAGCAAATGGATGATTTTGGTTCAATTGTAAGCTTTGAAGTAAAAGGTGGAGTTGAAGCAGGTCGTCAATTAATGAACAATGTTAAAGTATGTACCCTAGCAGTAAGCTTAGGAGATGCAGAAACATTAATAGAACATCCAGCATCTATGACCCATAAGCAAATTTTAAAAGAAGAAAGGCTAGAGGCTGGTATTACAGATGGACTTGTTAGATTATCCATTGGATTAGAAGATCCAGAAGATATAATCAATGATTTAGATGAGGCATTAAAGTAATTTTCTCTTTAAACTAATAAAATATGGGTATATAGATAAAAAAGTATTCAATCAACTTATAGAAAGGGGATATTAATGAAGAGAGTAGCTATATTAATTGAAAACCTATTTGACGAAAGAGAATTGATATATCCATATTATAGGCTTTTAGAAGAGGGATATGAAGTTCATCTAGTTGGTAGTGAAAAGGATACTGTATATTCATCTAAGGCAGGAGTTACAGAAAGAAGTACCCATGCATCAATAGAAGTATCTGCAAAGGATTATGATGCTGTCATAATTCCAGGAGGATTTTCTCCAGACAATATGAGAAGATGCAAAGCAACAGTAGATTTTGTTAAGGATATGGATAAAGAAAATAAGATAATAGCAGGAATTTGTCATGGACCATGGATGATGGCATCCTGTTGCGATCTTAATGGTAAAAAGATTACATCCTTTTACTCTATAAAAGATGATTTGATGAATGCAGGAGGAGAATATGTAGATGAAGAAGTAGTAGTAGATGAAAACTTAATCACATCTCGTACTCCAAAGGACTTGCCAGCATTTTTAAAGACAATTATAGAAAAACTTAAATAGAATTTTATACTTTGAGACATCTTATAGGTAGAAATACCGGTTCCATAAAATAAATATAAAAATATATACTATCAAAGTAGTGCTAAATGTGGGTTGTTGGTAATTACAAAGTAATTACCAACAACTTTACTTTTTTTTGCCTATTTATCTAAAATATCTTTAATTTTCATTTCATGTATTATTTTTCTACAAAATCCACACAATAAAACATACTAGTATTTTGCCAGAAGGAGTGATTACAATTAAAGGTATAATTATGTCAGGAGGTATTGGCACAAGATTAAGGCCATTGACCTGTCATCTGCCAAAGCCAATGGTGCCTATTTTAAATAAACCAGTAATGGAGTATGCCATAGATCTATTAAAAGAACATGGGATAAAAGATATAGGAGTAACACTTCACTATTTACCTTCTATGATTATGGATTATTTTGGAGAAGGGGAGAATTTAGATGTTAATATAAAATACTATATCGAAGATAGGCCTCTAGGAACAGGAGGAAGTGTAAAGAATGCCCATGAATTTTTAGATAGTACTTTTGTTGTAATTAGCGGAGATGGGTTTACAAATATAGATTTAACTAAAGCTTATGAATTTCATAAAGAAAGAGGGTCAAAGGCCACATTAGTACTGAAAAGAGAGCCGGTTCCTCTAGAATATGGTGTAGTAATAACTGATGAGAAAGGTAAGATAATTAGATTTTTAGAAAAACCTAGTTGGGGAGAAGTCTTTTCAGATACTATAAACACAGGCATATATATTTTAGAACCAGAGGTATTAGACTATTATAAAATAGGGGAAAACTTTGATTTTAGTAAAGATCTATTTCCAAGGCTCTTAAAAGATAATATTCCAATGTATGGATATATATCTGAAGATTATTGGTGTGATATAGGTGACCTAGCCACCTATGTACAAGTACATGAAGATATTTTTAATAATAGTAAGAACTATTATTTACCAAAAACAACTATGGAAGGTATATGGATAGGGAAAGGGACTATTATTGAAGAAGGCTGTAAAATAATCCCCCCTGTATATATTGGAGAAGGTTGCACTATTAAAAATGGAGCAACTATAGGGCCATATACAGTTATAGGTAATAACAGCGTAATTGAAGAAGGAACTTCTATTAAAAGAAGTATAATTTGGGATAATGTAAATATATCAAATAATTGTGAAATAAGGAAAGTTGTACTGTGTAATAATGTGTTATTAAAGGAAAGAGCAAGAATATTTGAAGGTGCAGTAATAGGCTCCTATTCCAAAATGTTTGAAGATACCACCATAAAACCTAATGTTAAAATATGGCCGTATAAAACAGTGTCTGACGGGATAATTGTAAGAGATGATTTGGTTTGGGAAGAGAAGTTGTCAAGAAAGCTCTTTGGATATAGAAATATCTCTGGTAGATACAATGTAGATATAACCCCAGAAATAGCCATTGGAATCGGAAGTAGTTTTTCTTCGGTAATTAATCCAAAGGGTACCTATCTAATTAGTAGTGACGAATATGGTATATCTAAAGCCATTAAAAATTCTATTTTCTCGGGAATAATGTCTACTGGTGCTCAAGTAATAGATATAAAAGATAGCACATTGCCAATATGTAGATTTGGGGTTAAGTATTATAAGGCTGATGGTGGTGTTCATATTAGTAGGAGTATTGATGATGAAGGTGAATTAAATATTGAATTTATAAACAAGGATGGAGCCAATATAGAGAAAAATACCGAAAGAAAGATTGAAAATACTTTGGCTATTGAAGACTTTAAAAGATGTAGCGTCCATGATGTTAAAGATATAGTAGATATCTTTAATTTTTCCTCAATTTATTTAAAAGAAGGGGCATCATTGTTTAAAAATATAGATCAGATAAAAGAGAAAGTACCAAGGGTCATTATAACTTCACCATCTAAGAATATAGTCAATCTAGGGGAAAAATTTCTAAAGGAAATTGGCTGTAATGTAAAAGTCATTGATTATAAGGGAGAAATGGAAATAGAAGAGTTTCAAAATATAATTTCTGAAGAAGATGGAGATCTAGGTTTTATTTATGGTGGAGATGGTGAAAAACTTATAGTAGTAGATGGTTTTAATGTAATACATGATGAAAAATACTTTTTACTATCTCTATTAATTGGTTTTAAAAGTGGAGATTTAGATAAAGCTGTTATCCCTTATAATTTCCCCAGAATTGTAGAACAGATAGTAAATAAATATGAGGGAAATACTATATATTCAAAGACAAATATATCAAATCTTATACAGGAGATGATAGATAGGGATCTTGAATTCCAATACGTCTTCAATTTTGATAGTATTTTAGCCTCAGGGAAAATAATTGACTATATTATAGGTGAAAATGCTAACATTAAGGAAATAGTATCTGAGATACCTCAGTACTTTTATATTAAAAAGCAAATTCCATGTAACTGGAATGATAAAGGAAATATCATCAGGAGACTAGCTGAAGATAGCAAAGAGAAGATTGAAATGGAAGAGGGGTTAAGGTTTATTGATGAAAAAGGTTGGGCTTTGATTATTCCAGATCAGGAAAAACCACATTTTAATGTCTATATTGAAGCCCTAAATGAAGAATATGCAGAAGAGTTATGGACCTTCTATGATGATAAGATTAAAGAAATGATTCAATCTCAATAACAAAGAAAAGTTGAAAGGAAGAAATATGTGGCCACTTATAAAAGATGATAAAATAAATATAGATATATCTTTATATAAAACAAAGGAAGTAGCTAATGTGAAAGCCTTTTTTTTAGCTGAATTAAATGATTCCTTTAAGGATATTAGCAAAGCATATAATATATTGAATCAAGAGTTAAGCAAAGGCAAAGATATTCCAGTAGGAAGCCAATGGATCTTAGATAATTTTTACTATGTAGAGCAAAAGTATAGAGATTTAAGAGATAGTTTTAAGAAGAGTAAAAAAATAGTAGTCGATGTCATAGATAATGGCTTATTTAAGGGATTACCTAGGGCATATATTCTTGCCTTGAACAATATATCAAATATAAATGGCAATATCACTGAAGAGGGTTTAATTGATTTTATAAATATAATTCAAAAAGAGGAAACCCTTACTCTAGAAGAAATATATCATCTTCCTAATTTCTTGTCTTTAGGTCTAATACAACATATAAGAAAGGTGTTATTAGATATACTTGAAGTATATGAAAAATGGAAGAAGATAGAGTCTATAGATATTTCTTCAGAAGAAGCCCTAGAAAATATTATTGCTAATATTCATACTATGAGTTCTACCGAAATAGAAAGACTTAGAAGAAAGGTAAAGATAGAAAAAACTTCATCTAAAGATATATTAGAAAAAATAGATAAAAAACTTGATTATCTAGGTAGTAGTGCTAGGGAATTGTTAGAAAAGGAATATAGAAATCTTTCTCAATATAAATTATATTTAGGATATGGCATCACAAGTCTTAGAACTATTTATGACTTAAATTGGGAAAATATCTTCAACAATATATCATTAGTAGAAAAGACCATAAGACAAGATCCACTAAATATCTATGACAATATGGACTATGATTCAAAGAATTACTATAGGCATAGGATTCAAGAACTAGCTTATAAGTTTCATCTCCAAGAAATATATTTAGCAAAAAAAATTGTTGAATTTGCAAAGGAAGAATTTGATAAAGGTATTCGAGATAAAAAATCTCATATAGGATATTATTTATTTGATGAAGGTATAGAGAGATTATATAGGGATTTTGGTTCTCCAAAGGATAGTATAGAAAAATATAATATGGATAGGATAAGATACTTTTTTTCGATTATATTTTTAGCTCTACTATTGTCCTTCTTATTTTCCTATTTTTCCTATACAGAGGGAAACCATATCATATTTGTACTAGCTCTTATACCAGCAGCCACCATATCCACAAATATAATAAACAAACTATATACAAAAAGACATAGACCTAAACTTATTCCAAAATTAGAATTTCAGTACAATATTCCCAAGGAATTATCTACATTTGTAGTAGTACCATGTTTATTGCCCAATAAATCAAGGGTAGAAGAATTAGCAAAATCCTTAGAAACCTACTACCTATCTAATAAAGATGAAAATATCTATTTTGGTATATTAGGTGATTTCAAGGATGGAGAAGATAGATATACTGATGAAGATGAAAAAATAATCTCTAAAGGTCTAGAGGTAATTAGAGAACTAAACAATAAATATCCTAGTGATAAAGATAGATTTTACTATTTTCATAGGGATAGAAATTTTTCAGATACTCAAAGAAAATGGATGGGATGGGAAAGAAAAAGAGGGGCTCTAGTGGAGTTTAATCGCCTTTTATTAGGAGAGGATACTACTTTTAATATTATATCTAAGGATGTTTCAAACCTAGATATTAAATATATAATCACCCTAGATGGAGATACGGAGCTGCCTATAAATGCAGCTAAAAAATTAATAGGTACCATAGCACATCCCTTAAATCAAGCCGTCTTAGATGATAGAGGGAAAATAGTAAAATCAGGCTATGGTATAATCCAACCAAGGATAATTGTGGATACTGAAAGCACAAACAAATCCCTATTCACTAGAATATTTGCAGGTGAAGGAGGGATAGACCCCTATAGTGGAGCTATTTCAGATATATATCAAGATCTATTTCAAGAGGGGATATTCACTGGAAAGGGAATATATGATTTAAGGGTTTTCCATGAAGTGCTAGAAAATAGTATCCCAGAAAACAGTATACTAAGTCATGACCTCTTAGAGGGTAGTTATATAAGAGTAGGATTAGCTACAGATATATTTTTAATAGATGGATATCCTGAAAAATATAACTCCTATATAATGAGACAACATAGATGGGTTAGAGGTGACTGGCAACTGATTAAATGGCTATATGGACAAAGGGGCAAGGAGATTTCTCTTTTATCAAGATGGAAGATATTGGACAACATGAGAAGATCTTTAATACCTACTAGTCTTTTATTGCTAGTTTTTAGTATAGCCTTTTTTAGTATCAATCCATATGTTTGGACGATATTTTCTCTCTTTATATTTTTCCATCAATTCATATTTATGGGGATAAATAATATTTTTCACAATGGTTTTAAGAACCAAAATATAAAGCTTCATGGAGATATAATAAGGGGATGTAGAGTCTTTCTTTATCAAGGATTTCTGTCAATTTTATTTCTACCCTATGAAGGGGTAATGATGCTCGATGCCATAATCAGGAGTATATATAGAGTATTTGTATCAAGAAAAAATCTACTTGAATGGACTACTGCCTTTGATATGGAGAAAAACCTAGGAAATAGTCTTTCTGGGTATTTTAAAAAAATGAAATCAAACATCATTGCAGCTTTGTTATTAGTTGGATTGACATATATATTTAATTATGAAAACTTGGGATTGAGTTTGATTTTAGGGATCCTTTGGTTCTCTGGGCCTATGATAGCCTCTTATATAAGTAAAGAGGATATAGATGAGAGGGTGATGTCTAAAAAAGATGATATAGAATTACTCCATTCTATTGGGAAAAAAACTTGGGATTACTATAGAGAAATTACTGATAAGAAAAATAATTACCTACCACCAGATAATTATCAAGAATTTCCCTATAATGGAGTGGCAAATAGAACCTCTCCCACCAATATAGGCTTTTATCTATTATCTATATTATCTAGTAGAGATTTAGGATATATAGATACTGAAGAGATGTTTCATTTGGTGGATCTAACTATTGCAACAATAGAAAAACTAGAGAAATGGGAAGGCCATCTGTATAATTGGTATGATACCGAAACTTTAGAACCTTTAAGACCTATATTTGTATCTACTGTAGATAGCGGAAATCTATTGGGATATTTGATAGTTCTAAAAGAAGGACTAAAGGAGTATTTGCATGAATCTAATTTAGAGGAAAATAATCTAATCAATAGAATTGAAAAATTGATATATGACACAAATATGAAGACTCTTTATGATAAAGACAAAGAATTATTTTATATAGGATATAATGTAGACGAAAACAAGGTACTAAATGTATATTATGATTTATTAGCATCAGAAGCTAGAACTACATCTTATATTGCAATTTCCAGGGGAGAAGTACCACCAGAACATTGGCACAAACTAGGGAAACCCTTAGTAAAAGAAAAAGGATATATATCTCTAGTCTCTTGGACTGGTACTATGTTTGAATACCTAATGCCAGCTTTAACTATGAAGAGTTATAAAAATACTTTACTTGATGAAACTTATAAAACTTGCATAAATATTCAAAGGGATTATGGTAATTATAGAAAAGTTCCCTGGGGAATATCTGAATCAGGTTACTTTGCTTTTGATTCACAATTTAATTACCAATATAAAGCCTTTGGTGTACCTAAATTAGGATTTAAAAGAGGACTTAAAGAAGAATTAGTAATATCTCCTTATTCTACATTTTTAGCCTTAAACTTTGATTATCCCAATTCTATGGAGAATATTAAAAGAATGAGGTTAGAAGGATTAGAAGGAAAATATGGATTTTATGAATCAGTAGATTATACTTTAAATAGACTTCCAAAACACCTTAATAGGGGGATTGTTAAATCTTATATGAGTCATCACCAAGGGATGATATTTGTTTCTATAAATAATTTTATAAATAATAATATTATGATAAAAAGATTTCACAAAGATTCCTATATGAAATGTGGGGAATACCTGTTACAAGAAAGAACACCTAATAAATTCTATTTATCTAATGAATATGAAACTCCACATGAATTTACATTTTATAAAAATAGAGAAACACTTTGGAACAATAGATTATATGGAATAGAAGACCTATGGGATATAAAATGCCATATTTTATCGTCTAGAACTTATACCATGATGATAAATAGTATGGGAGAAGGGTTCTCAAAAAATAAAGATATATTTCTTAATAGATGGAGAAGAGATTTTCTTTCAAACTCCTATGGTCAATTTATCTATATAAAGGATGTAAAAAATAATAAATTATGGTCCACTACTTATGCTCCTACCTTTGTAAATCCAGATGATTACAATGTCTCCTTTTCTACAGATAAGGCTTCTTTTAATAGAAAAGATGGAGATATTGAATCAACAATGGAGGTATTTCTATTACCTGAAGAGCTAGGAGAAGTAAGAAAAATAGTATTAAAAAATCATGGAACAGAGGAAGCATTATTAGAGACCATTAGTTATTTTGAAGTAACTGGAACTACCTATCATTCAGATTTAGCTCATATGGCTTTTAATAATCTATTTGTAAAAACTGAAATATTAGAAAAAGAAGGAGGACTTCTAGCTCATAGAAGAAAAAGAGAGAAAAAATCAGGAGCTAGTTTTATTTTCCATGTAATTAGGGCCTTTGGACAAGAAGACAATATTATTAATTATGAAACAAATAAAAGCAACTTTATAGGTAGGGGAAATTCCTTAAAAATGCCTCAAGCCATAGAAAAAGGCAATACCAACTCCACTGGAATAGTACTAGATCCTATAATGAGTATCAGTAAGAAGATAAGTATACCACCTAAGGAAAAAGTCGAAGTGTATTATATTACAGGTCTAGCTCATAGCAGAGATGAAGTAAGTGATATATTAAATAAATACAGTACAATAGAGAATATAAATATGGCTATGGATCTTATAAGCACTAAAAGTCAAACTGAAGTGGGCTATCTAAACCTTGATCACTCAAACATAGGATTTTATGAAGAGCTATTGCCATATCTTTTCTATCTAAAACACAATAAAAAAGAAAAATATAAAAATATAATCTCTGCAGCAAATAAAGGAAAAGAAGGATTATGGGCCCATGGAATATCTGGTGATAATCCAATAGTTTTAATCAATATAAAAAGTATGGAGGGATTAGATAATCTAGTAAAAACAATCCATGCCCATGAATACTGGTCCTACAAAGGTGTTATAGTAGACCTTGTTATATTATATGAAGAAGAGGATATATACTATAGCCCCTTAAAGCGAAAGATAATAGAAATAATCCATGAAATAAGAGGAAATATAATAAATATCCATGGTGGAATCTATGTAAAAAATACCAATACATTAGAAAAAGATGAGGAAGGACTATTTTATAAATGGGCAAACTTGATTATTAACGGGGAAGAAGAGTTTAATTTTAACGAGAGTAATAGGTATAAAGAAATAAAAATCAAAAAATCAAAAGGTATCAGTATAGAAGATAATATATCTAATCAAGATTTAGAACTAGAATTTTTCAATGGTTATGGTGGGTTTTCAAATGATGGTAAGGAATATATAATTAAACTTCAAAAAAACCTTAATACACCAATGCCTTGGATAAATGTTGTAGCCAATAAAGACTTTGGATTTATAGTAACTGAAGGTGGAACTGGATTCACTTGGTCTATAAATAGCAGAGAAAACAAACTAACTCCTTGGTATAATGACCCAATAAATGATATACCTAGTGAGATTATATATCTAAAAGATAATGACACAGGGGAAATATTTACTATAACTCCAAAGCCGATTAGAGGAGAAGAAGAATATCTAATTACCTATGGCAAAGGCTATGCTGTTTTTAACCATAATAGCCATGGTATAGAACAAAGCCTTACAATGTTTGTACCAATAGATGATAAGATAAAGATTAGCTTAATAAATCTCAAAAATACAACCAAGAAAACGAGAAATCTTACATTAGTATACTATATAAGGCCTGTATTAGGAGTAACAGATGAAGAAACCCAATCTCTAATAAAAACTTCTATGGAGTCTGAAGATATATTCAAAATTAAAAATTCATCTAATACTGAATTTAAAAATAGTACTATTTTTATAGCGTCATCAGAAAAAATAAAATCCTATACAGGTGATAGATTAGAGTTTTTAGGTAATATCCCAGATTATGAAAATCCTAGAGGTGTTAATTTAGATAATCTATCAAATAGTGTAGGAATAGGGTATAACCCTTGTGGTGCAATAGAAATAGAGATAGTTATCCCTCCAGGTGAAGAAAAAGAGTTAGTATTTTTATTAGGAGAAGAAAGGGATTTAGAAAAAGGCTATAAAACTATAAATAAATATAAAGATTTAAAAGAATCTAAAATGGCCTTAGAGAATATCAAAGAATTTTGGAATAGGACTATAGATACTATACAAGTATTTACAAAGGATGAGTCTCTGAACTATATGATGAATTCCTGGTTAATATATCAAACCATTTGTAGTAGGATATGGGCAAGGGCTGGATTCTATCAAGTAGGTGGTGCTTATGGTGGTAGAGATCAGATACAAGATGTATCAAATATCCTGTACCACCGACCGGAAGAAGCAAGAAGGCAAATTATAGAAAACTGTGCACATCAATATATAGAAGGAGATATACAACATTGGTGGCATCCTCTATATGATAATGAGGTAAATAAAGGTATAAGAAGTAAATGCTCAGATGACTTACTATGGTTACCCTATTGTGTAGGAGAATATATTAGTATAACTGGAGATTATAGTATATTAGATGAAGAAGTATACTATATAGAATCTGAACCTTTAGGAGAAACAGAATATGAAAGATACGAAGTACCAATTAAATCTAAAGAAAAAGGAACTGTCTACGGCCATTGCATAAGGGCCATTGAAAGAGGAATAAACCTTAGTGAAAAAAATCTCCCTCTTATGGGCACTGGTGATTGGAATGACGGGATGAATAAAGTAGGGCATAAGGGAAAAGGAGAGAGTATTTGGCTAGGATGGTTTTTAGCTACTGTACTTCAAAAATTCATACCTATATGTGAAAGACAGAGGGATATACTCTATGTAGAAAAGTATAAGGATCAAATTCTAAACCTAAAAGAAGCGATAGAAAATAATGGTTGGGATGGAGAATGGTATATTAGGGCCTTCTTTGATGATGGAAGTCCTATAGGTTCAAAGAGCAGTAAAGAATGTAGTATAGACTCTATTTCTCAATCTTGGTCTGTAATATCTAAATTAGGAGATAAGGAAAGAGCAAAATCTGGCCTTAAAGCAGTAGAAAAGTATTTGGTAAATGAAGAAGAAGGGATCATAGCTCTTCTTACTCCACCTTTTGAAAATATAGAATTAGACCCAGGGTATATAAAATCCTATGTATCAGGAGTTAGAGAAAATGGAGGTCAATATACCCATGCAGCTACTTGGGTAATAAAAGCCTTTGCTATGCTGGGCGAGGGAGATAAGGCATATAATTTATTTAAATTGATAAACCCTATAAATCATACAAGAACACAAATAGAATGTGCTAAATATAAAGTAGAGCCCTATGTAGTAACTGCAGATATATATACAAATCCAGAACATTTAGGTAGAGGTGGATGGAGCTGGTATACTGGATCTTCAGGCTGGATGTATAAAGTAGTCTTAGAAGATATACTAGGTTTTAGAAAAGAAGGAGATAAGTTATTTATAAACCCATCTATACCAAAGGATTGGGATGAATATAGAATAAGATATAGCTACGGAGATTCTATCTATAATATAGAAATAAAAAATCCCAAAGGTGTAAATACTGGAGTATCTAGAATATCGGTGGATGGCAGTATAATCAAAGATGATCATATTAAATTAATCGATGATGGCAGCATTCACAAGGTATTGGTGAAGATGGGGTAGTAGGTGATAAAGATAATCCCGTTGGAGTAGATTCCAATGGGATTATTGCATCTTTGTAATTATCAAGTATGAAGTTAATATAGAATACTATTACAAATAATATGAGAAACTAATAAGTGATATTATAGAATGCAAATATTATTAATATTCGAAAGCAGAAAACTGTGATAGAATAAACTAGCTAAAGAATTGAAAAAAATATAAAAGGACGGTAATAATATAATGACAGTTAATTTTAAAACACTTGGAATAAGCAAGGAATTAGAAAATGTGTTGGAAAGAGATGGGATTACTAAACCGACTCCAATCCAAGAACAGGCTATTCCTCAGCTATTAAAGGGAAAAGATATAATAGCACAAGCACATACTGGAACTGGTAAAACATTTGCTTTTATGCTACCGATTATGGAATCAATTGATATTACAAACCCATATATACAAGCTTTAATTATAACTCCTACTAGAGAATTAGCAATTCAAATAACAAATGAGGCTAAAAAATTAGCACAACCTAAAAATATAAGTGTACTAGCAGTCTATGGTGGTCAAGATGTTGAAAGACAGTTAAGAAAATTAAATAATGGTATTAATATTGTAATTGGAACACCAGGAAGATTATTAGACCATATGAGAAGAAAAAGTATTGATTTAAGGCAAGTAAAGATGATTGTTTTAGATGAAGCAGATGAAATGCTGAATATGGGATTTTTAAAGGATGTAGAGGAAATAATATATAAAACTCCAAAAGTCCGCCAAACAATGTTGTTTTCAGCCACAATGCCAAAGCAGCTCCGTAGTTTAGCTGTTAGATATATAAAGGAACCTGTCCAAATACAAATACAAAGCGAAAAAGTAACATTAGATGAAATAAAGCAAATAGTAGTAGAAACTACAGATAGAGGAAAACAAGACGCACTTTGTACTATTATAGATGAAGAGAGACCATTTATGGCAATAATCTTTTGTCGAACAAAGCGACGTGTAAAGGCACTTAACGATGATTTGAGAAGTCGTGGATATAATTCAGATGAAATGCATGGAGATCTCAGTCAAGCTAAACGTGAAAAGGTAATTAATTCCTTTAGGAATATGAAGCTGCAATTTCTTGTTGCTACAGATGTTGCTGCTCGTGGCTTAGATATAGAGGGTATAACCCATATTTTTAACTATGATATACCAGAAGATGAAGAATCCTATATTCATCGTATAGGACGTACAGGTAGAGCTGGAGAAACTGGAAAAGCCTTTACATTTGTTACACCCAAGGATCAACAGGAACTAATTGCAATAGAAAAGAAAATAAGAATGAATCTTAAGACAAGAAAAATCGTTAAAGATAATGTAAAGGATAAGACTGACAAGAATAATTCTAGTGACCAAAGAAATAAAAAACAGGATTTTAAGCGCAATAAAAATTCAGGTAAAAAGAAGACTATCAGAAGTATTGGTAGAAGAAAAGCTAAGAAGAAGTAGAGTAAATAATCTATAGTTTAAAAAATAGTTAGTACCAATAAGTTCCCATATATCTTTTAATCATAGTATGATATAATTATTCATTGAGAAAATTGTCGAAGTATAATGAATTCTTTAAATTATTACCTACATTAGAAGAAATACCTACTACTTCAATGCCAAGTCCTGAGGAATATTTAAAAATAATGTATAATGTTATTGAAGATGGATACGATGAAATATTGTGTATTTGTATGTCTAGTGGTACTAGTGGAGCATATCAATCTGCTGTTTTAGCTAAGAATTATTTCTTTGAAAATAATCCAGACTCAAGTGTTAAAATCCATGTAGTAGATTCTTTATCTATGAGTCATGGTAGTGGGTGGTTGATTTTAAAATCTGCTAAATTATTAGAAGCAGGATATAGCTTTGACGAATTAATAGAATTTAATGAGACTTATAAAACTAGGGTAAAGCATTTACTTTGTGTTGATGATCTTAACAATTTAATAAAAAGTGGCAGATTAACAAATGCCAGTGCATTTAATTGGTAAGATTTTAAGGGTAAAACCTATTATGTCTATGAGGAAAGGGAAAGGAGCAATAGTTGCTAAAGAAAGAGGACGAAATAGGGTTTTAAAGTTTTATGTAGATGAGTTTGCAAGAAGAGCTAATAAAGAAATTACTGATTTCATTATTGTTGGATATATCTCCGATATAAATATTGCCAAGGATTTAATAGAAAAAATAAAAACTGAGACAGATTTTAAAGATGAGATATACATTATGCAAATGGGTGTGGCAGTAGGCACTCATGTGGGATTAGATGGGTTATCCATGTTCTTTGTAGAAAAAGAGAATTTAAAAGATGGATTAGTGAAAAATGAATTAAAGAATATAAAATATATAAAAGATGAAATAATTGAAAAGATTATGAGTTAATGGACTGTAATTAAATCTGTGCTTAAGAGAAAACAAATGCTCTTTTCTGGCAAGAATCAAAATAAGATCAAAACCAGAAAGAATGTAAATAACTTTGTGGTGCGCCTAAACGTAGGCTTTATGAAGTAGGTTGGAACACCTACCAAGTGCAATCACCCGCTTGAAGCTTATCGTAACTGCATTTTTAGAAATGAAAGTGTGGAAAGCAACGAAAAATAGTGAATCTGCAGGGGTAGCACTCACTCTATGCAGACACTCGCGTGAGTAATATGGTTAAACGAAAGTGAACCTTTGTCCGAAGCTTCGTTAAATTTAATATGTCTTAGGGTGCATGTGGACATATATTGCTGATGTTCTGGGTATTCGCAAATTATCTGGAAGGTGATTCATAACTCAGTCGGAGTAGAGAAGGAACCTAAGTTACTTAATTCATACTGCTAAGAGTTTGGGAGAGCCTAAGAGAAACTATGGCTGAGGACACAGATGAAAGCATCTGTAGCTATCGAATCCTAAAAGTCTACAACAAGGAGGTGTTGGGTATGGCAGTGAAAAGAGAATATCTTTACGCCATTCCCCTTAGCAAAGCGGAAGCTAATGTTAAGATTTTTCAACGTAGATTAGTAAGGATGGCTGATACAAGAGATATAAAGAAGATAAAGAATCTAATTAGACTTATGTTACATTCATATTCAGTTAAAATTATTGCCATTGAAGCTGTTACAAGAATAAATAAAGGGAAATCTACTCCCGGAATTGATAACAAAGTTTTAATTACAGATAAGGAAAGAATAGCAGCTTCAAAACTGAACTACAACAGGGTCAAAAAGTATCCAGTAAAAAGGGTCTATATACCTAAAAGGAATGGCAAATTAAGATCTTTAGGTATCCCAACAATCCATGAAAGAATCCAACAAAAGATATATCAGATTATTATGGAGCCACTGTATTCCGTTTGGGGAAGTAAAAACTCCTTTGGGTTCAGACCTGGAATGAATACAAGGGATGTACTTGAAAGAATATGGATGTGTACAGCTTTAACTACTAAGAACCGTATCTATATAGACGGTGATATAAAAGGATGTTTTGATAATATTTCTCATGAAAAGCTGATTAAACTTCTTGAGCCTTATACTACTAGGATAATGAGAGAACAGATATGGCTATCACTAAAGTCGGGAGCTATAGAAAAAGGTACGAAGATAAATACTAATGAAGGCACTCCACAAGGTGGAGTAATTAGTCCATTGTTGGCAAATATAGCTTTGGATGAATTGGACATAGTTATAGAAACCATGATTCACCCTAGAAATGTGAGAACATATTCAAAACCTATCGTCGGATATGCCAGATATGCAGATGACTTTGTTATTATATTAGAAGATGACAAGATAATATCAACAATTCTGGATAAAGTTAAGATTATATTAGCCGAAATAGGGTTAGAACTTAACATGGATAAGGTAAAAGTCGTTAATGCTGAAAGTGGCTTGAATTTCTTAGGCTATCACATAAGGCGATATCCTACGGGAAAAACCCACGTTGGAATTCCAAAAGAAAGCGTAAAAAGTATTAAAAAGCAAATTAAAGATAATATCAAACTAATGAGGGCATCTACTCAATTAGAACTTATCCAAAGACTAAATCCAATAATAAATGGATGGGCTAACTATTATAGATGGACTAGAGCTGGTAAAACTTTTAGCCACTTAGACAGTTATCTTTGGTATAAGTTGTGGAAGTGGGGAATTAGACGGCATCATAGGAAAGGTCGAAAATGGATTAAATCTAAATACTTTCCTCAAGTTGGAAATTTAAAGTGGTGTTTTTCTACCTTTGATAATCTTAAACTTTGTAAGATAAGTACTTTCAGTAGAAGTTATAGTGAAATTTATCCAAAACTCAATCGAAACAAAAATTGCTTTTTAGATTCTAATTATTTCAATAAACTTCAAAAATCTCGTTCATGGAAGAAAAATAAATATATTATACAGCCTACGATATAAATATTCTTTCTAATATAAAGATTTTTGGTAAATCTCAAGTACGATAGGCGAGAGCCATATACGGGGAAACTCGTACGTATGGTTCAATGAAAGGGGCAGGGTAACCTGTCCCTATTCTACCTTTAGAGATATTGCTTATCTCTAAATTGACAAGAAAGATTTAATTGGCTAAAAGTTACAATTTATTATCTTAGTTTTATACTTGTCAAAATCATTTTAGTTTATGCATTAAATTGAATGATTTTGGCAATAATTTTTAGTATGGAATAGTGCACCATTTATCAGACACATCATTAAAATTATCTTCAAAAAGAAATTTGATTTTTTGTTTCACTTATAGGTCTCAATCCAGACTTTCAGGCTGTTTTAAAGCCTATAGGTTGTTATCTGGTGATTTTACCCACTAAAGGTATGGATTTATTCTCTCAGCAAAAAATATGGTTAATTGGTTGATTATTAAGTCCCAATTTCTACACCTTTGAGTCCATTTCTTTATTGCATTTTGGCTAGCTAAATAGAGTATCTTTTCAAGGGCTTAATCTGATGGAAACATAGTTTTAGTCTTAGTTACTTTTCTTAGTTGCCTATGAAAACCTTCTATAATATTTATAGTATACATTATAGTTCTAATTTCTGGTGGATACTTGAAGAATGGGGATAATACATCCCAGTTGTTTTACCAGCTCTTAATTGAATAGGGATATTTGTTACCCTATTTCTCTTCAAGTTCTGCTAGATTTTCAAGAGATTCCTCTTCATTTATTGCCTTATATAATGATTTAAAATCACTAGAAAACTCATTTAAGTGTTTGTAACCAACATATTTAAATGAGTTCCTCAATTGGTGAATAATGTACCTTTGTACTTCAGATGTTGGATATGTGGCAAGGATTGCCTCTTTTAACCCTGTGAGACCATCAACACTAAATATTAATACTTCCTTTATACCCCTATTCTTAAAATCATTTAAGACCCCAAGCAAGAATTTAGAAGATTCATTTTGACCTATCCAAATTTCCAAAATATCCTTAAATCCATCTAAATCAACACCTAGGACCACATAAGTTGCTTTGCTTTTTATTTGGGCATCTTCTCTAACCTTGTAATGTATTGCGTCCATAAAAACAAAAGGATAGATTGGATTCAAAGGTCTATTTTGCCATTTTCTAATATTAGGAATGATACTATCTGTCATTTTACTGACCATTTCTGCCGATATTTCTATTCCATAGATTTCTTTCATTTGTTCATGAATATCCTTCGTTGACATACCCCTTCCATAGAGGGATATTACCTTTTCCTCCATACCAGAAATATTTTTTTATGTTTAGGGATAACAACTGGCTCAAAATTACCATCTCTATCCCTTGGAACTTCTATTGGAAATTCTCCAAATTGAGTCTTTACAGTTTTTTGAGTGTAGCCATTCCTTCTATTATCTGTCTGTTTATTCTTTTTATCTCCTTTAGAATGCCCCAATTCTATTTCTAACTCCGCCTCTAACATTTCTTGTAGTGCATCCTTAAACATATCTTTTAGATATGAATGAAGATTGCTGATGTTTTTAAATTTATATCATTAATCATACTTCTTAAAACTTCCTTTGGTAATGTTGACATAAAAAACTCTCCTTTCTGGTTTAAATCATATTTTGATTCTTGCCAGAAAAGAGAATCTTATTTCTCAAAAGCACAGATTATTTTACGCTACCTAGGCAAACAATCATGTCCTACTCTGTTTTATTCCATCATTCCAGCCATACAATTGGCTTTATTAAATCCTTTGGCTTTTCTACCATGAGATTATAAGCATCAGCAATCTTATCTATACTTTCAAATTCATGGGTCACCAGTTTAGAAGGGTCAATCCTTCATCCATTAATTGAAAGAATTCAAATATTTTAAGGGATAGGACCTTTGCTATCTATTATCTAGATAGTATCCAGTTTGATATATTCTATCAGCATAGGTAATTAGATTTTTTGAATTCTCTGGATGTATTAGTGCAACAGCACTAGCTAAATAGTTACTTAAAGATAATGGGGCGATTAGTGATTCCCTTACACCTAATCCATGAACATAGGTAGGTAATATTACATCCGAATAGTGTTTTATCTTTGTAGTATCACTTGCTGTAACAATCAATATCTTCGTACCATTTATCTTGGCTTTGTTAATTATATTTATTGTATTAAAAGAATATCTTGGGAATAAATATGCAACTAACAAATCTTGTTCATTGGATGAAGCAATTTCCATAGGATACATGCCACCTACTGGTTGTAATAGATGGACACTTTCCCTAACTTGACTTAATCGTAATGCCATATAAAAGGCTAGGGTGAATGAATCATTGTAGCCTATTACATATACATGCCTAGAATTAGCTAATAGACCAATTGCATCTTCTAAATCTGCCTTAGGGATAGAGTGTATTGTACTTTTTAAGTTTTCAATATCTCTATTTAAGGCATTTTCAAAGAGTTCAGCTATATTTTCATCTTCAAGTTCCTTAAAATTCCTAACTACATTAAATGGATCATCAACCTTGGTGTAGTCCCTTATACTCTCTTGTAATTCTGAATATCCACTAAATCCCATTTCTTTAGCAAATCTAATGATTGAAGTTGTGCTAACCCCAATTTTCTGGGATAAGGTATTTAATGTATCATAAACAATATGATTGAAATTGTCAATAATATAGTCTGCTATTATTTTTTCTGAGTTTGTAAATTTATCATAGTTTTTATAAATAAGTTTTATAATATTATCCATATTTCCACCTATCCTATTCTTATTAATAAATGAAATTATATCATAAGTCTTTAAGCTATACAATTTCTAATGGGCCAAGGATTTACATGATAACAGAATAAATTGGATTTTAGAAGATAAAGAATATTAGATAAAAGGGCTTGCTTTTTTTGTATCGTGTGATACACTTAGTACTAAGTAGTACATGATACATTTTGTATTATGTTAAATAAAATACAAAACATATCATTAAAATCAAATGTGGGGGTGGTATATTACTTTTAAGTAATGTTTTACTTTTATTAGAACATCTTAGGAAGGTAGGTTTAATGCATTTTACAACTTATTAAAATTATTGAAGGGGGAGTATATTTTGAAAACACCAAAAGTAGATTTTTTATACTTAAATGAAAAAGACATGATAGAAGCAGGTGTACTTGATATGCATGAATGCATCAATGAAATGACTGAAGTTTTTAAACTTCTAAGTGCAGGAGATTATGTCATGGGAGGAAAGTATGGTAATTCCCATGGTATTGTAGTTACTTTTCCTGATGAACCAATACATGAAGGAATGCCAAAAAATGGCCCAGACAGAAGATTTTGTGCAATGCCTGCATATTTAGGTGGAAAATATAAAGTTGCAGGTTGCAAATGGTATGGTTCAAATATTGAAAATATTGGAAAAGAATTACCTAGATCAATATTAATGATGACTTTAAATGACGCAGATACTGGAGCTCCAATGGCATATATGTCAGCAAACTTATTAAGTGCATGGAGAACAGGGGCAATTCCAGGAGTTGGAGTAAAATACTTAGCAAAACCAGATTCAAAGGTAATTGGATTATTAGGTGCAGGAGCTATAGGTACCTCAACTGCTGAAGCTATCTTAGATTCTGCTACAAACGCAGAAAAAGTAAAAATTTACGATGTATATAGACCAACAGCAGAAACTTTAAAAGAAAGAATTATAAAAGAATATCCAAACTTAGAAGTAGAAATAGTAGATTCTACAGAATCAGCTGTAAGAGATAGTGATATAGTAAACCTTGCTACATCAGGAGTAGCAAATCCAAGAATTGAAAAAGAATGGATGAAACCAGGTTTATTAATTACAGCATCATCAAGTGGAAGTTTTGATCCAGGACATACAATAAATAATGTAAGATTAATAGTAGATAATTGGAAAATGTATGAAGAAGTATTAAACGAAGATGAATATCCATACAATAACCTTGCAATGGGAGTATTGGGAAGACAATTCTTAGACTGGATTCATGAAGGAAAAATGACAGATGAAATAATAATAAACATTGGTGATGTAATAAACGGAAAAATTCCGGCAAGGGAATCAGAAGATGATGTTATAATATTTGCATTAGGTGGTCAGCCTGTATATGACGTAGCTTGGGCTTATAGAGTTTACCAAAATGCATTAGAAAAAGGTATCGGAACAAAATTAAATCTGTGGGAAAGAGCATATCAAGCTAGGTAGAGCTTTAATGGAATAATAGAGCATCATTACATAATCAGATATTTATGAGTGATGCTCTTATATTAAAAAACATTTATTATCTATTAAAAATAAAGGAGAGAAATAATAAATGACTGCACATGATTTTTTTGTTGATTTTGCATTAGCATCATTATTAATATTAGCAGGCCAGTTTTTAAGATCAAAGTTGAGTATATTCCAAAGATTTTTTATGCCTGCAAGTATGATAGCTGGATTTTTGGGATTAGTATTAGGACCTAGTGTTTTAAATGTTTTGCCATTTTCAGGTTCTATTGGCTCATATGCAGGTATATTGATAATCTTAATATTTACTATAGTTGGAGTAAATGGGTTTGAATTCAAGAAAGGTTCAGGTAAGGCAGAAGCTCAAAGAATTATAGGATTTCAATTATATAGATTAATTGCATTATTTGCTCAATTTACCGTACCCATATTAGCTACAGTTTTCATATTTACAAAAATTTGGCCAGATTTAAATGAAGGTTTTGGAATGCTACTAGCAACTGGTTTCTATGGTGGGCACGGCACTGCAGCTGCGGTAGGAAATACATTTACAGATTTAGGTTGGGCAGATGCTAATGATTTAGCAATAACTTTTGCTACAATAGGTATTTTAACTGGAGTATTTGTTGGTCTTGCACTAATAAAAATCGCAACTAAAAAAGGACAAACTGCATATATACAAGATTTTAAATTCATAGATGGCGACTTAAAAACTGGACTAATCAGTAAAGAAAATAGACAATCTATAGGTGAGGAAACTATATCACCTGTTTCTTTAGATACATTATGTTTTCATCTATCTATGATATTGGGTATATCTGGATTAAGTTTTTTATTAAACAAATGGATAGCAAATAATTTTGTATCTGGAATCCCTGATTTTACAATTTCTTATATCGTAGCATTAATATTCTTTTTGATATTTAAAAATACTAATCTATATAATTATGTAGATAAAGATATAAATAGTAAAATTTCTGGAACAGCTACAGATTATTTAGTCTTCTTTGGTATAACTTCCATTAAATTAGATGTTATAGTTAAATATGCAGGGCCCTTAATTGTAATGTCTGTATTAGGTATTGTAATGGTAATATTATTTGTATGGCCGTTAGGAAAAGGTTACAATAGAGATAGCTGGTTCGAAAGAGCTATATTCATATTTGGCTATTCAACTGGTGTATTTGCTATAGGATTTGTATTACTCAGAATTGTAGACCCTGATAATAAGTCAAGGACTGTAGAGGATACTGCATTGACACCATTGACAAGCTTCATAGAGATAGTACTTTGGTCTACATATCCAGCTTTATTGATGGGTGGACGTGGCTTGTATGCAGCGGGTGTTATGTTATTGGTAATAATAATTTGCTTAATAGTTACAAAGGCAACTGGAACTTGGGTTTTCAAGGTACCTGATAACGAAAGAATGAGGCTTGGAATAGATGATGTAAAAGCTTGATTGACAATTAGTTTAGTAAATTTTGTAGGAAATTAGGGTTAGGTTCAATTCTAATTTCCTACAATTGATTAACGAAAGATAATTGAAAGGACTGAAATAATGATAAAAGATAATTTAAATCCGTTAGAAAATGTACAGCTTCAAATAAAAAAAGCTGTAAAAAAACTTGAACTAGATGAAGGGGTTTACGAAATACTTAAAGAGCCTAAAAGGGCTATAGAAATCTCCATACCTATAAAAATGGATGATGGAACGATGAAATTATTTAAAGGATTTCGAGCAATTCACAATGATGCGATGGGGCCTGGAAAAGGTGGAACTAGATTTCATCCATCGGTTACAATTGAGGAAATAAAAGCTTTATCTATTTGGATGACATTTAAATGTATTATAACAGGTATACCTTTTGGAGGAGCAAAAGGTGGAATAGCATTTGATCCAAGTGAGTTATCTCCAAGGGAGTTAGAACAACTTTCCAGAGCTTATATTCAAGGAATATATAAATATATAGGAGATGAAATAGACATACCAGAACCAGATGTGAATACTAATAGAGAAATAATGGCATGGTTTTTAGATGAGTATATAAAATTGACAGGTAGATATGAAATGGGAGCTATCACTGGAAAACCAGTGGAATGGGGCGGATCTAGAGGTAGAAATGAAGCAACAGGTTTAGGGGTAGTAACGGTGCTTAATGAGGCGGCAAAGGAATGCGGTATAGATTTAAAAGGTGCTAAAATAATGATTCAAGGTTTTGGGAGTGTAGGTAGCTTTACTGCAAGAGAAGCTCAAGCTTTAGGAGCTAAGGTGGTAGCAATAGGGGAGTGGACTCCTACTTATGGGACTTACGCAATCTACAATGAAGATGGTTTTGATTTTGATGAATTATATGATCATTTTTATACTAAGAAAAACAAAAATTTTTTGAAATTTCCTAATGTCAAAGTTATAAGTTTAGAAGAATTTTGGAATATTGAAGCTGATGTGTTGATCCCAGCTGCCTTAGAAAATGCGATAACAGCAGATATAGCCAAGAATTTAAATGTAAAGTTAGTTTGTGAAGCGGCCAATGGGCCTACTACTTCAGAAGCGGATATTATATTGAAAGAGAGAAAAATACCCCTAGTGCCTGATATTTTAGCTAATGCTGGAGGTGTTACTGTATCATACTTTGAGTGGGTACAGAATAATTATGGATACTATTGGAGTGATGACAAAGTTTTGAATAAATTAAAAGTTTATATGAAAAATGCTTTTGATAATGTTTGGAATGCTCACTTAGAATACGATGTGACTTTACGAGAAGCGGCTTATATTTACTCAATTGAAGTAGTATCGAACGTCATGAAATTAAGGGGTTGGTACTGATATGCTTTTTGTAGGTCATATTTATATACAAGTAAATTCAATGGTTTAGTTTATTTTATATATTTTGTTATATATTTAATAAATGAGACAAGCTATAGAGATAAAATAGATATCACACCAGATGAATTCTTTAAATTATTACCTACATTAGAAGAAATACCTACTACTTCAATGCCAAGTCCTGAGGAATATTTAAAAATAATGTATAATGCTATTGAAGATGGATATGATGAAATATTGTGTATTTGTATGTCTAGTGGTACTAGTGGAGCATATCAATCTGCGGTTTTAGCTAAGAATTATTTCTTTGAAAATAATCCAGACTCAAGTGTTAAAATACATGTAGTAGATTCTTTATCTATGAGTCATGGTAGTGGGTGGTTGATTTTAAAATCTGCTAAATTATTAGAAGCGGGATATAGCTTTGATGAATTAATAGAATTTAATGAGACTTATAAAACTAGGGTAAAGCATTTACTTTGTGTTGATGATCTTAACAATTTAATAAAAAGTGGCAGATTAACAAATGCCAGTGCATTTATTGGTAAGATTTTAAGGGTAAAACCTATTATGTCCATGAGGAAAGGGAAAGGAGCAATAGTTGCTAAAGAAAGAGGACGAAATAGGGTTTTAAAGTTTTATGTAGATGAGTTTGTAAGAAGAGCTAATAAAGAAATTACTGATTTCATTATTGTTGGATATATCTCCGATATAAATGTTGCTAAGGATTTAATAGAAAAAATAAAAACTGAGACAGTTTTTAAAGATGAGATATACATTATGCAAATGGGTGTGGCAGCAGGCACTCATGTGGGATTAGATGGTCTATCCATGTTCTTTGTAGAAAAAGAGAATTTAAAAGATGGATTAGTGAAAAATGAATTAAAGAATATAAAATATATAAAAGATGAAATAATTGAAAAGATTAAGAGTTAATGGACTGTAATTAAATCTGTGCTTAAGAGAAAACAAATGCTCTTTTCTGGCAAGAATCAAAATAAGATCAAAACCAGAAAGGAGCATATTTTATGTCAACTTTACGAAATATGATTATAGTCTTAAATCTGCCATTAATACTCCTGTGATTTCCCCAGAGTTATCTCTAACTGGAACTGCCATAGCTATGCAGTAGTTATTGGTATCTACTGAAATATATGGTTCTGACATAAATTCTCTTCCTGCAATAGCTTCCTGAAAATATGGTCTGTGTGCAAAATTTACATATACTTCTTCCTCTGTATAATCTAAAGTTATAGCCTTTCTAAGTCCATCTTTCTGCATTGTTGCAAAGAGCTCAAATTGTGGATGTTCCTTTAATTCTTTTCTTAAGATCTCAGTACCACTTGAATAATCCATATCTGCCAGCCGAGATATTTTAGATATTTCCTTTAATACATTAAGCCCATCTTCTATATACTTTTGAGTCTTAGCATCTATTTTGTAGTTCTTTGCAAAGCTTGCTATATATTCTTCTATCTCTTTGTTCATATCCAACAAATTAGATAGCCGTTTAAATGTTTCCTCTGTAGTACTCGCCTGTTCCTCTGCAGTAGCTGCCATTTCCTCTGTGGAGGCTGCAATGTTTTCAAAGGTATCAGATGTACTTCTAATGATATCTGCCACCTTACTTATCTTGATCTCTTGATCATCTATTTCATATTTTATTTCATTAAATACGTCAAATACCCCTCTAGTTTCAATATTGATTTTTTCCAAGTATTCCCTAGTGCTATATGAAAAGTCGATATATTCTTTGATCGATTTTATTTCTCCTTCCATGGTATCAGAAATATTATGTATTTCCTTTGTTATGCCATCGACTACCTGCTGTATTTGACTTGATTGCATAGTGGAGTCCTCTGCCAGTTTTCTTACCTCTTCTGCTACAACTGCAAATCCCCTACCCGCTTCTCCAGCACGAGCTGCCTCTATGGAAGCATTAAGAGCTAAAAGGTTTGTACTACTACTGATCTCATTAACTTTATCTGCGATATTTTGTATTAAAACAGTCTGCTCCGCAAGTTGTTTTATTCTATTAGCAGATTCAGCACTAGTTTTAGCAGATTCATCCAGTTTCTCTATAAGGGTTTTGAAATTTTCATAACTAGCCCCGATAGTATTTATGGTATCATTAGCCCTTTGACTTACCTCCTCAGATTGTTCTGATATATGCTTTGCAGTACTCATAGCTTCGCTAGAATATTCCTCTGCTTCTTTTATGGAGTGAATTTGTTCCTCCATGGATTTTGCAATTTCATTTACAACCTTAGCTGTTTCTTTTGCAGATGCATTTATTCTGATGGTGTCATTATTTAATTCACTAGTGTAGTTTACAGTCTTATCAGTAAGGGTCATAATTTGTGCAACTAAATTTCTAATTTTAATGATAAAGTTATTTAAATTTATCTGCATCGAACGTAAAAATCCTTTACCATTTACATTTATCTTTTGTGTAAGATCACCCTCCGATGCATTAAGCAACAGGTTATCAATTGAATTACACCCGCCCTTCAATCGCCTTATATAGAAGGCAAAAAAAAGTATCCATATAGCCTGCATGGCAATTAATATGTAGATTATAATCTTATATTTTTCCATAGTGCTCCCCTCCAACAAAATAATTAAATTTTCAATAAATTAGCAATACTGACAATTATTATATCGGACTTTAAGTTAAGATTTTAAGTGAGATTCCACACGAGGTGATGTATTCAAATATAAAAATTATTTAAATATGAAAAATTGCATTATTAGGATATAATATGACTAGCTACTGCACCCTATGGAAAATGGAGAGATGAATATGATTAATTTTGTAGTAATTGTTGTATTATTGATTTTGATAGTAAGACAAATATCTTATATTAAAACATTAGAAATTAGGACAAAGAAAAGTCTTTCGGAAAGATTAATCGTTATTCTCTGTATAGCTGCTCTAATTGCAATAACCATCTTTTTTGCAAAGAATTATATGCACTATTTAATTTTCGCCATTGCTACAATGCTATTTGTGACTGACTGGGTGAAGCAGGGTATTTCCGAATCGGGTATACTTATTGTAAGTAGGGGTAAGGAACTTTATCTTTGGAATGAGATTAAATATGCGCAAATAAATACAAGTGATACTATAACTATTGATTATTATAGGAATTCAGGTTCAAAAATTATTTCACATGAATTTAAGATGAAGGATTATGATAGGATCTTAGAAATATTTGAAAATAATGATATTCAGTTTATAATAAAAAATAAAATAAAATAAGTATGATATAAGATCTAGTTGTTTTTTACAGGCTCGTGTTTTATAGTATTTTAAAATAAGACTTATTTTTAGGAAAAACAGGCAAATATTTTTGAGCACCAAAGGGGGCAAAAACTGAGGAAAAAGTATTTAATTGATCAAATATGACAAAAATAAATAAAGAGATATTATTTTTAGTATATATAGAAGTAATATAGTAAAAATATAAAATGACTAGCTACAACATAGTAGCTAGTCATTTTATATTTTTGAAGGTATTGAAATTAGTGATACCTTCAACTCCACTCGAGATAATAAGGCAGACCAACTAGCAATTATTTGGGCTTGTTCAATTATCTGCATAATTCAGATATTGCAGTACTATATATATAGTGGTTGAAAAAAACATAATTGATTTGGCATTGAGTTATTCTGGTCAAAATCTAAAGGTACTAATATATGGTTTGACGACTTAAGGAAGGATTAAGATAACTTATTAATTATTTAGAGAGGTATTTTTAATCTAAAGTACAGATAGAAAGGAGTTTAAATTATGAAGTACATACTTAAAGGTGGAACTATTGTGGATGGTACCAGGGCAAAGCCTTATATTGGATCTGTGGTAATCAAGGATGGGATTATAGAGGATATAATAACTGGTGATGTTCATGATGGAGAAAACGTTGTAGACGTAATTGGTAAAATTGTATCGCCAGGATTTATTGATATTCACTCCCATTCGGATATTTCCTATTTTATGCCCCACAAGCAATTAAGCAAGCTTTATCAAGGGATAACAACAGAGATTGTAGGTAATTGTGGTGTTTCAGCTATACCTACATCTGAAAATAGTTTAAAAGGGGTTACTAAATACCTTAGTAGTATTTTGGAGGTGTCTTTAGGTAATAAAATAGAGATGCCCAAAAATATGATTGAATATAAGGATAGTTTGAATAAAGCTAAGCTTCCAGTAAATATTGGAATTTTAGTGGGTCATGGTACTTTAAGGGGAACTGTAATGGGATTTGATGATAGGGAACCTACTGAAGTAGAAATGGATAATATGTGTAGGATACTTGATTATGAACTTAAAAATGGGGCCTTAGGCTTATCGCTAGGCTTAATATATCCACCAGGGAGCTTTTCCAATACTTATGAATTAATTAGACTTGCTGAAGTAATCAAAGATAATAATGGAATACTTTCAGTCCATATGAGAAATGAAGGGGATCATATCTTTGAAGCAGTAGATGAAATATTAGAAGTTACAAGAAAAACAGGTGTACATTTACATATTGCACATCTAAAACTAATTGGTAAAAATCAATGGAGGAAATCAAACCTATTATTAAAGAAAATTGAGGACGAACAGGCTAATGGCCTAAATATTACCTGTGATCAATATCCCTATGATGCTACTTCCACATCCCTGAGTGCATTATTGCCAAGGTGGGCCCATGATGGGGGCACTGAGAAGATGCTAAAAAGGCTAATGAGTGAAAATAATCAATTGGATAATGATATAAGAAAGGAAATGGAAGGTAGAGGTGGGCCTAGTTCTGTTGTTGTATCTGGTACCAAGGGATATATGACAGAAGTAGAAGGCTTGAGCATAAAAGAAGCTTCTAAACTATTAGGATTAAATCCAGTGGATACAGTAAAGAATATATTACTTACTACAAAGGCTAATGTTGCTGCTATTTATCATTCTTTAGACCATGATGATATGTTAAATATTATGAAGAAAATGTATATTTCCGTTGGAAGTGATGGGTATGCCTTTAGTTTAGATCCAAAAGTTTGCAAAACAAATCCCCACCCAAGGAATTTCGGATCATTCCCTAGATTTCTCGAGATAACTAGAGATAAATGCATTATGTCTATTGAAGATGCCATATATAAAATGACAAAATTAACTGCAGATACCTTAGGAATAATTGATAGAGGTGTTTTAAGTCCTAGGAAAGCTGCAGATATTACAGTATTTGATTATGAAAAGATTGGAGATAATTCAACATTTTTAAATTCAGTGCAAAAACCAGTAGGGATTGAACATATTTTTGTCAATGGTAGACCTGCGTTATTATATGGTAAAGAGAAATTTTTAGGCAGTGGAAAAGTTATAGTAAAATAAAGGCATAATTTCGTAGTGAAAACTGTGATTTATATGGATAACAACTATAATTTATAAGGGGGAAGATTAATGGGTCAATATGCAATTATCAGTGAACAATCAATATGGGCATTGCTACCACTGGTGGTATACCTAGTATTGGTTTTCATGGGTAAAAAGATGTTATCTGCAACGTTAGCTGCAATAGCAGTGGGTTGCATCTTGACAGGGCAAACTCCAGGATCTATTTCCAATTTATTTGCATCATCAACTGGAACATTTTTAAGTATAATTGGTTTTATCATTATGCTGGGAAGTGGTCTTGGAGAAATAATGGCTAAATCAGGAATTAGCAATACCATTGTAAGATGGATTATTACAAAAATAGGAGTCAATAGTGAGAAAAAAGGAATATTAGCAGTAATATTGACTTCTACGGTCATATGTGCTCTTCTTGGAACTTTAGCTGGTGGAAATGCTGTTATTGCACCAATAATAATTCCAGTAGTTGCTTCTGTTGGATTAACCCCTAGTACTGTTGGGGCAATATTTCAATCTGCTGGCGAAACAGGTTTAATTTGGGGTCCCTTTACAGGACCAGTTGTGGCATTGCTTTCTGTAACTGGTTTGTCATATGGTAAAATGATGTTATGGGCTGCCATCCCCTTTGGTTTAATTTGGCTAGTAGTAATATATTTTGCTGCATTAAGAATTCAGAAGAAAACAAAAGGTATAGAAGAATACGACTTAAGCGAATTTGGTGAGCATGATACGGAAATATCACTTGAACATAAAAGGATAACAGCAATATTTATGATTTCTTTTATTGTATTGGTAGGATATGGAATAATAAAAGGGCTTGGAACAAACTATGCAATATTTGTTATGTTATCCCTTGCTATAATAATAGCTATAGTTAGTAAAATGGGAATTGGGAAAGGTTTTGATGTATTTTGTGAAGGTATGGCTAAAATGGTATCAATGTATTTATTATTTGTATTTTTAAATGTAATGTTAGAATTAATAGATTTAGGTGGAGGATTTGAAGCATTAGGAGAGCACCTAATGGTACTTGTAGACAAGGGTGGCCGTTCCCTTGTTCCCATAATTGGAAGTTTTGTAGGAGCATTTGGTATCAGTGGAACAGCAGTTGCAGAAATCCATATAACTCATGAATTATTTGCCCCTGCAGTAGCAGCCTATAATATTCCTATGGAGATATGGGCTATTGCTCTTATTGCAGCTTCAAGGATAACTACTTCCATATATCCAACAGCTAATATGGTTGGTCAAATGGGTATTGCAAGATCAAACAATCTTAAATGGATGTTATTCGGAGGTTGGGCAGTTTCTATGACAGCCTTACTCTATATAGTAATATGGTCATTTGTAGGTTTAAGATTCTTCTTTTAAATTACTACATCTTATAATAAGGGATTAGCAATGAATAATATCCAAAACTAAGTCTGGGGATTGTCTACTTTATCCCCAGACTTAAACAATTTTGCCTATTTTTAAAATGTCTTTTCCATTTTGATTTAATTATTTCTTCGTAGGATTTTAAATTGACTTTAGTATATACTATGTATATACTAAAATTAGGGGTGATTCTATGTATACAACAATACAAAAATGGGGTAATAGTCAAGGAATAAGACTACCAAAGGTAATACTTGAAATGGCTAATCTTAGTGAAAATGATACAGTAGAATTAAAAGTCGAGAATGGGAATGTAATAATTGCACCTGCTAAAAAACATATAAGCTTGAAGGAAAGAATAGCAGAGTATGAGGGAGATTATCAAGCTCATGAGTGGGATACAGGTTCCTCTGTTGGAAAAGAGGTGTAAGATTTGACTTATATACCAGAACAAGGGGATATTATATTGATTGACTTTAACCTTCAAACTGGGCATGAACAAAAAGGGAAAAGACCTGCCTATGTTATAAGTAACTATATCTTTAATCAATTTACTAAAATGGCCATAGTATGTCCAATAACCAGCACTAATAGAGGTTTTCCACTTCATGTTCCCTTGGATGATAGAACAAAGACAACGGGGGTAATCATGTGTGAGCAGGCTAAGTCACTAGACATTATAGCAAGAGAGAGTTCACTCTTAGAAAGTTCACCTCAAGATATATTAGATGAGGTTATGGATATTTTTATTGGATTTATCGAATAGGTAGTTTACAGGCAGAAGAATAACAATAATATAAAAATATAACATAAGAAATAGTGGAGGAATTATGAAGAAGATTTTAGCTTTGATGGGAAGTTCAAGAATCAATAAAAATACTGATATACTACTTGATTCAATGCTTAAAGGTGCAGAGGATAAGGGTTATGAGATAAATAAGATCTATATCTCTAAAGAAAATATTTCCCCTTGCAAAGGCTGCAATTATTGTGGCATCAAGGGCGAATGTGTTATAAATGATGATATGGCAAAGATATATGACTACCTTGACAATAGTGATATCTTCATATTAGCAGCACCTCTGTATTTCAATACTGTAAATGGTATGACCAAGAATCTAATAGATAGATGTCAAAGGTATTGGTCTGTTAAATACAAATTGGGAGGAGACTATAAGAGGAATCATGATAGGAGGGGAATATTCCTAGCAGTTGGAGGGGCTGAATATTCCCATGATCAATTTTCTGCCACTATCCCAACTATAGATCTATTCTTTAAGGCTATAAATGCCAAATATATAGGAAATTATTTTGTATCAAATACAGACAATATCTCCGTACAGGAGAGGAAAGATATCAAAGACGAGATATATGAAATAGGTTATAATATAGATGAAGTGGAGAATTTTTATATTCATAGATAAAAAACAACAAGAGCCTATTCAATTATTTAGGTAAATGGTTTTGATATTATGCCACTAACTCGTGATTTCAGTTATGAGTTAGTGGCAATGCCCAATAGGAGGTTATTTTATAATGATTATAAGAAAAAAACAAGAGGATGAAGAATACATAGGAGAAAACAAAATGGGGACGCAGCCAGTAGTTCCACTTCTTATTTCTATGGCTTTACCACCAATGTCGTCTATGTTTATGCAGTATACATATAATTTTGTGGACTGTATGTTTGTATCATGGATAAGTGAAGATGCTTTAACTGCTGTTTCCTTAGCATTTCCCATTACTACACTAATTTTATCTATTTCTATTGGACTAGGAGTGGGTACTAATGCATTGATAGCGAGACGATTAGGGGGTAAAGATCAAGATGGTGCGAATAATATAGTTAGCCACAGCTTAATCCTATCTTCTATTTTGGGTATTATTTTAACTATTATTGCATTATTTATTGTGAAACCATTTTTTAGTGCATTTACAGATAATGCGACAATTTACCAACTAGGTCTTGATTATACCTATATTGTTGTTTTTATGGTATTTGGAAATATGGTACATATTTCAATTCAAAAAATGATACAAGCTACGGGTAATATGATTTCACCAATGTTATTTCAGATGGCGGGCGTTGTATTGAATTTTGTACTTGATCCTATCCTCATATTTGGTTGGTTTGGAATGCCAGCTATGGGTGTAAAGGGTGCTGCAATTGCAACAGTTTTAGGCTATTTTTTCTCAATGATTCTGGCTTTTTATGTACTGATTTTCACGAAACAGAAAGTAAGGATAAAAACTAAAGGATTTCATCTGGAATGGAAAATATTTAGAGAAATTATAATTATAGGTCTTCCATCATTGGTGATGAATGCATTAGGTGGATTTATGGTTGTTTTCTCAAACATATTTCTAGCTAGTTATTCCATGACAGCAGTTGCATTCTTCGGAATATATTTCAAGATTCAACAACTGATTACCATGACAGTTAATGGACTTATTCAAGGGTGCATGCCGGTGATGGCATATAACTACGGTGCACACAATAAGCCAAGGTTGATGGAAACTTTTAAGGCGGGACTTTCTATAGCGATTATAATGATGGGGGCAGGAACGGTGATATTATGGACATTCCCAGGAAATGCCCTTGGACTTTTCAGAGCTTCTCATGAAATGTTAGAATTTGGAATACCTGCTTTACGTATTATGAGTTCTAGTTTTATTCTAGCAGCCTTTGGGTTTATGTTTGCTTCTTTTTTTCAAGCTACAGAAAGAGTGTATTATAGTATGATAATAAATTTGCTTAGGCAGTTGGTTCTACTAATGCCATCTATGTGGCTTTTGTCTAGAATGATGGGTATTTCGGGTATTTGGTGGTCCTTTCTTGTAGCAGAACTAGTTACCACTATTGTATGTATTGTACTATTCATTCAAAGTGAGATTAGGGGACCTGGGATAAGGTTTGAAGAAGAATATTTAGCAGATGATTTATTGGATCAGTTTTTTGAAGATAAAGGGACAAATGAAGGGGGTGAATATATCAGATGAAAAAATATAATGTGCATATATTTATCATTACGTTAATTATTCTAATATCCTCTGTAAATTTAGGATATGCCAATTCAGGACCAATCAATTGGAGGGGAAATCCGTCTCTAGAGATACTATCAGTTGATGAAAATAGTCCCATAGTGATTGAAAATGAGGATCTAATATTTGATTTCTCTAAAGATGAATATTTAGAACATAGTGGATATAGCATTTCTGCACTAGTTACAGCTGCCTATAGAATGGCAAATAACACTTTAGAGAATCAAGCTGTGCAGATGGCATTTCCCATCATATCATCTATTGAAGATTTTAATCCAGCAAATGTAGATATTAAAATTGATGGTAAGAGCATTCCCTTTGATGTCTATATTGGTGATGAAATCAGGGTGCTAAAGGGTAGAGAGGACAAAGAAGAGGAGAATGGACTAGATTTTGGAGAAATTATTAAATCCATAAATAAGGAAGTATACTCACCTCAACATTATGACTTAAAGGAAATGGGGATATTATACACATATGATGTAAAGAAAACCTCTGAAGCTGATGTATATTTTGTCATTGATTATACCTATGATTCTAATAAGACTAGGATAATGGATAAAGGTTTTAATATGTATAATGTTAATGATGGGGAAACAAGATGTTCCTCTTTAATTAATGATAATGAGATTTTAGAAATCTATGTAATGGGTGGAGATATAGATTTTGAGATTAGTGGATTTACAGATGGGCAGTTTTCTAACAAGACTGATGACTATACCTGTGAGATAAAAAGGGAAATTATCTCAGTAGAAGATTATCTAGAAGGGGCTGTTCAAGAGTATAAGGACTCTGCTAGATACAGCGATTATTTGACAGACAATCAATTGTATAGCTTAATTTATAGGGAATTAGATGATGCAATAGGGCATAATGTAGTCAGTATGCCAATTGACGGATTTTATTATTCTGATAGAATTGACAGGATAATATTACTTGTATATGAAGTAAACTTTCCCAAGGAAAGTAAAAGGGATGTAAGTGTCAGCTATATATCTAGAGGAGCTATGAGTAGGAGAGAGACCTATGAGCCTCTATATAGATTTCAATACCTATTAAATCCTGCTAAAAGATGGGCTGATTTTAAGAATTTCAATATAGAGATAAGGCCACCAAAGAGTAATCCATATGTAGTGGATAGTAGTATTAGCCTAGGAAGAGATGGAGATGGAAATTATGCTGTGGGTCTTGAGTTCTTACCAGATGAAGATCTATCCTTCACCCTTTATTATAAAGAGAAGGTCACCTTCTATGATAAGTTGATGAGAAAGGCAGCAGATTATAGTTTTATGATTCCAGTTATGGCTGTTATTACAAGTAGTCTTATAATGTATATTGTTAGGAAATTTAGACGTAAGGCAGAATACTAAAGATTTTAATAATATTTATTCATATAGTTAAATATCCTGGTATAGAGGGGGATGATATAATGAATTATCCTATTGTCTTTGTACCGGGACTTTTTGGTTCTTTGGGAGATGATGTCATACATGGGACTGGGGAATTTTCATTTGGATTTGCTGAAAAGACATATAGACCTTTTATTAGGATATTAAATGAGATGGGATATGTAGAGGGCTTAAACCTATTTATTTCATATTATGATTGGAAGATAAGAGTATTAGATGCAGTAGATAGGTATTTGTTCCCAAATATAGAGAAGATTAAGAAGAAAACGAGAGCTGATAAGGTGGTGATCATAGGTCATAGTCTAGGTGGTCTATTGGGGAGGGCGTATATGAGTTGTTTTAGTCCATCTTCAGTGGATAAGCTGATTATGATAGGTACCCCAAATCTAGGAGCAGTAAATGCATATTACTTTTGGAGTGGAGGGCAGATTCCCTATTTTACATCAAGGGAAAATACTCTCTATGAAGAATTAAAGGCTAGATTTATTTCCCACTATAATATTATGGAAAAGATAAATTATGTAGAGATTATGAGAAGGATGTTTCCTGTGGTAGAAGATCTATTGCCAAGTTATGAGTATGGAGATTATTTATTCTATGATGCAAATGGTATTAGAATGGAAGTACCCATAGAGGATATGTCCATAAGAAATGAATTTCTAAATGGATTGGGGAATATGAGATTAGATCCAAATAAACTATTTATCATAGCTGGTAGTGGAGTTGAAACAAATAGTGATATATTAGTAGATAGGGAATATAGGGATAAGGTCAAATGGAGAGATGGGAAGCCCCTAGAAGTATATAAGACAAAACATGGTGATGGTACAGTAACTATAGATAGTGCTTTAGGATATATATGGAGCAATCATATAGTACTAGATGGAAATCATACGGATATACTATATAGATCTAGTGAATATCTGTCCCTTGTCCTAGGAAAAAACAAGGCAAGTTGTAAAATGAAGTGAAAGAAAATCAAAAAATTGAAACCCAATGAGATATCCTATACAATGTAATCAGGTAGAAATACAAAGGAGGATAAATCATTGGGTCATATACATCATAACAAAAAAAGAAAGAAAGGTAAACATCTTAAATTTGAGGATAGACAATATATAGAATATTTAGTGAGAAAAGCATATCCAAGGAAGATTAAGGTTTCTTTTTTAGTAGATGCCATAGGTTGCAGTGAATCTACCATAAGGAGAGAATTAAAAAGAGGGAAAATAAAATTACGTGACTATATGTGGCGTGAATATATTAGTTACAGTGCAGAAACAGCTCAACAAAGATATGATTATCAAGCCAGTAACAAGGGTCCACAACTTAAGGTATCCAATGACTATAGATTTGTAGAATATGTAGAATCCAAAATAATAAAGGGGAAATATTCTCCAGATGCAGTAATAATGGAACTAAAGAATAACGAGTTTTGTAATCCTGAAACAGGAGAGAAATTCAAAACAAGAATATGTACAAAAACTTTATATAATTATATAGATCAAGGGATCTTCCCAAATCTAACAAATAAAGATTTACCAAGAGAAGGGAAAAAATTGAAACGTAAACAAAGAAGGATTAGGCGTTCCTACAGAAATACCGATGGTAAGAGTATATGGGAGAGACCAGTGGCTGCAAACAATCGCTCTGAAGCCGGACATTGGGAGATGGACTGTATAGAAGGGCCCAAGGGTGATCCTACTTGTTTGTTAACAATGGTAGATAGAAAACTAAGAAAATCACTGATATTTAAAATACCAGATCAAACTCAGAAATCTGTAATTAAGGTATTGGATAAAATTGAAAGAAAGCTAGGAAGAGTAAGGTTTGCAGAGAAGTTCAAAACAATAACAGTAGACAATGGCAGTGAGTTTTTAAATCATAGAAAGATGGAACGTTCTTTAAGGAGTAAAACGAAGAAGAGAACCAAAATATATTATTGCCATCCATATAGTTCCTGGGAAAGAGGAACCAATGAGCAAACTAATGGAATGATAAGAAGATTCATACCAAAAGGCACACCAATATCACCAATACCAAAAGAAGATATATTAGAAATTCAAAAACGAATAAACAACTATCCAAGGAGAATATTTGGAGGTAAAACTGCTATTCAAAAAGAAATGGAATTAAAAAAAGCTCAATAATATTTTGCAATATAAAATTATAGAATCTATAAATGATATTAGTAAAGGGAAACCACCTTTACAAATATCATTTAAGCTTCAAATGGCTATTTAAGCAAAATCGATGTATGGAATATTTCAAGAAAATTTCAGTCACTTTAAATTACAACCTGGGCCTAGGAAAAAACAAAAAATAACACTTGACAATTTTCAGTGTTACCCTTATAATTGAATGAAATATACAAAAATCAAAATATTTTTGATGCAGAGAGTAGCTATGTAAGTATATCATACAGAGAACTGGGTAAGGTGAGAGCCAGATGATGGAAAGCTTGGTGAAGAGAGCTGCTGAAATGGATAAGACAAAGCCATAGGGTGAGTATCTTATTCCGCATACAAAGCGTTATTTGATTTGAGTTGTATTTTTTACTAGTGAAAATACAATGAGAGTGGCACCGCGGGTATAGCTCGTCTCTTACATGGAGATGAGTTTTTTTGTATTTAAAAGAGATTAGGAGGGAATTATTGTGAAGAAAAGATTGAGTATATTGTTAGTATTAGTCATGATATTTAGTCTTGTATTAACTGGATGTGGAGGAAATGAACCTAAAAAACAAGATGAAGTTGGAGATACAGGAAAAGATGCTGGAGATAATGGTGAAGTGATTTCTGAAGGATTACAGGGTATTTTAGACAAGGGTAAGTTGGTAATGGGAACAAGTGCTGATTATCCACCTTTTGAATTTCATGCCATGATAGATGGCAAGGATCAGATTGTAGGTCTTGATCTTGAAATTGCTAATCATATAGCAGAGGAACTAGGAGTAGAATTAGAGATAAAGGATATGGATTTTGACAATCTATTAGGTGGATTAACTTCTGGAATGCTGGATATTGTCATAGCAGGAATGAATCCTGATCCAGACAGATTAGAGGAAGTGAATTTTACAGATATATATTATGAGGCAAATCTATCTGTATTGATTAGAAAAACAGATAAGGATAATTTAAAGACATTGGAAGATTTAGAGGGTAAGGGTATAGGAGTTCAAATAGGGACTACTCAAGAGAAAATTGCACAAGAGGATATCAAGGACTCAAAGGTAAAGAGTTTAAGTAAGAATCCAGATATAGTCATGAACTTAAAGACAGAAAAGATAGACTGTGCCATAATGGAAACACCTGTAGCTGAATCCTTTGCAAAGGTAAATGATGACCTGATGGTAGTAGAAAATCTAATCATTGATAACAAATCAGGTGGAGTTGCCATAGCAGTACAAAAGGGAAATGACGAATTGACAGAAAAACTAAATGAGATACTATCAGATTTAGTTTCAAAGGGATTAATAGATAAATGGTTAATTGAAGCAGATGAGCTTAGTAGTCAAGGGCTATAGTGAATATTTAATTGGGATGTAGAAAATGTTAATGCGGAAATCTCGTCTCTATATCATATGGAGGCGAGATTTTCTATTATATGACACTTCATACTATTAGCTTGTTGAAATCATAGAGAGGAGGAATAGTTTTGAAAGTATTGGAATTATTTATAAAATATAAGTATTATTATATAACTGGTATAAAGATAACACTACTTTTATCTTTTTTATCCCTTGCTATAGGGACTACTCTGGGAGCAATGTTAAGTCTTTTAAAATTATCTAGGATAAGATTTTTGAGATTTATATCTACAATATATATTGAACTAGTACGTGGAACACCTATGATGGTACAGATTGCATTGGTGTATTTTGGAAGCTATGTCCTAATGGGGGTAAATATGGATGGGTTTTTAGCTGCACTAATAGCCGTTTCTCTAAATAGCGCTGCCTATGTGGCAGAGATAATTCGTTCTGGAATCCAATCCATAGATAAGGGACAGACAGAAGCCAGTAGAAGTTTAGGATTGTCTAGTAGTCAGACCATGAGACATATCATATTGCCTCAAGCTATTAAAAATATATTGCCAGCTTTAGGAAATGAGTTTGTAACTTTGATAAAGGAAACAGCAGTAGCATCTACTATAGGAGTTGCAGATCTTATGTATGCTGCAAAGATAGTTCAAGGAGGAAGTTATCAGCCATTTAATCCCCTTATAATAGTGGCAGTAATATATTTTGTATTCACATTTACCTTATCACAGCTTATAGGTATGTTAGAGAGGAGGCTTACTCATGATTAAGATTGAAAACTTAAATAAGTTCTTTGGAGATAAGCATGTATTAAAAGATATAAATTTGGAAATAGAGGATGGAGAAGTTATAAGCCTTATAGGACCATCAGGTTCAGGAAAGAGTACCCTTATTAGGTGTATAGACTATCTAGAAAAACCTACATCTGGAAATATATATATAAATGGGAAGAATATTGCTAAGGCAGGGAGAGATATAGATCTTATGAGACAGAAAATAGGTATGGTATTTCAACATTTTTACCTATTTCCTCATAAGACAGTTTTGGAAAATATAACCTTGGCACCAATATTGACGGAGAAATTAAATAAGAAAGAGGCAGAATCAAAGGCAATATCTCTTTTAAAGACAATGGATTTATTGGATAAAAAGGATGTATATCCTAATTCTCTATCAGGAGGGCAAAAACAGAGAATAGCCATAGCTAGATCACTGGCTATGGATCCAGAGATAATGCTATTTGATGAAGTCACATCCGCTCTTGATCCAGAGATGGTAGGAGAGGTTCTAAATGTGATGAAGGAACTGGCAGAAACTGGTATGACCATGATAGTAGTCACCCATGAGATGGCCTTTGCAAAACAGGTTGCAGATAGGGTTATATTTATGGCAGATGGAGAAATAGTAGAGGAAAATAGTGCCGATAATCTATTTGACAATCCACAGAATGTGAGGACCAAGGAGTTTTTGTCAAAGGTACTTGAATATTAAATAGAAAAATAATTAGTCTACAGATAAAAATTCATTGTCCACTGATTCTTCATATGGTACAATTACAATAGAGACATATTTTTAAATTAAACCACAAAAATTCCATTATGTGGTTTAATTTCATATCAAATGGAATGAAAATGACCCACATGGAACGATAATAAACCGCCTTTAGGTTTAGGAAAACCCTATCATAAGAATATGGTGGTTCAATATAGTTCCAATGCATCCAATTTAGAATATCATCAATCCAGTTAAATAGAGGCTTATATCAGTTTTCCAATTTGGCATAGAAATTGCATTATAATACTTAGAGAAAGGAATTGTATAAATGGCAAAGAGGATCAAGATAATAGCAAAAGTTGATAGACCACATTTTACATATGATATACTGTCAATCTTTCATAAGTATGATGTTGGCATAATCTGGATGGAAGTATATTCTTATATAATCTATATAAAACTTCATCATATAGATCTTGAGATTTGGGAGAAGATCAAAGAGGATTTTAAGAAAGTAGATGGTTTTCAAGAGGTAGAAGAAGTAGATTTAATAGCTTTTGAGGAAAGAGATATAGAGATGAAAAAGGTCTTGGACATCATTCCTCAAGGAGTCGTGGTCTTAGATAGACGTAGTAGCATAAAATATGTAAACAAATATGCTGCTGAGAGAATATTCAAATCTACTGTCAGTGGAATAACTGGGAAGTTAATAGGAGAATACATCAAAGATGAGAAGATGGACATTTTTCTTTTAGAAGAGCACAAGACTATCAAACCTCTTATAAATGAGAATATAGAAGTAGGTAATCAGTCCTATTTACTAAATGTAATTCCCCTTCTAAGTGAGGAAAATATATTTAGTGGCTATATATTGGCTTTTGATGATATAAATAAATTAAATAATGTTATAGGTAGATATGACAATCCCATTACATTTGATGATATAATATGTGAAAGTACCAAGATGAAAAATATTATACAACAGGCAAAACTATTTTCTGTATCAGATTCTCCAATACTCATAACTGGAGAAAGTGGAACAGGAAAGGAGTTATTTGCAAGGGCAATTCACAATGCAAGTGATAGGAAAAACAAGCCTTTTATACCCATAAATTGTGCTGCCATGCCGGAACAGTTATTGGAAAGTGAATTGTTTGGTTATGAGCATGGTTCTTTTACTGGAGGGAAAAAAGGTGGAAAAGCTGGTATATTGGAAATTGCCAATGGAGGTACTATATTTTTAGATGAGATTGGGGAGATGTCTCCTCATCTACAGGCCAAATTTTTAAGAGTACTACAGGAGAAGAAGATTAGAAAGATAGGAGGACATAGGGAAATAGCCATTGACTTTAGGCTACTATCTGCTACAAATAAGAATCTTGAGCATATGGTAAAGAATAATAAATTTAGACTTGATCTACTCTACAGGATAAATATATTTAGTGTAGAAATACCTTCCCTAAAGGAGAGACCAGAGGATATACCTGCTTTGGTAGAGTATTTCATAGGAGTACATTCTAATAGATATGATAAAAGCATGGTCGGAATAGATCAGGAAGGCATGAAAAAGCTCATGGAATATAAATGGCCTGGAAATGTTCGAGAGTTACAAAATGTGTTGGAAAGGGCTGTAGCTCTATCTAATACCAGTAAAATTGGTGAAAACAATATTATTTTAAGTAGCATAGTAGATGAAAATCAAGGATTGATAACCAATTCTTTAAAGGAGAGTGTTGCCAATTTTGAAAAGAAGATAATAGTAGAAAGCCTAAAGAATAGTGAGAGTATAAGGGATGCAGCTAGAAAACTAAATGTAACTCATACTCTACTCTTGAACAGAATGAAGAAGTATGACATAAGGAAGGAAGATTTAGAATTTTAATTAGAGATAAGGAGGCGTATGTATGGAAGATTTAAGAAAAGTAAAAGCCAATGGTAAGGCACTGATTCCGTTTTTAGTGTTTGTAGCAGTATATTTATTTACAGGTATTATTCTACAAAGGTTAGAATATGATATGGCATTTTATCAACTACCAGCACCTATTGCAGTAATCGTCGGTATTATTTTAGCGTTTATAATGTTTAAAGGCTCTATAGATGACAAGTTCAATGATTTCATCGCAGGTTGTGGAGAAGAGAACATAATCATCATGTGTATTATCTATATTTTAGCAGGTGCTTTTTCAAATGTTTCAAGTGCCATGGGAGGCGTTGAATCTGCTGTAAACCTCGGACTCACTTTGATACCAGCTCAATACATAACTACTGGTATCTTCATCATAGCATGTTTCATATCCATATCCATTGGCACATCTGTAGGGACAATAGCTGCCATTGCACCAATTGCAGTAGGTTTAGCTGAAAATACAGGGCTTAGTATGCCCCTTGTAATTGCAGCTTTAGTTGGTGGGGCTATGTTCGGTGACAATCTATCTGTAATCTCTGATACTACTATTGCAGCTACAAGGACTCAAAAGGTAGAGATGAGGGACAAATTTAGATTGAACATAATGCTAGCTTTACCTGCAGCTATATTGACTATAGTATTATTATTGATATTTGGTAAGCCAATCACTACCCCAGAGGCAACTGAATATAGTTTCAACATAATAAAGGTACTACCGTATCTATTTGTATTGATTGCTGCCTTGGCAGGTGTCAATGTATTTGTAGTATTGACTGGTGGAGTTATATTTTCAGGTGCAATTGGGATTATATATAAAGAATTTACATTACTAGAATATACTCAAGAGATTTTCAATGGATTTGCAGGAATGTTTGATATATTTCTATTATCTATGTTGACTGGTGGATTAGCATATATGGTTACAAAAGAAGGAGGCCTACAGTGGGTTTTAGATAAAGTTCAAAGTATGATAAAGGGAAAGAAATCAGCAGAGATTGGTGTTGCAGCTCTAGTGAGCTTGACAGATATGGCTACTGCCAACAATACAGTTGCCATTATAATTGATGGACCTATAGCAAAGGAGATTTCAAACACATACAAGGTGGATCCTAGGAGAACAGCATCCCTACTTGATTCATTTTCATGTGTAATGCAAGGGATGATACCATATGGTGCACAATTGTTGATAGCTGTCAGCTTTTCCAATGGACTAGTAAGTCCGTTTCAGGTTATACCATTACTTTGGTATCAGCAATTATTAGCAGTGTTTGCAATACTATCTATCTTTGTTCCATTTGCAGATGGAATTATTAGAAAAAATCCTTGGGACTTTGAGAATGATAGACCTATGGAGGTAACTTCTACTGATAAATAGATTTGAAATAGAACTAAGCATATAAAAAAAGGAGGAAATTAGAATGGATAAGGAAAGATTAGCTAAGATGGGTTTTAGTACTAGGGCAATACATGCAGGGTATGAAAAGAATGAGCATGGGGCATTGGCAACACCTATATATCAGACTTCAACATTTATGTTTGATTCAGCAGAGCAGGGTGGAAAGAGATTTGCCCTTGAAGAAGAGGGATTTATCTACTCAAGACTTGGAAATCCAACAAATGCACAGCTTGAAGCAAAGTTGGCAAATCTTGAAAATACAGAGGCAGCAGTTTCAACTGCATCTGGTATTGGTGCTATTACATCTGCACTATGGGTTTCCTTAAAAGCAGGGGATCATGTAGTTGCAGCTAAGACATTGTATGGATGTACATTTGCCTTTTTAAATCATGGTCTTACAAACTATGGTGTAGAAGTCACATTTGTAGATACTGGAAATTTAGATGAAGTAAGGGCAGCTATGAAAGACAATACCAAGGTTGTATATCTTGAGACTCCAGCAAATCCAAATATGAACATAACTGATATTGAAGCAGTTTCAAAGATTGCTCATGAAAAAGAAGGATGCGTAGTAATCGTTGACAATACTTATAATACTCCATATATCCAAAGGCCATTAGATCTAGGTGCAGACTTGGTAGTTCACTCAGCTACTAAATATCTAAATGGACATGGAGATGTTATTGCTGGTTTCGTAGCTGGAAGGAAAGAACTTATAGATCAAGTTAGACTAGTAGGACTAAAGGACATGACTGGTGCTGTTCTCAGCCCATTTGATGCATTTTTAATCAATAGAGGTATGAAGACATTGGAGATTCGTATGGAAAGGCACTGTGCAAATGCACAAAAAGTTGCTGAGTTCTTAGAATCACATCCAGCAGTAGAGAGTATCATGTATCCTGGACTAAAGAGTTTCCCACAATATGAATTGGCTAAGAAGCAGATGAAATTACCTGGTGCTATGATTGCCTTTGAAGTAAAAGGTGGAATAGAAGCAGGAAGAAAGCTTATGAATACAGTAGAACTCTGTACATTGGCAGTGAGCTTGGGAGATGCTGAGACATTGATCCAACATCCAGCTACAATGACTCACTCACCATATACACCAGAGGAGAGAGCTGCAAGTGGAATATCAGAAGGATTAGTAAGATTATCAGTTGGTCTTGAAAATGCAGAAGATATAATTGCAGATCTAAAACAGGCACTTGACAAATTAGTATAAAAGATAGCTTGACATATGTCCCTAGGATTGTTAATATCTAATTGTAGATATTAATATGTAAATTAATAGAGAAGCTCATATATTTTCCATGATATGGATGGAAAGTTTCTACAAATGACCGCAAATCATTTAGCTATGGGCGGAAGTGTACCTAGGGTTCCGGAGATTATCTCGCTGGACCGAGCGGTACAGATACTAATTGATTGGTATTACACCGAAGGGATAAAAGCCCAGTCGGGTAGGTTTCGCTTTACCTACCTGATTGGGCTATATTTATTTTTTGAGGAGGGTTTATTTTGAATCATAGTAGGATCTTTATTGAAAAAAAGAGAGGGTTTGATAGTGAAGGAGAAGATCTGTATAGAGAATTTAAGCACTATTTAAATGTGGTGAATCTAGAGGATGTAAGGATTGTAAATGTATATGATATTGTAGGTGCAGAAGATACGGAAATCCAAGAGATACTAGGGGAACTCCTATATGAACCAAGGACAGATATATTTCATGAGGAGTTTATTATAGGAAAAGATGAGTTGTCTTTTAGAATTGAATATTTAAAGGGTCAGTTCAATGAGAGAGAATACTATACAAAAGAAATAGTTAAAAAATTTATACTAGATAGGGATATAGAAGTATTACATTCTAAGATAATAATCCTCAAAGGCATAGATTATGTTGAATTAGACAAGATAAAGTCCTATTATATAAACCCTATAGAGATGAAAGAAATCCCAATGGATGTATTTACCTATGAAGAAGAAGTAAAAGATATAGGAGATGTTGAGACAATAGAGGATTTTATAGAGTTTAATGAAAGAGATATGGAAAATTTCAAGGCTAGATATGGAATAGGCATGGATATGGAAGATCTCATATTTTGTCAAGGATATTTTAAAGATATAGATAGAAATCCTACTATAACAGAGATAAAACTAATAGACACCTATTGGTCAGATCACTGTAGACATACTACCTTTATGACAGAGATTTTGAATATAGATATCCACGAAGGTAAATATAGGAAGTTGTTTGAATCTATATTGAAGGAGTATTTAAACTCTAGAGAATTTGTATATAAAAATAGAAAAAAACCAATATGTTTAATGGATTTGGCTACTATAAATATGAAAGAGATAGCGAAAAAGGGACTCCTAGAGGATAAGGAAAAGTCAGATGAAGTAAATGCGGCTAGTATAGAGATAGACGTGGATGTAGATGGGAAGATGGAGAGATGGCTACTCATGTTTAAAAATGAGACTCACAACCACCCTACAGAGATGGAACCCTTTGGAGGGGCGGCTACATGCTTAGGTGGCGCTATTAGGGATCCATTGTCTGGAAGAGCTTTTGTATATCAAGCCATGAGAATTACAGGAGCAGCAGATCCAAGGCAGGAGTTTGAGGATACATTGCCTGGGAAATTACCTCAGAGAAAGATAACTCAAACTGCCATGAAGGGATATAGTTCCTATGGAAATGAGATTGGATCAGCTACAGGATATGTAAGGGAGATATATGATGAAGGATTTTTGGCAAAGAGAATGGAATGTGGAGCATTAGTAGCGGCAGCACCAAAGGATTGGGTATATAGGGGAAAATCAGAGCCTGGAGATTTGATAATCTTAGTAGGTGGTAGGACAGGTAGAGATGGTCTAGGCGGTGCAGTAGGTTCATCTAAGGAACATACAGAGGAATCTCTGCATACCAGTGGTGCAGAAGTACAAAAAGGAAATCCAGCTCTGGAAAGAAAGATAATTCGTCTATTTAGAAAAGAAAATATATCCAAGATTATCAAGGTATGTAATGACTTTGGAGCTGGTGGAGTAGGTGTTGCCATAGGTGAGTTAGCAGATGGATTAGATATTCAATTGGATATGGTACCCTTAAAATATCCAGGACTAGATGGAACAGAGATTGCCCTTTCTGAATCTCAAGAGAGAATGGCAGTAGTCATAGATAGGGAAAACTTAGATATATTTATGAAAGCAGCTAAAGAAGAGGATCTAGAGGCTACAGTAGTTGCTAAAGTAACAGAAGATAAGGTACTGAAGATGTCTTGGAAAGGCAAAGAGATAGTCAATATAGATAGAGAGTTTTTAGACACTAATGGAATTAGAAAGAAGATAAAAGTTCAGATAGAGCAGCCGAAGGAAGAGGATTATATAGATAGAATGTGGACTGAATTTGAAAATGAGTCTATAAGGGATGGTGTTTTTAAAGTCCTTAGTGATCTAAATATAGGCAGCCAAAGGGGACTTGTTCAAAACTTTGATAGCACTGTAGGAGGTGGTACAGTTCTCATGCCATATGGTGGCAAGTATAGACTAAGTCCTAGTGAAGGCATGGTTGCCAAGATACCAGTGATAGATGGAAATACGAATACCTGCTCTATAATGACTTATGGATATGAACCTAAGATATTTAAATGGAGTCCATTTCATGGAGGATATTATGCAGTCATAGATTCTATTGCCAGAGTAGTAGCCTTAGGTGGAGATTATAAAAAGATTAGACTTACATTTCAGGAGTACTTTGAAAGATTAGGAGAAGATGAGGTGAAATGGGGAAAACCACTATCAGCTCTATTGGGAGCATATAAGGTTCAAAAGGAGTTGGATATTCCCAGCATAGGTGGAAAAGATAGTATGAGTGGTACCTTTGAAGATATCCATGTACCACCTACATTGATAAGTTTTGCAGTGACTTCGGAAAATGTAGACAGGATAATCTCTAGTGAATTTAAAGAAGTAGATAGTAATATAGTGTTGATTCCATTGGAAATAGATGATAATGGTTTAGTAGATTTAGATAGATTAAAGTTCAACTACAGTAAGATTGGAAAATTGGCAAATAGACATATAATAAAGTCGGCACAAAGTGTAAAATATGGTGGAGTTATCAGATCTATTTTAGAGATGAGCTTTGGAAATAAGATAGGATTTAAGTTAAATAGTATAGACAAAAAACAACTATTTATGCCTATGTTTGGTTCTCTAATATTGGAAATATCTAAGGATATAGATCTTGAAGAACTACTTCAGGATGTGGATTACAGGGTATTAGGCCATACTATAGATGAAGAGAAGATATATATAGAAGATGAGATTTTAGATATAGATGAACTTATTACAGCTTGGGAATCTCCTTTAAAAGATGTATTCCCCGTTGTAGATAGTTATCCAATAGGGAAAGATATTTCTTATACAGGTGGAAACAAAATAAAGACAAATCATTCGATCGTAAGGCCTAAAGTTCTAGTACCTATATTTACAGGAACTCATGGAGAATATACAATGGCTAAAATGTTTGAAGAAGCTGGTGGAGATGTAGATATATTGGTGTTCAAGTCTCTAAGTAGAGAGCTTATTCAACAATCCTACAGGGAATTTGCAAATAGAATAGAAAAATCACAGATAATTGCCTTCTCAAATGGAGCTATATTTGGAAATGAACCTGAAATAGGTGGAAAACTCATGAAGATAGTATTGGGAAATCCATATGTCAAAGAAGAGATAGACAGACATCTAAATTTAAGAGATGGACTAATACTTGGAGTAGGAAATGGAATGGAAGGACTTGTGAAAGCAGGGCTTATAGAAGGAGGCCATGTGGTACACAACAGTTCAGGAGGATTTATATCTACTATGGTAGATGTAGAGGTCACTTCCAATCTATCTCCTTGGATGAGTGGAATGGATATAGGAGATAGATATACAGTTCCATTGGCAACTATGGAAGGCAGAATCATATTGGATAATGAATTGGATATCATAAAATCTGGACAGGTTGCAACTCAGTTTGTAGACTATAATCCTGTAGGTTCTACATTGGGAATTGAATCTCTCACAAGCAAAGATGGTAGAATCTTAGGCACTATATCCTCTATAGATAGGCTAGATGATGGACTATATAAAAATATAGATATAAAGGGAAGACATAATATATTTGCATCAGGTATCAATTACTTTAAATAGGAGGTTTTCATTGTGAAAGTAAGTATAGTGATGGGCAGTATTTCAGATAGGAAGATAGCAGATAGGACTATAGATATACTAAATATATTCGGGGTGGAATATGAACTAAAGGTTATATCAGCCCACAGAACACCTTATACAGCTATAGAGTTTGCAGAAAAGGCAGAGGAAAATGGAACAGAAGTTATCATAGCAATAGCTGGAAAGGCAGCACATCTAGCAGGGATAATAGCTGGTATAACTCCTATACCTGTAATAGGAATTCCCGCTAAATCTTCCACTATGGATGGACTGGACTCTCTACTATCAGTGGTACAGATGCCAAAGGGAGTTCCAGTAGCTACAGTGGCAATTGATGGTGGAGAAAATGCAGGGCTTTTGGCAGTTCAGATACTGTCAGTGAAGTACAAAGAGTTAAGGGACAAGTTTAAAGAATACAAGTTAAAGTTGGCAAATGATGTAAAACTTATGAATGAAGATCTAAAATCTATATAAGGAGGACATATCCTTGAGCGGTATAGCAGGTATTTATAGCAGAGAAAAGACCCATGTATCTCAGATAATATACTATGGACTATATGGTATTCAGCATAGAGGACAGATGAGTTCTGGGATTGCAGTTAATAACAATGGGTTTATAGATTATTTTAAGGATTTAGGACTTGTTCACGAAGTATTTCCAAAGGAAGTAATGGATAGACTGAGGGGCAATATAGCCATAGGTCAGGTGAGATATGCTTTTTCAGACGAAGGTAAAGATGTAAAAAACGCAGAACCACTAGTAGTAGGTTATAGAAGAGGAGCATTGGCCATAGTCCATGATGGCAGTATTGTCAATTTTTCAAAACTTAGAGATAGGCTAGAGGACAATGGAGCCATATTTCAATCTGATTTAGATGCAGAAGTCATAGCCAATCTCATTGCAAGGCATCATAGAGATAGTATGGAAGAAGCAATTGTTAAGGCTTTAGAAGAGGTAGTAGGCTCCTATGCCTTGGTAGTTATGACAAAGGATGGACTCATAGGAGCAAGAGACCCCCTTGGGATTAAACCTCTATCTCTAGGTAGATTTGGAGATGACTATGTACTAGCTTCTGAAACCTGTGCTTTTGACACTATGGGAGCTGAGTTTATCAGGGATATAAGGCCTGGAGAGATTATAGTAATTGATGAAAATGGTATAAAGAGTATATATGAAAAATCTACACACAGAAGTCTATGTCTATTTGAATCCATATATTTTGCAAGACCAGATAGCAAGGTTGATGGAAAGAGTGTATATCTTGCAAGGATAGAAGCTGGTAGGATATTAGCTAAGGAATCACCAGTAGATGCAGATATAGTAATAGGGGCTCCAGACTCTGGAATTGTAGCAGCTATAGGATATGCTGAAGAGTCGGGAATACCCTATGCAGAGGGGATTATCAAGAATAGATATGTAGGAAGGACCTTTATACAGCCAACACAGGAATTAAGGGAACAGGGTGTAAAGATAAAGTTAAATGTATTAAAGGAAAATGTAGAGGGAAAGAGACTTATATTAGTAGATGATTCTATAATTAGAGGAACTACTATTAAGAGAACTGTAGATATGCTAAAAAAAGCTGGGGCAAAGGAAGTCCATGTAAGGATAAGCTCTCCACCAGTGACAAATACTTGCTATCTAGGAATGGATACTCCTAATGAAGAAAATCTAGTAGCTGCAAATATGAGTGTTCAAGATATAAAAGATATGATAGGTGCAGATTCTCTAAAGTATATATCACTAGATGGACTATTGAAGGCAGCAGGAGAAAACAATGGATTTTGTCGAGGCTGTTTTACTGGGAAGTATCCTATTGAAAGATAGGTAAGTTTAAAAATCCATAGACTATGGCTGAGTTATGAATATGAATAATATGGAGGGAAGATATGTCTTTAACATACAAAGATGCTGGGGTAGATAAGGAAGCAGGGTATAGACAAGTCAAATTGATAAAGGGATTGATTCAAAAGACCCATACTTCAGGTGTATTATCAGATATAGGAGGGTTTGCAGGGCTGTTTCAATTAGATTCTAAAAAGTATAAGGAGCCAGTACTGGTATCAGGTACTGATGGAGTGGGAACCAAGTTGAGAATAGCCTTTATGATGGATATGCACCATACTATAGGGGAAGATTGTGTAGCTATGTGTGCCAATGATATTCTATGTCAAGGGGCAAAGCCATTATTTTTCTTGGACTATATAGCTACTGGAAAGCTTGTTCCAGAGAAGATGGCAGATATAGTAGAAGGAGTATCCAATGGATGTATAAAGGCAGGATGTGCTTTAATAGGTGGAGAAACAGCTGAGATGCCAGGATTCTATAGGGAAGATGAATATGATATTGCAGGATTTTGTGTAGGAGTAGTAGAAAAAAATAGGATTATAACTGGAGAAGATATAGAAGAAGGTGACTATATCATAGGACTTCCCTCAAGTGGTATTCACAGCAATGGATATTCTCTAGTTAGAAAAATAGTATTTGAAAAGGAAAATATGAAGGCAGATACTTTTCTTGAGGAATTGGGGACAACCATAGGAGAAGAGTTGCTAAAACCTACTAGGATATATACCAACCCAGTTTATGATCTAGTAGAGAACTATAAAGTTAAAGGTATATGCCATATTACAGGTGGTGGGTTCTATGAGAATATACCTAGGATATTGCCAGAAGGATTATCTGCTCATATAGATACTTCTATTGTAGATACTCCTAAGATATTTCACTTATTACAAGAGTGGGGAAATATCAGTACCAAGGAGATGTATTCAACTTTCAATATGGGAGTTGGGATGATATTAGTAGTTTCTAAAGAAGAGTTAGAAGATATTAAGTCCTATTTAAAGGATAGGGAAGAAAAGTTTTATTTGCTCGGTGAAATAAAAAGAGGATCAGAAGGTGTAGTATTATGCTGAAAATTGGGGTTTTGATTTCTGGAGGAGGGACAAATCTCCAAGCATTAATTGACAATATAGATGCAGGAAATATAGATGGAGAAATTCGGCTAGTAGTATCAAACAAAAAAGATGCTTATGGATTGACAAGGGGAAAATTGGCAGGAATAGATACCCTATATTTAGACCCAAAAGAATATAAAACACCAAGAGAGTATGACTTAAAACTTATAGAGGAATTTAAAAAAAGGGAAGTAGATTTAATAGTCTTGGCAGGATATTTGAGGATATTATCTAAGGATTTTATCAAAGAGTTTAAAAATAGGATTATAAATATACATCCTTCCCTAATTCCCAGTTTTTGTGGAGATGGATATTATGGAGATAAGGTTCATAGGGCAGTACTGGACTATGGATGCAAGATTACAGGTGTTACAGTACATTTTGTAGATGAAGGCACAGATACAGGTCCTATCATACTTCAAGAGGCAGTTAAGGTAGAGGAAGATGATGATGTAGATATCTTAAAGGAAAGAGTGTTGAAAGTAGAACATGAGATATTACCTAAGGCAGTAGGCCTGTTCTGTGATGGACGAATAGTACTTGATGGACGAAATACCAAAATTATATGAGGTGATTTGATGAAAAGGGCACTGATTAGCGTTTATGACAAATGTGGAATTGTAGATTTTGCTCTATCTCTTAAGGAATTAGGATGGGAAATTATATCTACAGGAGGTACTTTTAGAGTACTGAAGGAAGCAGGTTTAGAGATATTGGAGATAGAAGATGTCACCAAATTTCCAGAGATATTAGATGGGAGAGTCAAGACCCTAAATCCATATATACATGGGGGACTTCTATATAAAAGAGGTGACAAGGAACATATTAAGACCATAGAGAAAATGGACATCCATGGAATAGATATAGTAGTGAACAATCTATATCCCTTTGAGAACACTGTACAGAAAAAAGGAGTAAGTCATGATGAGATAATAGAGAATATAGACATAGGTGGACCATCTATGATTAGAGCTGCTGCCAAAAATTATGAGTCTGTAACAGTGATAGTAGACCCAAAGGATTATGAAAGAGTAATTCAAGAGCTGAGAAACTCAGGAGAAACTAGCTTAGATACTAGACAATACTTAGCTGCCAAGGTCTTTGGCTATACTGCCTATTATGATACATTGATTGCAAAGTATTTTAATGAATTGGAGAAAAACGAATTTCCTGATAGATTGACTATGACCTATGAAAAAGAGCAGGAACTAAGATATGGAGAAAACCCACATCAAAAGGCAGGATTTTATAAGGAAATAGGAAAAGCATCTGGAGCATTGTCAAGTGGTATAAAACTTCATGGCAAGGAGCTTTCATTTAACAATATCAATGATGCCAATGGAGCGTTAAAAGTACTAAAAGAATTTGAAAGACCAACTATAGTTGGTGTAAAACACTCCAACCCCTGTGGTATAGGCAGTGGAGATACTATAGAAGAAGCTTATATTAAGGCATATGAATGTGATAAGGTATCTATATTTGGTGGAATAATAGCTTCAAATAGAGAGATAAATAGAGAAGTAGCAGAGATGATAAACAGTATATTTATGGAAGTAGTCTTAGCACCTTCTTTTTCAGATGAGGCTATAGAGATATTGACTAGGAAGAAAAATATAAGACTTATAGAGATAGCTGATATTGAAAATAGGGATTACAGAGAAATGGATATGAAAAAAGTATTAGGTGGTATTCTAATCCAAGAGAGAGATACAAAGCTTCTGTTAGATGATGTGGAGACAGTAACTCATAGGGTACCTACAGATAAGGAAATGGAAGATCTAATATTTGCGTGGAAGGCAGCCAAAAATATCAATTCTAACGGTGTAGTCATTGCAAAAGATGAGGCTACTATTGGCATAGGATTAGGAGAGGTAAATAGGGTATGGGCTGTAGCCAATGCTATAGAAAGAGCAGGGGAGAAGATAGAGGGAAGTGTGTTGGCTTCTGATGGTTTTTTCCCATTTAAGGATTCTATAGAGATATTAGGCAAGGCTGGCATAAAGGCAATTATCCAGCCAGGAGGTTCCATAAGAGATGAGGAAGTAATTGAAGAGGCTAATAGACATGGTATGGCAATGGTCTTTACTAAGATTAGACATTTCAAACATTGATATAGGAGGTTTTTATGAAGATTTTAGTAATAGGTAGTGGTGGTAGAGAACACGGACTATGTTGGAAATTATCTAAATCCAGTAAAGTGGAGAAACTCTACTGTGCACCAGGAAATGGAGGTACAGCCGAAGTAGCTGAAAATGTTGGAATATCCTCAAATGATATAGATGGACTATTGTCCTTTGCACTGGAAGAGAAAATAGATTTGACAATTGTAGGGCCAGAAGAACCTCTCGTACTGGGAATAGTAGATAGATTCAATGAGAATGGGCTTAGGATATTTGGAGCAAATAAAAAGGCAGCTCAGCTAGAAGGAAGTAAGGAATTTTCAAAGGAATTTATGGGAAGACATGATATTCCTACGGCAAGGTATGAGAGTTTTGATAAATTTGATGATGCAATAGAGGGGATCAAAGAATTCTCCTATCCATTGGTCATAAAGGCAGATGGACTATGTCTAGGTAAAGGAGTATTTATTTGTGATTCTGAAGAAGAGGCCATAGATGTCCTCCAAGATATTTTAAATAAAAAAGTCTTTGGTTCTGAGGGAAACACTGTAGTAATAGAGGAGTTCTTAGATGGAATAGAAGCATCCTTACTTTGTTTTGTATCTGGTAACAAGATAGTTCCCATGGAGAGTGCCAAGGACTATAAGAAGATATTTGAAAATGATGAAGGACTCAATACAGGTGGAGTTGGATGCTATTCTCCAAGTGAATTGTTTACTGAAGAATTTAAGAAGAGATTAGAAATTGATGTTCTGGAGAAGATAAGGCTAGGACTCAAAAAAGATGGATTGAACTTTACAGGGATATTATTTATTGGGCTGATGATTGTAGATGGAATGCCAAAGGTATTGGAATTCAATGTAAGATTTGGAGATCCAGAAACAGAAGTATTGATGCCTAGATTGGAAAGTGATTTAGTAGAATTAATTGAAAAAACCCTTGATAAAACCATAGAAGAAAAAGATTTAGTATGGAATAAAAGACCCTGTGTTACAGTTTTAGTAACATCCAAGGGTTATCCAGGAGATTATGAAAAGGGATATCCTATCACTGGAATAGATAAGCTAGATAAGTCTATAATATTATTCCACAATGGAACAAAATATGATGGAGAAAAACTAGTTACAAATGGGGGTAGAGTTATGAGTATTACATCTTTAGGAAATAATATGGAAGATGCTAGAAAAAATATATACAACAATATAGATAATATCAATTTCAATGGAATGTATTATAGAAAAGATATTGGCATAATATAGGAGGAGAGAACAATGGAGAGCTTTTTTAGATTAAAAGAAAATGGTACAGATGTAAAGACGGAGATAGTAGCAGGGATTACGACTTTTATGACAATGGCCTATATTTTGGCGGTAAATCCAGGAATGTTGTCTGCTACAGGAATGGATGGAGGCGGAGTATTTACAGCAACTGCTTTATCAGCAGCCTTTGCCACATTGATTATGGCACTATATGCTAAATACCCCTTTGCACTAGCTCCAGGTATGGGATTAAATGCATTTTTTACTTTTTCAGTAGTATTAGGTGAAAATGGGAAATCATGGCAATTTGCATTGACAGCAGTACTTATAGAAGGTATTATATTTATCTTGTTATCCTTTATAAATGCTAGGGAAGCCATATTTAATTCCATTCCTGTAAGTCTTAAGAATGCAGTATCAGTAGGTATTGGACTATTTATATCCTTTATAGGATTAGGTGGATCAGGGATTGTCAAAGCTGGAGATGGAACTCTTTTAGCTTTAGGAGATTTAACATCTGGAGCAGCTATAGTTGCCATATTGGGAATTTTATTTACAGGTTTTTTATTGGCTAAAAATGTAAAAGGTGCTTTATTATTGGGAATTGTATTTTCTACTATAATAGGAATTCCACTAGGTGTAACTATATTGCCAGAAGGATTTTCTGGAATTGTAAGTTTGCCGCCTTCTATGAAGAATGTAGCATTCCAATTTGTAAGTACTAAGGAGATATTTTCCCTTGAAATGTTAGTAGTTGTATTTACATTTTTATTTGTAGATATATTTGACACAGTGGGAACACTAGCTGGAGTAGCCTCCAAGGCTGATATGCTAGATGAAGATGGTACATTACCTAGGGTAGGCAAAGCTTTAATGGCTGATGCCATAGGAACTATTGCAGGAGCTTGTATGGGTACTTCTACTGTAACTACTTTTGTAGAATCAGCATCTGGAGTTGCAGAAGGTGGTCGAACTGGACTTACAGCTTTAACTACTGCTTTTATGTTTGCTTTATCTCTATTCTTTGCACCATTATTTACAATAATACCAGCAGCAGCAACTGCTCCAGCATTGGTCATTGTAGGGCTATTTATGATGAGTCCTATTACAAAGATAGATTTTAATGATTTTACAGAAGCAATCCCAGCTTTTTTAACTATAGTGATGATGCCTTTTGCATATAGTATAGCTGAAGGAATAGTATTTGGAATGATATCATATACAATATTAAAGACAATTTCTGGTAGGGGAAAAGAAGTTTCAATTACTATGTGGATACTATCACTTCTATTTATCATAAGAATCATATTTATGTAAAAAATTAAGTTATAAAAAGAACCTCAAATGTTAGATAAGAATCTAATATTTGAGGTTCTTTTACATAGATGTTTTTTTAATATATTTTAAAATATTATGAACCAAATTAAAAGTTGTTACAATATATAGGTGAAGGGAAATAAATAGAAGAACCTTTTGAATAAACATATGAAAGGGGGAATAGCAGGTTGGATGTAGCAGAATTGAGTCATTTAATTGAAGACTATGGCAAAGATATCTATGGATTTTGTTGTAAATTGACAAGGGATAAACATCAGGCAGATGATCTATATCAAGAGACTTTTTTAAAAGCTGTAGAGCTATGCCACAGAATTGAAAAGTCTAAAAACCCAAAGAGTTTTCTCATAGGTATAGCGGCAAACATATGGAAAAATCAATGGAGAAAGATGGGCTGGAGACATAGAATTGCCAAGTTTGTGCCTTTTCAAGATTGTTCTAATGATATATCCTATATGGATAATCTGGCTACACCAGAAGATATTATGCTAGATAATGAACTAGATACAATGGTCAATATGGCTCTAGAATCTCTAAGTGATAGATTGAAAATACCATTATATATGTACTATACAGCAGAAATGTCAGTGGAGGAAATCGCTTCTGCACTTAAGATTCCAACTGGAACTGTAAAGAGTAGGCTTTATAAAGGTAGAAAGGAGATTAAAAGATATTTGGAGGGTGAAGGCTATGAAGGATTTTGAAAGATTAGATAATCTATTACGAAGTGCTATGGCTACTAATGATGAACCTGATAAGAGTTTGAATCAAAAAATTATTGAAGAATTTAATAGGAGGGACAAGATGAAAGGTAGAAATAAAAAAAGAATTCCTGTTATGGCAATGGTAGCAATATTTATTTTAGCAATGTCAGTTTCAGTATTTGCAGTATGGAAATCACTTACACCAGTAGAGATTGCGGAGAAGTTAGAGAATCAAGGTCTTGCCAAGGCTTTTAGTGGAGAAGATGCTATAGTTATCAATGAAACTCAAATAAGTGGTGATTATAAGATAACATTACTTGGGATTGTATCTGGTAGAGATATCAGTGATTTTAAGTATGAATCTAATGATGTTGTTAAGCTTGATAGAACTTATGCAGTTGTTACCATTGGAAAAGTTGATGGAACACCGATGCCCGGTCTCCATGACTCAGAATATGATGAGATGCCATTTTTTGTATCACCATTTATAAAAGGACAAACCCCTTGGAATGTAAATATCATCACAATGAATGGTGGATTCAGTGCATTTGTGGAAGATGGTATATGGTATAGGATAGTAGAATGTGACGATATAGAAATCTTTGCAGATAGAGGTCTATACCTAGGAGTTATTTCTGATACATTTTATGATACGGAAGCTTATAACTTCGATTCCGAGACAGGTGAAATTACTCCTAATAAAGACTATGAGGGAGTAAATATATTATTTGATTTGCCATTAAACCCAGAAAAATCAGATCATGAAAAGGCAGAAGAGTATCTTCAAAGATTAATTAATGGAGATTCACAAATGGAACAATCTAGTGATAATATACCAATGTATGATGATGTAGATGTATTGATAGAGGAAGCTACACTTATTCCAGAATCAGTAAAAGAACTTACCCCTGATAAAGAAGGCATGATTAATTATGGATTTGATGGATCTAAGATAAGCTTACCATTAGAAGATCTATTTGAAGATGAAGATTATATTGGTTTCTCTGACTGTTTTTTTGTAGATGAACAAGTCATAGATGACAAACAGATTATAAATATTACAGTGTTTTCAAAAGATATAGATGGAGTTATTAAGGGAATGGTCTATAAAAAATAGGAAAATAAAAAGTAGCTAAAAATTAATTAGCTACTTTTTATTTTCCTATTTTCAAATCAAAGATAATTTGTTATACTATTATATAGCCATATGTTAAAGCGATAAATCGCAAACGATTTCCCTTGAAGAACTTCTTATCTAAATAGTAGAAAGTTTCTCCACTCTGGAAAGCCCCTAAAAATTCATATCTTTAAATGGGGACTTTCCTCTTCGTTAAAAAAATACTTGAAAGTATTAAATTGGGAATGTATAATCTATTGGGAGGGATAGTATTGACGTATAATTCAAAGATTAAGAGTAAACAGGCTGATGCACTATTTGAGGCGATTTTACAACTAGAAACACTTGAGGAATGTTATAGATTTTTTGAGGATGTATGTACTATAAAAGAGGTTCAAGCTATAGCCCAGAGGTTGGAAGTAGCTAAGCTATTAAAGGCTAATAAAACATATAATGAGATTGAAGATGAAACTGGTGCAAGTACTGCAACTATAAGCAGAATCAATCGTTCATTGAATTATGGAGTAGACGGCTATAATATAGTGTTAAAAAAACTCGGCATAATAGATGAAGAGTAGAAGAGAGACTTTCAGAATATAGTCTCTAAGTAGAAAGAGAGTTAAAAAATCTATTGATTTTTTAACTCTCTTTTAGTTTTGACTTATTCAATAATTTTGACGTGAATCATGAGTTTTGTATGGTATATAATTTATTTAGTTAGAAAAGTAATAGTAATGAATAATCAATGTTATAATACTTGGTATTCCAAGGATTATAAAGATAGATGCTCTATCTAATCGTTTAAATCTCTCATCTTTACTCTCAACTGCTGTTCTTCTATAAATACTTCCACTCATAAGACCTGATAAGATAATCCCTATACCAATGCTACCAAACCCTATGATCTGAGTACCATAAATAAAGATTTTTTCATTTTTAGTTATAATAGCCACTAGTATAACTAGAAATTCTAGGAACAGACCTATTACAAAACTCTTCATACTATCTCTCCTTTCCATCCATCCCTTTGTTCTTATCTATACTATATATCATTGATTTAATTTATTAAAGATAATTTTTCTCTATAAATAATGTTTAAAGTCTAAAAAATGGGTATTATATAAATATGTTAGGCATACCTAAAGATTTATAAAATATGGAGGAGAATATGACAGGAAACAAAGAGGATTATCTAAAGGCAATTTATGAATTAGGAGGTAGGTCAAAGAAAATAAGCAACAAAGACATAGCTGAAAGACTAAATGTCTCTGCTCCTTCTGTATCAGAAATGGTAAAGAAACTTTTAAAAGAAGGTTATGTAGAATATACAGTATATCAAGGGGTAAGCCTTACTGAATATGGAGTAGAAGAGGCTATGAAGATAAGAAGAAGGCATCTTCTGTGGGAGGTATTCTTAGTCAAAAAATTGGGATATAGCTGGGATGAGGTAGATGAGGAGGCTGAAATACTAGAACATGTAACTAGTCCTAAATTAGAGAGTTCATTGGATAGATATTTAGGATATCCAAAGTTCTGCCCCCATGGCACTCCCATATCAAAGGATAAGGATTATATATTGAATCAAAGACCTTTGAACATACTAACCATAGGAGATAGAGGCATAATCAAAAGGATATCCGATATAAAAGAACTTTTACAGTATTTAAGTCATATAGGATTAAATATAGGAGATTATATAGAAGTTGTAGATATAGAGCCAGTTAAGGGAGATATCCTCATCAGAAAAGATAATATGGATATAAGGGTCAAAGATGAATTTGCAGAAAAAATATATGTAGAATAGGGAGGAATAAATTGTGAAGAGAAGAATGATTTTTATAACAACTTTAATTGTAGTAATGGTACTTGCAATAGGATGTGGAAATTCAAATAAAGTAGTTGATAATGGAAAATATAATGTAGTAGCTACAACAACATTGGCTGGAGATCTTGTAAAATCCATAGCTGGAGAACATGTGAATGTTCAGACATTGATGGGACCTGGGGTGGACCCTCATCTATATAAAGCTAGTGCAGGAGATGTAAAGTTGATGCAAGGTGCCAATATGGTAGTATATAATGGACTTCATCTTGAAGGAAAGATGGGAGATATATTTGACAATCTTAAAAATAGTGATAAGTTGATAGTAGCTGCTTCTGATGATATTCAGGAAGAAAATCTAATAGATTTTGTTACAAATCCTGGAAACTATGATCCACACATATGGTTTGATGTAAGCCTATGGAAACAGGCTGCAAAGAGTGTAGCAGAAGGACTAAAAAAATTAGATAGTGAAAATTCAGAAGCATATGATGCTAATCTAGAGAAATACTTGGAAGAGTTGGATAGATTAGATGAATATATAAGAGATAGAGCATCAGAACTTCCAGAAGATAAGAGAATCTTGGTAACTGCTCATGATGCCTTTAACTATTTTGGAAATGCATATGGATTTGAAGTCAAGGGATTGCAGGGAATAAGTACTGATTCTGAGGCAGGGACTTCAGATGTACGAGAGTTGGCTAATTTTATCGTGGAAAAGGAGATTAAAGCCATATTTGTAGAATCTTCTGTTCCTAGAAAGAGTATAGAAGCCTTACAAGAAGCAGTAAAAGCTCAAGGATTTCAAGTAGAGATAGGTGGAGAACTATATTCGGACTCTACTGGAGATGCAGATACAGATGCAGAAACTTATATAGGAACATTTACAAGCAATATAGATACTATAGTAGATGCTTTAAAATAGTGGAGAGAGAGTTGGAGGAGATTTTCATGTCTAAAGATCTAGAATATATTGTAGAAGTAGAGGATATGACTGTAGCCTATCATACTAAGCCAGTTCTATGGGATATAGATTTAAATATTCCTAAATCTGTCCTAATGGCAATAGTAGGTCCAAATGGTGCAGGAAAGTCTACACTTATAAAGGCCATGCTGGATTTAATCAAGCCAGTATCCGGGAATGTGTTGTTTAACGGTGCTAGCTACAGATCACAAAGAAAACATATAGGGTATGTACCTCAGAGTGAGAGCGTAGATTGGGACTTTCCTGCTAGTGTATTAGATGTAGTCCTTATGGGACGCTATGGAGAACTAGGATGGATAAAAAGGCCAAGTGCAAAGGATAGAGAAAAGGCTATGGAAGCTTTGGAAAAGGTAGGAATGGGAGAATTTGTCAATAGACAGATATCTCAACTATCTGGAGGACAACAGCAGAGGATATTCTTGGCACGGGCATTGGTACAAGAAGCAGATATATATTTTATGGATGAACCATTCAAAGGAGTAGATGCTAAGACAGAAAGGGCAATAATTGCCCTACTAAAGGAGTTAAAGGATAGGGGAAAGACTCTAATAGTAGTTCATCATGATCTACAGACCGTAGAGGAATACTTTGATTGGGTAGTACTATTAAATACACGGATTATAGCTAGTGGACCTGTTGAAGATGTATTTACAGATGAAAATTTGAAGAAGACATATAGAAGTACGGGACAGATTTTGAAAAGGTAGGTGAAGGTCTTGAATATAATGGAGCTTATTTTAACAGATTATACATTGAGAATTGTATCTCTAGGCTCTGCCATTTTAGGGATAATAAGCGGAATATTAGGTAGCTTTGCTGTCATAAGAAAGCAAAGTCTGCTAGGAGATGCAGTTTCTCACTCAGCATTGCCTGGGATTGCTTTGGCATTTTTGGCAACTCAGACCAAGAAAACAGAGATTTTGCTTTTAGGGGCGTTGATATCTGGATTATTATCTACATTTATAATCCTATTTATAACTAAATACTCTAGGATAAAGTTTGATAGTGCGTTAGCCTTGGTACTTTCAGTGTTCTTTGGTACAGGTATAGTATTTCTGACACATATTCAAAAGATTCCAAATGCAAATCAAGCAGGTTTAGAGAAGTTCATATTTGGGCAGGCATCTACACTTCTCAAGAGAGATGTCCAGATTATGGGGATACTAGGCGTAGTCCTAATAGGATTGGTCATAGTATTTTGGAAGGAGTTCCAATTAGTATCCTTTGATTCAGATTATGCAGAAAGTCTTGGGTTTTCTACAAAGAGAATAGATATATTGTTATTTACAATGATAGTCACTGCTATTATTGTGGGATTGCAGACTGTAGGGGTTATATTGATGAGTGCCATGCTTACTGCTCCAGCAGTGGCAGCAAGACAATGGACAGATAAGCTGTCAATTATGGTAATCCTATCTGCTATATTTGGAGCTATATCAGGAGTTGCTGGGACACTACTAAGCTCTGTAATTTCAAAACTTCCCACAGGACCTATGATAGTCATAGTCATAAGTATTATAGTTATATTTAGTATAACTTTTGCACCTAATAGAGGATTGTTGTGGAAGTATTTTAGAGATAGAAAAAATCAGAGAGAGATAGACGAAGATCAGATTCTGGTAAATCTATATCATTTAGCCATGAATCATGATGATATAGACCATAGTCACGATATATTTATAATAAAGCCAAATAAGTCCATGAACAACAAGGCGGCAAGGAGACTTGTATCTAAATTAGAATCCCTTTCAAATAGGGGATTAGTCAAGAAAGACTATTTCAATAAATGGGCTATTACAGAGAATGGAATAGATTATGTAGAGAATTATTTTAGTAGGGAGGGGATGTAGATGTCACCAGAATTAGAAATTCAACTTATTGCAGTAATAGTTGCCGTAGCTTGTTCTTTGCCAGGAGTATTTTTGGTTCTTAGAAAGATGGCAATGATGTCTGATGCTATAACTCATACTATTTTATTGGGGATAGTAATTGCATTTTTTATGGTAAATAGTCTCACATCTCCCCTTTTAATAGTAGGGGCGGCAATTATGGGAGTCTTTACTGTATTTTTGACAGAGATGTTAAATAATACAAAATTAGTATCAGAGGATTCAGCTATAGGAGTTGTATTTCCACTATTATTTAGTATAGCTATAATAATCATATCTAGATACGCAGGCTCAGTTCATCTGGATACGGACTCAGTTTTATTAGGAGAGTTGGCATATGCTCCATTTAATAGGATGATAGTCTTTGGACAGGATATAGGTCCAAAAGCCATCTATTCTATGGGGATTATCCTTATAATAAATCTAGTATTTATAATAGTGTTTTTCAAAGAGCTAAAGATAGCTACATTTGACCCTGCACTGGCGACAGTACTAGGTTTTTCACCAATTGTGATACACTATAGTCTTATGACAATGGTATCAATCACTGCAGTAGGAGCATTTGAGTCAGTAGGTTCCATATTGGTCATTGCCTTTATGATAGGGCCTCCAGTGACTGCTTATCTTCTCACAGATAATTTGAAGAATATGATTTTATTAAGTGGAGTAATAGGTGCTATAAATGGAATATTTGGCTATCAGTTAGCATCTGCATTAGATGTGTCCATAGCAGGTTCCATGGCACTTATGACAGGAATAGTATTTCTTTTGGTATTTGTATTTGCACCAAAGAGAGGATTTTTGACTACTTTTAGAAGGAGAAGATTCCAGAAAATAGATTTTGCAGAGAAATCACTATTATTTCATATATTTAATCACGAAGGAAAACAAGAAGAGGCTTTGGAATCAGGAGTAAATACTATTGAAGACCATCTAAATTGGGATAGACATTTTCTCAAATTAATTATAAAAGGATTAAAAGATAAGAAGAAAATATATGTAGAAGATGATATAATTAAACTTACAGATTTGGGAAGAGAATATGCTATAAAGAGTTATGAAGAAATTGTTTCAGAGTTTTAGAAATAAAATCATATATGATAGTTAGAGGGTGGAGAAAATTTTAGAGCTTCTATTTAATAATCTTACAAACAGGGTAACTATAATCCTAATTTTAGCATTTATGCTTTCTAGAATAGGGATTTTTAGAAAATTAGTATCAAAACAAAATCTAAATATAAAGGATATACTTTTATTATCTATTATCTTTGGAGTAATGGGTATTATCGGCACATATACTGGAATCCATGTTCAAGGTGCAATAGCTAATGCAAGGGTTATAGGTGTGTTTGTAGGTGGACTTTTAGGAGGGCCAACTGTAGGTACATTATCTGGAATTATAGCTGGAGGCCATAGGTATATTACGGATATAGGAGGATTTACTGCCTTTGCCTGTTCTATTTCTACTATAATAGAGGGAATTATGGCTGGGTTTTTAAGAGAAAGACTTGAAAAATCTCGATATAAAATCCTATTCTCTCTATCTATGGGAATAGTTGCAGAGATTATACAGATGATCATAATCCTAGCACTAGCTAAGCCCTTTTCAGAAGCACTAAAGCTCGTGAAAATTATAGGTATACCTATGATTGTAGCCAATGGAATAGGTATAGCTGTTTTTATTGCCATAACAGAGAGTATATTTAAGGAAATAGAAAGTGAATCTGCCTATCAGGCACAACTAGCATTAAGAATTACAAACAAGACATTGTCCTATTTTAGAAAGGGATACAATGAAGACACAGCCAATAGTGTGGCTAGGATAATCAAGGATATGACCAATATAAGTGCAGTATCCTTTACTGATAATGAAAAGATACTTGCTCATATTGGAGTAGGAGAAGATCATCATCTCCCAGGTAGCAAGATACAGACCAAGCTGACAAAAGAAGTATTGGCATCTAAGAGATATAAAGTAGCTAATATAAAGAAAGAGATAGGATGTGAAGACCCTGATTGTCTTTTAAGCTCTGCAATTACAGTTCCTTTAGTAGAACAAGATAAGATAATAGGAAGTTTGAAATTATACAAAGAAGGGGAAAATGCCATTACAAAAGTGGATACAGAGTTGGCTTTAGGATTAGCTCAGATTTTTTCTACTCAGATAGAATTGGGGAAACTTGATATTCAAAGGGAATTATTAGCCAAGTCAGAGTTGAAAGCTCTTCAGGCTCAGATAAATCCTCATTTTTTGTTTAATGCTATAAATACTATAGTATCTTTTATTAGGACTCAACCAGAGGAAGCTAGAGAACTGCTTATACATTTGGGAAATTATTTTAGAAATAATTTAAATCATGATGTAGATGAAGTAGAACTGTCAAAGGAGATAGAGAATGTAAATTCATATATAGAAATAGAAAGGGCAAGGTTTGGAGATAAATTGGACATTGTCTACGATATTCCAGAGGATATTGAGTGTAAATTGCCACCTCTCTTGATTCAGCCTATAGTTGAAAATGCTATTAAACATGGAGTATTAAACAAGGTGGGCGGAGGAAGGGTAGAAGTAGTAGCTGTGGATGAAGAAATTCAGACCAAGATAATAGTTAGGGATGATGGAATAGGTATGTCTCAAAAACTAATAGACTATCTACTTTCAGATAAGCCTATTAAGGACAGAATAGGGATACGAAATGTAAATGAAAGATTAAAAAATAAGTATGGAAAAGAGTGGGCCCTAGATATAGAAAGCGTAATGGACAGAGGAACGGAAGTGACTATTGTAATTCCTAAATAGGAGATGAAAATATTGATTAGATGTATCATAGTAGATGACGAAATACCTGCAAGACAAGAGCTAAATTATATATTAAGCAAGTGTAAGGATATAGAAGTGATAGGGGAAGCGTCAAATGGAGTAGAAGCACTTCTATTGAATGAAAAATTGAATCCAGATTTGATATTTCTTGATATAAAGATGCCCCAGATGAGTGGGATAGAGCTAGCCAGAATTCTACTAGAGGAAGAAAGACCACCTATGATTATATTTGTAACTGCCTATGATAGATTTGCCTTACAGGCATTTGAGGTAAATGCAGTGGACTATCTATTGAAGCCTATAGATGAGAAGAATTTAAGGAAAAGACTAGAAAACAAGATACTTTCCCACAGAAGTGATGATATAGTAGGTAGGGAAGGTATAAGGGCTTTGATCAACTATATTGAAGATAAGAGAAAGCCAAATATAAGTAGAATAAGTATATATCACAATGGCAGGATATTCCCCATAGAAACAGAGGACATAATCTATGCAACTGTAGAGGATAGAAACACTGTTGTAGTAACAAAGAAAGGAAAATTTTCCATAAACTTTACTCTAAGTGAACTGATGGACAGACTAGATTCTGCTTTATTTTTTAGAACTCATAAATCATTTATTATAAATCTAAGTGCTATAGAATCTATAGAGCCGTGGTTTAATTCTACATTAAATATAAGAATGAAGGGTATTCAAGATATTGTGCCAGTTAGTAGAAATTATTATAAGGATTTCAAGAAGATTATGAATATGGATTGATTTGTATCTCATACAAACATTATGTAAGATGGACACAAAAAAATACATCTCACTCATAAAAGACCATATCATATGAAAGTCTAATATATAATTTAGTTATTATATATTAGGAGGATGATGAAAGAGATGATGCAATTTATTATTGGAATCATCGTACTTATTGTAGGGTATTTTACCTATGGAAAGGTAGTGGACAAACACTTTGGGGCAAACGATAGCATAGAGACTCCAGCCAATAGATTGAGAGATGGTATAGATTTTGTCCCTCTAAGTAGACCTAGAGTATTTTTAATTCAGCTGTTGAATATTGCAGGATTAGGACCTATATTTGGTGCTATACAAGGGGCTTTATTTGGTCCAGCAGCTTTTATATGGATTGCTCTTGGTAGTGTTTTTGCTGGAGGAGTTCATGACTATTTTTCAGGGATGTTATCTGTTAGACATGATGGTCAGAGTATTTCAGAGATAATTGGTACTTATCTAGGGGATGGAGCTAGATTTATAATGAGGATATTTTCTGTTATATTACTTGTCTTGACAGGAACAGTGTTTATGACAGGACCTGCAGGTCTTTTGGCTAATTTAAAGTTATTTGGATTGGGAAGTTTTGATATGTGGTTGGCAATAATATTTATATACTATTTCTTAGCTACTATACTTCCTGTGGATAAGATAATAGGTAAGGTATATCCTATATTTGGTTTATCTTTACTTATAATGGCTATAGGAATTGGTGGAAAGTTAATCACAGGAGGATATCAGCTACCAGACTTTACTTTACAGACATTACATCCAGAAGGATTACCTGTGTGGGCAATGTTATTTACCACAATAGCCTGTGGTGCTATATCAGGTTTTCATGCCACACAATCACCTATGATGTCAAGATGTTTAGAGAAGGAAAGCGATGGTAGACCTATATTCTATGGTGCTATGATAGCAGAAGGGATTATAGCCATGATTTGGGCAGCAGCAGCTATGGCTTTTTTCAATGGAACAGAGGGATTAGGTGAAGCTATGGCAAATGGTGGGGGAGCAGCAGGAGTTGTAAATACTGTATCTCTATCATTACTTGGACCAGTAGGCGGAATATTAGCTATGCTAGGTGTTGTAGTAGCACCTATTACATCTGGAGACACTGCTTTTAGAGCTGCTAGACTTACAATGGCAGATGCAATAAAGTTTAAACAAGGACCTATAAAAAACAGATTGTCATTTGCAGTACCTCTATTTATAGTAGCCTTTGGTTTAACTAGAGTTGACTTTAATATAATTTGGAGATATTTTGCTTGGTCTAATCAGACTTTGGCTACAATTGTGCTTTGGACAGCGGCAGCTTATCTACTAAAGAACAAAAAATCCCACTGGATGGCAAGTATCCCAGCTACATTTATGACAGCAGTATCTGCAACATATCTATTACAAGCACCAGAAGGCTTTAGACTATCTACTACAATAGCATACCCAGTAGGAGCTGTTGTAGCAGTAGCTGCAATTGTAATATTTTTGATGAAGGTCAACAAACAAAACAAGATGATAGCACAAGAAGCATAATATAATAAAGCATCCTCAAAATATGAGGATGCTTTAAAATTTACTATTTCATCATAGAATTTAAGAACCATATATTCTTACTATAATAAGCTACATAGTCTTCAAAAATGGCTACAGTTTCAAAATCTCCTTCTTCATCTGCTAGATTTCTAATTTCAGTGGCTAATTTTTTCATTGACTTCATATCTTCTCTAATGATTTCTAAAGATTCGTCTATAGAGAAATTCTTTGCCTTTATCTCTTTAATAGTAGCATTTTCTAGATAATCAGCCATTGTAGATAGAGGAGTTTCTTCCTTCATCTTTAGCAATTCAGCTACTGCATCTAGATTTTCAAACATTTCATCATAAACTTCCTCTGTGAATTTATGAACTTCCATAAATTGCTTACCTACTACATTCCAGTGAATATTGTGCAATTTAGCACTTAATACATTTAGATTAGCTAGATATTCTTGTAATAAATCAATATGTTTCATAAAATATACCTCCTATTTTTTAAAAAAGTTTCATAGTCATCACTTATTATTTTCTGTTAACTATATTATATGCTATAATATAAGGAACAAAAAGGCACAAATATGTTAGTAGAGGTGAGAATATGGAAAACAAGGTATTTAATGGATTTGAGATAGTTCAAGATTTAATTAAATTGAGATGGGTACCTGAAATATTAAAGTCAATTGAGTTGGGAAATCATCGATATAGTGAAATCTTAAAGAGTATTCCCTATATGAGTCATACAGAATTAAACAGGAAATTATCTGTTCTCATAGAGAAGAAGGTAATAGATAAGGTAGTTGAAGACAATAATATCTCCTATTTTTTACTTGACTTTGGTGAGGATTTAGTTCATATCTTTAATCATTTAGAGGATTTAGAGGATAAGTACTTTAAGATATCCTAAGTTATTAGATAAATTCAATAATCTTTTTTATCTGAAATCAATCATTAAAGGGAAAGTATGTTTTTCTTATGGAAATTCCACGGTTATTACTATATAATAAAATAGGAATGAAGACTTAGGATGGTGGTTAAATGGATTATTTAGCAGGACTTAATGATAGACAGAAAGAAGCGGTTCTTCATACAGAAGGACCTTTGCTTATTATGGCAGGAGCAGGTAGTGGCAAGACTAGAGTAGTTACTCACAAAATAGCATATTTGATAGAGAAGAAGGGGATTTTCCCGGGAAATATTCTGGCAATAACCTTTACAAATAAGGCTGCCAAGGAGATGCAAGAAAGAGCAGCACAACTATTAGATGACAATGTAGATGGTATGTGGATAGGGACATTTCACTCTATATGCGTTAGAATTTTAAGAAGGGATATAGACAAAATAGGCTATGATAGATCCTTTACCATATATGATAGGGATGACCAGATTACCCTTATGAAAGAATGTATTAAAGAATTAAATGTGGATAAGGATATGTATAAAGAATCTGCTATATTGTCAAAGATAAGCTCTTTAAAGGATTCTCAGATTAGTCCAGATGAATATACAAATGAGAACTATGGAAATTTTCGTGAAAGAAATATTGGAGAGCTTTATGCCCTATATGAAAAGAAATTAAAGCAATATAATGCACTAGATTTTGATGATTTGTTAATCAAGGCAGTAGAATTACTTCGTGAAAATAAGGAGATACTAGGATACTATCAGAGAAAGTTCCAATATGTATTTGTAGATGAGTATCAGGATACAAATAAGATACAGTATGAATTAGCAAAACTACTATCAGCTAAATATAGAAATATATGTGTAGTAGGAGACTCCTCTCAGTCCATATATTCATGGAGAGGGGCAGATATAAGCAATATACTAGATTTTGAAAAGGACTTTGAAGGAGCAAGGACTATATTACTTGAACAGAACTATAGATCTACTCAAAATATATTAAATGTGGCAAATGAAGTCATCAAGAATAATCCTCAGGAGATTAAAAAGAAACTATGGACTGACAAGGACGATGGGAGCAGTGTAGAATATCAACAGTTGGGACATTCAGATGAAGAGGCACTCTTTGTTGCAAATAAGATTCATCAATTGATATATAAAGGATATAGGTCTTCTGATATAGCTATACTATATAGGACAAATGCTCAATCACGTGCTTTTGAGGAAGCTTTTATGAGAGAGGGACTCTCCTATAAGATAGTAGGAGGACTTAGATTCTATGATAGAAAGGAAGTCAAGGATATAATTGCATATCTAAAACTTCTCCAAAACCCTCTAGACAATATATCTCTAAAGAGGATAATAAATACTCCTAGAAGAGGTATAGGAGATGCTACAGTGGGCAAGATAGAGGAGTACGCCGCTGAAAGAGGAGAATCCATATACGAGGCTTTACTATCCTTGGACAAGATAGACAGTCTATCTAATAGGGCTAAAAATAGTATAAAACCCTTTATAGATATGATAAACAACTTTATAGCCATGAAGGAGATAATGGGGGTAAAGGATTTAATAGAAAAGCTCATATATGAATCAGGATATATAGAAGACTTAGAAAAAGATGATAGTATAGAGTCAAAAACCCGAATAGAAAATATAAAGGAGTTTCTATCTGTAGCCATAGATTTTGAAAGGAAAAGTGAGGAGAATAGTCTAGAGGAATTCTTGACATCTGTATCTCTACTTTCAGATATAGATAAGACTGTAGATAAAGATAATCTCATAACCATGATGACAGTTCATAGTGCTAAGGGATTGGAATTTCCAGTAGTGTTTTTAGTAGGTATGGAAGAGGGACTGTTCCCTATATCAAGAGCCTTAGAAGATGATGAAGATTTAGAAGAGGAAAGAAGACTCTGCTATGTTGCCGTAACTAGGGCGGAGGAATTATTATTTATTACAAATGCTCAGAGACGTACTATCTATGGAAATACAAATCCTACCCTTCCATCTAGATTTATCCGTGAGATGGGAGATACTATAGAGTGCAATGTAGAAAAAAAGAAAAGGAAAATTGATACATCTAGAGAAGAGTATATTAGGGTAAGGGATTTTACAGTGCCAAATATATCAAGTCCAATAAGAAAACCTGAAAATAAGACGGATTTAGAAATAAATGTTGGGGATAAAGTAAAGCACAAAAAATGGGGGATAGGAACCATAGTTCAAGTTAGAGAGAAAGAAGAAGATGGAGATAGGGAGTTGGCTGTAGCCTTTGATGGAGGTGGGCTAAAGAGACTTTTATTATCTATGGCACCTATAGAGATTATTAGGGGGTAATAATTTGGACAAGGAAAGAAGAATTGATGAACTCATAGAGATAATTGATGATTTAAACTATCATTATTATACACTAGATAATCCCAAGGTAAGTGACAGGGAATATGACTTATTATATGATGAATTGGTAAAGCTAGAAACAGAGACAAAGATCATACATCCATACTCACCTACTCAAAGAGTAGGTGGGCATATACTGGATAAATTTGATAAACATGTTCACTTAGGAAGACTGTGGAGCTTAGATAAGAGTCAGAGTTTTGGTGAACTGAAAAATTGGGACAGTCGTGTGAGAAGATTGATAGAAGATTATAACAATGACCATGAAGAAAAACTGCCTTCACCAAGATATATAATGGAATATAAATTTGATGGATTGACTATCAATCTCACCTACAAGGATGGGAAATTAGTCCAAGGTGCTACTCGTGGAAATGGCTCTATAGGTGAAGGGATATTGGAACAGCTAAGGACTATAAAGACTATCCCCTTTAAAATAGATTATACTGGTACTATAGAGATACAGGGAGAAGGTCTCATGCCCTTATCTGCACTTGAAAAATATAATGAAACTGCTACGGAACCTTTAAAAAACGCTAGAAATGCAGCAGCAGGTGCCTTGAGAAATCTAGACACGAAGATAACTGCAGAGAGAAATCTAGTGGCCTATTTTTATAATATAGGATATATAGAAGGAAAGACGTTCAATACCCATATGGAGGTTCTAAGCTTTCTAAAGGAAAACAGATTGCCAGTATTTCCATATGCCAAATCCTTTGACAAAATAGAATCTCTAATACAGGAGATAGAGAAGGTAAAAGAAGAAAGACATAATCTAGATGTGCTTACTGATGGATTGGTAATTAAGATAGATGATATAAGGACTAGGGAAGTATTGGGTTTTACAAATAGATTTCCAAGATGGGCTATTGCATATAAATTTGAGGCGGAAGAAATCAGTACAAAATTGTTAGAGGTTCAGTGGAATGTAGGTCGTACATCCAAGGTGACTCCTACTGCTATATTGGAACCTGTGGAGATTGGAGGAGTGACTGTAAGACGTGCCACACTGAATAACTATGACGATATAGTTAGAAAAGGTGTTAGATTGAACTCCAATGTACTCATTAGAAGATCAAATGATGTAATTCCAGAGATACTAGGAACATTGGATACTGATGAGGAGACATATGAAATAGAAAGACCTACTCATTGTCCAGCCTGTCATAGTGAACTATATCAGAATGGAGTCCACATATTTTGTCCTAATTCCCTATCTTGTAAACCCCAATTAGTGGCAAGATTAGTCCACTTTGCCAGTAGAGATGCTATGAATATAGAGGGATTTAGTGAAAAGACAGCAGAAAAGCTATTAGAGGAATTAAATCTAAGAGATTTACCAGAAATATATGAGATAAAGTTTGAAGACTTGATGAAATTAGAGGGATTTAAAGAAAAAAAGAGCAATAATCTATTAAATGCTATAGAGAAGAGTAAAGATGTATCCTTGGCATCCTTTATATATGCCTTAGGCATCAACAATGTGGGCATAAAGACAGCTACAGATTTAGCAGATCATTTTAAATCCCTAGATGGTTTAAAACAGGCTGAATTTGATGAGTTAATTCAGGTTGGAGATATAGGACCTATTATAGCCCATAGTATTTTGGAATTTTTTCATGATGAGGAGATATTAAAGGCTATAGATAAGCTTTTGGGAGAAGGAGTCACACCTGTATATGAAGAGATTCAGACTTCTGAGTCCATATTTACAGATAAGACTGTGGTCATCACTGGGACAATAGAGGGATTGACTAGGAGTGAGATAAAGTCCTTTGTTGAAAAGATGGGAGGAAGGGTATCAGGTTCTGTAAGCAAAAAGACAGATTTTGTAATTGTAGGAGAAAATCCTGGCTCTAAATATGATAAGGCTGTAGAATTAGGTATAGAGATTATTGATGAAGAGAAATTGAAAGGAGTATATTTATGATCAACAGGGAAGACGTATTAAATCTAGCTGAACTATGTAAACTATCTATTTCAGATGAGGAAATAGATAGATATGTGGACAATTTAAACAATATGATAGCCACTGCAGATGGAATAAAGTCCATGGATATAGAGGGTTTTGAACCAAGCTATAATGTAAATAATTTGATAAATCCATTGAGAGAAGATGAAATAGGAGAAAGTCTTCAAAAAAATGAAGTGCTTAAAAATACTACTGAAGAACAGTACGGATATTTTAAAATCTTGAGAGTAGTAGACTAAGGGGTGATATGGGATGAATATTGTAGAGTTAAAGGCTTATGAGATGAAAGAAAGATTATTAAAAAAGGAGATTTCCAGTCGAGAGATTATAAAAGCTCATCTTGATAGGATTAAAGAGGTAGAAGGAGAGATAAATGCCTTCATTACCATAGATGAAGAAGGGGCATTGTCCAGTGCAGATGATATAGATAAGAGATTAAAAAATGGAGAAGAACTAGGATGTTTAGCAGGACTTCCCATAGGTATAAAGGACAATATAATGACTAAGGATATAAGAACTACAGCAGGGTCCAAGATGCTTGAAAACTTTATCTCACCTTATGATGCTACAGTTGTAGAGAGAATAAGAAAAAACCATGGGATAGTCTTAGGTAAGACCAATATGGATGAATTCTCTATGGGAGGAACTACTGAGACATCATATTTTGGAAATACTAAAAATCCATTGGACAATACTAGAACAGCTGGAGGCTCATCAGGAGGTTCTGCAGCAGCAGTAGCAGCAAGGGAGATTCCATTAGCATTAGGTTCAGATACTGGTGGTTCAATAAGAAAACCTGCTGGATATTGTGGATTAGTAGGGATCAAACCTACATATGGATTGGTATCTAGATATGGTTTGATTCCCTTATCTAACACCTTAGATCAAGTAGGAGTTCTTGGCAGAGATGTAAAAGATGCAGTACTTATGCTCAATACAATTTCAGGTAAAGATACAAGGGATATGAGTACTGTAGATTCCAGTCTATTGAATATGGAGAAAATAGAATCTGTAGATTCCCTAAAGGGGATGAAAATAGGACTGCCTAAAGAATTTATGATGGCAGAAATGGATCCTAAAGTGAGAGAAGGTATGGAGAAATCCCTAGAGATATTTAAAAATTTGGGGGCAGATATTGAAGAGATAAGCATACCTAGTTTAAAATATATATGGGAGATATACCATATTATAGTAAGTGGGGATATAAGCTCTAATATGGCTAGATTTGATGGTATTAGATATGGACATAGGGCAGAGGAGTATGACACATTAGATGAATTATATATAAACTCTAGGACAGAGGGATTTGGAGAAGGGGTAAAGAGAAGAATCTTGTTTGGAACCTATCTATTGAGTGGGCATAGAGGCAAGGAGTATTATGAAAAAGCCCTTAGAGCTAGGGCAAAGGTGATAGAGGAATTTAATGATGTGTTTTCCAAATTTGATATACTAGTATCTCCTACATCTCCAGATTTTTCACCAAAATTAGGAGAAGAAAGATCTGAAATCTATAAAAAGAGTGAAAGTCTATTCCAAGTACCTGTAAATATTGCAGGACTATGTGCTATATCAGTGCCAATGACATACGGAGATGGATTGCCAATGGGATTACAAATAATCGGAGATAGGTTTAAGGAAGAAAATATAATTAAAGCCGCATTTGGATATGAAGGGATGGCGAGATAGATGGGATACAAGACTATAGTTGGTTTAGAGATACATGTGGAATTGATGACCAAGACCAAGATATTCTGCAGTTGTACAAATGAATTTGGAGGAGAGGCAAATACCCATTGTTGTCCAATATGTTTAGGGCTTCCCGGGGGAATACCACAGCTTAATAGTAGGGTATTGGAATATGGAATAAAGGCAGGATTAGCCTTTAATTGTGATATAGCTAGAAAGACCAAGATGGATAGAAAGAACTACTTCTACTCTGATCTAGTTAAGGGATATCAGATATCCCAAGATGATCTTCCACTATGTAGCAATGGTTATATAGAGATAGAGCTTGAAGATGGAACAAAGAAAATTCGTCTAGAGAGGATTCATATAGAAGAAGATACAGGAAAATCTGTTCATACAGAGACAGGTGATACACTATTAGATTATAATAGGGCAGGAGTGCCACTTATAGAGATAGTTACTAGACCAGATATGAATTCAGCAGAGGAAGCTAGGCTATTTTTAGAAAAATTGAGAGCCACATTAAAATATATCGAAGTCTCTGACTGTAAGATGGAAGAAGGTTCTTTGAGATGTGATATAAATATAAATGTAGTAGATGAAGGAACAGGAAATAGGACAAATATCACTGAGATTAAGAATCTAAATTCCTTTAGAGCAGCAGTAAAGGCTATGGAATATGAAGAAGAAAGACATATTTCTTTACTAAAAAAAGGAGAAAATACAGTAAAAGAAACTAGAAGATGGGATGAAGTACAAGGACAAACCATAGTCATGAGAGAAAAAGGTGGAGTTGCAGACTACAGGTATGCAGTGGATGGAGATATACTTCCCATAGAAATATCTGATGAATGGATAAAAGATATAGAGGATTCTCTACCAGAATTACCACATCATAAGAAGGAGAGATTTATAAGGGAATACGAATTAGATGAATATGAGGCAGGAGTACTCACTCAGTCTAGGGATATAGCCCTATTCTTTGAAGAGACATTAAAATATATTGACGATACTAAATTAGTAAGCAATTGGATAATGGGAGATGTCCTAAGACGATTAAATGATGAAGAACGAGAAATAGAGTCTCTAAATTTTGGTGCAAAAGATCTAGCAGATCTACTATCCCTAATAAGAGATGGAAAGATAAACAACAATACTGGGAAGAAAGTATTGAGAGATATGTTTGAAACTGGAAAAGATCCAAAGACCATAGTAAAAGAAAAAGGACTTATACAGATAAGTGACGAAGGAGAGCTAGAAGGAGTCATAGAAAAGGTACTAGATGAAAATGAGCAATCCATAATAGACTACAAAAATGGAAAAGATAGAGCCATAGGATATCTCATGGGGCAGATAATGAAAGCCACAAGGGGAAAAGCAAATCCTCAGCTAGTAAACAAGATGTTAACTGAGATGTTAAAGAATAGATAGGGAGACTGAACTGACCCCTAAAAGTTAGACTCAAAATCTAACTAAGGGGTCGTTTTGATGGGACACAGGGATGGGAACTGTGTCCCATGCAACTTTAATTGGAAGTGGGGAGGCTTTCCTGCTGCGTGGTTTTATAAGTGAAGATTTCCAAAACTGCGTTATCGCTTACATTACGAGGCTCACTCGTACTTACTTTTACGCTAAATTTGTTATTCACATATTTTTCACTTGGTGTCCAAACAAATCTATAACCACTGAGAGTATTTGGCATCCAATTCACTATTTTTCCTGTATCAAGATCAACAATTGACCAATTAATTTTTGACATATTATCACTTGTATCTTTTATATCAATTGCAAGAGTTTCACCAGCCCTTATAGTAAAACTATCACCGACCTGCACTCCAACATTGCCGTCAGTATTTGCTGTCAAATTAACTGTTGGCACCAAAATATCACCATCATAAATAGATGTGATTTTTTCTTTTGTATCGAAATCAGTTAGTACCTTATTTGCCCAAAATCCTGTACTATCTGTATTGGTAAAGCACCAATCGAAATTTTGAGGAGTCGTAACTTTATATATCACAATAATACCCCTGTTCACAAGTTGATCAATAAATGCCTTATAATCATAATCGAATATCTCATCTTCATAAATTGATGCAAAAGAAATTAAATTTACTATCATTTTCTCTATTACTTCATCTTCTATATAAGATTGGGTTTCATTAGTAAATGCAAGGGTAACCTCTGTCCCTTTTATTGATAATGTTTTATATACATAATTTCCATTCTTACTATCTTTTGGCATCCAGTCCCAATAAATTCCATAGTATGGATCTGTTCTGTTTTTTGAAGAAGGTGTCTTTCGTCCATTGATATCAATAGCATAAGCAGGTCCTCTATTAGGTAATTTTTGAGTCACGTTTCTAATTTCTTCTGTGTATCCTGGTACGGCCTGACCTAAGGTCTTGTGAACATTTTCCTCAAGCGTATGAAGAGGGTGATAATATATGGTAATTGCACCGGTTTCTTCTGTTAGCATCGGTAAATCTTTTATGTTATCCATACCTACTGCAAATACCACTCCACCTCCAACTGTTAATAAAAGAGTTATGGATAGAATAAAAAATCTAGTTTTTTTCTTCATTATATCCATAATATAAACAAAGATATTCTTCATTTCTTTCTTGCCTCCTTGCTTTTAGTAAAAGTTTACATAAAATATAGTTTAAATTTTCATAAGTTGGTAGCTGGTACCAACTTATGAAAAGGTGACAACAACTTATTTGACAATCACCACTATTACACTTTCTAATATTAATCTTCTGTAATTTTACCATAATGATCAATTTTATATCTTAAACTATGAGCATATAATCCATTAAAATAAATACTTACAGTTCCAGTATTTCCGCTTTTATTTGATGAATAGGAAAAGTAATCGGCATGTTCTCCTTTAAAAGTAGCAGTTATACTACTAATTTCACTCCATCGATCTAATTCAGAATACCATCCTTTAACTGTTATATATGCTGTTGCCATCAATATTTCATTGCGATCATATATCTTATGACTGAATGTTGCAGAAGTTGGTTTTTCTGGCAATGATTCTGGCTCAATTTGATCTCCAAAGTCTACATCTACAAGGTCAATTTCTTCATGATAGGGAGAATCTTTCTCCTTGTCAACCCTTGTAGAAATAAATATTAATCCAAGCTCCGGATTAATATTTATTTTTGCATCAAATGGTACGTCTAAATTTTCTGCAACAATATTCAATTCTTTACCAATATCATTTGCAAATACATTTACTGGCAACATTCCAATTATTAATGTTAAGCTAAGCAGAAACAAACTCAATATTTTTTTTGACATAAAATCTTCTCCTTTAAATCTTAGTTTTTTGTTCATACTTTCTAAAATTATAAATATAGGGGAAAATCCATTATATTTATAAAATTAATAAGGTGCAAATCTTTAAATAGTTTTTAAAAATCACCATTGGAATCACTCCCCTAGTATAATAATGTCATAGTCAATAAAGACTATGCAGTTAAAACTTTTCTAAAAACTTCATTTCTTTATTCAGTAACCGAAGAAGATATTCAACCTTCGTCAGAGGTTGCTTCTAATTTAATATGTCTAATGGCTCCTGATAGACTCCAAACTTATCATAAGATATAATCTTAAGGGATAGGACGAAAAATGTATCACTCCTTGGGAAGTCAGTTTCTACTGGCTCATACCCCTGATTAAGTCAATTAGTCCATTCAATGAGGTTTTATGATTTGGCTGGTTGGGAGCCTTTAGGCTATACCCGTATCACATGCTAGGATGTGTACTCATTGATTGGAGATGGATTCCTATCTGAAAGGAGCTGTAGTTTATGTCTAATAGTACTAAGTATGATTTATTTATCTCTGTTGGTATTGATGTAGGTGCGGACTTTAGTTTTATGTCTATTGCACTACCTAATCAAACCTTTGTGGGTAAACCTTTTAAAATCATTCATTCTGATTTTAATTCCCTATCTATGGCTGTTTCAAAAATCAAAGAAGCAGAAGAGATGCATTCTTTGGAAAGCCGTATTTTCCTAGAATCCACAGGGATTTATCATTACCCACTCTTCTGCTATCTTAGTGATAAAGGATTTTTGGTATCCATCATTAATCCTATCATCTCTAAGAATAGCACAAATATTAATATTAGGAAAGTCCATAATGATAAATTTGATTCTAAAAAGCTTGCTTTAATTGGTCTAAAGCCTGATTTAAAGGTCTCTATTATGCCTTCGGAGCTTGCCCTTGATTTAAGAAATCTTTCAAGGGAATATTATGATCTTGTGGATAATCGTTCTGCTTACATTAATAAACTTCAAGGTGAACTTAGAATAGCATTTCCACAGTATTTAAAGATCTTTTCCAAGGTTACTGTTAATACATCTTTAACCTTATTGGAAAAGTTTACTTCCCCAGATGGATTTTTAGAGGCTTCTAAAGATGAAATTATTACCTCTATTAGGTCTACTGCTCGTTTTGGTATTACCTATGCTGAAAAGAAGTACAACGCTATTATTCAGGCTGCTAAGGATGCTAAGACCTTTAGTTATTCTGTAAACAGTAATTTCAAACGTATCCTTCTATATATCCGCTTTATCAGACAGTATAACGATGAAATCGATGCTATATTATCTGAGATGCGTGAACTTGTTGAATCTAATGAGGATACGGATTTTGTAAAGCAAATACGTCTTATTGAATCTATTAAAGGGGCTGGCTTTCTTTCCGCTGTTACCCTTATGTGTGAAATTGGAGATTTCTCTGCTTTTAAATCACCTAAACAACTTTTGGCATATTTTGGCCTTGATCCAGCTGTTAACCAGTCTGGCAACTTTAAAGGTACTGATGTTAATATGTCAAAACGAGGTTCACCAATTGCAAGAAGAGCGATACATACCATAGCTTTAGTCAGTATTGCTCTAAATCGTAATGGAACTGCTAACAATCCTGTTCTACGTGAATATTATCTTAAAAAATGTCAAAGCAAGCCCAAAATGGTAGCTCTAGGAGCTATCATGCATAAAGTGTGTAATATTGTATTTGCAATACTTCGTGATGAAAAAGAATTCAAAATCATCACTCCAGAGGAACACCAAGCGAATTACTTAAAGGCGAAATACGGCATCGCTGCATAAGGAATTCTATATTTAATTTTAAATTTTTGATGCCTTTTAGAAGGCCTATTAAGTTTACCCTTTTTCAGCTAAAATTGATTGAAATATTTACTAGAAATTTTTAAATTTCTTATTGACAATTCTTAGCTGGACTTGTTGTTTATAAATAAGTTCAAAATTAAACTATTTATATAATGATCAAATCTCTTTACTTATCATATAAATACCTACTATAGTGCAAACTATTTTTGAAATATAGAAAATTTCATACATAGGAGACATAAAATTATTTCCTGTTATAGTACCATTTGAATAAATATAAGGCAATAGTATGATTAATATTCCTAATATTATCTTTAAAGATTTATTTGTTTTAATTTTCATAATATCACCTTAGAAATAAGCAGATTCTTCTGTATAGCAATATTTGAAATGATTACTTGAACCAGAAACATGAAAGCGAACCTTTACAACTTCATCTAAGCCTATTGCCATATCCCCGCCTCCACTCGTTGTTCCATTATTATAAAAGTCACCATTTACTATAAAAAATATTTCATTAGCAGTTTTAAGGTGAACATAGACATCTCCACCAAACTGTTTAGAGATACCATCATAATACCTATTCATTCCCACATTTAAAATTTCATATATAGCTCTAAAATAATATCCTTCTTCTGTCTCACAATAAAATCTCATTTGTGGCCTATATGAAGGTGAAACAGTAAAGCGCTGTGCTATAGTTCTAAAAGTTCTTGATACCGTAGTATTGGTCATAGCATCGAATTTTGTTCTAGTTCCCAAAGTTTTAATAGCTTCTTTTTTTGTTATATTTTCATTTTTCATCAACTCAATTATCATCTCATCATAAGTCATAACTTCACTGATTTCCAAATCTGAATAATTTGAATTCAAATTTATAGTGCTACTAATATTAGCAGACATATTTTCTGCATAAGTTGGTATAATTAATGTTAACACCAACGTTAAAGATAAAACAAATATAGCTAGCTTCTTTTTCATAGTAAATCCTCCTTGTTTTAACCAAAGTTTCATAAACTTAACTGGACTCAATCTACATATGCTATAAGAGCATTATATCACCATTAGAATCACCCCCTTTGCTATTTTAAATCAATATTTTATTACCTTACTAGTACTGCTTGTACCTTCTACTATTTTATTGCCTTTGTAGACATATCCATATGAGACTAATCTATAGAAATATCCTTTAGTCACATACCAATCTTTTGTGAAATCATGATTAGTTCCCTCTTTAGAACTTGACCAACTTTTAATGGTTGTCCAATTACCTCCTTTATTATATAGACAATTAAAGGAGGTAATTTGTTACACTTTTTATGAAATTATTTAAATTATTTTTTTTCTAAGCTTTCTGTCATGGATATCAACTCTTCTAATTTAACGGTAGATAGTAGATAAAAACTATATCCTTCATCATGCCAAAATAATATATTTAAATCATCTTTAATTAATGCAATTCCTTTTTCTCCATTTATATATACATCTTTTCTCATAGCATTTTCAGAATCCATTTGAAATTTAGTTCCATTAGGGGATTGATTGAATATGATTTCTTCATTAACCTCATTTGTATAAGTTAGAACCTTGGTTTTATCTAATTTCTTTACAGAATTTATCTTAAATACTCAGCTGGACACAACTCCTGTCCTTGTGTCTCACTAGTGTGTATCTTAGAGCTTCAAAAGTATATCAATAATTGTTATTTTATTTCAAATTATGTCCTCCTATGACCCTGATGTCTTCTCAATTAGCTGATGTCAGACTTTTTCTAATTATTAACCTCAACTATTATTTACAATTTATTTATATCTTCTAAAGAGGGTATATCTATTTTAGCATTAATATATAACATATTATTTATATTAACTGAGGAAATTGCATATTAAACTTATTTATAATATTGTTTCAATATACGGTATATTAATTAAAGCTATGCACTATATATTGTTACATTATATTGATTTTAAATTTAGATTTTGAATTATGAAATTTCCTCAACTAATTGAAATATAGAGTGTATAAAATGTTGTGAATACAATTAGTTAACCATTGTCAGCCTCGATTATTTCGTAAAGACAACTAGTGTTTTTAGTTCATAAAGCAAATTAGACCTTAAATTTTGAGTAAATTGTCCGATAATCATTATATGATGTTATAGTATTAGGAGGTCATATACATGAGTTTAAGTGTCCAAGGTAAGTTTTTAGCAAATGTAAATCGTATGTTTGACAACCACCCGCTTAATAAAAATGGTACTGATGAATCACAAAGAGAAAAATTTATTAATCGTGCCACTACACTAAGAGATGCAGGCGTGGGGGACATTACAGAGCAAGCGAAAATTACAGGAAGTTTTTTTAGAGAGTTTTCAAGTATTTCTATTTCTTCAGCGGGGAATGCACCTACTCATGAAGAAAGACTTGTGGGTCTAAGTCAAAGATATGTAGAGATGCGTGATGAGCTTAGGGAAATATTTAAGGATAATGAAGATGAATATTATAGTCAAATAGAAAGTCTCAATTTGGCTTTTAAGGGTGCATTAGAAAGTACAACTTTGACACCAATCTATTCATTTAAGACAATTGATGGTAAACTGCACGCATTTACAGAAGACCAAGAAGCAGAACGAATACAGTTTGAGGAAGAATCTGCAAGGACTTATGCAGAATACGAACGGTATAACAAAAATGTTCAAGATGTTATGAAGAATTTTCGAGATAATTTATCAAGGCATGTAAATACTTTTTATAAGAGTTTTATAAATTCCATACAGACCAATGACTATGATATAGCATTTCAAGAAAGTATGTCATTACTTAAAAGTGAAGAAACTACTTCATATAATGAAATATCATATACAGACATGGTACACATCATGGACGTTCTAAACAACATACCTATGGAGTTTGATGAAAACGGAATGCCAACAAAAATGAGATATAACTCTGCTGACCAGTCTTTTATAGAACTTATAAAAGATGAAAGGGTACCATATTCTGTGCGAAAATCCATAGCTGATATCTTTAACCTTTATATAAGCAATGAGATAGAGCAAGAAGAATGAAAAATGTAGCAAATCATACTTAATAGTTCATAAATATTAAAGTCCTTACATTACCTAATTAGGTAATGTAAGGATTTTTTGGTTTGACGGGCATGTCATATGTCTAAGGTGAAAGTCCTAAAGGACGTAGTTACCGACGAACCTGATAGCAACTTGCAAGTTTCACATCGTGAGGTGTGGGAGAGAGGAAGCAATAGCGAAATCGTGGCTTGACGAACAGGAACAGAATATAAGGCGTAAACGGCGGATGAGTTGGCCTAAGACAACAAAGTCCAAAAGGTAATCGTAACCCTAAGGCGTAAATTCTGCAAGTAAACGAGGAAAGAGATATGGCTTAACCCGTGAGATCTCATGAGCGATATAGTAGTAACAACGAATCATGAGAAGTCAGCAGAGGTCATAGTAACTAAAGTTTTTTTTAGTGAAGGACTGAACAATTAAATAGCACAATACAAAATGGCTGTAGCTTGGATAATCTGATTGATACAGGTGAAAACGTAAAATGAACCCAAGGTCACAAAATTAAGATATTTTCTAAGCAAGCAAAAAGGAGTAGAATGCACATTATGACAAATTTACTTGATAAAATTCTTGACAGACAAAATATGTACCAAGCCTTTAAAAGAGTATGTTCAAACAAAGGGGCAAGTGGAGTTGACGGGATAACCGTTGATGAAATTGATAGATACATTAGAGAAAACTGGCAGGAAATAAAAGTCGAGATAAAAGAAAGACGTTACAAACCACAACCTGTTTTAAGAGTAGAAATTCCAAAACCTAATGGAGGTACTAGAAAACTGGGAATACCTACAGTCATGGATAGGATAATACAGCAGGCAATAGTACAGGTTTTAAGTCCTATTGTAGATAAAGAGTTCTCAGAATTCAGCTATGGATTTAGACCAAATAGAAACTGTGAAATGGCGATAATAAAAGTGTTGGAATATTTTAATGATGGCTATCTTTGGATAGTAGATATAGATTTGGAGAAGTTTTTTGATACAGTACCACAAGATAAACTGATGAGTTTGGTACACAATATCATAGACGACCCAGATACAGAATCATTAATACGAAAATTCCTCCAAGCAGGAATAATGGATAAAGGTCAATTCTTACCATCAGAAAGAGGTACACCTCAAGGAGGAAATTTATCCCCTCTTTTAAGTAACGTAATGCTAAATGAACTTGACAAAGAACTGGAGAGTCGTGGACTAAACTTTGTACGCTACTGTGATGATTGTATCATAACAGTAAAAAGTAAAGCAGCAGCTAAAAGAGTTATGCAATCAGTAACCAGTTGGATTGAAAGAAAGCTAGGACTAAAGGTAAACGCATCAAAAAGTAAAATTACTAGACCAACTAATCTAAAATATTTAGGATTTGGATTTTGGAAAGACGGAAGAGCTAACCAATGGAAAGCACGACCCCACCAAGACTCAATCAAAAGGTTTAAAGAAAAACTCAAAGTTTTGACACAAAGAAAATGGTCTATTAGTTTTACAGAGCGACTAAGGAGGCTAAATCAAGTCATAAGAGGTTGGATAAACTATTTTCTGATAGGTTCGATGAAAGGCGTTCTAACAGAAATAGGTTCAAGATTAAGAACAAGGCTAAGGATGATAATTTGGAAGATGTGGAAAGTACCGTCAAAAAGACAATGGGGATTACAAAAGTTAGGAATTAACAAAGACTTAGCAAGATTAACCTCATATTAAGGATATATTAACCCGAAGAGGATTAGTTAGTCCTTTGGATTACTATGAACACAGGCGTAATGTTAGATTTAATTGAACCGCCGTATACCGAACGGTTTGTACGGTGGTGTGAGAGGGAAAAATTTATTTTTCCCTACTCGATTGTAGATTGATAACCTAATTAATACTTAGCCACGTAACCGTATGGTGCTAAGTATTCCATTGTCATATGTGTATTACCAAAAAAATAGTTTCTTATATTAGTGGAGTCTTTCCACATTCCACTATACATAAATTGCCATGTCCCTATAGGACTATAACTTGCCGTAAATGTGTAGTCAAATGTATCGGGTGAACCTTTAAGAAGATAGAAGGAAATTCCATCAGGCCATTTGAATTTATAATTTAGATTCGTTACGTAAAGATTATTTCTGCTAGAAACATACTCTTTAACCGTTATATTTCTCAATGCATACAAATTATTTTGAGATGTGGGCGTTCCAGCAGATATGGTTGTAGCAGTTGTAGCTGAATCAAATCTAGAAACGTACTTTAAGTTTTCATTATACTGTACAGTTGCAGAATGAGCCGCAATGTTAGATGCACTTAATTTTCCGGGTACAGCTTCACCGCTATAAAAAGCGTAATGGTAGGTAGGGTCTAAATTATCAATTTGGCTGATATCAGTAGGATACTGTCCTTCATATGGAGAAAGAACAACAGTATATACTCTTGCTCCCACATCTGTGTCAAATTTAACATGATAAACGGTTTTGCTTGCACCGAAACTTGTTGTATTGGCAGTAGAAAAGTAAGAAACATTACCGCCAGCAGCAGGTGATTCATACTCACCGTTAGAGCCATAACCACTATCAAATACCCAACTGTTTGTTGTCATATCAGCAATTCTAACTCTAACTTTACTACTTGCTAAAGCTGTTATTGTATCCCAACTTCCAGTCATGACAGTATAGTATGAATGTGAGCCATAAACCGCTCCGCAGAGATAATCATTAACATGTCCTTGATTAACTAATCTATCAAAAACGGATTGAAGTTTACTTGAACTGTACGTAGAAGTTTTTAAAGACGGATAACCCATAGGTTGATAATCATCGTCTGATGTTAGTATATAACTATGGACACAAAATAAGGTTTTCTATATACTAAACTTTAAGGAAGGAAGTGTCCATAAATGTCTAAGAGGAAAACTTATACAGATGAATTTAAAACAATGATTGCAGAATTAGTATTATCAGGAAAGCCAGTTAAAGAAGTAGCAGACGAATATAGCCTAAGCCAAAGCACAATACGAGGCTGGGTAAATAAGAAAGCCCCAATTGAAGTAGAAGGAAACACTACAAATCTGGAAGAAATTCTAAAGATTAAAAAGGAAAATGCAAGGCTCAAGGAGGAAAATGAAATATTAAAAAAAGCTATGGCTATATTCGCCACCAAGTAAATCCTGATAATATATATGAAATAATAAAAGATAATTCTGATACACATAGCATAGATACTATGTGTAAGGTACTAGATTACCCAAGAAGTACCTATTATGACAAGCAAAAAGAGAAACCTGAAAACAAGTGGGAAAAGGTAAATAAAAAGCTACAAGAAGATATTTTGGAAATATATAATGAAAATAATAAGGTCTATGGTGCCCCCAAAATCCGTAAAAAATTGAAGGAGAAAGGTTATAAAAATATCAGCATCAAAAGGGTTCAAAGGCATATGAAAAAACTAGGTATCAGATCCATTGTAGTTAAAAAATATAAGCCAAATTCCACTAAAAGGGTTTACGAAGAGGGTGAAAACCTCTTAAATAGGGACTTTAACACCACAAAAATAAACGAAAAATGGGTAGCTGATATTACATATATCCATACTCAAAAAGATGGATGGACTTATTTAGCATCTATCTTAGATTTGCATACTCAAAAAATAGTGGGATATAGTTTTTCAAAGACCATGGATACCTCCTTAGTACTAAGGGCATTAGATAATGCAATCACTACCCAAAAACCTAGTAAGGGTCTAATTATACATTCAGATAGAGGTTCACAATATACATCAAAAGAATATCGTAAAGCAATAGAAACAAAGGAATTTAGATTATCATATAGTGCTAAAGGTTGTCCCTATGACAATGCTTGTATAGAAAGTTTTCATGCAATACTTAAAAAAGAATGCGTATATTTAAACACATTTATAGATTACAAACATGCAAGTATAGTATTATTTCAATATATAGAAGGATTTTATAATAGAAAAAGGATTCATTCATCAATTAATTACATGACCCCAGATGCATATGAAAACTTATGTAGGGTATCATAGCTTGCTTTAGATTTTGAGCCTGAGGGGAACACTAGCCACCCGCAGGGCTTGCCCTTGATAAACTAATGAATAAATGCTACAATGCCCTCCACGAAGGCGAAATGTTATAGCTTGCTTTGAGTTTGTCGCCTTCGGGTGAAAATTTCAAAGCATTTATGAATGGTTTGTCAAGGGTGGCGGGAAATAACCAGAAAACTTAAATTTTTGTCCAAAGTATTGACATAGATCCAATCCCAATTGCCTTCATTACCTGGCTGATATCGATTCCAAACAATATCAATGTCAGTAGTTGCTTGCATTTCGGATGGCTCAAAATAAGCAGTTTCGTAGTTCCAGTAATATCTGTTACTGAGCATAGGAGCTATCCCTATATTATCTTCAATCGTATCTTCTGAAGAAATGTTTTCAACAACATCTGTTTCTGTAATTTGGAGTTCACCAACAACCATTGGGTCAAGCATCTCCCCTTGTATGGGAGTTAGGGTATCGGCAAACTTTGTAGTTTTACGTCCACCGAGATTGAATTCATCTTTTATTGTTGGAAAATCAGCCATATTTACTATTTCCTGTATTGCTTCATCTTGAAAATCGTGCATAGTTATTTCATTGGCAGAAACAGAAATGATTGGGCTAAATAACATTGTAGATACTATCAATGAGCTTACAATTTTCTTGAATTTCATTAATTTATACCCCTTTCAAATTAATATGTGTTTTATAATTGGACAAAACTTCTTGGTCATAATAATTCCAGTCATTAGGTTGGAATGTTTACTGTTTTACCCTTTTTCCCACTTCTATGTTCCATCAACATTCAATACATCACTCCTTTCAATTTTCATATATTTTCTGTGAGTTGCCAATGACAATATATAAGTCTTTCTACAAGGCTACTTGAAACAACTCTTATAAACATATATCGGCAGAATTTTCAAAAAATTAAGGGAATGCTGGTAACTCCTTTTAATGTTGCCGTTAAAAATTATAGCAAAATTCCAATTGAAGCGAATACCCCACAAAAACATTTATCAAAATGAAGAATTAAATCAACTACTTCCTTGGTCAGAATCAATCCCTAATAATTGTAAGATTCCTAATAAAGAATAGTATAATATATAGCCTCTTTCTTGAAAAGGTGGGGCTATTTGATGTTTACATTTATATTAAATAACAATTGGGACACAACTCCTGTCCCTGTGTCCCGCAAATAGTCAAAATTATTTCGAAATTAATAGTTTTATATTTTAATTTACAAACAGTAAAAATTTATTAAGTTTTCTACGGATTAAGTAAATCAATTTTTATATCATGATCTATTTCATTTTCTGCTTTAAAAGTAATAATATAATCATAAACCTTTTTTTCTGCTGAATTATATAACATGGTTTTAAATCTTATAGAATTTAGATTTGATTTATTAGATTGTTTATCGTTTTCTAAGAATTCAATTAGGTTATCTTCAGTAAAAGCAAAATCTGGATTTTCATTGATTAAATTAATACATGTAATTCTAGAAGTGGTTGCAAACCCAATGTTGCCGCTCACCTTTAATTCACTATTAAATTTGTATAAATCATATAAAAACACATAAATTAATTGGTTACTATCATCATAGATATACTTACCATTAAGTATATCTATATGATTTTCTTGATTAATAGTGGATGTTAAAAATACATTTAAAGAACCTTGAATCTTACTTATATCTTCTAAGTTGACATTGTAGGACTTAATTTCAGATTCTGTATGTTTTTGTATATTAGATATATCATGATTTTGATCTTGAATTGAACAACTGGATACTAGTAAAGTGTTTATAAAAATAATAATGAGTAAGTCTTTTTTAGAAAACATTGATCTATACCCCCTTATAAATTTAAATATATGTTTTTATTGGTATAATACAATATTGGAATTGAGGTAATAAATTAAAAATACAATAAGTTCATAAGTTGGTAGTGTTGATATATTAAATATTGAGTGGGAGACAACTTCTGTCCCTGTGTTCCACACTATTTGTTGTCTCATAAATCAATCAATGATTTCTAAAGGTAAGGAAGAAGAATTAGTCATGATATTTCTAGCCTTCTGAATGAATAAGGCAATAACAGATTTACCAGAAGTTACAAAATATCCCTTCTTATCTATGTTTATGAAGGCAGAATAGGTATCAGAAGTATCTCCATAGGATAGAATCAATTCAACAGTCCTTGACTGATAGGTTCCATTCTGTTTAGGCAATGAAAGATATAAGTTAACCAAATCTGGATTTATCACGCTGTTCTTATAAAAGACTGGTCCGGATATTGAAACTTCATGAAGCAAGGGACCAAATAATTCATTAGATTTTCCTAATAATTCAGATACTGTACCAGACCAATATTCATTATTTACTTGAATAATATCATAAAAACCACAATAGGTAGTTCCATTGGGTTCCACATCTTCTAGTCCTAGTGTATCCCACAAAGTTCTTGGCCTAAAATAAACTGCCAGTAAGATGGAAATAAAGCCTATGATCACAATAATCCTATATTTCTTTAATAGCATAATGGACACCTCAATTCCCATTTTATTGATAATATTAGTATAACACGATTCAGATGTCAAAAGATACTTTTATAAAAATGTATCTTGAGAATTTAATATAGACTATATATCACAACATTTTTGAAATTTAAGTGGAGAATTTATTGAAATATTGGTATAATTAAAATGCAATAATATTCATATAAATTAAAATGTGATAGGGGGCAGGCAAATGATATCTACTACATCAGTAAAATTCATAAATATTTTACCTGATAAGCTTGTCACATACATATCTAAAAAAATTGTTACCTGTAAACAATGAAGGGGATATGAGTACAGAAACCTTTAATTATGCAGATGTTCACATTAATATTGGAAAACAATTTGAACTTCCCAAGAAAACAATAGGGCAGAATAAAAAGGATTATGAAGATTTTGTCATGGAATATATGATGAAAAAAATAGCAGAATTATTACCTAAGAATTATAGAGGAGTATATAAATAAGTTCATAAGTTGGTACTAGTTGGGACACAACTCCTGTCCCTGTGTCCCACCAGTGTATATCTTGGACCCTCAAAAGTATATCAATAATTGTTATGTTTATTTTAAATTAATTTCTTTAATTAATTCTCCATCACTATAACCAAATTTAATGGGTTCATTTGGATAAGATGCATCAAAATAATATTTGTATTCTGTAATATCACCATTTTTTTGAGATAGTACATTTATCATTGGGATTTTACTTCCTCCGCTATCTACAATAAATACCTTCCTTGGAGCGTTTCGTGAATCTTTTAAATCCATTTTTATATGGATAGCGACATCAGATGGTGTAGAAACAACTTTCTCTATTAGAAATGTTGAGCCATCCTCTTTGAAAACATCTTTATTTATTTCTTTTTCCCATAACGCATCTTTAGTAGAATCGTCAATTTGTATTGGTACTTGTATTTCCCAATCACCCTCTAATTTAGTGCCATCATCAAAATTTATATTGGAAATCCGTAGATTAATACTATTTATATCCTTAAATGCATCTCCATTAAAAGTCACTATACTACAATTAAAAATATGAGTACCACTAAGCTTATCATAATAAGGTGAGCTACTTGTGAAGCTCAAGTTTTTTCCATCTTGGTCTGTAGCAGTGATATTAATTGATTCAATTTCACTTTGTTCATATATTTCTGAAAAAAATTCAACACTCATAAGAAAATGAATCTTATTTCCAACTATCACATCATGCACTGTAAACTTTATATTCTGATCAGCTATCAATTCATTAATTGGCTGGGTATAACCACTATCAAAAGCCTCAAATATACCTTTGTCTATTACAGAATTCCAAACAATTTTATCTATCAAAGGGATTTTATATAACATTTGTGCAGATGCTGGTATTGTATTTATAAGAAGAAAAAAGGTCATATAGGATATAGCTATCCCATAAGCAATTTTGGAAACATATTTTCTTTTTCTTTTTTTTGTTGCATTTATATTACTACATTCATTTAATATACTGGAACGAATATTTGGACTCAACTTACTAATACTTCTATTAAGGCTTTTTTTAATATCATCTTCAAAATTTTTCATAGTTTACCTCCTCTTTTTTATTCGAACTTATAACAGCTGAAAGTTTTTTTAATGCATTCTTATACCTCCATTTTACAGTTGGTAAGGGGGTCCTGGTAATTTTTGAAATTTCCTTTTGAGACATACCCACAAATAAGTATAATATGATTATTTGACGTTCTTTAGTAGGTAATTTTATCAGAAGCTCATTTAATACTATTTGATCAATTAATTCATTTAATTCATTATTGTTAGTATTATTTTGTAGTAATGTATTATCAATCTCATCATACGGAATTACCGATTCAAACTTTTGTCTTTTAAGCATATTATAAGATATATTTCTAGTAATACGCAACATCCAAGCCATCGCCTTCCCTTGAGCTTTGTATGATTTGGCATTGTGAAAAACTTGAATATACACATCATGCATTATATCCTCAGCAACAGATTTATTGCATACGATAGAAAGTGCATAGCCAAATATATTATTACTAGTAATATCATATAACTCTCCAAGAGCATTTCTATCTTCATTTGAGATACGTTCTATTAATTTGTCTAGAAACAAATTATCCACTAACAACACACTCCTATTCATCTAAATTTCTTGACAATCAATAAATCATATATTACCAACTCCTTGTTGTCTAATTTAAAATTGCTTTCTATAATAATAACAATCTAGAAAGCAAAAAAGTATAATAATTATATGATATTATCTCAATAAAATACTCCATGACCCGAAAAATGAATTAGGTTCATCAAATTTTTTATCTCCAATCTCTTTATTATAAATATCAATAGAGTATATATCTAAATGTTGGATGTCCGAAATTTTTGCTTTAAAATAAAATGTATTATTATCTTCAATAATTGGTTTTAAGGAATTACCTTCTTTATCAATTAAAGCAATATCTTTAACTATAAGATTGTTAGAAATAATTTTGTTATCAAGCATAGCAGGTACAATAGTTATCTTAAGCAAGTTATTATAATATTTTGTAAAAGCTGCAATCTTTATATCACTTATCTGAGTAATATTGAAAGTATTTCTATGAATGTTATTTGATTCATTATTAATAAGTATAATTGGCATGCTGTATTCATCATATTCCAAACTTAATCGATGTGGCTCATCTTTCATTAATAAGCTTGCCGAGATTAACCATTTATACTCTGAGGAATTATGGGATTCATTATAAAAAACATCTTCTACTATTAGCTTACCTTTATTTTTATTATCATCAACAATATGGAATAGTGAATTAATATCCATAGTATTAATGTCAACAGATATATTACTTTCAATAACAAGCTTGATTGATTTATCTTCTGGATAACAAGATAATACTTTTATATATTCTTTGGTATCAGATAATAAAATGTTTACAGAACCAGCCAGTGCATACTTTTCGTAGTCTTCCATTTGATAATTTTTATTTTTATCAGATAAAAATAATTTCAACCCTAAAATAACAACACATACAATAGTAAATATTAAAATATAATGGTTTTTAAGTTTTAATTTTCTCATAATTTTTAATCACCTAATTTCATAATAATTTGTTACTAAAATGTTAGTTAAATCAACTTATTTGTTTTATGTACAAATATATTTTTATAGAGAAAGACAGACATAAAAGTCTGTCTTTTAGATATGATATGTGTTTCTCAATATTAATATACTACACCAGATCCACTTATTCTATTACCGTAAGTACTAGAATACTTAAAATAATAATGTCCTAAAGGAGTAGATATACCAACAGCAATTACATCATCTATGTCTAAATCAAAACCATCACCCCATGGAGAATTGTCAGATGCTTTATAGCATTGTATTTTAAGATCTTGAGCTTGATCTGGAACTATTTCATGCCATATATCTAGATATATAGGATCAGGTGCATATCTATAGTCTGAATATACATATGAACTCATACTATACTTTAATCTACGAGAGTTACCATTTGCTAAATTCCAATTGGTAGTTGGAATGGAAGTTCCCAGTGGTCCTATATCAGTAAGATTAGATATTTCTTTTTTATTAGAAATATCTTTAGAATCATAGCTTCTTATAATGCCCGCTTCTTTATATGCAGCAATATTTTCCTCCCCAGTAACAACAATTGCATATGGCATTTTTACAGAATTCTCCATTGGTGTAATACTATCTGCATATGAATTAAACGACACAAGAATGGAAAACATCAATAATGCGATTATTATATTTCCACCTATTCTACTCTTATTTCTTAATTTAATCATGAAACACCCTCCTCAATTTTGTTTTCTAAGTAATACAATCATCCGTCTAATGCCTTTAGAATTGTATTTTAAATAGGAATGTAACAATCAAGTTTTATTTATTATTTCTTCCTAAATAAATCTACAATTCATAAATTGTTCAATTAGGTCATTAAATTCACCATTAGAATCACCCCCTTTGCTATTTTAAATCAATATTTTATTACCTCGCTAGTACTGCTTGTACCTTCTACTATTTTATTGCCTTTGTAGACATATCCATATGAGACTAATCTATAGGAATATCCTTTAGTCACATACCAATCTTTTGTAAAATCATGATTAGTTCCCTCTTTAGAACTTGACCAGCTTTTAATGGTTGTCCAGCTTCCTCCTTTATATTGTTGTAGGTCTGCTTTAATTTCAACCTTGTCTACATCCCTTGCGTTTAAATAAACTGTACTTGATGATTTTCCATTTGAAGAAATATCAAATGTAGCCTGAAACACATTGATATTTTTGAACATTGGCTTAATCTTTCCACCATTATCTAAACTTACCCCTTCTCCATATTGAGGGATTATTAATAATAACATTAAAAATACCCCCAACATTTTCAACTTGTTTTTCATATAAAAATACCTCTTTTATTATATAGACAATTAAAGGAGGTAATTTGTTACACTTTTTATGAAATTATTTAAATTATTTTTTATCTAAGCTTTCTGCCATAGATATCAACTCTTCTAATTTAACGGTAGATAGTAGATAAAAGCTATATTCTTCATCATGCCAAAACAATATATTTAAATCATCTTTAATTAATGCAATTCCTTTTTCTTCATTTATATATACATTTTTTCTTATAGCATTTTCAGAATCCATTTGAAATTTAGTTCCATTAGGGGATTGATTGAATATGATTTCTTCATTAACCTCATTTGTATAAGTTAGAACCTTGGTTTTATCTAATTTTTTTATAGAATTTATCTTAAATCCCTCTGGTATATACTCTAATATATAATCTGCCTTTAAGCTTTCCATATTCTCGTTGACTTTGGATTCGTTCTCTTGGACTTCAATACCTAAATATCTTTGTGTATTTTCTATTATCATGTTGAAAACTTTAACTCTAAATGCTTCAACAGTAACTGTCAACGTTGTAATTGATACAAATAATATAAGAAATACTATTGCTACTTTAGAAATAAGATTTTTATATTTACTCTTCTTTTGTTCTTTACATAATTTTTTGTTAAATTTTAAAAACCACTTATCTAAAGACTTAGGTACTTGTATATTTTCTATTTCTTCCATATTTAGATTGAGTTCCTGATTAATATTTTGAACATTAAAATATCCCACACTATTAAATAGAACTTTATCTAAAAACTCTTGATATTCTTTTTCATCATTTCTAAATTTGCTCATAATCAACACTCTCCAATAATATTTTTTTAATAGATTGTTTTGCCCTATGAAGTCTGACTCTTACATTTCCTTCTGTTATATTTAGTAATTTTGATATCTCTAAGTTAGAATACTCATAATAGTACTTTAGCGTCAATATATCTGCATATGATGGAATTATCTTTTCTAATTCTTTAGTTATACGTTCTGCTTGTTCCAACCTAATCATTTCCTCATCTAAGCTTAAATTCTCAGATTCTATATCTAGTTCTTCATAATGGGCAGACTCCATATTTTTTCTCTTATTGTAGATATTAATAGAAAGATTTCTTACTATAATAACAAATAAAGCCCTTGTTTTGTTACACTTAACTTCCTCTATTTTATCAATTAATGGAGATATTCTTATTATGGCATCTTGAACTACATCTTCTGCTCTATGGTGATCTTTTAAAATTTTATAAGCTGTCCAATATGCATCTTTTTTATAATTAGTATAGATTTGTTCTAATTTGTTTCTTGTTTCTTCACTATCTATTGCTGATAAAAAGGTTAACAACAGACCATCTCCTTATCAATTTAAATTCTCAATACCCCCTTTATAATAATACTCGTACCCATAAAATGTCAAACCTTTGCAAAACCCTTATTTTTATGATGTTTTTAACTATAATATAAATAAGTTCATAAGTTAGTACCTGATACTACAATCGAAAGTTATTCAATCCATTTAGAATAAAAGTAGAATATCCTTCAATTATTTAAGTCAAACATAAAATAGAGGTTGTTGTAAATAACAAATTATATCTTTAGTTATTTCTCTTCTTTTCCAACTTCTAGGGTTGCATTTCCTGAAACATTTACAGCACTAGCTTTAACTAAATACAAATCGTCTGGTCTTGAACTATTATAAGTAGAAATAGTTTTAGTTTCGTTAACCTTAACATTAGATACCCACTTAACAACAGTATCTTGGGTAGCATTATGCACTGCAAAATTCACTCCAGATGGCTCTCCTGAATAATAAGTTAAACTGACATTAGGTTTACTATCAGTTACTGTGAAGTTGCCACCTAGTTGTACACCTTGATTGCCATCAATATTCTTATATAAATATTTAGTTCCATCATAAATATCAGATGCTGATAGAGTTACAGATGAATTTTGATCAACTGAATCAGGAATGTCTCCACCATCATAGACGGTAAAGTTAGGAGCAAGTCTATATCCATCAGCAGTAAATCCATTGTACATCTTAATCAACAAATTACCCTTTAAATCATAAACATCTCCATCAATTAATTTATAGCCTCTTGCTGTAGTATCAGTAAGATTTTCTGCTGATACAACTGTCACACTGATGCATAATACCATCACTAGTGTTAGAACTAGTGAAGTTATTCTTTTACCTTTTTTTGATTTCAACATTTTAAATTACACCCCTTTTTTTAAACAAAATATTGGTATCAGGTACCAACTTATGAACTTATAAAAGCTCTAGTTAAATTTTCATATATTGGTATTGGTTTCCCCCCTTTATTATATAGACAATTAAAGGAGGTAATTTGTTACACTTTTTATGAAATTATTTAAATTATTTTTTATCTAAGATTTCTTCCATGGATATTAATACTTCTAATTTGATATTGGTACCAGGTACCACAATTGAATTGACAAGCCTTACCATATAGAATATAATTGGATAAAGTACTAAAGCGTGATAATATTTTAAGCGATCTGGTAATATGTCAAGAGATAAATTTTAAAAAAAATAAAAGAAACATATAAAAAAGGGTAACCTTAATAAAACCTATGATTTTGCAAGAAAAAAATAGGTTTAGAAATTAGAAATATTCTAATTTATCTCTCCAACCTTATCGCTGGAGTAGATTTGGTTTTTAGTCAGCAATCCAAAAACCAAACGAACAAGTTTACGAGATGTAAGTGCGAGGGCTCTTTTATGTTGGTGAGTAGTTACTTCACCATACTTCTTGTAATAGTACTCCTTGTATTCAGGAGCATGATTTTTAACACTATTAGCAGCTTCAATTAAATAGTATCTAAGGTACTTATTGCCAGTCTTAGTCATCCTGGTATCGTCTGAAGAGTAATTACCTGATTGATTGACTCTCCAGGTCAGGCCTGCATATTTAGCTAAGGCATTATGTGAATCAAAGGAAGTAATAGTTCCTATCTCGGCAAGAATGCCACTAGCAAGTATGGGACCAATGCCAGGAATAGAAATTAGAGATTGATATTCAGTAGGATTAACTCCTTTGATATTCTTCTCAATAGCTTTGTCAATGGCCTTGACTTCGTTTTCTAAAGCTTTAACTACATTGAAAGATGAAGCAATTGCAACATTTAAAGGTTCATATAGAACTTTATCAAGGCGATAAGAATCTCTAGCAGCTTTTTGAAGTATTTGAACTGTTTTTTTAGGATCACTAAAATGATTTTTACCTTTTTCTTTAATGAATTCAACGAGATCCTCAACAGATGAATAGGTAATATCATCTAGAGAAAAGTATTCTGTTAAGATAGCAGAAGAAGTAGCCCCATAGGTATTAGAAAAGGGTCGATCCTCCTTATCTAATACAGCTAATTCACTAAATTTAAGATAGATATTGGATACCATATAAGATTTTTCACGAGTAATCCCTTCAACTAAATGGAGTCTATGTCTTGTTAACCGTTGTAAAGCAAGGAATTGGGCACCACGCCAAGGTTTAGATTTGATTCTACCACACCTAGCAAAATCAGCAATAATATAGGCATCCAAAGGGTCAGTTTTATCCATATCTACAAATGTCTTTCTGTAATTAGCAATGGTTTTAGGATTAAGACAATAGACAAGTGGCTTGTAAGCTAATAGATATTCATTAGAAGCTAAAAAGTTTGCAATATGAGTACTATAAAAAGAGGTAGATTCCAAGGCAATAACAACATATTTTAGGCTATTAGAATCCAAGCAATCAATGATGCTTTCTGATATAGATTCAGCACCAGGTTGATTATTCAGAGCCTTTAGGTTGAGAAGTTTATTGCCTTGAAAATCTAGAGCACATAAGACATTAGTCTTAGAGCTTACATCAATACCTACAAATAAAGTTGATAGAATATTGTTCTTCATGAGATCACCACCTTTCGTCTAAAATGGAGAACAATTAGAAAAAGAGATATCCTAATCTTAGCCGCTTACCGAAACCTCGCATTATTAGCATTCATCTTTGAAAACTACCTTGCTGTTGGTCTAATCAAAGAGATGCAGCAACTGAAGTAAGCAGAATATGACAGCTAAGTCAGGAAGCACGCTTTCTAGGCAATAACCAAATGGTTTTGCTAGGGGGAAAGGAATTATCCTTTGCTAATTATCCTTAACTCTATTCTAGCATTAGGATATCTCAATTTGAAATTGTATTTAAAGATTTAATATAAAAATAATAATATGCTTAGACCACTTATAAAAATGGTTCTAAACATATTATACGAGGGGGTCTTATGATGAAGATTATTGATTTATCTCAACCTTTTAGGAATGATATGCCACAATTTCCAGGTACTCCTCCTATTGGGATTGAGCAAATTGCACAGATTTCAGATGGTGGTTTTAGAGTAACGGATTTTCATTCTGTAGTCCATACAGGAACTCATTGCGATGCTCCTGCTCATTGTGTAGAAGGTGGTAAATTTCTAGATGAGTTGGAATTAGATACCTTTGTAGGAGATGCTATTATGATAGATGTTTCAGTAGAGGAGTCTAGGGAAATACCAGCGAATATCTTAGAAGATGTAGATATACTTCCAGGTGATATTGTAATACTGAGAACTGGGTATTCCAAGTATTGGGGACAGGATAGATATATAGATGATTCTCCATATCTTTCAGAGGAACTTGCCAAGGCTCTCAGTGAATTGGAGATAAAATCTGTAGGTATAGACTTTCTATCTCCTGATGAGGTAGATAGTACTACTTCGCCTATACACAATATACTCATGGGGAAGGGCATACCATTTATCGAGAATTTAGCTAATTTAGACAAGATAGATAGACAGAGATTCTTCTTTTCTGCTGCTCCAGTACTTATAGATAAGTCAGATGGTGGATTTGCAAGAGCATTTGCTGTTTTAAAAGATTAGTTATTTATATAAGAAGGCAGGGAGACCTGCTTTTTTGTCACTAATGATATTCAGAAAATTCTCAAATGGTGATTGGCATATGGAATAATACTAATATCATTTACAATGGAATTCTCACATTATATAATAGATTAGATGAGGCACAGAGAGAGTTTGAGGATAAATTTGATTTTCTAGAAGAGGATTATATAGATATAGTGGAGGGATATATGTGAAGAAGAAGGTAATAATGATATTTACAGGTGGGACAATAGCAATGAAGGTGGATCCAGACTTGGATGCTGCCATACCAGGAGTAGGTTCAAATGAAATCATGAATATGGTGAAGGATGTAGAGAGATTTACAGACATAGAGACCATAGATTTTGGGAACTTTCCCAGTCCTCATATGAATCCTAATATAATGTGGGATTTATCTAAGGTAGTAAGGGAAAATATAGAGAGAGAAGATGTAACAGGAATTGTAATCACCCATGGTACAGATACATTGGAAGAGACTGCGTATTTTTTGGATTTGACTATTAATAGTGAAAAACCCATAATAGTAGTTGGTTCTATGAGAAATAATTCAGAACTTGGATATGATGGTGCAGCAAATATTTCTAGTGCCATATATACTGCCATATGTCCAGAAGCTAAGAATAGGGGAGTATTAGTAGTCATGAACAATGAGATACACGATGCAAGAGATGTGACCAAGACCAATACTTCATCAGTAGATACCTTTAAATCTCTAGAATATGGACCATTAGGTATAGTAAATGGAAATAGGGTATTCTTTCATAGAAATAGTATAGAACGCCAATTTTTAAATGGAGATAAGATTGAAAATAAGGTTGCCTTGATTAAAGCGGCTGCTGGAATGGAGTCAGATATCATAGACTTCTATATAGAGAGTGGATACAGGGGAATAGTCATAGAGGGATTAGGGTGTGGAAATCTTCCTCCAGCTATGGTGCAAGGAGTAAAAAGAGCTATATCTAAGGGTATTCCATTGGTATTAGTATCTAGATGTCCTACAGGACCAGTTACTGCTACATATGGCTATGAAGGTGGAGGAAGTCATCTTAGGGATATAGGAGTCATATTTGGTGGCATACAATCAGGACAAAAAGCTAGGATAAAACTTTTAATTACTTTAGGAATTACAAAGGATATGGAAGAAGTTAGAAAAATATTTGAAGACTATTTGGCTTAAACTATATAATAAATCCTTGACAAAGTATTTTAAATCATATATATTTATTTTAATATAGATATTTTGATATGGATAAAAATTGTGATCAGAAGAGTAGATTGAAATGGTAGTCAAAGCGAGTCAACGGTGGTGGAAGGTTGATACGGATTTTCAATTGAAAAACATCTGGGAATTTCTAATCGAAAGCATATTATGTCAGTAGACTTAGAAGTAGCTGCTACTTTACAGCAGTGGATATTAAATTTTGTATCTAATAAAAGTGGGTTGCCATATTCTGGCAATCAATTTGGGTGGTACCGCGAAGAAGAGTCTTTCGTCCCTTTACTGGGATGGAAGGCTTTTTTAGTAGAAAAAGATAGGAGGAATATAGATGGATAGTTTTGCAAGAAGCCATCACTGTGGAAAGATTAGAGAAGATGATATAGGCAAAAAAGGCACAGTAGTAGGATGGGTTCAACGAACTCGTGATATGGGTGGCGTTATATTTTTAGATTTGAGAGATAATACTGGGATTTTGCAAGTGGTTTTTAATGAGGCAGAATTAAGTGAAGAGATATTTGATGTAGCAGAGGGATTGAGAAGTGAGTATGTAGTCTTAGCAAGGGGAAGGATAGAGAAGCGAGACGAAGACACATATAATCCTAATATCCCTACAGGTACAGTTGAGCTAAGGGCAGAAGAACTAGAGGTACTATCAAGATCTAAGGCTTTGCCATTTCCCATAGAGGACAATATAAATGTACGAGAAGAGTTGAGATTAAAGCATAGATATCTAGACCTAAGAAGACCAAAACTTTACAAAAATTTGAAACTACGACACCAAGTGGTAAAGTCAATTAGAAGATATCTAGAAGATGCAGATTTTATGGAGGTAGAGACTCCAATATTGACTAAGAGTACACCAGAAGGGGCAAGGGACTATCTAGTACCTAGTAGAGTTCATCCAGGTAAATTTTATGCTTTGCCTCAGTCACCACAGATATTCAAACAGTTGTTGATGGTATCAGGATTTGACAGATATTATCAAATTGCTAGATGTTTTAGAGACGAGGATTTACGTGCTGACAGGCAGCCAGAATTTACTCAAGTAGATATGGAGTTGTCCTTTGTAAGCCAAGAGGAAGTTTTGGTACATCTTGAAGGATTATTTAAATCTGTATTTTCACAGGTAATGGGGATAGATTATTCAGAACCATTTCCACGTATGACCTATCAGGAAGCCATGGATTTATATGGCTCAGATAAGCCTGATATAAGATTTGGAATGGAGATAGTAGATTTAAGTGATATTGCAAAGGAATGTGGATTTAAGGTATTTAGAGGTGCTGTAGAAGATGGTGGAGCTGTAAGGGCTATCAATATAAAGGGTGGAAATTCCTTTTCTAGAAATGAGATTGATGATTTGACAGATAAAGCAGTCTCCTATGGGGCCCAAGGTATGGCATGGATAGGGATTGAGCCAAATGGAGATTTAAGGACTCTACTTACAAAGTTCTTAAGTGAATCAGATGTAAAGTCTATTCTAGAGAGGGTAAAGGCGGAACCAGGGGACCTAATAATCTTCTGTGCTGACAAATTGCCTGTAATTTATAGAACCTTAGGAAATCTACGTCTAGATATTGGAGATAGATTAGGTCTGAGGAGCAAAGATGAATTTAAGTTTTTAATCGTTACAGACTTCCCTCTATTTGAGTGGTCAGAGGAAGAGGAAAGATATGTGGCAATGCACCATCCGTTTACAATGCCAGTGGAAGTAGATAAATTCCTAAAGGGAGAGGATTTAGAGAATATAAATGCCATGTCCTATGACTTTGTGTTAAATGGAGTAGAGCTTGGAAGTGGAAGTATCCGTATACATCGAAGTGATATACAGCAGAAGATGTTTGAAATACTTGGGCTTTCAGATGAGGATATTGTAGAGAGATTTGGATTTATAATCGAGGCATTTTCCTATGGGACTCCTCCTCATGGTGGATTTGCTTTTGGATTAGATAGATTGGTAATGATGATGGCTAAAGAGGATAGTATTAGGGATGTAATTGCATTTCCAAAGACTAGGGATGCTACTTGCCTGTTGAGTGAGGCACCTAGTACTGTAAGTCAGGAACAATTGGATATATTGGAATTGAGTACTGGCAAGGGTAGTGTAGGAGGTCTAAGTACAGAAGAGATAGAAAGAGAAGATATAAAGAATTTTGATTTAGATTCCCTTGCAGAACTATCTCAATTGAATATATCAGATGAAGAGAGAGAAGAGTTAGAATCAGAGTTAAAAGAGTGGATAGATTTCACTTCCCAGATTATGGATATAGATGTAGAAGATGTAGAGCCCACTGTATATGTAAATCCTATAGAAAATGCTACTAGGACAGATAAAGTTGAAAAGGAATTTACAGTGGAAGAACTTTTGATGAATGCACAGACTAAGGAAAATGGGTACATCTTGGTACCTAATGTCATTGAACAATAAGAGTAGGGAGGGGTAATTTTGAATTTGTTGAATAAGGATATTTCCCAACTACTGGATATGATGGAACAAAGGGATATTTCAAGTGAAGAGTTGGTTGGAAAATATATAGATAAGATAAGAAGAGAAAATTCTATTTCCAATTCTTATAGGGAGATTGTGGAAGATGAGGCAATAGAGAGAGGAAAGTTAATAGATAAAAAGAGGGAGAATGGAGAAAAACTTGGGAGCTTGGCAGGTATTCCTATAGCTATAGCTGATGATATTTCAACTAAGGGAATACCTACTAGAGCAGGTTCCAAGATGCTAGATAACTATATACCACCCTTTGATGCTACAGTAGTACAAAGGCTACTAGAAGAGGATGCAATAATCCTTGGAAAAGTAGATATAGGTGAGTTTGGAAGTACTGTAGGACAGTTGGGAGATGTAGTTGCAGAAGATGGGGCTGTATTTGCACTTGGATCTGATAGTAGCGGTGATGCTAGATATTCAGCTTTAAAATCTAGGATACTCTTTATGAAGCCAAGCTATGGACTGGTATCTAGATATGGTGCTATTGGAAATACGACAACTTTCGATCAAATAGGACCTATGACCAAAACTACAATGGATATGGCAATGGTTTTGAACTATATAATTGGATATGATAAAAGGGATTCTACCTGTGTTAACAGGGAGAGAATAGATTATATATCTGGTCTTTCTAAAGATATAAGGGGACTAAAGATAGGATTACCTATGGAATATATTGGGGATAAGATAGAACCTAAAGAGATAGAAAGAGTAATTAGAACCTTGGAAGAACTAGGGGCAATAGTAGAGAAAGTATCTATACCAACATTAGACTATGTATTGCCAGCTTATAAGATAATCTCTAGTGCTGAGATAGCTTCTAATGCAGCAAAATATGATGGAATAAGATATGGATATAGGGCAGAAGAATATGAAGATATGGAAGAACTCTATAAAAATACTCGTTCAGAGGGCTTTGGTCAAGAGACAAAAAAACATATACTATTTGGAAACTTTGTAGTAAGTGACAGACAGTATGAAAAATATTATAGAAATGCACAGAGAGTCAGGACTTTGATAAAGAAGGAACTTCACAATATATTGAAAGAATATGAGCTATTACTTTGTCCAGAACTATTAGATGGAGATGAATTTTTAGATAGGGAGTTTGCATTATCTGCTAATATGGCAGGGCTGCCAGCTATGGCTATTCCCTATGATGAATCTATGGGATTGCATCTTGTAGGTTCAATGTATGGAGAATCTACTCTATTGAGGATGGCTTATGCCTGTGAGGCTATAGCCAAAGTAGGAGGTGAAGCATAATGAGTAAAAAAGAATATGAATTGGTCATGGGATTAGAAGTCCATGTGGAGTTAAAGACTGATACGAAGATATTTTGTAACTGTACTACTGAATTTGGTGGCGAACCCAATAGCCACTGCTGTCCAGTATGTATGGGCTTGCCTGGGGCATTGCCTGTACTCAATGAAGAGGTAGTAAACTATGCTATTCGTGCAGGGGTGGCTACAAATTGTGAGATAACACGAACAGGTAGACAGGATAGGAAACACTATTTTTATCCAGATTTGCCTACAGCATATCAGATATCCCAAGATGATAGACCTATTTGTCATAATGGATATCTAGACATTGAAACAGACGGAAAGGTCAAAAAAATTGGTATAACTCGAATTCATATAGAAGAAGATGCAGGTAAATTAGTTCATAGAGATGAGGGAGGTACCTTAGTAGACTACAATCGCTGTGGTGTGCCTCTAATAGAGATAGTCTCTGAACCAGATCTTCGTTCAGCAGAGGAAGTACGTGCATATCTGCAAAAACTACGTGCCATTATGATGTATATAGATGTATCAGACTGTAAGATGAATGAAGGTTCTTTCCGCTGTGATGTAAATCTATCTGTAAGGGAAAAGGGAGAGGAGAAATTTGGGACTAGGGCAGAGATGAAGAACCTAAACTCCTTCCAATCCATAATGAGAGCCATTGAATATGAGTCACAAAGACAGATAAATGCTATTGAAGCTGGAGAAGTATTGGTACAAGAGACTAGACGTTTTGACCAAAATACTGGAAAGACATACTCAATGCGTAAAAAAGAAGATGCTCATGACTATAGATATCTTCCTGATCCAGATCTTATGCCTATTGTAATAGATGATGAGAGGATAGAGAAGATAAGAAGGGAGCTACCTGAATTACCAGATGCAAGGAAGAAATTCTATATTGAAAAATATGGTCTTAGTAGTTATGATGCAGAACAATTAATCTCATCTAAAGAAGTTGCAAATTACTTTGAAGAGGGAGCTAAGACTGCAAAGAATCCTAAGATACTTGCCAATATATTGATATCTGAAATATTTAGGCTGACAGGTGTTGAAGAATTTCATGTACCATTTTCACCAGAATATTTGGCAGAACTAGTAAACCTAATTGATTCTGGAACTATTAATAGTAGTACAAGTAAAAAGATAATAGAGGATATGTGGAAAGAACCAAAGTCTCCTGTTGAGATTGTGAAGGAGAAGGGTTTAGAGCAGATAAATGATTCCCATGTTCTATTACCTATAATTGAACAGATTATAGAGAAAAATCAAAGGGCAGTCAATGAATATATAGATGGAAATGAAAAGGCACTACAGTCTCTAATTGGGCAAGTTATGGGAAGGACCAAGGGTAAGGCAAATCCACAATTGACTATTGAATTATTTAAAGAAAAATTGAATAGATAATTAAGCTAGACAGAGTATATTTCTCTGTCTAGTTTTTAACAAAGTTCAGACGATTTTGAATTGACAAAAAATTTCACATAAACTATAATGGAATTAAGATTATATCACATAATATAGATAGATAGTTGCAAAATAAGAATTTGAAATTATTAAGACTTATCCACAATAAGAAGATGGAAATTCTAGATAAATTATCGTAACTACCTGATTTATACACAAGAAAAGACATGAAAAGTAAGGGTAAAAATAACCCTGTTTAATTTCTAAAATTGAATTTTGAGATCTACGCAGTTAAGGATTTAATTGCTAATGGCTTATCTGAATTACCAGCTTTAAATATGAGAATAAAAGCAATTAGTTGAGAAATACAAGCCAGTAAAACATCTGACTTCAGAGATACAACATTTCTAACCTTGGACGTTTTGATTTGAATAAAGTCTTTGATTTGGCAAATTGATCTTTCACAAATGGTTCTAAGTTTATATAACTTTTGCCATTTGACACTATCACGAGGCATCGATGTATTAAATCTATAATTATGATGTATAGTTAAATTTTTAATTCTACCACATTTTGATGGGGAACAAGGATTATCACAAGATAAAACATAAACTGTTTTACCATCAGAATTCTTGGTTTTATGAGACTTAGGGCATAAGTATTTAATTCTATCTGCACGGCCCTTTTCTCTAATAATGCCATCATAGACCATAGGTAAAGAGGGGTCACTCGGACAAAGTGGAATACCAATTTCATTAAAGCCCGGTTCAGGTAGGCTAGAGGAATTGCGGGGATTTAAACTGATGATAGGCATAATTTCTTTTTTATGGAGATAAGCATAATTATCATCAGCATCAAATCCAGCATCACCTAAAAAGTATTTATAGGAAAAATCAGGATGCAAGCTAAAATGAGTTTCTAGGGCAGGAATTAAAGATTTAGCATCATAAGAATCTTTAATATCCTGAGGTCTTAAATCATTGGAAAGAGAATTATCTGAATCATAAAAATTAACATCTCTAACAAGCCCGAAACCATTAGTAGAGATAACAGATTTTAAAAAGTATCCAAAGTGACCATTGAGATAAGCAAGTTTAACATCCGTGTTAGAAGTGGCAAACTTAGGCATTTGGCTTTGGGCATATTTTTCAACATCAAAAGAAGGATTCTGATTATTATCTTTAAAATACTTTGCATAAGTTTTAGATTTTCGAAGCTCAGCTTGATAAAACTTAGGATTATTTTCAGCAACATAGGCCTCAAAACCAGTAGTATCGGTAATTAAAATTGAAGATAAAAAGGAAGAAACTTCTTTGGAAATATCATCAGTAAAATCAACTAGATTGTGGAACAAATCATTTAAATCATTCAGGAATTCTGATTTAAACCTAGAAAATTGGGACTTATGTGGAACCCTTAAGAAACCACAAAATTCTCTAAGTTCAGATGATATATGTAAAAGGGTAATTAAGAGATCGTTAGTAGGGATAGACAATAGGTTTTTAATAATATAAAAATTAAGCATAGATTCAAGAGAAAAATCTCTTTTTGTTCCAAAGTTAGAATAATATTTCTGGTAAAAAGAAAAAGGAATATAATCAGAAATATTAATATGTTCATCAAGTAAAGAAAGTAGATTATTTTGATTTTGATTGTAAAATTTATCAAACTCAGTGGAAATATTAGAAAAGTTTAATTGTTTAGCTGAAACTGGCATAGGATTCTCCTTTCAAATTGTTTTGAGTTATACACATCTTATTAATGAATATATACCCAAAAATGGGGGGAATCCAGCCATTTCAATATAAATAAATGTAGTAAATATGCGAGTTGTAGAATTTTGCAACGAGCTAATAATATAGAATCAAGGAGGGATTTAAGTGGAAAAGAAAAAGATGAGTTTGGCCAGTAAGATTCTCATTGCACTGATAATAGGATTAATTACTGGAATAGCTGTCTACTATTTACCATCAGGGACATTTAAGGATGCAATTTTAATTAACGGTATTTTTCAATTAGTCGGTCAAATCTTTTTAAGATCTATTATGATGGTAGTAGTACCATTGGTGTTTGTCTCTTTGGTAAATGGAGCAGCCAGCATGGGAGATGTGAAAAAGCTTGGTAGGGTAGGGGTAAAGACAATTGGGTTTTATCTATTTACTACTGCAATTGCCATAGTCATAGCACTAGTACTAGGCTCTGTAATAAGGCCTGGAGTAGGTCTAGATATGGGTGCAATTGAAGCTGTAGAGACTACTGTAGGAGATAAGACTCCATTAGTACAGATACTATATGAGATAATACCAAGAAATCCAATTCAGGCTATGGCAGATGGAAATATGCTTCAGATAATTGCCTTTGCAATTCTAACTGGTATTGGCCTATCTATTTTAGGAGAAAAGGGGAAGTCATTATTAAAATTATTTAATGATTTAAATGAGTTGATAATGAAATTAGTAGAGATAGTCATGTTATTTGCCCCAATAGGTGTATTTGGATTAATAGCTAGAACTTTTGCAACTACAGGATTAGCTGCATTGGTGCCATTGGCAAAATATGTAATAGCAGTCTATATAGGACTTATAATACATGCTACAGTAGTATATGGAGGACTGTTTAAGGCTCTTACAGGATTGCCAATAGGTAAGTTCTATAAGAAATTTTTTCCAGCTATGTCAGTTGCTTTTTCAACTGCAAGTAGTGGTGCAACACTTCCTGTATCATTGGAGATATGTGAAAATGACTTAGGAATATCCAAGGAAATATCTTCCTTTACTATTCCATTAGGCTCTACAATAAATATGGATGGTACTGCAATAATGCAGGGAGTTGCCACATTCTTTGTGGCTCAGGTGTATAATATTCCAGTTACTATGGGAATGATGTTGACTGTAGTATTGACAGCTACTCTAGCATCTATAGGTACAGCAGGAGTTCCAGGTGCAGGAGCTATAATGTTATCTATGGTATTGCAATCCATAGGACTTCCATTGGAAGGAATGGGACTTATAATGGGTATTGACAGGTTAGTTGATATGGGTAGAACGGCAATAAATGTTACAGGAGATGCAGTTTGTACAACTATAATAGCTAAACAGGAGAACGAATTAGATACAGATGTATTTCATGATATGACAAAGATAAAGGCATAATGTGGAAATCAAAAAAGAGGAAGATCAGCCTTCCTCTTTTTCTTTGTTCTTAAAATAGGGGCAATCCTTTGTAGGCGTATCAGAAGCCTTGCCCACTTCCTTTAGGGTACATATTCCATCCTCCTCATATAGGCATTTTTCTGAACAGTTAATCATAGGCAGCCTCCTATAAATTTGTTATAGATATTTTAACCAAAGTAGAAACAAATTATTTTCCGAGACAATCTTTATTACATTATGATTACAAAATCTCTATTTCATTGACATAATATTTCAAGGAATGATATAAATATCATAGGAGCATTATACAGGACATAATTTTTTGGGGGGAGATCAAATGAGAGGACTGAAAAGGGGATTAATTTTGGTTCTATTTTTATTAGTTTTAGGAACTAGTGCATTTGCAGCTAAGGATGGTTTTATATTTGTAGGTATGAATGGAACGGATGTAAGAGTGCGGAAGGTAGACGTACTCTTAGATGGACAGGCCTTAAAGTCAGAAATCCCCTCTTTTATCTATATCGATAGGACATTGGTACCTGTAAGATTTGTAGCGGAAAATTATGGTGCAGAGGTAGGTTGGGAACAGAGAACTAAAACAGCCACCATATCCTATAGAGATAAAAAAATAGAACTGACCATAGATAGTCCTATAGCTATTCTAAATGGTGAGCCTAAAGTATTAGATACAAATTCTGTACCTAAATTAGTCACCTTTGGTGGTGACGATGCTAGTACCATGGTTCCTCTTGCATTTATATCTGAGATCTTTGGATATGAAATAGGATATGATAGAGAAAGAGAGGTACCCTTTATAAATTCAGGAAAGACAAATACAGATGATGATGACGATGATGATGTAGTCAATAGACAAGGTACAAATACAATTCAAGAGATATATTTAGAAAAAGGTAGTACAGAAGGACATAAGCTTATTATTAAAAGTAGTGAGAGATTAGAGTATAGCACAAAGGTAGTTAAAGATTCAGATGAGTTGGTAATAGATATTGAGGATGCAAAGTTGAATCTTTCAAAGACTGGAGATGAACCTGGACTTATTAAAGTGACAGATGAAAAGATAGAATGGGTGGAGTATTCTCAGTATTCAATAGATCCATATACCACTAGAGTCGTAGTCAAGATGAAGGGTGAACTGGACTATGATATACATGAAGCAAAGGATAAGAAGACCAATGTAGTTTCCTTTGTAAATAAAATTGGAGATATAGACATAGAGAATATAGATGGTAGAAAGGCTATAGTCATCCATGGAGGAGCTAATTCAAAATATAATACTATGAAATTAGACAATCCAAAGAGAATAGTAGTGGACTTGATGGATTCAGTTCTAGAAGAGGGGACAGATTTTGCCTATGATTATGAATTGGAGTTTATTAAGGGAATCAGAGGTTCTCAATTCAGTGGAGATAACAACTATAAGTCTGTTGATAGAATAGTAAGGGTAGTTCTAGATGTAAAAGATGGAGATGATAGATCTGATATAAAGGTAGATATACAGGGAGATGACCTTGTAATAATCCCTGAAAGGAGTATATGGGAACATATATCCTATAATGTAGATGGAAAGAATAGGACATTAAATATTGAAAATGCAGATAGAACAGATTATTCCATAGTAAACTATCCAGATCAGAAGATGTTTGAAATAACCATACCAGCAGATTCTACAGAACTACAAGATGGAGCAGCAAATCTCAATGATGGCCTACTAGATAAAATTCAAGTCTCTAGAGATAGACACGAAGTAACTATACAGGTAAAATACAAAAAGAGTATTGAATATGAGCTTCTATCTAGGGAAAGAGACTACAATATAGAATTAAGCATAAGAAGAAATTCAAATATAAAGCCAGCAGATAGATTGATAGTAATAGATCCAGGTCATGGGGGAACAGACCCAGGAGCATCATCTATAACAGGTAAGAGAGAAAAAGATCTAGTTATTAGTGTTTCAAGTAAATTAAATAATAGTCTTAGGGAAAAGGGATATAACACATTGATGACTAGGGATACAGATGTATTTGTAGATTTATATGAAAGAGCTAGAATAGCAAATAACAACAATGGAGATATATTTATAAGCATACATGGTAACTCCTTTACAAATAATAAGGCTATAAAGGGTATTGAAGTATATTACTGGCCTAAAGATAAATCAAAGATAAAGGAAGAGGAACAATATCCTCTAGCAAAGTCAGTATTTGATGAATTGTTAAAGGCTACAGGGGCAGCAAGTAGAGGTGTAAAGACTAATCCATATGTAGTTATAAGAGAGACAAAGATGCCAGCTATACTTATAGAGACAGGATTTTTGACTAATCCAGAAGAAGAAAAACTATTATATACAGAAGAATATCAAAATAAAATGGTAGAAGGTATAGTTAAAGGTATAGAAAATTATTTTGAAATATATTAATATATAGGGAGGGGGACCTCCCTATATATATTTAGAAAAGGGGCTGAATATTTTGTCAGGATATCTATTTATATTTTTTGCAAGGGTAATGGATGTGACTTTATCTACTATGAGGACTTTGATGGTAGTTCAGAGTAGAAAGGTACAGGCTGCTATCATAGGTTTTTTTGAGGTCATAATATATGTTACAGCTTTGGGAAAAGTAGTAGGCAGTTTAGATAATCCATTTAATCTCTTGGCCTATGGACTTGGATTTGCATGTGGTACTTTTATAGGCATAACTGTTGAGAACAAAATAGCATTAGGAAATTTAGGAGCACAGATTATTTTGAGGACAGCAGACAATCATGGACTTATAGAAACATTAAGGGAAAATAAATTTGGTATAACAGTCATAGAAGGCCATGGAATAGAAGGACCAAGGGAGATATTGAATGTAGCTCTAAATAGGAAGGATTTAGGAAAACTAAAGAAACTAGTCTATGAATATGATGAAAAGGCCTTTATTACAGTAAATAGCATAAGTCCTGTAAGTGGTGGATATTTTTACTCTGGAAAAAAGAAATAAGATGTATTAATCATAGTATAAATACTACCCCAATATAATATATTAGTATTAATATAGAGGAGGGGGTATTTATGATTAATAGGAGGATACTTATATTTGGATTAATTGCCATTTTAGGTATATCAGTAATCAAGCTAGGGACGAATATGGTGAAGAATAATCTGACATCTGTAGATGATGAAATAGAAATAGTTAGATCTGATGATTTTAATATGGAGGTTGTAGAAGCAGAGGGCCTGAGAAAGACTATATTTTATTTCAAAGATGCCAAGGATTATCTAGTGCCAGTAATGAAACGTATCCCTTGGGAAGAGGGAATTGCAAAGACTACCCTATTGAATATGGTAGATAGTGAAGAGTTGAGAAGTTCCCTAGCAGACACAGGGCTAAAACCCATAATCCCTATGGGAACTAGTCTAAAGGGCATATCTATAGATGGAGATACTGGACTTTGCAAGGTAGACTTTTCAGAGGAAATAAGGGATATAGAATCTAACAAAGATGAGGAAAATCTCATAAAGGGAATAGTATATACTCTAACAGAATTTCCAAATATCAAAGAAGTTCAGATTATGGTAGATGGAAAGATCATTCCTGTATTGAAACATGGATTTCCTATAGATAAACCTTTGAGAAGGGAAAATATTAATCTAGTAGGAAAACTAGAAGATGGTAGCTCAAAAGTAGTTGTATATTATAAGGGAGAAGCAAAGGAAGAGAAAGAATATTTTATTCCCGTGACTATTCCTACATTGGCGCCTATATCTAATGTATATACAGCTTTGGATATGCTATTTAGTGGTCCTCCTAAGGACTTAGGATTGAGGACAGATATACCAGAGGGGTTTAAATTTAGTGGAGTTGAGATTAAAGACAATACAGCTTTTGTAGATATAAATCTAAAAGAAGGTGCATCCCCATTAGATGACAAGGCAATGAATGATGTGATGAAGAACATAGGTCTTACCCTAGGCCAATTTGAAGAGATAGAGACAGTAGAGCTTCTATTAGATGGTCAAATCATAAATACATCCATACCAGTGTTTGCCAATGAATATTAAATCCCGAGAAAACTCGGGTTTTTTTATGTGTATCATAGATAAAAAAATAGATATTTGATAAAATATACATAGTATATAGATTGGAGAGATATTATGAGAATAGATGGAAGAGAATCAAATGAATTACGAGAGGTAAAGATAACTAGAAATTACTTGCTTCATCCCCAGGGTTCGGTTCTAATGGAGATGGGCAATACAAAGATAATATGCACTGCCATGTTAGATGACAAAGTACCCTATTTTTTAAAGGGGACAAATACAGGATGGTTGACTTCAGAGTATTCCATGCTTCCAGGAGCTACTCCCAGTAGAAAGATAAGGGATTCATCAAGGGGGAGGATAGATGGAAGGACTCAGGAGATACAAAGGCTTATAGGAAGATCCCTGCGAGGAGTAGTAGATATGTCAAAGATGGGGGAGAGAACCCTCTGGATAGATTGTGATGTGATTCAGGCTGATGGAGGTACAAGAACTGCTGCCATAACAGGCAGTTATATTGCCATGGTAGATGCATTTTATTCAGCATATAGAGAGGGAATTATAGATACTATACCTATATCCAACTATGTAGCAGCCATAAGCGTTGGAATCAGTAAAGATGGTCCCATATTAGATCTATGTTATGAAGAAGATTCAAAGGCTTTAGTAGATATGAATGTAGTTATGACAGAAGATGGTAGATTTATAGAGATACAGGGAACAGGAGAAGAAGCTACATTTTCTAGAAAAGAATTAGATTCCCTATTAGAATTGGCAGAAAAGGGTATTAAGGAACTAATAGATATACAGAGAGTTACATTAGCTGATATTTCAGATTTTTTGACTCAAGAAAAGGGAGAATGATGGATATATGAAGCACAGAAAATTGGTACTATCTACTGACAATATTCATAAAGTAAAGGAGATACAAGATATACTATCTGACTTGCCTATAGAGGTGCTTTCCAAGAAAGAGATAGGTCTAGAAGATATAGATGTAGTAGAGGATGGAAAGACATTAGAAGAAAATAGTATAAAGAAATCAAAAGCCTTGGCTGACAATATTGACTATATGGTAATGGCAGACGATTCAGGTCTATTTGTAGAGGCTTTAGGTGGAAAACCTGGAGTGTATTCTGCTAGATATGCTGGAAAAGATGGAGATGATGCAGCAAATAACAAAAAACTACTTAAGGAATTGGAAAAAGTCCCTTTTGAAGATAGAATAGGAAGTTTTATGACTGTAATATCACTTATAACAGAGGAAAAAGAAATATTTACTATCAAAGGGGAATGCAAAGGACATATATTATTTGAACCAAGAGGGGAGAATGGCTTTGGCTATGACCCTCTATTTGTACCAGAGGGATATGATAGGACATTTGGAGAATTAGACGAAGATACGAAGAATAGGATAAGTCACAGGGGGAGAGCTTTGGATAAGATGAAAGGATTGTTAGTACAGTTGATTGAGGAAGGATTAAAATGAAGATAATTGTCTTAAGTGATACCCATGGCAGAAACAGAGGATTTCTAGAGTCAATTATGTATGATACTAGACCAGATATGATATTCCATCTTGGAGATTATGTGGGAGATGGAGAGAATATATCTAAAATACTAGGTGTTCCATCATTGATAGTCAGAGGCAATGGAGATTTTGGAAGTGGATATAATGAAGAAGAGATTATAGAAATTAAGGGAAAGAAGATATTTTTGACCCATGGACATAGATATGATGTAAGATATGGTTTAGATAATATAATATATAGAGGTATGGAGCTAGAAGTTGATATGGTATTATTTGGCCATACTCATATTCCAGTGAATATAAGAGAAAAAGACATGATAATAATGAATCCGGGTAGTCCCTCTTTTCCTAGGGGATTGTTTGCAGATAAGACCTTTGGGGTAATAGAGATAGATAGTGAGATAAATACAGAGATTATAAAAATGAAATAGAGGTGTAGGGGGAATTTTGTTGAAGAAAAAGTTGAAGAAAAATAAGAAGATAATAGGAATTATACTAATAGCCATAGTATTTTTTGCTGTTTTAAAGAGTCAGGGAAATTCTGAATATGAAAATCTTGGAGATGATTTTAGAGTTCATTATATAGATGTGGGACAGGGAGATTCTATATTAGTACAAAGTGGAGAAGAATACATGCTTATAGATGGTGGAAAGAATGTAGCTGCTGATACAGTGGTAAACTATCTAAAGAGTCAAAATGTGAAGAAACTAAAATATGTCATAGGAACACATCCCCATGAAGATCATATAGGAGGATTAGATGATGTCATAGACACCTTTGATGTGGAGAATGTGATTATGCCAAATGTGACACATAATACTAAATCCTTTGAAGATGTTCTTGACAGTATAATGAACAAGGGGCTTACTATAACTCCAGCAGTATCAGGAGAGAGATATGCCCTTGGAGATGCAGAGCTGCTTATTCTAGCTCCAAATGGAGATGGATATAAGGATTTAAATGACTATTCAGTAGTAGCAAGGGTTCAATATGGGAATACATCCTTTATGTTTACTGGAGATGCAGAGGGCATTTCAGAAAAAGAGATGATAGATGTCTATGGCAGCAGCCTTAGAACTGATGTACTAAAGCTTGGGCACCATGGGAGTACCACATCTACAACTAATGATTTTTTAGAGCTGGTAAATCCAAGTGTAGCTGTTATAACTGTGGGAAAGGACAATACCTATGGACACCCACACAAAGAGATAATTGAAAGATTGGAGAAGAATAATATAAGGATATATAGAACAGATTTAGATGGAAATATACTGGCTACTAGTGATGGAAATTCTGTTGAATTTAGTGATGGAGTATCAGTTGATGGAAATAAGGATACAATTATAGATATTGTATTTAAACTCTTTGATATCTTTAGTGATATGTAGAGGTGAATTTAGTGAAATTTATAATAGATAGATTTGAAGAGGATATGGCAGTAGTAGAGTTGGAAGATGGAGAGATGGTAGACATCCCTAGGCAGGTGTTGCCTAGGGATGCAGAAGAAGGAGATGTCCTAGTTATCTTCATAGATATAGATGAGACAGAAGCCAGAAGGAGAAGGATAGAGGATAAATTTAGAAATTTATTTGGAAAAAAATAAAAAACAATTCTAAATCCTATTGACAAGTAGTGGATTACCTGCTATACTTTTATATTGTTAGCGTTGAAAGCCCGATATAAATTGCGGGTGTAGCTCAGTGGTAGAGCACTGGCTTCCCAAGCCAGCCGCGAGGGTTCGATTCCCTTCACCCGCTCCAATACTGAGTAAGCTAAAGAAAACACCGTGGTGGGTGTGGCCTAGTTGGTTAGGGCGCCAGATTGTGGCTCTGGAGGTCGTGGGTTCGAATCCCATCATCCACCCCATTTTGACCCATTAGCTCAGCAGGCAGAGCACCTGACTTTTAATCAGGGCGTCCGGCGTTCGAATCGCCGATGGGTCACCATGAAATTATAATATGCGGGAGTGGCGGAATTGGCAGACGCGCTAGACTTAGGATCTAGTGTCATTGACGTGGGGGTTCAAGTCCTCTTTCCCGCACTTAAGACAAGGATTGGCGACTGCCAATCCTTGTTCCATATGGGAGGAAAATATGGGGAGAAATATTTTATATATTTTTATCATAATCTTGGCTATATATATCTATAATCATAGACAGATAAGTAATTTGACTATAAACAAAGTGGATATAGAGTCCGATAAAATACATGGAGATATAAGGATAACCCAGATATCTGATTTCCATTCTAATAGACTAGTAGATTTAGATAGATTATATGGAGCTATAGAGGATTTTGACCCTGATTTCATAGTATTGACAGGAGATATAATTGATAGAAATACCAAGGATTTAGATATAGCCCTTGAGCTTTTACAGGGTCTATCTAAATTGGGAAAAGACATATTTTCAGTATATGGAAATCATGAGGTAAATCATCCACTACTATATACATTGACACACGAGATGGATAGATTAGGCATTGTCATCTTAGACAATAAAAATATTGACTTAAGTATAAATCGTGATAAGATAAATATATCTGGGTTTAGCTTTGTGATGGATAGAAAAAAACATATCCATGCTTTAAATAATATGGCTTATGATAAATTAAATATTCTATTATCTCATTCTCCTGATAGAGCCTTAAAAAATCTATGTGGCTTGGAGGATATAATTATCTCAGGTCATACCCATGGTGGACAGATACGATTGCCATTTATAGGGGCGATTATAGCACCGGGGCAAGGTCTTTTTCCTAAGTATGATAGAGGTATAATAGAAGTTGGAGATACCATATTATATATAGATAGTGGTCTAGGAAATAGCAAACTACCCATCAGGGCATTTAACCCCATACAGATATCAAATATAACAATAAAAGCTATGCACCCTTAGCTCAGTTGGATAGAGTCGCTGACTTCGAATCAGTTGGTCGGGGGTTCGAGTCCCTCAGGGTGCGCTTATATCAATTTATAGGGGTTAAATCATATACTGAATATATGATTTAACCTTTTTTAAAAACTACAACTGTTGAGAGGGAGATAGTATGGCAAAGAATAGTATGAAAAAGATTTTAATAGTATCAATTGTAGTGGCTATATCATTGGGAGTTATACCCTTTGACAGGTATATAAATACAAGTAGAATAGTCATAGCAGCAGAAGAAGATAATATAAAACCTGTAATTGAATATGCATATGTAGATGATGGAAAACTTAAATTGAGAATATATGACAATGAAGAGTTGGCTAGAAAACCAATAGAATATAGAATCGATAAGGAACATCGTTCTTATGAAATTCATATAGACGACTATAGATATGAATACGATGGCAGGAGAAGAAAGGAAAAAGTATATGAGATAAGGGTTGAGATACCATCTACTATTTCAATAATAGTCAGGGATAGGGCAGAAAACGAAAGTACATATAAATTCAATATTAAAGAGGACAATGTCCCCCTTACAAAGGATGTTCCAGAGTATGTATTGGAAAAATTAGCAGAGAATAGACAGTCTGAAGTCAATAGATTTAGAGGTTTTGAAGATATATTTGAGTTAGAATATGGCAAGGTTGTAGATGCTTTTAGTCTATATGATGATGTAATAAGTGACAGTTATTATAGCTATAATAAAAAGGATATAAAGATAAAAGTCAATGGACTATCTACTGATAGAGATGGAAATATCAAGCTTGATAAATATGGTATATTTAAAGTTACTATGACACATAGCAAGGATAAGACCTTTAAAGAGACGGCATACATACTTATAAAGCCAGATTGGAGAAAACCTGAAGATAGGAAAACTCCAATAAATGTAAGTCCATATATAGTATATAAGGATAAGATAAAGGTAGCTGATTATTTCAGATACGAAGATGAAATAGGCAGCAAGGGTAAGAGCAAGATAGATACCTCCTATATGTTGGTATATAATGAGGACACAGATGAGACAGTAGGTATGGGTGAATCCATAAGTTTGGAATTAAATAAACCCTATAGACTAAGTGTCCTAAATTTTGAAGACAATTCAGAGGAAGACTTCTATATAATGAGACAGGAGAAGCCAAAAAATACAAAGAAAAACTTTAAGGATATAGATAAGGGATATTGGGCTAGTAAGGAAATAGGCTCACTAGTGTCTAAAGGGCTATTGTCAGGATATCCAGATGGAACATTTAAACCTAATGGGAATATTACAGTAAAGGAATTTATGACTATATTGAGTAGACAAATAGCAGCAACTCCAGCAAAGGGAAAACCAATAGTGGAAAATATAACATTGGCAACTAGTTCCAGTAATTGGGGATATATAGAGTCCAAATCCATATTAGATAGAATACCCTCTAGGCAATTATCTAGATTTAACTATTTAAATTTAGATAGATATATAACTAGAGAAGAAGTGGCATTCTTGTTAGATAGTACTCTAGAACTAGGTACAGCATACAATACTGATGCCAATAGACCCCTTACAGATATAGGGCTATCCTCATATCCTTCAGAGTTTACAAATCTAGTATATCTAGGATTGATATCAGGATATCCAGATGGAACATATAGACCTACAAATTATATTACAAGGGCAGAAATAGCAGCTCTATTTACTAGAATTAAATAGAAAATAGAAGAACCCAAGGATAATTTTAAATCCTTGGGTTTTTTTAAATAGAATCTAAAAAAATATTTATTTTAACCGATATTATAAACAAGGACTATGGTTTAAGGAGGGTTTTAAATTGATTGGTAGAATGAAAGATATCTTATATAGAGGAATAAGTTTAGGACTGGTACTAGCTATGGTAGTACCTATGATGATGCCCATGGCGGTGTTTGGTGAAAAAGAGTCTGATAAAATTGATTTGGGGATATATGAAAAACAAATTGGGGAGATTAAGAATGGGATTAAGGAACAAAATTCTAGTATAGTGATTAAGTTTCCCAAGGGAGAGGGATATCCTACAGATTATATTCCTCATGTTTTGGCAAAAACTTTATATGAAATAGCAAAACAAGAGGTACCAGTATATGCAGGAGAGTTGAATATCATAGATGAGAAGATATTTATACAACTTGATGAAGGTTCAGATAAAAGATTAGATAGTGCAAGTTATGATATAGAATATAGACTTAAAAAAGATAATATGAATGGAATAAAGAGTATCCTTGCTGATAAAGCCTATAGGGATATCAAATCTCAAATTACTGACTATGAAAGGATAAAGGCAGCATATGACTTTGTAGTTGGGGCATTAAGTGATGAGGAAGATAAGGTGGATAAGGAACTTAAAGAGATATTATTACCTAAAGAAGACGAGAAACTTCCAAAGGGATATAATGCCCATGCATTTTTATTTGCTATGTTAATGGATGAGTTGGGGTATGAGAATGGATTTGAGGAAATAAAAGGAACTAAAAGAAACACTGTAAGGCTTTATGGTAAGCAGTATTATGTGGATGAATGGAAAGTCATTGGGAAGGATGGAGCATTTTTAAAGTCTAAAGATGATCATTCTCCATATAATGAAAGCTCCCCTACAAAAGCACAGATAGAATATGAGATAGAGATGATTCAAGAGGAAATTAATAAGATAGGTACTAATGAAGGTGAAAAATGGTCAGGGAAAATAGGTACAATAGAAGAAAATATATCATTAGGAAAAATTGAATATGCTAAAGGGCAAATTAAGGATATAAAAGAAAGAATAGAGATCTATAAAGGAAGAATAGCTGTTTTAGAGACAGAGGCTAAGAAAAATCAGGATATATATGATGGTTTAAGTAAGAAATTTAATGAATTAGAAACTAGTATAGAAGGTATACGAAAGAAGATAGAAGGTTTAGAAGATAATATTCAAAAGCTAGAAACAGCCATAGAAGATGCAGAAAAATGTTTAAGAGAAGATGATATTGATAATGCTAATGAAAAAATGGAAGACGTAAATAATATTAATCTTGAATTCATGGACAAGCAACTCAAAGATAGAATAGAAAATATCAATACTGCAATAACAGCAATAACAGCGGTAAATGAAGCGGAGAGTATAATAAAGAAAGTTCCTGAAGAAGATTCTAAAGAAGCTTCACTATCAGAGATTATTAATGAAGCAGAAGCTGATGTTAAAACAGCTGAAGCAGAAGTCAAGAAAATTAAAGACACAGTAGTTAGAACAAATCAACAGAATAGAATAAAGGCTATTAAACTTGTAATAACTGCAATGAAAGCGGTGGAAAAAGCTGAAACAGAGCCATTAAAAGAAAGTAATGTAAAACCAGCAAGAACGGCTATAGAAAAAATCAATAAGGATAAGTATGGAGATAATGTAGTTAAAGCATTAGGGAATAGACTAGACAAGATAGAAGAAAAGATAGGCCTAGAAAATGAAATAGCTATTGCTGAAAAAGCAGTAGAGAAAGCTGAAAAGAGTATGAAAGAGGAAGACATAGGTCCAGCTCTAAACGCTATTGATAAACTTGAAGGGTCAGATGAAAAGGATAAGTTGAATAATAGAATAGAAGCTATAAGGGCAATGAATGAATTGGAAAAAGCCTTAGAAGAATATCTAAAAGATCCAGAAAAAGATGAAATTGAGCAAAAAGATAAAGGTAAAGAAGATGAAGATGAAGAAGATAAAGAAGATGAAGATGAAGATAAAGAAGAGAAAGAAAAAAGTAAATTACAGAAAGCTATTAATAGGGCAAAAGAAGCTATAAAAGAGGATAAGATTGGAGAAATTCCTGTCAAGGCTAAATATAAGCAAAGAATAGAGGTAATAGAGTATACAAAGATAGCTATGGAAGCTATAATGGAAGTTGAAAAAGATGTAAATAAAGAAAATATCCAAAAAGCTCAAAATGCCATCAATAGAGTAGAAGATTCCAAGATTAAGAAAGAACTGGAAGATAGATTAAAGGAAATCATATCAGAACAAGAAAAAGAGAAGAATAAAAAAGCGGTCGATGGTGCAATAGGAACAGCCCAAAATAGCATAAAAAGTGAAGATAAAACTATAGACGAAAATATAGAAGCAGTCAAAGCTGCTGAAGAATTAGTCAAAAAATTGCCAAATGGAGATACCAAAAAGCAATATCAAAATACTATTAAAGAACTCTACAATGTAATAAAGGCTAAACAGATACTAAGGGATGCAGAGGTCAAGGAGGAAAGTGGAACTCTCACAGAAAAAGATGTTATAGCAGCAGAAAAGGCTATATCAACTATTAAACGAGAGCATGTTTCAGAACTTAAAGAATATATAACAGATCTTGAAAAAAAAGTAAAGAAATTAAGAAAAAGTTTAGAAGATACACAAGCTACTGAACTCCTTAAAAAAGCAAAAGAAGCAGTAGAAAAGGCAGAGCAAACAAAGTTGCCAAAGGACATAGCCGCAGCTAAAAAAGCAGTGAGCCTAGTAAAAGATGAAGGTGAAAAGAAAGAATTAACTGCTCAAATAGAAGCATTGGAATACTCCATAGCAAAAGAAGCAGTAGAAAAAGCAGAAGAAAGTGCAAGGTTCAATGATAAATCTACATCAAAGGATATTACTGCAGCTGAAAAAGCAGTAGAGGCAATTAGCAATAAAGATAGATATGGTAATGAAATAAAGAATCTTAATGGCAGAATTAAAGCCATGAGAAGTTATTTAGAAGCTATTAAGGTATTGGAAAATGCAGAAAAGAACATGAATAGCCAAAATTTAGAGGCAGCTAAGGCAGCTCAAAAAAAATTTGTAGCTTTAGTTGATAGTATCCCTAAGGTGGATAAAGAAAATGAAGGGGAACAAGGCAAAGATGGGGAAGACTATAAGGCTGCATATGATGAGATGAAAGACTATATAAAAAAGAGAATTGAACGTATAGATGAATACCTAAAAGGTGAAAAAGGTAAAGAAACAGAAGCACAAAAAGTAGTAGAAAAAGCAGAAAAAGCTATGCGTGCTTATATGGATGACAAAGAATCGGATATTGAAAAACTTAAAGAAGCTCAAAAATCACTTCTAGAAGCTCAGAAAGCAGTAGATGGAATTATTGACAAAAAAGTGAAAGCAGATTTACAGAAACAAGTAGATGCTATAGATGCAGCTATAACTGCTAAAGCTGCCATTGAAGCTGCAGAGGCATATATGAATGCATCTAGTGTAAAGGAAGCAGAAAAAGCTTTAAATGATTTGATTAAGACAAAGAAATATCCTGATATAGTAAGCCAATTGGGAAATAGGGTAGCAAAGTTAAAGACTGAATTAGATTATAAATTAAATATATCAAAAAAGGTTGACGAAGCTACAAAATTAGTACAAAAAGCTATAGACAGTAGAAAAGAAGCAGATGTTGCAAGGGCTAGGTTTGAAGTAAATACTCTATTAGAGTTAATTGAAGATAAGGGAAGTGAATCATATAAGATAATTAAAAATCTAGATGAAATGCTAGTGGAATTGGAAGACTCCATTAAAAGTGGAGCTACTGCTGAGGAAGCTGCCTATAAGGCCGCAAAGAATAGTATAGATAGAGCAATAAAAGAGATAGTTGGCTACTATGAAGATGATATAGATGACAAGGATAAAGATGAGGATGAAGATAATAAAGAAAACAAAAAAGATACTAAAGGTAAAAAGATAGAAGGAGCCAATGCCTATATAGGAATGATCATAAGAGGACAAGATGATCAGGAAAAATATATAAAGCTGGCCAGTGATAAAATTCAAAGTGCTAGAGACTATATTATACAAGCAAATGATGCAGTTAGAAAGCTAAGTGATCAAAACTCAAGGAAGGGTCTATTAGAGCAGATAAACAATGCCAACAAAGAAATAGATCTATCAGAAGATAATCTATATGTAAAGAAAGCAGTAATGTTGACAGATATAGCATCTGAGTCGGTTATCGTAGCAATGGGGGGCGGTCCTGAAGAAGTTGAAAAAGCTAAGGGAGATATTGCTGCTGCTAGAAGGGCTGCAGATATGGTAAAACACAATAACAATAAAGATGTTAAAAGAACAATAATTAGAACTATAGATTCTGTTGAGAAAAAACTGTACTCAGACAACGACCAGGAGCTTATAGATAAGGCACTTAAAGATGTAAATGATGCAGCAGATGCTCTTTCTAATGCAGTAAGGGATAACAAGATAATGGATAAGGATGTACAGCGAAAAATCGAAAGTGATATCTTTGCCGCGGATTTATCTATTGGAATGATAAGTGACAATAACAAAGTTGCAAGAGAGACATTATCAGGTTTTATTCAAGATATAAAAGCTGCCTTTGAAGCTGAAAAAGAAGGCATAGCAAATGAAGAACGTATAAGAAATGCAACAAAAGCAGTAGAAGATGCAGAGGCACAAAAGGGAAAAGATGAGCTAGATAGTTACATCAGAATAGCTAGATTGAGGGTAAGACTTATAAAAGAGAATACTCCACAGGATAAGATAATAAAAGAAGAACTTAATTCTAGACTAGACGCCTTAGAAGGTAAGATTGGAGGAGGCCCTGGAAGTGGTGGAAAACCTGGAAGTGGAAGCAAACCTGGAGATGGAAGTAGTGGTGGAGGCAAGGGAGGAAATTCTAGTGGGAATAAAACTCCTACATCACCATTATCAGACCGTGATAGAGTCATAGGAAGTACTGAACCAGTATGGGGGAAGACCAAGACTTTAAAGAAGACAAACCCTGCTACAAATATCTTCAATTATAATACCACAATATATAGGAGTAATAATAGTAGAATGAGAGTCATGGAGCTTTCCAATACCTTAAACACTATGCCAAATGCAAAAGTGAGATTGACAGTAAGAGGGAAGAATATCAATCTAGGTTCAAAGCCATATATCCATGATAAGGCAAACAACAATATTCTATTGCCTATAAGAGCTATAGGAGATGAATTTGGATATCTTATAAGTATGATAGATAGCCCTAGTATGATTGGCTCTAAGAGACTATTATTAAGCGGGAATATATATGGAGAAATAAAAACTGTAGCAATGGATATAGGTAGTGACTATTCCTATGTAGGAGGGAATCTAGTAAGGATGAATTCCAAACCTATAATACAAAATGGTAAGACTTATATTCCTATGGATTTCATGATTGATCATCTAGGTCTAAGTTTCAACTACTATTATGAAAATGGAAATATTCAATTGACAATAGATTAAGTGGGGAAATTTTAAAAATATATGTTATAGTATAAAAAATAGGATATGCTTTATTAGGTATATCCTATTTTAATATTTTGAAGTATACTAAATAGGTATAAGAAAGTCATAGTCTTATTCAAGTCTAATTTAAAAATCTAAAGGAGGTAAGTATATAGTGAAAGCATATTTAGCCAATGGATTATTTGGTATGGGAGATAGACTATTAAATTCTCTTATAGCATCTGAAGTTAGAAAAGAAATACAGGGAATAGATCTATATGTTCCACAGGAAAATGCCGAGATTAACGATAAGAGTTTATATGCTGATTCTATTTCCATTGCAAAAGGAGACATGGACAGGCTCAAGGAAAGTGAGTTTTTAATTGCAGTAATAGATGGAGTGGAGATTGACAGTGGGGTTGCAGCAGAAATTGGAGCATTTTATATGATGAATAGACCGATATTTGCCTTATTTACAGATGTACGTCAAGAAGGCAGAGACAATGAGAAGAAAATCCAAGCCTTAGTAAATGATGGAACAGAAAATCAATTTGTATATAGAAATCTATTTGTCATCGGACTGATTAAGGAGAGTGGAGGTAATATATATCCCACAGTTGAACAGCTTGTATATGGAATAAAAGAGTATATAAAACATAGAGATTAAAGCCAGGGTTAAACCTGGTTTTTTTATCTTCAATATCAAGACAAGACCTAGCATAGACTAAGCTTTATATTTTTTGGTTAAAATAATTATTGAATGTAATTATGTCCATATGCATAGATATATATAGAGCTTGGACAAGATTTTTAAATTGCTAGGAGGTAGAATATTGGGAAGAATAGTGGGGATAGATTTTGGGACTACAAATTCATTGGTAGCATATATGGAAGATGGAAGACCTAAAGTGATACCAAATACTTATAATGAACATATGACCCCTTCTGTAGTTGGGCAATTATCCATAGGGAGATATATGGTGGGAAAAGTTCCCAAGAAACAGTATACATTGAAACCCCAAAATACAGTGGTGGAGATAAAAAAACTAATAGGAAGTAGTAATGAAGTAATCATGGGAGATATAAAATATTCTCCCCAAGAGATATCTTCTATCATAATCAAGGAGTTAAAAAAGACGGCGGAGAAATACATAGGAGAAGAAGTGAGTAGAGCAGTGATTACAGTACCTGCTGGATTTAATCATATTCAGAGAAGAAAAATCATAGAAAGTGGGGAATTAGCAGGACTAGAAATTGAAGGAATCATAAATGAACCAACAGCTGCCATATTGGCATATGCAGAAGAAGGTTCATGGGATAATAAAAATATACTAGTATGTGATTTAGGTGGAGGAACTCTAGATATAACTGTGGCCAAGATTATAGGAAGTTCAGTGGAAATATTAGCTAGTAGGGGGAATCAAAATCTAGGAGGAAAGGACTTTGACAAAAGGATTTCAGATTTTATAGTACAGGATTTTTTAAATAGATATAGAATAGACCTTAGAAATTATATACAGGCCATGGCTAGAATAGAAGAGGTTGCAGAGATAGCAAAGATAGAACTGTCTAGCGTAGATTCTACAGATATACTACTTCCCTTTATCCACAATGATTCTGAGAGAGGACTTTTGTCCATAGATTTGGAGTTGACCAAATCTAGATTTCATTCCATGGTGCAAGATCTAGTCAATAAAACAGAGAGGGCCATTAAGTCCACCTTAATGAGCATAGATTATGATATAGAAGACATAGATATAGTCATACCTGTAGGAGGCTCTACAAAGCTAAACTGTATTGAAGAACTACTCATTAGATTATTTGGAAATAAGGTGAAGTTCAATATAAATCCAGATGAAGCTGTAGTCTTAGGTGCAGCTATCTATGCTGAGATGAAATCTAAAAATCTTAAAAAAGAAAACAATATAGATATATATGAGAGATGTAGCCATTCTCTAGGTATAAGTATAGCCATTGAAGATAGAGATGGAAAGATAGTATCTGGCATATTTGACCCTATAATACTTAGAAATACACAAATACCATGTAGTAGGACTAGGACATACTATACACTATATAATGACCAAGTATCTACAGAGATAAAAGTATATCAGGGAGAGTCCAAATATGTAGATGATAATTTGTTTGTAGGTAAATTTTCAATATCTGGAATACCTAAGGCCCTAGCAGGTAGGGAAAAGATAGGGATTAGATTTGAATATGATTCAAATGGGATGCTGGAAATAGATGCAGAGATAATAAGCACTGGACAGAAGATTAGATGTATAATGGACACCTTAAAGACAGATGAATATATCCAAAAATTTGAAAAAGGAGTTTAGTCATCCTGAGCATTGTCATTTGTCATCCTGAGTATTGTTATTTATCATCCTGAGTATTGTCATTTGTCATCCTGAGCATTGTTATTTATCATCCTGAGTATTGTCATTTGTCATCCTGAGCATTGTTTTTTTGTCATCCTGAGCGTTAGCGAAGGATCTTAAAGGATCCTATAGGTGGAATATTGTAATACAACTATTTTTCCAAGAATATGGATGTATATATATACCCTAGATGCGGATAATAATTTAGAATCTATTCATCTTCTAGGAGGGATATTTTGAAGAAAAAAATGCCAGATATAGATAAGATGCTTTCCAATGCAGGACTCAAGAGAAAAAACAAGGTAATAAGAAATATGATTACCATGGGAATTTTAGGATTTAGTCTAGCTCGTTTATTCCCAATGGGTAGAAACTTCATGAGGCAGAGATAGATTTAAACAAGGGTATACCTAGGTATACCCTTGAATTGATTAAAATAGAAAATAAAAATCAACAAGTTCATGTTAAAACTCAAACATTTATATTATAATAGATATGGGATAAGTACTTAAGATTAGAAGAAGAGTCAAAACTTTAACAAAATTGGAGGCTATCTAATGGAAGAATTGATTTTTGGACTTATTGGAGGGACAACCCTTTTAATGTATGGGGTTGATATGATGGGTGATGGGCTAGAGAAAGCTTCAGGAGAGACTATGAAGAAGATACTTACAGTTTTAACTGGGAATGTATGGAGTTCCTTCATAGTGGGAGTATTTGTAACTGCAATTGTACAGAGCAGTACAGCAGTTACACTGCTTACTGTAGGATTTGTAAACTCTGGTATCATGGGATTATCTCAGGCCTTGGGTATCATCTATGGTGCCAATATAGGTACTACTATCACTGCTCAGCTCATGGCCTTTAGCTTTAAGTTCAAGTTGACAGATGTGGCACTTCCCATATTTGGAATAGGGTTTTTATTAAATCAAATTGGAAAGAAAAAGAAATTCAAAAACTTAGGACAGGCAATGATGGGTTTTGGGATGATGTTTTTAGGATTGAAGATTTTAAATAGTGGAATACCATATATGGAAGAAAGTAAAGTCTTGAGACAATTTTTTGCTAATTATGCATCTATTCCATTCTTGGGAATAGCTCTGGGAATATTTGTAACGGCTATGGTACATAGTAGTGCTGCTACTATTGGTCTGGTTATGATTTTAAGTAAAGCTGGGCTATTAGACTTGGAATCTGCTATCTATATTATGTTAGGGGACAATATAGGGACTTGTTTTACTGCACAACTTGCCAGTATGACTGGAAATATAAATGCTAGAAGAACAGCTTGGGCTCATACCTTTTATAATATATTTGGAGTGGTATTGACTTTGATAACATTGCCTATATTTATGAAAATAGTCATATATATTACAGATATCATCCACTTTAATGCAGATGTATCAGCATATATAGCCAATTCTCATACACTATTTAATACATTAAATGCTATAATATTTTTGCCTATGACAAGGCAGTATGTTAAGTTTTTAGAAAGGGTCATTGTAGATAGAAAAGATAGAGAGGTACATGAGATAATATTAGACGATCTACTTCTAAATACTCCTATGGCTGCTCTAGAGGCCTCCAGAGTAGAGCTTGTAAGAGGAACCAAAATCCTAAAGGATATGGTTAGAGATGCTATGAAGATGATATACAATGATGAATTGGAGTATATTCCTATAATAGAAAATGACGAAAAAATTATCAACAACATGCAAAAAGAGGTGACTAGATATATAGTAAAATTGTCAAAGAAAGAATTAACTGAGAGAGAATCTATCATGGTTCCTGCCGTTATAAGCAGTATAAATAATATTGAAAGGGCAGGAGACAGGGTAATAGAGATTATGAAATTGTATAGGAAAAAGGTAGAAGAGAATCTTCCCTTTACAGATAATGCAATGGAAGAGTTGGAAAAACTAGAAGGCAGCATACTTCAAATGATAGATGATACTGTAATTACTCTTAGAAATAAGGACAATGATTGTATAGAGAGAATACTTCAATTGGAAGATGAGGTAGATATATTCAGTGATAGATTCCAACAAAATCATATTAAAAGACTAAATGATGAAAGTTGCAATATTGATGCAGGTGTTATATATATAGATATAATAGCCCATCTAGAGAGGATTGCAGACTATATCTATAAGATAGGTATGTTGACTAAGGACGAATTACATGGTAATAAGAGGATATAATGTCTATTTAAAATAGAAAGGTGATACTATGTCTTATTTAAGATTGATTAGGGACAAGATGCAAAATTTAGCCGAAACTGTGGCATCTGTATTAGATGTGGAAGTAGCCATTGCAGATAGAAATCTTACTAGAATAGTGGGTACTGGAGATTTCTACAGGAGATTAGATGAGAGTTGTGCAGAGGACTCTCTATTTGCCAAGGTAATAGAACTTGGAAATCCAATCATAAATCTAAGTAGAGGGGAACACTGTATAGATTGTTCTAATTCACAGGACTGTCCTGAATTTGCCAATATGTCCCATCCCATAGGAGTAAATGGAGATATACTTGGTGTCGTAAGTTTTGCTTCTTTTGATGAGGAACAGGCTAATATTATGAGACTTAAAAAAGATGAATATTATAATATGCTAAAGGAGACAGCAGGCATAGTAGAGCAGGAGATACTGAATATAAATATTGCCAATAAATTGAAGAGAGATGTGGCAGAGGTCAATGAGATTATAAATTGTTTAAATAAAGGGATCATAATACTAAATTCGGATAATCAGATCATACATATCAATAGTAAAGCATTACAGACCCTAAATATAAATCTCTCTAAACAGACAGTTATTGAAAGGAATATTTCAGATTTTATAGGGGATATAGAATTACAGGACACTGGAAATAGTGATGTAGTAGGATGTTGGAATATAGATGGGAAGGATACTAGAGTAATATATAATATCAATAGAATAATTATAGGAGATAATGAATCTTCAGCTATGATAAGTTTTGATATCATGAAGGATATTATAAATATTGCAAAGACCTATGAGAATAAGGAGAAGATATATTTTTCCAATATAGTTGGGAATAGCAAGGCACTATTAAAGGCAATAAACAAGTCTAAGATAGCAGCTAGTACTGATTCTACCATATTAATTCAGGGAGATAGTGGTACAGGAAAAGAACTATTTGCCAAATCAATCCACAATGAGAGCTATAGAAAGGATGGACCCTTTGTCCCTATAAACTGTGCAAGTATACCAGAAAATCTCATAGAGTCAGAGTTGTTTGGATATGAAAAAGGAGCTTTTACTGGTGCCAATCCTGGAGGTAAAAAGGGAAAAATAGAATTGGCTCATAATGGGACATTATTTTTAGATGAAATAGGAGATCTACCTATATATCTACAGACAAAATTGTTGAGAGTATTACAGGAGAGGAGTATAGATAGACTAGGTGGGGAAAAGCCTATAGATGTAAATATAAGGGTTATATCTGCTACAAATAAGGACTTAAGAAAGCTAGTGGAAAAAGGGGAATTTAGATTAGACCTATATTATAGATTAAATGTTATTCCTATAAATTTGCCCTCTCTAAAAGAGAGAGAAGAGGATGTATTTCTCTGTTCAGAATATATACTAAAGAATTTATGCGATAGAATGAACAAAGAGAAGAAAGTTCTATCTGATGAGGTAAGGGATAACTTTAGAAGATATGATTGGCCTGGGAATATTCGAGAACTTGAAAATATCCTAGAACATGGAGTATGTTTCTCAAAGGGCAGATATATTGAGATGAGGGATTTACCTGAGTATTTTTCTGAAAAGAATCGTAATCTATGTAGTGAGAATAAAGATATATTAGATGGCAAATCTATAAAATTTCATGAGGGTAAGAACTTAGAAGAGCTTAAAAATGAATTTGAAAGATCTATAATAAAAGACCTAATTGAGAGATATGGAGATACAGTAGAGGGAAAAAAGATAGTAGCAGAGAAGCTAAATATAGGACTTACAACTCTATATAGAAAGATAAATGAATATGAAAACTAGTTTTCAGTATTGGAAACTATTTTCAAGTATGAAAAACATAGGATGCATTTTAGACATGTCCTATGTTTTTTGTTTATTGAAATATGACTATGAAGGGCATGGATTCAATGTTTTAATATTAAATATCTATAGAGATAAAAGTTGGCACATTCTTTGCAATTATAAATAGACAGTAAAATAAATATTATAATGAAAGGAAATAGGAGATAGATATGGAAAATAACAATATGAAGATAAATTATTCTAAAGAATTATTAAATACTCTTATCAATGGTGTTAAACCTGCTTTGGGATGCACAGAACCAGTGGCAGTTGGTCTTGCTACAGCTAAAGCCTATGAAGCTATAAAAGATGAAGTGGAGAGTATAAAGGTAAAGGTAAGCCCAAATATCTATAAAAATGGGATGGGTGTTGGTATTCCAGGGACCAAGGAAATAGGTTTGGTATTTGCTGCTGCCTTAGGTGTTACTTGTGGTGATCCAAATCTAGGGTTTGAAGTATTTAGACCTGTAAATGATAAAGCGATTTCAGAGGCAGAAGTATTAGTGAAAGAGAATAGGACTAGTGTAGAACTAGAGGACACAAAGGGAAATTTCTATATTGAAGCACAGGTCAATACAGCTAAAGGTGCAGGCGTTTGTATAATAAAGGATACCCATACTAATATTGTGTATGTTGAAGCAAATGATAAGGTATTATTTGAGAAAGAAGAGTCTAAGAAGACCAGCTCTATGAGCAATGAATACTTAAAAGATGTAACTCTACAGGATATTAGAAACTTTGTGGAAAATGTTCCATACAAAGATATTGAGTTTTTACTTGAAGGTGTTAAGCTAAATATGGATATTGCAAGAGTAGGACTTAAAGAAAAACCAGGTCCTGGTCTTGGTGCTGCTATGAATTTATTGATGGAGGAAGGGGTGATGCAAAAGGATGTTATAAACAAGGCAAGAGTATATACATCAGCTGCCTGCGATGCTAGAATGGCTGGAATAAATATGCCAGTAATGAGTAGTGCAGGTAGTGGAAATCACGGTATTACAGCAATTATTCCACCTACTGTAATATGTGAACATTTAGGATGTGATGATGAGAAGTTAGCTAGAACCTTAGCTTTTAGCCATTTGACTACTGCATATATAAAGATATTTACAGGTGGATTATCACCAGTATGTGGCTGTGCCGTAGCAGCTGGTATAGGTGCTTCAGCAGCAGTAACTTGGGCTTTAGGAGGAACTAATGAGCAAATAGGTGGAGCTATCAAGAACATGGTAGGTACTCTTGCAGGAATGGTATGTGATGGAGCAAAGGGGGGATGTGCGTTTAAATTATCGACAGCATCATCAGAGGCCATTATTCAAGCAAAACTTGCAATGTCTAATGTATTTATAAATGATTTAGATGGTATCATCAGTCCAGAAGTAGAGAAGACTGTAAAGAACTTAGGTCAATTCTGCAACTATGGAATGGAAAATGCAGATAAAGAAATTATAGATATAATGTTAAAGAGTTGGAGGTAAATAGTATGAGCAAGGATTTAGTTAGATCTAGATTATCAGCCAAAGAACATGCAATGCTTTTTGCATTTATAGTGAGAAATGCCCTAAATATTATAGGAAAAGATGCAGAGGCAGCTATAGAAAATGGTGTTATAAAGTATGGAGAGCAAAGAGGTAGAAGGATGGCAAAGAGAGTTTTAAAAGATGGAGAAGAATTAAGCCTTTTAAATTACTTGGTATATGGTGAGTGGGTACCTTATGAAGCCTCTGAAATGGATATTAAGTTTCCACACTTAGTTCCAGAATTAAATATGGTTGCACATAAGTGTTCTTGGTATGATTGCTGGAATAAAAAAGATATGTTGGAAGAAGGAAAATATTATTGTAAACATGTAGATGCAGCTCTGGCTAGAGGATTTAGAGAAGACTTAGATTTAGATTTAATATCTAATAGAACTGAAGGTGCTGAAAAATGTGACTTTTATTTTAGAGAAGAAGCATTTAATGAAAAAGATCTTGAAGAAGTAAATAGAAGAAAGAAGATACTAAATGGCTTAGCGATTAAACCTTGGGATTACCATATTGCACATATATTTAATTCTATGAAAGATAGTTTGATAAAATATCATGGTAGATTAGGAGAAAAGGTGATAGAGGAAAGTTTAAGGGATTATGAAAAAGAGTTTGGGAAAGAAACTTTAGAGATACTAATGGAATATAATAATACTGATTTTGAATCTATAGACGATTATAAAGATAGTAAAAACAAATTTTAAAGAATAATTAGGGGGAAAAATAGACATGAAGTATGATGACACAATTGTAAGAGAATTTAATATGCCTGAAGGTAGTATATTTAAAAGACTAGCCTATATCATGTCTTTTGTAGGAGCTGGATCAGTATTGATGTCAGCTGTAATGGGGCCAGGAACATTAGCATCAGTAGCAACAGCGGGAGCAGACTTTGGATATAGTTTATTATGGATTATAATTTTAAGTGGAATAATGTCAGGGTTTGTAGCTTATGTAGGTGGAAAAGTTGCGGCAGTAAAAAAAGTAAATGTATTTGAGTTTTTATCACAAGAAATAAGCCCAGTATTTGCCAAAGTATTATTAACAGTAGTATTGATCACATGGTATATGGTTATATTCGCTCAAGGTGTTGCGATGTTAGATTTGGTAAAATATATTTCAGGATTAGATGGAATGGCAGCAACTATAATATTTATCTTAATAGTAGTATTAGCGGGATACATATTTACAAAAGGTAAAAGTAGTACGATTAAATTGGCATCTGCAATGGTGACAATAACAGCAGTATTATATTTGGTTAATATTGTATACGTAAAACCTGATGTTAAATCAATAACTTCAGGATTAGTTCCAAATCTTCCTTCAGCAGCAAGTGCAATGGTGGTAGCTGCAATTATAGGTGGTTCATCACCAGGAACTTCAGCACTATGGTATTCATTTAGTGTTAAAGACAGTAAATTTACAAGTCCAAAAAATTTAAGATTTATAGCTTGGGATCAAATTTATTTTACCTTGACATTTACTATATTTAGTGTGGGAGCATATTTATCAGCAGCACAAGTACTTCATCCAGCTGGAGTAGAGGTAACATCAGCGTTAAGTGCAGCAAAGAGCTTGGAGCCAATAGCTGGAGCTTTTGCTAAATGGGTATTTTCAGCAGGATTTTTTGGAGCTTTATTTACAACCATTGGAGGTATGAGTACCATAGGATCATATGGTATTACAAGTTTATTTGATTTAGGTGAAAGTTTAGATGATAAGAAAGTTAAAAATCTAGTTTGGTTGGGAATTCTTGTAGTATTGCTTGGTGGTCTAGTAGCGGGAGCTGCTATGAAAGTTCTAGTAAATTTTATAGGATTACTAAATGTAGGTGGATTTATTATAATATTAATTTTAACTTATTACACAAGTAGTGAAAAATTCTTTGGAGAATATAAAAATAAATGGTATACAACTTTAATGTGTATAGTCATAACCTTATTTAATTTTTATTCAGTAGTTATTTATATTAAGCGATTTTTAGGATAAATATGTTGAACTGATACTTTTTACTTTTATAGAATTAAAGATTAAGTAAATTGATAAGTTTAAAGACAAATATAATTGAATATCAGATGTAGTATTATACTTCACCTGGTATAAATTTTCTTTATAATATATGAGACTTTATAAAAGGAGGCTTAATAAATGATCGATAGGATTATAGAGGTAGACGTCTTATCAGTAGGAGGCTCTGGAGCTGGAGTTATGTCTGCTATAGCATCGAAAATAGCTGGTGCCGAAAAAGTTATGATAGTATCAAAAGGGAAAATAGGACAGAGTGGAAATGCTATAATGGCAGGAGGAGGATTTTCAATAGATGGTGAAAGTGCATATAATTTACTGGAAATAGAAAATGCTGATTCAAGTTTCACTAAAGATATATTGTTTGAAAATATAGTTAAAGAGTCTTATTTTATGAGTGATCAGAATTTAGTACAACAATATGTAGATGATAGTCCAAAGGTTGTAAAACAGCTATTAGAATGGGGAAAGGAAGCAAATCAGAAATTCTTATTTGCACCACCATCAACTTGGATATCTGCAGGAATCTCATGGACTAGATCATTAAGGCATGGTTTAAAAAAGACACCAGGTATAGATGTAATGGAAGATGTGATGATTGTAGAATTATTGGTATCCTCAAATAGGGTAGTGGGTGCTATAGGTATAGATATTTATACTGGTGAGATATTACAATTTAACGCTAAGGCAGTGGTATTAGGTACTGGTGGGTTTCAACCTTGTTCATTAAAGAATACAGTAACTGATATGACTGGAGACGGCATAGGGATGGCATATAGAGCAGGTGCACAAATATCAGATATGGAGTTTATTTTAGCTTTTGCAACAGCACTCTATCCAAATGAAGTTAAAGGTTCTATTTATCCATTTGTAATGGAATTTAATATGAGAGATGTAAGTTATATAGTATTGGATAAGAATGGAAATGAAATAGAGATGCCTGATGAAATAGTAAGGATATCAAGAGGAAAGAAATTGAGTAAACTAGCTAGTATGTATTATTGGGGACAGGCTATAGAAGATGGATTAGGGACAGAAGGAAAAGGTGTTTATTTAGACTATAGTGGGAATGATAGACAAAAATTAGAAAACTCCATAAATAGCTTTTTCGAACGATTCTCTAGATGGCATAAATATGGCTATTACAAAGGAGAAAGTATGGAAAAAGTTAAAGAAAAGATGCTATCAGATGGGAAGATAGAAGTGGGTTTAGGATATGAGTATAGCATGGGTGGAATTGTAATTAATGAGAATATGGAAACTACAGTTGAAGGACTATATGCGGCAGGAGAAGTAACTAGTGGTGTATTTGGAGCAAATAGAGTAAGAGATGGACTGACAGAAATGTTGTGTCAAGGATATAAAGCAGGTTTAAGTGCTGCGGAATATAGTAAAAATTCTGAGAAAATCGAACTTGATAAAATGGATATAGAGAAACAAACTGGATATATAGTTAGACCATTCTCTGGAAATGGAAATATAAGTTCAATAACAGTTCATGATGAAATTGAGAAGATTTGTGATGAAGGATTTGGGATAATAAGGAACGAAGATAAATTACAACATGCAATGGATAAATTAGAAATACTAAAGAAAGATAAGATTCCAAATATAAGATTAAGCAGTAATAGTAGAGCATATAACTATGAATGGATAGACTATTTACAAGTTCAGAATTTAATAATTTGTGCTGAAGCAGGAATCAAAGCAGCACTAATGAGAAAGGAAAGTAGAGGTTGTCATATAAGGGAAGACTATCCTAAAGTGGATAATGAAAGTTATATGTATAAAATAGTAAGTCAGAAAGATGGAGAAAAAATGAAGCAATGGACCAGGAAACCAGTAGTTACTAGAATTTCTTTACCCAATAAGAACAATGATAATATAATGGACTATTTGCTTGATAAGGATATAAATTATAATACAAAGTACTAGTTGGTTAGGAGGATATTTATGGATATTCAGATTTATAGATATGATAGCACTGAAGATAGAGAAGGGTATTATGATAAATTTGAAATAGAAATTCCTAAAGATAGAAATATTACAGTTATGGATTTATTAAACTATATTTCATTGGAAATAGATCCTACAATAAGTTATTATAAGCACAGTGTATGTAATCATGGAATTTGTGGAAGATGTGTTCTATTAGTGAATGATAAACCCAAATTGTCATGTACATGTATAGTTAATGATTATGATACTCTAAAGTTAGATCCTATGAATAATAGGAAAGTAATAAAAGATTTAGTCACTGAATCAGTATAAATAGGAGATGCAATATGGATAAGATACGAGAAGACGTTTTAAATATTGAAGATTATATTATTGAGTTAAGAAGATATTTCCACATGTATCCAGAATTAAGCTGGAAAGAGGTAAATACATCTAGAAAAATAAAAGAAGAATTGGATAAGATGGATATACCATATATATCCGTGGGAGAAACAGGTATAATAGCGACAATTGTTGGAAATGGGCCAGGGAAAACAATAGGTTTAAGGGCAGATATAGATGCATTGGCTATTCATGAGGGAAATGATATATCATATTGTTCTAAAAATGAAGGTGTGATGCATGCTTGTGGGCATGATGGACATATTGCTATGCTTTTAGGAACAGCAATGATATTAAATAAAAATAGAGATAACTTTTCAGGGAAAGTAATATTAATATTTCAACCAGCTGAAGAGACTATAGAAGGTGCAAAATCTATTTTAAAAAGTGGGGAATTAGGGGAGATGGATAAGGTGTTTTCCATTCATCTATGGTCAGATTTGGATAGTGGAAAGATATCATTGGAACCAGGACCACGAATGGCTTCTGCAGACAAGATTTTAATAAATATAGAAGGGAAATCAGGTCATGGCTCAGCTCCTCATCAAGGGATAGATGCCTTAGTAATAGCATCATCAGTAGTAATAAATTTACAGTTAATTATAAGTAGAATGACTAATCCTTTAGAGCCTGCTGTTCTAAGTATAGGGAAAATGAGTTCTGGAGAAGATTATAATATAATAGCTAGAAACGCAGTTTTAGAAGGCACAGTTAGGACATTTAATAATTCTGTAAGAAAAGATATAGGGAAGAATATAGAAGGAATTGTTAAAGGGATAGTAACCAGTTTTGGTGCAGAAGCAGATGTAAAATATATCTATGGGACTTCACCAGTTATCAATAATGAAGAAGCATCAAAAATAGCGGCTGTAGCAGCAGAAAAGGCTATGGGTAAACATGCAATAGTAAAAATGGAAAAAGTTATGGGTGGAGAAGATTTTGCTATGTTATTGGAGAAATACGAGGGTGCATTAATATTTTTAGGAACTGGAAATATAGAAGTAGATTCACACTATCCACATCATAACCAAAGATTTAATATAGATGAAAATACATTAAAATATGGAGTAGAGGTCTTTGTTAGAATAATAGATGAATATCTGGGGAAATAGTTGAGAAGAATAGAGTTTTAAATTTCTATATTAGATTAATATAACTTTATAAATACTCTTTTTATGGTATATGTAATAAAATAGATACTGTGAAAAGAGTATTTTGTATTTTATTTTTTAAACTGTATTTTGATTATATTAGTTCATAGAATATAGATTTATTTATAGTGACATTTAATTAAATATTTGTAAAATATTTAACAAATAGATTGAGAATAGTTAAGAGTTTGATATAATATAGTTAATGTGATGGATATTATCATATTAAAAAATTTAATAAAGGAGAGGTATAGATGTCAAAGATAAAAGATAATCTAATCGTCTTATTGATCTTGGCAGTTGTAGTAGGAATAATAATTGGTCTAATGGCAAATGAAGGTATTATAGGTATTATTATGACAATAAAGCATGTTGTTGGACAGTTTATATTCTTCTGCGTTCCATTAATCATCATTGGATTCATAACACCTTCTATTACAGGTTTAAAATCCAATGCAAGCAAGATGTTGGGAAGCGTATTACTTATAGCCTATCTATCATCAGTAGGCGCTGCAACATTTTCAGGAATAGCTGGATATCTAATTATTCCAAATCTAAATATAATCTCAAATCCAGAAGGATTGAGAGAATTACCTAAATTAGTATTGGAATTAAATATTCCACAGATTATGCCAGTTATGTCAGCATTAGTATTTTCAATTGTAATGGGATTGACAATCATATGGACAGAGTCCAAAACTCTAGAAAAGATCTTTAATGAGTTTAATAATGTCATGATGTCAGTTGTAAGAAAGATGATTATACCAATATTGCCATTCTTTATAGCTACTACCTTTGCAGGGCTAGCATATGAAGGTGGAATAACAAAACAATTTCCAGTGTTTATCAGCGTGATATTGATAGTAATAGTAGGTCATTTTATCTGGTTGACTGTTCTATACAGTATAGCTGGAGGTATGTCTGGAAAGAATCCAAAAGAGGTATTTAAACACTATGGACCAGCATATCTAACTGCAGTAGGAACTATGTCATCTGCTGCAACTCTACCAGTGGCTCTAGATAGTGCTAGGAAGTCTTCAGTACTAGATAGGGAAGTAGTAGACTTTACTATTCCTATTTGCTCCACAATACACCTTTGTGGTTCAGTACTTACAGAAGTATTCTTTGTAATGACAGTTTCTCAAGTATTATATGGAGAATTGCCAGCCGTAGCCAATATGGTAATATTCATAATTTTGTTGGGAGTCTTTGCTATTGGTGCGCCAGGTGTTCCAGGAGGTACTGTAATGGCATCCTTAGGATTGATTACAGGAGTATTGGGATTTGATGATTCAGGAGTAGCATTGATGCTTACTATATTTGCACTTCAAGATAGCTTTGGTACAGCTTGCAATATAGTTGGAGATGGAGCTATTGCACTTATGTTGACAGGAATATACAAGAAGGACAAAGCAAATGGAAAAGCGTAAAGCTGAATAATATATAGATAAAAAGCTGAATGAAGGATTCAATTCATTCAGCTTTTTTCTATGAAAAAGCAACTTAAATATGCTCTCTTTTATCCGAATAGTAAGTATAAGCTTACTAAATAGTGTCTATGTATTAAAGGGGAAAAGGTTTTACATGACATTTTAAATATTAAGAGACAAAAGGGGGCAATAAAAGATGAAAGAAGGAGTAAAAGAAGAAGTAAAAGGAGAAACTAAAAGAGATGTAAAAAAAGACTCAACAAATTTTAGATTTAAGGGATTGAAATTTAAGATTACCAGTTTAACTATTATAATCATAGTTATAATAGTTATAGCTATGGGAGTACTATCATTTTTTTACTCTCGAAATAGCATATATACTTATACAGATGAAATCTTGTTAAATAAGGTAAGAGATGCAGCCAGCCTAGCTGATGAGAGGATTAAAAGGTATATGTTAAATATTGAATCTGTGGCAAAATATCAAAAGATAAGGGATGCAAAGGTGCCATGGGAAGTTAAAGCACAGATATTGAGGGAGGAAAAAGAACGTCTGGATTATTCAGATATGGCTATAGGAGATCTATTTGGAAATGCTACATTCTTAGATGGCAGTACATCAAATATAAGTGATAGGGATTATTTTTATAAGGCAAGGGGAGGGGAGACTTATCTAACAGAACCCTTTAGAAGCGAAAATATAGGTACTATGCAAATAGCTCTATCTACACCAATAAAAGATGAACAAGGAAGTATCATTGGGGTACTCATGGGATTTAAAAAGGCGGATAGATTATATAATATATTAGATGATATTAGATTGGGAGATACTGGATATGCATTTTTAATAAATGAAATAGGTGAACTGCTAGCCCATGATGACAAGGATATAGTGGAAAGTGGAGACTTTACACTGGAGAAATTCAGCGGTGTAGAAGGATATGAGGAGCTTACACATATGCTTGAAAATATGATAAGGAAAGAAACTGGAATAGGTACATATAAGTTTAGAGATATAGCCAAATATGCCAGCTATGCTCCACTATCTACAAAGCGATGGTCAATAGCTGTATGTATTGAAAAAGATGAGATGCTTGGCAGTTTAAATCAATTTGTAAATAATATGTCTATCATCGGGGTTGGTGCTATTATATTGGGAATAATCTACTCATTTATCATAAGTGGTTCAATTACAAAGCCTATTAAAATTGCAACTAATCATATAGTTGAGATTTCTAGACTAAATATAAGTAAAGATGTAGAACAAGAGTACTTGAAACGTAGAGATGAAATCGGGGGTATGGCAAGGGCTCATATGATTCTCATAGAGAATTTAAGAAATTTTGCCAGGGAAATAAATCTATCTTCAGAACAGCTAGCATCCTCAGCAGCAGAATTGACAGCGATATCTGAAGAGACTACTCAAGTATCAAATAGTATAGCAGAATCAGCTGGAGATATTGTAGATAGTTCAGATAATCAGTTAAAGGGAATTTTAGGTATAGTATCTGCAATGGAGGAGGTATCTGCCCAGACTCAAGAGGTGTTTGGAAATGCCCAAAATATAAATAATATAGCAGTTGATATATCGAATAAGTCTTTGCATGGTAAGGGAAAGATGGAAGATACTATTAGACAGATGGATAATATAGACAGAAGTTCTAAGGATGTTCAATCCTCTTTAGAGGAGGTAAACAATAGTTCTAAAGAAATGGATGAAATAGTTCATGTAATCAGGGAGATTTCAGAACAGACTAATCTTTTAGCACTAAATGCAGCTATTGAGGCAGCTAGGGCTGGAGAAGCTGGTAGAGGATTTGCTGTAGTAGCAGAAGAAATAAGGAAATTAGCTGAACAGACCAATATCTCTACTGAAAATATAGAGGGCATTATAAAAAATAATGACAAGATAATTCAAAAAGCAAATCAGAGTATGCACTTGAGCAATAAGGAAATAGAACAGGGTAGGATTACTCTTGATGAAGCTAAGAACTCCTTTAGTGAAATTACCCAATCTATAGAAGATATAGCTCTTCAAATATCCAGCATAACAGATGCAATAGATTATGTAGTGAAGGGAGTAGAGGATTCTGTAAACTCTACCCATGATATGGAGAAGATGAGTGGAGATATAGCTGATAGTATACAGGGTGTATCAGCAGCTACAGAAGAGCAAACAGCCTCCATGGAGGAAATTGCTTCATCTAGTGAAAACCTATCTCAGTTGGCAGATGAATTAAAGAGTATAGTGTATAAATTTAAAATGTAGTAGATAGAAATATCTCAGCCTCCATTTATGGAATTCAATTACGTATTAGAATCTGATTTCTAAGTATTAAGTGTATTATACAGTAACACATAAAAGCTTATATGATGAAAAAAGAACTCCTATATATTGTTGTTTTTAATTAAAAAACAATAAAATGGGGGTTCTTTTTATAGTTTGCTATCACAGTAAAATAGTTTTTAGTAAAATAATAGTGTCTATGATATCATATTTATAGATATATACTATAAGTAACTATTTAAGCTTGAAATGGAGTGAAATTAGCATATAGTGTTTCTTTGTGAAGCAAATTATCTGACTATATTGACTAGTCAGATTCCGTATGCTAATGTAAAATTATAATTAGGAGTTGAGACAAAATGAAAGTAGATGATGTTGGTATAAAGATATGTAGTATGTTAGCACAAAATGGTCGTTTGACTCATAAATCAATTGCAGATGAATTAAATTATTCACGACCAGCAATTCATAATAGAATTGATGAATTAGAAAAGGCTGGTGTAATTTCAGGATACGAAGCAAAAATTGATTATGGAAAGCTAGGACTAAATATCAGTGTATTTGTGTTAGTAAACATACATTCCTTTAATTTTAATGACAGCATCTCAAAAATTATGGATTTATCAGATGAAGGTATTTACATTCAGGATGTTTATAGAATAACAGGGAATCAATGTATATTAATAAAGCTGGTAGCTGCATCAACAGAAAAATTAAGGATTTTCCATGATAAGATGTTAAAATTAAGTGGTCTTATTGAAACAAATACTATGCTAGTAATGCAGTCTGAAAGTAATGATTTCAAGGCTGAATATATAAAGGATTTAAATAACAAATAGGGGGAATTGACTTGGAAAACATAATACCAAAAGTAAGAGAATTTAAAAATGAAGAGGTTGTTACATATTCTAAGGATAGTCTGGAATATAAAAGTTTAATGGCAGAGTATGAGAGAATGGAAAACGATTTTATAGAAATTCCATTAGTTATCGGTGGAGAGAAAATATATACGGGAATTACAAAAGAATGTACTGTTCCACATGATAATAAAAAAATTATAGCAAAGTATCACTTAGCGAGTAAAAAAGAAGCAAGAATGGCTATAGAATCAGCATTAAATGCAAGAAAAAAATGGAGCAAATTGGCTTGGGATGAGAGAGTGAGTATTTTTATGCGTGCAGCTACTCTAGCATCTGGTCCCTGGAGAAATAGGCTAAATGCATCTACTATGCTAGGGCAATCCAAGACGTATAAACAGGCAGAAATTGATTCAGCAGCAGAGCTTATAGACTTCTTTAAAAGTGGTGTATATCTACTCTGTAAAATGTATTCAGAGCAACCTATAAGTACAGAGACTACATGGAATAGACAATCTTATAGACCACTAGAAGGTTTCATATTTGCAGTATCCCCATTTAATTTTACTTCTATATGTGCAAATTTGCCTTCTGCACCAGCAATGGCAGGTAATGTAGCAATATGGAAACCATCAACTTCTTCAGCAATTTACTCTAATTATGTTGTCTATCAATTACTGGAGGAAGCAGGACTTCCAGCAGGAGTAATTAACTTTGTACCAGGAAATAGTAGCGAGATTGGAGATGTAATTCTCAAAGATAGAAATCTGGCAGGAATACATTTCACTGGATCAACACCTACATTCCAAAAAATGTTTAAAACAATAGGCGAAAATATTGAAAATTATAAAACATTCCCAAGATTAGTAGGAGAGACTGGTGGAAAAAACTATGTTATTGCTCATAAAACAGCTGATATTAAATTATTAGCTAGAGGACTTAGAGATGGTGCATTTGAGTATCAAGGACAAAAATGTTCAGCAGCTTCCAGGGCATATATACCTAAAGGAATTTGGGATAATTTGAAAGAAGCTTTATTTGAAGATATGAAGAAAGTTACAGTGGGATCTGTTAAGGAATACGATACTTTTATGGGAGCAGTAATAGATCAGAAGGCATTTGACAATATTACAGGATATATTAAATATGCTAAAGATGCAGATGATGCTAAGATCATCTATGGTGGAAATTTTAGTGATGAAAAAGGGTATTTTATAGAGCCAACAATAATATTAACAGATAATCCAAAATTTAAAACTATGGAAGAAGAAATATTTGGACCTGTATTGACAGTATATTTATATGAAGATGATAAGTTTGAGGAAATATTATATTTAGCAGATGAAACTTCTATTTATGGATTAACTGGGGCTATATATGCAGAGGACAGATATGCGATTGCTAAGGCAAATGATATTTTAGAAAATAGTGCAGGTAATTTCTATATCAATATTAGGCCAACAGGTGCAGTAGTAGGTCAACAACCATTTGGTGGTGCTAGACTATCTGGTACTAATGATAAGGCAGGAGCAATGAATAATATGATGAGATGGGTTAGTCCTAGAGTTGTAAAGGAAGAATTTACCAAATAATGTATAGAGAGGTTTTAAAATGGCTAAAGGAAATGTTTTTAATATCCAAAAATTTTCAATACATGATGGTCCAGGAATTCGAACTACTGTCTTTTTAAAAGGATGTCCATTAGCCTGTAAATGGTGTCATAATCCTGAAAGTTTGTCAAGGGAAAAGCAAATATTGATAAATCATGATAAATGCATAAGATGTGGGACCTGTATAAAAATATGTCCCACTAATGCTCTATATATGGAAGAGGATAAGTTAAATTTAAATAAGTGTTTGTGCAATTATTGTGGGGATTGTGAAATAGTCTGTATACAGGAAGCTATTGAAGTAGTAGGAAAAGAGATGACTGATGATGAAGTCATTGCTGAAGTAGAAAAAGATAAAGTTTTTTATGATGTTACAGGTGGAGGTGTAACTTTTTCGGGAGGAGAACCTTTTTATCAGCCCAAATTTTTGGCAGCATTGGTCAGGAAGGCGAAAGAAAAATCTCTTCATGTAACTATAGATACAAGCGGAATGACATTATGGGAGAATATAGAAAACGTATTAGATTATGTTGATCTATATCTATATGATTTAAAAATGATAGATTCTGAAAAACACAAAAAATATATAGGTTCAAATAACAAAATAATATTAGAAAATCTAAAGAGATTAGATAAAGAATTAGATAAAAGGGAGGGAAGTATCAATTTAAGATTAATAATGCTCAAAGGAATTAATGATTCAGAAGAAGATATAAATTTAATATTAGACTTTATATCTGATTTAAACAATATATCACAAATAAATTTACTTGAATACCATACTATGGGGAGAGAAAAATATTCGAGATTAAATTTAGAATATGAAATGAGTGGAGATGAAAAGCCAGATGACTACCGATTGAAAAGTATAAAAAAAATATTTGAAAAGAATAATTATCAAGTAGTCATAGGGGGATAGTGTTGGGAATATTGTAAATACCAATTTTTAAGACTTATAATAAAGGGGGATAATATGAAAACGGATAGGATTAAAAGATTAGAACAAAAAAGTATAAATGCGGTTCCATATATTTCCATGGAAAGAGCACAAGCTGTTACGAGAGCTTATAAAAAGTATCTTGGAAGTGTATCCTACCCTGAATTAAGAGCATTAGCTTTTAAGGAGATAATGGAATCAAAGACCATATATATAGGTGAAGATGAGTTGATTGTAGGAGAACGTGGAGAAGAGCCAGTTGCTACATCTACTTTTCCTGAATTATGTTGTCATACATTAGAAGATTTTGATGTTATGAATAGTAGAAAAACAGTAGGTTTTAAAGTTCCTAAAGAAGCATATAGAATTCAAGAGGAAGAGATTATTCCTTATTGGCACAATAAATCTACAAGATATAAGATGTTTAAGGAATTAGATCAAGAATGGATTGAATGCTATGAAGCTGGTATATGGACTGAATTTATGGAACAAAGAGGACCTGGTCATACTGCTGGAGATAAAAAGATCTATGAAAAAGGAATTCTAGATTTTAAAACAGATATTAAAGAAGCCATAGATAATCTAGATTTTTATAATGATCCCAAAGCTTTTTCTAAAAGAGAACAATTAAGAGCCATGGATATCTCATGTGATGCAATGATAATTCAAGCTGAAAGGCATGCAAAATTGGCTCGAGAAATGGCTAATGAAGAAACCGATGAGCAAAGGAAAAAAGAGCTTCTAGAAATTGCAGAAATATGTGATTGGGTACCTGCCAATGCTCCACGTACATTTAGAGAAGCTATTCAGATGTATTGGTTTATTCATTTAGGAGTAGTATCTGAATTAAATCCTTGGGATTCCTTTAATCCTGGTAGATTTGACCAACATTTAAACCCTTTTTATCAAAAAGAAATATCGGAAGGTAGTTTAACTCGTGAAAAGGCAGAAGAATTGTTGCAATGTTTGTGGATTAAGTTCAATAATAATCCAGCACCACCAAAGGTCGGTGTAACATTAGAAGAAAGTGGAACATATTTTGATTTTTGTACTATAAATATAGGTGGTCTAACTACAGATGGGAAAGATGGAGTAAATGATGTTAGTTATTTGTTACTAGATGTTGTTCGTGAAATGAGAATACTACAACCTGGAAGTAATGTACAAATAAGTGAAAAAACACCACAAGAATTCCTAGAGAAAGCCGTAGATGTAACTAGGGAAGGTACAGGGAGACCTTCTATATTTAATGCAGATGAAGTAATAAAAGGATTATTAAATGCAGGTAAGAGTATTGAAGATGCTAGGGACGGAGGTACTAGTGGTTGTACAGAATCTGGAGCTTTTGGAAAAGAAGCATTTATCTTAACAGGATACTTTAACCTACCAAAAGTGCTGGAAATTACTTTGAATAATGGAATGGATGCATATACTGGAAAGAGAATTGGTCTAGAAACTGGTGATCCTAGAGATTTTAAAACTTATGAAGAACTACTTGAAGCTTATAAGAAACAAATGGAGCATTTTATAGATATTAAAGTAAAAGGAAATAATATAATATCAGGAATATTTGAGAATTATATGCAAGCTCCATTTTTATCTGTTATTATAGATGATTGTATAAAAAATGGCCTAGATTATAACTCTGGTGGTGCTAGATATAATACTAGTTATATTCAGGGGGTAGGTATAGGTAATATAACAGACGATTTGTCTGCTATTAAGAAAAATATTTATGAAGACAAAAACTTTACAATGAGTGAGTTATTAGATGCTTTGAATGATAATTTTGAAGGACATGAAGCAATACACCATCTAGTATTTAATAGAACACCTAAATATGGCAATGATAATGATTATGCAGATTCAATAACTACAAATATATTCAATATGTTCCATGATGCAGTTACAGGAAGACCAGCTGGAAGGGGTGGAGTTCATAAAATAAATATGTTACCTACTACTTGCCATGTATACTTTGGGAAAGTTATGAAAGCGAGCCCAGAGGGGAGAAGATCTGGAGAGCCACTAAATGATGGTATTTCACCATCAAAGAGTGCAGATAGAAATGGTCCTACAGCTGTTATAAAATCAGCTTCAAAAATGGATCAATACAAAACAGGTGGTTGTTTATTAAATCAGAAATTTACTCCTACTGTTGCACATGGAGAAAAAGGTTTAGATGGTATGACAGGATTAGTTAGAGCTTATTTCAAATTGGGTGGACACCATATTCAATATAATGTTGTTGATAGAGAAACTCTACTAGATGCACAAAAAAATCCTCAGAATTATAAAAATTTAATTGTTAGGGTAGCTGGATATAGTGATTATTTTAATAACATTGATAAGCCATTACAGGATGAAATAATTGCTAGGACAGAGCAAACTATATAACATTATAAGTTTCAAAATAAGTTTCAAATATCAGAGTATAATTGGCGGAGACGATATTCGGTTTATTAAAAATAGTTTAGGGTTATAGGATAAATCTCCGCCATTAAATTTAATTTTACTTTTCTATAATTTTCATAATTTTCTGGAAAGATATTATCTAAATCTAATTAAGGAGGAATTTATGTTAAATAATTTAAATGATTTTGTTAATTGGGCTAATGGTTATATTTGGGGTATTGGTATGTTGATTCTTATTGGTGGTACAGGTATTTACTTTACAATAAGATTAAAATTTTTTCAATTTGTTCGTTTTAAAGATATGTGGAGTCGCATTATAGATAAAGGTGATTCTGAGTCTGGTATATCTTCTTTTGCATCTTTTTGCACGACCATGGCTATGCGTATAGGTACAGGTAATATAGCAGGTGTTGCCGTAGCAATTTATCATGGTGGTCCAGGGGCATTGTTTTGGATGATACTTATTGGTATGACTAACTCTGCAGTTTGTTTTGCTGAATGTACATTAGGTCAACTTTATAAGATTCGTGTTGATGGAGAGTATCGTGGTAGTGGTGCTTATTGTGCTGAACGTGGACTTGGATGGAAGGCATATGGTACATTTATGGCTATAGTTCTTGGTGTAGCTACTGCTATATTTATGCCAGCTGCTGCTACATATACAATCTCTGATGCATTCAATCAAGCAACAGGTATTCCAATGGCAGTTACATCTGCTGTTATTGCATTATTACTTTTTATAACAGTATTTGGTGGTATAAAACGTATTAGTTCTGTTGCTGCTACAATAGTTCCATTTATGACAGGTATATATATGTTGGTTACTTTTATAGTAATAGGATTAAATATTTCTAGAGTTCCTCAAGTAATCTCTGATATTATTTCCTCTGCATTTGGATTAAATGCTGTATTTGGTGCTACCATAGGTGCTGCTATTCAACAGGGGGTAAAGAGAGGTACATTTTCATCAGCCTCAGGTATGGGAGAAGCTACTCCACCAGCTGCTGCAGCTGAAACAAGTCATCCTATAAAACAAGGTTTATCAAATGCGGCAGGGGTATGGCTAGATACAGTTGTGGTATGTACCTGTTCAGGTCTTTTAATTCTCTTAGCTGATACTTTCAATACATCAAGTGGTTATGTGGGTAGTGGTATGACTGCCGGAGTAGAAGGTGGCGTTGTATATGTTCAAGCAGCAGCTAATACGGTTATGGGGAGTTTAGGGAATATATTTGTTGCAATTATGCTGTTATTGTTTTCATTTACATGTCTAATTAGTTATTACTACGAATCAGAGACATCAGCTATGTATCTCCTTCAAAGACCAGAACAACAAAGAGCACGAAAAATAGTAACAAAAATTTTACAGTTTGGTATGCCAATTCTCGTATTTCTATGGGGAATAATCGAATCAGATACGGCTTGGGGGCTTTCAGATCTTGCTCTTGGTACGACTACATGGGTTAATATGTTGATTGTTATATTATTATTCCCAAAATGTATTTTCTTGTACAATGATTATGTGGATCAAATGAACGCAGGTCAAGATCCCTATTATGATCCTGATAAACTTTCTTGGAAAGGCGTTGATGTGCAACTCTGGAAGGAAATCAATGCTAAAAGGATAGAAGCTACGAATAAATAATAGTTTCATAATTTATATGGTAAAATAAAAAAGCATGGTATATTAATCAAACTAAAAGTCGCAATTTTCTGCGACTTTTAGTTTGTCCATTAACTTGAATATTGAGATCATATAGCTTATAATAGGGGGCATATCTAATAAAAATAATGGAGGTATGATATCAATTGGATTTGCTTTTTAAGTTAAGCATTGTGATTTTCATTGGGATTATAGGGGGGAGGGTTGCAAATCACTTTAGACTGCCAAATGTTTCTGGCTATATAATCGGGGGACTTTTAATAGGTCCATCATTTTTAAGCATAATTAAATCTGGAGAAGTAGCTGGTTTTAGCATTGTAAATGAAGTTGCTTTGGCAGCCATTGCTTTTAGCGTAGGAAGTGAATTTCTAGTAGAAGACATTGTAAAGACAGGAAAAGACATATTGATTATTACTGTGGCAGAGGTAATGGGAGCTGTTGTTCTAGTATTTATGGTGACTTACTTCATATTTGGACAACCTTTTGAATTTAGTCTAGTAATTGCTAGTATGTCAGCAGCTACTGCACCTGCAGGAATATTAATGGTTATACGGGAATTAAAGGCACAAGGGCCTTTGGTCAGGACTATATTGCCTGTAGTGGCAATTGATGATGCTTTGGGAATAATGGTCTTTGGAGTTTCTCTATCCATAGCAAAACTCACATCAGGAGTAGGAAAGTTTTCCATATTTAAGATCATATGGGCACCTTTATTTGAAATAATAGGTTCATTGATATTGGGAGGCATATTAGGATTTATCCTGAGCTATGTGGCACCAAAAGCAAAGGGAAGGGATGAATTGCTTTCCATGGTATTAGGGTTTATATTGATGGGGACTGGACTATCAAATTTTCTTGGAGTATCACCATTATTGACATGCATGACTATAGGAGCAATGCTTATCAATCTAATGCAAAATGCTAATAGGATTTTTAATCTTATAGCAGACTTTACACCACCTATATATCTATTATTCTTTACTATAGCTGGAGCTAGTCTAAATCTAAGTATCCTAAGTAAGGTTGGAACCTTGGGAATAGGGTATATATTAGCTAGGGCAGCAGGGAAGATTTTAGGAGCTACATTAGGTGCTAAATATGTGGATTCTGATGAGAAGGTGTCAAGATATTTAGGAATGAGTCTATTGACTCAAGGAGGAATTTCCATAGGACTATCTATGATAGTAAGTAAGGAACTTCCACAGTTTAGTGAATCTATAATAACGGTAATTCTCTTTAGCGTATTGGTGTATGAAATAGCTGGCCCAATATTGGCTAAGATAGCAATTCAAAAGGCTGGAGAAGAAGGTGGAGCGTTAAAGAAGGGGAGGATGATAGTATGAATGCTTTATTTATTGTGCTAAATGAGATAGAGTACCTAGATGATATATTGGATAGCTTTATAGATATAGGTGTAAAAGGTGCTACTATATTAGACAGTCAGGGAATGGGATCGGCAATCACCAATAGTGGGAGGGGAAGTGATCCATTCTTTGGTGCAATTAGATCCTTTCTAGATAATGCAAGACCATATAATAAGACTATATTTACTGTAATAGAAGATGAAGAAACCCTTAAAATAGCTATTAAAACTGTAAAAGAGATATTAGGAGATATCAACAAACCCGGTGTGGGAATGATGTTTACCATGCCTGTAGGAAATGTATATGGAATATAGGGGATAATTCTCATAATAGTTCTCTCCCAGGCATAATATCATACTAGGTATTATTAAAGGGGGAGATATTATGTTTGAAGATTTGATGACTTCGGAAACTTTGACTACTTTTGCAGGACTTACTAGTTCGGTTATTGTGGTTGTTCAATTTACTAAACCATTGGTAAAGAAGAGATTTGGTGACTCATTTATACGTCTATATGCCTTCATAGTTTCTCTTTGTTTGACCTTTATATTTGCAAATAAGGGATATAAGTTACAGGGCATAGTAGTTACCATAATAAACGCAATGATGATAACCATAGCTAGTATGGGGGGATATGAGATATTAGCAGACCCTATGGCACAGAAGGTGAGAAGATAGTATTGTAACAAATTTATAGCTTAGTAATTAAGGTTTTTTAGAATAGGAGCATTAGCTCCTTTTTTCTTTGAGAATATGTGGTATAATATAAAAATATTATATTAAAATAAATAGGAGTGAAGGGAATGAAAAAGGTTATTGGATTTATAGGTTGTGGAAATATAGCACAAGCTATAATTGGAAGTGTAATAAAATCAGAAGTTTTTTCTGTAGATAATATAATTGCATCGGCTCCCTCATTATCTTCAAGAGAGGAAGTAGAAAAAAAATATGGCATACAGACTACTGAGGACAATAAAGAAGTAGCAAGCAAGTCTGACTATTTAGTGCTTGCCATTAAATCTTTTGTATATGATGCGGTTCTTAAGGAAATTAAAGATTATATTAGAGAAGATGCTATTATAATAAGTATAGGAGCAGGGATAACTTCAAACTATTTAATGGAGAATTTAAATGAAGGTACTAAATTCATAAGGGCAATGCCCAATACACCAATTTTGGTAGGAGAAGGTATGACTGCCTTTTCAACTAATAAAACAATTAGCAAAGAAGATTTGGATAGGATATTAGGTATATTTAATTCTACTGGGAAAACAGAGGTAATAGATGAAAGTTTAATGAATGGCTTTACTAGTTTATCTGGCTCATCTCCAGCATATATATTTATGCTAATAGAGGCTATGGCAGATGCTGGAGTAATAGAAGGAATACCTAGAGCAAAGGCATATACTATGGCTGCACAAGCTGTATTGGGTTCGGCTAAGATGGTTTTGGAAACAGGTCTACATCCAGGAGAATTAAAAGACAATGTATGTTCACCTGCTGGAACTACAATAGAAGCAGTGGCCAGTTTAGAGAAAAATGGGTTTAGAGCTGCGATTATGGAAGCAATAAAGGTCTGTGCAGATAAGAGTAGGGAAATGGAAAAATAAGGTTTTTATAAAATAATCTCAGATATCAGATAATAAATTTGATATTTGGGATTATTTTTTGCAAAAAAGTTCTTGACATACATAGGATATTAGTGTACCATGTAATTAATACACCATAACATTGGTACGGAGGTGAAAATATGAAATTTAACAACAATTTACCTATCTATATTCAAATTATGGATTATATAAAGGAGAAGATTGCAGCTGGAGAACTAGGGGAGGGAGAAAAATTGCCATCAGTTAGAGAACTATCTACAAAACTAAAAGTAAATCCCAATACTATCCAAAGATCTTATCAAGAATTGGAGAGAGAGGATTTGGTTTTTACTCAGAGAGGTATGGGCACATTTGTAACAGAGGATGAAAACAAGATTAAAGAGCTTAAAAATGATATGGCATTTAATATGATAAATAATTTTATAAAGGATATGAAAACATTAGGATTTACCATAGAGGATATGGTAAAATTAATAAATGAAAATGAGAAGGAGGGCTAGAGGATGAGTAATATAATCGAAATAAAAAACTTATCAAAATCCTATTTAAATAAAAAGGCCTTAAATAATTTAAGTTTAAATATAGAAAAGGGAAAGGTAGTGGGGATACTAGGACCTAATGGAAGTGGAAAGACTACCTTGATTAAAATTATAACTGGGATACTAAGGGAATCCAAAGGAGAGATATTGATAGATGGTAAAAGACCTGGTGTATATACTAAGTCTGTAGTTTCATATTTACCAGATAGAAATTTTCTATATAAATGGATGAGTGTTCAAGAAGCGGTTAATTTCTATAAGGATTTCTATAAAGATTTTGACGAAAATAAGGCCTATGAATTGTTGAAGTTTATGAAACTTGAGCCAAGTATGAAGATAGACTCTCTATCAAAGGGGATGAATGAAAAATTAAATCTTACTTTAGTATTATCTAGAAATGCAAAGGTATATGTACTAGATGAGCCTATAGCAGGAGTAGATCCAGTAGCTAGGGATCAGATATTAGATGCTATAATTGAGAATTATAACAAGGAAAGCACTATGATAATAACTACTCATCTAGTGAGAGATATGGAAAATATCTTTGATGATGTAGTGTTTTTAAAAGAAGGAGTAGTAGAGATGATGGGAAATGCAGAAACTCTAAGAGAAGAAAGAGGAATGCAAATTGATGATCTATATAAGGAAATATTTGGATAGGAGGGTAGAGATATATGAGAAAATTTATGAAATATGAGTTTAAGGGAACATATAAATTTATTTTAGGGATACTTGCTATAGTAATACTTGCTTCGACTATTATTCAGCTTAATATCTCTAATGAGATAAAGTCTGCTAATTTTGATGAGTCGTTTAGCTTTATGAGATTTATGTTTGTAGTATCTATGTTTGTAATATTTGGTGCATTTTTAACAGCATTTTTTCATATAATAGGTTCTTTTAGAAAAGAATTATATGAAGATAGAGGTTATTTGACCTTTACACTTCCACTTACAGGGAATCAAATTTTAGGAGCTAAGTTGATAGTTGCATTTATATGGTTTGCTGTTTTAGGAATTGGGACTATGACGTATAATTTGATACTTGCTATGGGATTATTTGGAGGAGATTGGTTAGAGATATTTAAGGAAGCTTTCAATTTAATAGGTAATGCAGCTATATCTATGGGAATAATGGGAATAATATCATCTATATCAACGTTGATAATAATATATTTGTCCATGGCTTTGAGCAAAGTAACTATTAAAAATAAAAAAATTGGTGGAATGTGGTTTGTATTGTTCTTGATAATAAATGCAATTGCTAGTTATATTACATTTAAGATAGGTGGGGCTTTTCCATACTATATAGATATAACAAACTTTAAACTATTGAGTATAAGAGAAATCAACGTCTTACAATTTACCAATAATGGGCTTGTTGAGATGATGTTGTTTGGAAATAATCGTGAGGTTTATTTAAATATTATAGGTACATTATCAGAAATATTGATTTGTATAGGTGCTTTTATGGCAACTGGGTATATAATAGAAAAGAAAATAGATTTATAGGAGGTTAGAGTATTATGTTGATTACAAACTTGCCAGATATTTCAGGTAGAGAGTATGAAATTTTAGGATTAGTTGAGGGATGTGCAGTTTACTCTAAACATTTTGGTAAAGATCTAATGGCAGGATTTAAGAATATGGTTGGTGGAGAATTAGTTGGATATACTGAAATGATAGATGGGGCAAAAGAATTGTCACTAGAGAGATTAAAAGGTGAAGCTCTAAAATTAGGAGCAGATGGGATATTGAATATACAATATTCTCTTACAAATCTCCAAGGTGGTTCAGCTTTAGTTGCCAATGTAGTTGGGACTGCAATTAGATTCAAATAGATAAAAAGTGTCATACAGATTTATACTAAAAACTGTATGACACTTTTTTATTTAAAATTTTCTTTCAAATATGTTTATCTTTTCCTTATCATTAAAGTCTTCCAGACTATCTATACCTATTTCTTGTAAAAACTCACTCATTATCTTATTCTTTGGAGATATATGAACTTTGGACTCATCTCCAAATCTGTCTATCATCTCTCTTCCTTTTTCCTTTGGGATAATAGCTTTTGGACCGCCTACACATCCTCCATCACATCCCATACCTTCTAAGAATTTAGATTCTAATCTTCCTTCAATGGCATTTTCAAGCATTTTCTTGCATTCCTTTATTCCACTGGCCTGTTCACTGGAAAACATATTGGCTTTATTTGGAAACATATGGATTAGGGCATATTTTACAGATGTAGATACTCCCCCTATTCTTCCATAGATTCTGCCACCCTTAGAACTGTATTGAGAAGATAATTCCTCAGGTAGACTTTTTAGTTCTATATCAAAGACATCAAATATATCCTCTAGTTCATTAAAGGTCAGTACATAATCTATAGCTCCCTTTAAATCTTCTAGTTTTGCTTCGGACTTCTTTGCCACACAAGGGCCTATAAATACAACCTTACATTCAGAATCTATTGCCTTGATGACTTTACCTGCTGCAATCATAGGTGATATAGAGGGGGAGGTATATTTTATCAATTTATTGAATTTGTTTTTTATCATTCCAATCCATATTGGACAACAACAAGATGAGAGCATGAAGTCCTTTTCTTCAACTACAAGTCTATTAAATTCCACAGCTTCTTTAATTGTAAGCATATCTGCAAAAAATGCTACTTCCACCATATCAGCAAATCCCAATAGTTTGAGTCCAGCTCGTATTTGTCCCATGGATATATCCTCTCCAAATTGTCCTACAATAGCAGGGCCAACAGCAGCGATGACTTTTTTGTTTTTCTTTAGAGTGTCTATCAATGGAATAAATTCAATTTTATCAATAAAATTTTTATTGTCACATTGATCTATACATAGACCACAGCCTACGCATGTATCCATATTTAATTGCACTTCTTGTCTGTTTTCTCCTATAATAATTGCATCAAAAGGGCAAGCATTTTGACAGATAGTCTTACCGTCAATATTTATACAATTTTTTATACAAGAATGGGTATTTATAACTACTCTATTATTTTTTTTATAATTTTCTATTGCATTTTTTAAATCTTTGGAGAAGTTTTCAGAAAAACTAATTTCTACTCCACAGAGTGCAGATATAATCTTAGATAGACGTTCTTTTTCTATATCTTTTCTTGAGATGATTTCTTCTATTGTCTCCTCAAATACATCTTCATAATATGATTTAACCAATTCTTTAAATAGATCTCTATATTCTTTTTCATTAACCATAAAAGCACTCCTTTATCTATAAGCTTCTAGAATCTATTTTTTACATTGGGAATTAAAAATATTCAAATCTATAGATTTGCAGTTTAATTTCATAAAATAAATTGACTATCTTATAAAAATAATATATACTTTTAATTGCAAATGCAAATCATTTGCAATTAAAATAAGCTTTAGGAGGGTATATATGAAAAAGATAAAGAGTTTTATTAGTTTTTTATTGCTATTAGTATTGATATTGTCATCTGGATGTAATCAAGCTAATAAAGTGGAGATAGAAGATGAAAGTAATAAAGATGAAGAAAATATAAAGATAGTGACAACTTTGTTTCCCCAATATGATTTTGCAAGGGAGATAGCAAAAGATAAAGCAGAAGTAATACTATTGCTTCCACCTGGAGTTGAGGCTCATTCTTTTGAACCTACTCCTCAAGATATTACTAATATAAAGAAATCTGATATATTTATATATACAGGTGAATATATGGAGCCTTGGGCAGAAAAGATAATAAAGAATATAGGAGATACAAATACTATTTCTGTTGACCTAAGTAGTGGTATAGAACTTATGGATGAAGGGGATGATCATGACCATGACCACGACCATGACCATGAAGGGGATGACCACGACCATGATCACGAAGAACATCACGAAGATGAAGAACATCACGAAGATGAAGAACATCATCACCATGGTGGAAAAGATCCCCATATATGGTTAGACCCTGTATATGCACAAAAGATGGTAGATGATATAGTGGAAAGTCTTGTGAAGGTAGATTCAACTAATGAAGAGTTTTATAGAGAAAATGGTGAAGAATATAAGAAAAAATTACAAGAGCTTCATGAGAGTTTTACTGAAACATTTAAGAAGACAAAACATAGGAAGATAATCTATGGAGGACATTTTGCCTTTGGATATTTTGCCAAAAGATATGGCTTAGAATATATCTCTCCATATAATGGATTTACACCTAATGCAGAACCTACACCTCAGAGGATTACAGAGTTAATAGAAAATATGAAATTTACAGGAAGTAAGGCTATATATTATGAAGAATTGATAGATCCTAAAGTGGCTACTATAATATCAGAGCAGACAGGGGCTGAGATGTTATTGTTACATGGGGCTCATAATATATCTAAGGAAGAATTGGAAAAGGGAGTATCCTATATTGATTTAATGGAAGAAAATTTAGAGAGATTAAAACAGGGGTTGGAGTATATTGAGTAGTATTTTAGAAGTAAAGGGTTTAAGTTTCAAATATGATAGACAAAGAGTATTAGAGGATATAAGTTTTGAAGTTACAGAGGGAGATTATGTAGGGATTATTGGGTCAAATGGCTCAGGAAAGACTACATTGATAAAGATTCTCTTAGGTCTTATTCCATCTTATGAAGGGCAGATTAAATATGGAAAAGATATTTTGAAAGACAATTCCATAGGCTATGTACCACAGCATGGTGCTGCTATTGATAAATTGTTTCCAGCTACAGCAGGGGAGATAGTAGCTACTGGACTATTGTCTAAGAAAGGCAGACTGAAGTTCTACTCAAAGGAAGATTACAAAAAAGTAGATACTGTATTAAAAAGACTTAAAATAGAGAATTTAAAAAACAAAAGAATAGGGAATCTATCAGGGGGACAACGGCAAAGAGTATTACTAGCTAGAGCAATGATAGCCGACCCCAAGGTATTAATATTAGATGAGCCTACTAGTGCTTTAGATCCTGAGATAAGGGAGGAGTTCTATAAATTATTAAAGGAATTAAATGATGAAGGTGTCACCATAATACTTGTATCCCATGATATAGTATCTATAGAAAAATATATCAACAAGATATTATATTTGGACAAGAGACTTGTGTTTTATGGAGGATATGATGAGTTTCGCCATTCAAAAGAGATGGCTAGGTATTTTGGACTTTTGACATAGGATTAGCTTGGAGGCATATAGATGAAGAATAGTTTTACTTTGATTTTAGAAGCATTGAAATATGATTTTATATTAAGGGCAATTTTAGTAGGCTCCCTAATAGCCCTATGTTGTTCTTTTTTAGGGATATTTTTAGTATTAAAGAAATATTCTATGATTGGAGATGGCTTAGCCCATGTGAGTTTTGCTACAATTGCCATTGCATTATTTTTAAATAAGTCACCTTTAGTAATATCTATTCCCTTAGTAATCCTATCATCTTTTTTGATACTGAAACTCAATGAAAAGGCAGATATTCATGGAGATGCTGCTATAGCCCTTATTTCATCCTTTGCTGTAGCGTCAGGGGTTTTGATTACTAGCGTAGCTAAGGGATTTAATATAGATTTATTTTCATATCTATTTGGAAGTATATTGGTAATCAGTAAATTAGATGTGACACTTTCTATAATATTGTCCGTTGTAGTTATATTTGCAACAATATTTTTCTATAATAATTTGTTTGCCATAACATATGATGAAGAGTTTGCTACTGTTATTGGATTAAATGCAAAATATATGAACTATCTAATATCGGTATTGACATCCATAACTGTTGTACTGGGAATAAGAGTAGTAGGGACTATGCTGATATCTAGTATGATTATCTTTCCAACGATAACTGCATTACAGATATCTAAAGGGTTCAAAGATACTATACTTATATCATCTATTGTATCAGTACTAAGTGTCATATTGGGAACTTTTATATCATATATATTAAACTTTCCTACAGGTGCTACTATTGTAATTGTAAATACTATATTTTTTATGTTATTCTTTATAGTAAACAAACTTAAATTGATTTAGATATAGGTAATATTGAAAGGTGATGAATGTTGTGGAGAATCTTGGCAACAATAGAGATTTTTTTAAAAAACACGGGATTAAACATACAAAGCAAAGGGAACTTATATTTGAAATATTAAAGAATTCAAACAAACCACTTTCTGCAGAGGAAGTGTTTTTAAAGAGTAAAGAAGTAGATGATTCCATTAGTCTTTCAACTATATATAGGGTGCTAAATACATTTATAGACAAGGATATAGTAGTTAAACTTTCCATAGTAGAGGACAATATATCTATGTTTGAATTAAATCGTGTAGATCATGGACATCATCTATTATGTATTAAATGTAAAAAAACAGTAGATATAGGACATTGTCCCCTTGGAGTCTATGAAAATTCCCTTGAAGAGACTACAGATTTTGATATTGTAGGCCATAAACTTGAAATATATGGATATTGTCCTGAGTGCAAAAAAAAGAAGTAGGAGGATATATCTTTGAAGACAAAAATAGATATTATATCTGGATTTTTAGGTGCTGGAAAGACTACACTTATCAAGAAACTTATTGAAAATAAATTAGACGATGAAAAGATTATAATCATTGAAAATGAATTCGGAGAAGTTGGAATAGATGGGACATTACTAAAAAAATCAGGATTAGAGGTCAAAGAGATAAATTCTGGATGTATATGTTGTAGTCTTGTAGGAGATTTTGAGAAATCAATAAGAGAAATTTTAGATAGATTTAGACCTGACAGAATAATAATAGAACCTTCAGGTGTAGCCAAATTATCAGAAGTGATTAAAGCCTGTAGAACAGATAATCTAAGAGATAGTATTAGTATTAATATGGTCATAACAGTAGTAGATATAAACAGATTTAAGCTATATATTTCTAATTTTGGAGAGTTTTTTGAAGATCAAATAAGATATTCTAAGACCATATTACTTAGTAGAGTCCAAGAATCTACTGAGAAAAAAATAGAAATAGTTGTAGAAAGTATAAAGAGATTAAATAATACAGCTACAATTATAGCTGATTCATGGGACAATATAAGTGGACAAGATATATTTGAAATAGGGGAAGATACTATATTTAAGTATAAAAGAGTTAAGAGGGTTTCAAACCATAGTGCAAATCAAGTGTTTAAAGTTTGGGCTATTGAAACATCTAGAATATTTTCTACAGATGAATTAAAGAAACAGCTAAAGATGTTACCAGATAAGAAAGAATTCGGTACTGTCCTTAGGGGAAAAGGCATATTAAATATAGGAGAAGATATGTGGCTACAATTTGACTACATCCCTTCAAGATTGAGAATTAAGAAGTTAAGAGGCGATTACAAAGGTGGAATTTGTATAATTGGCACAGGACTTAAGAGGGAAAAGTTGAGAAGTATATTTGAGAAATAAAATATCATTTATTTTAAAGAGGATAGATATATGAAGATACAGATTGATATATTTACTGGGTTTTTAAGCTCAGGTAAGACTACCCTAATCAATGAAGTATTACAAAGATATATAAACATAGAAGAGAATATAGTTATAGTTCAATGTGAACAAGGAGAAGAAGAGCTAGAAGAGGATATCATAGATAGAAAGAATATAACAGTAGAAAGATTATCAAAGAATCAGACCATAGATGTAGAATATATGAAGGAAATAATTAAAACATATAAACCTAATAGGATAATTATAGAACATAATGGTATGGCTAAAATAGAGGAATTGTTGGACATGCTATGTCGTAGGGGAATTAGGAGATATTGTATAGTCAATAGGATTATCAATGTAATTGACAGTAGACAATTTCATATGCTTATGGGTATAGTAGGTCCTAATCTAATATCTCAAATCTCCTATGGGAATATAAATGTGCTAAATTATACTGACAGGATATCAGCAGATAAACTAGAAGGATTGAAAAGGGAAATAAGCAGTATAAATAAGTCTGGCATAATTGTGGATATTGAAAAACCTGAGGATTTCCAAGAATATATGGAATATAATAATAGGAAATCTATAGGGACAAGTACAGATAATGGATTAGCTTTGGGATTTTTAGTATTTGTTATATTATTTTTAGCTATAAATATAATTAGAGTCATAGATTTAAGTGACTATATGTTTAAATTACAAGTCTTAAATACGGTTTTTATAAGTATACTCATGGAGGCATTTCCTTTCTTGCTTTTAGGAGTATTTATATCTTCTATAATTCAATTATTTGTAACTCAAGATATGATAATAAAATATTTTCCAAAGAATAAAATAATATCCTTCTTTGTTGCCATTATAGGGGGGATGTTTTTCCCTGTATGTGATTGTGCTATAGTGCCAGTTACGTCTAGCTTAACAAAGAAAGGTGTACCATTACATGCTACTGTGACCTTTATGTTAGCAGCTCCTATAATAAACCCCATAGTTCTTATGTCAACTTATTATGCCTTTGGCTATAAGATTGCCTTGGCAAGGATGACTATAGGCATTATCGTAGCCACAGTCACAGGTATTATATTTTTAATATTTCCTGAAGAGAAAGATATACTTGTCAAGGATATGAATAGTTATCTTTGCAATTGTGCTTATTGTAATGGTGTCTATGATAATGACAAAATACTTTCTAAGATTTCATCCATATTTAAACATGCAGGAGAAGAATTTTTTAGTGTTGGCAAGTTCTTAATAATAGGTGCATTTATCACTGCTATGGTGCAGGTGTTTATTCCTAAAAATATATTTGTTCAAATAGGAGAATTTGAGGTAATGTCTATTATACTCATGATGGGACTTGCATTTTTGTTTTCTGTATGTTCATCTTCAGATGCATTTATTGCACGTAGTTTTTCAAATCAATTTAGTAAAAGCTCTATAATGGGCTTTATGGTCTTTGGGGCTATGCTGGATATTAAAAATTTATTGATGTTATCTGAAAGCTTTAGCAAGAGATTTATAATTAAATTATCCTTTATTCTATGTAATGTAGCTTTTTCAGTATTATGTTTTTATCATATTATTATACAAAGGTGATTTTATGAAAAATAGAAACTCTTATGGAATTAATATGGAAGTCTTATTGAAGCTGATATTTTTGTGGGGGTTTTCCATATTCTTTTATATCTCAATAGACACAGGTAAAGTTCAAAACTATGTTCACCCAAGGATTATACCCTATATGAAATTTGCCATATTTAGTTTTATGATTATATCTATATTTCTAAGTGGAGAGATATTTAAAGTCAGAAGAAAAAACAATAAAATCATACATTATCTATTATTTATTATTCCATTGATTACGGCATTTGTTTTACCTCCTGAGACTATGGTTTCTGAGTCAATAGAATTAAATAATATGAAGGATAGGGAGAATTTGAATATTGACTTGAAAGATAATCTCATAGTAGAAGGGACAATAGATTTAGATGAGTCGTTTATTTCAAATCCCCTAGATGATAGGGAACAGGACTCAATGAACCTTATAAATGGATATGAAGAGAGCAGATATGAAATGCAAGGAGATACTATCATTATAAATGACAATAGTTTTTTGCCTTGGCTAGATGAACTATATACAGATATAGGTGAGTACAAGGATAGGAAGGTTGAGATTACAGGATTTGTATTAAAGGATAGTAGATTTAAGCAGGATGAATTTATTATTGCTAGGCTTTTGATGGTATGCTGTGCTGCAGATATGCAGCCAATAGGATTTTTATCTAGATACAGTAAAGCCTCTGAATTAGAAGCAGATTCTTGGGTTAAGATAGATGGCATCATTCAATATGATAATATGGAAGGGGAAGAGATTCCTGTTATTGATGTAGAGCATATAGAAAATATAGATAAGCCTGAATTTCAATTTTTATATCCATACTAAAATGGGAATATCTATTATGTAGTAATAGAGAGAGAAATCTGGTATAATATTATTGATAATCACTATCAATAAGGTGGGATTGTATGAAATGTTTAATGAATATGATAGATTCATATTACAAACAGATGGAAAATAATGTATTGCATAAGATGCCAGATGAGTTACTAGGAACTAAATATAAAATAATTAAAGATATAGGGAAAGGAACTGTATCTAGAGTGACAATAGATAAAGGCATAGAGCTTTCTAGCTGGAAAAGCTCGTCTATAATAGAGCGTTCCTTTGACAATAGAGGATTTAAAGATAATATAATAGAAATAAGCTATTGTTTTAGTGGTAGTTTGATGGTAGAAACACTTCCTGACGGAAAGAAGTACATGGTTAAAGAAGGAAATCTATGTTTTTATAAGATGCCAAATGATGTTGAATATTTTAAATTTCATTATGGAGATTTTTCTGGGATTTCTATACATATGGATTTAAACACTCTCAAAGAATTTGTAAACTCTATTTGTGAACATAGGGTTATAACAGAATTAGAAGAACTTTTAAATAAGGTTTTTTCTAATGATATTTTGATAATAGATGATGCTCCTTTTAACATAAAAGCTGTTATAGAAGAAATAAGAGATATTTCTATAGAGAATATGATGGATTATATGGCTGTTAAAGCAAAAACTATAGAATTTTTAGTCTTAGCTCTACAATATAAGATAAATAGATTTAGTGAAAGTCTTGATAGTAGAGAAATTGATATAATATATAGGGGAGAGACAATACTATTAGAAAATTTACAGCATCCACCCTCAGTTAATGATTTAGCTAAGGAATTAAATATATCTGTCTATAAGTTGCAAAGGGGGTTTAAAGCCATATTTGGGAATACTGTATATGAACATATTAAGAAGTTTAGAATAGAAAAGAGCAAAGAGCTTTTAAAGTATACTGATATGCCCATAATCTTGATTGCAAATGAAGTAGGCTATGAAAATCCAAGTAAGTTTTCTAGTGTATTTAAATCCTATATGGATATGACCCCGTCAGAGTATAGGCAGAGATTTTAAAACAGTAAAAATATCTCATAGACAACTCCTTTGTAGAAATAGGAGTTGTTAATTTTTTATTTTTGATTACAATAATTCAGCTTAATATCTTTCTTTATTGAAATTAACCCAACAATTTAGATATAATATAGATAAATAGTAATTTGTTATGGGAATCAATAATTTAAGTGGAGGGGATTAGGTGAATTTAGTATTTTGTGGGGGAGCAGGAGAAGTAGGTGCAAGTTGTTATCTGTTTAAAATAGATGGGAAAAATATTTTATTAGATTGTGGAATTAGAATGAAAGGTGGAAAGGACTCTTTACCTGACTTTAGACGTATACAGGAATTAGGAGGAGTTGATGCAATATTAGTAAGTCATGCCCATATGGATCATACAGGGGCATTACCTATAATTAGCAGGGCATATCCTAGTGCCAATATATATATGACTCATGCAACAAAGGATCTAATTAGAGTATTATTGTATGATAGTTTAAAGATAATGAATAATGCTGAAGGAGAAATACCTATTTATGCGGAAAATCATGTTCAAGACATGTTAAGCAGAATTGTATGTTATTCACCTCAATATAGGTTTCAGCCTATGAAAGACACAAATATAGAAGTGACATTTTATAATGCAGGGCATATTGCAGGTGCAGCGTTGATATATATTCAAGGGAAAGAAGGAACTCTTCTATACACAGGAGATGTATCTGGAATAGAACAGCAGACAGTAAATGGTGCAACAGTGCCTAAGCTAAGACCAGATGTACTGATAATGGAATCTACCTATGGAGATAAGCTACATTCCAATAGACAGGTAGAAGAAGAAAGATTAGTTAAGATTGTTAAAGAGATTGTTTCAAAAAAAGGGAAGATACTTATACCAGCCTTTGCCTTGGGTAGGGCCCAAGAGATAATATTGTTGCTGAAAAAAGCCATAAATAGGGGACAATTACCTAAATTCAAGATATATGTAGATGGAATGGTAAAAGATATAAATAGAATCTATAAACTCAATCCAAATTATTTAAATAGAAACTTAGCTAATAAGATTTTTAAGGGTAATGATATATTTTACGATGACAATGTAATCCCTGTATCAGATAGAGAACTAAGGGAGGAAATTATAAATTCTGATGAAGGGCTTTGTGTCATATCTAGTTCAGGTATGCTAAAAGGTGGGCCAAGTACATTTTATGCAGAAAAATTTGCTGCTGATGAGAAAAATTATATTGCCATAACAGGCTATCAAGATGAAGAGGCTCCTGGAAGAGAGATCTTGAGTCTTTTGGAAACAGATGTAAAAGATCCCTATCTAAATATCAATGACAAGAATATACCATTAAAATGCGGAATAGGAAAATATGGATTATCTGCTCATGGGGACAAGTTTGAATTAATCGGGATAATAAATAGGACAACACCACGAAAGGTGTTTTTAGTACATGGAGATAAAGATATAATCTCTATATTTGCCAATGAGATAAATAGAGACACTAGAGTTCAGGTCTATATACCATCAAATGGAGAGGAATACGAGATAAGACTAAGAAAGCCTAGAAAGCAAATTCAGTTTATGAAAAATGTGGAATCTTTAAATAAAGAAGTAGAAATTACAGAAGACCATATAGTAGATTTGTGGGAACATATATATAAGATATCAGGAACAGATATAGGATATTCTGTAGAACAAATAATATATATTTGGAGTGGAGTCAATAATTTTTCAGAAGAAAGAGTGACAAAATATAGAGATATACTAAATAATACAAAGTATTTCACTCCTAATTCTAGGAGACTATTTTTATATCATCCAGTTAAAGAAGAGGATTTAGTACAGGAATATACTGAAATGGAAATGAATGATATGTTGGCTTTTGTGGATAGCATTTTTTCCAAAGAGGCAGGACTTTATAAAACAGGTGCCAAATATGATGAAAAAATAGCTCTATTATATTTCAACTTTCCCCATAGAGCAAAAGATCTATATAAAGATGAAATAAATACAATTCAGGAAGAGACAGGATGGAAAGTAGAAGCAAATGATGATTGCAATCAAGGTGCCGCAGAAGAATTAATTTATTCTATGCTTCCATCAGGGATTATGATAGATAAGATGTCCTATTATCGAGATAAGGGATACTTTTCCATAGACCTTAGCGATAATATAGAAGAAGAGTTTAAAATTCAAAGACAATTTGAAGATATAACAGGAATAAAGCTAGTATTTGGTTCTAAAAACAAAATAGAGGTAGAGGAAATATTCTTAGAAACTAAGAATTTAGGGAAGAGGCTGGAGCAAAATAAAGCTTTTAGTATTATAGATAAGGAGTTTTCAGATAAAAAACACAGATTATTTAAAAAGAGTAAGAAAGTCTTAGGTAATATTTCCTATATAGAATTATCCTTTATTTCCCCTGAGATAGGTAATCTATATGAAGATACTATAGCAAGGTTAGAAAAGAATATTGGATGGAACATAAGGATAAATCAGAACCCAAATCAAAATGAGATTATAAAAACAGTAAAATTTTTGCTTAGAGAAAAGGATGTTCAGATAAATAAAAATCCAAGTATATTTACAAAAGAGGGTGTAGTGAAGCTTAGTATATGCGAAGAAATCCATGATAAGTTAAAAGAGCAAATTAAAGAAGAGTTCAAGGATATGACTGGATATGAGGTTGAGATGAGCAAATAATCATATAGTATTAAAGGAAGTAAAAGGGAGTGTAAAATGCATATGGAAAAGATACTTGTTGTGGATGATAATATTCAACTATCAGAAACCATCTCAATTTATTTAGAGAATGCAGGGTTTCAAGTTTTTCAAGCAAGTAACGGGAAAGATGCATTGGAGAGTTTGAGTTTACATAGGATAGATTTAATAATTATGGATATTATGATGCCTGAAAAAGATGGAATAAGTACAACTAAAGAAATAAGAGATAAGGATAATATTCCCATAATACTTTTGTCAGCAAAATCTGAAGAAGAAGATAAGGTAGAAGGCTTAAACTCTGGTGCAGATGATTATATTACTAAACCCTTTAGTAAAGATGAGTTGATTGCTAGGGTTAATGCTCAATTACGCAGATACAAAAATCTAAATAAAATGCCCTCTAGAGATTCTGAAATTTATATCAAAGGACTAAAAATTGATTATGATAGCAAAGTTGTAACATTAAACGATGAAATCATCAACCTAACTCCTACAGAATTTAAAATATTATATTTATTGGCAAGAAATCAAGGAAAGGTATTATCCATAAAGACCATCTATGAAAGTGTATGGGAACAAGAATTTCTAAACTCGGAAAATACAGTTATGTTTCATATAAGTAATTTGAGAGCAAAGCTTGAAGTAGATGTGAAAAATCCAATTTACCTAAAGGTAGTTTGGGGACAAGGGTATATGGTGGAATGAAATGATGAACAAGAAGACAAAGATAATTCTATATATTATTTCTATATCTTTAATAAGTATGAGTATGATACTTTCCATATCTATTTGGAATAATAGGAGCCTTTTTTTTGATGAGCATGTATATAATAGAACTAATTATAGCTATTATATAAGATTAATCTATGATTCAATAAAAGATAATGAAAAAGATAATGATTTTACTAATCAGGAATTATCTGATTACTCCTTTGTCTATTACAACTTTTTTATAGAAGATGAATGGTATACAAATTTACCAGATGGCATCAATACTGAAAAGCTTATCTCCGTATATGTAAAGGAAAATATAAATAATAAAGATTCTCTATCAAGTTCTGATTTTAGATATTTTATTGAAAATCAATCTTATGAAGAAGTAGATGAGATATTTGTAGAAGGATATATATACATTGATATGGCCAATAATTTATGGGGTCCCATTCAATTTTCTATTAGTCATAATTTAAAACTTCAATCCCTATTATATTTTGATTGTGCCTTTTTTCTCATCTTAATAGTTGCTGGTTTGATTTTATTTATCAATAATTTTAAAGTTGGACAGGAATATATATCCAATAAATTGGAATCCCTTCCCATAGATATAAAATTTATATTATTCATATTTTCTATAGTGCTTATATTATCCTTTATTCCTATATATATAAAAACTCTCAGACTATTTTCTCTATTGAGAAGGAGGATAATATCATTTAGCTTATTGACTATTTTAACTATATGGGGAGTACTGATTTTTTTGGATATACTCTACATAATAGGAACGCATAGAGAGGATTACATGGAACTAAAAGCTAAATGGGACAATAGATATTTTAAAAAGGTTCCAGTGGGTTTAAGTTGTTTTATGCTTTTATTTATATTATATATATTCATATTAAATAGTTTGTCCTTAAATAGGTATGGCTTTGTAAGAGAAAACATCTCTATTTTAACTATCCATCTTTTAGTTATGATAATATTATCCCTTGTTATTTCAAAGATAGTAAAGGTTAAAGATCTATATACAAATTTTGTATTATCAGAAATAAAAGAAATAGCAGAAGGAAATCTATCAAAAGATATAACCATCATAGGAAATGATAAGATATCCCATATGGCTCAAAATGTGAATTTAATAAAAGAGGAGTATATAAAGGCTATTGAGGAACAAAAAAAGAGTGAAAGATTAAAATACGAATTGATAACAAATATTTCCCATGATTTAAGATCGCCTCTCACCGCTATTATAAATTATCTGGATTTATCTAAAACATTGGCAGCAGAAGAAAAATTGAAGGGATATATAAGTGCTGCAGAGTCAAATTCTAGGACACTACATCTACTCATTGAAGATTTATTTGAACTGTCAAAGATGGAAAGTGGAAATGTAAAACTTTCAAAGACCAATATAGATTTAATATTATTGTTAAAACAAGTTGCCTATGAATATAATATCATCTGTAAAAAAGAGAATAAGGAGATAATAATACTATCATCTTTAAATGAAATTGAATATTTCTGCGATAGCCTCAACATTTCAAGATTATTTAACAATTTAATTGATAATGCTGTCAAATACTCCTTACCCAATACTCGAATATATATTGAAGTGGACTCTTCAGATAATGAGATTCGAGTAGAGATTAAAAATGTATCGTCAGATAAATTGGATTTTGACCTTAAAGAACTATTTTTAAGATTTAAGAGAGGGGATCAATCAAGAAATACTGAGGGGACAGGACTTGGGTTGGCAATTGCTAAAGGGATAGCCATATTACATCAAGGTGATATACTACTTAAAAACGATGGGGACTTATTTAAAGCAATTGTTATTTTACCCATAGAATAATCTAAGGAATTCCTAAGAAATAATCTCCTATTTCTATTCTATAATATATATAGATGGAAATAGGAGGTTATTTTTATGAAAAAAATTATATTGTTATTCATGTGTATTTCAATTATTTTTTCAGGATGCACACAAAACTCGAAGGATATCAATGGTAATACTAATGGAGCATCACCAAATGAGAAAGCAGATAAAGTAATTGAGGGGGAAATAAGGGTCTCTCTTTTAGATGAGATGGAATTTGTTGATATTGCAGCGGAAATGTTTATGGAGAAGTATCCCAATACCAATATAATAGTTGAAACCTTCAGGGAAACTGAATATATTGAAACAGAAAACGGAAGCATAATGTCTGTTGCTCCATCTGAAGAATTTTCAACGGAAAACTATTTGCAGCAATTAAATACAAAGATTATGTCAGGAAAAGCTGCGGATATTATTTCTACAGATCCATTACCTATGATAAAATATGGTGAAATGGGAGTATTTGAGGATTTGACTCCTTATATAGAGGAAAAAGGAATAGATGATGAAGATTATTTTATGAACATAATAAACCTTGGAAAAAGTGAAAAGGGACAATTTGAAATTCCAATGAGAGTTTTTTTTGATGTTGTTTCCTTTGATAAAGAACTGGTTGAGGACTCAGGTATAAAACCCGATGAAAACTTAAAGACCATATCCTTTTCTGATGCACTTGATATAGGGATAGCGCTAGTTGATAATACAAATAGGGATAATACCTATCTTTCAATGGGGAGAGTGGATCAGTTAGCATATCGTCTAATACTAGAGGATATTGAAAAGTTTATTGACTTTGATAAAAAAGAATCAAATTTTGATTCAAAGGAATTTGTAGATATTTTGAAATATGCAACGAAATTAGATGAAAAAGGATATTTTGATACTGGAACCATTGATTTTTACAATATGGAATATCATTTTGCATATGATATAGACTTTCCCAGTCAGGCTGCTGCCTTTACTCTATATAATGATAGTATAAGATACCAATCCATGCCTATGTGTGATAAGAATGGAAAGACAAAGGGTAGAATGTCAAATACTTTTGGAATTAATAGTAAATCACAAAATAAGGATTTAGCATGGGAATTTATTTATTTTCTTATGAGTGAGGAAGTACAAAGTATGCCCTCATTTCATATGATAGGAATAAACAAAAATGCTTTTGATGTTGCTTCTGAAAGATATGCAAAGATGATGATTTCAGATGAATATAGTTTTGAAATATCTGATTATAAAAAGCTTTTGAGGGGTTGGTATGACCAGGTGGAAGTGAATGAATTTAAAGATTATAATTTGAGTGGGATTTTATATGAAGAGATAGATAAATATTTTAAAGACACAGTTACTGCTGAAGAAGCAGGCAAAAACATACAAAGAAGGGTTGATAAATATTTTAACGAATGATAACTAGAGAAAAGGGGGAAAGATACAAATGAGAAAAAATAAGACTGCATATTTGATGCTGTTTATAAGCCTATTTGGATTTATGTTTTTCTATATCATTCCCTTTATTATGTCTATATTTTATGCTTTTATAGACAATCCTTTAAGTAAGAATTTTGTTGGATTGAATAATTATAGGGAGCTATTTAGTAATAGATATTTTTTAAGAGGACTTAAAAATGCAATAGTGTTCATGTCTATATCTATTCCCCTTAATATAATAATTTCCCTTGGACTAGCTATGGCATTAAATAAAATTAAGTTTTTTTCTAGATATTTGAGTCTGATTTTCTTGATTCCATTAGCTATTCCATCAGCAACAACAGCATTTTTTTGGAAACAAGTTTTTTCTTTAAATGGAGTCTTAAATAAATTTCTATATACATTAAATATTGAACCTGTTGATTGGTTAAATAGTAGATATAGTATGTATATAATAGTATTTATCTTTCTTTGGAAGAATATTGGTTATAATATGATACTTTTTATTGCTGGATTAAATAATATTCCTAAATTATATTATGAATGTGCTGAAATAGAGGGGGCAAGTAGATTTCAACAATTTAGAATTGTAACTTTAACCTATCTACTTCCTACTTTTATGTTAAGCCTTATTATGACCTTTATAAATTCATTTAAGGTTTTTAAGGAGATATTTATTTTAACAGGGGACAACCCTCATGAAGATATATATGTACTACAGCATTATATGAATAATATGTTTATGTCCCTTAATTACCCTAAGTTGGTTAGTTCTATATCAATCCTTATTACAGTTATAACAATTTTCATTACTGCATTATATGTATTTGAGGGAAGAATTTCTAAAAATCTTTCTGAATAGGAGCAAATAAGATGAGTAAAATTAGAATTAAAAAAATAATAGATGTAATGATTATTGTTTTTTTTGTAGTATTTATTTTAATATATATTTCGCCGTTAATCGTTACTATTACAAATTCCTTTATGACTAATAGGGAGATAAATGAAAACTATGCTCTAGTAAAGACAATATTTGAATCTGACATAGGATATGTGGAGTTAAATTTAATTCCAGATCCTGTGAGTTTAGAGGAATATAAGAGCATATTTTTTGATACTCCCATTTATCTCAATTCATTTTGGAATTCCGTAAAGATTACATTACCCATTATCATAGGGCAGGTCATCATATCAGCATTTGGTGCATATGGATTTACTGTTTTGGATTTTAAATTAAAGAAACTATTATTATTTTTATATATTATTGTCATGCTCCTTCCATTACAGGTCACCTTATTACCTAATTATATGGTGGCAGATTTTTTAAATATAAAGGAGAGCTATTTGGCAATTATACTTCCTGCTATATTTAATCCTATAGGTGTTTTCCTATTATATCAGCATATGAAGCTTATTCCTAAATCTTATTTAGAAGCGGCTCAAATGGATGGTGCAGGGCATCTTGATATATTTTTGAGAGTAGTTTTACCAAGTATTACTGGGGGGTTAGCTTCCCTTGCCACATTGACTTTTATTGAATATTGGAATTTAATTGACCAAGGGATAATCTTCATAACAGATAGGAGCAAACAACCCCTTTCATTGTTTTTGGCAGGGATGGATGAATCCCAATTGGGTATATCATTTGCCGCATCTAGTTTTTATGTAATCCCAGTTTTAATTGTATTATTTTATTGCCATGATTATCTTAAAAATGGCATTGAAATATCTGGCTTAAAGGAGTGAAGGACTATGGATAAAACAAAGAAACTCACCATATCATTAGGAATATTTTTTTCTGCTGCATTAATCTTAACCTTTTTTTCTAATACAATCTATAATCACAATCTCCCTTTAGTTACTGTGATGATGCCGGGAAAGGGAAAACTGGTCCATAAAGTAACAGGGAATTCAGAAATTGCCTACAAGGATTCTTACAAGATTTATTCAAATATAGAAGGTGAAATCGATGAGATATATGTCTATGAAAATCAATTTATAGAAAAAGGTCAGCCCATTATGAAGATTAAGCCAAGAGAATCTGTATTAGATGAATTAAAGCAAGATATTATGAAAAAGGAGAATGAAATCTCCTTGGCCAGTTTAAAATTAGATAGATTATATGAGGATCATAGAAAATACATTGAAGAGTTTGAAATTCAAAAATCAAATACTGGGGAACCAAATCATGGGACAAAAGGTGAAATAAGAATATATAGAGATAAAATAAAAAATGCTGAGGAAGAATACGAAAAAATAAAAAAGTTATATGAAATGGGAGCGGAACCCCATAGTAAGGTTTTAGAACAAGAGAATTTACTTGATGAATTGAAAAACCAATATGATGTATTTATGGAAAATGAAATGGATGCATTTAAAGATACAGATATAGCCATAAAGGAAGCTGAGTTGACAATAGATGTCTTAAAGCTAGAACTGGAATCCTTGAACAAAACTATGAATGATTATAAGGACAATATAATCTATGCTGATTATACAGGTATAATCAACTTAAACAAGTTGGAAAAGAAAAGTATGATTACAGAGAATTCTCTTATTGGTGAAATTGGAATAATATCAGATAATTATATTTGTGAGCTAAATATAACTAGCAAAGAAAGAGAAAAGATAAATAAGCATAGTATAGTGAAGATAAAGAGTATAGGTATTAGTTCAGAAATCCAAGGAGAAATTTTGTCCATAGATAAAATTGAAGGAACGGATATGTTTGAAATTAGGATAGGAATTATTTCTTCAGAAAAGCTTTCAGGTCAATCATGTAAGATTACCATAGAGACCAGCAGTGATATATATAATGTTCTCGTAGAGAATTCTGCCATTAGAAAGGATTCAGATGGTTTTTATATATTTGTATTAAAGAAGGAAGATGAAAACATAGGGAAAAGATATGTTGTGAAAAAAATAGATATTGAATTATTAGATAGTGATGAAAAATATTCGGCAGTAGAAGGATTACAATTGTTAGAGCCTGTAGTAGTAAAGTCTGATAAAAATATTTATAATGGGAATAGAGTAAAATATGAAGAAAAGCAATAATTTATATGAGGTGATAAAATGACAAAATTAGAGCTAAGAGATGTCTGTAAGATATACTCCAATGAGATTGTGGCCGTTTCTAACTTTAATTTAAAAGTAGAAGAGAAAGAGTTTATTGTAATTGTAGGTCCTTCAGGCAGTGGAAAGTCTACTGTATTGCGTATGATAGCTGGGCTTGAAGATGTAACAAAGGGAGAAATATACTTAGATGATGTACCTATCAATAATCTGCCTTCTAAAGATAGAGATATGGCAATGATCTTTCAAAATTATGCAATTTATCCTCATATGAATGTCTTTGACAATATTGCCTTTGGACTTAAAATAAGAAAGGTACCTAAAGATGAAATTCGAAAAAAGGTTTTGGAAGCAGCAGAAATTTTGAATATCAAACATCTTTTATATAGAAAACCTAAGACACTTTCTGGAGGGGAGAAACAGAGGGTGGCTATTGGACGTGCTATTGTAAGAAATCCAAGTATCTTCTTAATGGATGAACCATTATCCAATCTTGATGCTGCACTGCGTATTCAAATGAGAAGTAATATTTCAAAATTGTATCAAGATCTAGATTCCACCTTTATATATGTAACCCATGACCAGATGGAAGCTATGACTTTAGGCACACGTATAGTTGTGATGAAAGATGGAATTATACAGCAGGTGGATACTCCGAAGAATCTATATGAAAATCCTAAAAATGTATTTGTAGCTCAATTTATTACCTATCCCAGTATGAATATACTTTCAGGGAATTTGAAATCAGAAGATGAGAAGATATATTTTGTTTTTGATGGGAATGAAATTGAGATTCCTAAAGTAACAGCCGATATACTGGTAAAAAATCGAAGGATTCATGATGAAATATTGCTGGGTATTCGCCCAGAAGATTTTTATATTGATTTTAAAGAAGAAGGACTTAAAGGTATTGTAAGTCTAATTGAAAATCAAGGAACACAGACTCATATACATGCGAAATTAGGATCTAAAGATATAATAATCAGTGGGAATAGAAATTTAAATGTAAAGTTGAACCAGATAATTAAATTTCAGGTAAATACTAATAATCTTTATTTCTTTGATAAGAAAACGGAAAATAGAATTATAACTACACTATGAGAAACTAAATATTAAAAATATTTCTGCTTAGATGAACTCATTAAGATAGCAAAATCCTTTAAATAAAATTTAAAGTTAAAGTTCAACATGAAGAAGTCAAATGTGTATAAATACAGATTTAAAAGGTTGATGTAATAGATTAAGATCAAATAAACTAGTCCATTTAGAAAAATAGAGATTCTAAATGGACTAGTTTTAATTTGCTATTTAATTGGAATAGTTTGTCCATTGATAGTAATGGATTCAATTAGATTTAAATCAATAGGTTTTTATGTATAAGATGATCTATATAGACTTAAAGTTAAAGTTTAACATGAACAAGATAAAGGTGTATAAATGCAGATTGAAAAGGTTAATGTAATAGATTAAGATTAAATAATATAGTTAGAGTTGATTTATTTTATCATTTATATAAAATTATTGATAGATTTTCATATGTCATTGCGAAGTATTATATGAAGGGGTAATTACTTAATACAATCTACATGTAGAAAGTAGTATGGAAAAAGGTGATGATATTGAGTATAACTGAAGAAAATTTTATAGAACAGATGAAGAGAAAAAATCAGAAGGCTTTAGAATATGTCATAGATAATTATGCTTGGATTTTGAAAACTGTTATAAAGAAACATCTGTATTATCTACCCAATTTTTATGAAGAATGTATGAATGACTGTCTATTAGCCATTTGGGAAAATATTGACTGTTTTGATCCCAAAAAGGGTAGCTTTAAAAACTGGGTAGGAGGAATTGCAAGATATAAGTCTATAGATTATACGAGGAAGTATTTAAAGGATCTAGAGAATGAAAATATAGAAGGTGTAATTATCCCTGAAGAAGACAGATCCTTAAAGTATATTTTAGAGAGAGAACTTAGTATTGAAGTGGAAAAAATGCTTGATAGTCTATCAAAAGAAGATAGAAGCATCTTTAAAAAGCTATACTTTGAAGATAAAAATATGGATGAAGTATCTAGAGATACAGGCCTTAGCAAGTCTATCTTATATAATAGAATTTCACGGGGAAAAAAGAAGATTAGAAGAGAGCATGAGGGAGTGTATAGAAATGAAGAACACTAAAGATATATATAGACTTTTAAATGAAATGGAATTTAATATTGAAGATTATGAAAAAGAGGAGTTAGATGATATGGAAAAACAAAAGTTGAAAAATAATTTTAAGAGAAATATAAAGAAGAGATTTAATTTTAAGAGAGTTGGTACAACAGCTGCTGCTTTAGTATTGACAGTGGGTATTTTAAGTCAGACATCCTTTGGGAAAGCTGTATATGCCAATGCAGAATCAAAGATTGCACAGTTGAGCTATTCTATAGGAAAAGCTCTAGGTACTGAAAGAAATATTGAGCCATATTCAAATGTGGTAAATCAAGTAGTAGAAAATGGTGGGGTAGAGGTTAAGCTAACCGATGTGATTATAGACAAAGATGAACTGATATTATCTACAATTTTAAATACAAATGAACCTGTAGAAATGTCTAGGCTAGATTATAATATCTTTATAGATGGAAAAAGGGTTAGGAATCAAAGTGCAAGTGGAAGTGGAACAGCAATTGATGATTCTAAAATGTTGTTTTCTGAAATCTATTGCATAGACGTTGAAAATATTCAGCTTAGAGATAATATGGATATAAGGATTGTGTTTGATAATCTAAACTACTTTACAGGTGAATCTGAAAAGAATATAAAGGGCAAATGGGAATTTGAATTTAGGGCAAATGGTAGTGAACTAATGGCAAATACTAATGCTTTATCCCTAGACTATTCGTTTGATATAGATGATAATGAATATACATTAGAAGAATTTAGGTATAACCCTGTAAATCAAAAGATATATGGAAAAGTAGATAGAAAAGGAAATGCGTCATATGATGTTTCTCTAAGGGGCCATGATAACTTAGGAAATGAAGTAGAATTTGGATTAAGTCGTATGTCAGGTAAAGATCTAGTATTTAAGTACGAAAATATCCATGGTGATCTATCAGATGATGCTACATCTATTACTTTAACTCCATATGCTGTAAAATTCCCAGAGGAAAGTGGCAGGATGAATAATGATTATAAACAAGTTGGAGAAGAATTTACAATACATTTAAATAGATAGTTGTTATGAAAAATGAGAGGATATCCTCTCATTTTTGTATTATAAGATAGTCTAATCATCTAATAGATTTGATATATTCCCCAGGTTGTAATTTAAAGTGACTGAAATTTTCTTGAAATATTCCATACATCGATTTTGCTTAAATAGCCATTTGAAGCTTAAATGATATTTGTAAAGGTGGTTTCCCTTTACTAATATCATTTATAGATTCTATAATTTTATATTGCAAAATATTATTGAGCTTTTTTTAATTCCATTTCTTTTTGAATAGCAGTTTTACCTCCAAATATTCTCCTTGGATAGTTGTTTATTCGTTTTTGAATTTCTAATATATCTTCTTTTGGTATTGGTGATATTGGTGTGCCTTTTGGTATGAATCTTCTTATCATTCCATTAGTTTGCTCATTGGTTCCTCTTTCCCAGGAACTATATGGATGGCAATAATATATTTTGGTTCTCTTCTTCGTTTTACTCCTTAAAGAACGTTCCATCTTTCTATGATTTAAAAACTCACTGCCATTGTCTACTGTTATTGTTTTGAACTTCTCTGCAAACCTTACTCTTCCTAGCTTTCTTTCAATTTTATCCAATACCTTAATTACAGATTTCTGAGTTTGATCTGGTATTTTAAATATCAGTGATTTTCTTAGTTTTCTATCTACCATTGTTAACAAACAAGTAGGATCACCCTTGGGCCCTTCTATACAGTCCATCTCCCAATGTCCGGCTTCAGAGCGATTGTTTGCAGCCACTGGTCTCTCCCATATACTCTTACCATCGGTATTTCTGTAGGAACGCCTAATCCTTCTTTGTTTACGTTTCAATTTTTTCCCTTCTCTTGGTAAATCTTTATTTGTTAGATTTGGGAAGATCCCTTGATCTATATAATTATATAAAGTTTTTGTACATATTCTTGTTTTGAATTTCTCTCCTGTTTCAGGATTACAAAACTCGTTATTCTTTAGTTCCATTATTACTGCATCTGGAGAATATTTCCCCTTTATTATTTTGGATTCTACATATTCTACAAATCTATAGTCATTGGATACCTTAAGTTGTGGACCCTTGTTACTGGCTTGATAATCATATCTTTGTTGAGCTGTTTCTGCACTGTAACTAATATATTCACGCCACATATAGTCACGTAATTTTATTTTCCCTCTTTTTAATTCTCTCCTTATGGTAGATTCACTGCAACCTATGGCATCTACTAAAAAAGAAACCTTAATCTTCCTTGGATATGCTTTTCTCACTAAATATTCTATATATTGTCTATCCTCAAATTTAAGATGTTTACCTTTCTTTCTTTTTTTGTTATGATGTATATGACCCAATGATTTATCCTCCTTTGTATTTCTACCTGATTACATTGTATAGGATATCTCATTGGGTTTCAATTTTTTGATTTTCTTTCACTTCATTTTACAACTTGCCAGATTTGATATATTCAATTCCATCTTTTGTAATAGATGTTCCATTTCGTCCTCTATTGATGGTTATTAGATTTTTATCAGATAAATCATTTAAAATAGTTCTTAATTTATTGTCAGAAATATGAATATCAATATCCCATAGATGTTTTCTAATTCTTTCTCTACCCATACCAGAGGAGTTGAATGTTGTTTTTAAAATTTGTAGTATATTTATTTTACAATAATCAACAATATTTTGTTTTAGATGTTTTGGATCTGTATTAGATATATGATAGTTATTTTCATCATTATATTTTCCTAGAATATTGATATCATTTAGATCAGAACTTTGTATACAAGTCTTTTCTAAAATAGATAATCTATATATTATATTTTGTAATTCTCTAATATTACCTTTCCAATCATGGGAAATTAACATATCCATTGCATCATCACTTATTTTAAAACCCAACATATTTTTTTCTATAATAGAGTTTACGATTATTGGAATATCTTCTTTTCTTTCCCTAAGAGGTGGGATATGTATTGATAAAACATTAATTCTATAATAGAGATCATCTCTAAACTTTTTCTGCTCAACAAGCTCTAATAGATCTTTATTTGATGAGCAAATTATTCTAGCATTATTTTTGATTAGTTTTGTACCACCTATTCTTCTAAATTCCTTGTTTTCTATTACCTTTAATAATTTAGATTGAACATCATAATTTAGACTATCTATTTCATCTAAAAATAGGGTCCCATCTTCTGCTAATTCAAAATAACCAGGTTTTCCACCTCTTCTAGCTCCAGTAAAGGCACCTTCTTCATATCCAAATAGTTCGCTTTCGATTAGATTATCTGGTATTGCTCCACTATTGACAGCAATAAAAGGATTTTCTTTTCTTAAAGAGTAATTATGAATAGATTCTGCAAAAAGTCCTTTTCCCGTTCCTGTTTCTCCAAAGATGCATACGGGAAAGTCAGTAAGTGAAATTCTTTTAGCCATTTTTAAAGAATTCAAAAGAGCAGGACTATTGCCCAAGATATCATCAAAAGATGAATGAGCCTTTGGACTGTTGGCATTGCCAATATCTTTTGATTTCAATTTCTCCTTTTCACTAAACATAAATAGATATTCAATAGTCTTATTTCCATATTGCAGTGGAAATATAGAAGTAGAATAATTTATATTGTCATACGAGACGTTTATATCATGAATTGGGGTTGTTATCTCTTTTAATTTTTGTATATCTAAATTTTTAAATAGCTTGAATATACTCTGTCCTTTATGTATTTTTTCATCTAGATTAAGTTCTTGGGATATGGATTATTTAAAAAGGATGAACAAGTTGATTTAAAGAGACTTTTCACATTAAAAAAATAAATAACACAATAATGGAGGACAGAATATGAACATTCAAGAATTAGAATTATTATTAAAAAAATTTCCTAAGGTAAATCTATGTGATTATAATACTCCCATTCAGAGGCTTTCAAATTATGAAGAAAGATTGGGATTTAACAATATCTTCATCAAGAGAGATGATTTAAATGGAGTTGGTTCTGGAGGTAACAAGATTAGAAATTTGGAATATCTATTGGGAGATGCAAAGGACAAAGGAGCAGATATAATAATCGCATCAGGACAAAAAGAATCTAACCTATGTAGTTTAACAGCAAGTGCATGTGCTAAATTAAAGATGAAATGCGTGTTGGTTCATAATAGCAATAAATCCTGTGGGGATTCAGGTAATATGAGATTAAATGAGATATTAGATGTAGAAAGGGTTTTTTTAGGACCAATTAGTGAAGCAAATAGAGATAGATATACAAAGATTCTAGCAGAAGATTATAGAGCAAAAGGTAAAAAAGTATATATTATTGAAAATGGTGCTACGTCAACTATAGGTGCACTAGGATATGTAGATGCATGTACAGAGTTAGCAAGACAAAGGGAAAGATACAAATTTAATGATATTTGTGTATGTGGTGGAAATGGTGGATTAGCTACAGGACTTATCTTTGGAAGTGCTCTATTAGATATTCCCTTTCATATAAATGTTATTACTGTGGAAAATGAAAAAGAAAGATTAGTTGAAATAATACAAGATTTGATAAAAAAATTGGAGAAACATACTGGAGTTAAATTTCCATATCCTTTAGATAAAGTTATGACTATATATGATGAATACAGAGGAGGTGGTTGGGGAAAATCTACTAAAGAATCAATAGATATAATATATGATTTTGCACAGACAGAAGGTATCTTTTTAGAGAGTGTTTATGTCAGTAAGACGATGTATGGTATGCTGGATCTATGTAAAAAAGGTGTATTTAAAAATGGGGTTTGTGGTATTCATTCAGGTGGATTTTCATCAATATTTTCACAGAGATTTTAGGGCATAAATAGGTGTAATATATTGATCATAGACTTAGATTTTAAATTATTAAATTTCCTCAGTTATTTTACTTGAGGAAATTTAATAATTTTTTTAAAGGAAAATAGAGTTATTTGTCGAATATACATATTGGGGATTCTGGTTCTTCTTTAACAAAGATAAATTTAAAGAAAATGAAGATATAGTATTCATTCATACTGGTGGATCGCCAGCTATATTTAACTTTACAAAGTCATTTAATTAGAAAGGGGAGAGTTTTTTATGAAGACAAACAAGAAAAATCTTGTAATGCAATCAGTTCAAGGAAAGATACACAATCCAATAAGAGGTGGCAATTCCTACAAAGTAAGTTCCACTGGGGTTCCAGCTATTTTGCCAGGGACTGGGGGAATAACATACAACTTCCAGATAGGGGATTCCTGTATGGAATTAGTTGGAGATCATGTAGAACCTGGAGTAAGTATAAGAAATGAAAACAAAGAGGAAAACAATGCTTTAATGGTATTGTCTTGTGTTGGAAATGAGGCCGTAGTTACTTCTGGAGAAGGAAAGGGAGCAAAGGGATATGTGACAGGTATGCATGGGGGAATAGAGCATGTTTTGATTTACTTTCCAAGAGAAGATCTGGAAAAGATGGCAGTAGATGATCAGATATTAGTTAAATCATGGGGACAGGGTTTAGCAATAGATGGTCACGAAGATATAGTCTGTATGAATATAGATCCTGAACTATTTGAGAAATTTGGAATAGTTGAAAATGAAAAAGGTCAACTAGAAGTACCAGTGGTGACTGAAGTTCCTGCCTATCTAATGGGTTCAGGAATAGGGACCTCAACAGGATTTACAGGGGACTATGATATCATGACAGGGGATATTGAAGCTAACAAGGAGTTTGGTATAGACAAACTTAGATTTGGAGATTTAGTTCTATTGAAAGATTGTGACAATACTTATGGTAGGCAGTATTTAAAGGGAGCAGTGACAATAGGAGTCGTAGTTCATAGTAATTGTATCTTATCTGGTCATGGACCTGGGATAACTACTTTATTAAGCTGCAAGACCAGCAAATTGAAAGCCAAAATAGATGAAAATGCTAATATTGCAAATTATTTAGGAGTAAAGTAAATCATAATATGAAAAATAGATTACTATTAATAGGAAGAGGGGATTTTAGTTGAAGATTTTCATAAGTGCAGATATTGAAGGAGTAGCTGGAATAGCTAATTGGGAAGAAGCCAGAAGTACATCTAAAGATTATCCCTATTTTGCACAGCAGATGTCTAGAGAAGTAGCAGCAGCATGTGATGGAGCAAATATGGCTGGAGCCACAGAGATATTGGTAAAAGATGCCCATGGATCAGGAAGAAATATAGATCCATCTAAATTACCAGAGAATGTAAAACTCATTAGGGGATGGAGTGGACATCCATATAAGATGGTCCAAGGAATAGATGAGAGCTTTGATGCAATAGCTTTTGTAGGATATCATTCATATGGTGGCTCAAATTCAAATCCTCTAGCTCACACAATGAATAGTTCACTAATAGACTATATAAAATTAAATGGTGAATATTTAAGTGAATTTATACTACATTCCTATATAGCCACATATTTAGGAGTACCTGTAGCATTTCTAAGTGGTGATAAGGGACTTTGTGAAGATGTAAAGAAGTTTAATAAAAATATCGTTACAATACCAGTAGTAGAAGGTGATGGGGCATCATCTATAAGTATTCATCCAGATAGATCGGTAAAATTAATAAAAGATGGTATGAAAGAAGCGCTAAAAGGAGATCTAAGTAAAAACAAGGTAAGATTACCAGAAAAGTTTAATTTGGAGATAAAGTACAACTTCCACGGAGATGCCTATAGAAGGTCTTTCTATCCCGGTGTTGTACAGAATTCACCTAAGACTATATTATTTGAAACAGATGATTATTTTGAGATAATGAGAGCTACATCATTTTTAATATAGAGGCATAAATTATTTAAAAACTCCCTATGGATTATCATAGGGAGTTTAGTTTTTTTGAAACATCAATGGAGAAATTTCAAATTGTTAAGTATGATATATAATAATATGAAACCAAATCGGGATATCTCTTGTATATATAGGTGAAGGGTCATTAATAGATGGAGGTGAATTTGTGGAGGATGTATATCTAATACAAGGTATTAAAAAGGGAGATCAAGGAGCCTTAGAAAAGCTGATGGACAAGTATCTAAACTATGTATTTACTATAGCAAACAATATCATGGGAGATACTTTAGAGATTGAAGATACAGAAGAAGTATGTATGGATGTATTTATATCTCTATGGAATAATAGGGACAAAATAGATTCTAAATATAATGAGTTAAGACCATATATAGCAGCTATAACACGAAATACAGCTAGAAACAAACTGAAATCAGAAGGAAAACTTGAATTGCCATTAGATGAGGAGATAATTATAGTAGATGAGGATAATGTGGAAGAGAGGGTTCTCCATAAGGAACTATCTCAAACACTGAATGTCTTTATATCTAATCTAGATGAGCCAGATAGGGAAATCATCATACGCTATTATTTTTATTATGAAAAGATAAAGGATATAGCAAAGGCACTTGAACTAAATGAAAATACCGTAAAGACAAAACTATTTAGAAGTAGAAAGAGGTTAAAGGATATGATTGGGAAAAGGAGGATATATAATGAGGTTTAATATGAGGGATTTATTTAGCAATTTAGACTCTGAAGAATATCAAGACATAGAGATTCATAGTGATTCAGATATAAGCCCAAATCTAGATAATATAAAAAGAGGAGTTCTAGATAGAATTGATGAAAGAAGCTCATTAGAAGGTACTAGAAGGAAGAGAAAGTTAAGGAGATCTTTTAAAGGGGTGTGGGCAGCAGTTTTGGTCATATGTGTCACAGCTACTACAGTATTTGCCCTCAATAATAACTTGGATTTTTTTAAAGGGATATTTGGAGATGGAATCCAAAAGATGGAAAAGGATATACAAGATGTAATAGCAACTACTGAAAATAAGGATTTTATATTTACTGTGGAAAGTCTATTGACAGATGGAAATCAAAACTATTTTATCGTATCTTTGGAGAGAAAAGATGGAGAAGAAATAGGAGATATAAAGCCGAATCTAGATGCTGGAATAATAAGGGAAAAGTCTGAAGGAGTCGGTGGTGTAGGTGTACTAGGTGTTGAAAAAATAGAAGGAGAGGATGTCCATAGGAATAAGGGGTATTACCTTTTTGAATATAGCACAACTAATAATATAATCGGGGAAAAAATAGAGATTGTTTTAGATGGAACCTATGAAAAAAGTAGAGCACCAGAAGATATATATAAGTTTGATAAAGAGTTAAGTGTTTCATTTGATATAGAGGATAATGGAAGTATAAAGACATTGGATATGAAAGAGCCACAATTATTAAAGGAAAAATATTATATTACAGAAGTCAAATATTCCAATCTAGGTATGAATATAGTAGGAGAATATATTGAAGATACAAAGATAATTCCAGGGGTTAGAGTTAGACTAAAATATAAGGATGGGTCAATTAAAGAAGTAATAAGACCTCATCAAGGGTATAGTGAAGAATTTGGCTTTGCATATAGTAGACGTGGGGAGAAATTTCAAAATATGATAATATTTAAAAAACCAATATACTTTGATGAGATTCAGAGTATAATGCTGGAAGAAAAGGAGTATAAAATAGAATAAGGGATGGAGAAATACTTCCTCTGCAATTTTACAGAGGAAGTATTATTTTTTATATTCAGTCTTACCTAAAAAGTTTGTACCTATGACTCCAGCTACTATTAAAATAGAACCTATAATATGATAATAGAATATCTCTTCTTTTAGAAATACTACTCCAGCTATAATTGAAATAACAGTTCCTAAATTTGAAAAGACGCTCATTTTAGAAGCTTCTATTTTGGATAAGATATAATTTGTAAGTAATGATGTGACTAAGGAAGATAATATACCTAGATATATTATTGCTATTACAAATTTAATGTTTTTTAAAGGAGATAAAAATGTATCTATAGTTCCACTAATTATATGATTTGTTATAGCTAAAATATTAAAACATATAAAGCTGATAATACTCATTATAAAGCTAAGTTCCATGCTGCTAAAGTCCTTGGTGAGAATTCTAGCCATAACACTATAGCCTGAAAAAGATAGTGCAGATAAAATAAGGAAGATTATACCCTTCATATTATTGAAATCAAAGGAAGTACCCTTCATCAGTGTAATATATATAACACCTATTACTGATACTATGACTGAAAGAGTTTGCAATATATTAGGTTTTTCTCCTAAAAAGATTCTTGCCAAAATCAAGGTAAATATAGGGGCAGATGCTAGTAGTATACCAGCTTCTGAAGAGGAAGCATATTGCAGTCCAAAGGTTTGAAATGCAAAGAACATAAGGGGGTAGAGCAGTGCCAATGGAAGAATTTTTTTAATTCTATCTAGACTATAATTCAATTTAATAACTTTAAATAATAGAAGTAATAATATAGATAGAAATGCAGCACTAAATCTAAAGGCTAATATGTCTAAAGGACTAGAGATAGATAGTGCTATTTTAGTAAACAAAAATGAAAGTCCAGTAATTAAGGCATATGATATAGCTGATATGTATACCAATCTATTGTCATTATCTTTACTCATGAAATAACCTCCAATTCTGTAATTTACACTAAGTATATATTATATAAAGTATTAAAGCAAGGCTATTTCCAGTAAGATAGAATTGTTGATTAAATTTAAAGACCTAGTCTTCTTTATATGTTATAATATAAACAAAGTAGAATTTAAAATACTAGGAGGCAAGAAAATGAAAAAAATATTAAAATTATTTCTATTATTAGTTCTCATATTATCCGTAGTTGTTGGATGTAATAATGGAAAAATAGTACAAGATGAGCCCAAAGAACCTAAAACTATTAAATTTTGTTATCAAGATGGAACACCTGCTTTAACAACTGCTAAACTTGCTAAAGAAAATTCATCAATTGATGAAAATATAACTATAGAATATGAAATGGAAAAAGCTCCAGATATATTAGTTGGAAAGATATTAAAAGAAGAGGCAGATATAGCAATAGTACCATCTAATCTAGCAGCACAAGCCTTTAACAAAGGACTTCCCTATGAAATAGCAGGTACCTCTGTATGGGGGTCATTTTATTTAGCTAGTACAGAAGATATAGGAAGTTTTGAAGAATTAAAAGGAAGGGAAATATACACATTTGGAAAGGGACTTACTCCAGATCTAGTTCTTAGATATGTACTATCTAAAAATGGAATTGACCCAGATGAAGATGTAAAGATTACTTACTTAAATGCTGCATCAGAAGTAGGACCAGCATTTATAAGTGGAAAAACCAATCTAGCTGTTTTAGCAGAGCCACTACTTACAACTGTAATGATGAAGAAGGAAGATACAAAGATAGTTCTAGATTTAAACGAAGAATGGGGCAGAGCAGCGGGAACTGACAAGGGATATCCTCAGGCTAGTTTAATAGTCAAAAAAGACTTAATAGAAAATAATGGAGAGTTTGTAGAAGCCTTTCTAAAAGCATATGAAGAAAGTAGAATTTGGGCAAAAGAAAATCCAGATAAATTAGGGGAATATGCTGAGGATTTGGAAATCAGCGTTTCAAAGGAAACCATAGAGAAGGGAATCATATGGAATAATATAGAATCCTTTAATATAATAGATAGTAAGGGAGAATACAAGGCCTATTATGAAGCAATAATAGATTTTGCTCCAGATTTTATAGGGGGAAAAATACCTGATGAAGACATCTATTTTAAAAAATAGAATATACTCTATTATTTCAAGGATTTTAATAATACTTATCTGGATATTTCTTTCCAGATTTATAGACAATGAGATTATATTTCCTAAAATTGAGAGTACCATTATTAGCCTTGTAGATATAGTCAAAGGGCCTAATTTTTTTAATATTATATGGTACTCCTTACTTAGGAGTATAGTTGGATTTATAATCTCTCTATTTTTAGCAATTCTTTTAGGTATCATATCTAGTATTTCCAAGACCATATATCATCTAATGATGCCTATAACGAATTTTTTGACATCAGTACCAACTGTGGCAATTATAATATTAGCTCTCATATGGCTAAATAATGAAATAGTTCCAATCTTTGTAGGATTTATCATGATTTTTCCCATACTGTATGAGACGGTTTTAAAGGGAATACAAAATGTAGATGAAAAGATTATAGTCATGGCAGATACATATAGGGTAGATAGATTTACTATTATAGGAGATGTCTATATACCAAATGTCTTATTTAATTTACATAATATAATATCCTCTGCACTAGGAATTAATCTGAAGATGGTAATTGCAGGGGAAGTATTGTCTCAACCTAAATATGCCATAGGAAGCAGTCTTCAATTACAAAAGATGTATTTAAATACTTCAGGTGTATTTGCTTGGATAATAATAATCCTCATCATTGGGAAAGTATTGGAATATATATTAGAAGGGGTAAAATATCTATGGAGCAGGTTAAAAAAATAAATAAATATTATGATGATTTAAAGGTCCTAGAAGATATAAGTATTACTTTTCCTAAAGATAAGACAACCTGTATACTAGGACCTTCTGGCTGTGGAAAGACAACACTTTTAAATATAATGTCAGGGATTATAGAGATGGATTCTGGAGAAATAAAGGGCTTTGAAGAAGATATATCCTTTGTCTTTCAAGAAGATAGACTTATGGATTGGAAAAATGTAATGGATAATATAGAGTTTGTATTAAAAAGTAAGATGGATAAAAGACAGAGAAAGCTTACTATAGATAGGTATCTAAAACTAGTAAACTTAGAAGAATACAGATACTATTATCCAAGGGAACTCAGTGGAGGTATGAGGCAGAAAATAAGTATATTGAGAGCATTTATCTATCCTTCAAAGATACTTATAATGGATGAACCTTTTAAATCTCTAGACATAAGGAGCAAACAAGTATTAGTAGATTTTTTTAAGAAATTGAGAATTATCGAAAATAGGACATGTATTATAGTAACTCATGATATAGAAGAAGCCATTGCCTTAGGAGATAAGATTGTAATACTGACAGATAAGCCTACTAAAGTAAAAAAGGTGATAGATTTAAAGGAAGTTGAAGAAAATAGATATGAATTAAAAAAGATAATAGAAGAGCAATTTATTTGATTGTATCTTATTTTAATATTCTAAAGTATATTGACTTTATGTTCTACATATCGTAAAATAGTAGGTATAAATATTATGGGATATACAACAAATAGTTGACAATGATTATGTTGGTATGAATAGATAGATGATGAAAATGTGATAGTGAGGATAAAAATGTTAAAAAAGATGATGTTCTATACTAGATTAGGATACAAACTCATTAAAAAAGACGTCATAAACAAGGATGATTATAGAGAAGAATATAATAAAGTATCAGAAACATATATAAATTGGCTCAATGAAATGGGAAGATTTACAGATAAGATAATCAGTCTTGAACATATGCCAAAAGATAAAAAACTTAAGATATTGGATTTTGCCTGTGGTACAGGTTATATTAGTAAGAGTATTTTAGAAAAGGATATCAATTGTGAAATAACAGCAATAGATTATTCAGATAAAATGCTTGAGAAGTTGAAGAACTTAGAGGATAATAGGCTTAGGGTAGTTCACTGTGATGGGATTGAATTTCTAAAGAATACAAAAGAGAAATACGATATAATATATTTTGGATGGGGACTTTCATATTTTAACCATAGGAAATTATTTAGGCTTTTTAAGAAGGTTCTAAATGATGGAGGTATAGTAGGAATTATCACAAATGTTCAGGGGACTCTCTCTGATATAGAAGATATATTTATGAAAGTGATGTATAGAAATTATGAAGAAGTTGTTAAACCCATGGATATAAGATTTAATTTACCTAATGGAAAGAAAGGTTTGACAAAGTGGTTTACTCAATATGGATTTGAAAAGATAGAAGTAGAGGATGGTGAGGTACTAGTTACATTTCAGGAGCCAGAACAACTTTTAAAATGGTTAAATGAAACTGGTGCAGCAGCTGGAACAGCATGTATATTTAAAGACTACGACTTGATAAAAGACAATTTAATTCAAGAGATAGAGAAGGTAAGATACAATAAGGGAAGATATGAAATAAATCATAGATTTGCATATGGAATATTTAAGCTGAGATAATCACCAAGGGGGAATGGGAGTGAATCTAAATAAATTTGGTATGCTAGCAAGGATGGCTTTTGATAGAGATGTACTTTTTTCTATACATAAGATGTATAATATTTTTAAAGAAGATAAAAACTTTAATCTTTCTAAATATATAAAGTTAATTTCCAGTATGTTAAAAGGAGAAAAGATAATAAATTTTGAGGATAAATATATAATAAGTCCTTTTTTACCTCCTTTTCCTTCTAAGGCATTCTATACTAATATAATGGCTGTGGAAGAGTCTAAAGATATATTTACTCAACAGATTTATGCAAAGAGAAGCGGACCTATTTCTATGTACTTGTCCTTAACAAATAAGTGTCCCAATAATTGTATTTATTGTAGTGCGAAAAACAGATTAGATGAGGAAGAGTTGACTACACATGAGTGGATAAGGCTTATTGAGGATATTCAAGATATGAACACATCCATAATAGGTCTCACTGGTGGGGAACCTATGGTTCGGGAGGATATATACGATATAATAGGTGCCATAGATGATAGGAGTGTATCTACCCTATTTACTAGTGGATATAATTTGACTTTAGAAAGGGCAAAGGAATTAAAAGCTAGAGGACTGTTTAGTATTGGAATTAGCCTTGATTCATATGATAGAGACAAACATAATTATAATAGAAATAGTGAAAAGGCTTTTGAATATGCTATTAGTGCTATTCAGAATTCAAGAAAAGCTGGAATCTATACTATGGCACAGACAGTTATTCTAAAAGAGGAACTAGATGAAGAAAAATTGTTTAGACTTTTTAAATTGGCTGGGGAAAATGGTGCCCATGAAGTAAAAATATTGGAACCTATTTTGAGTGGTAATCTTTTAAATGAAAAAAACTTGAGTAATGTATTCTATAGTATTGAAGACAGAAGGAGACTAATTGAAATACAACATAAAGCCAATAGAAAAAACAATCTACCTAAAATTACAACCTTTGCGTATACAGAAAGTGAAGAAAAATATGGTTGTGGTGCTGGTACACAACATTCATATATAAGTGCTTCAGGTCATCTATATCCATGTGATTTTGTACCAATGGATTTTGGATGTACTAGAGAAAAGGAAATAAGGGAATTGTGGAAAGAAATGAATGGGCTAATGGAAAAACCTAAGATAGGTTGTCTTGCTCAAAGGGTAAATAAAGAAGTCTATGAAAAGGCGGGACAAGAATTGCCATTATGTAAAGAAGAATCAATAGAAATATGTAAAAAGTGTATATATAATGAATACCCTAAATACTATAGGGATTTGCAATAGATATATAGTCAGATTATAGATATTTTAAAGTATATTTATCATATGAGTATAGGCAAATAGTAGTTTAGGAGGTTGTATAAGTATGATTACTATTTTTAATAGAAAAGAACTCTGTGTAACTTTTTCTTTGACAGAGCAAGCAGATATAAGAGAAGCCCTATCAAAGAGTAAAATAGAGTATTTTATTAAAGTTATCAATAGAATGTCCTCATCACCTTTTTCAATTGGGACAAGAGGTAGAAGAGGCTCATTTGGGCAAAATATGGATTTGAATTATGAATATATTTTTTATGTACATAAAAGAGATTATGATACAGCAAAGTATATTATAAGCAAGTAAATTTATCGGATCTACAATACGTAGTGGCAGGGTTTTATCCCTGTCTAAATGATAAGGGAAATTAATCTTACATATAAAGAAACAAGTATATTGAAAAACACTATAGGAGTGAATATTGTGAGAAGAAAAGATAGGGAAATGAATAGAGAATTTGGTATGGATCTTATAGATAGAGCTAAATATGGAGTTCTATGTACAATAGATGAAGATAATCTACCTTATGGTATACCTCTTTCTATTGTAAGAGATGGAGATATCTTATATTTTCATTCAGCCATGGATGGTAAAAAGGTAAAGATATTTAAGAATAATCCCTATGTAAGTGTGGTATTTGTAGGCGAAACTAAAATTCCAGAGAATTATACAAAAGAAGAACTAGATGAAATGGCAAAGGATAGATCAAAAGGAGGCACATTTGCAAGCAAGGTATTTACCACTGAATTTGAATCTGCCATGGCAATAGGTAAGATAGATCTAGTAGAAAATAGAGAAGAGAAAATAAGAGCTATGAAATTAATATGTGAAAAGTATACTCCAACAAAGATGGATTACTTTTCTGTGGCAATAGACTCTGGTCTACCAAGGACAAATGTGTATTCCATAAAAATTGAAGAGATTACAGCTAAAAGGAAAAAATACGATGGAAAAGGTGAGGAAATGAAGTGGGGGAGGATGGAGTGATAATATCAATATAAATCTAAAGCATCTGATTACAAGGTTTACCTTTGGATGGATTATACAGAATTGAATAGCTAATATATTGAAAAAACATAAATTAAATGATAATATAAGGACAAGGTAATCGGAAATAAGCAGGGTGTGGTTGCCACCTCATTTCACAAAAGAAAGGAGGTGGTGCGATATGAACACATATGAAGCTATATCATTAATGATTATGTTTTCTATGTTTATAATATCGCTAATCTCCTTAATTGTTAACCTATTAAAGGATAATAGTAAAGGAAAAAAATAATCACCCTGTATTGGCCTACAGAGTGATTAAAACAATTTAAATCACTAGGTGGCAATCGCATTGTTGCGAATCCGATTACCCTTATTCATATTATACCATTAAAAGATAAAAAGTAAACATTGAATATTTTAAAATAAATTTAAGTAGGATTAAATCATGGTAGAAAAAAATACGATGGAAAAGGTGAGGAAATGAAGTGGGGAAGGATGGAGTGATATATTCTAGCCCTATAATATACAATGAAATATAGAGAATTTAGTAGAGTGTTACTGCAGGATGATTATTTGCAGTAACACTTTTTAGTATATATAATAAATAAAATTTAAAGTAAATACTTTAAATGTTCAAAAAAATCTATTGACTATAATGTATAATTGTAGTAATATACTAAAAAGGCCTAAAAGGGGGAATGTAATTGACGGTTGTTGACAATATATCTAGGAATATGGATAGATTGAGTAACAAACAGAAAAACATTGCAGAGTATCTTATTAGAAATAGTAGAAAAATTGGATTTATGAGTTTGAAAGAGATAAGTGAGGCAGTTAATGTATCTGAAGTAACTATATTAAATTTTTGTAAAACAATTGATATTGATTCTTTTACTGAACTTAAGCGGCTTTTTCAAGAGCTAGTTAAGCAAGAGTTACATATACCTACAGAAATCAAATATTCTCTTCTAGAATTGGAGAGTATAGATGATGCATATGATAATACGATTCAGATACAAAAGTTTAACTATGAAAAAATTATTAGAGAGAATAATATGGACACCATTGCAGATATTTCCAAAAAGATTATTGATGCTGAAAGAATATATATCTGTGGCATGGGGATGTCCAAGGTAGTAGCTGAATATCTTGACCGTAGACTTAAACTTATCTATATTGATAGTAAGATAGTAGATATAGGTGATATTCTACCTTCATGTATAGATATTCAAAGATCTACTAATAGGGATATTTTTATACTTATATCTTTTCCCGAATATTCTCCCAATGTTATTGGACTCTCTAGATATTTATCTCAGAATCATATTTCTTTTATTTCCATTACAGATGGAGATAACTCTCCTCTAGCTAAAAATTCTACTCATATCTTAAAATGTCCTAGTGATTCCTTAGTGTTTCATAATTTTATTTCATCTACTATTTGTTTAGTAGAAATATTACTTGTAATAATTAGCTTCAATATGAAAGATAAGTTAGTACCGCATTTTGACAATCTTGAAAGACTTCAATCTTCTTTGATTAAAAATATAAATAAATAATATCAGAAATAGTTCTGTGTAAAAATTAAAAGGTTTTTATAGAGAATTATTTTTAGTACCAATCTCACTTTATCTAGGTAAAGTATGGATGGTTAATATAAAATAAAAGTAAGGGGGAAAGATTATGTGTAAAAAAGCAATGGGAATTTTTTTAAGTATGGCGTTATTGATGTCTTTTTTAGTAGGCTGTGGTGGTGGAGCTACTACAGATACAAAAGGGCAAACTGATATGCCCAAAGAAGTAGTTATAGGATTGGCAGGTGATGCATACTCTTTAGATCCATATCCACTAAATGAAACTATTACAAATGCTATAAATAATCATCTATATGATACTCTTGTAGAATCTGATAGAGAGGTAAATATACAACCTGCTCTTGCTGAAAGTTGGGATATATCTGATGATGCTAAGATTTGGACTTTTCATTTAAGAAAAGATGTGAAGTTTCATAATGGCAATGATTTTACAGCAGATGATGTAATATATTCCTTTGATAGATCAAAGGAAGAGGCATCAGCCTTTAAATATTGTCTATCTACAGTAGAGAGTTACAAAGCGATAGATGACTATACAGTAGAGGTAGTTTGTATAGAGCCTAATGCATTGTTACTTGCACATCTTAAGGATCTTATGATTCTTGACAAGGAGACATGTGATGGGCAGACAGATGAGTGGATTGCTTTAAATCCTAATGGAACTGGAAGATATAAATTTGTAGAGCATATAAGGGGAGATAAGATAGTCTTTGAAAGAAATGAAGATTTTTGGGGAGAATTGCCAGATGCAGAGAAAGTAACATTTAAACCTATTACTAATGAAGGGACAAGAACTGCAAATATGGTTTCAGGGGCTGTAGATTTAATAGTAGATGTTCCTGTAAGAGATATTGAAACTTTAAAAACAAACAAAGATATAGAAATAGTAGATAGACCAAGTCTAAGGATTATATACCTAAATCTAGCTGGTTGGACTGATACTCCAAGTAAAGATGCAAAGATGCCATTAAAATCACCAGATGGTTCAAATCCTTTTAAAGATATAAAGGTAAGGGAGGCTATGTATCGTGCAATAAATGAAGAAGAAATTATAGAAAAGATAATGAATACTTATGCAACGCCTGCTCCATCTTATATTCCTGAAGGATTTAATGGATATAATAAAGACATAAAGAGGTTAGAATATAATCCACAATTGGCAGAAAAACTCCTTGATGAAGCGGGCTATCCAAAGCAAAGTGATGGATATAGATTTGAAGTTACATTAGATGCTTCAAATGATAGATATGTAAATGATGGTGAGATTGCAACTGCAGTGGCAGGATATTTTGAGAAAGTGGGAATCAAGGTAAATTTAAATCTTATGTCAAGGACGACATTCTTTAAATATATAGGTGCCAATAATAGAGAAGGGGACAATACTCACCTATGTATGACTGGTTGGGCTGATAGTGGTGGAGAAAGTGCTTTAATGGGACTGGATCTTGTATACAGTATGTCCCAAGATGGATATATAAAAGAAAATTATGGTGGAGTAAATAGGGGATATTATCAAAATCCAGAGGTAGATAAATTGGTGGATCAGGCCATAGCCACAGCAGATGAAGAAGAAAGAGACAAGATTATGCAACAGGTATGGAAGATTGCAGCAGATGATATATCATATATTCCGCTACATTTCCAACAGGATATATATGCTTACAAAAAAGGTATAGTATATCATCCAAGGGTAGATGCTTATGTTCACGCTTGGGATATAGAATTTAGCAAATAATAGATTAGATAAGGGAAAGGAAATATTTCCTTTCTTTTATCTATATTAAATCTATAGACAAATTAAGAGGTGATAAGATGCTTCGATATTTAGTAACTAGGATATTTCAACTTGTTTTAGTATTATTTGTAGTATCAGTATTGGTGTTTTCATTTACTAGTGTCATGGGAAATCCAGTATATCTAATGGTAAGAGAAAATGCAACAGAAGAAGAAATCCAAGCAGTAGTAGAATATTTGGGACTTGATAAACCATTACTAGTTCAGTATGGAATATTTGTTAAAAATGCTTTAAAAGGTGATTTTGGTATGTCTTATATGTACCATCAACCTGCACTTAGATTGATAACTGAAAGATTTCCTGCTACTTTAGAAATAGTAATTGTAGCAATGCTATTGTCAGCATTAATAGGAATTCCATTGGGAGTTTTTTCAGGAGCATATCCAAATAAGATATCTAGTAAGATAATCATGTCCTTATCTATTGCTGGTATATCTCTGCCATCATTTTGGGTGGGAATGGTAATGATATTCTTCTTTAGTTTGTCACTAGGTATACTTCCCGTATCAGGTAGAGGAGATGTGGGAATTTTATTTGGAATAAAGACCAGCCTTGCTACAGCCAATGGATGGAGGCATATAGTATTACCAGCTATAACACTAGCCTTAGGAAATATAGCTACTATATTAAGATTAACTCGTGCTGGTATGCAAGAAAATATAAGGCAGGATTATGTAAAATTTGCTAGAGCAAAAGGAGTATCTAGAAGGAAGGTTCTATTTGGACATGCATTAAAGAATACTATGATCCCAGTTGTAACTATATTTGGATTGCAGCTTGGTTCCCTTATAGCTTTTACAACAATAACAGAGACTATATTTGCTTGGCCAGGAATGGGGAAACTTCTTATTGATGCTATAAATAGTGCTGATAGACCTATAATTGCTGCATATATACTGTTTGTTGCAGTTATGTTTGTATTTATAAACTTTATTGTAGATATACTTTACACCGTTATAGATCCAAGAGTAGACTTATAATAATAGATAGGTAGGTGACGATAATATGGGAAGTCAAGTTCAAGTTTCTAATACCAGAAATAATAAATCTAGTAGTTGGAGATTATTTTTAGAATCTGAGTTTTTTCATAACTACAAGAGATCAGCAACAGCCATTATTGGTTCGATTATTGTTATTGCTGTAATTTTAATTGCAGTTTTAGGACCTCTATTTACTATACAAAATCCATATGATATGTCTAGTATTGAATTAGGAAATGCATATAAACCTCCTGCTTGGATTGAAGGAGGGGAGGCTAGATTTTTATTGGGGACTGATCAACAAGGCAGGGATATACTTAGTGCTATAGTATATGGTAGTAGAGTTTCTTTGATAATAGGTATAGTAGGCACAGTATTAACTAGTATAATCGGTATAAGTTTAGGGCTTATATCTGGTTACTTTGGTGGGAAGGTAGATATGGTAATTATGCGTATAGCAGATGTGATACTGTCTTTTCCAACTATGTTAATTGCATTGTTTTTAATGTCATTCTTTGGTAGGGGAATTGCCAATATATTGATTGCTTTGTCTTCTGTAGGCTGGGTTAGATATGCAAGGACTGTTAGAGGAGAGACTTTATCTGTAAAAAAGCAGGAATATATTGAGGCTACTAGGGTAATCGGATTGCCGAGCTTTAAGATTATATTTAACCATGTATTGCCAAATGTCTTTACTTCTGTAATAGTTTTGACAACTATTCAAGTAGGGTCTTTTATACTTACTGAAGCCACATTGAGTTTTTTAGGATTGGGAGTTCCCATCACTAGACCTTCCCTTGGTATGCTGTGTAATAATGGATTTACAGTACTATATAGTGGGCTATGGTGGGTTTCTATATTTCCAGGACTGTACATAATGATTATTGTCTTTGGAATTAATCTACTTGGAGATTTCTTAAGAGATGAACTAAATCCTAAGTTAAAGTAAGATGAGGTGATAAAATGAAAAAAATATTAGAAGTAAAGAATTTGAGAACTTACTTTCATACATTTAAAGGAATTGTGAAGGCAGTGGATAATATAAGCTTTGATATATATGAGGGAGAAATACTAGGTGTAGTTGGAGAATCAGGAGGTGGAAAATCCATATCTGGATTTTCAGTAATACGACTTATAGATGAACCTGGGAAAATAGAAAGTGGAGAAATATTTTTTAATGGACAGGATCTGATGAAGAAATCTGAGAAAGAGATGAACCAAATTAGGGGGAAGGAGATTTCCATGGTGTTTCAAGACCCAATGACTTCTTTAAACCCAGTATACACTATAGGTAAACAGATGGATGAGATGTTATTATTACATGGGAATTTGAATAAAGAGCAAAGGAAAAAAAGATGTATAGAATTACTGGAGGCTGTAGGTATTTCAAATCCTGAAAGTAGACTTAAGAGCTATCCTCATCAATTCAGTGGCGGAATGAGACAAAGAGTGGTTATAGCAATTGCCCTTGCAGCAAACCCAAAACTTATAATAGCTGACGAACCTACAACGGCACTAGATGTCACTATACAGGCACAGATACTAAGGCTTATGGTAGATTTAGTGAGAAAACAAGGATGTTCGTTGATGCTTATTACTCATGATCTAGCTGTAGTTTCAGAAATAGCAGATAGAATAAATGTAATGTATTGTGGAAAAATCGTAGAAAGTGGGAAGTCAAATGTTATTATCAATAGTCAAAGGCATCCTTATACAGAGGGGCTAATCAACTCAATTCCAGATATGGATAGAGAGAAAAATAGATTAGAAACAATACAGGGAATTGTACCAAATATGTTTGATTTACCAAAGGGCTGCAACTTTTCTCCTAGATGTAAATATTGTAAAGATATATGTATGGAAAAAGAACCTGAACTTGTAGAGGTTGAAGAAAATCACTGTGTAGCATGTCATTTTCCATTGAGAAAGGAGGAAAAATAAATGGGGAAGATTCTTGAAGTTGAAAATCTAGAACAGCGATTTGATCTCAATAAGGGAATTTTAGATAAACTAAAGTTTAAGAATGGAAAATTTATAAAAGAAGAAAGAATTGTAAATGCAGTAAATAATATATCCTTTAGTATAGACAAGGGAAAAGTTTTTAGTTTAGTTGGAGAGTCTGGATGCGGAAAATCAACTACAGCAAGAACGATTATAAAACTCTTAGAACCTAAAGGTGGAAATATCAAATTTGATGGAGTTGATATAACGAATCTTACTAGAGAAGAGATGCTAAAATATAGAAAAAGGATACAGATGATATTTCAAGATCCATATGCGTCTTTAAATCCACGACAGAAGATTATAGATATACTTATTGAGCCAATACTCTTTCATAAAATAGCAGATTCCAATGAAGAAGCGAGAGAAAGGGCTTTAGAGATATTGGAGAAGGTCGGAATAAGACCAGAGCAAGGAGAAAGATACCCTCATCAATTTAGTGGTGGACAAAGGCAAAGGGTAGGTATAGCAAGGGCATTGGCAGTTGAACCAGAGTTTATAATAGCTGATGAACCAGTTTCAGCTCTTGATGTATCAATTCAAGCTCAAATATTAAATCTTTTAATGGATTTGAAAGATGAGTATAATTTTTCCTATTTGCTAATTGCACACAATTTATCAGTAGTTAAACATATAAGTGATGATCTTGGGGTAATGTACTTAGGTAAAATAGTGGAAAAAGGTAGCAAAGAACAGATATTTCATAGTCCATTGCATCCATATACTAAACTTTTATTTTCAGTTGTACCAAAGTTATCAGGTAGTAATTTAAAAAACTCAAAGAATATTGAAGGAGAGATTCCTAGTGCTATTAATTTGCCATTAGGATGTTATTTCCATGAAAGATGTCCATATGCTAAATCTGTTTGTAGAGAAGAGATGCCTTTAGAGAAAGAGGTAGAAGATGGACATTTTGTACTATGTCATCAATATTAAAATTATTCAATGTAAATTTTCTTTATAAATAGGAGGTCTTATGATGTTAAAAGAGATAATTTCAAAGGAAATAGAGGATATTAAGGATGAACTTATACTTTTGAGCAAGAATATTCATGAGAAACCAGAGTTATCATTTAATGAATATAGTGCAGTAGAAAATATAACATCTATGTTAGAGAAGTATGGTTTTAGTATCAATAGAAATATTGCAGGACTGGATACGGCTTTTAGGGGAGAATACAGAGGAAAGGGAGAAGGGCCTACCTTAGCATTTATAGCTGAATATGATGCTCTTCCTGAAATAGGACATGGATGTGGTCATAATTTAATAGCAACTATGGCTGTGGGAGCAGCTATAGGGTTGAGTAAGATAGCAGATAAGATAGATGGAAATATTGTTGTCTTAGGAACTCCAGGAGAGGAAGGTGGAGGAGGAAAGGTAATAATGGTAGATAAGGGAGTATTTGACGATATAGATTATGCTCTTATGATGCATCCAAGTACATCTAATCTAATATGCAGAGGTGGATTAGCAACGAGAGGAGTAAAAATCAAGTACCATGGCAAGGCCACACATTCATCTTCACCTGAAACTGGTATAAATGCTTTGCAAGGAGTTATACAGACATTTAATTTAATTGATAATTTTAGAGCTATATTTCCTCTAAAGACAAATATAAATGGCATAATAACATACGGAGGCAGTGCTTCTAATGTGATTCCAGACTATGCAGCATGTGAATTTAGTGTAAGGGCAGATACAGTGAAGGATTTAAATTTAGTTGTCAATCACATAGAAAATATAGTAGATTCCGTTGCAAAACTTATAGGTGTAAAAACTAATATAGAAAAAACACTTATATATGCTGAGCGATATCCAAATAGATGTATAGATGAAAGGCTAAAAAAGAATATGGAGCTATTTGGGGAGATTATGGAATATCCAGACCCAAATATGAAATATGGATCTTCAGATATAGGAAATGTAAGTCTTGTAGTTCCTGCTATACACTCATATATTAGAATTACAGACCGAGAGATAAATAGTCATTCTACTGATTTTACTAAGGCATCTATAAGTGATATGGCACATTCTCAGATGATAAAAGGGGCAAAAGGATTAGCTTTAACAGGTTTTGATATATTGAGTGATGAATCTTTGAGAAAAGATATATATGATGAATTTTATAATACAGTTCCTAGATATGGTAAAGAAGAACTGGCATAATAAAATATATGTAAATTCTATAATATATAAAACTCTTTCCTGACCATAGTCCAAATAGGACTAGGGCCAGAAAAGAGTATTTATTTTAATCTAGAATATATTATTCGGTAATTGAAGTTATAGAATCTTCTTCTTCTTCTCCTTCTGGGCATATAGTATTTCCAGGAATACTAGGAACAGTAACTTGACGTTTTTGCAATAATTTAAGTCTAAGAGCTATAACCATCTTTTCTTCAATTCTTCTGAATTCTCTCTCTTCAAATGGAAGATTGACATTAGCTGGACGTCTACGATTTATAAACTCATCAAATTCGTTTATCCTGCTAGAAATCAATTCACAGAATGGCAATTCATTGAAGAACTCTGTGCTAGTTTGATTAAACTCAGATAGATCTCCTGACATCAACTTATCTTTTTCAGCAAAGGTATCTCTTGGAAGACTTTCTTCTTTGAGATATTCAAATTCTTGTCTTTCATTTGCAAGTAGTGGTGCTGGAGGTCTGAAGAAGGTAATAGGAGTTGTACATTCAAATGGAACATCTATAGTGCAGTGATGGATTTCTCCACATACGCCTTCATTGTTAGAGCAAGTTCTTGTAGAGTAGTCAATATTTTTACGAACAAATCCCTTTATAAATAGTATATTAGTAGGTTGTAGAAGTAGACATTGAGTTACTTTCAATCTCTTCTTAATATCTTTTATTTCAAGAGCTGGTTCAGGTAAATCGATTATTGCATTTACAAAGAATCTAACAGTGAATTCAGCTAGGACTACTGGGACTTTAATTACAGCACCATTTATAATTCCTACTGGTGTCCTTGGAACATTAGGGCAGTCACCTAAATTTCTAGCATCCACATCAACACAGGATTGCTCTATAGGGCCTGGGCCTGGACATCCACATCTATCTTCATAAACTTGTATATTACTAATCTTAGCATTTTGAGCTTTATCAGTCATACTTACTTTCCTCCTTTAGGAATATTATTTTGTTGTTATAGACTTGTTGTCTTTGTCCTAATATATAGTATTCATCTTGTCCTAACTATGTGATAATAATTTTAAAATAAATTTTTATGATTTTTCTTCATCTGAATCCCTATTGGGATTGACAGTAGGAGGAATTATGACAGGCTGATTTTGCAAGATTTCAAGTTTAAGTTCTATGACCATTTTTTCTTCAATTTTCATAAAGGATTTATCTTTAGATAAAATATCTTTGCTTTCTATAGATTCTCGGCTTATATATTCATCAAAGGCAATAATTTTACTAGAAAGTAATTTGCAAAATGGAGATTCATTAAAAAACTCTTCACTTATCTGATTAAATTCAGATTTTTCTTCACAAGTAGGGGTTTTGGATAATTCTTCTTTCGTGTATTGAAATTCTTTTTTAGTATTTTCAGCAAGCTCTAAGGGTTGTTTGAAGAAAGTAACAGCTGTACTACATTCAAATGGAACATCTATAGTACAGTGATGAATTTCTCCGCATATGCTCTCATTATTAGAGGGATTTTTTGTTGAATATTCAATATTTTTTCGGACAAATCCCTTTATAAATAGAATATCAGTTGGCTGTAGAAGCATACATTGAGTTAGCTTTAATCTTTTTTCCATGTCCTTAATTTCAATAGCTTGTTCAGGTAAGTCTATAATTGAACTAACATGGAATGGAACAATTAGTTGAGCTAGTACTACAGGTATCTTTGCTATAACACCATCTGAAATACCATCTGGTATTACAGGGATATTTGGGCATATATCTAGATTTTTACTGCTGACACTGACACAAAACTCAGGTTCTATTAATATGTCCTTATCTCTATGATCGATGCACTGCATATTGATTTCAGTATTATTTTCAAAATCTCCAGACTCTGGGACATCTATTTTATCACCTGTAAGGGAAGATGTTTCAAGTTCATCTTCTTTCTTATCTTTGATATTTTCAGTTTCAGAATCATCAGTATCTTTTTTTATAGATTCATAGATTTCAAAGGTATTCGTATCCTTCTTTGGAATATCTTCAACTTTCAAAGTATCTACTTTATTACCTATGGAAAAATCAGATTCTAAAATAGTCATTTTGTCACTAATAATAGTACTATTTTCAAAACTATCTATATTAGTATTACAATTCCAAATATCATCTTCATAGTCTTTGATATTATCATATTTTAAAACTTTAGTATTACTATTTGGAGTAATATTGGATTTTAGTTCATCTATATCATTTTCTCTATTGTTGTCAAAGAACTGGTCATGACTAATATTGAGAAAGTCCATATACTCAATATCATTTGATATTACATTATTTGTACTATCATCATTATCGTAGTTGTCATAGTTGTCATAGCATTCAGTATTATCATATTGAGTATTATAAAAAAATTCCATAGAACCAATGTTAATAAAATCTATTATCTCATCCAATATAGTACCTCCTTTCAATTGAACAATCAAAACATAGGTAAATGATTTCTAATTTCCCTATAACGAATAGGAAAGTTCTCACTTTAAAAAATGAGTTAGTATGAACTTTTCTTATTATATGATATTCGTAAAATCAATTTAAGTGATTATATATTACTCCACAAGCTATTCTTTTTCCTGAGTTTCCAGATGGCTGGGTTCTATAGTCATCAGGATTTTGGTGAATAATCACTGATTTTCCTATGATATCTATAGGTTTAAATTTATCTGTAAAAAAGCTCATCCTAGCATATCCATTATTTGAAAAGAGTACGGGAAAATCTCCTGCATGGTTTCCATGGGGTTGGTCTGTTGGGTTCCAATGTCCACCTGCTGAAGTATAGGGATCCATAGGGTCTGTAATATCACAGATACCATAGTCGTGAATATGAAATCCAAAAGGACTTATAGGCTGTTCTCCATTAGTTGCAGGTTTATATGTTGGAAGGCCCCATACTTCCACATATACTTCAGTACCATCTTCCACAGAATAAAAATATACATTTCCAAATAGATTAGGAGCATAGATGCTGCCTGACAATTTCGCATAAGCAGTATTCATCATATTTGACATAAAAAAACCTCCTTTTCTATAGAGGCCACTGAAAAAGTCCTTTTCTGTCATCCTGAACCTTAGTGAAGGATCTTAAACATGTTGAAAATACAAGATTCTTCAGCTTCACTTCAGAATGACAAGCAAAAAATTATAGTTTTTCAGTGGCCTCTTTCTATATGATATGCAGTAAATAGAAAAGAGGTATGATTATTAATATCTATTAAATATATCTTTGATAATATGATAGGATTGTTTTAGTCTTTCAGATACATTAGGTGTATTCCATTTATCCCAAGTGTATTTATAGACTAAATCCGATGGAATGACTTCTGTATCTGATTTAGGAAAGCTATGAAAGCTCTCTGGAGTAGTAGGATAATATGTAGCTAAGGATACATTGATACCATTTAAGGTTATTTTACTATCTATACCATCTACATATATATCTCCTAAGACCACTTTGGCACTAGGGTCTACAAAGTTAATCAATGTCCAAGGAATCCTAAGCTCTAGGAAATTGTCCTTCTCACTAATGGAATAGTCAGATATAGAATTATATTCTTCTGATGTAGGATTTCCATTTCCATGGTTAAGTCTACCAATCTCATAATATGAGAAGGGAATTGGAAGTCCTGTCTTATGGTGTTTAGAATTTTTATCTAATATGGTTCTAATAGAACTATATTGTTCACTATCTCTATTGGAGAAGGAATCTTCTAATGGTATTAGCTTTGATACATGTCCATGTTCATAATAGAATGGATCATAATATGCATCTACTAATATTTCAGAGGATGTATTCTTAGATATATGGATGATAAAATCAGTTCCATTTTCAGTCTCTATATTTTCATTAAAGGGATTAGTATGATTTCCCTGATTAGGTATAGTATCTAAGAATATGAGTGTATCTGGAAGGTCATGTTTTAATTTTTTATACTCAATTCCCATATATAAATATCGCTCATCATGTTCCATATAGACATTTTTTATGGGATTATTATCTTTTTTTTCTGACTTATATATTGGCTTGGATTTTAAAGCTTTCCAATCTTTTTTGGAGCCATCTATTGTGATTTTTTGGCTTTCAAAGGTCAATAGTCCTAGATTTTCTTCAGGATTTTGAATATTGGACCAAGATTTTTCTACCCATTCATCTTTCCAATCTGCTACTATTCCTCCTAATCCACCTTGATATATTATATCTTCATACATCTGAGCTAGAATATTACCTTGAGATTCTTCAGAATTTCCACCATTGTTCCAGTTATGGACACTTATACGAGACATTATTCTAGAAGATGAAATCCCAAAACCATCTATCAAAATAGGCAGTTCATGGAAGTCTATGAGATCTCTTATATATCCAGCATAATTGTTGGTCTTTCCCCTATGGTCTATATATTTAGTATACCTTGGGTCTAGGTTTAAAAACTCAGGTTGATAGGGATATATATTATAAAATGCAAATTGACCTACTTTAGAGCCTATGTTTTTTATCTTATTTGGATCTATTGAAACAAAATCACCTTCTGCAGTCGGTTCATAAGGGTGAGATAAGGGGTCAGTTATGGCATTGTTGTAGAAGCTGATAGGATGCTGCCATCTATAGGTTTCCATCTCATAGCTTAAGGTATAATCCATTACCTCGGCTAAAAAGTATTCAAAGGGTCTGGCATCTTTTGTAAGGAAGTAGTTTCCCTCATATTGCTCTTTGTCAGCTCTTGTCTTATTGGTATTGGCTATTACCCTTGGTTCCCATTTACTGCCTAATATCCAGCCAAGGACATAAGGAGATATATCCTGTTTGTATTCATCACTAGCCTTTCCATGGATGATATCTATAGTTTTGCTGATTTTTTCTTTAAAGATCATAATATTATCCAATATAAAGGGGTCTGGGTTTTCCTTTAGAAATTCCATGTTCATGGCTATGCCTTGTAATAGATAGATATTTTGTTTTGCATCTTTGTTATATTTTGCCAATGCCTTATAAAATTCAGGGGGACATATATCATCTACTTTTATAGTATTTGCATTCATTTCTCCTATTGATTTTATCCAATTAAGATATATTCCTTCATCTATTATATTTTTTCCCGATAGAGATGGGGGAATGCTGTCTTTCATATTTACTGCCTTAATATTAATAGAACGCCATTCATTGTCTTGAAAAACCTGAAATCTATTGTCATTAATTCTGGATATATATCTTGTTTCACCTTCTTCTAAATATGTAGGTTTATTGCCAGTTATATTATTACAAGCTATTAGAACAATATTTAAAATTAGAATTAAAATTAAAAAAATCTTTTTCTTCATTGCATACTCCTCCTAGATTCCAATATATACTATATGATATACCAATATATTGGTAAAAGCTAGTTGAAAAAAATATATATATGCTGTAATCTAGAAGTAAGATTTACTTTGTTATTAGATAAAGATGAATATACTGATTATTATGGGAATAGTATTTAGTAGAATATATTTAGTGGAGGTGACACTTTGGATGGGAAATTGAAGATTGCAATAAGTATATTTTTAATTTTATTACTGGTGTTTATTTCTATCATGATAATAGGCGAGTATAGAAATATGGATAGATTGAGGGAGGAATATCCAAATTTAGTAGAAGAAGTATATATGTATAGAAAAGATAGATTGAGAATTTGGGCAATTAGTTTGATTCTTGAGTTTTTAATTCCTCTTTTATTTTTGGTGACGAATTTTTCTCAAAAGATCAGCTTTTTTTCTAGTAGAGGTAGGGGGTTATTTAAATCGGGTATCATATATGGCATTATATATGTTAGCATGATATTTTTAATTAATTTACCTATCAACTATTATGCTTCTTTTTATTTAGGTCATAAATATGGATTGTCAAATCAGACTATATTTAGATGGATGGAGCTAAATATTAAGGGGTTTTTAGTAAATAATATTGTAATGGTATTGTTTCTATGGTTGCCATATTATATCATGATAAAGAGTCCTAGGACATGGTGGCTGCAACTTGGAATTTTGATGATACCTATTATGATAATCATGGTATTTATCTCTCCCTTGGTCATAGATCCTATATTTAACAGATATACATCTATAGAAGATGAAAAGCTAGGACAGGAGATATCCAAGCTGTTGGAAAAAGCAGAAATATCTGATGCATCTATATATAGAGTGGATAAGAGTAAGGATACAAAGACTATGAATGCCTATATGACTGGGATAGGTAAGTCCAAGAGAATTGTACTTTGGGATACTACTATAGATAATTTAGATGAGAGGGAGGTACTTTGTATTACTGCTCATGAAATAGGGCATTATGTAAGTAGACATATTTGGAAGAATATTTTAATTGCAAGTGTAGGAACCTTACTTTTGGCATATCTAGTATATCTTACATCTAATTGGATATTGGAACATTCCTATAGTAGTTTTGGCTTTAGAAATATATTTAATTATGCTTCTGTGCCTCTATTTATAATGGTTATAAATTTCTATAGTTTTTTAGGAAATCCCATTATGAACTATGTATCTAGGTATATGGAAAGGGAAGCAGATGCCTATGAGATAATGCTAACTGATGATAGAGAGGCAGCAATTACTGCAATGGAAAAGCTTTATAAGGAGAGTTTAGGTCTGCCTAGATCATCAAAATTGTATAAAATATGGTATCACAGTCATCCAACCTTAGAAGAGAGGGTACAGTTTTATAAAGGACAATAGAGATACCCTAGTGGAAGGCCTCCAGTTTTTGACAGGCTTTTTACTAGGGTTATGGTGACATAATAATTTAATTATGTTTACTGATGAGATCATTGAGTAATTCATCAGTTGTTTTATTTATATCTTCAATTTGTCTGTTTAAATTATTTATTTTATCTGCCAGTTCTCTATCCTTAGGTCTAGCTAAGTCGTTGGAGTTGATTAGCATAGATATACTAGTTACGTACTCCATATTATTTATATTATTTTCCTCTATTCTTTTAGTCTGATTTATCATCTCAGACATTGCATTTTTATTTTCCATATAGATCATCCTTTATATATACTATATATTTAGTATGTGGATTATATATGGTTTTATTCAATAATTAGCATAGAAAAATGTAGCCTTAAAGGCTACATTTTATTTACATCATCTACCCATTCTTTAGCTTCTACTACTGAATCATATGTTGGTATAGCTACTTTGGAATCAGGTAGTTTACATTGGGTTTTATAGTATACATCTGTTGCAGTATTTTCTCTCTTTGGTGCTTTATGAGTTTTATATGTTCCTTCTGAAGGTACATCTTTAGGTTCAAATCCATAGTCTTTAAATTTTTCAGTATCATCTGTTGGTATACAGTGCATATTTAGCTCTTCTTCATTTCTAATTCTTCTATCTTCAGTCATCTTTGATACCTCCTCTTAATCCGTGATTCTATAGATTATATATACCCAAAATCAGTCTATTCAATACTGGAATTTAGTTCATCTCTACTAATTCTGGTAATGGAATATATTTACTTATGCCTAGGTTTTTTACAGCTGTGTGTCCATCTTTATATTTTACTTGGATTATAGATTTAACAGTTGCACCATCTAGTCCTTTTATTATAGTATTTACTGTTCCAGGTTCTAGCTCTTCATTTTTTATATATTTAATAGATGGCTTGGTTATATCAGTAGTTTCATGATACCAAGTTACCTGTGGAGGATGTTCTGCTCCATAAAATGCCATATATAGTCTATTGTCTATTAATCTAGACCAGATTAGTATATTGCCTTTTGTAGTATTTTTAAATTTAAAGTCCTTTACTCCATAGGCTACTGTAGCATCTTGACCATATGGTACATAGTTAATAGGCATAGAGTGATTGTGTCTTTCTACAATTTTTAAATCAGCTAGGATAGAAAGATTGTATAGAGTTGTGGCAATCTTGCATACTCCTCCTCCTGAATCCATGACTATATTTCCACCTACATATGTGGCACCTTCTCTATAGCCTTTTCCCTTTGTATAAGGTCCTAGATTTGAATTTTGAGAAAAGACTTCTGAAGGTTTGACTAGGATTCCTCGTATATTTTCACTTGCCATCTTTACATTATATTCTTCTCCAGGTAGAGGATTTTTGAGAACAGCACAAAATCCAGCTAAGAGAAGTGGAGTATTGTATTTTTCTTTTGCCTTTAGAAAATCCTTATCATTTCTCCAAGGAAAATTTGAAATCTGTCCAGAAATTTGAGGTATATCATATTCACTATCTATTTTGTTAATCAAGATTTCTATTTCATCATCTATTTCTTGAGCATCTTTGGATATAATAGGAGTAGTTTGAAGAAAACTAAGACAATTTATTAAACATAAATTAAAGCTTAGAAATAAATATTTTAATCTATTCAATTTAAGACCTCCAATGTTTATTATTAAATAGTTTTCTACTATTGATAAGAGATTATACAGGGGATTATTTCTAAAAAAAATTTTTAAATATGAGGATACATCTTTAGATATGATATAATATCTAGGAGAAATAATGTTGGGAGATGATGAATTGATTAGTGAGAGATTAAAAAAGGACATAGAATTTATAGTGGAATTAGACAGGATGAAATCCATCTTGAGGCAGACTAGTTTAATTGGGGAGGATAGGCGAGAGGATGATGCTCAACATTCTTGGCATATATCAGTAATGGCTATGGTATTGTCTGAATATGCCAATGAAGATATAGACCTATGTAAAGTGATAAAGATGCTTTTGACCCATGATTTAGTAGAGCTATATGCTGGAGATACTTTTTGTTATGACAAAGTAGGGAATGAAGATAAAAGACAAAGAGAGTTGGCTGCAGCAGAGAAGATATATGGAATGCTGGATGAGGACAAGGGAAGTGAACTACGTGCACTATGGGATGAATTTGAAGAGATGGATACTCCAGAGGCTTTATTTGCAGCATCTATGGATAGACTTCAGCCAATGCTAAATAATTATTACAACAATGGTGGTACATGGAAAAAATTTGATGTAGCACAGTCAGATATTTACAAGAGAATTTCCCCAGTGGAGAAGTCTTCAGATGAATTATGGGGATTTGTGAAGTATATGTTAGAAGATGCTTTTGGTAGGGGTTTAATAAATAAAAGGTAAAGGATGGATTTCCTTTACCTTTTATAGGGTATTATATAGGGTACTAAACATAGTAGCGTGTTCTAATTCATCTACCATGGCATAATAGAATGTATCTCTAATATATTGATCCATAGAGGACATCTGCACGTCTCTATAGAACTCTCCAGCTTCTAGCTCATCTTTTAGAGCCATGAGAACTCCTGCCTTATAGTTTGGAAATTGTACTGGAGTTATTTCATATACAGGCATGTGTCCAGTATAATAGTGATAGAGATGACAAAATTTTTCTAGATGCTCTAACTCATCTTCCATAGCATGTTCAATAAATTCCTTGTGTAGATCATCAGGAGCTTCAAGGAGTAATCGACTATAGAATTCAGCAGCTGTAGCTTCGCTTACAATAGTACTATACATATATTCTATAATCTGGTTAAAATTATCTGTTTGCAAAATTGGCAGCATAGATACACCTCCATTTTTATTGATATATTATTCTATTCCAGTGTTTTTAAAGTGTGATGAAAGGATAATGAAAGAGATTTAAGGATATAATCTTTTTACAGGATAGAGTTTTTAGTTTACTTGAAGAGGAAGGTGATATAATATGAAAAATAAAAGGATGTTTATGGGTCTATGTATATTGATTGTATCTATTGGATTAGCAGGTTGTATAATCAATAATTCAAATACAAATATAGGTAATAAAGTCCTTGACTCAAACAACTTAATAGTAAGGGCAATGGGTGTAATGGAAGTTATTAAAGATAAGGATATGGAAAGATTATCATCTATTGTTCATCCTACAAAGGGGGTAAGATTTACAGCATATCCCTATGTGGATTTAGAATCAGATCAGGTGTTTCAAGGTGATGAACTAGCAGCAGCATTTGAAGGTTCTCAAGTCTATACATGGGGAAATTATGATGGATCTGGAGAACCTATTGAGATAAGTTTTAGAGAATATTATGATAGATTTATATATGATGTGGATTTTTATAATCCTCAGCTAATAGGAAATAATACTATAGTAGGACATGGAAATACTGAAGAAAATGTGAGTAAAGCCTATCCAAATGGAAAATTTGTGGAGTTCTACTTTTCAGGCATTAATCCTGAATATGAGGGAATAGACTGGAGGAGTTTGAAACTAGTCTTTGAACAAGAGGATGGGACTTGGTATTTAGTTGGTATAATTCACGGAGAGTGGACTATATAGTAGAGAAATGGCAAGTAGTTAAATACTACTTGCCATTTAATCTATGATACAAATCTTTCTGCTACTTTATCTCTATAGATATTCATAAGTTCTAATTCAGATATCTCCATACTATGTTTATCTAGGACTACTTGGCCTTTATCTAGCATTATTATCCTATCTGAATACTCTATAGCATCTCTCATATTGTGAGAGATCATTATAGTAGTAATCTTATATTTTTCAATTAATTCCTTAGTCTTTCTCATGACAACATGGGAAGTCTTAGGGTCTAGGGCCGCAGTATGTTCATCTAACAATAATAGATCTGGATGTTTCATAGCTGCCATTATAAGAGACAAGGATTGTCTCTGTCCACCAGAGAGATATTTGACCTTTGTATTTAATTTGTTTTCAAGTCCCAAGTCCAAATCCTTTAGAAGCTCAACATATTTTGGAATTCTATCTTTTTTTACAAGCCTTCTCAAGGAGAATTTTTCTCCCTTTTTATCTGCTAAGGACATATTTTCCAAAATAGTAAGGGAGGGAGATACACCCATGGAAGGGTCTTGGTATACTCTTCCTATATAGATAGCTCTTTTTTCTTCACGAAGAGAACCTATATCCTTTTTGTTTAGTATGATTTTTCCTTCATCTGCCATTATACTTCCGCCAATCATATTAAGGAGGGTACTTTTTCCGCAGCCATTAGGGCCTATTATTGCAGTACATTTATTTTTTTCTATTTCTAGATTGAAATTATTAAATATATTTATCTCATTTTCTGTCTCCTTATTGAAGCTTTTGGATAGATTCATTATTTTTAACATTTTTTTCTCCTCCTTTTGATTTTCCAGATTTAAACAGATCTATTGCAAAATTATTATAGGATATAAATATAATTACTATTAAGGCGTTTACTGCCCTTAGATTATCTGGATGCAATCCCAGATCTATGGCTATACCACCGATTAACTTATATGCTATGGCACCTATTATAGTCCTTGTAGTATTCTTTAAGGTGTGGGAACTTTTTCTAATAGTATCTCCAATTATTATAGAGGCAAGGGCTACTACTATTATAGAACTACCCATGGTCATATCTGCAAAGCCTTGGTACTGTGCCATCAATGCACCACTTAGTGCTACTAGTCCATTAGCCAACATAAGGCCTATGATTTTATATTTATCACTATTTGCACCTAGAGATCTCACTAGGGATTCATTGTCTCCAGTGGCTATCAATAGATATCCAGTTTCAGTCTTTAAAAATAGATCTAAGATTATCTTTATGAACAATACAATTATAATCAATATCAATAGAGTAGAACCATTGTCAAATACTGAGCTATAATTAAAAAGAGATACATTAGATTTTCCATTTGTCTTAAGGTTTACAGAGTATAGTATGGTCATAGTTAGTATTCCAGCCAATATAGGCTTTATTTTCAATTTTGTAAATAGAGTTGCCGTAGACAGCCCAGCCAAAGTACCAAGGCAGAAGGCCATAAGGGTACTTAGAACGGGATGAATTCCCATGGAGATAAATTTAGCAAAGAGAAATGCTCCAAAGGGAAAGGTACCTTCCACAGAGAGATCAGGCATATCTAATATCTTGTATGTTATAAATACTCCCATGGCTAATACTGCAAATATAAGTCCTTGTTCTATTGATGTGATTATCAGTGTATTCATTAAATAAACCTCCAATTAACTACTTAGTCATTTTTTATTGCGTCTTTAAAAACTTCATTATCTTTATCTAGATTCAAAGCTTTCAATGTATTTTCATTAAATACTTTTTTTGTATTTGATGCAGTTTCAGATGAAATGTCAGAAGGAGATATACCATCTATCAATATTTTCTTGGCCATATGGGCTGTCTGTTTTCCCAATTCATAGTAGCTAAGACCATCAGTTATGAGTATGCCACCATCTACATGCGACTCTTCCGCTCCTACAGTTATCAATCCATTTGAAATTGCCTTTTCTGAAACTACATTTATGGCAGAAGCAACCATATTATCTGTTATTGTATAGATTCCATCTACTTTTCTAGCTAGGGAATCCATAGTCTGTGGGATATCATTTATATTAGATACTCCCATAGGGATAATCTCTAAACCTATAGAAGGAGCTAGTTCTTTTGCCATTTCTATCTGTATTTGTGAATTAGGTTCACTAGTATTAAAGATAATTCCAATCTTATGGATATTTTCGTCTAAATCCTTAAATAGCTGTAATTGTCTATCTATTGGACTTGCATCAGAAGTCCCAGTTATGTTTTCCCCAGGATGTTCCATAGATTCTATCAATCCTGATGCTACAGGATCTGTAACTCCACTAAACAATATAGGGATTTCACTTGTTGCCTGTTTTGTAGCTTGAGCTGCAGGTGTAGCTATTGCATATATCAAATCCAAATTGTCCTTTACAAACTTTTGAGAGATGGTAGTTGCAGTTGGAATGTCTCCTTGGGCATTTTGATAGCTTATTTCAGCATCTATATTAAGTTCTTTTAGTCCATCTTCAAAACCACGTCTAGCATCATCTAAGGCAGGGTGTTCTGCCAGTTGATTGATACCGATTTTAAATGTATCCTTTTCTTTTGAAATAGTTTTTTGTCCATTATCTGTACTACAAGCTGTCAACAAAAATGCTCCCAATATCACCAGTGTGATTAATTTGCTAAACTTATTTTTTTTCATTCCATTATCCTCCTTAAAATTTAGGTTAATATTTTCAGGATAATTAGTGTAGATTGAATTCCATGGAATATAGGGTAATAAAAAAATCTTCCATCTCTATGAATATAGTTTTTAACTATATTCATAGGGACGAAAGATTATATCCGCGGTACCACCCTAATTATGACAAAAGTCATCTCTTCAATCAGACCTAACAGTCCTATCCCCTATAACGATGGGCTTTCGGATTTGTCTACTAGGACATCCATTCAACAAATCTGCTTAGGAGTGTATATTATATATCTTGTTATTGTCAGGTTTCACCAATCCTAACTCTCTGTGAATAATCAATGATATCTTTCTCTCCATCGTAGCATTTAAATCTTAAAATATATCTTAGTACTTTAAACCAACATTGTCAAGAGAAATTTTAAAATGTTTTTGATTTAAATGCTATGGTCTGATATGGAACTCCTAAAATGGGATATAATCATATAAGCTTAGCATGTTATTTAATTTTAATATTTGGTGTTATTCTCCAACTCTTACAGCATCTTTAAATATTGGCATATTTTCATCTAGATTTAAGGCCTTTAATGTATTTGAATTTACAATAGTTACAGTTTTTTCAGCCAATCCTACAGGAATAGTGGAGACATCTTTTTTGTCTACTAAAATTTCCTTTGCCATTTGAGCTGTTTGTTTCCCCAATTCATAATAGCTTAGACCATTGGTGATTAGGGCTCCACCTTTTACCTGAGTTTCCTCTGCAAATACGGATATTATATTTTTCTCTATAAGCTTTTTTGAAACCAATGCTATAGATGAAGCTATTAGATTATCACTAAGTCCATAGACTGCATCTACCTTGTCTAATAGTGAATCTACAGTTTGGGGAAGTTCATTTATACTGCTTACTCCCATGGCTATCACTTCTAAACCCTCTTTAGGTGCCAATTTTTTCACATCCTCCAACTGTATCTCAGAGTTTGGTTCACTTGTGTTGTATAGAATCCCAATCTTATTTATGCTTGGGTCAATTTCCTTAAACATCTTCAGTTGAGAGGATACAGGGGCCATGTCTGATGTTCCAGTTATGTTTCCACCTACATTGTCCCAATCTCCTACTATTTCAGCCTTGACAGGGTCAGTAACTGCACTGAAGAGTATAGGTATTTCATCTGTTGCCTGTCTGGCAGTTTGAGCTGCTTGGGTAGCTATTGCATATATTAAGTCTACTTTATCCTTTGTAAATTTTTGAGCTATACTAAGGCTAGTAGGTATATCACCTTGAGCATTTTGATATATTACTTTAGCATCTACACCTAATTCTTTTAGTCCATCTTCAAATCCTAGTCTTGCATCATCTAAAGCTGGATGATCTGCTAATTGACTGATACCTATTACAAAACTATCTTTATCTACATTTTTATCTTCATTACCCTCATTACTTACTGTACTACTGCATCCAGTTAGTGCTATTGATACCATTAATAATAGTGCAACTAATTTGTTTAATTTAATTTTTCTCATCATTAATTCCTCCTTTTTAAAATAAAAAAATCTTTCGTTCCTACAAATATAGCTATTTAGCTATACTTATAGGGACGAAAGATTATATCCGTGGTACCACCCTAATTATGACAAAAGTCATCACTCAATCAGACCTAACAGTCCTATCCCCTATAACGATGGGCTTTCGGATTCGTCTACTTGATAAACCGTTAAACGAATCTGCTTTGGAGTGAATATTACATATCCTCTTATTGTTGGCTTTCACCTAATCCAACTCTCTGTAAATAAGCTTAGATATCTTTCTCTCCATCTCAGCATTTTTTATATTGCTTATTATCATAATACTTTATTATGCTGATGTCAAGGATTTTGTGAAATTTTTTTAAAAGATTTTCATGTATAGTTTTTCTGATATGACGAAAACTATAATTATAGATTGTGTTTAGTATAAGAAAAATTTACATGAGGAGGGAGTATATTGTTTGATATGATGCCATTTAGAAAGGACAGTCTAAATAGAAGAGATGATTTTTTTACACCTTTAATAAATAATCTATTTGATAATGAATTTTTTAATGCCATGAGCAATAGGGGAAATTTTAGGGCAGATCTTAGGGAAACAAATGATAGTTATTTAGTAGAAGCAGATCTACCTGGAGTTAAAAAAGGAGATATAGATATAGGATTTCAAAATAATAATTTGGTAATCACAGCTAAAAGAGATGAATCAGTGGAAGATAACAAGGATAACTATGTTAGACGTGAAAGGCACTATGGAGAATTTAGACGTAGTTTTTATATAGAGAATGTAGATGAAGATAAAATCAAGGCTAAATTTGAAGAAGGCGTGTTGAGAATCCATTTACCAAAACTCACTAAAGATGATGAGAATAGAAGAAAGATAGATATACAATAGTGTCAATATAGAATTGGTGCTGTTTCAAAGTCTATTTTGAAACAGCACTAATTTTACCATTCAATGGAGATCATATCTCTATCTATAGATGTTAAATCCTTGGCCCCTGTCAATATCATAGCTTGTATAAGTTCATCTTTCATTTTATTGATAATCATGGATACACCTTCCCTATATCCGCCATAGGCACCAAAGATAATAGGTCTACCTATCAATACTGCATCTGCTCCAAGGGCTAACATCTTAAATACATCTACTCCTGAGCGAATTCCTCCATCTACAAGTACCATCATTTTATCCTTTACAGCTTCAGCTATTTCAGGCAATACCCTTGCTGTAGATTGGGTATGGTCTAATATTCTACCACCATGGTTAGATACAACTATAGCCTTTGCACCAACTTCTAAAGCTATGAGAGCTTCTTCTATTGTCATTATGCCCTTTAAAATAAATGGCAATTTAGTAGAAGAAATGATTTCTTTTAACTCGCCTATGGTTTTAGGACCAACAGGAGAGCCTTTCAAAGCCATTGTAATCAACCCTGCACCATCTATATCCATTCCTGCTGCAATGACATTTGTATCTTCAGCTTTTTTTAGTGATTCAATGACAACTTCATTTTTCTTAGGTTTTAGAATTGCTACTCCTTTTCCGTTAACTTTATTAAGAGCATCAAGTCCAGATAAATATAATTCAGGATATGCACCATCACCAATCATAGCTATAGTACCAGCAGATAGACTACCATTGACAGCACTATCTATGTATTCTTCTTCAGTGAGTGCTACTCCCATATTGTATTCACAACCAGTTATAGGTGCAGCTATGATAGGGGATTTCAATCCCTCACCAAAGAAATCAAAGTTAATATTTGGGTTCTTGGCATCGTGAATGGTCTTGAGTCTTAGTTTGACCTTTCCTAAATCTGATACATTTGATTTAAAAGAAGAGCCAGTAAGGGAACCACCCATTCCAGGAACCTCTCCTGCACAAGCTACGCCATTACATACGGGACATACTCGGCAAAATCCTTTCATTTTTTCACGAGCTGTCTTTCTAACTTCCTTCATGTCCATATAATTCACTCCTATCTTATTGTCAAGTGTAATTATCTATTATATCATTAAAACTAGTTTATTTGAAATTAATTGACACTATCTTTTTCAATTATCCAATTTGACAATAGAAGGCTTTACTAATATAATAAAGACATATTATAAATATAAAATGGGAGCTTGGATAGACCTTGCTGAGAGGAACTGTGGTATCAGTTCGACCATCTAACCTGATTTGGATAATGCCAACGTAGGTACCATACAAAATGTATAGTGAGACTTGCTAAGGCAGGTCTTTTTTCTTTTATATAATAATCTATATCAATCTAGATTAAGTATAAACTACTAAATATCAAAGGAGGTATGTAATGTTTGAAAATATATTGAAAAACATAAGGGAAAAATCACCAATTGTTCACTGCATTACAAACTATGTAACAGTAAATGATGTAGCAAATACTATTTTGGCTTCAGGTGCATCTCCTATTATGGCAGATGATGTAGAGGAGGTAGAGGATATAGTATCTATTTCCAATTCATTAGTCTTAAATATAGGAACTTTAAATTCTAGAACCATAGATTCCATGATAAAAGCTGGAAAGATGGCTAACAAGATTAAAATCCCAGTTGTATTAGACCCAGTAGGTATGGGAGCATCTAAGTTGAGGACTGAAACTACTTTAAAGCTATTGAAAGAGGTCAAGTTTTCTGTAATCAGGGGAAATGCTTCTGAAATCAAGTCATTAGTCCATGGAAGTAGAACTTCAAGTGGAGTAGATGTAAGTGTAGAGGATATTATTGATGAATCTAATATTGTTGACTATATTGAGATTACAAAGGAACTTAAGAGAATTTACAACGGGGTAATAGCCGTTACTGGACCTATAGATATAGTTACTAATGGTGAAAAAACATATATCATAAGAAATGGACAGGAGAATATGGAAAGGGTTACAGGAACAGGATGTATGTTGTCAGGATTAATAGGTGGTTTTGTAGGGGGAAATCCAGATAGTATTCTAGACAGCACAGCTGCAGCAATTGCTACTATGGGACTATGTGGAGAGATGGCAAATGAGAGAATTATGAGGGAAGATTTAGGAACAGGTTCTTTAAGGACTTATCTAATTGACTATATAAGTAAAATAGATGGGAAAATATTGAGCGGAGGAATAAAAATTGAAAGTAGATAATAAGGATATGCTTCTCTATCTAGTTACAGATAGAACATGGCTAAGGGATAAAACTCTTTCTGAAATTGTAGAATTGGTAATTGAGAATGGAGCTACATTTATTCAACTTAGAGAGAAAGATATGGAACATAATAGGTTTAGAGAACTAGCTATTGAAGTAAAGAAAATTACAGATAGATATAAGATTCCATTTGTCATAAATGATGATATAGATGTGGCAATAGAAGTAAATGCAGATGGGGTTCATATTGGGCAAGATGATATATCTCTTATTAGAGCAAGGGAGATTTTGGGCAAAGATAAGATAATTGGAGTTTCAGTTGGCAATGTAGATGAGGCTATAAAAGCTGAGAGAGAAGGAGCAGATTATCTAGGTGTAGGAGCTATATTTTCAACAACTTCCAAATCAGATGCAATAGATGTAGGTATTCGTGAGTTAAAGGAAATCACTAAAGCTGTAGATATTCCTGTAGTGGCAATAGGTGGAATAAATGAGAACAATATTCAACAGCTTAGGGGAAGTGGAGTAGATGGAATTGCTGTAATATCAGCAATTCTTGCTAAAGAAGATATTGCTAAGGCAACAAGAGATTTATTTAAGCTTTCAAAGGAGGTGCTTTATGAAGGCGGCAATATTTGATCTAGATGGAACTCTTATAGATTCCATGTGGTTATGGAGGGATCTGGCAAATAATTATTTGCTATCTATAGGGATAGAGCCTCCAGAAGATTTAAGGGAATCCTTAAAGGAGCTTAGTATTTTAGAAGCATCTTTTTATATGAAAGATAGATTTAATCTAAAAAAATCTCCTGAAGAGATAAATGAGGAAATAGAGGCAATATTGACAGATTACTATGGGAACAAATTTCAATTAAAGCCTTATGTACTAGAAATATTAAATAGTCTAAGGGAGAAAAAAATCAAGATGTGTGTAGCTACAGCTACTGCAGATAGACTTGCCTTTTCTGTTTTAAACAATTTAGGAATAAAAGATTATTTTGAATTTATTCAAACATGTAATAGTACAGGTTTAGGAAAGAGTGACCCAAAGTTTTTTAAAACTGCAGTTGATAGATTAGAAGTAGAGCCTAAGGATACTTGGGTATGGGAAGATACTCTACATTGTATGATAGCAGCTAAAGAATATGGATTAAACGTAATTGGAATTAAAGATGATTCAGCTTTAATGGATTTAGATGAGATAAAAAAGACAGCAGATATATTTATTGATGATTTTAGGAAATTGGAGGTAGAGAATTTATGAAAAAATTATTGACTATTGCAGGAACAGATCCTAGTGGAGGGGCAGGTATACAGGCAGATTTAAAGACATTTGCTGCACATAAGGTATATGGAATGAGTGTTATTACGTCTGTAGTAGCTCAAAATACTACTGGAGTAAAAAATGTAGTAGATTTGCCCCCAGAGTTTGTAGGGGAACAATTAGATGCAGTATTTACAGATATCTATCCAGATGCAGTGAAGATTGGAATGGTATCTAATGAAAAAATAATAGAGGTAATAGCTAATAAATTAAAGGAATATGGTGCAAAAAATATTGTAGTGGATCCAGTGATGGTAGCCACAAGTGGAAACTCTCTCATGGAGTCTACTGCTACTAAAGCATTGATAGAAAAACTAATCCCACTGGCAGATATAATTACACCTAATATGACAGAGGCAGCAGCTCTAAGTGAGATAGAGGTAAATAATAGAGAGGATATGGAAAAGGCTGCTAAGATAATTGGAAGAGCTATAGATGGAGTTGTATTGGTCAAAGGTGGACATTTGATTGATTCAGCAGATGATGTATTATATATAGATAAGAAACTGCACTGGGTAGAAGGTGATAGAATTGACAATCCCAATACCCATGGGACAGGATGTACATTGTCATCGGCAATAGCAGTAAATTTGGCTAAAGGGATGAATGTTTTAGATGCTTTTATAGAGGCGAAGAAATACTTGACTGGAGCTATAAAGGTAAAATTGGATTTAGGGAAAGGAAGAGGCCCCTTAGATCATCTATATAATATTTAAGAGAGAAGGTAGTTTGGATTAATTCCAAGCTACTTTTATTTTATAATCCATAGGGATTTTTACGAAAATAGATGAACTAATATGGATAATAATTTAGAACAATGGTACAATTTATGGTATGGAAACTAAGAAGTTCTTCAATGTTTTTTTAAATATAAAAGTAAAATGCCTATATAAAAAGAGGTGAATTTATTGATAGATATAACTTTATTGGGAAGTGGTGGAGGTATGCCTATGCCAAATAGACATCTATCCTCTATGTTGATAAGTTACCAAGGGAGAAAGATATTGATAGACTGTGGTGAAGGCACACAAGTTGCTATGAGAAAACTTCATACGGGATTTAAATCTATCGATATAATATGTATAACTCATTTTCATGGAGATCATATATTTGGATTACCAGGATTACTTTCAACTATGGCTAATAGTGATAGAACTGAACCTATTACTATAATTGGACCTGTTGGTCTTAAAGATATGATGGAGGGACTTTTAGTAGTTATTCCATATCTACCATATGATATTCATCTTATAGAAAATCCTCAAGGAACTTTAAAATTAAATGATATGTATATTTCCACAATGAAACTTCAGCATTCCATGCCGTGTTTAGGATATGGTTTCTATGTACCTAGATTGCCTAAATTTGATTTAAAGAGAGCAATTGAAAATAAGATTCCAAGGAAAATATGGTCTAAGCTTCAGAAGGGTGAAGCTGTGTCATATGAGGGCAAGGATTATAGCCCAGATTTGGTCTTAGGAGAAAAGAGAAGGGGAATTAAAATAAGCTATATCACAGATACAAGACCAATAGATGAGATAGTTGAATTTATATCAGAAAGTGATCTATTTGTATGTGAAGGAACCTATGGAGCTGATGAAGATTTAGAAAAAGCTATAAAAAATAAACATATGACCTTTAAGGAAGCGGCAGAATTGGCTTATAAGGGAAGGGTCAAAGAACTATTACTCACCCATTTTAGTTCTTCTATGGATGAGCCAGAATTATGTAGAATAAATGCTGAAAATGTATTTAAGAATACGATTATAGGCTATGACGGGTATATGAAGACCTTGTCTTATAGATAGAGGATCATAATGTAGTTTTCTTTGTTGATATTAATTGACATTGATATCGAAACATAATATAATCTTTATAGAAAATTAAATGGATCATGGTGATGGAGTTCACCAAAACCGCTTAAAGCTAATGACTCCTACAGAGAATACTAAAAGTATGCCTGTAGGAGTTTTTTTATTATAAAAACAATGGAGGAAAAAGATATGGCAATAAGTTTAGCAACAATTTTATTATTAGGATTACCAGCAAAAAAATTATCTGAAAAATTCAAATTACCAGGATTACTAGGTATGCTTATATTAGGAGTTATAATTGGTCCATATGGACTTAATTTACTACAGAAAGATATGATGAATATATCAGCTGATTTAAGAAAAATTGCTTTAATTATTATTTTATTAAGGGCAGGACTAGGAATTAACAAAACAGATTTGAAAAAAGTAGGGGCTCCTGCATTGAAAATGAGCTATATCCCTGGTATTATAGAGGGGGTTTTTATAGCAGTGGCCTCAATGAAATTTTTAGATTTCACTTTTATACAAGGCGGAATACTAGGGTTTATAATTGCAGCAGTATCTCCAGCAGTTATAGTGCCATCTATGTTAAAATTAATTGAAAACAATATAGGACAATCCAAAGGGATTCCCACTTTAATATTAGCAGGCGCATCTATTGATGATGTTGTTGCAATTACTATATTCAGCGTTTTTTTAGGTTTATATAGTGGTGGCAATATAAATATATCTATGCAATTATTAAATATTCCAATATCTATATTATTAGGTATAGTATTGGGCTTGTTTATTGGATTAGTTCTTATACAAATATTTACAAAACATCATATGAGAGATACTAAAAAAGTCTTACTACTATTAGGGTTAGGCATATTATTGACAGAAATAGAATCCTATTTAGAGCCAAAGATAAGTATAGCATCATTAATAGGAGTCATGACTATAGGATTTATTATATCTGAAAGATTACCACATGTGGGAAAGAGATTAGGACTAAAACTAAATAAAATATGGGTTTTTGCAGAAATGCTCCTTTTTATATTAGTAGGAGCAGAAGTAAATATCAATGTAGCTATTAATGCAGGTAAAGTTGGAATAATTATTTTGATAATTGGACTTTTAGGCAGAAGTATAGGAGTTTTAATTTCTTTAATAGGTACAGATTTAAATTATAAAGAAAGGTTATTTTGTATTATAGCTTATATACCTAAAGCTACAGTTCAAGCAGCAATAGGGGCAGTTCCACTGTCACTAGGAGTAGAATCAGGAGATATCATCTTAGCTATTGCTGTATTATCCATAATAATTACAGCTCCATTGGGAGCAATTGGAATTAATTACTCAGCAACCAAACTTTTAGAAAGTTGAAAACCTGATAGATTTCAATTAATTGTAAATAAATAATCTTTATAAATTAATGTGCCTTGAAAGATTGATATGAAATCCTTGAGATTATATATTAATAAATATATACTGTAACTAAGATTGTATGTGGATAAAGAAGAAATGTTAATTTTATAGGGCAAGATAATTTTATAAAATTAATATATCAATGGAGATGGAGATTAACAAGGTTAAAGGTATGTATTTTTTTATAAAATATAGATAGGGGGAGCAAAATGGATACATTCAAAAATATATATGAAAGATATGGGAAAAATAAGATCTATATCACATTGGGGATTTTGTTGTCAATATTACACATAATAACTCTAATTTGCTTCTATCAGAAGAATATTAGTTTTTCCCTTGATGGACAAAAGTTTAAGTATGTATCTAATAAGGCAGATGTGGTTCTTTTTAAAGATATAGAGGGAAATTTAGTTACCATAAACATAGAAGAGAGATCCAGTTCAAATCCACTGTATCACTTAGCCAATAAATATAATATAGAATATAAGGGTAAAAGGATAATGGTAGACTGTACTCATTGGTTTGAAGAAGATATTACAATCATCCTTTCCAGTGGAGAAGAGTATAAACAAGATTGGGGCTCTGTAGTGTCTGCAAAGTTTATGGAAAACCCTAGGGGTGATGAGCCTATGGAGGTGGAATTTGTAAATAGATTGAATATGGTATATGACTTCGTGAAAAGCAATGATTTTGTTGTTGTACCTTTTTTAGCAATTCCTATAATTTTTTTAGGGCTAATAGGCATTATGTATCCGGAAAAGTTGTGGAAATTTCAAAATTACCTATCTGTTGAGGGAGGAAGACCAACGGCATATGCTATTTATGGAAATAGAATATTTGGAGGATGTATCTTATTTTTTGCATTTATATCTCCATGGATGGTACTTTAGGGATTGATCTATAGAATATAAGAGAAAATAGGAGAATTAAACATATGAATAAAAAATTGATTAATCTGCTGACTATTATATTTATAATATTTCTCATATCCTTTGCAATAATTGAAGGATTGATCTTTTATCATGGCAGAAAAGGACCTATTGACAATGTGGATTATGTCATTGTCTTAGGGGCAAGACTCTATGGAGAAATACCTTCTCCTGCTTTAGTAGAAAGACTTAAAGTTGCCAAAGAATATCTGATAGATAATGAAGATGTGAAAGTAGTTGTATCTGGGGGACAAGGTGCAAATGAACATGTTTCCGAGGCTTTTGCTATGAAGAAGTATTTAGTAGATAATGGAATAGAAAAGAGTCGAATAATTATGGAGGATAAGTCTACAAGCACTTTTGAGAATTTAAAATTTAGTTTAGATGAGATAAGAAAAGTAGATAATAGGGAAGATCTAACCGTATTGATTGCTACAAATAAGTATCATATATTTAGATCTAAATTATTGGCAAATAGATTAGGATTAAAGACCTATGGACTACCTGCCAAGATACCACCAACTATAATACTTCACTCTTATATTAGAGAATACCTTGCTGTGATAAAGTCTTTTTTATTTGATAGGGTTTAGAATTTCCTAGGAAATATGCTATAATAGTCCCTATGCAAAGATAATGATGAATTTAAGGAGGAAATTATGAAAGATACAGTATATATAATAGGACATAAGAACCCAGATTCTGACTCTATATGTTCTGCTTTAGCCTATGCAGAGTATAAAAATGGAACTGGAGATATAGATGCTATACCAGTAAGACTTGGAGATATAAATAGGGAAACTAAGTTTATACTAAATTATTTTGGTATAGAAGAACCTCAGATTATGGAGACAGTTAGATTGAGTGTAGAGGATTTGAATTTTGACAATATTGCACCAGTAAATCCAGAGATATCTTTGAGAATGGCACTAAACCTAATGAGCAAAAACAATGTGAACAGCCTACCAGTTATAGATGAAAATGAACAGTTAGTAGGAATTGTAACTGTGTCAGATATAGTTCAAAGTTACATAGATGTATGGGATAATTCTATATTGGGAAAATCTGGTACCTCTACAGACAATATAATTGATACACTATCAGCAGAATCCATTGTACTTCCAGATAATATCAAACCCTTTGATGGAAAACTTTTAATTCTTGCTATGGAACCAAGTACCCTAAAGGATTATATAGAAGATAATGACATAGTTATATGTGGAGATAGAAAGGATATTCAAGAGGCTGCTATGGATAACAATATTTCCCTTATGATAGTTACAGGAAATGGGAAACTGGATAATAAATTGATAAAAATTGCAGAGGATAAGGGTATAGCCATCATATCTACGCCCCATGATACCTTTACAGCATCTAGACTGATAACTCAGAGTTTGCCAGTAGGATATGTCATGACTACTGATGATCTAGTGGTGTTTTCTTTAGACGATCTAGTAGATGATGTAAAGGTTCAAATGTCCCAGACTAGATATAGGAGTTATCCAGTCATAAATCATGAAAACAAAGTAATAGGCTCCATATCTAGATATCATCTTATATCTAGTATGAAGAAAAAAGTTATACTAGTAGATCATAATGAGAGAAGTCAATCTATTGATGGATTAGAAGAGGCTGAGATATTAGAGATAATAGATCACCATAGAGTGGCCGATGTATTTACAGGAAGTCCTATATACTTTAGAAATGAACCAGTAGGAAGTACTTGTACCATAGTAGGATCTATAATGTTTGAAAACGGAAGGAGACCTTCTAAAAAGATAGCAGGTATATTGGCAGCAGGCATTATATCAGATACACTACTTTTTAGATCACCTACATCTACAAATACAGATAGAATTATCTTGGAGAGATTAGCTAGAATTGCAGATTTAGATGTAGAACAATTTGCTATGGATATGTTTAAGGCAGGTACATCTCTAACAGGAAAGACACCTCAAGAACTGTTAAATCAAGACTTCAAGGCATTTACAATAAATGATAACAAGATTGGGATATCTCAAGTCTATACTATGGATCCTGAAAGTCTAAAAGATATGAAAAGGGATTTAATAGCCTTAATGGAAGAAAAAGCACATGAGCATGAATATTCTATATTCATATTGATGCTAACAGATATATTTCATCAAGCTTCTGAAATGATAGTAGTTGGACAGAACAAGGACTATGCTGCTAAAGCTTTCAATGAAGTTTTACAGAACAATTCTTTCTATGCACCAGGAGTATTATCTAGAAAGAAACAAGTAGTACCACCTATAACTAATATACTATCTGAAATAGACAATATAGTATAATATATAAGGGATCTCTTAAATAAGAGACCCCTTACTTTTATCTATTCACCTTTTGCAAGATAGTACAGTGTCTTTACATGTACACCAGTAGCACCCTTAGGTAAATATCCTAAAGCCTTATCAAGATATGCAGTTCCAGCTATATCTAGATGAACCCATGGGGTATCATCTACAAATTCTCTAAGGAATAGACCAGCAGTAATTGTACCAGCACCTCGAACTCCTGTATTTTTTAGATCAGCAAAATCACTCTTTATGAGATCTCTATATTCATCATTAGATGGTAGTTGCCATATAGGCTCTCCAGCAATTTCAGATGCGTCTTTTACCTCTCTCATCAGTTTTTCATCATTGGTTATTGCTCCAGTGTTGATATCTCCTAGAGCTACTACACATGCCCCTGTTAAGGTAGCAAGATCAATAACCTTGTCTGCCTTAGCTTCTTTTACTGCATACCACAATGCATCTGCTAGGGTAAGTCTACCTTCAGCATCAGTATTATCTACTTCTATAGTCTTTCCAGACATAGAACCAATAATATCACCTGGCTTGTAGGCATCTCCAGACACTAGATTTTCGCAAGCAGCTACAATCCCTACTACATTTCTCTTTAGTTTAGATTTAGCTATAGCCTTTATTGCACCAATTACAGTAGCAGAACCTGCCATATCAGAAAACATAGTATCCATCCCCTTGCTAGGTTTCAATGAATACCCTCCTGAATCATAGGTCAAACCCTTACCTACAAAGGCAAGTTTTTCATCTGAACTAGGATCACCATTGTATTCCATTACAATAAATTGTGGTTCTTTAGCAGAACCCTGTGACACTGCTAAAAATGCCTTCATATCAAGAGCTTCTATATCCTTTTTACCATAGATAGATACCTTTACCCCTAGTTGTTCTAGATTGTCCTTAGCTGAATTTGCAAGGACTTCTGGATACATATTGATAGCCCTTTCATTGACTAAATCCCTAGTCAAGAATATTCCTTCAATGAGTATCTTTGACTCTTCTATTGCCTCTAAAGCCTTATCTTTTTTATCTTCCAATACATCTAGATATACTTCTTCTAATGTAGGCTTTATTTTCTTTTCTGAAAGATATTTTTCAAAGGAATATTCTGACTGAAGCAACCCCTCTGTAACAGCACCGATAGTCTTTTTGTAGCACAAATCTTTAAATTTTGGAATTGAGACTCCTATACTCTTTACTTTAGCTTCCATCAATTTTCTTCCAGCACTGTAGAAAGCCCTTCTTATAGAATCAATAGTCAGCTTATCTTCTTCTCCTAATCCTAATAGAAGAACATCTTCTCCATTTGGATCTAGATGGAGATAAGTTTCACTTAGATCTCCTTTGAACATCTCCTTTTCTTTAAGATATAGGTATAGATCATTTCCTATCTTTAGAGAATCTTCGTCTTTTTTGACAAGAATTATCTGTAATTCTCCGCCTTTTTTAAAATTAAACTTCATATAAACACCTCATCCTTAATATTATAGATTGTTGAATAATTTTTAATTTCCAATAAATTACTACTCAACAAGATATTGTATATATAGTATATCAAATATACGAATAATTCACATATTTTTTGTAATATATTATTTATTTTCAGTTTAAAACTATGAGATATTAATATTAAAACAATAGTTGCCAGAATAAAATTAAATATTTAAGAGAAAATAATACTGTCCTAAATATTTTCAAGGAGGAAAAAATATGGCGCTTAAAAATACTATTAATTTAAATAATATTACACAACAGGAGCTTAATTCTGTAAAAGAAATAGCTTCAGCCCATTTGACTATGAGTAAAAAATTTGAACAATATTCAAACCAAATTCAAGATCCACAGTTTAAACAACTATTTCAGCAGTCTAGTTCAGATGCACAGACTACAGCCACTAATTTAATAAATTCACTATAGGAGGTTCATCATGAAAGATCAAGATATGGTAAATGATATTTTATCTGGTGCCAAGGCTAGTATAGGTAGTTATACTACAGCTATTACTGAGTGTTCAAATCAACAACTAAGATCTACACTACAGACCCTTAGAAATGAAGCAGAACAAATGCAATATCAAATATATCAGATGGCAGAGCAAAAAGGCTGGTATATGCCAGCACCTCAGGCCAATAAAAATGATGTGCAGCAGATTAAAAATAGTTTAAGTTCATCTATGGATGCCAGTACACAAAATACTATGAAATAACAAAAACCCCCTAAGGATATTTTACTCCTTAGGGGGTTTTTCTTCAAATAGGATTGTTATAGGGATAGAATTGTTATACAATATGTTTATAGCAAAATAATAAAAATGGAAGTGTGTTTATACATGATAAAAACAGGTGTAGATATAGTAGATATCTATAGATTAAAAAATATTTTAAAAGATAAACAAGAAGATTTTTATGATAGAATATTTACTGAAAGAGAAATATCCTATATAAGAGACAAAAATCATAGCCCGAAAACTGTAGCAGCTATATTTGCTGCCAAGGAAGCAGTATCTAAGGCTTTGGGAACTGGAATAGGACAAGTAGGGTGGAAGGACCTAGAGATTTTACATGATGGAAATGGAAAACCCTATGTAGTTCTTTCTAAAGATGGAATAGAACTGGCAAAGAAGCTAGATATAGATACATTTGATATATCTCTATCCCATGAAGAAAGATATGCAATTGCCTTTGTAATAGGCTATGGTTCATTTGGAAATAATCATTAGAATAGTTATTTTTATTCTAAATAAATGTAAATTAAATATAATATAATAATGTATTATCTCAAAGGGAAGTGGAAAGGTGGATAAAACTTGAAAAGAATTTTTCTATTGATAATTATTTCGAGTATTTTTTTGATATCTTGTACACAGGATGATGCAGGAAAAGTTATAAGTAAACTGGAAAAGACCTTAGATAACTATTCTGGATATGAAACTAAAGCAGAGTTAGAAATCAACATGGATGAAGGTAGTTCATTTTACATATTAGATGAATTCTATAGACATAGTGGCGAAATCAAGCTGTCTATTTTAGAGCCTGAAGAAAACAGAGGAATTGTCATAGAATATAGGGATAACAATATATTTTTAAATAACGCCTCTATTAGTCAATCTATCTCTCTTAAAAATGTCAAAGGTATAAATAGGGGCTTGCTATTTGGTGAGATATTTGGGAATATATGGAAAGCAAAATTTGAGGGAGAAGAGGAGCAGAAAGATATAGTCTACTATATCTTTAGCTATACATCAAAAGATGCCAATAGATACAATAAGGAAAAGAAAATATATATGGATAAAAGGAATTTTAAGCCCTATAAGATGATAATATTAGATGAAGAAGGTAATCCAAGGGCAGTCATTAGATATGTAGATTTTGAATATATTAAAAAATGAAGGAGAAAGAGGGATTTCTATGGGACATTTAGATGAACACAGAATGACAGGATTAGAAATAGATTTAGATAATTTAGCCCATAATATAAGAGAGGTATCAAATATTGTAGGAGAAGATACTTTAATAACAGCTGTAGTAAAGGCCAATGCATATGGTCACGGTTCTTTAGAAGTGGGGAAGGTGTTTTTAGAAAATGGGGCAAATAGATTAGGAGTATCTACACTTTCAGAGGCAGTGGAGTTGAGAAAGGGAAATATAGATGCACCAATCTTGATTTTAAATCATACACCTCGTGAAAGATATGGAGACATAGTATATTATGATTTAATTACCAATGTATACAATTATGAAGATGCAAAAGCCTTGTCAAAAGAAGCAGTAAATCTGGGAAAAAAGGTAAAGATACATATAAAGATAGACACTGGAATGGGAAGGATAGGCTTTTTACCAGATGAAGAATCTATAGAAAAGATAATAGAGATTGGGAATCTAGATAATGTGGAGATAGAGGGAATATTTTCTCACTTTGCAAGGGCAGACGAAGAAGACAAATCATATACTAGGGAACAGTATAGAAGATTTTCATGGGTAATAGATAGATTAAAGGAAAAGGGAATGGAGATTCCAATTAAACATATATCTAATTCAGCAGGAATAATAGATACCCCTGAGTATAATATGGATATGGTAAGGGCAGGAATTATACTATATGGATATTATCCTTCTAATGAAGTAAAGAAGGACAGATTAAAAATTAAACCAGCTATGACTTTAAAATCCTATATTTCCAATATAAAGATAGTTGAAAAAGGAACTGGAATAGGATATAATCAATTGTTCACCACATATAGAAAATCTATCATAGGGACTATCCCAATAGGATATGCTGATGGATACTCTAGAATGCTTACTGGCAAAGGAGAAGTGTCTATACATGGAAAGAGAGTACCTATAATAGGAAGAATATGTATGGATCAGATGATGGTGGATTTGACAGATGTAGATGATGTGAAAATCGGGGATAGAGTTGTATTGTTTGGATATGGAGATAGTAGTTATCCTAGTGTAGAAGAAATTGCAGAAACTCTGGGTACAGTTAGCTATGAAATTATATGTATGATGGGTAGAAGACTGCCTAGAATATACGTAAAAGGGGGAAATATCAACAATATTGTCGATTATATTATTGATTAATTTGTGATTTAATAAGGCTAATTAGTTGACATGAATTACAGTATCAATATATAATTATTATATACTATTTTTTCCCATGGTGCATTGGGCTCCATACAATATATGTTTTCTTAAGGGAAATGGAGGTGGGAATTTATGATTGAAGTTAATCAGATGGTCCCAATGAAATATGATGGTATGGTGAACTCTTTTAGAGAGTGTATTAAGGTCTATTACAGGCAAAAGTGGACTGAAGACATGGATGAGGTCTATAAGATTGGATATGAAGAGATGAGCCAATTGAACTTGACCCTTTCAGAGATAGGTTTAGAACAGGATATTTCAGATCTGATTATGTATGAATATATTTTGACTGGACGTGAGAAATTGTGATAGTCAAGAGAGGAGATATATTTTATGCAGATTTAAGTCCAGTTGTAGGCTCTGAGCAGGGTGGAGTCAGGCCAGTATTAGTTATTCAAAATGACATAGGAAATAAATATAGTCCAACTATCATAATAGCTGCTATTACATCACAGATCAACAAGGCAAAGTTACCGACCCATGTGGAAATAGCAGGTCAAGAATATGGATTGCCAAAGGATTCGGTGGTGTTATTAGAGCAGATTAGGACAATTGATAAAAAGAGGATTAGAGAAAAAATAGGTAGATTTGATGAAGAGATGATGAAGTATGTAGATGATGCACTAAAGATAAGCGTAGGACTGGTATCTCTAAGATAGTAAAGTTTCAATACATATTTATTAAAAAAATAAGCATTGTATAATGCTTATTTTTTATTGGACTAAAATATAGAAAATAGTATACAAATTGTTTTATGTCGTTATTTTACATATAAAATTTAAATATGATTTTAATCTAGTCGTAATATGTCGAAAAACAGATGAAATCAATGGGTTGACTTAGACATTTTAAGCTAGTATCATTGATAAATAACTAACATTAACTTATGGATCAATTAGTATTAATTTTTTTCAGCAAGGGGGAATATTTGTAGAAAAATAATTTAACTTTAAAAAGGAGATGAGTAATTTGACAAGAAAGTTGTCATTTATACTGGTGTTATTGATATTATTTAATTTAATAACTCCATCAGCAATACCTATAGCAGAAAATTTGTTAGAAGAAGCATTATCTATTGAAGGAGAAACACTAAGAAAAGAGGAAAGAAGGGCATATACAAGAGAATTAGATCCAGAACGAGAATTATATAGGAAGTTAAAACAGAATGATCAGAGTCAAGAAAAAGTTATAGATTTAACGGAATTAAAAAACAATCATTCTATTGATGATGAAATAGCCGAATCTCTAAAAAATATTTATCCAGACCTTCAAGACTTATCAACTATATTAAATAAAATAAAAGGATTTGTTAATCGAAATAATCTTACTAAGGATAAAAAAGAAGAATTTATCAATGAATTAGTAAAGGGAAAAACAATAGATGAAATAATATCAAAACATATAGAAGAAAATAGAAGAGACGATGTAAATGATATAGAAAATGATCTAGCAGAAAAAATAACAGATGATATTATGAATCAGGCATTATCAGGAGAGCCTGATGATGGACGATACATAAAGGAATATACTGCGCCTTTTACAATAAATAGAGATAATGAGTCGATAAACCCAAGTGATGGTAGCCTGATATATAGATATCCCATAGTAAATCTTCCAGGAATAAATGGATTAGATGTAAATCTAGAAGCTGTATATAATTCCAGAGAAGCTGTAATGTGGGGTATAGTGAGTTCAACTACATTCAATGAGAAAAATAATAGAATGGGAATAGGCTGGTCATGGAATCTACCTGTGATAGAAATAGATGATGAGTATGATTACGATAATCCAGATATGTATTTGCACCTAGGGGATGGGGCTATATATGAAATATGCCGCAGAATAATTGAAGATGATTCGAATTTAAGAAATTATCCGTCAAAAGACATTCAACTAAATTATGATAGAAGAAATTTTAGTAATGAAGATATGAGTTCAAGATATGTATTGACAGAAAAAGATGGGAAACAGACGTATTTTGGAAGGGATGGAAGATTATTAGGCATAAGAGATAGATATGGAAATACAATAACATTTGACCATATAATGATAAAGGATCATCCGGTAATAAATAGAATAACCGATACATTAGGAAGGGTCATCAGAATAACGTATAGAGATGATGAAGTAATAGTACGAACACCTGATGGAGAAAGAACAGAATTATGGTTAGAAAAGATTTATCATGCAGGAAAAACCTATAGTAAGAGTACAATAGAAACTATAGTAGATCCTATTAGAAGGAAGACAGAATGATATGTCAACACTTTTTTGGACATATTTTTACCGAACAATTTATATAAATTGATATGTCAACACTTTTTTGGACATATTTTTACCGAACAATTTATATAAATTCCTATGAATTTGTTTGCAATTCTAAGATTATTTATTTGCTCCAGTCAAGGGTAAATAAACTCGCTATCGCTCGCCCTTGACAGGATCAAAAAATAATCTTTTTATATAGATGCAAATTCACAGGAAATTTTATTCCCAGAATTCTTTAAAACTAACTGCCTTTCCTTATATTCCCTTGGTGTTAAATAGTCTAATGAGCCATGTAATCTATGATTATTATACCAATTTATATAATCCATTAATTCAATTTCTAACTCCCTCAAACTATTGAATTTCTTACCTTTTATACACTCAGTTTTTAATATATTATTGAAACTTTCAGCTGGTGAGTTGTCATATGGACAGCCCTTGCTACTTAATGATCTTTTGATTTCAAAGGTAGAAATTATTTCATCTATTAATTTATTTTTAAATTCATTACCTCTATCAGTATGAAATATTTCTATTTCAGATAAAGGGTATTTACAGCTAAGGAATGCCTGGTATACAAGTTCTGCATCCTTATTTTCTCCAGCAGAATATCCTATAACCTCTTTGTTGTGTAAATCTAGCAGGGTACACACATAGCACCATTTATTATTAACCCTTACATAGGTAAGATCGCTTACCACTACTTCTAATTTTTCTCTATCATCAAACTCTCTATCTACCACATTTTCTATTTTATCTTCATTACATTTACTTTTTTTCACCTTATATTGTGCAACAGTATAATTAGAAATCAAGGAATATTTCTTCATGATATTGCCTATTCTTCGCCTAGAGGCAACAATTCCTTTGCGTTGTAATTCCTTTTTTATTTTCCTAGTTCCATAATTATTTCTACTTTCCCTAAATATTTTAATAATTTCATTTTCTAGTTTTATTTCTTCTTCAGAAACCTTGTTATCCTCTTTTCTCTTTTTTAGATGGTAATATACAAGGCTTCTTGGGACCTTAAGAAGCTTACACATTGCGTTAACACTATATTTATCTCTGTTGGAGATGATTAGGTCTATTTTCTGCCTAGTATTAACGCTGCCTGCTTTAAAATATCATTTTCCATTTCTAGCTGCTTTACTTTTTTTCTTAACTCAATTAATTCTTTTTCTTCTTCAGTTCTATTATCGTCAATTTTAAATGATCCAGAATCATTATATCTTTCTACCCATGTTTTTATAGTTGATTTTGCAATCCCATATTCCCTGTTAATGTCTGCCAAAGACTTGCCATTATTGTATAAAGCTACTATTTGCTTTTTGAAATCTTCTTGATAATGTTTAGCCATTTAAATTCCTCCCAAATATTTATATTTTTATTATATCATTGTTCGGAATTTAATTGTCCTATTTAGTATAGCCTATCCATAACTTCAGAAGGCAGTGTCACAACAAAAGAATATGATAGCTCGGGAAGACTTACAAAAGAAATAGATCCAATGGGCAGAGTTAAAGAAACAAGCTATGATTTAGCAGGGAATATAATCAAAGAGATAGAAATATCAGAAGGGGAGACAATAACAAAAACCTATAAATATAATTCAAGAAATCAGCAGATAGAAAAAATTGATCAAGAAGGAAGGACAAGCTATACTTATGATAATGTAGGGAATCTGATAGAAATAACTGACAAAAATGGAACGGTAATAAATATTTATAATCCGGAAGGAACTTTAAAAGAAATCAGTCAGCCAAATGGCAAAACAATTTCATATAAATATGATGATAATGGAAATATCATAGAAATAATAGATCAATATGGAGAAATAATTCAAAACACTTATGATAATAGGAATAGGTTAAAAACAGTAAGACAAAAAGGAGAGACAACAGAATATGAATATTATAAGAATGGGCAAATAAAAGAAGTAAAATATCCAAGTGGAGCAAGGATTCAATATAATTATGATAAGTCAGGAAACTTGACTGATTTGACCAATATAGGAGAAGATGGACAAATAATAGGACAATATGAGTATACTTATGATGAGGAAGGGAATCAACTAACCAAAGATGAACAGGGGAAATTAGTATATTATACTTATGATCCATTAAACAGAATAAAAACAGTAGAGGAAGAAGAAGGTCTAACAACTTATAAATATGATAAAAATGGGAATATAAAAGAAAAAGAAATTGCTCATTCGCCAAGTAGTATCTATGTAATAAAAGAATCAGAAAGAACAAAAATAATACCTAATATAATACATCACAAAGTAAGATATATCTACGATAGTAGTAACAAACTTAAAAGAAGCTATGAGGAAATAGAAAACCAAGAAATAAGCCCTAAAACAGCATTAAACCAACAAATAAAAAGCCTGACAATCAAAGCATCAAGTCAAGAATTAAAAAAGGGAGAAGAAATAGAACTGGAATTATCAGGAACAAACGAAGATGGAGGCAAAATAGAAGATACATTATTGGAAGAGGCAACATGGGCAACTGATAATCCAAACTTAGAGCTAAAAAATAGCAAAGGGAAAACAATAAAGATAGTCTCTCTAGGAGAAGAAGATGAACGAGTAACAATAGAAGCCAGACTTGAAGGAGAAACAGCTGAAATACGGTTAAAGGTAAAACATAAAGGAATAGAAGAGCCAGTAGAAGAACCAGTAGAAGAACCAGTAGAAGAACCAATAGAAGAACCAGTAGAAGAGCCAGTAGAAGAACCAATAGAAGAACCAGTAGAAGAACCAATAGAAGAGCCAATAGAAGAACCAGTAGAAGAACCAATAGAAGAACCAGTAGAAGAACCAATAGAAGAACCAGTAGAAGAACCAGTAGAAGAGCCAGTAGAAGAACCAATAGAAGAACCAATAGAAGAGCCAATAGAAGAACTAGTAGAAGAACCAGTAGAAGAGCCAGTAGAAGAACCAGTAGAAGAACCAATAGAAGAACCAATGGAAGAACCAGTAGAAGAGCTAGTAGAAGAACCAGTAGAAGAACCAATGGAAGAACCAGTAATAAAAGAAGAATATGAAATAGAAAGAACCCAAGAAAACCTGCAGAAGATAAATATAGATAAAGATGAGACCTATTACTTTGGAAAATTAACTATAATAACAGAATATGAATATGATAGCCAAGGCAATCTAATACAGAAAAGAGTAACAGAAGAAAACGGTCAATTGGAACCCCAGACAGAAAGATATAGATATAACACAAATAATCAACTAGTAGAAACCATAAATAATAAAGGCGAAAAATCCACCTATAGCTACAATCCAATAGGACTAAGAGATGCAAAAACAATAGATGGCAACACAATAGGCTATTACTATGACAGAGGAAATGTTATAATAGAAACAGAAAACGGAAGACTAAAGGCAAGAAATCTAAGGGGACACCAGCTTATATCAAGAGAAGAAAACGGAATAAAAGCCTATTACCTATTCAATGGACATGGAGATGTATCAAAGTTAATAGATGAAGCAGGAGAAATAATAGCCAACTACGAATACGATATCTATGGACTAGAGAAACAAATAGAAGAAAGAATAGATAATCCATACAGATATTCAGGAGAATACTACGATAAAGAAACAGGACTATACTACCTGAGAGCAAGATATTATGATCCAGAGTTAGGAAGATTTATATCAGAGGACACCTATAGAGGAGATATACTGGATCCACTGACACTAAACTATTACATCTACTGTAAAGGAAATCCAATAAAGTATATGGATCCAAGTGGGAATGCAGGAGAATTTGTAGGCAGATTATATGACCTTGGTGAGATTTTAGCTATTATAGAAGCAATGGCTAAAACAGGATATAGTGCAGCAAAGCAAGCAACCCCTGCTGGAGTAGCAACATCAATAATATTTAAACCATCAAAGGCAGGAGAAACAGAAAAAGATTTAAAGAATGATGTAGAGTTCCAGAAGTTTCTAAGCGGCGGAGGTACAGGTGATCCTAATAAGGGGAATAAGAAGAAGGATAAGGATAAAAAATCGAGGAGTAATTTAAGTGCACAGCAGATGAATCAATATAAAAGCCAAGTGACTAATGGAGAGGATGTTCATTTTAAAACTAAAAAAGATGCTTTGGATTTTATTGACAAAAAATTTGGGAACTTTAAACAGGAAGTTGCTGGAAGTAGGAGTGCAGAGGGGTGGCATTTCGATAGCCATCCAATAAATGGAGGTAGCGGTAACGTTGAACACATCAACATTTACAGTAAGTCACAGGGGTTTAGAGTTCATATAACATGGGGGAATTGAGTATTTAAAGGAGTTTATTTGAAATATATATTATCAAGCGGAATAAATTTTCCGCTTGATAATTAAGGGGAGATATATTTGAAAAAAATTATAGTAAGAGAAAAAATAATGCCAATTGGATACATAAATTCAGCATTTATAGAGCTTTGTGGAGAGAAAGAATATAAATCATTACATGAATTTTTAACGGATTATGATAATGATGATATAATGAAGAAATTATATAATGAAGAAGTCTCTAATACTGGATTATACAAGTTGTATAATTTAGCAATTGAATCAGGTGAAGATAATAAATTATTTAAAATCATGTATCAAATTCATGATGAATTCGCAGTTCATTTGACAGAAAATATATATTTATATCATATTGCAACAAGAAGGGAGAAGATTTATTCGCAAATTGTCCCTTGGTATTATGTAGATAGTAAGAAATACATAGGAGATACTTGGTGGGAAGAAGATAGTGAAATTATTGAAAACTTAAATAAATTATCACTTATTGAATTCTACAAACGGTATAAGGGTTATTAAAACTATTATTTAGTAGAATACTGTGATGAAGAAATAATATTTAAACCATCAAAGGCAGGAGAAACAGAAAAAGATTTAAAGAATGATGTAGAGTTCCAGAAGTTTTTAAGCGGTGGAGGTACAGGTGATCCTAATAAGGGGAATAAGAAGAAGGATGAGGGCAGGGGTAAGACTGAAGTCAATATAACAAATGGTATACTTGGTAAGCCAAGAGTAGGAAGTGCTTTGAAACTTGATGATTATCATGCATTTAATAATATCATAGATAATTATGCGGGGTAGCAACTAAAACTGGTCTTAATAATGGTGCTACCTTATATCAGATTGAAGGTTCTTTAAATGGGATTTCTGGTAAGTTTGAGTGGATAACACAAAGTGGAAATGTAACACATAGAATTTTTATTCCGGGAGGAGCAATGAATGGGGTGCCGATAAAGCTATGATAAAGATTAAAGATTTTATTGAAAAAGGATTTGGAGTTAGTTGGACTTTGTTGAATATGGGATGGGACGGAAGCATAAAGTTTAAAAAGCAATTAAACGGACAGGATATTATTGACTTTGCCATGAATAAAATGGAAGACGGTGATGAGTCGATAGATGTAGTTTTGCTGGCTAGTTCCCATGCTACCAATATAGAAGAAATCAGTGAATTAATAAAAAGATTATCAGATAGAGAAGAGGTTGATGATGATATTGAATTTAGAAAGTGGCGAGTAATATATGTGTCAAAAAATTTACCGGATATCCAAGCTGAGTATATTCAGGGATTAATCGAATTAGGTGATATTTGGGCATTTTTGGATTTTTCAGAGGATTCTCCCCATATTTTTCAAGGACGAAATAACTCTATAACCCCAAATGAGTATTATACTAAAGAAAACTATATAAAGCTACTTGAAAAACATCAAGAGTGGTTAGAAAAGGAAATCGCTGATTTAAGAAACAGATAGAAGAAGAAAAAATAGATAATCCATACAGAATATCCAGGAGAATACTACGATAAAGAAACAGGACTATACTACCTGAGAGCAAGATATTATGATCCAGAGTTAGGAAGATTTATATCAGAAGACACCTATAGAGGAGATATACTGGATCCACTGACACTAAATTATTACATCTACTGTAAAGGAAATCCAATAAAGTATATGGATCCAAGTGGGAATGCAGGAGAATTTGTAGGCAGATTATATGACCTTGGTGAGATTTTAGCTATTATAGAAGCAATGGCTAAAACAGGATATAGTGCAGCAAAGCAAGCAACCCCTGCTGGAGTAGCAACATCAATAATATTTAAACCATCAAAGGCAGGAGAAACAGAAAAAGATTTAAAGAATGATGTAGAGTTCCAGAAGTTTCTAAGCGGCGGAGGTACAGGTGATCCTAATAAGGGGAATAAGAAGAATAATGGAAGGAAATTTAATATAAAAAAACAAGAAAGTGAGGTATGGAAAAAATTAGATAGTGTTAAAGGTATGGATAGAAAAACATCAGGTTCAGGAAAGAGCAAAAAGTTTTATGAATGGGATTATACTCATAATGACATTGAGGTATATAATTATAAAGGACAACATATTGGTTCAATGAATCCTTTGACTGGTAAAATGTATAAAAGTCCAGTTAAAGGAAGAGTTATCAAGATTAAATAAATTGGAGGTAGATGATGGAATTTTGTTGTGAGAATATGGAAACTAATATAAACATTGATTGTTATAATTATAGTGATAAATTTCAATTTTCAAATTCATTGATTTATTATGATTTAGTATTTGATGAGTATGGATTAATTGTTCATGATGGAGGAGATTCTTATGTCACAATAAGATTTTGTCCTTGGTGTGGAAAAGAACTTCCTGAGTCTAAAAGAGATAGGTGGTTTGAAGAATTGGAACAACTTGGATATAATGATCCATATGAACAAGAATTGCCAGAATGTTATAAAAGTGATAAATGGTATAGATAGTTGTATGATATTAATTCTAAAGGCTTCTATTAGAAATAATCACAGGAAAGTATGTAAATGTATTTAGAAAAATTGAAATATTAAATATGAAAGTTAAGAATAAGAAAGGCGGTGTAATTACGACTAATTAACACTATTTAAATGAGATAATGGTTCTTAAATCCTATTACATCTACTGTAAAAGGAATCCAATAAAGTATATGGATCCAAGTGGGAATGCAGCTAAAAAGCAACCCCTGCTGGAATAGCAACATCAATAATATTTAAACCATCAAAGGTAGGAGAGACAGAAAAAGATCTAAAGAATGATGTAGAGTTCCAGAAGTTTCTAAGCGGCGGAGGTACAGGTGATCCTAATAAGGGGAATAAGAAGAAGGATAAGAAGAATAAAAAACAGTTCGAAAAATATAGTTTAAAAAATCTCAAGAGTAATAATGAAGCCAATAAGATAGCAAAGAAATTAGGATATGATGGGGCTGAAGCTTTAAAAGCAGATTTTGTAGGAGATGGAGGTTCAAAATTTAATATTAAATATGACTCGAGAACACATGAAATAGTTCTAGAAACAATAAAAGGGGGAATCCAGGTTCCAACAGGATTATTTCTAAAATAGAAAGGAGGTTAATAGTGGAAGAATTACCTAAATTAAGAATAGTATTTTTTTTCAGTGGTGATGAATTTGATTTTGATGAGGTTACAGATAGAGTGAATATTGTACCAACTCAAACTAGAAGAAAGGAAGACTTTCCAATAAAGGAACTTGGAACAAATCAATGGTCATTAAAAACAGAAAAAGAAAGTTGTAAGGCAGTATCATTGCAATTTGAAAAGATATTAGAAAAGCTTCGTGGTAAAGAAGAGATAATAAATCAAATATGTAGAGAAAATAATATAGAAGTTGGATTTGAAGTAAGGGTATTCATGGAAAATGGAGATGGACCAGAGCTTGTGTTGACAAGAGAAATAATATCATTTTTAGCTTCAATCAATGCGGAAGTAGGATTTGATCTGTATATAGACTGATTAGCAATTAACTACTAAGTATAATTCTTGTGCTAAAGTAATGACATCAAAAAATATAAAAGCTCAATAAAGCTAAAATCGTTATTTAATATAGTAAATAACAGGATTAGAGAAGATAGCCATAGATTAAATCTTCTCTAAATTTTTATCTAAAATCATGAAAAAAGTAAGAATACCTATAAAGAAATTTTATTTCCATATTAGGTTGAAGTGTAGAGATAACAATGAATTTGAAGTTCTATCCTATCGTTTAAAAGTCTAGCATTAAAACCATCTAATAAAAGTGGGGTTTTGTTGTTTTTTGATGTCATAAAATCATTGTATTTAAAGCAATATTATGATAATATGCACTTAAAAGACCGCTTATAAAAATGAAGGCGGATATTGAGGTGCAAAGATGAATAAAATTAATAAGATAAAGAATTACTTTATTGAATGTGGTGGGGTCCTTAAGACATCAGAGCTTAATAACTTAGGCTTTTCCAGCCGTCAAATAAAAAAGTTTATGGAAGAAGGTTTAATTACTAAGATAAAACATGGATTTTATGAACTAACAGATTATATTCCAAGAGAAGAAGTAATTATAGCAAGATTGTTTCCAAAATCTATAATCTTTTTAGAAAGTGCACTTTTTTATTATGAATATACAGATAGAATCCCTTCATTTTGGCAAATAGCAGTGGATAAAAATAGCAGTAAGCTTAAATATAATATTGATTATCCCTTAATAAAACCCTATTATTTAGAACCAAAGTTTATAGAGATTGGCATTGATACTATAGAGATAGAAGGAGTAAAAATTAGAATATATGATAGGGATCGCACTATATGTGATGTGTTACGATATGAAACAAAGCTTGAAGAAGAGGTATTCACCAAAGCAATAAAGAAATATATCAAGGATCCAAAGAAAAATGTAAGAAACCTATTTGAATATGCTGAAATATTTAATATTAAAAACAAAGTACAAACATATATAGGAGTGTGGTTGTAATGTCTGATATGGCAGCTTCTATTTTAGCAAAGTTGAAAAACAAAGCTAAAGGTGAAGGAATCCCATTACAACAATTATTAAATTTATTTTGTCAAGAGGAATTTATTAGGAGGCTTTCTGAATCAAAATATAAAGAAAATCTTATTCTTAAGGGTGGATTTTTATTATATTCCATTAGTGGATTTACCACAAGGCCAACAGTTGATGCAGATTATCTTTTAAAGAACTATTCCAATGATTTAGATGCTATAGAGAAACTGATTGAAGATATTATTTCTTTGCCGAGTAAAAATGATTTTATAAAGTTTGTAATTAAAGGGCTAGAGCTAATTAGTGAGACTAGGGAGTATCACGGTATTAGAGTTAATCTTATTGGAATTATTGGAAGGACAAAAACACCTTTTAGTATAGATTTTGGAGTGGGGGATATTATTGTACCTTCACCGATGGAAAGAATCCTTCCTGTACTTCTACCAGAATTTCAAAAGCCTAAGGTTTTAACTTATTCCTTAGAGTCTACAGTGGCAGAAAAGTTAGATGCAATTATATCTTTAATGGAAGCCACAGGACGTATGAAAGATTTTTATGACATATATTATTTAGCAACAAACTTTGACTTTGATGGGAGGAAGCTTCAAGAAGCAATTTATGAAACTCTATCCAATAGGGGAACACCATATGAAAAAGATTCTGTAGCTGTTATTGCAAGGTTAATTCAAGACTTGGAAGTTAAAAAGAGATGGGACAATTTTTGTAAAAAGATATTAAAATATGAACTTAACTTTGATTGTGTAGTTAATACAATTATTGAGTTTACATCATTACCTTATAACGCAATAATTGATGAAGATGAATTTTTAAAAAAGTGGAGCAGTGAATATAGGAAGTATGTTTAAAAAAAATAGCTAATTTTCATGCAACCCCTGCTGGAATAGCAACATCAATAATATTTAAACCATCAAAGGCAGGAGAGACAGAAAAAGATTTAAAGAATGATGTAGAGTTCCAGAAGTTTCTAAGCGGCGGAGGTACAGGTGATCCTAATAAGGGGAATAAGAAGAATAAGAAGGATAAAATAAGGATCAATGAGAAACAAAAAGATCACATTTTTAGAGATGCCGATGGACACTTTGCAGAGGATAATTTGAGCAATAGGCAAAAATTAGAGGATGTAGTCAATAACGGTGAGAACTATCTTTGTAAAGATAGATTTGGAAATGATTGGTATGTAAAAACTAATGTAGATGGAACCTAAACTTGGGGAAAAGTTAGAAATGGGAGAATTGAAAATGGTGGCATAGATAAGATACCTAGAAGTTATAATTCTCAAACAGGTTTATCTAATCCTATTAAACCGTAAATTATATATAGAGGAGAAATAATATGACGTTAACTGCAAAAGAGGCATTTGAATCAATGATTAAGTATTTAGAGATGTATTATGAAAGAACAGGTTCTGATGACATAGGTAGTCTTCTTGGTGACATGATATTGCTTGAAGATGGTGTTACATCAGATCCAGCAGCATGGAATGATTGGCTTACATGCATTAAAATAATAAAACAGTGATAAGCTTATTATCTATTTAACGGAGATGGACCAGAGCTTGTGTTGACAAGAGAAATAATATCATTTTTAGCTTCAATCAATGCGGAAGTAGGATTTGATCTGTATATAGACTGATTGGCAAGTGGAAGAAGTTATAAATAATACTAGATTAAATTCATATATTAGGAAATACCTCTGATGATAAATCAAGGGGTATTTCCTTTTCTTATAAGTATGTAGATGAATTTCAGAAATACATTGATTACCACATCCTAAAGATGCTATAATGGAGATATTATTGATATTATAAATATCTGAAAGGTGGTGAAATCACTGGATTTGACAAGGGTTAATAGATTAGGATTTTCTAAGGGTAATGTGATTTAGTATCTGGAATGTGCTATATTTCAAAGAACTTATATAATGAATGTCTATGGGAACTAGACAACATTATTTTAAAGTATAATAGAAAGGGATATATGAACTATTAGGAGGAATTTCATGAAAAACAGGATAAAAAGATCAGCTCTAGGTATAGGTGCAGCTATTGTATTTATAGGATCCACCTTAGTATTTTCAGAGCCAGGGTCTGATAGTGATCCATTGGTAAGCATGAGTTATGTAAATAATAAGGTAGAGCAACTAAGAGAATACATAGATGCTAAAGTTGGAAATGCCAATGGAGGGAATGCTGCCGTAGCCAATGAACTAGAAGTAATAGAGTTAGATGTAGGACAATTCTTGATAGGCAAGGCAGGTACAGAGATCATACTAAGAGGGGGAAAGGCAGTTCCCCATGGAGTTGAAATGGACAAAGGTTTAGTAGATGTGACTAGTGGAAAAGATCTAGATAATGGGAATGAGTTATTACCTTATAATCATCTAATCATGGTTCCTAGAGACGATGGCAGGGGAGCCTATGCTATTTCTAACTCTATATTTATGGTAAGAGGAGCTTATGAGATAAGATAGAGTTGGATAGAGGGGAGGGTATTCACGAGATGAAGGTGCTTCATTTAATAAGTGGAGGCGATACAGGTGGTGCAAAGACTCATCTGATCTCTTTAGTAAAGGGATTAAATAAGATTATAGATGCAAAGGTGATATGTTTTATTGAAGACACATTCTATGAAGATGTAAAAAAAGCAAATATAGATATAGAGGTATATGAGCAAAAGAGTAGATCTGATATGTCAGTAGTCAATAGATTAGTAGATGAGATTAAGGAAAAAGACTATGATATAATCCATTGTCATGGTGCAAGGGCAAACTTTGTAGGGATGTTTTTAAAGAGGAAAATAGATAGACCTATGGTCACTACAATTCATAGTGATTATAAGTTGGATTTTAAGGATAATTTTTATAAAAAATTAGTATTTACCACCCTAAATACTATAGCACTAAAGAGGTTTAAATACTATATTGCCATATCTGATAATTTCAAGGATATGCTAATCCATAGAGGTTTTAATCCAGATAGCATATATATAGCATATAATGGGATAGATTTAGATGCAAAGCCTAAATATGTACCAAGACAAGAGTTTCTTCATAGGTATGGCATAGACGGTGAGAACAAGATAATAGTAGGTATAGCTGCACGTCTAGATCTGGTAAAGGATCATGAGACCTTTATCAAGGCAGCAGATAAAGTACTGAAGAATAGGCAGGATGTCCTATTTTTAATTGCTGGTGAGGGAAATGATGGACATAGGTTAAAGGCTATGGTAGAGGATCTAGGTATAGGAGAATATGTCCATTTTCTTGGACATGTAAATGATCCATATTCCTTTTTTAATACTATAGATATCAATGTATTGACCTCTATAAGTGAGAGTTTCCCCTATGTAATCTTAGAAGGGGCTATGATGAAGAAGATGATAATATCTACTAAAGTAGGCGGTGTAGGTAAGTTAATAGAAGATGGTCATAATGGATATTTAATAGATGTAAAGGACAGTATAGCATTAGCTGAAAGGATAAATAGTCTATTAGATAATAGAGATATGATAGAAAATATGGGAAAAAACCTATATATGGATGTAGAAGAGAGATTTTCTTCTGATTCCATGGCAAAGACACATGTAAAGATATACGAAGAAATTATAGAAAGATGGAGGATACACAGATGAAAATAATAAACGAGAAAGGTAAACTATTTGGGATAATAAATGTTATAGATTTGACTGTACTATTAATAGTTGGACTGTTGTTAGTAGGTGGAACAAAGAGGATGAAGTCTAGACCAATAGTGGCAAATGAAGATTCTAAGGCTATAATTACCTATGAAGTTTCAGAGATTAGAATGATGGCAGTAGAAAATATTGTTGTAGGAGATCCAATATATCATTATGACAGAGGTGGATATGTAGGAAAGATAGTTGAGGTTAATTATGAACCATATAGAGAGCCTGTAGAATCAGATGGAAAATGGGTAGATGCAGAAGTTCCCAATAAATATGTAGTGACTTTTAAAGTAGAGGCAGATGTAAAAAACAATCCTGATGTCATCATAGTAGGAGGAGAACATACTAGAATTGGGGTACAATATAGATTGAAAAATAAGAAGATAGCATTCTTTGGAACAGTAGTTGGTATGGAAGTACTGGACTAAACTAGGAGTGATGACATGTATAATAGTCTTGTTGTTGGTTTTTTAGTAAAGATATGGAATATATATGTATCTCTATACGAAGGTAGTCTTATAAAGAAAATAGCAGACGGGATAAAAAAGATTTTAGCCTTTTTGTTCAAGGGATCCATTGTAAAAGATATATTTACACAGGACAGCCATATAATCGAGAAGAGTGTATTCTATGGTATATATTCTTGGTTTGTAAAGATGTTCAGTAGAATTTGGAGAGGAATAAATAGATATACACATAGGATTAGGAAAACTAGCTTTTTTTACAAGAATATATCTGTGCTATTTAAAGATGATATAAGGGTTATAGAGACAATTGCAGCCTTTATATGCTTCTTTTGTATTGGAGTTACTGTACGAAAGTTTTTAGACGGATATTTCTTTATAAAAACAACTATTATCTCTATAATTTTGATAATAGTATCCTTAGTGACCATATCTTTAAAAGACAATATAAAGGAAATCTTAAATAATTCATATGTATATGGATTTATTGAGAGTTTATTTACCATAGATGAAGGAGGGGATCAGTGGTGGTAGAGCAAGGTAGAAGTAGAGGACGATTTATTCCTTTTTTATTGGGTATAGCTTTTTTTATGTTATATGATCTTTTCTCCTTAAAATATTTAGCTTTAGGTGCAATAGGATTAATAGGCATAGTTTTGATTTTGTATGATATAAGGCTGGGACTTATGGCTAGTGTATTTGCATTGCCATTTTTACCAGATATGCTGGGTTTGTTATTTATGTTTTTTTTAGTTGGAGTTTTCTTTTATGGAGAGACTTTCAAAGAACATAGATCCTTGACGCAAAACCCTATAGATTTTCCTATTCTGCTATATGGAATTATAATTGTAATATCTACAATTACATCTATAAATCCAACTGGTAGTTTTAGGGACTTGGCATTACATTTAGGAGGACTTAGCTTTTTATTTGTAATGACAAATAGCATTAAAAATAAAGAGGATTTCAATAAGATAGTTGTAATGTTAGTGTTTTCTGCTACTTTGGTAGCACTGTATGGTCTATATCAGTATGTAGTGGGGGTGGAGATAGATGCTGCTTGGCTAGATGTAGAGAACAATCCAAATATTAGGACTAGGGTATATTCAGTATTCCTCAATCCCAATATATTAGCAGAATATCTAATAATGACAATACCACTATCTGTAGCACTATTTTGGCATAGTAAGAGGATGCATAAGAAGGTAATATTTTTAGGTACAACTTTAGCTATGTCTCTGGCATTGGTGCTGACCTTATCTCGTGGTGGATGGTTAGGATTTGCCTTTTCAGCTTTGATCTTTATTCTATTGGTTGAAAAAAGACTTTTATTGACATTGATACCTATAACACTGGCTGGTGTATATCTATTACCTCAGACTATCATAAATAGGATATTGAGTATAAAGAATTTAAGCGATACATCAAATGCCTATAGAATAGAGATGTGGCAGATAACTATGGATATCATAAGGGATCACTGGACGGCAGGAGTTGGATTTGGACATTTGCCATTTAAACAGACATTTGAAACATATATAAGGACAATGCCCACATATCATGCCCACAATACCTATTTAGAAATAGCTGCTGAAATGGGTATACCAGGGCTGTTGACTTTTTTGATATTCCTGTTTATTCTATTTAAATATGGTATCAATAAATTAGTCAAGATTGAAGATAGGTATATAAGTACCATGTCAGCAGGTGTGTTGTCAGGTTTAGGTGGAGTTTTACTTCATGGTGCTGTGGAAAATGTCCTCTATCTTCCAAGGATAATAATCACCTTTTGGATATTAGTCTCATTTGTATTGACTTTAATGAGAATCCAAGATAGTAATGAGGAGATTTCTTAACAAAGGAGAATTTATATGAATTCAGTTAAATCAATACTCATGTCTGGATATTATGGCTTTGACAATAGTGGTGATGATGCAATATTGAAGGCCATAGTAAAGGATATCAGGGAATCTGATGAAAATATTGATATAATGGTTTTATCTAATAATCCAGAAAAGACTAAGAAGATGTATGATGTAAGTGCGGTCAATAGGTTTAAACTCAAGGAGGTATTTAGATCTATTAGGAAGACATCCCTCCTTATAAGTGGAGGCGGGAGTCTTTTGCAAGATGTGACTAGTACTAGGTCTTTGATCTATTATTTAGCTATTATGGCATTGGCAAAGATGTTCAAAAAACCAGTTATGGTCTATGCCAATGGTATTGGGCCTATAAATAGAAGGATAAATAGAGTTTTGACTAGATTTATATTGAATAAGGTGGATTTGATTACTTTAAGGGATGAGGACTCTAGAATATATCTGAAGGATATGGATATCTCAAACCCAAATATAAGAGTAACTGCTGACCCTGTATTTACATTGAATCCAGTTTCAGATACTAGAGTAAGAGAGATATTGGAATTTGAATCTATTCCATTAGACGAAAGATTTGTAGGAATTTCCATAAGGAAATGGAAGGATGATGATGGACTAATAGATATTATTTCTAAGACTATAGACTCTATAGTAGAAAAATATAATATAAAGGTGATATTAATTCCCATGCACTATCCTGAGGACTTAGATATTAGCCTAAAGGTATTAGATAATGTAAAGACCAAGGAGTGTTTTGTCCTTAAAGATAGATATAATGTAGAGGAGATAATGGGAGTTATAAAAAAACTAGATCTAATAGTGGCTATGAGGCTTCATTCTCTAATATATGCTGCTACTCAAGAAGTACCTATGGTTGGACTATCTTATGACCCAAAGGTAGATGGGATACTGAGTTCCCTAGGGATGGAGCATATGTGTCATGTAGAGGATTTAGAATACGAGAGATTAGTTAAAAATATAGATAATGCATGGAATAGAAGAGATGAGCTTAAAGATAATTTAAAGAGACGGGATGAAGAGTTAAAGAAAAAGGCCTTATTAAATGTAGAATTGGCCTTAGATTTACTGAGAGTAGGTGATTAGGTGGATATAGTAGATGTATTTGGAGTAAAGATACATAATACAAGTTTAGGTGATGTGACTGACCAAGTAGATGAGTTTCTAAGAGGGGATACTTTAAAGGTAATCTACACCCCAAATACAGAAATCGTAATGGCTGCAAAAGATGATAGGAATCTGATGGAGCTCATAAATAGAGGGGACTTAATCCTGCCAGATGGTATAGGGCTTATATATGGATCTAGAATCCAAAAGAGACCCTTAAAGGAGAGGGTAACGGGTTTTGATATTTCTATGAAGATGTTAGAAATTGCAAATAAAAACAGCTATAGTCTATACCTATTAGGCGGGAAGGATGGAGTGGCAAGAGATGCGGCTAATAATATAGAGAAGAGATATCCAAATGTTCGGATTGCTGGATTTCATCATGGATTTTTTAAGGGCAGTCATATAGGTCTAGTAGGTGAAAAAGAAGAGCAGGACATAGTAGATGAAATAAATAGAGTAAATCCAGATATTATATTTGTAGGGCTAGGATTTCCAAGGCAAGAGATGTGGATAGATGGAAATAGACATAGATTAAAGGGAAGGGTCATCATAGGCAATGGAGGAGTTATGGATATACTGTCAGGTAATGCTAAAAGGGCACCTGAAATATATCAGAAACTTGGGCTAGAGTGGTTATATAGGCTGATAAAGGAACCTTCAAGATTTAAAAGACAATTGGTATTACCTAAATTTATGTTATATGTACTCTTTAATAAGGATGTAATCAAATAATATATTGAATAATCTACCCCCATATAGAATAGTAATATTATAGAGATACTTACTATGCAATTGGGGGGATTAGGGTGAAAAAATATTTGATCTTTGGATTAGCTTTGGTAATCATAATGGGCAGTCTCATGGTACCCAAGATAATGAAGGGGAAGGAAGGATTAGTCAAGTTTAAAGAACTAGAGGAACAGGACATCCCAGAGAAGATAGTTGAGATGTTACCAAAATATATCATGGAAGAGCGGGCTATAACTTGTAAATATAGAGATGATATATATGTGGTAGTTGCACGTGGTGAGAAGAAATCCCATGGTTTTTTTGTAGATATAGAAAAGATTGTGAAAGATAAAGAGTCCAAAGATAAATTTGATATAGTAGTATATGCAAAGTTCATAGATCCAGATCCAAATGAAATACTTCCACAGGAATATGACTATCCATATATTATCGTAAAGACAAATCTTAAATCTATGCCAGAACAAGTGCATCTAGATATTGAATATATGGAGTAGGATGGAATCATAGAATACATATGCATATAAAAAAAGGCGACCTATGGTCGCCTTTTGTATATATTTTCATCTTTATTCACTTGCAAAGTTATCAAAATACCCTTGGACAAGGACTACTGGAGTACCCTTGTCTCCACTGCCACTAGTGAGATCACATAGACTACCTAATAGATCTGTTATCTGTCTAGGAGTGGTACCTAGAGATTCAGCTTGCCCTAGTAAGTCTACATCTTTGGCATATATTTTTTGTTTTACAGCAGTTAAAACTTCTTCACCCTTTAGTTCACTTAACTCAGTATCCACTACATATTTTAGTTTAAGTTCATTAGGTGTGCCACATAGTCCCTTGGTATATCCAGGAGATACTACAGGGTCCGCAAGTTCCCAGATTTTTCCTACAGGGTCCTTAAAGGCTCCATCTCCATAGACCATAACTTCTATATTTTTTCCAGTCATCTCCAGAAGTTTTTTCTGTATTTCTTCTACATAGTACTGGCTATCTCGAGGAAATAGTTTAACTTCATGATCTGATGCCAAATTAGAGCCAAGTAGTCCATATTCTGGATTATATCCACTGCCATCTACAGAAGAGGACAATATGTCATCTAATCCTAAGACTAGATCTGCACCAGCAGATTTTAAAATCCTCTTAGTTCTACTTCTGTCATGTACATTGGCCACCAATATATCCTTGGTATATTTCAAAATGCTTCGAGAATCATTGGAAAAATAGATATGTATATTCCCATTTCCCATTTGCTTATATAGGTTTACATAGTCTATTCCTGTGAAAGGGTGAACTACCTTGTCACCGAATAGTCTTCTATAATCTTCCTCTGTCAATACATCTGAATATGGATTTATACCTAATTCATCCATTTTATCTATATCCATGAGATGATTTCCAACTTCATCAGCTGGATAACTCAATAGAAGATGGATTTTTTTATTACTCATTGCAAAGCCTTTCAACAATATTGAAAATCTATTTCTACTCAATATAGGGAAAACAATACCGATTTCTCCATGAAACTTAGCTGCTACATCCTTTGCAATTGCATCAACAGTGGCATAATTACCTTGTGCCCTAGCTACTAAGGATTCAGTTATACCAATTACATCTCTATCTCTAAGTTGGAAACCTTCACATTTAGCAGCTTCTAATACGGAATCAACTACAATGTCAATTAAATTATCCCCTTCTTTTACTATGGGGGTTCTTATACCTCTCACTGTAGTACCAATAGTTCTATTCATTCTTATTGCCTCCCAAATACAAAAATTAAACACCTTATACATTATATCATATTATTTACAATTAATAACTTTTTTTCAGTAAAGATGAAATCAACAGCTATATCATACTCATCTCTTGGGACCTTATCTATTATCTGAAGTTCAAAAGCTATGCCAATAGTAGTGACATGGGGTAATCTAGATAGGAATCTATCATAATATCCTCCCCCATATCCTACTCTATACCCATTTTTATCAAAGGCAACTCCAGGAACAATGATCAAGTCAATCTCCTCTGGAGATACTAAATTTATACAATCTGCCTTTGGAGTCAGTATACCATAATATCCAGGCTCTAAATCATGAAAACTTTCAATATGGGATGGCTTGATCTCCTTAGTCTTTGGAAAGGTAATAGGAACGGTAACTTTCTTTCCATCAGAGATAGCTTTTTTTATAAATTCATGTGTATCTACCTCATCAGAAAAACTTACAAAGACCATAATAGTATTTGCATCTCTATAATAAGATGAGTCTAAAATAGAGTTTATTATAGATTTGCTAAAAAATTTGTGGTCAATACTTCCTAATTTTCCCCTTTTTTCCAGAATTTCCTTCCTAATTTGCTTTTTTATCAAATAAATCACCTCAAACAGTTTATTTATCTTCTAATCTATATTATAATATAATACTAAGAGAATAAAAGATATTTTCAACATATACTTATTAGTTTAGACATTGAGGTGGAAAATTTGATAAAGCTTGTAGATGTAAGCAAAGAGTATGATAATGGAGTTAAGGCTCTATCTAAGATAAATTTAAATATAGATAAGGGAGAATTTGTATTTATAGTTGGTCCTAGTGGTGCTGGGAAATCAACTCTTATAAAGCTATTGTTAAAGGAGGTAGAACCTACAGAGGGTAAGATATATCTAAATAATATGGATATAACTAGGGTAAAGAATAGGAGGATTCCATATATAAGGCGAAATATAGGAGTAGTATTCCAAGATTTTAGATTATTACATAATAAGACTATATATGAAAATGTGGCCTTTGCCATGGAGATACTAGGGACACATCCAAAGGAGATTAGACGGAGGGTACCTATGATACTCAGTATGGTGAATTTGAGTAGGAGAGCTGACTCTTTCCCAGACCAATTATCTGGAGGAGAGCATCAGAGAGTAGCTATAGCTAGAGCCATAGTAAATAGTCCCCCTGTACTCATAGCAGATGAACCTACTGGGAATTTAGACCCAGATACTGCTTCTGAAATAATGAGGGTATTAATGGATATCAATGCAAGAGGGACTACTGTTCTCATGGCAACCCATGCTAAGGATATTGTAGATAGTATGAAAAAGAGAGTCATAGCTATTGAAAAAGGATCTATCATCAGGGACGAAGAGAGGGGTGGTTATGGCTATGACATTTAGATTGTTTAAAAATATTACCAGACAGGGTTTTCAAGGGATGTGGAGGAATCGAGGGATGGGAATAGCTTCTGTATCCTCCATAGCTGCCGTACTTATGATATTGGGAATTGTCCTAATATTGATATTGAGCATCAACTCCCTTGTGTTGGAAACTCAAGAGAAATTTGATGAAATAGAGATCTTTTTAAATAACGATATTACAGATGAAGAACTTTTGGCCATAGAAGATATGGCACGAAGCAACAGTGGAGTAGCATCTGTCATGTTCAAGACAAAAGAGGATGCATTAGATACTTTGAGAGACATGTTAAAAGAAGATGCTTATATATTGGAAGGTCTAGAAAAGGAAAATCCATTACCAACTTCCTATGTTATAAAATTAAAAGATTTAGAAAGTGCAGATGGTATAGTAAATGAAGTCAAGAAGATGGGTGGTATAAAGAGGATTCAATACCATAAGGATTTTATAGACAAGCTCATGATATTTGCAAATTATGTCAGAGTAGGAGGATTGGCAATAATAGCGGCCTTAGTAGCCGTATCTATCTTTATCATTTCCAACACTATAAAGTTGACAGTTGCTTCAAGGAGTAGAGAGATAAATATAATGAAATATGTAGGAGCTACAAATGGATATATAAAAGGCCCTTTTATAATAGAGGGAATATTGTTTGGGATATTGGGAGCCATTATATCCATAGTGATAATTTACTATAGTTATGGATACTTCTTTGACATAGTAAATGAAAGATTATATGATCTATTCACTATAATGTTGGTTCCACCAACAAAGATATTTAAAGATATTTCTATTATATTCATATCTATAGGTGCAGGGATTGGAGCTTTGGGAAGTTTAGTATCCATGAAGAAATTTCTTAATGTTTAGGGGGTATATCTGTGAAGAAAAGGAGAATCGCATATTTTTTATTTATAATTATTGTGTCTTTAAATTGTGTACAAGCCTATGCAGATAATCTAGGTAATTTGAGACAAGAACAGAGAAATGTACAAAACAAGATGAATAACACTCAAAAACAGATAAAGAACATTGAAAATAAGACAAAGAATGTGTCTAAGGAGATTCATGATCTAGATATAAAATTAGATAAGGCTACAACTGATTTAGAAAAAGTAGAGATGGATCTAAAGAGAATACAAAAAAATATAGAAAAAACTCAAGAGGAATTAAAAGAGGCGGAGAAAAATTTAGAGGAGAGAAAGGATGCCTTTAATCAGAGAATATCTGTAATGTATATGAATGGAGATGTGGGCTATCTAGAGCTTTTGTTGTCATCTGAAGATATAAAGGATTTTCTGTCAAGAAAAGAGCTTATAAAGTCTATTGCTGAATATGACAAGGAACTCATTCAATTTATGAAGGAGCAGAGAGATATAATAGATAGTAAAAAAGTAGAATTAGAGGCACAGAGGGCATCTGTAGAAGTTACCAAGAATAAATTGGAAGCTCGTAAGAAGGAATTAGTTAAGGTAAGTCGTGAAAAAGAAGATCTCATGGGAAGATTGGCTCAAGATGTAAAGGCACTTGAGAAGGAATATGATAGTCTAAATGATTATGCAAAGAATATAGAGTCCAAGATAGTAAAGCTACAGAGAAATACTGGACCGTATTCAGGTGGTAAAATGGCTTGGCCATTGCCTGGTCATAATAAGATAAGCTCCTATTATGGATATAGAATACATCCAATATTCAAGACAAAGAAGCTCCATACAGGAATAGATATTCCAGCACCTACAGGAACATCTGTAAATGCAGCAGCAGCTGGTACTGTAATATATAGTGACTGGTTAGGTGGCTATGGAAAAGCTGTCATGATAGACCATGGTGGTGGTATAGTAACTCTCTATGGCCATAATTCTTCATTAGTAGCATCTGTAGGGACTGTAGTCAATAGAGGAGATGTGGTATCTAAAGTAGGAAGCACAGGAGTATCCACTGGACCACACTTACATTTTGAAGTTAGAAAGAATGGGGCATATGTAGACCCAATTTCTTGGTTAAAGGGGAATTAAAAGGGGAAAATAATATCCCCTTTTTCTTTTTAGGATTAAATAGTATGGTATAATGTTTAAGGAAATTTAATAAAATATAGATAGGCTAAAATATATGAGGTGAAATACATGTCTAATAAGAGAAGAGTAACTCTAGTAGTAGCACTATTAATAGTAACTAATGTAATAACCTTTGGATTGACAAATATAATGGCAATACAATTCAATGGTAAAGTCATACTCCCAAAGGATGAGTATGAGGAACTATATTCTGTATATAAGGATTTTTCCAAGATATTATATGTAGAGGATATGGTAAAGGAAAATTATCTTAGAGATGTAGATGAAAGCAAATTTTTGGATTGGCAGCTTAAGGGAATGGTTCAATCTTTAAACGATCCATATTCCCAATATCTTACTGTAGAAGAATATAAGGCTTTAAGTGAACAGACATCAGGTGTGTTTGGAGGGATAGGAGTCATAGTAACACCTGGAGATGATGGACTAATTACTGTAGTATCTCCTATAGAAGATACACCTGGAGAAAGAGCAGGTATAAAATCTGGAGACAAGATAATCAAAGTAGATGGGGTAGAATATCTTGCAGCAGATATGGATGAAGCAGTGAAGATTATGAAGGGAAAACCTGGAACCAAGGTAGTACTTACTATAATGCGAAAAGATAAGGAAGGGAAAAATAAGGTTATAGATAAGGAGATAACTAGGGAAGAGATAAGGCTTGTGACTGTAAAGTCCAATATAATAGATGATAATATAGGATATATAAAGCTCACATCCTTTGATGAATTGACATACGAAGACTTTGTAAGAGATTTGAAAAAATTAGAAAGAGCAAAAGTAGAAGGATTGATTATAGACTTGAGGAATAATCCAGGCGGGTTGTTAAATATCTGTGCTGATATAGCTGATGAACTCTTAGGTGAGGGAGATATAGTTTATACAGAGGATAAGCATGGAAGGAGAGAATATCTAAGATCTAAAAAGTCTCAAACAGATCTACCTCTAGTTATATTGGTCAATGGTGGTAGTGCTAGTGCTTCAGAGATATTGGCTGGTGCAATAAAGGATCACAATAGGGGAGAATTGATTGGAACAAAGACCTTTGGAAAAGGTGTAGTTCAGAGGATTAAGGAATTGCCAGATAGTTCAGGACTAAAATTGACCATATCAGAATACTTTACACCTAATGGAACAAATATCCATGGAATAGGAATTGAACCTGATATTGTAGTAGAATTAGAAGAAGGTGTGGAGGAAATAGGAGTAGATAATCTAGGAAAAGATAATCAACTTCAGAAGGCCTTAGAGGTATTGAAAAATAAGATAAAATAGTGTAAAAAAGGGGAAGTATGTATGGACGGACTGTATCTGATTGTATATTTTACAATTGTAGATATACTTAAAACATATATATCTCCTTTTTTTATTTTAATGTTAATCATCATCTATTTTCAATATAGGGGGATTGTAGACTCTCCAGTTAAGGCCACAATTACTTCTATGATATATGGAAGTTTAGGTGGGATAATAGCCACAATTTTGTTTATATATTTGAGAATATATATAATCCCCAAAGATTTTATATATATATTTTTTGTAGCAATATTATTATCCCTAGTGAATACAAGATTTATGTGCTTTGCATATGGAGGGAGTATTGTAGCTTTAGGAAATCTGTTGACTGGATATCCAGATATAGACCCTCAAGATATAATGACAATAGTCGCTGTGTTTCATTTAATAGAGAGTGTTTTGATATTTTTAAATGGCAGAAGTGGAAGTTCTATAGGATATTTTAATTTGAATGGAAAGGTAGTGCAGGGATACAACTTTAACAGGTTTTGGGCACTTCCATTTGTCATATTCATAGGAGACACTATGATTAGACCTATGACATTAATAGCAATTTTAAATTATGGAGATTTTACATTAAAAAGCCATCCCAAAATAAAGACTATAAAGGCATCTATGATGCTATGTATATATAGTATGGTACTATTTTTAATACTCATTCAAGGTCTAAATTCATTTATAGCACCTGTATTTGGAATACTAGGTCATGAGTTTATAGTTCATTATAGTATATGGAGAGAAAAATCCTAGGAGAATTACCTAGGATTTGTTTCTTCTATTTGGAATATATTAAGAGAGTAGATTATTTGAGTATTATTACTTTCAAAGGGAAGAGGGAGATTTACATATAAAAGTTTATCTCTATTATTATAGAATATCTTATCGCTGTTTATATTAGCTAAGTCTATCACTTCTTTATTTTCTATATTATATTTATATAGGGTAAAGTCATTATCTGCTTGATGTTTTTCAACTAATCCTAGATTTTCATTGTCAATATGAAAATAGTTGGTGATATTTAAGTTGATATTATCATATGTTTTTTTATCATTTAAATCATATATGGAAAATATATTGGTATTTTCTTTTTCATTGAATTTTAAATATGCAATTTTATCCTTTCCTATAAAATTAGGTTTAAAACCATGGGTTTCAAATTTAAACTCTCTTAAATCATCTGTTAAAAATATCTTTAAATCCTTCTTATCTTCATTTCCCTCTGTAATTAAAAAATCTCCATTCATAAACTTTAGATTTATAATATTCTTAGGAATAAGCTTTACTAAATCAGTTTGATTTTTTTTGACATTGTGTACATAGACATATGACCGATTTTCATATGTATCCACTATATACAGCTCTTCACTATTTATCCATGAAATGATTTTAGGATTTATAGAGTTTTCAAATAGCACTTTATAGGCTTTTTTATCTTGTCTTTCTACTATATATAGTTCATTTGTGCCATTATTGTTATCTATAATAGCTATATGATCATATTCTGGACTAGATTTAGCAGAGGATATCTTGTTTTTTGATGAATATAAAACTTCTCCATAGTTGTCTTCTATATCATATGTCCAAAGAGATTCCTTTTTAAGATTAGAATTTGAGTCAAATTCTTGTTTCTTATATATAATGGCTCTATTGGGTATATAATCTAATAGATATCCTTCATCAATATATGAGGATATAAAATCCTTGCTATATTGTATTATGCTTCCATCATTGGAATCAACTAAGACGGATAGATTTATAATTGGAGTTTCTTCATTATACATGTCAAATATATTGTTATAAGTCAGATCCCAGAGGATTTTACCTTTATCACTTAAAATATTGATTATAGGAAATTCATTGCTGGAGATCTTAAAATCTGAATTTATTTTATTTATAATTTCATTGATACCTAATTTCACCTTTATAGGTTCATAATTTTCATTTATTATGTTGAATTTTAGACTATCACGATTTTTGAGTTTAAAGTCTTTAAGCTCTACTAAAATTTGGGGAACAACTGGATGGTCTTTTTTAGAAGCTCCATTACTTTTCACATATATATTGATTTCATCCCCATTTTTTTGAATTTTGGTCACATCAACTTCTGAAGACTCTATTAGACCAAGAGAGACCAATAGCCTAAAATCTAGATCTTTCTTTACAATTTCCACATTTGGTTCTAGATTTTGAAAGCCTTTAGATAATATGACCTGCTCCACATTGTAACTTATATTAGTCTCGTCTATATTTTGAGCACTATTATCTTCCCTAAAGACAATGGGATTTTGCTTAGTATTTGTACAGGCGGGTAGACAGGATATAGAAGCTATTAAAATAATCATAAATAACATACGCTCCATCAAAGTTCACTCCTTCTCTCATATTTTACAATATAAATTGCTTTTCCACAAGTTCAATTAATACAATTAATTGGCTTTGACAATGGAAAAATATAATATATAATGGAATAAGGAACCTATGTTCAAATGAGGTGATTAAAATTAATAAATTTAAGATAGAATCAAACTATAGACCTACTGGGGATCAACCTATAGCAATAGAGAAATTGACAGAAGGGATAAATCAAAATCTCAAACATCAGACACTCTTGGGAGTAACTGGATCTGGAAAGACCTTTACAATGGCTAATATAATAGAAAAGGTCCAAAAACCAACTCTAGTAATAGCGCACAATAAGACACTTGCCTATCAATTGGCTAGTGAATTCAAGGAGTTTTTTCCCAATAATGCAGTGGAATATTTTGTAAGTTATTATGACTATTATCAGCCAGAGGCATATGTGCCACATACAGATACTTATATTGAGAAGGATTCTTCCATAAATGATGAAATTGACAAATTACGTCACTCAGCTACAGCAGCTCTCTTTGAGAGAAGAGATGTAATCATTGTAGCATCTGTGTCTTGTATATATGGCCTTGGAGACCCAATAGACTATGAGAACCTAGTGGTTTCCCTTAGACCGGGTATGATAAAGGATAGAGATGAAGTCATGAAGAAGTTAATAGATATTCAATATATGAGAAATGATATCAACTTCATAAGGGGGACTTTCAGAGTAAGGGGAGATGTGTTGGAGATATTTCCAGCAGCATCTAGTGAAAATACCATTAGGGTAGAGTTCTTTGGAGATGAGATAGACAGAATAGTGGAAGTGAACTACTTGACAGGGGAAGTAATTGGACTTAGAAATCATGTATCCATATTTCCCGCATCTCACTATGCTACTACAGAAGAAAAAGTAAAGAGAGCATTAGTCACTATTGAAGAAGAACTAGAAGAGAGATTAAAGGAGCTTAGAGATAAGGATAAGCTAGTTGAAGCTCAGAGATTGGAGCAGAGGACTAGATATGATTTAGAAATGTTAGAGGAAATGGGATTTTGTCAAGGAATAGAAAACTATTCTAGACATCTAAGTAATAGACCAGCAGGAAGTAGGCCTTTTACACTTATAGACTATTTTCCAAAGGATTTTTTGATAATAGTAGATGAATCTCATGTTACTATACCTCAAATAGGTGGTATGTATAATGGAGATAGATCTAGAAAGATGAATTTAGTAGAATATGGGTTTAGATTGCCATCGGCATTGGATAATAGACCTTTACAATTTAGTGAATTTGAATCCATGGTAAATCAGATAATATATGTATCTGCCACTCCTGGACCTTATGAATATAATCATAGTGAAAATACAGTAGAACAGATAATCAGACCTACAGGACTATTGGATCCAGTCATAGAGGTAAAACCTATAAAACATCAGATAGACGATTTAGTTTCAGAGATAAATAGAGTTACAGAGAAGGAAGAAAGAGTTTTGGTAACTACATTGACTAAAAAGATGGCAGAGGATTTGACTAAGTATTTTAAAGAAATAGGAATAAAGGTCACCTATCTCCATTCAGATGTAGATACTATAGAGAGAATGGAAATAATCAGGGATTTAAGATTGGGGAAATATGATGTATTAGTTGGGATCAATCTGTTGAGAGAAGGACTAGATTTACCAGAGGTATCTCTAGTGGCCATACTAGATGCTGATAAGGAAGGTTTTTTAAGATCAGAGACATCATTGGTACAGACTATCGGTAGGGCAGCTAGAAATGTAGATGGTAAGGTAATTATGTATGCAGATAATATGACTAAGTCTATGGAAAGGGCAATTTATGAGACCAATCGAAGACGTGAGATACAAAATGAATACAATGAAGCACATGGTATTATCCCTAAGACTATAACTAAGGGAGTTAGAGATATTATAGAGGCAACTATTGTGGCAGAGAATGAGGTAAAGTATGAAGATACATTTACAAATGATGAGATAGAGTCCATGATAATCGGATTAGAAGGTGCCATGTTAAAGGCAGCAGAAGAGTTGGATTTTGAAAAAGCAGCAGAGTTGAGAGACAAGATAATAGATTTAAAAAAGATGCTAAAATAATGGGGTGGAACACTTAATGGCAAAGGACAAGATAGTAATTAGAGGTGCCAAAGAAAATAATCTAAAGGGTGTAGATTTGGAATTACCTAGAAACGAATTTATAGTATTTACTGGATTGAGTGGTTCAGGGAAATCTTCTTTGGCTTTTGATACCATATATGCAGAGGGACAGAGGCGATATGTAGAGTCTCTGTCTAGCTATGCAAGACAATTTTTAGGGCAAATGGATAAACCAGATGTAGAATATATTGAGGGATTATCTCCTTCTATATCTATAGATCAGAAGACTACAAGCAAAAATCCTCGCTCTACTGTAGGGACGGTAACAGAGATATATGACTATTTAAGGCTATTATATGCCAGAATAGGTACACCATATTGTTATAAATGTGGTAAAGAGATATCTTCTCAGACTGTAGACCAGATGGTAGATAAGATTATGGAATTAGAGGATAGAACTAGGCTTCAGATACTAGCTCCAGTAATTAGAGGCAAAAAAGGTGAACATATAAAAGTACTAGAAAGTATTAAAAAAGAGGGGTTTATTAGACTCATAGTAGATGGAGAAAACTATGAGATATCTGATGAGATTAAGCTAGAGAGAAATAAAAAACATACCATAGAGGTAGTAGTGGATAGAATAATAGTCAAAGAGGAAATAGAAGGAAGACTGACAGATTCCCTAGAAACGGCTTTGAAACTTACAGATGGACTTGTAATAGTAGACTTGATGGGAGAGGAAAGGCTTATATTTAGTCAAAAACTTGCTTGCCCAGATTGTAATATAGCTATGGAAGAGTTGGAGCCAAGGATGTTTTCCTTCAACAGTCCTTTTGGAATGTGTCCAACGTGTAATGGTCTGGGTTTCTATAAGAAGATAGATCCAGACCTTGTAATTCCCAACAAGGATTTGAGTATAGAAGAAGGAGGTATTGCTCCCTATAGTAATTCAGGGGAGGGAACCTACTATTATCAGATATTTAAAAATTTAGCCCAGGATAATGGGTTTAGTTTAGATAGACCTTTAAAGGAAGCACCAGAGAAGTTCTTAGATGAACTTCTATATGGAACAGACAGGGTACTTTCTTTTAAGTTTGAAAGCCATTTTGACGGAACAAGGGATTATAATGGAACATTTGAGGGAATTATACCAAATCTAGAACGTAGATATCATTCTACTAACTCAGACTATATGAGATCTAAAATAGATGAGTTTATGGCAGAGAATCCATGTCCTAAATGTCATGGAAAGAGATTAAAGGATGAGGTATTATCTGTCAAAATAAATGGATTAAATATAATAGAGACAACTGATCTGTCAATTACTAAGGCAATAGAGTTTTTTTCTAGTTTGAAATTGACTGAAAAACAAGAATTAATAGGTAAACAGATTTTAAAGGAGATAAATGAAAGATTAAACTTTCTAGAAAATGTAGGATTAGGGTATTTGACTTTATCTAGAATGGCAAGTACTTTGTCAGGTGGTGAGTCTCAAAGAATTAGATTAGCCACTCAAATCGGTTCAAGTTTAGTAGGAGTAGTCTATGTACTAGATGAGCCTAGTATAGGACTGCACCAAAGGGACAATACAAAGCTATTGAAAACCCTTAGAGATTTAACTGATTTAGGTAATACTTTAATCGTAGTAGAACATGATGAGGATACTATGTATATGGCAGATCACATAGTAGATATAGGGCCAGGAGCAGGGATTCATGGTGGATATATTGTGGCAGAGGGTACTGTTGAGGATATAAAGAACAATCCAAATTCTATCACCGGTCAATATCTATCCCATAGATTGAAGATAGAAGTACCAGAGACTAGGAGAGAGCCTAATGGAAAATGGGTGGAAGTAATAGGCGCTAAGGAGAACAATTTAAAGAATATAGATGTGAAAATTCCATTGGGAGTATTTACGGCTATTACTGGAGTTTCAGGTTCTGGCAAGAGTTCTCTAGTCAATGAGATATTATATAAAGCTCTAGCACAGAAGTTAAACAATGCAAAGATTAGACCCGGTAAGCATGATGAAATCAGGGGACTTGAATACTTGGATAAGGTTATAGCCATAGATCAAAGCCCAATAGGTAGGACACCAAGATCTAATCCTGCTACTTATACAGGTGTATTTGACTATATCAGAGATGTATTTGCTATGACCAATGAAGCAAAGATGAGAGGATATAAAAAGGGAAGATTTAGCTTTAATGTAAAAGGAGGTAGGTGTGAAGCATGTAAAGGTGATGGCATACTAAAGGTAGAGATGCACTTTTTGCCAGATGTATATGTCCCCTGTGAAGTATGTAAAGGAAAGAGATACAATAGAGAGACATTGCAGGTTAAATACAAGGGAAAGACTATATCAGATGTACTACAGATGACTGTAGAAGAAGGATTAGAATTCTTTGAAAATATTCCAAGGATTAAGAGAAAATTAGAGACTTTATTTGATGTAGGATTAGGGTATATAAAGATTGGACAGTCTTCTACGGAGTTATCTGGTGGAGAGGCACAAAGGGTGAAACTGGCTACAGAACTATCTAAGAGGTCTACAGGTAAGACCATATATATCTTAGATGAGCCTACGACAGGGCTTCATTCTGCAGATATTCACAAGCTTATAAAAGTATTGAATCAGCTTGTAGAGGGGGGAAATACTGTTATAGTAATTGAACACAATCTAGATGTCATAAAGACTGCAGATTATATAATAGATCTTGGGCCCGAAGGTGGAGATAAAGGGGGGACTATAGTAGCTACAGGAACTCCAGAAGAAGTAAGTCAAAATAAAAAGTCCTATACTGGTCAATTTTTAAAGAAGATGTTGAAATAGTAAAGGGGGATAAGCATGAGGATTACGGTTTTAGAACCACTGAGTGTGTCGGAAGAGAACTTAAGGGAAATGGCAAAGCCAATTACGGACAGAGGGCATGAATTAATTATATATAATGAAAGATCTCTAGATAAGGAAGTATTAAAGAAAAGGGTAAAGGATACAGATATATTGGTCATAGCCAATTCTCCATTGGAGGGGGAAGTCATAGAGGCAGCAAAAAAATTGAAGATGATTTCCGTGGCCTTTACCGGAGTTGATCATGTAGATTTAAGAGTATGTAGAGAAAGAGGGATTTTAGTCAGTAATGCTGCAGGATATAGTACTCATTCAGTAGCTGAACTTGCCTTTGGAATGATAATTTCACTACTGAGAAACATAGTTCCCTTAGATAGAGTTACTAGAGAAGGTGGCACTATGGAAGGATATAGACGAAGAGATCTATATGGAAAGACATTGGGAGTAGTGGGTACTGGTGCCATAGGAGCAAAAGTAGCTGAGTTGGGATTAGCCTTTGGATGTAAAGTTTTAGCTTATAACAGAAGTGAAAATGAAGATTTAAAAGCTAAAGGTATAAGATATATGGATATAGAAGATATCTTTAAAGAAAGTGATATAGTGACTATTCATCTGCCATTGAATGCTGAAACAAAGGGATTTGTTGATGAAGATAAGTTAAGGCTTATGAAAGAAGATGCAATTTTAGTAAATACTGCTAGAGGACCAATTGTTGACAATATAGCACTATCAAAGATTTTAAAAGAGGGGAAAATTGCAGGGGCAGGAATAGATGTTTTTGATATGGAACCCCCATTAGATAGAGATTATCCTTTATTAAAAGAAAAAAATGCAGTTGTTACTCCTCACATTGGATTTGCTACGGAGGAAGCTATGGTGAGAAGGGCTAATATTGTATTTTCTAATATAGATTGCTGGCTAGATGGAAAACCTGAAAATATAGTTAACTAAATATAAATGGAGTATGGGATAATATTATCTCATACTCCATTTATTCATAAAGTCTCCAAACATATCTGAGACTACATCATTTATCTTACTTTCATCATATATAAAATAGCTTATCCGATTTATATATTCTCCCTCACCTGGGATTGTTTCTGTTACTATGTTTTCTAGATCTATTTTTTTTGCTGCTTTAGCACCTTTTAATATAGTGGATAGGGGAATATTTGTCTCTACATAGTCGAAATAAGTATCAATTAATTTTGGCAGCCTCAAGATGTTTTTAGGCTGTAATGTTTGCTTTACCATCTCTTTCATAAACATCTGCTGTGCCTTTATTCTATCTACATCTCCTCCAGGATATCCAGTTCCATCATTGTTCTTTCTCCATCTCAAGAATTGAATAGCCTTATCTCCATCTAGAGTCTGTGGACCTGGATATAGATCTACGTGGAATTCTTTGCCCTTTGTCCTATCGTCATATTTCATCCTTCTAGGAACATCTATATTCACACCACCAATGGCTTTTACTATTTCTTCTACAGCTTTGTAGTCTACTTTTACATAGTAATCCACATCTATATTTAAGAAGTCTTGTACAGTTTTTAAGGTTAAATCTACGCCGCCATAGGCATGGGCGTGATTTATTTTATCTAATTTACCTCTGACAGGGACCCTAGTATCTCTCGGTATGGATAATAATTTAATCTCCCCTGTTTTAAAATTTACACTGGTGAGCATCATAGTATCAGTGCGTTCATTGCCTGAGCGTTTAATATCATATGTGTCAATTCCAAGAAGTAAAAATAGAATTTCATCTTTATCCTTTGGCTCTATAACTATATCACTATTTGTCTTATCTCTATCTTCACTATCATCAATGCTTTTATCATCTAAAGAAGCTATAGAGTAGATGTTATCTAGGAGAATATCGCCAAACTTTACATATGTAAAAGCAAAGAATAAAATTGAAACAATAAAGGTTATAAAAAATTTTCTCTTCAAGTCTACACCTCATTCTAGTAAGATACTAAATCAACTATTTAATATAATACTACAATTATTTATTAATTACAATTAAAAAAAGCAATCTGTTACTATATTGTAACCATAGTTAAGGGGATTGGATACTATGCCAATCCCAATAATCTAACAGTGTTGGCAAATAGAAAACATATTATAATTCCCACTAAGGTGGGAGTCAAAAAAGAAATAATACTCCATTTAAAACTCTGAGTTTCTCTATTTATAGTAAGACAGGTAGTAGCACATGGCCAGTGAAATAGAGTAAAGAGCATTGTGGATATGGCAGTAAGCCAAGTCCATCCATTGTCTATGAGTAGTATCTTAAGTTCATATAGATTATCTAGTTCTAGCATAGAGTCCATGGACATATAGCTCATGATTATAATTGGGATGACTATTTCATTGGCAGGAAATCCTAAGATAAAAGCCATAAGAATATATCCATCTAATCCAATAAGCTTTGCAAAGGGATCAAAGAAGTTTGCAAAATGATTTAATACACTTAAATCTCCTATACTTATATTTGCCATTATCCATATTATAAGACCAGCAGGAGCTGCTACTACTACAGCTCTACCTAGAACAAATAGAGTTCTATCAAAGATAGATGTTATGATGACTCTTCCCAACTGTGGTTTTCTATAGGGAGGAAGTTCCAAGGTAAAAGTAGAAGGAAGTCCTTTTAATATGGTCTTAGATAAAATCTTAGATACCAATAGTGTCATTAAAATTCCCAATATAATTACTGAAGTTAAAATCAAAGCTAATATTAAAGATTGTAATGGTCCAACAAAGAATCCAGTAAAGAACATGGAAATAATGGCTATAAGTATTGGGAATCTTCCATTACATGGAACGAAATTATTGGTAATTATAGCTATAAGTCTTTCTCTTGGTGAATCTATAATTCTACATCCTATTACTCCTGCGGCATTACATCCAAATCCCATACACATAGTCAGTGCTTGTTTTCCACAGGCACAAGACTTTTTGAAGAAATTGTCTAGATTAAAGGCTACCCTTGGTAAATATCCTAGGTCCTCTAGGAAAGTAAATAGAGGGAAGAATATTGCCATGGGAGGGAGCATTACAGATACTACCCAAGCAAGGGTCTTATATATTCCTAGGACTAGCACATCATGAACCCACTGTGGTGTACCTAACCATAGAAAGAATTCTGTAAGCTTATCTTGAAACCAAAATAATCCCTTAGCTATTAAATCAGAAGGCACATTAGCACCAGAAATAGTGATCCAAAATATAATAGATAGAAGTAGTATCATAATTGGAATTCCAAATAGTTTTGAAGTAAGATAATTATCTATTTTTCTATCAAAACTATTATAATTTGTATTATCAAAGTGGACAACTTCATTGGATATGTCTTCACTTATGGAGACTAATCTAGATACGATTTTATCACGAAAGACATTATTGTCTATTCCATTTTCATATAAGAAGGTCTGATATTTTTCTAGTTCTCCTATTAGTTCTTGATTTTCCCTTAGATTTAATCCAAGATAATTGTCTATAGAGTCTAAGATGGTATCTTCTCCATCTAAAAGCTTTAAGGCTACCCATCGGCTATTTAGCCTATCTTGGATAATAGGGGACAGTACCTCTTCTACTTTTGATATTACATCTTCAATAATTTTATCGTATGATATTTCCATGGATTTATGATTAGTATTCTCTATGGAAACTCTATGGATTGTCTCTACAAGGTCTTTTAGGCCTCTTTTTTTAAGTGCAGTACTTCCCACTACTGGTACTCCTAGTCTATTTGACAGTTTTTTTAGATCTATGGATATACCCTTTTTCTTGGCTTCATCCATGAGATTTATACATACAACTACTTTAGGTGTTATCTCAATAGTTTGGAGAACTAGATTTAGATTTCGTTCTAGACATGTGGCATCTACTACAACTACAGTAGTATGGGGATTTCCAAAACAAATAAAATCTCTAGCTATTTCTTCCTCAACTGAGTTTGCCATCAAAGAATAGGTACCAGGAAGGTCTACTAAGATAAAATCTTTTCCCTTATATTCATAATGACCTCGAGCATTGACTACAGTTTTTCCAGGCCAATTGCCTGTATGTTGTTTTAGACCAGTGAGGGTATTAAAGACAGTACTTTTTCCAACATTGGGATTTCCTGCTAGTGCTATTGTTATATCAGACATCATAAACTTCACCTCCAACTTAGATTATATTTTTTCTACTAATATTGTAGAAGCAAGCTCAGACCGAAGAGCTATGACAGTACCTCTAATGAGATAGGCAATAGGGTCCCCAGATGGACTTGTGTGTAAAGGCACTATTATAGTATCTTCAATCAAACCTAGATCCAATAACCTTCTTCTTATCAAGCCTGTAGAATTTATTTTTTTAACTTTACACCTATCACCAATAGGTATTGAGTTAAGTGGCAAAACATTGGACATACAAACATCTCCTTATGAAAATCATCTATATACTTAAGATATGTAAGAGAATTTAAAAGGGTTACCTATTGTGAGAGGGGGTATTAGATTTATTGATATTCAATATTTGAGTGAATAGCAGTATAATTATTTACTATAATGGACAGAAAATAGATGGTAAATCACAATTTTTCCAATTCATAGTATTTGCTATCCTTATGTAGTATAATTGATATACAAGAAATATAGGGAGGGGTATCATTGAGTATAAATGAGAGGTTAAGGAGTTTAAGAATTTTAATGAAAGATAAGGGAGTAACTGCATATATAGTACCTACGGCAGACCCTCATCAATCTGAATATGTAGCAGATTACTATAAGACTAGGGCATGGATATCGGGATTTACTGGATCAGCGGGAACTGTAGTTGTTACAGAAGATGATGCCATATTATGGACAGATGGGAGATACTTTATACAGGCAGAAAGTCAATTAAAAGGTTCGGAATATAAACTATTTAAGATGGGAATACCAGGATTTCCAAGCTATATGGAATGGCTTAAAGATAATTTAAAAGATGGAGATACTATTGGATTTGATGGCAGAGTATTTCCTCAATCTGCCTTTGAAGAATTAGAGGGATTATTTGAGGATATGGATATTGGATTTAAATATGCTGATGATCTTGTAGGAGAGATTTGGGACAATAGAGGTGAAATTCCTAAAAGTGATACATTTATTCATGAAGTAAAATATACAGGGTTTATAGGGAAAGAGAAGATTCAAATAGTAAGGGATATAATGGAAGAAAAAGGTGCAGATTATTTTCTTATAGGAAGCTTAGATGATATAGCATGGCTATATAATATTAGGGGCAGAGATGTTTTGAACAATCCTGTGACTATATCCTATGGCTTGGTATCCATGGATAATGCCTATCTGTTTATAGATAGGGATAAGATAAATGGAGAAGTAGAAAAATATTTAAGAGAAAATGAAGTAGAAATAATAGGTTATGAAGAGGTAGTAGATATTGTAGAAGGAATTGAAAAGGATTCAACCATAATCCTAGATAAAAATAGGATTAATAGATGGCTATATGATGTAATTCCAGATGAATGTATGATAATAGATGAGATGGATATAACTACAAGATTAAAAGCTGTGAAGAATGAAGTAGAAATAAAAAATCAAAGAAATGCCTATATCAAAGATGGGGTTGCTTTGACTAAATTTTTATATTGGCTAGATAGTAATATTGGGAAAATAGAGATAACAGAACTATCAGCAGGAAAAAAGGTTGAGGAATTTAGACAAGAACAAGAATTATATATAGAGCCTAGTTTTGGGACTATATCAGCCTATGGTGCAAATGCAGCTATGGCACATTATTCTGCAAGTGAAGATTCAAATGCAGTTTTACAGGAGAAGGGTTTTTATCTAGTAGATTCAGGTGGACAATATCTAGATGGAACTACTGATATAACTAGGACTATTGCACTAGGAGATATAACTGATGAAGAGAAGAGGGATTTCACTTTAACCTTAAAGGGACATATAAATTTGAACAGTGCTAGATTCCTAGAAGGAACTACAGGATATCAACTAGATATAATCTGTAGATATCCACTTTGGAAAGAGGGGATAGATTTTAAACATGGTACAGGTCATGGAGTTGGATTTTTATTAAATGTTCATGAAGGACCACATAGAATATCCTCTGTTCCTAATAATATAGCCTTAGAAAAAGGTATGGTAGTAAGTATAGAGCCAGGAGTGTATAAGGCAGGAAAACATGGAATCAGAATAGAGAATATAGTAGTGGTAGATAGGGATATAGAGACAGAGTCAGGACAATTTATGAAATTTGAGACTCTATCTTTAGCTCCTATAGATTTAAAGGCTGTGGATCCATCACTATTATCACAAGAAGAAAAGGATTGGCTAAATAATTATCATAGAAATGTATATGCTAAGATATCTCCATATTTGACAGAAAAAGAAAAGACTTGGTTAAAGGAACAGACAAGAAGTATATAAGAAGGCGAAAGCCTTCTTATTTAATATAGTTTAGATTTAGGTGGAGAATGACAATTTAGTGCCTTAAGCTTGTCATCCTGAATTGAGAGATTTAAGTGGAGGATTCTAAAAATAAGATTCTTCACTATGCTTAGAATGACAAGGGAAAAGATTCTTTGCGATGCTCAGAATGACAAGTTAGTGCCTTAGGTCTGTCATCCTGAACGGAGTGAAGGATCTAAAAGAGGTGATGGTGTGTATTATGTATATATGTTGACTAATTGGAATAATAAGGTTTTATATACAGGTATAACTAACAATTTAGAGCGGAGAATATATGAACATAAGAATAAATTAGTAAAGGGGTTTACATCAAAATATAATGTAAATAAATTAGTATATTTTGAATATACTTCAGATGTAAATTCAGCTATAGCAAGAGAAAAGGAGATCAAAGGATGGGTAAGGCGAAAGAAAAATGAATTGATAGAGAGTATAAATCCTGAATGGAGGGATTTAAGTGAAGAATTCTAAAAATAAGATTCTTCGCTGTACTCAGAATGACAAGTGAAAAGATTCTTCGCTGTACTCAGAATGACAAGTGAAAAGATTCTTCGCTGTACTCAGAATGACAAGGGAAAAGATTCTTCGCGATGCTCAGAATGACAAGGGAAAAGATTCTTCGCTGTGCTCAGAATGACAGGCTAGTGCCTTAAGCTTGTCATCCTGAACGGAGTGAAGGATCTTTAATTTGAACTTTTTAAAATTTCAAATTAAATTCATCAATTCACAAAATCATCCTATTTTATCAATGCTTTATTTTAAATAATACTATTGTTACTACTATTGAAACTATGCTACTTTGCTTGTTGATTTGATACTATTTATAGCAATGATTCCTGCTATTAATGAAATACAATTTAGTAATACATGTATCTTGACTTTCTTAATATCTTTTGACCTTACATTATCTAAATTTAGATATATCTTAAGTAGACTATTACATCCTAGGTTTGTAAGCTTCGTAAGAATCTAACTTTGTTTAATCAATGGAAACATGTCCTCCATCTATGATACCAAGTTTTTTAGCTTTGATAATCAGATTATAAAATAGTTCCTCAAGTTTTGGGGAATAAGTTAACTTTTCAATAAATCTACTAAAAGTAGATTCGGATGGAGTTTTTCCAATAACTTTAAAGTTACAGCAATATCGCAGTTTCAATAAATTTTTACTTGAATTGTTTGACAATTAAGGCAAGGGATGCTAAAGTATAGTTAAGGATCAATCCTTTGTTAGATATACTAAATATTTTTGAATTAGCAGGAGGGATTAGAATGAAGGGTTTTAGTAGTTTTAAGAAAGTGTTTTCTATAACAGTATTAGGTTTGGTTTTGATAGCTGTAAGTACTAATTCTCTTGCAGCACCTCTTCCACTTGGGAAATTGAGAAATAGTACTGAGGAATGTGAAGTTTGGGACTACTGTATTAAAGGTAATGTGAAGACACAGAGATTACCAGATGACTATGTTCCATGGTGGGTAGATAGTGTAGAGGAAGTACCAAAAGAGACATCTGATAATACAACTCCACATGTTGGGAAATTGAGAAATAATTCTGAGGAATGTGAAGTTTGGGACTACTATATTAAAGATAATGTAAAGGTACAGAGATTACCAGATGACTATATAATACCATGGGAAGATGATAAAGTAGTGACTCCATCTTCAAGTAGTCAAGAATTTAACGAAGAGCTAAGTGGTACGGAGATGGAAGAAAGATTTAGGCTACGTGATGACCTTAGATATTGGAAGGTATGGCTAAAAAATGAGGGTACAAATGATATTATATTTTCTGTATCCAAGGGTAAAGATACTAAGCCTATCTATTTAGACAAATGTGGAAAAGGAACTTGGGTTATGAGTAGTGAAAAAAAAGAGAAAGTTGGAACATATTATGCTAACTACACATCTGGCAAGGCCGAAATGAAAGGTAGAACAGCCTGTAGAATAGCTACCACATTAGAAGAGCTAGATCTCTAGTGTATAATCTTCAAGTAATAGAAAAGAAGCTGTAATTTTACAGCTTCTTTTCTATTACTTGGTAAATGTATATTATTATTGTTAATCATTCATCTTATGGTATAATAATAGCACAATATAATCAAGGGTGAAGATACAGTGTTTGATATAGAAGAAAAGCTAAAAAAATTACCTGATAAACCAGGTGTATATATAATGAAGGATAAAGTTGATGAGATAATCTATGTAGGTAAGGCCATATCTTTAAAAAATAGGGTTAGACAATATTTTCAATCCTCTAGAAATCAAGGATTAAAGGTAAAGAATATGGTCAAGCATATAGATGATTTTGAATATATTATAGTAGATAATGAAGTAGAGGCTCTGATACTAGAAGCTAACTTGATCAAAAAACATAGGCCTAAATATAACATCCTCCTAAGAGATGATAAACAATATCCCTATATAAAGGTCACTTTAAATGAGAGGTATCCTAGGGTAATCAAGACTAGACAGGTACTAAAAGATGGAGCCAAATATTTTGGCCCTTATCCTAGTGCCACAGCGGTAAATGATGCTATTGACATCATACACGATATATATCCTATAAGAACATGTAAGTTAAATCTAGAAAACGATATGAGGAAATTTAGACCTTGCTTAAACTATCATATAGGAAAGTGTAATGCACCTTGTTTAGGGAATGTAGATGAGAAAGAATATCTACAGATGATTGATGAAGTAATAAGGTTTTTAAATGGGAAAAAGGAGCATCTAATAGATATTATAGAAGAAAAGATGATAGAAGCATCTAAAAATCTAGAATTTGAGAAGGCAGGTATCTATAGAGATCAGATGAATTCTCTAAAATTATTACAGGAAGAGCAAAAGATAGTCACTTCAAATATAATAGATCAAGATGTAATAGGTATGGCAAGGGGGATAGAAGAGGTATGTATACAGATATTTTTCATTAGAGGTGGCAAGATAATAGGTAGGGAACATTTCTTGATGGAAGATATGTTTAATGCTGATAGAAAAGAGATTCTCAGTTCTTTCTTAAAACAGTTCTATATAGGTTCGGCATATATACCAAAGGAGATATTGATTGAAGAGAGTATTGAAGATTTAGATACAATGGAAAAGTGGTTAGAAGGTAAGAGAGGGTCTAAGGTAAATATACTCATACCTCAAAGAGGGGAAAAACATAAGCTGATTGAAATGGTGAATAAAAATGCTAGAGATATGTTGAATAAGTATGGGGATAGATTTTTAAAAAAACATAGAGAAAATATAAAGGCATTGGAAGAGATACAGGATATTTTAAATCTAGAAGATATACCTAATAGAATTGAGGCCTATGATATATCCAATATCAGTGGTGTTCAATCTGTAGGCTCCATGGTTGTATTTGAAAAAGGAGAGGCAAAGAAATCTGACTATAGAAGATTTAGGATTAGGGATGTGGATACTCCTGATGATTATGCTAGTATGGAAGAAGTATTGAGGCGAAGGTTTGTAAGGGGAATTGAAGAAAAAGAGATCTTGAAGGATAATTCTATGGAGACAAGAGGATTTTCAAATTTTCCAGATTTAATAATGATAGATGGGGGTAAAGGACAGGTAAATATAGTCCTTAGAGTATTGGAAGAGTTAGAAATAGGTATTCCAGTCTGTGGGCTAGTTAAGGATGATTTCCATAAGACACGAGGTATAATCTATAAAAATATAGAATTTGACTTGCCACTGGACTCTAGAGGGTTTAAGATGATATATAGAATACAAGAAGAGGCACATAGATTTGCAATTAGCTATCATAAGAGTTTGAGGACAAAGGATATGTTTAAATCACAATTAGATGATATCAAAGGAATTGGAGAAAAGAGGAAAATAGCTCTTTTAAGACATTTTCAAAGTATAGAAAAGATTAAAAAGGCAAGTATAGAAGAGTTAGCTGAAGTAAAGGGTATGAATAATAAGGTAGCAGAAGAATTGTATAATCACTTCAGAAACAAGAAAGGACAGGGGGAGTAGATATGAATAAAAGATTATATCGGTCTACTACAAATAAGATGGTAGCAGGTGTATGTGGGGGCATAGGAGAATATTTCAATGTAGATCCTACCCTTATTAGATTAGCTTGGGTATTTTTAAGTATGCCATTAGCTATTGCAGGTGGAATAGTTGCTTATGGACTAGCTGCTTTAATAATACCAATTGAAGATTAGGAGAGTAATATATGGATTATGTAAGATTGAGACAATTAATAGATGAACTAGATTTAGAGATAGTACATGAGGCTACGGATTTAGATAATATAGGTATATATTCCAATGAGATTAGTAGACCTGGCCTTCAAATGGTAGGATATTTTGAAAAATTTGTTCCTGAAAGATTGCAGATTATCGGTAGTGCTGAGTGGCATTATTATGATGAACTTGATCCAAAATTAAGATATGAGAGTATAGACAAATTTTTCTCTTACCCTATACCTGCATTTATAGTATCTAAAGATCTGCCTATATTTGATGAAATAATAGAACTAGGAAAAAAACACAATAGAACTATATTAAAGACTAGTCAAAGTACATCTAAGATTATAAACAGAATAATCAACTATATAGATTTGCAGTTGGCACCAGAGACTAGGATGCATGGTGTTTTCGTAGAGGTATATGGTGTTGGAGTTTTAATTACTGGAAAATCTGGAGTGGGGAAGTCAGAGACTGCACTAGATTTAGTAATAAGAGGTCATAGACTTGTTTCAGATGATGTAGTGGTTATTAAAAGAGTAGAGGGTATGCTCATGGGAAAATCTCCAGAGATAACTAGGCACTTTTTAGAGATACGAGGACTTGGTATATTGGATATTGAGAGACTATATGGTGTAGGTTCTGTAAAGAATGATGAATTTATTGAACTAGTTATAGAATTGGAACTATGGGATGAATCCAAGGAATATGATAGAGTAGGTTTAGATGAGAGCTATACTGAGATATTGGGGATTCAAGTGGCTACATCTACAGTTCCAGTTAGACCAGGTAGAAATGTAGCTATGATAATAGAAGTAGCAGCTAGGAATTTTAGGCAAAAGGCATTGGGATATAATGCTGCCTATGAGCTAAATGAGAGGATAAAAAGGCATATTGAAATCAGTAGAAACAAAAAGAGATTATAGAAAAAAGTGTTAACTTTAGTTGACTTTATTTTCAATGTTTATTATACTTATAGTGGTATGAAAGTACAAAAATTAACAATTATATTAAGTAAAATTTGTGGAGAAACTAACTGCAAATTATATCAAAAATACCTACAATATAAGAGGAGGTTTATATATTATGGCTAAAGTAATGAAGACCATGGATGGTAATACAGCTGCATCATATATTTCCTATGCTTTTACAGATGTTGCTGCTATATATCCAATAACACCATCATCAGACATGGCAGAACACGTAGACGAATGGTCTGCAAATGGTAAAAAAAATATATTTGGACAAGAGGTACTTGTAAAGGAAATGCAATCAGAAGCAGGTGCAGCAGGTGCGGTACACGGTTCACTACAAGCTGGAGCGTTGACAACTACATACACTGCATCCCAAGGATTACTGCTAATGATACCAAATATGTATAAGATTGCAGGAGAACTTTTACCAGGAGTATTCCACGTATCAGCTAGAGCTTTGGCTTCACATGCTCTAAGTATATTTGGAGATCACCAAGATGTTATGGCAGCAAGACAGACAGGTTTTGCCTTGTTGGCATCAGGTAGTGTTCAAGAAGTTATGGACTTAGGTGGAGTAGCTCACTTAGCAGCTATTAAAGGTAGAGTACCATTCTTACATTTCTTTGATGGATTTAGAACAAGCCATGAGATTCAAAAGATCGAAGTTATGGAATATGAAGATCTAGAAAAACTATTAGACTATGAAGCTTTACAGGAATTTAGGGAGAGAGCTTTAAATCCAGAAAACCCTGTAACTAGGGGTACAGCTCAAAACCCAGATATATACTTCCAAGCTGCAGAAGCTGCAAATCCATATTATGAAAAAATAGGGAAAATTACCTATGACTATATGAAAGAGATATCAAAGATCACAGGAAGAGAATACAAACCTTTCAACTATTATGGACATCCAGAAGCAGAAAGAGTAATTGTAGCTATGGGTTCAGTTACTCAGACAATAGAAGAAACTGTAGACTATCTAGTAGATAGAGGAGAAAAAGTAGGTGTAGTTAAGGTTCACCTATATAGACCATTTGTACCAGAATATTTCTTTGAAGTATTCCCAAATACAGTTAAGAAGATTGCTGTACTTGATAGGACTAAGGAAAAAGGTGCAATAGCTGAACCATTACATCTAGATATAAAGAATATCTTCTATGATAGAGAAGAAAAACCAACTATCGTAGGTGGAAGATATGGATTAGGTTCTAAGGATACAACTCCTTCTCAAATTTTAGCAGTATATGAAAACTTAAAATTAGAAGAACCAAAGGATAGATTTACAATAGGTATAGTAGATGATGTTACTCACACATCTTTGGAAATAAAAGAAACTATAAATACAGAACCAGAGGGAACAATCAAGTGTAAATTCTGGGGATTTGGATCTGATGGAACAGTAGGAGCAAACAAACAAGCTATTAAGATCATCGGAGACGACACAGATATGTATGCACAAGGATATTTTGCATACGATAGTAAGAAATCTGGTGGAGTTACTATATCACACTTGAGATTTGGTAATGAACCAATTACATCCACATATTTGATTACAGATGCTGACTTTATCTCATGTTCAAAACAATCCTATGTATATCAATATGATCTATTAAAGGGATTAAAAGATGGTGGAACATTCCTACTTAACTGTATATGGGATGAAAAAGAGTTAGAATCACAATTACCAGGAAATATGAAGAAATATATTGCTGATCATAATATAGACTTCTATACTATAAACGCTACTAAGATAGCTGCTGATATAGGTCTAGGTGGAAGAACTAATATGATTATGCAAGCTGCTTTCTTTAAATTATCACAAGTATTGCCACTAGATGAAGCCATAGGACATTTGAAGAAATCCATAGTAGATGCATATGGCAGAAAAGGTGAGCATATTGTAAATATGAACTATGCAGCAGTAGACAAGGGTATAGAATCTCTAGTTAAGATAGATGTTCCAGAGTCTTGGAAAGATGCTAAGGCATTAGAAGAAAATGAAAGAGATATACCTGCATTTATCAAAGACATAGTTGAACCTATGAATAGACAAGAAGGGGATCTATTGCCAGTAAGTGCTTTTGTAGAAAGAGCAGATGGTACATTCCCACAAGGAACTGCAGCTTATGAAAAACGTGCTATAGCAGTAGATGTTCCTCACTGGATTATAGATAATTGTATCCAATGCGGACAGTGTTCATATGTATGTCCACATGCTACTATAAGACCATTCTTGTTGAATGAAGAAGAGGTTGCAAATGCACCAGAGACCTTTGAAACTAAGAAGGCAATAGGAAAAGGTCTAGAAAATCTTGGATATAGAATCCAGATATCAACTCTAGACTGTACAGGTTGCGGAAACTGTGCAGAAGTATGTCCATCTAAAGAAAAAGCATTGGTAATGAAGCCATTTGAAGAGGAATACGAAGTACAGAGCAAGAACTGGGAGTATGCTATGACAGTTGAAAATAAGGGAGACCTTATGAATGTAAACACTATTAAAGGTAGCCAGTTCAGACAACCATTACTTCAGTTCTCAGGAGCTTGTGCAGGTTGTGGAGAAACAGCATATGCTAAGTTAGTTACACAGTTATTTGGAGATAGAATGTATATAGCTAATGCTACAGGTTGTTCATCAATCTGGGGAGGTTCAGCACCATCAACACCATATTGCAAGAATCATGAAGGCAAAGGACCAGCATGGGCAAACTCACTATTTGAAGACAATGCTGAATTCGGATATGGTATGGCAATAGCTGTAAGACAGATAAGAGATAAGATCAAATTATTGATGGAAGAATTCCTTGCATTAGAATTGGATTCAGAACTAAATGAATACTTCAAACAATGGATTGAAGGTATGAAGGATGAAAGAGAATCCAAGGCAGCTGCAGGTATGATAATTCCAAGACTTGGTCAAGATACAGGCAGTGAAGAAGGAAATAGAATCCTTAAGGATATTAAAGATAGAAAAGATTATCTAATCAAGAAATCAGTTTGGATATTTGGTGGAGATGGATGGGCTTATGATATTGGATTTGGTGGATTAGACCATGCATTGGCATCAGGAGAAGATATAAATATTCTAGTATTTGATACAGAAGTATATTCAAACACTGGTGGACAGTCATCTAAGGCTACACCAACAGCTGCAGTGGCTAAGTTTGCTGCATCAGGTAAAGAGATCAGGAAGAAGGATTTAGGTATGATGATGGCAACTTATGGCTATGTCTATGTAGCTCAAGTAGCAATGGGTGCCAATATGAATCAAACAATAAAGGCTATAAATGAAGCAGAATCCTATGATGGACCATCTCTAGTAATTGCCTATGCTCCATGTATCAACCATGGTATTAGAACTGGTATGGGTACTAGTGTAAGACAAGAAGAGAGAGCAGTTAAATCAGGATACTGGCATCTATATAGATTCGATCCTAGATTGACAGCAGAAGGAAAGAATCCATTTACTCTAGATTCAAAAGAGCCAACAGAATCATTTAGGGATTTCATAACTTCAGAAGTTAGATATACATCACTACAAAAGAAATTCCCTGAACAAGCAGAAGAACTATTTGCAGCAGCAGAAAAGAATGCCAAGATCAGATACGAAAACTACAAGAGAATGGCAAGAGATTAATAGATAGATATAAGATTAGTTAACTAATAAAGAAAAGATGAGTTATCAGTATTACTGATAACTCATCTTTTAAATTTTAATCATTCAGTGGCTTTTTCTCCCCAACATTCTATTTCTCCTAATTCAGGGATATTTTTTGGATTAAATGTAGGGTTTTTACCCTCTTGTAATTGTCTGACATAATCATCAAAAGATGCAAAGGCAATAGGTCCTAATTTCCATATTACGATTAAGTTTATAAGTGCCATTAGGCCCATAAATATATCTGCAGCATCCCATACAAGCCCGAAGTTTGCTATAGATCCCCAAAACACCATTACTAAAACTATTAGCCTATATCCAGTAAGAAATCCAGGTGCTGTATCTATAAATTCTATATTAGATTCACCATAATAATAGTTGCCAATTATGGAACTATATGCGAATAAAAATATACATATAGCTAAGAAACTATTTCCCCAGTTGCCTACTTGGGAACTAAGGGCGGCTTGTGTAATCTGAATTCCCTCTAGTCCAGCTGCTTCACCAGTCTCTAGAACACCGGAAAGTAATATTATAAATGCAGTTGCACTACATACTAGTATAGTATCCATATATACACCTAAACTTTGAATAAAGCCTTGTTTAGCAGGATGAGATGTATGTGCAGTAGCAGCAGCATTGGGAACACTACCCATACCAGCTTCGTTGGAGAATAATCCCCTTTTAACTCCATTCATTATAGCCATACCCATAGTTCCACCAAAGGCTGCTTTGGCTCCAAAGGCATTGGAAATTATCATGTCAAACATCTTTGGAACGAGGACGATATTTTTAACCATGATAAACAGGGCTACAATAATATATATAGTTGCCATTATAGGAACTATCTTAGAAGATACACTTGCTATCCTTTTAACTCCTCCAAATATTACAATACCAGTTATAATTAATAGTATGCCTCCCATAACTATAGGTTTAATATTGAAAGCCCTTTCAAAAGAACTAGCAATTGTATTTGCTTGAACCGAGTTAAATATAAATCCAAAGGTAACTGCTGTAAGTACAGAGAAGAATATACCTAATCCTCTCTTGTCTAATGCCTGTTCAATGTAATAGGCAGGACCACCTCTAAAGGTATCACCGTCTTTTACCTTGTAAATCTGTCCTAAGGTACTCTCAATAAAACTAGTTGCCCCACCAATCAATGCTATAATCCACATCCAAAACACTGCTCCAGGACCACCAGTTGCAATGGCTATTGCCACACCGGCAATATTACCTGTGCCTATACGTGATGCTGCAGAAATACAAAAAGCCTCGAAGGGAGATATTCCTCTCTTACCATCAATGAACTCTACAGATTCTGACATAAGTCTAAACATATGACCAATTAAGGTAAACTGACCAAATCTGATTTTAAATGTAAAATAAATTCCAAGTCCAATTAATAAAATGATCAAGATGTAAGAATAGAGCCAATCATTTAATAGACTAATAATGTTTTCTAATGATTCCATTTACAACATCTCCTTTTATTTTAATATTTCCAAATATTGGAATATACTGTATATTTATTATATATCTATTTTTGTAAGATGTAAAGGACATGTGAGCAAAAGTAACATATTAACTAATATATATGCTAAAGCATATGAGTATAGTATAATAATAGGGTATATGATAAAATAGATAAATAGAGAATAATATTTAAGGGGTGAGAATTTGGATAGGGAAAGATTGATCCAAATATTTAAAGATAGAGATGTAGGCGAAATACTTATAGATGAACCTATGAAAAGACATACTTCTTTTAAAATAGGCGGACCAGTAGATATGATGATAATCCCCAGAGGGGAAGAACAAATAGTAGAAGCTATAGGATTATGTAGGAGAAATAATATACCCTTTTACATAATGGGTAATGGCACCAATCTATTAGTGAAAGATGGTGGACTAAGAGGAGTAGTAATAAAGATAAATGAAGGTATGAATGATATCATAGTTCATAGGGATAGTATTGTATGTGGAGCAGGAGCACTATTGACAGGAGTAAGCAGAAGGGCTATGAAGAGTTCTCTAACGGGAATGGAGTTTGCCAATGGGATTCCTGGAACAGTAGGTGGTGCAGTTACAATGAATGCTGGTGCATATGGTGGAGAGATGAAAGACGTCATTATCAGGGTAAGGGCACTGGATAGAGAGGGCAATATAAGGGAATATTCCAATGAAGATATGAACTTTAGATATAGAGGCAGCAGAGTAGTAGATGAGGGATTAATAGTGCTGGAAGTTGAATTTCAATTGAAAGAAGGAGATTATTCTGCAATAAAGGAGACCATGGAGGATTTAACCTTTAGGAGAAAATCTAAACAACCCTTGGAATTACCTAGTGGAGGAAGTACATTTAAAAGGCCGGTAGGATACTATGCAGGTAAGTTAATTGAGGACTCAGGACTTAAGGGCTTGAGACATGGAGGAGCACAGGTTTCAGAGAAACACTGTGGATTTGTAGTGAATATAGATGAAGCAAGTTGTAAGGATGTACTAGAGCTTATATCTGTAATTCAAAAAACTGTAAGGGATAAATATGGTGTAAAATTAGAACGAGAGATAAAGCTCATAGGAGAGGATAGTTGATGAAATTATATGGTGACTATCATACCCATACCATATATAGTCATGGAAGTGGGAGCATAAGGGACAATGTAGAAGCAGCTTTAAAGAAAGGTCTCAAGGAGATTGCCATATGCGATCATGGACCAGGACATTATCTCTATGGGGTGAAAAAGAAAAATATCCCCATAATGAGGGAAGAGATAGATAGATTAAATGAAGAGTATAGTAAAAGAGATATAAAGATACTCTTAGGAGTAGAAGCAAATTTGACAGGTTTTGATGGAAATATAGATATGGATGATGAACTTATAAAACAGACGGATATACTCCTTTTAGGATATCATTATGGAGTAGTCCCAGAGGGACTAAAGAATGGATTGGGATTATATATTATGAATCCTATAACCAAGTTTTTACCTATTGGGAGAAAGACGGCATTAGAGTTGAACACTATGGCCTTTGTTAAGGCCATTAATAATTATTCCATAGATTTTGTAACACATCCAGGTTCAAAGGCCAAAGTAGATATAAGGACATTGGCTAGGGAGGCGGGGAAAGTAGGTACTGCCTTGGAGATAAATTCTAAACATAGTCAATTATCAGTGGAGAGTATTGAGATTGCCATGAAAGAAGATGTGGAATTTATTATAAACAGTGATGCCCATACCCCAGAAGATGTGGGAAATATCGAAAAGGCTATAAAGAGAGCCAAAGATGCTGGGCTTCCAATGGACAGAATAAGAAATCTCATAATATAGGTGGTGATAATATGGAGTTTTTGGTGATTACTGGAATGTCAGGAGCAGGAAAGTCTCAGGCTATGAAGGTAATGGAGGATATGGGCTATTATTGTATGGACAATCTTCCACCAGCACTATTACCTAATTTTGCTGAACTTTGCTATGAGTCTAAAAAGCCTATAGAAAAGGTTGCAGTAGTAGTGGATATTAGGGGAGGAGAATTCTTTCATAGCCTATTTAAATCCCTAGGAGATTTGACTGATAAGGGTATAGGATATAGGATACTATTCTTAGATGCATCAAATAACACTCTCATCAAGAGATATAAGGAGTTGCGAAGACCTCATCCACTTAAGCCAGAGGGAAGTATCATTGATGGGATAATAGAAGAACGAAAATTATTGGAAGAAATAAAGGATAGAGCATATTATATAATAGATACATCTAAATTGACCATAGGAATGCTGAAGGAAGAACTATATAATATCTTCTTAGAAGGTGGAGAGAATAGAAAGATTTCCATACTAATAACTTCCTTTGGGTTTAAAAATGGGATGCTGATGGATGGTGATTTGATCTTTGATGTAAGGTTTTTGCCAAATCCCTACTATATACCAGAGTTAAAAGAAGTATCAGGCCAATATGATGAGGTAAAAGATTATGTATTTAAATGGCCTCAGACTAATATATTTGTATCAAAGGTAGTTGAAATGTTGGAATTTTTAATTCCCTTTTATATAGACGAAGGGAAAACACAATTGGTTGTAGGGATAGGATGTACAGGAGGATTTCATAGATCTGTGGCAATAGCCAATAAAATAGGGACTATTCTTAAATCTAACGGCCATAGAACAATAATAGGTCATAGGGATTTAAGATAGCTAAGGGGAGTATTATAGAATATGAGAGATATATTATTAGATGGTCCGAGGGTAGTGGTTATAGGTGGTGGTACAGGATTATCTGTACTACTTGGAGGGTTAAAGGGATATACTAAGAATATTACAGCCATAGTCACTGTTGCTGATGATGGAGGAGGATCTGGAGTACTTAGGGAGGATTTGGGAATGTTGCCTCCTGGAGATATTAGGGCATGTATGTTGGCTCTTGCAAATACAGAACCTACCATGGAAAGATTGTTTCAATATAGATTTGATAATGGTATGCTCAAGGGGCAGAGCTTTGGAAATCTATTTATAGCTGCTATGAATGGTATATATGGCAGTTTTGAAATGGCAATAAAGGAGACTAGTAATGTATTAGCTATAACTGGTAGAGTCTATCCTATGACTTTGGAAAAGGTAAGACTATTTGCTGAATTAGAGGATGGGAAAATTGTAGAAGGTGAGTCTAATATTCCTGTCATAGCTCAGAATCGAAAGAGCAGTATAAAGAGGGTCTTTATAGACCCAAAGATATCTAATCCTCTAAGAGAGTCCATAGAAGCAATCGAAGAAGCTGATCTCATAGTACTAGGGCCAGGAAGTCTTTACACATCAGTTATTCCAAATCTATTGATAAATGATATAGTAGATAAGATATATAGATCAAAGGCTCCTAAGGTATATATCTGCAATGTAATGACTCAGCCAGGAGAGACAGATGGATATGATCTATTAGACCATGTAGAGGCAATACTTAGACATAGCAGACCAGATCTTTTAGATTATGTAATAGGCAATATAGAGGAAATACCTGAGGGAATTCTAAATAAATATATAACCGATGGTTCCACACCGGTTCTATTAAAAGATGAACATAGAAATACTTTAAGGAATATAGGGATAGACACAATAGAGGAAAATCTTATAGATATAAAGAAAAACTATATCCGCCATGATAATATAAAGTTAAGTCAGTTATTGATGGATATCTGTAGGGAAGAAATAAATTAGACTATCTTCCCTTTCTATCTTCAATTAGTTTAGCTATAAGATTCCCAGCAGATTTCTTGGTCAAGGATTCGTAGTCTAGGTGCTGATTAGCTTCTTCTGCTAGTTTTTTTAAGGTCTCTAGTTGTCGTCTAGTAGGTGGCTCTACTTGGTATGAAGTATCTTCTTCTATCATTTCTTCTTCAAAGGACAACTCCTCTATGGCAGTTATGCCAATATTGGTAAGATCTCTCAGGGCCCTAGCTTTTGCCCTTGTAGAGGCCATGCGAATAATATGGGGAATTAGAGCTGAGTTGACAGATTGAGGACTTGCATCTCCAATATCTATAAAATTATCCTTCTCTGTGCTTACAACGGCCCTACATATGGCTAGCATATTGTTTTCTCTATTTGGAATCTGAAGTATATCTACTACTATGGATTTTAAACCTTTTTGATGGGCTAGATCCAAAAGCCCCTCATAGGTAACATAGTTTTTTCCTTGGAGATTTATCAAAAATTTTTCGTTGATCATGACATCACCTCTTATATATTATGTCCTAGACATACTATTATATTTAGAAAAAGCCTTAGAAATAATTGTAAATATATAGTATAATTAGTATAATGTTTTGAATACAAGCTTTAAATGAATGTATCAGGAGTTGGTAAGATGTTAACAGAGATAAGTTCAGGAGGTGTAGTGATATTTGGCAATGCAATTTTATTGCTAAGAAAGTATAATGGTGATTGGGTTTTGCCAAAGGGAAGAGTAGAAGAAGGAGAAGAACTTCAAGATGCAGCTCTAAGAGAGGTCTTTGAAGAGTCTGGTATTAGGGGAGAAATCATAACATATATAGATAAGGTACATTACAAATATAACAGTCTAAAAGAAGATGAAATCGTTTTTAAAACCGTTCACTGGTACCTTATGACGACTAATAATATGCACTGTGTTCCACAGAAAAGGGAAGGATTTATAGATGCTAAATTTGTCCATATGGATAAGGCTAAGTCTATTGTCAGATATGAAGATGAAAAGAAAATAATCTATAGAGTTTTAGATATAATAGATGGAAATAATTAGAGGTGATTAAATGTCATTTTCTTCATCAGTAAAAAATGAACTTTCTAGAATTCCAGTAATAGAACCCTGTTGCAAATTAGCAGAAATAGCTGCTATAATTAGAATGTGTGGTACTATTCAAATAAAGAGGATGGGGAGTTTAAATTTAAGTTTGGTAACAGAAAATGCGGCTATTGCCAGAAGAATCTTTACAATATTAAAGGAGATGTATGATGAAGATATAAAGGTAATAGTAAGACGAAACCGACAATTAAAGAAGAATAATAATTATCTCATCATAGTAAATAATAGTAATATATCTAAGAAGGTTTTAATGGACATAGGTTTTATAGATAGGGAAGATGGAGGTATACTAAATCCTAGCTATAAAATCCAGGAAAGGTTTATAGAGGATAGATGTTGTAAGAGAGCATATATTAGGGGTTCATTCTTAGGTGGAGGATCTATGAGCAATCCAGAAAAGACCTATCATCTAGAATTTGTAACTAATAATGAAGAACACAGTGAAGATCTTTCTAATATAATAAATTCCTTCGGTCTTAACTCCAAGATAGTCAGTAGGAAGGATAATTTTATTGTATATCTCAAAGAAGGTGAGCAGATTGCAGATATATTGAATATCATGGGAGCACATCAGGCTCTTTTAAAACTTGAGAATATAAGAGTTCTGAAGGATGTAAGAAATAATATAAATAGAATAGTGAACTGTGAGACTGCAAATCTAAGTAAAACTATAAATGCATCTATGAGACAAGTAGGACATATAGAGACCATACAAAGGCATATGGGACTTCATAAGCTTCCTCCAAATTTAAGAGAGGTAGCAGAGATACGTTTAAATAATAGAGATGCAACACTGAAGGAAATAGGTATGATGCTTGATCCTCCAGTAGGAAAATCTGGGGTAAATCATAGATTTAGAAAAATAGAAGAATTAGCTGAAGAGTTAGGAGGTAAGGAATAATGGAAAAGAAAAGTTTGATTTTAAGAAATCCAGAGGGATTACATGCAAGGCCAGCAGCTATATTTGTCCAAGAGGCAAATAAGTTTGAAAGTGAGATTGAGATCGAATTTCAAGGTAATAAGGTAAATGGAAAGAGTATAATAGGGATTATGTCTTTAGGTGCTTTTCACGGGGAAGAGATTTCTATAATAGCCAAGGGTAGAGATGAAAAAGAAGCTGTAAAAGCTTTAGAAAAACTCATAGATACAGGACTGGAAAACATATAATGACTGGTATACTTATAACGAACAATAGATATATATGGGATAAATATAAGGAGCATATGGAAGTATTGTATGATGAAGATATTGACTATATGGGTATTCTAGAGTTGGTTAGGGACAAGATTCATAAGGGACATATTCTGCTTACCCACCCCCTATCTGGTAGTATAAAGCCTAATGAAACACCTTATAAGACTATAATGATTTCGAAAGAAATAGGGGAATTAGATATGGATAGTCTGAACATAATAGAAGAGAGCATATATACAGCTAGAAAATTTTTAAAGAATAGACCTACACCAAATTGGACAGAGAGAGTATTAGACGATTTTAGAACTATAGACCTATCTCTAGTAGATAATATAATGAGAATTCATCAATAAAAGTAAAGGCTCATGGTAGCCTTTATTTTTGTAAGAAATGGAAAAGATGAAGTTATAAAGCAATAGCATAGAAAGGATATCATTATGGGTAGTAATAATGGATTTGTTCATTTACATGTGCATACAGAATATAGTCTCCTTGATGGCTCTACTAGAATTGAGGAATTGGTAAGAAGAACTAAGGAATTAGGCATGGACTCAATTGCCATTACAGATCATGGTTCCATGTTTGGAGTGATTCAATTCTATAAGGAGGCAAAAAAACAGGGTATTAAACCTATTTTAGGCTCTGAGGTATATATGGCTATAAATAAATACACTGAAAGAGAACCTAAAGATAAAAACCAATATCATCTAGTCTTGTTGGCTGAGAATAATGAGGGTTATCAAAATCTTATGAAGATAGTATCAGAAGGCTATGTCAATGGATTCTACTATAAGCCTAGAGTAGATAAGGACATATTGAGAAAGTATAGTAGTGGTATAATAGCTCTTTCTGCATGTCTTGGTGGAGAAGTACAACAGTATCTTTTAGACAATAATTATGAGAAGGCTAAGAGAATTGCTTTAGAATATAGAGATATATTTGGAGAAGATAGTTTCTTTTTAGAGTTGCAGAATCAGGGGATAAAGGAAGAGATAGAAGTAAATAATAGATTGATACAAATAAGTAAAGAGACAGATATTCCCCTAGTAGCCACAAATGATGTTCACTATTTAAATAAAGACGATGCCATAGTTCACGATATATTATTGTGTATTCAAACAGGAAAGACTATTCAAGAGGAAAACAGGATGAAGTTTCCTACAGATCAGTTCTACTTAAAATCTCCTGAAGAGATGAGAGAAATATTTAAAGACCAGAATAAGGCTATAGAAAATACAGTCTGGATAGGAGAAAGATGTAATGTAGAATTGGACTTTGATACATTACATCTTCCCAAATACGAGATTCCTCAGGGCTATACTAATGAATCTTATCTAAAAGAGTTAACTCTAAATGGGTTGAAAGAAAGATATGGAGAACTTGATAAAGCAATAATGGAGAGATTTGAATATGAGATAAATACTATAATAGAGATGGGATATACAGACTATTTTCTCATAGTATGGGACTTTATCAAATTTGCTAAGGATAATGGGATTATGGTAGGACCAGGTAGAGGTTCTGCAGCAGGAAGTATAGTCTCCTATGGACTGGGGATTATAGATATAGATCCTTTGAAGTATGGACTTATATTTGAACGTTTTTTAAATCCAGATAGAGTTACAATGCCAGATATAGATATAGATTTTTGTTATGAGAGAAGGGAAGAGGTAATTCAGTATGTAGTAGATAAGTATGGAGCTGATAGGGTTGCACAGATAGTTACCTTTGGTACTATGGCAGCAAGGGGAGCTATTAGAGATGTGGGAAGAGCAATAGATATGCCCTATGGAGAGGTAGACTATATAGCTAAGCAGATTCCTACAGAGTTAGGGATGACCATAGGAAAGGCTTTAGAGGTAAATAGTACACTTATGAAAGAATATGAGGGCAATAATAGTGTAAAGAGACTTATAGACTATGCAATGGCAGTGGAAGGTTTGCCTAGACATACATCTACTCATGCAGCTGGAGTAGTCATATCAAAGGACACAATTACTAGCTATGTGCCTCTATTGAGAAATGGAGATTCTATTGCAACTCAATTTAATATGACAGAGCTGGAAGAGTTAGGACTTTTAAAAATGGATTTTTTAGGTCTTAGGACTCTTACAGTAATCAGAGATGCAGTAAACTTAATAGAAAAAGATCATGGAGTTAAGATTGACTTTGATAATTTTACTTATGACGACCCTAAGGTTTTTCAGATGTTTGCAAAAGCTGAGACATTGGGAATATTTCAATTTGAAAGTCCAGGTATGCGAGCTTTTTTAAAGGAACTAAAGCCAAATGTATTTGAAGATTTGATAGCAGCCAATTCTCTCTTTAGGCCAGGTCCTATGAATCAAATCCCAACATTTGTAGAGTGCAAACACGATCCGAGTAAGATAAAATATATACATCCAAAGCTTGAAAATATACTAGATGTAACATATGGTTGTATAGTATATCAGGAACAAGTTATGCAAATAGTAAGGGATATTGGTGGATATTCTATGGGGCAGGCAGATTTAGTCCGTCGTGCTATGAGCAAGAAAAAAATGGATGTAATGGAAGAAGAGAGAAAAAACTTTATATATGGTCAATTAGATGAGAAGGGGAATGTCATAACTAAAGGGGCCATAAGAAATGGTGTAGATGAAAAATCTGCAAATAAGATATATGATCTGATGATAGATTTTGCTAATTATGCTTTTAATAAATCTCATTCAGCAGCTTATGCGGTGATTGCATATAGGACAGCATGGTTAAAATACTATTATCCAGTGGAATTTATGGCTGCACAGATATCCTCCATTATGGGAAATACCAATACGGTATCCATGTATATACAAGAATGTAAGAGGCTAGGAATAGATATATTGCCCCCAGATATAAATGAATCCTATCATAAGTTTACTGTATCCCAAGGGAAGATAAGATTTGGACTTACTGCAGTAAAAAATGTGGGAGAAAACTTCATAACAGCTTTGGTAAGGGCAAGAGAGAATGGAAAATTTTTAAGCTTTACAGATTTCATAGAGAGAATAGAGGGTATAGATCCTACGTCTATGAACAAAAGAGCCGTAGAGAGTTTGATAAAAAGTGGAGCTATGGATAGCTTGGATGCCAATAGGGCACAGCTCTTGGCTATATATGAAAAGGTCATAGATGGAATACATGCAGATAGAAAGAGAAATATACAGGGACAATTTTCAATATTTGACAATATAGATGATATGAATAATGAAGATAATTTACCTCCACTTAAAGAATTTCCACAGAAAAAATTATTGTCCATGGAAAAGGAAATATTGGGTATATATGTATCTGGACATCCTTTGGAGCCATATAGAAGGGAATTATCTATAGTTTCTAATATAAATACTTCAGAGATATTTTCAGAAATAGGTGAAGATAGTACTAATGTACAGGGAGTAAGAGATGGTCAGAGGGTCAAAATAGGAGGCATCATAGTAGAAAAGAAAGATAAGATAACTAAAAATAACCATATGATGGCATTTTTGACACTAGAAGATATATATGGAGCTATAGAGTGTATAGTTTTTCCAAATGTATATAGAAGATGTAGTGATTTATTAAAGGAAGATTCCCTTGTGGTCTTAGAAGGAAGATTGAGTATATCAGAGGTAGAGGAACCTAAGATAATCTGTGAGAATATAATGCCATTGAATAGATATAAGATGGGGAGTATTCATGTAAAAGTTGGGAAAGATAGATCTAATACTATACTAAATCATATAACCTCTATTCTAAAGAAGTATCCAGGTGATATGCCTGTATATCTCTATCTTGAAGCTAAAAATAGAAGTTTTGTAGCCGATAAATCTCTATGGGTAAGTATAGAGGATGGGGAAGTAATATATGAGCTGGAAGAATTATTGGGAAAAAACTTTATCAAGATATTATAGAAGAGGATGTATTATTTAAGTATATATGCTATAATGTAAAAATAACTCATGAGGAGGAGGGCAAATGTGGACAACTATCTATATTGCCTCAGGCTATGAAAATGCTACTAAGATAGAGGAAGTATTGAGGAAAGAAGGCTTTATTGTAAAGATAAAATATTTTTCAAGTGAGGGAGGGGAGGAACTATATGAAATTCTAGCCCCAAACTTTGAGGCCGAGGAAGTCCAGACCCTCATCATGGAACTGGGAATACTATAATTTAGAGTTTAAGGAGGAATACAGGCAGATGAAAACTATAGGAATATTGACTAGTGGAGGAGATGCTCCAGGTATGAATGCTGCCATTAGGGCAGTAGTCAGGACGGGAATTTATAATGATATTAAAATATTGGGAATAAAGCAGGGATATAGTGGACTTATAAATGGAGATATTCAAGAGATGAACCTCTCATCAGTAGCAGATATAATTCATAGAGGGGGAACTATGCTAAGAAGCAGTAGATCTGAAGAATTTCAGACTGAAAAGGGATTCAAAAAAGCCATAGATGTGCTAAATATATTTGGAATAGATGGGCTTGTGGTACTTGGGGGAGATGGAACCCTAAGGGGAGCTAAAAAGCTATATGATGCTGGAATTCCAACCATAGGTATTCCATGTACTATTGATAATGATATGGGATATACAGATTATACTATAGGATTTTTTACAGCAGTAGAGACTGTAGTAGATGCAATAAGTAAGATAAGGGATACTTCTACTTCTCATGGGCGAGCCAATATAATAGAAGTAATGGGCAGACACTGTGGAGATATAGCCCTATATTCAGGTCTTGCAGGAGGAGCTGAAAGTATTATCGTTCCAGAAGTGGAATTTAATATGGATGAAGTTGCTAAAAAAGCTATAAATGGGAGAAATAGAGGGAAATTACATCATATAATAGTATTAGCTGAAGGAGTAGGAAATGCTTATGATGTAGCTAAGGACTTAGGAGAAAAGACAGGTATAGATACTAGAGTAACTATACTGGGACATATTCAGAGAGGTGGGACACCTACAACCTTTGATAGAGTATTAGCTAGTGAAATGGGAAGAACAGCAGTAGAGCTATTATTAAATGAAGAAGGCGGCAAGAGCTTGGGGACAAAGTGCAATAATATAATAGCCTTAGATATAGAGGAAGCCTTAAATACAAAAAAAGAATTCGATGTAAAGATGTATGAAACTACAAATTTATTATCAATTTAGGAGGGAACTATATGAAAAAGACAAAGATTGTAGCTACTATAGGACCAGCTTCAGAGTCTGAAGAAATATTGGAAAAGCTATTTAAAAATGGATTAAATGTATGTCGATTAAATTTTTCACATGGTAGTCATGAAGAACATAGAAAGAGAATAGATACTATAAAGAAGGTAAGAAGCAATTTAGGATTGCCTATAGCCTTGATGTTAGATACTAAGGGACCGGAAATTAGATTAGGAAATTTTAAAGAAGGAACCATTGAATTGGAAGAGGGAGATATATTTACTATAACTTCAAGGGATATATTAGGGGATAAATCCATAGTAAATGTATCCTATAGTGGATTACCTAATGATGTAAAACAGGGAAATATCATACTTATAGATGATGGGCTTGTAGAGCTTAGGGTATTGGAGATCGTAGACAATACAGATATCAAATGTATTGCACTAAATGCCGGAACTCTTAAGGATCACAAAGGTGTAAATGTTCCAAATGTGGAGATAAATCTACCAGCTATTACTCAGAAAGATATAGATGATATTTTGTTTGGAATAGAACAGGATATAGACTTTATTGCAGCATCTTTTATTAGAAAAGCTGATGATGTAAACGAAATAAGAAAGATATTAGAAGATAATGATGGACATCATATAAGGATAATCTCAAAGATAGAAAATCAGCAGGGAGTAGACAATATTGAAGAAATATTGGATGCATCTGATGGAATCATGGTTGCTAGGGGAGATTTAGGTGTTGAAATTGAAACTGAGATTATGCCTATTGTACAAAAAGATTTAATAAAGAAATGTAATATTGCAGGTAAGCCAGTTATTACTGCAACTCAGATGTTAGACTCTATGATGAGAAACCCAAGGCCAACTAGGGCAGAGGTTACAGATGTGGCTAATGCCATATTAGATGGAACTAGTGCAATTATGCTATCTGGAGAAACTGCTGCAGGAAAATATCCAGTAGAATCTGTAAGGACTATGTATAATATAGCTATTAAGACAGAGGAGTCTCTAAATTATGCAGAGTTATTAAGAGAAAAATCAAATCGTTCAGAGATAAGTACTACAAATGCCATAGGAAGGGCAACATGTTATACAGCACAAGATCTAGAGGCTGCTGCCATTATAACAGCTACATCTTCAGGATATACATCAAAGGCAATATCCAAGTTTAGACCAAAGGCACCTATTATAGCTGTGACTACTACTGAGAGGATAATGAGAAGACTAGCATTAGAATGGGGAGTATATCCAGTACTAGCTCCTGAGAGTGAGACTACTGATGAGGTAATATTCAACTCAGTAGAATCCACAATCAAGGCTGGATATGCCCAAAAAGGTGATCTAGTAATCATAACAGCAGGAATACCAGCTGGACTATCAGGATCTACTAATCTAATCAAGGTTCATATAATAGGAAAGCTCCTTGTAAAAGGGACAGGTATAGGAGAAACATCTGTTTCTGGAAAGGTATGCATAGGCAATACTGAAGCTGAATTGTTGCCTAAATTTAATGATGGTGACATATTAGTATGTACTAATACAGATAAAGAGATAATAGGATTTATGGAAAGAGCATCAGCTATAGTGACAGAACATGCAGGACTAACTTCCCATGGTGCTATAGTAGGACTCAATCTTGGGATACCAACTATAGTTGGGGCTAAGGATGCTACTACTATAATGAAAGACGGAGATATAATAACAGCAGATAGCTCTACAGGACAGATATACAAAGGGGAAACTAGAGTAATATAGGACAAAAAGAGGTAAGTAAAACTTGCCTCTTTTTACTTTTTGAAAATCAATAATTTAAATAGTGAGAAAATATTGACAGGATATGAAAAAATTGTTATCATAGACCTAGATAGATTATTCTATAATTGGGAGATATACTATGAAAAATAATATAGTAGAGATTCTGAAAATAAAAAATAATAATTTAATAAACAAATTAAAGGAAAAAGCACAGATGTATCTGTGCTTTTTTATTCCCTTTACTTTGTTATAGTGATAATAGACTATATTTTCCATATATAGAATATATTTATACCAGACAACTATACAAATATAAGGCAGATTAATTAGGAGGTGAATTTTATCATCTAGCAATTGTATATTAGGACTGACATCGGGTTTTAAAAATATAAAAAATAAGGGGTGCTTTTATGTTAACGAATCCAGTATTGATTTCAGTAATTGTAATGATTGCATTATGTCTTATCAAGTTAAATGTATTGTTAGCACTTATTGTATCAGCTTTAGTTGGAGGGGTGATAGCTGGTATTCCACTAAAGGAGTCTATGAGTTTATTAATAGGTGGAATGCATGGGAATGCTGAAACAGCATTATCCTATGTACTACTAGGTGCTTTAGCAGCAGCAATAGGAAAGACTGGAGCCGCAGAGATATTGGCAAAGAAAATAGGTAGGATAGTAGATGATAGAAGGTTTATATTGGTGATGTTGATTACAGGAGTTGCTTGTCTATCACAAAATCTTATTCCAGTTCATATAGCCTTTGTTCCAATATTGATACCACCACTAATTCCAATATTTAATAGATTAAAGATTGACAGAAGAGGCGTGGCATGTGGTTTGACATTTGGGCTTAAGGCTCCATATGTTATGTTGCCAGTAGGATTTGGATTTATATTTCATAGGACAATAGCATCAGCTGCAATTGATAATGGATTGAATTTTGAAATTTTAGATGTATGGAAGTCTATGTTGTTGCCAGGTATAGGAATGATTATAGGTTTGTTTATAGCTGTATTTATAACATATAGAAAACCAAGAGAGTATAAGGAAATAGAAATAATTGAAGATGATGCTGTAGATGAAGATCTTACTATGAAAAGGGAACATTGGGGAGCATTGATAGGGGCAGCAGTTGCATTTATAATTCAAATACGAACAGAGTCTCTTCCTATAGGTGCTATAACAGCCTTGATTATAATGTTAGCCATGGGCTCCTTTAAATGGCGTGAGATGGATGAGATTATGAATGAAGGTATAAATATCATGGGATTCATAGCCTTTGTAATGTTAGTAGCAGCTGGATATGGTGCAGTTATAAGAGAGACAGGTGGAGTAGAGACATTGGTAGAGGCTAGTGTTACATTGATGAGAGGGAGCAAGCTAATAGCAGCTATTGTTATGCTTGCCATAGGCCTTGTAATAACCATGGGTATAGGTACTTCCTTTGGTACTATCCCAATATTGGCAACTATATTTGTTCCACTATCTTTGGAATTAGGATTTTCACCAGCGGCAACTATAGCCTTGTTGGGAACAGCAGGTGCTTTAGGAGATGCAGGTTCACCAGCATCAGATAGTACACTTGGACCTACATCAGGATTAAATGTGGATGGACAACATGATCATATTTGGGATACCTGTGTACCTACATTTATACATTATAATATCTCATTATTGATATTTGGCACTATAGCTGCATTATTATTGTAATTAAAAGGTATCCTATATAGGGTAGAACAATAGGTTAAAACATAAAAATATATGGGAGGTTACATCATGGAAATAATCAGAATTGATGGAAATAGTTTAAATTTAGAAGATTTTATAAGGATAACAAGGGAAAATGTAAAGATAGAGTTAGATGAGAGTGCAGTTGACAAGGTAAATAAGGCTAGGGAGTTTGTAGATAAACTAGTAAAGGATGGTAAGACATCATATGGAATAACTACAGGATTTGGGAAGTTTAGTGATGTGGTTATTAAAGAAGAGGAGACAAAAGAACTACAGAGAAATCTCATCATAAGCCATTCCTGTGGAGTAGGCAGACCCTTAGATAGAGATTTGGCAAGAGGTGTCATGGTACTTAGAGCCAATGCATTGGCAAAGGGACATTCTGGTATAAGATTGTCTACACTGAATACTCTAATAGAGATGGTAAACAAGGATGTAGTTCCAGTTATTCCAGAGAAAGGTTCTCTAGGAGCAAGTGGAGATTTAGCACCATTAGCCCATATGGTTTTAGTAATGATTGGCGAGGGGGAAGCTTGGTACAAGGGAGAGAGGATGTCAGGTAGGGAAGCTATGGATAAGGCAGGTATATCCATAGTAGAGTTGACTTCAAAGGAAGGATTGGCTCTAATAAATGGTACACAGGTCATGACATCTGTAGGAGCTCATGCACTTTATGATGCTATAAATCTAAGCAAGACAGCAGATATAGCTGCTGCTTTAACTCTAGAGGCTTTAAATGGGATTACAGATGCATATGATGAAGATGTAAGTATGATAAGGCCTCATAGAGGACAAATAGACACTGGAAAGAATTTACTTACAATTGTAGAAGACAGTAAAAACACTACAAGACAGGGAGAATTAAGGGTTCAAGATGCCTATTCATTGAGATGTGTGCCACAGATACATGGTGCAAGTAAAGATACCTTGAATTATGTGAAGGAAAAAGTTGAAATTGAAATGAATGCTGTAACAGATAATCCACTTATATTCATAGATGAGGGAAAAGTAATATCTGGAGGAAATTTCCATGGGCAACCTATGGCACTTCCATTTGACTTTTTAGGAATAGGTATTTCAGAACTGGCAAATATTTCAGAGAGAAGATTGGAAAGACTAGTAAATCCAGCTTTAAGTGAGGGATTACCAGCATTTTTAACTGAAAATGGAGGACTTCACTCAGGGTTTATGATAGTTCAATATGCAGCAGCAGCTCTAGTATCAGAGAACAAGGTATTGGCACATCCTGCCAGTGTAGATTCCATACCATCATCAGCCAATCAAGAGGACCATGTATCCATGGGAACAATAGCAGCTAGAAAGGCATATGTGATACTTAAAAATGCTAGAAAGGTAGTAGCTATGGAACTACTGGCAGCATGTCAGGCAATTGATTTAAGAGGAAATAGAGGCCTTGGAAAGGGAACTCAGGCTGCATATGATATAATCAGAAATGAGATACCAAGACTTAGAGAAGATAGAGTTATGCATAGAGATATAGACAGATGTGAAGAGCTAGTAGTGGAAAACAAGCTAGTAGAAGCAGTTGAAAGGGAAATAGGAAAATTATATTAAAAAACTCTTTACAATACTTTAAATATATGTTAATGTATATGAAATGATTTATCATATCAATGTGATGAAGAGAAAGAGTAGATATAGTATTATTTTTTAGAGAGTGCATATTAGGTGAAAGTGCATAAATAATATATATTGAACACATCTTGGAGCAGGTAGATGAAACCGTAAGGAAGTAGTTTGATTCGGGTTCTCGCACCCGTTATAGTGCTAGAGTATGATTGTACTTGATGAGTTTGATATCGTGAGATATCAGAAAAAAGAGGTGGGAACACGTGAGCAATGCTCTCGTCCTCTAGTTATGGCTAGAGGATGGGAGCTTTTTTTATTTTAAATTATATAAGAGGTGATATGATGGAAGGAAAGAAGAGAAAAAAGGGAGTTGGACAGAGTATACTGGATGGGATTGAGAACATAGGTAATAGGCTATGGGATCCAGTGAGTATGTTTTTAGTATTATGTATTATTTTATTGTTTGTTTCTTTTATATTGTCTCAAAGAGGTACATTTGCAATTCATCCTGGAACTGGGGAGAGGATAGAAGCTATCAATCTATTGACTAAAGAATCCTTGCAGATGATAGTAGGAAGTATAACAGGTAATTTTCAGGGTTTTCCACCATTAGGACTTGTACTTATAGTCATGATGGGGGCTGGACTTGCAGATAAGACAGGGCTTATGACTGCTACTATAAAGGAAAGTGTAATGAAGGCACCAGATAATCTGGTCACTGCTATAATCATCTTTTTAGGAATAAATGCTGTAGCTGTAGGAGATGCTGGTTTTGTAGTATTACCACCACTGGCAGCAGCAGTGTATTTAGGATTGGGACGCCATCCCCTTGCAGGATTATATACAGCTTTTGCATCAGTTGCAGGAGGATTTGCTGCTTCTTTAATGGTCCAGATGGGGGATGTAATTGCAGCAAGCTTTACTATACCAGCTGCTCAGATGTTAGACCCCAACTACACATCTACAGCTGCTATGAATTATTATTTTATGATAGTTTCTACATTTTTAATACTGCCTGTAGCCATTATGGTGAACAACAAGATAATAGAGCCTAGACTAGGGGAGTACAAGGGAAAGATAGAAGATAATGGGATAAATAGTGAATTAAGTGCTATAGAGAAAAAGGCATTAAAGAGGTCTGGACTATGGGCTATGGGACTGATTATTATCATAGTAGCTTTAAGTACTGGTAATGGAGCTTTTATGAAGGATCCAGAGACTAACTCTATATTTACTAATAAAGCACCTTTGATGACTGGAATAGTTCCCATAGTTACGATTTTATTTTTAATACCTGGTATAATCTATGGAGTCACAGTGGGAAATATAAAAAATGATAGGGATGCAATAAGGATGATGGGAGAATCCGTAGGTGAGATGGGTGGATATATAGTTTTAGCCTTTGGAGCATCACAGTTTCTGACACTATTCTCTAAGAGTAATATAGGAGCTCTTATATCCATAAAGGGAGCAGAATTTTTGCAAGACATTGGTTTTACTGGGATAGGTGCCTTGATTTCCTTTATCATTGTGACATGTATAGTAAATATATTTATGGGAAGTGCAGGTGCAAAATGGGGTATAATGGCACCAGTATTTGTTCCAATGTTTATGCTATTAGGCTATAGCCCAGCCTTAACTCAGGCTTGTTATAGAATAGGAGATTCCATAACTAATCCATTGTCTCCACTATTTTCTTATTTCCCAATATTATTGGGTTTTGTGAAGAGATATGATGAAGAGGCAGGTATTGGAACTATAATCTCCAATATGATTCCGTATTCTATATTCTTTGCTATTGCTTGGATACTATTATTGATAGTGTTTGTAGTATTTGATTTGCCTTTAGGACCAGGTGGAGGTATATATATTTAAGTTTAATAGGAGTATAATATGAAAAAATTGTTATAAAAGTAACAATTTTTTCTTCTATTATATTGAAGATGTAGGAGTTATTATATATAATGGAATAGGAAAGATTGTTCTATTAGGAGGCATATTAATATGATATATGTAATAAATGATAATGATGATCCTTTTTTTAATCATGCAGCAGAAGAATATCTAATGAATAATTTTGATGAAGAAGTATTTATGTTATGGAGAAATAGACAGTCTATATTGATTGGTAAAAATCAAAATATTGTATCAGAAATAAATCAGGAATACATAAAAGAAAATAATATGATAGTAGTCAGAAGGCTTTCAGGTGGGGGAGCAGTATATAATGATTTAGGAAATATAAATTTTACCTTTATAACTTCTAGAGATTATATAGGAGCTAAAATTAAAAATGGCTTTGAGAAATTTGCATCACCTGTAGTAAATGCACTGAAATCCCTAGGGGTAGATGCTGTGTTTACAGGAAGAAATGATATAGTAGTAGATGGTAAAAAGATTTCTGGAAATGCCCAATATTTTGGAAAACATAGAGTCCTTCATCACGGGACTCTCTTATATGATTGTGATATGTCCAAACTATCCTCGGCACTAAGGAGTAGAACAATAAAATTTGTAGATAAATCTGTGAAATCCATAAGTTCAAGGGTGACTAATATCTCCTATCATATGAAAGAAAAGATGAGTCTATTTGAATTTAAAGATTATCTGCAAGAGTATATAATGAAAACCTATGGTATAGATAATGTATATGAATTTAATGAGAAGGATATAGTGGCAATCAATGATATAGCTAAAAGTAGATTTGCCACATGGGAATGGAATTATGGTAGAAATCCTGATTATAAATATAAAAACTCTGTAAAATATCCATGTGGAGTAATAGAATACTATCTAAAGGTTGAGAATGGAGAGATAGAAGATATCTCTATTTATGGAGATTTCTTTGGAGAGAAGAATATAAGAGATTTAGAGAAAGTATTAGTAGGGCTAAAGTGTGATAAAAAGGTGATAGAGCCTGTTTTAAATAAAATTGATATAGATGATTATATCCATGGAATAACAGTAGATGAGTTTATTTCTGGATTGATGGATATAAAGTAAAATAGGAGGGAAGATTAATGGCTTTAAGAAAACCAGAATGGATTAGAGTAAAGATACAAGGTGGCACTAAATCGAATAAGGTAAATTCTTTGGTATCAGATCTATCTTTACATACAGTTTGTGATGAGGCAAATTGCCCAAATAGGATGGAATGTTATACACGAGGAACTGCTACATTTATGATATTAGGGAGAAATTGTACACGGAATTGTACTTTTTGTAATGTAACTAGAAAAAAACCAGATAAGGTAGATTTAAAAGAACCAGAAAATGTAGCTAAAGCTATATCTAAACTTGGACTTAAACATGCTGTTATTACATCAGTTACTAGAGATGATTTAGAAGATCAAGGGGCCAATCAGTTTGCAAGGGTTGTAGAAGAGATAAGAAAGACAAATCCTAAGGTAACAATAGAGTTGCTTATTCCAGATATGCAGGGAGATGAAGAGTTAATAGATATTATAATAGATTCCCAACCAAATATTTTAAATCACAATGTGGAAACAGTACCAGAACTATATCCTAAAGTCAGACCAATGGCAAGATTTGAAAGATCAATAGGATTACTTGATTATGTAAAGAAGACAAAACCAAATATGAGAACTAAATCAGGGATTATGTTAGGATTAGGAGAGACTAAAGAACAGGTTTTAAATGTATTCAAGAGATTACGAGAAATTAATTGCGATATGTTGACAATAGGCCAATATTTGCAACCTAGTGCTGCACATATTCCAGTAGTAGAATATGTCACCCCAGAACAGTTTGATGAATATAAGGAAATAGCACTATCCATGGGATTCAAACGAGTGGCATCTGCTCCTCTAGTTAGAAGTTCATATTATGCAGAAGATTTTTAAACTGGGCCCTAAATACAAGGGTTCTTTATATTTTTTTGAACTTCTATAGGCTTAGACCAAAATATTAAAACTTTGAAGAATATAACAGCAGCAGTGAGGCAGATTATGATATAATACAATCTATGATAAGATTAGGAGGAAGAGTTATATACTTTAAAAAGAAAATAAGTGGACAATAAGGCATATAGGAAGGATGTTTATATGAATAAATCTTTAGTATTGGCAGAAAAGCCCTCTGTAGGAAGAGATATTGCAAGGGTGTTAAAATGTAATAAAAATGGAAATGGGTATATAGAAGGAGATAGATATATAGTAACTTGGGCATTGGGGCATCTAGTTACCCTAGCTGAACCAGAGGTATATAAAAAAGAGTACAAGGAGTGGAAATTAGAAGATTTACCAATTTTACCAAGTAGACAAGAACTTGTAGTCATAAAGCAGACCTCAAAGCAGTTTTATACTGTCCAGAGGGAAATGAGAAGAAAAGATGTGGATAATATAATAATAGCCACAGATGCAGGGCGTGAAGGAGAGTTAGTAGCTAGATGGATTATAGAAAAGGCAAATATAAAAAAGCCTATTCAGAGACTATGGATATCTTCAGTTACAGACAAGGCAATTAGAGATGGGTTTAAAAATCTAAAGGATGGGAAGAAATATGATAATCTCTATGAATCAGCTCAGGGAAGGGCGGAAGCAGATTGGATAGTTGGAATCAATGCTACAAGGGCTCTTACAGTAAAATATAATGCACAACTATCCTGTGGAAGAGTCCAAACTCCTACACTGGCAATAATAGCCCAGAGGGAAGAGGAGATTAAAAACTTTAAACCTAGGGAATATTATGGAATAAAGGCTAAGACAAGAGAATTAGAACTTATATGGAAGGATAAAAGTAATAATACTAGAAATTTTAATAAGGACAATATGGATAGAATATTCATGTCTTTGAAGGGCAAAGATGGAAAGGTAATGGAATTAAAGAAAGCTCATAAGAAGAGATATTCTCCAGGACTATATGATTTGACAGAACTTCAAAGAGATGCCAATAGGATATTCAATTTTTCTGCAAAGGAGACTTTGTCCCTAATGCAAAATCTCTATGAGAGGCATAAAGTTCTAACATATCCTAGAACAGATTCAAAGTATCTGTCAGAAGATATGGTGGATACATTAAAGGATAGGCTTAAGGCCATAAATATAGAGCCATATAGAAGCTTTGTATCTCGTGTAATGAATAAACCAATAAAGAAGAATAGTTCTTTTGTAGACAATAAAAAGGTGACAGATCATCATGCCATAATTCCCACAGAAGAAAGAGTTAGACTATCGGAGTTAAATAATAATGAAAGAAAGATCTATGATCTAGTAGTCAAAAGGTTTTTATCAGTTTTGTATCCACCCTTTGAATATGAACAGACAACTATTGAAGCAGCTATAGGAGAAGAAAGATTTGTAGCAAAGGGAAAGAGAATTATAAACCAAGGCTGGAAAGAGATATATTCTAACATATATGATGAAGATGGAGATGAAGAAGATATAAAGGACCAAGTTCTTCCATTAATAGAGAAAGGGGATATATTAAAAATACAGTCCTTGAATTTAACAAATGGGAAGACTAAACCACCAGCATATTTTAATGAAGGAACTCTACTTTTGGCAATGGAAAACCCTAGGGGATATATGGAAAATAAGGATAGGGAATTAGCTAAAATACTAGATGAGGTAGGTGGCATTGGAACAGTAGCTACAAGGGCAGATATTATAGAAAAACTATTCAATTCTTTTTTAATTGAAAAGAGAGGAAAAGATATAATCACCACTGGCAAGGGAAGACAACTATTGGAACTAGTTCCAGAGGATCTACGATCTCCAGATATGACTGCACAATGGGAAAAGAAACTTGGACTAATTGAGAAGGGAAAATTAGATAGAAAGTCATTTATAAGTGAAATGAAAGAATACTCTAAGTCCATAATAAGAGAAATCAAAGATAGCGAAGAGGAGTTTAAACACGATAATTTGACAAGGACAAAATGTCCTGAATGTGGGAAATATATGTTGGAGGTAAATACTAAGAAGGGGAAGGTCTATGTCTGCCAAGATAGAGAATGTGGTCATAGAATAAATATTAGCCAAAAGACCAATGCAAGGTGTCCAAATTGTAAAAAACGGTTGGAATTAAGGGGACATGGAGATGAAAGAATATTTACATGTGTGTGTGGATATAGGGAGAAGATGTCCTCCTTTAACAAGAGAAAGGCAAAAGAGAAGAATAAGCTGAGTAAAAAAGAGGTATCAAGATATCTAAGAGAGCAGAAGAAAAATGATAAGGAACCTTTGAATACTGATTTAGCAGATGCTTTATCAAAACTAAAACTTTAAAATAGACTGGAGAGATTAGTATGATAGAATTAGGGGAAATACAGAAACTTATAATCAAAAGATTTACATCAGTAGGAGCTTTTTTAAACGAGGAAGTTGAAGAAGATGAGGATGTATTGCTTCCCAAGGCTCAAATTCCAGAGGGAGCAAAGGTAGGGGATAGTATTGAAGTATTTATATATAATGATTCTAAGGATAGGATTATATCTACAACAAGAAGACCTAAGATTACTCTAGGACAATTAGCCCATCTAATGGTAGTTGACACCACCAAGATAGGAGTATTTTTGGACTGGGGCTTGGAGAGAGACTTATTTCTTCCCTTTGCTGAAACTGTAGGTTCGCTGGAGAAGGGGAAGAATTATCTAGTAGGTATGTATATTGACAAATCCCATAGACTATGTGCTACTATGAAGATAAGAGATATGCTTCAAACAGATTCTCCTTATAGTGAAAATGATATAACTAAAGGGACTATATATAGTATAAATAGGGATATAGGAGCTTTTGTAGCTGTAGATGATAAGTATGAAGGGCTTATACCTAAGAAAGAACTATTAGGAGTATATGAAGTGGGAGAAGTGGTGGAGGTTAGAGTAAGCAGGGTATTAGAAGATGGAAAACTAGATCTTACCCTAAGGGATAGATCCTATATACAGATGGATACAGATGGAAAGACAATACTTGAAAAGCTGGAAGAAAACAAGGGCATACTAAAGTTAAATGATAAGAGTTCACCAGAACAAATCAGAAGAGAATTAAGCATGAGTAAATCTGGATTTAAACGTGCAGTAGGTGGACTATTAAAAGATGGGAAGATAGAGTTTATCAAAGATGGTATAAAACTGAAGAGATAGGAATTGTTAAATAAAAGGTTATTGCAAAATTATATTGGGGGAAAGTCGAAAATAAAATATTAGCACCCTAATACGATATTATATAGATGTTCAAATCAGCCGTATTAACATAAAAAAACTCTTTTCTAGCTTAAATCTTATTTTAATCCTGCTAGAGAAGAGCATTTTATTACTAAATAAATAGAAGAGGGGGGTTACACTACCTATTTAATGAAAAATATAAAACTCACACTGAAAGGTTCTGTTGTTTTAATTGTGTAATTTAACGCTGGATCAGTATAAGTAAAATATGCTTTTCCAGAAACATTACATCCAATGGATTTTCTATCTTTATTGATAGAGGCCTTTACATTACAATCCAGACCTTCTAGGTTAATAGAGTCCGATTTGTACCAACTTTTATCATCTATTGAGATAAACTCTCTCCTATTGGCATCGTAGGTGGCATCTATTGAAAAGATGATATCCACTCTTGCAGGAACAAAAGAGTAAGGTGTTTTGAATTTACCTAATACAGTTATAATATCGCCAAAATCCTCAGATACTGGCATTATAGCTGCTGGTGAGATTTTATTGTTGTCTTCTTTAGATAGATCAATCTCTCTAACATGGCTGACCACATCAACGTTGGAATAATCTGTATTTTGTAAATGATTTTCCATAGTTTCAAGATACTTTTCAAATTCAACTCTCGAAATAGGTGTGAAATCTGTAGAATCAACAGCTTCTATCTCAATCCCGTGCTTTTCATATAGACATCTTACTCTAGATATGAATTCGTCAAATTGAACCGTGTTATCTAACAGATTATCTGCATACGATTGAGTTGTCATCCCACCAATTATAATGCATAATACCATTATAATACCTACAACTTTTCTAATATCTTTCATTTTGGATATCCTCCTCGCACTAAATTGTTATTTTCCTCTCAAATATTTAATACATGAAGCTATAAATAGCATAAGAGCTACAAAACCAAAGATGTTAAATATATATCCTGGAATCATCGCATATTTCCCCCTTTACTCAAGATAAGCATAATAGACACCACACTCAGCATACTACATATTTATCCTACTTGTCCTATTAAAGATTATATCATAAAGTATTCACTGTATCCAAATAATTAATTCCACAAAAAATGTGCTAATTTGACAAGGCAGAAATAGAAGCAAATCCAGAGGAAATTAGGTCTATAAATACAAAGAAGAAAATCCGTAAGGGCTATTCTAGAGAAAAGCTTTAATTAATTTTATGGAAGAAGATTGGAAATATAGAACTTGCCGTAGTGGAAGGGAAGATAGAGTTTATAAAGGATGGAATAAAATTAAAGAGATAGAAATTGTTAAATAAAAGTCCATACTATACAAAGGACTTTTATTATGTTATCATATTATAATTGCCTGAATTTATATGATTTTTTTGGAGGTGGGCTATGAAATTTTGGAAAGATAAAAAGTTTTTAAAGTCAATGTTAGTAGTAGCTATCCCTATAGCACTGCAAAATTTAATAACATCGTCATTAAATATGGTAGACACTCTGATGATAAGTGATTTGGGAAGAACTAGCATAGCAGCAGTAGGCCTTGCTAATCAAGTTTTCTTCTTTTATATGTTGATTACTTTTGGAATAAACAGTGGTTCTGCCATATTTATATCTCAGTATTGGGGAAGGAGAGATATACCTAATATCAAAAGAGTTTTAGGACTTGCTATAACTCTAAGCACAGCTACTGGAATAATATTTACCATTGCAGGATTATTTTTTCCAGAATTCTTGATGAGATTATTTATCAAGGAACCTAATGTAGTGAAATTAGGAAGTGAATACTTGAGAATAGTATCTCTATCCTATATAATCACTGCCATAGGATTTTCATATAGTATAGCCTTGAGAAGTACAGGAAGGCCTAATGTGCCTATGAAGGTGTCAGCTATATCCTTTGTAACCAATACAGTGTTTAACTATCTATTGATATTTGGGAAATTTGGATTTCCAGCTTTAGGGGTAAAGGGAGCTGCCCTTGGTACCTTAATAGCTAGAATTGTAGAGATAGTATTCATATTATATGTAGTATATTCTGAAGTAGGTCCATTGTCTGCAAGGCCAAGGGAGTTAATGGACTGGGATAGAGAATTCTTTGGTAGATATTTGAGGACAGTATCCCCAGTAATTGTAAATGAGGGGTTTTGGTCTCTAGGACAAGTTCTATATTCCATAGCTTATGCAAGTATAGGTGAGGAGGCGGCGGCAGCTATACAGCTTACCATAACTATTCAGAATATCTTCTTTGTGTTGATTAGAGGATTGGCAAACGCCTGTGCAGTAATGGTGGGAAATAAGATAGGTGAAGGAGACAAGGAAGAATCCTTCAATTATGCAATTAAATTTATGACCATGTCAACTACATTGGGATTGATTTTGGGAATAATAATGGCAACTACACCAGATTTAGTATTGAAGATATTTAGAAATCTAGATCCAAGTCTATATGATACTGTAAAGATATTGTTGATAATAATGGGTTCAACATTTTTCATCAGAGGGACAAATTCTACTGTAATAGTAGGAATATTGAGAGGTGGAGGAGATACTAAATTCTCCATGTTCCTAGAAATGGGTGCAGTGTGGTTAGTAGGAGTACCATTAGCATTTTTAGGAGCTAAGATATTAAAATGGCCTGTTCACTATGTTGTAATACTAGTTATATTAGAAGAAGTAGTAAAGTTTGCTATAGGGGTACCAAGAGTATTATCTAGAAAATGGATGAAGGATTTGACATAGAACACTTAAGAGAATATCTTTTAAGTGTTCTAAATATTTAAAGGTCTCTCTTTAAAGAGAGGCCTTTAAATATTTATCTACCTTGGAATACATATTATCTGCCCTATTTGCAGCCTATTAGGATCAACTCCTGGATTGGCTCTCATAATAGCATCTACAGTAGTATTGAATCTTTGAGCAAGGTTAAAAAATGTATCCCCTGCTCTTACAGTATATGGCGATGTGCCAGCGGGACACCTAGTAGGTGGTGGTGTAGTACCGCAATTTACCCCTAGTGCTGTCCAAGTAGCAATTCCCACAACTCCATCAGGAACTAGATTTTTACTTCTTTGGAAAGATATAACTGCTGACTGAGTTCTTTGACCAAAGATGCCATCAATTGGTCCAGGATTAAATCCCATATTTAAAAGACGATGCTGAAGGTCTACTACTGCTGCTCCACGACTTCCCATTCTCAGTACTGGACATGAGTGACTAGGAGGTGGAGGAGTTGGTGAAGATGAAGGAATACATATGACTTGACCTATAAATAATCTATCAGGATCTACTCCTGGATTAGCTCTCATAATAGCATCTACAGTAGTATTGAATCTCTGAGCAAGGGTAAAAAAAGTGTCACCTGCTCTTATGATATAGGGAGTACTGCCAGGTAAACATGAACTGTGAGTATTAACCATAATCAATATCCTCCTTTATGTTAAAATCTTCTATGCAATACATTATATTCAATAGGACAATATCTGTTATTCTTTTTGGTAATGAAGATAAGGAAAAAATATAGTCAATATCCACACCTATTATGAATAGAATAATTTAATGTATAGGAAAATTAAAAGGAGAGATTGAGGATGCGGGTATTGGGAATTCTATTGATAATGTTGCTATTGTCTATACCAGGACCACAGGAGTTAAAGGCAGAGGTTTCAGATTGTTTAGAAATTCAGTGTGATCTAAAAGAAGAATTAGGAGAGGCAGAAGATGAGAATATACAGGAAGAGTTAGAAGTGGAAGCTGAAGAAGAGATTAAGGAAGCTGAAGAAGAGATTATAGGATTTAAGGTAGATGGTTTAGAATTGAGTAATGGCATAATTGGGGAAGAAGTACTGAGACTCAAGAAATTTTTAAAGTATAGAGGGTATATGGATATAGCAGAAGGATATGTATTTGATATGAAGACTAGAGATGCTGTAATGACATATCAAAGAGATAATGGACTAAAAGTAGATGGATATGTAGGTAAAAACACATATGAAAAGATAAATAATGATATATGGTCTAATAATATAAATATACCTGAAGTAGAAATCGCATTTACAACAGAAGTTCTTAGTGGAAATTGGATAGTATTAAATAAAGATAGCAATACTCTATACTATCTAAATGGAGATAAGATATTGGAAAGATATAGTGTAGGGACAGGAAAACTTCCCCAATATACTCCAGAGGGGAAATTCACTATTGTGACAAAATTCAAGAATCCTCGCTGGGGTGGTGCTGGAAGATATAAGCCTATAGCAGGGGGAGCACCAAATAATCCTCTAGGAAAGAGATGGATGGGACTTAGTATAAGAGGGGGAGGAGTATATGGAATACATGGCAATTCAGATAGGAGAAGTATAGGAAGATATGTGTCTTTAGGATGCATTAGGATGTTCAACGAAGATGTGGAAAAATTATATGAGATAGTAGATATAGATACATCAGTATGGATAGGAGATGAGAGTAGGTTAAGGGAATATGGAGTAATATTTAATTATTCTCTAGATATAGATGAAAAATAGGATATAGTGTATAATAAAGCTAGAATTTATACTAAGGATGAGTTAAATGGGAGGAAAATTTATGCCAATAGTAGTAGGAGATATAGTAGAAGGGGAGATTATAGATTTTACCCATGAGGGAAAAGGTGTATTAAAGGTTGATAATTTTACCATCTTTGTTAATGGTGGAATAATAGGAGATAGAGTAAAGGCAGAAATAATACAGATTAGAAAAAGTTTTGGGATAGGGAGATTAGTTGAGATTATAGAGTCATCAAAGGATAGGGTAGAGCTTAAATTTCACATAGATGAATCTAGGGGAAGTATACCTTTGATAGAATTAGAATATAAAAAGCAATTGGAATGGAAAAAGAAGAAAGTAAAATTGGATTTGGCTAAAATAGGGGGAATATCAGATATAGATATAAAGGATACCATAGGTATGGACTATCCATATAGATATAGAAATCATACACAGATACCTATAGCTAAAGAAAATGAGAAGATAGTCATAGGATTTCATGAAGCAGGTAGCAATAAGATAGTGGATATGAAGGAGAGTATTTTGCAACCTGAGATTGGCAATAGGATTATTGGGACTATAAGAGAGTGGATGGAAAGACACCATATAGAGGCTTATGATAAGAGGACTGGAAAAGGAATTCTTAGGCATATAGGGATAAGGACAAATAAGGAAGGCCAAGCTATGGTCATTCTAGTAACGGGAAATAGAAAGCTACCACATTGGAAAGAACTATTAGATATGTTAAGAAAAGAGGATATCATAAGTATCTATCAAAATATAAATAGGTCAAAATCGTCTATTGTCTATGGGAGAGAATATATAAAATTATTTGGTGAGGATAGATTATTAGATTATATAGGAGATTATAGCTTCTATATCTCTCCTAACTCTTTCTTTCAAGTTAATAGGAGCCAAGCTAAGGTATTATATGATAAGGCTATTGAATATCTAGATCTAGATAGGGAAGATATAGTCTATGATCTATATTGTGGCATAGGAACTATGTCATTATATATGGCTAATCTGGTTAAAAAGGTATATGGAATAGAGATAGTAAGAGAGGCTATAGAAGACGCTAGAGAAAATGCTAAGTTAAATAAGGTAGAGAATGTAGATTTTATAGTTGGTAAAGCAGAAGAAGTATTTCCAAAGATGTTAAATAAAGGGATAAAGGCTAATAAATTAGTGCTAGATCCACCGAGAAAGGGCTGTGAAAGAGAAGTTTTAGAAGCAATAATAGAACTAAACCCTGAAAGGATAGCATATATATCCTGTAATTCTACTACTATGGCTAGAGACGTGAAGTATCTTGTGGAAAATGGATATAAGGTAGAAGAAGTACAGCCAGTGGACATGTTTCCTCATACGGTGCACGTTGAGAGTATAATTCTGATGACGTATTGTGGCTCGGAGGAGAAATAATACAGTTTGACCACAACATATAGTGGTTTGAGGACGAAAATTGGGTAAAAAATCGGTGAAAAAACACTGATTTTTGACCCTTAAAAATAGGCGAAAATATAGATGACATAGGGTAATCTGGATGATGACAGAAGAAAGTTGAGAAAAATAGAATTTAAATAATGGGGTTATTAGTTGAGAGATTGACAGATAAACTATATAATAAATGTAAATAAGTATGAACTAAAAGTAGATATATGATATTCAGTCAAACATGTATCTGTTATGGGAGGAATAAAAATGATAGAAAAGAGTAACAGAGATTTGCTACCGGTTGTTGTAATGATGTGTGGAGTGGCAGGTTCAGGTAAGACTACTTATGCACAACAACTTGAAAAAGAGGGGTATATACGTCTTTCTATTGATGAAAAATTATGGTCTACCTATGGGCGTTATGGAATAGATTATCCTGTTGAGAAGTATGACGAATATTCTGAGATTGTAGAGCAAAAACTATCCGAACAGTTAACAATTCTTATCCAACAGAAAAAGAATGTAGTTATTGACTTTAGTTTTTGGCAACGCGCAAGACGTGATAAGTATAAACAACTTATTGAAAAAGCAGGAGGTCAGTGGAAATTAATTTATATGAAAGCCACACCTGAACTTTTGCACACACGACTAAAAAAAAGAAGAGAGCGCTTTGATGCCAATGCTGCTTTCATAATCACAGATGATATCTTAACTGCTTATCTTGATGGATTTGAAGAACCATTGAATGAAGGAGAAATAGTAATAGAGCAATAACTCAATAACAAAGTTTTTGAAAACTATGAGCAATGTCCATATTCTACTTAAGACGTAATGTTCTTAAATTATGACGTAAGGGTAGAATATTGTGCAGTAAGAGTATTGGAGGTAATTCATGTTTAAAGAGAAAATTATTAAAGAAATGAAAGAAGTTTTTAAAGAAATTCCTTTTGGAATAGAGCATACTCTCAAAGTATTGCAAAATGCAGAAGATATAATGAAAGGTGAAAATATTGAAGAAGAAAAAGAACTAATCACTATTGTTGCCATACTGCACGATATTGGTGCGGTTGAGGCACAAAAGAAGTATGGTTCAATAGATGGTGCTTATCAAGAAAAAGAAGGACCAGCAGTAGCACGAGAGATACTACAAAAGGTAGGCTATGACAAAAATATTGATAGAATATGCTTTATAATCGGTAATCATCATACTCCAACTAAAATTGATGGAATTGATTTTCAGATACAGTGGGAAGCAGATTTATTAGAAAATTTATCTGTAATGGATATTGAAAAAGAACAGAAGGAAATAAGGAATTGCATTCATGTATTTGTCAACTGAAAACTATACCATATTTTAATCGAAAACTGGGCCAGTTGAAATAAAAAAATTAATTACTTTTCTCTAACCACTCTTTAGTTTCTTTTATTCTATAAGAATCTCCATTCATGTTAATTACATAAGATTTATGGGTCATCCTATCTATTAAAGCAGCTGTTAGCACTGCATCATTAAATATTTCATTCCATCTATCAAAGGATAGATTCGTAGTTATTATTGTGGATTTTCTCTCTGCTCTTAGGGAAAGAAATGTAAATAATAGTTCGCTTCCCTCTTTGTCAAATGAGATATAACCTAGTTCGTCTATGATGATTAAATCATATTTTTCAAATCTCTTTTCAAATGTATAAAGCTTTTTTTCACTCCTAGATTCCTTGAGTTCATTTATTAATGTCGCTGCTGTTGTAAAAAATACCTTGTATCCTTTATTACATGCATTAATGCCAAGTCCTATTGATAGGTGAGTTTTTCCAGTTCCAGGATTTCCCGCTAAAATAACATTTCTACCTTCGTCTATAAAATTTAGGGTTTTAAGCTCTTTAAACCTTTTTTTAGCGTCCTCAGGTAGATAGTCTACCTGAAGTTCATCTAAATATTTTTTATACGGAAAACGTGCATTTCTAATTCTATTTTTTCTACCATTTTCCTTTCTCATGTCATAAGCTTCTACGAAAATGTCTTTTAAAAGCTCTTCATATGGTTGATTTAATCTATATGCTTCTTCGATTTTCATCTTTAATCCTTGGTTTATCCCTGGAATTTTAAGCTCTGATACGTATTTTTTAATTTCACTTATTGTTTCGTTCAATTTTTATAACCTCCCACTGATTTTAAATTAAACATATCATTTAAAATTGAAATTTGTTCTAAAGATGCCTTTTGAATTGATAAATCTCTAGTTTCTAAAGGATTAAGCACAGTAGGAGACTTAAAAACTATATTTCTAATGTTGTCTGTATTCACCATCTCTATTTTAATTTTTTCTAATTCTTTTACCGCTTTTAGTACACTTTCTAAATCTTTTTCCTTTATCAATTCTAAAAGTACTATGAAATCCTTAGGATTATTGATATAATATTTATGATATATTTCTTGAAGTTCTGGAGAGAGCTGGTGTCTACCAACACTAGAATGCAGCGCTCCAGGCTTCTTTTTTAATGTATGGATAAAATGGTTTATATCTATAGTCCAGTGATGAGCTAAATACGACCTTTTATGAGTTGCTATTAATTTATCTTTGTAATATATTTCTATAATATCTGGATATATTTTAGCCATCACAAACTTACCCACAAGATAATCTGGTACTGAGTATTTGTTTTGATCAATGTTAATTACACTATACTTATTAACCCTGGCCTCTATTCTCCTAGATGTATCATAGGACGGTTTTAGCGGTAACAGGTAATCCATTTCTTCATTTAAAATATCTATTGGACTTTTGTTTTCAAGCCAATTTCTTTTTTTAGAATTAAGTTTAAGTAACTTTTCTTCTAAATGTTTATTAGCCTCTTCTATTGAATTAAAATCGCTTTTGCTTGAGAAAGCTTTTCTTCTAACAAATTCCACCCCTCTTTCTACATGCCCTTTTTCATTTCCACTAGCTATATTACAGAACCTGTATCTAAATCCATAATACAAAGATATTTTAATTAAATCTTCGGTAGCTTCTTTTTCGTTTCTACCTACAAACCTTTTTACTGCTTGTTTCATATTGTCATAAACTACTTCTCTATGAACACCTCCAATCTGATTAAAAGCCTTAACATGGATATCTAAGAAGTTTTCCATCTTTTGATTTTGATAAAGTTTAGCATAATGGTATGATCCTTTTGCAGTTGTGAAAAGACCCATATTTAAAGTAGTTTCACGTCCATCAATCGTAAGTTTAACTTCACCCCAATCAAATTCTAATGTTTCTCCTAAATCATATTCCTGTCTAATGTAGGCCTCCTTTTTCTCGTAAGTCTCTTTAATGTAGTTACAAACAGTGGTATATCCAATATCATATCCTCTTTCTACTAGTTCTTCATGTATGTCTATTTTTTTCATTAGCTGTTTAGTTCTTCCCATTAATCGTTTTTTTTCATTTTCAGAAACAAGTTCATCTATCTCTTTAAGCACATCATCTGTTAATTTTATCTTGGTTCTTTTACTTGTATCATACTTAGGTTTAGATGCCATTTCTTCAATTAGAAGAAGTATCTCATCCTTGTTATGATCTTCATCCTTTTTTAACTCTCGTAATGCCTCATTTTTAGATTCAAACTCCTTAATATATTTTTGCACTGTAGTTCTAGAAATGCCTAACTCTCGACTTATTGCTCTTTGTGATTTGTTTTCTCTGAAATATTTCATTAATATTTCTGCTTTTTGGTCCAGTCTTATCACCTTCCATCGCCCCCTAAAAAGTTATTCATAGGGGTATTATATTTTAAAGGTGGACCAGTTTTCAACTGAAATGGTGGACCACTTTTAGATTAACATAAACAATTCAACAAAATTTTAAAACTGAGACAGGGAAAAGTATAGCATATAAACGTTATGTTTTAGAGTAAGCACTTATTTATGACATATTTTTCTTTTTATGCGCAACTAATAATTAAAAAATAATGCTTATAGAGATTTAAAATGCAAATCATAGATGTATTAGAATATAAAAATTCTAATACATCTATTTTTATATAATTTTTTAGAAAAACTTAATAATAAAATATGAATGGCGGAGTTTTAAGGTCAATTAAGACCAAATAAACTTCGCCATTTTTTATGTCTAAAAACAGAAAGAAAGGACTGAGAACAATGTCAAAATTATTTATGTATGGAACATCCTTGGAAGGAATGGAACAGCTGATGGTCATGGTACCAAATTTTCAGCCAAGAAGAAGTGGTATAGTCATTAATAATTATTTTAATTGTGAAGGAGGTGTTAAAGATTGTAATTCGAGTTTAATTAATGTTAGTAATAGATGCAATGATTGTGGATACATTCATTCTGACATCCTATCTAATGTGTATAAGACGAGGTACAAAAGGTTAATAAAAGAATGCTTTGGGAAAATAAGAAATTATTCATTTAAAGATAGGCTGAAACTCCTTATAAATAACTTTAAAGGAGAAATATTTTTAAATCCTAACCATAAGGAAAGGTTCTATCGTGTGATTTACGAGCAAGATCTTGATATCTATGATATATCTCCAAGATATATTGCCGTCATATTTCTTCTTACATCTGATGAAACTTTATGGAATCTACAAGAGCATTCAGTAAAACCGAATAAATTTGATTTTAATAAGTGTAACCTTAAACAAATCAGTACAGATGGATATGCCATATATCAAATGGCTAAAACAATATGGACTGGAAAAGAAAGTATTGAGATTAATGAAATAGCCGATGCAGATTTAATTGATGATAAGGCATTTAAGACAATTATTAATGCTTCACTGATTACAAGATATGGTACAGATATATTTTTAATTACAAAGTAGAATGGAGGGATAAGATTTGAACATAACAATTAAAAAATCTAATGGAGAAAATGAAAAGACTAGAACCATAAGGTTTCCCATTGAAGAAGAAAATTTAGATAAGATATGCAGTGAACTAGGAATAGAAATGACTACAGAACCAAATTGCTATATTGAAAATAGCATGGATAGAAATTTCCTAAACATACTGCATGATAAAAACTGTAACATAGATGAACTAAACTATTTAATAAAAAGGCTGGATGGATTTAGTCAAAAGGAGATAGAAAGATTTTATGCTGCATCCATTGCAGAAAAGCTAAAAACAATGGCAGAGCTAATCAATCTAAGCTTTAATCTGCATTGCTATAGCCTTATAACTGATTTTAATAACCTAGAAGCTATGGGAAAAGATTTATACTTAAACAAAAAGCTTGCAGTAGCGACGAAAGAATTAGATGAACTTGATGGAGAATCCTATGCATTGGAAGTAATAAGAAGTAATTCTAATTCTACGATAACTCCTTATGGTGTCTTATATAAAAACGGAAATGAGCCAGAACAAGTATACAATGGGAAACAGTTTCCACTATATAGCTGGAAAGAATCTATAGCAACCCTTGAATTAAAAGCAAAGAGAGAAAGTGAATTTATATATTTTCCTTGTTCTGATATTGAAATTAGTAAGGCACTGATGAGATTAAATGTACCCTATCTGCATGATTGTGAAGTTGCTATTGATAGCCATAACTTTCCTGACAGGATAGTAGATATTATCCCTGCTGATGCAACTCCATTAAACAAGATAGATATTATAAATAGTTTGGCGAGCAGATTTAAGGAAATGGGAAAAGACATACAATACTTTGAAAGGCTTATGGCATATGTAAATCCTCAAACTGTTGATGAAATATTTTCTCTAGCAGACTCCATGTATGAGTTTGAATTATTTGATGGGATAAAAGATACTGAAAGCTATGGAAGATATATGATTTGTGAATCAGGACATTTTGAGTATGATGATAATTTGGAGGAATACATTGACTTTAAAAGATATGGCCAAGTAAAAATAGCTAATGAAGTAGGCGCATTTTCAAGTAATGGATATATTGTCTACCATGGATATAATCAAAAGCTTTATAATATATTATCAAAAAGTCTTGGAATGGAGGTTCCAATGGTAAAGGAACAGAAGATATTAAAATTATATATGCCCCTTAATATTACTACCTACGATATTGAAAATGAATATGGTTACCGTGAAACATTGAATGAGGCATTAGAACTATCAAATTATGAAGTAATTGATTATCTAGACGAGATACTAGAGGCAATTGAAAGAAACAATCTCCCGGAAGAAAAAGAAAGAGGTCTCATGAGATACTATGATGCTCATGATAGTGTTAATGCAAAGATATCAAAGTATGTATTCTCAGCAGAAATAGTTGATGGGGAACTAATGGGTGTAGCTATACTTACATTAAATGATGACCTAACTACTTCTGAACTTCAAAAGATTAAAGATGATATAACTGGACAGGCATCTGATGGCTGGGGGGAAGGATTCGAGCAAAGAGAAATACAAACAGATATAGGTGATATTTATATTAGTTTTTGGAACAACAGTAAAGATTGGTCTATTAAGACGGCTGATGAAATGGGAATAACTGAAAATCAAATAGATAGTTGCAAAATAAGAATTTGAAATTATTAAGACTTATCCACAATAAGAAGATGGAAATTCTAGATAAATTATCGTAACTACCTGATTTATACACAAGAAAAGACATGAAAAGTAAGGGTAAAAATAACCCTGTTTAATTTCTAAAATTGAATTTTGAGATCTACGCAGTTAAGGATTTAATTGCTAATGGCTTATCTGAATTACCAGCTTTAAATATGAGAATAAAAGCAATTAGTTGAGAAATACAAGCCAGTAAAACATCTGACTTCAGAGATACAACATTTCTAACCTTGGACGTTTTGATTTGAATAAAGTCTTTGATTTGGCAAATTGATCTTTCACAAATGGTTCTAAGTTTATATAACTTTTGCCATTTGACACTATCACGAGGCATCGATGTATTAAATCTATAATTATGATGTATAGTTAAATTTTTAATTCTACCACATTTTGATGGGGAACAAGGATTATCACAAGATAAAACATAAACTGTTTTACCATCAGAATTCTTGGTTTTATGAGACTTAGGGCATAAGTATTTAATTCTATCTGCACGGCCCTTTTCTCTAATAATGCCATCATAGACCATAGGTAAAGAGGGGTCACTCGGACAAAGTGGAATACCAATTTCATTAAAGCCCGGTTCAGGTAGGCTAGAGGAATTGCGGGGATTTAAACTGATGATAGGCATAATTTCTTTTTTATGGAGATAAGCATAATTATCATCAGCATCAAATCCAGCATCACCTAAAAAGTATTTATAGGAAAAATCAGGATGCAAGCTAAAATGAGTTTCTAGGGCAGGAATTAAAGATTTAGCATCATAAGAATCTTTAATATCCTGAGGTCTTAAATCATTGGAAAGAGAATTATCTGAATCATAAAAATTAACATCTCTAACAAGCCCGAAACCATTAGTAGAGATAACAGATTTTAAAAAGTATCCAAAGTGACCATTGAGATAAGCAAGTTTAACATCCGTGTTAGAAGTGGCAAACTTAGGCATTTGGCTTTGGGCATATTTTTCAACATCAAAAGAAGGATTCTGATTATTATCTTTAAAATACTTTGCATAAGTTTTAGATTTTCGAAGCTCAGCTTGATAAAACTTAGGATTATTTTCAGCAACATAGGCCTCAAAACCAGTAGTATCGGTAATTAAAATTGAAGATAAAAAGGAAGAAACTTCTTTGGAAATATCATCAGTAAAATCAACTAGATTGTGGAACAAATCATTTAAATCATTCAGGAATTCTGATTTAAACCTAGAAAATTGGGACTTATGTGGAACCCTTAAGAAACCACAAAATTCTCTAAGTTCAGATGATATATGTAAAAGGGTAATTAAGAGATCGTTAGTAGGGATAGACAATAGGTTTTTAATAATATAAAAATTAAGCATAGATTCAAGAGAAAAATCTCTTTTTGTTCCAAAGTTAGAATAATATTTCTGGTAAAAAGAAAAAGGAATATAATCAGAAATATTAATATGTTCATCAAGTAAAGAAAGTAGATTATTTTGATTTTGATTGTAAAATTTATCAAACTCAGTGGAAATATTAGAAAAGTTTAATTGTTTAGCTGAAACTGGCATAGGATTCTCCTTTCAAATTGTTTTGAGTTATACACATCTTATTAATGAATATATACCCAAAAATGGGGGGAATCCAGCCATTTCAATATAAATAAATGTAGTAAATATGCGAGTTGTAGAATTTTGCAACGAGCTAGAAAATCAAATAATGGGAGGGTTAAAATTTGAATAATAGAAATGAAGTGGAGAGAATTAGAAACCAATATCCTATAGGGACAAGAATAGAATTACTATTAACAATGGATGATATGCAAGGGATTGAGAAAGGTACTAAAGGGACAGTAATAGGTGTAGATGATATTGGTACCATACACATGAAATGGGATAATGGAAGAGGACTTGGTCTTATTCCTGGAGAAGATAATTTTAAAGTGTTATCTATTTCACAGGAAGAAAAAATTGAAAAGTCAGAAGAGCATTCTAAGGAGCAATCCCAAGGTATGAGAGGCATGAGCCTATGAAAAAATTAGATTATCTCTGGAAAAGGCTTGAAGGAACAGAAGTAGAAAAACAATTTCTTCAAAATCGATTTAATGAAATGTCAGTTAAAGAGCAGTATATTTTAGAAGGAGCAGTTGAATTTATTGAAGTAAATAATGTAATGGATTTAATCAATCTTACAGAACAACTAAGTAGATTTGATTTTTACTATAAAGCTACAGATGAAAAATCCCTTGGAGAATATGTGACAAAGTATAAGGAGGATGTATCTAATGAAATACTTCCATTTATTAAAACAGAAAAGCTTGGAAGAGAATATCATGAAGATTTTCAAGGCTTATTTACAAGCCACGGCTATATAATTCAAAGGAATACAATAAAACAAATCTATGATGGAACAAATTTAGATAAGATGACAGGGGGCGACTGGACTGTTAAGCTTAAGGTGTCAAGTAAGTCTAATCCTGAAGGGGTATGGGTAAATCTAGCTGATTACGAATTTTCCACTTTAGAACCTGATGATATGGCTATTGCCTTAGACGTATTGGGTATAGGCGATTGGAATGAAGCCAATTTATTAGATGTAAAGTGTATATTTCCTAATATTATAGGGCTGAAAGATCAATACGATAATCTAGAAAAATTGATTATTGATGGCAATAATTTAGGATATGTTTGTGATGAACAAGATCAAGGAAGAGATTTCTTTATGGAGCACTTAGAATCGGCAATGGAACTTGAAGGTTGTACAAGACTTGACTTTGCTCTAGATATTTCTCAGAATCTAAACTGCTATGATTTTATTCCAGGGAGTGCTGATTTTGAAAAGTACGGAAAGCTCATAGCAGAAAAACATGGAATTGTAAAATTAGACTCCATACTGGGGGATAATTTTGATTATATAAAATATGCAAAGGCAGATATTGAAAAGAAAGAGTTAGAGTCTTATAAGCATGGATTTATTAAAAGAAATGAAGAGAAGTTTTATTATGAATTCAGCAAGGAACCAGATAGTATAAAATTATCAATGAAATAGTAAATTTTCTAATAGATATCTCCTATAACTTGTGATATATTGTGGTACTTGAAGGAGGTGGCACCTATGGAACATATCATGGAGATATTGGAAAATGCAGTGTGTGATAGATTAGAAATTGTATACTTCGCACTGATTAAAGAAAATGAAGAAGTAAGAAAATGTGTTGAAACAGTAAAGGAATTAAGCACAAAGCTATATGAAAGCACTAATATTCCAAGAGAAGTAAGAAGACAGATTGAAGACTATGAGGAGATATCCAACTTTATAGAAGGGGAGATGCAAAAATTTATTTATATGGAAGGAATAAAAGATTGTATCAAGTTGTTAAAATTAATAGGTATTCTATGATAGCACGGTAAGAACCGTGTTTTTTAAGTTTGACGGGCATGTCATATGTCTAAGGTGAAAGTCCTAAAGGACGTAGTTACCGACGAACTTGATAGCAACTTGCAAGTTTCACATCGTGAGGTGTGGGAGAGAGGAAGCAATAGCGAAATCGTGGCTTGACGAACAGGAACAGAATATAAGGCGTAAACGGCGGATGAGTTGGCTTAAGACAACAAAGTCCAAAAGGTAATCGTAACCCTAAGGCGTAAATTCTGCAAGTAAACGAGGAAAGAGATATGGCTTAACCCGTGAGATCTCATGAGCGATATAGTAGTAACAACGAATCATGAGAAGTCAGCAGAGGTCATAGTAACTAATTTTTTTTTTTAGTGAAGGACTGAACAATTAAAGAGCACAATACAAAATGGCTGTAGCTTGGATAATCTGATTGATACAGGTGAAAACGTAAAATGAACCCAAGGTCACAAAATTAAGACATTTTCTAAGCCAGCAAAAAGGAGTAGAATGCACATTATGACAAATTTACTTGATAAAATTCTTGACAGACAAAATATGTACCAAGCCTTTAAAAGAGTATGTTCAAACAAAGGGGCAAGTGGAGTTGACGGTATAACCGTTGATGAAATTGATAGATACATTAGAGAAAACTGGCAGGAAATAAAAGTCGAGATAAAAGAAAGACGTTACAAACCACAACCTGTCTTAAGAGTAGAAATTCCAAAACCTAATGGAGATACTAGAAAACTGGGAATACCTACAGTCATGGATAGGATAATACAGCAGGCAATAGTACAGGTTTTAAGTCCTATTGTAGATAAAGAGTTCTCAGAATTCAGCTATGGATTTAGACCAAATAGAAACTGTGAAATGGCGATAATAAAAGTGTTGGAATATTTTAATGATGGCTATCTTTGGATAGTAGATATAGGTTTGGAGAAGTTTTTTGATACAGTACCACAAGATAAACTGATGAGTTTGGTACACAATATCATAGACGACCCAGATACAGAATCATTAATACGAAAATTCCTCCAAGCAGGAATAATGGATAAAGGTCAATACCTACCATCAGAAAGAGGTACACCTCAAGGAGGAAATTTATCCCCTATTTTAAGTAACGTAATGCTAAATGAACTTGACAAAGAACTGGAGAGTCGTGGACTAAACTTTGTACGCTACTGTGATGATTGTATCATAACAGTAAAAAGTAAAGCAGCAGCTAAAAGAGTTATGCAATCAGTAACCAGTTGGATTGAAAGAAAGCTAGGACTAAAGGTAAACGCATCAAAAAGTAAAATTACTAGACCAACTAATCTAAAATATTTAGGATTTGGATTTTGGAAAGACGGAAGAGCTAACCAATGGAAAGCACGACCCCACCAAGACTCAATCAAAAGGTTTAAAGAAAAACTCAAAGTTTTGACACAAAGAAAATGGTCTATTAATTTTACAGAGCGACTAAGGAGGCTAAATCAAGTCATAAGAGGTTGGATAAACTATTTTCTGATAGGTTCGATGAAAGGCGTTCTAACAGAAATAGGTTCAAGATTAAGAACAAGGCTAAGGATGATAATTTGGAAGATGTGGAAAGTACCGTCAAAAAGACAATGGAGATTACAAAAGTTAGGAATTAACAAAGACTTAGCAAGATTAACCTCATATTGTGGAGATAGGTACTATTTTGTAGCAACAAAAACCTGTGTATCAAGAGCAATATCAAAGGATATATTAACCCGAAGAGGATTAGTTAGTCCTTTGGATTACTATGAACACAGGCGTAATGTTAGATTTAATTGAACCGCCGTATACCGAACGGTTTGTACGGTGGTGTGAGAGGGAAAAAATTATTTTTCCCTACTCGATTGAAGATAATGAAATAATAGTAAGCCTACTGTGTTTGTGGTAATCTAAAATTAGGTCAGTATTTCAAGTTATAATGAGTAAAGCTTTCAACGATAGAATTAATTTTGAAGGTTTTGTTGATGGTAGCTTGATTTTACAATTAATAAAAAAAGTTATTAAGACAAAGAAGGTATTTGTAAAGAGGAAATCATTCCACCAAGGGGATAATATCTACTTACGACATCTTTATTGTCACCTCAAGGCATGTGGAGACGGTTGTATCTCTCTCCCACAAAAAAGCAGATAGTCATGTCAACATAAACATTGAGTTTGGTAAGGGTGATGGAAAAATCCCAGTGGATAAAATAGCTCAAAAAGCTGAAGATTATAGATATAACAAAAAAGCAACATAATGGAAATATTTCAATGAAATATGTATAATAAAGGAAAAGAGTATAGGGGTTGTGAATATAAACCCTGAAATTATTATGTATCGACTGAAGATGGTTTAACAAAAATAGAAACTACTTTTAATGGTGATACCGTTTGTTTATCTATTGACCAAATGGCAGAATTATTTCAACGCGATAAGTCTGCAATCACTTGGCATATAAAAATATATTTGGTGAAGGGGAACTAATACAGTACGTAATACAGTTGTTGCAAATTTTGCAACAACTGTAGTTAACGGTAAAACATATCAAGTAGACAATAACGTAACTATGACAGTCCATTTAATTGAGATATATCGCTTAATTTTTATGAAGTTAGTTATAGGGGGGGACGGAATGAAGATTTACTCATCTGCAGATAGAGGCGGAAACTCAGCATGGAAAGGATTTTCATCACAAACAACTTATATCGCAAACCGTTTAATTTTTGAAAAAGACATTTCACTAACTTATTATCCGGAATCGATAGAAGATTTGAAAATTCAAGATCAAAATGGTTCTGTAGTAGAATTGATCCAAGTAAAAAATCTATCTAGTAAATTAGCATTATCAGATTTACGACCACAAAAAGAAGGTTCTTTTTTAAAGCGAGCACTTAGCATCAGGCACGACAATCCAAATTTAAAAGTGCGTCTAGTTAGTTACGGAGATATCGGACCTGAGCTTCTAAACTGGAATAAGAATGAAAAAATGGGTCAAATTAAAGATAATATAACGGTCAAATTAGAATCATATAAGTATAGCCTGGAGGATATAAAATGGCTACGGGAAAATATTTTAATTGAAAAACATGATGAACTAGAATTAGAAAATCTAATCTTCACTGAATTAGAAAAAAATATCGAGACTACTATTTCGCCTGAAGTTGCATTTGATATTTTAGTTAATTATGTATCTAGGTTATCAAGATATCAAATGAGCACCTCTCGAATAGATTGGTGTAAAAAACTAAGGGCATTGTCATTAAGTTTAGCTTCGATATCTGGCTGGAAGAATCAGTTTGGGAAGACAATATTACCCTTATCAGAGTATCAAAATTTTAATAGTTGTGATATAGAATTACATCGTAAAGAATATGAAAATGGAGTAAGTGCATTGCCACAACATATCTTTAACGATTTCGATATATTAAGACCATATTGGCTTGATGTTTTAGATAAGAGTTACAAAAAACACAACTTAACAATTATCCATGGATCTTCTGGACAAGGAAAATCGTCCTTAGCGTATAGATATTTATTTGATAATTATGCTGTCAATGAGGTTTTTGTTGTTAGTGGTATTAGTAATCAACAACAAGCATTAGATATTGGTGCAGCCCTTCGTGAACTTGAAAAGAATGAGTTTAATATGATTGTATATATTGATGTACGGCCATATGATAGTAATTGGGTATGGTTAATAGAGCAAATTTATACATTAAACTTGAGTATGCCTGTTTTAGTGACTCTTCGAGAGGAAGATTTCAATCGGAATCCAATAGATAAAAATTATATTAAATATAATGATATCCAGCTTACACTAAATGAAGTAGAAGCCCGTGATTTATATGAAAGATACCCTACTGATAAATACCTTTCTTTTGAAGAATCTTGGAAGAACTTTGGAGAATACAACTTGCTAATGGAATATATCTTCTTTCTAAGGGAAAACGAAAGCCTAAAAACACGATTACAATCACAAATTGATAGGCTCATCTTAGAAGAAGAAAATATTGATAATTGGTTATTAGCACTATTAATCATCTCATACGCTGGAAGAAAAGAAGTTCCGATAAATGCAAAAAAGCTATTAAAGGATATAAAAATAAAAAATCATCTTAGAATGTTACTTGTTTTTAGTCAAGAGTACTGGGTTAGAAGTATAGATGGTATAAGCTTGAGCTCCCTGCATCCAGTTCGAGCAATGTTATTGTATGATATACTAATTGAAAAAAATTTGATTACAGAGGAAGAGGTCTTATTGCAATCTATACAGTTTACAGACTACTATCCGAAAACACTGTTGATTGATTATTTTTATTCTAAACCATTAAATTCAGATTTTATTGAAAAGCTCTCTGACTTATCCTATACAACCTGGGGCACTTATGCAGGTGTATTAGAATCAATATTATGGTTATCTGTTTGGAAATACTATAAAAAATATGAAACTATTATTGAACAAGGAAACTTACTTACAAATAATACATTTGCTTTTATAATGATAACAAATATAACTGGTTATTTAGAATTTGATAATCAATATATGCTAGACATGTTAAAAAAACAAAATCCAAAGATATTTCATGAAGCAAACAAACTTCTTGATAGTATAGAGGAAAAAACGATTAATTACATGCTAGTAGATGAATTTTTAAAAAACACGATGGATAGATTGCCTTTAGATGATGTTTTGACATCAGATGCATTAACATACTGTGGCTTTACACTATTTTGGTTTGCTAAAAGGGATATTTTTCTTAAGGAATCCATATTTATTAGTGCTATTGATAAAGTGGATTACTCTGACAATTTAGCAGTATCTGAATTAATCCTCGGAATACAAAAACAAGGATGGCAAGAGATTTATAATCGTCTATTGAAAAAGATTAAGCCGTTAATAACTAAACAGTTAAATATTGTTTACTTAAATGATAAAGATAATATATTGCAAGCGTATGTTATTAATGATATATCTGGAAATGGTAACAATCATACCAAAACAATGCTCGCAGTTGATGTACTGAGTATGTTATATAGTGAGAAAGAGGAATACCATGTAACACTTATTGGTTCAGATATAATTGAGGGAATACCTGTTTACGATAATATTAAAACCATAAAAAAAGATAATCTTCCATATAAGTGGATAACGCGTTTAAATGGTTGGTTTATAAAAATAGATGAATATAAGTATTTGTTAGATAATTGGAAAGATATTTATGATGAAATTCTAAATAGAAGACAGGAAATTCAAGAAATATCTAATTATCTAGTTAAAGCGATACATGAATATTTTAATAAGAAAAAATTAAATAGATTTGCTAATAAAGAATATACTAAAAAAGAAAATCAATTTAAAAATGGAAATTATACTCTTAAACCTCCTAAATGTGCTACGAATATGTATGGTATAAGTACTGGAATATCAAATTTCACTGATGTAACTCCCTTACTTAAAAGGGAAACGGAACAACAACAAGAATATCAAGGTGCCAAAGAATATTTGTCAATATTAAAAGCATACAATGACTATATTAAAGATTTTCAGTATTTTTTATCGCAAAAAAGTCAGCTATTGATAGATAAAATGCAGAATGAATCGACTTTAGACATTGGACGATTGTCTTATGTTTATTTAATGTTTGCTCTCGAGAAACTTCCAAAAATGTTAGACCTTTTTGAAATAGAGTTTTCAAAATTCATACCTATGGATACCTTCGATGAAAATGAAGAAGAGACATTATTTTTGTTAGGAATTATGTGGGAGCACGTGTATAATGTTCCTTCTAGAATAGAAAGTTCAATAATGTACAGTAAAAGAAAAGAAATGAATTATAAAAAAGATATCATACAAAACTTTATAGATAAAGCTATTGGGAATATACAAGGCGTAGAACAAGTGGTTTATTCTGACAACAGGGAAGTGTTTGGATAGGCTATACTAAATAGGACAATTAAATTCCGAACAATGATATAATAAAAATATAAATATTTGGGAGGAATTTAAATGGCTAAACATTATCAAGAAGATTTCAAAAAGCAAATAGTAGCTTTATACAATAATGGCAAGTCTTTGGCAGACATTAACAGGGAATATGGGATTGCAAAATCAACTATAAAAACATGGGTAGAAAGATATAATGATTCTGGATCATTTAAAATTGACGATAATAGAACTGAAGAAGAAAAAGAATTAATTGAGTTAAGAAAAAAAGTAAAGCAGCTAGAAATGGAAAATGATATTTTAAAGCAGGCAGCGTTAATACTAGGCAGAAAATAGACCTAATCATCTCCAACAGAGATAAATATAGTGTTAACGCAATGTGTAAGCTTCTTAAGGTCCCAAGAAGCCTTGTATATTACCATCTAAAAAAGAGAAAAGAGGATAACAAGGTTTCTGAAGAAGAAATAAAACTAGAAAATGAAATTATTAAAATATTTAGGGAAAGTAGAAATAATTATGGAACTAGGAAAATAAAAAAGGAATTACAACGCAAAGGAATTGTTGCCTCTAGGCGAAGAATAGGCAATATCATGAAGAAATATTCCTTGATTTCTAATTATACTGTTGCACAATATAAGGTGAAAAAAAGTAAATGTAATGAAGATAAAATAGAAAATGTGGTAGATAGAGAGTTTGATGATAGAGAAAAATTAGAAGTAGTGGTAAGCGATCTTACCTATGTAAGGGTTAATAATAAATGGTGCTATGTGTGTACCCTGCTAGATTTACACAACAAAGAGGTTATAGGATATTCTGCTGGAGAAAATAAGGATGCAGAACTTGTATACCAGGCATTCCTTAGCTGTAAATACCCTTTATCTGAAATAGAAATATTTCATACTGATAGAGGTAATGAATTTAAAAATAAATTAATAGATGAAATAATTTCTACCTTTGAAATCAAAAGATCATTAAGTAGCAAGGGCTGTCCATATGACAACTCACCAGCTGAAAGTTTCAATAATATATTAAAAACTGAGTGTATAAAAGGTAAGAAATTCAATAGTTTGAGGGAGTTAGAAATTGAATTAATGGATTATATAAATTGGTATAATAATCATAGATTACATGGCTCATTAGACTATTTAACACCAAGGGAATATAAGGAAAGGCAGTTAGTTTTAAAGAATTCTGGGAATAAAATTTCCTGTGAATTTGCATCTATATAAAAAGATTATTTTTTGATCCTGTCAAGGGCGAGCGATAGCGAGTTTATTTACCCTTGACTGGAGCAAATAAATAATCTTAGAATTGCAAACAAATTCATAGGAATTTATATAAATTGTTCGGTAAAAATATGTCCAAAAAAGTGTTGACATATCAATGCTTGAAAGCTATTACATCGGTTTTTGAAGATGTTCGTATTACGTCTAACAATCCCATCTATCAAAATCCAATTATTTATTTAAAAGATGATAGGATTATAGAAAATATTGATAGAATATGGGATGGCCAAAGATTTAGACTTAAAACCAATACCAAAATCCATGAGAAGAAGGGTAGATGGTGAAATATTAGGTATTGATGCAAAATTTGATATTGGACTAGCCTTATTAAATAAAGAAGAAGATCCATACTTAAAGATTTGGCAATTGAATACATCTAAACCTAAGATAAAGGAAGAATACAAAAAACAATTAAATTTAGAATATAAAAAAATATTGAAGAAAGGGTATCTAATTACTTAAGAGAAGAAACTTCCTTTACTTGCTTTGAGGTTACTTGTAAGGAAGAAAGACTGAGAATAGAAGAAGGAATTATTGCCTTACTAAATAACAGTAAAGACTTTAAGTCTAGTGACAAGTGGCTGGGTAATTATCATCCAGATCAAGAAATAAGAGAAAGTAATCTTTGGAACAAGCAGGGATTAAGAGGACAGGCTTTAGACCGAGAAGAGATAAAGAATCTTGGATATAATATTGAATAAAATAATTGAAGTTAGGAGGTGGTAGGCAAATGAAAGAACTAAATACTATTATTTGCAATACCAATTACGATAAAGACCTATTAAAAATAAAAAACTTCAATCTACATAAAGAATTATTGCCTTTTATTGGACATAACTATGAAAAATCTAGATTGCTACTAGTTGGTGAAAGTCATTATGTGAAAAGAGATAATTTGTCAGAGGAAGATATGATTAATATGTATGTAGACTGGTATGATCATCCTACAGAAGATATAGAAAATGCTATGGCTTATAGGGATTAGTTTGCGACTAGAAATGTAATAAAAAATTTTCAATGTCGATATCGTTCAAAAGCTCACACTATGTTCTCAAATCCAGCAAAAGTAATTATGGAAATCTTAGGTGATAAATGCCCTACAGAGACTGCAGCATTTTCTTGCGTTTCATTTTGTAATTATTTTCAAAGACCAAGTTTGGAGGAAGGAAAAAGTATAAATCTTACTTATTTAAATGAAGAGAAAATAACAGCAGAAATTTTTAAAGAATTAATAAATATAATAAGACCTAAAGGAATAATCTTTTTTTTCTAAAAAAGCTTATGGTAGCTTTATGAGGTTTAAGAATAAAGAATACCCTATATTTATAGATTTTGTACATCATTCTACAAGTCCTTGGTGGTATAAAGACAAAGGTAAAGAGAAATTTGCTAGGATAATGGAAGGTTTTCTTTCAAAAGATACTTTGCAAATACAGCTTAAGGATGAAAGAATATGGCTTATGGAAAGCCTTTTTAAAGATAAGGAAAAAGGTATTTTGGACAGGGGATATAATTTAAAAATATGCCCAGATGAATTTATTTCTGATTTTTATAGCAAACAAAGATATTCTTTTAGCTTACCGTATCTTGAAATTTTAAATGGAACTAATAAAGTAAAAATAGAAATAGATTCTAGGATTTATATTTGGAAGAATGAAAAGAATTGGGAATACTTGCCTGTTGGCAGTAAAAAGATAAAGAAAGATAGCAAATTTGATACCCCTAACTTTAGAAGTTTTAACAAGCCCTACAAAAATTTATTTGATAAAGAAAATAAAAAGAAATTTGTTGATATAAGTCTTGACTTTATTCGTCAAACAATAGGATAACTATTTTTGTATCTAGTCTATAAGAATTTTATTGGAGATTAAGGAGGAGATAATTATTCTACCAGAGAAAGCAAATATAGTATGTTTATTAAAAATATTAAGTGAATATTCGGATTCAAACCATCCTATGACCATGAGTCAAATTATAGGCAAGATGGAAACTCTATATGGAATGAAACCTGATAGACGAACTATTATCAGTGGAATCGATATCCTTACAAGACTGGGTTATGAGATATCAACCTATCAAGAAAATAAAATCGGTTATTATTTAATCAGTAGAGATTTTGAGCCCGGAGAAATCTATCTTCTCATGGATGCAGTATATTCCTTTCCATTTATAACAGAAAAGCAAAGTTTTGATTTAATAAGGAAACTAAAGAATCAGCTAAGTATTTATGAAAGAAAGGATTTAAACTATTTAAATATAGTAAGGGATGGTAGAAAGACCTTAAATAGGCAGGTTTTTTATCTTGTTGAAGAATTAAATAGGGCTATAGAAGAAAAACTGAAGGTTAAGTTTACTTACTTAAAATATAATATAGAAAAAGAGCTAGTCACAAGAAGGAAGAAAAAATACACAGTTAATCCCTATGGTATGGTATATACCAATGAAAACTATTATTTGCTTTGTAGCCTAGCCTACCAGGAAAATCTAAGTCTATATCGCTTAGACAGGATGAAGGACTTGGAGATAACTAATTATAAAATTGACGAAATCAAGGATGATAGAAAGCCAGGTGAAGAAATAAAAGGGACAGTTCATGCTTTTTTAGGTCAGCCTGAAAGAATAAAAATAGTTTGTCAAACTCAGATATTAGATCATCTCATAGATAGCTTTGGAAGGGATATAGATATTAGGGGAAAAGAAGATGGGAAATTAGAAGCTAATTTTACAGCACCAGCAGAAGGATTAGTTTTCTGGGGCTTACGATATTTGCCCTATGCAGAGATAATTGAGCCAGTTTGGGTTAGAGAAAGAATTATAGAATCCATAAAGAAAAACAAATATATAGATTGATTAAATTTTCAAGCTAGCCTATACAGATTTTTGTATAGGGTTTTATGTTATATTAAATATAAGACTATCTTATATTTAATATATACTATGGAGGGATTTGATGAATAATAATAGAAGAAGATTTAAAGTAGTGATTCTACTATTGATATTAATATCTTTATTAACTGCTTGTCAGCAAGAAGAAAGTGAATATGATGAGCTTGTTTATCAATTAGAAAGTTTGGAAAAATCTTACAATCAACTACTTATTGAAACAGAAGAATGGCGTCAATTAACAGATTCAGAAAAGGAATTTTTCCTAACAAAAGTTAAGGATATTGATTCTATAGAAAAAAGTGCTAATCAAGACATTCAGGAAATTCTAGAAGATGATGATTTGGAAGGGTCTATATCTTTACAAGAATTATTATTGGAAGCAGAAAAGTATGATGGGGAATTTGTAAAGATTTCTAGTGAATTAAGGCCTATAATAAACAATGTGGATAAAAAATCTTTCTTAACAGTCTTATCAACTGGACCCCAGTCTTGGGATAATGATAATTCATTTAGGTTGGAAGTTTACTATAATGAATTAGAAAATTGGAAAGAACTTGGGACAATGACTTTAGATAAGGATGCGATTATAAAGGTTGAAGGGACATTCCATATATATGGAAATCGATATAATCCAGGTTATTTAGAAGCCAGTAAAATAAAGTTTATAAATTAAAATGACACTATATAAATATAATAAAGAGTTGAAATTGTGATGGAAAACAAGGGTAATTCAACCTTTAAAGCTGGAGTTAAAGGTTTTAATTAAGTATTTATTTTCTAAGGTCAATGATTTAGAATATATTATTTTATGAAAAAAATACCCCGCATTTATGCGGGTTATGGTGTTTCGCAAACGCCTAAAGCGATTATTATTGAAAGGAGAACAGAAAATGAAACCTAATTTATTTGAATTTGGAACAAGTGAATTGACCCATGATGCAATACTTGCATGGTGCTTAGAATGGGGAAACCATCAAGATGAAACTCTTTATAATTTATCAAAAGAATTTATTGAACTTTTAACAGATCAATCAATAGTGGTGAAAGAAGTAGAAATTGTCCAACAAAGGCATCATATTGATGTATTGGCTATAGTAAATAATGAATTTCTTATAGTAATTGAGGACAAGCTTGATACAGGGGCAAGAGAAGGCCAACTTGACAGATATAAGGAAGCGGTAGAGAAAGAATATCCTAGTAAGAAAAAATTTTATGCCTATGTAACCGTAGGTGATGAAGCTTCTTATGATTATATTACCGATAAAAATTACAAGGTAATTGAGAGAAGAAACTTGCTAGCTTTAATTGAAAAGTATAAGGATGAAAATCATATATTAGCTGATTACTATGATTATTTGTCTAAAATAGAAAAAGACTTTATCTCTTATAAAAAGAATCAAGATTTAAACAGCTGGTCTTGGCGGGCCTGGCAAGGCTTTTTCAAGGGAAAATTATATCCGAGATTTAAAAATAAAGGGCCTGGGTGGAGTTATGTAAGTAATGAAAGAGGAGGTTTTCAGGCTTTTTATTGGGGGTTTGAAGAAGGAGAATATGAAGATGATATTCTCTATACCTCATATTTGCAAATTGAAGCAATACCAGGGAATATAGAAAATAGTATAATAGCTTTTAAAGTAGAGGTTGAGGATGAAGCTTATAGGTCCCAAATAAGAAATCACTTATGGGAAAAATTAGAGAATATGATAGGAGACGATTCAATAATAAAACGACCTAAAAGATTTGGGAAAGGAAGAACTATGACTTATGGAGAAATTAAAGATTTCAAAACTAAAGCTGAGCTTTATGATGCTATTAGAGAAGCAGAAACTAACCATAGAAAACTAGGAATTCATTTTAAAGATTTTTACTTTGACTTTGACGTAGAACCACCAGTGCTTGGAGAAGATATGATCTTAATAAATGTTAAAGTTCCAGATAATGAAATTGGTAACTCTATAATTTTAATAACTTGTGGGAAAGAAGATGAAGACAAGCTTAAAGAATTTATTAAAAGGGAAAAAGGGATGATATTTGTTTTTGAAGATGAACTTTCCATGGAACACTTTCGAAGATTATTTTTAGGCTCCAAATTTTATTTAGATGAAGGCTTTAATTTGGCAGATTTACAATACATAGGTCAGTCAAAAGAAAATAATATTAAGTACTTAAAGTATATTTTAGGCATTGAAAGTTTTATAGATAAAGAAAAGGTTTTATCTTTTCTAAATGAAAGTAAGCTTATAGAAGTACTCAAGCAGATGGAAACTTATAATGTGGAAAACATTTGGGTTTTGAAGGACCAGGAGGACAATATAGATATAGAGGGATTCTATATTATTTAAGATTTGACATCAATTTTTCTAAAATTAGAAAGCGATTACTTAAGAGTAAATTTTCTTATAGTAATTGCTTTTTTATGGTTATTTTATTAAATTCTTCAAGTTTACTGTAAGCGGTCAATAATAGATGTATTGTACAAAAATAGGAATACCAGTATGATATCCCTATAGTATTAATCTTATTTACATATATTTTGTACCTGCTGGTTCCAGGGCATCATTAAATCTAATATTTGAGGATTATTCTCTGGTTTTGATCCTGGAAGCATAGATAGGAGGTATTCTAAATATTTATATGGATTAAGGCCATTTGCTTTTGCTGTTTCTACTAGGCTATAGATACAAGCACTGGCATGGGCTCCTTTTGGGCTTCCACAGAAGGTCCAGTTTTTTCTACCTATGGTGAAGGGCCTGATGCTACTTTCTGCTATATTATTTGAAATTTGACAATTTCCATCTTCTAAATAAGTCTCTAGTTTTTCTTTATGGTTTAGTGCATATTGTAGTGCTTGGCCTATTTTAGATTTGGGAAGTACTTTTTTATTTGAACTTTCTACCCATGACCAAAAGGCCTCTAGAATTGGTTTTTCATTTTCTAGACGCTTAATTTTTCTTTCTTCTGGGGTAAGATTTTTAAATTTTCTTTCTCATTCAAAGAGTTTATTATAGTAGTGTAAATGGTATAATAAAATGGAAAGATTTTGGCAAACAAAAATGGAGAACTTTTCTTAGTTGAATATAATAATACCCTAGTTTCTGATAAAATATTAGATATATTTTACAGAGGGGGAAAGAAAGGTGGTAACATTCTAGAAAAAGAGCACTTAAAGTCAATATCTAATCTGTTTACTACTAAAAATGATACTAATATTTTAACCTATATTGTCCGAAAAGACAATTCAGTATTATACAAACAAAACAGATACCAAGTACCAAAAGGCACCTATCGTCCAGGGTTAGAAGTAGAATTAAAAATATCAGACGGGACAATGGACATAGTAGATATAGAAACAAGTAAAATAATAGTCTAGCATTCAGTAAGTGTAAGAAAAGGAAGATTAATACAGATTTATCTTCCTGAAAGGATTAGAAATAAAGACATAGATGAGATTTATGAAAAGACTTTATTAGCTCTTGGTTCTACTGATAATGCTAGAGAACTACTTGATAATATTGGCAAAGAAAAGACTAGATACATCAAGGATCAATTTAGCTTAATACTTAAGGAAATAAGAAACTATGATAAAACAATAGTAGAAGAGACAATAGAATACTGCATAAAACGCAAATTATACAGTGCCGGTATCTTTAAAGATGCATTAGCACATATAGATAGTAAGAAAAAAAGAACTAGCGAAGGAACTTAAATTAAACTATCTAAAGATAAATGCTGATGCACTTATTGAAGATGCCAACCTAAAAGATAATTCATATCAAGATATTATATTATCTATATTAGAAAGGAAATAGAATTAAAGGATAAAAAATCTCGAGAAAGAAGGCTCAAATTTGCAGGTTTTCCTGTAATTAAGAAAATAGAAGACTTTGATTTTAACTTCCAAAACTCCATAACTAGAAAGCATATCAATAGATTATTAGAAATGGACTGGATAGACAGAATGTATAATTTAATATTCCTATGTCCTCCAGGCCTAGGGAAAACTCACCTTAGTATTTCATTAGGCTATAGAGCAATAGAAATGGGATATAGGGTAAGCTTTGCAACAATGGATAGTTTGATGCATACGCTAAAAACTCAGGAAATATCAAGAAAGAGTAAGGGTAAGATGAATAGAATATTATCCTCAAGCCTTGTCATAATAGATGAACTTGGATATCTTCCAATAACAAGGGAAGAAGCAAATCTTTTCTTTCAATTAATATCATCTCTTCATGAACAAGCTTCAATAATAATTACTTCAAATAAAGGCTTAGGGGATTGGACAGAGCTATTAGGGGACCCTGCTTTAACAACAGTAGTCTTAGACAGAATTACACATAGATGTGAACTGTTTAATATGACTGGCAAAAGTTATAGATTAGAGCATAGAGAATCTTTATTTTAATGAAAAACTGGCAAGTATATTTAAAGAAAGTTAGGGAAAAACATTTGCCAAAATTTTTCCAAAAACACTTGCCAGTTACATAATATAACAGAAAACAAAGAAGATATTATAGTAATATTCTAGTTATGATATAATTTTACTATTAGAGCATGGATGGAGGTATATGATGAATAAAATATTAGTTGTTGAAGATGAAAATATTTTACGTGAAGTGATAGTGGATTATTTAATAGATGATGGATACCAGGTATTAGAAGCCGCAGATGGAGAGAAAGCTTTAGAGCTGTTTCAATCGAATTCTGTTGATTTAGTTATATTAGATATTGGTCTACCTAAGATTGATGGATGGTCAGTATGTCGTAGGATACGTAAAAATTCCAATATTCCTATAATAATTTTGACTGCACGATCAGATGAGGATGACTCTATCTTAGGATATGATTTAGGAGCTGATGATTATCTAGTTAAACCTTATAGTCCTCGGGTTCTAATGGCAAAAGTGAAACGATTCCTTGAGAAATACTCAGATACTGTGGATGAAACACTAACATCAGCTGGGGGTATTAATATAAATATTGGGTCAAGACTTGTTTCTGTAGATGGTATTGTAATTAACCTGACTCATACGGAATTTGAAATACTTGCTTATTTAATGAAAAATAAAGGGATTGTAATTACTAGAGAGCAATTAATTTCTAAAATATGGGGATATGATTTTTACGGTGATGAAAAAACAGTGAACAGCCATATTAGAAACCTGCGCGCCAAACTGGGAAGTAAAGGTAGTTGTATTGTAACAGTTATCCGTTCAGGATACAAATTTGAAGAGGAACAACTATGAAGAAAAGTATTGTTTTTAAATGGTTTATTTTAACAGTTTTATTATTTTCTACAATGGTTTTAATTATTGGGGTTACACAAAATTATTTTTTTGAAAAATATTATATTAATAAAAAATTAACCAGTTTACAAATGTATATGAATGAATACTTGGATATTATAGAAGAAGATGGAGTAGAAGCAACATTAGAAGAGTTTTATAAAAACAATAATATTTGGATAACAAAATTAGATGAATATGGACAAATTTATGATGTCGGAAATTATTATATAGAAGTGGAACTTAAAAATGAACCTAAAAATATTTTAAAAATACCAATGTATTCTTTTGAAGGAGAATATTTTTCAAATATAATTTCTTTATTGGAAGTAGATGATGAAGTAATTATAGATGCAATTAATATAAAAGATGAATTAATACCTTATCAATTACAGATTAATGGCATGGGATTAATAAATTTAAACATTGCACATAAGATACATGGGGCTAATGCAGATAAAGCTTATAACCATCTTAATATTGGTTTACACAGAGGAAGGATAATATCGATTGTCTATCCGGAACAAAGAGAGTATATTTCATTTCCTTACAATGAAGCTTATTTTATAGAACAGATAAAAGAATTCCAAGTTAGTCTGCTAGCTAATAATGGGAGTCCACTTCAGCATATAGAAGAACTTAGTGTAACAGAAAACTTTACAGAATATAAGGTGATTATTAAACCAGTTATTGAAAATGGTGAAACGAGATATATTTTTGCTATGACAACGCTTCAACCAGTGGATGAGGCAATATCGGTTATGAATCAATTCTACCCTTATTTTCTAGGATTTACTTTTTTATGTATTATATTTTTGGCATTTTTTTTTCCAAGTGGCTAGCAAAACCACTTATAGCTATCAATCGGGTTACAGGTAAAATAGCAAATATGGATTTTACAGAAAGGCTGCCGGTGTATTCAGATGATGAGGTTGGGAAGTTATCTCAAAATATCAATTACCTATCAAGCCAGATGGAGGCATATATCCATAAGCTTAAAGAAGATATCAATAAAGAGAGAAAATTGGAAATTATACGGAAGGAATTTATTGCAGGAGTGTCCCATGAACTAAAAACTCCTCTTGCCGTTATGAAAAGCTGTCTATCTATTTTAAAAGATGGGATTGCAACTGAAAAAAGAGAACATTACTTTAAGGCTATGGATGATGAAATACAGCGAATGAACTTGATGGTAATAAATATGCTGGATTTAGCGAAGTTTGAATCTGGTACCTATAAGCCTGAAATGGCTCCTTTTGAAATAGATAAGGTAATTACCGAAATATGCAGGTCGTTGACTGAGCAAATCAAGGAGAAAAATCTATCTTTTGTATTAAGACTTTCTTCTCAAATAGTGGTAGGGCATAAAGAGTTAATTGGTCGAGTTATTACTAATTTTTTAAGCAATGCAATTCGGCATACTGAGAATGGGCATACAATCGTAATTGCTGTAAAATGTCATGGGCAGACAGCACAAATTAGTGTAGAAAATCAAGGAAACCAAATATCGGAGGAAGACAAGAAAAAAATATGGGATCAATTCTACCGCGTAGAGGCACGGACATCAAGAACTGGCACGGGTCTTGGACTTTCTATATCTAAGGAAATACTAGAGCTGCATAATTCAATTTATGGTGTAGAGAACACGAAAGATGGCGTCCGATTTTTCTTTACGTTGCCTATACAACCATAAATTATTTACCTTATTTGGAACATTCCTATTCAAACAATTTAATATATTATTGATTAAAGGTTATGAAGGATTCTTCATAGCCTTTTGTTTTATAAAAAATTAAATTGGAATTAATATTAAAACTTTATCTTATCTGCACCTAATCTGCACTTTCCCATTGTAATATATACGTATTAAATAAAGAAAGGGTGTATTTTATATGAAAAAATTAATGATTAGTTTTTTAATATGTATTCTTATGATAGGAATAACTGCCTGCGGGAATACAACTACAGAAAATGATGTTGAAGTTAATTTTAAAAACAGTGTATTTATAGGAGATTCCATAACGGAAGGTTTTGCTTTTTATGAAATCCTGCCGAGAGAATCTGTAATAGCTGGGGCTGGAGCTACAGCAGGTTTTACTTATGATGATATTGGCACTTTGGTTGAAAAGAAACCAGACAACGTCTTTATCATGTTAGGATCCTGTGATATGCTCATGCCAGTGGATGATCCTAAAGAATTATTCAGAAATGATTTAACAAAACTAATTAATAAGATAAAAGAGGATTCACCAGATAGTAAAATTTATATTCAATCTATTACACCTGTAACACAAGAGGCATTAGCACAAGAACCTCGTTATCAAGGAATAGAGGAATACAATGAGGTTTTAAAAGAGTTGGCAACTAATTTAGCAGTAAATTATGTGGATATAGGAGAGCTAGTAAAAGAAAATCTTAGTCTATATGCAGAAGATGGCATTCATTTCAAGAAAGAATTTTATCAACTTTGGTTGGAGAGTATTTCTAAATTAATGTAAAGGAGAAGAATATATGGTTTTTAGTAGTTTGTTTTTCATATTTTCTTTTTTACCAATAACAATAATTATATATTATTTACTAGGAAAACATCTGAGAAATATAATTTTGCTTACTGCTAGTTTATTCTTCTATGCATGGGGAGAACCTATCTATGCACTGTTAATGTATAGTTCTATAATTATTAATTACTTTATAGGAATGGTTTTAGGTAGAGAGAATATTAGTAAGGAAAAAAGCAAATATTTCCTTATAATAAGTCTGGTATTCAACTTAGGTTGTCTTGCATATTTTAAATATTTTGACATGATAATAAGTACAATTTCATCAATTGGTAATTTGAACTTAAATGTAGGAATACCAGCACTTCCCTTAGGAATTTCATTTTACACATTTCAGACACTTTCTTATGTGATTGATGTATACAGTAAAAAAATAAAGCCACAGAAAAACTTAATTAATTTTGCTCTCTACATTACTATGTTCCCACAATTAGTGGCTGGGCCTATTGTGAACTATGGAGATATTGAATCACAATTAGCTAATAGAGATGTGACATTTAATAAGTTTTATTCTGGAATACAGAGATTTTTATGTGGTTTAGCAAAAAAAGTACTTCTTGCCAATAATATAGGAATGTTATGGTCTGAAGTAAAAACTATGCCTAACACAGAAATTTCCATAATTATGTCGTGGGCTGGAATTATTGCTTTTACATTACAGATATATTTTGATTTTAGTGGCTATTCAGACATGGCTATAGGACTAGGAAAAATGTTTGGATTTGATTTTAAAGAAAACTTCCAATATCCATATATTTCTCAAAGTATCTCAGAATTTTGGAGGAGATGGCATATATCTCTTGGATCATGGTTTAAGGAATATGTATATATTCCTCTTGGAGGAAGCCGTAGAAGTAAGTGGAAATTGATACGAAATTTATTTATCGTATGGTTTCTTACAGGAATCTGGCATGGTGCAAATTGGAATTTTGTTTTATGGGGAATTTATTTTGGGATTTTAATATTAATAGAAAAATTATTTTTGGGAAAAAGCATACCAAAGTGGCCAAAGGCCATACGCCATATTTATACGTTACTATTTGTTGTAATAGGATGGGTATTTTTTGAATTTACTAATTTGAAAGATATCCTTAGTTATTTAGGTATTATGTTTGGATTGGACGAAAATATTTCTATAGTTAATCAAGGAATTGTAATGTTAAAATCTTATACAGCTTTATATATTATCTGTATTATTGGAACTACACCTTTGCCAAAGAAATTTGTATCACTATTACAAAAAAATCATTGGAAAATTTATAAGTTAGCAGAAAACTTTTACTATTGTATACTAATATTTTTATCAACAGCATATATGGTTGCTTCAACTTACAACCCATTTATATATTTCCGATTTTAAACTGGAGGATTGATGAATGAATAATAAGAAAGACTTTAATATTATACAAAATATTTTATGTATGCTTCCAATTTTATTTATATTTGTTATGTTTATATTGCATTTGGTTTTGTCAAAGAAAACTTTTTCAATAGAAGAAAAGCGTTACTTAGCACAACGGCCTACTTTTCATGTTGAAGAAGTATTAAATGGTATTTATGGCACTAAAGTTGAATCATATTTTTCAGATCAGTTTCCTTTTCGGGATTTTTGGGTTTATATTCAGGAAGGCTTTAATCAGATTATATTTAAAAATTGATTTTTACTACTTCAGTGTTTATAGTAACTTTGATAGGAACTGAGTTAACTAAATGCCTTGAATACCATAATGTGGATATTTTGATTAAAACTATATCTTGGTACCAAGACCTTATTAGCTCTATCTATCATCTTTACTGTCACCTAAAGGCATATGGAGTGCATTATAGGAATGCAAAGGAAAGATACATAGAAATCCTTAATTTTCAACACTTTACGAAGTATGTTACTTTTACTAAAGATGGTGATGATTTTAGAAATAAGGAATTGAGAAATAAAATTGAAGTATCAGTAGTTTTATATATGGAGTGTTTAGATATGTTTGCAGGTCATTTTGATTAAAGTGTTTAAGAGATGGTTGTGAAAGTAATTAAAGATGTCTTTAAATATTTTGAGCTTATCCAATAATTAAAATTGAATATGAAAATAAAAAGTTGTTTGCTCTTAAAGTTTAGAGTAGACAACTTTTTTGTATGGGTAAAATTAAAGATATTACATAATTCATATTTACAAATATACTTATACCAAGGACAATATAAGTATATTTGTAAAAGAGGGTGCAAGCTATGGCTTACATTAAAAGAATTGAAAACATTATAAATAAGCAGAATGGAACATTACTTAGTTTAGATTTAGATAAAAATAAGATTCCGAGAACTTATTTATCCATGATGGTGGTAGAGGGGAAGATAGAAAGAATAGGCAGAGGCATTTATGTGTTGCCAAATTTATTAGAAGATGGAATGTTTATTTTGCAAAAGAAATATCCTAATTTAATCTATTCCCATGAAACAGCACTTTTCTTACATGAATTATCAGATAGGACACCTTTTGAATATTCTGTAACAGTACCAAGTGGATATAAGGTTGTAAATGCCATAAGTGAAAAATCTAAAATTTATTATGTAAAAAAAGAACTACATCTAATGTGTACTACTGAAGGAAAAACATCCCTTGGAAATATTATAAATATATACAATGTGGAAAGAACAATTTGCGATATATTAAGAAGCAGGAACAGGATAGACATTCAAATATTTTCTAATGCCCTTAAAAGAGTAGCAAAGAAAAAGAATTTAGATTACACTTTACTTATGGAATACGCAAAAAAATTTAATGTAGAAAAAATATTAAACACCTATATGGAGGTACTTATATGAGTAGAAAAGCCATGAGCTTAAAGGCTAAAATTAGAAATTTAGCAAAAGAAAAAGATATGTTAGCTCAAGTTATATTATAAAACTATATGTTTGAAAGGTTTCTTAAAAGACTGTTCAAATCTAATTATAAAAATAACTTTATATTAAAAGGTGGTATGTTAATAGCTGCTCTTGTTGGAATTGATAACCGTTCCACAATGGATATGGATGCTACAATTAAAAATTATCCCATAACATAGATTCATTGACAAAAGCTATTACAGAAATTTGTAATATAGAAGTAGATGATGATGTAAATTTTTCTTTCATGGGAATTGAACCTATAAGGGATGATGACATATACGGTGGATATAGCGTAGGAATTAAAGCAGATTATGATACTATAATTACTCCACTTTCTATTGATATAACTACAGAGATGTTATAACCCCAAGGGAAGTTTTTTATTCATTTAAGATGATTTTTGATGAAGGTACTATTGGGGTATGGGCTTATAATATAGAAACTGTCCTTGCAGAAAAGGTAGAAACAATATTGCAAAGAGGAGAGTTAAATACTAGACCAAGAGACTTTTATGACATTTATATACTGGCTAATACCCAAGAATTTGACAGCTTAGTATTTTCTGAAGCATTAAAAAAGGCAATAGAACACCGATAAACAACACATATACTTGATGATACTCTAGAAAGGATAAACACCATTGAAGCAAGTGAAATATTAAAGTATAGGTGGATAAAATATTCAAAAAACTACCCATATGCAGAAGATATTGCTTATGAAGATACTATAAAGGCTTTAAAAATGCTACTTAATAGATAATATTAGAATGTTTTTATTGACATTCTTCTATATACCTGAAATCAAAAGGAAGAAGAAATTTGAATGCTAAGATAATGGCCATCATCAATCAATAAGGCGGCGTAGGCAAAACAACTACCTGTGCCAACTTAGGCATAGGCTTAGCTAGCAGATCCACAAAGCAGTTTATCCATTAGCTTAGGCTACCCACGATCGGATAAGCTTCCAACAACTATTGCAACAGTAATAGGAAAGGTTATTACAGATACACCTATTTAGCCTAGAGAATGTATTTTAAAACATTATGAGGGAGTGGACTTACTAACAGCCAACATTGAACTATTATTATTTCATATATAATATCAGGATTTACTTGGTGGCGAATATAGCCATATTTTTTTTAATATTTCTACTTCCAACCTATCTTTACTCCGTAGGACTTAATTTAGGAGTGCCTTTAGGCCTCTTTAAGTTTTGCATTTTCTTTCTTAATTTTTAAAATTTCTTCAAGATTTGTGGTATCACCTTCCACTTCAATAAGAGTTTTCTTATTTACCCAACCACGTATTGTGATTTGGCTTAGACTATATTCGCTTGCTACTTCTTTAACTTGCTTTCCTGATAATATTAATTCTGCAATCATTGTTTTAAATTCATCTGTATAAGTTTTTCTCTTAGACATTTATGGATACTTCCGTCCTTAAAGTTTATTATATAGAAAACATTATTTTGTTTCCATACTTATTGGACCTATGCTAGTATAGTAGACACATTAGATATTAGGCTAAGATTTTTCTTAGTGTAAAATTACATTGGGGGAAAAAACAAAAAATAAAATAAGAGCACCTCAATATGATATTATAGATTTAGAGAAAAAATATAATTTAAAGGAGATGCTCTTATGGATACAATTATACAGGAAATTATAGAAAAAATCATCAAAAATACAAATAAAAATTTAGAAATGGTTTTTAAAGAGAAAAAAGGCTTATCAGATTTTGTAATAAATACAAAGAAAACACTGGATGAAGTAGGCATAGAACTAACACGTGGAATGTTGGAAATAGCTGATAGAATAGTAAAAGATGATATCAATAGAAAACAAAAATGGATTGTAAAAAGTAAGGATAATTTAAAAAGTATAGGAACAATCTTTGGAGAAGTTAAATATAAAAGAACATATTATGAAAATAAGAAAACAGGAGAATATAAGTATTTATCTGATGAATTATTAGGAATAAAAGCCCATGATAAAATAGATACCTCATTAAAAGCAAAGCTAGTAGAAGAAGCAATAGATCTATCCTACAGGAAAAGTGGGATGAAAGCTAGTGAAAATATTGATTTAACTGGACAAACAACAATGAATACAATTAGAGAACTGGGAACAGTAGAAAATAATGTAATTCCAATAAAAAAAGATAAAAGGAAAGTAAAAATATTATATATTGAAGCTGATGAAGATCATGTATCCCTTCAAAATGGTAAAAATATAGAACCTAAACTAGTCTATGTACACGAAGGAAGGAAAAAGGTAAGCAAAGACAGATATAAACTTGAAAACAAGAGAGTATTCAGCGGTGTCTATAGAGAAAGTGAAGATCTATGGCTAGAAGTAGCAGACTATATAGACGCAGCCTATGACACTGAAAAGATAGAGAAAATATACTTATCAGGAGATGGTGCAAACTGGATAAAACAAGGGGTAGAGTGGATAAACAAGTCTATATACGTATTAGATAGATATCACCTATCCAAGTATGTAAAAAAAGCTACAGCCCATTTACCTCACATAACTGAGCCCATGTGGAATTATATAAATACATTAAAGAAAGAAGACGTAAAAGAACTGTTCAAAATAATATTAGAGGAAACAAAAACAGAAACCAAGAAAGAAGCAGTAAAAGGCTCCAGAAGATATATAATAAATAACTGGGAAGGCATTAAGAACCAGTATAATGATGATTATATAGGCTGTAGTGCAGAAGGCCATATAAGCCATATACTATCAGCTAGATTGAGCTCTAGACCCTTAGGCTGGAGTGAGATAGGAGTAGATCAAATGTCACACCTAAGAGCATTCAAAGCTAATGGAGGAAATGTATACACACTATTCAACAAAAGAAGAAAAGAACAATTAAAAGAAGAAAGAATAATAAAATTAAGTAAAAGAAGTATTAACAAAAGAATAATATCAAAGACAGCAAATGAAGTAATAGGAAATATACCATTATTATCAGATGGTAGGAGAACAGGAATGAGTCAATTACTCAAGTACCTTAGAGGAGCTTAGATATAATATTTAAATATTGAGGGAGTATTATTTTTATAAATCCCAAAGTAACTTGACACTATCAAGATTTTTCTTAGTGTAAAATAGTTGTAGGACAAATAAATAAAAAAATATAGAGAATACCACTCCCTATGATATAATGTAATCGCTAAAACAACACTAAAAAGGGGGATATTCTCTATGAATAAGATTATACAGGAAATAATAGAAAAAGTTAAGGCTGAAATTGAAAATAATATAATAAAAACTTTAGAAGGTGACATGAACCTTGATAGAATGGTGGATTCAGTAGGAAATATGGTAAATAATATAGGACTAGATACCCTATCTGCAATTGTTGGAGAACTAAATAAACACATAAAGGAAGCACCAGAGAGAAAAGGAAAATATTATGTTCAAAGAAACAATGATAAAAGAAGCCTAGTAACTAGATTTGGGTTGTTGGAATTTGAAAGAACTTACTACAAAAACAATAAAGAAAATAAATACGTCTACATCTTAGATAAAATGCTAGGAATAGAAAAATATGAAAAAGTAGAAGCAAATCTAAAAGGGGAAATATTAGATAAAGCATCAGAAGTAAGTTATGAAAAAGCTGCCAGATATTCAAGCCCAGTAGCTCTAACAAGAGAAACAGTTAAAAAGATAATAAGAGAAAATGGGAAAATAGATAATCTAGAATTGAAGATAGGGAAAAAGAAAGAAGTAAAAACCATATACATAGAAGCCGATGAAGACCATGTAGCAATGCAAAATGGCAGCAATAAAGAAATGAAATTAATCTATGTATACGACAATAAAAAAGAAGAAAACAAGAGTAGGACTAAACTTGAAAACCTAAGATACTTTACAGGGGAAATGACTCCAGAAGACCTGTGGACAGAAGTAGCCACCTACATAGATGAAGCCTATGACTTAGATAAGGTACAAAACATCTATATAGCAGGAGATGGAGCAAGTTGGATAAAAACAGGACTAAGCATAATAAATAAAAGTAAATATGTCCTAGATCATTACCACCTAAGTAAATATATAAAAATAATAACAGCCCATCTAGGTAGTCTAGAAAACCCAATAGACATAGATAAACCCCTATGGAAAGCCTTAAGAAGAGGAAGAAAGAAACAAGCATTAGAATTAATAAACTTTGCCATAGAAGAAACACCAAGTAAAACAAAAGTAGAAAGTATGAAAAAGGCAAAAAGATATATAAGCAACAATTGGGAAGGAATAGAAAATCTCTACAAAGACAATTACAGCTGTAGTGCAGAAGGTCACATAAGCCATATCCTATCCACAAGACTAAGCTCAAGGCCAATGGGTTGGAGTAAAGTAGGACTAGATGAAATGGCAAGAATGAGAGCCTACAAGGGCAGTGGAGGCGACATAAAAGAATACTATAGAAAACAAAGAATAGAGAAGAACAAAGAAAAAAGGATCCTAGAACTAGATCAAAAAGTATTAAAAATAATAAAAAATAATTACAAGGCAATAGAACCAGATAAAATGATAGAAATGCCCTATACCACAAGGACAGATGGGCAGTGGCTAAAGAATATGTTGAAGGTTTCAGGAATCTAAATCACAGCAGCCTTGGACTTAGGGAGCCATTGATATGGAGAAGTCTATATGGTAGCCTAAAAAGAAAGGAACTACCTTTAGTAGTCCTGCCTTCAGGTAGCAAACCCATATAGCCAGAGGCTCCATGTCAATGGCAAATCAGTAATAGAAAGAAAATGTAAATTTAAAGAAATATTAAAAGCGAAAATAATATATCAAAATAGCTAGAGTAACTCTACAATTTAGGGTAATAATATTTTTAAATTATTTTCCAACAATTAATTGACACTATCAGATTTTTATTTTTGTTGAAGATATAGACTATTTATGATAAAATTTAATTAATATTTATAAGGTGGTGAAAATACCTATGGAAACTTTAGTTAACAGTGTTTTAGAGATGCTATCTAATACTAAAATAACAGGATTTAGAAGAATTATGAACCAAGGGATAGTTGTGTCTAAAATTAATATTATGTTAACTAAAGGGAAGTAGTATTTTACCACTAATTAAATTACATTGATAGATCAATGAACCTAGGTAAATTATTACTTACCTAGGTTTTTCTATGGATAGATATATTGTTTGGAAATTTATTTTCTAAATGTTTATAAATACTTTTTGACTTATGAAACCTAGGTAAGCTTCTCTTATCTAGGTTTATTTTTTGAAAGGAGAATAATAAAATGATAGAAATATCCTTAAATAATGTTGAAAAGTATTATGGAGCAAGTCAAGTATTAAAAGATATAACATTTCAAGTATTAAAAGGGGAAAAGGTTGGTATAGTAGGGAGAAATGGAACAGGGAAGACAACCTTATTTAAAGTTATAGCTGGTATAGAGAATTATGATAAAGGTTTAATCACCCTTAGTAAAGGAAGTCAAATAGGGTATCTGGAACAAATTCCAAATTATCCAGATGAATATAGGGTGTTAGATGTTTTAAAAAAAGCATTTCAAAATGAATTCAAGATACAATCCATTATGCAAGAATTGGAACTAAAGATGAGCAGTGTTGAAGGAGAAGAATTGGATTCTACAATCAAAAGATATGGAGAACTTCAGAACCTCTTTGAAAGCAAGGGAGGTTATGAAATTGAAGAAAAATTAAGTAAGATATGTGATGGACTAGGCTTTAATGAAAAAATTCTAAATAGGAAGTTCAAGAATTTAAGTGGTGGAGAAAAGACTACTGTACTTTTAGGTAAAATTCTATTAGAGGAACCTGATGTTTTACTTTTAGATGAGCCTACTAATCATCTTGATCTGGATTCTATGACTTGGCTAGAATCATTTTTATTAGAGTATAAGGGAACAGTTATAATCATATCCCATGATAGATACTTTTTAGATAGTGTTGTAAATAAGATAGTTGAGATAGAAAATGGTAAATCTAATGTCTTTACTGGAAACTATTCATCCTATGTGGAAGAAAAAGAGAAGTTATATTTGGAAGAATTAAAGAGATATGAAAATCAACAAAAGAAAATAAAATCAATGGAAGATTCTATAAAGAGATTAAAAGATTGGGCAAATAGAGGGGATAATGAGAAGATGTTTAAAAGAGCTTTTAGCATGGAAAAACGGCTTGAAAAGATGGAGAAGGTTGATAGACCTACTATAGATAAGGATATAATGAAATTGGATTTTTCCTCGGAAAGTAGATCAGGGAAAGAAGTTATTTTAATTGAGGGATTATATAAGGAAATAGGAAATAAAGTTCTATTTAATGATCTAAATTATTCTCTTAGATATGGTGAGAGAGTTGCTATGATTGGACAAAATGGAAGTGGTAAGACCACATTGATAAAAATAATATTGGGTGAAGTCCTTGCAGATAAAGGAGAGGTAAAGATAGGTGCAAATGTAAAAATAGGATATTTGCAGCAAAATATTTACTTTAATGATGAAGAAAGAACTATATTAGACACCTTTAGAGAAGAATATCTATGTTCTGAAGGAGAAGCAAGAAATATATTATCCAAGTTTTTATTTTATGGTGAAGATGTATTTAGGAAAGTTAAAAATCTTTCTGGTGGAGAAAGAGCTAGATTTAGACTTTGTCAATTAATGCATAAGGATATAAATACATTGATATTAGATGAACCTACAAATCATTTAGATATCATGAGTCGTGAAACATTAGAAGAAACTTTGTTACAGTTTAAAGGAACTATAATTTTTATATCTCATGATCGATATTTTATTAATAGGATTGCAGATAAAGTAGTGGAACTTTCCCATGGTAAACTCATATCCTATCTAGGTAACTATGATTATTTTAGAGAAAAGAAATTATCTCAAAGGGGAAATAATGAATTTAATAAAATAGATAAAGATAAAAATAACAAAGCTGTTAGCAATTCAAAGAATAAGAGAAAGGGGATAGTAAACAATTCAAATACTAAAAAGATTAAAGAGTTAGAAGCAAGGATAGAAGAATATGAGGATCTAATTGCACAGAAGGAAATAGAAATAAATATGAATGCTAGAGATTATAATAAATTGAACAACTTGTATAATGAAAAAATTGAACTGGAAAATCAGATTGATAAACTCCTTGAGGAATGGATGATGTTAAATGAATAGGTTATTCATAATAAGAATTTGTGTTATAATGATATCAAAACACTCGCTGTATTAAATTGAATGGGGATATAGGGATGCAAACATGGAAAGAGAAGAATAGAAATATGAGGAGGTAGGTCGTTCTATGTCAAATATTATTTTAAATGGAGTAATGGGACTAGTAGTTGCAGATGCACTGGGAGTTCCTGTTGAGTTTAAAGATAGAAGTATTCTTAAGACTAATCCTGTAACTGGAATGAGGGAATATGGGACTTATAATCAACCTGCTGGCACATGGTCTGATGATTCAAGTATGACTTTAGCTCTAGCAGATAGTTTAATTAAAGGTTTAGATTATAAGGATATAATGGATAATTTTATAAGATGGTATGATAATGGAGACTTTACTCCCCATGGCGAAGCATTTGACATAGGGGGAACTACGAGAGAAGCTCTATTTAGATATAAAAAAGGGGTCTCTCCTTTAGAATGTGGTGGCAAAAATGAGCATGACAATGGAAATGGTTCACTAATGAGAATACTTCCAATCCTATTTTATATACAAGCTATCTATGGAGTGGATTTTCAAGAGGGAGAAGAAATATTTGAAATCATTCATAATATTTCCTCATTAACCCATGGTCATAAAAGAAGCCTGATGGCTTGTGGTATATATATTTCTATAGCATCTAAGCTTATTAGTGAAATGGATTTAAGTTTTTCTGTATGGTCAGGTATATATAATGCAATGGAATATTACAGGAGTCAAGAAGAATTTCAATGTGAATTAAAATATTTTTCTAGATTAGAAGATAAGTCATTTAAAGACCTACCTATAGAAGAAATCAAAAGTGGAGGATATGTAGTTGATACTTTAGAAGCAGCAATCTGGTGTCTACTAAATACAGATAGCTATAAATCCTGTGTCCTAAAGGCAGTCAATCTTGGCCGTGATACTGATACTGTGGGAGCTGTAGTAGGTGGATTAGCAGGATTGAAATATGGATATGAAAATATACCAGATGAATGGCTCAGTGTAATAGTTAAAAGAGGATATATAGAGAATTTGTGTAATGAATTATTAAAAACTATGCAGATGCAAAACAGTTAATCTAGATGATTAGCTGTTTTTTCATACATAGGAGGCATTAGAGTGTAAGAAGAATATGGATTTTATCCATGTATATTTAAAGATAGTAATTTTGTTTGGAAATATATAGTAGGGGAATGTTATAATTATAGAAAAAGACTTAAAGACATAACAAGTGTTTATGATATTCTAAAAGTACACTAAATTCTAATTGAAAATTCCTCTAGAGGAAATATATAATATCTCTATGATATTAGAAATGCTATTATTGGAACTTCTCCATGTATGTAGATAGGATTCTTATGAAAATCTTAATAATATCTTATGAGATAAAACAGAAATATAGTTGTCACACTTAGTAAAATAGAAGAGTATAATGTCTTTTCTGAAAGGAGATGAAATCATGAATGATAAAATTCTCGTCGTTGATGACGAACATGAAATAGCAGATTTAATAGAAGTGTATCTGCAAAATGAAAATTATGAGGTATTAAAGTTTTATTCTGCAAAGGAAGCTCTTACATGCATTGAATCGACAGAAGTTGACCTTGCAATTCTAGATATTATGATGCCAGATATTAGTGGTTTTACGCTTTGTCAGAAAATACGGGAACAGTACACCTATCCTATCATTATGTTGACTGCTAAAGATGAAGAAATTGATAAAATTACTGGATTTACATTAGGCGCTGATGATTATATCACAAAGCCTTTTCGGCCCCTTGAATTAGTGGCAAGAGTGAAGGCACAATTGAGAAGGTATAAAAAATATAACCCTAAGCATGGAGAAGATGTAGAAAAGGATATAATCCTTCATTCTAGTTTTGTAATGAATATTAAAACTCATGAGTGCTTTTTAAACGAAGAACCCCTTATATTGACACCTACAGAATTCTCAATTTTGCGAATTCTATTAGAGAATAAAGGTAATGTTGTAAGTGCAGAGGATTTATTTCATGAAATTTGGAAAGATGAATATTACAGCAAGAGCAACAATACGATTACTGTTCACATCCGTCATCTAAGAGAAAAGATGAATGATACTATTGAAAATCCCAAATATATTAAAACAATATGGGGGGTTGGCTATAAAATTGAAAATTAAAAATAAAAGAGAATTTGATTATACCCGTTTGCAAATTAAAATTTTCTTTGCACTGATTGGAGTATTAGCCACCTTCCTCTTTTCTATTGCTCTAATATACTTTTTTCATTGGAGTAACATTGGTGGAAGATGGGTTACTCATATAGCGGCGGACTTTCTTCAAATAGGTTTTTTTGTAATGCAAAAATTATATCAGCCATTGTTTATTTTGCTGATATTAATTATTTTTGGAGGGCTTTTTTTTGTAATTCGGATATTTTTACTCTATGTTACCAAGCCACTGTCCGATGTTGAACAGAGCTTAGGAATGATTCTTATCGACAATTCAGAGGAAATCTGCTTACCAGAAGAACTCACTGCAATCACCCAAAGGCTAAACGCTATGAAACAAACTCTGGAACGACGGAACTTGGAAGCTCAATCTGCCGAACAACGTAAAAACGAGCTTGTAATGTACCTTGCTCATGACATCCGCACTCCCCTTACTTCTGTAATAGGGTATTTAAGTTTGCTGGATGAAGTGGAAAATATGCCACTGGAGCAGCGAAAAAAATATACACATATTGCACTGGATAAATCATATAGGCTAGAAAAAATGGTCAATGAATTTTTTGAAATAACTAGGTACAATCTACAGCAAATTCAAATAGAAAAAACAGATATAGATCTGTACTATATGTTGGTACAATTAACTGATGAATTGTTGCCTATTTTGTCAAGCCATGGAAACACTGCTGTTTTACATGCAGACGAAGAATTAATGATCTATGGGGATGCTGAAAAATTGGGACGTGTTTTTACCAATGTTTTGAAAAATGCAATTGCCTATAGCTTCCCGAATACAGAAATTCACATTATAGCTCAAAAAAGCGAAGATATAGTAACAATCACATTTCAGAATAAGGGAGATACTATACCGCCTGAAAAATGCACCGCTATATTTGAAAAGTTCTATCGTCTTGACGAAGCACGAACAAGTGATACCGGTGGTGCGGGGTTGGGGCTTGCAATTGCTAAAGAGATTATTATTTTGCATGGTGGCTCTATTATTGTTGAAAGCCACGAATATATAACTTCTTTTATTATTACGCTTCCCTTTAATTCTACTGTATCTTAGTATTTTCTTAGGAATCTATCAAGGAAGTATTAAATTTTAAAGGTTATAGATAAGATATACTATAGTTGATAATTTGAGAAGATTTTTATCTTCAACTATAGTATAAAAATGGAGGACGTTTTATGGACATTATTACAATTTTTCAAGCATTGCTCCGATGGGGTGTGTTTGCATTCATTGGAGGCCTTTTATTAGGACTTACCATTTTTGCTGGCTATATGATCTATAAAAAGGTGTTTCATGGTCAAAGGAGTATGTCGAAAAAGCAGGGGCTTATCCTGTTTCTCTTGTCCTGTTGGCTGTTGCTAGTATTAGCATTAACTACCTTAAGCCGGGGTTCAAATTTTACTGGTAGCTTCAATATTGACTTTTTCAGTGGTTATGTCAATGCTTGGAATAAGTGGTCGATTAGCGAATTACAGCTTATTATCTTCAATATGCTCATGTTTACACCCTTGGGATTTTTATTGCCGCTTTTTTGGAAGAAGGCGGAAAAATTTAAAGTAACTTTTTTCGTGTCCATTGGGCTGACTATTTGCATTGAAATCATACAATTATTTACAGGAGTGGGGATATTTGAACTTGATGATTTGTTCCACAACTGCATAGGAAGTTTATTTGGATATTTTTGTATAATGGCAATACTCCCTATTATTAGAGAAAAGCGCGTTAACTTTGCTTCTGTTGGAAAAGCATTGATATTTCCATGTGTCACTGGAATGGTAATTGGTATTGCATCTTTGGTTTATAAGCAGCAACCTTATGGAAATATGCCTATACTTCCTGCAGCAAAACAGGATATGTCAAAGATTCAAATTATCACTGATCTTCCCTTAGAAGATGAACCTGCCACAGCATCTATATACAAAAACACATATACTGAGGATCAGGATTATATAGAACGTATTATATCTGGGTTTTCCGAATTGGAAGATATTACCTTTTCCAGTATTCAACGACGTGAAGGTGAAAAACGTATTTACACGGGGAAAAGTCCCAATAGTGAAGATGTTCAACTTAGCGTCTTTTTCAGGACGGGAGATTGGAGTTATACAACATGGGGTGATGCCGCAACATTGACAGAGAAAGTAGCAAAAAACTATGGAGATTTTTATAAAAGCTGGCTAAAAGAAAGTGGACTGCTCCCTGCTACTGCAGTTTTCAGTATACAAAACAATGATACGCTTAGATGGGATGTACTGGAGGAGAATGACTTGTCAATTGCCAAGACTGCATTTACATCTGGCTCTACCATCATGCAGTTTGATAGCAATTTGAAACTTACTTCTATGTATTATGGAATCAGTTGGAACGAATATGTAGCAACTGAAGAAATTATTTCGCCCAAGGCAGCCTTTGAGCAAGTTGAAGATGGAAACTTTGAACAGTATGTACCATTCCAGCAGGGAGATACACTGTGGGTAAAAGAATGTAGGCTTGCTTATGTTTATGATACAAAAGGATTTTATCAGCCTGTTTACCAATTTACGGGATATATCAATAATGAGGATAATTTATGGGATTGTCAGATCCCTGCATTGGCAAAATAGCATCTCATGGTTAGATTTTTCAAACCTTATGTTATAATATGGTAAACAGACATAAGGAGGAATAAAATGTATAGTCATAAGAAGCATCTAATCCTACTAGCCTTAATCCTAGTAGTTATATTTAGTCTAAGCATAGTAAGCTATGGAGAGGAATTCTTCTCACATGAATCTTTCCATGTAAAAATCAATGATGAAGAGGTAAGCTTTACCGATGAATTAGGTCATCCAAAGCTAACCAACACCAACAGGACCATGGTTCCACTTAGAATAATCTCTGAAAATATGGGATACAAGGTAGGTTGGGACAGCAAGGAACAGGTAGCTACAGTAGAAAGTGGCAAGACTAAGATAGCACTAAAGATTGGTGAAAATGTAGCTTTTGTAAATGGAAAGAAAGTTCCAATTGACGTGCAAGATGGAAAACCAGTAGATACTAAGGCAATGTTAGTTCCTGTTAAGGGAAGTAGCAGGACATATGTTCCACTTAGATTTATCTCTGAAGCTATGGGAGCAGAAGTAAAGTATGAGAGAAAAGATGGAGTAAACTATATTGAGATAAATACAGGAGAAGTAGAAGTTCAGGAAGAAGAAAAGGTTGATGAAGTTATAGGAATTAAAGATGCAAAGGTGCTAGTAGCTAGAAGTGGAGACAAGAATGCAAGTAAGCAATATATAGAATTAGCAAAGAAATATGAATTTCCTTTTATTGCCTTGGGACCAGGTCACTACCTTGATTACAAGCAAAATCAAAAAAGTGGATTCATCGAACCTGTGATACAGATATCAGATAGTTATGGGGATAAATGGTTTGCGCTTTCTATTGTGAATGTGCAAGAATATAGGGGCAAGGGCTATGAGGTTAAGATTGAGTCCAAATATTTCAAAAGTACAGATTGGAAATCTATTAATTATTGGGGACATGGTTTTGCAAAAGAGTATGGCGGTAAAGTTGGTGAAACACTAAAGTATGAGATTTCTATAAGGAATGAAAATAAGACTAAGACTTATCCATTTGTCATAACCCTTGGAGATAGTGAACATATTATTGAGTAATTGATTAAACACCTAGGTTAGTAAATAGCCCTAGGTGTTTTTCAGTTATATAAAAAATAGGTTTTTTGTATCACATTGATATTATCCATTATAGTAGTCCTATTTTTGACTTCAAATATATCTTTAGCTGCCCCCTCAAGAGGTGGATATGAGAATAAGGAGCATGAGAAAACCTTCAAGATGGTAGACCCAGATGGAAGGACTTATTTAGATTATGAGAAGATAGAACTTGACCCTAAAAATGACTACTATAAATCCATTACACGTAAGAAATACCTAACCATTGGAGGCAAGCAAATCCCCATCACAGATGCTATTCTTCCGAAGGCTAAGTTTAAAATGGAGATTATAAGGAATGGAAAGGTGAGTTGCAGATGAAAAAGCAGTTAATCTAAAGGATTAGCTGTTTTTTCATCCATGTATATCTAAAGATAGTACTTTTGTTTGGAAATATATGGTAAGGTAATGTTATAATTATAGAAAAAGACTTAAAGATATAACAAGACAGATGGAAGTTTGTGATTAGAAAAACTATGGCAGAAAATTCATATTTTGAGAGGTGATAGCAAGTTATGAATAATAGAATCTATATCTCAATTGATTTAAAATCATTTTATGCTTCTGTTGAATGTATAGAACGGGGGCTTGATCCTCTGACTACAAATTTGGTAGTTGCAGATAATAGTCGTTCAGAAAAAACAATATGTCTTGCCGTCTCTCCATCTCTTAAATCTTATGGGATTAAAGGTAGGCCAAGACTATTTGAAGTGATACAGAAGGTTAGGGAGATAAATGCATTAAGACTAAGTAAAGTATCAGGGGGAGTTTTTTCTGGAAAATCTTATAATTACAATGAATTGAAATCTTCACCAGATATTGCAATAGACTATATTGTAGCAACACCTAGAATGGCATATTATATAGAATATAGTACAAGAATTTATAATATATATTTAAAATACATAGCACCAGAAGATATTCACGTATACTCTATAGATGAAGTATTCATAGATATTACCAATTATTTAGAAACATATAAATTATCAGCAAGGGAACTTGCTACAAAGATACTCTTAGATATTCTTAAAACTACAGGTGTTACAGCAACAGCAGGAATTGGTACAAACTTATACTTGGCTAAAGTTGCTATGGACATACTTGCAAAAAAAATTCCTATAGATAAAGAGGGAGTACAGATAGCAGAGCTAGATGAAATGAGTTATCGTAGATTATTATGGTCTCATACACCTATAACAGACTTTTGGAGAGTAGGACAAGGGTATGCTAAAAGGTTAGAAAAACAAGGACTACATACTATGGGAGACATAGCCAGATGTTCTATAGGAAAGACTACAGATTACTACAATGAGGATTTATTATATAAAATATTTGGAATAAATGCAGAGTTATTAATAGATCATGCCTGGGGCTGGGAGCCTTGTACTATAAAAGATATTAAAGCATATAAACCAGTGTCCAAGAGTATAGGTTCAGGACAGGTACTACATACACCTTATACTTTTGATATGGGGAAATTAATAGTGTGGGAAATGACAGATTTACTTGTACTTGATTTAGTATCTAAAAGGTTGGTAACAAATCAGATTGTATTAAGGATAGGTTATGATAGAGAGAGTTTATTAGATCCCAAAATAAAAAAATTATATAAAGGAGAAATAGTTACCGATGCTTATGGTAGACAAAAGCCAAAATCAGCACAAGGAACTAAAAATCTAAATAGACACACATCATCAACAAAATTGATTATCGAGGCAGTAATGGAGTTATTCGAAGATATAGTAGATAAAACTCTTTTGATTAGAAGAGTTACTATATCAGCAAACAATGTATTGGAACAAGAGGCTATTGAAAAAGATAATAAGATGGAACAACTCAATCTGTTTACTGACTATAGAGAAATACAAAAGGAAAGAGAGAAAGAAAAAAATGAACTTTTAAAGGAAAGAAAAATCCAAGAAACAATACTAGATATAAAGGAGAAATATGGTAAAAATGCAGTGCTAAAGGGAGTAAATCTAAAAGAAGGAGCTACAACTCTAGATAGAAATAAGCAAATAGGAGGTCACAAGGCATGATAGATAAATATGATGATATAATAAATCTACCAAGGCATGTTTCAAAGAAAAGGGTGCCTATGCCAATACAAGAGCGTGCTGCCCAATTTTCCCCTTTTGCTGCATTGACAGGTCATGATGCAGCAGTAAAAGAAACAGCAAGAATCACAGAAAAAAGGATTGAACTAGATCAATATATTAAGGAAGAATTAAATCACAAGCTACAAATACTAATAAAAAAAATCGAAGAAAACCCTAAGATAAAAGTAACTTATTTTGAACCAGATGATAAAAAGAATGGGGGAGTATATATTACTATTATAGGTAGAATTAAAAAAATAGATGAATATGGGAAAATTATCTTCATGACAGATGATATAGAAGTCCCCATTGATGAAATTGTTAGGATTGAAGGAGAAATATTTAAAACTATGGAGCTATCTTTTTAGATGCTTTATTTAAGGCTTGATGAACTAATACCAAATCTATAACTCAGTTTTAAAATTGTATAAATATATGTATAATATAGTTATGTAAAATAAATTTTATATTAATGAACAAATGGAGGTCTCACAGTGGAGAACATATCAATGGGAAGAAAATTACAAGAAAGATTATCCCATAAATGGAGAAATGTATGGGAAGTATTAGATGATAGTAAAAGAGAAGAGTTATTTGATTTAAATGAGGAGTATAAAGATTTCTTAGATAAGTCTAAAACTGAAAGAGAAGGGACAAAAGAAATAATAAAACTGGCTTCTGAAAATGGGTTTATATCTATAGATGAAGTAATAGAAAGAAAGATTAGACCTGTACCGGGAATGAAAATATATGGCAATAATAAAGATAAATCTGTTGTATTGTTTGTAATTGGAAAAGAAAAACTTGAAAAAGGTATGAATATCATTGGATCTCATCTGGATGCTCCTAGATTGGATTTAAAACAATATCCTATTTATGAAGAGGATAATTTTTTACTATTAAAAACTCATTATTATGGAGGTATAAAAAAATATCAGTGGGTTACATTACCTTTAGCTTTACATGGAGTTGTGATAAAGTCCAATGGAGAAAAAATTGATATAGTCATAGGTGAAGATGAAAAGGATCCAGTTTTTTTTATAACAGACTTACTTCCGCATTTAGCTAAGGATCAAATGGAAAAGAAAATGAGTGAAGGCATATCTGGAGAGGGTTTAAACATTCTATTTGGCAGCATCCCTTATAATGACAAGGATATAAGCGAAAGGGTTAAATTAAATGTATTGAATATCCTTAATGAAAGATATGGGATAGTAGAGGAGGATTTTACTACTGCAGAATTTGAAGTAGTACCTTCAGGTAAGTCTAGGGATGTTGGTATAGATAGAAGTATGATTGGAGCTTATGGTCAAGATGATAGAGTCTGTGTATTCACCTCTTTAAAGGCTATATTAGATATAGAAGTTCCTACAAAAACTGCCGTTGCATTATTTGTAGATAAAGAGGAAATAGGTAGTGTAGGAAATACTAGTATGGAATCTAAATTCTTTGAAAATATGGTTTCAGAATTGATAAATCTATCTGAAGAGGAGTATTCTGAAATCATGGTAAAAAGAGCACTAGCAAATTCCTGGGTATTATCAGCAGATACTCTAGCTGGATTTGATCCTAATTATCCAGAAGTTTTAGATAAAAACAACTCACCTTTCATAGGAAATGGTATTACCATAGTAAAATATACTGGTGTTAGAGGAAAAGGTGGTAGCAATGATGCCAACTCTGAATATTTAGGGAAGATTAGAAATATATTTAATGACAATGAAGTAGTATGGCAAATGGGTGAATTGGGGAAAGTAGATCAAGGTGGAGGAGGCACCATAGCCTATATACTTGCAAACTATGGAATGGAAGTAGTGGATTGTGGAGTACCTCTATTAAGTGTTCATGCACCTTATGAAATAGCAAGTAAGGCAGATGTATATATGGCATATAGGGGATATAATGCTTTTTATAGACAATAACTAATATAAGATTTAAAAGCTATAGTCTAAAGAATACACTTCAGACTATAGCTTTTATTTAAATAAAATTAATCTTCAAAAGCGTCTTTAACTTTCCATGCTTTCCATACATTTCCTACTAGTTCTGGTCCAGGTTTTAAAGTTGTCTTTCCAGGCTTCCATCCTGAAGGAGTGACTTCTTTACCTTCTGTCTTTCTAACAAGTTGGAATGCTTTTATCTGTCTTATGGTTTCTGAAACATTTCTACCTACTGGTGGAGTAAGAACTTCAAATCCTTGAACTATTCCATCTGGATCGATTATAAAACGACCTCTAGTTTCTACACCGCTTTCTTCATCATATATTCCATATAATCTTCCAATATTTCCATTTTGGTCAGCTAACATTGGGAATGGAATATCTTTTCCAGTTATTTTAGATAGTTCATGATCGTTCCACATTTTATGTGTAAATGTAGAGTCTACACTTATGGATAAAACTTGAACCCCTAATTCTTGAAGTTCATCATTTTTTTCAGCAACTGCTGAAACTTCAGTCCCTCAGACGAAAGTGAAATCTCCTGGATAGAAACAAAGTAATACCCATTTTCCTTTATAGTCTTCTAATTTTACATCTGTAAATTTTCCATTATGATATGCTGGTGCATGAAATAATGGTGCTGGTTTTCCTACTCTAATCATCTTTTGATTTTCCTCCTTTTTTCTTTCTGTTGAGTCTTCAACAATCTTTTCTTCTGGTAACTTCATCAATTCTGGTCTTGTACATCCAAAATTATTTTGTTCAGCCATAAAATCACTTCCTTGTTGATTTTGAGTATAAAATAACTTTACTCTATAATAACTTCTACCCTTGAGTAAATATAATAATCAAGAAAAGGAATCTAATATATAAGCAATGAAGATTTAAAAGTATGATATAATTAATACAATCAACTACTAGGAATGGGAAGAAGTGATAAATATGAAAAAAGTATCTATAGTAGCTTTTAAAAGAAAGACAGCAGAAACATATGGAGAAACACTAAAAACTCTCTTTTTAAATAATATTATCGTAGAGAGCTATTCCATAGAAGAGGACAATATCACTGATATGAATTCAGATATAATTATTGCATCTACTTACTCTATCTATGATCTTATTAAAAAGAAAGTAAAAAATTGCAGCAATATAATAATTGCAAATATTACATTGACCAAATCTTCTTTAAAAAAATTAACTAACTTACCTTTAGGTACCAAGGGTTTATTGGTAAATTCATCTCTTGAAATGTCAGTAGAAACAATTGAAACCATATATAATTCAGGTTTAGATCATTTAAACCTATATCCTGTATATCCTGGAAAAGATGATATCCCCAATATTAATTTAGCAATCACTCCAGGGGAAGTGGATATTGTTCCAGATTTTGTAGAGGAGATAATAGATATTGGGGATAGGGTATTATCAATGAGGACAATAGTCAATATTGCCATGAAATTAAACCTTTCCCATATGGTGCAGTCATCAAGGTTTAAAAAGTATTTTTTAGGTTTAGTTAAAGATGATTTAGGATTTGAAGAACTTTTTGGACAAGTAAATATCTTAGAAAAAAAGCTGGACTTGATCTTAAAAATATTTGATGATGGAGTATTAGTCATTGGGAAAGATAACAAAGTTCACTTTATAAATGAATCTGCTAAGAAAATATTAAATTTAGACAGTAGTAGAGAATCTAATGAAATGATAGAAGAAATATTTTGGAAATTTATATGTAATGAAGATATAGATAATGTCCAAGGCATAAAAGATAAGGTGATTTCTATTAATGGGCAACATGTAGTAGTCTCCATCTACCCTGTTATAAATATATTTGATGATTCTGGATATATAGTTTTAATAAGGCTATTTACAGATACAGAAAGGGAACAAAATAAGATTAGAAAACAGATTATTTCAAGGGGACATATTGCTAAATATAGTTTTGACCATATTATAGGTGAGAGCGTTGCCATTAGAGATGCTAAAGAAAAGGCAAGGAAGTTTTCTATGTCAAACTCTTCAGTTTTAATATATGGTAAAAGTGGAACTGGTAAAGAGCTATTTGCACAATCAATACATAATAGCTCTAGTAGAAAAGAAAATCCATTTATAGCAGTAAATTGTGCATCTATTCCAGAAAGCTTATTGGAAAGTGAGCTATTTGGATATGAACCAGGTGCTTTTACTGGTGCTAAAAAAGCAGGGAAAATGGGCTATTTTGAATTGGCACATACAGGAACTCTATTTTTAGATGAAATAAGTGAGTTAGATTTTGCTCTGCAAGCTAGGCTACTTCGAGTACTGCAGGAAAAAGAAGTAGTTAGAATAGGTGGAGAAAGTGTTATAAATGTTGATGTGAGAATTATTTCTGCCACTAATCAGGACCTAAGACGATTGGTAAGGGAAAATAGATTTAGAGAAGATCTATATTATAGGATAAATGTACTTAGAGTCAATCTTCCCCAACTCAAAGATAGAAGAGGAGATATAAAATTACTTGTTGAAAATTTTAAGAATCAGTTAAATACAGATTTTGAAATTAAAGAAAAGGATATGCACATATTGGAAAATTATAATTGGCCTGGAAATATTCGAGAACTACGTAATTGTGTTGAAAGGTTAAAATGTTTAGGAAAAAGAAAGATATCTGCTGAAGATCTATATCAATGTCTAGATATAGATGATAACTATTACTATAAGGATATATCCTCTCATTGTAGAGAAGAAGATATCATAATAGGATCTTTCATAGAGGATAAAAGTGAGGAATTAAATAAATATTATAATATTTTAACTGTCCTTAAAGAGGCATATAAAAAAGGTGAAAGGTTAGGAAGAAGAAGTATATCAGAAATTCTAATGGATAGACATATATACATTACAGAACAAGAAGTTAGGACAGTATTAGAGGAATTAAGACTATATAAGATTGTGGAAATATATAGAGGTAGAGGTGGTACCAAATTGACAGAGCTTGGGTACAGGACGTGTAAATATATGGATAGGAACAAAATGTATTGAATTAATGGGATAATTAGGAGCCATATATCAACCTAATTATCCCATTAGTTAAATAGAAGAAGTTTTTGATTTTAGTTTTAAGCCTAGAATAGTAGAAAATATATATGAAAAATGGCCAAAATATAGACTTTATCCTCATTTAATAATTTATTACTGTATTATAGGGCATATGGCATGAATTTTGCAAATATTATGAAATGAATGATGAAATATAACTCTCTAAAATGACAAGGAAAGGAGAATACAGAAGTACATGAGAGTAAATCTTGCAAATAAATATAAGGAGGAGAAAAATTTATGGAATTTGGAATTTGGAGTTTAGTACCCCCTATTATAGCTATGACAGTTGCTATAATTTTTGAGAAGGTGGCGTTGGCATTGCTTCTTGGAGTTTTCTCAGGATATTTAATTATCAATAATTTAAATGTGCTAACTGCTATAACATCCACAGTAGATGGGATATTAGATGTGGCAGCAGACGTGGGAAACTTAAAGATATTTCTATTTACTTCTCTTATGGGAGCTTTTGTAGTTTTAGTAACAGTATCAGGAGGAGTAGATGGGTTTGTAAATTACTTGACTGAACAAAACAAGAAGATTGAAAACAAGAGACAGGCTATGCTTTTAGCATATGTAATAGGCATAATTATATTTATAGATGGTCTTTTAAGTATTATGTTTACTGGAGTAGTTACAAGACCTATTACAGATAAGTTTAAAGTTTCAAGGGAAAAACTTGCATATATCTGCGATTCCACATCAGCACCTATAAATGCGTTAATTCCTCTAAATTCATGGGGAGCGATGTTGATGGGGTTGATAGGAGTTCAGATTTCTGCAGGTATAATATCTGGAGACCCTATGGATCTATTAATTAAGAGTCTACCTTTCCAATTTTATTCAATATTATCAGTCCTATTTGTCCTTTTTTATATATTAACTGATAAAGATTGGGGTCCGATGAAAAGGGCAGAGGATAGAGTTCGAACAACTGGGAAACTATATGATGATGGAGTTGTACCATTGATGTCCGATGATATATCAGAAGATGAAAAGTTGGAAGGTGTATCACCTAACAAGAACTATATGATGATTCCTCTAATGATGCTTGTATCAATTACCTTTATAGGTCTCCTTATAACTGGACAAGGGAATATAGCAAAAGGTGATGGTACAACATCTATACTGTATTCTATAAGTATTACATTGATATTTATGCTCATATATTATACAGGGCAAAATGTAATGACAAATAAACAATTTGGAGAATTTCTAAAAAAAGGTATAGGAAATATGCTTTCTCTTGTTATGCTATTGGTGTTAGCGTTTGCAATAGGGAATGCAATATCTCAATTAGGTACAGGTAAATACTTAGCCAGTCTAGTTGAAGGAAAAATAAGTGGAGTATTTGGACCAGCTATAATATTTATACTAGGAGCAATTATGGGGTTTAGTACTGGGACAAGTTGGGGAACATTTGCTATAATGATGCCTATTGCCGTTCCTATGGCAGTTTCTATGAATTCCAATATTGCCCTTGCAATTGGAGCTGTTGTGTCAGGTGGAATATTTGGGGATCACTGTTCACCACTTTCAGATACAACGATTTTATCATCAATGTCAGCTGGTACAGATCTATATTCACATTTTAGAACACAGATGCCCTATTCTCTAGTAGTAGGAGCTATATCAAGTATATTATTTATTATATTTGGATTGATCATATAGAAAGAAAGGAATAACATATGGAAAAGATAAATTTAGAAGATAAATTAAAAGATAAAGTACAGCTTGGAGTATTACCTACTCCATTATATAGACTAGTTAATATTGAAAAGAGCTTAAATTATGAATCTATATATATAAAAAGAGATGATATGACAGGTCTAGGGCCTGGCGGGAATAAGACAAGAAGCTTGGAATATCTACTGGCAGAAGCAATAAAAGAAAATGCAGATTCAATTATTGTATCAGGTCCCTTACAATCCAATCTTTGTACACTTACAGCTTGTGCTTGTAATAAATTAGGACTTTCTTGTGTATTAGTCCATAATGGAGAAGAACCTGAAAGATATGAGGGGAATGTATTATTAAATCATATACTTGGAGTAGAAATGCATTTTATAGGCAATGTAGGAGAGGCTGAAAGAAGTTCTTATGTAGATAAGTTATATAGAGAACTTAAAGAAAGGGGAAGTACGCCATATATAATTAAAAATGGAGCATCAACAGGATATGGAGCTTTTGGATATATTAATGCAGTATATGAAATAGTAGAGCAATGTAAAAGCAATAATATAAAGATTGATGAGATATTTGCACCTGGTGGAAATGGAGGAGTTGCTACAGGGCTTATATATGGAAATGCTATGTTAGGATTTCCTTTTAAAATAAATATCATCAGTGTTGAGTATGATAAAAAGAAATTATTGAACAATATAGAGAAGATCATGGAAGAAATAAATGAAATTACCAATATCCCATTTAATTATAAGATTGAAGACATATGTAATATTATAGATGATTATAGAGGAGAAGGATGGGGACAAAACACTATTGAAAGTGAAAAAATGGTCTTTGATTTTGCAAAGACAGAAGGGATATTTATTGAGAATATATATAATAGCAAAGTAATTGTAGGAATGATTGATATGATAAAGAAGAAAAAGATAGAAGGAAATGTATGTTATATTCATACTGGAGGATTTGGATCTTTATTTAGTCAATTTTAGTATCTTTGTCAAATACAGGGATTAGATACCTATATAATAGAAATATATACTATATTTTAATGGGAAATGATATTTATTATATTCCTGGCCTTAGTCTTAGTGTAAAATTATACATTTTCCCTATATTGATGTATAATAGCAATATAGAGTGTTAGCAGCTAAAATATAGGAGATGGTAATTTATGAATGCACAAGTTGCTATAAACAAAGTAAGGAACAATTTGAGAAGAGCCCCTGGTGTGGAGGGAATAGTATTAGGTGGGGCAAGGGCTATAGGACTTCATAGGCCTAGCTCAGATATTGATATTAGAGTTTACTATGACGATTCAAATTTCAATATTCAACAGATCAATGAAGTAGTTACGAAGATAGACAATGAAAATCGGGAAGATATAATTGCACCAATAGGAGAATGGGGGCCATGGGAAAATACAGGAGGAACTTTGGAGATTGGAGAATATCAGGTAAACTTGGTATTTAGAAACATACAAGAAGTAACCAAAGCTGTGGAAGACTGTATTGCAGGAAAATTCGTTCCATATTATCATAGGGGACACCCACATGCTTTTATGAATACAATGTATATTGGAGAAATCTCTCTATGTAGAATATTAGTTGATACGGACAATCAGATTGCAGATTTAAATTCAAAGACATTTCCATATCCAGAGATTTTAAGGGATAATATTACTTCGTATTTTTTATCTGAATCAATTTTATCCCTAAAATTGGCTAAAGAAAATATGCAAAAAGGAGATCTATCCTATATTGTAGGCCATTGTTATCGTGCGATTTCATCTTTAAATCAAGTTCTATTTGCTTTAAATGGTCAGTACTGTATTGATGAAAAAGGTGCTATAGAAAGAATTTCTAGTTTTGAAATCAAACCTAGTGACTACAGGGTTAAGGTAGATAAGATCTTTGATTTACTGTCTATTGACAAAGATAGCACTGAAGAAGGTTTAGATATATTAGAAGGCCTCGTCAGTGAGACAAAGTCTCTTTTAAAAGAAACAGAAAACCCCTTAAAATAGGGGTTTTTTGTTTCTTTAGTATTTAAAGGTAGAAATAGATTTTCTAAGTTCATCAGATAAGTTTGCTAAGTTCATTGCTGATGATGCAATTTCTTCCATAGCTGCAGTTTGCTCTTCGGTGCCATTGGTAGCTTCTTTTACTGATACAACATTGTCATTGGCTATATTGGATATTGTATTGAAATTATTTATTACATCTGTCACATTACTGGAAACCTCTTTCGTTAATCCAGTTACTTGGCTGATTTGATCAGCTACTTTACTAATTTCATTTAATATATCCGAAAAATTAGCACTAGATTCATTTACTATTTGTACACTGATGTCTACCTCTTGGTTATTTTCTTCTATTAAATTTACTGTATTTTCAATATTTTCTTGTATATTCAGTATTAAACTAGATATTTGTTCTGAAGAATGGGAAGACTCTTCTGCAAGCTTTCTAACTTCTTCAGCTACTACTGAAAAACCTCTTCCTGCTTCTCCAGCTCTTGCGGCTTCAATAGCAGCATTTAGTGCTAAGAGATTTGTCTGTTCAGCTATAGCACTAATGCTATCTACAATTTTTTCGATTTCCTTAGAATTTTCATTTAATATATAGATTTCTTTAGATGTCTTCTCTGTAGAACTTTTAAGCTTATTTATCTTGCTTACAGCATCTTTTGATGCTAATATTCCCTTTTCTGCTGCTTTTAGAGTATTATGAGCATAGGAATCTATATTACTAACATTTGTTGTTACAGTATTAATCTTATTATACATATTATTTGCTGCAATATTTGATTGTTCAATGGAATCAGCTTGAATACGTGTAGAATTAGATACTTCTAAAACTATACTTGAAACCTCCTCTGATGCAGCTGTTACCTCTTCAGATGCAGTAGACAACTCTTCACTAGTAGTTGCCACTTGCTTGGATACTTCAGCAGAGTTAGATATTAGCTTACGTAAACTAGAAGTCATTGTATTAAATGAATTGGCTAATATGCTGATCTCATCTTTAGTTTTTACTGTAATATTTTGAGTTAAATCACCTAAAGCTACTTTTTCTGTTATTCTAATTAACTCTAAAATTGGCTTAAAGGAATGGCTCAAGAATAGATATGTAATTCCCAATAATATTCCTAATAGAGTAAGTACAAATATTATTCCTTTTCTCTTGATTTCAGATAATCTCTGTACCAATCCTGTTCTATCCATTATTACTTTAAAGTATCCTGAAACAGTTCCCTTATAATCTTTGAAAGGTACTAAAATTACATTATATTGTTTATCAGGAGTTTGTAAATAAAGAGTTTCATCATTTATTAACTTTTCAGTGTAGTTTTCCATATCTATATGCCAATCATCAGTATCCATGGTATTGGCTAAGAGATTATCTTCAGTATTATCTCCTTTGCTAAATTGATAAATAAAGTATTCCCCTCCATAACTCATCTTAAGTTGTTCTACAAAATTATTTCCAAAGTCTGAGCCATACTCTACAGTACCAATATGAGTGTCATTATAGGACATGGGTATTACCACTCTAAATCCAAATCCTGCAACACCTTCTTCCAATCCACATATAATTTGTTTTTTTTCGTTGGCTTCATTTACTGTAAACCGAAAGTCTTTTAAACTATCTCCGTATTTTTCAGGTTTATGTAATCTTAAAAATGAAGTAGAGTCAGGTAGATGAAATTGTATCTGTGTAATCCTATCGGAAATGTTTTTAAATACAGGAACTAATATCCTTGCCAATGTATCGCGGTCTCTATTTGCAAATAATCTTTGTATCTCTAAGTTGTTTGCTAGAGATAGAGCACTGACTTCAGATATTTCAATTTGTTTTTCCATCTGCATATTGATTCCTTGGCTAATCGTTTGAAGAGTTTCGTGTTCTTTTTCAATTATAGTTTCTGTTGTTTCATTGAAAGTATAATATGATAATATAGAAAAAATCATTAAAAAAGAAATGCTGATTCCTAAAAATATTTTTGCCTTTAGTGACATTAAATAGACCTCCCTTGATGTTGCAAATACATTATCTCATTCATATCATAGATATCGGAGAATGGTGGTATATATTTAACAAGAATTTCATAAGCACATCAAATTAGTTCTATCCATATTTCTTAATACCAGCCTCTTAATTTCATAACATCTGCAAGCTTTTTTATTGAACTCATATATGCTGCTTTTCTAAAACTAACATCATAGTTTTCTACTATATCCCATATATGGTTGAAGGCATTTATCATGGCTGTTTCTTCTTTTCTAACTATCTCTTCAATATCCCAATAGAAGTTGTAGAGATTTTGGACCCATTCAAAATATGAAACTGTAACACCTCCGGCATTAGTCAATATATCAGGAGTAACTAGTACTTTTTTTTCATTCAAAATATTATCTGCATCTGATGTAATAGGGCCATTGGCAGCCTCACATATTAATTTTGCATTGATCTTTTTGGCAACCTTTGAAGTAATTGCATTTTCTATTGCAGCTGGAATCAAAATATCTACATTTAAGCTCCAAAACTCATCTAGAGATATTTTGGTTGCTTTTGGATATTCTCCTAAACTTTTATTGGTTTTGAGAAAGTTTTTCATATCTTCATAGTCTAGGCCTTCTTCATTATATATGGCATGATTGCGAAGACCAATGGAAACTATTTTAGCTCCTTTATTTTGCATATGTTTAGCTGTAAAACTACCTACATTTCCAAATCCTTGAATAGCAACAGAAGTATTTTTTATATCTAATCCTAATTTTTTAGCTGCCTCTTTAGCAATGATAGATACTCCAGCACCAGTAGCCTCATCTCTGCCCTTTGATCCTCCCCAAATTGTAGGTTTGCCAGTTATAACGCCTAGTTCAAAATTACCTTTTAATTTTATATATTCATCTACCATCCAAGACATAATTTGTCCATTAGTATTGACATCTGGAGCTGGAATATCTATTTTTTCTCCTAGATATTTATACAAACCCTGTATATAGCCCCTTGATAGTCTTTCTAATTCCCCTTGGGATAATTTGGATGGATCTACTGCTATTCCACCTTTAGCACCACCAAAGGGAATACCAGTAACACAACATTTAAATGTCATCCATATTGATAGAGCCTTGACTTCATCAAAAGTTACATCTGGATGAAATCGAACTCCTCCTTTACCTGGACCTATGGCATCACTGTGTAATGATCTGTAGCCTTTGAAGACTTTTATAGAGCCATTGTCCATTTTCACAGGGATAGCTATTTCAATAATTCTTTTTGGCTCTTTTAATAATTCATATACATCAGAATCAAGCCCTAGAGCATCACAGGCAAGTTTTATTTGTTCTTGAGCAGTTTTCAATGGATTTAGATTTTCTTTTAACATATTTTGCCTCCCATATATTTTATAAGACTTCTATAGATTTAAAAACTATTATTACATTATAGATATAGTGTTGTCAATAGATAAAGATATATGATAGGAGTAGGAGGTTTCTTTTTAGCAATGAATTCTAAGTGTATTGTCTATAAAAGAAGTATAAATAATATATTAGAAGATTTTATTTTCTAAAAACTTTAGAAATTAATCCTATTTATATCTTGAATTAGCTGGCTATCAAATGATATACTCTTATATAGGAATATACGGAGGTGCATATTGTGGATAATATGGTATATGAATTATTAGAAAAATTATCTCTTCAAGTTGGAGATATGGGAAAACAGATTGTGACTATGAATAGTGAAATTGCAAACATGAACAATAAGATGTCAGACATGAACAATAAGATATCAGACATGAGCAATAAGATGTCAGACATGAACAGTCGAATTGATGGAATTGAAGAGAGAATGGCTACTAAAGAAGATTTAAACATGGTAGCAGAAGAACTACATACTGAAATTCAATCTGTATATGAGGAAGTAGTAGAACTTCGAAGAGATTCAAGTACAATGGAGATGTTGACGACTAAAAATGCTTTTGATATAGCAAAGATAAAAGCTATTCGCTAGAATCTAGCCCTATATTGATGTCATGAGTAAATCAATATAGGGTTGTTTTTTAATTTAGAAAGCAAGGGGAGATTATTTTGTTGACAAATGTACATATCATATATAAGATAATATTTTTATGTGGAGCAGGTTTTCTATCAGCTTTTGTAGATGCAATTGCTGGTGGTGGAGGATTGATAAGTGTTCCAGCTTATTTTGCCATAGGATTTCCTCCTCATTTTACTCTTGGTACAAATAAATTTTCAGCAACATGTAGTTCTCTTACAAGCACTATAAGTTTTTCAAAGTCTGGAAAAGTAGATAGAGATATCTTAAAGATATTATTGCCCTTTACTTTTTTAGGAGCAATAACTGGGGTTGTGACGGTTTTATTGTTGGATTCCAGCGTACTAAAACCAATAGTGTTGATACTACTTTTAGGAGTAGGAGTTTATAGCTTCTTTTCTAAGACCATAGGCATTGAGGATAATTTTATAGGAGTAGACAAAAAAATGCTCATAATAGGAAGTATATTTTCCTTTTTTATGGGATTTTATGATGGTTTTTTTGGACCAGGGGCAGGTTCTTTTATGATATTTGGATTGATAAAGATATTTGGATTTGATTTCGTAAGAGCTAGTGGAAATGCAAAGGCAATGAATCTTACTAGTAATTTTGCATCACTTTTAACATTTGCAATAAATAGGAAGATATATTATCTTATGGGAATACCAATGGCCCTATTCATGATTATAGGAGCATATTTAGGTTCAAAACTTGCAATTAAAGAAGGTGCAAAGTTTATCAAGCCCATATTTGTGACTATGTCACTATTAGTTGCTTTTAAAATGTTATATGAACTTTTTTAGATAAAGGATTTGCTAATCGAACTGTGCTATAATTTTTAATATACTAAAGAGACCTTATTTGGTCTCTTTAGTATATTGGATATGATTTTAAATATTTAAGCTTCTTCAATAGCTCCTGCTCTATATAGTGCTTGTATTAAGAGCTTAATTATTATGGAATAAGCAGGAATGTTGATAGCTTGCCTAGAGAGGGCTTTTGGCATAGTAACTAAAAAAGGATGCCCAAATAGGACTTCTCTAAAGTATGGTACCATTAAAACAGTTGTAATAACTTGACCAATTAAAATAGATATAAATATCTTCCATAGTTTTGGATCTCTTGGATCATTTTTTAAGGCTCTTACAAGTATTCCTGGAATTATTCCAGTAAGTGCAGAGGTTAATACAAAATGTGGCATAAATGGGCCTGTAGGCTTTATAATAAAACTTACTATATCTCCCACTGTACCTACGATTCCACCTATAATAGGACCGAAAACTATTCCACCAAATATAATGGGAAATCCACCAAAGCTAATAATCCCTGGAATAGCTATAAACTTAGATAGTATTATATTTAAGGAAATTAAAACTCCAGAGCTCACGATGGCTTTAACATTCGTTTTTTTCACAAAAAATACCTCCTTTCATATTTAATATGACAGTTTGTCACATCAGAAAGAAGATATTACTGATATGACAGCGAACGCAATAATATGCCGCAAGCATTTGCTTTTCGTTCAAGGGCTACGTTCCATCCCTAGACACTTCACGCATATCATTTACTCTGCCATTTTTTGAAGATTAAATATTTTTTAATCTTTGTATATATAGTATAACATAATAAGAAGAAAACACCAGATATTTTAGTTACAGGGATTATATTGAAGATACTCTTTGTGTGTTATTTCATTATAAGACTACTTTTCTATTTGCTTAATACTTACACTATTGTATAATATTACCTAATAAAATTACATTGGAGGTATGGATATTGAAAAAAACAATTGCCATTATTTCTATAATATTCGTTCTAGTATTAATAGTAGGAGGTATATATTTCATAAGAGAAAGGGCTAATAGTCAAGTAATAGCTTTTTCTGATGATCTATTTCTGATAATAGAAGATATTCCCATAGAAGATGGAGAACCCGTATTTCTAGAAGGTGAAGAGATATATATTGACTTTGATATAGTTAAGATATATATAGATGAAGATATATTCTACGATTATGATGAGGAAATGGTCATAGTTACAGATAAGTCCAGAGTTAGAAGATATAGGATAGATGACAATATAGCTACAGTAAATTCTAAAGAATTTACGATAGAAAATCCAATAAAACTAATCCATGATAGAATATACATCCCAATGGAAATCTATGATAATTCTAATATAGATATAAACTACTATCCAGATACCCATGGAGTAGTCATAGATTATATAGATATGTACTATTTAAATGGAGAAGTAGTCTTAGAAGGGGCACATATTAGAACAGATCTGGATAAGAAAGCACCCATTTTAGCAAAAGACTTAGAGATAGGGATAAGCTTAAATGTCTATGGTGAATATGAACAGTGGTATAAGGTCAGAACTATTGATGGGATATTAGGGTTCATGGAAAAGAAATATCTAAAGTTAAATCATACTAAAGACATATACAAGACAGAGCTAATAGATAGAGAAGTACAGCAAGATATAAGATCTCAAAAAATAAATTTGACTTGGGATTATACCTATAGAAAAGTAAATAATGTAGGAAATATTGATAATATAGTAGGGGTGAATGTCATTTTCCCTACTTGGTTTTCTATTATGGATTCTAATGGTGAAATAATGGACAAGGGAAATCGTGAATATGTGAAAAAATACAATGAGTTAAAATATGAATTATGGCCTTTAATAGATAATAATTTTAACCCTGATTTAACTCATGAACTATTGAAGTCAAGTCATGGCAGAGAGAAATTGATAAATAGAATATTGAGTATATATCTAGACTATGGATTTCAAGGTATAAATATTGATTTTGAAAATGTATATTTAAAAGATAGGGATCTACTAACTCAATTTATTAGGGAACTATATCCAGTATTCAAAGAAAATGGTATGTGTGTAAGTATGGATATAACTCCCATATCTACTAGTGAGAATTGGTCTAAAAGTTTTGATAGGAGAAGATTGGTAGAGGCTGTAGACTATCTAATATTGATGGCCTATGACCAACATTGGGCAGCTAGCCCTATAGCTGGATCTGTTGCCCAATATTCATGGGTTGAAAATAGCCTTAAAGGCATATTTCAGGAAGTACCTAGGGAAAAGACAATACTTGCAGTTCCATATTATACTAGATTATGGATAATAGAAGATGGAAACATATCATCTCAGTCTCTATCTATGGATGTGGCAAATAGCTTTATAGCTAAAAATAATATTGAACTTATATGGGATGATGAATCCAAGCAATATTACGGTCAGATGGCAGAAGATGGAAAGGAATATAAGATTTGGTTAGAAGATAGAAACTCTTTGGGCTATAAAGCATCTTTAGTAAACAAGTATAGTCTAGCAGGAATTGCATCTTGGAGAAAGGGATTTGAAACTCAGGATATATGGAGTGCCATTGATAAAGTTCTTGACTAATTTATTAAATTGCTGTAATATTTAAGATGATGTAAATTTGGAAAAAGGAGTTGTTTGAAATATTTGCAGATACTCACAAAATTATAGCGACCAATATTTACGATAATGTATTTGATATATATGGATTGAAACTAAATAAAGACAAATTACTCTGGGGATCTGTAGCCCCTGATATTTTACCACAATATAGATTTATTAGACATTATAAGGATGAAAGTATAAACTATATCTCTAAAGAGATAATGAAAATAATATTTGTTAGTAGATATATAGAGTTTAACAAGATTTTAGATCCTATTGCCATAAATGTTTTAAGTAAAAAGATAGGAATAATATCACATTATCTATCTGACTATGTATGTCTACCTCATGCTAAAAGATGGACTTTTACTGATTCTATGTTTAAACATTTAAGATATGAATCTGAGTTAAATGAATTTGTTAAGACTCATGAATTTAAGTTAAATGTAATAGATGTAGATGATATAGATCTATATGATGGAGAATTTAAAAATCTAAGGGAAAAGATAGAGAAGTATATTGATGACATAGTTGAAGAGTATTCTCTCAAGATTAGTTTTCAAAATGATTTAAACTTTGCACTCTCTATAAACCTAAAGATAACTTACTTTATATTAGACACTATTAAGGAATACTCAGAGGAGATACACAGTCAGTTTGCCTTTGAAATCTAATACTATATATTTGATACATCTTTGTAGATTATATTTTTAGTAAAAGAATAGATTTTAAAAAAGATATATTGATATTTACAATATGTCTTTTTTTATTTTCAAATATTTATTTTTTTATTGGATAATCTCTCAGCTTATACTACAAATATATCAAAAATTGTTGTATAATAATATATGCTGTCAAATTATATGATACTAAATTTTAAAAAGGGAGTTTAAATTGAGGACAACTTGGCAAGAATCGTTAAAAGGGAGGGAGATTATGGCATTGTCAAATAGCAAGACCTATGATATATATGAAGAATTAAAATATAAATTTCTATTTAACAGTGACATTAACTGTATACATATTCTCCTAAACCTATACGACTTAGAGAATAATATAAATAATATCTTCCCTAAATATATATCTATATATAATCTTAGGAGACATATATCTAGATTGTTAAAGGATAGGAGAGGTAATCATCTTATAGCATATAACTTAGGAGAGTTAATCCATGAGGATATAAATAGATTAGAGTTGTATCTATATTTAGAAGGCTATAAACATGGATATTTGAACAATAAAGAGGCAAATGTATTGGAAAACATAACTATAAAATACTTTTCCATCCCTAATCTATATAATATGAAGTATCTATTTCATTTCCATATAGGAGATGAAGAGATATTGGAATATAAGAAATCCATATATGATGAATTACAAAGAGGAGAAAAGTTTGATAGATATTTACGTGATATTATAGATAATTATACATTTAATATAATGAAACCTAAGATTATTAGTTTAAATAAGTATTTGGACAAACAATTGACTATGGATTTAGAGTATGAAAGCTCAAATATTAAGGAAGATGTCACATTGCTAACCTTAGAGGAGCTAAATGAAATCTATAGTGAAGTTATAAAATTTATATTTAAAAATGGTCAAAAATTATATCAAGATGCCTATTGGTATGGTCTAAACGATAGAGTCTTAAAGAGATATAGATAGTATTGAATAAAAAAGAATAAATTGGAAATAATATCCCCTTAGATAGTAGTCTGGAGGGGTATTTTATGAAAAAGAGTAGATTGGCTCTGGTCTTTGTTTTATCGACGATTTTATTTTTGACAAGCTTTTCTTTGGGATATAAATTGATGAATGAGAAATATAAAGCTCAAAGTTTAGCTAAGGAGAAAAACATAGATAGATCTATGGATAATGAGATAGAAATAATTAAGGAGGAGAATAGGATTTCTCCAAATACATCTATTGAAGAGAGAGTTCACTATAAGACATGTGGCCACTTGAGCACAGAGTTGAGTGTGGCTAATGACGATATCATAAATATGACTAGAAAGGAGTATGAAAATTATTTGGAGTCTAATTATCCAGATAAAAAACTCATTTCTTTTTCCAGGGAGAAGATAGTACTCTGGGGTGAACGAAATCACCTATGTAAGGAACACTATATCATAGGGGAGGAAAATGGATATATTGCCATCTTTAGAATAGATGACAATGGTAATAAAATATTATACAAGATATTTGAAGACTATCCCATAAGCATCTTAGTAGAAATGGATCGGGAAAGGATAAAAGAGGGAATCATAGTAGATAACGAGGATGAGCTATCAGATATATTGGAGAATTTTATTTCTTAACTAAGTTAGACTTTCTAACTTAGTTTTTCATATTAATATGATACAATATAGTGTATAATGATTAGAAGGAGATTGATATGAGAATATTAGGGATTGATCCAGGACTTGCAATAGTTGGATATAGTATAATAGAATGTATTGGGAATAGATTTAAGCCTATAGAGTATGGATGTATAACTACTGATGCGGATATGTTATTTCCACATAGATTACAAATAATCTATGATGAGCTATTAGGCATTATTGATAGATATAATCCAGAGGATCTAGCTATAGAGGAGTTATTTTTCAATAAGAATGTAAAAACTGCCATAAAAGTAGGACAAGCCAGAGGAGTAGAGGTATTGGCTGCTATAAATAAGGGACTTGAAATATATGAATATACTCCATTGCAAATAAAACAGGCTATAGTAGGATATGGTAGAGCAGAGAAACATCAAGTTCAGGAGATGGTGAAGATGTTTTTAAATCTTGATGAGATACCTAGACCAGATGACGCAGCAGATGCATTGGCTGTAGCTATTTGTCATGGAAATTCCCTGAGATTTAAAGAGAACTTCAGAATGAAATAAACTATTAGAGGTGTTTGAATGTTTGATTTTATTATTGGTGATATAGTAAATATTCAGGAAGACTATGTAGTAATCCAAAATGGGGGAATAGGATATAGGATATATACTTCTGTAAATTCAATGGTGAATATAGAGGTAGGGAAAAAAGAACAGATGCTATATACCCAACTACATGTAAGAGAAGATGGATTATTTATCTATGGTTTTGTAACAGAAGATGAGATGAACATGTTTAACCTGCTACTGAGAGTGTCTAAAATTGGACCTAAGATCGCACTTGGAATTTTATCTACATTGGAACCGAATCAGATAAGATTTGCAATAAAGAATAAGGACTATAATACCCTATGCAAAGCTCCAGGTGTGGGTAAGAAGACTGCAGAGAGGATGGTGGTAGAGTTAAAGGATAGAATAGATAATGTAGAGTTAGAAGATGTGGAGTTAGTAAAGCCAATACCAAATGGTTATGATGAAGCTGTTGAGGGACTTATGACTTTAGGCTATTCAAAATTTGAAGTAGAAAGAGCCATCAGAAAGATGGATATTGATAATATGAGGGTTGAAGATATAATAAGAGAAGGCTTAAAACAACTGTCAAAGAGTTAAAGGAGTAATTATTTATGATGGAAAATGATAATAGGATAGTATCTGGAGTTTTTAGAGTAGAAGATGAAGATAATGATATAAGTCTTAGACCTAAATGGTTGAATGAATATATAGGTCAAGATAAGGCCAAGGAAAAGCTAGATATATTTATACAGGCTGCAAGGGGAAGAAAAGAGTCCTTAGATCATGTACTGTTATATGGGCCACCAGGATTGGGGAAAACTACTTTAGCCAATATAATAGCCAATGAAATGGGTGTAAATATAAGGGTTACTTCAGGTCCAGCTATAGAGAGGCCAGGGGACTTGGCCAGTATACTGACCAATCTAAGTGATGATGATGTGTTGTTTATAGATGAGATACATAGGATAAACAGAACCGTAGAGGAAATACTATATCCTGCTATGGAGGACTTTGCCTTGGATATAATCATAGGGAAGGGGCCATCTGCCAGATCTGTTAGACTTGATTTGTGTAGGTTTACCCTTATTGGTGCTACTACGAGATCAGGACAATTGAGTTCTCCATTGAGGGATAGATTTGGTGTATTATTAAATCTAGAATTATATGATGAAGATAGTTTAAAGGAAATAGTTACCCGTTCAGCATCTATACTAGGTATTCCCATTGAAGAAGAAGGGGCTTTAGAAATAGCTCGTAGGTCTAGAGGTACACCTAGGATTGCCAACAGGCTCTTAAAGAGGGTAAGAGACTATGCAGAGGTTTTAGAGGATGGAGTGATTACTTTAGATGTAGCACAGAAAGGTCTGGAGATTTTGGAAGTAGACTCTTTGGGTTTAGATGCTGTAGATAGGAGATTGATTCTCACTTTAATTGAGAATTTTAGTGGAGGACCAGTAGGAGTGGATACATTATCTGCTGCTACTGGTGAAGAACGGATTACTATTGAAGATGTATATGAGCCGTATCTATTACAGATAGGTTTTTTGAATAGGACACCTAGAGGAAGAGTAGTTACTAAAAAGGCATATGATCATTTTAATATTCCTTTTATAGAAGATTAGATTAGGGCGGTGTAGACATTATGAGGAGAATATGTTTTTTTCTTATACTTTTGATGATGATTGGCTCCACATCTGATATTGTATATGGCTATAGGCTTGAGGATGATTATATAGATGTGAGAATTGGAATTAAGAATATAGATGAAGAAATAGTATTATCTAGTTCTAGAGGATTTTGTTTCTATGACAAAGAAGATATGGATGAGATGGAAGACATAGATGAAGATAAGATCTTTATTCAAGGGAATAGAGATGGCTCTATAGATGTACTAGATGAAGATAGAGATAAGATACTTACCTTAAAAAAGAATGACTCTATTATCATAGGCTCTAAAGACAGAGAATCTATAGTACAAGTAGACAAGAGTAGATATAGGGATTATATATATTTTTTGGTGAAGGATACTAAAATATATATAATAAACCATATATACATGGAACGATATTTATATGGAGTTGTACCAAGGGAGATACCAGCTAGTGCACCTATGGAGGCACTTAAGGCTCAAGCAGTAGTGGCTAGATCCTATGCTTATTCTAGTTTGAATAATCACAAATCTGAAGGATATCATCTATGTAATACGACTCACTGCCAAGTATATGGAGGAGTTGACGGAGAAAAGCCTAGTACAAACCAGGCTGTAGACAGTACTTATGGAGACTATGTAAGCTATAATGGAAAAGTGATAAGTACGCCATATCATTCAAATTCTGGAGGATATACCGAGGATAGTGACAAGGTATGGGGAGGTAGTTCCCCTTATTTAGTAGGTGTAAAGGACATATATTCTACAAATTCTCCAAATAGTACTTGGACTACTAGTATTACATCGGGAGAGTTGAGAAATAAGTTTTTACAATCTGGAATGGATATGGGAGAAATACTAGATATAGAGATAGTTGAAAAGACAGATTCTAATAGGGTTAAAGATATACGAATTATAGGTTCAAAAAAAGAACAAACTATTAGCGGAGATAAATTTAGAAGTATATTAGGGACGACTTATTTAAAAAGTACATTATTTGATATTGAAAAGAGTGGCTCTTCTTCATCAACTAAAATAGTCTATGCAATAGATGGCTACAGTAATGTACCTAAAAAAATAGATTTAGGAAACATCTATACTTTAGATTTTAAGGGAAATCAAACTGTAAGCAGAGGATCTGTGAGAAGAATTAAAGGTAATAATGAATCTACAGATATAGAAGGAACTTTTATAAATAAGGATAAAGCCTTTATATTAGAAGGTAAAGGCTATGGTCATGGCGTAGGTATGAGCCAATATGGAGCTATGGAAATGGCAAAGCAAGGATTTGACTACAAGGATATAATAAAGCACTATTACACAGGTGTTGAAATAATAAATAAATAAAAATAGAGGTAGAATATGAAGACAAAAGACTTTTATTATGATTTACCAGAAGAGCTAATTGCTCAATGCCCTATAGAAAATAGAGAAAACTCTAGATTGTTAGTATTAGATAGGGAAACAGGAGAAATTGAACATAGACACTTTAAGGATATTATTGAGTTTTTAAACCCAGGAGATACATTGGTATTGAATGATACTAGAGTATTGCCTGCTAGATTATTTGGAAATAGAGTTGGTAAAGAAGAGAGCGTAGAATTTTTATTGCTTAAGAGAACAGAAGATGATATTTGGGAAACTCTAGTCAAACCAGGGAAGAAAGCAAGGGTAGGACATACTATTGAGTTTGGAAATGGATTGTTAGTAGGGGATATAGTATCTATCGGAGAAGATGGTACCAGATTTATAAAATTTCACTATGATGGAATATTTGAAGAGATTTTAGATAAATTAGGAGAGATGCCATTACCTCCATATATTCATGAAAAACTAGATGATAAAGAGAGATATCAGACAGTATATTCTAAGAGATTAGGTTCAGCTGCAGCACCTACTGCTGGATTGCATTTTACAAAAGAATTGTTAAAAAGAATAGAAGATAAGGGGATAAACCTTTGCTTTATAACTTTACATGTAGGGCTAGGGACTTTTAGGCCTGTTAAGGTAGAAAATGTTTTGGAACATCATATGCACTCTGAATTCTATCAGGTAGATAAAAAGACAGCAGATATAATAAACAAGACAAAAAGAGAAGGAAAAAAGATTATTGCTGTTGGAACTACTACTACTAGGACACTGGAGACAATTGGGAATAAGGATGGCTTTATACAGGAAAAATCGGGCTGGACTGATATATTTATATATCCAGGATATGAATTTAAGGTAGTAGATAATTTGATTACTAATTTTCATCTTCCAGAATCTACATTGATGATGTTAGTAAGTGCTTTAACATCTAGGGATATGATCATTAAAACTTATAATATAGCTGTGAAAGAGAAATACAGATTTTTTAGTTTTGGAGATGCAATGTTTATTAAGTAAATAGGAGGAGAATATGGCAATAAGATTTGAACTAATAAAAGAAGCAAAGGATTCAAAAGCAAGACTTGGGAAATTATATACTCCCCATGGTGAAATTGAGACGCCTATATTTATGCCTGTAGGAACTAGGGCTACAGTAAAAGCTATGACTCCTGAAGAGGTAAGGGATTTAGGTGCTCAAATTATACTTAGTAATACCTATCACTTGTATCTAAAGCCAGGGCATCAACTTATAGAAGATGCAGGAGGACTTCATAAATTTATGAATTGGGAAGGTCCTATTTTAACAGATAGCGGCGGATTTCAGGTATTTAGCCTAGGAGATCTAAGACATATCACTGAAGAAGGTGTAGAGTTTAGATCTCATATAGACGGTTCAAAACATTTCATTAGTCCAGAAAAGTCTATAGAGATACAAAACGCACTAGGTTCAGATATTATGATGTGTTTTGATGAGTGTGCTCCATATCCTGCTAGTTATGAATATGTAAAAAAATCTATGGAGAGAACTACACGTTGGGCACAGAGATGCAAAGACTATCATAAGGATTGGGATAGACAAGGGCTGTTTGGAATTGTCCAAGGTGGAATGTATAAGGACTTAAGGGAAAAAAGTGCTAAAGATTTAGTTGCTATGGATTTTCCAGGTTATGCAATTGGTGGACTGAGTGTTGGAGAACCTAAGGAGCTTATGTGTGAACTTTTAGATTTCACTACGCCATTATTACCTAAGGATAAGCCAAGATATAATATGGGTGTAGGTACTCCTGATTATCTATTTGAATCTGTAATTAGAGGAATAGATATGGCAGATTGTGTCTTTCCTACGAGAATAGCTAGAAATGGTACTGTACTTACAAGTCATGGGAGATTGGTGATTAGAAACGCTAAATATTCTAAGGATTTCACGCCTATGGATCCAGAGTGTGATTGTTATGCTTGTAAGAATTACTCAAGGGCATATATAAGACATTTATTTAATGTAAATGAAATTCTAGGTGCAAGACTTGCAACTATTCATAATCTATACTTTTTGATTAAGCTCATGGAGAATATCAGGAAAGCCATAAAAGAGGACAGACTTTTGGAGTATAAGGAAGAATTTTACAAAAAATATGGATATAATTCATAAATATAATGATTTTTTATATCAATAATGTATAATAGTATAAAGGAGGGATATTTTAATGAGTCCACAGCAATTACAAGGACTGATAGTACCTATAGGTATCTTTGCAGTATTTTACCTATTTGCTATTAGGCCACAGAAAAAGAGAGAAAAAGAAATTCAAGAGATGAGAAATAGCTTAGCCGTAGGAGATGAGGTGATCACCATAGGAGGAATATATGGAAAGATCATAGTTCTAAAAGAAGATATAGTAACTCTTGAAGTAGGTTCTACAAAGACTAGATTAGATGTTACTAAATGGGCTATAGGGACCGTTACTAAAAAGGCCAATTAAAACCAATAAAAGTTCCAGTAAAACTTCCTTATTTTTAGGAAGTTTTTTGTAATAAAAATCTCCTATCTAAAATAGATTGGTAATAGATAGGAGGTGAAGGAGTTGAAAAATAGAAATAAGTTAATTTACTGGATAAGGGGAATAATTATGGCCTTTGCCATTACATCTATTGCTATACTAGTAATTTCTTTACTCTTAATCTTTACTAATCTAAGAGAGAGTAGATTACCAATGTTAAATAATATTATAATGATATTAAGTATAACTATATCAAGCATATATTTAGCTATGAAAGCCAAAGAAAAAGGATGGATAAATGGAGCAATTTTAGGTTTAACATACTATTTGATAATTATTTTATTAGGTGTTTTAATAATAAGGCCTATAACTTTAGATATGGTTACATGGGCTAAGCTGTTTGTTGCTGGATTGATAGGCTCCATAGGAGGGATGATAGGTATAAATCTTATATAAAGAACTTTATTTTAGGAAAGACCTATGCTATAATAGATACAGTAAAAAATAGGAGGATTAAAATGAATTACATAAAGACAATTAGTAAAAATAACTTTAGAAAAGAGAATTTAAAAAAGGTAGGCTGTGGAGAATGTCAAACTTCCTGTCAATCGGCATGCAAGACATCTTGCACTGTGGGAAATCAAAAATGTGAAAACAAATAGACATAAAGGGTGGTGGTTTATCCACTGCTTTTTATTTTTATAGTGTATGGAGGTATATTTTTTATGGCTAATGGACAAATACATAAGTATTATTTAAATAACAGGTATATAGTTTTAGATGTAAATAGTGGTGCTGTTCATGTAGTGGACAAGATTGTCTATGACATCTTAGACTATTATAAGAAAGAGAGTCTAGAAGAAATATCATCTAGGTTTTCTAGCATATATGGAAATAAAGCAGTGCTTGATGTGTATCAAGAGATTATGAAACTAGAAGAAGATGGGCTTTTATTTTCTGAAGAAAGACAATTAGGAAATATCTCCTATAATAAAGATAATATAATAAAAGCCATGTGCCTACATGTAGCTCACGACTGTAATCTCACATGTAGATATTGTTTTGCATCTCAAGGCGATTTTAAAGGTGAACGATCTCTTATGTCTTTGGAAGTAGGTAAGAAAGCATTAGAATTCTTGGTAAAAAATTCTGGCAATAGGAGAAACTTAGAAGTAGATTTCTTTGGGGGAGAACCTCTTATGAATTTTCAAGTTGTAAAAGATCTAGTAAGTTATGGAAGACAGCTAGAAAAAGAATATAACAAGAATTTTCGATTTACCATAACTACTAATGGAGTCTTACTTGATGGAGACAAGATTGACTTTATCAATGAGAATATGGACAATGTAGTACTTAGCTTAGATGGTAGAAAAGAGATAAATGATTATATGAGAAAGACCATCAATGGAGATGGAAGTTATGACGTTATTTTACCTAAGTTTAAAAATATGGTTGAAAAAAGAGGAGATAAAGATTATTATATAAGAGGCACATTTACAAATAAAAATTTAGATTTTTCAAAGGATGCTTTACATTTTTATGATGAAGGCTTCAAAAAGATATCTATTGAACCTGTAGTAACATCAGAGGATATGGATTATGCCTTAAGAGAAGAACATTTGGACAGAGTGTTAGAGGAATATGAGAAATTCTCTAGAGAATATATTCGTATCAAAAAAAGGGATAAAGATTTTTATTTTTTCCACTTTATGATTGATTTAAGTCAGGGTCCATGTATACTTAAAAGAGTTACTGGATGTGGAGCAGGTTCGGAATATCTAGCAGTGACTCCAGAGGGAGAACTATATCCTTGTCATCAATTTGTTGGTGAAGAAGAATTTAAAATAGGAGATATATTTAAGGGTATAGAGGATACTCATCTTAGAGATAGATTTAAGATGGCAAATATCTTTAATAAGGAAGAGTGTAGAGATTGTTGGGCTAAATACTATTGTAGTGGAGGCTGTCATGCAAATGCTTACTACACTCATGGAAATCTTATGAAACCATATAGATTAGGTTGTGAAATGGAAAAAAAGAGGATTGAATGTGCAATTTCCATATTGGCAAATCTAGAAGAATAGGAGGAAAAATATGAAGATGAAAAACACTATAATTCTATTACTGATTCTAGCTATTATTGGTGGAAGCACATTTGTGGCTATGAACGGTATTGAATTAGGTAAATTTAAGATTGCAAGGGCAAAGGATGCAGTGGATTTAGGATTGGATTTGGCTGGAGGGGTATATGTTGTACTTGAGGCTGATACTGATGCCAAAGGTGCAGAACTTCAAAAGATGATGAATCAAACTAAAGCCATAATAGACGAAAGAGTTAATGGACTAGGTATATCTGAACCTAATATATCCATAGAAGGGACAAATAGGATTAGGGTAGAGCTAGCTGGTATAGAAGACCCACAGGAGGCTATAGNGAGAGTAGATTACCAATGTTAAATAATATTATAATGATATTAAGTATAACTATATCAAGCATATATTTAGCTATGAAAGCCAAAGAAAAAGGATGGATAAATGGAGCAATTTTAGGTTTAACATACTATTTGATAATTATTTTATTAGGTGTTTTAATAATAAGGCCTATAACTTTAGATATGGTTACATGGGCTAAGCTGTTTGTTGCTGGATTGATAGGCTCCATAGGAGGGATGATAGGTATAAATCTTATATAAAGAACTTTATTTTAGGAAAGACCTATGCTATAATAGATACAGTAAAAAATAGGAGGATTAAAATGAATTACATAAAGACAATTAGTAAAAATAACTTTAGAAAAGAGAATTTAAAAAAGGTAGGCTGTGGAGAATGTCAAACTTCCTGTCAATCGGCATGCAAGACATCTTGCACTGTGGGAAATCAAAAATGTGAAAACAAATAGACATAAAGGGTGGTGGTTTATCCACTGCTTTTTATTTTTATAGTGTATGGAGGTATATTTTTTATGGCTAATGGACAAATACATAAGTATTATTTAAATAACAGGTATATAGTTTTAGATGTAAATAGTGGTGCTGTTCATGTAGTGGACAAGATTGTCTATGACATCTTAGACTATTATAAGAAAGAGAGTCTAGAAGAAATATCATCTAGGTTTTCTAGCATATATGGAAATAAAGCAGTGCTTGATGTGTATCAAGAGATTATGAAACTAGAAGAAGATGGGCTTTTATTTTCTGAAGAAAGACAATTAGGAAATATCTCCTATAATAAAGATAATATAATAAAAGCCATGTGCCTACATGTAGCTCACGACTGTAATCTCACATGTAGATATTGTTTTGCATCTCAAGGCGATTTTAAAGGTGAACGATCTCTTATGTCTTTGGAAGTAGGTAAGAAAGCATTAGAATTCTTGGTAAAAAATTCTGGCAATAGGAGAAACTTAGAAGTAGATTTCTTTGGGGGAGAACCTCTTATGAATTTTCAAGTTGTAAAAGATCTAGTAAGTTATGGAAGACAGCTAGAAAAAGAATATAACAAGAATTTTCGATTTACCATAACTACTAATGGAGTCTTACTTGATGGAGACAAGATTGACTTTATCAATGAGAATATGGACAATGTAGTACTTAGCTTAGATGGTAGAAAAGAGATAAATGATTATATGAGAAAGACCATCAATGGAGATGGAAGTTATGACGTTATTTTACCTAAGTTTAAAAATATGGTTGAAAAAAGAGGAGATAAAGATTATTATATAAGAGGCACATTTACAAATAAAAATTTAGATTTTTCAAAGGATGCTTTACATTTTTATGATGAAGGCTTCAAAAAGATATCTATTGAACCTGTAGTAACATCAGAGGATATGGATTATGCCTTAAGAGAAGAACATTTGGACAGAGTGTTAGAGGAATATGAGAAATTCTCTAGAGAATATATTCGTATCAAAAAAAGGGATAAAGATTTTTATTTTTTCCACTTTATGATTGATTTAAGTCAGGGTCCATGTATACTTAAAAGAGTTACTGGATGTGGAGCAGGTTCGGAATATCTAGCAGTGACTCCAGAGGGAGAACTATATCCTTGTCATCAATTTGTTGGTGAAGAAGAATTTAAAATAGGAGATATATTTAAGGGTATAGAGGATACTCATCTTAGAGATAGATTTAAGATGGCAAATATCTTTAATAAGGAAGAGTGTAGAGATTGTTGGGCTAAATACTATTGTAGTGGAGGCTGTCATGCAAATGCTTACTACACTCATGGAAATCTTATGAAACCATATAGATTAGGTTGTGAAATGGAAAAAAAGAGGATTGAATGTGCAATTTCCATATTGGCAAATCTAGAAGAATAGGAGGAAAAATATGAAGATGAAAAACACTATAATTCTATTACTGATTCTAGCTATTATTGGTGGAAGCACATTTGTGGCTATGAACGGTATTGAATTAGGTAAATTTAAGATTGCAAGGGCAAAGGATGCAGTGGATTTAGGATTGGATTTGGCTGGAGGGGTATATGTTGTACTTGAGGCTGATACTGATGCCAAAGGTGCAGAACTTCAAAAGATGATGAATCAAACTAAAGCCATAATAGACGAAAGAGTTAATGGACTAGGTATATCTGAACCTAATATATCCATAGAAGGGACAAATAGGATTAGGGTAGAGCTAGCTGGTATAGAAGACCCACAGGAGGCTATAGACCTAATTGGTAAAACAGCTCAATTACAATTTGTAGAACCAAATGGAGATATTGTTGTAACTGGTAAAAATGTAGTCAACTCAGGTGTTGCTTTTCAAAAAGATGATATGGGGATTGAACGTCCAGTTGTAACCCTTGAATTTGATAAAGAGGGTACAAAGAACTTTGCAGAAGCAACTGGAAGGCTTACATTAGAAGAAGAACAAAAAGATAGAATCATATTTATTGTATTAGATGACCAAATAATTTCTTATCCTGCTGTTGAAAGTCATAAAAAAGGTGGTAGGGCAATAGATGATGGGAAGGCAGTAATCAGTGGAAACTTTGATGTAGAAGAGGCAGAACATCTATCTACTTTGATTAGAGCAGGGGCTTTGCCAGTGGATATGATAGAGCATAAGACTTCAGTTATTGGACCTACATTAGGTCTTGATGCCTTTGAAAGAAGTGTAAAAGCAGGTGGAATAGCTCTTATATTGATATTTGTATTTATGATAGCTATATATAAATTACCAGGAATTATTGCATCCTTAGGATTAATAGCATATACATTGATTGTAATATATACTATGTCAATTCTTGGAGTTAAACTTACTTTACCAGGAATAGCAGGTTTAATATTATCAATTGGTATGGCAGTAGATGCGAATGTGCTGATATTCGAAAGAATTAGAGAAGAACTCTTATTGGGAAAAACTGTTAGAGCCTCAATAAATTCAGGATTTAATAAGGCGTTAACTTCTGTAATGGATTCAAATATAACTACTTTAATTGCTGGAGTGGTACTATATTATTTTGGTACAGGGCCTATAAAGGGATTTGGAGTTACTTTGATAATTGGTATCATTGCCTCAATGATAACTTCTGTATTATTATCAAAATGGATGTTTAAATTGATAGTTTCCATAACAGACATAAAGAATATAAAAGTATATGGGGCTTAGAGGAGGTGGAAAGATGAATATAGTAAAAAATAAAAAGATTTTTTTCATGATATCTTTATCTATAATGATTATTGGCGTAGTTATGTATTTTATAAATGGAGTAAATTTTGGAATTGATTTCACTGGTGGTACAGTGATCCAAATAAATGCAGGACAATTTATACCAGTTGATGAAGTAAAGGAACTTGTCAGTGAATTTGATCCAAATATGAGTGTTATTCATGGTGGAGCTGACAAACATGAATTGATTATAAAGAGTACTTTGGATCTATCAAATACTGAATTATCAGCAATAGCAGATAAATTTGCTGAGAAGTATAATATAGATACAAAGAATAATTTGCAATCTGATAAAAATGGTCCATCTATGGGCAAGGAGATCAGAGAGAAGGCCATACTTTCTGTGGGAATTTCAGCTATTGCTATGCTTATTTATATCACATTTAGATTTGAATTTAAATTTGGTCTAGCTGCGATTATAGCACTGTTACATGATGTTTTAATTACTATTTCAGTATATATCATCTTTAAGTTACCAGTAAATAGCTCCTTTATTGCTGCAATACTTACTATAGTTGGATATTCTATAAATGATACTATAGTAATCTTTGATAGAATAAGAGAAGAGATGAAATTAAATCCTAGGGAAAGCTTTGAAAACATAGTAAATAGTAGTGTAAAACATTCCCTTAGGAGGACTATAAATACTACTATAACAACTATATTAGCCGTATTAGTATTATATATATTAGGTGTTGAAGATATTAGAGTATTGACTCTGCCATTACTATTGGGTATGCTATCTGGTACCTATTCTTCAATATTTATAGCACCTACATTATGGCACTATTTTAGGACTTATAAGACAAAAACTGCTAAATAAGCAGTTTTTTCTTTACATATTCTCATGTATTTTCATGATTTTACTAGAATTAATTGATATAAGATGATAGAATTTAAGCAATATAATTTTTTGGAGTGATTATTTGGAGAAGTGGTTTATTAGAAATAATGGCATAGATTCCGTGAAGATTGCCAAGGAATTAGGGATCAACCCAATAATATCTAAGATATTGGTAAATAGGGATATATATAGCTCTGAAGATGTAGAAAGATTTTTAAATCCTAGACTAGATAAATTATATTCGCCAAAGATGATGAAGGATATGGAACAGGCAGCATATATACTAAAGGATAAGATAGATAATAATAAAAAAGTCAGGATAGTTGGGGATTTTGATGTAGATGGGGTAATATCTGTTTATATACTAAATATGGCTTTAAATAGATTGGGATGTATGGTGGATTATGTAATTCCCAATAGAGTTGATGACGGATATGGTATAAATAATAATATCGTAGAAAATGCAAAGGAAGACGGTATAGATACTATAATCACCTGTGACAATGGTATAGCAGCATTAGAGCAGGTAAGACTTGCAAAAAAGCTTGGGTTAAATATAATAATAACAGATCATCATGATTTACCTTTTATAGAGCAGAATGGAGAAAAAAAGTATTTACATCCTGTAGCAGATGCAGTTGTCAATCCCAAGAGACCAGATTGTGAATATCCTTTTAAAAGTCTCTGTGGAGCTGGTGTTGTTTTTAAGCTTATAGATTATCTCTATGAGATATATGATATTCCAAAAGAAGAAACATATAGATTTATGGAATATGTATCCATAGCTACCATATGTGATGTAGTAGATTTAGTAGATGAAAATAGGACCATTGTAAAATATGGTCTAGATTTAATAAACTCTACTGAGAATACAGGTTTGAAGGCTATGATGAGAGAATCTAAATTGGACAAACTCATAGGAGTATATCATATTGGTTTTGTAATAGGTCCTATGATTAATGCTTCTGGACGATTGGATAGTGCTTACTTGGCTTTAGAATTATTGCAATGTAAAGATGAAGAACTGGCTAAGGATTTGGCCAAAGAACTTAGGGAGTTAAATGAAGAAAGAAAGTCAATGACAGAAGATGGAATTAAAAATATAATTGATAAGATAGAAAATACGGAGTTAAAGTATGACAAGGTATTAGTGGTATATGATCCTTCTATACATGAAAGTGTAGCAGGAATCATAGCTGGAAGGATTAAAGAAAACTACAACAAACCTACTATAGTTTTAACAAAAGGGAATCAAGGTATAAAGGGATCTGGTAGATCCATTGAGGAATACAATATATTTGAGGAACTAATAAGATGCAAAGATATATTGAATAGATTTGGGGGACACCCAATGGCTGCTGGCCTTTCTTTAGATTATGAGAATATACAAGTACTTAGAGAGAGGTTAAATAGACAAACTAAATTGACAGAAGAAGACCTTGTAAGAAAAGTATATATAGATATGGGCCTTCCCTTGGAATATATAAATTATGAATTTATAGAGACAATAGATGGGCTACAACCCTTTGGAAAGGGAAATCCTAGACCCTTATTTGGGGCAAAAGAATTAAAGATAAATAGAATTTTTAAATTAGGGGTAAATCAGAATGTTATGAAGTTCATTTTGGAAACAAAGAATGGAAATGTTCAGGATGGAATATTGTTTAACGATATAATTTCCTTTGAGGAGGCTATAATCTTAAGGTATGGAGAAGATGGATTAAATAGGCTCTATAAAGGTATAAATAATGATATACTAATGGACATAGTATATTATCCATCAATAAATGAGTACATGGGAAAGATTAGCATTCAAATAGTTATTCAACACTTTAGAATTTAGAATATAGATATTGATGAGAGAATAGATGAAGAAGGTGATGATCATGCTAGAAAAATTAGTGACCAAAGTGGAGCAATATAATCCTCATGCTGATATGTCTTTGATAATAAAGGCATATAGCTTTGGAGATGCTGCTCATGAGGGACAATTTAGAAATTCTGGTGAAAAGTTTTTTATACATCCATTTCATGTAGCCATGATATTGGCAGATCTAAATATGGATACAGCTACTATAGTGGCTGGACTTCTTCATGATGTTATTGAAGATACAGATATAAGCTATGAAGATATAGTGCGTGAATTTGGAGTGGAGATTGCAGATTTAGTAGAGGGAGTAACCAAGCTTAAAAAACTTAAATACAAGACAAAACAGGAAAATCAAGCAGAAAATCTTAGAAAAATGGTATTGGCCATGTCAAAAGATATACGAGTCATAATAGTAAAATTGGCAGATAGACTGCATAATATGCGAACATTAGAATATATGACAGATAATAAGAAAAAAGAAAAAGCTATAGAGACCCTTGAGATCTATGCACCACTGGCCCATAGATTGGGGATTTCTAAGATAAAATGGGAACTAGAAGATCTGTCTCTTAGATATTTAGAACCAGAAAAATATTATGAGTTAGTAGATAAAGTATCAAGAAAGAGAAGAGAAAGAGAAAATTATATACAAGATATAATTGAAACACTAAAAAAGCAATTAGATGATATGAAAATTCACTGTGAAATCAGTGGGAGACCAAAGAGTTTCTACAGTATATACAAAAAGATGGAGATGCAAGGAAAGGATTTTGAGGAGATATTTGATCTCACAGCCATTAGAATTTTGGTAGATAGCATAAAGGACTGTTACGGTGTATTGGGCATTGTCCATACTTTATGGAAGCCTCTTCCTGGAAGATTTAAGGATTATATAGCCATGCCTAAGCCTAATATGTATCAATCCCTTCATACTACTGTTATAGGACCAGAAGGGGAAATATTTGAGGTTCAGATTAGGACCTATGAGATGCACAAGACTGCTGAATATGGGATTGCTGCCCATTGGAAGTATAAGGAGGGAGTAACCAAGGCCGAAAGTTTTGATAATAAGTTGGCATGGTTAGGTCAATTGCTAGAATGGCAGAATGATCTAAAGGATCCAAAGGACTTTATGGAGACTTTGAAGATAGACTTCTTTACAGATGAGGTATTTATCTTTACTCCTAGGGGAGATGTGATAAATCTTCCAGAAGGATCTACTCCTATAGATTTTGCCTATAGAGTTCACACAGATATAGGTAATAGTTGTGTAGGAGCAAAGATAAATGGAAGAATAGTGCCTCTAAATTATCAATTGAGAAATGGAAATATTGTTGAGATAATCACATCAGTAAATAGTAGTGGACCAAGTAGAGACTGGCTTAAAATAGTGAAAAGTACTCAAGCTAAGTCCAAAATAAGACAATGGTTTAAAGTAAAGGATAAGGATGTAAATGCTACAAAGGGTAGAGAGTCCCTTGAGAAAGAATTAAAAAGACAGGGCTACAAGATAAACGAAATTATTAAAGATGAATGGCTAAAAAATATTGCTGATAAATTGAGCATAAATACAATTGAAGACCTATATGCTTCCTTAGGATATGGAAATGTAAAACTAAATCAAGTTATTACAAAGCTAAAGGATTTTCATGCTGAATATTATAAGATTGAAAATGAAGAAGAGTTTTTAAAGGAACAGACAAAGAAAGTTCAAGATAAGAAGAAAACTAAAAGCAATCAAGGAGTTGCTGTAAAAGGTGTAGATAATATCAAAATTAGATTTGCCAAGTGCTGTAATCCAGTACCAGGAGATGACATAATAGGATATGTTACTATGGGTAGAGGCGTTTCAGTTCACAGGAAAGATTGCCCAAATGTTAAACAAAATCAAGAACCAGATAGGTTATTGGAAGTGGAGTGGGATGTGGGAAAAAAGGCATCCTATAATGCTGAAATTCAAATCAGAGGCATAGATAGAGCTGGACTATTAGCGGAAATAGCTTTAAAGTTAAATGAAGAGGGATTAGCTCTTGTATCTTTAAATGCTAGGCCCAATAAAGATAGAATGGTTTTAGTAAATATGGTCCTTGAGATAAGTGATATAGATCAATTAGAAGGACTTCTATATAGGATCAAGAGAATAGATGGTGTCATAGATGCATATAGAGTGACATCATAGGAGGGAAAAAAGTTGCGAGCAGTAATACAAAGAGTACAAAGTTCATCTGTTACTGTAGATGGAAAAATAGTTGGGAAAATAGATAGAGGATTGTTGATTCTACTTGGTGTTGGACATGGAGATGATATTCAAGATTTAAATTATATGGTAGATAAGATACTAGGACTTAGAATATTTCAAGATGATGAAGACAAGATGAATCTATCTGTCCAAGACATAGGTGGAGAGATATTGGTGGTTTCACAATTCACCCTTTATGGCGATGTAAGAAAAGGAAGGAGACCTAGCTTTACAAATTCTGCTCATCCAGATATTGCTAATAGATTGTATGAAGAATTCGTTAGGAAAATGAAAGATAGGGGAATTAGGGTAGAAAAGGGAATATTTGGTGCACATATGGATGTAGAGCTAGTCAATGATGGACCAGTGACTATATTATTGGATAGTGATAAAGTATTTTAAGGAGGCAAAATATATGGAGTTTATTAGGATACCAGCTGGTGTATATGCTGCTAATTGTTATATTATATATTCTGAGATTTCTAGAGAGGGTATAGTAGTTGATCCAGGTGGAGATGCAGAAATTATATTGGGTAAAATAAATGAAAATAAATTATCTATAAAGTATATAGTTCTCACCCATGGACATGGTGATCATATAGGAGGGGTAATAGAGCTAAATAAGAGTTTAAATGTGCCTGTATTAGTCCATGAAGCTGATAAAGAGTTGATGGAGGATGCAAATAAGAATATGTCTGTCATAATGAGTTTTGGTCCTCTAGAGTTTAGTCCGGATTCACTTCTTAAAGATGGAGATGTTATAGAGTTTGGAAAGTTAGAAGCAGAAGTTATCCATACACCGGGACACACTCAAGGATGTATATGTTTGAAGATCCAAGATCATCTCTTTACAGGAGATACTTTATTTAAAGGATCAATTGGTAGGACAGATTTATACGGGGGAGATTATGATACTATAATTAATTCTCTTAGGGAAAAAATATTGCCCTTAGATGATAATTTAATAGTATTGCCAGGCCATGGTGAATCTTCCACAATTGGAGAAGAAAAAAAATATAATCCGTATTTAGGATAGTAATATTATGCCACCTTATGGAAGATATATAGGTGGCTATTTAAATGGGTAGGGTGATATATTTGGTAGGTATAGTTATTGAGGGACATACTTATAAGCATGATATATTTGAATTAGTCAGGGTATTTTTTCCAGACTCTGATATGGAGATTGTTTTTTTGGAAAATAAAGATATAACAGATGCAAATGGTTATATTGTGGAAAGCATTTTAAATTATAATGGTATGAAGTATATTGGAATAGCTAGACTCTATAGGGGTGGAGAATTAATAGGGGAACATTGTGAAAGTATAGAAGATATCCATATAGGTAATTTGGATATGGGACAGAGAATCAAAACTGGAATAAAGAAGAGTATATATAATCTTCTAGTTAGAATTTTTGAAATAGATGTTCCTTGGGGTATACTTACGGGTATAAGACCAGTGAAGATAGTTCACAATTTAATTGATTTAGATATGGAAGAATATGAGATATTGAGGATATTGATAACTCAATATAGGATTCATAGAACAAAGGCAAAGCTTATATTAGATATAGCAAAACTTCAAAGAAAGTATATCTATCCCCTATCAAAGGATAGATATAGTATATATATTGGAATTCCCTTTTGTCCTACAAGATGTGTATATTGTTCATTTCCTGCTTATAGAATTGGTAAAAATTATGATATGGTCAAAGCATATGTAGATACCCTATTATATGAGATTGATAAGATGGGAAAGATCATGAAGGGAAAGTTGCTAAATACCATATATATAGGAGGAGGTACGCCAACTGCTATAAATATCTTTGACCTTGAAAGGATAATAGATGGTATATTTAAATCATTTCCCATGGGAGAAGTTAGGGAGTTTACTGTAGAAGCTGGAAGACCTGATACTATAAATATAGAAGTGTTAAGTATGCTAAGAGAACATGGTGTTAATAGAATAAGTATCAATCCACAGACTATGAATGATAGTACTTTAAAGCTAATAGGGAGGAATCATGATAAATATTCCACAATATCAGCCTATAGTCTTGCTAAAGATGTTGGATTTGATATAATAAATATGGATATTATTTTAGGATTGCCTGGGGAAAGCATAGATGAGTTGGAGAATACTTTACATGCTATAGAAGAGATGAATCCTGAAAATCTAACAGTACATACATTATCGTTAAAAAGGGGTTCTAGGCTCCTTATGGAGCAAGGTAATCGTATCTTAAATAAAAGAGTTGATGTTCAGCATATGATAGAGAGGACTCAGATGTTTGCAGAAGATAATGGTTATTTGCCATACTATCTGTACAGACAAAAGCAAATTCTGGGGAATCTAGAGAATGTTGGATACAGTAAATTAAATAAGGAATGTATATTTAATATAGCTATGATGGAGGAAAAAGAAACAGTCATAGGAATGGGATTGGGTGCTGTTTCCAAGATCTATTACCCACAAGAAAATCGAATCAAGAGAATACCAAATTTTAAGGATCTTGTACAGTATAATATGAGAATAGATGAACTAATAGATAAAAAGAAAGGCTCTATACCTAAATAATATCGAGAATAATAATTGGAAAAAGCTTTTAAATAATCAGAAGAAAGGGTGGTTGTTTAATGAATTATTCAGAATTAAGTTTAAAGATGCATGAAGAGAATAAGGGAAAGATTGATGTTGTTTCAAAGGTAAAAGTTGAGACAAGAGATGATCTGAGTACTGCCTATACACCTGGAGTTGCAGAACCATGTAGAAAGATTCATGAGAATAAGGAAAACGCTTATAGATATACTGCTAAGGGCAATTTAATTGCAGTTGTTACAGATGGTACTGCAGTTTTAGGTTTGGGAGATATTGGGCCAGAAGCAGCTATGCCTGTTATGGAAGGTAAATCCATTTTATTCAAAGAATTTGGAGATGTAAATGCAGTTCCAATATGTCTTGATACCAAGGATGTAGATGAAATAGTAGAGACTGTGAAGAGAATAGCTCCTACATTTGGAGGTATAAATTTAGAAGATATTGCTGCACCTAGATGTTTTGAAATAGAGAGAAAGTTAAAGGAAGAGCTTGATATACCTGTATTTCATGATGACCAACATGGTACTGCTGTTGTAGTGACTGCTGGACTTATAAATGCTCTTAAGATTGTAGAAAAAAAGGTTGAAGATGTAAGAGTAGTAGTAAATGGTAGTGGAGCAGCAGGTGGAGCTATTGTCAGGATGCTACTAGGTCTAGGAGTAAAAGATGTTATAATGTGCGATAGTAAAGGGATAATATATAAAGGTTCACCTACAAACAACTGGGTAAAAGAAGAATTAGCAGAGATTACAAATAAGGAAGATAGAAGAGGCGGATTGAGAGAAGCCATAGAAGGCGCAGACGTATTCATAGGAGTATCTGTTGCTAATGTTGTAGATGAAGATATGGTCAAGTCCATGAATAGAGATGCTATTATATTTGCAATGGCAAACCCAACTCCAGAAATATTCCCAGATGTGGCAAAGAAGGCAGGGGCAAGGGTAGTTGGAACTGGTAGATCAGATTTTGCAAATCAGATTAATAATGTACTTGCTTTTCCTGGAATCTTTAGAGGGGCTTTAGATGCTAGAGCTAGTGATATAAACAATGATATGAACATAGCTGCTGCATATGCAATTGCAAATTATGTAAAAGAATCAGAGCTAAATGAAGATTTTGTAATACCAAATGCCTTAGATAAAGCTGTAGCAGATGCTGTAGCTAAGGCAGTAAAACAAGCTGCTATTGATGGTGGATTATCTAGAATTTAGATTTGACATATTTCTAAATTTGCTTTATAACTTGAGTTTTGCAGTAAAATTAGAGAAAAAAGGCCCTTGTGCATTGCAAATACAATGTTTAAGGGCCTTTAATGATTACAGAAAAGTGTAGTGCTATGAGCCTTTTCTTTTGGAAATTGCAATTAAATTTTTAATATCACTTTGCTTCCAAAACCGTTTTGTAATATCAGTATTTAGAATCTCTGAAAACCTCTTAGATACATCATCTACATAGTCTAACATATAGTAATTTTCATCAAGATAAGTTACGCTTAAATTTTTAATAGAGTCAACTAATGCAGATACGCTAAATTTAAAGTCTGTTTCTTTTTCTAATAACCTAATTAAAATTAATGCTAAAAAACAAATGAAAAAATGTGCTTCAATATGATTCTCTTTTCTAAGATAAACAGGTCTAGATTTGAGCTGACTTTTAGTGATTTTAAAGCTTTCTTCAATCTTCCAAAGACCTCTGTAACGCTCAATAATCTCTTTATCAGACATATTTAATTCACTGCTAACAATTAAGTAATACCCATCATATTTTTCTTCTTCTGCAATTCTTTCTTCATCAATATATAAGTAATCATCCTTTTTTAAAATCTCACCAGTCTCTCTATCTAAATATTCATCTTTAATATACTTGTAAGCACCTTTATTCAAGCTACCTTTTTTTAATTCAATCAATTTTTTGGCTTTATCTAATACCTTCTGTCTATCCTTTCTAGCTTTTCTTGCATATTTTTCAGAATAAAAAACAACTTGTTTTTGATCAATTTCAGCTTGAACTCTTTTACCTTTAGCATTAGTAATCCAAATCTCAGTATTAACAACTCTTGATTTGAATTTATACTCATCCCCCATATCTCTGTAATCATTAGAATTTAAAACAAAATCTTTTACTTCTTTAGATGCTCCTCTAACAGATTTTGAGTATATATATCCATTTTTATGTATTACATTATAAGCGATATTTTCTCCTGAATTCATGCCTTTATCGGCAACAACGATAACTCTGCCTAAATTAAAATCTTTTTTAAGCTCATCAAGAACAGGCATTAAAGTATTGCAATCATTAGTGTTGCCTTCAAACAGCTTAAAAGAAATGGGAATACCCTCATTATCCATCAATAGACCCATCTGAACTATTGGATTAGGTCTATGTTCCTTGGAAACACCCTTTTTTCTAAAATCATCTTCATCAGATTCAAAATAATAATTAGTAACATCATAAAAAACATTATCAAGATTTCTGCCATATTCACATCTAATACATTCATGAATATTTAAAATCAAATCATTTTTATATTTAGCAAAATAATCTAAGGCTCTGTAGACATCATCAATTGAAAAATCAGAGTCCATAAAATATCTTTCTAATAATTCAGTGGACTTCTTTTTAGAACAAGGTTCCATAACTCTTAAAAAACTTAGAGCTTGTAAAATTTTATTTAATGAAAAGTCTATGTTTAAACTTTGTTGTTTGTTATCTAAAAAATAATCAATATTTAACTTATGATAGATATAGCTTAAAATCACAAATCCAAAGTTCTTTCTTAAAACTGTATCCTCATTAACGGATTCTAATCTATCAAAAGAAAACTCTAAAGGTGCGTTATTAAGCCTTTCTTCCTCAGTCATTTTTTTAGCTAATTCTTTAAAGTGTTCAATCGGATCACTATAAAGATCTTCAAATTCATCTAAAAATCCAATGCCTTTTACAACACGCTGTTTATTTTTCTTAGTAATAGGGTCTCTAAATCCCTTAACAATAGACAAATATATACGACCATTAGGTCTCTTATCTTTCTTTAAAAACATTTTAATCACCCATATATATTATACCATAGAATTGTATAGAATAACAGGAAAAAATATTAAATTTGACAAAAAAGTTTCCCTTAATTATTACAATCAAGGGGGTTATTTGGATTTATATATAAATTTTACTGCAGAACTAGGGATAAAGCTGTAGCAGATGCTGTAGCTAAGGCAGTAAAACAAGCTGCTATTGATGGTGGATTATCTAGAATTTAGATTTGACATATTTCTAAATTTGCTTTATAATTTAAGAAAATATAATTTGCTTTGAAGAGGAAAAGACCAGATCCCTTTTTTTTAGAGAGTCAGTGATGGTGGGAAACTGATATTAATATTTGGTTCAGACACCTTGGAGCAGATAATCTGAGAAGGATTATTCGCAGAGATGCGTTAAAATTTTAAGTGAGGATTACCTAATTAGGGTGGTACCGCGAGATAACCTCTCGTCCCTGAATTTCAGAGATGAGGGGTTAATTTTTTTAGGGAGGAAGATAATATGGAGACAATGGGAAGTTTAAGAAGAACTCATATGTGTGGTGAGTTAAGATTAGATGACAGAGGAAAAGAAGTAGTTTTGATGGGATGGGTTCAAAGAGAGAGGAACCTTGGTTCATTGATATTTTTAGACTTAAGAGATACGACTGGAATTACTCAAATTGTATTTGATGATACTATTTCCGATGATATGTTTAAAAAAGCTGAAAAAGTAAGGGCAGAATTTGTATTAGCTATAAGGGGAAAGGTTAGGAAAAGACAATCAGCAAACAAGGATATATTGACAGGTGACATTGAGGTATTGGCTGATGAAATAAGGATATTAGATACAGCTAAAACTCCAGCTATATATATAAAAGACGATGACAATGTATCTGAAAGCATGAGATTGAAATATAGATATTTAGATCTTAGAAAACCATTTATGCAAGAAAATCTAAAACTTAGGGCAAAAACAGCAAAGGTAGTAAGAGACTTTTTCTATGAAAATAATTTTGTAGAAATAGAAACACCTATGCTTACAAAGCCTACACCTGAAGGTGCTAGGGATTATTTAGTTCCAAGTAGAGTTAATCCTGGAGAATTTTATGCACTACCTCAATCGCCACAGTTGATGAAACAGTTATTGATGGTCTCTGGAATGGATAGATATTATCAGATAGCTAAGTGCTTTAGAGATGAAGACTTAAGGGCAAATAGACAGCCTGAATTTACACAGATTGATGTGGAGATGTCTTTTGTAGATGTAGAAGATGTTATAGAGATAAATGAGAAATTCTTATATAGATTGTTTAAGGAGTTAAAGGGAATAGAAATACAGATACCTATAAAGAGGATGACCTATAGAGAAGCAATGGATAGATTTGGAGTGGATAAACCTGACTTGAGATTTGGGTTTGAATTAGTAGATATATCAGATATAGTTAAAGATAGTGTATTTAAAGTCTTTAGTGGTGCAGTTAAAAATGGTGGTGCTGTAAGAGGTATCAATGTCAAAGGATATGGTGATAAATTTACTAGAAAAGATATCAACTCTCTAGAAGAATATGTAAAGACATATGGTGCCAAAGGTCTCGCTTGGGTTAAGATTACAGAAGATGGAATGACTTCTCCTATAGCTAAATTCTTAGAGGATGAGGAATTAGATTCTATATTAAAGAGAATGGATGGTCAAAAGGGAGATCTTCTCCTATTCGTAGCTGATAAAAACTCTATAGTATTTGATAGTTTAGGTAATTTGAGAAATGAAGTTGCAAGGAGATTAGACATAATAGATAAAGATGAACTAAATCTTGTATGGATTACAGAATTCCCACTATTTGAGTATGATGAGGAAGAAAGAAGATATGTAGCTAAACACCATCCATTTACATCTCCTATGGAGGAGGATATAGATCGTCTAGAGACAAGTCCAGAAACTGTAAGGGCCAAGGCATATGATATTGTAATTAATGGAGATGAAATGGGGGGTGGAAGTATTAGAATTAGTAACTCTGATCTTCAGAGGAGAATGTTTAAAGCTTTAGGACTAAGTGAAGAGGAAGCTAATGATAAATTTGGATTTTTACTGGAGGCATTTAAATATGGAACACCTCCCCATGGTGGAATTGCCTATGGATTTGATAGACTTATAATGACATTGACCAATAGCTCAAATATAAGAGATGTAATTGCATTTCCAAAGACTCAGTCTGCTACTTGTTTATTGACAGATGCTCCTACTGGAGTTTCTGATAGTCAATTGGAAGAAGCACATATTAAATTGGATTTAAAGAATGAATAATATATTTACAAGAACTCAGCTACTATTAACACGAGAAGGGATGGATATATTAGCTAAATCAACTGTAGCAGTCTTTGGGATTGGCGGGGTAGGCTCATATGCAGCAGAAGCCATGGTAAGAAGTGGATTAGGGAAGATTATTCTTGTAGATTATGATATAATAGATATAAGCAACATCAATAGGCAGATTCATGCAACTACTAAAACCGTAGGAAGACCAAAAGTTAAAGTCATGAAAGAGCGACTATTGGATATAAATCCAGATCTTGAGATTAAGATATATAATGAAAAGTATAATGAGACTACTCGGGAATTGCTTATAGATAATAGCTATGATTATGTGGTAGATGCCATTGATATGATATCTTCTAAGCTAGATTTAATTGAAACATGTAAATCTAGAGAAATACCAATAATAAGTTCTATGGGAGCAGGTAATAAAATATGCCCTTCTCTTTTTAAGATAGGAGATATATATGATACTAGGGTATGCCCCTTAGCTAAAGTCATGAGAAGGGAGCTTCGTAGACGTAATATAGATAGTCTCAAAGTAGTATGGTCTGATGAAGAACCTATAAAGATCAATTTGGAGTCTAAAGATTTACGAAAGGCAGTACCAGGTAGTATAGCTTTTGTTCCATCAGTAGTTGGGCTTATAATTGCATCAGAAGTAATAAAGGATTTGATTGATTGGGAGGTGTAAACTATGGAACAGATTGGATTTGTTAGAAGACTAAATGGAGATGATATGGAGTTGGAAGTACGTAGAGTTTCAGCTTGTGGAGGAAATTGCAGTAGCTGTAGCTCCTGTGATACTGCACCTCATATCATCACTGTTCCCAATAGATTAAATGCAAAGGTAGGAGATTTTGTAGAAATCAAGGGACATACTAAAAACATCTTGAAGTTTACAGCTTTAGTATATATGGTTCCGTTATTCTTCCTTATATTGGGTATATCTATAGGGAATATGATATTCAAAAGCAGAGGATATTCTAATTATGAAGTATTGAGCTTTCTTACAGGTGTGTTGGGCCTGATAGTATCTCTATTTTTAATTAAACTAGTAGATAATAGACTTAAAGACAAGAAAGACTCTACTCTTTCCATAACTAGGATATTATAGAGGAGGAAGTTATTTGAGTGATAAAGCAGCTATAATTAGGCGTCTAAGGAGAATCGAAGGTCAGATAAAGGGGATACAGAAAATGGTAGAGCAAGATAAATTCTGTGGAGATGTCTTAGTTCAGGTTGCAGCAGCCAGATCTGCATTAAATAATGCTGGCGGACTGATATTGGAAAATTATATGAAGAATTGTCTGACCAATTATCTAGAGGGGAGTTCTGGAGAAGCAGAATTAGATAATTTAATAGAAATATTGCTGAAATATTCAAAGCAAAACTAACGAATTCCCATAAATCTCTTTAGGGATTGGGAAAATAGAGAAGAAACTATTATTCCTATGGCAATGGCTGCGGCCATAAACAAGGTCTCTGTTCCAGAGATGGCAGCCTTTTCAAAATCCCTTTGAACTAAATAGGACATTGTATAATACATGCCAGCACCAGGTACCAAGGCAACTAAGCCAGGGGTAATAAATACTGTTGCTGGTTTTTTTAATTTAATGGCAAAATATTCACCAAGAACTCCAACTAAAAGTGCACCTAAAAAAGTCCCTATTATCTTACTATTAAATCTATAGATGCATATGTAGAGAATAATCCAAGATAATCCACCAGTAATTCCTGTTGCAAAGACAGAATTAATAGGTGCACTAAAGTATATTACAAAACCCATGGTTGCAAAGAAAGAAAATATAAGTTGATATACTATATTCATATTATACAAACCCTTTCATATAAAAGTTAAGTACAACTCCTACTCCAAAGGCTATGGCCAAAGCAGAAAATATGGCCTCCATGCCTTTAGAAAGGCCAGATAGTGAGTCCCCTGACATAGTGTCTCTAATAGCATTTGTAATAGCCACACCTGGTACTAGATACATGATAGAACCTATTATGATCATATCTAGATTATCGCCTATTCCCATCTTTACTGTGATAATAGCAAATAGAGAAGCAAGAAAGGCTCCAATAAAGTTATCTATAAAAAAAGTAAGCTTCAATCTATCTATTTGCATTAGAATGTTTATGACTATAAAGCTAACGGCAAAGCTAGAGATAAAATCATTTAAATTACCACCAAACATCACGCAAAAAAAGGCTCCCGAGGTAGCTCCTGATATTGCCTTAGTTATTCTAGAATAATCCCTTATATTATCTATTTCTTTCATAGTCATCAAACCCTCATCTATGGAGATGTTTGTACAGACAAATCTTCTGGAAAATTCATTTATTGCATTTATCTTTATTAGATTTATGCTAATATTTTTAACCCTTTTAAAGTTAGAGTATATCTCTCCATCATATTCTAAGGTGATAAATATTCCTGTTTGAGTGACAAAGGCATCTACATTTTTAATGTTTTCTCTAGAACTACATATTCGTACCATAGTATCTTCTACTCGATAAGTTTCAGCTCCATTTTTCAACATAGATTCTCCAGCGTGAAGGGCTAAAACCATGAGTTTTTTTACTTCATTTCTATTTTCTATTATAAAGTGATCCATATTTTGCACCTCAGGCATTAATTTTGTTGTAATTATGGTATAATACATATATAATTAAGTTTAGTGATCAAGTATACAATGATTATTTTATAATACTTCGTATAAATAATCAATTATAATAAAATTAAAGTGGGAAGGAGAATGTTAAAATGAATTTTGGCAATATAGCAAAGTATGATCCAGAGATGATGGAGCTTATCAATGAGGAAATATCAAGACAGGAAAGGCATATTGAATTGATAGCCTCTGAGAACTTTGTGTCCAGACAGGTTATGGAAGCAATGGGAAGCCCATTGACAAATAAATATGCAGAAGGATATCCAGGGAGAAGGTATTATGGTGGCTGTGAGATTGTAGACAAAGTAGAAGATATAGCCAGAGATAGACTAAAAAAACTATTCAATGCAGAACATGCAAATGTTCAACCACATTCTGGTGCAAATGCAAATCTTGGAGTATATTTTGCAGTTTTAAAGCCAGGGGATAAAGTACTAGGAATGAATCTATCCCAAGGTGGACATCTTACCCATGGAAGTCCAGTAAATATTTCTGGAACATATTATAATTTTGTGGACTATGGTGTAAACAGAGAAACAGAAACCATAGATTATGACGAAGTTAGAGAAATAGCTTTAAGAGAAAGACCAAAGATGATAGTAGCAGGTGCTAGTGCCTATCCTAGAGAGATAGATTTTAAGAAATTCAAGGAAATTGCCGATGAAGTTGGGGCATATTTAATGGTAGATATGGCACATATTGCAGGACTTGTAGCAGCAGGACTACATCCAAGCCCAGTTCCATATGCAGATTTTGTAACTACTACAACTCATAAAACCTTGAGAGGACCTAGGGGAGGGGCAATTTTATGTAAGGAAAAATATGCTAAGATTATTGATAAGGCCATATTTCCAGGGATTCAAGGTGGACCTTTGATGCATATTATTGCATCAAAAGCCGTATCATTTGGCGAGGCCTTGACAGATGAGTTTAAAGAATATCAAAGACAGATTATATCTAATGCTAAGGTTTTAGCTGATGGATTAATAGACGGTGGATTTAGATTAGTATCTGGTGGAACTGATAATCATTTAATTCTAATAGATGTAAAACATAAAGGGTTGACAGGCAAGAAAGCAGAAGCACTATTAGAAGAGGTTGGATTAGCTACAAATAAGAATACTATTCCATTTGACCAAGAGAGTCCATTTGTGACTAGTGGAATTCGTATAGGTACTCCTGCTGTAACTACAAGGGGAATGAAAGAGGATGAGATGAAAGAAATAGCTGCTATTATTACCTTAACATTAGATGAAAATAATGATAGGGAAGCTATTAAAGATAGGGTAACTAAATTGTGTGAAAGGTTTCCATTATATTGACAGTTATAGCCTACAGAAACATCTGTAGGCTTAGATTTTCTAATAGCTTAAATATATAGAAGTTGGTGAAAGATGGAATTAAAAAATATAAAAGAAACAAAAAATATTATCGAAAATATTGTACCTGGAAGTATAGCAGAAGAGTTGGAGATTGAAAAGGGAGATATATTATTATCCATAAATGAAACAAAGGTTAAGGATATAATTGACTATAGGTATTTGATTTCAGATGACTATGTATTACTGGAAATAGAAAAGCCAAATGGAGATATATGGGAATATGAAATCGAGAAAGAGTATGATGAAGATCTGGGAATAGTATTTACAAATCCCTTGATAGATAGGGCAAAGTCCTGTAGAAACAAGTGTGTATTTTGTTTTATAGATCAATTGCCTCCAAATATGAGGGAGACATTATACTTTAAAGATGATGATTCAAGATTATCATTTCTCCAAGGAAATTTTATCACATTGACCAATATGAATGATGATGAAATAGATAGGATTATTAGATATAGACTTAGTCCAATCAATATATCTGTCCATACAACAAATCCAGAACTGAGGATAAAGATGTTAAGAAATAAAAATGCAGGAAAGATATATGAAATATTAGAGAGATTTCATGAAGCCAGACTAGATGTAAATTGTCAGATTGTACTTGTACCAGGTATAAATGATGGAGAAGAGTTAGATAGAACCCTAACAGATCTAGCTAAATTATACCCTACTATAGAATCTGTAGCCGTAGTTCCTGTTGGAATGACAAGATATAGGGAGAATTTAGAGGATTTGACTCCCTACGATGGGAAAACTTCAGGAGAACTATTGGATTATATGAAATTTAAACAGCAGATATTTTTAAGAAAACTGGGAACTAGATTTGTATTTCCATCTGATGAATTCTTTGCCTTATCCCAGAGGGATACTCCTGATTATGAGGAATATGAGGGATTTCCTCAATTAGAAAACGGAGTAGGGCTTATGAAATCCTTCGAATATGAGGTGGAAAGAAAACTTCTAACCATTGAAAGGGTCATAGGCTTAAATAGAAGATACATTATAGCCACAGGTACTTTAGCTTATGATTTTATGGATAGATTATGTAATAGAGTTATGGAGAAAATACATGGATTGGATTTGAAGGTAGTTCCTATTATCAACAATTTTTTTGGACATAATATTACAGTATCTGGCCTAGTTACTGGAATTGATTTGATAACACAGCTAAAAGATATAAAATCAGATACTATTATTATTCCTAGGTCCATGATGAAAAGTGGAGAGGAAATATTCCTAGATGATATAACCTTAGAGGAGGCATCTAGGAGATTAGAAAGAGAAATTTTAGTCTCAGATGTAGGAGGCAGAGAATTCGTAGATTTATTAATTTCGAGGTGATGGAATGAAGAGAGCAATAGTGTGTATTGTAGGCAGACCAAATGTGGGCAAATCCACATTATTTAACAGATTAGCTGGTAGTAGGATTGCCATTACTGAAGATAAACCAGGAGTCACAAGGGACAGGATATATGCTGAGGGTGAATGGCTAAATAATCACTTTACTCTTATAGACACTGGTGGATTAGAACCAGATAAAGAAGATACCATAATGACAAATATAAGAAGACAGGCTGAGATAGCCATAGATACAGCTGATGTAATTTTATTTGTTGTAGACGGTAGAGAAGGTTTGACAAGTACAGATAGGGAAATAGGAAATATCCTCCATAAGTCTGGAAAGGAAACTATTGTAGTATGTAACAAGATAGACAGCCAGAAGACTTCAGATGAATTATATGAGTTTTATGAGTTGGGAATTGGAGATATAATGCCAATTTCTGCTGAACAGGGTCTAGGCATAGGTGATTTGTTAGATGAAGTAATTAGACATTTTCCTGAAGATGCAGATGTTGAAAGTGATGAAGACTTGACTAGAGTAGCTTTTATAGGAAAACCAAATGTGGGAAAATCATCATTAGTAAATTATATCCTAGGAGAGGAAAGGACCATAGTAACTAATATTCCTGGTACAACTAGGGATTCTATAGATAGCCATTTTACTTTTAAGGATATAGAATATGTATTGGTGGATACTGCAGGCCTTAGGCGGAAGAGAAGTATATATGAGAAGGTAGAGAGATATTCAGTAGTTAGAACTTTAGCTTCTATAGATAGGGCAGATGTATGTGTATTGGTAATTGATGGAACAGAAGGGGTTACGGAGCAAGACACAAAGATTGCAGGATATGCCCATGATAATGGAAAAGCCATAGTGATAGCTGTAAATAAATGGGATATAGTAGAAAAACAGGATAGAACATATAGAGAATTTGAAAAGAAAATTAGAGAGACTTTAGGATTTATAAATTATGCTCCAATAGTATTTATATCTGCACTGACAGGACAGAGAGTAAATAAACTTTTAGAGACTATAGATCTTGTAAATAATAATTATAATTTAAGGATAAGTACAGGAGTCTTAAATGATATAATAAATCAGGCTATACTGATGAATCAGCCTCCATCTGATAAGGGGAAAAGATGTAAGATATTATATGGAACTCAAGTTGGTGTAAGACCTCCAAGATTTGTATTATTTGTAAGAAATAAGGAGTTGATGCACTTTTCCTATGAGAGATATTTAGAAAATCAAATAAGAAGTCATTTTGGATTTGTAGGCACTCCCATTGTATTTGAGCTCAAAGAAAAGGGTGAATAAAAATGAAATGGATATTGTTGATTCCCATATCCTATCTGATTGGTTGTTTTTCCTCTGCATATCTACTGGGTAAAATTGCTCAGGATATTGACATTAGAAACTATGGAAGTGGTAATGCAGGTACTACCAATGCTATGAGAGTTATGGGAAGAAAACTTGGAATTCTAACCTTCATATTTGATGTATTAAAGGGAATCATAGCTGTATATATTGGTAGACTGTTATTAGGTGATATTGGTGGGATGGTTGGAGGTTTTTTTGCTGTTATAGGACATAATTGGCCAATATTTATTGGGTTTAGAGGAGGAAAAGGGGTAGCAACCTCTTTAGGCGTTCTCATGGTTATGAACTTGCCAAGTACAATTTTAGCAGTAGTATTTGGAATGGTAGTAGCTATTATAAGTCGATATGTATCTTTAGGATCCATGAGTTTTTTAAGCTCCTATGCAATAATATATGCTCTAATAACTCAAGATTTTAATAAAGGAATATTTGTACTTGCTTTAGCTTTGGCGGCATTGACTATTTTTCGTCATAAGTCAAATATTCAAAGGATAGTTGCTGGAAATGAAAATAAATTAGGCAGGTGGTAGTGATGAATGAAAAGATAGCTGTATTAGGTGGTGGAAGCTGGGGAACTGCTTTGGCAATCTTACTATCTAATAAAGGCTTTTCGGTAGATATGTGGTTAAGAGATGAGAAACAGGTAGAGGATATAGTTGAAACTAGAGTAAACAAAAAATATCTCCCCAATATAGAGATTCCTGAAAATCTTCAGGTAATGTGTGATATTGAAAAGGCCATCTATGGTAAAGATATAGTATTACTCTCAGTACCTACTCATGGTGTGAGAAAAACTTTGTTGGACTCTAAAAGATTTTTAAATACAGACCAAATAATAGTCAATGTTGCAAAGGGGATAGAAAATGACACACTGATGAGAATATCAGAAATTGTAGAAGAAATACTTCCTCAAAATAAATATGTGGTATTGTCAGGACCTTCTCATGCAGAAGAGGTAGCAGTTAATATACCCACTACTGTTGTATCAGCATCTACTGATAAGGAAGCTGCAAAGTATATTCAGGATATATTTATGACTCCTAAGTTTAGAGTATATACAAATCCAGATATTATAGGAGTTGAACTTGGAGGTTCTCTTAAAAACATAATTGCATTAGGTGCAGGGATATCTGATGGACTAGACTATGGAGATAATACTAAAGCTGCTTTAATGACTAGGGGAATATTTGAAATGGCAAGATTAGGTGAAAAAATGGGGGCAAACCCAACTACTTTTTCTGGGCTATCTGGAATTGGAGACTTAATAGTTACTTGTACTAGTATGCATAGTAGAAATAGACGTGCAGGTATACTAATTGGTAAAGGATTAGGCCTTGAAGAGGCTATTAAAGAAATAGGGATGGTTGTTGAAGGGGTAAGAACTACAAATTCTGCTTATAAATTGGCAGAAATACATGATGTGGATATGCCCATTACTAGGGAGATCTATAATGTATTATATAAAGGAGGATCTGTGAAGGATTCTGTACCTAATCTCATGGAAAGAGATAAAAAACATGAAATAGAAAATATATTGATGGATGCAAATCTTAGATGGTAAACCTGCTTAATTTAGCAGGTTTTTATCATTATGGTAGTTAATTCTCTAAAAAAGCCATCTTTTAACCCATAGTATACGCTTTTTTTATATTAGCTTGTAATATTTAATTTATAATTACGTATATATATAATGTTAAGTATTGAAAAAAAGTGTGAGGGGGGAAAACATGAAGGAATTTGATATATACAAAGATATAGCTGAGCGTACAGATGGGGATATATATGCAGGTATAGTAGGACCAGTAAGGACAGGAAAATCTACATTTATCAAGAGATTTATGGAGTTGTTAGTTTTACCTAATATGGAAAATCAATATAGTAGGGAAAGAGCTAGAGATGAATTACCACTTAGTGGTTCTGGAAAGACTATTATGACTACAGAACCCAAATTTATACCAAATGAAGCCATAGAACTTACTTTAAGAGAAAATGTGCGATTTAAGGTTAGAATGGTAGACTGTGTTGGATACTTAGTAAAAGGTGCCTTAGGGCATGAAGAAAATAGTATGCCTAGGATGGTAACTACTCCATGGCATGATAGAGACATAGCCTTTGAGGAGGCAGCAGAGATAGGTACTAGAAAAGTAATAGAAGACCACTCTACTATTGGAATTGTAATAACCACAGATGGTTCAATTACAGATATTGAGAGAGAAAACTATATAAAAGCTGAGGAAAGGGTAATAAGTGAATTAAAAGAGCTAGGAAAACCATTTGTCATTATACTTAACTCTAGACATCCTAATCTAGATACTACTGTAGCTCTTAAAGAAAGCTTAGAATCAAAATACGATGTATCTGTCATATCTATGGACTGTATGAATATGGAAATTCAAGATGTAGAGAAAATCTTTGGAAGGTTGCTATATGAATTCCCTGTGAAAGAGATAACAATCAATCTTCCAAGATGGATCGAAGGCTTACCAAAGAATCACGAAATAAGAGCAGGGATAATGGAGGTATTAAAACCTGCCATAGAGGATTTATATAAATTAAATCAAGTAGTCGATTGTCTAGATCCTATAAAAGGTCTAGATATTGTAGAAGAAGTGATCATCAAGGAGATAAATTTAGGTGAAGGTATAATAAATACAGAGATTACTATAGAAGAAGAATTATTTTATAGTATTCTAAAGGAGATAACAGGTTATCATATATCAGGTGACCATCAGATCTTAGGTTTAATAAATAAGCTAGCAAGTATAAAGAAGGAGTATGACAAGATTGAAAGAGCTTTGATAGAGGCTAGAGAGCTGGGATATGGACTTGTAAGTCCTACTCTTGAAGAACTAGAGCTAGAAGAGCCTGTAATTTATCGTCAAGGGAATAGATATGGAGTAAAACTAAAAGCCAACGCTCCATCTTTTCACATCTTAAAAGCCAATATAGCTACAGAAGTATCTCCCTTAATAGGTTCAGAAAAGCAGTCAGAGGAATTAGTACAATATTTTCTATCTGAATTTGAAGGAGAACCACATAAGATATGGGAGTCTAATTTATTTGGAAAGTCATTATATGATTTAGTAACTGAACAATTAGATGGGAAATTGACCACTATGCCAGAAGACGCAAGACAAAAACTTAGAAAGGCTCTAGAAAAGATGTTAAATGATGGTGGTGGAGGATTGATATGCATTATTATATAAAAAGATAAGGTAGAAATTAATCTACCTTATCTTTTATAAAAGTATTTGCAAAATCTCCCAGTATAATATAT
>CABMKH010000005.1:1231717-1612051 GCA_902386935.1 Varibaculum timonense
GCTGAATTTGAAGGAGAACCACATAAGATATGGGAGTCTAATTTATTTGGAAAGTCATTATATGATTTAGTAACTGAACAATTAGATGGGAAATTGACCACTATGCCAGAAGACGCAAGACAAAAACTTAGAAAGGCTCTAGAAAAGATGTTAAATGATGGTGGTGGAGGATTGATATGCATTATTATATAAAAAGATAAGGTAGAAATTAATCTACCTTATCTTTTATAAAAGTATTTGCAAAATCTCCCAGTATAATATATAATATTTATTGTTAGTTTGGATATCGGGATGTGGCTCAGTTTGGTAGAGTACAAGTCTGGGGGACTTGGGGTCGCTGGTTCAAATCCAGTCATCCCGACTATTTTTAAATTGGGAGAAGGATGGATTCTTATCTTTTTCCCATATATTTGATTATCCCTGTATTTAAGACTCATCATGTTCTTATTTTATTTTAGGGGATATTTTTTCATGCTCTATAGAACAGTATAGTGTTAGAAGTGGATGGAGAAACAGACATGTAACAATGGATAAGAAGGAATCTGAAAGGCAGATACAAATATTCTAGGATATGTATCAAAAAGCATTTGGGGAATAGAGTTGAACTTCCATACCATATCTGATATTATTGAGTTAATAATATATAATACGGGGGTAGAGTTATGAGAGCAGATATTGAAGCAGCCTTAAACAAAAATAAAGAAATAAATCGTTTATTTTCTACTTTTGGATTTAAAAAGAACTATAAACGAATAGAGAATTATTTATCAGAAGATGAAACGGTTTTGTATATAAGAAATGGTAATGCAAAGATAGATAATCAAGGGGAGTTAAAAGAAAGTTCATTTAGCATAAAGAATAAGACACCTATTATATTGGCAATTACAGATAAAAGAATATTGATATATTATAAAATATTACTTAATGAAAAACTTGAACAAATCTCAATAAGTGATTTAAGATCCTTTGATTTTAAAAGAAATGGATTGACTTCTAGTGTTTTCAGAATAACGGGGTTAACGAAGAGTGTTGATTTAGATTTAACATGTAATGCAGGTGAGGTGAAATTGCTAAATGACACTTTATCAAAATTAATTAAATGAGTTAATTAACAAGAAGTTAAGCATCTATTAAGCGATAGGTGCTTTTTTATGTATAATTTTCTTTTTTTGAAGCTATTTCCTGACAGCCATCCTAATTTTATTAAAACCGAGTATTAATTTGCATGTCATTCGTAACACTGCGTAGTAAAATCTATGTAAATATATGTTCAATGTAAAATTATAAATAGTTATTTTGCAAAGACGTAGTGACATATATAAACATATGCAAGACAGAGATGAGAGTTTCAATCAGCCATTTCTACCATGTAAGCCTTTGTAAATAGTGGAAGAGTTTGCCTCAGAATAAATCATGGGAGAAACTCATAATTTCAAGTTTAAATCATGATTGAATTGTGATATAATGGAAGGCAAACAGGTTTTAGGAGGTAATTATTTGTTTTTATTTTTTTATAGGCTTGTAATTATGCTATTTATCCTTAGTATAGCAGGCTATATCTTAGTTGTACTGAAGGAAAAATATTTTCTAAGACAAAATATTATTTTAATTGATAATAAGCATTTAACCCAAGAAGATATAGATGAAATTGATACAAACAACTTTATATATAGAGGAACTAAAATGAGATCAGGTGATGAAATCAAATTGACAACTAAGGAAAATGAAGAGTTAAAGGGTATAATCATCGGTGCAAAGAAAGAAGAAGGCATAATCCATATAATCACTCACGATAACAGAATTATAAAATGTAGAATTGATAATATATTAAAATTCAAAATAGTCAATAAATACGGAAGTTTTTTTAACTATTAAAGGGTGGTATATATGCGCTATAAAAAGCAAAAGAAAAAGAAGAGAATAGGACGAAACATCCGTAAAGTTGCAATATTGGTTATATTTTTATATTTTATAATAAAATCCGTTCCAGTAGTTCTAGCAAGAAATGACAAGACTATATTACCTGAGAAAGATATTCTGCTTAAAAGTTATGATGCACAAGGTGTAATCATAAAGGAAGAACAGGTATTTACCACTGTAGGTGGTATTACTCCTGAAGCACAGGATATGGAAGGTAAGAGAGTACCAGCTGGATTTAAAGTGGCAAATATCAGTATTTCAAATGATATATCTGGGTTAAAAGAGGAACTTAAAGAAATAGAGAGATCTATAGATATGTTGAATAAATCAAATGCAGGAGCTGGGCTATTTGAAAAGATTAAAAAAGATAATGGTGAAACCCTAATTGATCAAAGTGTAGAGGCTTTAAATGCTAGGAAAGATGCAATAATTCAGGAAATTAGCAGTAATAAAGTGCTATATACTACATCTACAGCAGGTCTATTGTCTTTTAATCTAGATGGATATGAAAAGATATATATTCCAAAGGAGTTTGAAAACTATACCTATGAAAATTTAGAGATTCCAAATACAACTAAATCGGATAAAGAGAAAAAAGATGGGTTTAAGTTAATTAACAACTTTGAATGGTATATTGCTATAAAGATAGATAATGCTAGGGAAATTAAAGAATATGAAGAAGGAGATCTAGTAAATCTAGAAATTGTAGATGGAGAAGATGAAATAGCAGGTAGGATAGTCAAGATAAATAAAACTGGTAACAGGATGGTACTCGTAGTCAAATTCAATAATCAACTGGAGAAATACTATAATTTAAGATTTCCAGAGATAAAGATGATCCTTTCCAAGGATAAAGGTTTTAAAATACCTACCAAGACCATAATTGATAAAGACGGACAAAAGGGAGTATATGTGAAAGAGTTTAGTGGAATTATAAAATTTAGACATATTTCCATTATGGAGGAAGTAGGAGATTATACCTTTGTGAGAATGGGTAATAATGGATATATTCAGATTGCTGGATATGAAAAACCTGTAAGGACTATAACTCTTTATGATGAGATTCTTCTTGATCCATCAAATATAAAAGAGGGACAGATTATAGATTAGGGAGGAGATAGTATCTTATTAAAGAATAATTTAGAAAGACTTGAAGAAAATATACAAGCTGCCTTAAATAGAGCAGGCAGAGGAGATGATAAAGTAAATCTAATAGCAGTTACAAAGACTGTAGATGTAGATACAATAAAAGCAGCAATAGATTTAGGTGTAGAGAATATAGGAGAAAATAAGGTTCAAGAGTTAGAAAAGAAGATGGATGAGATAGGTGATTGCATTAATTATCATATGATAGGACATCTTCAGACAAATAAGGTTAAAAATATAATTCATAGAGTATGTTTATTTCATTCTCTTGACAGAATGTCTCTTGCAAAGGAATTAAATAAAAGAGCAAGGATGAATAATATAACAGTAGATGCACTAATACAAGTCAATATATCTGGAGAAGAGACTAAATTTGGTTTAAGTGTAGAAGAGGTTTTACCGTTTATTGAAAATCTACATGAGTTTGAATATTTAAATATTAAAGGTTTGATGACAATGGCACCTCATGTTCAAGATGAAAAAATATTGAGGAGTGTATTTAGGGGACTATTTAATTTAAAAGAGGATATTCAAAATAGAAACTATGACAATGTAAGTATGGATTATTTATCTATGGGAATGAGTAATGACTACGAGATTGCAATTGAAGAGGGGTCCAATATGATTCGAGTTGGGACTAGTATATTTGGAGATAGAAATTATTAGGGGGGATCTTAGTGGGTAATTTTATGGACAAGTTTAAATATTTTATAGGAATTGATGATTACGAAGAGGATTATGATGACTATTCAGATGATAATCTGGCATTAGATAGTGATGCATTAGATATCCCGCTGACAACTAGAACTAGAAAGATTAATAATAATGTGGTAAATATCCATACTAATAGTAGTATGAAAATTGTAGTTCATGAACCTTTGAACTATGAAGAGGCTCCAGCAATTGTAAATGATTTGAAGAGTAGAAAGGCTGTAGTAGTTAATTTTGAGCAATTAGATTTAGATCTTAAAAGGCAGATATTTGATTTTGTCAATGGGGCTTTATATGCAATTGAAGGTAAGATACAAAAAGTTACTAAGGATATATTTATATTAGCACCAAATAATGTAGAGATAGATGGTATAAAAGATGAGTTAAAAAACAGTGGGATTTTCCCCTGGTAATATAATTTAGATAGGTGTGATTATGATACTTTTTTATAAATCACTGGGAATTTTAATAAATATTATAGAAGCTTTAATAGTGATAAGAATTTTGTTTTCCTTTCTCAATATTGGATATAATAATGCAATGGGAAAATTTATCTACGAAATGACAGAACCCATATTATCTTTAGCAAGAAATTTAATATATAAACTAGGAGTTAATACTGGAATGTTTGATTTTTCACCATTACTGGCAATGTTTTTGATGAGGATATTCTATGATATTCTGGGAAGGATAATCTTTTAGGATATGTGGATAGATAGAGAATTTTATACATCTCACATAGATGATGGTGAAAAATTATCTAAAATGCGTAGATTAATAGATAAGATGCAGATCGTATTGGATAATCACAGTATAGAGGCTACGGATTTTTTAGATCCTTATGAGAGATATTTGGGAAAATCAATTCTAAATAGATTTGATGAGATTGAATATCTTGAATGTGGAGGATATGAGGATGCAGAGAGAAAGATAATAGTAATATATCAATCTTATATGAGGAAAGAGGATATTCCAATAAGATTGTCACTTTTAAAGATTGATGGAGATCTAGATAATATGTCTCATAGGGACTATCTAGGTGCAATACTAAACTTAGGGATAGAAAGAAATAAAGTAGGGGATATATTGGTAAATTCAGATTGTGGATTTGTCATAGTAAAAGATAGTATGGCTGATTTTATCAAGTACAATCTGAAAAAAATAGGGAAAAAGAATATACATGTAAATAGTGTAGGATGGGGTGATATAGTAATTCCAGAGACCCAGTATAGGGAAATAAAAGAGTTTATATCATCTTTAAGATTGGACACAGTAATTAGTGCAGCATACAACTTATCAAGAAAAGACAGTATGGATATTGTAAAGTCAGGAGATGTGAAGGTCAATTGGAACTGGACGGATAAGCCATCTTTAGAACTTGAAGTTGGAGATACTATATCTGTAAGGGGATATGGTAGATTTATATTATATGATATTGAGGGTATGAGTAAAAAAGGTAAATTGAGATGTATTATTAGAATTTTAATGTAATGGAGTGATTTTATTGATTACCCCTTTAGATATTCAGAATAAAGAATTTAAAAAATCTTTTAAAGGTTATAATATAAGGTCTGTTGATGAGTTTCTAGATGAGATAATCGAGGACTATGAGAAGGTATATAAAGAAAACATTGAATTGAAGGATAGAGTCAATATGTTAGCAGATCAGATAAGACAGTATAATACTCTAGAAGAGACCTTAAAAAATACATTGATTGTTGCTCAAACTACTGCCGATGAAATCACAAGTTCTGCAAGGCAAAAATCAGAGAACATAATTGAGGATGCTGAGATTCAAAGACAGAGACTCTTAAACCTCGCTAGGGAAGAGGTAAGGAGTATAAAGAATGAATATGAATCCTTCAAGAAAGAAATCTTTATATTTAAGACAAGATATAAATCATTTATTGAAGCACAACTTATGTCTATAGAGGAATTCTATGAGGATATTGGAAGAAAAGAAGTAAAACTAGAAGAAGATGGGGAAATAGAAACGGAAGAAGATGTAGACAATATAGATGATCTAGGGGCATAATCTATTTTATATATGAGAAAACCTTGAATAGACTTCTCTGGGTGTTCGGAGAAGTTTTATTTAATTATTCTATATTGATATTGTGGACAGGATAATATAGAATGTAATGTATATCAATACTAGGGGGAATGACTGTGACATTTATTTTGACAATTATGATAGTTATATTAGATCAGCTAAGTAAGCTTGCAGCCATAAGATATTTAAAGGATAAAAAACCATATATAATCATAGATAATTTTTTTCAACTTCACTATGTAGAAAATCGTGGTGCTGCTTTTGGGATTTTACAACATAAAAGAGGTTTTTTTATAGTTATAACCCTAGCTATTTTAATATTTGTATCTTTGTATTTGGTAAAACATTATGATATATTGAATAAGTTTTCTAAATTAGGATTTGCTCTGCTTATAGGAGGGGCTACAGGTAATTTTATAGACAGGATTAGATTTGGATATGTGGTAGACTTTATAAGTTTTAAGTTGATCAACAGATATGACTTCCCAGTGTTTAATATAGCAGACATAGCCATAGTAGTTAGCACTATTTTAATAGTATTTTTAGTGATGTTTGATAAATTTGAAGTTAGGTGGTAGTGTTGAAAAAAATAGAATTATATGTAGATGAGGAAGGAGATCATAGGCTGGATGCCTATCTATCTAGAAAGCTAATTGATATGTCTAGGACATATATTCAGAAGATGATAAAAGATGGATATGTACTAGTAAATGGTCTGAGGAAAAAACCTAAATACATATTGAGACAGGGAGATTGTATTCAGATAAGTCCTATTGAGCCAAAGACATTTGAAATCTATCCTGAAGATATTGATATAGATATAATATATGAAGATGAAGACATAGCAATAGTGGATAAGCCTGTAGGTATGGTAGTACATCCAGCAGCTGGAAATTCTAGTGGAACTTTGGTAAATGCTTTACTATATCATCTGGATAGTCTATCTTCTCCTAAAGAAGAATTTAGACCAGGTATAGTGCATAGACTAGATAAGGATACTTCAGGGCTAATGGTTGTGGCAAAAAATAATGATGCTCATAGATTTTTAGTGGATAAATTGATAAAGAGGGATTTCAAGAGGGAATATATTGCATTAGTCCATGGAAGGTTAGAGGAGGAACATGGCATCATAGATATGCCAATAGGCAGAGATCCAAGGGATAGAAGGAGAATGACAGTAATAGATAAAAATAGTAAAGAGGCTATTACACAATATAGGGCTTTAAAGGTATTTAGAGATTATACTCTTGTTGAAGCAAGTCTTAAAACAGGAAGGATGCATCAAATAAGGGTACATTTTGAATATATTAATCATCCCATAGTGGGTGATCCAGTATATTCTGATAGAAAGGATATATTTGGTCTAAAGAACCAACTTTTACACGCCATAAGAATTGGTTTCATACATCCGAGGCTAAAAGAGTATGTGGAATTTGAAACTCCTATACCAAATAGATTTGAAGATATAATCAATATATTGAATTGATATAAGAAGGTGAGATTATGAATATAAAGGCAAGTATTATGGATGAAAAGGCAATGTCAAGGGCTACCACTCGTATTGCAAATGAGATAGTAGAGAAAAACAAAGGAGTTAGAGATGTTGTCCTTGTAGGAATAAAGACAAGAGGCGTTCCCTTCGCTCATAGACTGGGAAATAAGATTGAAGATATAGAGGGAAGTAGGGTAGAAATTTATGATGTAGATATAACCCTATATAGAGACGATCTATCAGAGATATATAGTTTGCCTGTTGTAAAGGAGAATTCATTAGGAGATATTAGTGGGAAAATAGTCATATTAGTAGATGATGTAATATATACTGGGAGAACTGTAAGGGCTGCTTTAGATGCACTCATGGAAAATGGACGACCAAATAAGGTTCAATTAGCAGTATTAGTAGATAGGGGACATAGAGAATTGCCAATAAGGGCAGATTATGTGGGGAAAAACGTCCCTACTTCTAATCAGGAAATTGTAGATGTTAGATTTAAGGAAGTAGATGGAGTAGATGAAGTGATCATTAGAGAAAAAAAGTAGAAGAACTAGTCTTCTACCTTTTTAATTTCATTTACTTTATCCTTATGAGGACTTATTATTATGGTTTTAAAGTTGTCATATATGACCATTCCAGGTTTTGCATTTCTCATTTTTCTCACATTCTTTTTCTCTGTATAGTCTACAGCTATATTATTTCCATTTCGTCCCTTACTATAATAGGCAGCTAATAGTGCAGCTTCTTCCAATGTGGAATGTGGAATATCTCTATTATCTTTTTTTATAATCACATGGCTGCCAGGCATATTCTGTACATGAAGCCATATATCATCTCTATGTGCAAATTTTAACGTCAGATGTTCATTCTGTCTATTGTTTTTCCCAACATATAGATGTAGTCCATCTTTAGAAATATAGTGATGAGGTGAGGAGAGTTTAGCCTCCTGTTTCTTCTTCTTTTTGTTTTTACTACCATCTTTAAGATATCCTTCTTTAATCAATTCGTCTTTGATCTCATCTAATTCTTCAACTTCAGTTGCATTTTCAATGGCTATCAATACATGTTCTAAATATGAAATCTCTTCTTTAGTCTCAGGAATTTGTTTGAGTAACAAAGACTCTGCATTTTTAAGTTTGGAATATCTCTTATAATATTTCTGTGCATTTTCTATTGGGTTTGATTTTATGTCTAAAGGTACGTTGATTATAGACATATTTTCATCATAGAAATTTTCTAAATTTATACTATCTATTCCTCTAGGAATTTTGTAGGCATTTGCAGAAATGAGATCTCCATAGACCTTAAGATTTTCTCTATTTTGACTCTCTATGAGTTCTTCTTTCTGTTTAACAAGTTTGTTTGTGGCTCTATCTAGCTTTGTTTGTATAGATTTTCTCATTGATTGAGATTTTTGTGACATTCTATCATAGATATCCCTTCGTCTATAGCTTATATCTAGGATATCAGATATTGAATTTGAATAGTGTTTGCCTTGGTCTCCATACTGATACAGATCAAGGGCATAAAATGCTATGATTTCATCTAATTGATTTGTAATATATAGAGGACAAAAGTTTCCAGACTTTATATATCCTAATATTTTGGAAAAAGCACTATATAGAGATTCTAACTCTAATTGTTCTAGGCTACCTATGGGTCTATCTATATCTATATCTGCATTAAAGCAGATTTCTCTACTCAATAAGGGACTTATCCCAGTATAATTAAAATAGAAAAACTTCAAAATAGCTAAGCTATCTTTTGAATTTCTTATGAGCTGAAAAAAATCTTCCTTAGTCCCATGAAGTGGATCAATCTTATCTTGAGATGGGGGATATTCGTATTTTTTTCCAGGCAATATCTGTCTTATTCTACTCATTTCTCCAGTGACTCTGGTTATTGAATCTAATATTACATGGTTTTCTTTATTTAATAGAATGATATTGCTGTGTTTTCCCATGATCTCAACTATCAATCTAATTTCAGATGATTGACCTAGTTCATCTAGGTATGAGATATCCATAACCACTATTCTATCCATTCCATATTGCTCTATGTTTAATATAAGTCCACCAGATAAATATTTTCTAAGGAGCATACAAAACATTGGAGGGTTAGTTGGATTTTTTTTGGAATTCTTGGTAAGATATATTCTAGGATTGTTGCTACTTGCTGAAATCAATAATCTATGATTTTTTCCTCTATTGTGAATATTTATTATGAGTTCATCTTTTTCAGGTTGATATATCTTGTCAATTTTACCTCCTAATATTTTTTCCTTTAGCTCTTCTATTACAGCTTTAGTTACTACACCGTCAAATGACATAATTATTCCTCCAAAACATGATTTAATATAAAGAGTATATCATTTTAGGAAGGTTTTATAAAGAAAAGTATAATAAATATTAATATTTTGTAACAAATAGTGGATTATTCATGATATCATGTATATAATATTTAATTATATATAATTTACAGAAAGGGGGCTGAATGTATTGGTACTGAGCATGACAGGTTATGGTATGGGACAATATGAAAATAATGTATATAGGTTTAAGATCGAGATAAAGTCTGTAAATCATAGATATTGTGATATCCTTGTTAAGATGCCAAGGCATATAGGATATCTTGAGGATGATATTAAAAAGATTATTAAGGGAAAGATCAATAGAGGTAAGATTGATGTATATATTAATCTGGAATACATAGACGAATCTTCTTTAGATATAAGTATAGATATTCCCCTAGCAAAAGCTTATAAATCTGCCATAGAGGAGTTATCTAGTGCATTAGGCTTAGATGATAGTTTTAGCCTAGAAAATATCTTAGATATACCAGATATTATAAAGATTGAAAAAAGAGCTATGGATGAAGAATTATTGGCTCAAAGTCTAAAGATAGCTTTAGATATGGCCTTGGACAATATGTTAAATATGCGTCTATTAGAGGGGAGAGAACTAGGGTCAGATATACTCTTAAAATTAGAGAATATACAGAGAGAATTGGATATAATAGAGAACAGAGCACCTATGCTAGGAGAGGAGTATAGGGATAGACTTAGAGAAAGAGTCCGAGAGTTACTAGATGATGATATTATTTTAGATGAGGATAGGCTAAGTAATGAAGTAGCCTTTTTTGCTGATAAAAGTAGTATTGATGAAGAGATTGTGAGGCTAAAAAGTCATATAAAACAATTTAAGGAAATCATACTAAAGGAGAAGGGGCCTGTAGGAAGAAAGTTAGATTTTTTAATTCAAGAATTAAATAGAGAAATAAACACTATAGGAAGCAAGTCAAATGACATGACTATATCTAAATCAGTGGTAAATTTAAAGGCTGAATTAGAGAAAATAAGAGAACAGGTTCAAAATATTGAATAGCAGGAGTGAGCCTTATGAGCATAAGATTTATAAATATAGGATTTGGCAATATAGTTTCTGCAGGTAGAGTGATTGCTGTTGTAAGTCCAGATTCTGCTCCTATAAAGCGTTTAATTCAGGAGGGAAGGGATGGTGGCAATCTAATAGATGCAACCTATGGAAGGAGGACAAGGGCGGTTATAGTGATGGATAGTGGTCATATACTCCTAACTGCTCTTCAACCAGAGACTATTGCAAATCGACTAGGAACAAGAGAAGAAAGCCATGTTTAATATTATTGAAGGTTGGTGGAAAAAGATGTCAAAGGGATTTTTATTAGTTATTTCAGGGCCTTCAGGGGCTGGAAAAGGAACAGTGAGTAATGAATTATTAGCAAGGAATGAGGATATTGTATTTTCTATTTCTGCAACTACTAGGAAACCAAGACCTAATGAAAAAAGTGGTGTAAATTACTTTTTTCTAGATGAGGAAGAATTTCAAAAGAAGGTAGAAGAAGGTGGATTTCTAGAGCATGCTTTTGTACACAATAACTACTATGGAACACCAAAGGATTTTGTAATTGATGAGATAGAAAAAGGGGAAATAGTACTACTTGAAATAGATGTTCAAGGTGCTTTGCAGATTAAAAACAATTATAAGAATGTAGTATTTATATTTTTGTTACCTCCAACAATGGATGAATTAAAAAATAGAATTGTAAAGAGGGGAACAGAGACAGAGGAAGATATTGAGCGAAGATTTAAAAATGCCTTTGAGGAATTGGACTTTGTTGGTAAATATGATTATTTTGTTGTAAATGACAAGGTAGAGGATGCTGTACAGGATATAGAAAATATTATAAAGGCTGAAAAACTCAGGGTGAAACGACACTCTGATATTAAGAATAAGATTATTTCAAAAGGAGGAAAATAAATGTTAAATCCATCATTTGATCATGTATTGAAAGAGGGAGATAGCAGATACACTCTAGTTATGGTGACCGCTAAGAGAGCTAGACAGATAGTAGAAGGAAGTAAACCAGTCATAGAGACAGACTCCATTAAGCCAGTTACAATAGCTATAGAGGAAATAGTAGCAGGTAAGGTAAAGTATAAGAATCCACCTATTACAGGTATAAAGTAGGTGATAGTGTGTTAAAGGGAAAAACTATAATATTAGGTGTTACTGGAGGAATAGCAGTCTATAAGGCAGCTGATGTAGTTAGCAGATTGAAAAAACAAGGGGCAAATGTAGAAGTTATAATGACAGATGGAGCTATGGAGTTTGTAAATCCATTGACATTTCAAACCATGTCCAATAATCCAGTGCATAATAGCATGTTTAATAAGATAGAGAAATTTAATGTGGAACATATTTCTTTGGCACAAAAAGCAGATATAATATTAGTAGCACCGGCTACTGCAAATACTATAGGCAAGATAGCAAATGGCATAGCAGATAATCTATTGACTACAGTAATTATGGCTTCAAATGCAAAGATCATCTTTGCTCCTGCCATGAATACAGCTATGTATACTAATCCTATATTTCAGTCAAACATGAAGAAACTAGAGGATTTAGGCTATGAATTTATTTCACCAGGGGTCGGTATATTGGCCTGTGGTGATTATGGTGCTGGGAAAATGGCAGAGCCTGAATATATAGTAGAGTATATAAGAGGTGCTCTTATGGAGAAGGATCTATTGGGGCAAAGAATAGTAATAACAGCAGGACCTACTATAGAACCTATAGACCCTGTTAGATATATAACCAATCATTCTAGTGGCAAGATGGGATATTCTCTAGCTAGGGAAGCTAGAGATAGGGGAGCCGAGGTAGTTTTAATCTCTGGACCTACACATCTATCACCTCCAGATGGAGTTAAAGTTGTAGATATAAATACTACAGTGGAGATGTTTGATGAAGTTGGAAGATATTTCAATGATTGTGATGTATTGATTAAATCTGCTGCTCCTTCAGACTATAGACCAGAGAAATCAATGGAGAATAAGATAAAGAAGAAGGATGGAGAAATAGATGAACTCAATATAAAGTTTGTTCGTAATCCAGATATAGCTGAATATTTTGGAGCTAAAAAGGAAGAACAAATAATAGTTGGATTTGCTGCAGAGACAGATAATCTATATGAATATGCATCGAAAAAGTTAAAAAAGAAAAATTTCAACTTTATAGTTGCCAATGATGTCACTAAAAGAGGTGCAGGATTTAAGAGTGACACCAATATAGTGACGATTATTCACCAATCTGGAAAGATAGATGAATATCCTATAATGTCAAAGGAAAGTGTTGCCAAGATAATTATGGATGAAATTTCTAATATTATTAAAAATAAAAGCTAGATATTAGCTTTTATTTTTTGAAAAGGGAGGTGATTCTGTGGGTAAAAGATATGGAAAAGTAATAATAGATAATAGAGCATCTACTCTAGATAGACCTTTTACTTATGTGATAGATGAAGAATTTTTAGACATACAGGTGGGTATGAGGGTAGTAGTACCCTTTGGAAGGGGAAACAAGGCTATTAAGGGAATACTAATAGATATAGAAGATACATATGATGGGAGTTATAGGTTAAAGAGCATCATAGATGTATTAGATGATAAGCCTATAGTCACAGATAAATTACTCAATCTTAGTATGTGGATGAGAAAACAATATATAGCTTCATATTTGGATTCACTTCAGCCCATATTGCCTCCTGGTGACTATAAGAATGTAAATTCATTTGTTGAACTTAAGGATTCAAATTTTAATTGTACAGATATAGAGGAAGAGAAGATAATTAGATTTTTAAAGGATAAAGGACTAGTATTGTTAGCTGATTTGAAAAAAGAGTTGAAAATACCTCATATAAATAGATATTTAAATAATCTAGAAGATATGGGAGTAATTGAAACAACAATTGATATACGGACAAGTATTACGGAGAAAAAGGAAAATTGGGTTAGACTGAAACGAGAATCTTTTAATTTTTCTGAGATGAAGGATAAGATAGGTAATAGGGCATATAGACAGATAGAGATATTAAATTATTTATACGATAGAGATGAAATTCCTGTATCTAAGGTATTAGAAGATCTCAACACTAGTTTATCCACTGTACGAGCACTGGAAGATAAAGGAGTAGCTATAATCTTTCAAAGGGAAGTCAGCAGACAACCAGTAAAAAGACATATTCCTAAATATGAGAAACATTTGTTAAATACAGAGCAAAGAAAGGTTTTTACATCCATAATAGGACCGTGGAAAGAAAGTAAAAAAGGAGATAGATTTTTAATTCATGGCGTTACAGGAAGTGGAAAAACAGAGATATACCTTCAGTTAGTTGAAGAGATGCTAAAGGAAAATAGAGATTCCATAATCTTAGTACCAGAGATATCACTCACACCTCAAACTATAGATAGATTTGTAGGAAGATTTGGAGATAATGTGGCAATTTTGCATAGTAGACTTTCACAGGGGGAGAGATTTGATCAATGGAGAATGATTAAAGAGGGAAAGGTAAAGATAGCAGTGGGAGCTAGGTCTGCTATATTTGCACCTTTTAAGCATCTAGGATTGATAGTAATTGACGAAGAACATGAGTCAACCTATAAATCATCTCAAAATCCTAAATACGATACTATAGAAGTTGCTTCCAAAAGAGGAGAGTTGGAAGATGCCCTATTAGTATTGGGAACGGCTACACCTTCCATAGAGACATATTATAAATCTAGAGCTGGAGAAATCAATTTGCTAGAACTAAAACATAGGGTAAATCGTCAAGAGATGCCTGATATTGAATTGATAGATATGAGAAAAGAGCTTAAGGATGGAAATAAGTCAATTTTTAGTATTAGATTATATGAAGAGATGAAAAATACATTGGAAAAGGGCAAACAAATTATATTGTTTTTAAATAGAAGAGGATTTTCAACCTTTATATCTTGTAGAGAATGCGGCTATGTAGTTAAATGTCATAATTGTGATATATCTATGACATACTATAGAAACATAGGGAAAGTTAGATGCCATTATTGTGGAGAGACTCAAGATATACCTAAGGTTTGTCCAGTTTGTAAAAGTAGATATATCAAATATTTTGGAATAGGAACAGAACAGGTAGAAGATATTGCAAAGAGACTTTTTCCCAATGCTAGAATTGCTAGGATGGATGCAGATACAACTACTACAAAGGGAAGTCACGAGTATATACTGGAGGATATGAAAGAAAAAAAGATTGATATATTGATTGGGACTCAGATGATATCTAAGGGTTTGGATTTTGAAAATGTAACCTTGGTTGGGATTATAGCTGCTGATACGGCTCTAAATATACCAGATTATAGGTCGCCTGAAAAAACATTTCAACTTATAACTCAGGTTTCTGGAAGAGCTGGAAGAGGTGATTATAGTGGCAAGGTCATACTACAGACATATAGCCCAGAACATTATAGCATATATCATTCAAAGTATCAGGATTATAAGGGATTTTATAATAAGGAAATCATGTTGAGAAAAGAATTCCTATATCCACCATTTGTGAGTTTATTTAACATATTGATATATGGTGAAGATAGATTTAAGGTTGGTAAATTGTCACAAAGGATATATAATATAATATATAAAGAGATATATAATATATATGAAAATAGATCTAAAGATTATATAATAGGACCATATCCTGCACCTCTTGAGAAGATTAAGAACAACTATAGGTATCAGATAATATTAAAATCTGAGAGTAGATATTTAAATAGTTTAAGAACCCTTATATATAGGGTATGTATAAGTAATGAATATAATTTGGATATGAAGGATGTCAAATTGAGTATAGATATCAATCCAACCACAATTTTATAGGAGGAGAGATAATGGCACTTAGAGTTATTAGATTAGAAGGAGATCCGATTTTAAGAAAAAAATCTAGAAAAATTGAGAAAATAGATAATAGGATAGAGGTATTATTAGATGATATGGTAGAAACTATGAAAGAAGCTGATGGGGTAGGGTTAGCTGCTCCCCAGGTGGGAATTCTCAGAAGGGCTATAGTTGTCGATATAGGTAATGGTCCTATAAAGATGGTAAATCCAGAACTTTTGGATATGAGAGGAGAAGCAGTGGATACAGAGGGCTGTCTATCAGTACCAGAATTAGCAGGTACTGTGAAAAGACCTGAATGGATTAAAGTTAAATATCTGAATAAAGATGGAGAGGAAGTGACAATGGAGGCTGAAGGATTATTAGCCAGAGTTATTTGTCATGAGGTGGACCATCTAGATGGGATACTATATATTGATAAAGTAATAGAATATATAGATATAGAAAATGGGGAAGAGGAGTAATACAATATGAAGATAGTTTTTGCTGGTACTCCAGAATTTGCTGTACCTAGCTTAGATAGACTGTACGAAAATAAACATGATATTAGATTGGTAATTACTCAAAAAGATAGGCCAAGGGGAAGAGGCAAAAAAATACAGTTTACCCCTGTCAAAGAAAAGGCCTTAGAATATGGTATAGAAGTATTTCAACCTACTAATATAAATAGTCTTGATTCTATTGAGAAATTAAAAGAGATTCAACCAGATTTTATTGTAGTAGCTGCCTTTGGACAGATATTAAAACGGGAGGTCTTAGATATACCAAGATATGGATGTATAAATGTTCATGCATCATTATTGCCTAAATATAGAGGTGCTGCCCCTATAAATTGGGCAATAATAAATGGTGAAACTGAAACAGGAATTACCATTATGAATATGGAGGAAGGCCTAGATACTGGTGATATAATTAGTCAGAAATCCATTTTTATATCTGAAGATGATGATTGTCAATCTATACATGATGAATTGGCAATATTAGGTGCTGAACTATTGATAGAGACTATAGAGGATATAGTAGCGGGAAATGCCATATATAAGGTTCAAGATGATAATAAGTCTTCTTATTCGCCTATGATATTTAAGAATACAGGAAAGATAGATTGGAATAATGGTGCAAAGGATATTGTAAATTTAATTAGGGGATTGAAATCATGGCCTGTAGCTTATACTAGCTATAAAGGTGATAATATGAAGATACATAGGGCTGATGCTTTATGTGAAAGATCAAAGGGAATTCCTGGAGAGATAATAAAGGTGTCTAATGATGGATTATATGTAAAGGCATTAGATGGTGTTGTAGTTATAAGAGAATTACAATTTCCAAACAAGAGAAAGATGAAGATAAGGGAATATTTGGCAGGGAATGATATTGAAGAAGGGATTATACTAGAATAATAGAGGAAGGAGAATGGGAAAATGTATGGTGGATTTTATGGACCATGGATTGATGTTACATGGATAAAATATGTTTTACCAGCCGTATTACTTGCATCTTTTGCTCAAATGAAGGTAACCAGTGCCTATAATAAATATTCTAGAATATCTAGTGGGACTGGATATACAGGGGCTCAGATTGCAAGGATGATATTGGATAGAAATGGTCTTAGAGATGTGAGGATTGAAATGACTCCAGGTCAGTTATCCGACCACTATGACCCAAGGACTAGGGTGGTGAGGTTATCAAATTCGATTTATAGTGGAAGTAGTATTGCATCTATGAGTGTAGCCGCCCATGAGGTAGGCCATGCTCTTCAACATGATGAAGGGTATTTTCCCCTTGTATTAAGGAACAATATTGCACCTATAGTGGGAATTGGCTCTAGATTTGTATGGCTATTTATAATACTTGGTTTTATAATAAGCCCTTTCTTTATAGAGGTAGGCATAATGTTATATCTAGGAATAGTTGCATTTCAGATAATTACTTTGCCTGTGGAATTTAACGCAAGTAGAAGAGCTTTATTACAATTGGAAAATGGGATAGCCCCATCTGATAAGCTAGGTCCCTCTAAAGAAGTATTAAAAGCTGCAGCTTTGACATATGTAGCTTCTACACTGGTGGCCATAGGGGAACTTTTAAGACTCTTAGCTATAACTGGTAGACGTAGGGAAAGATAGGGGTATATCCCCTAATTTTTTTGTAAAAATATCTTTGGATGTGATATGATGGTAGTTAATTCAAGAGAAATAGCAATGAACATATTAGTAGATATAAATAAAGAAAAAGCTTATTCTAATATATTGATAAACAAGTATTTAGACAAGAATATAGACAGTAGAGATGAGGCATTTATTCGGGAAATAGTATATGGCGTATTGGAAAACAAACTATATATAGACCATATTATTTCTAAAGTTTCTAAGATAAAATTGAAAAAAATCCACTATTATATATTGGAAATCTTAAGGATGGGAATATATCAGATAGTATTTATGGATAAGGTTCCAAATAATGCTGCTGTAGATGAATCTGTTAAACTAGCTAAAAAATATGGACATAAGGGCACTATTGGATATGTAAATGGGGTATTGAGATCTATAATAAGGAACAAGGATAGATTTTTATCCATAGACGTAGAAGACAGAATAGATTATATCTCCATAAAATATAGCCATCCTAAATTTATGGTGGAAAGATGGTCTAAAGAATATGGAATAGAATTTGCTGAAGAACTATGTAAGGCAAATAATGAAGTGGCTCCTTTAAATATACGAGTAAATACACTTAAGATAAATAGAGAGGAGCTTAAAAATAGATTGTCTAAAAAAGGTATTAGGACTAGGGAAGGGAAATATGCTTATGACTGTCTAGTAGTTGAAAATCCTCAGGGAATAGTGGAAACTTCTGAGTTTAAAAAAGGATTTTTTACCATACAAGATGAGAGTAGTATGTTAGTGTCCCAAATTATGGCTCCCATAGATGGTTCAATGGTACTAGATGTATGTGCAGCACCTGGTGGAAAGTCTACCCATATAGGACAGATCATGAACAATAGGGGGATTATAATCAGTAGAGATATATTTGAACATAAGATAGGATTAATTAAAGACAATGCCAAGCGTCTAGGAATAGATATAATAAAGGCAGAGGTATTTGACGCTTTGATTAAGGATGAGAATCTAGTTGGTAAATTAGATTATTGCCTTTTAGATGCTCCATGTTCAGGCCTTGGTCTTATAAGACGCAAACCAGAAATAAAGTGGAATAGATTAGAGACAGATATAAGAGATCTATCTAAGCTACAATATGATATCATTGACAATATAAAGGATTATATAAAAATAGGAGGTACTTTAATATATAGTACTTGTACTATAGAAAAAGAAGAGAATATTTTATTGATCAATAGATTTATCGGGGAAAATCCTAATTTTAAACTAGTAAGTATAGAAGATAGATTTTTAAATAGGGAAAATTTGAGTACATTAAAACAAGGATATATACAGCTATTCCCCCATATTCATGGCACAGATGGATTCTTTATTGCCAAAATGCGTAAAGAAGGATAGAAAAATTGGAGAATTTAAAGTATAATATCTATTAGGGTATTATGAGGTGATATGTTGAAAGATATAGAATTAAATGGTATTACTCTAGAGGAATCAAGAGAATATATGGTAAATATTGGAGAGAAGGGTTTTAGAGGAGAACAGTTATTTACTTTTTTTAATAGAAATAAGGGCTTGGACATTCAACAGGCTAAGGTGTTGCCACAGAATCTAAGAGAGAGTTTAGCTAAAAGTCAAATGATTACAAAGGTAGATATTCTAAAGAGATTTGACTCTAATATAGATAGTACAAAGAAATATCTATTTTTGCTTGAAGATAAAAATATTATAGAAGCTGTGCTTATGGAATACGATCATGGATTTTCTGTTTGTATATCTACTCAAGTTGGCTGTAGGATGGGGTGTTCATTTTGTGCATCTACAAAGGGTGGATTGTTGAGAAATCTAACTCCAGGTGAGATGCTTAACCAGATATATTTAATAGAGAAAGATGCCAAGGTGGATATAAGCAATATAGTGTTAATGGGAAGTGGAGAGCCTCTAGACAATTATGATAATGTATTAAAATTTTTAAATATTATACATGAGCCTAAGGGACATAATATTAGCTACAGAAATATTACCCTATCTACTTGTGGCGTGGTACCTAGAATATATGATCTAGCTAAGGAAAATTTACCTATTACATTGTCTATCTCTCTACATTCACCTTTTGATGAATATAGAGCCAATATCATGCCAATTGCTAAAGCATATAAAATAGATGAACTTATGAAGGCTTGTAGATATTATGAGGAGTCCACAGGTAGGAGAATGACTTTTGAATATACATTAATAGATGGGATAAATGATAGAATAGTTGATGGGGAGAGATTGGTATATTTACTTAGAAAGTTAAATGCTCATATAAATCTAATACCATTAAATCCTATTAAAGAATATGATGGCAATAGAACTCATAGAGATGGTGTAGAGAGATTTAAAAGGTACTTATTATCTAAGAATATAAATACAACTATTAGGAGTGAGAAGGGTTCAGATATAAGTGCTTCTTGTGGGCAATTGAGAAGAGATTATCTAGAGAGAGATTAAATATATAGTGGGGTGGTATAATGGAGGCAATAGGATTATCAGATATAGGCTTGGCTAGAGAGGTCAATCAGGATTCCTTCTTTGTATCTCAGGATTTGAATTTTCCCTTATTTATTGTTGCAGATGGAATGGGAGGTCATAATGCTGGAGAAATCGCTAGTAATATGGCTGTAGATATTATAAAAAACGTATTTATAAACAATAGGGAAAATCTAAAACATAAGGGTAATATTATTTCTGTAATGAAAGATGCAGTTAGGAAGGCAAATAATAATATATACCATAAATCATTAGAATCATCTGAGTATGCTGGGATGGGCACTACATTGACTATGGCCTATATATTTGAAGGTAATATATATATATGTCATGTTGGAGACAGTAGAGCCTATTATATAGATGATAGGATTATATATCAGATTACGGAAGATCATTCTCTGGTCAATGAATTGATTAAAAACGGAAGTATTACGGAAAAAGAGGCTAAAAACCACCCACAAAGAAATATGATAACCAGAGCTGTAGGGGCAAGTGAGGATATAGAGATAGATACTTTTATAAGGAAATATAAAGGTGGACATATATTGTTAATATGTAGTGATGGATTGACGAATATGGTCTCTGAGGATATCCTTCTTAAGGAGATAAGAAAACATGATGAGCTGAGAGCTATCTGTAACAATTTGATATACAATGCCAAGAGCAATGGAGGATTTGATAATATTACTGTAGTAGTTGTAAAATTTTAGTAAATGAGGTGATAGTCCGTGGAAGGTAGGACTTTAGGTGGTAGATATGAGATTATAGAACAAATAGGCGGAGGAGGAATGGCTCGTGTCTATAAGGCTAAATGCCATCTATTAAAAAGATATGTAGCAATTAAGATCCTAAGGGACGAATTTGTAGATGATGAAGATTTTATAAGAAAGTTTAAAAGAGAATCTCAAGCAGCAGCAAGTCTTTCTCATCCTAATATTATGAATATATATGATGTAGGAGTGGAAAAAATCGATGGTAAAGATATCCACTATATAGTTATGGAATATATAAAGGGAAAGACATTGAAAGAAATTATAAAGGAAAAGGGAAAGCTAGAATTTCATGAAGCAGTAAGCTTTTCATTACAGATTGCTGATGCCTTGCAAGATGCCCACATGAATCATATAGTTCATAGGGATATTAAACCACAAAATATTATGGTTACAGAGGACAATAGAATAAAGGTTACGGATTTTGGGATTGCTAGGGCTGCTACATCAGCCACATTGACTACTACATCTAATGTATTGGGCTCTGTTCACTATTTTTCGCCAGAACAAGCTAGGGGAGGTTATACTGATGAAAAATCAGATATATACTCTCTAGGTATAGTCATGTACGAGATGATTACAGGAAAGTTACCCTATGAGGGAGAAACACCTATTTCAGTGGCATTAAAACATGTACAAGAAGATATAATTCCACCTAGGGAGATGGACGATACAGTCCCTATAAAGTTTGAATCTATAATTTTAAAATGTGTTCAAAAAAAACAGGTGGACAGGTACGCAAATGTTTCAGAGCTTATTAGGGATTTGAAGAGTATTAAAGATGATGGAGATATGGCTTTAATAGCAAATGATAGTGCTGGTGATTCCCCTACACAAATAATACCAGCTATTATGCATGAGGACGTGAGTGAAATGACAAGTAAAACTAAGAGAAAAAAGAAATCCAAGAAAAATGATGGAGGAGTTAAAATAATATTGTTAGCAATATTATTAGCATTTCTGTTAGTTACTAGCATATTTGTAGGATATTTGAGATTTAGTAGCTTTTTTGGTAAGTCAGAAGTAATAGTTCCTAAACTAATTGGTGAAACTGAAGCCAGTGCAAGGGATATCTTATCAGAAAAAGGTCTAGAACTTAAAGTAAAAGGAACAGCCAAGAGTAGTGAATATAAAGCAGGAGAGATAATAAACCAAATACAAAAAGAGGGTTCAAAGGTTAAAAAAGGATTTATTATTGAAGTTATAGTTAGTGAGGGAGAGGAACTAGTTAGAGTTCCAGGGCTTATGAATAAGACCCTAGGAGAAGCTGAGGAAGAGCTTATAAGAGTGGGATTAAAAATAGGCCAACCTAAATATGAGCCTTCGGATACAACGGCTGTAGATTTGATTATGGATCAAGATCCAGAACCTTTTAGTTATGTAGTTCCAGGGTCAAGGGTGAATGTGGTTATAAGTAAGGGAGAAGAGATAAAACTAGTTATAATGCCAAATCTCATAGATGAAGACATAACCCGAGCTAAAAACACCCTATTGTCTTTAGGTTTAAAAATAGGAGAAGTGAAGAAACAACCTAGTAATGAAATAGCAAAAGATCACGTTGTATGGCAATTATACAATGAAGGAACTGAATTGGAGACAAATACATCTGTGGATCTATATATAAGTAGTGGCCCTGACAATGGAGAAGATATGGGAGGAACTGATACAGACAATAGTGGCAATTCTAAAGAGAATAAGGAAGGTTCCCTTAAAATAGATATTATACCTTTTACAGATAGGGATGAGACAGAGGTTGTAATTATAAGAAGACAAGATGGAATTTCTGAAGAAGTCTATAGGGGAAGACATAGATCTAGTGATGGAGAACAGAAGATAAAGGTAAGGGGTAAGACTGGAGCAGAGTTTGATGTTTTCTTTGATGAGATATATCAGTTTACTCGTATAAAAGAATAGTGGTGAATATATGATAGAAGGAATAATAACAAAGGGAGTAGGCGGTTTTTATTATGTAAGGACTCTTGATAGTACAATCAAGAGCAGAGCAAGGGGCGTATTTAGAGAGGACAATCTAACTCCATTAGTTGGAGATAGGGTAAAAGTTAGAATTAGCCCTGAGGACAATACAGGATATATAGTGGAGATAGCCCCTAGAAAGAGTCAATTACTAAGACCGCCAGTTGCCAATATAACTCAAGCTATCATCGTCATAAGCATCAAAAAACCAGAGGCAAATCTATGGTTATTAGATAAGTTTTTGTTGATGGCTGAATATGAAGGATTAGATATATTGATCTGTTTAAATAAATCTGATTTAGATATGGACAAAGCCGAGGAATATAAGGATATATATATAAAAGCAGGTTATGATGTGATAATTACAAGTGCCAAAGAAGGCCTTGGAATTGATGATTTAAAGAATAGACTTTTGAATAACATAAGTGTATTTGCAGGACCATCTGGGGCAGGGAAATCATCTCTTTTAAACAAGATAAACCTAGGATTTAATCTAGAAACTGGAGATGTGAGTACAAAGACTAAGAGGGGAAAACACACTACAAGACATGTAGAGCTTTTAAAATTTTATGACAATGCATATGTCTTAGATTCTCCTGGGTTTAGCTCCTTAGACCTAAGCTTTATAGAAGATGAAAGGGAAGTAAGATCGTATTTTAGAGAGATACATAAGTATGGAGAAGAATGTAAATTTCTAACTTGTCTACACGATAAAGAGCCAAATTGTGCTATAAAATCTTATTTAGAAGATGGTATAATTCACAAGACAAGATACGAAAATTACCTATCACTTATGAATGAAGTAAAAAATATCAGGAGGTATTAGAATGGCTATGTTAGCACCTTCCCTATTGGCAGCAGATTTTTCAAACCTTAGGGAAGATATATATAATGTAGAAAAAGGTGGAGCAGACTATCTCCATTTGGACGTTATGGATGGAATATTTGTGCCGAATATATCTTTTGGCGTTCCAGTTATAGAGAGTATTAGAAAAATTACAAAACTACCTTTTGATACTCATCTTATGGTAGATAGACCTGAAAGGTTCATTGAGGATTTTGTAAAAGCGGGTTCAGATATAATAACTGTTCATCAAGAGGCAACAATACATCTTCATAGAACAATTCAGCTTATAAAATCCTTTGGAGTTAAAGCTGGAGTTTCTCTAAACCCATCTACACCTGTAGAAAGTTTAGAATATATAATGGATGACATAGATTTAATCTTGATTATGAGTGTAAACCCAGGTTTTGGAGGACAATCCTTTATAGACACCATGAAGCATAAGATAAAAAAGACTAGGGATATCATAGACAAGAAAAACTACAATATTATATTGGAAGTAGATGGAGGAATAAAGCTAAAAAATGCAAGGGATATAGTGAATTTAGGTGTGGATCTTGTAGTAGCTGGGTCAGCTATCTTTGGAGCAGAGGATATGGTGGGGCAGACTAGGGCTTTTAAAGAAGTAATTTCTAGATAAGGATGTTTGGAAATGAGAGGTTTCATATGAAGAGTATTCCTATTAAGCTTAAAAAGAAAAAAATATTTATTCTAGTCATTATATCTATTTTCATAATAAATGGATTTATCACTCCAATACCAGTAGGAACATCTTATGAAGGAGAGAAAAGGGAGGATACTAGAATTAAATTTCTATATGATTTAAGCTATGAAAAGGATGAAAAGTCTATTAGGGAACAAGATATATTCAATGCTCAGTTAGAACTAATAGAGGATGCAGAAGAATTTATTATTTTAGATATGTTTTTGTTCAACGATGATTATAATAGAAAATTTAAAGTAGAATATCCAAGTATATCTGGACAATTGACAGATTCATTGATTGAGAAAAAGAAAAATAACCCTAATATGGAGATATTGTTTATTACAGATGAAATTAACAATTACTATGGACAATACAAGTCTCAGTATATACAGGAGCTTGAAGATAATGGAATTCATGTGATTGTTACAGAATTAGACAATATGCCAGATTCTAATCCAGTATATTCAGGTATCTGGAGAACTGCATTTAAGTGGTTTCCTACTGCTGGAAAGGGTTGGTTACCCAATCCTTTTAGACCAGATGCAAAAAAATTTACACTTCGAGGATATTTAAAGCTGTTGAATTTCAAGGCTAATCATAGAAAGGTTATTGTATCAGAAAAAGACGCCATAATTTCATCTATGAATCCCCATGATGCCAGTGGCTATCATTCAAATATAGGATTTAAGATAAATGGAGATATTCTTTATGATATAATTTTATCTGAAATGGAAGTTGCAAGATTATCTGGATATGATGGAGAGTGGGATTTTAAACCTATAATTAATTCTGATGAAACTCAGGAAGAATTAATTATAGCTAATTTAATTACTGAAGGAAAGATTAGGGATAGCATCATAGAGGAAATTAGGGACAGTAATAAAGGAGATAAGATTATAATCGGAATGTTTTATCTGTCTCATAGAGGAATAATAAAGGGATTGATAGATGCAGCTAATCGAGGAGTAGATGTGAAAATGGTATTAGATCCAAATAAGGATGCTTTTGGAATTCAAAAGAATGGAATCCCCAATAGACAGGTAGCTCGTGAATTGAAGAAAAAAAGCAAGGATTCTATTGAAATAAGATGGTATGATACTCATGGTGAACAATTCCATTCCAAAATATTCTTAGTTGAAAAGAAGGATAAAGCTATAATAATTGGAGGTTCTGCTAATATGACTAGACGGAACATCAATGATTATAATTTAGAATCAAATATAAGAATAGAAACCTCAAAGAATAGTCAATTATATATGGATGTATCAGAGTATTTTAATAGAATATGGAATAATAAAGATGGGCAATATACTATAGACTATGATAAATATAGTGAGACTTCACCTATAAAATCCATTATATACCGCTTTCAAGAGTGGAGTGGAATGTGCACATATTAGATTTAAGTATAAAGAGATACAGAGACTGTAAATTAAAGAAAATATTGTATAATAAATAAGAATATGTTATTATAGAAACAACAGAATAATATAGTCAGCAACACTGGGGGAGCTTTTAGCTGAGAGAGGATTGATCCCGACCCTTATGACCTGAACTAGATAATACTAGCGTAGGGAAGTGTAGATGAGAACTTATACCCATTACATTACTTACCTATATGTAATGGGTTTTTCAATTTTAGGGGGAATTATATGAACAAGAAAAAGGATATTAGAATGTTAGCAGAGGGAGGTATGATGATAGCTCTATCAGTTGTACTAAGCTATATAAAGGTGTACCAAGCCCCTAGTGGCGGTTCAGTAACAGCTGGGAGTATGATACCTTTGATGTTATTTGCAATTAGATGGGGAGTAGGTCCTGGAATAGCAGTAGGTGGCACTTATGGTATTCTTCATTTCATATTAAAGCCTTATTTCTATCACTGGGCTCAATTTATCTTGGATTATCCTTTGGCATATGGACTATTAGGTTTAGCAGGAATTTTTACCTTTAGGGATACTAAGGAATTTGGAGGATATTTTAAGCTTATTATAGGAATATTATTAGGAATTTGCGGAAGATTGTTTTCTCATGTATTGTCAGGAGTTATATTCTTTGCAGAAAATGCAGGTGCTAAAAATCCATGGCTATATTCCATAGAGTATAATGCAACTTATTTGATTCCAGAACTTATAATATCTACTATAGTTTTGGTGATGATTTGGAAACCATTGAAAAAAACGATTAAAAACTAAGAAGGGTGAATAATGAAGGGATTAATAATTTCTAGTGGTGATGTTAAAGACTTCAAGTTGCTCAATAGAATAGTACTTGAACATGATTATATTGTCTGTGCTGATGGTGGATTGGACCATCTAATTAAAATTGATCAAGTCCCTGACATAGTAGTTGGGGACTTTGATTCTATAAGTGATAAAGGGCTTAAATTTATTAGAGATAATAAAATAAGTGTAGAGAGATTTCCAACCATGAAGGACCAGACAGATACTGAGATAGCTTTATCCCATTTACTAGATAGAAAAGTAGATGAGATAACTCTGATGGGAGTAACAGGGTCACGAATTGATCATACAATGGCAAATATATTTTTATTAAAAAGACTAGATATGAAAGGGATAGTTGGAAGAGTTATAGATGATAATAATATAGTTTATTTTGCCAATAGCAGATTTAGGATAGAGAATAGAGAAGGATATAATGTGTCAGTAATACCAATCAATGATGACGGTATAATAGTAAGTCTAGTTGGATTTTTGTATCCTTTAGACAAAAAATTTGTCAAATTTGGATCTACTTTAGGCATAAGTAATAAAATAGTTGAGGACTATGGAGATATAATTATTCATAGTGGTGAGGCTCTAATTATAGAATCTATAGATTAAGAAAACTGTAACCATATCTCCTTAGATTGAATAATATGGTACAAAGGGTCTAGGGAGTGTTGTCTATGAAGCAATATCTATATGGATGTAAAAATAAGACTAAGAAGATAATAGGTATCACTTTGGGCATAATAGGTGTACTTATAATAATTAATGTTATGTCTATTAGATTTTTACTTCTCTTAATCGGATTAGCTCTACTTTTGATGGGTATATTACTATATATGAAATAAGACTACCTTACATAAGGTAGTCTTCAGCGTCTTAAACAGATTATAGTGCCCTTTCAACATAACCAGATCTTAGACATCTTGTACATACATCAATTCTCTTTACTGAACCGTCTACAACAGCTCTTACTCTTCTGACATTGGGCTTCCAAGTTCTGTTTAATTTTCTATTAGAAAAAGTAACCTTATTGCCAAATACTTTGCCCTTTCCGCAAATATCACAGCTTCTAGCCATAATAAAACACCTCCTTAGCATACAATTGAAAAATTTCATAAGTATTTTTCTATTTTTCAATAATAACACATTATATTCTAACACAATAATCCGTATAAAATCAACTAAAATGTGATATAAATTCTAATAAAACATAGTATTTAGTTGAACTATTTGAGTCTTTAATGTAAAATATTAACTATGGTATATTTAAAGCAAGGAGGAGATTGTTTATGCCAGCCAAAACTAATACGGAATTAGGTACTATTAGTATAGATGATAATGTAATAGCTACAATAGCAGGAGTATCAGCTATGGAAAGTTATGGCATTGTAGGGATGGCTTCAAAAAATGCTACTGATGGGCTATTTGAACTGTTGAAGTGGGATTTTTTAACAAAGGGAATTAAGGTTTATTCCAAGGACAATATGTTGACTATAGATTTACATGTTATATTAGAATATGGTGTAAAGATATCTGTTGTAGCAGATAATATCATTGAGAGGGTTAAATTTAACATTGAAAAATTAACTGGACATAAAGTAGATCAGATAAATGTATTTGTACAGGGAATAAGAGTAGGAAAGTAGTTTAAGGAGGTACTATACTTGAAGATGGAGATAATGGATGGAGCCCTATTTAAAAAGGCTCTTAAGGGAGCAGCAGGGCTTCTAGAAAAGAATAAAGAGGAGATAAACTCCTTAAATGTTTTTCCAGTTCCAGATGGAGATACTGGTACAAATATGTCCCTGACAATAAAATCAGCTGTAAAACAGGGGATAAGTGTGGAAGATGATGATGCCTATATGATTGCATTAGCAGCTAGTCAAGGTTCTTTAATGGGCGCTAGAGGCAATTCAGGGGTAATATTATCCCAATTATTTAGAGGGTTTGCAAGTGGTATAAAAGGAGAAAAAAATATAGATGTAGGCATATTAGCTGAAGGGTTAAAGCAAGCAGCTGATACTGCATATAAAGCTGTTATGAAACCTACGGAAGGTACTATATTGACCGTTGCTAGGGAATGTGGTGAATTTGCTACATCTATTAGCAGAAAGGAAAAAGATATAATAGTCTTTTTAAAAAAGGTCATAGATCATGGGAATGAGGTCTTAGCTAGGACACCTGACATGCTGCCAGTATTAAAGCAGGCAGGAGTAGTTGATGCTGGTGGACAGGGCTATATGTATGTATTATTAGGTGCATATAATGCTTTAGCAGGAATTGAAGATTTTCACGAAGAAGTTGAAGAAGAGAAAATAGTTGATTTTAAGCATATACACAGAGAACCTATTGATACAGATGATATAGAATATGGATATTGTACTGAATTTATGGTGAATACTAAATATAATGATATAGATAAATTTAGAGAGGAACTTTCTATAGATGCAGACTCTCTCCTTGTAGTAGGTGGAGAGGGAATTATCAAAGTTCATATTCATACAAACAATCCAGGTTTAGTATTGGAAAAGGGATTGGCACTTGGGGAACTTAGTGATATAAAGATAGATAATATGAGGTATCAGCATGAGGAAATTCTATTAAAGGATGAACTAGCTGAGGTGAGAAATAATAAGGAAATAAATAGGGAGGAGAGTAAGGAATATTCCTTCGTATCTGTTTCGATAGGAAAGGGAATAGAAGATATATTTAAAGGATTAAGTGTGGACCATATAGTATCAGGTGGGCAGACCATGAATCCAAGCACTGAAGATATATTAAAGGCTGTTGAGAGTACTTCGGGGAAAAATGTATTTATACTTCCTAATAACAAGAACATAATATTGGCTGCGGAGCAGGTAAAAGAATTATCTGATAGAAATATTATAGTATTACCAACAAAGACAATTCCTGAAGGAATAGGAGCTTTACTTGGGTTTGATGAGAATAAATCTGTTGAAGAAAATACAAAGGATATGTTGGAAACTATGTCATATGTAAAGACTGGACAGGTAACATATGCAGTAAGGGATACAGAACTTAATGGACAAAAGATAAGTAAGGATGACATCATTGGGCTTTCCAATGGAGATATAGCTGTTTCAGGTAAGATGATAAATAGTGTGGCAGAGGATCTAATTCACAAGATGATGAATGAAGATATATCAATTATTACGATTTTCTATGGTAATAATATTGAAGAGGATATGGCTACTGAACTTGCTACATCGTTGGAGGAAAAGTATTCAGATGTAGATATTGAAATTATCTTCGGTGGTCAACCACTATACTATTATATATTTTCATTAGAATAAACCCTACCATTGGTAGGGTTTATTCTAATGGATAAAAGAGAGTGGGAGGGCTAGATTTTGGATAAACTATCTATGAATGTTCAGTATGTAAAAGGGGTAGGACCAAAGAGAGCTTCTAGACTTAAAAAATTAAATATAAATACCTTAGAGGATTTGATGTATTATATACCTAGAGAGTATGAAGATAGATCTAGATTTATAAATTTAAGAGAGGCTCCAATTGGTGAAAAATCCAGTTTAAAGGTGAGGATAGTAGGACCAGCCCGTATAATTAGGCCTAGGAAAAATCTATCTATTTTGAAGATACCTTTCCAAGATGAGAGTGGACATGGATTTTTGGTTTGGTTTAATCAAGATTATTTAAAAGATAGATTTAAGCTTGGGGAAAGTTATGAAGTAAATGGGAAGATAAATAGGGTTGGTACTGAATATCAAATAATAAATCCAGTGTTCCAGAGAGAAGATTTAGGAAATAAAGTAGGTCGAATAATCCCCCTTTACTCTTTAACGAGTGGAATTTCAAATAATGAAATCACTAAGATTGTTTCAAATTGTTTAGAAGAATATCTTGATTTTGTGCCAGAGATATTAACAGATGTAACTAGAAAGAGATATGGACTAATGGATATAAAACATGCTATAAGAAATATACATTTCCCCCAAGATGCAGTGTCTCTAAAGGAAGCAAGGAGGAGGTTGATATTTCAAGAATTATTATTGCTTCAATTAGGTCTGTTTATTATAAAAAATAAAAATATGGAAGATGAGATGGGAATAAAATTTCCTAAAGTTAATGAGATGGAGAAGTTTATTGAAAACCTTCCTTTTGAACTAACATCTGCACAATACAGAGTATTTCAAGAAATAGACGAGGATATGAGTGGTTTAAAGCAGATGAATAGATTAGTTCAAGGGGATGTAGGATCTGGGAAAACAGTTGTAGCTGCATTGGCTATGTTTAGAGCAGTGAAAGCAGGCTATCAAACAACATTAATGGCACCAACGGAGATATTGGCAATTCAGCATTTTGAATCTTTGACGGAACTATTTAAGGATTATGGAATAAAATGTGAGCTATTGACAGGTTCTTTAGCAGATAAAGAAAAACAAGTAGTGTTAAAAGAGCTAAGGGAAGGTAAAATTGATGTACTTATAGGTACTCATGCTATAATTCAGGAAAATGTAGAATTTCAGAATCTTGCTCTTGTAATTACTGATGAGCAGCATAGATTTGGAGTTAGGCAAAGGGCTATTTTGAATCAAAAGGGGAAGAAACCAGATGTTCTTGTTATGAGTGCTACTCCAATACCTAGGACATTGGCATTGATATTATATGGAGACTTGGATATATCTATTATTGATGAGTTGCCACCTGGACGTAGAGAGATAGAGACATATGCTGTGGGGCCAGAGTATATACCTAGGATCAATAAATTTATAGAAAAACAGATATTAGAAGGTAGGCAAGCATATATAGTATGTCCTCTAATTGAAGAGTCAGAGAAATTGGATTTAAGCTCAGCAGAAGAGATATATGAGGAATTTAAAAACAATACATTTAAAAACTATGGTGTAGGATTATTACATGGGAAAATGAGTAATAGAGAAAAAGATAATATAATGAATGAATTTAAAGAAGGACAAATAGATATACTTGTCTCTACTACTGTAATAGAGGTAGGGGTAAATGTTCCAAATTCTAATATAATGGTTATATATAATGCTGAGAGATTTGGTCTAGCACAATTACATCAACTAAGGGGCAGAGTAGGAAGAGGCAAGTATCAGTCCTATTGTATTCTGATAAACAATAGTAAAACAAAGATCTCAAGAGAGAGAATGAGGATATTACAAAACTCTTCAGATGGGTTTATCATATCTGAAAAGGACTTGGAATTACGAGGACCAGGAGAGTTCTTTGGTACAAGACAGCATGGTGTCCCAGAACTTAAAATAGCAAATTTATTTAGAGATATGGATATACTAAAACTTGCACAAAGGGAATCCATTGATATAATAAATTCAGATCCTAATTTGAATAGTTTGTATAATAAGGGAGTTAGAGAAAAGGTTCTAAATATGTTTGAAGCAATAGGAGAAGATTTGATTTTAAATTAGGGTTTTAAATATTTGGCAATATATGATAAAATGATTTTAATAAACTATGGGAGAGTGTTCTGTTGAGAGTTATTTCAGGGGTTAGTAAAGGGCATAGATTAAAGGCGCCAAAAGGTATGGTTTCTAGACCTACTGAAGATAGGATAAAGGAGTCTATATTTAATATAATAGGTCATATTCACCCAGATAGTATAGTATTAGATTTATTTGGTGGGTCTGGTTCCATAGGGATAGAATTTTTAAGTAGAGGAGCTAGTATATGCTATTTTGTGGATATATCGCCAGCTAGTATTCATGCTATAAGAGAGAATTTGATACATACTAAGCTAATAGATAGGGCTGAGATATACAAAATGGATGCAGTTAAGGCTATTGAATATTTGAAAAATAAGAATATATATTTTGACTTTATATACTTGGATCCTCCCTTTGGAAATAGACAATTTATGATGAAGATATTAAAGTCTATAAATGATAATTTGAAATTATCTTCTAAGGGTATATTAATTGTAGAACATGAGAAAGAGCTCGTATTAGAAGACAATACATTTAAATTTAGAAAGATTGATTTTAGGAGATATGGCAACAAATCCATTACATTTTTTAGTAGTATATGATTAGGAGGTAAGGCTGTGAAGGTAATTTATCCAGGTAGTTTTGATCCAGTTACCTTTGGACATCTTGATATAATAGAGAGATGCTCCAAGAAATTTGGACATGTAATAGTAGCAGTGTTGAATAATTCATCCAAAAAGGGGACTTTTTCAATAGAAGAGAGAATGGAACTATTGAGGGAGACAACTAAACATTTGGGAAATATAGAAATAGATGCTTTCTCAGGATTATTGGCAGAATACGTAGAAAAAAGAGATTGCAACATATTGATTAGAGGATTGAGGGCAGTTTCTGATTTTGAGTATGAGATGCAGATGGCACTAGTCAACAGAAAGTTAAATAAAGATGTTGAGACTCTATTTATGGTATCTAAAGGTGAGCATGTATATTTAAGCTCAAGTATTGTAAGAGAAATAGCTGCCTATGGAGGAAATGTTTCCTGTTTTGTGCCAAAGCCAGTTGAAAGAGCTTTAAGGGATAAATTTAAAGGGGGTATTTAGTTGGATGTTTTAAAACTTATTGATGAGATTGAAGATATTGTTGAAGAAGGTTCAACAATTCCATTTTCAAAGAAAGTTATGGTGGATATGGATGAAATTTTGGATATAATCAAGGAGATTAGGCTCAGATTACCAGATGAAATAAAACAAGCTTCATGGATAAAAGATGAGAAACAGAGAATATTGGCAGAAGCTCAAAGAGATGCTGATAACATCCTAAATGAGGCAGAGTACAAACTAGAGGAATTAATCGATCAGGAAGGTATAAGTAAAGCAGCAAAGGAAAGGGCAGCAGAGATTATAAATAATGCACAAAAAAATGCTAAGGAGATTAGACTAGGTGCTATGGAATATGCAGATAGTCTATTAGAAGAGACACAGGAAAACTTAAAGGAAATTATTACTATACTTAATGAAAATAGGAAGGAATTAAGAGGCGTAGATTAAGCCTCTTTTTTGTTCCATAATTGATGTACGAATATACTTAATATGATAAAGAAAATACAAATAGCCATAGCAGATTTTGTAGAATTTACAAATGTATATATCCATTGGGACAGACTTTGGTTTTCTTCCATAATAAATACGTCTATGGATAGAGTTTTAATATGTCTGTAAAAGCCTATACTATATAGAATATATGTATATATACAGGAAATTAAACCATGTAGTAATTTTGAAAATATATATAGAGATACATTCAAATCAGTTTGGCTTATAAATCCTGTGGTCTGACTTAGAATAGATAATCCACCCCAGGCAATTAGAAAATTAAGTATCAATATTTTATGGAATAGATCTATATTTAGTTGAGAAATTTTTTTACATCCAGTAGTCAATTCTATAAAACCAGAAAATATGCCTTCTACAATAGAAGAGTTGATACTGAGATGTTTAGCAATTTTTAATAATATATAGTTTGTAAATTTTGAGGCTAATAGAAGTTCTATAATTACATTATAGAATATGACAAATCCCCCTACAAGGAATATGGAATTCATAGATTCAACTACACTATTTGCAAGTAACTTGGATAAAGGTATGTTTTCTCTTTTTTTTATTGAAAATATATCTTTAGAAGGATTCAGACTATCTTTAGAATTAGCTCTATAAAATCTAAAGAGAACTCCAATGGTGAGAATACTCATATAATGGGGCAGGAGTAACATAGATCTTAAATTAGGATTTCCAAGCATTCCAACTAGAACTGCACCTAGCATAAACAAAGGCCCAGAAGTAGAACTAAATGTAATTAGTCTATCCCCTTCAATCTTGGATATTATGCCATTTTCTCTCAGTCTAGAACTTAGTTTTGCACCTACAGGATATCCAGAAATAATGCCCATTATCAATGGGAAAGCACTAGGACCTGGAACGTTGAATATAGGCTTCATAATGGGTTGCAATAGTCTTCCAAAGGTCTCTACAAATCCAGATGCAATAAATAATTCAGATAAGATAAAGAAAGGTAGTAAGGAGGGAAGTAATATATTAAACCAAGTATTTAGTCCATCTCTGGCACTATTTAGAGCAAGAGATGGATTTAGTATAATGGATACTATTAGTAATATTAGGATTATTTTAAAGATCATATGTTTAAAATTATTTACTCTAAATAAATTCATAAGAATCACTCCCCAATTAATTATATTTTAGTAAAAATATAATATGAGGAATGTTAACTTATATTTTTTTAATATATGGAGAGATGATATAGTCCATATTGGATATGGGCTTATTGAGTCCAAGAAAATATATATCAGTGGCTTTTTTTTCATGATATATAAAATTTTTCATATACTTATCTGTATATTTTTTATGATCGCTAAATCTATTTATTATGGTAATAGGTGAACTTTCGCTAATCTTGCGAATCAATGAAAAACCATTTTCATTAGAGCCAAGTATTCTAATGTAGGAAGGTGGATTTTCATATAATTCTATAATTTTATCTCTGTATAGCCTATTTAGAATATGTACTAAAATCCTTTTAATTCTAGTCTTTGGATATCTCTTTGTGGAGATATTATCTATTAGGCAATCCATATCATATGATCTTTCTAGCTGTTGTTTAATCCTGTTTGTGAGTCCAGAGTCAACGTCAAAATAATTTAATAACTCATCTGGTTCATATGCAGTAATTAAATATCTTAAAATAGAAAAATAATTTTCCATGGAGTTAAACATTTTATACTGATTATAGAATTTTTCTAAAATCCTAAATGATTCACAGGGAATCTCACTTTCAACAGAGGATAGACCACTATTGAAAATAGCCTTACGAATAGCAGTTGCAGACGAAAATTTCATATTTAAGGATTCGTCATTATAGCTGGAACCCACTCTTCCTATACATATGGGTTGAATTTTGGATTTTAGTCTATGTAGAGCCTTTAGATACTCAATTGCCAGTATATTATTAGATTGTTTTAAGATGTTTTTATAGTCTTGGCATGAATCAAGGGGATCATGCTGAAGATAGTCAATTAGTGCCAGACTTCTTGATTGTGGGAAAGAATGACCTTTACTTAGATACCTTTTTAGATGTTCTTTAAACTCTCTAGGTTCTTCTAGTAAAATCTTAGATATCTTGTCTATGGATTTGATATCATCTAATTCACTTCCAAAGCATATATAGTCTACTATATTTAATGAGTTCATAATGTGTACTGCACCATGGGCAAATAGTTCTGCACTTTGACAGGAATATATAAAGGGTAATTCTATAACTAAATCAATTCCATTTTCTATGGCCATTTTGGCTTTTGTCCATTTATCAACTAAGGAAGGTTCTCCTCTCTGAACAAAGGATCCACTCATGATGGCTATAGTATGAGTAGCACCTGTCAATTTTATAGATTCTTCCAGATGATATTTGTGACCATTGTGAAATGGATTGTATTCTACAACAAAGGCTGCAATTTTCATAATTAAACTTCACCTCCATATATTTTAATTATAACATATTATATTATTAAATTCTCTTCTCAGGATATAATATAGGATGATATAATATAAGATGTTGATTTTTTAACTATAATGTAATAATATTGTATTAGTGAAAGAAGAAATAGGAGGAATGCAAATGAATATCTTGGTAATCAACTGTGGAAGTTCTTCATTAAAATATCAGCTTATAGATATGAATGGTGAAGATGTATTAGCAAAGGGATTAGTTGAAAGAATAGGAATCGAAGGCTCAGTGATAAAACATGATACTGCTGGAAAGGATAGAGTGGTAATTAAAGAGCCTATGAAAGACCATAAGAGGGCTCTGGAGCTAGTCCTTGAAGCAATAGTTGATGAAGAACATGGTGCTATAAAATCTATGGATGAAATTGGTGCTGTGGGACATAGGGTAGTTCATGGTGGCGAGGAATTTGCTGATTCAGTTATTATTGATGAGGCAGTTATGGAGGCAATAGACAGATGTATAGAGTTAGCACCATTACATAATCCACCAAATATAATGGGAATTGAAGCATGTAGAGAATTGATGCCAGAAACTCCTATGGTAGCAGTATTTGACACTGCTTTCCATCAGAGTATACCAGCTGAAAACTATATATATCCTCTTCCATATGAATTTTATGAGAAGTATAAAGTTAGGAGATATGGTTTCCATGGGACATCTCATAAATATGTATCCTTAAGGGCAGCTGAAATTTTAGGAAAAGACATCAAAGATCTAAACATAGTAACTTGTCATTTAGGAAATGGTTCAAGTATAACAGCGGTACAAGGGGGAGAATCCATAGATACTAGTATGGGCTTTACACCTCTAGAAGGACTTGCTATGGGAACTAGATCAGGAGATATAGACCCTGCTATTATACCTTTTATAATGAATAAAGAGGATATGAATTTTGATGATGTAAATGAACTTCTAAATAAAAAGTCAGGAGTCTTAGGTATTTCTGGAGTAAGTAGTGACTTTAGAGATCTAGAAGTTGCAGCAGAAGAGGGAAATGAAAGGGCAAAATTAGCTCTTGATGTGTTCTGCAATAGAGTTACTAAATATATAGCCGCATATTCTGCTCAGATGTGCAGTGTAGATGCAGTTGTATTTACAGCTGGAATAGGAGAGAACTCTGCTTCCATTAGAGAGAGAGTATGTGATGGTCTAGAATGTTTAAATATAATTATAGACAAAGAGTTAAATAATGTTAGAGGAAAAGAAGCTATTGTTAGTAAGGCATTAGGTGCTGTAAAGATATTGGTTATTCCAACAAATGAAGAATTAATGATAGCAAGGGATACTTTAAACTTAGTTAATAATAGATAGTTCTTGACAAATTTATACCACCTTTATATAATAATGTTTGTTAGTTTAAGAGGTGAAATCAATGAATCTTGATTTATCAGTGTTAATCAACGGTGTTGATGAGGTCTATCCCTTCGATGGTGAGATACTTGACTATGATTTGGAAGGTCTAGCTGAAGGAATTAGGATATTTGGACCCATAAAATATGAGGGGAAGATATTCAAATTAGAGGGAATCAATACAATAGACATAGATATATTGTATAGATATAAAACTAAATGTGACCGGTGTCTAGAACCCATTATCAAAGAAGTAAAAACTTCATTATCAGGTAGATTAGAAGAGAATAGTAAACCACATATAGAAGATGAAAACAGTGAATATGAAGATATTATCTATTATAATAAGGGTTTTTTAAAATTAGATGACTATATACTCATGGAAGTAGCTTCATCTTTACCTATGAAGTCATTATGCAGTATAGACTGTAAAGGACTTTGTCCTCACTGTGGTATAGATTTAAATAAAAAATCTTGTGGATGCTTAGATAGATACATCGATCCCAGGTTGGAAAAATTGAAAGAATTCGTTGTAGATGATTAAGGAGGTGTTGTAAATGGCAGTACCAAAGCGAAAGACATCTAAAGCTAGAAGAGATAGAAGAAGAGCCTCTTCTTATAGATTGAATAGGGCCACTGTTTCTGAATGCCCACAATGTCATGAACCAAAGTTACCACATAGGGTTTGTAGATCATGTGGCTATTATAAAAACAGGGAAGTTATTGAAGTTGAATAATAGATGGGAAGATAGTGGGAAGACACCTACTATCTTCTTTTAATTAATCATTGATTTTTTATCTGCTCTCGTATATATTAAGTATCAATACTAAAATTAAAGACGGGGGGATGTTATGAAGATCATAGTAGATGGCATGGGAGGAGATAATGCGCCTTTCCAGATTGTCAAAGGTACTGTAGATGCAGTTAATGAATTTGATATCAATGCCATTATTGTTGGTAAAGAGGATATTATTATTAAAGAATTGGAAAAATATGAATATCCAAAGAGTAAAATTGAGATTATCAATGCTGAGGAAGTTATTACAAATGAAGAAGATCCAGCTCTAGCTATTCGAAGGAAAAAGAAATCTTCTCTAGTTCTTGGTTGTAAGGCGTTATCAGAGGGATTGGGAGATGGATTTATCTCTGCTGGGAGTACGGGAGCTTTATTGGCTGGAGGACTATTTATTGTAAAGAGGATAGAAGGTATAGAAAGGGCTGCTTTGACAACTACTTATCCTACATTGAAAGGTGTATCATTATTGGTAGATGCAGGCGCTAATGTAGACTGTAAGCCAGAATATCTCCAGCAATTCGGAATGATGGGTTCTATTTACATGGAAAGAGTCTTGGGAGTAAATATGCCTAAAGTAGGACTTGTAAATATTGGAACTGAGTCCGGAAAGGGAAATATACTTGCAAAGGAATCTTATGCCCTTTTAAAATCTTCTAATATAAATTTTGTAGGTAATATAGAGGGTAGAACTTTACCTCAAGGAGAAGTAGATGTAATAGTGGCAGATGGATTTGTAGGAAATGTCATATTGAAATTGACTGAAGGATTGGCAATTTCTATGATGGATACCTTAAAAGAGATCTTTATGGAAAATCTAAAGACAAAGGCTGGAGCTATGTTGGTAAAGCCTGGGTTGAAGTCTTTAAAAGCTAAGATGGACTATAGAGAGTATGGAGGAGCACCTCTATTAGGGACAAAAAAACCTATTGTAAAGGCCCATGGCAGTTCAGATTCTTTAGCCATAAAGAATGCCATAGGACAATTGATAAAATTTATTGAAAAAGATGTAATCAATATTATTGAAAAGAATATTGATAAAATAAGAAATGATATAAAAGAGGAGGAATAATATGATTTTAAGTAAGATAAAGGAAATAATAAGTGAACAATTCAATATTGATGAAGAAGATATAGATTTAGATACTTCATTTAGAGATGATTTAAATGCAGATTCTTTAGATTTAGTTGAATTGGTAATGGGTCTGGAGGATGAATTTGACTTAGAAATTGGTGATGATGAAGTTGAGTCTATAAAGACTATTGGTGATGCACTAGATTTTATTAAAAATTCATTGGGTGAAGATATCTAATAGGGGTTCCCTATTAGATATCTTTGTATTTGGAGGAAGGACAATGAAGAAGAATAAGAAAGGAAAAGTAGATTTTAAAGTTTTAGAAGAAAATTTAAGCTATTCTTTTAAAGATAAGGAGCTCTTGAGAAAGGCTCTAACACATAGTTCTTATGGGAATGAAAACAATATGAGAATAACTGAAAACAATGAGAGGTTAGAATTCTTAGGAGATACTGTCTTGAATCTAGTAGTAAGTCAATATCTGTATAAGAAATATCCTAATTATCCAGAGGGAGAACTTACTAAGATAAGGGCAAAGGTTGTATGTGAATCTTCCTTGGCTTATGGTGCACGTAGAATTGGAGTAGGAGAATATCTTCTTTTAGGAAGAGGGGAAGAGGCTACTGGTGGTAGAGATAGAGAATCTATATTAGCTGATGCAATGGAGGCTATAATGGGAGCAATTTATCTTGATAGTGATTTTGATACTGCAAATCTATGTCTATTGAACAATTTTGAAGTTGATATAGTGAATGCAGTGGCAAAGGGGGATTTATTTATTGATTACAAGACGGAGCTTCAAGAAAAACTTCAAAAAAAGGGCAGAGTCAAGGTGGATTATTTAGTTATCAAAGAAGAAGGGCCTGATCACAATAAGATCTTTTATATGGATGTATGTGTAGATGGTAAGAGTATGGGAACTGGAATGGGGAGAAATAAGAAAGAGGCAGAGCAGATGGCAGCTAAAGAAGCCTTGTTTATATTGGGGGAGTTTGATGAATAAACACTATATAATTCCAGTATTTGTCCCACATCTTGGGTGTCCTCATGATTGTGTTTTTTGCAATCAGAGAAAGATTGCTAGTTCCATTGTAGATATTACTCCAAGGGATGTTAGATATACTATAGAGAAATATCTAAGTTTTTTTAGGCAAAATTCATTTATAGAGATAGCTTTTTATGGAGGGAGCTTTACTGCTATAGATACTAAATTGCAGAATGATCTTTTAGGGATAGCATATGAATATAAAGCTAAGGGTATTATAGATGAGATTAGACTATCTACTAGACCTGATGCTATTGATGAAGGTATATTAAGCAATTTAAAAAGATATGGTGTAGATACTATTGAACTAGGAGTACAGTCCATGGATCAAGAAGTTCTAGATGCTAGTGGTAGAGGACATACCATAGAAGATGTTTATAGTTCTGTAGAATTGATAAAGAAAAATGGCTTTAAGCTAGGACTACAGATGATGATAGGCTTACCTAAAGATACATTAAATAAGGATATCAAGACAGCTATGAAATTTATAGAGATGGATCCTGATTGTGTGCGTATATATCCAACTTTAGTTATTAAAGATACGTATTTAGAAAAGCTTTTATACAATAAAAAATATAAGGCTTTGGAAACTGAAGAAGCAGTTTATATATCTACCATATTATTGACATTGTTTTATCTAGAGAATATAAATGTAATACGAGTAGGACTACAGGTTACAGAAAATATACAATTGGGAGAAGATGTAGTATCTGGTCCTTTTCATCCAGCTTTTAGACAAATAGTGGAAAGCAATATATATAGACAGATTCTAGATGCTTATTTAAAACAAAAAAACATAGATACAGACAAAAAAGAGTTGACAATCACAGCTAATAGTAAAGAAATATCCAATATATCTGGGCAAAAATCTTCTAATATCAATTATTTAATTAAAAGATATGGTTTTAAGAAAGTGAGGATCTATCAAGGTGATGTGGATATGTCTCATATATATATTGAAATAGATGGGATTTGTGATAAAATTGATTTAAAACTATATATGAAATCCTATATATCTGAATATATATGATAGACTATAATAGATTTGATTGTATATTTTATGAAATCAAGTAAGAGGTGTTTATTTTGTATCTAAAAAAACTTGAAATACAGGGATTTAAATCCTTTGCAGATAAGACAGAAATAGAGTTTAAAGATGATATCACTGCTATTATAGGACCCAATGGTAGTGGTAAAAGTAATATTTCAGATGCAATTAGATGGGTATTAGGAGAGCAAAGTGCTAAGAGTTTGAGAGGAAGTAAGATGGAGGACATTATATTCTCAGGGACTGATAAGAGAAGAGCTCTAGGATTTGCAGAGGTTAGTATAATCTTTGATAATAAGGATAAATTGATTCCAATAGACTATTCTGAGGTTGTAGTTACTAGAAGAATGTTTAGATCTGGAGAAAGTGAGTTCTATATAAATAAAAATTCCTGTAGACTTAGGGATATAAGAGAATTATTTATGGATACAGGAATTGGAAGAGATGGGTATTCAATTATTGGACAAGGTAGAATTGATGAAATATTAAGTGATCGCCCTGAGGATAGAAGAGGTATATTTGAAGAGGCAGCAGGAATTGTAAAATTTAAATCTAAAAAGCTTGAAACTGAAAAGAAGCTGGCAGATACAGAGGGGAATTTAGTTAGAATCAAGGATTTAGCTCATGAAGTAAGAAAGCAGTTTGAATCTTTAGAAGTTGAAGCAAAAAAAGCTACATACTTTACGGAACTCTATGAAGAGTTAAAAAATCTTGAGATAAATCTATATATCGAGGAAATTAACGAGCTAAAGAAGCAAATTGAGGATTTAAAATGTCAGATTGAAGAAGATAATCAGAGTGTTAAACTTGTTGAAAACTCTAAAAGTAAGATTGAAGATGAATTCAATGAGATCAAAGAAGATATAGAGAAAATGGAAGTTGAGATAGAGAATTTAAGAAATAATAGATTTTCTCTGATTCAAGGGCTGGAAAAGGACAAGGGTCAATTATCACTATTAGGAGAAAAGAAGAACTTTTTTGAAAAGGATTTAAAGAGATTAGGTAATGAAATAGATGAATTGAGGCATGGTCTATCTTCAGTTGATGAAAAAATAAAAGAACTTAAAGATGGAGAATTAAGTATATCTGAAGAGCATAATAGATTAAATTTGGTATATAAGAAAAAAGAAGAGGAATTAGATAATTTAAATAGAGATATAGAATCTATTGAAGTTAAACTAGAAAAGGAGAAAAATCAGATAATATCCACATATAATGAGATATCTGATAAAAAAAGTCAACTCAATAGTATAGATTCTTTTAATGATAATATAGATAAACGTCTTAAACAATTAAATTTAGAGATACAATATATTCAAGAAGATATAGATAAAAATAGAATAGAATTAGAAAAACTTTCTGAGATAGATAGGCAATCTAAGGAGGTTTTAAAAGACCTAATTTCAAAGAAAGAAGAACACGAAGAAATGGAACGAGGTCTAAAGGAATCACTAAATAAGAATTCAGAGGAAATAAAAAGTGCACAGATAAAGCTACAAGGTGATCTCTCTAGCTATAATCTTTATAGAAATATGGAAGATGGATATGAGGGATATTATAAAAGTGTAAAGAATCTATTAAGCTCCATAAAGAGACTTAGACTAGATGATAGAGGATTTGTAGGAGTTGTGGCAGAACTCATAAGAGTAGATGAGATGTACGAAAAGGCTATAGATATTGCTTTAGGTTCTAGTTTGCAAAATATAGTTACAGAGTCAGAATCTGATGCAAAGCGAATGATAGACTATTTAAAACACAATAATATGGGAAGGGTAACATTCTTGCCCTTGTCAGCTATAAAGTCAAATGTCTTAAATATAGATATAAAAAGCTTAGTAGATTTTGGCGTTTTAGGGCTAGGGCATGAACTAGTGGACTATGATTCAAGGTATAAGAAATTGTTTGAGTACCTATTGGGAAGGACTATTATTGTAGATAATATAGATAATGGGATTAGATTGGCTAATAGATATAATCATATCTATAGGATTGTTACATTAGATGGAGATGTATTGAATCCTGGGGGTTCTTTAACAGGTGGAAGTTACAATAAGAATGCAATTAGTATCATAAGTAGAAAAAATAAGATTAAACAACTTAAAAGTGATATAGAGGAATTGAAGAAAGGGTTAAGTAAATTAGAAGAAGAGAGAAGCTATATTTCTTTAGAGTCAAAATCTAATATGGAAGACATAGAATCTTTAGAGTTGAAGATAAAGGATGTAGAAGTATCTATGATGCAAGGAGATAATAAGAGATACACCCTTGTAAATGAAGATGTTAGATTGAAAAGGGAAATAGATAAGAAGAACTCTGAGATTGATGATTTAGAGAAGGAAGTAGATGTATTCAAAAGTAGAAGGATAGAATATATAAGAGATGTTGATGAGTTAGAGGCCAAATCCAAAATGGCAAAGCATAATTCCACAATATTAGGTCAAGAATTAAAAGAGAAGAAAGAGTTAAAAGAGGATATGGCTAGGGAAGTTACTGAATTTAAGATAGACTTAAATACTATAAATAATAAATTGAAGAATATTCATTCAGAGATAGAGATAAATCTTGAGAACAAAGAAGATATGAAACTCTCTATTGTAGATAAGACTAATATGATGGAAGGTATAGAAAGAGATATATTACAGATTAAAGAGGAGATTCAACTTTTAGACGAAAAAATAGAAAATAGAGAAGTACAAAAGGTAGAGATGTCTACTAATTTAGAAAATATGTTAGTAGAAAAAGATAAGAAAATGGAAGGCTTTTATAATAAGCAGGAAAGTTTAAAAGACATTAACCATCAAATGAGAAATTTGGAGAGAAATATTAATGATAAGGATTTAAAACTTTCTAAACTTATGTTACAACTAGACAATAGAGTAAGTAAACTGTTAGATGACTATCAGTTGAGTCTTGAAGATGCAATGAAGTTAGAAGATCCATCTATAGAACTTAAAGGAGCCAAACCTAAGATTTCTCAACTTAAATCAAAGATTAAGGAATTGGGAAATGTAAATTTAGGTGCCATAGAGGATTATAAGGAGATTAAAGAGAGGTGTAACTTCATTGAAACACAACAAGAAGATCTCGTTAAAAGTAAGGAAAATTTAAAGAAAATTATCTCTGATATGGAAAAAGAGATGAAGAGTCAATTTCTGGAATCTTTCAGAGAAATAAATGAAAAATTTGCCAATGTATTTTCAGTATTATTTAATGGAGGAAAGGCGAGATTAAACTTAGATTATGATGATGATATATTAAATAGTGGAATTGAAATTGTTGTGCAACCTCCTGGAAAGAAACTTCAAAATCTAAATTTACTTTCAGGGGGAGAAAAGTCACTAACTGCAGTAGCCCTATTGTTTGCTATATTAGAGACCAAACCTTCTCCATTTTGCATATTAGATGAGATAGATGCAGCTCTAGATGATGCGAACATTGGTAGATATACAGATTATTTAAGAAAATTCAATAATGATACCCAATTTATATTGATAACCCACAGAAAGACCACCATGGAAATATCAGATGTTTTGTATGGAGTAACTATGGCAGAAGAAGGCGTCAGCAAGTTGATTTCCGTTAAATTAAAAGACTATGTAGATGAACTTGTGGGATAGGAGGATGATTAGATGTTTAAATGGATAAAGGATAAATTCACGAAAAAAGATGAAAAATTATCTAATGATAAAATCGATGATAAGCTAGAAGAATTAGAATTAGAAGAAACACAGGAGATAGAGGAACTACAAGAAGAAATAGAAGAAAAAATAGAATATATTGAAGAAAATACAGAAGATAAACTTGATGAAATCTCCTCTTATGATGTGGAAGTTTCTGATAAACAAATGGAAAAGAATGTTGAAGAGATAGACAATTTAGAGGATATAGAGACAGTAGAGGATGAGATAGAAGAAGTTGAAGAGGAAGAACCTAAAAAGAAGAGTTTCTTTGATAAACTCTTTGGTGGTCTATCTAAAACAAGAAAAGAAATGTCTGATAAGATAGATGGATTATTATCTATGTATAAAAAGATAGATGAAGAGATGTTTGAAGATTTAGAAGAGGTATTAGTTACTGCAGATGTAGGTGTAAATACTACTATGGAATTGATAGATAGACTGAGGGATAGAGTTAAGAGGGAAAAAGTCACAGATCCAAGTTGTGTAAAGGAATTATTGAAGGATGAGATCAAGATATTGATGAAAGAGTCAGTAGATGATAATTCTTTAAAACTTGAACCTAGCCCAGCTGTACTCCTTGTGGTTGGAGTAAATGGAGTTGGAAAGACAACCACCATAGGTAAACTAGCTTATTCGTTTAAAAACCAGGGAAAGAAGGTTTTAATGGCTGCAGGAGATACATTTAGGGCAGCAGCTATTGAACAATTGGAAGAATGGAGTAACAGATCAGGTGTTGAGATAATATCCCACACTGAAGGTGCAGATCCAGCAGCAGTTATATTTGATGGAATACATGCAGCTAAAGCTAGAAAGGCAGATATATTAATATGCGATACTGCTGGTAGACTTCATAATAAATCTAATTTAATGAATGAATTAAATAAGATCTTTAGAATAGTGGAGAGAGAATATGGTGATGCCACCAAGGAGATATTATTGGTATTAGATGCCACTACAGGTCAAAATGCTATAAACCAGGCGAAGGTATTTAAAGAAGTTGCTAATATAACTGGAGTAGCTCTTACTAAATTAGATGGAACTGCAAAAGGTGGAGTTGTAATAGCTTTACAAGCTGAATTAGGATTGCCTGTAAAATTAGTTGGAGTAGGAGAAGGTATCAATGATCTTCAACCCTTTAATCCAGATAGTTTTATAGATGCAATTATACAATAATATAAATTTTCTCGTTGACAAATTGAATATAATAATATAATATATTACTGTCAAGGAAAAACCTTGACAGTAATATTTAGTTGGTGATATAATGGTTGAGAAATTAGTTCAAGTGGGAATATTGTTTGATTTCTATGGGAAATTACTTAGTGAAAGACAATACAGCATTGTTGAATTATTCTATCTTCAAGATTTGTCTTTAAGTGAAATAGGGGAAGAATTAAATATCACTAGACAGGGAGTATATGATGCACTTAAAAGGGCTGAGGATAATCTCTATAGATATGAAGAGACTCTTGGACTGGCGAAAAAGTTTAATTCAAGCCATAAGATCATAAAGGATATATTGAAAACTTCAAGGGATATAAGGGAAATAGCAATAGAGAATGGATATTATGAAGTTATAGAAAAGGCGGAAATAATTGAGAATATAAGTTTAGAGATATTAAAAGATAGTTGGGAGGAGGTAATGGACTGATGGTATTTGAGAGTTTATCTGAAAAGCTTCAGAATGCTTTGGGAAAGTTGAAGGGTAAGGGAAAGCTTTCAGAAAAAGATGTAGATCTGGCTATGCGGGAGGTAAGACTTGCTCTTTTAGAGGCGGATGTAAATTTTAAGGTTGTAAAGAACTTCATAAGAGATGTTAAAGAAAGAGCCATTGGAGATGAAGTGATGCAAAGTCTAACTCCGGGACAGCATGTAATTAAGATAGTCAATGAAGAATTGACTAAGTTAATGGGAGATAAGGAAAGCAAGATAAACTTTGCTTCATCACCACCAACTGTAATACTTATGTGTGGCCTTCAAGGTGCTGGAAAGACCACAACTACTGGTAAGTTGGCATTTAATTTAAAAAAGCAAAACAAAAGGCCACTGTTAGTTGCTTGTGATATATATAGACCAGCTGCTATTAAGCAACTAGAAGTTGTAGGGGAAAAAGCAGGAGTTCCTGTGTTTTCAATGGGAAACAAACATAATCCCGTAGATATTGCCAAGGCAGCATTAGAGCATGGGAAAAAGCATGGTAATGATGTAATAATTGTAGATACTGCTGGAAGGCTTCATATAGATGAGGATTTGATGAAGGAAATTGAAGAAATACATGAGGCAGTTAATCCTAATGAAGTTTTGTTGGTGCTAGATGCTATGACAGGACAGGATGCTGTAAATGTGGCATCATCTTTTGATAATAGATTGGGTATATCTGGAGTTGTCCTTACTAAGTTAGATGGAGATGCTAGAGGTGGAGCCGCATTATCCATAAGAGCTGTTACAGATAAACCTATAAAATTTGTTGGGATGGGTGAAAAGCTAGATCAATTGGAATCATTCCATCCAGATAGAATGGCTTCAAGGATTTTAGGCATGGGGGATGTTTTGAGTTTAATTGAAAAAGCTCAATCCAGCATAGATGCAGAGAAGGCCGTAGAACTAGAAAAGAAGATTAGGACAGCTCAATTTACATTTGATGATTTTTTAGATCAATTGGAACAGATGAAAAATTTAGGGCCTCTAGATCAAATTATGGGTATGATACCAGGAATGAATTCTAAAGCACTAAAGGGATTAGATGTAAGTGATAAAGATATTCTGAGGATAGAGGCTATAATCAAGTCTATGACTAAAAAAGAAAGACAAATGCCTGAAATAATAGATAGTAGTAGGAGAAAACGAATTTCGGCAGGTAGTGGAACTTCAGTACAAGAAGTAAATAAACTTTTAAAACAGTTTAGAGAGACTAAGAAGATGATGAAGAAACTTGCTGATATGGAAAAGAGTATGAAGAAAAAAGGAAAATTTGGATTTCCCTTTTTCTAATAGATAATTTGATTTAAAGGAGGTGAGATAGATGGCGGTTAAAATTAGATTGAGAAGAATGGGAGCTAAGAAAAATCCCTTTTATAGAGTAATTGTTGCCGACTCTCGTGCTGCAAGAAATGGAAGATTTATTGAAGAGATAGGTTACTATGATCCATTAACTGAGCCTAAAACAGTTAAGATAGATAATGAGAAGGCTATAAAATGGCTAAATAATGGTGCTAAACCAACTGATACTGTAGATAGACTTTTTAGGGAAAATGGTATCTATGAAAAGCCAGAGGATGAAGTAGTAGAAGAGTAGTATTTGGAGGTGTAATAATGGGTGAATTGGTAGAGTATATTGCAAAAGCTCTTGTGGATAATCCAGATGAAGTAAGTGTAAACGAAGTAGAGGGATCACAGTCTATCATAATAGAGTTAAAAGTAGCTCAGGAAGATATGGGTAAGGTAATAGGAAAGCAGGGACGTATTGCCAAGGCCATAAGAACAGTTGTCAAGGCTGCAGCTATTAAGGAAAATAAAAGGGTTATAGTTGAAATCATTCAATAGGTGTTATCAGATTTAACCATTTAAGTAATTTTATATAGTAGGTGTAGATATGGATTATACTATAGTTGGTAAGGTAATAAATACCCATGGAATTCAGGGTGAAGTTAAAGTTTTTCCTATAACTAGTGATTTGGAAAGATTTTCTTATCTTGAAAAGGCATATATAGGAGAAAAAAAGCTTCCAGTTTTTCTTCAAAGGGTAAGATATCATAAGGGAATTGTCATCATTAAATTCAGAGAATTTGATGATATAAATCAGGTGATAAGATTTTTAAATGATTTTATATATGTAGATGATGAACATAGGATAGAATTGCCAGAAAATCACTATTTTATTCATGACTTAATGGACTGTGATGTGTTTGATATATCTGGAAATAAGATAGGAATTATCAAGGATATTCTTCAGACGGGGGGCAATGATGTGTATGTAATAGATGATGGCTCCAATGGAAAGGAATATCTCATACCTGCTGTTAAAAGATTTATTAGAGAAATAGATATTTCAGATAAGATGATCATAATTGATCCTATTGAAGGAATGATAGAATGAAACTAGATGTCTTGACGTTATTTCCTGAATTTTTTTCTGGACTATCCAATTGGAGTATAGTGGGTAGGGCTATAGAGACAGGAGTTTTAAATGTAAGTTATATAGATATAAGGGATTTTTCTGAGAATAAACACAGAAAAGTAGATGATTATCCTTTTGGCGGCGGACCAGGGATGGTCATGACCCCGGGTCCTATATATGGTGCAATAAATAGGGTTAAGAGTGAGAAATCAAAGATTATATATTTATCACCTCAAGGTAAAAGATTAAATCAGAAGATGGTAAATACATTATCTAAAGAGGAACATATTGTACTTTTGTGTGGACATTATGAAGGTATAGACAATAGAATAATAGAAAATTATGTAGACCATGAGATTTCTATTGGGGATTATGTGTTGACAGGTGGAGAGATCCCAGCCATGGTATTGATAGATGCCATGGCAAGATTATTGCCAGGGGTATTGAGTAGTAGTGAGTCATATGTTGATGACTCCCATTATAATGGTCTATTAGAATATCCTCAATATACTAGGCCAAGAGAATTTAGAGGTAAAAAAGTTCCTGATATATTGTTATCAGGAGATCATCAGAAGATTAAAGATTGGCGGCATTACCAATCCTTAAGAATTACATCTTTGAAAAGACCAGATCTACTGAAAAATTGTAGTTTAAATGAAGAAGATAAAAGATTATTATCACGAATTGAGAGATAATTGATAATAAATAGTTGAATTCGATTATTGCATATGCTATAATACGTAGGTATGAATTACAGATGGTCCTCTGCTTATGGCAAGAACATCTATGGAGAAGGGAGGGTTGAACAGTGGATATAATAAAGGTATTAGAAGAAGAGCAATTGAGAGATGATTTACCTGCATTCAATGTAGGTGATACTGTTCAAGTTCATTATAGAGTTGTAGAAGGAACACGTGAGAGAATTCAAGTGTTCGAAGGTACAGTTATCAAGAAAAAGGGCGGGGGAGCTAGAGAGACCTTTACTGTAAGAAGATTATCTTATGGAGTTGGTGTTGAAAGAACATTCCCTTTAAACTCTCCTAGAATTGATAAACTTGTAGTGACTAGAAAAGGTAGAACTAGAAGAGCAAAACTTTACTATCTAAGAGATAGACAAGGTAAGGCAGCAAGAGTTAAAGAGAAGAGAATGTATTAATAATTGGGACTGTAAAGTCCCATTTTTATATATTCTGGAGGTGATATTTTGAATATAAACTGGTATCCTGGTCATATGAAGAAAACAAGAGAATCCATTGAGAAAAATCTTTCTATGGTAGATGTGGTCTTTGAATTAATAGATGCTAGAATTCCATATAGTAGTCAAAATCCAGTTATAGATTCTATTGTAAAGGATAAACCTCGAATCATTATATTGAATAAAGCAGATCTATCTAGTATTAAGGGAAATAAGATATGGCAAGAATATTTTAAAAAGAAGGGGTTAAATACTATATTATTTAATTCATTAGATAGAAGGGGCATAGAGGAATTAATACATATGTCCAGAAATATAACTGCAGAAAAGACAATTTCTTATGAAAAAAAAGGGATAATAAATAGAAGCATTAGAGCTATGATTATAGGAATTCCAAATGTGGGAAAGTCTACATTAATAAATAATCTTACAGGAAGAAGAGGGGCAAAGGTTGGAAATAAACCTGGGATTACTAAATCAAATCAGTGGATTAAGACTAAAGGTGATTTAGAATTATTAGATACTCCAGGTATATTATGGCCTAAATTTGAAGAGAAAAGAGTTGGCCTTAATCTTGCCTTTACAGGAGCTATTAAAGATGAAATTCTAGATAGGGAGACATTAGCACTTAAGTTGATCGAAACCTTAGTGGAAATATGCCCGGAATTGTTAGAAAAGAGATATAATTTTGAAATAGGAGACAGTTCACCTTTGGAGATAATGACCGATATTGGTTTTAAGAGAGGGTGTATAATGCGAGGTGGGGAAGTGGATTATGAAAAGATAAGCAATATCCTTCTTGATGAGTTTAGAAAGGGAGTAATAGGAAATATTACCTTAGAATTTCCAAGGGAGAATACAGATGGACATATTGGAGTTTGAAAATCAAATTTATGACAGTGGTTATAAAAATATTGCATATATAGATGAAGTTGGTAGAGGGTGTCTATTGGGAGATGTGGTGGCATGTGCTATAATATTGCCTAGAGATTTAAGAATTCAAGGAGTTAAAGACTCTAAAAAACTATCTGAAAAGAAACGGGAATATCTTTTTGATATAATAGAAAATGAAGCAACTGGGATTGGTATAGGAAGAGTAGATGCACAGACTATAGATAGGATAAACATAAAAGAGAGTACTAGACTTGCAATGAAATTAGCTGTAAAAAACATAGTGAATAGAGATGGAAACAAGATTATAGCTGATTATCTCTTGATAGATGCAGAAAATATTGATCTAGATATACCACAGAAGAGCTTTATAAAAGGTGATGATAGATGCCATGGTATAGCTTGTGCATCTATAATTGCCAAGGTATATAGAGATAGAATGTGTTTAGAGTGGGACAAGATGTTTCCAGGCTATAATATAGGGAAAAACAAGGGATATGGGACTAAAGAGCACAGGGAAAGTATATTGGAATTAGGAGTTACACCTATTCATAGGATGACCTTTTTGAAGAATATCATTGGTAAATAAATAGAGGGAAAATAATGATGAATAATATAGATAAGGGAAGATTAGGGGAAAGATTAGCCAGAAAGTATTTATTGGACAAGGGTTATGAGATCTTGGAATCTAACTATAGAAACAGGCTAGGAGAGATAGATATAATTGCATTGCATAAGGGTATCTTAGTATTTATAGAGGTAAAGACTAGGACAAATATAAAATACGGATATGCATATGAGGCAGTGAACTCTCGTAAACAATCAAAGATAATGAAAACTTCCATGGTGTATATAAAGAGTAGAGGTTATGGAGATATGCAATTACGATATGATATTATCGAGGTCTATTTGACAGAAGATTTAAAGATAAGTCATATTGAAGATGCTTTTTGTCTATAGGGATTGGAAAATGTGGGAATTTGGCTATTACCCAGGCAATTTTTAGTGGGCATATGGGAATGGAAAGGAGTATACATATGTATTCAAAGGTAAATACTTGTGTATTACAGGGCTTAAATGGATATATTATTGAAGTAGAGACAGATCTCTCTAGGGGACTTCCTGTATTTAATATTGTTGGATTGCCAGATGCAGCTATAAAGGAATCTAAAGAGAGGGTAAGGACTGCTATTAAAAATAGTGGATATGAATTTCCCTTGAATAGGATTACTATAAATCTAGCGCCAGCCAATTTAAGAAAGGAAGGTTCCCAGATGGATTTAGCCATCGCTGTAGGGATTTTAATATCCAATAATATTATATCTAATAAGAATACAGAATCTACATTATTTTTAGGAGAATTGTCTTTAGATGGCAATATTAATCCTGTAGAAGGTGCTCTTCCTATGGTTATATCCATGAGGGAACTGAATATAAAAAGATGTATAGTCCCATATGAAAATAAAGAGGAATGTAGTGTAATCTCTGATATAGATATTATACCTGTGAGAAATTTAAAAGAGGTAGCAGATTATCTCAATGGAGAAAATAACATAGCCCCTTTTAAGAATGAGAATTATTCTCATGAGTTTAGGGAGGAATTTCCCTTAGACTTTTCAGATATAAAGGGACAAGAGGGACTTAAGAGGGCATTAGAGGTGGCTGCAGCTGGAGGCCATAATATGTTGATGATAGGACCTCCTGGATGTGGAAAGACCATGGCAGCTAGAAGGTTGCCTACTATTTTACCTTTACTTTCTTTTGAAGAGTCTATTGAAGTAACTAAGATATATAGTATTTCAGGATTATTAGATTCAAATGATTTGATTAAGGAAAGACCTTTTAGATCTCCTCACCACACATGTTCCAGTGCTTCTCTTATTGGAGGTGGAAGAATCCCGAAACCTGGGGAGATTTCTCTGGCTCATAATGGAGTATTATTTTTAGATGAATTGCCAGAATTTCAAAAAAATGTACTGGAAGTATTAAGACAACCTATGGAAGATGGAGTTGTTCATATATCAAGGGTAAATGCTAGTATATCTTATCCAGCTAAGTTTATGTTTGTAGCTAGTATGAATCCTTGTCCGTGCGGATATTTTGGTGATCCTCTACATGAGTGTACATGTTCCCAAAGGGAAATAGATAGATATTTAAATAAAATTAGTTCTCCATTACTTGATAGAATAGATATACATCTTGAGATTTCACCTGTAAAGTATAAAGAATTAAGGGATGATAATAGATCAGAGACATCTCATGATATTAGAAAGAGAGTCAAAAAGGCTAGGGATATACAGTTAGAAAGATATAGAGATAAGGATATATATAGTAATTCTCAACTTTCAAATAAGGAAGTAGATAGATACTGCAAATTATCAAGTAGTACGGAAAAAATTATGAAAATGGCATTTAAAAAACATAGTTTCAGTGCTAGAACCTACAACAAAATTCTAAAGGTATCAAGGACAATTGCAGATCTTGATAATAGCAGAGACATTTTGGATAGACATATATTGGAAGCATTAAGATATAGAACCTTAGATAACAAATACTGGGGGTAATGGTGTGGACAAATATACTGAAAGAGATGTCTTAATATGGTTAAATAGTATTGGGATTACAAATAAAATACTAGAAAGATTATGTGAGTACTTTCCAGATTTGCGTGAACTATTATGGACAGATCTAGGGAAACTAGGTAGTATCATAGGAATCAAAGATAAGCATCTGGAAAAAATGATTAAAAGTAGAAATATGGAATATATGGATATGCTGTTTAGCAAATTGGAGAAAGAAAATATAAAGGTCATAACAATATTAGACAGTGATTATCCTAAAAGATTAAAAAACATATATGACAAACCCTATGTACTATATGGCAAAGGAAGTCTTCTAGAAGAAGATAGCTTGGCAATTGGAATAGTAGGATCTAGAAAAGCTACATCTTATGGCAAGTGGGCTTGTGAGAAATTTTCTAAGGAGTTAGTTAATATGGGTGTTACTATATTAAGTGGGCTAGCTTTAGGCATAGATACAGTAGCACATAAAACAGCCATAAGAGAAGGTGGTAGAACAATAGGTATTTTAGGGAATGGAATAGATGTTATATATCCAAAAACTAATAAAAACTTATATGATGAAGTAGCTAGTAATGGCATGGTTTTAACTGAGTTTCCATTTAAAACTCAACCTATGGCGTATAATTTCCCTAGGAGAAATAGGATAATATCAGGATTATCATTGGGGATTGTTGTAATTGAGGCTAAAGAAAAGTCAGGTTCATTAATTACAGCTCATTTGGCTCTAGAACAGGGAAAAGACGTATTTGCTCTTCCTGGAAATATAAACAGTCTATATAGTAGAGGAACAAATAAGTTGATTAAGGACGGGGCTAGACCTCTATTAGAAATAGAAGATATAGTTGAGGAGATTAAGGAACTTCAATTAAAGATCTCTCAAGATAAGGGCAATAAAATAGATTATAGCAATCTAAGTGATATAGAAATTAAGATAGTTGAAATAATGAAAGAAGGACCATTACATAGTGATCTTATTTCATATAAGACAGGATTGGATATATCAACAGTAATTAGTGTAATTACTATTTTAGAACTAAAAGGAATCATAAAAGAATTAAATAGTAGGGTATTTACACTCTGTTGAAGTATGTATGGAGGTGTATGCATTGGCAAAAAATTTGGTGATTGTAGAGTCACCAGCTAAAGCTAAGACAATAGGAAAAATTTTGGGAAGAAATTATAAAGTAGCAGCATCTGTTGGTCATGTAAGGGATTTACCCAAGAGTACATTGGGTATAGATGTAGAGGATAATTTCAAACCCAAATATATAAATATAAGGGGAAAGGGTCCAATTATAAATGAACTGCGAAAGGAAGGGAAAAATGCGGATAAAATATATCTAGCTACTGACCCAGACAGAGAAGGCGAAGCCATATCTTGGCATCTTGCTCATATCTTGAAGATAGATCCTACTGAAAAAGTCAGAGTAGAATTTAATGAAATAACAAAGGATGCAGTTAAAAATGCTATTAAGAATCCAAGGGCATTGGATTTTGGATTAATAGATGCACAACAGGCTAGAAGGATATTGGATAGGCTTGTTGGATATAAGATAAGCCCCTTATTGTGGAAGAAGATAAGAAAGGGTCTAAGTGCTGGTAGAGTACAATCAGTTGCAACAAAATTGATATGTGATCGGGAGGAAGAAATAGATAATTTCGTTCCAAAAGAATATTGGAGTATTAAAGCATTTTTGGAAGCATATGAAGAAGAGTTTGAAGCAGATTTTATAGGAAGATTAGTAGGCGAAAAAGAAGAAAAGATAGAGTTAAAAACTAAAACACAAGTAGATAAAGTAATTTCATCTTTAGATAGAGAAAACTTTAGAGTGCAAGATATTAAAAAAGGAACTAGAAGGAGAAATCCCTATGCACCTTACACCACTAGTACATTGCAGCAGGATGCTTCAAAGAAATTAGGATTTAATACAAAGAAGACGATGAGTATAGCACAACAATTGTATGAGGGAATAGATATTAAAGGAGAAGGCACCATTGGATTGATAACCTATATGAGAACAGACTCAACTAGAATATCTCAAGTTGCCATAGATGGAGCAAAAGAATTTATATGTAGAGAATATGGTAAGGAATATTCAAATGGGGGAAGGCAATATGGCAAATCTAAAAAAGAAGCTCAAGATGCACATGAGGCTGTAAGGCCTACAGGTTTTACTAGATGTCCAAAGGATATTAAGGAGTCTCTATCTAGAGATCAATATAGATTATATGAATTGATATGGAATAGGTTTATCGGGTCTCAAATGGCTCAGGCAAAATATGATACTTTAAGTATAAATATTTTAAGTAATGATAATCTATTTAGAGCATCGGGAAGTAGGCTGGTGTTTCCTGGGTTTTTAAGGGTATATACTACTTCCGATGAGGAAAAAAAGGATATTGAAATTCCAAATCTGAATATAGGTGATGTTTTGAAGGTTAATGATATATTACCTAAACAACATTTCACTCAGCCACCTGCTAGATTTACAGAAGCTTCATTGATTAAAACATTGGAAGAGATAGGTGTTGGAAGACCTAGTACTTATGCTCCTACCATAGGAACAATATTGGCAAGAAATTATGTAATTTTAGATAATAAGTCTTTTTATCCTACAGAACTTGGCATATTAGTAAATGAACTTTTATCTGAGTATTTTGGTCAGATAATAAACGAGGAATTTACTGCTGAGTTAGAGGAGAAGTTAGATGGAGTAGCGGAAGGAAAGTTTGCATGGGAAAGTGTAGTAGATGATTTTTATGGAGATTTTCATAACTTCCTGTTAATAGCCGAAAAAGAAATAGATAAGATAGAGATAAAAGATGAAGTAACAGATGAAATATGTGAGAAATGCGGTAGAAATATGGTAATAAAGTCAGGAAGATATGGGAAGTTTTTAGCATGTCCTGGATATCCAGAATGTAAGAATACAAAACCTATATTGGATAAGATAGGAGTCAAATGTCCACTCTGTGATGGCGAGATAATAAGGAAAAAATCAAAAAGGGGAAGAACTTTCTATGGATGTACAAATTATCCTAAATGTAATTTTGTATCTTGGGATGAACCTTTAGAGGAAGTATGTCCAAAATGCAATTCCTATATGACTATTAAAAGGAATAAAAGTGGAAATATTATAAGATGTAGTAATAAAGATTGTGGATATACTAAAAAAGAAGATAAAAATGCTTAAAACATCTGTACATTTTATTTAAATTGTAGTATCCTATATATTAGAATATTCTGAATAGAATTCAATATATTTACAGTTAGATATGGTAAACAATGCTTAAAAGATATATAAGGAGGAAATATAATGGAAAATCTATTACAAAAGACTAGAAGGTTGAATAAGACATTACAGAGTTATGGTTCAGAGCCAGTATCATTTTCAGAGTTGAGTAGGATATTAAGTGATATCTTGCAGGCTAATGTCTATATTGCAAGTAAGAAAGGTAGGGTTTTGGGATATAAACTGTCTGAAGGGTTTGAATGTGATGCAGTACATTCTGAGGTAATTAAGGAAAAAAAGTTTCCAGAAAAATATAATCAAGAGTTATTGGAGATAAACGAGACAAAGGAAAATGTCAAAGAATTTACAGAATGTGTATTCGATGAATTTTCAGATTGTGATCATCCAGATAAGATAGCTACCGTTATTCCTATAAATAGTGGTGGAAAGAGATTGGGAACTTTAGTTTTAGCTAGGTTTGGAAAAGAATTTACGGAGGAAGATTTGATCTTGTCCGAATATAGTGCAACTATTGTGGGTATGGAAATACTCAGATCAAAGAGTGAAGAGATAGAAGAAGAAGCAAGAAAGAAATCTGTTGTGCAGATGGCTATTGGAACCTTATCCTATTCAGAACTAGAAGCTATGGAACATATATTTAATGAGCTAGATGGGAATGAAGGTCTATTAGTAGCTAGTAAGATAGCTGATAGAGTTGGGATTACAAGATCTGTAATAGTAAATGCATTGAGAAAGTTTGAAAGTGCTGGTGTTATAGAATCTAGATCATTAGGTATGAAGGGTACACATATAAAGATTTTAAATGACAAACTTTTAGAGGAATTAAAGAAGGCTACAGAATAAAAAATAGTAGATAAGTATCTAATTTAAATTTTTGATCTTTAAAGACGGGCTTTAAATAGCCCGTTTTGTGTGTTAAATATGAGGATAAAAGGCAACCCTTTTTTATATTTGAAAATCATGATATAATATATAAGTATTAATTGGGGGAGGGATGATATGGATCTAAAATACCTTACCAAGGCAAGTTTAATCGCTGCTATATATATAATTTTGGTTTTAATACAAGTGTTATTTTTTCCAGTTGCAAATTTTTTAGCATTTGGGCATATTCAGCTCAGATTAGCAGAGGGATTAGTACTGTTGCCATTGGTAGAAGCAGCTGCAGTACCAGGGCTATTTGTAGGATGTTTAGTTTCAAATATAATATTGACTTTTTACTCTGGGTTTGGACTTATAGATATTTTAGGGGGAAGTTTAGTGACATTACTTGCTGCTTTTCTCACCTCTAAGTCTAAGAATAAGTTTACTGGAATGATACCTCCAGTGTTACTTAATGGATTAATTGTTTCAATCTGGGTATCCTACTTTACTAAGATTCCTTATCTATACACTATGATAGGCATTACAGTTGGAGAATTTGCATCTATAATTTTGTTTGGGAATCTAATATTATATGTATATGATAAAGCTACTAATTTTAAAGAATATTAGTAAGTATAATACAAATGACAAATCTAAAGGGTGAATTTTAAATGGAGAAAATTAAGAGGAAGAAAAGGAGTTTGCTTTCCTTATTTATTATATTTTTAATTGGATTATCTATATTCTTATTAAAGTATTATGAAAAAAGCTTGGGACCAGTTTCTACAGAGGAGATTCAAAATATAGAGATTGAGATACCTTCTGGTAGTTCTACCAATAGAATTGCCCAAATTCTATTGGATAATAATTTAATTCATAATAAGAGTATATTTAAATATAGGGTTAAAAAATTAGGAGTAGATGGGAAATTAAAGGCAGGAACACATGAGTTAGATAGATCCATGGATTTAGATGAGATAATAGATAATTTAGGTAAAGGGGGAAAATCCAAAGACAGTATAAAGTTCACTATTCCAGAAGGATATGAATTAAATATGATTGCAAGGAAATTATCAGATGAAGGGATAGTAGACTATGAAAGGTTTTTGAATTTATCTGGTGATAAAGGAAATTTTGAGGATAAATTTACTTTTCTAAAAGAGTTAGATGATGGACAATCCTTGGAGGGGTTTTTATTTCCATCTACTTACGAGGTTTTTCCTTCTGCATCTGAGGAAGAGATAATAGAGAAGATGCTTTTAGAATTTGAAAAGATATATAATATGGATATAAAGCCTAATTTAGAAGATATGGATATGGGGCTAAATGAGATAATTACCCTTGCTTCTATAATAGAAAGAGAAGGCAAATTAGACAGTGAACGACCTATAATGTCAGGTGTGTTTCATAATAGAATTAAAAAAGGAATGCATCTTCAATCTTGTGCAACGGTACAATTTATACTAGGTGAAAGGAAAGAAGTGCTTACGACTAAGGAGACTAGCATACCATCTCCCTATAATACCTATGTAAATGGAGGATTACCTCCTGGACCTATAGCATCACCTGGAAAGCCATCGATTATTGCTGCTATAAATCCGGCTGATGTAGATTATCTTTATTTTAGACTTACAGGCGATGATGGGAGTCATACTTTTTCCAGGACCTATGATGAACACAAAAAGGCAAAACCAAAGTTAAAATAGTTAGGATGATGAAGTTGTCAAATATTAGTGAGGATTATATATTGGAATATATTCGTGATATATTGCCTAGGAGAGAAGAATATTTAGAAGAGATGGAAAGATACGCAATTGAAAATCATGTACCAATAATTGAACCTGAAGTAGCTCAATTTCTAAGAGTATTATTAAAATCAAAAAAACCTAAAGATATATTGGAGGTTGGAACTGCAATAGGATATTCAGCATTAGTGATGTGTGATGCTCAAAAAGGAGATTGTAGAATAACTACTATTGAGAGACGAGATGATATGATCAAATTAGCAGAAGAATTTATCTCAAAATCACCATACAAGTCTAATATAAATATACTAAGAGGAGAAGCGGAAGATGTCTTATCTGAAATAACAGATAAGTATGATCTAATATTTATAGATGCAGCTAAAGGCCAATACTTGGAATTCTTTAGTAGATCTATGAATTTGCTACGACCAGGAGGACTTATAGTTTCAGATAATGTTTTATTTAAAGGAATGGTTGCTACAGATAAGTTAGTGATCAGAAGAAAAAAAACCATAGTAAAGAGATTGAGAAGCTTTTTAAAGTATATTAATGAATTAGAAGGTTATACATCATCTGTAATACCAGTTGGAGATGGATTAGCATTATCATATAAAGAGGTGTAAAGGAAATGGATAGAGTTGAATTATTAGCCCCAGCAGGGGATTTAGAAAAACTTAAGATGGCAATTATCTATGGTGCAGATGCTATATATCTAGGTGGAGAATCTTTTGGTCTTAGAAAATCTTCAAAGAATTTTTCTCTAGATGAAATAGCTGAAGGAGTAAATTTTGCCCATGATAATGGGAAAAAGGTATATGTGACACTTAATATAGTACCTCATAATGAAGACTTAGATGGCTTAGAAGAGTATGTTACAAAATTATATGAATTAAATGTAGATGCTGTAATAGTATCAGATCCTGGAGTTTTTTCTATTGTTAAGAGGACTGTACCTGATTTATCTATTCATATTAGTACTCAAGCCAGTGTGACTAACTATGAGACCATTATGTTTTGGTATAACTTAGGGGCAAAAAGAGTTGTTTTAGCCCGTGAGCTATCTTTAAAGGAAATAAAAGAGATAACTGATAGAATTCCTAAGGACTTAGAAATTGAAGGATTTGTTCATGGAGCTATGTGTATGTCCTATTCAGGTAGATGTCTATTGAGTAATTATATGACTGGGAGAGATGCCAATCGTGGAGATTGTGCTCAACCTTGTAGATATAAATATAGTTTAGTAGAGGAAAAGAGACCAGGAGAATATTTCCCTGTATATGAAGATGAAGATGGAACTTTTATCTTCAATTCTAAAGACTTATGTATGATAGAATATATACCTGAGCTCATTAAAGCAGGTATTAAGAGCTTTAAAATAGAGGGAAGGGTAAAGAGTTCATATTATGTATCAACTGTTCTTAGATCCTATAGAATGGCATTAGATGACTATTATAAAGATCCTTCAGGTTTTGTATATAAGGATAAATGGTTAAATGAGATAAAGAAAGTTAGTCATAGAGATTTTACTACTGGTTTTTATTTTGGAAAACCGGGCAGTGAAGCACAAGTATATACTACTAGTTCATATATTAGAGGGTATGATTTTGTCGGTATGGTACTGGATTATGATCATAAGACTAAAATAGCAACTGTTGAGCAAAGAAACAGGATGTTTTGTGGTGATAGAATAGAGATATTTGGGCCAAGTATGGATTTCTTTACTCAGGAAATTCAGGATATGTATGATGAAAATGAAGAGCGAATAGATGTAGCACCACATCCACAACAGATAGTAAAGATAAAGATGGACAGACCTGTTGAGAGGTTTTATTTAATAAGGAAATCTATAGAGGGGGAAAGATGATGCAAAAACCCATTTTAATTGGTATTACAGGAGGAACAGGTTCGGGAAAGTCCACAGTTTCTAAGGAGATATTCAAGTTTATTGAAGAAAGTGATATCACGATTATAGAGCAGGACTCATATTATAAAGACCAAAGTAATCTATCCTTTGAGGAGAGGGTAAAGACAAATTATGATCACCCTTTTGCTTTTGATAATGAATTGTTGATACAACATTTAAATGATTTAATAGAGGGAAAATCAATAGAAAAGCCTATATATGATTTTGAAAGACATAATAGAAAAAAAGAAACAATATTAGTAGAGCCTAAAAATATTATTATATTAGAAGGAATACTTATATTATTCGAGAAGGAGATAAGAGATCTATTAGATATCAAGATATTTGTAGATACTGATTCAGATGTGAGAGTTATAAGGAGAATACAAAGAGATATTGAGGATAGAGGAAGAACATTAAGTTCTGTTATATATCAATATATGAATACTGTAAGGCCAGCTCATTTGCAATTTGTCGAACCTACAAAGCGGTATGCAGATATCATAATTCCTGAGGGAGGTTATAACAAGGTTGCAATTGATATAATTGTGGCTAAGATCAATTCAATCTTAAACCACAACTAAATATCAAAGTTTTAGAATACTTTCTAGATAAAGGATAATAATAGATCTAGGAGGTATTTATGGATAATAGATATTTATATACTATAAAGAGAAGAATCATAGTCATAGGTATATTTGCGTCTATATTATTTATTTCTTTAGTTATAAGACTTTATTATCTACAGATATATAAATCTGAAGATTTCTTAAAAGCTGCTATAAAACAGAGAGGAAAGGAAATATCATTATACCCAAAAAGAGGTATGATATATGATAGGAATTTGGTTCCTTTGACTAATAACAATAGAACTCCTATGGCAATAATAGATAAAGAGATATTAAAAAAAGATAGTGTATTAAGTAAAAAAGTCAAAGAGAATTCTCTATTATCCCCAGAAGAGTTTTATAATATTTTGAATAAAAAAGATAGAGTACTTCAAATTCCTCTAACAGATGATCTTCAATTAAGAGGATACAGAAATATATTTTTAGTTGAGAGAGTAAAAAGATATTCAAGTGATAATCTGTTAGCTCATGTTATAGGATATACAAATAAGACAGATAATGTGGGGAAGTCTGGAATTGAAAAAGTATATGATGAATTTTTAGTAAGTAAAGATGAGGATTCTTTTATTGTAGAATTTGATAAGAATAGGAGATTTATATTAGATGGAATACATCATGTAAATCAGAGGACTGAATATTATAATCCTTCTGCTGTTAAGCTTACTATTGATTCTGAAATTCAAAAAAGAGTAGAATCTATTCTGGATAGAGAAAAATTAAATGGTGCAGTAATTGTTTCTGAAGTTGGTACTGGTAAGATTTTATCTATGGTATCTAGGCCAAACTTCAATCAAGATGATATTGAGAGATATCTTGACAGTATGGATATGGCACTTTATAACAAGGCGGTTCAAGTTGGATATCCTCCAGGCTCAATATTTAAAATAGTTGTATTGTTATCTGCTTTGGAGGAAGGTAATATAGATTTGGATAGCAAATATCATTGTGATGGATTTAAAATTGTAAATGGAGTAAGAATTAATTGTAGTGGGACTCATGGTGCCATATCCTTGAGAGAGGGCTTTGCAAGGTCTTGTAATTCTACTTTTATAGAGATAGGACAGGAAATAGGGGCTAGAAAGGTAATAGATATGGCGAAAAAACTTGGATTTGGCAGTAAAATCCATATTGGACTTTTAGAGGAAGTAGGTGGAAACTTACCTAAGGATGAGGAGATATTAGGAGCTGCCATTGGAAATATATCAATAGGCCAAGGTCAATTAGAGGTAACTCCATTGCAAGTAAGTAATCTGATGACAATTGTAGCCAATGGTGGTATAAGTCAACCATTACATATTGTGGAGGGAATTACAAATATAGATGGTATCATGATTAAGGAAACTTATAAAGAACCGAGTATTAGAATTATTTCCAAGGAGTCTACAGATGTTTTGGTGGATTTTTTAAGGGAAGTAGTGAAGAGCGGTACTGGAAAATCTATAGATTTGGAAGATATTGGGGGATGTGGTGGTAAAACAGGTTCTGCTGAGGCAATTCTAAATAAAAACAGAGTAACTCATGGATGGTTTTCAGGATTTTATCCTGCTGATATTCCTGAATATGTAATTACAGTGTTTGTAGAAGATGCAAGATCAGGTTCTATATCTGCATTGCCTATATTTGAAGAGATAGCAAGGGAAATAAGTAAATATAAAGCTAAGTAGTACTAGCACACAAACCTTCAGTGAATCATATACTAATATATCATTGGAGGTGTTTTTATGAAAAATCCCTTAATTTTATTTTTAAGTTTACTTTTTAGACCATTTATCATCTTATGTGGATATATGATTAATTCTAACTCTTTTCCCCGGCCTTTGAGTAAGGAGGAAGAGGAAAGATACTTAGAATTATACGCAATGGGAGATAAGGAAGCTAAGAATACGTTAATCGAACATAATTTAAGACTTGTTGCCCATATAGTTAAAAAATATAATAATGCTGGAAGAGAAATGGAAGATCTAATATCTATAGGTACTATTGGACTTATAAAAGCCATAACTACATATAATAAAAATAAAGGGACTAGGTTGGCAACTTATGCAGCAAGATGTATAGATAATGCTATAGTCACATAACGGAAACATCTTTACTGCTTTTTTCTAGAACTAGCACCAAACATAATAATATCTATGTCCTTTCCATCCCATATAACTTTATCTACTATAGATCTAATTAGATTTCTCTTTTCAATAACACTAGCAGTGTCTATCATATCAGCAAATCTTTCTACAATATCATCAATTAGATTTATATTGTTTTCCTTAATAATATTAGCATCAGACTTCTCTTTTAAATCCAGCAGTCTTTCTTTTAGCTTAGAGTTTTTAGCATCTAATTCATTTATTTGATTTATTATATATTTAGATGCACCAGAGTCTTTACCTTCAGATAGAGAATTTACTAAATTAGATATAGCTCTATCATTATTTTCAATATTAGCCTTTAATTCCTCAATTTGAGAGGTTAAACTGCTTTGGCTATCACTTATATTGATATTATCGTTTTCAAGCTTTTTAGATAGGATAGAGTCCTTATAAGATAGTTTTTTAATCTCTTCTATAACTAGATTGTCCAAATCATTTCCTTTGATATTTTTCATATTACATTTTTCTCTTTTACTTTTTTCTTTTAATTCACATATATAATAAAAGGCCTGAACTCCATCCTTATTAACACGTCCCATTTTAGGCCTCATAAAGCTATCACAATTACCACATCTTAATATTCCAGATAAAAGAGATTCTGAATTCTTTACTTTTCTAAAAGTTTTAGATTTATTTTTTTCTATCATATTTTGCACTCTCACCCAATCTTTTCCCTTTATTATTCCTGGATGTTTACCTACTGCTATAATCCATTCTGAACTATCTCTTAGCTTGTTTGAAGTGTTTTTCTTCTGTATAGTCTTATTATATGCCATAATGCCTTTTTTACCTGTAAACTCATTTAAATCGGTATAAACTTCATAATCATTCAATGTAAAGTAATCATATGTATCTTTATCAGCTGCAGCATACACAGGATTAGCTAAGATATTCCTTAATGTAAATCTAGAGTAATATATATCATTTTTAGTTTTTATACCATTTTGAATACAGAAAGTCTCTAGTTGAGTTAATGAATCTAATTCTAAGAATTTAGAGTAAATTAGTCGAATTGTCTGTATTTCCTTGGGAATAGGTGTAAGTTTAAAAATCTTTCTCTCTTTACCGGAGGGATCTAGATATATGACTTCCTTGGAATCAAATCCAGTAGGTGTAACACCACCAAGCCATCTGCCAGTCTTGGCCAGTTGCATCATATTATCTCTAATTCTTTCTGCAATGGTTTCTCTTTCTAGCTGGGCGAATACAGATGCTATGAACATCATGGCCCGTCCCATAGGAGTAGAGGTGTCAAACTGTTCTCTAATAGATACAAAGGATATATTATTCTCCTGTAAATCTTCTATAAGAGTAGAGAAGTCAGCTATATTTCTACTGATTCTATCTAGTCTATAACATACTAATGTATCAAATTTCTTAGCCTTGGCATCCTTCATCATAAGTTTAAACTGTGGCCTGTCAACATTTCCACCGGAAAAACCTTCATCTTCATATATGATTATATCATCATCAGAAGAATTGAAGTGCTTGTAGGCATATTCTCTACATAGTTGTATTTGATTTTCTATAGAATCTCCCTTGCCAGTAAACTTAGATTTACGTGAGTATATTGCTATTTTCATTAGATCACCTCAATATATGTATATGTTTATTATATTGTATTAGCAATAAAAAAGAAAGCTACCGATTAAAAATAGCTTTCAGCAAGAGTTTTATTAAATTAAAAATTAATAGGAACTAGGTTGTCAGAATAAAACATTATTTCAGTACCCTTATATTTTTTCTGAGCACTATATCTCAGAGAATATTCATTATAATCAAAATTATATTCACCATATATTTCTTTGATCCTATCTATATTATCATAAGTTACTACCCAAGTATGATTTAAATTTGCTACATGGGTGGCCAAATTTATATGGTCTTCCTCAGTGTAAAAATTGGTATAAAGACCAGGTCCTTTTTCAAAATATGGTGGATCTAGGAAAATAAAGACATTATCATGATGCATTTGATTTAATATTTCAAAAAAATCTATGGCATCTTTATTATAGAATTGTATCTGATTTCTATAATTATAAATTAACTTAAGTTTTTTTATTATATCTTTTTTATTAAATCTACAATCAAGTTTATAATTTCCAGTTTGTTTATATCCACCTATAGGACCAGCTTTTATTACTCCAGAAAAGTTAGTTCTATTAAGAAATAAAGTGGAAAATCCTAATTCAAATAAATCTGCATTATTCTTATTATTTTGTATTTCTTTCTGTTTATACCACTCATCCATTGTTATAGGAGCATTTTCAACTTTCTTAATTAATTGTTCATTATCGTCCAATACGGTTCTCCAGAAAGCATAAATAGACCTGTCAATGTCATTTAAGATAATTTGATCAACTATACCAGTATGAAGTAGCTGAATAGCTAGTCCACATCCTCCTGCATATGGCTCAACATAAGTACAACCTATTAATTCATTGTGTTTTATTAGATTTTTTGTATATTTATATAGTTTAGTTTTTCCACCTGGATATCGAAGTGGAGAAAGAGTCCTGGTCATAGGTAAAACACCCCCTGTGTTTGATTATATCATAATAATTATGCTTTGGCCAGTATGGAATTATTAATAATTCCGTATAAAAGTTCAAAAAACTTTTCATAATTATTCCATGTAGTTTTTAACCCATCAGAACTTGCTTGAGATACCGTTGAATGGATATAGCCATGCAATACATCTATAGAAACTATGTTATCATTACTGGCAATAGCCCTGCTTATATCTTTAAGTACACTTCTATTTAATTTTAATTTATCACTTATATTATTTTTCACCTTTTCAAGTTTGTTTTTTAGCTTATCATTTTCTCTTACGTCAATTTCATCTTTATTTTCATCTATATAGTAATCAATAGATAGCTCTAAGAATACTCTGAATGAAGCACCAACTATATTTGGATAATCATCAACTGATATTTTTTTTAATTCTTTATAAATATCATTAATTTTAACATTTTTAATAGTGAGATTAAATTCCTTGGGTATCACAGTAGATCTATCTTTCGTGCTTGGCATTTCAGTTGCTTTAGGGCTAGGGATAGTTTTATTATTTAGAGTATCTTCTACTTTGTGTTTTGTGTTTTCCTTAGGTTCTTTTCTATCTTCCATTTTTTCTGTTTCTTCTTTTAAAGTTTCATAGCTCTTAACAGTAGTTATTTCACAACTTTTTAGATCTTCAATATCACCTTCTGTTAAGTTATATTTATCTTTAAAGTAATTCATAAACTCGGTTCTATCAGATTTATTTCGTATTTTATTTACTGTAAAGTCTTCTAATAATAGTTCTGATAAAAAATTATTCAAAATATTTCTTGTATTTTCATTAGGGATAGGAAAATGCAATTCATTTTTAACACGTGTAATTGATAATATATTTCTAACATCGGGATCTGTTAAAAGTCTTTCTAAGTTTGTAATTTTTAGGTTCTTGATATTTTTAGAAATAGATTCTTTTATTAAATTAGCACTTTCCATGTATTTAAGCAATTGTATAGAAAGTGGATATTTATCATTATCAAATCTTGCTTGTTGTAATGAATTCCATTCAACTGTTCCGACCCCATCATTTTCACCAGTATGTTTTAATTTAATCCATAAGTTTGCTTCTTCTTCACTTTGAAATTCGATAGCATTAATTGTGGATGGTATATTAGTTCTATCTAAGCTTATAATCTTAGATTTTAACTTTTCAAATTTTTCATCTAGCAAGTTAGGATTACTTAGTATTTTTAAAGCTGTTAAACGTCGATTTCCATCTAGAATAATATACTTATCATTATCAGACTTAATAACTGCTGAAGATTCAGTAGGATTTATACCATTTTCTGTGATATGTTTAGCTAAATTATATATTTTTTCTTCATACTCATTAATCATAATTTCAATTGCTTCTTCTTGATTATTAACCTTTTCAAATCTTGGATTCTCAACATTGAGAATAATGTCATTAATATTAATCTGTTTTCTTATGTGATTTTCGTTATTCATAATAATCTCCCTTCAGTTAATAGTTACAAGTGATAGCTACAATATGAATGACAATTACAAACTTAATACAAGTATATTAACCACCCTTTCCATTTGCTTTATTTATAAAATACTCGGTGTGATTAACCTCACGCCGATTTTTATAGCTTTCTTAATGCTTTCTTAAACCCAAACCCAATAATCATATAATCCCTACAAATACTCCAAACATTCCTCCCTAACACACAAATCTCCAGCCATCTGCTTAGAAGTCATGTCATAGTGATAAACATCATCTATCTTAGCACCAAGCAACCTACAAGCAAAATAATCAGCCTGCCGCTCTAATTTACCCCTATTAATCAATCTGCTATTATAGGCAGCTTGGTCCATATCAGTATGTAGTATAGCATGTCCCAGTTCATGAGATAGAACAAACTTCTCACATTGATAGGGAAGATCATCTCTAATAAAAACAATTTCTTCATCAAAGTAGTTTCTAAGGTAAATAGCATCATTACCCCTCAGAATAGGGTTGTCCTTATCAATTTTTCTTATAATCATATCTAATGTACTATATATTTCAAAAATATCTCTAGAATAACAATAATCTATTATTCCATTCACATATTTATCTATCCAGTTAAAACTCATGCCATCACCTCTAAACATATGTTTCTATAAAACCTAAATAAAAGACACAAATGTAGAGCTTATATCTACGTTGTGTCCTTCCTAAGATTGTCTAAAATTATTTATTTTACCCTTTTTCTAGCTTTAAGTCTTGCAATATCGCCCCAGTTGTCAGCAGTGACAATCTCTACCTTGGATAATCCTGCTTTTATTTTTCTTAATTCTCCACTAATTTCAACATGCCTGTTAGCATTATGAGCTTCTATGTCATCAAGTTTATTCTCTAAGTTATCAAATCTAGTATCAGTTTCTTCTCTAAATTCTTTCAGTCCATTTTCTAGACTATTAAATTTAACATCTACATCATTAAATCTAGTATTAGTTTCTTCTTTGAAATCTTTTAATTCTCCCCTAGTTTCTTGCACTTCAATATAAATCTTTTCTAATAAATCATAAATTTTATTTTCATCATTCATAATAATACCTCCAAGTTTTTATTTTTTATAGCGTGGAGAAAATAGGCTTTCTTAGAATTTTGTTTTACTATCTTTCCTTCATGGTTATATGATATAATATACATATATAACAGGGTGTCGGGTGTTCGTGGGTAGGTTATCGGTATCACTCCTCACTACCTATGCGTTGCACCTTTTAGAATACTTCTACGTGAATTCTTCTAGCTTGGCTCATAGTTGCCCTCGACTTTACGTTAGGGGTTTCTATGAATTTACCCGATGCACTATAAAGATTACTCAATATAGGGGCAATTTAAATTACCTAGTGTTTTTTCTTCGTGTTTTCTTAATGAGTCGATCAGTCCTCCAGTAGGGTTTAATAATTTGTTCCATCGTTGTTCTTGTGCGCTTAAATGTTCAGCCATCTTAGCAGCTGGACTCTCAGCTAGCTGTTGGGTTATATCGGACACTTTATATAAATTCAACATTGTTATCCTAGGGATTTTTTATTCCCCAGTTCTTATAGTTTCCTATAAGTTCAGCATATTTCTTCACCCTGTTATACAAAGTATTGCCTATATGGTAATACTTTTTTTACTTCCTATATTTATAACTAAGTATTTTCAGTTGCTTATATATGAAACTATTCTTTCCTTATAGTCACGGGGAATACCTGCAAAATCACAGTATAAATTTGTCATATTTTCATCTGACTCCATAAAAGAATAAAATTCTGCTAAAAAATTATATATTAGCATATTATTATTTAGTAAAATAACAATTGACAAAACCATTGCCCATATATCATGTCTAGTTCGCTTTAATTCTTTTTCCAATACTAGTGAATTTTTAAATAATAAATTAGCGTTTTTATTTAATCTTGAGCCTCTATAAGTTAAAAAATCTAAATTATGTGCTATTTTATTTCTAAATTTCCTAGTCAATGTCAGGGCATCTAGTAATATATTGACTTTATTATCAAAATTTATCTCATTATTATTTAAATACTTCATATAACTAAAAAGATTATTTTTTTCCTTAGATTTTAAAAAAGAAAATAAATTAGTAGCATCAGAAAAACTTATATTTCGAAATAATATCCATGGTGGTATATGGTCTTTTGTTTCTCTGTAGAAGCTTGTAGGAGTATCATTGCTATTTTGACAAATACATTTAATGGTTTCAAGAGTTTTATACAGTCTTTTCTTTTTATAAGGATTACTAAACTTTCTATAGTTATTTATATCTAAATATTTATTTGCATCTTCTGAAAAACTGTTAGCGATTACATAAGAAAGAAGTGTCTTAAAGGAATTTTCAGCATATGTAGAATATTTAAAAAGAACACCTTGGATATTCTTATTAAACATATGTGTCGCACACAATAATTCTATTGTTATACCTTCTTTATATACTCCGTTTTCCATGTATATATTTTGATATCCATTAACAAGATCATAATAAGAAAAAGAAGATAAGGCCTCCATAGCAAAGTCATAGTCATTAATAATCAAATTGTATTCTTTCTCCAATTTTTCAACTTGTTGTTCAAATGTTAAAAAAGGTTTGTCCATTTTCAAAAGCTCCTATATCTTAAATTTAAATGCCAAAAGTCCCTGTTACAATATAATGTAACAGGGACTTTCTGAGCTGTCCATTTAAGTATCAGCTAGTTAACTTAGTTACATTATATTATAAAAATGAAAAATAGTCAATAAAATGGGTTTATAAAATTTCAACAATATCTCCAACTTTTATTACTTTATCCTCCGGTGCTTTTTTATTTGACATTTCATCTTTATTAATGTTAAGAGGTTTTGCAGTTTTTGTAGTTGTTTGAAATTGAGATAATGGGCTCATTAAAATATTAGTTGTTTTGAATTGGATTTTTTTGCAAACAGAAAAATGTTCATAAACAGTTACTAAAGACAAAGTAGCCTTAATTGAATCTAGTGTACCTAGACTATCACCTGTATTAGGGTCTATAACTTCAGGACCTTTTGCAATAACTCTTACCTCATCATTTTCACTAGCCCCATTACTTCTGCCATAATTTATTATTATAGAATACTCGTCTAATATTTCAATAACACGAGGATCATATTTTGACATCTCAATTCCTCCTTAATTAATAAATTTTATTATTTATTGTAGTTAATATAAAACTAATTATTTTCAATTAACTTTAAAAGAAATTCTATAAAGTATTTAACTACTTAGATGTTTTACTTCTTATATTTATAACTAACCATTTTCATCTGCTCTAATAAAGCATTGGCAAACTCTAATATCTCATCATCATCTAATTTATCAGCATCAAATCCCCCAGAGCCAAATATTTGGTGCTTATTTACATATGCACGGGCTTCATCTGCATTGGTAAACTCTTCAGGAACTAGATCTTTTTCTTTGCTATTTTTTTTTATAATGTTACTTTGATATGGATTTCTTATATCAGAAGCTCCCATCAAATAGTCTAGGGATACATTAAAGTATTCAGCTATTTTCTTTTTTATTTCATCATCAGGAGATCTATTACCAGTTTCATATTGGGTAATAGTTACCCTTGAAACTTTAAGATGGTCGGCTAATTCCCTTTGAAGTATTCCTCTTTCAGTTCTTAATTTTTTTAATCTTTCGCCAAAACTACTCATATTAAACCACCTTTCTAATTCTAATATAATCATAAAAGTTACTAATTGCAACATAAGTAACGATAAGAAACAAATTATTTAAAAATCCGTAAAAAAACATTGACAAGTAACATAAAGTAACATATAATTAAAGTAACAGATAGAAACACTGGAGGTGAAAATATGTTGGACAAAAGTTTAGAAACAATAAGGAGAGAAAACAATCTTTCACACAATGAGATTGCAGACTTATCAGGAATAAGTAGATCTTTTTATACTTTGATTGAGAATGGAAACAGGACTCCGTCTATTGGGGTAGCAAAAAAAATATCATTAGCACTCGATTTAACATTAGACGAATTTTTTAATGCTCTTGAGGTAACAAAACGAAACTCAGATAATCATACAGCATAATAATTAAATTTAAAGGAGGTGAGAATAGATGGACTTAAAAAAGAGGATAGAAGTATTGGAAAAAAAGGTGGCTGAACTTGAAAAGGAAGGTCAAGAACAGCCAGATATAGGATCAATTATTCAAGACATAAAAGAAGAATTAAAAATCCAATATGCTAAATCTTTTATTCCTGAGAATCCCTTTGGGGATTAAAGCCTATTCTACGAGCTGGCTTATTTGGATCTGATTTTGTTATGGTGGTTAATAAAAAACTTAATTGACTAATGTGCTGTATTAATTCAGTTTTTTTACCATTAACATACCCATAAAAATGGATTAGCGATGGATTGCTATATCCTATATCAGTTACATGCATTAAAATAGATTGTCCAAATGAGGCTAGCTGAATTGCTATTTCTTGATCATCATGAAGTGATGACTCAAAGTTATGGATGGATTTCATAAGAATTTCATATTGATAGTCTGCTAAACTATAGTCCAATCTCATCAAATCAGTATTAAACACTATTATCCCCCCTTTAGAATATTTTACCATAAAGGGCGTGGAAGGAAAATCCAGCATAATAATTATGACACAAAATTTAATTCAAAAAAATAAGCAAATATTGGAAGGAGGTGTAGGGAGTGGAAAAGGAAAAGTTAGAAAATGTATCTACAAAAGAATTGGTAGAGGAACTTAAGAAAAGAATAGGAGTTAATTTTACAGAAGTTCCTCCACATAGAGAAAAAAGTATTACTACTGTAGGACCATCAATAATCATAGAAGTTATAGATTAATAAATTCTTTTATATCTATAATTATCTTTTATATATTGATGATGGTATTGGCCTTTTGAAGTGGCATTCATTAGACCAGAGTGAATTGAAGAAGGAACATTATAGTAATCATAAGTTCCATTCCCTCATTCAATTTCTATATATTGTGTCTAGACAAATACATTATACCATATAAGGGAGTGGAAACAAGTGGAAATTTCAGAAAATATTAAAAAGTTGAGGAAACAAAATAACTTAACTTTAAGAGAATTAGCTAAAAAATCAGGACTTGCATTTGGAGCAATAGGAAATATAGAGAGGGGAGTGATAAAGGATCCCCATGTTAGTACAGTTATAAAGTTAGCACAAGTATTCAATATTACTATTGATGAATTAGTCGGTTATAGGACAAAGTAAGCAGTTCATATAAATAACAATGGAAGGAGGGGAGTCAATGAATGTTATAGTTCATTTACCAGATACAAAAGAGGGATGGGAATTGTTAGATGATAGATTAGCAGAATTTCATGCACAATTTATTATCAATGAAATAAACAAGCTCCCCTGCAATTATGAAAGGAAGCTTGAAATATTAGAGGGAGTTAAGAAAAGAATTGAAGAAGGGAGAGTAGATAAGAAATAATTATTAAACTTCTCATAGATAGAGAGGCTAGGAAAGTTTCTTCATTAATATAAGAATATCATAGTAGGAGGTGAAATTGAATGAATGAAAGTTACAGAAACATATACCAAATAGCTAGGAACAATGCAGGTTTCACTCAACTACAAGCAGCGGAATTGCTACACATAAGTGTAAGGACATTAGGATCATACGAGATTGGAGATGTAATCCCCCATGGAGACATGGTAGCTGAGATGGTAAAAATATATGATGCCAACTGGCTGGGATATGAACATCTGAGATTGTCAAGTAAATTAGGAAAACAAGTCTTACCAGCTATCAATATTAGCGACTTGGCCCAATCAGTTTTATCACTACAGAAAGAAAGTACAGATGTAGAAAATATAAAGCCATCAATGATTGAAATAGCTTCTAATAGTAGAGTGGACGAACATCAAGTAGAAACTTGGGAGCAGGTGATTAAAGAAGTATTTGAAATGGCAGGGGCAGCATTATCAGTAGTATTTTCAAAGTGAAAGGAGGTTCATGAATGGATATTGAAAAAAAGAAAGCTAAACTTGAGAAACTAAATCAAGAAATCAGAGAAAGATACGCAAAAGGAGAATCGAGTGACGAACTCGTAAAAAAAGTAGTAGAATCTACAAGATTAGCAAGAGAGATATCCGAGGATGGGAGATGTAATATGTGCAAACAGCAATAAGTGAACAAAATAGAAATAGCTTAAAAGGTACAAGCAAGATGGGCTGTCCCAATTGTGGCAGAACAGATGGAATAGGTAATGTAGTGTCATACGGAGGCAAGAGTGGGGGTGGAGCAGTAGTATATAGGAAATATTGTAGAAATTGTTATATTGAATTTGACGCTAAAGGAAGAATGTTTCCACCATTATATTATTAATTATATTATTAGGGAGGTATAAAAATGAAAACAAGCAAACATGAAAATGTAGGTAGCCAATTTACTTTAGAATTATGCGAAATGTATCATCAACTTGGATTTGACTGCGTATGGAACGATGGGAAGCATCTAACTTTAATAGAAAAAGACCTATCAGGATTGGCAGATCCATCAAGGTCAAAACATTAATAAAATATACATTACCCTTATTATAGCACATAAGGGTCGAGGAGGTAAAGAATGATATGAGAATAGATAGATTAGAACGAAGTAAAATGAGATTAGTAAGAAGAGTATATATGAAGATTGATTATGAGGACAAGGATTATTACTTCTTAGAAAGAGCATATGCGAGTAAATATGATGGAATGATTGAGGTAGACAAGATAACAAAGGAAACATTTGATAAAGCGGTAAAAGAAGGAAAAAGGGTAGAGATAAAAGCATTTGAAGATGCAAAACGTTATATCCAGAATAGAGTTTTAAATATCTTAGAAAATGATAGGAAGTGTTCGTGATGAAATGTCCTTATTGCAATGAAGAAGTAGGACAACCTAAGAAGTATGAAGTTGTGAACTGTAAGTGTAGAAGGAAATTGATGTTGATTGAAATAAATAAGGTAAAGGAATTGGTGGATGTAACTCTAGAGGAGGATAGGAGCAATGATTAAAACTACAGTAATTATAAGAGGTAAGAATGCTCATAAATTTATAGAAGTGAGTATGGAAGAATATATTAAATTCATCAGAGGACAAGCTACAATGCTGGGAATCACAAAGAAAGAAGAACAGCCTATCTCATATATTGAATTTGGAGAACTGAAAGGAATAGAGTGTATCGATTGTGGTATGTGTGATGAAAAATGGGGGGATGAATAGATGGATAACTTAATGTTAAATTTAATAGATGAATTTTTAGACATAGAAGAAGATCAGAGAGAAGTTTGGAAGGTAGAGGATGATCTTGCAGCTGATTGGTGTTTGGACAAAATAAGAGAATCCAAGGCTGAATATAGTAGGTTTGAGATGGTAGCAAATGCAAAGATACAACAAATACAAGAAGTTCTAAAAAAGCAAAAGCGGGAATGTGATAATGAAGTAAATTTCTTTGAATGGAAGTTAAGGGAATACTTTGAAACAGTAAAAACAGAAGATACTAAGACATTAAAGAAATATAAATTGCCAAGTGGACAACTAAAGATGAAAAAATCATCAATAACCTTTGACTATGATAAAAATAAATTGTTAGAAGTGGCTGAAAAAGATGAAGGTATGAATCATTATATTAAAGTCAAAAAGGACTTTGATTGGGCTAATTTCAAGAGAAATCTAGCTATAGAAGGTAATAGCATAGTCAATAAGGAAACAGGCGAAATAATCGAAATAGAAGGCTTAGGGCTTAAAACTAAAGAAGAAGAATTTAGTGTGGAGGTGTAGATATGGATAATAATCAAATAGCAACTCAAGAAGTTAATACCATGATGATTATAGAAGGTTTAAAACTAGATAGAGTTCAAGACTCTATGAATAAGATAAATCAATTCCAGCAGGTTATACAGGCACAGTTAGTAGAGGGGCATGATTATGGCCAAGCTTTCTATGGGTCCTCCAAACCATCATTATTAAAGCCAGGGGCAGAAAAAATATTGATGTTATTAGGCCTTGGTAGTGAATATGAAATTATAGAAAAGATACAAGATTATGATGAAGGATTTTTCTCCTATACTATCAGGTGTATCTTGACCAGGGGCGGACAACTAATAACAGAAGGATTAGGACATTGTAATTCAAAAGAAAAGAAATATGAGTCAGATAAGCAAGACAAATATATGTTAGGTAATACATGCCTTAAGATGGCCAAGAAAAGAGCTCAGGTAGATGCAGCTTTGACTGTAGGAAGCCTGTCCAATATATTTACTCAAGACTTAGAAGATATGGCCCAATTCAGTCAATCTGAAAGGCTAGAGACTATGAATATAGATGATGCAGAAAACATGAAGATTAACTTTGGTAAGTATAAAGGTAAAACAATTAAAGAAATATATGCAACTGATGAAGGATATGTTAAATGGTTAGCAGAAAAGGCTAAAGATGAAGCAGTTAGAAAAGCAGCAGTAATGATTATGAATAGTGGTAGTCAAATAGACGGACAAATGAAAATAGATAATAGTAAGGAAACAGTAGATGCAGAAACAGGTGAAATACAAGATGTTGATTTCTCAGGTACACCATTTGATGATAATATACCATTTTAAACTAGGGGAGTATTCCCCTAGTTTACACATAAGGCAGGTGACAAGATGAACTATATAAAGGAAATCAATGCGTTCTACGATTTAGTGCAAGTTAAACAGTTATCTACAGGACAAATTGCTTTATGGCATGCTTTAATGCAAATAAACAATAAATGTGCTTGGATAGAGTGGTTTACTGTACCGAATCTTACGCTTGAATTAACCTCTGGTTTATCAAGGAAAGGAATATACAATGCAAGAAATTCATTAAAACAGTATGGAATAATAGATTTTAAATCTAATGGTACAAAAGCAACATCTTATAGATTAATATCTTTGCTCAATAATACCCAAGCTAGTACCCAAGGTACTACTCAAGATGTAAACGCTATGGTAGATATTACCCAAGGTGCTACCCAAGGTACTACTCAAGACACTACCCAAGGTACTACCCAAGATAGTGCCACATTAAATAAACTAAACAAAACTAAACTAAACGATATAAATAATAATAATAATAACAACAGTCAGGAAATTGATGAAGAGTTTTCACAGATAGCAAAGATATATCAAGAGGCAGGTATAGAATTTGATGGATTCACTCCTGGATGGATTAGTGATTCTATAGAGATATATGGATCTGAATGGGTTAAAAATGCAATCTTAGAGGCAGCAAATCAGAATGCAAGGAATAGGGCTTATATAAATAAAATTTTAAGGAACTGGAAGAACTGGGGAGGAATGAAGCTAGGGGGTATGAAAGATGGAGCAAGTAGCGGGGAATTTAAACGAGATACAGCAAAGACTTATGGTTTTACGGAGGAAGATGCCCAAAGAGCAGGTGTCACATCACTATAACTGCAATATTTGTAAAGATAAAGGATTTATATTCAAAGACATCAACGGATATGAAGTAGCTTCTAAGTGTAAATGCAAGCTAAAAGAGGAGATTTTAAGCAAATCTAATAATAGTGGACTAGGAGATTTATTTGAAACCAAGACATTTGAAACCTATAGAACAGAAGAAGGTTATCAAAGAATTATAAAGTCTAAGGCTATAAAATTTACTAAAGAGTTTTTAAGTGGAAATAGAAGATCTCTTGCCATATTGGGACAATCAGGAGCAGGTAAAACACACATCATGACAGCAGTAGCGGGGAAGTTAATAGATAATAATATTGAAGTTAAATATTTTATAGCAGATGAAATAATACAAAGACTTAATGCATGTAAATATGATGAAGAAAATTACAATAGAGAATTTAACAAAATAGCTAATGCTAGTGTTTTATTCATAGATGATCTTTTTAAATCTTCAATCCAGGAATACTACAAAATTGAAAGTATAAATCAGGAAGATTTGAGGATTATATTTCAAATAATTAATTACAGATATAACAAAAATAAGCCTATTCTACTAAATAGCGAAATACACTACGAAAGATTTGCAGAACTAGATCAAGCAATAATAGGTAGAATAAACGAAATGTGTGACTATGAATATTTGATTTCGATTAAGCCTGATATAAATAAAAACTATAGATTGAAAAGGAGATAAGAGTGCTATGACTAAAAAGGCAATAGATAAGGCTAAGGAGTTGATTGGTAATGCTAAAGAGGTTTCTCAGATGGAGAAAGTTAATTAAGGGAACTTTACTCAAGGAATATATAAAAATAAATATTTTAAGGGGGTAGGGAAGGCAATTGAAAAATTACAAGATGGCCAATAAAGGAAAAGGCTTTGAAAAGGAAGTTGAAATGACAAATTTGCAATATAAAAGAAAAGGAATAGCGCTTATTCAAAAAATAAGTACTCCTTGGACAGTAATCAGAAAAGGTAAGCAAATAGTATCAGCTTTTCCTGAGGGTAAGTCAACATTAGACTTTAGAGGAACAGTGTATCCAGGTGTATCTGTTAGCTTTGATTGTAAAGAAACTAAGGATGATAGAGGATTACCTTTAGCAAATATAGCGGATCATCAAATTGAATACATGAGACAGGCCTTAGAGGTAGGAGAAGCATCTTTTATTCTTTGCTACATGGCAAATAAAGATAAAAGATATTTCATTGATGGAGGAGTAGTAATTCATTATTGGGATAGGTGGAAAGCCAACAAAGGTAAAAGAGGATTTAACATTATTCCAGTGGATGAAATGATAGAAATTAGATCAAAGAATGGAATTATATTAGATTACCTGGAGGGGATAAAGGATGGGTACAAAGAAATTGCAAATTGTTGACCAGAATACAGGTGAAATAATAGAGAATGTCCAATTTACAGGAGGATATCATCTTATCTATACCAACACTGATGATATAGGAAAACTAAGACATATCAGGAAATTAGATAATGCAAAATTTGGAGACAAGCATTGGATTAAGAATTGGATCTATAGACCTATAGCTAATAAGTTAATTAGAAAATTTCCAGAGCTAAGACATATAAAACCAAATAAAATTTTATTCATTGAGGATATGGAGTGGGAGAAACCAGAAGGTGGTAAACCTAAGAAACACTGGATGGCTAGAATAAATAAGACTAATAAACAATTTGCAGATATGAGTGGATATGAATACATCTTAGAAACAAGGAACTATTTTATAGAAAGAATGGATAGAGCACAAATAATAGCACTTATCTATCATGAACTTAGACATATAGATCAATGGGGAGATTTACAGCCACATGATATAGAGGACTGGGATAATATGATAGCAACATTAGGCAAAGATTGGGCCACTACAAAAGCAGAGATAGAAAATCTAATTGATGACGACATTATCTGGAGAGAATTAGAGCCAAGAGCAAAACAGTTAGATGTTTTTGGACTAAAACAGTTCAACAATTTTGCTAAGGGAAAAGAAAATTGTTAGTAAGTCATATTTTTTTATTCTGATGAGGAAAATTATTACATTGGAGGGAGAAATTTGGATAAGATAATTAAGTTGTGTGCTAGAAGTATAGTATCTTTGTTAAATGATGATATAGATAAATATAAAACCTATAAGGATAAAGCTTTAGAGCTATATCCAGAAAGAGAAAATATATTTTTAATCGAAGATTGTTTACCAAGACAAGTAAAAATAAAATTGTATGAGCTGGTGAGTTAGATGGAGAGATGCAGCTATTGTGGCAAAGATGGAGACAAGCTTAAGGAAGTAGGACCAAAGTTAAAATTTTGCAATGATGAGTGTTATTTTAAGGATTGCATAGAAATGCACCCTGGAACATCTTTGGCTAAAATTGTCACTAGAATAAGACCAGACTTGGCAAAGGAGGTGGAACAATGACCTTACAATTTGTAGCAGGTTTACTGATAGGAATAGGATTAACATTGCTTTCTGTATTATCTTTATCAACCTACTTGAGCCAGAAGGAACTAGAAAAAAGTGAAATAATTCAGGACCTGCTAAATGAAAGAAATCACTATAAAAGGTTTTATGAAGATTATAGAGATAGAGTAGACAGTGGATGTTGAAAGGGGAATAGGTATGGAAAAGATATTATTAGCAGTAGATCCTAAGGAGCTTTGGAAGTTCACACTTGATGAAGATGGATATAGGACGGAGGTTGAAACATTGGAATCAGAGGAAAGATATTTAACGGAGCTGGAAGAGAATCAATTGGCTATAATCGAACATTATGGATTTGAACATCAACTAGATAAATTAGTTGAGGAATGTGCTGAATTAATACAAGCTAGAATGAAAGCCAAGTCAGGAAGTGAAAATATAGATAGACTTGATAATGTAATAGAGGAAATAGCTGACATTAAAAATATAATAAGTCAGATGGAACTACATTGGCCATACATGAAAGAAGGGGTAATGGCTTTTACAAAATACAAAGTGAGTAGGGAAATAGGCAGAATAAACAGGGGGTAGTTATGGACAATAAAGATAAACTTAAAGCTAAGATAAATGAGTTTATAGATGTAGTAATAGATAAGGCAGCAGAGGATAATAAGCTAGATTATTTCAACATAGAAATCAGTAATCATAACGGAAACTTGCAGATGGACTATAGATTAAGGGATAGGGAGAAGGTGTATTAGAACGTAGCTTATTATTAATGTGCAATAGAAAGGAGAATGAAAAATGATAAAACTATCAGAATTAGGCAAAGATACGAAAGTTATGGATGATGAATGTGTTTATACTGTTGAAGAGGTAAGGAATAATTTGAGATACTTTAAGGATACAAAAGATACAAAACTTTATACAACAACAGAATATCATGCGAATATTGATGCGGAGGATATGTTAGAAAGTGCTATTGAAAGTGAATATGAGCAACAGATGTACGAAGGTTGGTATGAGGGAATTTTAGATGATATTACCGACGAGGATATAGAAAAGATACAAGCTATTTTAGATGATATTTTCAGCAGAAATAAAGAAAATAATATAGCTTATTATCAAGGTCAGGAGATAGATATATTTAACTAAGACACATGACAAGTAAAATATAAAACTAAACAAGTCCTACTATACAGATAGCGGACACCAAGACTACTTAATTGTAGTTGAGGTGTCCTTTTTTATTGAGGAGGGGAAGATACATGCAATACTTCTCACAAATAACAGGAATAAGAGAAACAGAAAAAGGAACAGATTTAATTCTCCACATTCCAGGAGAGCAGATCCAAGGGAAAATAATTAAATATAGGAATGGCTCCAGGATAGATGCAGAAATAAGAATAGAAGATGGCAGAACCATAACACCTGACCAAAGGAAAAAGATATTTGCAACCATAAAAGATATAGCAGAATACACAGGAGACCACCCAGAAGGGCTAAGGGCCTGGCTATTATATCAATATTGTGCAGAAACTGGAGAGATGCCTTTTTCCTTAAGTAACTGCAGCATAAACCAAGCAAGAGAATTTATAACCTTCATTATAGATTTTATATTAAGAGAGGATATCCCCTTATCTGATGCAGCACTATCCAGGACAGACGATATAGATAGGTACTTATGGGGATGTATTAAATATAAGAGATGTTGCATATGCGGGAAAAGTCCTAGCGACTTACACCATTGGGATGCCATAGGCATGGGAAACGATAGAAAGACTTTAGACGATAGTTTAAAACGAAAGATACAACTATGTAGGGAACATCATACAGAGGCTCATCAGATGGGAAGAGATACATTTGGAGCTAAGTATCACGTATATGGCGTATTATATGAGGAGGAGTAAGATATGAACATAAAAATAGTAGAAAATGCACTAAGAGACTATAAAAGAAAAAAATCAGTTATAGAAACCACATTAGCCAGGATAAAAAACTATAAGGATACAATAAATGACCCAGAATCATTTACACATATATTCTTAGGTTCTCCAAGGGAGCCAGGAATGCCTAGGGGAACAACAGTAGGTTCATCTGTAGAAATAGCTATAGAAGATAAGGAGAAGAGCATAGAATTACTTAGAGAATGGATAAAAGATGATCAGTCAAGAATATACCCTTATCAAATAGAAATAGAGCAAATAGATGGGGCAATGGCAGCATTAACTAAACAGGAAAGATTTATAATAGAGTGCAAGTATTTTGAAAATATGTTTTGGAGAGATATAGAGATTAACCTTAATGATAAATTTAGGCAGCAGAATTATATAACTGTTGAAGGAATTAGAAAAATTAATAAGCAAGCCCTAGAATTATTAGCTAAAATACTAGAGCCTTACTATATGAGATTTAAGGTTAAATCATAAGAAAATCATAAAGTACCAGAAAAGTACCAGATTTTTACCAGTTTTGGAACAGTTTTTTATATTTATATGTGCTATTATAGTATTGTGAGAAAAATTCTCAAAATCATATGTCTCAAAATTAAATAAAACAAGGAATACTAAGAACTCACCTAACCCCATTCAGGTGAGTTTTCTTATGCTCAAAATAAATCTACTCATAAATGATAACTATTAAAGGATTGATACCATGAAGGAATACATAATATATAAATGTAAAATATGCGGATGTGAATTTATACTTCCAAAGCAATATGTGAAATTTAACGAAGATAAAGGAAATTATATTACTTGCCCATATAGAGGACATAAGAGCATTGTTGTAGTAGGTGCTTATGATTCAGTAAAAGAATGTATGCAGCATGATAGTTTTAAAAGGGAAAATAGAAGAATTAAACAAAAAAGATAAATATTTGTAAATAAAAAAGGATTTTCTCCTTTCTTGTAGAAGTATAGTAAGTGAAAGGGGAGATTAGAAATGCCAAAAGGAAATAAAAAACCTGATAAAGGAAAGATTAATCGTATAGAGAAGGGTAGTAAATCCGTAACTACTACATCTATATCTAAACCTCCATCACCACCAAAACAACCAAGTAAAAATGATTGAAGCTAACAACTTAAAAGAATTAATAAGCCTAATACCATTAACTTTAAACCATGTAGTCCCAGGATATATATTCTATTCTATCATTCGGCACCAACTAGGTAGTAATATAAATGATTATAAGCATATAATATTTAAAAGTATTGTATTTAGTTATGGTATTAATAGTATTTTAGGACTACTAATATCCATAGGAAATAAGTTATTTCCCATTTTATCAGTAAGTTTATCTATAGTTACTGCTATTGCATTAATTAATATAATAGAAAAAAACTGGTTAACAAATATAGCATTCAAATTAAATCTGTATAAAGCTGCTAAGGAAGATCTAATTAGTGATATAGTAGATTCTAAATTAGGCATGTGGTTATATGTATATATAGATGGGGAGAAAGTAATATATTTAGGTAAGCTAATTAAGTATGAAGAAATAACAAAAAATGGGCATAGATATATATTATTATCAGAATATACGTGTTATTCATATGATGGAGGAGTGTTAGAAAGTCACGATGGGGAACATACAAGTTGCGTTTTAATTAACATAGCTAATGTTACAAGAATTGAATTAGTTTATGATGAAAACAGCAAAAAGATTCAAAAAGCTAAAAAAGAGTCAAGCAATGCTTAGGCTCTTTTTTCATGCAAAAAAACACATAAATAAAACAACTCAAATAAGTAGGTGGTGATCATTGGATGAAATAAGAGAAAAAGCAAAACAGGATTATATGGAAGGTATGAAATATAAGGATATATGTGATAAATACAATATTTCTATGAATACTTTAAAATCCTGGGTGAAGAGATACAATTGGTCCGATGAGAGGGAAAAGTCAAACAAAAAGGGTGCACACAAAAACAAAAGGGGTGCACCCAAGGGAAATAAGAATGCAGAAGGTAATCCTGGTGGAGCACCACCTGGTAATCTTAATGCAATAAAACATGGAGCTTATCAATCTATATATTCTGAAATGCTAAATACAGAAGATAAGATACTGTTTAATATGATTCACTCATCAACCAATATAGATGAAGAAATAAAACTACTTAGACTCAAAATAGCAAGACTTCTTAATAGAGAGAAGTCTTTTTTCTACAATATGTTTGGAGAGAAAATAGAAAAAGATATAACTGAAGAAGATAGGATATCAGGCATTAATGCTTGTATGGACCAGTTAAGAAAGTTAATAGAAGTCAAAGCTAAAATAGCTACAGATACAGAAAAGATTGAATTAGATAAAGAAAAGTTTGAATTCCAGAAGTATAAGACAGATATAGAGCTGCAGCTTAAGAAAGAAAAAGTAGAACTAGAGAGAGTTAAAGTACAGGGAGAAGATGAGGAGTACGAAGATGATGGATTTATAGAAGCATTAAAAGGACAGATAAGTGAGGTTTGGAATGATGCTGAAGAAGATTAAAAAAGCAGTATTTAAATTCAAACCCTTCTCCAAGAAACAATTAAAAGTTTTGACCTGGTGGTTACCTGAATCTCCTGTATCCGATAAAGAAGGAATTATAGCCGATGGAGCAATAAGAAGTGGTAAGACTTTATCTATGTCACTATCATTTGTTATGTGGGCCATGGAAACATTCGACCAGCAAAACTTTGGTATGTGTGGTAAAACCATAGGATCTTTTAGAAGAAATGTATTATTCTGGCTTAAGTTAATGTTAAAGGCTAGAGGGTATAAAGTTAAGGACTTAAGAGCTGATAACTTAATTGTAGTAACCAAGAAAGATAAAGTAAATTACTTCTATATATTTGGTGGTAAAGACGAAAGTTCTCAAGATTTAATTCAAGGGATTACACTGGCAGGGGTATTTTTTGACGAAGTTGCACTTATGCCGGAATCCTTTGTCAACCAAGCTACTGGTAGGTGTTCCGTAGAAGGCTCAAAGTTTTGGTTTAACTGTAACCCCGAAGGACCTTACCATTGGTTCAAAGTTAATTGGATTGATAAAATTAAAGAAAAGAACTTAATACATTTGCACTTTACCATGGATGATAATCTTAGCTTATCTGAAAAAGTTAAGGGAAGATATAGGTCCATGTATAGTGGAGTATTCTTCCAAAGGTATATTCTAGGCTTATGGGTAATGGCAGAAGGGATTATTTATGATATGTTCGACAAAGACAAGCATATAGTGAACACAGAGCCTAGAGACTATACACAATATTATATTTCAATTGACTATGGCACTCAAAACCCTACAGTATTTGGATTGTGGGGTCTTTTTGATGGGACTGGGACATGGTACAAGGTTAAAGAATACCACTATTCAGGAAGAGAAAAAAATAAACAGAAAACAGATACAGAATATGCAGATGATTTGGAAGAATTCATAGGAGAATTAAATATTAAATTTATTATAGTGGATCCTTCAGCAGCAAGCTTTATAGCAGAATTAAAGAAAAGAGGATTGAGGGTAAAAGAAGCTAATAACGAAGTATTAGATGGTATAAGAAATGTTGCAACTGCATTAAATGAAGGCATGATAAAGTATAATGATTGCTGCAAAGAAACATTCAAAGAATTTAATTCATATGTATGGGATGAAAAGGCAGCTGAAAGAGGAGAAGATAAACCAATAAAGAAAAATGACCACCATATGGATGCGGATAGATATTTTGTTAATACTGTATTATTTAATAGAGTTGGCATAAGATTCTTAAAGTAGGTGATAAATTGATAACATATAACGAATTACTAAAACAAAAGCTAATAAGTGAATCCAATATAAATGATTCAAGTATTATAAAGGATTTAATAGATGAGCACGATACTACTCACATGATAGAGGGTGAAAGATATTACTATAACGAGAATGATATTCTGGATAGAAAACAATTTTACTACAAAAATGGAGTTAAGACAGAAGATGATACGAAAGCAAATAACAAGATACCTCATAACTGGCACAAGCTATTAGTAGACCAGAAGGTGGCATATTTAGTAGGACAGCCCCCAGTATTGCAAACAGAAGAAGGAAAAAAAGAATATGAAGATAGACTAAATCTTATATTGGCTGAAGAATGGCACGATAAACTAACTGAATTAGGCAAGAATTCGTCTAACAAAGGAACTGAATGGCTGCATGTATATATAAATAAGGAAGGTTTGTTTAAGTTTATTATTATTCCAGCAGAGGAAGTTATCCCTATTTATGATACAAGCCTTCAGGAGAACTTAGAAGCAGTATTAAGATATTATTTGGTAGAGGTTAATGGTAAAGAACGAATTAGAGTAGAGTGGTGGGCAAGGGAGACAGTAACGTTTTACATCCAAGATAATGATGGGAATTTTGTGCTAGATGATACAGAAAATCCGAATCCCGACCATCATTTTTACTACAATGATATTGGCTATGGATGGACCAAGGTGCCTTTTATAGAATTCCCAAATAACGAGGAAAGATTATCAGATTTAAAATTCTATAAAGAGTTAATAGATTTATACGATACGAACATAGCTGACCTTGCTAATAACCTAGAGGAAGTACAGGAAATTATAACAGTTTTAAAAGGATATGAAGGTACTGACCTATCAGAGTTTTATGAGAATTTAAGGTACTACAAAGCTATAAAAGTATCAGGAGAAGGTGGAGTAGATAAGTTAGAACTAAACATACCTATAGAAGCTAAAAAAGAAATGCTAGATAGACTAGAGGAAAATATATTTCTATTTGGGCAAGGTGTAAACATGAAAACCGACCGATTTGGCAATTCTCCATCAGGCGTAGCATTGAAATTCCTTTATTCATCATTAGATCTAAAAGCTTCTATCATGGAAAGAAAGTTCAGGAAGGCAATCAAAAGACTTCTTTGGTTTGCGACTGAATACATCAACATTATTGATAAAAAAGACTATGATAGTACAACTGTCCAAGTAACATTTAGAAAAACTATGATAACCAATGATAAAGAGGATGTAGAAATAGCAAAGGACTCCAAAGGAATAATATCGGATGAAACTATAATAGCCAATCATCCTTGGGTAGAAGATGTTGCAGTGGAAAAGGAAAGACTAGAAAAGCAGGATGAAACTGAATTAGATAAATTTACTCCCTACAAAGGATTAGGTGAGGAAGATGGCGAAGACGAATAAATATTGGCAAAAGAGATTTACTCTATTAACTCAATCCTTACTTAACAAAGGTGAAGATTACTATAAGGACCTGGAGGAAGAATATGAAAGAGCTATAGCTATTCTTGAAAGAGATATAAGAGATTTCTATATCAGATTTGCTGAAAAAAACGAAATAACAATAACAGATGCTAGAAGGATACTAGATAATAAAGAATTGAAAGAATTCTATTGGACTGTAGAAGAATATATCCAGAAAGGTCGAGAAAATGCAGTAGACCAAAGATGGTTAAAAGAATTAGAAAATGCTAGTACAAGGGTACGATTAAGCAGATTACAGTCACTTGAGTATCGGATTAGGCAGCAAGTAGAGATAATTACAGCTAAAAGATTACATGGATTGACTAAATTATCAGAGGAATTAATAAAAGAAGGTTATTATAGAACTATATACGAGGTACAAAAAGGTTTGGGTATAGGAGATACATTTACTATTATGGATACAAAGACGATAGAAAGTATAATTGCTAAGCCCTGGGCTCCAGATGGTTCTAACTTCTCTGAAAGGATATGGAAAGACAGAGAAGTGCTAGTCAATGAACTACAAAAGGAATTAGCTCAATCATTTATTAGAGGCGATGCACCAGATACAGCTATAAGAAACATATCTAAGAAAATGGAAGTATCTAAGAGAGCAGCAGGAAGATTAATAATGACAGAGAGTGCCTTCTTTGCTAATGAAGCTAGAGCTAAAGCTTTTAAGGAATTAGGTGTAGAGGAATATCAATTCTTGGCTACGTTAGATACGAGGACATCTGATATATGTCAGGATATGGATTTAAGGGTATTTAAACTATCAGAAAGAGAGATAGGAGTTAATTGGCCACCACTTCATGTATGGTGTAGAAGTACAGTAGTACCACATTTTGAAGAGAACATAGTAGAAAGATGGGCAAGGGACCCTAATACTGGAAAAGGATATAAAGTTCCTGGAGATATAAGTTATAAAGATTGGTATAGTAAGCATGTAGCATAGTGTACCTTAAAGAAAATAGGAGGGTAGAAATGAATAAATTAAACACAATTCAAAAAAGAGAGAATCTAAACGATATTTATGCAGTGGATGAAAAAGGGAATGGTGATGCACATCATAGATATATCATATGTAAAGCAGGAGAAACTAAATGGATGAATGGCAATAATGATATAGGTGTAGTAGGTGAAATAAGATTTCAACATGGACCTAGATTTGAAGAAGGGTCTCAACATGGAATAACTACATCTGATTTATTAGAAATATGTAGAAATCAATTATCATCATTCCAGAATGGAGAAATGGCTACAAGAGAAAATGCTATTGCATTAACTCATATTGAAGAGGCTTTATTATGGATGAATAAAAGAGTGGAAGATAGAATTGAAAGAAATGTATTAGGAACTATGAATAAATAATTAAGCAACTATTATTGAGAAGTTGCTATTTTTTATGTAATGAATCATCTTTTTTAGTATTTGCAGATGTAAAAGAACAAAGACCTACAAGGACGGTTACTTGTAAAAAACGAATAGGAATATTAAGGAGGATATATAAATGACTTTAGAAGAATTAATGGAGTTAGGTTTAGATGAGGAAACAGCTAAGAAGGTATTAAAAGCTTATCAGGATTCTTTAAAGGATAAGTATATACCTATTGAAAGATTCAATGAAGTGAATGAGGAAAAGAAAGAATTGAAAACTCAATTAGAGGAAAGAGATACCCAGCTTAAAGATTTAAAGGTTAAGGCAGCAGGAAATGAAGAACTGACTAATAAAATAACTGAATTAGAGAAACTAAACAATACTACTAAGGAAGAATATGAAACTAAGATTGCAGCATTAAGGAAAGAAACATCAATAGAACTGGCCTTGAAAGATGAAAAGGCTAAAAATATTAAGGCAGTAAAGGCTTTGTTGGATTTAGAAAAGGTTAGTTTAGATGGAGATAATTTAATAGGATTAGATGAACAGTTGAAGGCTCTTAAAGAAAAGGAGTCTTATTTATTTGGCGAAGATACCTTAAAGGGCAGAGGGACAAACCCTCCAGGGGACCCAATGCCACCAGAGTATAAGAAAAATCCATTTAGCAAAGAGCATTTCAATCTAACAGAGCAAGGGAGAATTTATAAAGAAGACCCGGAACTAGCTGCAAAATTAAAAGCAGCTGCAGAAAATAAGTAAAGGAGAGATAATTTATGACTACTAGAATAGCAGATGTAATTCAACCTGAGGTGTTTACACCTTATGTAATTCAGAGAACTATGGAGCTATCTGCATTAATCAATTCAGGGATTGTGGAGCATAATGCTGAATTCGACGCATTGGCAGGTGGCCCTAATACAACAGTAAATATGCCATACTGGAATGACCTTACAGGGGATTCCGAAGTAATGAAAGATGATGGAGCATTAACTCCAGGTAAGATTGGCTCAAATAAAGATGTGGCAGTAAAACATGGTAGAGCTAGAGCATGGGGAGCTAATGGACTATCCGCTTTACTAAGTGGAGACGACCCAATGGGAGCTATAGCCGATTTAGTAGCTGCATACTGGGCAAGAGATATGCAAAAGGTCTTATTAGCCACTCTTGATGGGGTATTTACAGCAGAAACTATGGTAGATAAAGTACTAGATATATCTGGCGAGGTAGATGATGCAGCATTACTAACGCCAGAAGCTTTTGTTGATGCTAACCAATTAATGGGAGATGCAAAAGATTTATTAACTGGAGTAATGATGCATTCAGCAGTAGAAGCATATTTAGCAAAAATGCAACTAATTGAATATGAAGAGACCAAAGATAAAAATATAAGAATTCCATATTTCATGAACAAGAGGGTAATCGTAGATGATGGCATGCCATACGACACAACTACTAAAACGGGAACTATGTATCTATTTGGAAATGGGGCTATAGCTTTAGGTAATGGCACACACCCAAGAATAATAGAAACAGAAACAGACAGAGATACATTAGCAAGTTCAGGGGAGGACTTCCTAATAAATAGAAAAATATTTATACTGCATCCAAGAGGAATTAAATGGACCGACACATCTAAAGCAGATGTATTCCCAACAAATGCAGAAATAGGAATAGGAACTAATTGGGAAAGAGTTTACGAGCCAAAAGCAATAAGAGTAGTTAATTTTAAGTTTAAGATAGCATAATAGGGGCTTATTTGCCCCTTTGGCTTTTTAAGGAGGGATATTATGAGCTTAGCAGGATTCCAAAGAAGGAGAAGAGAGCTAGCCAAGCAGAAAAAGTTAGAAGAACAATCAAAGATAGAAGAAATAGAAAAGCAAGATAAAAACGACCTCACAGAACAGCCTACAAACGAAGATAATGAAGATACCAATATAATAGATATAGACGATATAAAGAAGGATAAAATCATTGAAATACTGACGCAGAAAGGCATTGAGCATAATCCGAGAGATAGAAAGGAAATTTTGTATGAATTAATGATAAAAGGTGAATAAAATGACTAATCTAGAGAAGTTAAAGCAATTATTAGGCATTAAAGATAATAACAAAGACTTTGTATTAGAATTTTCTATAGAAAGAGTAGAGGATACTATAAAAAACTATTGCAATATAAAAGAAATTCCAGAGGAATTAAATAATACAGTTATCAGTATGGCTATGGAACTATATCGTGCTGAAAACTTTGGAAGTGAAAAAGAAGGAAAAGACATTAAAGCAATTCAAGTAGGAGATACCACTACTACATTTGAAACTAATAAAAAAATAGACATATCAAAGGAATTGTTAAAGGATTACAAGGCGCAACTGGACCCATTTAGAAAGCTAAGGTGGTAATGATGAATACCGATATCTTACTAGCAAGAAAAGCGATAGAAAGCACTTATGAAGGGTTATGCACTATATATGAGTATATTGAAGTAGAGGACCCAGATACAGGGGAGACAATAGTTAGCCCAGAGCCAGTACCAGTACATGAAAACGTGCCTTGTAAACTGTCAAAGAAAACTATATCGGCAGCAGATGGTGGACAAATAGCTAATACAATAAAATATGAACCAGTTCTATTTATTAATCCAGATATAGAAATTAAAGCAGGATCCAAAATAGTAATTACCCAACATGGAGTTACTAGAGAGTTTAAAAGAAGTGGAGAACCTTTCGTATACAATACTCACCAAGAAATAGTATTACAAAGGATTGATACAACATGAGTAAAGGATTGATACAACATGAGTGTTATTGGCATATGGGATACCAAAGAGCTTAAAGAGTGGATTGATAAAGTCAAGGGCTTAACCGAGGAAGAGATAGAGAAATTCAATGAACAAACTATAAAGGAAATAGCAGCTAGAGCATTGGCTAAAATGATAGCACGAACTCCTGTAGGAGATTACCCGCCTAGTTCTGGTAAAATGGGTGGGACTTTAAGAAGAGGTTGGACAGGTGGAAAAGATGTAGATCCATATACTTATATATTGAACGATATAGACGTAATCAAAAAAGGCAGAACATACACAATAATCTTAAGCAATTTAACGGAATATGCGAGCTATGTTGAATATGGCCACAGAACTAGAGAGAAAAAAGATGGAACCAGAGGATGGGTAGATGGGCAGTTTTTCATGAAAATATCAGAGGATGAAATGCAAGACGAATTACCTGCATTGTTAGAGAAAAAATTAAATGATTTTCTGGGAGAGTATTTCAAATGATAGATGAGATTAGAAAAGCGATATTAAGAAAAATAAATTCATTCAGGGATAAGGATACTAAAATATACAGTGAAGGAATAGAGCAAAACTTCCAGGAGCCTTGTTTTTATGTCAAAGAACTAAGAACCAATCAAGATAGAGGGCTAGGAAATAGATATAAAAGAGAACATCTATACGATATACACTATTTTCCTAATCCAAATAGTAGTACTAAAAATGCAGACATGAGAGAAATGGCAGAGATTTTATATGACAAGATGGAATATATAGAGGTAGAAGGAAGGCCACTTATGGGATTAGACATGAATCATGAGATTATAGAGGGAGTGCTACATTTCTTTGTAAGGTATCCAATTCATTTATACAAGGAAACAGAGCCTATTCCTGTTATGGAGAGTTTAGAGCAACAAGGAGGTTTGAAAGATGGCTAAAGAAAAGCCTAAAAAGAAAACTGAAAATAAATTTACTAAATCACAGGTCCTTGCAAGTAAGAGATTTACTAACAAGGACCTAATTAATGCAATTTTAAAAGATGACAGAATGTACACATTAAAAGAAGTAGAGAAAATAATCAATGATTATCTAAAAAGGAAGGTGAAATAGTATGGCTTTAGGTGGAGGTACGTTTACAGTTCCAAACAAAGTGTTGCCAGGCGCATATATCAACTTTGTATCTATGGCTAGGGCATTAGGAAGTCTAGGAGAAAGAGGAATAGTGGCATTGTCTTTAGAAATGAACTGGGGGCCCGAAGATGAAGTTATAACCATAGATGCTGGAGAATTTCAGAAAGAAGCTTTAAACATACTAGGGTATAGTTTTGCAGATGAAGAAATGAAACCTTTAAGAGAGGTGTTCAAAGGTGCAAAGTTAGTTAAGCTCTATAGAATTAATGGAGCTGGAGGGAAGAAAGCAACTGCAACAGTAGGAACGGAAGGATTAACCATAACTGCGAAGTATCCTGGAATTAGAGGAAATGACATCAAAATAGTAGTACAATCCAATATTGATGATGAAACTAAATTTGATGTTATCACTTATATTGGAACGATTAAGGTAGATACTCAAACAGTAGAAACAATAGCAGAATTACAAGCAAATAACTTTGTGGAATTTAGCGGGGCTGGAACATTAGAAGCGACAGCAGGAGTGCCTTTGGCTGGTGGTGAAAATGGTACAGCTACAGGAGAAAATTATAGTTCATTCCTAGACAAAATAGAGGCAGAAGATTTTACAACTCTTTTATATGCTGGAGAAGATGAAGTAACTAAAGCATTGTTTGATAGCTTTACGAAGAGATTAAGAGATGACGAAGGAGTTAAGATAACTACTGTATTATACGATTACACTAAGGCTGATTTTGAAGGTGTGATAAGTGTTAAAAATAATCCTGAACTAGTTTACTGGGTAGCAGGGCAGACTGCAGGGGCTAATGTAAATGAATCATTGACTAACAGAAAATATGATGGCGAGTATGAGGTTAACACTAAATTCAAGAAAAGAGAATTTGAACAAGCTATCCAGAAAGGGGAATTTGCATTTTATCAAGACGGCAATGATGTAAGAGTGTTGAAAGATATAAATACATTTACTAATTTTGCACCAGAGAAGAATCAGGATTTTAGTTCAAACAGAGTAATTCGAGTACTAGACCAAATAGCAAATGACACAGCTAGAATATTCAGCGATTACTACCTAGGAAAAGTAACAAATGATGATACTGGCAGAGAGTTGTTCAAAAATGAACTAGTTAATTATCATGAGCAGTTATTGAATATTAGGGCAATAGAAAACTTTGACCAAGAAGATATTGTTGTACTTCAAGGAGTACAAAAGCAAGATGTAATCGTGAATGAAGTAGTACAGCCCACCGACTCAATGGAAAAATTATATATGTCAATTGAGGTTAGATAGAAAGGAGAGGATTATATGCCTTTTATGAGAGCAGAAGATGCTATTAGTGGTAAGTTAGGTAAAGCATTTGCTACTATAAATGGAGAAGTGCATGAAATGTTATATCTTAAAAACATAGAAGCTACAGCAGAAAAGAATAAAGTAGAAGTACCTGTTTTAGGAAGGACAGGCACACAACACAAAGCGGGTGGATGGAGTGGTACTGGTACAGCTACAGTTTATTATGCTACTAGTAAATTCAGGGAATTGATGCTTGAGTATATCAAGACTGGAAAAGACACTTATTTCGATATATTAATTGAAAATGACGATCCTACAAGCAACATAGGACAGCAAACAACTATCTTGAAAGGCGTAAACCTTGATAGTGTAATAATGGCAAAATTAGACGTAGAATCCGAAACATTGGATGAAGATATTAGCTTTACCTATAATGATGTAGATATAACTAATAAATTTAGAGATATGTAGAGGTGATTAAATGAGTGGATTAAACGCATTTTTAAGTCAAAACGCAATAAAAGCAGAGAATGAAAAACATATTATATCCGATAGGTTTGTAGATGAAAAAGGGAATCCAATTCATTGGGAGATAAGGGCCCTTACAGCAGAAGAAGACGAGGCTTTAAGAAAATCATGCACTAAAAAGATTAGAAATAAAGGGATAATAACTCAAGAAACAAATTATGAAGAATATATGGCAAAGTTAATTGTAGAATGTGTAGTATTCCCTAATTTAAGAGACAAAGAGTTGCAAGAAAGCTATGGAGTATTAGGTGCTGATAAGCTAGTAAAGAAAATGCTAACAAGTGGAGAATATGCTGAATTACTTGAAAAAGTGCAAGAAGTAAACGGATTCGATGTAGGGATGGATGAATTAGTTGAAGAAGTAAAAAACTAATAGAAGAAGGGGATAGTGATGCTAATTATGCTTACTATGCCCTTCATAAGTTAAAAATTAGACCTGGAGTGTTAATGGGAAAATCTCCATTAGAACCCATAGACAAGTATGAAAGAGCTGCCATATATGCGTTTATTGACACAAGGGTAGAGAATGAGAAGAAGGAAGCAGATAAGATTAAGAAATAGCTGGAAGTCCCTCCTATAATTTGGTATTATGAATATAATAAGTTGTAGGAGGTGTATTCTATGGCTAAAAACATGGTTATAGCAGGGGATTATAAAAATAAACTTCTTGGCTCTACAATGAAATATTTAACTATAAAAACTGGATTTAGGAAAAGTGTGCCAATAAGCAAGGAAACCGTTGAGGCATATGAGGTTGTAGATGAAGAACATAGAACTAAAGCAATGAGTGCTATAGGAAGAGGTATGGTAGGTTCTCTAGCTTTAGGTCCTGCAGGATTGCTGGCAGGTCTTTCGGCTAAAAAGAAAAAGGCTTATTTAGTAGCAATAAAATTTAAAGATGGTAAAGAAAGTTTAATCGAGATGAACGATATTATGTATAAGCATTTAGTACAAACATTGTTTTAAGCATCCTGAAAAGGGTGCTATTTTTATATCTGAAAGTAGGTGATTATTATAGCTGGAATACGAAGTTCGATTAATTTGATTGATAATATGTCTAATGTTTTAAATAGGATAACTGGGAATGCTGCCAAAATGGACCAAACTATAGAAAAAACACAAAGGACAATGAATAAAAGGACTAATTTTGCTGAAAACCTAAGCAAAGAAGAGCAAGCCTTAGAGCTTTTGGGGGCAAAATATGCTAATCAAGTTAGAACGGTAGAGAGGCTGCAACAAGAATATTTAAAATCTATTGAGATAAAAGGTAGATATCACGAAGCAACCGAAAAGCTTGAAAAGAAATTACTAGATGCACAATTAGCGGAAATGAAGATGGCTGATGCAGTAGAGAAGGCAGGTAAAAAGCTAGAAGAAAAAAACAATCAAATGAAAAATAACATTGAAACATCAGGAAACCTCACAAAAAGAATTAAGCAACTTGCAGGAGCTTATATTAGTTTTAGAGGAGTACAAAGACTTATTAAAGATACCGTGGGGGAAGCAGGTAAACTTAATCAGCGTGTAGCAGTAATGCAAGCAGCTTTTGGTAATGCAAATATAGGAAAGCATTATTTTAATAGATTGCAATTATATGCAATTGAAACCAGGAACGACATAGAAGACTTAACTAATGTAACAAGAAACTTTATGCAATTAACAAGGAATACTGATAAACTTATGGGGTTAACAGATGTAGCAAACAGATTATCAATGAGAACTAGTAATCTAGGAAGCGCTGAGAATCTTATGCAAGAAGCAATGAGGGGGGAGTTTACAAGATTACAAAGAACCTTGCATCTAACAGATTCGCAAATAGAACCGCTTAAAAGGGCAGTACAAAAAGGTTCGTTAGATGGAATTATATCTGCTTTTGACCAAGCTTTAAATACTGCAGGATTAACAGATGAAATAAAAAGGGCATACCAAGATAATCCATTACAGAAGTTCCATAAAGCAATAGACAGAGTAAAATTAGGTCTTGCAAGAGCCGGAGAAGAAGCTTTGATGAGATTAGAGCCGGTCTTCGACAAGATAAACAGTTGGCTACAATCTGCTAGTGCTGACCAATTCTTTGGGGCGATAGCGGCAGGAGTGACAATGATTGTGAATAGTGTTATATGGTTGACTGAAACTGTAACTAATAATTGGGATATTATACAGCCTATTTTGGCAGCTATTGCAACTATATATTTAGTACAGATGGTATCACAGTTATGGGCCACAATTCCACCTATATTAGCACAAGCTAAGGCTTGGACGGTGGCACATTGGCCTATTTTGGTGGCAGCAGGTGCAGTGCTCATATTTATAAAAATATTAATGCAAGCAGGGGTAACAGCTAATCAAATAACAGGCTTTATAGGTGGTGTATTTGGAGTATTATGGGCTACTCTCTACAACGGAATAGCTTTTGTTTGGAATACATTTGCTAACTTTGCTGAATTCCTTGTAAATTTATTCATAGATCCAACTTATGCAATTAAAATGTTATTTTACAATCTAGCTATGGACGTATTGGGGTTTTTCAATAGCTTGTTTAAAGGAATTGTAGGTGGATTAAATTGGCTAATAGAAAAAATCAATGGTGTACTAAATACTGATATAGGTACGATTCAAGTACAGTTTATGGATAATGCTATAGCGAAGTTAGGAAAGAATAGACCTATAAGCGATAAAAATGTATGGCAAGCTACTAGAATGGAATATAAAGACTATGCAGCAGAAGTCAGAGGAGCGTATGATTGGGGCAAACAACTACCAGATAGATTTAAAACTGGACTAGGTAGCATAGAAAATGCTATAGCTAATTTTGGAAATCAGGAAGATATGTGGAATGCCGCACAAAATGATAATCTTGGCAAACTCAACGACACAGGAAAGAAAATAAAAAATTGTGTAGATAAATCTAATGAAGACCTGAAATGGATGAGAGATTTGGCCGAGCAAGAAGTAATAAATAGATTCACTACAGCTACATTGGCACCACAGATAAGCATAGAATTTGGAGACGTAAAAGAAACTGCCGATGTAGACGGGATTGTAGAGCATATAGAAAACATACTAACTGAACAGCTTAATATAGCTGCAGAGGGGGTGCATGAATAATGTACTCTTTTTATTTTGATTATGAAGGAGAAATAATGCAATTACCTATTTCTCCTTCTAGCTTGACTTTAAAAGTAAATAACAAAAATAAAGTAGTAGAATTATTAAACTTGGGTGACGTAAATATATTAAAAGATCCAGGACTAAGTGAGTTTAATTTTAAGATTTTATTACCTGGACAAGAATTGCCATTTGCAGTGTATCCGAATGGGTTCAAAATGCCTGAATTTTACCTTGAAAGGTTTGAAAAATACAAGGCAGAAAAGAAACCAGTAAGATTTATAGTATCTCGTATATCTACATGGGGAGAGCCTTTATTTGATACAAATATGTTGGTAGCCTTAGAGGATTACACTGTAGAAGAAAAGGCAGGAGAAGTGGGAGATGTATATGTAGATATTAAATTAAAACAATACAAAGAGTATAAAACTCAGGTAGTTACAATTCAAAATGTTCAGAATGAAAAAGCTACTGCCACAATTAAGGAACAAAGACCAGCTAAAACTCCAGCTAAATCGTACACAGTTAAATCAGGAGACACTTTATGGGCTATTGCTAAGAGAGAACTGAATGATGGTAGTAAATATAATGAAATTACTAAACTAAATAACATATCCAATCCTAAAGTAATCAAACCAGGACAAGTTTTAAGGTTAAGGTGATAGGTTATGTATGAAATATCAATTATCAATAATGGAAAAAGATATTTACCAATTATAGAAGGTGATGTTACTTGGGAAACTGCTAGAATAGGTCAGCCTGGTAAGCTTACTTTTAACGTTGTAAATGATGATGTAATAAACTTTCAGGAAGGGAATCCTGTTTTATTTAGAGTAAATGAAAAAGATGTTTTCTTTGGATTTGTGTTTGTAAAAGAAAGAGATAAAGACCAGATTATTAAGGTTACAGCTTATGACCAATTGAGGTATTTGAAAAATAAAGATACTTATATCTATGAAAATATGAAAGCATCAGATTTGGTTAAGAAAATAATTAATGATTTCAACTTGCAAGCTGGAATTATAGAAGATACAGGTTATACAATAGCATATAGAATACAAGATAATAAAACTCTATTTGACATCATCTACGATGCTTTAGATTTAACCTTAATGAACAAAGGTAAAATGTATGTACTATTTGATGATTTCGAGAAGTTAAACTTACGAGATGTTGAGACAATGAAAATCCCTGACTTAGTTGTAGGAGATTATAATGCACAGAATTATAGCTATAAAACTGATATAGATACAGACACATATAATAAAATAAAGCTGCGTAGAAATAATGAGAAACTAGGAAAAACGGAAGAATATGAATTACGGCATGGTGTAAACATAAATAGATGGGGAGTATTGCAGTATTTTGAGAATGTTAATGAAGAAACTAATATGAAAGCAAAAGCGGAAGCTATATTAAAACTAAAGAATAAAAAGAAAAGGACATTACAGCTAAAGGAAGTTTTAGGCGATATTAGAGTAAGAGCTGGAACAAGTGTAATGACTTTATTGGAGAATGTAGGAGATATAAGCGTAAAGCAGTATATGCTAGTTGAGAAATGTAAGCATGTATTTCGAAATGACGAACATTGGATGACGCTAGATTTAAGGGGTGATATATAGTGAGCTTAACAAATTTAATTAAACAAGCTGCTATAGAGGTAGTAGAGCAGAGTTCTCCTATGGGCATAGCTTATGGTACTGTTACTAGCGTATCTCCCTTAGAAATCAATGTAGAACAGCGTATGAATATAAAAGGGAATATGATACTCCTTACTTCTAATGTTATTGATAGTGAAGTAGAGGTTGAGATTAATGACATGACAGAAGAAGCTCTTACTAGCCCTTATAACCATAAACACGAGTACAAAGGCACTAAAAAACATATTCATAAAAAAGGTTTAAAGGTAGGAGAGAAAGTATTACTTTTAAGAGTTCAAGGAGGGCAAAAATATATTGTCCTAGATAGGTTGGTGAGTGTATGATACCTAAAATTGAAAATATAAATATTGGTGATGAAATAGAGATAGTAGAAGAACCATCTTTGACATATGCTTTAGATTTTGAAACTGGGGAAATCAAAGGCTATAAAGATGGGTTAGAAGCTATGGAGCAAGTTGTTTTTAAAATATTGAATACAGAAAGATACAAATATCTAATATATGACTGGGGATATGGAGTAGAATTGGCTGATTTGTATGGCAAAGATAAGGCATATGTTTATTCTGAATTAAAAAGAAGGATTAGAGAAGCTTTAATGGTTGATAGTAGAATTATAGATGTAATTGATTTTAAATTTGAAACTATTGAAAGAAATACAGTCCATGTCAGATTTGTAGTTCGTACCATATTTGGTGATATAGAAACCTCTAGGGGGGTGAATATATGATATTTAGCGACAGAACTTTTGAAAGCATCATGGAAAAAATGTTAGAGAATGTATCTGATCGATTTGATAAAAGAGAAGGATCTATCATATATGATGTATTAGCTCCTGCTGCTGCTGAATTGGCACAAACCTATATTGATTTAAATTATTTATACATGAAACTAAATGCCGATAACCTTGAGGGCGAAGAATTAGAAATGTTTGTAGAGCAAAGAACAGGAATAAAAAGGAGACAAGCTACTAAGGCTATAAGGAAAGGTGTTTTTTCTAAAGCTGATGGTAGCTTTTTAAATGTAGAAATTGGTAGTAGATTTACTGGAGAGGACTTGCACTATACAGTTATAGAAAAAATAAAAGATGGCGAATTTAAGCTTGAATGTGAAGAAGCTGGAGAGGTGGGCAATGGTTATGTAGGAGATTTAATACCTGTAGACTATATAGATGGATTGGGAAAGGCAGAATTAACTGATGTATTAGAATATGGCTATGATGCTGAAAGTGACGAAGAATTAAGAGAAAGGTATTATGAGAGAATTCGCACACCTGCGACATCAGGAAATAAGTATCATTACTTGAACTGGACAAAAGAGGTAACAGGCGTTGGAGATGCAAAAGTAATCCCCCTTTGGAATGGGCCCGGAACTGTAAAGGTGGTTGTAGTTGATAGTAACAAAAATCCAGCTACAGAGGATTTAATCACTAACGTATTTCAATATATAGAGGAAGAAAGGCCTGTAGGTGCAACAGTAACAGTCGTATCTGCTGTAGCTAAAAATATAGGCGTATCTGCAAAAGTAAGCCTAGCAGAAGGCTATAGAATACAGTTAGTACAAGATGAGTTTAAAAAGGCATTAGAACAATATAGGAGAGATATAGCCTTTAAAGATAGCTATGTAAGTTATGCAGCTATAGGTAATATTTTATTTAATGTAGATGGGGTGCTTGACTATATAGAATTAAAATTAAATGGAGAAATGAAAAACATAACCTTGGCAGATGAAGAAATACCTATAGTAAATAATGTAGACCTGGAGGTGATATAGGTTGTTTGTGGAAAAGCTAAATAAAAAACAAGAAGGTGTCTATGTAATAGAAGAGGAAAAAACCATAGCTAGTGGCAAATGGGAAGGATATTTAGACCATGACAATGTAAATCACCAAACTATATATATTTACACTGGGCCTAAGCTCACAGGTGAAAAAGTTGAGAATTATTTTATTTCTACACCTTCAGAAACACCATGGAAAACACATTTAAAAGCATTTAGTAATAGTGAAAAAATCTATATCACATATGAAAGCACAGGAGACCAGGTAGAGGCAGAGGATGTAAACCTGGTGCAAGATGGAATAGTGAATGAAATAGAAAGAGCTACAGTAGAAGAAACAAGGATAGACACTAAACTAGATAACGAGATTATAAGAGCCTTTACAACAGATGAGAAATTAAATGAAGATGTAGAAGAATTAAAGGAAATAAAGGCTAACAAAACCTATGTAGATACTGAATTAAATAAAAAATACAATAAAGATGAGGTATTTACTAAGGCTGAAGTATTGAAAAAGATAGAGGAAATAATAGATGCAGCTCCTGATGCTCTAAATACTTTAGGGAAAATTGCAGAGGCATTAAATGAAGACCCAGATTTTGCTGCAACGATAACCAATGAACTGGCCAACAAGGTGGACAAAGTAGAAGGCAAAGGACTAAGTGATGAAAACTATACTCTAACAGAAAAGAATAAGTTAGCAGGAATAGAAAAAGGTGCAAATAAATACACCCATCCCTCTACTCATAGTGCAGATATGATTGTAGATACGTCTAGCAAGAGGTTTGCATCAGACGTAGAAAAGGCCGAATGGAATAGTAAGGAAACACTAGAAGGAGCGCAATCTAAGGCAAATAAGGCTGAAACTAATGCCAAAAATTATGCAGATAGTATTAAACCAACGAAAGTATCAGAGTTAGAAAATGATAAGAACTATGTAACACAGGAAGAACTAGGAGATGCAGGACTTGGTGATATGTTAAAATCCACATATGACACAAACAATAATGGAAAAGTGGATATAGCAGAAAATGCTGAAAAATTAGGCGGAAAGCTCCCAAGCGAATATATGAATGCTGCTCCCTTAACATGGGCTGATTTAAAGGGGGTATAGCTATGTATGGACAATATAAATATGGTGAGTATAGGTATGGTGAAGAAGGCAGTCCGCATGGCCCTGACATAGATAAATGTAATATTGATTTGATGAAATATTTACCCTGGTATGAAAGAAAATCAGAGGTATTTATGGGAATATTAGGCAGTATTGGCAAAGAATTTTGTATCCTGAATTATTATATAGAGGATTTAGAAAAACAGTTTTTTATTGATACTGCGACATGGGGACTTTCTATTTATGAAAAAGAATTAGGACTAAAAACTAATATGAGCCTTACTTATGAAGAAAGACGAGAAATAATTAAAGCAAAACTTCGTGGTAGAGGAACAACAACAAAAGCTATGATAAAGAATACTGCTGAAGCCTTTAGTGGCGGTGAAGTAGATGTAATAGAATATCCTAGTGAATATTGTTTTATAGTTAAATTTATTGGCGTAAAAGGTATCCCTCGAAATATGGCAGCTTTTATAGATATGTTAGAAACTATTAAACCCGCTCATTTGGCTTATACATTTAAATATACCTATACAGTATGGGGTTATTTAAAAGACCTAACATGGGGACAGGCTAAAGGCATGACTTGGGGCGAATTAAAGGTCTATGAAGGAGAGTGATAAAATTGAAATATACTGCTAACTATAATTTAAAAAAACCTGATGAATCAGATGTAGTGAATGTGGGAGATTTAAACGATAACGTGGATATTATAGATACTGAATTAAAAAAAATATATGATAAGGCAAATAATATTACAGTACCTGTTACAAGTGTAAATAATAAGACTGGTGATGTGGTTTTAAATGCTAATGATGTAGGGGCAGAAACTCCCAGTGCTGCACAGAATAAAGCTAATGCAGCCTTGAGTGCTGCTAAGAGTTATACAGATCAAGAGGTAACAAGTTTATCAAATACTGTAAACAATAAAGTAGATAAGGTGGCGGGTAAAGGTCTATCTACTAATGATTATACTGATGCAGAGAAGCAGAAAAATCAAGCAAACGCAACTGAACTCACTAAAAAACTAAACAGAGCAGGTGATACTGCAACGGGAATATTAAAAGCTCATAGCAATACAAGCTATACAGTAGCACAGGTGAGGAATATTATCTTATCTGCTAATGATGCTGATGTGAACTCTATGAAAGATGGGGAGATATGGATTAAGTATAAATAGGGGGTGGAGTAGATGGGATATTGGGAAACAATTGCATCATTAGAAGAACCAATTCACCGGTATAGCTATGAGGCAATGCAGCTACAAGTGTATGGGTCCTTTAATAGTCTTTATGCTGCTCTTGTGTCGGAAGGGTTTAGAAGAAATAGGGCGAATGCTCCCCTTGAACAAGTCATTGAAGGGGTTAGATATAGAGCTTTAGGAGAAGGTATTTTTAAAGAACATGGCGGAGCCGAACCTGAGCGAATTTATGAATATACCCTTGGTATCTATATAAGTGCGAATGGAAATTCGAAAGAGGTTGATTTAACACCTGATGGTGGGTACTATGAAGGGCAAATATATCTACAAAAATATATTCCTACACCACCTTCAACTCCTGCAAGTATAACAGTATCACCTGAAATAGTAAAAGAAGGGGAAAATATTAACATTTCTTGGGGTTCAGGTGCTGATGCAACTTCTTACAGATTAGAAAGAAGTATAAATGTTGGTTCGTGGATTCAAGTTTACAGTGGAAGTTTAAGGGAATACGCTGACACTGCACAGGAAGATTGGAATACTGTAAGATATAGAGTTCGAAGTTACAATGTTGATGGGTATAGTTCGTATAGGACATCTGACGTTGTTAAAGTTATACATTTCCCAGAGATGAAAATGAAAATTAATGGAGTACTGAAAACTTCCGATAAAGGTTGGGTTAAAATAAACGGAGAATTAAGAGAGGTAGAAGGTATCTATACTAAAATAAATGGTGTACTCAGGGAGGTGGAGTAATATGCAAATAGTAAAGTATGATGTAGTAGACAATATAATAACAGTAGGGTTCAAGGAAGATAATTTTGTAGTATATACTCAAATAGCTTATGATGAAAATAAAACTAAACAAGAGTTATTGCAACTAGCCTATATACAGGCAAAATCTTCTATAGACTATGAAAAGACGCTAGATAAACATAGTTTCATTAGTGAAGAAGAGGGAGAGAAATTTATTCCTGATATTCCTAAGCCTACTAAAGTAGATGTAAATTTTAATGAGTTAAAAGGTGAGGTACTAGACCAATATGGAGATGTTTATTCTACTAGTGTAGAATTCTCTATAGAGAGGACTGATAAAGCTAGAATAGAAGATAATACAATCATAGAAGATGAAGTAGAAGAGGATGAGGAATACTTCATAGTTGCTAGATATAATGATTTAGAAGAAAAACAAAAGAGAGTTATCTATGTATCAAAACCTAGTGAGTTAGACTTGTTACAACAACAAATATCTGATATAAGCAGAAATAGTGCTAATAAGCATGAGGTAGACAGGGTTAAAGATGAATTACTTGAAGTACAGGACTTTATCGTAAATCAACGATATCAAAACTTATTAAGCGAGGGAGGAATGTAAAAATGTTGTATAATTTATTAAATAATTTAATCAATGCAGGGAAGTATGAGAAAGAGGACATGACTAATAAGTTAAATGTATTCTTTACATTTAATCAAATCACTGTAGATGAATATCAAGAATTATTAGAAAAAGTCAATACAGCAGAATAACACAAAAAGGGCAATAGACTAGAAATAGTCTTTTTTATTGCCCTTATTATCAACTTTGGAGGTAGAATATGAATGATGAAGTAATAAAAGTAAAAGTATCTGAACATGATGAACTACTCAAAGAACATGGGAAAAGACTTGATAAAATAGAGCAGGATGGTGCTGAATTTCGAGTTCACATTAAAAATTTATGCTCAAAAATTGATGAGCTTACAGGATGGATAAAGGCACTTGTAATTGCTATTTTAGGTTCATTTGCAGGATTTTTTATTTGGTACATTCAAAATATAGGGAGGTGAGAAGATGAAAGTTACACAAAACTTAGTATCTCCATCTAAATATAACATTAAATGCCCTTATGTTATGAATGCTGAATTTATCGTGGTTCATAATACTGCTAATGATGCAAGTGCAGCAAATGAAATTGCTTATATGATAAGAAATGATGATCAAGTATCTTTTCATTATGCCATAGATGATAAAGAAATAGTACAAGGTATACCAGAAAATCGTAATGCATTTCATGCACGTGATGGCAGAAACGGTAAAGGTAATAGAAAAGGATTATCTATTGAAATTTGCTATTCTAAATCTGGCGGACAAAGATTTATAAACGCAGAAAAATTAGCAGCAAAGTTTATTGCTAGTAAATTAAAAGAGAAAAATTGGGGAATCGACAAGGTTAAAAAACATCAAGATTTTAGCAAAAAATACTGTCCACATAGGACACTAGATATGGGTTGGCAAAGATTTTTAAACATGGTACAAGCTGAATTAAATGTTTTGAAGGGAGCTGATAAAGTGGCTGATAAAAACAAACCATCAAAATGGGCTGAAAAAGAGTGGGCATGGGCACAAAAGGAAGGCTATCTAGATGGGAAAAGGCCTAAGGAGCCGATTACTAGAGAGGAAATGGCAATAGTCCTGAAAAGGTTGGTGGATAAAATTGGATAAATTAACCGAGAAGGATCTACAAGAACTATTTAATTTAAAAAAGAAACAGAAGAAAAAAGGAAGATTCTCTAAGTTTATTGTAGTATTAGTAATCCTTCTAAATGTTATTTTTACCACAGGAATATTTTATGTATTTACAAAGGTAGGGAATGAGCCATCTACTTTAATAGTATCTTGGTTTGGATTCACTACTGTAGAACTATGGAGTTTGTCAAAGATTAAGAGGGAGGAAAGCAAATGAATATTGATATAATTGTAAAAGTGATTATACCTATTTTAGGAGCTATCTTGACATATTTGATAGTTCCTTTTATTAAGCAAAAAACCACAAAAGAACAGAGAGATAATATTTATTTCTGGGTTAGAATAGCAGTAGGTGCTGCTGAACAAATCTATAAGGAAAAGGGACAAGGAAAACTTAAAAAGGAATATGTAGTATCATTTCTGCAATCTAAAGAGATTGATATAACTATACAAGAATTAGACGTTTTGATTGAGGCAGCGGTGCTAGAATTGAACAACATTAAATTAGACCAGGATTGATTTCCTGGTCTTTAATATTCTCAAATGCTAAAAAAGGCAAGCCTATATATAAATCGCTTTTAAAGGTCTTTAAATGAGGTGTTAATAGTAAACTATGCCTTAAATTTCACTAATTTAAAGTAATTTTCCCTTGTTGGATATAATTGTTCTTTTTCCCATCTGGCAACAGTTTTTCTGTGAACACCTAATATCTCCCCAAATTCTTTTTGAGTTACCCCTAAGTTATTTCTTAATTTCTTGATTATATTACCATAGTCACTGCTAATAAATTTTAAATAATCATCATAAAGAGTAAAAGGTTCTATTTTGAAAACTTTACAAATTTTATCTAGAATATCTATAGAATGATCTACTAAGTTATTTTCATATCTTATTATAGTAGATCTATCCAAGCCAGATCTATCTGCCAATTCCTCTTGAGTAAAATTATTAAGTAGTCTATAATATTTAATACGAGATCCTATAGTGGATAGATCAGAATTACCTTTCAATATGTTTTTACTGTGATTAAATGTTTCCGTAGTGATACCATTGCTAATGAAATTCTTATGACCATAAGATCTAATAAAAAGATTAAGAATGAATATTCTCTTCAAGAACCTATAGGTACAGATCAAGAAGGAAATGAAATCAGTCTTCTTGACATTTTAGGTACGGATTATGATGAAGTTGTAAATCAAGTTGACCTAAAATTACAAACAAAGAAATTATATAGATGTATAGATGATGTTTTGAAAGATAGGGAGAAATTGATAATACAATTAAGATATGGATTAATTGATGGGGAATTTAGGACACAACGAGAGATAGCCAATTCATTGGGGATTTCTCGTTCATATGTATCTCGAATAGAAAGTAGAGCAATAAAAAAATTAAATAGAGCTATGAGTAAGTAAAACAACTCGGATCACATAAATGTGGACCCGAGTTGTTTTACTATCTAAAGTTATTTGTATTCATATTTGGAGTTATATTTCTAATTAGCTCCCTTATTTCTTCTGCAAAGCCTTCAATAGGATTTCCATTTCCTATATTATTTGAAAGTTTTTCTATTCTATTATATAGATTAGGATCAGTAGTTATGGATATGTTTTGAGTATTATTAGTTGAATCTCTAACTATATTTTCTATTTTATTTCTTAAGGCATTAGTCATTGTACCTTGTGCATTCCCACGGAGACTACATCCTACTAGAGCTGTATCATTGGTTAAAACTACAGATGCTCTATTGACTTCTGGTAAATCAGCAATCTTCCTTGCAATATCATTTGCATTATTAGTTAGATTTCCCCTATTATTTGGACGAGTCATTCCATTGCTTAAATTATTTGTAAAATTGTTATCTGAATTTAGAAAGTTTCTACCATTGTTCCACATATCGTTTTGCCCTACATCATTGAAAATACGGTTTTGCCCTACATCATTCCACATTCCATTTTGATCTACATTATCCCAATTCCTATTCAAATTATCTGTTCCAGTATTCCATCTAGTATTGTTGATTCTTGTTTGAGTAGATAAATTTCTATTTCTATCATTCATACTAGTATCTTTTGGTGTACAGCCTACTATGGAAACAAAGACAACTAAAATAGGTATTAAGAATTTTAGTTTGTTAGTTTTCAAAATATCCACCTCCTATAAATAGTCTTGCACATAAAATAAATTTTATTTGAACTAAATTTTTAGTAAAATGTAATAAATATCCATATATATCATTATTGATCTTATCATAAATGATATAATTTACTTTAAAAAACAAAAAAATATAAAAACTTTTAAAAAAAAGAAGGAATTTTGAAACTTTTGTTGAATAATGTAAATAGAGAGATAAAATTAATAATAAAAAGTCTATGAACGGAGATTAATATGGAAATGGAAAAAGAAAATAATAGAATCAACTTACAAGAATATGATATTAGTCCAGATATTGTAGATTTAATACCTGAGTACTTGGCAAGAAAACATCAAATCATTCCTATAGGTATGAAAAAAGATAAGCTTATGGTTGCGATTTCTGACCCTTTTAACTTTTTCGCTATAGATGATATAAAATCAAATATTTCTATGGATTTACTACCTATAATGGCATCTAGCAAAGATATTATGAACTTAATAGACAAATATTATGGTAAAGATTCAAAAAAAGATATATCAATACAGTCTTTAAGGAATATTGAAGAATTAAAATTTAATATTTCTGAAACATCAGTAGTTGAACTCCTTAAATCTATAATATATGAAGCTATTAAATATAGAGCATCTGATATACATATAGAGCCAAATGTTGAGGGAATACGAATTCGATTTAGGATAGATGGAGATCTAAAAGAAATTATGAATTTGGACATTAGTATCCTAGCTCCCTTGATAACTAGAATAAAGATAATGGGAGGTATGAATATAGCTGAAAGTAGAATACCACAAGATGGTAGAGTAGAATCTGTAATCGATGGTAGAGAAATAGATATGCGAATTTCCTCTTTGCCAATTATATATGGTGAAAAGATAGTCATAAGATTATTGGATAAATACTCAAATAACTTAGATAGATATAATTTGGGATTTAATAAAAGTGATTTGAATATATTAGATAAGATATTAGATCATCCCAATGGGATGATCTTAATTACTGGACCTGCTGGTAGTGGAAAAACTACTACGCTATATACAATATTAAAAGAATTGAATATAGAAGAAAAAAACATAATCACAATAGAGGATCCTATAGAATATAAATTGAATGGTATAAATCAAGTTCAAGTAAATAATAAAGCTGGAATAACCTTTGCATCTGGTTTGAGAGCTATATTGCGCCAAGATCCAGATATTATAATGGTAGGTGAAATTAGAGATGAGGAGACAGCTAAAATTGCTACTAGGGCAGCCATAACAGGACATTTGATTTTTTCTACATTACATACAAATGATGGAGCCTCTGCTATTATAAGATTGATGGATATGGGAGTAGAACCATATTTTCTTTCTACAGCATTAATAGGTGTAATTTCCCAAAGGCTAGTCAAATTATTGTGTGACTCATGTAAACAGTTATATACTCCTGATTCTATTGAAAGAGAAATATTAGGTATACATAAAGATAAGAAGATAGAACTCTATAGAGCTAATGGTTGTGGAGATTGCAATAATGGATATATAGGAAGAACTGCTATTTATGAATTAATACATATAGATAAAAAATTGAGAAGAATGATAAGTTCAAAAGCTGAAGTAGATAAAATAAGATTATATTCAAAAGAAAAAGGGATGTCTACATTGATTTCATCTGGAATAGATTTGGCATTAAGCGGAAGGACATCTCTTGATGAGATAATTAAGATAGGTATTATGGCTGAATTGGAGTGATATAGATGAATATATCTCAGTTGATGAGTTTAGGTATACAAAATAAGGCATCTGATATTCATTTGTTAGCTGAAAGTCCTATTATATTGAGGATAGATGGAGAATTAGTCTTTTTAGAGGATTATATAATTGGGGAATCGGAGTTTGAGAGTATATTAGAAAATATATTTGATGAAGATTTAAATCAAATACTATCCATAGATGGAGAAATAGATACAATCTATCATAATGACCAAGTAGGAAGGGGCAGAATAAGTGTATTTAAACAAAATAATGGATATGGAATGACAATAAGAATAATACCACTACAAGTACCTTCTGCTGATTCCTTAGGATTCCCAAAGATAATTCGGGAATTAACTAGATTAAAGAGAGGATTAATCCTTGTAACGGGAATAGCTGGAAGTGGTAAGTCCACGACTTTAGCTTCCATGATAGATATTATAAATAGGGAGAGAAATTGTCATGTCCTAACCTTAGAAGATCCTATAGAATATGTACATAAAAATATAAAATCAATTATAAGCCAGAGACAAATAGGAAGAGATACAAATAGCTTTAAAAGTGGATTAATCTCAGGTTTAAGGCAAGATCCTGATGTTATTTTGCTTGGAGAGATGAGAAATTTAGATACTATATCTACAGCATTAACTGCAGCAGAAACAGGGCATTTAGTTTTGTCTACACTGCATACACTAGATGCATCTAAAAGTATAGATAGAATAATAGATGCATTTCCATCCCATCAACAGAATCAAATACGAATCCAGTTATCAGGTGTGATACAGGCTATCATTTCTCAACAGCTTCTTCCTAGAATTGATGGGAAGGGTAGAATAGCAGCATATGAAATAATGGTGGCTACAGATGCAATTAGAAATCTAATACGAGAAGGAAAAACACATCAAATAAATAGCTGTATTCAAACTGGAAAGAATAGAGGGATGCAAACTATGGATAGTCAAATACTTGAATTACTTAATAGGGAGCTGATTACAGAAGAAGTAGCTTCCTGTCATTGGATCAATAAAGGTTCAATGGAAAACATATGATATAGAGGAGATAAAATGACTTATAGATATAGGGCTATTTCAAAAACAGGTGAATATGTAGAAGATGTACTCTATGCAGAGAATGAATTTGAAGTATTAGAGATTATTAAAAGTAAGAAGTTATTTCCAATATCCATAAAAAAAGTTAAAAATGAGAGAGTCCATATATACATCTTTAATACTAGGGTTAAGAAGAGTGACTTATCCATATTTTGTAGACAATTTTATTCTATGATAGATGGAGGAGTTGAGATACTAGAATGCCTTAAAGTTTTAAGAACTCAGACAAAGAACAAAAGATTGAAGGAAGCAACTCATCATATATCTATGGATATACAGAAGGGAGATTCTCTATCTAAAGCTATGGGAAAACATATGGATATATTTCCAGTAATACTTATAAATATGTTGGAGATAGGAGAAATAACAGGAAATTTAGATTTGAGTCTCAAGACAATGTCAATATACTTTGAGAAAGAAGATGCTTTAGAAAGAAAAATTATATCTTCCCTTATCTATCCTACTATGCTGACGGTAATATCTATTATTGTATTGACATTTTTAATAACTGTAATATTCCCTATATTCGTAGAGATATTTGAATATAGCGAGTTGCCTTTACCGTGGACCACTAGGTTTATATTAAATCTAGGAAATTATTTATCAAAATATAGATATGTTTTTTACGGAATTCTGGTATTTATGATATCTATAATTATGTACTTCAGGAACTTTTATAAAGTAAAAAAACATATACATAGATTTAAAATTGAATTATCGCCAATGAAAGGAATAAACAGAAAGATTATTACATCTAGACTTACTAGGACTTTATCAATACTATTATCATCAGGTATACCCATGATAAGATCTATAGAAGTTACAAGTAGAATAATAGATAATATATATGTAGAAGAAAAGCTTATGGAGGGAAAAGAGTATATCAAAAAAGGTTGGTCCTTATCGAAAGTAGTTGAAGATATAGGATTATTTCCTCCAATGGTAAGTTCTATGATAAATGTAGGTGAAGTTTCTGGGACATTAGATGAGCTATTATATAAGACTGCTGATTATTATGATTTAGAAGTAGAGACAGCTTTACATAGATTGGCTATATTACTTGAACCTATTCTTCTTATTATAATGTCAATATTCATAGGTTTTATAGTCTTTGCTATAGTGTTACCAATATTTAACATGGTAGATATAATCTAGGTTTAAGAGATATTCAATATCAATTAATTTTATAAAGGAGAGAAATAGAAAGTGGAAAAGGAGAAGGAAAGAAAAATTGAACGGAAAGGATTTACATTAGTTGAATTAGTAGTAGTTATTGCTATATTAGGTATTTTGGCATCTGTAGCTGTGCCAAAATTAGGAGGATTTACAGATACTGCAAAGAAAATAGCTGATGATCAATTAAACGAAGTAATAAAAAACATAATAAAATTAGCCTATGTAGCAGATGAGATAGATTTAGATGGGAAATCAGGCAGTATTCTGGTAAGCAATGGAACCAATTCACTGGATTTTAAGATATCCAATATTAAGGGAGGAAAAAGAGCTTTAAGTAAAAATGGAGACGAAGCTGTGGTTTTAGCAATTACCAATAAGCTAGAAGATAATGCAAGATATCAGACAAAAGATGCTAGATTTAAATTTATTCTAACAGAAGATGGAGAAGTAAATTTAGAGCAATAAGATATTGGGGGATATACGTGAAGATATTTATATTAGGATGGATTACAGGTTTATTTTTAAATAAATGTATATATAAGTATATTGGAGATGAAGATCTAAGCTTATTTAAAAATCACAGATATTATAGGGAAAGAGAGTCAAATTTTTATTTGATTATCCCAGTTATAAATGGGTTGCTATTTTTTCTTTTATATAACAACTATAGTTATCCTATTGATTTTATGTACTATGGCTTCATATCATCTATATTACTCATACTTCTATTAATTGATTTAAAAAAGATGATAATTCCTGACAACCTAATTCTACTCATCTTTAGTATTTCTGTAATCTATAAGCTATTTAGATATACTAATAGCAATAGAGGGTTAATATTATTAAAGGGAATAGGTGGACTAGTTTTAGCAGGTACATTATTTCTATTTATAATATTAATATCAAAGGGAGGAATGGGAGATGGAGATGTAACTCTAATATCTGTCCTTGGATTTATACTAGGAATCAAGTATATATTGGTAAATATATTTTTATCATTTATTCTAGCTACTATAGTAGCTCTAATTTTATTATCTTTGAAGATAAAGACAAGAAAGGATCCTATACCATTTGGACCTTTTATCGTAATTTCTTTCTATATAGTATTATTATATGGAGAAGATATTTTAAATTGGTATTTGATCAAGATGATATAAGTACTTGTATACATAATTATTTGATTGGAGAGAAAAAATTGAGTTTCTTTGTAAATAAAAAATTATTGTCAATGTCTTTTAGCTCTACTGGAGTTGAGGTTATAGAAGGAAGAAATGTAAAGGGAATACCTAAAATATATGAATGTTTTCATATAGATCTTCCTGAGGATGTATATAGAGATGGCAATATATTGGATATAGAACAAATGGAATATATTTTGAAAAAAGAATTTGAAAATAATAATATTTCTACTAGGAATGTAGTTGGTGTCATACATTCATCTGAGATAATTGGGAGAGAAATTAAGCTACCAAGACTTAAAATAAGGGAAACAGAAGCTATTTTAAGATATAAAATAGATGACTATATACCTATAGAACCAAGTGAATATGTGATTCAATTTATAACTACAGAATCGACTAAAGAAGGAAATATAGAAGAAAACAATATTATGATTATGGGAATACCTAAGAGAATTGTAAAATCTCACCTAGAAATGTTTAGAGATATAGGTTTAAGACCTAAAAAACTAGATATATGTGGACATGCTATTTCTAAATTACTTGGAATGGAAAGTATTATAAATTCCAAGTATAAATGTAAAGATAAGACAATACTCTCTCTAGGATTTTCCTATACAGGAATTGAGCTAACATTAGTAGATAGGGGACATATGAGAATTACACGATTTATAGAGGGAGGAGTTTTCCATTTATTCCATGATGAGGATGTTCTAGTAAACCTATCTAGGAATGATATATTAAATAAGATTAAAATAGCTTTAAAGATAGATAGTATGAGTGTAGATATGGGGGAGTATAGGGATTATAGAGTAATAAGGGAAAAGTTTTTAAAGATAATTGGAGATATAAATATTATAATTAAATACTATATTGACATTAATCCAAAGAATAAGATAGATATAATTTTAGTTCATGGTGAATTTGCTGAAATTGATGGGATTGAAGATATTTTATCTAAATTATTAAATATAAAAGCATTGGTTTTAAGGACAATAGATAATTTGAATTCCGATTATGATATATGTAGATATGCTTATGCTATAGGTGGAATAATTAAAAATAGAGGTGGACACATATGAAAGATATAAATTTTTTTGAACCCTATATTTCATGGAGAAAGCCTAAAATAAATCCATACTTATCCTTAAATCTACTATTAGGATTAATTTTAATTATTTTAATTATTCATATTGGATTCAATAGGAAGATTTTAAAAGAGATATATGCTGATATATATGATATGGAGTCAAAGATAAAGATAAATAATGTGTTTGAGAGAATCGAATTAATAGAAAAAAAGGAAGAGGAATTGACTTTATCTAAAGACAGGCTAAATCAGCTAATGGATTTTCAGAATATCATTGATAATAATTATTCCATGGATATAGATATAATATCATCTATAGTTTCTAAAATGCCTAATGGAATATTTTTAAAGTCTATTGAGTTTTATCAGGGAGAAATCTATCTTCAAGGAATATCACAAGAACAGATATCCATTGTAGAGTTTATTGGAAAATTAGAAGATATGGAGGAAATAGGGATGGCTTTTCTCTCCAATATTATCCATGAAGAAATGGAATATAAATTCAATATAACTATCTCTCCAAAGGAAGTGTTTGTAGGTGAAGAAGATTAAAGACATAGGGATTAGATATAGGGTCTTAAGCAAGAGGGAAAAGATATTGATTATAGTACTAGTATATACTATAATTTTCAGCTTATTATTTAAATTAGTGTTTCTTCCTCAGGCTGCTAAAATTGAAAAACTACAAAGTGTAAAGCTAGAGTATAGGAGTAAAATTTCAAATTACAATAAAATATTAAAGAAGGAAGATAGTATAACAAAAGAGTTGAAGATGGTAAATAGGAAAAAAGACAGAATAACATCAGATTATTTTTCCACATTGAATCATTCTGAGATATTATATGTACTTAGTGATTTAATTAAAGATAAAGAATTTCATATTTCAGATTTAAGTTTTTCTGAATTAAAAAAAGAAACATATGGGGAGCTAGATATCTATAGAATAGATATATTAGTTCCATTTTATGGCACATATAGTGGAATATCTAGGGTAATAAATTCCATTATAAATAGCTCTAAAAAAATAATTATAGATAATCTGTTAATTTCCAGTAAAGATAAAAATATATTAGATGGACATATGAATTTAAGAATATATGGATTAGAGGGGCAAACAAAATCTCCTCAAGTTTCTATACCAATACTAAATATCTTTGACCATGATATCCATGAGGATCCATTTATTCCCTATGATGAATATGAGGAAGATAGAAGTGACATGGAATTAGAAGATGATATAAGTCCTATATATGAAGAAAACACCATGAATATTCCAGAGAAATCAATTCAAAGAGATATGAAGATATTACATGAATTTAGAGACGATGAATATGATTTTATACCTTCTGGACCTCTGATAAAGGGAAGTGCAATTTTTTCTTCCTTTAGCAAGTTTGGAGGAGGATCTCTCAGACTTGAATACGATATTTTAGCACTTGAAGATGATAACAGAGCATATGTAGATCTATCTTCAAGAAATATTATTTTAAATAGACCTCCAGAATATATTTCAATTTGGGTATATTCATATGGAGATTTACCTGGAATACTTGGGATTAGATTTATGACACAATCTGGAGACAGTATAGATTTTGAAGTAATGGAAGGGGAAAAATATGATGATTGGTCATATATGAAACTGAAACTCAATGTTGATACAAAAGCATATCCTTTAAAGCTTGATAAGATATTTTATCAAGCACCTAAAGGCACAGAGGATGTAGGTATAATATTTATAGACAGACTGGAAGCCTACTATAGAGATGAACTCCAGGATACTGATTCAAGTTTTAATGATTTTTATGTGGTGCAACATGGGGATACATTAGAATCTATATCTGAAAAACTATATAATACTAAAGAATATGCTAGTGAATTAAAGAAACTAAATCATATCTCTTCTCCAGATATGATATATGAGGGAAGAGTATTGCTTTTTAAAAGACACTAGTGGAGGTTTAATGATGAAAAGATACGTGTTGGTTATTTTATCTATAATTTTAATATGTTCAAGTAAACATCCTTCTATTGCTCAAGATATTCAGGATATGGGCAAAGAGGATGGAGAAATATATGGGTATCTTGATGGCTATATAGATGCCCTAAAAGCTGATGAAGAGAAAAATAAAACTTCTTCTAAATTTATATTACCACGTCAAAGTGAAATACTTATAAAATATAAAGATAAATTTAAAGAGAAGAATACAGATTATCTAGAAAACTTTTATTCTGGATATAAAGATGGCTATAATCGAGGTTATAGGGAAGTAATGAGGAAGGAAAGAAAAGAGAAAGCTGATACTGATATTAAAATGGGTATTCATGATGGTAAAATGGCAGCTGGGCTATATGGGAGTATGTCAGGGGAAACGGATTATTTTGAAAATAGGTACAATGATTATAATAGAAGCCTCCCAACAGAGAATAAGATTGTAAGGATTTATTCTCTAGATAGAGAATCTAAAAGATACAGAAAAGCATTTTTACTTGGATTCAAAGAAGAATATGAAAATAAATATGCAGACACTTTTAGAAAAACAAATCTTAGCTATAATTCTAAATTGGGTAAGAGTGCATATGAACATGGGAGATTAGGGGGACTAAATGATGTAAGTATTTTGGCAAAAGAAGATTACGGTCATAATCTATTCGACAATAACAGAGTCAACAGAATAGATAATTCTAGAATATATAGAGAGTATAATTTATTCAATAGACCAGAAATATATATAGATTATTTTTTGGCGGGCTATGATGAAGGCTTTACATATGGATATATAGATACTTATGGAGATCTAATTAAAGAAGAACTTTCAAAGAAAGTAGTAACTGATAATATTCCCATAGAAGGTGGAAAGTTGGTAAGTGGAGATGGTATTGTATTCATTGATATTAAGAGTGGAACTTATTGTGATAGTAAACTTATAAGTATTGAAAGATTATATGATGATTTATATAAAATAGATAACCCTAGATATATCCAAGCTTCTGGAATCTACAATATAAAAGATTTAGATCAAGTCTGCATATTGAACCCAAATAAACCCATTGAATTATCCTTTAGCTACTATGGAAAAGAAGATGGAGGTATATATAAACTATGGAATGGAGAATGGATATATGTAAATTCAAAGATAGGAGATGACAAAATATCTACTTATATAAATCCTGAAACTTTAAAGGGAGATAAAAATATATATTGTGTCCTCATAGATAGTAAGTTTACTCCAATTATAGATACCCCATATCATTGGGCAAGATACGAGATCAATACATTTCTAAGAAGAGGAATTATAGCTCCAGATGAGAAGGGCAGGTTTTTCCCAAATGGAAATATAACATATTTAGAGATAGTTAATATGATAAAGAGGATATATGGAGACAAGCTTGTAGACAATTTAGCCTATATAGATATGGAAGAGGGTAGGCTATTATCTTACAATGATATAGAACGTATAATGTCTGCGGTATTAGATGATGTAGATTTTAGATGGAAACATATATCCGAAAAGATATTGTATGAAAAGCAGATAAAGTCAAGGAGCTATATCAATATGGATAATAAAATTACCAAAGCTGAAGTAGTCTATATGTTCTATAATCTATATAAATGGAGACATTGATATTATGAATAGAGGAGGATTTACATTAATTGAAATGATAATCGTACTTACCCTTATTTCTATTATATTTTCTATTGCATATCCTAACAGAAACTTCTATAGAAGTATTAAAGAAAAGAGGGAGATGGAGGAATTTAGAAAAGACCTGTTATTTGCTAGGAACAAAGCTATAGTAGAATCTCGAGATTATATGGTATACTTTCATCTAGATGAAAATGGATATGAAATAAGAAAAAGTGAAAATAGCCCTATATTTAAGAAAAAAATATTTAAGTATGGATTGAGATTAGAGCCTAAAAATTTAGTGAAATCTTTTACATTTAAGTCTAATGGAACAACTACAGGTGGCAATACTTTATATTTTAGAGATAGCTATAATAACAAATATAAAGTGACATTGACACCTGCTACTGGTAGAGTGACCTTCTCTCTGGATAAAGAGAATGGAGGGAATATATGAATAGAAAAGGGTTTATATTTTGGGATATACTGATAGGCCTATCACTTATGGGATTTATAGTTCTGATGTGTTTCCCTATTTTAGCTTCAGGGGGAAAAATATATCGATCTACTAAGATACATTCAGAAACAAACTATCTTGGAGAATATATATTTGAAAGATTAAATTCTCATGATGATTATTGTGAGATGATTTTAAGAAGGCTTAAAGAAGGAGATGAATTATCATTTGAAGATTTGGAAGATTATTATTTAGATAGATATGATTGTAAATTGGTGAGTTGTGGAGATAATCCCTATCTATTGGAAATAGAACTTAGAATATATTCTAAGAAGGAGAATGAAAGTTGTGTTGAATTTAAGGGAAGCATCCCGAAGTAATAGAGGATTTATATTAATAGAATTTATCTTGAGTCTATGCTTTATATCTATATTATTGTACAGCATATTTACAATTTTAAACTATTCTATGGATTATATTGAAAAAAATAATGAAATAGATGATATATTATTGAATGGAAGATATGCTATAGATTATATAAGAGGTGAAATATTATCTGCAGATAAGATAATAGATTCTTCGAAGATTAAAAACTTAGATTTTGAATATCCAGACAATATTGGTTTTGTCATAATGATTAAGATTAATGATAATGTGAGATATATTACATATTATAAGAAAAATAATGAATTGATTAGACTATCTTGTAAAGGAGTGGAAAACAGGTATCCAGAATCCAATAGTTTTTCAGGTTATAATCAAATATGTGAATATCTATTTGATATTGGAAAGATAATTCTAGATGAGGATAATGAACTGATTGAATTATTTTTAAAAATGGGAAGTAAACCTGAAAATTGTACTGAATTTAGATCAACTATATTTATACGATGTCCTATGGACTGCTGAAAACCAGGTGAAGAGATGAATAAGATGGGATTTATTTCAATATTTATTATACTAGTAGTAGGAATAGTTTTATTAAATACATTATTTGTATTTAATATCCTTAGTCTTCAAAATCATATATCTATAGCATCTAAGAATAAAACACAATCCTACCTTCTACTTCAAGATAAAATAAATAGACTAATCTATGATAGAGACAATTTTAATAAGTATATTAAACCTAAGATAATTAAAAATTGTAGGGGAACTATTACAAGACAAAGTATAGATTTTGGCGATGATCTAGAGCTTAAAAAACATATTATAAAAGCCACAGTATATTTTGAAGAAATAAACAATAGAAAAAATATAGTAATAGATATGGAAACTAAATTTAATGAGATTTCACGATTCTCTAAATCCTATGGAACAATTATAAATGAAATATTTGAGATGGATAAAAACTATGTGTCTAATATGGAAATTGAGAACCTAAAGGAAAATTATTCTGAAAAGTTTTATTCTCTAATAAGAAAAATTGAGAGAGAAATATCTGATTATGATTTTTTAAGTTCTACAGAGAAGATAAATACAAGTGGAAATATTGAGATTGATAAAAAATCTATTAGAAAAAACTATAGAGAAGATGGGGAAGATATGTATTCAGAAATAATTACAAACTATAAACCATACAATCGTGTTCCATTAAATATATTCAAAGATAAGACTATAGATAAAGCCAATCTTCAATTTGGTGAAAGTGGAAATAATGAACCTATAAGGTTTAAGGGAATTGTATATGTGGAAGGCGATATTGTTATAGAACAGGATGTAGAGTATGAGGGAATTATTATCGTAAATGGTGGAGACATAATAGTAAATTCTGAAAGTATCTTTAAAGTCAATGGTATGATTATACATAGTGAAGGGGAAGTTGTTGGAGATATAAGGTTTGAAAAGAATCAAAACCTAAGAAAATCAATATATAGTTTTGGTTCATACTTACCAGGTTTTATAGAATCAAATATAAATGTTATTAAAAAATATTAGATTGGGAATAATCCTATAATATAATTAACTTTATACTTGTAGGAAATATTAGATATTGATATAATAACTATAGAATTAGATAAACACAGCATACTATGCGCTAGTGATAGGAGGTTAATTTATGATTTCAGCAGGTGATTTTCGCAAAGGTATAACCTTTGAAATGGATGGTGATGTATTTCAGGTAGTAGATTTTCAGCATGTTAAGCCAGGTAAAGGGGCAGCTTTTGTAAGAACTAAAATAAGAAGTGTGCTAACTGGAGTAACTAAGGATGTTACTTTTAATCCTACAGAAAGGTATCCAAAGGCTAATATTGAAACAAAAGAAATGCAATACTTATATAATGATGGGACATTATATTATTTTATGGATACTGAGACATATGAGCAATTACCTTTAGACAGAGATGCAGTAGAAGAAGCAATTAAATATATTAAGGAAAATGACAATGCTACTATTCGTTTCTATCAGGGAAGGCCTTTTGAGGTACAGCCAGCCAACTTTGTTGAACTGGAAGTTATTGAAACAGAGCCAGGAGTTAAAGGGGATACCGCTTCTGGTGCAACAAAACCAGCTACTGTAGAGACAGGAGTTACCATAAATGTTCCCCTATTTGTGAACAATGGTGATATAATTAGAATTGACACCAGAACAGGGGAATATATGTCAAGGGTGTAAATATATTTTAAAATAAACAGGAGGGATAAATATGGATTACTTGTTTCAAAGAGTTTCTTATCTGCAAGGACTAGCAGCCGGTTTAAAAGTCAACGAGAGTACAAAAGAAGGAGAGTTATTGCTTCATATTATTGATGTTTTAGAAGACTTTGCCAAGGTAATGGATGAAGTCATTGAAGATCAAATGGATTTAGAAGAATATGTAAACTTTATAGATGAAGATTTGTCCGATATAGAAGATGAATTATATGAACTAGATGAATTGGATGACTTTGAGGATTATGACGATCTTGATGATTTTGATTTCTATGATGATTGTTGTGATGATGAAGACTGCCAATGTTTCTGTGGTGATGAAGAAGAATAAAGAAGAGAACAAATAAAAAATATCCAAAACCATTAATGGTTTTGGATATTTTTTTATTTGATTTTGTAATATTTAATTTGTCATCTCATAGAATTTATATAAGGGAGGGACATGTTGTGCTTAAAGAAAGCATATTATTTGATCATGTTTTAGAATATTTGAGCGAAGATATTAGAACTATTCTTTTAAAGATGCCAAAAATATATAAAGAAGATATAGAGGAAATAAGATTGAGAAATGGCTGCCCTTTGAATATCTATCTAAGAGGACAAGATTACTTTATATCCAAAAGTGGAAAAGTGGTGAATGATATAAAAGATTCTTTTATAGTCAATAAAGAGCATATTAATAACACCTTTCAACTAATAACAAATCATTCGGTATATGCATTTACAGAAGAGATAAAGAGAGGATTTATAACCATATCTGGTGGACACCGAGTTGGAATAGGTGGGAAAGTAATATATGACTCTAGGGGTTTAGGGATAGAGGGGATAAGAGATATAACATCTTTGAATATAAGAATTGCAAGGGAAAAGATGGGGATATCTGATGATATAATAAAATACTTACTTGAGGGATATGATTCTATTCATAATACTCTGATTATCTCTCCTCCTCAATGTGGGAAGACCACTTTGCTAAGAGATATAATTAGAAATTTAAGTGATGGAAATAAATGGTCTAGGGGATTTAAAGTTGGATTAGTAGATGAAAGATCTGAGATTGCTGGGACTTATGCAGGGAAAAATCAAAAATATATAGGAATACGGACAGATGTATTAGATGCTTGTCTAAAATCCCATGGAATTATGATGTTGGTTAGGGCAATGTCTCCAGATATTATAGCTGTAGATGAAATAGGTGGATTAAGTGATATAGAAGCCATAGCTGAAGGTATACGAGCAGGCATAAAATTTATAGCAACGGTTCATGGCTACTCTGTATATGATGTAAAAGACAGAGCTTACTTAAAGGAACTGATTAATGAGGGGATATTTGGCAGGTACATTATCTTAGATAGATCCCAGGGGGTAGGTACAATTAGTAAAATATTAGATGGAGAATCTTTTGAAGAAGTAAATAGGAGAGGGGAAACATAAATGGGCCTAGTTAGAGGAGTGTTTTATCTAATCATATTGTTTTCTACATCTATGATAGGATTTTTATATGGTGGAATATTCAACAAAAGGGCTATAAATCTTCTAGATTTAGAATATTGTTTAAGAATATTGCAAAGTGAAGTGATAATTGGAAATACTACATTGGCCATAGCATTAGATAATACATATAGAAAAGGGAAAGGAGAGATTGCATATATCTTTAAAGCAATAGAAATGGACCTTATGGAAGAAAAGAGAAATGATATTTATCATAGTTTTTTAGCAATAGAAGATATATTATCTGAGAGATATTTATTGGAACGAGAAGAAATTGAAGTATTTTTATTTCTAGGAGAGGTATTGGGAAAGACAAATAGATTAGATCAAAGAGATAATTTTATATTTATCATAGATCAGATCAGAAATTTAGGAATTCAAGCTGAAGAAAAGAGACTCATAAATAAAACTCTATATCCTAAATTAGGAATTTTAATAGGGATTGGAATTATCATTATATTTATATGAGGAGAGATGACTATGGATGTGGATTTAATATTTAAGATAGCTGGTGTTGGAATGGTAACAGCAGTTATTCATACAGTTTTAGCTAAGTCAGGAAAAGAAGAGTATGCATATCTTACGACCTTAGTAGGAGTTGTAATAGTATTGGGAGTAGTTATGAATTTAGTAAGTAAATTGTTCGATAATGTCAAAGTGCTATTTAGATTATATTGAGGTGAACAGAATGGATATATTTCGAATAGTTGGTTTGGGAATAATATCTACAGTATTGACAGTAATTTTAAAAAATTTAAAATCAGAATTTGCAATATATATAACAATAGTAACTTCTATAGCAATATTTTTTCTGATTTTAGGACCTTTGAGCTATGCCATAGATGTGTTGAAGGATCTATCTTTAAAGGCAGATTTGGAGATTACCTATTTTTCAATAATTTTGAAGATAATAGGGACAGCATATCTGGTGGAGTTTGGTTCTCAAATATGTAGAGATGCAGGAGAAAATTCCATTGCCATGAAATTAGAACTAGCTGGAAAGGTAAGTATAATGGTCATAGCAATTCCCATACTTTTAGGTTTAATGGATTTGATTATGAAGATTTTGCCTCAAGGATGAAAGCCATGAAAAAGATAATTTTAATAGTATTCTATCTTTTACTTTTTTCTTCAGTTGCTAATGGAGAAGCATTTAATATTGAAGATATGCTAAGTGGACAGATGGAATCTATTGATAATACACAGATAGATAAGTTTATACAAGATCTAGTAAAAGAGAATCAGATTTCTTTGGACTTCAATACGAAGGATATGCTCTTAGGATTGATGAAGGGAGAAAAGGTAATAGAAGGAAAAAAATTGACAAATCAAATAAAAAGCCTCTTTTTAAGAGAATTCTCTATATCTTTAGGATTATTATCTAGAATTCTCATTATAACAATAATATCTGCTATATTAACCAACTTACAGGGTGCCTTTGAAGAGTCTAGCATAGGGGAATTTGCCAATTACTTTACTTATATTTTAGTTGCAATTTTGATAATCTCTAATTTTGTGGAATTAATGGAGATTATTAAAATTAGCATAGATAGAATGATAGATTTTATGCAAATTCTATTACCTATATTGTTGACACTACTAGTTATTACAGGAGGACCAAATACTAGGATAGTATTTCATCCTATGATACTTGGAGTCGTAAATATTATGGGATTGATGATGAAAAACATAATATTTCCATTAATATACTTCTCCTTTGTAGTAAGTATATTGTCAAATCTATCTAGAAGAAAGGAGCTTGGCAAACTATCAGAACTAGGAAGACAGATAATAACATTTATTATATCTGCTGCTTTTACAATCTTTATAGGAATTCTTACAATATATGGATTATCTACTAAGATTGATGGAATAACTATAAGAACGGCTAAATTTGCAGTTGATAGATTTTTACCTGTAGTAGGAGGTTTTTTATCTGATGCACTAGATGCAGTAATAGGCTCATCTGTTATATTAAAAAATGGCATAGGTATAATAGGTTTAATAACTCTAATACTGATTATAATTGTTCCTCTTATTAAGATTACCACTATGCTACTTATATATTTAATAACAGGAGCTGTTATAGAACCAATTGCTGCTGACAATATAACTAATTTTTTCACTGATATATCTAAGACCTTGGTATTGCTATTGATTAGTATGGTTTCCATTGGAATAATGTTTTTTATAACTGTTACCATAATAGTGGATACTAGTAATAGTTTATTGATGCTAAGGTAGGTGATATTAATGAGTGTAATGAATTTTTTATATTCTTGGTTACAAGATTTATCTATCTTATTTATTATGATATCCATAATAGATCTAATAATGCCTAAGGGCAGTATGAAGAAGTATATAGATCTTATAGTTGGTCTGATGATCATAGTTGTGATAATTACTCCTTTTGCTAGATTACGGAAAGAAAACTTTAGCCTAGATATTGAAGTGTACAAAGAATTGAATGATTCTTCATTTGAATATATGGAACAGTTAATAGATGAAAACAATAGGCAGGTCAAAGATATATATATAGATAAAGTGAAAAACGTTATTGAATATATTCTAAGTGAAGATATAGGTTATTATATTCAAGATATTCATATGGACTTTGAAGAAAAGGGAGGGGTTTATGGAGATATAAGATCTATAGAGATAATTATTAAACACAATGGAAATAGAACTAAAAATGTAAAGGGTATAGACATAGGTCATATAATGCTAAAAGAGGATGAGGATATTGATGACAGTGTATATTTATTGGAAAAGATTAAAGAGGATTTAGCATATGTTTTTAATCTAGGGAAAGATTCAATTGAGATAACTATTGAGAACAAGGGGAGAAAATAATATGGAAGAACTAATAAATAATATAAAAAAATATATTCAAAATGGCAATAATAGAAAATTTATAAACAATCTGTTATTGATACTGATTTTTACAGTTGCCTTATTGATGTTTTTAAATAGTGTGATTAATCCAAATAGAAAACAGAGCCCTTTAGTGATAAAAGAAGAAAAGAGAGAATATACTGATTTAGTAGAAACAGACTATTCTTTAATATTGGAAAAAAAATTAGAAGTAATACTTAGTAAATTAAAGGGAGTTGGTGAGGTTCATGTAATGGTAACATTGGAAGACAGTTTAGAAAAGATTCCAGCTACCAATAAAACTAAAGTTATAGAAGCTACCAGTGAAACTGATTCTGAAGGAGGAAAAAGGGAAGTCACTAGAGAAGATGAAACTGCACAACTAGTGAATTTATCAAATGAAGTTATCATATTAAAAGAGATTAAACCAAATATAAAAGGGGTTATTGTAGTGGCAGAAGGGGCAGAGGATAGTTTTGTATTAGAGACAATATATGAAGCTGTAAAAACTGTTTTAGGTATTACAGGAAATAGAATTCAAGTTTTTTCAAGTAAATAGGGGGGATATGTATGTTAAAGATAAAGAGACCGGCTATTATAGGTATGCTATTAATACTACTAGTCTTTACTGGATATTTAAACCATCAATTGACACAACAGGCATTAAGAAAGACATCTAAAGATTATAAAAGGCATGAAATAGCTGAGAAAGAGAAATATATGGAAGGTAATAAATTAGAAGAAGATATTAAAGATATAGAAATTGTAAATGCTGAATTGGATAATGCTGATGTATCTAGTGTTATAGATATGGGGAATGAAGGTATAAAAGAGGCTATTAGTAGAGAACACAGTGGAAGTAATAAAAACTATTTTGTTGAATATAGACTTTCAAGGGATAAGTTGAGAGCTGGTCTGGTGGAGAGATTAGATACTATTGTAAATAATAAAAATACTGATGATAAGATGAGAAATGAAGCCCAAACTGAAATAATTAACATAGGCAAAATTGCTGAAAAGGAATTGCAAATAGAAGGGTTAGTAAAATCAAAAGGATTTGATGAAGCATTGGTATTTTTAACTGATAAGGATATTAAAGTTGTGGTTGGAGTTGAAGAATTAAGTGAGCAAGATATGATGAAGATATTGGAAATAGTAAAGATGGAAACAGAATACAATACTAATGATATAAAAATTATTAAAAAATAGTAGAAATGTTTGTAAATGGTATATTCCTTTGGTATAATAGCTATAGAAACATAGAGGTATTTGGAGGTGTCTATTTATGTCGGAGAATATTATAAATAATGATGATTTAGAATATGGAAATGTAAAGATTTCTGATGATGTAATAGCTATTATAGCTGGTGTTGCAGCTACTGAAATTCCTGGTGTTGCAGGAATGAGTGGTGGCATTACAGGTGGAATTGCAGAAATATTAGGAATGAAAAATTTATCTAAAGGAGTAAAGGTAGAATTAGGAGATGAAGATGTTGCTATTGATATCTTTATTATAGTTGAATATGGTTCAAATATCACTGATATAGGAAATAAGGTACAAAAAAATGTTAAAAATTCTATTGAAACTATGACCGATCTAAATGTAGTTGAGGTTAATGTATATGTTCAAGGTGTGAATATTCAAAAAGATGTAAAGACAGAAATTGAACCAAGAGTTAAATAACATATTTACCCTCTGTATACTCAGAGGGTAATTTTGAATTCATAAAGGAGAGATTACAAATGAAGATATTCAATAAAATTATATCATTTATCTATTTTATTATAGTAGGAATAGTATCTTTATGGGTGATGGTTCTGCCTTTTAAGTTGGTATATGCATTTGATATGGACAAGATAACGTATTTAATAGAGACTTTGAGAAATAATTATATATATTCTCTACTAGGGATAATTGTATTTTTATTTAATGTTTTATACTTAATATCAATATTTAAGAATGATAATATGAAGGGATCTAAGTCATTTTTAGTATTAGAAAATGAATACGGAGAGATTCATATATATGAAGAAACTATAATAGGTTTGATAGATAGTGTATCAAGTAAATTTGTAGATATTAATGATATAAAAGCAAAAGTTAAATTTTTTGAGGGACAAATTGATATTTCATTAAAAGGAAAGGCTTCTAATGATATAAGTATTCCTGAGACATCTAAAGACTTACAAATACAAGTAAAAGAACATATAGAAAAATCTACTGGTGCCAGTGTAAGAGATATAAAAGTGGAGATAACCAATGTGACAACATCTCAAAACAGAGTCAAATAATTAAGGGGTGGGTGTGTATCTTGGTTGAAAATATTTTAAATGAGATAATATCAAGGATTAAGAATAATAAAGGTGGATTTTTAGGGGGACTACTAGGTTTCATAATTGCTATATCTGTATTGAGTATGGGCTTTATAAAGACATTTTTTATAGTTTTTTGCACTGTTGTTGGTTATCATATTGGAAAGAGAGGATTTACTAAAGAGGATATAAAAGTCATACTTGAGAAATTGGGAAAAATTATTCCCTTTGATAGTAGGAACTGACATTTTTATTTGATACTAGGAGGCATATATATGGGAAGAAAGCAAGCAAGAGAAGGAGCTATGCAGTTATTGTTTCAAATGGATTTAAATGATGATTTTTCAGATGAATCTTTAAATATATTTTTAAATAATTTTGTATTTGATGAAATGGAATCTCAATATGTTAGGGAGTCAATATCTTGTATTAGAGATAATTTAAAATCAATAGATGATCATATTATAGAAAACTTAGAAGGTTGGGCTATATATCGATTAGCAAAAGTAGATTTAGCAGTGCTAAGAATTGCCATATATGAGATTCTCTATAGGAAGGATATTCCAATTGAAGTCTCTATAAATGAAGCTATAGAGATAGTTAAAAAATTTAGCAATGAGGATGCTTTTAAATTTATAAATGGTGTCTTAGGTGGATTTGTAAGGAGCTTAGACAATGAGAAATAGATATTGTCTGGGCATTGATACTAGTGCCTATACTACTTCCATTGGAATCATAGATGAAGATATGAATATCTTGTTGGATATGAGAGAAACTCTAAAGGTACCTAATGGCAGAAAAGGTTTACGACAGCAAGAAGCAATTTTTCAACATTTAACTAACTTTCCCATATTAATAGATAGGGCGTCAAAAGAAATTGATTTTTCTAAGGTAGATACTATATCTGTAAGTACAAAACCTAGAAATAATATAAAGTCTTATATGCCTGTATTTGTATTTGGTAAAAACCAAGGATATATTCTATCAAAGATTCTAGATACTAGATATAAGCAATTTAGTCATCAAGAAGGGCATATAGGAGCTGGTTTAATATCGACGCCAAATTTAGATGAGGAATTTATTTCTTTACATATATCTGGAGGAACTACTGAATTTTTATTGGTTAAGGATTTAAGCAATAATTTGAACATAAAATTAGTAGGTGGAAGTTTGGATATTAGTTTTGGTCAACTTATTGATAGAATTGGGGTTTATTTAGGCTATGAGTTTCCATGTGGTCAGAAATTGGATGCTGTTGCAAGATATGGTAATAGACTAGATATAGATATTCCCATTCATGTAAAAGATAAGTTTTGGACAAATCTATCTGGATTAGAAAATTATTTTATTAATTTAATTGAAACACATATTTACAGGGAAGAAGATATAGTTTTTTCTCTATTTTATGTAATTGCAAAGATAATTAAAAATATTCTAGTCAATATGCTGAATGAATTTGGAATAGAAAGTGTTCTACTTACTGGTGGAGTTGCATCAAATTCCCATATTAGAAAAATTCTTATGGAAAGTTTGTCAAAGTGTGGAATTGGACTATATTTTCCTACAGCTGAACTATGTAGAGACAACGCTATAGGTATATCTTATTTAGGAAAAGTTAAAGATGGATATTAATGGAGGATAATTATGAAACCTTTAGGAGTTACTGAAGTTAATACATATATAAAAAAGATATTTGCAGGAGATATGCTCCTATCTAATATAGATGTAGAAGGTGAGGTATCTAATTATAGACCTCACCATAGTGGACATCTATATTTTTCTTTAAAAGATGAGATGGGTAGGATAAAGTGTGTTATGTTTAAAAGTTATGCAGAAAGATGTGGAGTTCAGATAGTTGAAGGCCAAAATATTATAGTAAAGGGATATATATCTGTATATGAAAAAAATGGAGAATATCAACTATATGTAAGGGATATAATTGATAGAGGAGTTGGTCAACTATATAGACAGTTTGAAAAATTAAAGCTTAAATTAGAACTCGAAGGCTTATTTGCTGAAGAGTCTAAAAAACCTATTCCAACTATTCCTAAAAAAATAGGTTTAGTTACATCTTCTACTGGCGCTGCTGTGAGAGATATAGTGACGATTACCAAGAGAAGATTTCCACCTTGTAATATATTGATATTTCCATCCTTGGTGCAGGGAGAAAATGCTGTATCTAGCATCATAGAAGGTCTCATATATTTAGACAAAAGAGAAGATATAGATCTTATAATCCTTGCTAGAGGTGGAGGTTCTATAGACGAACTATTTGTCTTTAATGATGAACAAATTGCTAGAACTATTTTTCAACTAACCACTCCTATTATATCTGCCATAGGTCATGAGACTGACTTTACAATTTCAGATTTTGTAGCAGATCTTCGAGCTCCTACCCCTTCTGCAGCGGCAGAATTAGCAGTACCCAATATGATGAGTCTTAAAAAAATTTTAGATGGTAAGTATCGAAATATTATTGGAGAATATAGGAGATTAATAAAAGAAAATTCAAGTGAGCTAGAAATGCTATATAAGAGTATACAATATAATAGCCCTGAGTATGATGTAAGAAACAAAGCCCAGGAATTAGATCTTATATTTAAAGAACTCCATAGAAGTATGGAAGATATATTGTATGAAAAATATAATCAACTATCCAATCTAGAGAAAAATCTTCAATTATTAAACCCTATTATCTCTTTAGAGAAGGGTAATGGCATACTTTTGAATGATAAGGGATTATTGATAAGTTCTGCTATGGATGTGAAAATTGAGGATGAAATAAAAATCTTATTAAGAGATGGTTGGATTGATGTAGTTGTAAAAGATATAAACATTAAAGAGGAGGATGAAAGGCATGGAACACAATAAATTGTCCTATGAGGAAGCCATAGAAGAACTTCAAAATATAATGGAGAAGTTGGAAAGCAGAAAATACACCTTAGATGAGTCCATAACAATGTTTAAAAAGGCCATGGAATTGTATAACTATTGTAGTGATATATTGACAAAGATGGATGGTGAAATAAAGGTGTTATTAGAATTAAAAGACTCTTTAGTGGAACAGAATTTTTTAAGGGAAGAAGATGATTGCTATTAACAGAGAAATGGAAAAAATTAAAGAAATAATAGATAATGATTTAGAAAGATACTTGAGTATGGATTATATACATTGTGAGAAGATAATAGAATCTATTAGATACAGTCTTTTTACTGGAGGTAAGAGACTTAGACCTATAATTGCAATAAAGACTTTTCAAATCTTTGATGATGATATAGATAATATTTTGCCATTTGCTTCTTCTATAGAGATGATACATACCTATTCATTAGTTCATGATGATCTTCCAGCTATGGATAATGATGATTTCAGAAGAGGTAAGCCTACTAACCATAAGATATTTGGTGAAGCTATGGCAATTCTAACAGGAGATGCTTTATTAAATATGGCATTTGAAATTATGATGAAAGATGTACAATTATCTAAATCATTAGATGATTATAGAAAAAAGAGTAGGGCAACATATGAAGTTAGCAAATATGCTGGAATAAGGGGTATGATAGGTGGTCAAGTTTTAGATCTATTTGGTGGTCATGAGGATATGGATAGAGAAAAACTTATATATATGTACAAATCCAAAACTGCTGCACTATTTCAAGCATCAGCGGTAACGGGTGCTATATTAGGTGGTGCAAATGAAGAAGAAATTTCTATTATAAGGGATTTTGCACTATATTTGGGTCTAGCTTATCAAATACAAGATGATATATTAGATGCTCAAGAGGATATGCTTATAGATAAACTCACATATATGAGTTACTTTAGTAGAGAAGTGGCATATAGAGATATGCTAGAATATAGAGATAAAGCTATTGAGCTATTGAAGTCTTTGGATAGCCCCAATACAGGTTTTTTAGAAAATTTAACCAGCTCTCTTGCCAGTAGAAAAAAATAACTACATGATTGAATATATTATAAAATTATGCTATAATTTATATAGCTTAGAGTGGTACAGTATTCTAGTCAGCACAACTATTCTTGAAGGCGGGGCTAAAAATCCGTCGAAGGGCATATCGATGAAGTTCCGTGTTTAGGCTTGTGACGCCCAGTCATGGGTCTTCTCAGGGAGTAAGAAAGATGGGGCGATCTGCAATGGCATGCAGGCGTGGACCCTGCTTTCGTGGAGACACAATATATTATTACCCTATATTGTGATAAACCTGCATTAAGTAAGGGGCAGAGTAGCCTGCCTTGAGTGAAGTATGGCGGATGATAAGTTCGATTTAAGAGTGCATAGGGCCCAGTTGTTCTTAAATTTTGTTATCGAAACCTATTTTGCAAAAGAGGCTAAGGGATAGAATGGCTGTTGAGGAAAACTCCTAGACTGTTCATATGAGGTGAATTTTGGATTAAAGTGCGGACTAAGTGGCAATCCAGTTCTATCTATGGTGACAGGATAGTATTAAAATTAAAGGGAAACCACTGTTATGGTGACATACAGCTTTTAATAGGGAAATCCTGCTGGACCTGAAGCCGTAAAATTTACTTAATTCATCACCACTTTGGTGCTGATAGCTATGGCTATCAGCTTTTTGTATATATGAGAGGAATTGGAATATATGAATAAAAATGGAGATAGTAATTTATTTAAAAAATATAATATAAGATGGGTTATTGCTATTTCTATATGGACATTTTTGTTGGCCATTATATTTAGCATAATTGCTGAGAGCTTAGTTATGCGTTTAGATATCCTATTGGCATTTATAACTTTATTGATCATTATCATAATTGGAATTGTCTTTGATATAATAGGTATAGCTGTGACAAGGGCAGAGGAAAAACCCTTTCATTCCATGGCTGCAAAGAAGATAAGCGAAGCGAAGGTTGCCATTACTTTAATTAGAAATGCAGGTCCTGTTTCTAACTTTTGCAATGATGTAGTTGGTGATATAAGTGGTATTATATCTGGTGCCATAGGTGCTAGTTTAGTCTATAAGCTTGTAAGGGCACATGAATTGAACAATGCTACATTACTTAGCATCTTAATGACTGCTTTAACCGCATCTTTAACAGTAGGTGGAAAAGCTTTAGGTAAATCTATAGCATTGATATATTATGAAAAAATAGTTATTAGTATTGCAAAGTTTATAAATCTCATAGAGATAAACTTTGGAATTAAATTATTTTCAAAAAAAGGACGTTAATGAACTTAATAAATAGTTAAAGGAAGAGATTATGAAAAAAAAGAGAGCAGATGTTTTATTATATGAAAAAGGGATAGTTGATTCTAGGGAAAAGGGTAAAAGGCTTATTATGCAAGGGCTTGTATATGTTGGAACTTTACGAATTGATAAGCCGGGAGAGCGGTTGGACGAGGATGTTGATATATATGTAAAGGATAATCCGTTGATCTATGTGGGGAGGGGAGGATTAAAGTTAGAAAAGGCAATAGATGAATTTAAAATAGATTTAAGAGATACTATTACCATGGATATTGGTGCTTCTACAGGAGGATTTACTGATTGCATGCTTAAAGAAGGTGCCATCAAAGTCTACGCAGTGGATGTAGGATATGGACAATTAGATTGGTCTTTGAGAAATGACCAAAGAGTGATTGTCATGGAAAGAACTAATATTAGAAATGTAAGGCCTGAAGATATTGGAGAAAAGCTAGACTTCATATCAATAGATGTGTCTTTTATTTCCTTAGGTTTGGTCTTACCAGTTGCAAAATCTTTGCTTAAGAAAGATGGGGAAATAGTAGCCCTGATAAAACCGCAGTTTGAGGCAGGTAAAAACAATGTAGGAAAAAAGGGAATAGTACGCGATAGGAATATTCATATAAGAGTATTACAAGAAATTATAGATATGTCAACTAATTTGACTTTAGGTGTAAAGAATTTATCTTTCTCTCCGATTACAGGTGCTAAGGGGAATATTGAATTTCTTATTCATTTGATAAATAATGCCAAGAGCATCTATAGACAGGATGATATACATAACTTAGTAGAACAAGCTCATAATACTTTAATAGAGTTTTAGATTTTAGGAGGAATTTTAGTGCTTTTAGAATTAAGTATTAAAAATTTTGCCATAATAGATGATTTAAAAATCAATTTTACTGAGGGACTTAATTTGTTGACTGGAGAAACTGGTTCGGGTAAATCAATCATAATTGAAGCCTTGGGAATTGTCTTAGGTGGTAGGGGTTCTAAAGATGTGATTAGAACGGGAGAAGATAAAGCAATTCTTCAAGCCTTATTTTTTATTGAGGATTCTCATAGAGTGAAAGATACATTAACTAAATATGGCATAGATCTAGAGGAAAATGGACTTTTAATTATATCAAGGGAAATATCTAATATGTATCCTAGTATTTCTAGAATAAATGGTAGAACTATTACCCTTACTATATTGAGGGAAATAACTGCTGATTTAGTAGATATATTTGCTCAACATGAGCATCAATCACTTCTGGATATATCAAATCATAAAAAGGTAATTGATATGTTTGGAGATAGTGCTTTTAAAAAGATAAAAGCAGAAATAAAATTATATTATGAAGAATATATTCATGCTAAAGATAGATTATCAAAGATAAATATGGATTCTAGAGAAAGAGAAAGAGAAATAGATCTTTTAAAATTTCAAATTGAAGAAATAAATAGTGCAAATTTAAAAGAAGAAGATGATAAAATAGAAGAAGAGTTTAGTAAACTCAGTAATATACAGGATATAATCAATGGAATTGGGCAGATAAGTCAATCATTTAATAGTTTAGATTTTGGTGAAGTATCTATAATAGATCTTATAAATAAAGATGTATCCATATTGAATAATCTAGTAAGATTTGATAGTGAATTATCAATATATTTAAACAAGTTAAAAGAAATAAACTTTGAACTTCAAGATATAAACAATGGATTAAATGACTATGTAGATAAAATAGATATTGATGAAAGTAGACTTAATTTTTTGGAAGACAGACTGAATATGATAAATAGTTTGAAAAAAAAATACGGAAACTCTATTGAAAATATATTAGAATTTAAAAAAAATATAGAATTAGAACTAGAAGAGATTTTAAATCATAAAAAGGAAATAAAAGTATTAGATGAAAAGATAGATAAATTGGAAAAAAATATATATAATCTTTCTAAGGATTTGAGCTTTAGAAGGCAACAAATTGCCATAAGTTTAGAAAAAAAGATATCTAAAGAATTGTTAGAATTAAATATGAAAGATGTATTATTTAAAGTTGATTTTAAAGAGAAAGAAGAAATCAGTTCAGATGGAATTGATCAAATAGAATTTCTTATATCTACAAATTTAGGAGAGGAACCAAAGCCTGTTTCTAAAATAGTATCAGGTGGTGAAATGTCTCGGATAATGCTTGGTTTTAAGAGCATATTGGCAAAATATGATGGGATTACAACTATGATATTTGATGAAATAGATACTGGGATTAGCGGAAGAACTGCTCAAATAGTTGGGGAAAAAATCTCTGAGATCTCTAAGGAGCGTCAAATCATAGCAATTACACATCTACCACAAATAGCTGCCTTGGCAGATAGTCATTATCTTATAACAAAAAAGACAAATAATGGTAAGACAGTAACTACTATAAAAAAACTTTCTTATGATGAGAAAATCAAAGAGATGGCTAGATTACTAGGAGGAGTAGATGTTACGAATACAACATTAGATCATGCTAGGGAAATGATTAATATGTCACAAAAAATAAAAAATGGAACATCTTGAAATATATTTCAAGATGTTCCATTTTTTATACAATCCATATATTAATGACAATTTAATTATTTTTTTATCAGAATAATTCTCTCTAAAAAGGCTAAATTATATGTGTAAATAAAAATAGGAGGTGAGTTGCAAAAATAAAGGGAGAGTGATTAATTGGATAAATTAAAATTAAATAAGAAAATTAGTATATTTTTAGTATTGATAATATATTTGACATCAGCATATTTTACAAAATTTAATCAAATTTTATTTTATCCTTCAGATTTTAAAATTATAAAAGGCGAAAATAGAAAATTAGATGTATCCTTTCCTTTTTATCTAGACTATGAAAAAGAAGATATAGTTCAAACCATATACAATGAAGGGCAAGGATATCTAAAGAGATCTTATAATTTAAATGGATTAGATGTTGGAGAAACTCAGATTAAATTGAGTATATTAGGAATTCCAGTTAAGAATTATAAAGTAAATGTAATAGATAGACCTGAATTAATTCCTGGAGGAAATACCATAGGAGTTAGGCTTAATACAAGAGGAGTACTAGTAGTAGCTATAACTGATGTAATAGATATAAAAGGAAAGAGAAAAAATCCAGCAAAAGATGCAGGATTAAAAATTGGTGATAGTATTGTAGAGATTAATAATGAAAAGATTCTTAGTGCAGAACAAGTAGTCGATATATTAAATAAAACTAAGGATAAGGAAGTTAAGATTACTATATTGAGAAACAAAGAAGAATTTACTACTGTTGCAACTCCTGTTAAAACTCTAGTAGATAACTCTTATAGACTAGGAATTTGGGTTCGAGACAAGACTACAGGAATAGGAACTTTAACATATCACAACCCTGAAAATTCAAAATTTGCAGCCTTAGGCCACGGGATTACTGATGTAGATACTCAAGAATTGTTAACAGTTGAAGATGGATTAATAATGAATGCTAAAGTAGCTGATATTCAACAAGGTAAAAGAGGAACACCTGGAGAAATAAAAGGAGTATTTTACAAAACAGATGAAATACTTGGAGACATAAAAGTAAATAATGAATATGGAATATATGGATATTCAAGAAATAAAACTTGGAGCGATAAAGATATAAAGCCAATGTCTATTGCTTTTAAAGAAGAGGTTAAAGAAGGGAAAGCGGTTATATTATCTACACTAGATAATAATATTGTTGAAGAATTCGAGATAGAAATCCTAAAAACAGAAACACAAAATATACAAGGACAAAAGAGCATGGTGATAAAGATAACAGATTCAAAACTATTAGAAAAAACTGGGGGAATAGTTCAAGGTATGAGTGGTAGTCCAATAATTCAAGATGGCCGAATTGTAGGAGCAGTAACTCATGTCTTTGTCAATGATCCAACTAAAGGTTATGGATTATATATTGAGTGGATGTTAAATCAAGAAGATAAGTTTTAGGACTTATCTTCTTTTTTTAAAAAAAGATAAATTAAAGAAGGATTTTTCTCTTTAATGTCGAATTAAACTAATAGGGGTAAAATTAATTTAATAGGGGGAGATTTTTTGGAAAAAACAAGAGTTGTTGTAGCAGATGATAATAAGGAATTTTGTCAAATTCTTTCAAAATTTATTTCTACTCAAAAAGATTTTGAAGTAATTGGAATGGCTAAAAATGGGATTGAGACATTGGAATTAGTTAAAGAAAAGAGACCAGATGTATTGATACTAGATATTATAATGCCTCATCTAGATGGACTCGGGGTATTGGAAAAACTAAGTGAAGATGCTAGTGAGTATAGACCGAAGATAGTTGTTTTATCTGCAGTAGGACAGGATAAAATAACTAAAAATGCTATAGATTTAGGAGCAGATTATTATATGGTTAAACCTTTTGATTTCAACATATTCTTAAGTAGATTAAGACAAGTTTCAGATATGGTATTCACATATGAAGACAATTCTGAAACAGCAGAAAAAGTATATGTAGATGGAGGTGAACTTAGAGAAAAGGAAAGAGATCTTGAGACTAGGATCACAAAGATAATACAGGAAATAGGAGTTCCAGCCCATATAAAAGGCTATGCCTATTTAAGAGAAGCTATTACAATAGTAGTGGAAGACATGGATTATTTGGGAGCAGTAACAAAAGAACTATATCCAGCTGTAGCTAATAAATTTGGTACAACTTCTAGTAGAGTTGAAAGAGCTATTAGACACGCAATAGAAGTTGCGTGGAATAGGGGAAAGGTGGAAACCCTTGACAAAATATTTGGCTACACTATAAATGATAATAAGGGTAAACCTACTAATTCTGAATTTATTGCACTAATAGCTGATAAACTTAGATTAGAAAGCCAATCTATGGTATAATATATAAATAATATATAAAAGTTGACATCATTCTATTGTAGGAGATGTTAACTTTTATTTCTCTCTTATGGTATAATATAATTATTATCTCACTTAGAAATTATGATATATAAATAAATTTAGGGAGGTGTGTATATGGTTTATGAAGAAAAGACCATGAAGTCAGATAAGGTATATGAAGGTAAAATACTGAATTTAAGAGTGGATACTGTAGAGCTGCCAGATAAGAAATACTCAAAAAGAGAAATAATTGAACATCCCGGTGGTGCTGCAATCATAGCTATTACCGATGATAACTCTCTAGTTTTAGTTAAACAATATAGAAAAGCAGTTGAGGACTTCTTGTATGAAATTCCAGCAGGAAAATTAGAATTGAATGAAGAGCCTAGAGAAACTGCCATTAGAGAGTTGAGAGAAGAAACCGGATATGAAGCTAAAAATCTAATGTATTTATGGGAATTTTATACATCTCCAGGATACTGTAATGAAAGTATTCATATGTTTTTAGGCCAAGAGTTGGTAGATGTAGGAGCAGAACCTGAGCCAGGTGAATTTATCAGTAAAGTTGAAGTGCCAATTGAGGATCTAAAAACCATGATAGAACGTGGAGAAATCGTAGATAGCAAGACTATAATAGGTATATACTTTGCTTTAGAGTATATTAAAAATAGAAAATAAATAGAATAAAGTCTATCTTTCTAGCATAGTATTTTTAAAAAGGCTTGTTTACAAAGGAGGATTAGACTTTGTTATACAGACAAATAATTATTTCATTGAAAAAACATTTTCAGAATTATTTTATTTTCTATTTTATCCTAGTATTGTTCTTTGTCTTTGGCATTATAATAGGACCATTGGTCATACAGAAGATAAGCCATACAGTGAGAATGGTCTTTATAAGACTTTCTCATCCATTTTTAAAGGATATATATATGGGAGAATATGTGAGTTTTTCAATGGTTAAGACATCCATATTTAATAATATTTTATTAATTCTAATGATCACTGTATTAGGATTATTAAACTTTGGATTTTTTTTGATACCATTTTTAATAAGCTTAAAAGGTCTCTTTATAGGTATTACTGTTGCATTTTTGGTGGAAAGCTATGGAGTAAGAGGATTTCTATCTTCACTAATAGGTATTTATCCGCAAAATATTTTCATAATAGGAGGATTAATTGGCATCGGAGCAGTGAGTATGTCCATGTCATATAATATGAGAGTCTCATATATAAAGAATCCTCTTTGGAGCAGAAACATAAATATCAATGAGTACATTTTTATGATTTTGATATTTTTATTACCAATTATAATTGGATCCATAATAGAAGGAATCCTATCGCCTAAAATTTTACAGATGACCATAGAAAGTTTCTATTGAAATAACATTTTATAAAGGAGAAATAAAATGCTTGAATTTTTAATGAAAGATTATATTCGGTATATGCAAAACGAAAAAGATTTTTCTCAAAATACTTTTGATGCATATATGGGAGATGTAGAGCAATTTAATGGATATTTAGTGGACAAGAGTATAGATTCCATTCTGGATGTAAATAAGACCACAATTATTACGTATCTATTGTATTTGCAAAATATGGGGAAGGCAAGTTCAACTATTTCACGTTCATTAGCTTCTTTAAAATGTCTATATCAATTTCTATTAAATAATAATTATATAGACGAAGATCCTACTTTTAATTTAAAGACATCTAAAATTGAAAAAAGAATTCCTGATATATTGTCAGTTAAGGAAATTTGCGAACTACTATCTCAGCCGAACACTAATACATTTAAAGGATCTAGAGATAGAGCAATGATCCAACTTATATATTCTACTGGGCTGAGAGTTTCACAGATGTTAGAGCTAAATATAGGGGATTTAAATATGGATTCTAATCTTATTTACTTAAAGGGAAAATCTAATTTAAGAGCAATCTCTCTTGATAAGTCAGAGACCAAGGGAATATATGAATACATAAGAAAGTATAAGACGGAGCTTCCAGATGATAATCCTTTATTTACAAATTTGCAGGGAGGAAGGCTGACAAGACAAGGATTTTGGAAAATATTGAGACAGTATTCAAAAAAAATGGGAATAGATAAAAATATAACTCCTCATACTTTGAGGCATTCCTTTGCTATACATAAACTGGAAGCTGGAGTTGATATAAGACAGCTTCAGGAAATGTTAGGACATAGTGAATTACCTATCACTGCATCATATTTAAATTATAGAAATGATATATTAAGAGATGGAGGTATATAAATGAATTATTTGAATAAGATTGAAGAGAGTATTAGATATATAAGAGAAAACCTAAAACATGCTCCAAAATTAGGTATTGTATTGGGGTCTGGTCTTGGAGGACTTGGGGAATTGATTCAAAATCCTATAGTAATTCCCTATGAGAAAATACCTAATTTCCCTATTTCAACAGTTGAAGGGCATGAGGGGAGGTTGATCGTAGGAGAACTAAGTGGAAAGACTGTAATTGCTATGCAAGGAAGATTCCATCTCTATGAGGGATATCCTATTAAAGATGTTATATTTCCCACTAGAGTAATGATAGGCTTGGGAATAGAAAATCTTATAGTTACAAATGCAGCTGGTGGAGTAAATATGGAATTTAAACCTGGTGATTTAATGATTATCAAAGATCACATTAACTATTCTGGGGAAAATCCGTTAATTGGTCCTAATCTAGATTCTAAAGGACCAAGATTTGTAGATATGACCAATGCTTATAATAAAGATCTCATTAAAATTGCAAAAACAGCAGGGGCAAAACTTGGGTTAGAATTAAAAGAGGGAGTATATATGTGGTTTAGTGGTCCAACTTATGAAACACCAGCTGAAGTCAAACTAGCATCTATATTAGGAGCTGATGCTGTGGGGATGTCAACTGTACCTGAGGTAATTGTTGCAAATCATGAAGGTATAAATGTATTAGGTATTTCTTGTATAACCAATATGGCTGCTGGTATATTGGATGAGCCATTAAATCACGATGATGTGGTGAAAACTTCTTTAAGGACTAGAGAAGATTTTGAAAGTTTAGTTTTAGAAATAATAAACAGTATATAGGGATGTGAGATAAAGTGAGGATATATGATATCATTGAAAAGAAACGAGATAGACATCCATTATCTAAAGAAGAAATAAACTACTTTGTACAAGAATATGCCAATGGAAATATTCCAGATTACCAGATTTCTGCGCTATTGATGGCAATATTTATAAATAAAATGACTGATGATGAAACTTTTTATTTAACAAAGGCAATAATTGATTCTGGTGAAACAGTTGATCTATCTAGTATCAAAGGGATGAAGGTGGATAAGCATTCTACAGGTGGAGTGGGAGATAGCACAACATTGATACTTGGACCTATGATAGCAGCATGCGGAGTACCTTTTGCTAAAATGTCTGGAAGAGGATTAGGGCATACTGGAGGAACTTTAGATAAATTAGAATCTATCAAAGGCTTTAATGTAAATTTAAGTAGAAGTGAGTTTGTTGATATTGTCAACAAGATAAATATATCTATATGTAGCCAAACAGCAAATATTACTCCCGCTGATAAAAAACTATATGCCTTAAGAGATGTAACTGCTACTGTAGACAATGTATCGCTAATTGCAAGTAGTATAATGAGTAAAAAACTTGCTATTCAATCTGATGGAATAGTCTTAGATGTAAAGGTTGGAAGCGGAGCTTTTATGAAAAATATCCAACAGGCAGAGAGTTTGGCCAGGGAAATGGTTCGAATAGGGAATGACTATGGTAGGAATACCCTTGCAGTAGTGACAAATATGGATCAACCCCTTGGCAATGCAATAGGAAATGCTCTAGAAGTAAAAGAGGCTGTAAAAACATTGAAAGGTGAAGGACCATCTGATTTGGAAGAGCTATGTATAGTTTTAGGTTCAAAGCTATTAGTCTTAGCAAAAAAAGTTTCTAATGAGCTTGAAGGAAAAGAAATGATTAGACAAACCATAGAAAATGGCAGTGCCTATAGGAAATTACTCGAAATGGTAAGATATCAAGATGGGGATATCTCTATGATAGAAGATACTAAACTACTTCCTACGGCAAATTATATACTAGAGGTAAAGAGTACAACTACAGGATATGTGAGAGCAATGAATGCAGAAAAAATTGGAAAATGTGCTCTTAGTCTAGGAGCAGGAAGGGAAACTCTAGATAGTAAGATTGATATGTCAGCAGGTTTGGTATTAAATAAAAAAATAGATGACTTCGTTGAAGAAGGAGATACTCTAGTATACATCCATACCAATGACATGGTTAAAGGTCAGGAAGTTTATAAAAGAATATTGGACATATATGATATAGGTGATAAAAATTTAAGATCTCAAAAATTGATTTTAGAAGAAATAAAATATTGATTTTATAAGGCATATTAAAGATTTAATTGGATACTATAAAGATAAATATAGTATTGGAGGTATTATGTTGAGAAAAAGAATAGTATCCATTATTTTAATCATTGCTTTATCTTTTATATCTATGGTTGCCTATGGAGAAATAGATATTGCAGCTAAATCTGCCCTTTTAATGGATTATAACTCTGGGGAAATAATATATGCTATAAATGAGCATGAAAAATTAGCACCTGCTAGTATTACTAAGATAATGACACTATTAATAACTATGGAATTGTTAGACGAGGGGAAGATAAATATAGATGACAATGTATCCATAAGTGAACATGCATCTAAAATGATTGGGACTAAGGTATATCTTGATGCAGGTGAGACTCAAAGCGTAGATAATTTGATAAAGGCTATTTCTGTGAGATCGGCTAATGATGCTGCTGTAGCTTTATCTGAACATATTGCAGGATCTGAAGATGCATTTGCCAAACTTATGAATCAGAAAAGTAAAGAATTAGGGATGGTAAATACAAATTTTGTAAATGCTAGTGGATTGCCTGGAGAGAATCACTATAGTACAGCATATGACATTGCCATCATGTCTAGAGAACTATTAAAACATAATAAAATTCATGAATATCTATCGGTCTATATGGAAGATTTAACAGTTGGTAAGACAAAGACCAGTATACAAACTATGGTTAATACAAATAGATTGATCAAAGAATATGATGGTGCTAATGGTATTAAAACTGGATATACCAATGAAGCAAAGCATTGTATCTCTGCCTCAGCCAAGCGAGGCGATTTGCAATTAATTGCAATTGTAATGGGTGCAGAAGACTCTAAGCTTAGATTCAATGAAGCAAAGAAGTTGTTAGACTATGGTTTTGCCAATTATGATTCAGTGACTATGGGTAAGAAAGGTGATATAATAGGAACTATTCCAATTGAAAAAGGAAGAGAAAGTAAATTGGAAATCATATTGGAGAGGGATAGCTGTATATTATTACCAAAAGGTAAAAAAGCAAATATAGAGAAAAAGATGACTCATTCAGATTATTTGAATGCACCTATTGCCATGGGTAATGTAGTAGGTGAATTGATAATATTGGTGGATGGAAAAGAAGTTGATAAAATAAATTTAGTAGCTAAAACCTCTATTGATAAGGCAAAATTAGGAGAAACCCTTAAAAAGACATGGAAAAGCTTTATTTTAAATAGATAAATAAGATAAGGAACCTCGACATTAACCTGTCGAGGTTGTATAATATTATAGCAGGTATTCTTTAGAGGGGAGAATGTGATGGAATATATATATAGTTTACCAGGATTATTCGTTGCAATTATATTTCATGAATTAGCTCATGGATTTATGGCATATCTTCTCGGTGACAATACAGCAAAATCAGCCGGAAGATTGACCTTAAACCCAATAAAACATATAGACCCTGTAGGGTTTTTATCTATGCTTATCTTTAAATTTGGATGGGCCAAGCCTGTTCCAATAGATCCTAGGAATTTTAAAAATAGAAAGATAGGTATTTTATTAGTTTCCCTAGCAGGCCCTATTTCTAATTTTGTAATAGCACTTCTAGTAGCATTACTTTTAAAATTTAATATAGTTGAGAATAGTCTAATATATGAACTATTAGTCATAACTTTATGGTATAATATTATGTTAGGAGTATTTAATCTATTACCATTTCCACCGTTAGATGGTTCTAAGATCATGGCAAGTCTATTACCTATAAAATTAGAATTTTATTTCTATAAATATGAAAGATATTTTTATTTAATATTGATAATCTTAATCTTTACAAATTCTATTGATAGAATTCTTGGACCAATTATAGATATTGTTCTTAAGATTCTCTTTAGAATTTTAAATTGAGTATGGGAGTGTAAGATGAATTACAAAATAATGATAGATTCATTTGAGGGACCTATGGATTTGTTATTAAATCTAATAGAGAAATCAAAAATTGATATCTATGATATACCAATAAACACTATAACAGAGCAATATATGGATTATATATATAATATGGAAGAACTCAATCTGGAAATAACTAGCGAATTTATTCTGATGGCCTCTACCCTATTACAGATAAAGTCAAAGATGCTATTGCCCAAGGAATCCACTGATGAGGAAGAAGTTGAAGAAGATCCTAGGGAACAATTAGTATTGAGATTATTAGCATATAAAAAATATAGGAAGGCTTCAGAGCAGTTGAGAAAACACGAAATAATAGAATCTAAGGCATTCTATAAGCCAAAGGAAGATCTATCAGTCTATGAGGAAGAATTGGACATGGAAAATATTGACTTAAGTGCCATAATAAAATCTATTAATAATATTATTTCAAGAAAAGGTATTAAAGAAAAGATTATAGATATTCAAGAAATAGAAAAAGAAGAATATACAGTAAGGGAATGCACAAATACAATAGTTGATAGATTAAAAGAAAAATCTCGATTTTCCTTTAGTGAACTGTTAAATATAAAGACAACTCGAGGTGAAATTGTAGCATATTTTTTATCAGTATTGGAATTGATCAAATTAAAAATAATTAATATTAAGCAAGAAAAAAACTTTTCTGATTTGATTATTATCAAGCGAGATAGGTGAGTATTTAGTTATGGATAAGAGAGAGATAAAAGCAATTATAGAATCATTATTATTTACTTGGGGGGATCCTCTAAGTATAGATGATATTGGACAGATATTAGAACTGGATACAAGATATTTGGAAGATATTTTAAAGGAGATGATAGATGAGTTTGATTATAATAGAAGAGGATTGAGGATAGTTAAGATGGAAGATACCTTTCAAATTGGAACTAGACCAGAACACTATGATTGGGTTAAAAAATTACATCAGCAAAAACCACCTAGAAATCTTTCTAATGCAGCCTTAGAGACACTTTCCATAATTGCTTATAAACAACCTGTTATAAAATCAGATATAGAGTATATCAGAGGGGTTAAATGTGACAAAGCTATTGAAACTTTGACTGAAAGAAATTTAATAAAGGAATTGGGAAGATTAGAAAGGACAGGTAGACCAATACTATATGGTACAACATCAGAGTTTTTAAAACTATTCTCTTTAGAAAGTCTAGATGATCTTCCAGATTTAGAAAACATAGAAGACAAAATACATGAAGATAGGGAAAGATAATACTTTTTGGTATTATTTTTCTTGATTTTTGGTAAAATAAGATAAATCTATTTAGGAGGTCTTGATTTGAAAAAAGGGATTGAAGTGATAATATTAATAGCATGTATTTTGTGTCTAAATATTCAAATTGTGTTAGCAGATAGTTTACAGCTATCTGGTGAGAGTTATGTATTGATGGATGAAATTTCAGGAAGAGTTTTGGCAGAAAAAAATGCATATAGGCAGATGCCAATGGCTAGTACTACAAAGATTATGACTGCACTTGTGGCAATAGAAAATACAAATAGTATAGAGGATAAGGTATTGATAGATGAACATAGCATAGGAATAGAGGGGTCTAGTATATATTTGGAAAAAGATGAGGTTATAAGTTTAAAGGATCTCTTATATGGACTTATGTTGCAATCTGGAAATGATGCTGCTATTGCAATAAGTAGATATATAGGAAAGACGGAAGACAGATTTGTAAGTATGATGAATGATAAGGCTATGGAAATAAATGCTTTAAACACTCATTTTGAAAACCCTCATGGACTAAATCATGTAAATCATTATTCTACTTCATATGACTTGGCAATTATTACTAGAGAAGCACTTAAAAGTAGTGTTTTTGCAGATATATTTAGTACAAAATCTTATACTGCCAATAGACCTAAGAATAATTATTTTATAAATAAAAATAAAACCCTATGGGAATATGAAGGTGGAGATGGTGGAAAGACTGGATATACAATGGCATCTGGGAGATGTTTAGTTTCAACTTCTAATAGAAATGGGTTTAGATTAATAGCTGTAAGTTTAAATGCACCAAATTGGTTTAATGATAACTATAGATTGTTAGATTATGGATTTGAAAATTATAAACACTATTTAATCTATGATAAGGGACAATTTATAAAAAAAGCTAATGTTTTAAATGGGAAAAATGATGTAGATCTAGTTATAGATAATGCTCTAATATATCCACTTAGGGAAGAGGAAAAAGAAAGTATTAAGACAAATATAGTAGTAGATGAAAATATACATGCGCCTATTATAAAAGGACAGAAATTGGGATATATAGAAACATATTTAGATGGGAAACTTATACGGACAGAAAATTTATTAGCAAAACATGATGTCCACAAAAAGAACATTATAGATAAAATAATGAAAAGATAATCTAATTCATTATCTGAGATATACTGAAAAGTTTTATATTATATATAAAATACGTAATATACTAGTGAGTTCTTAATTTGAAAGGGGATTTATATGCGATTACAGAAATACATGGCTAAATGTGGTGTGGCATCTAGAAGAAAATCTGAAGAGATCATATCTAAGGGATTAGTTAAAGTTAATGGCAAGATTGTCAGTGAATTAGGTACTAAGATAGACCCAGATAGAGATACTGTCATGGTTGATGGAAAGATTATTAAACTAGAAAGTAGAAAACAATATATTATGCTAAATAAGCCAATTGGATATGTTACAACATTAAAAGATGAAAAGGATAGAAAGATAGTTACGGATTTAATAGAAGGAGTTAGGGAACGAATATATCCAGTAGGTCGACTAGATATAGATACTACTGGTTTGCTTATATTGACTAATGACGGTGAAATAACCTTTAAATTGACTCATCCGAGCAATCAAGTACCTAAAAGATATATTGCTACTGTAGAAGGTACTCCTACTAGATATGAGTTGGAAAGATTTGAGTCTGGATTGATTATAGATGGGAAAAAGACTAGTAAGGCAAATGTCAAGATCCTAAGAAGATACGAAGATGAATCTATATTAGATATTATAATTTGTGAAGGAAGAAATCGGCAAGTGAAAAAGATGTGTGAGAGAATCAATCATCCAGTAAAAAAATTAAAAAGAATTAGCATTGGTGAAATAGAGCTTGGAGGGTTGCAGTTAGGTAATTGGAGATATTTAAATGATGAAGAAATTAAATACTTAAAGTCATTATGATAGGGTGAGCAGGATATGAAAATTAATAAACTTAATAACGCAATATCAATAGTTCATAATTTAATGGAAGAAAGAATAAGACCAGGAAATATTGTGTTAGATGGTACTGTTGGAAATGGCAATGATATAATGTATATGTCAAAATTAATAGGAAAAACTGGGAAGGCCTATGGATTCGATATACAAAATACAGCAATAGAAAATACTAGAAAATTGTTATCAACATTAGATTATAAAAATTTTATTTTGATCAAAGATGGACATGAATTTGTAGATAAATATGTAGAGGAACCTTTAGATTTTATAGTCTATAATTTAGGATATCTGCCTAGGGGAGATAAAACAATAAAGACTAAGGCACATACTACTAAAATAAGCATTGAAAAATCTCTTAATTTGCTAAAACGAGATGGAATGATATGTATAGTAGCATATCCAGGACATGAAGGTGGAATGGAGGAGCAGTTGGTAATACAAGATTTACTCTCTAGATTGAATCAAAAGAATTTTAACGTACTAGAGCTAAAATTTATAAACCAAAAGAATAGTCCTCCAATATTGTATATTATACAAAAGATAAATTCAAATGGCGTTGCATAGAGTCACACTATTTGATAATATTAGATTGTATAGTAATAGAGAAAATGCATTTACTTTGAGATAAAAATGAGAGGGGTGCAATCAGTGGAGAAAAATCAAGATTTACTTAAATTAATCAGAGATGTCTATCCAAGATTGAGCAAGGGACAAAAGTTAATCGCCAATTATATTGTAAATGACTATGATAAGGCTGCCTTTATGACTGCTGCAAGCTTAGGAGATGTAATAGGTGTAAGTGAATCTACTGTTGTAAGATTTGCAAACAGATTGGGGTTTGATGGGTATAGGGAGTTACAGAATGATCTCCAAGAGTTAATAAAGAACAAATTGACCACTATTCAAAGACTTAATATAGCTGAAAGTAATTACAAAGATGATGAAAATATATTATCAAAAATAATGGAAAGAGACATGGAAAACATTAAAAAGACAGTGAATGAAATAGATCCAAGTGCCTTTCAAGAAGCAATAGATTTGATATTAAAGGGAAAACAGATTTACATAGTTGGTCTTAGAAGCTCATCTTTTTTGGCAGGATATTTAGGCTTTTATTTAAACTTTTTATTTGATAATGTGAAGATTGTAGGTAGTGGTCCAAATGATATATTTGAGCAACTATTGAGGATTTCATCAGAAGATGTTGTAGTGGTTATTACCTATCCTAGATATTCAAAGAGGATAACAGACATATTAGAATATACTAAGGAAAGAGGGGCATCTATAATCACTATAACTGATAGCTTCTTATCACCTGCAGCTCATAAAGCAGACGTATCTTTAATTGCAAATAGTGACATGCTATCTTTTGTAGATTCTCTAGTAGCCCCAATGAGTCTCATAAACTCATTTATAATTGCTTTAGGAAATGAAAAAAAGAAATACTTAAATAATTATTTTGAGGACCTAGAGTCTATTTGGAAGAAATATGGAATCTATAATGAGGATAGCCTTGAATAAATAATCAGAGATATGGATGTGGATATTATGGGAGATAAGATTGGTATAATAGGTGCAGGACCTGCAGGAATATTGGCTTCTGGAATAGCTGGATCAAGGGGAAAAGATGTTACCTTGATAGAGAAGAATAATAAAATAGGCAGAAAATTATTTATTACTGGTAAGGGACGTTGCAATATAACAAATGCAATATCAATAGATGAATTTTTTGAATATATCACAAAAAACAGAGAGTTTTTATATAGTAGTCTATATTCCTTTTCCAATCTGGATATAGTTAGACTTCTTAAAGAATTTAATCTAGATACAAAGGTTGAAAGAGGAAATAGAGTGTTTCCTAAAACTGATAAATCTAGTGATGTTATAAAGGCATTTTCTTCTTTTTTAGAGAAAAATAATGTTAAAATCTTACCTAATTCTGAAGTTTTTAATATTGATTTTAAAAATAATAAATTCTTAATAGATGTTGGAAGTAATGTCTTGAGCTTTGACAAGCTTATTCTAGCTACTGGTGGAAAATCATATCCAGCCACAGGCTCTACAGGAGATGGATATATATTTGCACAAAGATTTGGACATAAGATCATTCCTATTAAACCATCTCTAGTACCAATGGAGATAACAGAAAGTTGGGTTAGAGAGCTTCAAGGACTATCATTAAAAAATATAGAACTAAAGGCATATATAGACAATAAGCTTATACATACAGAATTTGGAGAGTTGGTATTTACTCACTATGGAATATCAGGCCCTATTGTTTTGACTACTAGTAGTTATTTAAATGGATATGGATTAGAAAAGTCAGAGCTTAGAATAGATCTAAAACCTGCTTTAGATGCTTCACAATTAGATAATAGGATTTTAAGAGACTTTCAAAAAAATCCCAATAGATGGTTAAAGAATTCCTTGAATGATTTATTACCACAGAGAATCATACCATACATAATAGCTTTGTCAGGATTAAATCCAGATTGTATTATTCATCAAATAACTAAAGAAGATAGAAAAAAACTTGGATATACTATCAAAAATCTCCCCTTTCACTTTAAAAAATTTAGGCCTATTGAAGAGGCCATAATTACGTCTGGAGGAGTATCTGTTGAAGAGATAAATCCATCTACTATGGAATCCAAGATTTTTCCAAATTTATATTTTGCAGGCGAACTTATAGATGTAGATGCATTGACGGGAGGATTTAATCTTCAGATTGCATATTCTACAGGTTATTTGGCGGGTATGAATGTATAACTATTCTATTTTAAATTTATTATTATCTTAGATTAATTTCCTTGTATAGTGATAATATTTAATATATAATAATTAGGGATAGAAGGTAAAGAACTATAGAACTTGGTTTAATATATCTAATTATAAAGGCTATTCTATATAGTGGTTATTATTTTGTTAGGAGAGGTTGCATTGGATGATAGATATTATTCAATAGCTATAGATGGGCCTGCAGGTGCAGGAAAAAGTACTATAGCTAAAAGGGTTTCAAGGATATTAAATATCGAGTATATAGATACTGGAGCAATGTATAGGGCATTGACTCTAAAGATATTAAGGAACAATATAGATCCCTTAAATGAAGAAAAAGTGATTCATGTTTTGAATGAAACAGAAATAGACTTTAAAGATAATAATATATTTTTAGATGGGATAGATGTAAGTAAGGAAGTAAGAGAGAATATAGTTAGTCAAAATGTTTCTCAAATAGCTAAGATAGGAGAGGTTAGAAACAGATTGGTGAATTTGCAACGGGATATATCTCTTAGGAAAAATCTAGTAATGGATGGTAGAGATATTGGTACAGTGGTACTTCCCAATGCAGACTACAAATTTTTTTTGACTGCTACTGTTGAAGAGAGGGCTTCCAGAAGATATAGAGAATTAGTTGATGGAGAAAATTTAAATATAGATTTAGATGATGTAATATCTGATATAATAAAGAGAGACGATATAGATAGTAATAGAAAGATAGGACCACTTAGAAAGGCTAAAGATGCATATTTATTAGATACCACAGATAAAACCATATCTGAATGTGTAGAGTACATTGTTTCTATTGTACTAAGGGGGAAAGAATAGTTGTTTTATAATATAATAAAATCTATAGTAGGTGTTATATTAAAAATTTTCTTCCGCATAAGAGTACGAGGAGCCAGAAATATTCCCAAGGATGGCAAACTCATATTATGCTCAAATCATGCTAGTAATTGGGATCCCATATTGATCTCTATTGCTTTTCCAAGGCAAATACATTGGATGGCAAAGAAGGAGCTTTTTAAGTCTAAATTTTTGTCCAATCTCATCTTTAAATTAGGTAGCTTTCCCGTTGATAGGAGTGGAGCAGATATAAATGCCATAAAAAGTGCCCTTAGAATATTGAAGTCAGAAGGCGTTCTAGGTGTATTTCCAGAGGGGACAAGGGTAAAGGGATTTGATTTAAATAATGCAAAATCAGGTGCTATTCTTTTAAGTACTAAATCTAAAGCTCCCATATTACCTGTCTATATTAATGGCAATTATAGACCTTTTAGCTCCTTAGACATATATATTGGTAAACCTACTGATTATGCAAAAAATATAGAGGGAAAGCCTAGTTCGGAAGATTATACCAATATGGGAAAAGAACTTTTATATGATATATATAATTTACAAAACATGGGAGGTTATTGATTGAAAATCATAGTTGCTGAAAATGCTGGATTCTGCTTTGGGGTAGATAGAGCTATGGAGATTGCCAATGATAAGGTCAAGGAGAAGAAAGATAATCTATTTTCCTATGGTCCATTAATCCATAATCCTCAAGTTGTAGATAAATTAAAATCACAAGGCCTTATGCCTATAGATGAAATTTCTCAGTTAAAAGAAGGTAATGTGATTATTAGATCTCATGGTATACCAAAGCAGATTGAAGAAGAGCTTAAAAATTCTAATATAAACTTAATTGACACCACATGCCCTTATGTAAAGAATATACATAGAAGGGTAGAAAAATTTAAAGAAGATGGATATGATATTGTTATAATTGGAGATCCAAATCATCCAGAGGTTATAGGTATCAATGGTTGGTGTAATAATGAAGCATATATTGTAAACAACCCTGAAGATGCTTATAAATTACCTCAGTTGGATAAAGTATGTATAGTTTCACAGACTACTAATACTGAAGAAAGATTTTATAATCTATTAGAATTAGTAGAACTAAAGGGAAATTTAGTAAAGACTTTTAATACCATTTGTAATGCCACTAAAAATCGTCAAAATTCTGCCAAGGAGTTAGCAGCTGTAGTAGATGCTATGGTTGTCATTGGTGGATATAAGAGTTCTAATACTCTGAAGTTAGTGGAAATAAGTAAGAAATATTGCAAAAATGTATTTCATATAGAAACAATTAAAGATATATCTTTACAAGAACTATCTAAATTTAATACAATAGGAATAACAGCAGGTGCATCTACACCTGATTGGATAATTAAGGAGGCTGTTGAGGCAATGGATAATTTAAATAGTAATGAAATGATGGAAGCAATTGAAAATTCATTTACAAAAATTCATAGGGGAGAAATATTGGATGGTGAAGTAATCTTTGTAACTAGTGATGAAGTTATGGTAAATATTAACTATAAGTCAGATGGTATCATAACTAAAGATGAATTATCTAATGATCCAGATATCAATCCAAAGGAAATGTTTAAAGCAGGCGATAAGATACAGGTATATGTGGTAAAAGTTGATGATGGAGAAGGTAATGTTGTTTTATCTGCTAAAAGAGTGGAAGAGATGAAGAGATGGGAAGAACTAGAGGAAAACTTTAAAGCTAAAGAATTGATAAAGGCCAAAGTTATTAGAGTAGTAAAAGGGGGCTTAATAGCTTTAGCACAGGGGGTTAATGCGTTTATACCCGCATCTCATGTATCAGTAAATTATGTTACTAATTTAGAACAATTTGTTGGACAAGAATTTATGGTTTCAATATTGGATTTTGATAAACAAAAGAGAAGAATTATCTTATCTAGAAAAGAAGTTGAAAAAGTAGAGCTAGAAAACAAGAGAGAAAAACTGTGGAGTAGCCTAGAAGAAGGGGCTATAGTAGAGGGAATTGTTCAAAGGTTAACTAATTTTGGCGCATTTGTCGACTTAGGAGGAGTAGATGGATTGATACACATATCTGATCTATCTTGGAATAGAGTAAAGCATCCTTCTGAAATTGTAAATCCAGGGGACAGAGTGGAAGTTCAAATTCTATCCTTTGATAAGGAAAAAAATAGAATATCTTTAGGTTTAAAGCAGACAGTAGAGGAGCCTTGGGAGGTATTCAGAAAAAATGTACAGATTGGTGATATAGTAGAAGGAAAAATTGTAAATCTATTGGATTTCGGAGCATTTATTCGCCTAAAAGAAGGAGTGGATGGTTTACTTCATGTGTCACAGATATCAAGAGAACATGTTAATAAACCATCAGATGTCTTAAATGTTGGTGACAATATAGAAGTAAAGGTTATAGATATAAATAATGAAGATAGAAGGATTAGTTTAAGTAAAAAAGAGGTAGATATGCCAGAACCTACATCAAAAGAAGAAAAGGTTGATGTAGAGGTAGAAGATACTTCTGAAGAAGAAAATGTAACTATTCAAGATATAATAGACAATAAATAAGTTGGTAGCTAATGATAGTACTATTGCCATATGCATTATGGTCATAGTACTGTTGTTTTAATTAGATGGATATTTATATGTTATAGAAATGGTATGTGACGAAACTTAGTATTTAATCCCATAATTTGTTGAATAATATAATAATTTATATGAAAATTTATTCTTAATAAAGAAGGATTTTAGTTTCATTAATAGAAATATTATATATTAGAGATTAAAAAGGGGGACTGGTTTTGTTAGATTATAGTGAAGAATATACCATATCTGAAGTTGCCGATATTACAGGCTATGCTCCTCATGTTCTTAGGTATTATGAAAAGGAGTTTAATATAGATATACCTAGAAAGGAGTCAAATCATAGATACTATACCTATAAGGAAATTGAACTAATCAACTATATTAAAAGTCTTAAGGAAAAGGGGTTTGGGAATAAGCAAATAAATCTTATAATAAATTCTCCAGAAGAAATATTGTCTTCTGAAGGACAAGGCTCTATAATACCTTTAGACAATAATAGGCATGATCTTCAACTAACAGATATAGCTATGGAGATATCTTCTGCAATTGAGGAAAGATTCTTCGAAAAGTTATCAGAATATCTTTCTAGTGAAAATAACAACACTTCAAATCTACTTGAAGATCTCAGAGAGGAAATCATATCTTTAAGAAGTGAACTTAACTCAAAGGAAAGAGATGTATTGATTTGTGAAAATGCAAAATTAAAGATGCAAGTAAAGGAAAAGACATATGAAATCGTGAAACTAAAAGAAGATTTGAGAAAGCTTAGAGATGAAAGGGTTGGCATATTTAAACGAATATTTGGGTCCAAAAATGTGGAATAAACAATGTATGAATGAACAATAAATCTGACCAGGTTTAATCTTGGTCTTTTTTTATATTGATTAGAAAGGTTTTAGCTTTTTCATGTGTTGATAGATGCTTTTATTATCATAAAATGTTTGATATAATAAGTTGAGCATAACTATTTAGGAGGAAAACAAATGAGAAAAGAAAATGATAGAATTACTGAACAAAAAAAGTATCTCATTGTAACCTATGGTTGTCAGATGAATGAACATGATTCAGAAAAAATCTCATGGATATTAGAAGATATGGGTTATATCTTAGCTGATAATAGGGAAGAATGTGATCTAATTATATATAATACTTGTGCAGTACGAAAAACAGCAGAAAATAGAGTATACGGTCAATTAGGTGAATTAAAAGAACTGAAGAGAAACAAACCAGATCTAATAATTGCCGTTTGTGGTTGTATGATGCAAAGAGAAGAAGTTATCGATACAATTACTTCAAAATATGGACATGTAGATATTATATTTGGTACAAATAATATTCATAAATTACCACAGTTGATTAGCAATTATAATAAGACAAAACAGATGACTATAGATATACTTGAGGAAAATAGAGAAATAGATGAAAGTGTGGATGCTAATAGAAAATATTCATATAAAGCATTTGTAAATATAATGTATGGATGTAATAACTTTTGTAGCTACTGTATAGTTCCCTATACTAGAGGTAGGGAAAGAAGTAGGGAGCCTCAAAATATAATAGAAGAGATCAAGGGGTTGGCAAGTACAGGATATAAAGAGATTACATTATTAGGTCAAAATGTAAATTCATATGGAAAGACACTTAATATAGATTATAGCTTCTCTGATCTACTTAAAGATATAAATGATATTGATGGTATAGAGAGGATAAGGTTTATGACATCTCATCCAAAAGATATTTCTGATGAACTTATCAATTCTTATGCTGAATTAGACAAGCTTTGTGACCATCTACACTTACCTGTTCAATCTGGGAGCAATAGAATATTAAAACTTATGAATAGAGGCTATACTAGGGAAGAATATGAAAGTATAATAAAAAAAGTTAAGTTAGTTAATCCCAATATAACTCTTACTACAGATATTATTGTAGGATTTCCTGGAGAAACAGAGGAAGATTTTAATGATACATTAAGTCTTGTAAAAGAAGTAGGATTTGATTCAGCTTTTACATTTTTATATTCTGTTAGAGAGGGAACCCCCGCTGCAAAGATGAAGTCACAGATAGATGATAGAATAAAACATCAACGTTTTCAACAATTATTAGATGTATTACATCCAATTGGATTGAAAAAAAATGAGAAGTTATTGGGAAATACCTTGAAGGTTTTAGTAGAAGATGTAAGCAAAAATGACAAGACTATGTTAGATGGACGTACTACAGGTGGAAAGTTAGTTCATTTTAGTGGGGGAAAAGAACTTATTGGGAAAATAGTAGATGTTAAAATTACTAGTGTTAAGACATTTACCTTAAAAGGTGTTTTAGTTTAAATGGGAGGGAATAATTTGGATAAATTAACCCCTATGATGCAACAGTATATGTCTATAAAAGAAAAATATAAAGATACTATTTTATTTTTTAGATTAGGTGACTTTTATGAGATGTTTTTTGAAGATGCTTTAACTGCATCGAGAGAGTTAGAGATAACCTTAACTCAGAGAGATTGTGGAATGGATAAAAAAGCCCCAATGTGCGGCGTGCCTCATCATGTAGCAGATACCTATATATCTAGACTTGTAGAAAAAGGGTATAAGGTTGCTGTATGTGAACAATTAGAAGATCCATCTAAAGCTAAGGGGATTGTTAAACGGGATGTGATAAGGGTAGTCACTCCTGGAACTATTACTGATACAAATATCTTAGATGAAAAGGCCAATAATTATTTAGTATCCATATATATGGATAGATTTGGCATAGGTCTATCCTATGCAGATAATTCTACAGGGGAGATGTATACTACTGAGTACTCTGGAGATATTGAAAGTAATTATAGATTTGCAATAGATGAGTTGGGAAAGGTTTTTCCCTCGGAAATTATCTGTAACAAGGATTTTCTCTTAAATGAAAAATATGTAAACACTATAAAAAATAGGATAGATCCATATTTTACCATATATGATGATATCGAATATATATATAATTTAGGAGAGAATTCTATTTTGGAATTCTTTAAGGTGGATACCTTAAAGAAGTTAAATTTAGAAGGAAGATCATATTCAGTACTATCAACAAATAAGCTAATAGAATATCTATATAATACTCAGAAGAACTCACTTGAACATATAAATGAACTATATTATTATGAACCTAAAGATTATATGATAATGGATATAAATACTAGGACAAATTTAGAAATACATGAAACTATAATTTCTAAAAAGAAAAAAGGTGCATTGATCGGTGTTATAGATAAAACATTTACTGCAATGGGAGGGAGGCTTCTTAGAAGTTGGTTAGAGCAGCCTCTTATAGATATAGATGATATAAACATACGCTTAAATATGGTGGAATACTTTTATGAGAATATTATATTTATGGATGATATATCTGATATACTTAGAGATATATATGATATTGAAAGATTATCTGGAAAAATATCAAATGGCAGCTGTAATGGGAGAGAGCTTATAGCATTAAAAAATTCCATTCAAGTATTGCCTAGGTTTAAATCACTACTTACTTCCACACAGTGTGCTGAGATAAATAGTATTGGAAACTCATTAGATACATTGGTGGATATATATAATCTAATAGATAAGTCTATTGTAGAAGAACCGCCATTATCTATAAGAGAAGGTGGATTGATAAAACAGGGATTTAATGAAGAACTAGATGAGATAAAGAATGCTAGTATTCAAGGAAAAGAATGGCTAACATCTCTAGAAACGAAGGAAAGACAAAATACTGGTATTAAGAATCTAAAAATTGGGTATAACAAAGTCGCCGGATATTTTATTGAAGTAACAAAAGCTAATATTTCAATGGTTCCAGATTATTTTATAAGAAAACAAACTCTTACAAATTCGGAAAGGTATTATACGGAAGAATTAAAATCTATGGAATCAAAGATACTAGGTGCTGAAGAAAAGACAATAGAGTTAGAATATGAAATATTTCAATTCATAAGAAATAGTATAAAAAATGAGATTAAGAGAATACAACATGTCAGTAAGATGGTTGCTACTATAGATGTAATCGTATCTTTTGCAAAACTTGCTCATACCAACAATTATACAAGACCTAGTTTAAATTATGAAGGCTATACAACTATTAAAGAAGGACGACATCCAGTTGTTGAAACTATGATAAAGGACAATTTGTTTGTACCTAATGACACATATATTGATAAAAATAATAACATGATTCACATAATAACAGGTCCTAATATGGCAGGTAAATCTACGTATATGAGGCAAGTAGCCATTATAACATTATTAGCTCAAATCGGATCTTTTGTTCCTGCTAAGAGTGCTGATATTAGCATAGTAGATAGAATATTTACACGCATAGGAGCATCAGACAATCTATCTCAAGGTGAAAGTACATTTATGGTTGAAATGAATGAAGTGTCAAATATTATACGTGAAGCAACTGATAATAGTCTAATAATATTAGATGAAGTGGGTAGAGGGACTAGTACCTATGATGGACTTAGTATAGCTTGGGCAGTAGTAGAATATATAGCTAAAAATATAAAAGCTAAGACATTATTTGCTACTCATTATCATGAGTTAACTCAGCTTTCAGATAATTTTAAAGAAGTGAAAAATATGACCATAACTGCAGAAGAAAGAGGAAATGATATAATATTCCTAAGAAAAATTGTCGATGGAAGTACAAATAAAAGCTATGGAATACAAGTAGCAAGGCTAGCTGGAATAGATCTTAGGATTATCAATAGGGCAAATGAAATACTATCTATTATAGAGGGTTCTCATTCAATAGATATTAATTCTCCACCAAAGAATAGCCAAAGACAAATGAGCCTTTTAGATCATAAAAAAGATCATTTTATTGACAAAATTATAAATATTGATATAGATTCATTAACTCCCATAGATGCCTTGATGACTTTGAATAACCTTGTTGAAGATGCAATAGAGCTTAAGGAGAAATAGAAATGTCAAAAATTAGAATGTTAGATAATTTAACAATTCAAAAAATAGCAGCAGGTGAAGTTATTGAAAATCCTTCATCTATTGTAAAAGAATTAGTTGAAAACTCCATAGATGCCAATGCAAAGAACATAATAGTAGATATAATTAATGGTGGTAAGGACTCTATTAGGGTTACAGATGATGGAGATGGTATAGATGAAGCTGATCTAAAAATAGCTTTTGAAAGGCACTCAACCTCGAAACTAAGAGATATAGATGATATTTATAAGATAATTTCTTTAGGTTTTAGAGGTGAAGCCTTAGCTAGTATATCTGGTGTAGCTAAGGTAGAAGTATTAACTAAGACTAAAGAGGCAAATTCTGGATTGCATGGTATTGTGAGAGAGGGAGGTATTATTTCTATAGATACAGTAGGATGCCCTAAAGGGACTACAATGATAGTAAATGATCTATTCTATAATTTACCTGTTAGGAAAAAATTTTTAAGAAATGATGTTACAGAAGGAAATTATATCAGTAGTATGGTAAATAAATTAGCCCTAGGAAATCCACAGGCAGGGTTTAAATTTATTAGGGATAATAAAGCTATACTACAAACTCCTGGCAATGGAAATTTGATTGATACTATTTATTCTGTTTTAGGTAAGGATTTCTCTAAAAATCTAATTCCTATTAAATATAAGGATAGTTATATATCTATAGATGGATTTATATCAAACAATAATCTATATCGGGGAAATAGAGGCCATCAGTTTCTATATATGAATGGACGCTATATAGTCAATCATGTCATAGGAAAAGCAATAGAAAATCGATATAAGTCAATTATACCAATAAATAGATTCCCTGCTTTCATCCTCAATATAAATATTGATCCTATGGAAATAGATGTAAATATCCATCCTTCAAAACAAGAAATTAAATTCGTAGATAAGGACAGAGTAGTTGGAACTATAAGCAATGTAATTGAAAAAAATCTGGTTTCTTCACTATATGTTCCTCAGATGTCTTTAAATATCAAGGAAAGAGAAAAGGATGAGAGTAAAGAAGAAGATATTCCAAAGTTATTTGAAATGGATGAATTCAAACCATCAAAAAATATAATTATAAAGGACTTTACTGTAGATAAATCAGATGGGGATGTATATGATAATTCATCAAATATATGGAAATTGGATATAGAAGAACCTGTCTATGATACAGTTCAGGATGTAAATAGTATTAAAGCAGAACCTAAAGACAGTATATCTAAAGAAGAAATAGGATTGCAGAATAAACAAGATTTACTATCAGATACTATCCCTATAGGAAGAGTATTTGATACTTATATAATTGGAGAAAGTAGAGAAAAGGAGAAAATCTACTTTATAGACCAACATGCAGCACACGAAAGAATAATGTATGAGAAATATAAAAAAGAATATGAAGAAGAAAAGATTGTTGTGCAACAATTATTAACTCCTGAAGTAATTGAATTAAATAATGTAGATATGAGTAAATGTTTAGAGAATATAGATGTATTTAAAAGACTGGGTTTTGATTTAGAAGAATTTGGTCCCAATAGTATTGCTCTAAGAGGAGTTCCACTATTATTTGGCAATCCTCAAAATAAAGAGTTGTTTTTAGATATATTAGATAATATAAAACCAGATATGCAGAATAGTTATATTACTCGAATTGATAAAATAATGAAAATTGCATGTACCAATGCCATAAAGAGTGGTGACAGTATGGATAATATGGAGATATTGGCACTGTTTGAAGATTTAAGACAATGTGAAAATCCCTTCACCTGCCCTCATGGCAGACCTACTATAATAGAGATGACAAAAAAGGATATTGAAAAAAACTTTTTGAGAATAACCTAAAAGGATGATTAAATGAAAGAAAAACTATTGGTAATTACTGGACCAACTGCAATAGGTAAAACTAAGATATCTGTAGATTTGGCCAGTGATTTAAATGGTGAGATCATATCTGCTGATTCAATGCAGATATATAAATATATGGATATTGGGACTGCTAAGGTAACAAGGGAAGAGATGAATGGTATAGACCATCATCTCATTGATATAGTATATCCTGATGAAGAATATACTGTCTCTAATTATCAAAGAGATGCTAGAGATTTGATTATAGATATAAACAAAAAAAATAAGCTGCCAATTGTAGTTGGAGGAACTGGTCTATATATCAATTCTTTAGTATATGAATTAAATTTTGTAAATATCTCTCCTGATGAAAAGATAAGAAATAAATATGAGAACCTTGCAGAGATACATGGTAATGAATACATTCACAATATCCTATCTAAAGTTGACAATGAAAGTAGTGAAAAAATTCATATTAATGATAGAAAGAGAATAATAAGAGCTTTGGAGATATTTGAATTGACTGGTAAGACCATGTCTATGTATAATAAGAACTTTAGAAAAAAAAATGAAGATTATCAACTATGCATGATATGTCTTAATATGAATAGAAAAGCATTATATGATAGAATCAATAGGCGAGTAGACATAATGATAGAACAAGGTTTAGTAGATGAAGTACGAAAGATTTTAGACTTGGGATATTCTAAGAATCTTGTTTCATTACAGGGAATTGGATATAAGGAGATAATAGATTATATCTATGGAGATATTACTCTTGAACAAGCTATTGATAGAATAAAACAGGGAAGTAGAAATTATGCTAAACGACAGCTAACTTGGTTTCGAAGAGATAAAAGAATAAAGTGGATTGATATTGATGAATTTAATAATTTTGATGAATTAAATCTTTTTGTTAAAGAATATATTTGCAATACATTATATAAATAGGAAGGAGATATTGAAATGAAACAAAATCTTAATTTACAGGATGTCTTTCTAAATAGAGTTAGAAAAGATAATGTAAGGATTACTTTGTTTCTTACGAATGGCAATAAAATTGAGGGACTAGTTACAGGATTTGATAATTTTACTATTATATTAAAAACTGACAATGGACAACAGCTCATATATAAACATTCTATATCAATTATAACTCCTAGTAGAAAAATAGAATTAAATTAAAACACAAATAGCTTTATTATTAAAAGGGTGAATAAAATTTATGGTAGAAGAGTATACAATAAATATATTATGTAAACAATTTGGAATTGACAAAGATATTATAAGATTTGTAGAGCAAAGTGAAAGAAATATACTAAAAAAATTTAGTAAGATTGATAGTGTAAAAGAATTTAACCAATATAAAGTAATATCTGCAATGCACAAATCTAGGCTTAGTGCTACTGATTTTTATTGGACTACAGGTTATGGATATGGAGATATAGGCAGAGATAAAGTAGAAGAGATCTATTCTAGAGTTTTTAATGTAGAAGATGCTCTAGTAAGACCTACAATTGCTTCTGGGACACATGCCTTAAACTTAACCTTATCAGGCATCCTAAGGCCAGGAGACGAATTACTTTCTATTACTGGAACTCCTTATGATACATTGCAGAAAGTAATAGGTATCCAGGGGGACATGGAGGGAAACTTAATTGAGTATGGTATAAGTTATAAAGAAATCCCTCTAATAAATAATAAGATAGATATAAACAAGGCTAAAGATTCTATTACGGATAAAACTAAAATTATAATGATACAACGTTCAACTGGTTATAGTGATAGAAGGGCATTGACAGTATCTGAAATAGGAGAAGCTGTTTCAGCTATTAAATCATATAATCAAGATGTAATTATTATGGTTGATAATTGTTATGGAGAGTTTTTAGAGGTTAAAGAGCCTACTGATGTAGGAGTAGATATCATGGCTGGTTCCCTGATTAAAAATCCTGGAGGAGGACTAGCATTATCTGGAGGATATATAGTAGGAAGAAAAAATTTAGTGGAAATGATAAGTAATAGATTAACTGCACCAGGCCTAGGCAAAGACTGTGGGCTGACATTTGGGACGACAAGAACTACCTTACAAGGATTATTTCTTGCTCCTCATATTGTATCTGAAGCTGTTAAAGGAGCTCTATTAGTTGCCAAGGTCTATAGTGATTTAGGTTTTAAGGTAATACCTGATGTAGATGATGATAGAAGTGATATAATACAAGCTATAGAGTTTTTAAGTGAAGATAGAGTATCGGAGTTCTGTAAGGGGATACAATCTGCATCCCCAGTTGACTCTCATGTGACTCCAGAAGCATGGGAGATGCCAGGATATGAAGACCCAGTTATTATGGCAGCAGGAGGCTTTATAGAGGGCTCATCTATAGAACTAAGTGCTGATGCCCCCATGAGAGAACCCTATTTTGCATATTATCAAGGGGGACTTACCTATGAACATTGTAAACTAGGGATCTATAAATCCTTAAATAATCTTTATAACAAAGGGCTTATAGATCTAAAATAAAAACATCCACCAATTGGTGGATGTTTTTATTTGGTTAAAAAATTATATTAATATATTTTTCTATAGAGACCTTTAACTTTTCCTAATATACTTACTTCTCTAGAATAAATAGGTTCCATAAATTGATTTTCAGGTTGCAATCTAATTCTATCTTTTTCCTTAAAAAACCTCTTGATTGTTGCTTCCTCATCATCTACTAATGCAACAACAATATCTCCATTATGAGCAGTCTTTTGCTCTTGTACAAGTACTAAATCCCCATCTAATATTCCAGCATCTATCATACTTTCACCTTGAACCTTTAACATAAAGAAATCATGACCTTCAACTAGATCTATGGGTACTGGGTAAGTATCTTCAATATTTTCAACTGCTAATATTGGAATTCCTGCAGTAACTCTTCCAACTACTGGAATATCTACTGTTTTCTTTTTTACTAAAAGAAAATCATCTTCATTATCTAAAATTTCAATAGCCCTTGGCTTTGTAGGATCTTTTCTTATATATCCTTTATTTTCTAATTTTTCCAGATGCCCGTGGACAGTTGAGGTGGATTTTAATCCTACACCTTTACAGATTTCTCTAACTGCTGGAGGATATCCTTGTCTTTGAATTTCGTTTTTTATATAGAGTAGTATCTCAATCTGTTTTTGAGATAGGTCTTCGTACATATATAACACCTCGCTTTAATTATAAAATTCCTATTTCTTGTTCTATTAGTGTAATTATAACACAGGAACTAAAATTATTCAAACAAGAGTTCTTATTTTTTCAAAAAAACTATTGACAATGAACTTATGTTTGTATAATATATATATAGAACTTCTGTTCAGAACTCTTGTGCGAGGTGGAATATGAAAAAATATAGGATAGTCAATAAAACCAGATTTTTTTTATTTGTAACCTTTGTCTTTGCTTTATTTGCAATAACAATTACTCTTTTAACTAACTCAATTAAAGTCCATAGCATGACAATGAGGGAAGAATTTCATGAAATAAGGATATGCGAAGGAGACACACTATGGAATCTTGCTTTAGAATATATGCCTCCTAAATATGATATAAGAAAAATGGTGTACGACATAAAAGAATACAACAATCTCAAAACATCTTATATATTTCCAGGAGATATAATCAAAATACCTATAATTGAAAAGTAGGTATATAATAGAAAGAACAAAGTCAACTATTTGTCAACTTTGTTCTTTCTATTAGCTAAAGGATTGCTCTTGATAGCCTCTCTAAGCCTATCATCGTCTATATGTGTGTATATTTGAGTAGTGGATACAGATTCATGACCTAGTATATCCTGTAAAGCTAATATATCTACATTACCATACTTATACATAAGGGTGGCAGCAGTATGCCTTAATTTATGAGTGGAATATACATCTGTATCAAATCCAGCTTTACTTAGATATCTATCTACCATATGTTGAATAGCTCTATTGCTCATGCGATTTTTTCTTTTACTTATAAATAAGGCTTTTTTGTCTTTTGCATCTTTTGGACGTACTTTTTTATAGTTTTCAATAGCATCTACACAGGCTTCATTTAAAAATATTGTTCGCTCTTTATTTCCTTTACCAATTACCTCTAAGGTATCATTATCTTTAATCTTATCAATATCAATACTAGCAAGTTCTGATAGTCTTAATCCACAGTTTAAAAACAACATTATGATGGCATAGTCTCGATTTCTATATTCTTCATTTTTATTTTCTAAAACAGTATTTAATAGTTTTTCAGAATCCTTTAGTGTAAGGTATACTGGATTTCTAGAATCCGTTTTGGGGAATTCTAGAGTTTCAGCAGGGTTTTTATCTATTATATTTACCGTTGAATATAGATAGTTAAAAAAAGAGCGAAGGGATGCTACTTTTCTAGATTTAGCAAAATTACCATTATCTCTTTTTTTATCTACATAAGATATGTAGGCATGTAGATCTTGGATATTAATATCTTTAATTAAGTCAACACCAATATCATCAATATCAATATCATCAAATTCTACATTTGGATCTACAAGTCTGTATCGTATTTTTAAAAACTTAAAAAACATACGAAGATCAAAAAAATATTCCTTTACAGTATTGGGAGAAGCCCCTTTTATGGTTTCCATATAGTTCAAATAGTCTTCAAGTATAATAGGTATCCTCAATTATTATGTCCTCCTTATGTCTAAACTCTACAACATTAGTCACAAAATAACTATTTTGTGACTAATATTGTATTTATATATAATATTATCATATATTTTATATATAGTCCATATAATTGTTGGACTATATGTATTTTAATCGAAAGAACATCCTAATTTTATGTTAGATGCGTATAGATATTACAATATCTATAATTTTTCATAATCGCCTATATATTTAAGCCACAGAATCAAGTATAATGATAGAAAAAGATATAAGCCTATATAATCTATGGATATAACAATAGTACACTTAAAAACCCCGTTAATGAGCTTAGGTGCTATATGACTATTTTTATGACAAATATGAGGGTTTAAACTTGAAAAAATAAGTAGATACGCTTTTTCTCTAATAAGTTTCCAAAAAATCTATTTGAATTATTCATAATACAAAACATAGGTTGACATATTTACATTATGTCAACCTATGTTTTGTATTTTAAACCTCTTCATTATATATGTCTTTTAATATAGCTTTTATAATAAATAACGAATTATCAAAAGCTGATTTATGCTGTCTCAAGATTATGTTATAGTGTTTGATTCCTAAATCTGTGATCTCATATCTTTTTATTGATCTTTTTTGTGGCTCTTCCCACCAACCTTTTATATAACCTTCAGATTCAAGCTGACTCAGCAGTGGATATATCATTCCGGGACTCGGTGTCCATTTATTATTTAGTCTCCCACTAATTTCATCTTTTATTTCATTTCCATAGTAATGTTTTTCATTTAATAAATGTAAGATATACAGCTTTACAAATGAAGTAGTTCCTATAGTAGTTGGAAATTGTCTTTGTCTTTGTCCTTTATAAACAGTCAATAGATCCTCTCCTTCATTTCGGGTATAAAATTCAAATCAACTGAATATTTCCCTAATAATAATTCTCCATTGATAAGCTCTCCATGGCAATCTGAACCTCCTGTAATAATCAATGAATTAGATGTTGCTAATCTTTTAAAATATTCCATCTGATCTAAAGTATGTTTTGAATGAATACACTCAATACCTTCTATTCCATTATCAATGCAATACTTTATTATTTGTCTATTTTTTAATAGCCCTGGATGAGCTAATACAGGAATGCCATTAGCTTTCTTTATAAGTTTAATAGTGTCTTTAACAGACAAGCTTTCTTTCTCAACATATCCCGGTTTTCCTCTATCTAAATAAATATTGAAGGCCTCATTGATACTTGATACATATGCTTTTTTCACAAGTACTTTTGCTATTGGTACTCTTCCTAAAAAGTTCTCTTTGCTTATATTGATTACTTCTTCATAACTTAAATCCAAACCTAGTTCTTTCAGTTTTTCAATTATAGCTTTTCCCCGATTTTCTCTAGCTTTTTTAAGCTGCTTTGTAGCATCTATTATATCCACATCATTTAAATCTATAAAATATCCTAGTATATGGACTTCTTCATCTTCATAGATACATCCAAACTCAATTCCAGGTATAATTTTAAAATCATCATATTCTTTACTTTTACATATTGCTTCTTGAATGCCTAATATAGTATCGTGATCGGTAATGGCTATCCCACTCAATTTACGTTCTATAGCAAGCTCTACTAATTCTCTAGGTCCATATTTCCCATCAGAGTAATATGTGTGTAAATGTAGATCAAATTTCAAATATTTCCCTCCTATTAAAATTATATAATAAAAAATCTGCCCTAGGGCAGATTTTTTATACTATCTTGGCTCGATAATCAATTTTATAGCTGTTCTTTCTTCTCCGTCAATCTCAATGTCTGTAAATGCTGGAATACAGATTAAGTCTATTCCGCTTGGTGCTACAAATCCCCTAGCTATTGCTATGGCCTTTACTGATTGATTGACAGCTCCAGCGCCAATTGCCTGTATTTCCGCACTTCCTCTCTCTCTCAATACACCGGCTAATGCTCCTGCTACATCATTTGGGATTGATTTTGCTGATACTTTTAATACATCCATTTAAATAGCCCCCTTAAACTAATTTTAATATATATGTTGTGATATATTTGTTTAATTTAATTATTTTGCATATTCAATGGCCCTAGTTTCGCGAATAACATTGACCTTGATTTGACCCGGATAGTCTAGTTCTGATTCGATCTTTTTAACTATTTCTCTTGCAGTATGAACAGTCTGATCTTCATCGATTTCTTCAGGTTTAACCATAATCCTTATTTCTCTACCAGCTTGTATAGCAAAGGATTTATCCACTCCTTCTATTGAGTTTGCTATTTCTTCCAATTTTTCTAATCTCCTTATATATGCTTCTAAGGTTTCTCTTCTAGCACCTGGTCTAGCAGCAGAAATAGCATCAGCGGCTTGTACTAAAACAGCCTCTACAGTGGTAGGCTCAATATCTCCATGATGGGCAGCTATTGCATGCAACACTTCTTTTGACTCCCTATATCTTCTTGCCAAATCAACACCTATATCCACATGCGGACCTTCTACCTCATGATCAACAGCTTTCCCTAAATCATGTAATAATCCCGCTCTCTTTGCTATCTTTATATCAGCGCCTAACTCAGCAGCCATGATACCTGCCAAGTGTGAAACCTCAATAGAATGTTTTAAAACGTTTTGACCATAACTGGTCCTATACTTAAGTCTTCCTAAAAGTTTTATGATTTCTGGATGAAGTCCATGTATTCCTACATCAAAGGCAGCTTGCTCTCCTTCTTCTTTGATTATGCCATCAACTTCTTTCTTGGCTTTTTCTACCATTTCTTCAATTCTAGCAGGGTGGATTCTTCCATCTACAATAAGTTTTTCAAGTGCTATTCTTGCAATCTCCCTTCTGATAGGATCAAATCCTGAAAGCACTACAGCTTCAGGAGTATCATCTATTATTAAATCTATACCAGTAAGAGTCTCTAATGCACGAATATTTCTACCTTCTCTACCTATTATTCTACCCTTCATCTCATCATTTGGAAGAGATACTACAGTGACAGTAGTTTCAGCCACATGATCTGCTGCATATCTTTGAATAGCAGTAGAGATTATCTCTCTTGCCTTTTTATCAGCTTCCTGCTTTGCTTCATATTCCATCTCTTTAATCATAACTGCTGATTCGTGGGATATCTCTTTTCTTATTCCATCTAACAATAATTCCTTTGCTTCTTCAGAAGTTAAGCCAGAAAGCCTTTCTAATTCCATTAATTGACTCTCATATAATTTAGTAATAGCTACTTCCTTTTCTTCTAATTGTCTGTTTTTCTTTGCGATTGTCTCTTCTTTTCTTTCAATAGATTCAGATTTTTTATCAAGAGATTCTTCTCTATTTAAAATTCTTCTCTCTAATTTTTGAATCTCATTTCTTCGCTCTCTATTTTCTCTTTCAGATTCAGTTCGAAGCCTATGAATTTCTTCTTTAGCTTCCAACATAAGTTCTTTTTGATGAGACTCACCATCTTTTTTAGCATTTTCAATAATCTGTTTTGCTAACTCTTCAGCATTGTTTATCTTTCCCTCGCCAATATTTTTCCTTATATAATATCCGACGATTATTCCAATAATTGCTCCAAGAATTGCGAATATATAATCTCCAATAACTAAACACCTCCGCCTCTATAAAATTTTCAAGTTCCATACTACATTTCATTTTCATAAAATTATAAACCGAGTAGCCTCAGTTTATTAAATCTGCATTATAATATTGTATGATAGTATTGTATGGCTACACACTTTTATTTTATTACTTATCCATAACAATGTCAAGAAGTATTATAGTTCAACCTTGTCAATATTACTTTTAGAACCCTTTAGGCTTACCCTATAATTGATATCTCCCAATGCAGAAAGATGTTGATTATGTGTTACCATAATGATTTGTCTATTAAACATTGTAGAAGTTTGTTTTAAAAAATCACCTACATTATAGATATAATCCTCACTTACGTGTTTAGCAGGTTCGTCTAATATTAGTGGCCCTTGAATATATGGCTTATGTATCTGGAGAAAAGCAATTCTAAGAGCTAAAGAGACTATGTCTACGACACCTCCACCTCTAGATAATTCAGGTTTTGTCTTTATAGTTATTCCATCAATCTCACTTATAATATAAAATTCTGCATTTGCCTTATTTCTTAATTCATTGATCTCAATAGAGAACCTTATATCTGCTCCAAATATAAATTGTAGACATTTGGTTACAAGGCTCTCTATTTGAACCCTGGCTTGTTCTCGAGCAAATTCAGAGGTCTTTTGAAATAAAACTATTACTTTTTCCAATAATTGTATATCCTTGATCATCCTTTCCAATTCATCATTATATTGTTTTAATTGCTCCTGAAGTTTCTCTCTTTTTCCATTTTCTTTTGAAAAAAAATCCCTTAGTTTCACTAATTCATTATCTAAACTCTGTATATCTTCAATCATATAATCACTTCTTTTCAAGTAAATCTTTTGGCAATAATTCATTTGCTTCCTTAAACAACTGATCAATTGATGCAGTTAATCTATTTATCTCTTGCTCTAAATCTTCAGGTTTTACATTTAATGTATTTAACTCTTTGATTATATCCTCTTCTTGCTTTTTTAATTGTTCTAATCTTGCTTCTGCTCTATATTTTAAAGATTTGGCTTTATCTAAATTTTCCTTAAGAACATTTAATTCTTTTTCATAATCCATTTAGAACCCTCCTACCTATAATGTTCAATGATATGCTGAATTTTTTCTCCATCAATATCACTAAGACATAGTGGACAAACCTCTATATTCTTTAACATTGCCATATATTTATTTAACTCTAAATCAATTTTATTTTCGATGGAATCCATATCATTGACTTCCTTTTCTAAATTCATATTTAATTTTACCCAATTCCTATAATAGTCCTGAAAAATGCGAAGATTTTTCAGGCTGTTTTCTAAGCTATTATAGATGTTCTCAACTTTATCTATATCTTCTAATTTCTCCATATATGCATTTCCAACAGCTATACTTCTTTGGACAGACGAAAGTCCTTTATATAAATTAATTAGTTCTACTATTTTATTAATATTATATTCTAGAGATTCAATGATATCCTTTATTCTTGGTAGCTCTTTTAATTGTTCTTCAATATTTATTAGTATATTCAACTGTTTAGTGTTGGAATATAATCTATCTGCAATTTGTAATAAATATGCTCTTCTTTCTTGCATCGATTTGATATCATTATAGATAGGTTCTAATCTAGTTATGTTCTCTATCTTGTTAAGAAAATCTATGTTTTCAGCTATCTCATCCTTAAGTCCATCTAAATTCTTTTTCTTAGTAACAAAATATCTATAGTCTTTATCTAAAATAAGTATATCTTTAATTATAGATTCTAAACAATGAATATCTTTTAATCTTTCTAGCGTAATATTAGTTTGTTTTAAACTAGATGAATTTTCTCTAATATCCTGGAATAGTCTTTTTAAGGTTTCTAGCTTTATTGAATTTTCTTTTATTAAATCTCTTGTTCTTTCAATTTTATATATTTGTTTAGATAATTCTTCTAGATAGGCATAGGACTTTAGTTCATCTTCTATCTTTGATGTCATTTCTTCAAAGTGTTTTTTCTTTACATTTATATTTCTTAAATCTCTTAAAGTATCTTTTAGTGCATCATCTATTATATTTACTCCTATCAATCTTCCAATAGCACTAGCTCTAGTACTAGTCTTTTCAGATAGCAAAAATGGTCCCTCAAGCTGTTCTCCAAGATTAATATAAGTAGACTCACTACTATCTAGCAGTATTTTGCTAATACCTACTTCATCTATTATTTCTTGTGGTACTGATGTACCAAAACCTTCAAATTTAATTTCTTCACCATTATTTTTATTTAGAATATAGGAATTTTTAGAACTACTCCTTAACCTTGTAATCTTTGTATTATCACTAAACTCTAAAGTTACTGAACACTCCTTCTCTCCTTCCCTAATAAAGTAGTCTCCAGCAGGTTCATTGTATAATGCCCATTTTATTCCCCTTATAATAGCAGATTTTCCAGTATCGGATGGTCCAACAATCACATTTAAACCTTGATTAAAATCTATTATACTATATTTATGAGATTGAAAATTTTTCAAAATTACAGTCCTTAAGTATTTCATCTAATCACCTACAATTATTCAATATCTTCTCGCATCTGAACCATAGCTATTCTCCTTAATGCCTCAGATTTTACCTGTTCTTCCACTTCTTCTGCATTGGACATTTCTATTAAGACATCATTTATATCCATTTTATCAAAACTTAAAGTAGCATCTATAGTCTGTTTAAACTCTAATATTCTTTCTCTTTTATAGAGATTTTTTTGTATTTCTTCTCTATCTAAGACTTTTTCTCCATCTTCAGCTGTTTTAAGATATATATAGGATGTCTGGATTTTATCTGTTAGTTCAATAATCAAAACCTTTGGTCTTCTTTCCATTTCTTTGATGCTATTAGATATACGAACTATACTTCCTGGATTTATGAAGTATTTTCCATCTATCATAATCTCTTTAAAACCAGAATGATAATGACCTGACAAGGTAATATCTGCTAAAGTGTCTTTTATATCATCTACAAGAGTATATGGAATCCCCTTTATAAAGGGTCTATCTAGAAGCATTCCATGAACCATATGTATTGAATAATCCACATCATCTAAAACTTCATCTACAATATAATATCTCCTGTTTATAGGATCATCTATATCATATACATAGGGTTGCCCAGTGAGTTGAACCCTTATTCCATCTTTTTCTAATATTATCTTCTCTTCTTCATTAACTATATTTAAAATACCAAGTTCATTTAGCAATCCCATCATTGTTCTGTTCAAAGTCTTGGGATTATGTCCATATACATCATGATTTCCACTTATCATATATACGGGTATATGGATGTCTGTAAATACCTTAGCAAATCTACTTACTATTGAGACGGAAATATCAGGTCTATCAAAGAGATCACCACCATGTAGAACAAAGTCAATATTATTTTGTCTTATTATCTCTGTTATTTCATATAGTTTTTTCTCTAATGTATATGAAAAATCATCTTTTCTATTTTTAGGGGAAGTACCCCGAATATGAGTATCAGTAAGATATAATATTTTCAAATTAAACACTCCTAAGATAAAACCTCCTGTGAAAAGGAGGTTTTATTCTTGTTTTTCATCTTCTTTAGGCTCATTATCCTCTTCAGGTTCTTTGCCTTTCATTAGTCCGTATTTATCTCTAATTAAATTTTCAATTTCTAAAGATACTTCAGGATTCTCCTTTAAGAAATCTTTTGCATTTTCTCTACCCTGTCCTAACTTATGCTCTCCATAGCTATACCAGGATCCAGCTTTCTTGATGATTTCTGCATTTACTCCAGTATCTAAGATATTTCCTTCCTTAGAGATACCAAGTCCATACATTATATCAAATTCTGCCTGTTTAAATGGTGGTGCAACCTTGTTTTTTACAACTCTAACTCTAGTTCTATTACCTAATATCTCATCACCTTGTTTTATGGAATCTATTCTCCTTACATCTAATCTTACACTTGAATAGAATTTCAAGGCTCTACCTCCAGAAGTAGTCTCAGGATTTCCAAACATTACACCAACTTTTTCCCTCAATTGATTTATGAATATACAAGTAGTATTTGATTTATTAATAGCACCTGCTAACTTCCTTAGTGCTTGAGACATGAGTCTTGCTTGTAATCCCACATGGCTATCTCCCATTTCTCCTTCTATCTCTGCCTTTGGAACTAGAGCTGCAACAGAATCCACAACGACTACATCTACAGCACCACTTCTTACAAGAGCTTCTGCTATTTCTAAAGCTTGTTCTCCTGTATCAGGCTGAGATATAATTAGATTTTCTATATCAACTCCCAATCTCTTAGAGTAAGTTGGATCTAAAGCATGTTCAGCATCAATAAAAGCTGCAATTCCACCTGTTTTTTGAGCCTCTGCTATTATATGCAATGCAACAGTGGTCTTTCCAGAAGATTCTGGACCAAATATCTCAATAATTCTTCCCCTAGGAACTCCTCCTATTCCTAGAGCAATATCTAAGTCCAAGGATCCAGTTGGAATTATATCTAATTCCATTTTAGCATTTTCACCTAGGCGCATAATAGAACCCTTTCCAAATTGTTTTTCAATTTGACTTAATGCTAAATCTAACGCTTTTTTCTTTTCTTTCATATCAGCCATATCTCTCCAGTAATACTGGATTCACCCCTTTCACATTCTCGAACATTAGTTCCTAAATATATGATAACTTAAATCATGGAACAAGTCAACACTCTATTCTAATAATATCCTTCTAATTTCATCCAAAGCCCTTATAGCAGCTCTATTCTGTATTGAGTTTCTATTACCACTAAATTTACATTTGGCTATTCTATATTTTTCTCTATCCATTACACAGATATATACTAATCCTATAGGCTTTTTAGTTGTACCGCCGTCTGGACCAGCAATTCCTGTTATAGATAATACTAAATCTACATCAGTTTTATCCAACAATCCTTTTGCCATTTCATAGGCAGTTTCTTCACTAACAGCCCCATATTTCTCAAGTGTATCCTTACTTACATTTAGCTCCTCAATTTTCGCATTATTGCTATAGGATACTATACATCTATCAAAAATTGTAGATGATCCAGGAACAGAAGTTATTTTACTTGCAATTAATCCCCCTGTACAGGATTCACATATTGCTAATCTACGCTTTTTTTCTTTTAGTATATCAGTCACAACTTTTTCAATTCCCATATTATCATAGCCATATATAAAATCAGACAGCTCATCTTCAATTCTAGCTAAAGTTAAGTTTAATTCATTGTTTAATATAGTTTTATCTTTACCTTTAGCTATGATCTTTATTTCTACTTCTCCTTCACTGGGAAATGTTGTTACACTAATATTTTTAGTATTTAAATTCATTTTTAAAAGCTGAGTTTCTAAGGAGGATTCCCCTATTCCAATGGTATTTATGGATTTTGAAATAATTATATGTTCTTCAGATATTAATGGTACTACTCCCTGCTCAAACATCATCTTCATTTCCCTAGGTGGTCCTGGCAGCATCACTATTTTTTTATTATCATGTCTGATAAAGATACCAGGTGCTGTCCCTATTCTATTTTCAATAAAATCTGCACCCTTTGGTTTTTCTGCCTGTTTTCTATTGTTTTCAGTCATTTTTCTATCTGTATTTACAAATATGCTCTCAATCTTCTCTTCCATAACAGAATCTCTTTCTAATGGAAGATCTAGAGTACGAGAGATAACTTCTTTAGTCAAATCATCTTTAGTAGGGCCCAAACCTCCAGTAGTAACTATTAGATCTGATCTTTTTAAAGCTATAGAGAAGATATCCTTTAGCCTTTTAGGGTCATCATCTACGGATGTTAAGTAATAGGTTTCAATTCCAAGCTCTAAGAATCTATTGGCTAAATACTTACTATTTGTATTTAAAATACTCCCAGTTGTAATTTCAGTTCCAATTGTAATAATTTCTGCAATCATAAAGTTCATCTCCACTATTTGTCATTTAAATTTAAAGCGTCTTTATTTCTATATATATAATCATATCCAGAAAATACTGTAAAGAACAAAGAAATATATAAAACTATAATATCCATTTTAAAATTAAAGTATGTGAATGGAAAGTTATCTAATAAAATTAAAATAATGGCAAGCAACTGTGTTATCGTCTTTATCTTGCCCCAAGGGCTTGCAGCAATAGTGATTCCTTCAGATGCAGCAATAATTCTAAAACCAGTAATAGTAAATTCTCTGGCTATTATTATAATCACGATCCATGCTGGTACTTTTCCCATTTCCACTAGAGCTATCAAAGCTGCAGATACTAACACCTTATCTGCTAGTGGATCTATGAATTTTCCAAAGGTTGTAACTAAATTTCTACTTCTGGCAATATATCCATCCAGAGTATCAGTAAGAGATGCTATTATAAAGATAATAGCTGCATATATATTGCTATTATCTATGTCTAAATATAAGACAATCATAAAAATAGGAACTAATAATACTCTAAATAATGTTATTTTGTTAGCTAAATTCATATTACTATCTCCAATCAAATATAATTTTAATAAAACTCATGTCTATTTAATATCTTCAAGTCCATCTTTCCCAATCAATACTTTTCGTGGTTTGCTACCTTCATATCCTCCAACTATACCCATCATCTCCATCTCATCTATTATACGAGCTGCCCTAGCATAGCCAATTCTAAGTCTCCTCTGCAGCATAGAGATAGACGCCTGTCCGTCTTCAACTACTAACTCTATAGCATCTTGTAATAGCTCATCTCCGCTATTCAACTCTATTTCCTTAGTATTTTGAACTATTTCTACTATATCCTCATTATAGCTACTAATATTATTTTTCTTTAAAAAACTAACTACATTTTCTACTTCTTCATCACTGATAAACGCCCCTTGAACCCTAATAGGTTTAGAGTAAAAAGATGGGTGAAACAACATATCACCTTTGCCCAATAATTTCTCGGCACCTGCCATATCTAATATGGTTCTAGAATCTACTTGTGAAGATACAGAAAATGAAATCCTTGAAGGTATATTGGCCTTTATAGTCCCAGTTATTACATCTACTGATGGCCTTTGAGTTGCAACTATTAAATACATGCCAGCAGCTCTAGCCATTTGAGCCAATCTACATATATAATCTTCAATCTCCTGGGCAGCAACCATCATTAAGTCTGCCAATTCATCAATAATAATGACAACAGTAGATAATTTTTCCATATCTTTTTTTCCATTTACTTTGCTGTTGTATGAATTAATATCTCTTACACTATTTTGAGCAAAGAGCTTATATCTTCTTTCCATTTCTTCTACTGCCCAATTTAATGCAGTAGCTGCTTTTTTAGCATCAGTTACTACTGGAATTAAAAGATGGGGAATATCGTTATATACACTTAACTCTACAATTTTAGGATCTATAAGTAATAATTTTACATCTTCTGGAGATGACTTATATATTATGCTCATGATTATAGTATTTATGCATACACTCTTCCCAGAACCTGTAGCCCCTGCAATCAATAGATGAGGCATTTTATCTATTGAAGATACTATTGGTTTTCCAGTAACATCTTTACCAAGAGATAGGGGTATATTGGATTTTATATTCGTATATTCTTCTGACAAGAGAATTTCCTTAAGAAAGACATTGTCTTTGTCTTTATTTGGAACTTCAATTCCTACAGCAGATTTACCCGGAATAGGTGCTTCAATTCTTATATCTGATGATGCTAAACTGAGAGCGATATTATCAGAAAGAGAAACTATCTTGCTAAGCTTAATTCCTGGTGATGGCAATAATTCATAGCAAGTGATAGTTGGACCTCTATTAATCTGGGTTACAGTAGCATCTATTCCAAAATTCTTCATGGTTTCTTCTATTATCTTTGCATTCTTTAATATTTCTTTTTGATCATCAGAACCTTTATTTTTCTTAGGTGAATTTAAAAGAGAAATTGGTGGAGTTTTATAGATAGTGTTCTGCATTGTAGAATTTGACTTTTTAACTTCAGTATCTATTTCTTCTACTGAGATATCTTCTGGTATATCTTCAGTAATTTCCTTGGTCTTATTTTTAAAATCAACATTCATAACTTTATTTTGATCTTTAGCATAATCTAATATCTTTATATTATCAGGTATTGGATCAATAGATACATCTGTATTTCTATTATTTTCTCTAATCAGTTTTTTATGTGATCTCATAGTATTGATTTTTGTTTTCAATCTATTATGTATATCTTTTATCCTAGTTTCTGTAAGAAGTAATACTAGGATAGATATCATTATGGAAAGAACCAAATATCCTCCAACAGATCCAAATAATTTATAAAAGAAAAATCCCAAGGAGGCACCTATAATTCCTCCTCCCCTGTTTAGTAATGAAAGGGATTTTGCTATTTGGATTCGCTGAGTAAAGTTTTTTATTCCCATATTAGCTCCATCTAAAATTACTAAAAAAATTAGTAGTATGGACAATAAGAAAATAGTCTTTTTTTGTTCTTTGCCATTATATTCGTCTGAAATAAAGATATAGCCTATTCCCACAATGATTATAGGAAAAAGATATCCACCAAACCCCATCAGTAAAAAAGTAGTCTCCCTAATAACTGATCCAATGATTCCCATTTTAAAGCTAAATAAGCTTAATAAAGATATAATTCCCAGTCCAATAATCATAGAGCCAATTATTTCATTATTAAATTGTTTGTCTTTAATTTCTTTTTTGTTTTTTTTCTTAGGTTTACTCATAAAATCCCCCAATAAGAATATTATACTATATAATTTGGCTGATTATAGTCAAAGCCCCTAAAATCCATAGATAATATGAAAAATAATATAATTTCCCTTTTTTAATAAGTCTCATCAATAGTTTTATAGATACAATACCTACAATAGTAGATAGTACTACACCTATTATTAATGGAAAGTCTATAGCTACATCTATTTCTGACTTTATCACACCTCTTATTCCTAATAAAAAGGCACCAAAAGTAGCAGGTAATGCAAGTAAAAATGAATATTCTGTTGCAAAAGATTTGTCTAATCCCCTAAATAATCCTGCCACTATAGTAGAACCTGAACGAGAAATGCCAGGGATGATTGCTATTCCCTGAAAAGTTCCTATAAAAATAGCATCTCCATATTTCATAGTATTTATATCTTTATTTTTAAATACGTTTTTTTCTGCAATCCATAATAATAATCCAGTGATGATAAAAGCAATTCCTATTGGTATGATAGAAGTATATAGATTTTCAAAATAGTCCTCTAGAGATAATCCTATTATAGCTGTTGGAATGCTTCCTACGATTATAAATAATCCTAATTTTTGATAATCTGATAGTCTTTTAGGTAGTTTACCTTTAATAATATTGCCTAATAGTTTTAACATATCTACAACAATATTGTATATATCATGAAAATACACTATAACTATTGATACAAGTGTTCCGAAATGTAACATCTCTGCAAAAAATAAATTTCCTTCTTTTATATTAAATAGATTTTGAAGTAATACTAAATGTCCTGAACTACTAATAGGTAAAAATTCAGCTACACCTTGAAATATTCCCAATATAATTGCTTCAACTAGATTCAATCAAACTCCCCCTTTGTTAGCTTACATAGCTATTATAGCATAATTGAGATACTTAATCTATTTCATTTTATCCTCTATCATTACATTTAATTTATCCAATGCATCTGATAATCCTCCTACTGAATTTATCAGCCCATATTTGACAGCCTCATCTCCAACTAGAATGGTACCTACATCATTAGCTAATTCGTCAGTAGAATACATCAGTCTTAAGAAATCTTCTCTGTCTATAGAAGATGTTCTCAATATAAAGTCAGTTATTCTCTGCTGCATCTTTTGAAAATATCTAAATGTCTGTGGCACTCCTATTACAAGTCCTGTAGTTCTAATCGGGTGTATAGTCATAGTAGCAGTAGGAACAATGAAGGAATAGTCTGTAGAAGTAGCTAATGGAACTCCTATACTATGACCACCACCTAGGACAAGAGATACCGTAGGTTTAGATAAACTATTTATCATTTCAGATAGAGCTAAGCCAGCTTCTACATCACCACCAACTGTATTCAATATTATAAGAACCCCTTCTATATTAGGATCTAGTTGAGAACCTATTAATATGGGAATTATATGTTCATACTTTGTAGATTTTTTATCAGCTCCAGATGAATTGTGTCCCTCTATTTCACCTATTATAGATATAAACTGTATATTGGTTTTCAATTTTAAATTTGTCTGAGATCCAAATTCCTTAATATCTTCTCTATTATCTTCTTGTAATTCTTTTTCATTTCGATCTGTCATATCTAAATTCCTCCAATAAGCTATTATATTTAAAATTAGCTTTTACTATTAAAATAATATTATGTAAAAAAGAAAAACATATTTTCATATGTTTTTCTAGGATCCCAATTCTACTATGATCATATCATAACCTATTTTCCTTATGGAAGACCAGGGTATCTCCATACCGCCGTTATCAAATCCTAATATTTTTAAAGCGATTTTTCTTTCTGGTACCACAATACTTACAATTTTTCCAGTTCCACTATCAAATATGATATCAGCATCTACTAATAGTCCTAATCTTTCCCCATTATTTAAATTGACTACTTCTTTATTTCCCAGTTCACTAAGCCTCATATAATCACTCCATTTGTAATTATTGATTCATCTTCTATTTATCTATATGAGTTTTTTAGTGTTTTATTCCATTATCAATTATGATAAGATCTATTATGACTCTATACTCCTGTATGTCCAAATCCACCTTCTCCTCTTTCTGTACTATCTAATGTCTCTACTTCTTCAAATTCAATATTTTCATATTTAGATAATACAAATTGAGCAATCCTATCCCCCTTATTTATAGTGAAATCTTCCTGTCCAAGATTTATTAATATGATTTTTATCTCTCCCCTAAAGTCGCTATCTATTGTTCCAACTCCATTAGCTAAGGTTATTCCATGCTTTAAGGCTAGTCCACTTCTTCCTCTTATCTGACCCTCGTATCCCTTTGGTATAGCCATGAATAATCCTGTAGGTATTAAAACCCTTTCTAAGGGTTTTAATACAATTGGTTTGGAATTATTTGCATGGAGATCTATTCCTGATGAACCATTTGTCTTATGCCTTGGCAATAACTGTGTACTCTTGTTTATTATTTTAATCTTCACAAAACCACCTCTTCTTATAGTTAGATATTAATATATTACATCACTAATTGTACCAATTTTATATTTTTTTTCAAATAGAAAATCAATTATCTCTGGTAATGCTTTGACAGTCTCATTAGTTGGATGCATCAAAATTATTGCAGAATTATGGATTTTATCTGTAACACGTTTTATTATGACTTCTTTTACACTGTCCTTTCTCCAATCTATAGTGTCTATACTCCATAGTATAACTTTATAATTTAAATCCCTTGCCGCCTCTAAGGTATAATCATTATATGCACCTGATGGAGGTGCAAAATATATTGGTGATTTCCCAATAATATCTTTTATAATCACATGTGCCTTTTCTATCTCCTCATAGTTTTTTTCATAGCTCAGTGTATCATAGTCCAAATGATTATATCCATGATTTCCTATTTCATGTCCCTCTATATCTATGGTTTTCAATAGTTCTATATTATTTTCTGCCCATCTTCCCGTTGGAAAAAATGTTATTTTTATATTATTTTCTTTAAATATCTGCAACATATCATCTATATATTCATTTCCCCAATCTATATTACATGCAAATGAAATGATCTTCTCATCTTTTGTTCCTTGATAATAAAGATTCTCATTAAATACATCTTCCGTCTTTATCCTATTTATGACTATGACAGGAACTACTATAGATAAGAGTAAAATTATCAATATTAAATACAAAGCTTTTTTATTTAAAATTATAAGTCTCATAAAATCCCCCCTATAGATATATATTCACAGGGAATTAAAATATACAAAAAATTAAACATGAACCCACTGGGTTCATGCCTCTTTATATCTATCTATCTTTTCCATCCTTTGGTTCCTCAGGAAGCAAAGCCTTTCTAGATAAATTTATTCTTCCTTGATTATCTATTTCTATAACCTTTACCATTACTTCGTCTCCAACGTTTAAAACATCTTCTACTTTATTAATCCTCTCCCTAGCTATGTTGGAGATATGAATTAATCCTTCTTTTCCATTTAATACATCTACAAAGGCCCCAAAGTTAGTAGTCTTGGTTACCTTGCCTAGATAGATTTCTCCCACTTCTACTTCTTTTACTATGTTTTCAATTATCTCCATAGCCCTATTGCCCCATTCCATATTTTCAGCTGCAATAGAGATAAATCCATCATCATCTATATCTATCTTTACGCCTGTTTCATCAATTATCTTATTTATAACCTTTCCTCCAGGTCCTATAACTTCTCTAATCTTATCAGGATCTATCTTCATAGTAATTATCTTAGGTGCATAAGGTGATAGTTCTTCTCTTGGCTTGGATATTGTTTCAGCCATCTTATCTAGTATATACAACCTACCTATTCTTGCTTTTTCTAAAGCCTCTTCTAAGATATCCCTTCCAATTCCAGCAATCTTAATATCCATTTGAATAGCAGTGATCCCCTTCTTTGTTCCCGCTACCTTAAAGTCCATATCTCCAAGATGATCCTCCATACCAAGAATATCTGTTAATATAGCTACCTTGTCTTCAGATTTTATAAGCCCCATAGCTATTCCTGCAACAGGTGCTTTTATAGGTACTCCTGCATCTAATAGAGATAATGTACTGCCACATACACTAGCCTGAGAAGATGAGCCATTGGAACTAAGAACTTCAGATACTAATCTTATAGTATAAGGAAATTCTTCTTCCGATGGAATTACAGGTTCTAATGCCCTTTCTGCCAGAGCACCATGGCCTATTTCCCTTCTTCCAGGTCCTCTTAAGGGCCTAGTATCTCCTACTGAATATGGAGGGAAATTATAGTGATGCATATATCTCTTAGATTCTTCTTCTCCCAACCCATCTATGATTTGAACATCAGATGTAGCTCCCAAAGTGGTTATAGTTAGTACCTGAGTTTGCCCTCTAGTAAATAGACCTGATCCATGTGTTCTTGGTAAAATTCCTACATCAGTAGTTATTACCCTTATTTCGTCTAGCTTTCTATTGTCAGGTCGTATTCCCTCTTCAATAATCAATCTCCTAACTTCTTTTTTGACTATGTCATCTACTATAGCCAGGATATCTTTTTCATTATCTGGATACTCCTCTAGAAACTTCTCTAAAATATCATTAGTGACAGCATCTATATTATCCTCTCTCTCCTGTTTCTCAACAGTATTGATAGCCTTTATTAATTTATCAGTACCATATGCTATTATTGCCTGCTCAAGCTCCTCATCTGGTTTGTACATTTCAAACTCTGCCTTTTCCTTGCCTATTTCCTCTACAATACCATCTATGAATTCACAGATTTCTTTTATTTTCTCGTGAGAAAATAAAATTGCTTCAAGCATTGTAGATTCAGGAACTTGATTTGCTCCAGCTTCTACCATCATCACTGCATCCTTTGTACCTGATACAGTAAGATGTATATCTGACTTTTCCCTTTCATCACTATTGGGATTTATAATAAATTCCCCATCAATTAGCCCTACCATAACAGATCCTGTTGGTCCATTAAAGGGAATATCAGATATAGATAATGCAACAGAAGAACCAATCATTGCAGCAATTTCAGGTGAATAATCTTGATCTACAGATAAAACAGTAGCTATTACCTGTACATCATTTCTATATCCCTCTGGAAATAGAGGCCTAATAGGTCTATCAATGAGCCTTGAAGTCAAAATAGCCTTTTCGCTTGGTCTTCCTTCCCTTTTTATAAAACCTCCTGGAATTTTACCAACAGAATAAAGCTTTTCTTCATAATCCACACTTAGTGGAAAAAAATCAATACCTTCTCTAGGTTCTTTTGAAGATGTTGCTGTAACTAATACAACAGTATCACCATATCTAATGAGACATTCACCATTGGCCTGTTCAGCAACTTTTCCAGTTATAATTTCAAATTCCTTATCTTCAGATAATTTGTAATGGAACCTCTTCTCCATGAAATACCTCCTCATTATGTTTCTCTATAATATATTTATTATATCCTCTTCATTATAAACTAATAGAGCGGGATAACCCCGCTCTTATTAACGTCTAATTTCTAGTTTTTCAATCAAAGAACGATATCTTTCAATGTCCTTTTCCTGTAGATATCTTAAGAGTCCTCTTCTTTGTCCAACCATCTTTAATAATCCTCTTCTTGAATGATGGTCTTTTTTGTGCTCCTTAAGATGCTCATTAACTGAGTTGATTCTATAAGTTAAAAGTGCTACCTGTACCTCTGGGGACCCAGTATCACCATCATGCAACTTATAATCGTTAATTATTTGTTCTTTTAATTCCTTTGATAACATAAAATTACACCTCCATATTTTTATACACCTAAGGCTAAGTACCCCGTTGAGGATTCGTAAGACATAGCATTAGGTAAGTATTTCAAACTATTATTATAGTATCACACTTCTAACTAAATGTAAATATCAATGTTTTGATTTAATAAGCTTAATATCATTATCCATCTGGTTTTTCAAGTCATCAATATTATGAAATTTTATCTCATTTCTCAAGTATTCAATAAATTCCAACTCTATAACTCTATCATATATCTTTCCCGAAAAATCAATAATATGAGTCTCTATTTTAATTGACATATCCTCTTCAAAAGTAGAATTTACTCCTATACTTGTAGCACCTAAATATATTTTATCATCAAGCTTTACATTAGTCATATATACACCAATCTTAGGTATGATACAATCATCTGATACTTCCAAATTAGCAGTAGGAAATCCAAGTCCAGTTCCCCTTTGTCTTCCCTTTATAACCTTACCCTTAATCGAATAATTATATCCTAGCATTTGATTAGCTCGCTTTATATCCCCTTCTCTTAGATATCCTCTTATCCTCGTACTACTTACAACATCATCCTTAAAGATAGGATCAACAACTATTACTTCAAAACCATATTCTTTACCAAGTACTTTCAAGTCCTGTGGAGTACCTGAAGCCTTATAGCCAAATCTATAGTCAAATCCTACTGTAACTAACTTTACATTTAACTTATCTACTAATATATTTCTAACAAAATCCTTAGGGGATAATTTCCTCAATTCATCATTAAAATCTATTTCATATATAATCTCTACACCAAGACTATTCAATATCTGGATTTTCTTCTCATTAGTACTTAGTAACTGCTGCTTTTTTCCCTCTAAAACCGTCTTTGTATGAATATTAAAAAGTAATGTTGCAGGAATTAAATCTCCTGTATTTGCTCTACTCACCATAGTTGATATCAACTTCTGATGTGCTATATGAACACCATCGAAATTTCCCAATGCTATAGCTGTACCAAATCTTTTCTCTTCATAGTTTTGTAACTTAATAATCTCCATTTTTATCACCTTATGCAAATACTTTATCCATCTTTAAAAATCTAGACTTTCCTCTACAAACTAGATGACCTATCCCAATAAACTCTGACTTGCAATAGACTCTTAAATTGCCATTAGCTCCTATAAAGTTTTCATCAGAAACAGGCACCATCATGCCATTTTTAATCTTATTATATAGATTATCTAATAGAATGATTTTATCCATTGCCCTTAAAGCCCTATCTATTGGTAATATAATATTATTCATCTCTTCTTGATTTAATTGCTTTAGATATTCCATCTTTAAAGAATCTTGTATTTTAAAATCTCCTACACCTACTCTAATCAATCTAGACATATACCCATATGTTTCTAGATCCATGCCAATATCATGGCATAAAGTTCTTATATATGTCCCTCTAGAACATCTGACATAAAACTCTATTTCCCTATTTTCATGGATATCTATTATTTTTAGATCATATATTTTGACATCTCTAGGTTCTCTTTGAACAACCTTTCCCTCTCTAGCTAGTTCATATAATCTCTTTCCTTTATGTTTTAGAGCAGAATACATAGGAGGTACTTGTTCTATATTGCCCTTAAATTTTTGAAAACTTTCTATAATAGAATCCCTATCTACTATTTTGTCTGAAGAATTTAAAATACGTCCATCACTATCTTGTGTATCAGTCTCACATCCTAATACAAGTACACCTATATACTCCTTATCTGCTTCTAAAATATATTCTGAAATCCTTGTAGCCTTTCCTATACAAATTGGTAAAACACCCTTAGCATTTGGATCTAGTGTTCCAGTATGCCCAATTCTCCTTATATTTAGTAGTTTTCGAAAAAAATTAACGGCATCATGAGAGGTCATACCTTCAGGTTTATAAAAATTCACTATCCCATCCACATTATCACCTAATATATTCCTTTATTTTATCTACTATCATATCTTCTGCATCATCTATATTGGAGGATATGCTACATCCAGCTGCCCTGATATGTCCACCACCACCAAATTTGCCACAAATAGAAGCTACATCTACCATATTTTTACTTCTTAAACTTATTTTGATATTATCATCTTCTATTTCTTTTAATAGACAAGCCACTTCTACAGATGCTATCTTTCTAATAAAAGATACTAAGCCCTCTGTATCTTCCATACTAGCTCCTGAATTCTTCAACATATCTTGAGTTACCTTAATTGTAGCTATATTACTATTTTCATATGTCTTTAAGCTAGAAATTGCTTCAATAAATAACTTTGTCTTTTCAATACTCATACTTTCATAAAGTTCAATATTTATCTGTTTAAAATCTATACCCAAATCAATTAATTCAGCAATTATTCTGTGAGTATTACTAGTTACACTCTCATAGGAAAATTTACCTGTATCAGTACTTATGGCAGTATAGAGATTTGTGCCAATATCTTTATCTAGCTCTATCTCCATCTGTTTGATAAAATAATATATCAGCTCACCAGTAGCTGCAGCCTTACCATCAACTATATTTATATCTCCAAATCCTGTACTTGTTATATGATGATCTATATTTATAATACAATTTGCTTTCTTCAATAGAGATAGATTGTCTCCTAATCGCTCTTCATCACTTGTATCTAAAGCAATAAACACATCAATATTTCCAAGTTCTTGCCTATACTCTTGTATCAACTGTATTCCAGGAAGAAATTTATAATCTTCAGGTATGGTATCTGACTTTAGAACCACAACATTCTTGCCCGCCTTTTTCAATGCCAATGCCAATGCCAGCATTGACCCCATATTATCTCCATCTGGATTTACATGGGAAGCAATAAATATATTCTTGCTATTTTCTATTACATCTATAGCTCTGTATATACTATCTTTTATTGAGCTACTCATCTGCACTACCTCTGTTCTTTTCATCTTCTCTATTTACTCTTTCTATAAGTTCTGTCATATATATACCTCTCTCTATTGATTCATCTAGATGAAATACAGGTTCTGGAGCATGCCTTATATCTATTCTCTTAGCTATTTCATTTCTTATAAATCCCTTTGCACTTTCCAATCCAGATAATGTTTCATCTTTGTCTTTATCATCACCTAAAACTGATATATATATATTAGCAAAACTTAAATCTCTAGTCACTTCTACATCAGTAACTGTAGTCATTGAATTTATTCTTGGATCTTTCAACCCATTATATAAAAGCTCTGACATAACTTTCTTTACTTCTCCGGATATCCTATTTATCCTCTTATTATTCATAATATACCTCGCTATCTATCAACTTCTTTTAATATATATGCCTCTATTAAATCTTTTTCCTTTATATCATTGTAGTTTTCTAATCCTAGACCAGCTTCATATCCTGCAGCTACTTCCCTAGCATCATCTTTAAATCTCTTTAGTGAAGATATGGCACCTTCAAATATTACCACATCATCTCTAAGCAATCTAACCATAGCATTTCTTGTGATTTTCCCATTTAATACATATATACCTGCTATTGTAGTATTGTTTGGCAGTCTAAAAGTTGCCCTAATCTCAGCTCTACCTAGAACCTCTTCTACTATTGTTGGAGCTAACATACCCTTCACCGCTGCCTGAATATCTTCAATAGCTTCATATATTACTCTATATGTTCTAATATCTACCTTTTCCCTCTTTGCAACCTCTATAGCATTTAAATTAGGTCTTACATTAAATCCTATTATAATTGCATTAGAGGCAGATGCTAGCATAACATCGCTTTCTCTTATACCTCCTACACCACCATGTATAATATTTATCTTTACTTCCTCATTGTCTAGTTTCTCTAAAGATTGAGATAAAGCTTCAATAGAACCTCGTACATCTGCCTTGATTATTATATTTAAATCTTTTATCTCGCCTTCTTTAATCCTTTCAAATAGATCATCTAAGGATATCTTCGTACTAGATTTTAACTGTTCTTGTCTTAATTGTTCCTTTCGTCTTTCCGCATAAGATCTAGCAGTCTTTTCTCCTTCTACAGAAAATAATAATTCTCCAGCATTAGGAACATCAGATAATCCTAAAATAACCACAGGAGTAGAAGGACCTACCTTTTTAACTCTCTTTCCCTTATCATCGATCATAGCCCTTATTCTACCACTAGAAATCCCTGAAACTACCATATCTCCAACTTTTAAACTTCCCTTTTGTACCAATACAGTCGCCAGTGGTCCTTTTCCCTTATCTAATTGTGCTTCTACAATAGTTCCTACAGCAGCTCTATTTGGATTGGCACTTAGCTCTTGCATTTCTGCAACTAATAGTACCATTTCCAATAACTCATCTATCCCTGTCCTTTTCTTAGCTGAAACAGGTACAGTTATTATGTCTCCCCCCCATGCTTCAGGCAATAGACCATTTTCCACTAATTCCTGATATATCCTATCTATATTTGACTCAGGTTTATCCATCTTGTTTATGGCAACTATTATCGGAACACCTGCAGCCTTAGCATGATTAATGGCTTCTATTGTTTGCGGCATAACACCATCATCTGCAGCCACAACTAATATGGCTATATCTGTCACCTGTGCCCCTCTTGCTCTCATTGAAGTAAATGCCTCATGTCCTGGAGTATCTAGAAATACTACTTTCTTATTGGACACCTTAACAGTATAAGCCCCAATATGCTGAGTTATTCCACCAGCCTCTCCCCTAGTAACATTAGTCTCCCTAATAGCATCTAGTAAAGAAGTTTTACCATGATCCACATGACCCATAACTGTAACTACAGGTGGACGTGGTTTTAAGTCCTCTGGTTTGTCTTCAAAGTCTAAATCAAATATATCTTCTTCTTCCTCCTGCTCTTCCTTTAAAACTAACTTGAAACCAAACTCCTCGGCCACAACACCTGCAGTATCAGCATCTATACTCTGATTCTGACTAGCCATGACTCCTAATCCTATAAGCTTTGTAATCAGTGTAGCAGAATTTATTCCTAATTTTTCTGCAAGTTCTCTAACTAGGATATCTCCTTCAATTTCTATGATTTTTTCTTCTTCATCTTCTATAACTTTTGAATCTTCCTTACCGCTTTCTTTCTTTAGTTTATTATCCGTACTAAAAAGCTCTCTAATTAGCTCAGCATCTTCTCCATCAATTGAGCTCATATGACTACTTATATCTATGTCTAAATCCTCTATCTCTTCCATCAACTCCTTGCTGCTCATATTTAACTCTTTAGCTAATTCATAAACTCTAATCTTTGTCATATATTGCACCCCCTAATTTATTTAAAGGTGTTTTCCCTCTTATCTATCTCTTCCCTTAATGTCTCTCTTAACTTTTCATATACATCATTTTCAATATCCAACTCTAAACTTCTAGATATCTTCTTGCTTTTTATAGCATTTTCTAAGCATTCCATGTCTGGACATATATAAGCTCCTCGGCCATTTAATCTTCCCGTTAGATCCATCTCCACAATTCCTTCTTTTGTCTTGACGATCCTAATAAGTTCCTTCTTAGGTCTATGTTCATTACATGCAACACATTTTCTAAGAGGTATTTTTTTCTTTTTCATGAAATCACCTCACATTATAGAATCATTCTAAAATATCATCTTCAACATCATCTTGAACATTTTCAACACTATCTTCCTCTAAGTTTTCTTCTAAATCTTCTACTTCCATAGATTCTAGTTCTTCATACTGAGATTCAGATTTGATATCAATCTTCCAATTAGTAAGTTTTGCAGCAAGTCTAGCATTTTGTCCTGATCTCCCAATTGCTAAAGAAAGTTGATAATCTGGTACAACTACCACTGCAGACTTCTCTTTTTCATTTACATCTACTTTCAATACCTTTGAAGGGCTAAGACTATTGGCTATAAATTCACCTATATCCTTACTCCAAATTACAATATCAATCTTTTCTCCATTTAATTCATCAACTATAGCCCTTACTCTGCTACCCTTAGACCCTACACAAGCACCTAATGGATCTACATCTGGATCCTTTGAATATACTGCTATCTTAGTTCTAGAACCTGCCTCCCTAGAAATAGAATATATCTCTACTATTCCATCATTTATCTCTGGTACCTCTAATTCAAATAATCTCTTTATCAATCCTGGATGAGATCTAGATAGAATAACTTGTGGTCCTTTGGTAGTTTTCTTTACTTCTAAAATAAGTAATTTTAGTCTATCAGATTGACTATATGTTTCACCCTCAATTTGTTCAGCTGGTGGCAATACTCCTTCAGTCTTGCCCAAATCTATAAATACATTATTCTTAGATACTCTTTGAACCATGCCAGTAATAATCTCATTTTCTCTATTTATAAATTCATCATATATTACATCTCTCTCAGCATCTTTAATTCTTTGAATAACAACCTGCTTTGCAGTTTGTGCTGCAATTCTTCCAAAATCCTTAGGCGTAATTTCTATTCTAACTACATCTCCAATATCATATTTCTCATCTATCTTCTTTGCCTCATCTAGATTTATTTCCATGTGTTCGTTTTCAACATCTTCAACAATATCCTTTATGGCATATACTCTAGCTTCTCCAGTTTCCTTATTGATCTCAACCTCTGCATTTTGAGAAACTCCAAAGTTCTTTCTATAACTAGATATAAGTGCTGACTCTAATGCCTCAAATATGATATCCTTTGATATCCCCTTTTCTTTTTCTATTTCATTAAGGGCATCAATAAAATCCGCATTCATATTACAAAACCCTCCCTAAAATTTTATAGCCAACTTTATTAAAGAAATATATTCTCTTGGAATCACGATTTCATTGCCATTATAGTCTAAAATCTTGATCTCTTTTTCATCATAAGATTGTAATTCTCCTTCATATAACTTTTTATTATCAATACTCTTATATAATTTTATCTTTACATCTTTATTTAAATTTCTCTCTAGATCCCTATCATTTTTTAGTGGTCTATCTAGTCCAGGAGAGGATATCTCTAGATAATATGCATTGGGTATTAGATCTTCTTTATCTAATCTTTCTCCAATTATCTGACTCATCTTCTGACAATCATCTAACCCCACTCCATCATCACTATATATATATATCCTTAAATAGTAGTCTTTATGTTCTTTTACATACTCTACATCTACAAGCTCATAGCCTAATGTATCTGCCGCATCTATACTCATCTCTTTAATCTTTAACATGAGCTCACGTCTATTTAATCCCTTGCCCACTATATTCACCTCCTATTATAATAAAGTAAGAGTGGGCTACCCCACTCTTTTGCATCAAAATCTATTATAGTCAACTCAATTATATCATGACAATATAATTAAATCAAATATTAAAGAGACTTATCTGGTTGCTTTCTGGTAGATCATCTAAACAACCATGATTAGTCAATGCCTCTATCACCGTACGTGTTACCTTACCTCTACTTATTAGGTCTTCCACTGATATGAATTTGGACTTCTCCCTTTCCTCTACAATATTCCTAGCAGCATTTTCACCAACACCATCTAGTCCTTTTAATGGAGGTAATATTCCATCTTCACCGATAATAAATTTGTCACTATCTGATTTATATAGATCTACATTTTGAAACTTAAATCCTCTGGCATACATTTCACGTACCACTTCTAAGACCGTCAATAGATTCTTTTCCTTAGCAGTTGCCCCATTTCCTAAAGATTCAAGCTCTAGAATTTTAGTATTAACTACTTCTTTTCCCTGTAAAATCAACTGAGCATCGAAATCAGCAGCTTTTGTGGTAAAATAAGTAGCATAAAAAGCTTCAGGATAATATACTTTAAAATACGCTATTCTAAAAGACATCATGACATAAGCAACAGCATGTGCCTTTGGAAACATATACTTTATCTTATTACAAGAGTCTATATACCAACTTGGCAAATTTAACTTTCTCATACTCTCTTCATCTTCTTCGGACAATCCCTTTCCCTTTCTAACCTTTTCCATTATCCAAAAAGATCTTTGTTTATCAAGTCCAGCATTGATCAAAGTAAGCATTATATCTTCCCGTGTGGATATTACCTCTGATAAAGTAGCCATGTTATTTCTAACTAGATCTTGAGCATTGTTTATCCATACATCTGTACCATGAGACAGCCCACTGATTCTTACCAACTCTGAAAATGTATTAGGTTGTGTATCTATAAGCATTTGTCGTACAAATCTTGTACCAAACTCTGGTATCCCTAAAGTTCCAACCTTACAATCTATATCCTTCTGACTAATCCCCAGAGGCTCAGTACTTGTAAATATTTTCATCGTCTTTGGTTCATCTAAGGGTATAGATGTAGGATCTATTCCGGTTAAATCTTCTAACATCTTTATAATAGTAGGTACATCATGACCTAGAATATCTAATTTTAAAATTCTTCCACTAATAGCATTATAGTCAAAATGGGTAGTTATTACACCAGATTCTTTATCATTAGCAGGATATTGAATAGGAGAAAAATCATATATATCCTTATATTTTGGAACTATCATTACGCCTCCTGGATGTTGTCCAGAAGATCTCCTTATTCCAGTACAACCCTTCACCAATCTATTTATCTCAGCAGGATTTACACTTATATCCTTTTGTTCAAAATATTTTCTTACAAATCCATAAGCAGTCTTATCTGCTATGGTACCTATGGTACCAGCTCTAAATACATATCCCTCTCCAAATAGTTCTTCAGTATATTTGTGGGCAGTTGGTTGATATTCTCCAGCAAAGTTTAAATCTATATCTGGTTCTTTATCTCCTTCAAACCCTAAAAATACTTCAAAAGGTATATCTTGCCCATCTTTTCTCAATTGAGTATTGCAATTGGGACAATTTTTATCTGGTAAATCAGAACCAGAAGCAATAGAACCATCCTCAAAAAAATAACTATACTTACATTTAGGGCATACATAATGGGGACTAAGTGGATTTACCTCTGTAATCCCACTCATAGTAGCTACAAATGAGGAACCTACAGAACCCCTAGAACCTACTAGATATCCATCTTCTAAAGATTTCCACACTAGCTTTTGAGCTATTATATACATGACTGCATATCCATTTTTTATAATGGAGCCGAGTTCTCTTTCTAGTCTATTCTTTACTATATCAGGAAGAGGATCTCCATATATCTCATAGGCCTTATTATATGTTATATTTCTCAGTTCTTCCTCTGAACCTTCTATTATTGGAGGAAATGTTCCATCAGGTATAGGTTTTATTTTCTCTATCATATTATTGACCAAATTAGTATTTTCTATAACAACTTCATAGGCCTTGTCTTTTCCCAAATAACTAAACTCATCTAACATCTCATCCGTTGTCATAAAATATAATGGTGGCTGAAAATCTGCATCTTGAAATCCCTGTCCTGCCATTAGAATCCTTCTATAAACTTCATCTTCAGGGTCTAAAAAATGTACATCTCCCGTTGCGACTACTGGCTTATTATATTTCTTTCCCAGTTCATATATCTTCATATTAATCTCTTTTAACTGTTCTTCATCCTTTAAAATTCCATTTCTAATTAGATGCATATTGTTTCCAAGAGGTTGTATCTCCAAATAGTCATAAAAATTCACTGTATTTCTTATTTCAGCATGACTACTTCCCTTTAATATACTCCTATATAGCTCTCCACTCTCACATGCACTACCTATTATCAATCCATCCCTATTAGCTTCCAGCAAAGATTTAGGAATCCTAGGTCGTCTATGAAAATATTTCAAATGAGAATCAGATATTATCCTGTATAAATTCTTTAAGCCTACCATATTTTTAGCTAATATCACAATATGAAAAGTTTCACCTTTAAATATATTACTATCATCCTTCAGACTGTTTATATCTGAAAAATTCTTTATTCCCTTTTCTTCTAATAGAGATAGTATCTTTAATAATATATCCTTTGTTGCAGTGGCATCATCTACGGCCCTGTGATGGTTTTCTAAATTAACTCCTAAATATTTTGCTATAGTATCCAATTTGTGGTTTTTTAGATCTGGAAAAACTGTTCTAGCCAATTCCAAAGTATCTAATACAGGATTATCCATGCTCATAGTATGTCTCTTCATATTCTCCCTTATAAATCCAACATCAAAAGAAGCATTATGGGCAACCAATACACTACCTTCAATAAACTTTCCAAAGGAATTTATAACTTGACCTATATCTGGCTTGTCTGCCACCATTTCATCAGAAATTCCAGTTAAATTTGTAATAAATTCTGGAATGGGTCTTTGAGGATTTATTAGTTGACTATAGGTTTCAATAATCTCTTCACCCTTGATTTTTATAGCTCCAATTTCAGTGATAGCATCATTTATTGGAGATAACCCTGTAGTTTCAATATCAAATACCACAAATTCATCATATTCCATATCTGGATCATAATTTGTTATTATATTTTTATTGTCATTAACTAAATATCCTTCTACACCATATATCATCTTGATTCCAAGTTTTTCACTTATCTCCATTCCATCAGGAAATGCCTGAACAACTCCGTGATCTGTTATAGCCAAAGCCTTATGCCCCCATTTATGGGCCCTAGTAGCTATTTTCTTTAAATCTCCGACTCCATCCATTGCACTCATCTTAGTATGAAGGTGTAATTCAACCCTCTTTTCTTCAGATGTATCCATCCTCTCTTCTTTTTCCATCTTTCTTAAGGACTGAAGCATTATAGTTTGAGTTCTAGAATAATTGTCATATACCACATCACCTTCTAATATTACATAGGAATCTTCATGAACATTTTCTAAAAGCTCAGTTCCCTTATCCTTATTTAAGAATATCTTAACTGGGATAGAATCAGTAGTATCAGATATATAGAATGTTATAAGTAATCTATCACCCTTTATTTCTCTAGACTCAACTTGGAATACTTCACCCTTCACAACAGCAGTTCCCACTTGTAAATCTACATCTCTAATATTCATCAAATTTCCCTTAATCTGCTTTCCAATGGAATAGTGTTTGTTTTTTACTGGCCTTGTTTTTTCTTTAGATTCTTCAGGTATATTCAATAATATATCCTTTGAAATCTCTCGTTCCTCCAGCTGCTTTTCCTTTAGAAATTCATTCTCTATAGCTTCATCAGCCTCTAAATAATCTAATATAACATTTAAGCCTAGCTCTACATGAACTTTATCACTAAGTCTATTCATCAGCCCATTTCTACTCATGGAAAAATAACTTGTAGAATTTGGAGTAGTTAGATATAAGGTATTATCTTTTACCCTATATTCCAATTCAGTAATCCAGGTACTACTTGATGGAATCTCTTCTTGTATTAACTCCTTGATTATATCCATATATTTCCCAAGATTATCATCCTTACATATATCTAAGGAATATACTATAATTAGTTTTATATTAAAATCTCCAAATATATTAGAAAATAGATTTTCTATATCTTCTAATATTGTAGATTCAATGATCTCATCTGCATTTAATTTCAAAGATAAAGTCATAGTCTCCTTAACAATCTCTACCTCATCAATTGTTATATTCATGTTTTTTAAATGTTCATATTCCCTGTCTTTGATAATACTTTTCAAGTAAATCTTTTTCATATAGAATATCCCCCTATTCACAACGGGATAATTCTCCCTTAGTCCATTGCCTTTATTTCTTTAATCAATTCATCTAAAAGATCTTCTTCTTTAACTTTTCTCACTATCTGTCCTTTTTTAAATATCAGTCCTTCTCCATTTCCACCTGCAATTCCTATATCAGCTTCTCTAGCTTCACCTGGCCCATTTACAGGGCAACCCATAATGGCTACCTTTATATGCTTGTCTATCCCATCTAAACGTCTTTCCGCTTCTTCTACAATCTTTATAAGGTCTATCTTTGTCCTACCACATGTAGGGCAAGATATAAGTTCCAATCCTTCTTTTAATAGTCCTAATGATTTCAATATCTCTCTACCAACTCTTACTTCTTCTACTGGATCACCAGTTAAAGATATTCTAATAGTATCACCAATACCCATTGCAAGTAGAGTCCCTATACCTACAGATGATTTTATAGTACCTCGCCAATTTGGGCCAGCTTCTGTGATTCCAAGATGAAGAGGATAGTCACATAACTCAGATATCTTCATATAGGACTTTATAGTTAAAGGTACATTACTAGCTTTTAGAGAAATCTTTATATCATAAAATCCTAGATCTTCTAACAACTTTACATTTTCTAAAGCACTATATACCATAGAGTATTCGTTAACTCCACTATACTTATCTAAATATTCTTTCTTAATAGAACCAGAATTCACCCCTACTCTAATAGATATATCTTTTTCCTTGCACGCTTTTACAATTTCCCTTATCTTCTCTTTTCCACCTATATTTCCAGGGTTAATTCTCAATCCATCAATCCCATGTTCTATAGCTGCAAGTGCTAATTTATAGTCATACTGAATATCTCCTATAATAGGTATATCTACAGCCTTAGAAATAGAATCTATACTCCTTGCATCCTCCATATCACTAATAGCAACTCTTATGATATCGCAACCTGCCTCTTCTAATTTTTTAATTTGCTTTATAGTAGAGTCTATATCTTTAGTTAGAGTATTGGTCATGGATTGTACTGTTATTGGATTATTTCCCCCAATAAGTCTATTTCCAACCTTAATAACTCTGGTATTTTTTCTTTCCAATTCCTATCACCTTCCAAATAGATTTATCTTGAACAGATCCTTATATGTGACAACTACCATTAAACTTATCAAGAATGCAAATCCTATTAGATGAATTATATTTTCTTTCTTTGGATCTATTGGCTTACCCCTCAATAATTCTATAAATAAAAATACCAATCTACTTCCATCTAATGCAGGAATTGGAAGTAAATTAAAAAAACCAAGATTTACACTTATAAGCCCAAGCATAATCAATAGACTTGTTATTCCCATCTTTGCTGCCTTTCCTACTTCATTTATGACTCCTATAGGTCCAGATATATCATTAGTAGAAACCTGACCTTTAAATACCATTCCCAAAAAACCAAACATCCATTTGATAAACATTCCAGTCTTCTTAAATCCACCTACTATAGCATAGGGCAAAGAAGAAACATAACTAGGCATTATTCCAATAATATTTTGACCATCCTTTTGAATAGGCTTAATATATATAGTTATCTCTTCTTCATTTCTCAATATGTCTACTTTTATCTCCTCGTCTAATTTTGATTCTGAAATAGTTGAAGACAAGCTTTCCCAAGAATCAATAGATATATCATTTAGCCTAATTATATCGTCACCTATCATGATACCAGCCATTTCTGCAGGAGAATTAGGACTTATATCTCCTACAACAGTTGTAGGTTTGCCTATATTGAAAGATACTATAGATAATACAATAATAGCTAATACAAAATTCATAAATGCACCAGCTGCAACCACTGCCATTCTAGCTAGAGGTGATGCCTTTCCAAAACCCCTTGGATCATTGGATTCCTCATCTTCTCCTTCCATATTTACATATCCACCTATAGGCAATATTCTCAATGTATATTTAGTTTCACCTTTTTGTCTCTGGTATATCTTAGGACCCATGCCTATAGAAAATTCATTTACTTTTATTCCAACTAATTTAGCTACAGTAAAATGTCCCAACTCATGTAATAATATAACAAGTAGAAAGACAAATATAGCTGCAATTGCTGTTTGCATAAAAACACCACCTAATTTAAATTAAAAAATAACTGATAAAATAATATACTATAGGAGCACTAAAAATAATACTGTCAAACCTATCCAAAACACCACCATGCCCTGGCATAATAAATCCATAGTCCTTGATATTGGTAATTCTCTTTATCTTTGAAGCAACTAAGTCGCCTATTTGTGAGATTATAGATGCTATTATAGTTAATAGTGCCACCTTCCACAGCGGTCCTATCCTAAAAAAAATAGAATATGGAATAGTTAATATTAAACTTCCCAACACACCTCCAATAGAACCCTCTATTGTCTTATTTGGACTAATCCTAGGTGCTAGTTTGTTTTTGCCCAAGAGATTGCCTGTTATATATGCAAATGTATCTGTTCCAAAGGCAATTATAAATATAAGCCATATATATTCAGTTCCATCTAAAAGATATACATAGGACAATAAAAAAGGAATATATAAGATCCCTAATAATGTTGCTCCTGCATCTTGAATGGTAACCCTCTTTTCAAATAGAAAAGACATAAGGACAATAATAACAACTAGGATCAATATAAAGTCTATGGACACATCCCCATATATATTCATCATAAATACTCCTAATGCAAATACATATCCCCAAAAATTCATAGGAACTATATCTATGCTTTTTAATGCTTCATAAAACTCCCTAAGCCCTATTATAGATAATATAAATATTGAAGAAGATAGATAAATTCCTCCATTTGATATTACAAATATTAATAAGAATATGCCTATTATCCCCGTTAAAATTCTACTACTTAATTCTTTCACCTATATTCCCCCAAATCTTCTGTTTCTTTTTTGATAATCAATTATAGCCATGTATAAATCATCCCGAGTAAAGTCTGGCCATAATATGTCAGAAAACCAAAATTCAGAATATGCTATTTGATAGAGAAGAAAATTACTAATTCTTAATTCTCCACTAGGTCTGATCAGTAAGTCTGGGTCTGGTTGTCCTTTAGTATATAGATAATTTGAAAATAACTCAGGATTTAAATCTCCTATATCAATCTTACCCATATCTATATCTTTTAATATCTCCTTTATACCAAATATTATTTCATCTCTCCCACCATAATTTAAAGCTATATTCAATATCATTCCACTATTTGATTTTGTCCTATCTATTGCCTTTATTACTTCATTTCTAGGCATACTTGGCAATTTGGAAATGTCTCCAAGTATATGTAATCTCACATTATTTTTATATAATCTCTCTAATTCCCTCCTTATAAAGAGAACAAGAATATTCATAAGTCCATCAATTTCATCTTTAGGTCGTTTCCAATTTTCTGTAGAAAAAGCATATAGAGTTAAATATTCAATACCCAATTGAGATGCAGTTTCCACAATTTCAATTACTCGTTTCATACCCTCTTGATGCCCTAAGTTTCTAGGCAAAAATCTCTTTTTCGCCCATCTTCCATTTCCATCCATAATAATTGCTATATGCTTTGGCAATCTAGCAAAATCAATTTGAGATTTTAGATCTTTATCTATATATTTATTATCGCCCATATTTATTCCCCTTAGCACTGAAAACCCCTTCTACATAAGAAGGGGTTTTTCTATATTTCCATTAACTCGTCTTCTTTGCTCTTGGTGATAGAATCTATTTCATCTACAAATTTATCTGTTATCTTTTGCATCTCATTTTCTGCTTGTTTTCTTTCATCTTCAGCAAGTTCCTTATCTTTTTCCATTTTCTTGATGATGTCAATACCATCTCTTCTAATATTTCTTATGGCTATCTTAGCATTTTCTCCATTCTTTCTAACAAGCTTAGTTAGATCTAATCTTCTTTCTTCTGTTAGCTGGGGTATTTGTAACCTAATAAGTTTTCCATCATTTGATGGATTAATTCCTAAATCTGATTTAAGTATTTCCTTTTCGATAACTGGAATTAACTTTGAATCCCATGGCTGTATGACCAATAACCTTGGCTCTGGTGCTGACACACTAGCCACCTGTTTTAATGGAGTCATCTGTCCATAATAGTCTACATTTATTTTGTCTAAAAGCCCTGGATTTGCCCTTCCTGCTCTTATACTTTGGAGTTCCTCCTTATAGACTGAAATGGTTTTTTTCATCTTCTCTTCAGATTCTTTGTGAACATCTAAATACATAATTAATCCTCCTTTACATGTGTACCTATTTTTTCGCCTAACACAACGTCTATGATATTATTTGGCTTATCAATTCCAAATACAATCAAAGGGATACTATTATCCATACATAAAGAAGTTGCTGTTGAGTCCATGATACCTAGCCCTAAATTTAGTATATCAATATATTTTAATGAGTCAAATTTTTTAGCATTTAAATTTGTCTTAGGATCGGAATCATATACACCATCTACGCCTTTTTTAGCCAGCAAAATAACTTCTGCCTCTATCTCTGCTGCCCTCAGTGCAGCAGCAGTATCTGTTGAAAAATAAGGGTTTCCAGAACCTGCAGCAAATATAACCACTCGTCCTTTTTCTAGATGTCTCACTGCCTTTCTTCTAATATATGGCTCAGCTATCTGTTTCATATCTATAGCAGACTGCACTCTAGTAATAACACCCATATCTTCTAAGGCATCTTGAAGGGCCAATGCATTCATTACAGTCCCTAACATCCCCATATGATCCGAGGTAGTTCTATCCATGTCCTTAGCAGACATTCCTCTCCAAAAGTTTCCTCCACCTACTACTATTGCAACCTCTACGCCTAGTTCACTTACATACTTTATCTCAGTTGCAATGCGGCCAATAGTCTCGCTATCTATACCAGTTCCCTTGTCTCCTGCCAAGGCCTCTCCGCTTAGCTTCAATACAATCCTCTTAAATACGGGTTCCATCAAACCACTCCCTTATGTAAAAGTATAATTACTCAAATGGAGAACATATTATGTTCTCCATTTAATTAATTACCCATTTGCTTAGCTACTTCTTCAGCAAAATTTTCTTCTTTCTTTTCTATTCCTTCTCCAACTTCAAATCTTACAAATCTTCTAATCTTTATATTTTCACCAATCTTTGCAATTTTTTCGTTTAATAGATCTCTTACCTTTACATCTGAGTCTTTAATAAACTGTTGCTCCAATAGACAAATTTGCTCATAAAACTTGCCCATTCTTCCCTCTACAATTTTATGTGCTATATGTTCTGGCTTTCCTTCATTTAGAGCTTGCTGTACAAGCACATGTTTCTCTCTTTCTACTTCCTCTTCAGGAACATCTTCTATATCTACATATTTAGGGTTTGCAGCAGCAACCTGCATAGCCATGTCCTTTACAAAATCTTTAAATTCATCAGTTTTAGCAACAAAATCCGTTTCAGAATTAACCTCTATAAGCACTCCTATTCTTCCACCATGTATATAGGAGTCTACTAAACCTTCTGATGCAATTCTTCCAGCTTTTTTGGAAGCAGAAGCTAATCCTTTTTCTCTCAATAGATCAATTGCCTTTTCTATGTCTCCCTCGGTTTTAACCAATGCATTTTTGCAATCAAGCATACCTGCACCGCTTCTTTCCCTTAATTCCTTTACTTGTGAAGCAGTTATACTCACGATATCCCTCCTCTATTTGTTAAAAAATGGTAAGAGCTAAAAGGTGATATACCCTTAGAACCCTTACCTTTCTATTTATTCCTCTACAGATTCTATTTGTTCACCTTGTTTCCCTTCCAAAACTGCATTTGCCATCGCTTCAGTCAACAATTTAACTGCTCTAATAGCATCATCATTTCCAGGTATTACAAAGTCAATCTCATCTGGATCACAGTTAGTATCAACTATACCAACAACTGGAATTCCCAGAATTTTAGCTTCTTGAACAGCTATTCTCTCTTTCCTAGGATCAACTACAAATAGGGCATCTGGAATGCCATTCATTTCCTTGATTCCACCTAAGAATTTTTCCAATCTTTCCGCTTCATGCTTTAGTTGAATAACCTCTTTCTTAGGTAAAACATCAAATAGTCCATCATCTTCCATTTGAGTTAATTCATTTAATCTATCAATTCTTTTTTTGATAGTCTTATAGTTGGTCAACATACCTCCCAACCACCTTTGATTGACGTAAAACATGCCACATCTCTTAGCTTCTGTTTCAATAGCTTCCTGTGCCTGTTTTTTAGTCCCTACAAAGAGAATTTCTCCACCTTGAGCTGCTATTTCCTTGATAAAATCATAAGCTTCTTCTACCTTCTTTACAGTTTTTTGTAGGTCAATAATATATATGCCATTTCTCTCTGTAAAGATATATTCTGCCATTTTAGGGTTCCATCTTCTAGTCTGATGTCCAAAGTGAACACCCGCTTCTAATAGACCCTTCATTGTAATTACTGCCATATTTTCACCTCCAGTTTTTTTCCTCCAATTTCGTCAACTATTTTAGGGCCCATATAGGGACTCCCTAAAATATCAGAAATTGTGTGTAATCACTATAGTAGTATAACATATAGGTATTTATTAATCAATAATTTTATTTCCTTTTTTATGGATTTTTCCTATAAAGTTGCAGAAAACCCCTGATATAGTTTTCTATATCAGGGGTTTTATATTACACTTCCATAATGATTGGCAATATCATAGGATTTCTCTTTATCTTTTGATATAAAAATCCTCTTAATGCGTCCCGAGTTTGAACCTTTAATGTAGCCCAATCCGTTATCTTCTTTTTCTCACACTCTTGTAATGCCTTACTTACAATTACCCTTGCCTCATCCATTAGATCCTCAGATTCTCTTACATATACAAATCCCCTAGAAATAATATCTGGCCCAGCAATTATCTTTCCATCTTGTTTGCTCATAGTTACAACAACTACAATAAGCCCGTCTTCAGATAGATGTTTTCTGTCCCTAAGAACTATATTGCCCACATCTCCAACTCCTAGACCATCTACCAGAATATTTCCAGACGTTACAGATGGTCCAAAATTAGCCTTGTTTCTTGTAAGCTCTAGAGTCTGACCATTTTCCATGATAAATATATCTTTCTCATCCATTCCTAGAGATTTGGCTATGTTGACATGACTCTTAAGATGTCTATATTCTCCATGAACAGGAATAAAAAACTTAGGTTTTACCAATGTATGAATCAACTTCAACTCTTCTTGTCTAGCATGACCAGAAACGTGAACTTCAGCTAGAGATTCATATATTACTTCTGTTCCATTTTCAATCAATTTGTTTATTACACGAGAAATTGTCTTTTCATTTCCAGGTATTGGGGATGCTGATAATATAACTAGATCATCTGGTAATAGGCTGATCTTTCTATGCTCCGAAAAAGCAATCCTAGTCAAGGCTGACATAGGTTCACCTTGAGAACCAGTTGTTATAAGGACTAATTGATCATCCCTATATTTATCCATATCATCTATATCTATAAAAGTTCCATCTTGAACATGTAGATACCCCAATTCATATGCTACAGTAGTAGTATTTAGCATAGACCTACCAGATAATACTACCTTTCTATTGTTGAGTTCTGCAGCATTGATTATCTGCTGAACCCTATGAACATTAGATGCAAAAGTAGCCACTATTATCCTTCCCTTAGCACTTCCAAAGAGCTCCCTAAAGGTATCTCCTACAGTACTTTCACTCATGGTATATCCTGGTCTCTCCGCATTAGTACTGTCTGCCATTAGAGCTAATACACCCTTGCTTCCTAATTCTGCAAATTTATGGAGATCAGTTACATCACCAGATATAGGTGTATAATCTATTTTGAAGTCACCAGTGTGAACCACAGTTCCCACTGGAGTATGAATTGCCAAAGCTGAACTATCAGGTATACTATGTCCTGTCTTTATAAATTCAACCTCAAAGCTTCCTAATTTTACCTTATCTCCATGCTTTACAGTATTTAAATCTACTTTTCCCAACTTATGCTCTTTTAGCTTATTCTCTAAAAGCCCTAAGGTAAGTCTTGTTCCATATATAGGCATATTTATCTTTTTTAATGCATATGGTATTGCCCCAATATGATCTTCATGTCCGTGAGTCAGTACCATTCCTCTTATTTTTTCCTTGTTCTTTAGCAAATAAGTTATATCAGGAATTACGATATCTACACCTAACATCTCGTCCTCGGGAAATGTCATTCCACAGTCAATGACTATTATATCATCCTTAAACTCCATCAATGTAATATTTTTGCCAACTTCCCCCAGCCCACCTAAGGGAATAATTTTAAGTTTGTTGGGCTTACCCATTAAACCACTCCTATCTCTATTATTTATATTAGTATTATGAATATTCTACATATCATTCGTAATAATGGTGAAATTCCGATCTTTTTAATTCTTATATCATAGTTCACACTATCAAAACTCCCACTTATAAAGTGGGAGAAAATATCTAAATATATTCTTAACCTACCTATAAAACGTCCTTATTTACAATCACTACAATACCCATAGAACTGAACATTGTGATCCACAATGGTAAATGATCCATCCTTTTCTATTTCCTCTTCCAAAGACTCTAATAGATCAAGCTTTACCTCTATCACTTTTCCACATTTCACACATATTAAATGATGGTGGTGGTGATCTCCCGTTCCTAAATTGAGTTCATACCTACTAAACCCATCATCAAAATTTAATTTATATACTATGTTTAACTTTTCAAACAATTGTAAGGTCCTATATATAGTAGCAATTCCTATTTCAGGATATTTTTTTGTTACTAAATTGAAGATCTCGTCACAACTTAAATGTTCCGAATAATGCTGTATTATGGTGTTTAATATTGCTTTTCTCTGATAGGTCAATTTATAACCTTCATTTTTAAGTATATCTTTATATAACTTAGCATCAATTTCCACTACATTCACCCGTTCATAATCCATTTATTCATATTATACTAAACTTACAGATTTGTCAACTATTGTAAATTCTCTTTCAATAATTCCTCATATATCTCTTCTGCCTCTTTTAACTCCTCATCATCTATGCCTACTAATATCTCATCCCCATTATCATCTAATTCCACTCTTAGAATATAAGTCATAGATTCTATATCTTCTGCAGGCAATAGAGCAACATAGTCTGTATCATCCAATGTAAATTTTGCCCTTACAAGAAATTCTATTTCATTTCCCAACTCATCATAAAAAAGATGTCTCTCATTCATTTAAATCCCTCCTACACACTATCTAAATAAAACTGCAATATATAAGTTGCCGCAACCTTATCTATTACTTTCTTTCTCTTTTCTCTACTTACATCCCCTTCAATGAGAATGCGTTCTGCAGAAACAGTTGTCAACCTTTCATCTATATATATTATCTCTATCTTGAATTTATTTTCTATTTTTTTAGCAAAGTTAATTACTTTCTCACCTTGAGGTCCTATAGTCCCATCCATATTCTTAGGTAAACCTACTACTATCCTTTTAATATTATATTCATCAATCAATTCTTTAAGTTCCAAAAAGTCTTTTTTCTTACCTTCTCGCCTTATAGTGGTAACCCCTTGCGCAGTAATTTGCAACAAATCGCTTACAGCAACACCTATGGTCTTATCTCCCACATCTAGTCCTAATATTCTCTCCATCTTATCTTCCTTTATCTTATATTACTTTTATACAGAATTCTGGGCAGACAGTAGCACAATATCCACATAAAATGCAATTTTCATTGGGAACAGCCCTAGAGCCTATAACAGTTATACCACCCTGTCTACATCTTTTCTCACATTTTCCGCATCCAATACAATAATCTGCAACTATTAACTTCCTACTCTTCTTTAGTCTACCTGCCAACTCATCAGATATTGAACCTTCTTCCATAAACTTTATATTTGCATCTATTTCATCTGTAGATTGCATTCCAATAGCTATGGAATCTAAATAAGGTATATCCCTTACAAATCCAAGAGCTTCTTCCATGCTGCCTATTAGATGTCCCCCACCTAGAGGCTTCATTGCATAAATACCCTTTCCCATATCATGTAAATCACTTAATATATTTAGCATATCATGAATATTGCCATCATGGATTCCTATACCTAGCTTATTTACAATAGGATGAATGATCTCAATTTCCTTGATTTCTTTAGCAGCTAAAGCACCAGAAACTCTATGTGTAGATATTCCAAAGCTCCTTATTAGTCCAGATTCCTTAGCCTTTAAAAAATACTCTACTGCTTCAAAGTGCCCCCTTACAGTATGTATACTTTCCTGCTCATGGAGTAAAAATATATCTATATAATCAGTTCCAATCTCTTTTAGAGCCTGTTGCAAACTTTCCTCTGCCATCTTGGCAGTATAGGCATATGTCTTAGAAGCTATTACATAATCTTCTCTCTTGATGCCTTTCAATGCTTCCCTTATATATTTATAGTTATCATAGATTTCTGCCGTATCTAAAAAATTAATTCCTCTATCATAAGCATATTTTATTAAATATGCACCTTCTTTTATAGATAAATTCGCCTGAAAAGGTGTCATAGTAAGAGAACCAAAACATAATCTAGATACTATAATATTAGTATTTCCTAAAACTACCTTTTTCATTAACTACACCTTGCCCTATATAAAGTCAAAGATGGATAGATAAATCATTTTCTATCCATCTTTGGTATATTACTCTTCTTTTTCCAAATATGATCTCAATATCTCCTCGAGCAACTCATCTCTTTCTACTTTCCTAATTATAGATCTGGCATTATTGTAGCTAGTTATATAAGTAGGATCTCCAGAAAGTATATATCCGATTATCTGGTTGATAGGATCATATCCTTTCTCCTTTAGAGCCTCAAAGACAGAAAATAGTATCTCCTTAGGCTCCTTTAAATTTTCCTTTGGCAATTTGAACATCATTGTTTCGTTATAATCCTTTTTCACCACTACACCCCCCAGTCACTAATATTATAACATATTTCTTATTGCATGTTCATTTAAATGAGAAACTATAATATCATTTCAAAATCATTATTTAGACCAGAGATTATTTAATTTGGCTCCTTATAAGATCAGGAACCATAGAAAGTGCTTCCTGAAGCTTAGATATGTCCTTACCTCCTGCCTGAGCCATATCAGGCCTTCCACCACCATTGCCACCTGTAGCCTTAGCTACTTCTTTTACAATATTTCCAGCCATTATACCTCTTTTGTTTAAATCCTTTGTTACCATGGATAAAAACATAAGCTTATCATCGAATATAGAAGCTAACAATATAACACCAGAACCTAGATTATCCCTAAGATTATCTCCTAAATTTCTCAAATCATTCATATCCATATTTTTTACCGTGTATATGATAGTAGATATTCCATCTATATCTATAGCTTCATTTAAGATATCTTTGGATACATCTTTGGAAAGCTTTTGCTTTAATTCATCAATTTCTTTATCCTTTTCTTTTATTTCTTCCATAATAGATATAGATTTCTCTATTAAATTTGATTTGTTAGTCTTTAATATACTGCTTAACTCATATATATTTTCTTCTAAATCATTTATATGTCTATATACTTCCATCCCTGTAATAGCCTCAATTCTTCTAATACCAGCAGCTACTCCACCTTCAGATATCAATTTAAATATTCCTATCTGGGAAGTATTAGATACATGAGTTCCTCCACATAGTTCTGTAGAATATCCTCCCATATCTACAACTCTAACTACATCTCCATATTTGTCTTCAAAGAGGCCAACAGCTCCCATATCTTGAGCCTTTTCCAAACTAGTTTCCGTAATATTTACATCTAAAGCCTTAAATATCATGGAATTTACCTTCATCTCTATTTCTAACAATTCCTTTTTGGATAGACTATTATAGTGTGTAAAATCAAACCTCAATCTATCAGGTAGTACTAGAGACCCTGCCTGTTCAACGTGCTCACCTAGAACTTCTTTTAATGCCTTGTGAAGTAAATGTGTAGCAGAGTGGTTTCTTACAATAGCTTTCCTTCTTTCTATCTCTACCATGGCATCTACAATATCGCCTTTTCTTGCGCTACCATGTATAACTTTTATACTATGGATAATCACTCCATCCTTAGCATGTCTTGTATCTACTACCTTGGCCTTAAAATTAGGATTTTCTATTGTCCCTGTATCACCTACCTGTCCACCAGATTCCCCATAGAATGGCGTCTCCGATAGGACAATTATTCCATTGTCTCCCTCTTCTAATACTTCAACTTTTTCATTCCCCTTGTACAGACCAATTATATCTGTAGTAGTCTCAATAGTCTCATAGCCCTTAAATAAAGAGTTCAATCCCTCAAATAACTGAACGTCATCTATATGCTCCCAACCACTGTCTTTTTCTACCCTAGCATTTCTTGCTCTATCTCTCTGTTCTTCCATCTTTAAACTAAATCCATCTTCATCTACCAATAAAGATTTTTCCTCTAATATCTCTCTAGTCAAATCAAGAGGAAAACCATAAGTATCATATAATTTAAATGCTTTTTCTCCACTTAAAGTATCTTCTCCCCCTTTGACCATCTCTTCTATATATGAACTTAGTATTTCAATCCCTTGATCTATAGTTTCCTGAAATTTTTCTTCTTCTACTTTAATTATATTTTTTATTTCTTTTTCTCGATGTGATAATTCTTCATATTCTACTTTCCAAGAATTGATGACCACATCTACTATTTTAGTCAAAAATTCACCATCTATACCAAGGAGTTTGCCATGTCGTGCTGCACGTCTAATCAATCTACGTAATACATATCCCCTTCCTTCATTGCTAGGTAAAACACCATCGGAAACAAGAAATGTCATAGCTCTAGAATGATCTGTTATAACTCTTACTGATTCATCCTTTCTTTCATCACTTCCATATTTATAATTTCCAATCTCCTCTATCTTTTGAATTATGTCTTTTATAGCCTTTACTTCAAATATGTTCTCAGCACCTTCTAATACTGCCGCAATTCTCTCTAATCCCATTCCCGTATCTATATTTGGGTGATCTAGAGGATGATAAACTCCTCTTTCATCTTTATCAAATTGTGTAAATACTAAGTTCCAAACCTCTATAAATCTGTCACATTCACAACCTGGTCTACAACTATGAGAACCACATCCATATTTACTTCCTCTATCTACATATATCTCGGAGCATGGTCCTGATGGTCCTACTTCTAATTCCCAAAAATTATCTTCCTTACCTAATCGAACTATTCTGTCTTCTGGAACTCCAATAAGATTTCTCCATAACTCATATGCTTCATCGTCTTTTTCATACACAGAGACCCACAACTGTTCTTCTGGTATCTCCATTCTTTCAGATAAAAATTCCCAAGCCCACTTAATAGCATCTGGTTTAAAATAATCACCAAATGAGAAATTACCCAACATTTCAAAGAATGTAGCGTGTCTATCAGTCTTCCCCACATTCTCTATATCTCCAGTCCTAATACATTTTTGACAAGTAGCCATTCTCTTTTTAGGTGGTACAGCTTCTCCAGTAAAATACCTTTTTAACGGTGCCATACCCGCTCCTATCAATAAAAGTGATTTATCATTTTTGGGAATCAATGAAAAACTAGGAGCTACTAAATGTTCCTTTTCCTGAAAAAAATCCAAAAATTCTTTTCTAATCTCATGTAATCCTAACTGTCTCATATATACACCTCTTCATATAAATGTAATTCTATCCAAAAAGACCACTATAAAAGATAATAGAATAATGCCTTTTTAAAATCCATAGTATAAAATCCATATTTGTTATAAAAAACCTCCCCCTGTATGTGGAGGAGATATCAACTTCCATCTATTTGGATTATAATTTAATATGGCTTGTTTGTCAATCTATTGAAATATACTTTAGTTTAGATTGGATTAAACTTTTCTCCTTTCTTTGAAAAACATATAGATTATTCTTACAATGGCCACAAGTGGTACAGATAAAATCATTCCAAAAACACCAAATATACCACCACCTATAATAATAGAAAGTAAAATCAACATAGGATGCATACCCATATTTTCACCTATTATCTTTGGTGCCAATACATTATTTTCAACCCACTGGATAAATACAAAAAATATACTTACCCATACTGCCTTAATAGGTTTAGAAATAGATGCAAAAAACACAGCGGGCAAATACCCTAAAAACGGACCAATATAAGGCACTATATCAAATAGTCCTGTGATAACTCCAATTACTACTGCAAAATCTATTCTCATAATTAATAACATTACAGTAGTGGCAACAGCTATATATAGAGACATCAATAATCTGCCTCTAATAAATTGATTTAAAGATGTATCTATTGTAGATGCAAGATATAGTGTGTCATCCCTATATTTTTCAGGTATCAAATTGACTAACCTTTTCTTAAAATAGTCCTTATCCATTAAAAAATAAAGTGTCAATATTGGAGTTAGTACTATACTTACTACTTTGGAGGCAACATTTAATATACCACCTACAAAATTCTTCAAACTATCTCCAATAACAGTTTCTAGCTTTATAATATTGTCCATTATAACAGTCTCTACACCTTGAAACATTGGAGGCAATCCTCCTAATACCAAGTTATACTTTGTATATATATCATCCATAATCCTAGATAGCTGTTCAAAATACAAAGGTAAGTTATTTACTAATCTCTTTATCTCTTGACTAGATTTAGGAATAACAGATATTGCCAACACTATTATTATAGCAACTATAGATAAATAGACAATCAGAACTCCCTGAAATCTATTTATATTTTTTCTTTCTAAGTAATTGATAATAGGATTTAGAGCATATGCGATTATTACGGACACAATTATAGTATAGACCATATCTGATAAAAAACTATATTTACTAAATAACTTCACCAAAGAATATAATATTATCAAGAATAATAGAACTCTAAATATATTTCTATTACTTATCTCTATCCTATTTTTTGCAGATATAAATCTATTTCCTATATTTATAAGATAATATATAATTAAAAGCAATAAAATAGACAATAATGCCCACACAGCTTTTAATAAAAAATCAGGTGGTCCTGGTAAAATCATATCATCACCCCAAATACATATATAGGCAGCCGAAGCTGCCTTTAATTAAATAAACTATATTAATCAATGCTCATGAACATCATGATGATGATCATCGTCAAAATTTACATCCTCCAACCCATCTATATGAACGCCACTCTTTTTAGAATAATCCAACAACGCTGACTTGATTGCTTGCTCTGCTAATACTGAACAGTGCATCTTCACAGGTGGTAGACCATCTAATGCATCTGCTACAGCTTTATTAGTCAGTGCCATAGCCTCATTGATTGTTCTTCCCTTAATCAATTCAGTAGCCATACTAGATGACGCAATAGCAGAACCACAACCAAAGGTCTTAAACTTTACATCTTCTATTATACCATCTTCTATCTTCAAATACATCCTCATTATATCTCCACATTTTGCATTTCCCACTTCACCTATACCGTCTGCATCTAATATTTCCCCAACATTTCTTGGATTTGTGAAATGGTCCATAACCTTTTCTGAATACATTTAATTTTCCCCCTTAACCCTATCATATAGTGGTGACATCTTTCTAAGCCTATCAACTATCACCTTTAAATTTTCTACAACATAATCTATCTCATCCTCTGAGTTAAACTCTCCCAAAGATAGTCTAAGTGAACCATGTGCTATCTCATGAGATAGTCCAATTGCCATCAAAACATGAGATGGATCCAAAGCTCCAGACGTACAGGCCGAACCACTAGAGCCAGCTATTCCTACCATATCTAGACTTAAAAGTAAGGATTCTCCTTCTATAAACTCAAAACTAAAATTCACATTTCCAGGTAATCTTTGAGTTCTATGTCCATTTAATCTTACATGATCTATATTGTTTTCAATCTTTTCTATTAAGCTATCTCTCATCTTTACTAATTTTTCATTATGTTCTTCCAAGTTTTCATATGCAAGTTCTATAGCCTTTCCCATACCTACTATGCCTGGTACATTTTCAGTTCCAGCTCTTTTACCTTTCTCTTGACCACCACCTGCAATTAGAGAATCTATTCGAACTCCTTGCCTAATATATAAGGCTCCTATTCCCTTAGGCCCGTGGAATTTGTGGGCGGACATAGAAAGCATATCTATATTTAATTCATTTACATCGATTTTTATATTTCCAATTGCCTGCACCGCATCTGTATGAAATAATATGCCTCTTTCTTTAGCTATCTTACCCACTTCTTTGATAGGCTGTATAGTACCTATTTCATTATTGGCAAACATTATAGAGATCAATATAGTTTCATCTTTAATAGAAGATTTTAATTCATCTAAATCAACTATACCATCTTTGTCTACATTCAAATAAGTAATTTCAAATCCTTGTTTCTCCAGATATTCACATGTATGCAATACTGCATGGTGTTCAATCTTAGTTGTTATTATATGATTGCCCTTTTTCCTATTAAAATATGCACAACCTTTTATTGCCCAATTATCCGATTCCGAACCTCCAGCGGTAAAATATATCTCTTTTTTATCTGCACCAATGGCATTTGCAACTTGTTCCCTTGCCTTTTCTACAGCCACCTTGGAAGTAGATGCTAGTGAGTATACACTAGAAGGATTACCATACTTTTCCGAGAAATATGGCAACATCTCCTTTAAAACTTCTTCCTTTACTGATGTAGTTGCCGCATTATCCATATAAATATATCTAGACATTTTACTTTCCTCCTATTTATTGTTATTCTACTTTGTTTCATCTAGGATCATATCTGCTAGAGTAATAGAATCTATTACCTCGTCTATGCTGTTTTTTATCTTCACAAGAACTGTCTTAGTAGCACAATTATCTTCCCTTACACACTCTATCGCCTCATCACTTGCACAATCAGCTGGAGATAGATCTCCTTCTAAAGATCTCAGAATCTGTCCAACCGTTATTTCATTAGGTCTTCTAGCAAGCATATATCCTCCCTGAGCTCCTCTTACACTATTCAAAAGTCCATCTTTCCTCAAGGTCGAAAACAATTGTTCCAAATAGCTATCTGAAAGGCTTTGCTTTTCTGCAATACTCTTTAAAGGAATAGGACCATTTCCATATTCCAATGCCAATTCAAACATTGCCATAAGTCCATATCTCCCCTTGGTAGATAATTTCATCTTTTCACCTCTTTTAATTCCAACCTTTTTACTTGGTTTTCAAGATTAAGTATATTATACCCAAGTAATTTTGTCAACATTCATTTTAGACTAAAAAAAGAGCTTATGCTCCTAAATCAGTTGAAATGTATTTAGTTATAATAATACTTATGTAAAACTAAAAAAGGGACATAAGTCCCTTAATAGATTATCTCCTTATATCTAGATTGACTATCTGTATTGTCTACATAAAATATTCTGGATTCCAAGAGATTTAATTCTAAGATTGTCTGATTTACTAATTGAAGATATTCATGGTGAAAAAATTTAAGAGAGTAGGTACATCCAGACTTTATACCACAAGGTGTAGATACTATCTCAAAATCCGCATATCCAGAACTCTCCAAAAGATTAAATGCTAACATTGCATGGTTTTTAGATTCAAATACCCATAGATAATAATTTCCACTGGACACAATAATCAACCCTCCCTATTATATAGAATATTTTTTTATAATAGAAAGGGTGACATATTTCATTAAAAATACTGATGATATCTCCTAAAACTACATATTAAATATCTGCTAATCTCCTAAACATCAAATCTCTCTCCAATTTAAAATGTGATATAGTATTTCTCTCTATCTCATTTAGTTTAGCATACGTCTTCTCATATGTAGGACAGCCTGTAGGCGGAACTGTATATCCATCTGTTACCTTTCTTAACTCTTTTAATATATTTTCAATTTCAATATTATTTTCTTCTACTCTTGAAATCCCCTCTAGGACACTTTCTAATAATTCTCTTGAGGGATTATTTTCATACTCCTTTACTATGTGAAACAATACCCTCTCTTCTTTTATTATATGAGCCTCAAATTCAGTTTTAAGATGATTAAACAATCTATGTACTTTTTCCAAGATATCTCCACTATCCATAAAATGAACTTTAAATATGGTAAAAACCAACTCCTCTATTTCTGGTAATTCCTTTTTCAAAAATGCATGATGATTTTTTAAAATATGATTTATTATATCTGCATTTGTTGCTACTTCAAAATCTACATCTTTTCTACTTATATTTTGCATAAAGAATCCCCCTATTCATTTTGATTGATATATTCTTTATCATATATACCCCCTTATATATACATTATTCAAACTATATTTAATGCTCTAATGCCTACTATATGTTGTATGATCATTATCTAAATAGTGAATATCTGCAAATATTCTAATAATATTATCCTTAGCATCTTCTTTCATTTCAATATTAGCTGGTCTACCATCATCTCCTCTAGTATATAGGTGATTACTTAAAATTTCAGATGCTATCTCACTATTGTACTCATTATAGGATTTTTTGTATTCATCTGCTGAAATTTCAAGAACTAAACTATGAAGTCCATCATCTACAACTCTCTTCTCTATAATATTATCAAAATTCATTATATCATCTCCTATCAAATTTGGTTTTATATTAATATTATTTTTCCACAGATAAATATTTTTATCCATCCAATATAATTCTCTGTATATTTTTCACCTAAATATAAAAGATATATATGAAGTATCTAAATTAAATATTGGAGGTATTTTATGGATGTAAAGGAATTAAAGCAATTTAAAAATTTACCAGCTTCATATTGGCTATTATCTACTAATAAAACAAATTATCCTACTTTAGATAAAAATACAAATGTAGATATTGCAATAATAGGAGGAGGAATAGTGGGCATACTATGCGCCTACCAATTACAGAAAGAAGGATTTAATATTGCAATACTTGAATCAGGTAATATTTTAGAATCCACTACTGGTCATACTACTGCAAAACTTACATCTCAGCATAGTCTAATCTATGATAAGATCAAGAGTCAAATGGGAAATGAATTAGCCCAACAATATGCGACAGCAAATGAAACAGCTATTACTGAGCTACAGAAGATCATGAAGGAAAATAATATAGATTGTGATTATAGTAATCAATCAGCATTTATTTATACACAGGAAGATAGCTATGTAAAAAAACTAGAAAAAGAAGTCAAGACAGCTTCTTCACTAGGGATTAAGGCACATTTAATAGATGAAATTCCTTTTTCTATACCAATTAAGTCTGCCATGGTCTTTGAAAATCAAGCTCAATTTCACCCTAGAAAATTTTTATTATCTCTAGCTGAAAAGATTAGCAATAAAGGAGTTCAAATTTTTGAAAGATCTAGAGCTATAGAACTTGAAGAAGAAAATAATAAATATGTCATAAATACTCCACAAGGAAAAAAGATAATTGCAGAAAAAGTAATCATTGCATCCCACTACCCCTTCTACAATAAAAAAGCAATGTATTATTCTAGAATCTATGTACAAAGATCTTATATATTGGCAATTAAGGCAAAAGAAAAATATCCAGGAGGTATGTATATAAATGCTGAAGACCCTCCACGTTCCCTTAGATCTCTACCTACAGAAAATGGTGAATTGATATTAGTAGTAGGAGAAAACCATAAGACAGGTCAAGGAAAAGATACAAGTAAATATTATGAATCATTAGTTGATTTTGCAAATGAAGTATTTACTGTAGAATCTATTCCCTACAGATGGTCAACTCAAGATTGTATGACTCTAGATGGATTGCCTTATGTAGGACATTTTGATTCAGAAACGCCAAATCTATATATAGCTACAGGATTTGGTAAATGGGGAATGACAAATAGTATAGCTTCTTCTATGATTTTAAGGGACCTAATTATCAATAATGAAAGCCCTTGGAAAGATGTATACAATCCATCTAGAAAAACCATTGCCTCATCTACAAAAAACTTTATAGTTCAAAATGCAAATGTAGCTAGTCAGCTTATTGATGGAAAACTTTCTAATTTACCAGAAAAAATTGATATCCACCCTGGAGAAGGAAAAGTCATAGAAGTAGATGGAGAAAGAGCTGGAGCATTTAGGGATGAAGATGGTAAATTACATTTAGTTAATACTACTTGTACACATATGGGATGTGAATTAAATTGGAATTCTGCTGAGAGATCTTGGGATTGTCCTTGTCATGGATCCAGATTTACTTATAAAGGTGAAATAATTCAAGGACCTGCTGTGAAACCTTTAAGTTTTGATAGGGATGTAAATACATTTAAGAAATTAATAGATGAAGATTTTTGATACTAATAAAAGGACTTCAAATAGTCCTTTTATTAGTATGGGGAATTAGCTTTATCTTAAAAGATGATAATATTTATTAATCATCACTTCTTAGAATATTTATATCCTTACCATCCATTATTCTATTCATATTTCTCATAGAACACATCTTTCCGCACATAGTACAGCTATCATCATGTTCTGGAGTTGATTCTTTTCTATATCTTCTTGCCTTTTCATCATCTATACTCAATCTAAACATCTCTTCCCAATTCAAATTTTGTCTAGCCTTACTCATCTCTAAATCCCATTGTTCTGCACCTTTAACTCCTTTTACCAAATCCCCTGCATGTGCAGCAATTTTAGATGCTATTATTCCCTCTTTCATATCATCTAGAGTAGGTAATCTCAAATGCTCCGCTGGAGTTACATAACATAAAAAATCTACTCCATGACTTGCTGCAATGGCTCCTCCAATAGCAGAAGTTATATGATCATATCCTGGTGCCACATCAGTGACTATAGGGCCTAATACATAAAAAGGAGCGTCATAGCATAGTTTTTTTTCTAGAATTACATTAGCTTCTATCTCATTTAATTTCATATGTCCTGGACCTTCTATTATTATCTGTACATTCTTCTCCCAAGCTCTCTTAGTCAATTCTCCTAAGACTATAAGCTCTGCTATTTGTGATGCATCTGTACCATCTTCTATGCTTCCTGGTCTCAAAGCATCTCCCAGACTAATGGTTATATCATATTCAGCACATATATCTAACAGTTCATCATAATATTCATAAAATGGGTTTTCCCTATTGTTTAATTCCATCCAAGCATATAATAAGGATCCACCCCTTGAAACTATATTAGTAATCCTCTTATTCTTCTTAAAAACTTTAGCAGTATCTCTATTTATCCCAGCATGAACTGTGACAAAATCCACTCCATCTTCTCCATGCTTTCTAACTACATCTAAAAATTCCTTTGCAGTAATATCCTTTAACTCCTTATCATAAAATCCTACTGCATCATATACTGGCACAGTTCCTATCATAGCAGTAGACATATGAACTAATCTCCTTCTAAATTCCTCAGTTTTACCAAAGGAACTTAAATCCATGATTGCATCTGTCTTCATATCTATTGCCCATTTTACTTTCTCTAATTCTTTATCTACATTTGGACAATCTCTAGATATTCCGAGATTTACATTGATCTTAGTCTTCAATCCCTTACCTACTCCTTCTGGATCTAAGGATTTATGATTCTTATTAGCAGGTATTACCACCTGTCCTTTAGCTACTCTTTCTCTTAATAGCTCTAATTCAATTCCTTCTTTTTCACTGACAATCTTCATTTCCTTTGTAATTATTCCTCTTTTAGCTGCATCCATCTGAGTTGTATAATTCATTATGTATCTCTCCTCCTTCAAAAATTTAAAAAGGCTGTATACCAAAAAAGTATACAGCCAAAAATACAATTTCCCTAGCTAACTCCCTTCGTTGGCATTATCCAAATCAGGTTCTTAGGGTCAGAAATAACATTTCTATCTCAGCTTATCCATATAAGCCCCCCCTTAACTCTCTATTGAATTGTCACTACAATTATAGAATATATCATAGAAATCAACTATTTACAAGTCTTTAAGATAAACTATCTTTGTCAATCAACTATTTGTTTTTATCTAAAACTTCTTTTGCTAATTTTTTAAAGTTTTCAGAGCTAGTTGTTGCTCCTGCAATTGCATCTATTCTATCAGGACTTTGGGTCTTGATTAGTGCATCTTCTAGCTGCTCAAAAGCATCTTCTGGAGAAATACCAGAGGCATCTTCAATTGACTTTGAATATTCTTCATCATCAGATTTTTCTCGACCATCTTCATTCACCTCATCATATTCCACATCAACTATTTTACCATCTTTTACTTCAATTTGAATTACTCCCTTCCAACCTTGACTATCTGGCGTACCTTCACCATTAAACTTTCCATCTTTATAGACTATATCATTAGTTTTTTTGCATCCTATTCCAATTGCCAATATCAAGTTTAATATTAGAATAAAACTAAGAACTCTCTTCACTCTATACACCTCACATTTTATATTCAATCTAAAAATATTAGATTATTATAGCTTATATTGCCCATTTCTCCATATTTCATTAAATTTTTTAAAAAAATATGCTGATATATATCAGCATATTTTTAGAAATTATTCAATTTCAATCTGTTTGCTACTATCTAGCTTTTCTTGTTTTGGAATATTTATAACCAATACACCATTTTCTAATCTAGCCCTAGCACCATCATTTAATGCATCTGGCAAATAGATACCTCTATGCATTGAAGTACAATTTCTTTCTTTGTGAATGTAGTTCTTATCTTGATTTTCTATATTTTCTTCTGTTTTAACTAAGATATTCAATCTTCCATCATCTAACTCAAGACTTATCTCATCTTTTTTTATACCTGGAAGATCTGCTTCAATGATGTATTCCCCTTCCTTTTCTTGAATATCTACTCTAAATGTATCTCTTATAATATTTCTACTAGTAAAAAAGTTATCTGTGAAGAAGTCATCAAGCATATTATAGAACTCATCAAAGCCAGAGTTAATCAACCTGCTACCTCTTCTATTAAAAGGTATTAAACCTGCCATAATAACATCTCCCTTTCTCTATGTTTTATCAGCACTCGATGTCGTTGAGTGCTAACCTATATTTATATTATATATTGATTTCCATATTATGTCAACCCCTTTAAAGATAAAAAATCAGGATAGCATTATCATATTCTATCCTGATTTTTTATTTTATATTTATATTCCCACACTTTTAAAAGTACTTCCTTTCACTTCAACTACATCATTTATAATCAAAAAAGCAGATGGATCTACTCTATCTATTATATCTTTAAGCTTAACTATTTCTTTTGATGTAACTATACAGTAGATGACATGTTTGTTTTCTTTCTTGTAACCTCCGCTTCCCTCTAAGAAAGTAACACTTCTATTTAATTCACCTATTATTCTATCTGCCAACTCCTCAGATTTGTTTGACACTATAACCACATTTTTCTTAACATTAAATCCAATTTGCACTTTGTCTAGTACTTGATAACCTATATACATAGAGATCAATGTATACATTGCTGGTCTTATACCAAATAGTAGGGAAGAAAGTGAAATTATCACTGTATTTATTATCATTAGTCCAGTACCTATATTTATATTATATTTTTTCTTTAATATAGCAGCTATTATATCTAGGCCTCCTTGAGAAGTTCTATTTCTAAACATCAATCCCATACCAGTCCCATTGAGTACCCCTCCAATTACTGCACCTAATAAAATATCATCTAGAATTATATATCTATCTATTCCATTTGTTAAAGTCAATAGAGTTGAAAATATAAACATAGATATAAATCCATATATGGCAAATTCTCTATCTACCATTCTAGCCCCTATGAGAAATATAGGTATATTTATGATAAACACAGTAATACCTGATGGAATTCCAGTCAAATATTGATTCATCAAAGCCAGTCCTCCAACTCCCCCACTTAAAAGTTTACTTGGAATAAAAAAAGCATTAAATGCTATTGTACATAAAAAATTACCTAATACAATAAATATCAACTTTTTAAACACTTCATTTTTATTATATTTTATATCTGTCATTTTTACTTTATCTCTCCCTATATTTAATATATCTCCCTATTGGTCATTCTAACTCCATAAACATATAGAACTATGGAATAAAATAATAATACCAAAATGGAAAATCTATTATAACTACCTCTTAATGCTATATCCCTCAATCCCTGTGTAGTATGAGTCAATGGCAATAATTCAATAAAATTCTTCATCCAGTTAGGTAACTTACTTAGTGAAAAAAATGTACCACTTAAAAAACTCATTGGAGTCATAACAAATGTAGAAAATCTATTTATATCATAGTGACTATTTATTGTCAAGGCCGCTCCATATCCTAAAGCTGCAAATAAAAAACTATTTAAAATACATATAATTATGAATCCAATACTCATATGAATCCTAATTCCGAATAATGATGAAATCAGCAAAACCAGCATACTTGCATACATTCCTCTTAAAGTACCACTTATTATAAAACCTAGAGCCAATAACCTAGTATCTACAGGAGATGTCATATAGAATTCAAAACTTTTTTCATGTAGTCTCGTGGAATTTAATCTAACTGACATGGCACTAAAACTCGTATTCATAGTTGTCAGAGCTATGATTCCTGGAACTACAAAGTGCATATAGGTATAACCCTCAATATGAACATCTGAACCTAATCCCCATCCAAAAGCAATCATATATAATAAAGGGGTAATAATTGCAGAAGTTGTAATATTAAAAAACCTCCTCTTGAAAAATAAAAATTCTCTCCATAAAACAGCAAATATCTCCATACCTAAATTACCTTCCTATTTGTATAATTATAAAAGACATCTTCCAATGTCAACTCTCTAATGGAGAACTCCTTATCATCTAGAGTATTGGCAAACTCAATAGCTGATTTTCGATTCTGAAAATATCTATACATTGTCATGGACTCTTCTGTAAAGTATTCTACCGTATATTTTCCCAGTTCATTTTTTAAATTACTAGGGGAGTCGTCTTTAAAGATTGTGCCCTTATCCATAAAGCATACTCTATCACACAATGTTTCTGCCTCTTCTATATAGTGAGTAGTCAATAAAATAGTGATACCATTTTTATTCATAGTCTTCAATATATCCCATATCTTTCGTCTAGCATTGATATCTATACCCACTGTAGGTTCATCTAAAAATATAATACTAGGATTATTGATTAAAGCCTTTGCTATCATGAGTCTCCTCTGTATCCCTCCAGATAGCTCCTGTGACAACTTATTTCTATAGTCTTCCAATTCCATAAAATCTATGAGTTCTTCTACCTTTAATTTATAATCCTTCTTCCTCAACTTAAATAGTTTAGCAGCAAACACTAGATTTTCATAGGCAGTCAACTCTTTTTCTAAATTCATATGCTGTGGTACTACACCTATTTTTCTCTTTACCTGATTGTTATTTCTTCCTACTTCTTTACCCTCTATATATATTTTCCCCTTAGTAGGCTTTAACAATGCAGTTAGCATCTTTATGAGTGTAGTCTTACCTGCCCCATTAGGACCTAATAGTCCAATAAAATCTCCATTATTTATATCTAAATCTATTGAATCTACTGCTACAAATCCATCGAATTTCTTTGTGACATTTTTAATTTCAATCAATCTATTCACCCTTCACAATAAAAACCCCTTAATTTTATATTAAGAGGTGACATAATTGTATTATTAAATATACCTCTTTATCATCCGTAAAGATTATGTAAAATAAATTAGTATTCTGGCTTAAGTATCATCATCCTCTCTACCTTCCCAGTTTCCCAGTGGCATATTGAAAGGACTCCTCTATTACAGCGGCGGGACCGCGTGGGACTTTCACCCAACTTCCTAAGAATATTAAATTATACATATACCTTACTATACAAATTTAGAAGTTTCAAGTACTTTATAGAGGATAGTCAAAAATATTGACAATATATTCTACCCATAGTAAAATATCACCAGTATACTGAGGAGGTCATAGACTTGAAAATAGCAATAGGAATATGTGAAAAAACAAATGGAAGATGCTCTACTATGGGGTGTTTTAGAGCCTATAACAATAGAGAAAAACATTTCTCTTCATATAAAGATGTGGACACAGAACTTATGTCATTTTTTTCATGTAATATATGTTCTTCTGGTGGAATAGAAAACCTATCTAAAATAGCAAAGAGACTCAAAGATTCAGAAATACATATACTTCACCTTGGAGCATGTGCTGTAAATTGCAAAGCTGATAAACTAGAGGAAATAAAGAAGATATTTACAGATTTAGGCATAGACGTAATAGAAGGCACACATTAATGTGTGCCTTCTATTATTTAATGTTGACTTTACTCTTTAAATTAAATATATTCATGAAAAATAAAACCCCTCCACTAATTATGAGTAAAGCATAATAACTAATCCCTCTGCTTATAAGCATTGCAGCTGCTAATATACTTTTTGGAAATATGGTTTTAAATAGAAGCATAAACACTCCCTCCGATGCCCCTACTCCACCAGGCAATGGCAATGAAGATACTGCAATATTTAATATAGATTGCATAGCTATAATTCTCCATAAAGAAATATGAAACAGTCCAAATCCTCTATATACAAAAAAAGTAATAGCATATATAGAGGTCAATTGAATGAAGCTTATGATAAATATCATCACTATAGTTCCTATATTATTACAGATCAGTCTGGCTCCTTGCTTGTACTCCCTAATTTGTTTCTGGAAATTTGTCTTTATCTTTTCAATATCATCTACTATTCCAAGTCTTTTCAATATATTGAGAACCTTACATACTAACTTATAGATTACATCTGAATAAAATATAGACCCTAAAATAAATCCTATCGTTAAAATATTTATGATAACTCCAAAACATATTAGGGGATATATTTTGTTTGTAGTCTCTGATATCAGTCTGTGATTAAAAACAATAGATATCATTCCGTAAAAGACCATTGTAATCTGATATATCACAACAGTTACCAAAATAGATAGAGTTGATTTAGATATACTTATTCCATCTTTTTTCATATAATATATCTGCATCGGCTGTCCTCCAGATGCAGATGGAGTTATTGAACTAAAATAAAATCCTACAAAGGAGTATTTCAAAATTTGAAGATATGGTCTATCTTCCCCTAGTATATACAATAATAGCTTTAACACCAATGCCTCACAACAGATAAACATAATTGCAGACAATAGTCCTAAAATAATAAATTTATTGTCTAATACTCCTATTGTAATATATATATCTTGTAAATTTCCACCCTTAAATAAGACATAAAATGTAATACCAACAAGTAAAATTAAAATGAGAATATAGATACTATGGGTTCTCTTATTCTCATCATATGCTATATTCTCTATATTATTCATATATACTCTCCATATTTACAAACTCATATCCCTTGTCCTTCAATACTGGTATTACTCTTTTCAATGCCTCAATAGTCCTCTTTGGAGCCTCATCTCTGCCTCTACCATCATGTAGGCAAATAATAGACCCACTATCTATATCCCTTAGTAGTCTATTTTCAATCTCCTCTACTGTGGCCCTCTTTTTCCAATCTCCTACCATAACATTCCATAAGATAAGCTTCAGATTATACTGATATATATTTTTCAGAGTAAACAAATTTATATGTCCCCAAGGCGGTCGATAATATCTAATATCTACTCCACATCTTTTCATAATTTCAATTGAAGTTCTAAAGTCATCTTTAGTATACATATGACTAACCAATAGAGCAGTCTTATGTTCTAGAGAATGTAATCCTATAGTATGTCCCTCAGATACCATCCTCTTTAATATATCTTCATTTCCCATTACAGTATTAGCTACTATAAAAAATGTAGCCTTTATATCATACTTTAGCAATAGATCTAACAACTTATCTGTATAAATCCCATCAATTCCATCATCAAATGTCAATGCTATTTTACATGTATCTCCCAAATCTCTTACAACATCTACCTTGAACCATTTATAATAGGCTGTAGGTAGTAGAGAATATAAAAGGTATATTATAAATGCTAAAATCAATATATTCATCATTATGCCACCTGAGTATTGCCTACTCTGTTTATCATATCTAAAATAGCACGGTTATTTAATGTAGATTTAATATTTCTCATGTTTTTCTGCATCTCTAGAAGTCCATCCTCATCAGCTATCATATCCAATACTATTTTTGATATATCCTCTGATTTGTTCCAAATTACTTTTCCTATTGATTTATCCTCTATAAAATGTGCATTGTTTTTCTCCTGTTCCAAAAATGGACACAGTACGAGTATAGGTAATCCAGCATATATTGACTCAAATAAAGTAATCCCACCAGCCTTTGATATAATCAAATCAGAATCTGCCATATGTTCATACACTCTATCAGTGTAACCTATTACATTGATATTTACATATTTGCCAAACAGTCTATCATAGATCTTCTTATTTCCTCCGGCTATAATAGTAACTTCTAAATCATCTATATTGCTAAGCATATCATAGAAATGATCCTCTAAAGGAATTAGACCAAGTCCCCCTCCCATGATCAATATCTTTTTAACTTTTGTATTTTTTCTACTTTTATTGTCATATAACTCTTTAAACTGCTCTTTTACAGGTATTCCACTGACTAATATATTCTTTGCTGGAATTCCAATGTTAAAGAGATCCTCTTTCACTATATCTGTTGCTACAAAATATAAATCAGTCTTTGGATTTATCCACTCACTATGTGTACTTATATCAGTTATACATGTTACCAATGGCAAACTGCTTGATGTTCTTTCCTTATATTCTGAAATAATCTTGGAACATAGTGGTAATGTGGATATAACTATATCTGGATTTGTTTCATTTATCAATCTCTCTACCTTTGATACTAATATATTTGCAAAAGGCATAGATATAGTAAGGCCTAGATCTGTAGTATTTCTATATACAAAATTATATAATCCGCTAGCCCGTTGCACAAGAAGGTTAAAACCAGAATAGATTATCTTTTGAAACTTCGGTGTCATATAATCAACAATATCTATTATCCTTACATGTGAATCACTTATATCTCTAATTATTTCTTGCTTAAGCGAGATAGCTGTGGAATAATGTCCCATACCAAATCTACCTGTTAAAATCAGGATATTCATAGTTTTCCCCCTTTCAAAATCATCTTAATGTCTATACTAAATTTATTTTAACATATCATTCTTAAATTTTTATTAACTAAAACCTTAAGTTTTCTTAAGAAATGAGGGATTTGTATTTAAGAATCTAAGGAAATTGGAACTAGTATTTTAAATATAGTCTTGTATCTATCTTCTGTAGATGTAACCAAACTAATTCTACCATTATTCTTTTCTACTATTTTTTTAGCTATTGCCAGACCCAATCCTGTACCCTGCTTTGAATTTCTGGAATCATCTCCTACTACAAATGCATCAAATATATTATCTATTACATCATCTGGTATTCCAATACCATCATCCCCAATGATAATCCTACACCATTCTCCCTTTCTATCTACTCCTATAAATATTGTAGTTCCCCTTGGATTATATTTCATACTATTGGATATTATATTTTCAAAGGCCCTTTGCATCTGAATTTCATCAATATCACAAAATAGTGGTTCTTCAGAGATATCCACCTCAATATTGAACCCCTGCTCAGTTATATAATCATATCTCTCCCCGATATACATCCTAAGCAACTCTCCTAAATCCTGCCTTTTTAAGTCGAAATGAAAATCAGGATGTTCAAGTTTATTATACTCATTAAATATGTCTATAAGCTGAGTAAGATCTATGGTCTTCTGATATATAATATTTAGATATTTTTTCTGATGTTCTTCATCAGTAATGAGTCCATCTGCTAAGGCCTTTGCATAACCTCTTATTATTGTAAATGGTGTCTTTAAGTCATGAGAAATATCAGATAACATCTTCTGCTTCTCTATCTCTAAGTTTTTTCTCTCTTGTTCACTTCTTTTTAGCTTAGATACCATCTCATTATATGCATCTGATATTCGGACAAATTCTTCTGGCCCCTTAAATTCTTTTATCTGATTATCCTTACCATCTGCAAAAGATGTCATAGCATCACTTATCTCTACTAAGGGTTTTTTTACCTTTCTATTTAGGTATAAAATAAATAAAGTTACATTTAAAATATATATAATCAAAAATAAATATAGCATATATCTAGAACTTTCAGTTATGAATTTAAGAATACCATTTATCTGTTCTTGATCTATTTTGGCTATGAGATATCTATAATTACCATCATTGTCAATAAAATCATATTTTTTGATCTGATACTTCTGAAAATATGTTCCTGTCATAAACTCCATTTCTCTTTTAGTATAATAATTATGCTTATCTTTAAAATCTCCAAATCTATATAATATATTATAATCATCATCTAATACTTCTATGGTAGCATTGTTTTCTAGTTCATCATGGTCAAATTCAAACTTTTTAATGAGAAGGATAAAAGATTTGTCATTATCTCTTTTTACCCTATACATCTCAATCCTCTTAGTACTACCATAATAATCACTTATGGACTCTATCTCCTTTTCAGTGTATGAATTTACTTTTTCCAAAGCATTGCTACTTCTATATATTACATTGTAGTTTTCATCTAATATCTCTATCCATCCATTATTTTTTACTATCTTATCAGAATCTAACTCATCATATCTTCCACTTCTTAGTAGTTCTTCTTGATTCTTTAAAGCCTGAGAGGGAATATCCAATGTATGTTCAATTATAAATGCATCTATATATAATATTGCAAAGAAAAGTAATACATTAGCTAAAGTAAAAAATATATAATTTCTGACAAGAAGTCCAAAGAACCTATTTCCAAATAACTTTTTCTTCTTTTTCAATTTTATATCCAACCCCTCTTATGGTCTTAATATACTTTGGATTTTTGGAATCATCTTCAATCTTCTCTCTCAATCTAGAGATATGAACCATCAATGCATTATCATCATTTGAAAAATATTCCCCATGTATAGCTTCAAATATCTGAGTTTTAGTATATACTCTTCCAGGGGATTTCATCAACATAGATAAAATCTTATATTCTGTTGGAGTGAGGAGTATCTCTACACCATTTTTGGTAAGTGTAAATATTTCTAAATTTAAAGCTAATTCTCCCAACTTTAAGATATTATCTTGTTGTCTGTTTTCTTCATTTGACTTCACATTATAGCATCTTCTTAGTATAGACTTTATTCTTGCAACAACCTCCAATGGATTAAAGGGCTTGGTCATATAATCATCTGCACCTAAATCAAGCCCTAGGATTTTATCACTATCCAAGTTTTTGGCAGATAGAATCAATATAGGTATATCAAATTCTGATCTAACCATCTTTGTTATCTCATATCCATTTATCTTAGGCAACATTATATCTAAGACTATTAGATCTATCTTTTCACCTTGGATTATCTCCAGTGCTCTTTTTCCATCATTAGCAGCAATCACCTCTAAGTTTTCCTTTTCCAAATAGAGTCTTAGAAGTTGGATTATATCTTCATCATCTTCAGCTATTAATATACGATATCTATTCATATCATCACTTCCCACCATGTGTCTAGTTATTATAAATTTATTTACTACTCTAGTATACTCTAATATCTATCTCACTACAATTATTTTACCTTAGATATATAATAACCTTTCTACTTTAATTGTATATATTGGGAAATCATAGTATAATAAAATATGAAAAAGCTACATTTGAAAATAATATTTTTGCAATATATAGGGAAGGGATAATAAAATGAAAAAAATAATATTAAGTGCTGATAGTACATGTGATTTAAATGATGAACTTACCAAGCTCTACAGTGTAAACCAGTACCCCTACACTATTCTCTTAGAAGATAAGATTTATAAAGATAATATAGATATTTTACCAAAGGATATATTTAAAATATATGATGAGAAAAATATACTTCCAAAGACATCCTCAATAAATGTCTCTGAATACTATAACCATTTTAAGCCCTGGGTTGATAGAGGATATGAAGTAATACACATAACTCTTGGAAGTGTACTTACAAGTAGCTATAATAACTGTTGTATAGCAGCAAAAGAATTAGGCGGAGTATATCCAATAGATTCTCAGAACCTTTCAACAGGCTCTGGTCTTTTAGTTCTAAAGGCTGCAGACATGATAAAAAAAGATCTACCTGCGGAGAAAATTGTAGAAACTCTAAAAAAGCATAGGGCAAATATTCATATGAGTTTCATCTTAGATACGCTGGATTATCTATATGCTGGAGGTCGTTGCTCAAAGGTCTCCTCCCTTGGAGCAAATCTATTGAAGATAAAACCAGTTATAAATGTAGATAATAATTCAGGGGCAATGAGTTTGGGAAATAAATATAGAGGTCAAACTGAAAAAGTAATAACTAAATATATAAAAGATAAACTCTCTAGCCATGATAATATAAATAAGGAGCATATGTTTATTGTTCACTCAGGAATAGATGATGAAATTATTCAACTAGCCAAAGATACAGTTTTAGAATCTATAGAGTTTAAAAAAATATATACGACAACTGCAAGCTGTACTATATCCTGTCACTGTGGACCAAATACCTTGGGTATAGCTTTTGAAACCCAATAATTAGTAGGGTGTAAATAATATTATTTACACCCCTTTTTACATAGTAAAATTAATAGTCTTTAATGTAGATTATGCTTTTTTCTATATTTTTTAGATTCATACATCTTATCATCTGCATATCTAATTATCTCTTCAGCCGTCAACTTTTCATCTTCCATAGTATGTATTCCAATAGATAGGGTAATCTCTATATCTTCGTTTAATTCAGGTATTTTTATTTTTTTTACATTTTCCTTTATTCTCTCACTAATTTTGTAAGCAGTCATCTCATCTGTACCATTAAGACATACTAAAAATTCATCTCCACCATATCTTGCCACCCAATCATCATGAGACCTAATACACTCATCAATAGTCTTACTTACTTCCTTTAATATAAAATCTCCAACAGTGTGTCCATATGTATCATTCATAACCTTCAGATTGTCCACATCTATGAATATCACAGATAATGGTACCTCTGCAATAATAGAGCGAATTATATCTACTGACAATCTCTCATCTATAAACCGTCGATTATACACTGAAGTAAGTGAATCCTTTACGACCATATCGTTTAAACTTGAAATTACATCAATCATCATTTCACCTTCACTATAATTACCAGTGCCAATTAACATATTGTCTGTAGCATCTTTCATTAGCTCTAAAACAATAGGTCTCTCTGTGTCTTCAAGGGGAATTGCAATTACCATCATAATATTATTCTTGCTATGCTCCATCTTCATAAAGCTTCTATCTTCATGATGAGAGCGAATTGATATGCAGTTGTCACATATTTCTCCCTTTTTCCAATAAGCATAGCATTTTCCACCTTCAACTTTAAATCTATCTCCTCTATATCCTAGAGTTTCTTTCCTTATGGGATCTACTAATCTGACCAAGTCATACATTTTATTAAAAAACTCCAAATGCTCTTCTAACTTCTCAATAGTAACTTTGTTTATCATATATAACACCTCTCTAATCCTATAATAATATCTATATTTGTTTAATCAAACTTTCCATTTCCTTCTAGATTTCCATAGTTTAGATCATCTCTTATCATGATAATATAATCTGGCCTATGTTGTTCAATATACTCATATAAGCTCATCTTAGAATAATATCTTAAATCCAATATTCTTGTTTCATCAAAGTGATAATATAACAAAGGTTCTAAAGCATTAGTAAAAGAATCTCCAAAGATCAAAAGATTAGGCAGTCCCTCCCTCTTGGTTTCAATAATTGTCTCTCCATTATCTCCCCCCATAAACACTCCATAGTCTGGTCTTGCATCACTATCCCTATTGATATGATAAAAGTCAGGATCTAAATTCCCATTTGTAAACTTCTCATACTCTATCTCCACAAGTGGATAGGCTATCTCCAACTTCTCATCTGTATCAAAGATATAGGATAATTTTCTATTTCTACTTCCCAAAATAGGATTAGGTAGTACAATAAATTCTAATTCTTTTTCTTCTAATGGTGGCCTTATGACTTCTTTCTTAGCATCTGCTATTATCCTTTGAACTATTTCAATATATGCCCTATATGCACCTCTAAGGGTAAAATGATGATCTGTCTTAAAATAATAATTTTCTTTGTGATCTACTTTATATATTTCGTGCATATTTATATTGGGTATCTTCTTCTTATTTAATTCTTCAAACATGGTAATCTCATTATTATCCAGATACTCAGATTTATTTCTACAATAATAGGGATATTTATCCCTTAAATAAGAACTCTGCTCTGGAATGCCAATAAAATAAAATTTTCCACCATAAGATTTTATATAGTTGTTTAATTTATATATTTTCTCAACAATCTCATATATATCTTCACTATATTTTTTCAGATTATATCTTCTATCATAAGCTACAAAAGGTAATAGATATCCTTCTTCTGTTATCACCATATTATTTACATTCACCTTGTCTAAAATTGAAACATTCAAGAGATTATATCCTCTAATCCAAATATCTCTACAGTAAAAATGATCTATAAGATAGTTCTCCCACTCTTCAAAATATTCTCCATTTAATAAAGACTTGCTTGAATAGTTTGGAACTGTAGCCAATTTTCTATTTTCAAGTTTGGATACTGGTAGATGTTCTGTTGTCATAGTCTTAATAGGCAAAAAATAAATAATCATTATAAAACAAATTATAAAACAAATATCCATAGACTTTTTCATTAAAACACTCCTAAAATCTAAAATATATAAAGGGATTGAAAGTAGAATTTATTAAATACATAATACATAATAAAAATAAAGCTATAAGTAAAACCGGTTCTATAACATAAAATACTATATTTTCAAAGTAAGGTATAGATACCTCTCTTAGCTGCTTTCTAATAAATGGTAATATTGGAGTAGCAGCAATTATAGATATAATAAAAGTATATCTATACTGTATCAAATAATAGATTGACTGACTATCTAACAAAGCCTGTCCTCTTAGACCTAACATTACAAGCAGATAATTTCTAGCATAAATCATGGAATTAGATCTAAAAAAAAGCCATCCAACTATCACAATAAACATAGTATATATATGTTGAAATGGTTTCCAAAGCCTACTGATGTATTTTCCAATAAATATCTTTTCTACAATTAATATAAATCCGTAGTATAGGCCCCAGATAATAAAATTCCAAGCAGCTCCATGCCATAGTCCAGTTAAAAACCATACAATAAATATATTTCTTAGAAACTTTATCCTATTTACTCTATTTCCACCTAAAGGTATATACACATAGTCCCTAAACCAAGTTCCTAAAGATATATGCCATCTTCTCCAAAATTCAGTAATAGATCTTGAGATATATGGATAATTAAAATTTTCTAGAAATCTAAACCCAAACATATGGCCTAATCCTATTGCCATATCTGAGTACCCTGAAAAATCAAAGTAAATTTGTCCAGTATATGATATTATACCTATCCATGCAAGTAATACTGAAAGCTTTGGTGTCATAATGCTGAATACCTCATCAGCAATTAGCCCTATATTGTTGGCAATTAATATTTTTTTGCTTAGTCCTAATATAAACCTCTTAATTCCATAGGAAAAGCCTTCTATAGTTTCAGTCCTATTATGGATTTGATCTGCTACAGTTTCATAGCGAACAATAGGACCTGCAATTAGTTGAGGAAATAATGATATATATAGCGCTACATTTAAAGGGTTTTTTTGAACCTTTCCATTCCCACGATATATATCTATAACATAGGAAAGACCCTGAAATGTAAAAAAAGAAATACCTATAGGCATTGCTATATTTCGTACTAGAATCGATTTATTAAATAGCTTATTAAAGTTTTGAATAAAAAAATCTGTATATTTATAATATCCTATGATGCCAAGATTTATTATAACTGTTGTAGTTAAAATAATCTTAATCAAAATCTGCCCATACCTATATCTATCTACTAATAACCCCATAATGTAATTTACCATAATAGATAGTACCATTATTATTAGATATTTAGGTTCGCCATAAGCATAAAATACTAAACTAAATATCAATAATACACTATTTCTTAATCTTTTCCCTGCTATATAATATATAAATAATACCAATGGTAAAAAAATAAATAAAAATGTTAAACTACTAAATAGCATAAATACCTCCCAAAATTAGCCACATATACAAATCATATTGTATATCTTTAATCCTAGAATTACAACAATATATAACAAAAAATAGGATAGCTGCTTTTAAATAGCCATCCTTACTTTTCTATTTCCTACATACATCTATCCATGTTCCACTTGTAATCTCGCTTAAATATTCTACATCTATCTTTACACAGGTATTGGCTTCACCAGCAGCTGGGTATACATAGTCAAATTCTTTCAATGATATATCTAAATATATATCCAAAGGTTTAATAAGCCCGAAGGGGCACACCCCTCCCACTGGATGACCTGTAGCCTCCATTAAATCTTCTGTGTTTATAAACTTAGCCTTTTCTTTAAAATAATCTTTAAATTTCCTATTATCTATCTTTACATCTCCTTTAGACAATATAAGTATATCTCTTTCCTTTAATCTAATGGCCATTGTCTTGGCTATTCGTGCTGGTTCTACTCCAAGTGCCTTAGCCGCTAGTTCCACAGTCGCTGTACTTGAATCAAGTTCAACAATCTCCAAATCATAACCAAATTCTTCAATATAGTTTCTCACACTTTCTACTGTCATATAGATCCTCTCCTCTTTTGCTTTAACTAGATACTTTCTTGATTTTAGATATTCAAACCTATGTATAGTTTAACAATTTAATGTATTCCATGCAAATATATAATCTTATTTTGAAGTTCTGTTTATTCAACATATTTCATAACATTAAGTAGGAGGGAAAACATATGAAAAAAATTATATTTTTAATTATTATCTTTTTATTTATCAATACATTGAGTTGGGCTTCTACTCATAAAAATGTAGTTGGAGAAGTACTGGAAGTTGTTAAAGCCAAAGATAGCTATAATCAAGAAATATTGAAAGTTAAGATACTTGAGGGAAAAGAAAGAGGACAAGTTATAAAAATAAATCGTCAAATAATCGAATATTCATTCCATGATTTTAATTTATCAGAAGGTGACAATATATTGATAGAACTATATACAGATGAAAATAATTCCCTGTCTGGCAGATTTATAAATATATGGAGAATAGAGAAGTTAAAAACTCTTTCTTTAATATTTATAATATCCATAATACTATTTGGAGGTCTAAAAGGAATACTATCAATTTCTTCTTTACTTTTTTCTGCCTATATAATAGTAAAATTTATGATCCCTGGAATACTTAAGGGCTATAATATAATATTAGTTTCCATATTATCTGCTCTACTAATAGTAACTATAAGCTTTATTTTGATAGCTGGCTTCACTAAAAAAAGCTATGTATCTATATTAGGTACCATTGGAGGAACTATAACTGCAGGACTAATTGCCTATTCTTATTCTAAGCTAATGAAAGTCACTGGCATGGCTGATGAAAATGTAGTATTCTTAATAAGAAATATAGGCTTAGACTTAGATTATGGAAACCTATATATAAGCTCTATCCTTCTCGGTACAATAGGAGCCGTCATGGATGTTAGTATGTCTATAACTACATCCATGTTTGAAATCAAAAAACAGTCTCCTAGAATAGGTACCCTAGCTTTAATTCAATCAGGATTTCATATTGGAAAAGATGTAATGTCTACAATGGTAAATACTTTAATATTGGCTTACTCTGGTAGCTCTATGCTTCTAATCATAGTATACTTTTTGTCCGATATTCCATATATTCATGCCCTAAATACTGAGATATTGATATCAGAAATAATACGTTCTCTATGTAGCAGTATAGGCCTAGTAATCACAATACCGCTAACTGTATTTATAGCTGCATATTCTTTAAAATAATCTAAAACTGGCAATAAATTACATATAACATCTAAATTAAAGTGGCCAAAAAAATAGAATTACAGGAGTTCCAACTATGAGTATAAGTATAGATATAGGCAATCCCAATCTCCAATAATCTGTAAACTTATATCCTCCTGGTCCCATTACTAGCATATTTGATTGGTGCCCAATAGGAGTCAAGAAAGCTGAGGAGGCTGCTACACTTATACTCATCAGAAATGGATCTGCTGATACTTTCATAGCTTGAGATAGGCTAAGTGCTATAGGTCCCATCAATACAGCTGAAGCAGATGTACTTATTAGATTTGTCAGTATCATAGTAAGTATCATCAGTACAACTAACATCATAGGTGGAGATAAAAATACAGATAATTTCATCAAAACATTAGCAATACTCTCAGAGCCTCCACTTATTCTTAGGGCATCTCCTAATGGCAATAGAGAGCCAAGCATAATAATAGTAGGCCACTCAATTGCATCATAGAATTCCCGAGGAGTGATTATCTTTAGAAGCACTAATAATACTGCCGCAAAGGAAAAAGCAATCTGAACAGGAACTAACCCTATAGTGGTCGCAATAATAGATACTATAAATATTATTAGAGGCATATATACCTTTTCTTTACTACTATTTACATCTATACCTACTCCACGTTCTGCAAGAGGTAAACATCCTAATTTTGAATAGGTATCCTGGAGTATACTAGTAGGAACTTGCATCAATAAAATATCCCCCGCTTTAAATCTAAAGGTCTTTAATCTTACAAAAGATGAGATTCCTTTTCTAGATACTGCAACTAAGTTGACATTAAATCTATTTCTCAATTTAGTATCAAAAGCAGTTCTGCCTACTAAAAAAGAGTCCTCACGTAATACCACTTCTACTAGTGCAAAATTATCTGATTTTAAAAATGGCACAGATTCCAGATAATCTAATTTTGCACCTTTAAGAAGCAATCCAGTTCTCTTCACTAGCTCAGTCAATTCTGAACTGACAGACTTTATAAGCAAAACATCTCCTATGAGTAATTGTTCATCAGCATTAGGGGCAACTATCTTTTGCCTGTTACGAATTATACTCAATACATTTACTTCCAGTTTATATATCTCATAGAAGTCCTTCAATGTCTTGCCTACCATATTAGAGTTTTCTGTAACTACTACTTCTGACAGATAATCCTCTATATTAAATAGTACTTCCCCATCTTGGGATTTTCTCGTTGGAATCAATCTCCACCCAAATATGGCAGTAAGTATTATTCCAATACCTGTAATAGTAATACCTACTGGTAAAAAATCAAAGAATGCAAATGGATGGCTGCCAATCTGAGTACGATAATTAGATAAAATTAAATTAGGCGGAGTTCCAATTGCAGTCATCATACCACCTAATAGAGATGCAAAAGCTACAGGCATCAAAAGCTTTGATGGAGATATCTTTCCATCTTTAGCAACTCGTATGGCAATAGGCATAATTAAAGCTAAAGCTCCTACATTATTCATAAAAGCTGATAGTATAGCTGTGACAACCATCAAACTCATAATCTTAAAAGAAATACCCTCTGGTCCTTTATTTAATAATATTACCAACCTGTCTACTACTCCTGATTTTATCAAAGCACTACTAATTACTAAAACAGAAGCAACTGTTATGATAGCTGGATGACTAAAGCCTGAAAAAGCATTTTCAGGAGAAATAACTCCAGTAATAGATAGTATTATTAGTCCCAATAGGGATACAAATTCATATCTAACCCTGCCATCTATAAATAAAAGTAGTGTAATTATTATTACTGCAAATACAATGATCTGTTGATACATATTTCCCTCCTGTGTTTAATATATCTTTATCCTTGACTCTTCTATAATTTCTTCTTTAAATACATCTTTACCCAAATCTATAACACTATAATTATAATTCTTAAAAAGAATATCCCTATATTTTCCCTAATATAGAGATATTTAGAACTTCTTCCAATTCTCTTGACTTTTATTCCTTACAAAACATCTACTTTTTTCTCTCTTCTCCACCTCACTATAATAGATATAGTGCTAATAAATATTAAAAACACATAAAATGAGCCTAAAAAGTATTTTGGATATCTAATACTTGTCATATATTGTATCATATACTTTAACAATATTATAAAATCAAATAATGCTATAGGTAATTGAATACCAATTACAGTTATATAATTTTGACCTATACTGGAAACCAGCATAGATACCAATGTAAAAACAATAGCCAATATATAAATTCCCATCACCGTAAGAGCGATATATTGAATAAATGTCAAATCATACCAAGAGATAATAATATTATATACTGAATTTATATTGGAATTAAAGAACATTGACGTATTGTTCGTAGAATATAAGCTAAAGAAACATATAAGCTGCAAAGTTGCCATTATAAAAGATGCCAAAATTCCTGCAGCTATCTTCTTTTTAAATATATTTCTTCCTATTTTAGATGTATATTGAAGATAATTTACTTTATCTTTACTATCTCTTAAATATATTGGTGTTATCATAAACATCACACCTAACAATATAGTTATAGCTACATATTTTATTAGTCTATTATAATTTAGAAATACTACCTCATTAAAAACAGAAGTCTCCAATCCCTTCTCTAATATCTCTTTAATTCTCATCTCTTGATTTTTATTTGATACATCAGCCATCATATATCTTTCTCTATTTTCATAAACCTGTATATACTCTTTTCTCCAAGGCAATTCCCAAAACATATCTATTTTCTTTTCAAAAAATACTTCACGATGCAATCTGTCAAGCTCTTCCTTATTTATATCCATATTAGCAAATTCATCATAACTATCTATACCTGCTCTTTTAAAATCTTCTCTTGATTTAATATACTCATCTGCTTCTCTTTTTACTTCTTCATATCTCAATTTAAAATCTTCAAATTCCTCTTCATCCATAAATTCACCATAACTATCTTCCATCTCTACAAACATATTGTATATATCTAGATCTGGCCTCCCATTTGGAAAAACTGTTATTTCGAACTCAATAAATAGAAAATACATGATTATATTTATAAATACTAGTAATATAACAGATTTTATATTAAATATCTTCTTTAGTTCATTTGAAATAATATCCATTTAATTTCCCCCATTATATATCTTGTCTTTTAAATCTCTTAATTGATAAAATACTAAGAACTAATAATAATACTGACCATATGCCTACTGTAGCCAATTCATAATATTTAAAGGTAGTAAAAGCACCACTTTCCATAAACCACATAAAAGGATTTGTAATTAAAATAAAAGGAGTAAAACTGCCTATAAAGACAATATTAGAATTCCTTGGAAGCATTCCTGACACAAGTAAAAACAACCCAAATATTATTGCAAATACAAAGAATACAATATAGGTATTCTTTATATATCTTGTCATTATAAAGGTAATCCCAGTAAAGAGTAACATACTAGTATAGATAATTCCTATACTTGCAAATAGATATTGCACAAAGGACATATTCCACCAAGACATATATAAGAAACTATACTCATTATTAAAATAACTGCTTATAGGTACATTCCCAAGTCCCGAATAGTCAAAAGTAATGAAATACAGACCTAAACTAATACCCAAGATAATCGTAGTTGCCAATATAGTTGAAACTATAGATACAAAGAATTTATCCAGAATAAAATTTCTTCCTCTTCTTGTCGTGTAGGTTATAGTCTCTGTATTATTATCAAATTCATAGTTTATTAAATATGCTGTAATAAGTACTACTAATATGATTACTTCAAATATAATAGTCCTAAATAGATCTTTAAATAATAGAGAGTGCATTCTATATACTTTTCCCATAAAAAATAGATTCTTATGTTCATTTTTGCTAATTAATTGATCAAATCTCTTACTAAAATTTTTATACTCATTTCTTAATGTATCTGCAGCCCCTCCACTAAGTCCATACTGATTTATTTGGTTTTCAGCTATATTCATAGGATCAATCTCCAAATAGACATCATCAATTTCCCTAGTCATATAGTAATAGGCTTCTACTATTCCTAACTCCCTAATAAATTCAACTTCTTCTTTCCTATATAATTTTTCAATACCATAGGGATAATCATTATAAAACTCTGATACCCTATTATAATTCTTTGATGCCTTTTCTCTTGTAATTCTATTTAATCTCTTCAATCCTTCATCATAGTATTCCTTAAATTCAGCTAACATCTCATCATTTATCTTATAACCAAATCTATCTACAATCTTATTTAATACCTTTAGCTCATCTTTCATATATGAATTTTGAAACACTATAGTAGAATTAAAAACTATAAATAATACTAAAAGTCCTATTATAATTGGAGAAGATATGATCTTTTTAAATTCATTTATCCTTATTTCCACTGTACTTACTCCTCTTTAATGACTTCATCTTTATATACATAGAGAAACACATCTTCTATACTTGGATGTACAGAATCCCAAGAATTATCTAAGTTTTCTTCAGATATAAATCTGATCTTCATCTTTTCATCTTTTTGTTTTTCAGATAGGGAAAAATACTCTTTTCTAAAGTTTGAAACTTGATCAAAATCAATTTCAGTCTCATACACCATTCCATCAAGTATATTACATATGTTTTTTAAAGTATCTTTATATAAAATCCTGCCTTCTTTAATCATAATTATTTCATTGGCAATTGACTCTATATCAGAGACAATATGAGTAGACAAGATAACTATTCTCTCTCTAGATAATTCCGCCAATAGATTTCTAAATCGTACCCTCTCCTTTGGATCTAATCCGGCTGTAGGCTCGTCCAATATGAGAATCTTAGGATTATTGAGCATAGCTTGGGCTATACCAACTCTCTGAATCATCCCCCCTGAGAATTTTCTCATCTTTTTATCTCCTACATTTTCTAGACCAACTAGTTTTAAAAGCTCCTCTATCTTCTCTTTGGACTTCTTTCTCTCGATTCCTTTCAATGCAGATAGGTAATGTAGAAATCTTCTAGGACTATAATTTTTATAATATCCAAACTCTTGAGGTAGATACCCTAATATATCTCTATATTCATCTCCCATTGCCAATATGTCTATGCCATCATAGAGTATCTCTCCTTCATCTGGAAAAAGCAATGTAGTCAACATCTTGATCAAAGTAGTCTTACCTGCTCCATTTGGTGCCAATAGACCATATACACCATTTTTAAACTCAATATTTATATCTTTAAGAACTGAAAGTTTTCCATAACTCTTACTTACATTGTTTACAGTCAACATCTAAACCGTTCCTCCTTCATTTTCAAATACAATAAGTCTTTTAAGATTCTTTATATATATATACATGGATCCTATAGTCACTATAAACCATATATATATGGAAATATTACTTATGAATTGAATATAGATACCTACTTTTAATGAATGTAGAGCTAAATTAAATATTATCCATCCTAATATAATAAAATATCTTGTAATCTTATTTCTAAATCTATTTGTTGTAAATAAGAAGATTGTAGAGAACAAAAATAAAGACGCTATGGATATAATAAAAGCCTTTAGAATATCTACCTCTTGGTACATATAGGAAATTACATATACAAAGAAAAAATTAAATAAAATACAGATAATACTAAATACAAGCATTCTAAATGCTGCAATTTGATATATATTGTATTTACATACCATCTCTATCTCGTAGGTTTTATTCTGTTTTGCATTTATAAAGCTAAAAACAGACATTGTCAGATATAATATAGGTGAAACAGTAAACAGATAGACATATATACCTTCAATATTCTCCATATAATATGCACTGCTACCTTTAATCACTGAAAACAAAATAGATGATATCAATAATATGATGAATATAATCTCCAATCCATCATGAAATAGATATCTAATCCCTATCTGTCTATATATGTTTTTTAAATAAAAGTAAAATGACTCTCTTTTTCTTAAACCTTCAGCTAGAATATTATCTATTTCAACCTTTATCTCTCTTTCACTTGGCATATCTATCCTCATACTATCCCTCCCTAAAATCCATTTTTATCTTTTTAATCATCGAATAATATCTAGTCTTTGCTGTAGACTCTGGCATCTCTAGTACACTAGATATCTGAGAAAATGTATAGCCTGCAAATATCTTTAATCTAAATATCTGTTGTGATAAAGTATCCAATTTATTTACTATATTTATTATCTTCCTAGTATCTTCTCTATTTTCTACTGTAATCTCTATATCTTCCCTATCATATATATCAAAATCATCAATATTCACTACTATACTACTATACTTATAATATTTGGAACGATAATAATCTACTAAACTATAAGTTGCAATTTTATATAGCCAAGTCCTAAAAGAAGCTTTCTTTTCATCATATCTATGAATGGATTTCAATATATTTATAAAAATTTCCTGAGTTAAATCCATAGATAGCTCCTTGTCCACTGTCTGTTTATACACACAGGAATATATTTCTTTATAATATTTAGAAATTAGTTCATTAGATGCATCTCTATCTGATTTCTTTTTAATTTTTCTTATTAATCTTATATCTCTATCCATTTCTCACCACTTATTCTTAAGTTTTAAGCATCTTTAGCTATCTACTATTATATCCGTAATAGGTTGAAAAATAGTTTTAATTTATTTTAAATATTTATACTTGACTCTCACATTATGTTATACTTTATACTAATATTGAGCTCAAAATCGTACATGTATGGGGTGTTTAAATGTTAAAAATAGGTGATTTTTCTAAACTATCAAGGATTAGTATTCGTATGCTTAGACATTATGATGATATAGGTCTATTAAAACCAACTATGATTGATTCTTCTAATGGCTATAGATACTATAGTGAATCTCAACTCACTATAACTAGTAAAATCCATATACTAAAGGATATGGGATTTAGTCTATCTGATATCTCAGATATCTTAAATTGTTATTCTGATTCTAAGAGATTAGAAGAATATCTTTTACTACAAAAATCTATAGTTCAAAAAGAATATGAAGAATCTCGAAATAAACTGCTTCTCCTTGAAAATACTATTAATCGACTTAGAGAGGATGATAATACTATGAGTTATTCTGTTTTAGTAAAGGAAATTCCAAATATGAGAGTTGCTAGTCTTAGAGATATTATTCCATGTTATAAAATGGAACACATTCTTTGGAAAAAGATGATAAAAGAACTGACTTCACAAAATACAAAATTTGCAAATCCATGTTACTCCATGGCTATATTCCACGATAAGGAACATAGAGAAGATGACGTAGATATAGAAATACAAATAGCTGTAGATGGAAACTACTCTGATGCCAACAATGTTATCTTCAAAGATACTAATACTATAAAGGTGGCTTCCATAACATTTACAGGCCATTACAATCAAATTCACTTAGTTAACGAGACCGCTGCTAATTGGATCTTAGATAATAGATATGAATTTGACGGTCCTATGTTTAATATCTATCATATAAGCCCTGCCACTGAAGACAATCCAGATAATTGGGTTACAGAGGCATGTTTCCCTATTAAAAAGATTTAAAGATAGAAAAGCGATTATGTCTTTATAAGTTAAGACATAATCGCCTATTTAAAATCAAGAATAGTATATTAATACAATTATCTCTGTGCCAATGCCTCTTTTAATGTGTGCCAAGATAGGACGGCACATTTTACTCTGGCTGGCATATTGGATATATTTTTAAAAGCTATGGCATCTTCTAGTTTTTCTAATTCTTTTTCGTCTGATATCTCTTTTTTTATCATGCCTATAAAAGTATTGACTAAATCTAAAGCCTCTTGTATATCTTTTCCCTTTATTAGATCTATCATCATAGATGTAGATGCTTGGGATATGGCACAACCAACACCTGTGAAGGCAGCATCTTTGATTATATCTCCATCTAGTTTTAATTCCAATGAAATATCATCACCACAACTTGGATTATGACCCTTTTCAATGATATCTGGACCTTCCATGGTTTTTTTATTGTGACCGCTTCTATTATGCTCCATTATGAGTTGTGTATATATTGAATCAAGCTCCATAACCTAACCACTTCCTAACTTTTTTTATTCCATCTATGAATCTATCTACATCCTCTTTTGTATTATATAGATAGAAACTTGCTCTTGAAGTAGCTGGGACATCTAAATATCTCATCAGAGGTTGAGCACAATGATGTCCTGCTCGAATAGCTATTCCATAAGCATCTAAAATAGATGCCACATCATGAGGGTGTATATCATCTATAGTAAATGAGATTATCCCACCTCTTTTTTCTAAATTTTTTGGCCCCTGAATTTTTATATAAGGTATATCAAGGATCTTTTCTAGCGTATATTCTGTCAGCATTCTTTCATGCTTTTCAATATTATCAAGTCCAATCTCTTGTAAATACTCAATAGCTGCTCTAAGTCCTACAGCTCCCTCTACATTTTGTGTTCCAGCTTCAAATTTAAATGGAATTGGTGCAAAGGTAGCTTCTTGTTCATAGACATATTCTATCATATCTCCACCTAATAAGAAGGGAGGCATTTCTTCTAGAATTTTTCTCTTCCCATATAGTACACCTATATTCATAGGTCCTAACATCTTGTGACCAGAGAATACAAAGAAATCTGCATCTAAATCTTGTACATCTGTCCCTATATGAGGGGTACTCTGGGCACCATCTACTAAAACTATTGAACCCATCTTATGAGCATAGTCTATTATATCTTCTATAGGATTTATCGTTCCTAAGACATTGGACATATGTGCTAAAGATACAATCTTTGTATTTTTAGTGATCTTTTTCTCTATTTCCTCCTGAGGAATTCTTCCCTCATCATCTAAATACATATATTTTAAAACTGCACCTTTTTCCTTTGCCAATCTCTGCCATGGCAATATATTGCTATGATGTTCAGAGATTGCCAACACTATTTCATCATCTTTACCTATAAAAGCTTTGCCATAGGAATATGCAATTAGATTGATAGATTCTGTAGTGTTTCTAGTAAAGATAATCTCTTCACTTTCCTTAGCATTTATAAAATCTCTGACCACATCTCTAGCCAAATCATACTCCTGTGTAGCCCTTATACTAAGTTTGTGAGCTCCCCTATGGGGATTCCCATTAGATGATCTATTGTAGTTATTCATAGCTTCAATAACCTGATTGGGTTTTTGTGTAGTGGCACTATTGTCTAAATACACAATACTATCTTCTTGCTTAAATATTGGAAAATCCTTTTTTATCTCTTGAGAACCTAATTTAAGCATGAATAAGTCTCCTTTCAACTTCATCTCTTACATCCCTGCGTAATTCCTCTATTGGTATTCTATCGATTATTGGTCTAAAAGATGATTCTACAATGAGTTTTTTAGATTCTCTCTCATCTAATCCTCTGCTCATAAGATAAAAGAGTTTATCCTCATTTATCTGTCCTGCACTTACAGCATGAGCTCCTTCTACATCATCCTCTTCACACAGTAGTGCTGGAATAGAGTCAGACTTCACAGTAGGATCTAACAAGATCACATACTCCTCTTCTTCTCCTTTAGAATGTCTAGCTCCCCTTTTAAAATCCAATGTTCCATTGAACACCTTCTTAGCCTTATCTAAGAGAACACCCTTTGTATCAATCTTGGATATACTCCTAGCACCCCTATGAATCATGGCGTATTCTAAATCTATTTCACGTGTTCCATTGCCTAAATAAATAGAATGAAGATTTCCTTCACTTTCATCTGATTCTAAAAGTGTAGTATAATTAGATGCACTGTTTTCACTTCCCAATTCTACACTTATCCAATTTACTGTTCCTCTTCCTTTTACAATAGCTAAGTTTGAATCTTTATTTTTAGAATTGTCATTTATTCTCTGTATCTTAACTATGTTTACTATAGAGTTTTCTCTTGCATATACTGTGGTATATCCAATATGAGCCCCTGTTATGCCATTATCTGAATCATAGTCTATGACAACAGTTACCTCACTACCTATATCAGCTACTATCAAATTTTGATCTAATGCAGTCAAATTACCTTCTTCTATATTAAATCTCATTATTATAGGTCTATCTATTTTTACATCTTTAGGTAGATATAAAAACATACCACTATTGAAATCTCTCTTAGCAAAGAAATCAGATTTTTCCTCTATTTCTTCAAATATATCTCTATCTAAAGAAGATTTTATAATACCCTTCATATCTTCAGTAGCTCTATTTAGTACTACACCTTTAGGTAGATTACTTTCAATATTTAAATAGTCCTTTATATAATTTTTTATAAACATATTCCTTCCTCCTCTACCCAATAGTTCCTTCTAATTCTATATTGATTAGATTATTTAGTTCAACAGCATATTCTAGAGGAAGTTCTTTGGTTATAGGTTCAACAAACCCTCTGACTATCATGGCCTTTGCCTCTTCTTCACTTATTCCTCTACTCATGAGATAGAATATGGCTTCATCACTGATCCTACCAATCTTGGCCTCATGTCCTATATCTATATCATCATTATTCAATTTAATTACTGGCAAAGTATCTGATTTAGATTCATTATCTAGCATTAGAGATTCACAGGATACAGATGATTTACAACCATATGCATCTGGTGCTACTCTCACAAGTCCCCTATAAAATGCATATCCTCCATCTTTAGAAATGGATTTAGAATTTACAGTTGATGTAGTATGAGGAGCTGCATGGACTACCTTTGTACCAGTATCTAGATGTTGTCCCTTTGCTGCAAAAGTAATTCCCGTAAATTCAGATCTTGCCCCTTCACCCCTCAATATGCTCATAGGATATAGCATAGATACTTTAGAGCCAAAAGATCCTGAAACCCATTCAATAGTACCATTTCTATCTACTACTGCCCTCTTTGTGTTCAAGTTATACATATTTCGTGACCAGTTCTCTATAGTACTATATCTTAAACTAGAATTTTCCTTGACAAATAATTCTACACAACCTGCATGAAGATTGTTGACCTTATATTTAGGTGCTGAACATCCTTCTATAAAATGAAGTTTTGCATTTCTTTCAACTATTATGAGAGTATGTTCAAACTGACCTGCTCCTGGTGCATTTAATCTAAAATATGACTGCAATGGTATGTCTACATTTACCCCTTCTGGAACATACACAAAGGAACCACCTGACCAAACTGCTCCATGTAATGCAGCAAATTTATGATCATTAGGTGGAACTAACTTCATAAAATATTCTTTAACTATATCCTCATAATCTCTTAGAGCTGTTTCCATATCTGTATATATTACTCCCTGATCTACTAGCTCTTGCCTTATATTGTGATATACTACTTCTGAATCATATTGGGCACCTACTCCTGCCAATGATTCTCTCTCTGCTTGAGGAAGTCCTAATCTCTCAAATGTATCTTTTATATATTCAGGTACCTCTTCCCAACTATTTTGCATATCTGTATCTGGTCTAATATAGGTTATGATGTTTTCCATATCAAGTCCAGATAAATCTGCTCCCCAAGTTGGAATAGGCTTGCTATTATATATCTCTAGTGACTTTAATCTAAAATCAGTCATCCACTTTGGCTCGTTTTTTTCCCTTGATATCTCTCTTATTATATCAGGGGTCAATCCTTTCCCTGTCTTGTAACTATATTTTACTTCGTCTTTAATATCATAAATCCCTCTATCTATATCTTCGATATAAGTCTTCTTTCTTTCCACAATATTCACCTCTATTTCATAGAAGAAACTTCTGCTTTGATATTTTCATATCCATTCTTATCTACTTCCTCAGCTAACTCTATTCCTCCTGTCTTGACTATCTTTCCATCCATTAAAATGTGGACATAATCTGGTTTGAGATAGTCCAACAATTTATTATAGTGAGTTATTACTAAAATCGCCCTTTCTTCATTTTTAAATCTATTTACACCTTCAGCAACTATCTTTATAGCGTCTACATCTAAACCTGAATCTGTTTCATCTAGTATTGCAAGCTTAGGTTCTAATACTGACATCTGAAGAATTTCATTTTTCTTTTTTTCTCCACCTGAAAATCCTAGATTCAAATATCTAGAAGCATACTCTTCTTTCATATCCAACTCTTCCATTTTCTCTTTTAAAAGCCTTTTAAATGGAATTATCTTCTGCATCTCTCCTGTAACTGACGTCTTTGCAGTTCTTAAAAATTCCTCTACTGTGACCCCTTGAATCTCTTCTGGATATTGGAATGATAAAAATATTCCCTTTTTAGCCCTCTTATCTGGACTTAGATCATTTATTACTTCTCCCTCTAGTTCTATCTCTCCATCTACTATCTCATATTTAGGATGTCCCATGAGAGTATATGCTAAGGTAGACTTTCCTCCACCATTAGGTCCCATGATCACATGGATTTCTCCACTATTTATCTGAAGATCAATACCCTTTAGAATCTCCTTTTCATCTATATTTACTTTTAGATTATCTATGTCAAGTAATTTATCTTTCATAGTCCTCCTCCTCATATAATATATCTTTTAAAATTATCACTATATGTAATTGATATCTATTATCAATTACATATCTAATAATACCCATTGCACTTGAACTATAAACACTTCATATGTTTTTAAATTTCTATTGATTATATTGAGGTTTCTAGGATTACTTATTTCTATATATAATAATAGACCATAAATCAGATTATCTAGAAATTTGATTTATGGTCTAACACTTATCTTACATTGTTTTCAACAATCTTTACGATTAACTGTGAAGCAAGTTTCATGGATTCTATTGGGATACATTCAAATCTTCCGTGAAAATTGTATCCACCTGTAAATATATTGGGACATGGAAGGCCCATATAAGAAAGCCTTGCACCATCTGTACCGCCCCTGATTGGTTTGATTATAGGTTTGATTCCAAGCTGTATCATAGATTCTTTAGCTAATTCTACAATGTTCATATGAGGTTCTATCTTCTCTCTCATATTATAGTAGCTATCCTTGATTTCTATGTCTATTATATCGCCATATTTTCTATTTAAGAAATCTACAATACTTTTAAAGTATGATTTCTTCTCTTCAAACTTTTCCATAGAGTGATCTCTGATTATATAGTTAGATATAGTGTGATCTACACCGCCTGTAATATTAACTAATAGATAAAATCCCTCGTATCCCTCTGTATATTCTGGTTTTTGTTCTATTGGCAACATATTCTCTATTTCCATAGCAACTCTCATAGAATTTATCATTACATTCTTTGCAGTCCCTGGGTGAACATTTTTCCCTTGAATTTCTAATTTAACACTGGCTGCGTTAAAATTTTCGTACTCTAACTCTCCTAAGGGTCCACCATCTACAGTATATGCAAAATCTGCATTAAACCCTTTAACATCAAATAGATCTGCCCCTCTACCAATCTCTTCATCTGGAGTAAATCCAATCTTAATATCTCCATGCTTGATCTCTGGATGTCTTATTAAATACTCCATAGCATCTATAATAGCAGCTATTCCAGACTTATCATCAGCTCCTAGTAAAGTAGTGCCATCAGTTGTGATGATCTCCTTTCCTACAAGTTCTTTTAGAAATGGAAATTCTTTTACAGTCATTATATATTTATCATTTAATCTAATATCTCCACCTTCATATACAAAGATATTTGGATTTGTACACTTTCCATCTATATCTGGGCTAGTGTCTAGATGAGATATAAATCCTATTGTAGGTACTTTTTTATCTATATTGGATTTCAATGTAGCATATACATATCCATTCTCATCTTGATTAACATCTTCAAGGCCTAATTCATTTAACTCCTTAACCAATAAAGTACCAAGCTCTAATTGTCCTTTTGTACTGGGGCATGTATCACTATTCTCATCAGATCTTGTATCTATGCCAATATAGCCTATAAACCTTTCAACTATCCTGTCCATATAACCACTCCTTATATTTAAAAGCTATTTTATAGTTTTATATCTATTGTACCACAGTCCTATAAACTACTCATACCTAAGTGCATCTATAGGATCCAATTTTGATGCCTTATTTGCAGGATAAATTCCAAAGAAAATACCTACCCCTGCCGAGAAAGTCCAAGCAATGATAATGGTGCTAATAGATATACTAGGAGGCACTTTGATAAAACTTGAAACTACAAAAGCCATTCCTAATCCAATTATCGTTCCAATTATTCCTCCAATTCCCGATACAATAACAGATTCTACTAAGAATTGTAATAGAATATCCCTCCGTTTTGCACCGATTGCCTTTCTTATACCTATTTCTCTCGTCCTCTCTGTTACAGAAACGAACATTATATTCATGACTCCTATTCCACCTACTAATAGAGAGATAGCTGCTATAGCTCCTACTACCATAGTAACTATTCCCGTAATATTATTTATAGACTTCAGCTCTTCTTCTGCCGTTTGCATCATATACTTGTTTGAACCTTCATTGTCATGTCTTCTCTCAATTAAACGAATGACCTTATCTTTGAAGTCATCTATATTTACTCCCTTTTTGATGCTCATTTGTATATCCCAGATTAAGTCACCATACCCTCCTACTTTTCTTAGAGTTGTATATGGCATAAAAATACTTCCATGAGATTTTTCTCCCATGCCTTGAAATGCACTACTTGGTTTTTCATAGACACCTATAATTACTAGAGATATGGAGCTTTCTCTGTATTCTATGTCTAAATTCTCCCCTAATACATTTGTTCTTCCAAATACATCTAAGGCCATCTCCTTATCTACAACAGCTACAGATCTTTTGCCTTTCACATCTGTATCCATTAGATATCTACCCTCTACCATATTTACCTTTTCTATTTTTATATAATCCTCATCTGCCCCAGTTAAATTTATACTTATCTTCTTACTTTTAGTATTGATCTTACCTCTTTCATTTATACCAGGAATAATGGCATCTAGCTCTTTTGCAAAGGTTTCTTTTAGTACCTCTACATCGTCATAGGTAAATACATCCTTCATGGCATAATCTTCTCTCCAGTTCATGTAGAAATATGCACGTCCTGCACCAAATTGCTCAAATTCCTTATCTATTAACTTTTGACTTCCCTCTCCCAGTGCAACTACTGTAATTACAGATGATATACCTATAATAATCCCTAACATAGTTAAAAGCGAACGCATCTTATTTGCAAATATAGCACTTATAGAGACTTTTATACTCTCAAATATACTCATATTATTTCCACCTGCCTATTGACAATAATTCGGTCTTTAACAGGTGTGTCTTCTATAATCTCTCCATCTCTACACACTATCATCCTCTTAGTATGTTGTGCAATATCTAATTCGTGAGTAACCATTATGATGGTCACTCCCTCATCATTAAGCTGCTGGAATACGCCCATTATTTCACTTCCAGCTTTTGTATCTAGATTACCAGTAGGTTCATCTGCAAATATCACTGAAGGATTATTTACCAAGGACCTAGCTATGGCAACTCTCTGTCTTTGCCCTCCAGAAAGTTCATTTGGATTATGCCCCATTCTATCTTTTAACCCCACTCTATCTAGGGCATCCATAGCTTTTTCTCTTCTTTCCTTTGCAGGAACTCCAGCATATATCATGGGAAGTTCCACATTTTTCAAAGAATTTATCCTAGGTATTAGATTAAAAGACTGAAAGATAAATCCTATTTTTCTATTGCGTATTACTGCCAACTGATTGTCATTCATCTTCTGAACGCTCTCTCCATCTAGTTCATAGATTCCCTCTGTAGGCCTATCTAAACACCCTAATATATTCATCAATGTAGATTTTCCTGAGCCTGAAGGCCCCATTATAGATACAAACTCCCTATCTCGTACTTCTAGATTTATATTCTTTAGGGCTTCTACTGATATATTTCCATTTTTATATACCTTCCTTAGATTCTCTATCTTAATCATATTACATCACCTGATCTGTCATGACCTGATCTCCATCCTTTATATCTTCTGTAGGATTTAAGATCACCTCATCATTCTCATTTATATCTCCTATAATCTCTATGGAAAAGTCACTCCCTATCCCTGTATTTACTGTATATTCCTTTACTATTCCATCTTTTACAACATATATGGTCTTTTCTCCACCTTTTTTGGTAAATATAGCTTCATAGGGAAGTGTTAGTACATCGTCCTTCTTTTCTGTCAATATATCTACCTTTGCAGAAAATCCAGGCTTTAAATACTCATCAACATTCTCAATTTCTATTTTAATTTCTACTACACTTTCTTTTCCTTGACTTCCATCTACTTGTTTTGCAATAGAACCTACATACTTTACCCTACCTGTGTAGATTTTTCCTTCAAAGGAATCTCCTTTAATCTCTACAGGATCATCTACTTCTATTTTGCTGGCATCATATTCATTCATATCAACTATAATCTCCAGATTGTCTATATCTTGAATAGACATAAGGTTTCTATGGGATTCTACAATACCACTTTCTGAGATATTAGTATCTACAATAGTTCCTGTAATAGGGCTTTTTATTGTATATTTTTCTATATCCTTTTCTAATTTTTCTAAATCCAATTTAGCCAATTCTATTTTCTGCCTTTGAATAGTAATTTGATTTTCATGATTAGAGTTCTTTAACTTTTCTTCTGCTAAAACATATTCATTGTATGTCTGATCCATATCATCCTTTGATTTATCAAGCTCTACTTTAGGAATTACATTTTCCTCATAGAGTTTTTTATTTCTCTCATATGTATTTTTAGCATCTTCATATTTTATCCTTGCATTAGATAAGTTGATTTCAAGCTCTGTATTCCCTTCTCTTTCCAATTGTCTTAGACTCTCTTCTTCCATAGTAAGTCTCAATCTTGCATCTTTGATCTTATATCTAATATTTGTTTCTTCAAGCTTCATCAATATCTGTCCTTTTTCTACCTTGTCCCCTTTTTGCACATACATCTTTTCAATCTTTTCCTCTACATCAGATGTTATATCTCTCTTATCCATGGAAAATATCTTTCCCGTTGATTGAATATGGGATTCTATATTCTCTCTCTTAATAGGAGTCGTTTGGACCATAGGCTGAATATCTTTATTGCCCTTTGTCAGCATAATCTTGCCTATAATAGCTGCCAATGCAACGACTCCTAGTACTATAATAAATATCTTTTTCTTCATAAACTTGACTCCCTCCACAATATTGAATATGATCTATGATGTTTTTTGACATATAGAACTATTTCTAGACTAGCAGTATATTGCTAGGCTGTCAATCATATAGAGGCAAAAAAGATGTTAAGTTATTGTAAGAAAGTAGTTTATAGAAAAACTCCCTATTCAAAAAATCCTAGGATAAATACGCCAAACATGACAAAACCAACTACTATATATTGCTTGTACATTAATTTCTCCTTGAGAAATATCCTCCCTAGAATTACTGAAACAATGCTATAACTAGCAATCATAGGGGCTACTACAATGGAGTTTGTATTTAGTGCATAGACATAAAAAAATTGACCTAAGGTTTCAAATATAGCTGCAAACAGTTTATCTTTTTCCTGTAGTACAAAAAATCTCTCCTTCTTAACAAATATAATATAAACAAGGGCTAATATTCCACATAAAAGAAATGTGAGTTCATAAGAAATCAATGCTTCTTCTGGGCTCATTAAATTACTAAGATACACATCATCTAAAAAAGTTCCTAGTGCATCAATTATGGCATAAAAAATTGGAAAACTAAGAGCTATAGCTCCTATCTTATATTTTTTGTCTATATTGACATTATTTTCTCTTTTCTCCCTTTCCGCAATATCCCTCTCTATTATTCCAATAGTTATAAGTCCAATAGTAATCATAGACACTGCTATTAACTGCAAGATACTCATAGTCTTACCTAATACAACAAATGCAAGAATTCCCGCTATAGCACCTGAAGTATTGCTTACAGGTGAATTTATGGAAACCTCTAGATATCGCAGTCCTATATACCCCAATGTCATAGATAATATATACATAGATGACACTGGTAGATACTTTAAAATATTTGTAAGCTCAAATTCATAGTCTATCCTATATAATTCAAAGAAAGCCTGTAAACCCATAATTAACCCAACCATAATTACAATCCTTAAGTGACTATATCTATCTTTAGGATCTGTGCCTTTTTTATAAAAAACATCTGCTATTCCCCATAATACTATTGTCATTATTGCTGATATATACCATGAAACCTCCATATTTGACCCCCTTATTGTTCTCGCACAAAAGGCCAAAATTTCCAAGGGAAATATTGATCTTTTGTGAACTCAATTATATCATATATTTTTTTATATAATCAATTCTAAGTTTCAACTATCGACCAATTGATTGCCTTTATCACTAAAAACATTCCTCTAGTTGAAACTTTTTAAATTCTCTTATGAAGTTACCAATAGCTATAATACAGATGAAATCAAATATTGCCCATAAAAAACCCTTAAAAGCTAAAATTTTATATAGCTTTTAAGGGTTTTGCTAGATAATCTCGTGTATTTAAAATCTATTTATTCAAGAGCATATCTTGCTGCTGCCTTAGAGTGTATTTCTGTTGTATCAAAGACTGGTATATCTACATCTTCTTGTTTAATCAATAGTGGTATCTCTGTACAACCTAAAACTATACCTTCTGCCCCTCTATTTGCAAGTCTGTTGATTATATCTATATATTCTCTCCTGCTATTATCATTTATAATACCTAAGACAAGTTCTCTATATATTATTTCATGTATCCTGTCTCTATCTTTATCTTCAGGGATTATAGTTTCTATACCATGTCTTTCTTTTAGAACATCTCTATAGAATGTACCCTCCATTGTAAACTTAGTCCCTAGCAAGGCTACCTTATTGATTGACTTTTCTTTAATAGCCCTAGCAGTACTGTCTGCTATGTGAATTACCTTAAGTCCTGTTTCTCTTTCAATATCATCTGCAAATATATGCATGGTGTTGGTACAAATAACTATAAAATCAGCTCCTGCTTTTTTAAGATTATCAGCTTGAAATATCATCTCATCTTTTAATATATCCCATTTTCCTGAATGTTGAAGATCTTCTATTTCTTCAAAGTTGAAAGAATACATTATAGATTTAGCTGAATGTGCACCTCCTAAAATTCTCTTTATTTCTTCATTTATAATTCGATAATATTCCAACGATGATTCCCAACTCATACCTCCTAATAGTCCAATTGTTTTCATTTTAATTCACTCCTTTATCTATAATTTTATAATAGGATTTACTTAGAATATTTATTCCCCTATTAATCTGTTCAATATTGGGAAATGTAAAGTTAAGTCGAATATATTGACTATATAACTCCCCCTTTGGTAAAAAATATTTACCTGGAGTAAAAACTACTTTGTTTTTATATGCCATATTAAAAAATAGGTTCATATCCATTTCTCTTTTAAAATATATCCATATATAAAAACCACCATCTGGCACTATAAACTCTATATCTCCATCTTTAAAATTTCTCCTCAATTTATCTACCATTAAATCTCTCTTTTCTTTATATCCAGTATTTATATTTTCAATATGTTTCTCATAAATATTGTTTTTGATTAAATAGCTTACAAAATATTGATTAATAGTATTGACATGTAAATCTGTAATCTGTTTTATATTTTTTAGATGTTTTATTACCTCTTTAGAAGCACAAATCCATCCAATGCGTAATCCTACGGATATTGTCTTTGAAAATGTACTTAAATATATCACATGATTTGAATAGTCCAAAGATTTTAAGCTTGGCATCTTTTTATCACCATATCTAATCATCCCATATGGATCATCTTCAATAATAGGGATACAGTACTGATTTGACAACTCAATAAGCTTACTACGTCGTTTTAAACTCATAGTAGTTCCAGTAGGATTATGAAAATTAGGGATTGTATAAATTAATTTGGGACTATGTCTCTCTATTAAAAATTCTAATACATCCATATTTATTCCCTCACTATCCATTGGCACTGAAATTATCTTTGCACCTATATGTTCAAATAGTTGAATAGCTCCAAAGAATGACGGCTCTTCAATTAATACTACATCTCCTCTTTTTATAAAAGAACGGATTATTAAGTCCAATCCCTGTTGAGAACCAGAAGTAATCATTATCTCATCTATACTTGAGTTAATTCCATATCTTTCCATCATATCTTTAATCTGATATCTTAATTCTCCTACTCCTAAAACAGGACTATGGGAAAATAAATCTACTAAATTCCTTTTAAAGACTTCTTCTCTGATAGCATCAAAATCCTCCACTGGAAATAAATCTACTGATGGCAAACCTCCAGCAAAGAAAATTTTATCATCATTACTGTTAGCGTCCATGATTAAGTGTATAATATCGTCATATTTTATATCATTATTTTCTCTAAAAAATCCATCCCAATCAAAAATATTAACTACTTTAATTGCACTTTTCCTATAATCTGAAATAAATTTAACAACTGTCCCTTTTCCAACATGAGATTTAATAAGTCCTTCAGCTTTTAATTTATCATATGCTTTTGTCACAGTACTTCTATCTACACCTAATAGTTCAGAAAGCTTCCTTTCAGATGGTAATGTAGTATTGTATGGCAAATATTCTAAGTATATTAATTCTCTTATTTGATTATATATTTGTAGATGTAAACTCATTGAAGAATCTCTACTTATTTTTATTTTCATGTTTAATATTTCCCCCATATAACAGTTGATAATTTAATTCTATCATTTTAATATCATTTATGAAACAGCCAATCATCATTTAATAAATACCATCCATTAAATGAATTAATATGTAACAAATCTATTTTGGAATTTAAACTTGACATTTTTTTACTTTAAGTCTATAATTATATTGTAATCATTACAAGTTAACAATTATTACATTTTAAAGATTGAGGATGTGAATAAATTGAAGATGACCTTTGAAGATTTATCAAATGAATTAAAGAGCAAAAATATTCGTCTATCTCATCAAAGGCTTAAGGTTTTAGAATACTTAGTAAATAATAGATGTCATCCTACAGTGGATCAAATATATACTGATCTTCATAAGGAGATCCCGACTTTATCAAAAACCACTGTTTATAATACATTAAATACTTTAATAAATGCTGACTTAGTCAAGCTAATAACCATAGATGAAAATGAAACTAGATACGATATAGATACAAGTATCCATGGTCATTTTAAATGTGAATCTTGTGGATCTATATATGATTTTGACATTAATATAGATTCGCTGGAATCTAAGGATTTAGATTTTTTTAAAATAAATAACAAGAATATATACTTCAATGGTATATGTCCAAAATGTATTAAACAAGGTAATAATATGGCTAATTAAGCCAATTTACAATATAAAATATGGAGGAGATTTTAAATGTCAGAAAGTAAAACAATTAAAAATTTAATGGATGCATTTGCTGGTGAGTCCCAAGCAAATAGAAAGTATACTGCTTATGCAAAGAAAGCTGAAGCTGAGGGAAAAACTAATGCAGCTAAATTATTTAGAGCTGCTGCAGATGCTGAAACCATACATGCCCTTAGACATTTTGAAGTAGCAGGAAAAGTAGGAACAACTGCTGAAAATCTTCAAGATGGTATAAATGGTGAAACTTACGAATTTGAAACTATGTATCCACCATTTGTTGAACAAGCTGAAGCAGAAGGAAACAAAGCTGCTGTTCAAACATTTACTTATGCTATGAAAGCCGAAAAAGTACACGCTAAATTATACAAAGAAGCTTTAGAAAATATCGATGAAACAGAAGAAGTAACCTACTATCTATGTCCTGTATGCGGAAATATAGAAAAAGGCATTCCAGACAAATGTAGTATCTGTGGAGTTCCTGGTTCAAAATTTATTAAATATTAATAACAAAAACTGCACTTCAATTAAAGTGCAGTTTTTTGGTACTATTATTATCTATTCTTATTTGACAACTATATTATAGATTTTACCCTGAATAAATATCTCCTTTACTATGTCTTTTCCTTCAATAAATTTACTTATATTATCATCCTTTAAGGCCTTCTCTCTTATGCTATCTTGGCTCTCATCTACATTTACCTCTATAGTTCCTCTTACCTTGCCATTTACTTGAATAGGCATCTGGATTACCTCGTCCTTGGTCTTAGATTCATCATATTTTGGCCAAACTGCATCATGTAAATAGCCATCCATATCCATCTCTTCCCATAATTCTTCAGTTATATGAGGAGCTACAGGATGTAATAGTATCAAATAAGTTTCAAAGTCTTTCTTAGTCATCTTTCCATGGTCATTAAAGTCATTTAATAGAGACATAAGAGCTGCAATACCAGTGTTGAATTTCAATGTTTCGTAGTCTTCTGAGACTTTCTTTATAGTCTTATGAATATTGCTTTCTAATTCTTTAGTATATTCATCTCCATCTACTACAATATCCTGCAATCTCCAAACTCTATCTAAATATCTTCTGCAACCTCTAACTCCACTTTCAGACCAAGGAGCTGATTTTTCAAAATCTCCTACAAACATCTCATATGTCCTTAAAGTATCTGCACCAAATTCATTTACAATATCATCTGGATTGATTACATTTCCTCTAGACTTAGACATCTTCTCATTATTACTTCCCAATATCATTCCATGAGAGGTTCTCTTTGCAAAAGGTTCAGGAGTAGGCACTAATCCTAAATCATATAAAAACTTATGCCAAAATCTTGAGTACAGAAGATGCAGTGTAGTATGTTCCATACCACCATTGTACCAATCTACTGGCATCCAGTAATCTAGTTCCTCCCTTGAAGCAAATTCTCCATTATTATCAGGATCAATATATCTTAAAAAGTACCAAGATGATCCTGCCCAGTTTGGCATTGTATCTGTTTCTCTCTTAGCCTCTCCTCCACATTTTGGACAAGTAGTATTTACCCAGTCAGTTATTTTAGCCAAAGGAGACTCTCCAGTGTCTGTTGGCTCATAATTTTCTACTTCTGGCAACATAACTGGCAAATTTTCTTCTGGAACTGGTACCCAGCCACATTTGTCACAGTATACCAATGGAATTGGCTCTCCCCAGTACCTCTGTCTAGAAAATACCCAGTCTCTAAGTTTAAAATTCACTTTTTTAGTGCCAAGTCCCTTATCTTCTAACCACTTTATCATATATTGTATGGCATCTTTGACTTCCATACCGTCTAAAAACTGTGAATTTACAAGAACTCCACTATCAGTATCTGTATAGGCTTCCTTATTTACATCTCCACCTTTAATTACTTCTATAATTGGTAATTTAAACTTAGTTGCAAACTCCCAGTCCCTTTGGTCATGTCCTGGAACAGCCATTATGGCTCCTGTTCCATAACTCATCAAAACATAATCAGATATCCAGATAGGGATTTCCTCCCCAGTTGCAGGATTTATTGCCCTTAATCCCTTTAACTCTACTCCAGTCTTATCCTTAGACAATTCTGTCCTTTCAAAATCTGATTTCTTACTTACCATATCTCTATACTCTAAGACTTCATCAAAATTATCAATATCATCCCTATATTTTTCAATTAAAGGATGTTCAACAGCTATTACCATATAGGTAGAACCAAATATAGTATCAGGCCTTGTAGTGAATACTCTCAATATATCTTCTTTGCCTGCTACTTTAAAGTCCACTTCTGCCCCTTCAGATCTACCTATCCAATGTTTTTGCTGAATCTTTACACGATCTATAAAATCTACTTCATCTAAATCATCTATTAGTCTATCTGCATATTCTGTAATCTTTAACATCCATTGATTCTTGACTTTTTGTACTACTTCTCCCCCACATCTTTCACAAGATCCATTCACTACTTCTTCATTTGCCAATCCTATTTTACATGATGTACACCAGTTTATAGGCATCTCTTTCTTGTATGCCAAACCTTTTTCATAGAACTTCAAAAATATCCACTGTGTCCATTTATAATAATCAGGGTCTGTAGTATTTACTTCTCTAGACCAGTCAAATGAAAATCCTATGGATTTTAACTGAGATTTAAACCTTTCAACATTTTTTTCTGTTACTTCTATGGGATGTATCTTATGTTTAATAGCAAAATTTTCAGTTGGTAATCCAAAGGCATCCCAGCCCATTGGAAACAGTACATTATATCCCTCAAGTCTCCTCTTCCTAGATACTATGTCTAGGGCAGTATATGGCCTTGCATGGCCTACATGTAGCCCATCTCCTGAAGGATATGGAAATTCTACCAGTGCATAGAATTTTGGCTTATCCTTATCTGTTTTTGTCTTATATACCTGTTTTTCATCCCAAATATCCTGCCACTTTTTTTCAATTTCACCTGGATTGTATTCTCTCATCTTTGCCCTCCTTAAAGTTAAAAAAACCCCGTCTCTAGAAAGAGACGAAGTCTAAATTCGCGGTACCACTCTTATTGATAGTCATGCTATCCACTCAAAGATATAACGGCTCTACCGGCCATGGTTGAGAACCATGGCAACTCCAAGACAAGTTCAATCTAAATCAATGCTATTTTGCACCTACCAATAGCTCTCTGAAATTGATCATAGACCTACTACTTCTCTTCAAAGTTATTACAATTAAGAAACATTATAGCAAACTAATCTCAATAAAGCAACATACTTTATTCACTTTCATAAAATAAATCTTCTAACCTCTCTTTAATAGTCTTTTCATATCCATTTTCAGTAGGACTATAATAAGATTTCCTCTGAATATTTGGGGGAAGATATTCTTGCTCTACAAATCCATTCTCATAATCATGGGGATATTTATATCCCTTGCCATAGCCTAACTTCTCTGCACCACTATAATGAGAATCTTTTAAGTGGATTGGTATATCCTCTACCTTCATATTTCTTATATCATCTAAAGCCTTATCTATTCCAACATAACAGGCATTGCTCTTAGGAGCTGTAGCTATATATAGTGCAGCTTGAGCTAGGATAATCCTGCCCTCAGGCATCCCTATATTGCTAACAGCACTAAAGGCTGCATTGGCAACTACAAGAGCATTTGGGTCTGCATTTCCCACATCTTCAGATGCAGCAATGAGTATTCTCCTAGCTATAAATTTGGGATCTTCTCCTGCATTTATCATCTTTGCAAGCCAATATAGGGTTGCATCTGGATCAGAGCCTCTCATACTCTTAATAAATGCAGATACCGTATTATAGTGCTCGTCCCCACCCTTGTCATATTTTGCAGTCTTCACCAATATAGAATTTTTCATGGCCTCTAAATCAATTTTCCTAATTCCATTATCATCTTCTGGAGTAGATAAAACACCTATTTCCAATGAATTTAATAGTGCTCTTCCATCACCTTCTGCTATAGTTAGAAGATAGTCTATGGCATCTGCATCTATTTCTATATTGAATCCTCCAAGCCCTCTTTTATTATCATCTAAAGCTCTATTTATAAGCAACAAAAGTTCATCTCTTTTTAGTGGCTCTAAGACCAATACCATAGCTCTAGATAATAAGGCCTTATTTACTTCAAAATAGGGGTTTTCAGTAGTAGCTCCTATTAAAATTATAATTCCTCTCTCTACAAAGGGTAATAGTGCATCTTGTTGAGCCTTATTAAATCTATGGATTTCATCAATAAATAGTATAGTTCTCTTATTATAGATTTTTAGATTCTCTTCTGCTCTACCTATGACTTCTCGTATATCCTTTATTCCAGAAGTAACTGCAGATATTTTTTCAAATAACATATCTGTAGTATTGGCAATAATTCCAGCTAAGGTCGTCTTTCCAGTTCCTGGTGGCCCATAGAATATCATAGACGTCAATCTATCAGCACGTATAGCCCTATTTAAAAATTTGTTTTCTCCCAATATATGCCTCTGTCCTACAAATTCTTCAATTGATTTAGGCCTCATTCTATCAGCTAAAGGTGCATTTTTCTTTAATTTCTCTTCCATTGACAAAGTAAAAAGATCCATCAATTGCTCCCCTCATCTAATATCTTTTTTAACTCATCCATAAATGAGTTTACATCCTTAAATTGCCTATATACAGAGGCAAATCTTACATATGATACCTCATCTATTCCCTTTAGCCTATTCATGACCATTTCTCCAATTTCCCTAGATGTTATTTCTTTTTCTAAAGAATTGGATAGTTTTTTCTCAATATCATCTACTATATTTTCTATTTCATTCATGGAAACTGGCCTTTTTTCACATGATTTTATTATTCCATTTAGCAGTTTATTTCTATTATATACTTGTCTATTTCCATCTTTCTTTACCACTATAATTGGTATTTCTTCTACTTTTTCATATGTGGTAAATCTTCTTCCACAGTCTATACACTCTCTTCTCCTTCTTATGGCCTGTCCTTCATCAGTAGGCCTAGAGTCTACAACCTTAGACTCAATATAGTTACAATAGGGACATCTCATAGTTCCACCTCTTTACATATTATAGTTCCATTATAATATATAAGGATTGTATTGTCTAATCAGAATTATAACTAATCTAAACCTGGGTCTACTAATATAATGTCATTTCCTATCCTAATTATATCTTTCCAATCTATTAATATGTCATAAGGTTTTGAAAAAAAACCTAATCCCTTTGAATTGCCTGGGACAACTATTGCAATTATGGTTCCCTTTTCTAGATCTAATTCAAAATCATATATATATCCCAATCTTTCACCATTTGAAACATTTATTACTTCCTTCGTCTTGATCTCTGAAATTTTTAGCATTTCCCCACCTCATCCTAATATATTTATATATCTATATTTATCTAGGTGGGGATTTATTACAAATCTATTATATAAATCTTCGCATTTGTTTTAGGGCATTCTTCTCTAGTCGTGAAACTTGAGCCTGAGATATGCCTATTTCATCTGCTACCTCCATCTGAGTTTTTCCTTCAAAAAATCTTAAGTTCAATATCTCTCTTTCACGGTTATTTAATTTTTTCAATGCCTCCTTCAAAGAGATATCTCTTAGCCAATGATCATCTTTTTCCTTCTCATCTCTCACTTGATCCATAACAAATATGGCATCACCACTATCATGAAATATCGGTTCAAAAAGTGATATAGGCTCTTGAATAGCCTCTAAGGCAAATACAACTTCCTCCTTAGGCAGATCTAAAGCTTCTGATATTTCTATGATAGTTGGTTCCCTGGAATTCTTATATATCAGCTGATCTCTAACTTGCAATGCTCTATATGCTATGTCCCTTAAGGATCTGCTTACACGAATAGAATTATTGTCCCTAAGATACCTTCTAATCTCACCAATTATCATGGGAACAGCATAGGTAGAAAATCTTACATTATGACTTAAATCAAAATTATCTATTGCCTTAATTAGTCCAATACAACCTACTTGGAAAAGATCATCAACTGGCTCTCCTCTTCTATTGAATCTCTGAATTATACTCAATACAAGCCTTAGATTTCCTTGTATGAACTCTTCCCTAGCCTCCATATCTCCTGCTTTTATCTTTATAAATAGAGCTTGCATCTCCTCATTAGTTAAAACCGGTAACTTAGCAGTATTTACACCACAAATTTCAACTTTTGATACATGCATTTAAGTCTCATCCTTTCACGGTGATTTGCCCCTTTCAAATTAAATTATTGCCTTTAAAGACTTTTTTATTCATCCTTTTCCAGTCAAATACTTTTAGATATAAAAATATTATTGAAGATATCTTCAATAATATTTTTATATCATTCGGCTCATCTCTTTTCTCAGCCTCTTTATAATCCTCTTTTCCAGTCTAGATATATATGACTGTGAAATACCCAATAGATCTGCCACTTCTTTTTGAGTTTTTTCCATTCCATTACTAAGCCCAAACCTTAGCTTGACAATTACTTTTTCTCTATTAGATAATTTTTCTATGGCCTCATTTAGAAGTTTTTTATCTACTTCATTTTCAATATATTTATATATTATATCTCCCTCTGTCCCCAATATATCAGATAAGAGTAGTTCATTTCCATCCCAATCTATATTTAATGGCTCATCAAGAGAAATCTCATTTTTTATCTTGCTAGTCTTTCTAAGATACATCAGTATTTCATTCTCTATACATTTTGATGCATAGGTAGCCAACTTTATCTTTTTATCTGGATCAAAGGTATTCACTCCCTTTATTAGTCCAATAGTTCCTATTGAGATCAAATCTTCCATTGCAATCTTTGTATTATCAAACTTTCTTGCAATATATACTACTAATCGCAAGTTTCTCTCGATTAATATGGATTTAATTGATTCATCATTTTTTAAATTGCTTAAGTAAAATTCCTCTTCTTCTGCAGTCAAAGGTGGTGGCAGTATTTCTCCTGTGCCTATGTAGTCAATTCGCCTTGATAATCCTAATTTATCAAGTAATTTAATAAGTTTTAATCTAATCTTATTTTTTATTATATTCATGCTTCATCCTCCTGATATATTGTATTATAATGAAGTAATCCTCTATAATTTAAATCACTAGAAAGCCTTCCTTTGTATATTCCAACTATCATATCCCTTTTTAATACCTGATTTCTATTAGGCATGCTAATCATCAAATACTCTGGTTTAAAACCCAATAAGATACCATTTTCACTCCCAATTGACCTAAATGGAATCAATCTAATTCCAATGGAACTATCTAAGGAACCTAAGAGTTCTTCCAATTGATAGAATTCCTTATCTGTATTTTCTTTCATGTAAAATTCCCTTACTGAATTGGGAAGTATAGACTCAATTCCTTGAAATTCTGCTATAAATACAGGTCTATTGGTAAAAGGTTCTACTAGAGAATGTCCAGTATCTACTAAAGCCTTTATGGATACTTTTTTTCCCCTATATCCTATCTCTACATCTACAATATAGCTTTCTTGAATATTTTTTTCATGATAATGTTTAAATATTCTATAGGAGATGATAATAGCCGTCATTAGACCAATGATAATATATTTGAATTTAAATATATCTATGACTCTAGACTCCTCAAATAACATTTTAGTTATATTCCTATGATTAAATGATATCCCCATAATTGCTCCGGCAAATACAAAAGATATAATATAAAACCCCATTAGCTGATATATAAAAGTCCTAATATTCCTTATTCCAAAGGTAAATCTAATTATAAATAGAGATATTATTACTTTCATATATGGTCTAGTCAAAAATAATAATCTAGGACTAAATGGTACCAATGAGTATAGAGAACAAAATATAGAAACTAAAATTATATTTTTCACAGATGTATCAGATTTTGTAATTATATTTGTCATATATAATATCAAGAAATTTATTATAAAGTTTTCTAAAAGATAGTATTCCAGAACTATATACAAGAATGACCTCCTATCTCTTCATATTTTTACTTTGAATTACTAACTATATCCATTATAAATTAATACATATAAAAAATTTGTCTATATTTAAGGATAAAAAAAAACGTATCTCTTTATTTAGATACGCTTTTCAACAAAATAATATTATTTTCTATCTCTTCTCTTTAAAAATATAGGTATATCTAACTCATCTGCAGAGTCATCGAAGATTTCATTATTTCCATCTTCTTTTGATAAATCACTAGATGCACTTGCTTTCTTTGAACTTGGATCACCAAAACCTGTTGCTATGACTGTTATTTTAATCTCATCATTTAGATTATCATCTATTCCAGCACCAAATATGATGTTTGCATCTTGATCAACTGATTGTCTTATTAGGTCTGCAGCCTCATTCACCTCAAATATTCCTAAATCTGATCCACCTGTAATATTCAAAAGTACAGATTTTGCTCCTTCTATTGACGTCTCCAATAGTGGACTTTTAATAGCCTGTTTAGCTGCTTCTGTTGCCCTATTGTCTCCTCCTGCCTGACCTATACCCATATGGGCAATGCCCTTGTCATACATTATGGTTTGCACATCTGCAAAGTCTAAGTTAATAAGATTAGGTATAGAAATTAGGTCTGAAATTCCTTGGATACCTTGCTTTAAAATTTCATCTGCCATTACAAAGGCATCAGCCATGGTGGTTTTTTTATCTGCAATTTGTAGAAGTCTGTCATTTGGAATAGTAACTAATGTATCAACTTTTACCTTTAGATTTTCTATACCACTTTCTGCCTGTAATAATCTTTTTCTTCCTTCAAATGTAAAAGGTTTAGTAACTACTCCTACAGTTAGAATTCCCATTTCCTTTGCTATTTCGGCTACAACTGGAGCTGCTCCTGTTCCAGTTCCTCCACCCATTCCAGCAGTTATAAATATCATATCAGATCCTTTGATCATCTCTGTAATCTCATTTCTATTTTCCTCTGCTGCCTTAGCTCCAATGTCAGGATTAGCTCCTGCTCCTAATCCCTTTGTAATCTTTTCTCCTATTTGCAATTTAAATTCTGCTTTAGATGCATGTAAGGATTGTCTATCTGTATTCATAGCAATAAAGTCAACCCCTCTAACACCATGGTCTATCATCCTATTGACAGCATTATTCCCACCGCCACCAACTCCGATAACTTTAATCTTTGCAAATTGTTCAACATCAATATCAAAATCAAACATCCCTTCATCCCCCTTGTTTAGTAATTGCTGAAATTATATCTTTAATATATGATTTGATTTAAAATAATTACACTGATTTATCTTTAAATAATATCAACCTTCTTATTGCAGCAAAATTATCAAACAGCCTACCTCCAAAGGTAAAAATAGCGGCATAATACAATGGTACACCTAGTCTATCACCAATATATGCCAAAAAGGCGGCTAATATTGAATTTCCAAAAAAACCTGATAAAAATACCTTTATATTGAATTCACCTTTGAGATTTGCTCTTATACCTCCAAATACAGAGTCCAAGCATGCTAATATTGCTATGGTTATATATAGAGAATACGCAGTATTATAAGTATATGGCAATAGAAAACCAATAACACCACCAACTAAAATTCCAATAAGTGCAAATACCATCATATATCACCTTCTCCCTTTGGTTTAGCATATTTAAAAGAAAATCTATCTTTATAAGCTGGTACAACTATCTTCTCTTCAGTATTCACTTCAAATCCAATAAAGTACACATTTTTTAAAACATCTCCATAAGTCCCTGGAGCAATTACAGATGCAGTCAATAACTTAGGATCACCTATTGCCTGTATTATAAATGGAGTAGCCAGACTTTTCCCATTTATTCTAATGATTGGTCCTCCACATTTTATCTCTGAATTTGTAATCACTCTTTCTCCATTTATACTTATTGCCTCTGCACCAGCCAACTTCAAATCATTTATTATATTTAATATATCTACATCATGTATTATATCATCATCTGCACTGAGTCCAACTACATAACTTTCTGGATTATCATACATCTTTATGGAGATTCCTGGCCCTTCCAATTGAGTATTACCTGAAATTAGCTTATTATATTTTAGATCACCTGCTAGTATGTCTATTATATCTTCATCGCCTCTAGATATATTCTCTAGAACCTCAAGTTCTTGTTGTTTCTCTTCTATGACTGTGTTCAATTCAGCTATCTCATTCTTTATCATATTTATTTCATTTTGAGTATTTTGTATAGACTTTATAGTAACTGGAACATAATATTCCACATTGGCCTTCATAAGGGTTGATATAATAATACCCAAAACTATGCTAGATATAGTCAATATTATCCTAGGGTTATGTCTTCTCATATTCATCCCTCACATCAATTAAAACTTTCTTCTGATGGTGCAGCATAGATAAAATCCTTTATCTTTCTATACTTAGGAATTAGAATGTTCTTATCTTTTTTTAGATGAACTATATAATCATAGTTTCTCAATTGCCATATAATTCCATTCTTAATTGCTAAGGCTGATTCCAAAGTCTCTGGATTACCTATGGCCTTTATGACAATTGGAGAATTTGTAGATACACCATTGATCTCAATATGGTCTGATGCTCTTACTATTTCAGTAAATGATGTATATCTTTGATCATTGATGGATATCGCCTCTGCGTCTGCTGCATTTAAGATACTTATTATCTGTAAGATAAGGTCCAACTCATCTACAATATTATATCCTTCACCATACTGTACATCCACAGGTGGATCGTTGATCTCCAGTATCACACCTGCTCCCTCTAATTCCATATATCCAGCCAACATCCTATATTTCATAGCATCTTTATATAGATTCTCTGCATAGACATTCTTATCCGCTTCACTTTTTTCGTACTGCTCTATCTTTGTCTCCAATTCTGAAATCAAGTTGAGCTGTGTTTCTTTTTCAGATTGGAGCTTTTTTAATTCAGCAGCCAACTGTTGAGACCGTTGGATAGGTAATACACCTTCTCCCACAGTTTTGTTTACAGTCTTAAAATGGATGGATAAAATTATGCCTAAAAATATAGAAACCAATATTAGTGCTAAATATTCCCTTGTCTTTTTCATCTTATCCCCCCATTTAATCTTCAGTAATGATAATAGGATGGCTTCCCCTATTCATTAGTATTTTATTACATTTTATTTCTTTTTTCTCCAAATCCTTTAGAATTTCTTCTAACATGCCTAACTTATATTTTACATTATCTAACCCACCAAATGCAATATCAATACCATTATTTAATTGGATTTTTGCCTGTTCTGGAATCTCTATATCTATTTGTTCCACTAATTTCAATATATTCAATCTATTTGCCTCTACTATAAATTCCTCTAATAAACTTGCCTTCGGTTCTGTAAATATATTATTTCCTGACTTAATTTGGCGAATTTTCAACCCCAACACTACAGGAAGAGCCTTATGTTTTTCATCTACTTGTTGCAATATATACCCTTCGTCATCTACAATAATATAAGCAGATATATTCTTAATGAAAAATGCCTCTTTTCTTTCAATTAAATCAATAGTAATGGTATCTGGAAGTTTTATCCTTACCTTTCCTTCTTTTACATAGGATAGTTCCTCTACATTCTGTCTAATCTTATTAGTATCTGTCTTAAATATATTTTCTCCTTTACTTATCCTAGAGGATTCAATTATCTTATTAGTATCTAGAATTGTATTTCCAGTTACTATTATTTTATCTATTTTAAATAGGTCAGATTTAATAACAAACACCATTATCAATGATATTATAGTCATAAGTAAAAATAATTTAAATTTTATCTGCCTATTTCTCTTTCTTCTTTCTATTCTAGTAAGTTTTTGCAATTATTTCACCTCAAGGTTGTCCTGTATTTCCTAGCAGCAAAAGCTGCATTAGACCAACTGTATATCAGCCCCTAATCTATGAAGAGTTGTATGAAATCCGTCATATCCTCTCTCTATATGATGAATATTTCCAACCTCTGTACTGCCCTTAGCTGCTAATCCAGCCAATACAAGTGCTGCCCCACCTCTTAAATCTCTTGCATATACTTTAGCTCCTGTCAGTTCGTTAACTCCTTTTATGACAGCAACTTTTCCAAAAGTCTTGATATGGGCACCCATTCTAGCCAATTCTTCACCATGCTTAAATCTATTCTCAAATACAGTTTCATTTATAATACTAGTACCCTTAGCTATAGATAGTAGTGCCATAAATTGAGCCTGCATATCCGTTGGAAATCCAGGATATGGAAGGGTCTGCAACATCTCTATTGAACTAATGTTTTGAACACCTACTACCCTAATCAAATTTCCATCAGATTCTATATAAGTACCTGTTTCCCTTAGCTTGGCAATTATACTCTGTAAATGCTCTACTACTAAGTTCTTCAAGACCACTTCACCTTGAGTTATAGCTGCTGCAACCATAAATGTACCTGCTACAATTCTATCTGGAATTATATTATGACTACACTCATATAGTGTCTTAACCCCTTCTATTGTTATTATACTAGTTCCAGCACCTTTTATCTTTCCTCCTGCCTTATTTAAGTAATCTTGTAGATCTATGATTTCTGGTTCTCTAGCAGCATTTCTGATAACAGTTGTTCCCTTTGCAGTTGCTGCAGCTAACATGATATTCTCTGTAGCACCTACTGAGGGATAATCCAATTGTATATCTGCCCCATTCAATTCAGCAGCCTTGCAGTGTAAATAACCATGGGCTTCTTCAATAACTACACCCATTTGTCTTAAAGATTTTAGATGTAAATCTATAGGTCTAGGTCCAATCTCACAGCCTCCTGGATAACTTAATTTGGCTTCCCCAAATCTTGCTAAAAGTGCACCCATCAAGATAATAGATGACCTCATCTCCCTTACTAACTCTTCAGGCAAGGAAACAGAGTTTATAGTACTTGAATTTACTAAGATACCATCTATTCCCCAATCAACTTCTGCCCCTAATGATTTCAATATTGCTACCATCACTTCAACATCCTTGAGCCTAGGGATATTGGATATTAAACTTGATTTACCACTTATTACAGTAGCTGCCAAAATTGGAAGTACAGCATTCTTAGCTCCTGATATAGACACCTCACCTGATAGACGATTGCCGCCTTTTATAATATATTTTTTCACCATCCCACCTCCATAAAGATGCATTAAAATCCTATACATCCATCTTATGCATAATTATGAGGTGGGTTACTATTTTGAAATCAATCCATAAATAACATCAACTATTTTTTCTGTTGCATATATATTACCCAACTTTTTGCTATTACAGGACATATCCTGCAACCTCTTTTTATCTCCTATTAGGTCCTTTATGGCTCTAGCTAATATTTTACCAGTTAACTCTTTTTCTAATATTACAATAGCTGCATTTTTATCCTCAAAGGCCCTTGCATTATATTCCTGATGATTTTCAGCAGTATATGCCTTTGGTATTAATATACTTGGAATACCTATAGCAGAGATTTCTGCTAATGTTATGGCTCCAGAACTAGATATAACTATATCAGCAATATTCAGTGCCTGTGCCATATCATAGAGATATGGTAAAATCCTAATATTGTCATTTAATTGTAAATTTCTCTTCTTGATCTCAGACATAAAGTCATCATATCTGTTCTTACCAGTTATATGGATTAACTGCATAGACATATTGTCTCCAATATCTTCTATCATATCTATTATAGCAGTATTTAGCTTTTTTTGCCCACCACTTCCCCCAAAAGATAGTACAAAGGGAATTTTATCATCTATATCTAATTTTCTATATGCTTCCTTCTTATCCATTTCCAATATCTCTCTACGTATGGGATTGCCAGTTAAAACTATATTTTCAGGATGTTTAAAATACTTAATAGATTCTTCAAATGTAATCGCTACCTTATCAACATAACGTGCTAATATTTTGTTAGTTATACCAGGAAATGCATTTTGTTCATGTATTATGGCTGGTATATTATTCTTCTTAGCTCTATATACTATTGGTCCACTAACATACCCTCCAGTACCTATTACTATATCTGGCTTAAATTTCTTTAAAATCTTATTGGAATCTCTTAGACCATTAAATAGTTCAATTAAGGCAATGAATGAATCTTTATTCAGTTTTCTTGGCATCCCTTCAACCCTTATTGTTTCAAATCTAAATCCTTCTTTAGGTACTAACTCTGACTCCATTCCTTTTTTTGTTCCAACATACAATATGTCTGCATTCCTATCTTTTCTCTTTATTTCCTTGGCAATTGCCAAAGCAGGATATATATGTCCCCCTGTTCCTCCACCTGATATTAAATATTTCATCTATTTAGCCCCTCTCTATCTTTGCATGTCTAGAAATATTTAATAATATTCCTACAGCTGCCATATTTATAATCAAGGATGTTCCACCATAACTGACAAAAGGCAGAGTTATCCCTGTAGTTGGTATAGAAGATGTAACTACTCCTATATGTATTAGGGATTGTATTGCTAATAGTGCTGTGATTCCAGTTGATAAAAAATATCCAAATATATCCTCAGTTTTAAGTGCTATTATAATCCCTCTCCATATAACTATCATAAACAATAATGTAACAATAGTTGTACCTAAAAATCCCAGTTCTTCCCCTATAATTGCAAATATAAAGTCATTATAGGACTCAGATATATAAAAAAACTTCTGTCTACTCTTTCCAAGACCTAATCCAAATATTCCACCAGAACCTAGAGCATATAGAGATTGAACTGCCTGCCAACCCTTTCCTAATTTGTCTGCAAAGGGATCTCTAAAAGCTACTATTCTATTCATCCTATGAGAGTTTTCTGGATCCTTAATTGCCAACCACAATAATCCAGCAGTTCCAAATCCCAATGGAACTAAATGGAGTATCTTCATTCCCCCAACAAAGAACATAGCCATCAGTGTTGAGCCTAATGTAACTGTAGTTCCCAAGTCTTGAGTAACTATTAATCCGCAGGAAATTCCAATTATTATCAATGCTGGAATGGTACCTTCAGTCAAAGAGCTTATCTTTTCTTTTTTATTTGATAAAAAAGTTGCAAAGAAGATTATAGATGCAATCTTGAGAGTGTCTGAAGGCATAAACAATATAGGTCCAATCTCTAACCATCTTCTGGCTCCTTTGTATTCCTTCCCTAATGGTGAAAAAACCAACAATCCCAATATTATTGCAAATACATATATAGGAAAAGATAGTCTTTTAAAGTATTTATAGTTGAAATTCATGAAAAATAAGAGAGTCAAAAACCCTAAAAAAGAAGAGAATAATTGCTTTCTTAGAAAAAAATAACCATTATTGTATTTCATCATGGCTTCTGGCCAGCTTGCACTAAATACCATTATTATGCCAATGATGACTAAAATAGTTACAGACAAAAGCAAAGTAAAATCTGGTGCCTTCTTTATCTCTTTTCTATTGCCTTTAGCCATATTATTCCTCCTCAAGATTCTCTACTATCCTCTTGAAATGCCTTCCTCTCTCCTCAAAACTACTATACATATCCCAGCTTGCACAAGCTGGAGATAGTAATATATTATCTCCCAAGTTTGCCAATCTATATGATAAATCTACTGCTTCATCCATGTCATTTACAATATAAAAGTCTTTAAAACCATGATTAAAAGCAGTATCTCTGATTTTTTCTTTTGTTTCTCCAAGTAATATCAAATGTTTGACCTTATCATTAAAAGAATCTACAAATGAATCAAATTCTATACCTTTATCATATCCACCTGCTATTAATATAATAGAATGGCCTATGGCTTCAATTGCCTTTATACTAGCATCTGGATTAGTTCCCTTTGAATCATTATAAAAGTTTATACCTTTTTTTTCCCCTACATACTCTAGCCTATGTTCTACTCCATTAAAATCTCTAATAGTGCTACTTATTATTTCCCTATCAATTCCCAAGGCATAGCAAACTCCTATACTGCCTAATATATTCTCTAGATTATGCTTTCCTAAAATTCTTATATCTGAAATAGACATTATCTTATTCTCTTCTGATTCATCCTTTATAATTATGTCATCTCCATCAAGGTAGATTCCCTTATCCAATTTTTCCAACATACTAAACCATATTATATTGGTATTAATTTCTTTTTCAAAAGTCCTTATTATCTTATCGTCATAATTTAATATTATATAATCTCCTTCAGCTTGATTTTTAAATATCTTCTTCTTTGCATTTATATAATTTTCATATGAACCATGCCAATCTAGATGATCTGGAGATATATTTAGTATAAGGCTTACTTTGGGTTTGAAGAATTTGGTATTCTCTAATTGAAAACTGCTAACTTCCATTACGAACACATCATCTTGTTTTGCGTCTATTATTCTTTCAAGAATTCCCACACCTATATTCCCCACTACATGTGTATTCTTGTGAACTCTTTTTATTATCTCACCAATCAATGTAGTAGCTGTTGTCTTGCCATTTGTACCAGTTATGGCAATTATATTATCAGTAGGAGACAGCCAAAATCCCATCTCCACATCAGTAATGATTTCAATCCCCATTTTTCTTCCATCTTCTATTACCTTAGTATATGGTGGAACACCAGGACTCTTGACAATCAAATCTATGTCCTCTAGATTGATATTTTCAATGCCAAGATGATATCTTTCTACATTTATATTTGACAAATCCTTTAATATGTCATTCAATTCTTCTCTAGGTTTTTTATCCATTACTTCTAAAGAAACACCTAGCCTATCTAATGCTTTAATCGTTGAAATACCTGATATCCCTAATCCTACTACTAATACCCTCTTGTCTTTTAAGTCCACATTATCACCTTCTAATTTAATCTAACAGCTATGATTCCTATTAAGCACAATATAACAGTGACAAACCAGAACACTGCTACAACTTTTGTCTCCTTCCATCCTTTATGCTCAAAATGATGATGTAAAGGACTCATTAAAAATACCCTCTTACCAGTTAATTTAAAGGACAGCACTTGTATTATTACTGACAAGGCTTCTACAAAATATATTCCTCCTACTATGGGTATTATAAGGGGAAGATTTAACAATATAGCTATTGCAGAGACTGCCCCACCTAAGGCCATAGAACCTGTATCCCCCATGAATACCTTAGCTGGATGGGCATTGTGAATTAAAAAACCTAGACATGCCCCAGACAGTGCAGAAGAAAATATTGCTATGCTATCCATTCCCCAATATAGTGATACTAATCCAAAAAAAGATAATACAATCAAGGTTACTCCAGAGGCCAAACCATCTAGCCCATCTGTAAGATTTACACTATTTACAGTACCAACTACAACAAAGACTACGAAGGGAACGTAGAATATCCCCAAATCTAGATATTCATATTTTACAAATGGAATTATTATATTTGTTCCCAACATAGAAGTGTTGGACTGATATACAGCTAATATTATTGCCAATATAATCTGACCTATTAGCTTTTGATATGCTCTCAATCCAAGATTTCTCTTTTTTACTACCTTTATATAATCATCTATAAAACCTATAAATCCAAATCCAAAAGTAGATAATAACAAAACATACATATCCTTATTTAAAACACCTGAGGAAAAGATAGTTATTATCAAAGCTATAAATATTATAATTCCTCCCATAGTTGGTGTGCCTGATTTTGAAAAATGGGATTTAGGCCCCTCTTCTCTAACGCTTTGCCCTATATTTAACCATTTTAATAGGGGGATTGTTATAGGACCTAAAATTAAAGTTATCAAAAATGCCATGCTTATTGTTCTGATTATATCCATATAATGTATCATTTATTTTCCTCCTGCGTGAATTTCCTATACCTCATTGATTATTTCTTTAACTATTTCTCTTTCATTAAAGGGATAATATTTATTTCCTCTAATGACATATTCTTCATGTCCTTTCCCTGCAAGTAATATTATATCACCTGTTCTATAGTTCTCTATTGCATATTTGATTGCCTCTTTTCTATCTACTATTCTTATATATTTCCCCTTAGTAAGTCTAACCCCATCTATTATATCATCAATTATCTTTTCTGGGTCCTCAAATCTAGGATTATCTGATGTTATTATTGAAAGATCTGCATAAGTACCTACTATCCTTCCCATATCTGGTCTTTTAGATCTATCACGATTTCCACCGGCACCTATAACTACTATTATCCTTCCTGCGGCAAATTTTTTTATGGTCCTTAAGACCTGTTCAACAGCCTCAGGTGTATGAGCAAAATCTATTATTATATTATATCCCTTATTGTTTGTAATTGATTCTAATCTTCCCTTCACACTCTTTAGATTTTCTAATCCTCTTACTATTATATCTATATCTATAGAAAATGCATATCCACAAGATGCCGCAGCTAGTGCGTTATAGACACTAAATTCTCCTAAAGTAGAAAGACATACCTCCCTCTTTCCCATAGGGGTAATTAGGTCAAATTTAGTAAAATTAGGTCCATACTCTATATTTGATGCATATATCATGGCCTTTTCCTTGAATCCATAGTTTATTATAGGTATCTTATCTCTTATTTTATCTATAATTATTTTACCATAAGGGTCATCTATATTTATAATATTATTTTTTCTCGTTTTATAGAATAATTTTAATTTAGAGTTTAAATAATCCTCCATAGAACCATGAAAATCTAGATGATCCTTAGACAAGTTAGTAAAAATTCCCACATCAAAATCCATATACTTAACTCTTTTAAGATCCAATGCATGAGAAGATACTTCCATTATACAATACTCTACTTCTTTCTTTTTCATCTCATTTAGCATTCTTTGCATATCTAAAGCATCAGGGGTAGTATTTATCATATGAATATGCTCATCTCTTATATTTACCCCTAGTGTACCTAATATACCTGTCTTATAGCTATTTTCTCTAAATATGCTCTCTATATAATGGGTAACGCTGGTCTTTCCATTTGTCCCAGTTACTCCAATGATATTCATGGATTTCCAAGGCAGTCCATAGTAATTTCCAGCAAAATACCCTAAAGCATCTGTTGAATCTCTTACCTTTATCATAGTAATACTATTTTCTAAATTCAAGTCTTTTTCTTGAACAACACCTACAGCCCCTCTTTTAATTGCACTTTCTATATAGTCATGTCCATCGTGACTAAATCCTCTTTGAGCTATAAATAGATCTCCATTAGAAATCCTTTTAGAATCATGTTCTATATTATCTATATCTATATCCATAGTCCCTTTTAATTCTCTAAAAGGATATTTTTTAAGAATACATGATAATTTCAAAATCCATTACCCCCCTAATAATATGTAATTAATTATAAGGCAACTTAATTAAGTTGCCTTATATTAAATCATCTATTAGTTATTTGAATTCGACTATTACCTTCGTATCATAGTCTAATCTTTCTCCTGGTAAAGGATTCTGCACTTCTGCATTTCCTTGGCCTTCTAATGTATATTGGATATTCATATTATCCAATATTTCTATGACTTCTTCCCTATTTTTACCTATTAGATAGGGCATCTTAGGTCCATCCATAATTTTTACATCTAAGTACAGATCAATTATTGAACCCTTTTGCACCTCAACTCCAGCTGAGGGAAATTGACCTATAACCTTTGATCCATCAGTGTATTCTAGATACTCTGTAGTATATTTTAGACCAAGATCTGTCAATATTCTTCCAGCTTCTCCTATGTTTTTATTTCGTAAATCTGGTACTTGAACTATATCTGTCATCTTCTCTCTATCTTCATCTGTAATTTCAGGTGGTATTTCTAAATAGTTAAAAGTCTCTTCCAGTATATTTCTAGCAACTGGAGCAGCAACTGAGCTACCATAATAGGTTCCTGCTGAAGGTTCATCTACTACAACTAGCATGGCAATCTTTGGATCTTCAATAGGAGCTACTGCAACAAAAGAGGCTATATATTTCCCCTTTGCATATCTCCCATCCTGAATCTTCTCGGCAGTACCAGTTTTCCCACCTATCCTATATCCTGGAATTATAGCTCTAGAACCTGAACCATCAACTACTACACTCTCCATTAGTTTAAGCATTGTGTCAGAAGTTTGTTTGGATATTACCTGTCTCTTTATCTGAGGTGGAAAACTTTTAACTACATTCCCCTCTTCATCAATTACCTCTTTTACTAATCTAGGTTCCATTAAATTTCCCCCATTTGAGATTGCAGATAGTGCTGTCACAAGCTGCATAGGGGTTATTGCTATACCATGGCCATAGGACATAGTTGCCAGATTTACTTCCTTTATCATATCTATATTTCCAGGTATAATTCCAGGCTGTTCTCCAAGTAGATCAATATTTGTCTTTTCACCAAAACCAAAAGCCTTTATATACTTATAGAAATTTTCTTTTCCAAGCTGCCTTGCTATATTTACAAATGCAACGTTACATGAATTATTTAGACTTTCACTGAGAGTCTGATCTCCATGAGGATTGTAATATCGTACACATTTTAATACAACCCCCTTTATATCCCTTATAAAACCATTACAATAGTAATGAGAATCAAGGCTTGTGGTCCCTTCTTCTAGTGCTGCTGCTGTAGTTATTATCTTAAATGTAGATCCTGGTTCATATATATCGCTTACTGCAAAGTTTCTCCACATATCATACCATTTGTTCTTTAATTCCTCTGGTGGTAAATTACTCCATTCCCTTTTAAGATTTTCATCTAAAGGTTCTCTTGGATTATTAGGATCAAAATCCGGTTTAGAAGCCATTGCAATTATATCTCCAGTTTTTGGCTCCATCATTATCACAGAAACATTTTTAGCCTTATTGTCTAATAAGGCTTGTTGTGCTGCTTTTTCTGCAAAGTATTGAATCGTCTCATCAATAGTAGAAACCAAAGATGTTCCATCACTGGGTTCATATATCTTTTCCCCATCATATGGCAGCTGCCTATTTCCTGCATCTGTCATCTTCATCCATTTTCCAGGAGTCCCAGTCAAATATTCATCAAAGGTCTTTTCTATACCATCTAATCCATTATTGTCTATATCAGTAAAACCCAATATATAAGAGGCAAAATTCCCATTAGGATAATACCTCTTATTGTCATCCACTACACTTATCCCCTTAAATCCCATTTTTCTTATTTCACTAGCTTCTTCCTTTGTAACCCATTGCTTGATTCTCTCTGCCCTTTGCTTCTTTGTAATCTTTTCATAGACTAATTCCTCATCCATATCTAATATTGAACCTATTTGTTTGGCTACTTCTATAAGCTCTTTTTCTGTCTTATACCCATCCTTTACATCAGCTGGGTTTGCCCATATTGTGAAGGCATTTACGCTAACTGCCAACTTCTTACCTTTTCTATCGTATATTATTCCCCTCTTAGGTTTAATATCTATAGACTTCGTCCATTGTTCCAAAGCCCCTTTTTTTAAATCTTCACTTATCACTATTTGTAAATAGGCCAATCTAGATATTAAAAGTATTACAAGTACTATATTAAAAAACAAAGCAAATCTTAATCTATTTTTAGATGATTTACTAGGCATATACAAAGCTAAAACCTCCTAGAGCAAAGTTGAAAGTAGACTTATCACCTTCTTAAATTGTTTTAGAATGCTAAAATTATCATCTACTGCAACATCTTTATCTTCAATAGAGACATAAACTATCTGCCCCTCTTCTGGATATGACATTCCCAATTTGTAAGCTGCATCCTCTGCAATCTTTAATGAGCTCTTTATATCTTCTAGCTCCCCGATTAGATTTGTTTTGGTTTTCTCCAGCTCTATCTTTTCTCGTTCTAATTTGTTCACATCCATCCTCAATTCAGTTATACGAGCATATCTCAATAATATAAATAAACTAGTAAACATAATAATACCAACGCAAAATAACAATGCAAACTTAAATAAGATATTAACACTAGATTTTTTCTTAGCTTTTTTCTTCCTATTCCTATTGGGTTTTTTAGGTCTTTCAATATATGGTTTTTCTAAAATTTCTTCAGGATAATAATTTAATTCAGCCTTTGCTAACAATTTATTCTCCCCCTCGTTTTTTTAGAACCTTAAATTTTCTCAGCTATTCGTAATTTTGCCGATCTAGCTCTTGGGTTTGTCTTTAATTCTATCTCATCTGCCACTATAGGCTTTCTAGTTATGATCTCTATTTCCCTTGTCTTGTCACACATACACTGAGGCAACTCTGGTGGACATATACAGTCACGATAGAGTTCCTTGAAAGCATCCTTTACAATTCTGTCTTCAAGGGAATGAAAACTTATTATAGCTATTCTTCCATGTGGGTTTAATAGTCTGGAAATCTTGTTTATAAGATTTCCTAAAACATCTAATTCTCTATTTACTTCTATCCTAATAGCTTGAAATGTCTTCTTGGCTGGATGTCCACCTTCCATTCTCACCTTTTTAGGTATGGCTTTTTTTATCACAGATACTAATTCCAAAGTAGTATCTATAGGCTTTTGCTTCCTTTCTGCTATAATAAATTCTGCAATTCTCTTTGCCCATCTATCTTCTCCATATTCCCAGATTATTTTCTCCAGCTCTTCCTTAGAATAGTTATTTACTACATCCCATGCAGAAAACTCTCTTGTTCTGTCCATTCTCATATCTAACATAGCATCTTTATTATGGGAAAATCCCCTTTCTCCTGCATCTAATTGATAAGATGAGACACCAAGATCTAATAATATGCCATCTACTTTATCTATATTTAATTCCTTTAGAATTCTATCTATATTTTCATAATTATCATGTACTAATATAGTCCTATCTCTATAAGGTTCTAAAACTTCTCTAGCTTTCTCTAGAGCTCTCTCATCCTGATCTATGCCTATGAGTTTTCCACTACTTAACCTCTTTACTATCTCTAGTGAGTGACCTGCACCTCCTAGAGTTCCATCTATATAGATGCCATTTTCTTTTATATTCAATCCATCTATTACTTCTTCTAACATTATAGGTATATGTTTAAATTCCATAAGATTCCTCCACCTAAATTCCAAGTTCTGCCATCTTTTCAGCAATACTATCATAGCTTAGATTATCTTCATCAGTATAGGCATTCCATTGTTCCTTACTCCATATTTCTAATCTAGTGGAGACTCCTATTATAACTGCTTCCTTATCTAGTTTAGAATGTTCTCTTAAATTGCTAGGAATCAATATTCTTCCCTGCTTATCTAAATTACATTCACTAGCCCCTGAAAAGAAAAATCTTATAAATGCTCTTGCATCTCTATTTGTAAGTGGTAATGTCTTTAGCTTATCTTCTACTCTCTTCCATTCATCTTGTGCATATATGAAGAGACAACTATCTAGACCTTTGGTAATGACAAACTCATCTCCAAGGTCATCTCGAAACTTTGATGGTATAATTATCCTTCCTTTACTATCTACGGTGTGTTGATATTCACCAATAAGCATATATATCTACCACCTTCAAGAACATTTTACCACTTTCTCCCACTTTCCACCACATTAATTATATTCTATACTATTTTTGGGAATCCTTCCATAGTTTCATGGATATTGATATTCTTTTAGGACTTTAGTCCTATTTCTTTTGAGGGTTTTAAGACATAAAAAAAACAGGCACAAAGTCCTGTTTATGAAAATTATTTAATTTCTATATTTGTCTCCTCTTGTTATATAAAATCAAAGCTGGAATCACTATTGCAATCAAACTAATTAGCTGGGCCACCCTAATAGGTCCCCACATTAGGCTATCAGTTCTAAGTCCTTCTATAAAAAGTCTAGCAACTGAATATAGGATTAAATACAATAGGAATACCTCTCCATCTATCTTGGCTCTATTTCTTGTATACCAAATTAAAAATAAGAAGACCATGAAATTCCAAATAGATTCATACAAAAAAGTAGGATGTACCTTGACCCCATTGACCATTATACCCCAGGGTAAATCTGTGGGACCACCATGGGCCTCTCCATTTATATAATTTCCCCATCTACCTATGGCTTGCCCTAAAATTAAACTTGGTGCTGCAATATCTGCCAATACCCAAAAATTTTGTTTTCTAACCTTAGCAAATATAATCCCTACAATGATAGCACCTATAATTGCACCATGTATAGCTAGGCCTCCAGCTCTAAAGTTTAGGACCTCTATGGGATTATCACGATAGAAGTCCCAACTAAAGATCACATAATGAGTCCTAGCTCCTATTAAGGCAGCAGGAACAGCAAATAGAAGTAAGTCCAACAACATCTCTTCATCTAGTCCTCTTCTTCTAGCTTCTCTCATAGCTATTATGGTACCTATCAATACACCTGATGCAATGAGTATACCATACCATCTTATTTCAAGATTAAATATTTTAAATGCAACTGGATTCACAATAAAACCACCTTTCCTAAAAATCAATCAATTAAGTATATCATATTTTAAAATATTTTAAAGTGGTTTTATTATGGATAGGGCCACATTATCTTTATGAAAATGTGTTTTATATCTATCTAGTATGTCATTATAGTCAACTTCTTCCAACAAACTAAACAGATCTGTAAATAGAAAATCATTGAAATATAAATCTGTAAAATTATATGCTATGGAGTCAATAGAATTTAAACTAAATAGAAATTGTCCCAATTCCTTTTTCTTTATCCTATTGAAGTTTTCTTCATTTAAAGCTTTCTCTCCTGCATTTTCAATATAGTCCATTACCCTTTTATAGACTTCCTCCGGCCTGTTGGACTGCCCTAATATGAGAGAGTGTCCATAGCTTCCCTTTCCAGTATAATATGCACCAAAACTAGTATCTATAAGTCCTTCTTCATAGAGTTTATTATAGAACACAGAACTTGAACCAAACAACATATCCAATATGATATTAGTTATCATATCTTTCTTCACAGCTCTTTTTCCTGTATATCCTACATCACTATCCTTGAATCCCATATGGAATAGAGGTGTAGAAGTTACCATTTTTTCCTCTATAAACCTTTCTTCTACTTCTTCAGGCTCCATAGGACTTATTCTATTTATTTCGTTCTGAGAACCTTGAAAACTCTTTTCAGATCTATTTACCACCTTGACAATCTCATCAAAGGATAGATCCCCTACTACAAACAGCACCATATTTGATGGGTGATAAAAGGTATTATAACATCTATACAGTAGTTCTTTGTCAATACTTTGAATACTTTCTACTGTTCCAGCTATATCTATTTTTACAGGATGGCTTTTATACATACATTTTAACAGGTTAAAAAACACCTTCCACCCTGGATTATCTTCATACATCTTAATTTCTTGTGCTATAATTCCCTTTTCTTTTTCCACATTTTCCTCTGTAAAATATGGGCTTTGAACAAACTTCACAAGTAACTCTAAATTTTCATAAAAATGATCTGTAGATGTAAAGAGATAGGAGGTTTGATTAAAATTTGTAAAAGCATTTACATCTGCTCCCATCTTTGAAAACTTTTCAAAGAGATTGGATTCTTCATCTTCAAAGAGTTTATGCTCAAGAAAATGTGCTATACCTTCTGGCACTTCTAAAGGAGAACTCTCGCCTATTGGTACGAATATATTGTCCGTTGAACCATAGTTCGTTGAAAATATAGCAAACTTCTTTGTATATCCCTTCTTTGGCATAAAGTATATCTTTAGACCATTTGGTGTCTCTGCATGCATTATCTTTTCGTTTATTTTATGATTAAATATTTCTTTAGTATCCATATCATCACCTCAATTATCTAGTTTTTTTCTTTCATAAGATAGATAGTATCTATGGTAATCTTATTTGCTGCCTCTACAATCTCTTCTTTAGTAACCTTTTCAAAATCATCTAGAATCTCTTCAAGAGTTCTAGAATCTTGAGACATTGATTGACTAAAGAAAAACTCAGATATTAGAAAAATACTATCCCTTATAGATTCAGTAGAAGATTTCAAAGATTTAATTGCAATCTCAATCTCTTCATTAGTGAAATCTCCCATTTTCACCTTGTCTAATTCCTGTCTTACAATATCAGTTGTCTTATCAAATTTATCAGACTCTATGCCTCCATCTACTAGCAATAGTGATTTATATTTATATACAGAAGAACTTACATAATAAGCAAGGCTCTCCTTTTCCCTTACATTTTTAAATAATTTTGAATTAGGTCCACCACCTAATATCTCATTGGCTACTAGAAGAGCATTATATAGTCTATCCTTATAATGTATACCAACTCTATGACCTATTACAAATTTGGCTTGATTGATATCTAAGCCTTCTTTTATCATATTCTTAGTTTGAGAAGATGCCACTATAGTATCCTCTGGTATTGAGATTATATCTTCTCTATTCAATTTGTTATGTTCTATTAAAAATTTGAGCATGCCATCATCATAATTCCCCACATAAAAAATTTCAATTGGACTAGTATCTAACATCCTCCTATAGTGAATATATAGAGTCTTTTCATCTATATCCTTTAAATCCTCTACATATCCCAATTGGTCAATACTAAATCTTTCATTCTTGCACATCTCTTCTATACACCTGTCAATGGCATATGTTCTCTTATTATTTATCTTGCTCTTTATTATTCTACCTAGATTTTCCTTTTCTTGTTCTACATATTGTGGATCAAATCCTTCTGACACAAGGAATGGATCGTATATAATAGATTTTAATATATCTATTGCTTCATAATCTATACCCTCTTTATCTAGGTACTCTTCAGATGCCCACTCCATAGTATATCTGATTACCTGCTTTTCTCCTCTCTTGTTCACAGCAACACTTAGATTTGCTCCATATAACTCCTCTAGTTTTTTTTCAATTTCAAAATTATTTTGATATTTACTTGTACCCCTTTTCAAAACCAATGGCAATAGAGCATTTCTAGTGACCTCTCTCCTCTTTAAGGGTCTAATAAAATAATAGCTAAGTAAGTTAGACTTAAATTTATCAGTCTTAACTAAGTTCAAGTATATCCCATTTCCCAATTTTATTCTTTCCGATTTTAGTGCCATATAAACCCCTCCTCCTAACACATATAGTTCACATATACCCAATTATATTCCTATTACTATATTAATATTATCAATAATATATCCTATATTATTAAATAAAACCCATTAGATGGGTCTTATTTTTCTTTTTTAATTTTATCTATTATCTTATTTATATTTGCTACATAATCATCATATGGTTTTCCTCGTAATATATCTACAACCATATTGTCAATTTGTTTAAATAATTTGGAATCTGATGTTATATATACTTGATTTATATCCGAATCATTTTCTCTAATTAAATTTCCAATTGTATCTATTATATCTGGAGATAGTTCTCTATCATATGACAGAATTATACCTACTACAACATCATCATTAAATACTATGGCAGTAGCATCATCTATCCCAAATAATTCTACTACATTATCAGCTATATTTTCTGATCTGTTTATTATCTCTTTGTCATCACCAGTGACCTCTATAGACTCTAAACTATTCTCTTTATCTTTCATATCAATACTTTTTTCATCAGTACATCCTAACTGGAGCATTATACTCAATATAATTAGAAACAATATATTTTTTTTCATAAAATCCCTCCTAACTATAGTTTTACATTATTTTAGGATTTTATGACAAAATATATCTCTAAATTATATATAAAAAAGGGGTATGCCCCCTTTTTAAACTAGATAGCCTTAATTATCTTTACTCCTGAACTAGTTCCAAGCCTAGTAGCTCCTGCATCTAGCATTTCTTTTGCCGTCTCTACATCTCTTATTCCGCCTGATGCTTTTACTTCCAGTTTATTTCCTACTATGGACTTCATTAACTTTACATCCTCTACTGTAGCTCCACCAGTTCCAAATCCAGTAGATGTCTTAACAAAATCTGCATTAGCCTCCATAGCTATATGACATGCCTTAGCTTTTTCTTCATCTGACAAGAGACATGTTTCTATAATTACCTTCACTATGGCTCTCTTATTAGAAGCCTGAACTACAGCCATAATATCATCCTTTACCTTGCTATAATCTCCAGACTTTAAAGCTCCAATATTGATTACCATATCTATTTCATTTGCCCCTTTATTTATAGCATCTAATGTTTCAAAGGCCTTTACTTCACTAGTATTAGCTCCTAAAGGAAATCCTATTACTGTTGCAATCTTGACATTAGAATCCTTTAGCATCTCCTTACATAATTCTACATAACTTGGATTTACGCACACTGCACCAAATTTATATTCCATGGCTTCCTTACACAGTTTAACTATCTGCTCTTTTGTAGCATCTGGCTTCAATAGAGTATGATCTATCATAGATTCAATATTATACATATTGACCTCCTATTTAATCAATTTTACTAAATCACCATTTTTAACTCCAGCTGCATTTCCCTCTTCTATATCCACATGCATCTCTAAACTAAACTTTTCACTAACTCTGATTAGTACTTCATTGAAGATAAGTCCCCTTGGACCTTCTACTTCAATCTTTACGATGTCATTGTCTTTAACTCCAAATTCTTCTGCATCTGATGTGTGCATATGGATATGTCTAGCGGCAACAATAACACCTCTTGAGACTTCTACTTCTCCTTCTGGACCAACTAATTTAATCCCAGGTGTATCTTCAATATCTCCAGAATTTCTTATTACAGGTTGTACACCTAGTTTAAAAGCATCAGAGATAGATACCTCAAATTGAGTTTCACCTCTAACAGGTCCTAGTACCCTTACTCCCTTTATTGTCCCTTTTGGTCCTACAGCATCTACTCTTTCTTCACATGCATATTGTCCTGGTTGAGATAGATCTTTAAATCTAGTCAATTCATGTCCTTTCCCAAATAATGCATCTAAATCTCCTTGACTCAGATGGATATGTCTATTAGATAAAGCAATTGGTAATGTTTTTTTCATTTAAAATCTCCTCCCATAATCTTATAAACTATTCTTTTAAATTGCCATATATTAATTATATACTTAACCTATATAAAAGCAAATACCTAAAACCCAACTATATATCAAAATGTCTTCTTAGATTTTTCAATATAGATATTATCACCACACTATATACTGGTATATGAATGGCAGCCGATATTAGTCTCCCTGGTAACATGACTATAAAACCCTTTCCATACATATGAGATAACCAATAAGTATCTAGTACCAAGGATATCACCAGAAAGCATACAAATACTACAGCCACAATCTCTATATTGGAAAAGAACTTTTCCCTTCTAAGTTTCCTTGAAATATTTCTAGATATTCCAGGGATGGCTCCCCAAAGCATAGAGCTAAGTGTAAACCCTATGTGAGGTGGCCCTTGTGGATTTATAGCTACACCAACTAAATCAGCAGCAATCCCCACAACACTACCATTTATAGGCCCATATAAAAATCCAGCCAACATAATGGGCACCTTCCCTATTCCTACCCTCAAAGTTTCTGTAGGCATAAATACTAATATCTTAGTAAACACAATGGACAGTGCTACTAATAATCCTGACACGACTGTTATCATCACATTTGTCTTATTTTTTGTCATCATAAAAAACCCTCCTTTCTATATATGGACAGCTAACTGCCATAAAAGAAAAGAGATTCTTAGATGGTCAGCGGATGCGGTAAAAAATCGCAGAAAACATCTTTCGTCTAAAGGCAACTTCCCATCCTTTAACACTTGACGCTTTTTACCTACTCTGTCTCCTATTAATATTACACTATTTCCCAGATTATTTCAAAGGAAATTTATCTTTAAACCTAATATATTCAGATATCTTATACCCAGAAATAACTGTCCCTATCACAAAGGACATAATTGCCATGAGTTTATAATATCTTGGATAGTTTATAAAGTAAGATAGTATATAAAAAGTTACAAATATTCCATAGAACTGTAATATCTTCTTTTTGTCAATGTTTCTAACCTCTTCTCTCACTCTACTTCGTCTATCCATAAATCTATCTACTATATAGGCTTCTACATCTTCATCTGTAGGATATCTATCTAATTTTCTCAGCATACTTATTATATCATCAAAATCATATAATAGCACCTTTGCATTTTCCCTTATGTCTTCCCTAAAATAGGAATTTGTAAATAATATGCCAGTATCAAAACCTGACATTCTCAAATCTATATAGAAATTTTCCAGTTCCCTTAATCCTACTCTTTCTTCCATGCCTATCTTTATACATTTAATTCCATATCTTTTGCCTTGGATTATACCGCTTAAATCTAGTGATAAGGTTTCTTTTTTAACATCTATATTATAATATTTTTCTACTAATTCTCCAATATAGTCAGTGAAGTTATCCTTACTAAAACTAGAAAATTCTTTGATCAGCTTTCTCTTTTTAATACCTTCATTTATCTCAATAATTTTCTTTCTTTTCTTCTTCTGTGAAAATAGTCCAGATACTCCAATAGATAATAAAAACATCAATATAGATATATATAAGTACGAAACAACTTTACCAGTCTTTAGTACCAATATGGTCCCTATAGATATTGAAAGGAATATATAAAAGAAAAGCCTGTCTGCTAAAGCAGCTCTATATGTCTTTCCTCTCCTCATTTCCTTGGAATAATAGTTTTTTAATATCCTCTCATTATTATTTTTGATAGAGTATTTTTTAATTCTATCTAATATCTTTCCCATGGTAATTCCTCCTCTTATATATATAGGCTAGTACCTGTATTATAGCCAAATATATAGAGAAAGATAACATTATCTTTATAGCCATCCCTATAAAAAAACCTTCTGGAAGCATTTGTATCATCAGATCTGTATCTGGATTTAAAATCCATAAGTTGTTATTAAATAGGAGTAAATGAAAATAAGTAAAATATCTATCAAAATCATAATATACAAAAAATAGTAGTACTATAAGTATAATATAGTTCCAATACAGTCCAGAGTACAAGACTCTACTTAGAAATAGTCCTCCATTTATTTTGAATAGATAAAGCCCTATACATATACTTAAAACACCACCTATATACTTTATATATCTAACTATTTTAAAAAGTCTCTGTACGTCCTGCATATGAAGGACTTCTCTTTCATTAAAGTAGGGTGTGAGTAACTCGTCTCCACCTGTATTTTTTAAGTATACTATTATGTTATCTGCAATAGATAAAAGATCATCCATGGACTTATTAGATATGGTCTCAACATTATATTTTTTAAAGCTTTTCCTATAATATGATCTATTATAGGAATTTTGTTCTATGCTTATGGCCATAAGCATTAAGGATATACTGATAATCAATATAGTTGAAAATGCCTTTCTTATTATATACATCATCAAATTTCTCCAATAAAGTTTAGTAAAATAAAAGGATGAAACACAATTCATCCCTTTAACCCATAGCCTGCTCTAATTTTCCTAAATACTTAATAGGAAAATATCTTAAAAGTTCTTTATATTGTTCTACAGATAGACCTTGAACTGTTGTATATATTTCAATCTTTTGATCTATATCCGCCTGTTGAAATCTATCTAAGATATGTTGAAAATTTTCCTTACCTTCCATAGTATCCTCCTAATAATAATTTTCAACTATTATTATACGGATTATAAAGATCTATTATTCAGAGATAATTACTCTTCCTCTATCTCCCAGTTGTGATAAACTTCTTGAACATCGTCATTATCCTCAAGCATATCAATTAGTTTTTCCATATTTTTGATGTCATCTTCGTTGGTTAAAGCTACTGTGCTTTGAGGGATGAATGTTATCTCTGCCATGGCAAATTCATAGCCTTCAGCTTTTAAACCTTCTTTTACAGCATTGAAATCCTCTGGACTAGTGATTATTTCAAACCCTTCCTCTTCAGATTCAAAATCCTCAGCACCTAAGTCTATTGCCAACATAGTAAGCTCATCTTCATCTATAGAATCAGTTCTTTCAATGGCAACTAGACCTTTTCTATCAAACATAAATGTAACTGATCCAGATTGTCCAAGATTTCCACCACATTTATCAAAGGCATGTCTTACATCTGAGGCAGTTCTATTTCTATTGTCTGTTAGACATGTGGCAAATACTGCAATTCCAGATGGTCCATACCCCTCATATATTATCTCTTCAAAATTGTCTGCACCTAATTCTCCAGCACCACGCTTTATAGCCCTGTCTATATTGTCATTAGGCATGTTTTCAGCTTTTGCCTTATCAATAGCAGCCTTTAGAGCAGGATTATATTCTGGATCTGATCCACCTTCCTTTGCAGCTACCATAATATATCTGCCTAGTTTGGTAAACACCTTTGCTCTCTTAGCATCTTCCTTGCCTTTTTTGTTTTTAATATTATTCCATTTTGAATGCCCTGCCATTCAATTCACTCTCCTTAAAATTTTACCCATAATATTTTACCATAAATCTACAACTATTTCACTCTTTTTTACTTTCTAAATCAATGTAAAATTTAGATGCATCATATCTATATATGGGAGGAAATTGTCTCTTATGTAGACTTTTCTCATTCATGCTCCTTATCTTTTCCACTATAGGTTCTGGTCCCTTTCCACTTTTAATATAATTATCTAATATATCATAACTAAATCCCATCTCATCCTCATCACTTTGCCCTTCCCAAAGTCCAGCACTGGGTTTCTTCTCTATTATTATCTCTGGGATATTTAAAACTCTAGCCAATTCCCAAATCTCTTCTTTTATAAAGTTAGCTAGTGGCAATATATCTACTCCACTATCCCCATGTTTTGTAAAGTATCCTGTTGTAAATTCTGATTTATTGCTAGAACCTGCTACTAAGTAGTTATAACTTTGAGCAAAATAATATAATGTAGTCATTCGCAATCGAGGCTTTATATTTGCCATAGCCATATGGTTTTCTATATCTAGATTAGAAGCATCTACTAGGCAATCAAATGTATTTGTTAAATCTATCTTTTTGACCTCCAAATCTAAAGCATCCGCTACTATAAGTCCGTGCTCTTCATCTAAAGAATCACTATGACAAGGCATGATTAACCCTAATGAAGTCTCTGGAAAAGCCATTTTAGATATCCCAGCCATCACTGCTGAGTCTATCCCTCCACTCAATCCAAATACTAAGCCTCTAGCTTTAGCCCCATTTACATTTTTTTGTAACCATAATATTAAATCCTCAACTATATCCTGAATATTATGCATCATATCCCTCCAAAACATTGTATGTATATCTTATGCTATTATGGTGAAATTAATATAGAATCTTCTTTTAAGATTATACCATATAGGAGATAAATATGAACAAAATTAAGATACAATTGATAATTATAGGAATAATTGCAGGTTTGATAAATGGAATCTTTGGTTCTGGAGGAGGAATTATTGTAGTTCCTGCCTTGGTATTTTTAATTAAGTTAGAGGACTACAAAGCCCACGCCACTGCTATATCTATCATATTGCCCTTATCCATAGTAAGTACCATAATATATCTATCTAAAAATACAGTTCCTCTAAAATTAAGCATGATTACATTGATTGGTGGAGTATTAGGTAGCTATACTGGTGCAAAGTTTTTGAGAAAAATTCCAATTACATATCTAAGAAAATTTTTTGGTAGCATAATCATATATACTGCCATGAGGATGATTTTAAAATGAAATTGATTATAATAGGATTTTTATCTGGAATAATAAGCGGAATGGGCATAGGTGGAGGTACTGTCTTAATTCCATCTCTTGTCCTAATATACCATCTATCACAGATAGAGGCTCAAGGGATAAACCTGATAGTATTTATACCCATATCCATAATAGCTATATTTACACATGCAAAAAATGGAGATATTGAATTTAAGTATGCAAAATATCTTATACCTGGAGGAGTAATAGGCGCTATTGTAGGTTCAATCTTTGCCACAAAGATTGAACCTGAAAGATTAAGTCGATACTTTGGATTCTTCCTATTATTTATTGGTATAATTGAATTCTTTAAAGGAAAAAAATAGGACGAATCCTATTTTATTCCATTGCCTTTAGTGTTGCATATATACAATCATCTACTAGATATTTAAAACCTAGAGATTTTACCTTTTCTATTATCTGTGAATTATATGTTCCAGGTTGGAAGAATATATATTCTATACCTAGATCTTTGACTTCATCTAATATATCCATCCCTAACTTTGGAGAAACTACCATATCCACAACATCTATCTTTGCAGGTATATCCTTTATACTTGAATATACCCTCTCCCCTTCTATCTCTTCATAGTTTGGATTTGTTCCATAGACATTGTATCCATGGTCTTTTAACTTTTTCCATATCTTGTAGCCAAACTTATCTTTTTTAGCAGTTACTCCAATTACTGCCCAAGTCTTTTTATCCAACATCTCTTTCTTTATCTTCTTAAAATCCATATTACAGTCACCTCACATATTATTGTATGATGTATATACCCTTTAGATTTTAGAATAGTCAATTATAAAAGTCTTTTTCCATCTAATATAGGTAGATGTCTATCATCTAACTCTGCTATAATAGAATTGCCACTGGTCAAATCTGTAATGGAATTTTTAAACTTTTCCAATTCATCTACTGCTACATACAATGATATAGTCACTAAGTCCTCAAATACAACATCATTAGTAATATATTCATTTGTCATAAGGAAATTTTCGATTTTCCCATATTGATTATAATCTACTTGGAAACTTATCTCCCTATGTAGTACCATATCTACAATTACACCTGCATCTACCCCAATCTTTGCACCTTTGGTATATGCCCTAATAAGTCCTCCGCCGCCTAATTTTATCCCACCAAAATACCTTGTAATTACAACTACTACATTTCGAAGGTCTTCCTTTTTAAGCACCTCTAAGGCTGGAATTCCAGCAGTGCCTGAGGGTTCTCCATCATCACTGAATCTCTGTATATTAGAGTTTTCCCCAAAGACATAGGCATATACATTGTGGGTAGCATCCCTATGCTTTTCCTTTATCTCTTCAATAAAATCAATTGCCTCTTCTTCACTATTTATTGGCTTTGCATATCCAATAAATCTAGATTTATTTATTATAATTTCATCCTCACCATAAGAAAAGATGGTTCTATATTTTTCCTTCATCTATAGCCCTCCCTTCCAGAAACGATCTCTATGATTTAGAATGTTAAAAGAGGAAATATCTATTTTTTTAAACAAGGATTTTTTTCTTTTCATAATCCTTAAACTCTAGATATCTCTTATAAGATAGGGATACTAAGGACTTATCCTGACTATATGTGATCATATCCGTAGCTTCTTCAATAGGATAAAAACCCCCATCTAAAAAACCTTCATCTTTATTTATCTCATACTTTTCGTCCTCTGATTCCATTATATACCATGTGATCTTATTACATACTGGCTGTTCTCGTGTAATAGAGTAAAACTCATATGCTGTCTCACCAGCTGAAGAAACTATTCTTGCATCTACTCCTGTCTCATACTTTACCCTATATATAGCTGTTTCAGTAGATAGTTTGTCTTCCTTTATTTTTCCCTTTGGAAGTACCCATTCATTTTTTTCATTTTTTAATATCAATACTTTACTATCTCTAAATACAACTCCACCTGCACAATTTCTAATTATCACTAATATCATCTCCTTATCTTATATAAAAATATCTATATAATAAATTCCTCATATCTATGAAAATCTAAAGAATTTATTTCCAAGTCTACATATGTTCCATCTTCTTTATATATTATATTCTCCACATCATAGTTACTCATAATATAGTCTAATATAGATTGCCTGTCATATGGAATTCTCATAGATACCCTTCTGTACTTCTGAGGCAATCTCTTTTCTATAAGATTTACCAGTTCATCTATATGATTATCATCCATTGCAGATATAAATATCTTGTCTTCTATATACATACTATCATATATCAAGCTTTCAATGTCAATCTTATCCATCTTGTTAAACACGGTTATTATGGGTTTATCCAATACATCTAAATCCTTCAATATCTCTATTGTAGTCTTTATCTGTATATCTAAGTCTTTATTAGATGCATCTACTACATGGAGCAACACATCAGAATACTGAACCTCTTCAAGAGTCCCCTTAAATGCCTCTATTAGATGAGTTGGCAATTTAGATACAAAACCTACAGTATCAGTCAGTAGATATTCCTGTCCATTAGAAAGCTTTCCTCGCCTCAAAGATGTATCTAATGTGGCAAATAACATATCTTTTACATAGACAGGTTTGATTTCATCTCTTTCTCTATTTATTTTCACTAGCTTATTCAATAGTGTGGACTTTCCGGCATTGGTATATCCAACTAATGCAACTATAGGCAAATTGGAATCTATTCTCTTCTTTCTCTTGATACTCCTGTTGGATTCAACTTCTTTTAGCTGATTTTCTATATTATTTATCTCCCTTAAGATATGTCTCCTATCGGTCTCTAGCTTTTGCTCACCTGGCCCTCTTGTCCCTATACCTCCACCTTCTCTTGAAAGATAGTCCCTAAAACCTACAAGTCTAGGTAAACGATATTTTAATTGTGCAAGCTTTACTTGTAATTTTCCTTCCTTTGATGTTGCACGACCTGCAAATATATCTAATATGAGATTCGTCCTATCTACTATCTTTCTATCAATTACTTCTTCTAAATTTCTAAGTTGTGCACCAGATAATTCATCATTAAAGATCACAGTAGTGATATCTAGTTCATCACAATAATTTTTTATTTCTCTAGCCTTTCCTCTTCCAATAAAGTAGGCTGAATTTATATTGTCTCTTCTTTGGATTATCTCCGATACAACAGTACCTCCTGCTGCAATTACTAACTCTTTTAATTCCTCTAATGATGTATTTATATCTATCTCATCTGAATCAAGTGCCACCCCTACAATCAAAGCTCTTTCCATATTTGTACTCTCTCTATACAAGATTTCACCACCATATGTTTATATTCTATTCATATTATTATAGCATCTTTCCATACTATAATCTAATCCATATTTTCCTTAGATATATTATTGGATACAAAAGGAAATTATAATATACTTACAGATTAACCTTATTAACATTCTAATATAATTGTGTTATAATAATTATATTCTAAGCTCTTTAATACTAAGGAGGAAATTATGTCTGAAAATAATGATAAGAAAACAAAGAAGAAAAAGAAGTCCTTTTCCAAGGCACTAAAGATATTTATAATTGTATTATTAGTATTGTCGGTCATAGCTGGGGGAGCAGTTATTGGCATAGTACTCTCCATAGTCAAAGATGCCCCTGAAATAGATATAAATGAAATTAACTCTTCCTTAAATCACACCTCATCCATATATGATAATGGTGGAAATCTATTGGAAAAAATAGATGCGGCAGAGTTCAGAACCTTTGTAACTCTTGATAAGATGCCTAAGCATCTAAAAGATGCATTTATATCTATAGAAGATGAAAGATTCTATGACCATCACGGGGTAGATCCTAAGGGGATCCTAAGTGCTGCTCTAGAAAATGTTAAAGCTGGCCGAACTGTCAGAGGAGCTAGTACTATTACACAACAGCTTGTAAAAAATATAACTCAAATGAAAGATAAGACATTATCTAGAAAGATAACAGAAGCCTATTTAGCAATGAAAATGGAAAGGTCTTTACATAAAGATCAAATCTTGGAAGCCTACTTAAATAGAAACTTCTTTGGTCAGAATGCCTATGGTGTTCAAGAAGCAGCGCAGACTTATTTTTCTAAAGATGTAGGTGATCTTACTATAGCAGAGTCTGCAATACTAGCTGGTATTGTAAAGAGTACAAACCAATTTCAACCCTATATAAGGGTAAAACCTGAGAACTTTGATAGTACGAAACACTATCAAGTAGGAGAAGCTGATATACTAGGAGAGAGATATATTTTAGTATTTAATGAAGAATCTGTAGCTAGACAGAAACTTGTACTAAAAAAGATGTTGGAATTGGAAAAGATCAGTAAAGCTGAATATGAGGAAGCACTAAATCAAGATATAAAGACAAGTTTAAAGCCTGGACAAAAGAAGATGAGTGACATTACATCCTATTTTTCTGACTATGTAAAGTCCCAGGTAATTGAAACTCTAATAGATAAATTAGGATATTCAAAGGAAAAAGCTGAAGAACTTCTATTCACTGGGGGCCTGCAGATATATTCAACTATAGATATTGGACTACAAAAACAACTAGAAGATGTCTATGAGAATTTCACTGAAATATTAGTAGGAAATACAAATAATATAAGAGGCCCTGTGCTAATAGACTGGAGACTGAACAAGGCTGGAAACATAGTTGATGAAGCAGGAAATATCATATATTATAAACAAAATAATCTGCTCAATGAAGACTACCATCTAATAATTGAAAATGGAACATATAGTATAAAAGATAATGGAGATATCATAATAGACAATAAAAAACTTACTGTATATCCAAAACATATAGATATTGGAGACTACTATAGAATAGATGATAGAAAAAACCTTGTGACACATACTGTAGGATCTATAGTTATTCCAGAAGATGAGTTTAGACTAGGTGAAAAACGAGAGTTAATTATCACAAAGAAATACCTAGATAAGACAGAAGGCTTTTATAGTATTGATAAAAATAACAATCTTCTTATCAATGAAAAATATTTCTATAGATCAAAGGATGGGATAGTTCAACCTCAATCTGCCTCCGTTATAATTGACTATCGAACTGGACATATTAAATCCATAATGGGTGGTAGAGATGTAGATGGTACTAGGATACTAAATAGAGCTACAAACTCTCAAAGGCAGCCTGGATCTGTTATAAAGCCTCTAGCTGTATATCTTCCAGCGCTAGACAATGGATTTACAGCAGCATCAGCCTTTGATGATATACCCAACTATGTAAATGGAAAACTATGGCCTAGAAACGTGTACTCTGGCTATAGGGGAATCCATACCTTAAGAAAAGCTGTAGAACAATCAGTAAATGTCATCTCAGTAAAAGTACTTGAATCTGTAGGTATAAAGACTTCAATGTCTTATTTGGAAAAATTGGGAATCATAAATAGTGAATATCCTGAGAAAGATAATTTTGTAACTAGCTTAGAAAATAGACGTGTAAATGATGAAAATCTATCTGCTCTTGCTTTAGGAGGTATGACCAAGGGACTTACTCCACTGGAGATAACTGCTGCATATGGAGCTATAGCTAATGACGGTATATTTGTAGAACCAATTGCCTTTACAAAGATATTAGACAAAGATGGCAATATGTTGATTGATAATATACCTAAGGAAACTATAGTCGTATCCCCGCAGATAGCCTATATAATGAAAGATATTCTAAGAACTACTATTACTGATGGATTTGCTCAAAGGGCAAAACTTTCTAATATGGTAGTTGCAGGTAAAACAGGTACTACTCAAAATAAAGCAGATATATGGTTTGTAGGCTTTACTCCATATTATGTATCAGGTGTATGGATTGGAAATGACTCTCCAAAGATCACCTTGACTCAAAGTAGTTTAACTGCAGCAAAACTATGGCAACATATAATGACTAAAGCCCATGATGGTCTAGAGAGTAAAACTAGTTTCCCACGTCCTGATGGTATAGTTACTGCAAATATATGTACTCAATCTGGTCTACTACCTACAGAACTATGTACTAGAGACCCAAGGGGGGTCATAAGGCCTGAAATATTTGCACAGGGAACTGTTCCTAAATCTCATTGTAGTACCCATGTAGAAGTTACTATTGACAAGGTGACTGGCAAGATTGCAAATGAATATTGTCCTCTTGAAAATATAGAAACAAGAGTATTTATACAGCGTACACCACCATATATTCCAAGTGAACATGGAGGAATAACTCCTTCTGATTTTAAGTATAATGCTCCAACTGAAACATGTACTGAACATGATTCATCTACTCCTGTTGAAATTCCAGGACTAGATGGTGAATGGATATATGATGACGGAGAAGATATAGTTCCTCTAGATCCTACTAAGGAACACAAGAGACAAGATGATGATAATGAAAACCACAAGACAAAAGACTAAGGACAATCCTTAGTCTTTTGTCTTTGGATTAAAGATTATGGCCATTGCATAACCAAATAGTATAGCTGCTGCAATTCCTCCTGCTGTCGCCTCTAAGCCTCCTGTGAATGCTCCAATTACTCCCTTTGTTGTAGCACCTTTTATTGCACCTTGTGATAGAGCATATCCAAAGCCTGAAATCGGAACCTTGGCTCCTGCACCACCATATTCAACTAAAGGTTCATATAGCCCTAATCCACCTAATATTACTCCTAAGGTGAGAAATGAAACTAAAATATGTGCAGGAGTCCATTGAGTCCTATCTAAAATAATCTGACCTATTACACATATTCCACCACCTATAAGAAAAGCTCTTAAATATTCCATACTCATATCTCCTTGCTATGCATTATTTATATCTATAGTAATGGCATGACCTATACCAGGAATAGATTCACCCTGCTCGATAATTGTAGTAGAATGTAGTGCTCCAGTAGACATGAACAATACCCTTTTATATCTACCATTCATCATCTCTTTGATTATATAACCATTTAAAACTACAGCAGAACATGCACATCCACTTCCTCCAGCATGTATATCCTGTGTCTTGGGATTGAATATTTCCACTCCACAATCTGTATATATACCAGTTAAATCATAGCCCTCCTTTTCCATTAAATCTAAGACTATAGATTTACCTATAGAACCTAAATCACCAGTGATAATCAAATCATAATCACTTGGTCTAAATCCAGTATCTCTGAAATGGTTTATCAGAGTATCTATAGCTGCCGGTGCCATAGCTGCTCCCATATTAGATACATCTTTTATTTCTGGATCTATAATCCTACCAGGTGTAATATATGTTATATACGGTCCAGCTCCATAGGATGACAATATAGTAGCACCTGCACCAGTCACAGTCCATTGGGCAGAAAACTTTCTCTGTGCTGCATATTCCAAGGGAAATCTAAACTGTCTTTCAGCTGCACTAAAATGGCTAGAAGTAGCACATACCACATTTTCAGCAAATCCTCCGTCTATAAGCATACTTCCTAGAGCTAGAGATTCTGACATAGTAGAACAAGCTCCATAAAGTCCGAAGAATGGTAATCCTAATTGCCTGGCTGAATATCCAGATGCAACTATTTGATTTAAAAGGTCTCCTGATATCAAATAATCTATATCCTGCAAACTCAAATTTGCCTTATCAATAACTGACCTTATGGCTGATTCTTGCATTACACTTTCTCCCTTTTCCCATGAATCCTGTCCCAATAAGTCATCTTCAATTATCTCGTCATAATATTCCTTTAAGGGTCCATCCCCCTCCTTTTCCCCTACAATGGTGTAACTACTCAATATAGAAGGTGGATTCAAAAACTTAATAGTTTGGTTTCCAATCTTTTTTAAAGTCATCTTATCACCTACTTTTTAAATAATATAGTCAATAGACCAACTATAATTGAGCTTCCTACACCATAGACCAATACAGGCCCTGCTATTATAAACATCTTGGCTGCCACTCCAAAGATAAAACCTTCTCTTTTAAACTCCATGGCAGGTGCTACTATAGAATTTGCAAATCCAGTAATGGGAATCGCCGCTCCTGCTCCCCCTACTTTCCCTATCTTGTCATATACACCTAGACCAGTTAATAAGGAACCTAGAAATATCAATATTATAGATGTACAAGAATCAATAGAGCTTTGATTATAGCCTAACTTAGCCAAATAGTTGTTGAGCCATTCTCCTATTGTACATATAATCCCACCTACGATAAAAGCAAATATAATATTTCTCATATAAGTAGGTTTAGGAACCTTCTTGTTAGCAAACTCCCTATATTCTTTCTTATTAAAATTATCCATCACATACCTCCAATATAATTAATAATATATCCAAAAATAAATTGAACCTAATACTTTTCCAAACATTAAGGCATATATGGTATACTTGAGTTCATCTTTTATTTTGAGTTTTTTGGATAAAACTGGGATTACATTTAAAACTTCAGCTAATGCAGATGAAAATAGTCCTATAAACATACCTATAATCCCACCAATTAAAGCTAAGTATATCTCTGGTAAAGAAAAGTGAAAATCACTAAAATATAATACTGTAAATGTAATACTCCCTAGGGCAAAGATATTCTGATATATCTTCACATACTTCCCTGTTGCTGTCAGTTCTAGAATTCTAGGGATTAAGTTTATCAATGTGATAAAGGCTGCTAATGCACCTCCAGCTGCTAATCCGCCGCCAAAGGCCATTATAATCAATAGTATATTAATTATCATAGATTCACCTCTGATACTGAATAACCTATTTTTTTATGTCATTTAATATATAATCTTCCATGTCTGAATCATACATATATAATTCCAATTCCATTGGACCAGGCTCCTTTTTTCTCCTTTCACTTGAGCTTAGAACCCTATTAAAAAACACCATAACTCCAACTCCTAATCCTAGTGAATATGGTATTGTCATTATAAGAGGTTTTAACTCGTTTTTCCCAGTAAAGGTATAATATATCTTGTTTATTGATGCAACCATATTCACATCTTCATAGAAATTCACTATTGCTATTCCAGCACCAAAAAATAATAGTATGCAAATAAAAAGTACCTTTATGAACTGAAAGACAGTATTGTCTTTGGCTTTAGACTTTATTTCAATGAGAATCTCAGGTTCTCCCAGCATAGTCACATTCAATTGGGAATCATTTTCTAATATCTTCTCTACCACGTCTGCAGATTTTATATAGGTCCAATCCTCTTCCTTATTTCCCTTTTTTACTTTTACTTCCTCAATTTTTTTCTTTATATCTTCTCTATGGCAATATACCTTTCCTATATCTTTGACAAATATATCTTCATTTACATCTACAGTATATTTTTTTTCTAGCTGCACAAATACATCTTCTTTACTCATTGTAAAATCCTCTCTCTATATTATTTAATACGAAAGTAGCCTTCTTGGGAGATTTCTCTTCTCCAGCTCCACCCTTTAAATATATCAATACACATATAGATAATAAAATCATAAATGTAAATACTATCTTTGATAATCCCTTTGTACCGTGTATCCCCATTAAATCACCTCATCCTAGTCTTATTATTTACATGATTTTGTTTTTAATACATTTAAAAAAGGCATATACTATGCCTTTTCCATAATAGACCTCATATCTTCAATTATACGCTTTTCAATCCTAGATACCTGCACTTGAGATATTCCCAATTCATCAGCTACTTCCATTTGAGTTTTGTCCTTGAAATATCTAAGTATGATTACCTGTCTGTCCCGTGGTTTTAATTGATTTAATACATCTTTTAAGAAAATACTATCTACCACATCTTCATGTTCATTATTTTCTATACTTATCTTATCTATCAAATGCAAGGGTGATCCATCATCTTGATGTATTACACTATATAGATATTCTGGCTGATAAGATGATTCCAAAGCCATTACTATTTCTTCACTTTCTACGCCAATCTCCTTTGAAATCTCTTGGATTGTAGGTTCTCTTCCTAGTTCTTTATATAATCTCTCTTCTGCTTTTTTTGCCTGACCTGCAACCTGTTTTAAAGATCTACTTACTTTTATAAGCCCATCATCTCTTAGGAATCTCTTGATTTCACCTGTTATCATAGGAACAGCATAGGTAGAGAATTTTACGCCAAAAGAAGTATCAAATTTATCTATAGCTTTTAAAAGGCCTATACTGCCTATTTGAAATAGATCCTCCGCTTCATATCCCCTATTTATAAACCCACGCAATACAGAACGAATCAGTCCCATATTGCTTTCAACAAGTCTTTCCTTTGCATCTTTATTCCCCTCTTGAGCTTCCATAATGAGTTCTAAAGTCTCCTCGTGGGATAGTAATTTGCTCCTTGACCCTACTATATCCATAGCTATCTCTCCTTATCTGAGAGCTCTCTGATTCTTTTAGACATCTTTATAACAGTACCCTTTCCTTCCATACTTTCAACTTCTAGTGAATCCATAAATGTTTCCATAACGGTAAATCCCATGCCTGAACGTTCTAGATTTGGTTTAGATGTAAAAAATGGCTCCATTGCCTCTTTTAAATCCCCTATCCCCTTACCACTATCTGATATCTCTATTTCTATTATAGATTCATATATACTGCACTCCACAGTTATGATTCCCTCACCATATTCATATCCATGTATAATAGCATTTGTTACTGCCTCTGATACAGCAGTCTTTATATCAGATAACTCTTCAAGGGTAGGATCTAGTTGTGCAGCAAAAGCAGCAACCACAACTCTAGCAAAGGATTCATTTGTAGACTTGCTTGCAAATTCTAGCTTCATATAGTTTTTTTCCATTGATTTCACCCCATTACAGTTTTTCCATTGCTTTATCCAAGGTAGAATACAATTCAACTATCTTTAAGAGCCCAGACATATTTAGTATCTTGTCAATATATTCATTATCATTGACAATTACTAGCTCTCCATGCCTTTCCATAGCCTTTTTGTACCTGCCCATGACAAGTCCAATTCCTGAACTATCCATAAATGTCAACTTTCTCAAATCTAAAACTATATTATTTAGATTTTCTTCCAAAAACCGCCTATCGATCTTTTGCCTAGCAGACTCAGAGCTATGATGATCTAATTCTCCCTCCAGCCTTACAATTAAATTATTATCTTTTGACTCCAATTCCAACAACACTGATATCCCTCCTCTACTTGTGCTAATTATACTATTCTACAAATGTTCAATATTTCCTTCAAAGAATTATGACTATTTTTGTACAAAAACAACGAAAAGGGTCATTTTGACCCTTTTATTTACAAGCAGATACAACTTGTGATAGTAAAATACTAGTTGTCACTGCTCCTACTCCCCCTGGAACAGGTGTTATCATATTTACAAAATCTTCTACGCCTTTAAAATCTACATCTCCACTTATACTTCCCTCATCATCTAGACTAACTCCTACATCTATGACAATTGAATCTTCTTTGAAATATTCCTTACCAAAGAACTTTGCCCTTCCCAATGCTGTAATTACAATATCAGCATCTCTAGTTATAGAAGCTAAATCCTTAGTCCTAGAATGGCAAATTGTAACAGTAGCATTCTTTTCCAACAACATCATTGCCAGAGGTTTTCCTACCACCATGGACCTATTGACTACTACTACTTTTTTCCCCTCAAGAGGAATGTCATAATGGGACAATATCTCCATTGCTGCCTTAGGTGTACATGGAGCAAATCCCGTAATATCCCCTTCAAATATCTTTTCTAGATTCAATGGATGCATACAATCTACATCCTTCTCCACACAAATCTTATTCCTAATGGACTCCTCATCTATGTGTGAAGGAAGAGGTCTAAATAACAGAATTCCAGAAATAGAATCGTCATTATTTAGAGATTCCATCTCTCTGATGAGCCCTTCTGTATTGATTTCCATATCTAGCTCAACTACCCTAGTCTTTATACCTAGATTATCACAACTTTTTAGAATACTCTTTTCGTAGGATATATCCCCTGGATTTTTCCCTACTCTCAATATGGCTAGAGTTGGATACTTCCCCTTGTTACTCATTTCTTCCACCTGTCTTTTAATCTGCTCTCTTATGTCCTTAGAGACTACTTTACCACTTAAGATATCTGCCACTCTAATCCCTCCATTATTTCTTTATATTTATATCATATCTTGAAAAGGTTCAATATGAACCATGCAATGTTTTATCTCATCTATTTCTTTTTCTAGATTGTCATGAACCTCCTCAGAGATATCGTGTCCTTCCTTGACTGTGATATGTGAATCTACATATATCTCTAAATCTACATATATTCTATTTCCAAAAGTCCTAGTCTTCAATGTCTTTATCCCTCTTACTCCTGGTGTCTTAAGGGTTATCTTCTTTATATTCTTATTTATCGTATCATCAGCTGATTCATCTACTAATTCCCTGACAGACTTTATATATAGATCTATTCCTACTTTTATGACCAATATAGATACAATTACTCCAGCAATAGGATCTAGTGCGACAAGGCCCAAACGTGCACCTAATATTCCTACAAAAGTACCTATGGATGAAAATGCATCTGATCTATGATGCCATGCATCTGCTTCCATTGATAAGGACTTAATCTTTCTAGCTATTTTGATGGTATATAAATACATCATCTCTTTAATAATTATAGAGATCAATGCAGCCATCAATGCAATAAATCCAGGCTTGACTATATTACCTTCAATAAGGCTTTTTAGTGCCTCATATCCAATAAATAGGCCAGTCAATAACAGCAATATGCTCAATAGTTTTGCAAAGACAGATTCATATTTTTCATGGCCATATGGATGCTGCTCATCAGCTTCTTTTGAAGATATCTTTAATCCAAGTAAAACTACAAAAGTAGTCAATACATCGGATAAAGTATGAAATCCATCTGCAATCATTGCACTACTCTTCCCAATTATTCCAGCAACTATCTTTATAATAGCCAACAGCACATTCAAAATAATAGTTACCCATGAAGCTTTAACCCCTAATCTATAGTTGTCCATAATTACCTCCGTATATTTACTCTTCTCCTATATTATATAGGTTTGCTATAAAATATACAATAAAAAAAACGATAAGATAAGTTCTTATCGCCAATAATATATACTATTTATATAAGAGTAAATCTATAAGCCGTGTTCTGTTTATATGGTCATCTATCTAAGACCTATTGTTACCAATAGGTTCATGCGACCTACCATTGAAACGGTGACGAGCAACCACCTCTTTTGTTTCTTTTTGGTCTTGCTCCAGATGGGGTTTACATAGCTACTTAGTCACCTAAGCACTGGTGAGCCCTTACCTCACCTTTCCAGCCTTACCAGATAATCCTCAATGACTATTTTCACCACAGTCCAAGCAAATAAATGCCGAGAAAGGGTTCTGGCGGTATCTCTCTGTTGCACTCTCCTTAGGGTTGCCCCCACTGGACGTTATCCAGCATCTTGCTCTATGGAGCACGGACTTTCCTCATGCTAAAAGCACGCGACCAAACAATTTACTCTTATTTCTATTAAATTATAACATAGATAATGGTGAAACTCAAACATTTTTTATCATGTATAAAAGCCTGCCACAATTTTCACATTGAACTATTTGTGTATTTTCACTTAATATATTCAAAATATATCTTGGCAACATCATATTGCACCCACTACATATTCCATTATCTACAGATACAATTCCCTTGCCTTTCTTCTCTTTAATATTCTCATAGAGTTGTAAAATATCTTTATCAATATTTACCTTTATCTTATCAATGATGCCTTTTTCATGGGATATCATATCTTCAATTTCTACAATCTCTCTCTCATATTCTACTTCATTATCCTCTAGTTCACACATATATATGTCTAGTTTATGACTATCTCCTCTATAGTGATTTTCTAGATCTTCTATCTCTTCCATAATCTCCAATATCTCAAGTTCTATTTCATCGATTATTCCCACTATATTATCTCTTTCTTGAGACAGATGTTCCAATTGTTTTATATTAGATATATGTCCTCTATATAGTTCCAAATCTATTTCCTTGGACCTATATAGATATTCCTTTAATATCTTTTCCCTTTTTTTAATTATATTCCTCTTTTCATCTAGATTTTTCTCCATCTCATCGGCACGTGATCTCAGTTTTGAGATTCTATCCTTTATAGAACTTATCCTAACCTTTTGTTTTATTATCATCAACTCTTTATTATGCTTTTCTAAGTTTTCATTGTGAAGTTCTAATTCCCATATTAAATCCAATTGGTCCATTGTTCAACCCCCAGTATTATCAATATAATATCATAGGTAAGCTTGACTCCATTATGACCTCAATATCAATCTTCTCCTCTATATTATTCTCTAGTTCTTTCTTTATGTCTGGTAAGATCATCTTCTCCGTATTAAAATGTCCCCCATCTACAATCACTAATCCTAATTCATATCCTAATTGAGCATCGTGGTATTTTATATCTCCTGTAATATATATATCTGCCCCACTCTCATATGCATCATATATAAATTCACCTCCACTACCTCCACATACTGCAACTCTATTAATCTTTATATCTGTATCTCCATATACTATTATATTATCTGCTTTTAACCTCTCCTTGACAATACATAGATACTTAGATAATGGAATATCTTCAATATTTCCCACAATCCCATATCCATAATTCTTTTCTCCTTCTGTTGTCATAGTCCTCAAAATACATTTATCCATCAATCCCAAGACATCTGCCAACCTATGACTTACCCCTCTATCTGCCATATCTAAATTGGAATGTGCATTATATACTACTATATCATTTTTTATTATATCTAAAATCATCTTTCCCTTCTCGTCTTCTGATGTAATATTCTTTAAAGGCCTAAATATTATTGGATGATGAGTAATTATCATATCATAGCTATTTTTTAATGCTATATCTAATACCTTCCTATCTAAATCCAAGGCTATTAAAACTTTCTTTACATCCTTCTGAGAATTTCCTATTTGAAAACCTGTATTATCCCAATCATCAATTAAAGAGGGTTTAGCCCATTTCTCCATAATCTGAATCAGATCAATTGCCTTCAATTTTAGATAACACCTCCTGTAGTGAATCTCTCATCTTCTGAATTTCTATATACCTATTTCTACTCTTTAGAGAATCTTTATATTTTATTTCTTCTGATATCTTGTCTAATAAACCAATTTTATACTTTATGAATCCCCCTAGCAATGGGTGTTTTTTTTCTATTAATCTTTCACCTATTTCATAATTGACTTCCTCTATTTCACTACTCTTTCCTCTTTTAGCATATATTATTTCATAAAATTTGTCATCTTCTCTTGCCAATCCTTCATCTATGATTTGAAAGCCATTTTTAACTAAATATCTTCTCAATTCAGAACTTGCAACCATAGGTTGAAATATAAAATGAGTTATAGAATCTATTACTTCTACACTTTCTTCTAGTATATCACCTATTAAAATTCCTCCCATACCAGCTATTATTGCTGTATCTACTTCATCTTCTTCTATTACCTTAAATCCATCTCCTAATCTGGTGTCTATATTTTTCTCTAGTCCCAATTCTCTTACATATTCTATGGTCTTCTCTAGAGATTTTTTGCTAATATCTGTAGCTATAACTCTATTTGATATCCCCTGTTCTATTAGGTACACTGGAATATATCCGTGATCTGTCCCTATATCTGCCACTATGGAATCTTGAGGAACAAAACTTATTATCTCCAATAGCCGATTGGAAAGTTTCATATATCTATCCCCTTTCAAATAAATATAATTAAAGATTCGCATAGCTGCGAATCCCCAATTATTCTAAAAAGTCCTTTAGTTTTTTACTCCTACTTGGATGTCTCAACTTCCTCAATGCCTTTGCTTCTATCTGTCTTATTCTTTCACGAGTAACTTCAAATTCCTTACCCACTTCTTCCAGAGTCCTAGTCCTTCCATCATCTAATCCAAATCTCAACCTTAACACTTTTTGCTCCCTTGGTGTCAAAGTATCCAATACTTCTATTAACTGTTCTCTTAGCATAGTAAAAGTTGCAGCCTCTGCAGGTGCTAATACATCATCATCAGGTATAAAATCCCCTAGATGGCTATCTTCTTCTTCTCCAATTGGGGTTTCCAAAGATACTGGTTCTTGAGCTATCTTCATTATTTCCCTAACTCTTTCTACATCTAAATCCATTTCCTTACCTATTTCTTCAGGTGTAGGATCTCTTCCCAATTCTTGAACTAACTGTCTCTGAACCCTAACTAATTTGTTGATAGTTTCTACCATATGAACTGGTATTCTAATAGTTCTAGCCTGATCTGCTATAGCCCTAGTGATAGCTTGCCTAATCCACCAAGTGGCATAGGTACTAAATTTGAATCCTTTCCTGTATTCAAACTTTTCTACAGCCTTCATCAATCCTAAATTCCCCTCTTGAATTAGATCTAAAAATAGCATACCTCTACCTACATATCGCTTAGCAATACTTACAACTAGGCGAAGATTTGCCTCTGCTAATTGTTTTTTAGCTAATTCATCTCCAGCTTCCATTCTCTTAGCCAGCTCTACTTCTTCATCCCCTGTCAGTAATGGTATTTTACCTATTTCTTTTAAATACATTCTCACTGGATCATCTACATTGATTCCCTTGGGCACAGATAGATCATCTTCTTTTTCATTATCATCATCACTTTCATCTACATCTACATCTTCATCCTCTAGAAGTATATCTTCATCCTTATCACCTAATACTTCTATTCCTATATCTTCAAATTTTTGATATATGTCATCAATCTCTTCACTTTCTAAATCTATTTCCTCAAGTGCATCCATTATCTCCTTATAAGATAGGGATCCCTCCTTTTTGCCTTTTGAAATCAATTTTTTAATAGACTCTTGTTTCTCACCTAAAGCTTTTTTGTCGTCCTTCATATTTTGATCCAATTATGCTACCTCCCTTACTCATGCCTGATTAATTTTATATCATTATTTAGTCGTGTTAGCTCCATACATAGATCAATAAAATATCTATTCTCTTCATCATCTCTATCTACTTTCTTTTCCAATGCTGCAATCTTTTTAAGAATTTCCTGTCTTTTCTTCTCTAAATTATTATAAACTACAGTGGCTATTAGATCTTCTATAATATCATCTATAATAGTTGTATCATATTCTATTTCATTCTTTTCTATAGACTCAATCAATTTATCATCTATTCCACCATCCTGCAGTAATTCTTTTATATTATCAATCTTAAGTATATCAGATCTGTTATATTCATCTTTTATAAATCCATAGATCTTTTTTAATTCAATAGATGAAAAATCATCTGGTGACAACTTATTGTTTATGATATCAAAATAATCCCTATCTTCCATCATAAATTTTACTAAGTCTAGCTCAGCTTTTAAGTATCCAGACATCATATTGTATAAGACTGGCTTAATATCTGAATCCTTTACTCTAGATATTTTTCCTTTATTTCTACTATTACTTTGTCCTTTTTCTATTTCCTTTATTATAGCTTCTCTAGTTATACCAGTCTCCTTAGATATCTTATCTATATAAACATCCTGCTCCACAGGACTGTTAAGGTCTTTTATAATATTGGAAACCTTAATAGTAAATTTAATCTTCCCTTCTATATCGTCTAAATTATGTTCTCTTTTTAGCATATGAATCCTATAGTCCACATGATTATAATATTTCGACAGTAGCTTTTCGAATTCTAATATTCCAAATCTATTGATATAATCATCTGGATCCATACCCTGTGGCAGTATTATCATTCTAGGATGTATACCTTCTCCCAATAATATATCTATCGCCCTTAAGGTAGCCTTTATTCCTGCACTATCAGAATCATAACATATATAAACTTCCTTTCCATATCTCTTTAAAAGTCTTGATTGTCTTTGACTTAAACTAGTACCTAGACTGGCTACAATTTCATTTAAGCCTCTAGCATTTAAAGATATTACGTCCATGTATCCCTCTACTAATAAAATCCTCTTCCTATCTGAATATTTATCTACTAGATTTAATCCATATAGATGTTCACTCTTATTGAATATAATACTCTCCTTAGAATTTAAGTATTTAGGCATTGTCTTATCCATGACTCGCCCACCAAATCCTATTACTCTTGATCTTGTATCTATAATGGGAAACATAATCCTATCTCTAAACCTATCATAATAGCCAGTATTCCCATTCTTCTTGACAATCAATCCTAATTTCTCCAATTCTTCATCTTTATATCCAATATTTTTCAAATATCTATGCAAACTATCCCAACTATTAGATGAATATCCTAATCCAAACCTTCTAACTATATTGAGCCCAATCCCTCGCTTTCCCAAATAATCTAATGCTTTAGGGTTATTCATTAGGTTTTTATAGAAGAACCTTGCTGTTTCCTTGTTTATCTCATATAATTTCTCCTTTTCTGCCACTTTCTTCTTATCTACTTGTCCTTCTTCTATTTCTATACCGTATTTATTGGCTAAGAATCTTATTGCTTCAACAAAATCTAGGTTTTCCTTCTTCATTATAAAAGCAATACTATCTCCACCTTCACCACATCCAAAACAATGAAAAAACTGTCTTGTATCAGAAACTGTAAAGGAAGGAGTCTTTTCATTATGAAAAGGACAAAGTCCCACATAATTTGAACCTGATTTTTTCAATTGAACATAGTCAGAGACTATATCTATGATATCACTTCTTTCCCTTACCTTTTCAATTGTTGTATCATTGATATAAACACCCATTTTATCACCTAAATCTAACCACCTGTTTTACTATTTTTTTATGCCTAATTATAGTATTCGACATAAAAGTCAAATTTCCTTCTTTTTTTTTAATATTTTTCCCATGGTTTTGGAATAAATATATCCGAAAATATATTTACTGCATATCTATCAGTCATACCTGATATGTAGTCACATATTCTATCTTCTACAGATGACTCATATTCTCCATAGTCTCCAATATATTCCACTGGCAATTTATCTATATTGTTTAAATAATATTTATAGAGTTCTGTGAGTATATATTCAGTCTTTTCATCTTCAGATTTTGCTTTTTTGTTGAGATATACATTTTCAAACATAAATTGTCGTAATTTGTCTGTACTCTTACCTATTTCCTCACTCATAGATATATATTCCCTATGGAGACTATTTTCTATTACATCTATTATCATGGTATTTATTCTCTTACCATGAGTATCCCCTAAAATCAAAATACAATCTCTTGGCAGTTCCTCCTTCTTTATTACTCCTGCTCTAATTGCATCGTCTATATCATGATTGATATATGCTATTCTATCTGCCACACTAACTACTTGTCCCTCTAGAGTCTTACTTATGTTTTCCCCAGAATGATTTATTATACCCTCCCTTACTTCATATGTCAAATTAAGCCCAACCCTGTTATCATTATGTTCCAATATATCTACAATCCTGAGACTCTGTCTGTTATGTTTAAAGCCCTTAGGATGTAAATTGTTAAGCACTCTCTCTCCAGTATGTCCAAAAGGTGTATGTCCCAAATCATGCCCTAAAGCTATAGCTTCTACTAGATCCTCATTTAGTCTTAGGGCCCTAGCCAAAGTCCTTCCAATTTGAGCCACTTCAAGGGTATGAGTAAGCCTAGTGCGAAAATGATCCCCTTCTGGTGCTACAAAGACTTGGGTCTTATGTTTTAGTCTTCTAAAAGCTTTGGAATGGATAATCCTATCTCTATCCCTTTGAAAATCAGTTCTTACATTGCATTTTTCTTCAAATATCTGTCTTCCTTTAGAATCTGCACTTAAGAAGGCAAATTGAGATAATCTTTCTTTTTCCCACTTTTCCACTTGAATTCTTATTACCATTTACTTTTACCCCATTTCACATAAAGAAAACTTTCCAATATATTTTGTATTTTATAATTGTGAGTTTTAAATTAATAAGAGCTAAAAGAGTTCATGATTTAATTCATATGTAGGTAGTTTATATGCTAATATTTTTCGCCCTATATATATATACAACATAAGATTAAAATTTCCTTTTTTATTATATATTTTTTTAAAATATTTTTAAAGAGATATAAAAAAAGATTATTCACTATAAAGATAATAGAAGTGTTGGAATCAACACTTCTATGTAAATATCCTTTCTCCAAAGTTGTTTTTCATATAGTCCATGATTATACCAGCCGTTTCTTCTATTGCCTTGTTTGATACATCTAGCACTATACATCCTAATTTATCCATAATTTCCCTAGAATATTCTAACTCCATATTTATTCGATCCATATTCGCATAGTTTGCTGTAAAATCTAATCCTAAAGCCTTGAGACGTTCTTGTCTTATTTCATTTAACTTAAGTGGATTGGCAACTAAACCTATAACTCTTTTTTTGTCTTTTTCAAATAGCTCATTTGGAGGTGGAACTTCTGGAACTAGAGGAACATTTGCCACCTTAAAATTTTTATGAGCCAAATACATACTTAGGGGAGTCTTTGATGTCCTAGAAATTCCCACAAGACATATATCTGCCTTTTTTACTCCTCGTGGATCTTTTCCATCGTCATATTTAACAGCAAACTCAACTGCTTCAACTTTTTTAAAATAATTTTCATCTAATCTTCTTATGATACCAGATTCCCTCTTGGGAGGATATCCCAAAATTTTTTCCAATGCTTCTAGGGGTGGAGTCATAACATCTATAGTAGGTATACCCAATTTTTCTCCACATTCTTGAATAAAATCTCTATTCTTCTCTGATACTGTGGTATAGACTACCATACTCTTCCTAGTTGCTGCATCTTTAAATATATCCTTTATCTGATCTTCGCCAACTATAAATGGATATCTCCTAATTTCAAATCCCTTTGGAATAAATTGCCTGACTGCAGCTCTTGCAATGAGTTCTCCTGTCTCTCCTATGGAGTCTGATACTACATAAATTGTAATCAACTTTTCCATATAATCCCCCCTAATCATTGCTCCCTAGTTCCACAATTAGTCGAGTCATTGTAGTCTTTGTTATTCTACCTATTACCCTATATTCATTATCTTTTGAGTCTATTTCTTCTATTACAGGCAAACTATCTATTTCATGCTCCATGAGCTTCTTTGCAGCCTCTAATATACTATTTTTAGGACTTATGCATACAACATTTGGCATCCTAGTCATTATAACTCCTACAGGGACCTTATATAGATCCATGCCTCCCATGATTGATCTTATAATGTCTTTTCTTGAAATAACACCTGAGAGAACTCCCTCATTGGCTATATAGATAGAGCCTACATTTTCTAGAAACATAGATACAATAGCGTCATATATAGACGTAGCCTCATCTAATACAATAGGCATAGATTTTATGTCATCAACTAGTATACTATTTAGCTTATCTGAAATATAGTCTAAACTAGTTCTACCAGTATAGAAGTATCCAACCCTTGGCCTAGCATCTAATATACCTACCATAGTAAGTATAGACAGATCAGCCCTAATAGTAGATCTAGTCAAATCTAATCTCCCAGCTATATCATCTCCTGTAATAGGCTGATTTTCTTTTACAATACTTACAATTCTCTCCTGTCTTTTGCTTAAATGCATCGCCATCACCGCCTGTCTGTCCTATAGAATCAAAGTCTATTTATTGACTATTTTAGATAAATCACACACCAACATCATAGTGTCATATATCTTTCTTAGTAGTCCTAGCCTATTATTTTTTATCTTCTCATCTTCCACCATGACCATTACACTTTCAAAAAAGTTATCTATTGGATCCTTTAATGTTGTAAACAAATCCAATGCCTTGTCATATTCTTTCTTATCTATTAAGTTTAAAACCTTATTCTCAATGGCATTATAACTATCATATAGCCTTATCTCATCTTCTGTAAACAGATCCCTCATTATCTCGCTTGATTCTGTGTTTTGAGCCAATGTAGATACCCTATTAAAAGCTGTAAGTATTTCAGATAGGCCATCTTTTTCTAGCCACTCGTTCAACTTGTTTGCCTTTATCTTCATATCATAGATATCATCGGTCTCAGTACTGATAACTGCATCTATAATATCATATCTTATTCCCATATCAGAAAACATATTTTTTATTCTACCTACAAAAAATTCCCTTATTTCATCTTTTACCTTGTTATAATCAAAGGCAAGCCCATTTTCTTCAACATATATATATAGGGCAAAATCAATTAATTCCATTAGAGATACGCTTAACTTCTTATCTAATATTATATTGATTATCCCTAAGGCACTTCTCCTAAGCCCAAATGGGTCTTGTGAACCTGTAGGATGGATGCCAATAGCAAATAGTCCAGCTATGGAATCCAATTTATCTGCAATACTTAACACAGCCCCAGCAGTAGTTGATGGTAATTTATCTCCAGAAAATCTAGGTAGATACTGCTCAAATATAGCTAGACTTACTATCTCATTTTCTCCAGATTTTTTTGAGTACTCCATTCCCATCTTACCCTGTAATTCTGTAAATTCAGTTACCATCTTAGTGACTAAATCTGCTTTAGATAAGTAGCTAGCCCTAGATATATTCTTTTCAGTCTCCTCTCCTACTTCTAGGTAGTTGGCTATCTTCTCTCCTAATTTTTGAATTCTAATGGTTTTATCATATAGAGTTCCTAATTTTTCTTGAAATGTAATTCCCTTTAGAGAGTCTATATAGCTTTCCAATGGATTGCTGATATCATCATTGTAGAAAAATTTTGCATCTTCTAGTCTTGCACCAAGTACTTTTTCATTTCCTTTTACTACTATATCTACATATTCATCATTTCCATTTCTAACAGTGATAAAATATGGTAACAACCTATTGTTCTTGTCATCATATACTGGAAAATACCTTAGATGTTCCTTCATAGGTGTGATGACTACATCCATTGGTAATGCTAGATACTCTTCCTTGATTCTACCTATTATAGGTGTAGGATATTCTACCAAGTTGGTTACTTCTTCTAGGAGAAGCTTATCATGATCTAATTTCCCACCCTTTTCTCTTGCAAGCCTTTCAGAACCATATTTTATTATCTCTCTTCTCTCATTTTGATCTACAATTACATAGTTTTTCTTTAAACTTTCAATATATTCATCTACATTGTCTATTACTATATTGGAACTTCCTAAGAATCTATGTCCTCTTGTAATATTAGATACCTTTATCTTCTCTAGTTCAAAGGGTACTATCTTATCATCCATAATAGATACTATCCATCTTATAGGTCTAGCAAATCTAATATTTTTTCCTCCCCATCTCATAGATTTTGGAAATACTATAGTTCTTATGATCTCCGGAACTCTTTCTTTAAAAATCTCTTCTGTTTCCCTTCCAGTCTTTAATACATTGACATATATATACTCTTCCCCATTATAATCTTGGGTAAATACATCCTCTAATTGAACCTTTTGACCTTTCATAAATCCCTGTAGTGCTTTAGTTGGATTTCCACTATCATCAAAAGATATTTTTTTCGATGGCCCTTTTACTGTTTCTCTTATATCTTCTTGTTTTTCATCTAATCCAGTTATGATTGTAGTCAATCGCCTTGGAGTAGAATATATATCTATCTTTTCATAATTTATATTTTCTTTTTTTAGCATTTCATCAAATTTTTCTCTAAGCTGTCCTATTGTGTCCTCTACATATCTTGCAGGAATCTCTTCCACACCTATTTCGAGTAAATATTTCCTACTCATTTATTTCACCTTCCTCTTTTATCAGCGGAAATCCTAGCTCTCTTCTCTGCTCTAAATATGCAGCGGCTACCATTCTAGCTAGGCTTCTAACTCTTCCTATATAATTGGTTCTCTCAGATACAGATATTGCTCCTCTAGCATCTAATACATTGAAGGTATGGGAGCATTTTAATACATAATCATAACTTGGCAACACAAGCTTATCCTCTTCAATTATCTCCTTTGCTTGCATTTCGTATATATTAAACAGCTCCTTCAGTATTTCCACATTAGCTTTTTCAAAGCTATATACAGAATGTTCATATTCTGCCATATTAAATATTTCCCCGTAGCTTATATTTTCATTCCACTTTATATCAAATATATTATCCACATCTTGTAAATACATAGCTATTCTCTCTAATCCATAGGTCAATTCAGCTGATTCTAAATCACAATTGATGCTTCCAACCTGCTGAAAATAAGTAAATTGGGTTATCTCCATACCATCTAGCCAAACTTCCCAGCCTAAACCCCAAGCACCTAATGTAGGGGCTTCCCAGTTATCCTCAACGAATCTTATATCATGCTTTAGAGGATCTATTCCTATGGCCTTTAGGCTATCTAGATACAAATCTTGAACATCTTCTGCAGACGGCTTTAAAATAACTTGTAATTGATGATGTTGATATACTCTATTTGGATTTTCCCCATATCTTGCATCTGCAGGTCTCCTAGATGGCTCTACATATACAACCTTCCAAGGTTCTGGACCTAAAGCCCTTAAAAAAGTATGTGGGCTCATGGTTCCTGCTCCCTTTTCTATATCATAAGGCTCTAAAATAGTACATCCCTTGCTGCCCCAATAATCTAATAACTTCATCATTAAATCCTGAAAAAACATTGAAAAACCTCCCTAACTGATATAATAATAAATACAAAAAAACCTTTGGTCCATATAGGGACGAAAGGTTAGTTCCGCGGTTCCACCCTATTTAATACCTTAAAAAGGTATCCACTTTGTTAAATATGCTCAGAAGTGCCTTTTTTCATATATATTTATATCTAGTTTCCACCATACTAGACTCTCTCTAATAAATCTATATGTATCTTCTTCCTCATCGCATACCTATAAAGCTTTATACCATAATAATTTAACAGACAATCCCTCCAATGTCAATAGATACATGATGTTAATATAATTAATTAAATATACTCTTTAGTAGATTTAACGAGTTTAACTCTTTTCTATCTATACTATAGAGTATATAATCTTCTAGGATACTCTGTATCTTAATAAGACTATCTCTTGATATACATATATGAGATAACTTATCCAATGGTATATAGAGTAACTCATACATCCCTTTCCACATGTCCCTATCCATATTTTTTGTCCTATTATCCATATGAAAACAATTACTACATATTAGACCCCCTCCAGAAATACTAAATCTAGCATTTAAAATATCCTTATTGCCACAATATACACAACTCTCAATATGTGGCCTATATCCTAAGAAAGATATATATTTGAGTTCAAAAGCAATTATAAACTTTAAGAAATCCATATTTAATCCTGCTAAAGTCCTCAAACTCTTTTCCAATAACAGAAATATCCTTTCATTTTGTTCTTCCTCTGGAGTGGAGTTGTTTATAAGCTCTAATATATAAAATCCACAGATTACCCTCTCTATCTTTTCACGTATATCATAAAAGGATTCCACTACACTAGCTTCATTTATATAATAGAAACTTCTTCCTCTGTAGAATTCATATTCACTATAGGAAAAGGATTGGGTATGAGCTATGAGTTTAGAACGTGGTCTATAGGCTCCCCTAGCCATTACATTTATCCTTCCAAATCTCTTTGTATATATATTTAGTATCTTGCTAGTCTCTTTAAATCTCATCTCATTTAAGACTATGCCTTCAGTACGTAACATTCTAGACTCCAATCTATTTATAACCAAAATACTTTAATTTATTTTCTCTTTCCCGCCAGTTTTTTTCCACCTTTACCCATATCTGGAGATTTACCCTACTTCCCAATAGCTTTTCAATGTCTTCTCTAGCTGACTTACCTATTTGTTTTAACATCTTTCCATTTTTCCCTATAACTATACCCTTATGAGAGTCTTTTTCACAATATATATTTGCATATACATCTATAAGCTCCTTGTCATCTCTGCTCTTTATACTATCTATATCTACATATATACCATGGGGTACTTCTTCTTCTAAATTCTCTAAAGCTTTCTCTCTTATGAGTTCTGAAATAATAAACCGTTCTGGCTGATCTGTTATCATATCCTCAGGGAAATACTGTGGTCCTTCAGGCAATATCTCCTTTATAACCTGAATACATCTATCTATGTTTAGATCATTTAATGCAGATATGGGAATTATCTCTTTAAAGAGTTGCATATTATTATATTTTTCAACGAGTAGAAGTGTCTCTTCATCATTTAATCTATCTGTCTTATTTATCAACAATATAATAGGAGTAGATATGTTTTTTAATTCCTCTATTATATATTTATCTAATTTCCCAATCTCTATACTATCATCTACCATAAAGACTATGGCATCTACTTCTTCTAATGTACTCTTAGATACCTTGAGCATATATTCCCCTAATTTGTTTTTAGGCATCTGTATTCCTGGCGTATCTAAAAAAACTATCTGATAGTCATCACCTGTCAATACGAGTTGTATCTTGTTTCTAGTGGTTTGAGGTTTATCTGAAATAATAGATATCTTTTCTCCAATCACCTTATTTAACAAAGTAGACTTCCCTACATTTGGTCTTCCAATAACACTTACAAATCCAGACTTGTACATATAATCAACCTTTCTATCTATTCTCCTCAAGATCTTCCGGTCCAAAACTATGAGGTAATAGATCATCTATTGTATATTCTCTATATTTTTCTACTGAACTTGCAATTATAACCTTTGCATCTCTTCCAAATTCTCTGATTACCTGTCTACATACTCCACATGGATATGTAGGATCTGCATCTCCTACTATGACTATAGTATCTATCTCTCTGCTGCCTTCAGATATAGCCTTAAATATAGCAGTTCTCTCAGCACAAAGTGTAGGCGAATAAGAGGATATCTCAATATTACATCCAGTATATACACTCCCATCTTTCATGAGTACAGTAGCTCCTACTCGAAATTTAGAATAAGGTACATATGCTTTCTTCTGTGCTTCAAATGCCATCTTAATAAGTTCTCGCTTATCCATTTTTTTCACTCCTAATCTATCCAATTACTTGAAAAACTAATATTCCTATCAATATACCCAATAATGCCCCCAATATAACTTCTACGAGGGTATGTATTTTCCCCTCTATTCTACTCTCTGCTACTAATAATGCCAATCCAAAGGTTAAAGTAATTGTCAGAATATCTACTGCTAAAAAGGCCACTATTGTAGATATGCAAAAAGCAATAGCTGAATGTCCACTAACTACACCACCTTGAAAATGTGTACCTCTCCCTTTATAATATTTTGCCTTTAGACCAATGGTAAGTAATATTACTAAAATTAGGGACACAAAGGTAAGATGAATGGATGAATTCTTGATTTTAAATATGATTACTTCTGAAAAATCACTCAATCTATCAAAAAATAATAAATATGCAACGATAAGTGCATTTAGAGAACCTATTAGCACTGCTCCTGCTGCAATATCTTTTGCTAATCTAGCATAGGGATGATAGTCTTTTGTTATCATATCTACAATTCTCTCTATTGCAGTATTTATCATTTCCAATACCAATACTAATGTAGTTGCAAACAATAAAACTAAAAACTCAGTTCTAGTAAAGTTAAAAAATAGGCTTAACCCTACAATACCTACAGCAATTATATAGTGAATTAACATATTTCTCTCAGTTTTTATGGATGCTATTATTCCAGATACTGCATAATTAAAACTATCAATTATGCTTCGTCTCATGGTACTTACTCCCCTTTATTTCCTTTAAATATTCCTAAATTTTTCATTACCTGTTTCTCTCTTTTTCTCATCTCTCTTTTATCTTCATCTTCTAGATGATCATATCCCATAAGATGAAACATACTATGAGTAGCCAAATAGGCCAATTCTCTTATTAGACTATGTCCATATTCTTCTGATTGTTCTATAGCCTTTTCCATAGAGATTATGATATCTCCCAATAACGGAATGGGAACACCTAAATCTTCATCTATTGGAAATGACAATACATCTGTCTCTCTATCCACACCTCTATATTGACTGTTCAATTGTTTTATCTCTTTATTATCTACAAAAGAAATTGACACTTCATAATCTAAGTCCATTCCTTCCACTAGTAAAGATTCTCTTACTACATCTTCTAATATATCATATATATTTTTATCTATCTCAACTTTAGATTGCCTATTATCTATATAGACCTCCATTTTTCTCCCCCTTATCCATAATTATCTTATATATAAAAAATTAGATATCTCTATATTCAAATTTTTCATATGCCTCAATAATCCTGTGAACTAATGGATGTCTTACAATATCCAACTTTGATAGATATACCATCTCTATACCCTTCACATTATCTAAGATCTTTGCTACGGTTCTAAGTCCTGATTGCTTTCCTTTAGGTAAATCAACCTGAGTTATATCTCCTGTTATTATAGCCTTGGATCCAAATCCTAATCTAGTCAAAAACATCTTCATCTGCTCATTAGTTGTATTCTGTGCCTCATCTAAGATAATGTATGAAGAATCTAGAGTCCTCCCCCTCATATATGCTAGGGGAGCAACTTCTATTAATCCCTTCTCCATATATCTAACATAATTATCAGCCCCTAGGATTTCAAACAATGCATCATATACTGGTCTCAAATATGGATCTACCTTTTCCTGCAGATCTCCAGGTAAAAACCCTAAACTTTCTCCAGCTTCCACTGCAGGCCTAGTCAATATTATTCTATTTACCTGCTTATTTTTAAAGGCCTGGATTGCCATAGCCATGGCTAAATATGTCTTTCCAGTCCCTGCAGGTCCAATTCCAAAGACTATATCATTTCCCTTAATAGCATCTATATATCTCTTTTGTCCTAAAGTCTTAGGTTTGATGCTCTTTCCCTTTGCACTTATGCATATTACTTCATTTAGTAATTCCTTAAGTCTATGGTCTTCTCCCTTTAACACAGATTGAATTGCATACCTTAAATCCTGTTGATCCAGTTTTTTCTGAATATTGATGATATCTATTAAATTATTGATCAATCTCTCTCCTAGATCTATATCGCCTTGTTCTCCATATAGTACGAGACTATTGTCTCCCATACTCATCTTGATGTTCAGTGTATTCTCTATTAGATCTATATTTTCATCTAGTTCTCCAAAGATTTCCCTTATAATTCCATTATTTTCTATGGGAATTCTCTTCTCCTTAACACTATCTGTCAAATTTTTTCCTCCTAATTTGATATTATCTGTATCTTTGATATATCCTCTATAATCTCAATTATTATTTGAACCTTCAATATATTATCTCCCAAAGTATATATAGCATCCTTGGAGATAATTTCTGCATCATCTGGCAATTGTTCATTTATCAGTTTTATTGCCTTAAGTTGAGCTGTCTTTTTGAGAAAGTCCATTTCCCTCTTTATCTCCTCTGTCTCTACCTCTCTAAATGTATACTTGACTATCTTTAAGGGAAATATTGACTTTGTCCAGCTAAAATCCAGTACATCTCTTTCTGTAACCTCTTCTATATAGTCTTCATATGGAATATCTCCTGATAAAAACTTTATTCCTTTATCCTTAAATTTTAGTCCTGTCTGTTTATATACATTCCCCGTCTCGACTCTTTCAATAGATACAATTTCTTCCTCAACTGTTGAAGTATATCTAGTCCGTGCCAGAACCTCTCCTTCTGCATGAACTGAATAAGCATTATCATCAAACTCCCCCTGTATAATTCCAGATATGAGAACTGTCCCCTCATCTACAATCTCTCCTTTTTTCACAAGGGCCTTTCCATTTTTAGCAACTATTTTGACAATAACTCCTTTTTTCTTCGCCACTATATTGCAAGGATAAGATCTATCTACCTTTTCAATGGGAATATCTGACTCCCTAAGTTCAACTGTCAACTTTACTCCATGAATCTTAACGTCTAAAAAAGAAATATATTCAAACTCATTTAATAAAATCTTCTTTATATCTTCTTCTTGTACCTTGTTCTTGAACTTACCTTTTTTTATATCATTGGCTTCTAACACATTAAATATTTCATCTATAGGAATCTGTTCAGCCCCTATTATATCTATTTCCCAAATAATAGATGATAAAAATGTGATTATACATATAAAGATCACTGCACCAAATCCTAGCATCTTTCTCTTCTTCAATTTTTGCCACGTAATAGGAAGACCTGAACTATATAAAACTTCTAATCTACAACCCATCTTGCTAACTATCTTCTCTAACTCCTCATAACCTACTAGAGATACTGTAGCCTCTATCTCTGTATTGTCTATCCGCTTTACATCCCATAGATATACTTCGTGATTTAAGGCAAGATTAAGTAATCTTTCAAGACTTAGTCCATTAATTTTAATGATAACATATCCCCTTAAATAATTCCATATCTTTATTGCTAGCATATATACACCCCTAGCCTACTATTTCAATTTTTTCTATATTGCCATCTATATTAATCTCTTCCAAAAAGATATTCTTTATAATCATAGAATTTCCATGGATTTTTATTATACCTATTTTGCTGTTTATCCTAATTAAATCCTCAGTGTATTCTATAATCCCCCTGTGATTTGCTATATCTATTTTCCTGTCTCCTAAAATAGTTATCTTCGGCAAATCCAATGCTATATCCAAAGGCAATTCAAGGGCATCAGTAAGAGTCATTTTAAAATCATCAATATTCTTTTTCATGCAAATCCCTCCTACTAATAATATGCTATATATAAAATTACTATTACACATGAAGAGAAGCATGTAATTACATGCTCCTCTTCATATGTTGTCTCCCTTTTGGTTCAGATAATATTTCGGAAAATATAATTCCCCTCAATATATCTTCTCTTATATCTCTTTTAGTACCTATTTCAGAACCATCATACTTTTTAGTATCTAATACCTTATTGTGTATAATATTATTAGAAATTTCCTCTCTTGAGTTTCTCAAGTCTTTGACTTCATTCTCATCACTAGGTCTTGTCTCTAAAGATCTATCTATTCGCCTTTCAAGCTCTTTGTTTAAAACTGTTATGATACTTTCTTTTTTTTCTATTGGCTGCCTTTTAATCTGCTCATTTCTCTTTTTTCTAGCTTTCTCAATCTTCTTTTTATCTTTAGAACTCTTTAGAAACAAATCTATAATTATGGCAATAGCAAAAAAGACTAAAGGATTCATCTAATCACATCCTATTTTTTCTTCTCTTCGTCTGTCAACTTGGATATAGAAGATCTCATGTCAGTATCAGCTAATATATTTTTCATATTATAGTAATCCATAACTCCCATCTTCCCATCCTTTAAAGCTGTAGCCAGTGCTAATGGAACCTCTGCCTCAGCCTCTACAACTTTAGCTCTCATGGACTGTACCTCTGCCTTCATCTCTTGTTCCTTAGCAACTGCCATTGCCCTTCTTTCTTCTGCTCTAGCCTCTGCTATTCGCTTATCAGCTTCTGCTTGGTCCATTTGGAGTCTAGCTCCTATATTTCTACCTACGTCCACATCTGCTATGTCAATAGATAATATTTCAAAGGCTGTTCCAGAGTCTAGTCCTTTACTCAATACTGTCTTAGATATGCTATCTGGATTTTCCAAAACATCCTTATGAGAATTAGAGCTACCTACAGTAGTTACGATTCCTTCCCCTACCCTAGCTATAATTGTCTCTTCACCAGCTCCACCTACTAGTCTTTCAATATTAGCTCTTACAGTAACCCTTGCTTTTGCTACTACTTCTATTCCATCTTTGGATACTGCTGCAATCTGTGGTGTTTCGATTACCTTTGGGTTTACACTTACCTGTACTGCTTCTAATACATTTCTACCTGCTAGATCTATAGCAGCTGCCCTCTCAAATTCTATAGGAATATTTGCCCTTTGAGCAGCTATTAAAGCATCTACTACTGAGTTTATATTACCTCCTGCTAGATAATGTGCCTCTAGCTCATCTACATGCAAATTCAAACCTGCCTTTGTAGCCTTGATCATAGGATTTACTATTCTACTTGGAGCTACTCTTCTAAGTCTCATACCCATAAGTGTAGAAAATTTAATCTTGACTCCTGAGAAAAACGCTGTTACCCATAATCCTACTGGTACAAATGTGAAGAATAGCATCACGAAAATTATTATGAGTAGTGCAATGGCAAATGTAAACATCGTTGATAAATTTGAACCCATATTCTAAACCCTCCTAACAAATATTTTTGATCCTTCAATTCTAACTACTTCTACTAGTGTATCTATAGGTATATACCCTTCATCAGATAGTGCATCAACTTTTTTACCCTCTATTTCCACAAAACCGCTAGGACGTAATCCTGATAGTGTCTTTCCCTTCTTATTTAAATACTCCTCATTGTGATCTGTAGCTATATACCCTCCTTTCCCTTCATGCCTAGCTGTCAATACTATGGAATTTAATAGATTGCTTCTAAAACCAAGTTTAAATAAAACCATAGTTACTATGGTAGTTATGATGATGGCTACACTCATAGATAATAGAGCTACTCCAAAGGAATTCATGGCCAATACTATACCCACTAACACGAATATAATGCCACTTATCCCCGGTAAACCAAATCCTGGGACTATGCCTTCAATAACCAATAATATAAGTCCAGTAACAAATAGAGCCAATGATGTCCAATGGGAATTTCCAGCTAATATATTACCTCCAAAATATAGTCCAAATCCGATAATACTTATGGTTCCACCGAGGCCAAAACCTGGAGTCATAATCTCTACTATAAGCCCTACAAAGGCTATGGTTAACAGGATGCTACTGATATATGGATTGGAAATATATTTTGACAATTTCATCTGAAATCCTTCTTGTTTCTCAACTATGTTTGTATTATTAAATCCAAAATTAGCTAGTATATCTTTGTAATCATTGGAAATATAATCAGCAATACCATATTCTAGTGCTTCCTGAGAAGTTAAATTTAATAACTTTCCTTTTTCTATGATACCATCTATTTCAATATCCCTATCTGCCATGGCCTCTATTATACTTGAATCTCTATTTCTATACTGTGCAGTATCTCTAAGTATTGCTCTCCAAAGAGATAGTACTTTTTCCGTATTTGGTATTGTCTCTGCTGAGCCTATAGTACCATTAGGAGCCATAACTATATTTTCTCCTGCTACTGTAATCAAAACTCCTGCAGATTCCGCCTTATTATTTACAAAAGCTATAGTTGGAATATTAGTTTCTAAAATAGCATCTTTTATCATTATTGCTTCATCAATGAGTCCTCCATAGGTATCTATATCTAATATTATAGCTTCTACATTCTTTTTGTTTAATCCATCTATAGTTCCAACTACAAAATTTCTTGTAGCTCTATTGATTTCACCCTTTATAGGTATTACATATACATCACCACTAGATTCTCCATAGACAAAAATATTAGATAATGTAAGTAATATAATCAAGAATAGCATAAATTTTATCTTCTTCAATCCAGCACCTCCATGTTCTATTGTATTAATGGCCAAATCCTTATTCTTATTATATAATAATACCCAATAATGTAAAATATAATTATTAAAAAACCTGGGTTGTACCCCAGGTTAATTTAGTATATCCTTTGCAATGCTACTCACTATGTTTCCATCTGTTCTGCCTTTTACCTTTGGCATTACAGCCTTCATTACTGCTCCTATATCCTTCATAGAGTTAGCATTTATCTCTTTTATAGTTTCAATGACTATCTTTTCAACTTCTTCTCTTGTAAGTTGCTTGGGAAGGTATTCCAAAAGTATGTCAATTTCTCTATTGGTTATGTCAACTAGATCTTCTCTTCCACCTTTTTTGAAGTCTCCAATTACATTTCTCTTTTCCTTCAATTGTTTAGATATTATTTGGATTATTTCTTCGTCTGCTACTTCTCTTCTTTCATCTACTTCTATTTGTTTTATTGCAGCTCTAACCATAGTTATAGTATTTTTTCTAATAGTATCTTTGTTTTTCATGGAAGACTTCAGATCTTCCATAAGCTTATCTTTAAGGGACATGGTTTCACCTTCCTAATTAATATCTTGAATGATTCTTTCTTCTTGCAGCTTCAGATTTCTTTTTCCTTTTTACACTTGGCTTTTCATAGTGCCTTCTCTTTCTAGCTTCTCCTAAAACACCAGAACGTGCACACTGTCTTTTAAACCTTTTAAGTGCATTATCAAGAGATTCATTTTCGCCTACTTTTATTTCTGACATGTATTTCTCCCTCCCCTCTCAACTACCAGAGTACTACATACTATAACATTGATTAAGATTTCTCACTAAATCATTATACATTATTATAACTATTATTTCAACTGATTTTTAGCCTGCTGGCCACAATAACTGCCTTCCTCCAAGTAAGTGAAAGTGTATGTGATTCACACTTTGCCCACCATGTTCCTTGCAGTTATTTACTATTCTATATCCTTTTTCAAGACCCATCTCATTTGCAAGTTTAGCTGCAACTTCAAAGATATGTCCTATTATATGAGAATTTGTCTCATCTATATCATCTACAGATTCTATATGCTCTTTAGGAATTATAAGTATGTGGACAGGTGCTTGGGGACTGATGTCCTTAAATGCTACCACCTTTTCATCTTCATAGACAAAATCACTTGGAATACTCCCATTAATTATCTTGCAGAATATACAATTATCCATTATTCCACCCCCTAATCTCTCCATGTAAAGCTCCATTTTCTCTGTCTAAGATCTTTGTCTTAACTATATCTCCTATTATATCATCTTTTGATGATGTTTTCACCCTTATATAATTTGAAGTATATCCTTCATAAAACCCATCTATCTCTTCCTCATATAAAATGTCCATATATCTATCTATAAATCTACTATTGAACTCCTCTGTCAAAGCTTCACCTAAGGCAATTAGTTCTCTGCTTCTCTTATTCTTTATTTTTCCATGAACTTGATTATCATATTTGGCTGCTGGTGTTCCCTTTCTTGGTGAATACTTAAATACATGAATTTTAGAAAATCCTATCTCCTTTACAAATTCCATGGTTTCTTTAAAGTCAAGTTCTGTTTCACCTGGAAATCCAACTATTATATCAGTAGTAATCCCAGCATCAGGCATATACCCTCTTATTAGTCTTACCTTATCCATATATTCTTCTCTTGTATATTTTCTATTCATCTTCTTCAATATTCTATTAGATCCACTTTGTAAAGATAGATGGAAATGATGACACACCTTATTGGTCTTTGTCAATATGTCCATAAATTCATGGGTAATTAAATTTGGCTCTACTGAACTAAGTCTAATCCTCTCAATACCTTCAACCTTTGAAATCTCATATATCAATTTCCCTAAGTCTATATCTCCTAAATCTTTCCCATAGGAGGCTACATGTATACCTGTAATAATCAATTCCTTAAATCCTGATTTGGATAATGCCATTACTTCGTCTATAATATCTTCTATATTTCTACTTCTAATAGGTCCCCTTGCATATGGAATTATACAGTAAGAACAATATTGATTACATCCATCTTGAACTTTTATATATGCCCTTGTTTTAGATTTTATATCATCTACTTCCATATTTTCAAAATTGTCATAGGTTTTTATATCTCTTACAATATTTATCTTTTTACCTTCAGTTTCTGCAATTTTACATAATTCTACTATCCTATTTCTGTCACTTGTCCCTATTATGACATCTACTCCTTCTATCTCTGCCACCTCATCTGGAGAAACTTGGGAATAACAACCTACAACTGCCACAATTGCATCTTCATTTAGCTTTTTTACCCTTCTTATAAACTGTCTAGACTTTCTGTCAGATAGATTTGTCACAGTACAGGTGTTAATTACATATACATCTGCTAATTCCTCTTCACTAACTATCATATAATCATCTTCTTCAAATAGTCTTTCCATAGCTTCTGTTTCATATTGATTTACTTTGCAGCCTAAAGTATGGAATGCTACTCTCTTCACAATATCACCCCCATATCCCCCAGTTCATATAGAATCATAGTAGATGCTACTAACCCAGCAGTTTCAGTCCTCAATATTCTAGGTCCTAGACTTACTATATTGGCACCAATATCCTTTAATTTCTCTATCTCATAGGTTTCAAACCCGCCTTCGGGACCAATTACTAAGTTTATCCTATGTCCTTTTATATCTTTTAGTATCTCCTTCATACCTATATTCTCTTCATCCTCATATGCTACTATTATATTATCCTCATCCTTTAGTATATTTAATATATGTTCAAAATCATATATTCCCTCTACCTTTGGAATATAGTCTCTTTTAGATTGTTTAGCTGCCTCTTCTGCAATTGATAACAAGCGTTCAATCCGTAAGTTTTCCTTCCTTTTATCTGAAATCTTTACTATAGATCTATTAGTAGATACAATATGAAATTCCTTAACTCCAATTTCTGTAGCTTTTTGTATTATAAGATCCATCTTATTTCCCTTGGCGATAGCTTGGTATAGTATGACTTCGATAGAAGGTTCATGTTGACCTGTTATTGATTCTAAGATATAAACTACTATCTTATCCTTAAATATTTCTTCTATGACACATACATGATTTATTCCATTTGAAGAAATTTCAATACTATCTCCTTCTATTAGCCTAAGGACATCTCTTATATGCTTTACATCTTTCCCAATTATATTTATCTTTCTATCATCTATCTGTTCTGAATCCACAAAAAATCGACGCATATTATCACCTTTATTTCCTAGCTATAATACAAGCCCACTCTCCTAGCTCATGAGTTTTTATTAACTTAAACCCATTTTCGATTAGAGCTTCTTCCACTAATTTAATCTTTTCTAGTATTATTCCCGAGGCAATAAATATACCATCATCTACTAGATAGTCTCTTAAATCCACTGCCATACCAGCTATTATTTCAGCAATTATATTGGATACTATTATATCCACCTTGTCTTCAACTACATCTAGTAAATTACCTTGAATTGCCTGTACCCTATCTTCTACCTGATTCTTTAATATATTTTCATTTGAAACTCTTATGCAGGTAGGATCCAAGTCTACAGCTACAACATTAGATGCCCCTAATTTGGCTGCAGCTATACTGAGTATTCCGCTGCCACAACCTATATCATATACCTTGTCTCCATCATGTATAAATTTTTCCAATGCTTCTATGCACATTATGGTAGTCTCATGGGTCCCAGTTCCAAAAGCCATTCCTGGGTCTAGTTCTATTACTAGATCTCCTTCTTTCTCATCTATGGATTCCCAAGTAGGTTTTATTACTATCTTCTCTCCTATTCTCCTTGGCTTATAGTATTGCTTCCAAGATTCTGCCCAGTCCTTTTCGTCTACTTCATTAAACTCAAGTTCACATTCTATTCCTTCCAGCCCTTTTTTTACGCAATCTATAATATGTTCTAAATCCTGAGACTCTGAAAAATATGCCTTGATGGATATCTTATCTAAATCCAATTCTATTAGACTAGGGTCCACAAAATCCCAGTCCCTACTGTCCTTAGATAATTCTAGGATATCCTTAGGATCTTCAATTGCTAGACCTGTTGCTCCCACTTCATATAGGATATCAGATATTATATCCTCATTTTCTGATGAAGTTATCACCATGATTTCTGTCCACTTCATTTGATATACACATCCTTATTATTAAATCTCTAATAATTATATCCCAATATGCAGCTAATTTCCACTATAAAAAAATCAACCACTTAATGAAGTGATTGACTCTAATTAAATGCATCCTTTACTTTTTGAAAAAAACCCTTTTTATGTTCTTTGTATATCTCTCCCGATTCCTTTGAAAATTCAAGGAGCAATTTCTTTTGCCTCTCATTTAAATTGGATGGAACTTCAATATCTACTGTAAAAAATAGATTTCCTCTACCTACACCTCTTAGATTTGGAACACCCTTACCCTTTAATTTAAACTCTGAACCAGTTTGAGTTCCTGCTGGAATATTGTAGTTTTCTATTCCCTCAAGGGTAGGTACTTCTATCTCTGCACCTAATGCTGCTTCAGTAAAGGAGATCGGTATATTTAAATATATATCATTTCCTTGTCTTTTGAATATTGCATCTTCATTTACATTTATATATACATAGAGATCTCCCGATGGACCACCTCTCTGTCCACCCTCCCCTTCGCCTCTCAAGGATATTATAGAGCCATTGTCTACCCCTGCTGGAACCTTTACTAATATCCTTTTGGTCTTGGCCTCTCTTCCTGACCCACCACAAGTAGGGCATTTTTCCTTTATAATTTCCCCTGTACCCTGACATACATCACATGTTCCCACTCTTACAAATTGTCCCAGTGGCGTCTGCTGAGCATAGCGAACCTCTCCTGTTCCATTACAGTTTGAACATGTCTCCTTATGTGTTCCTGGTTTTGTACCATCTCCATTACAAGTGGAGCACTCTTCCATTCTCCTTATCTGGATTTCTTTTTCTGTACCAAATACTGCATCTTTAAAATCTATATTTAAATCATATCTCAGATCAGCACCTCTTACAGGACCATTTCTCCTACTTCTTTGAGAAAATCCTCCTGTTCTTCCAAATCCACCACCAAATATGTCAAAGATATCCCCAAATATATCCTCAAATCCTCCATAGCCATAACCATTAGCTCCCGCTTGGGGATCTACTCCAGCATGACCAAATCTATCATATTTACTTCTCTTATCTGCATCACTTAAAACCTCATAGGCAGCATTTACTTCTTTAAATTTCTGTTCTGCTTCTTTGTCATCTGGATTTAAATCAGGATGATATTTCTTTGCTAATTTTCTATATGCACTTTTAATCTCATCTTGGGTTGCATCTCTATTTACATTCAATACTTCATATAGATCCTTCAAATAATTCACCTACCTTAATTTGTATGTAACTACAAAATTCAAAGCTAAATCTATAGATTTAGCTTTGAATTTAAACTAATCTTCATCCACTACTTCATAGTCTCCATCTACTACATCATCTCCACCATGGCTATCATCTTCTGTAGCCCCTTGGTTCATATCTTTATATAGATTTTCAGAAATCTTGTAGAATGCTTGAGTAAGCTCCTCTGTCTTGTTCTTTATTGCGTCTATATCGTCACCTTCGAGAGCTTTTTTCAATTCTTCTAATTTAGATTCTACTTGTGCCTTTTCATCTCCTGATATCTTATCTCCTAGTTCTCCAAGAGTTTTTTCAGTCTGATATACTATGGAATCCCCATTATTCCTTACTTCAATAGCTTCTTTTTTCTTCTTATCTTCTTCAGCAAACCTCTCAGCTTCTTTAACCTTCTTATCTATTTCATCATCTGATAGTTTTGTTGATGCTGTTATAGTAATCCTCTGTTCTTTACCTGTACCCAAATCCTTGGCACTTACATTTACTATACCATTTGCATCTATATCAAAGGTTACTTCAATTTGTGGTATTCCCCTTGGTGCTGGTGGAATTCCAGTTAATTGAAATCTTCCCAGTGTTGTATTGTCTGTAGCCATCTGTCTTTCACCTTGTAACACATGAATATCAACTGATGTCTGTTGGTCAGCTGCTGTAGTGAATACCTGTGATTTTTTAGTTGGTATTGTGGTATTTCTTTCAATCAATCTAGTAGTAACTCCGCCTAATGTTTCAATTCCTAGAGAAAGTGGTGTTACATCCAATAATAGTAAATCCTTAACCTCTCCACTTAAGACACCGCCTTGGATAGCAGCACCTAATGCTACACATTCATCTGGGTTTATATCTTTTTGTGGTTCTTTTCCAACTATATTTTTAACAGCTGCCTGTACTGCAGGAATTCTTGTAGAACCTCCCACTAAGATTACCTTTTCTATATCTGAAGGCTGTAGGTTTGCATCCTTAATAGCTAATTTTACAGGCTCTATAGTTTTTTCTACAAGATGAGAACTCAACTCCTCAAATTTAGCTCTTGAAACATCCATATTCAAATGTAGTGGTCCTGACTGTGTTGCTGTTATAAAAGGTAGATTGATATTTGTAGATACTGTTGTAGATAATTCCTTCTTAGCCTTTTCTGCAGCTTCTTTTAACCTTTGCAAACTCATCTTGTCACTGGTTAAATCTACTCCATTTTCCTTTTTGAATTCACTATTTATATATTCAATTAAGACATTATCAAAGTCATCTCCACCTAAATTGTTGTTTCCTCTAGTGGACAATACTTCGAATACTCCATCTCCCAATTCTAGTATTGATACGTCAAAGGTACCACCACCTAAGTCAAATACCATTATCTTGTGTTGTCCATCTTCCTTATCCATTCCATAGGCTAAGGCTGCTGCTGTAGGTTCGTTTATTATCCTTTTGACTTCTAGACCTGCTATCTTTCCAGCATCTTTAGTTGCTTGTCTTTGACTATCTGTAAAATATGCAGGAACTGTTATTACAGCTTCTGTAATCGTCTCTCCTAGATAGCTTTCTGCGTCCATCTTGATCTTTTGTAGTATCATTGCAGATAGTTCTTGAGGAGAATAGTTTTTTCCATCTATTTCTTTTTTATAATCACTACCCATCTTCCTCTTTATAGATTGAATAGTTCTATCTGGATTTGTTATTGCCTGTCTCTTTGCAGTTTCTCCTACTAGTCTTTCCCCTTCCTTTGTAAATGCAATTACCGATGGGGTAGTTCTATTTCCTTCCACATTTGGTATTATTATAGGCTCTCCACCTTCCATAACTGCTACAGCAGAGTTGGTAGTACCTAGGTCAATTCCTATTATTTTTCCCATTTAAATTCCTCCCTAATTATTATTGTGCGACCCTAACCATGGATGGTCGTATGACTTTTTCCTTGAATTCATATCCCTTTTGTAAAACACCTATTACAGTTCCTTCATCAGCATCTTCTGATTCTTCCATGAGAACTGCATGATGGTAGTTTGGATCAAAGGGCTTATTTAGTGCATCTATCTCCTTGACTCCATTGCTCTTTAAAAATTCTATTAACTGGCTCTGGATCATCTCGATACCCTGATAGAAACTATTATCTCTGTCAACTTCACTATCTAATGCTCTTTCAAAGTTATCAAGAATAGGTAATAGCCCACAGATAATAGTCTCCATGCCATAATCTATTAATCCTTCTCTTTCTCTCTCGCTTCTCTTTCGATAATTGATAAAGTCTGCTTGAAGTCTTAATAGTTTTGAGTTTAACTCTTCAATTTCATCCTCATGTTCTGAGGCTGTTTCATCTACATCTTCAATTACTTGTTCAGATTTCTCATCAAAATCCTCTCTTTCATTTCCGATATCTTTGTTTACTTCCATCCCTTCACCCCATATCTAATTATTTACTATATTCATTATCCCTTGCCAATAAATTCAGCAACTCTGTTATATTTGTAGAAAATATCTTAATAGTTCTAATTAAATTTAAATAATCCATCCTTGTAGGACCAATTAAACCTACTTTACCAATAGTCTTTCCCCTAATCTTGTAGGTTGCAGTAATTAAACTTATATCCTTGATTGGAGCATATATATTTTCACTTCCTATGATTATATCAATATCATCAGAGGAAGATGTCTTAGATAAAATATCTAACATTAAATTTTTATTCTCCACAAATGATATAAATTCTTTAGCTTTATCTATATCCTTGTATTCAGGAAAATTTAAAATCTTAGTTATACCATCAAAATATAAATCTATGGATACCAAATCTTCAATAGAGCTACTTATAGTTGGAATCAAACTTTCTAGAATATCCCTCATCTCATAGAGTTCATGAAATATATCATTATCTAGTTCAGAAAGTATCTCATCTATAGATAGACCTTTCAGCTTATAATCTAAAAAATTAGAAATTACATTCAATTGCTCTGAAGAAACAGGGCTTTCAGGTTTATATATGGAATTTTTAACTATTCCAGTATCACATACCATTACCATCAATACCCGAATATCATCTATAGGAACTAGCTGAATATGTTTGACCCTACTAGCTTTCATCTTTGGTGAAGCTACAAGAGCTGTATAGCTAGTTATGGCAGATAAAACCTTAGCGGAGTTTTGAATCAACTCCTCTATTTCCCATTGTTCCCTTAATAGTATATCGCGTATTTGATTATTGATTCCTTCATCAATTTGTGATTTATCATGTTTTAAAAGCCCATCTACATATAGTCGATACGCCTTATCTGATGGAACTCTACCTGCAGATGAATGGGGTTTACTTAAATATCCCAGTTCTTCTAAATCAGACATCTCATTCCTTATTGTAGCAGAACTCACTCCTAAATCATATTGTTTTGAAATAGTCCTAGATCCAACAGGTTCTGCACTGTTTATATATCCATTTATTATGGCATACAACACCTTTAATTTTCTCTCATCCAACATGATCTTCACCTCGAATATCTATACCTTGGATGCTTGTTAGCACTCTTTCATGTTGAGTGCTAAATATCATATCTATAAGTTACCATTTATTATTGATTTTGTCAATACCTTCAAGGGAAAAAATCCACTTCAACTAAATTTGCCAAATCCAAACCCTTTCTTGTGAGAGCTATCTTTCCACTTTTTTCCCTCAAGAGTTTATTCTTACTATGTTTTAAAATCTGTTCCCCATATATATCATATATACTAGAGCCAAATCTGTCTTTAAACTTTCCTATATCTATACCATCAATTAACCTCAACCCTAAAATACAGTATTCTGCCATCTCCATACCCCTGTGGATAATCTCTTCTCCAGAAGTAGGCATTAAACCTTCATCTAATTGTTTAAAATAAACATCAAATTTAGATGTATTCCAATATCTCTTCCCATATATATTTGAGTGACTTCCAAGTCCTACTCCTACATATGGTTCAACCTTCCAGTATAAGATATTGTGCTTGCACTGATATCCTTTTTTGGCAAAATTAGAAATCTCATAATGCTCATATCCTCTACTCTTTAAAAACTCAATTCCCTTATGATACATCAACCTCTCAGTGTCTTCATCTGGTAAGTTCAATCTTCCATTCCTATGCCACTCATACATAGGTGTGTCAGGTTCAACTATTAGACTATAATAGGATATATGAGGAATTTCTAAACTAGTTACAACTTCCAAATCCCCAATTACATCTTTCAAAGCCTGATTTGGAAGTCCAAATATAAGATCCACATTTATATTATCAAATCCACACTCTTTCAATATATTGTATGATCGATAGAAGTCATCGACCCTATGAATTCTACCAATATCTTTCAGCATCTCATCTTGAGTAGTCTGCAAGCCTAAACTTATCCTATCTATTTTGGACTCTCTATATGCACTGGCCTTTTCCAGTGTCAGAGTTCCAGGATTTGCCTCTATACTAATTTCTTTAAGATAGTTAGTGTTAAAGTTATCATATATATAATCTAATACCCTCTTTATATACACATCATCTATAGAGGATGGAGTACCTCCTCCTATGAATATTGTCTCTATTGGACAATCTCCTATTCTATCCTTATATAGAGAGATTTCCATGATTAAATAATCAATATATCTCTCTACTAAATCATATCTACCTGCCATAGATGTAAAATCACAATAAAAGCACTTTTTTTTACAAAATGGAATGTGAATATATAGCCCTATGCCTTTCATATTTCCTCCTAATACTGGACAAAATGCACACATCTGTGTGCATTATTTCTCATCATATTTTAAAACAGTTAGAAATGCTTCTTGGGGCACTTCTACTGCTCCTATCTGCCTCATTCTCTTCTTACCTTCTTTTTGTTTCTCCAACAATTTCTTTTTCCTAGAAATATCTCCACCATAGCACTTTGCTAAGACATCTTTTCTCAATGCTCTAATCGTTTCTCTAGCTATGATCTTGGAGCCAATAGCTGCTTGTATAGGAACTGCAAATTGATGCCTTGGTATTACGTCTTTGAGTCTCTCTACAATACTCCTACCTCTTTCATATGCCTTTTCTTCATGTACTATTAGAGAGAAGGCATCTACCATTTCCCCGTTTATCAATATATCCATTTTAACTAATTCAGATGGTACATATCCCTTTAGCTCATAGTCTAAGGATGCATATCCTCTAGTTCGAGACTTTAACGCATCAAAAAAATCATATATTACCTCATTTAGTGGAAGTTCATAGTGCATGACTACTCTTGTTTCTTCAAGATATTCCATATTTAAAAAACTTCCCCTTTTGTTTTGACACAATTCCATTATAGTGCCTACATATTCTGTAGGTGTCATAATGGAGGCTGTTACAATTGGTTCCTCCATATGTTCGATTTCAGCTACAGGTGGCATATTAGTAGGGTTTTGTATCTCTATATTTTCCCCATCCTTTAGATGAACCTTATATATAACACTTGGTGCTGTAGCTATAATATTTAGGTCAAATTCCCTATCTAATCTTTCTTGTATTATTTCCATATGAAGTAGTCCCAAAAAACCACATCTAAATCCAAAGCCTAAAGCCGCTGATGATTCTGCTTCAAATACTAAAGCCGCATCATTTACCTGTAACTTTTCTAAAGCCTCTCTAACAGAGTTAAAATCTTCTCCCTCTGCTGGATAGATTCCACAGTATACCATTGGAACTACTTCTTTATAACCTGGTAATGGCATAGCTGTAGGATTGTCATAGTCCGTAATAGTATCTCCTACAGTTGCTTCTTTTACATTTTTTATACTAGCAGTTACAAAACCTACATCTCCAGCTTGAAGCTTATCTAATGTCATATGCTTTGATGTATTTATGCCGACTTCTACTACTTCAAAATCCTTGTCCGTTGCCATCATCTTTATTCTCATTCCAGGTTTTATAGTACCTTCAAAGACTCTGATATAGCATATTACACCTTTATAGCTATCATAATATGAGTCAAATATCAAAGCCTTTAATGGGGCATCTGAGTCTCCAGATGGGGCTGGTACTTTGTTGACTATGGCCTCTAGTACATCTTCGATATTTAGACCCTCCTTAGCAGATATAAGTGGCACATCTTCACAGTCTATTCCTATGACATCTTCAATTTCTCCTTTTACTTCTTCAGGTCTTGCACTAGGCAAATCAATCTTATTTATTACTGGTATTATCTCTAAATCCTGTTCCAATGCTAAATACACATTGGCCAATGTCTGAGCTTCTATACCTTGAGAAGCATCTACTATTAGTATCGCACCTTCACAGGCTGCAAGGGATCTGGAAACCTCATAATTAAAATCCACATGCCCTGGAGTATCTATTAGATTTAATATGTAGTCCTCTCCATCTCTGGCCTTATACATAAGTCTTACAGCTTTTAACTTTATAGTTATGCCTCTTTCCCTTTCTAAATCCATATTGTCCAAAACCTGAGACTGCATCTCTCTTGATGTCAACATTCCTGTCTTTTCAATAAGCCTATCTGCTAGGGTAGATTTACCATGATCTATATGAGCTATTATGGAAAAATTCCTAATATTTTTTTGAGCTATATTATACATGTATTTATACTTTCCTCCTTTGAAGATTCAAACTATAACTAATTATAACAAAAAAAACAATCTATGTAAAACAAAAGACCAGTTATTCTGGCCTTGAAAAAATCTTTTAATACTTTTATATCTATAATATAGGTCTTGCCTAAAATGTCTAGAATACTACTTTTATAGTCAAAATGAAATATCTCAGTATCCTCTAGTATATTCAACTGTCTCATAGTATCATTGACTATACTTAAACCAAATCCCATTAAGATAAATAGAGATAAGATTATTATAAATTTAAATCTCTTCAATCTTCTATGCCGTCTTATCTCCCTATACCTTTCCATCCTTACTCCCATTTTCATCACCAAGATTAGGATGTCCAGAAACTTGGAAAAATATTCTATTTAATTTTACCAAACCTTTTATTTATTGGAAAATATCTGAATCCTGTGATTCCCTTTATAGAATCTATGGATACACATCCAAAATACCTACTATCCTTACTAGCTCCTTCACCCCTATTATCTCCTAAGACAAATACCTCACCTTCAGGTACTAGCCAAGTATCTTTATCATATACAAGGGTATAGCTATTTTCCTCTATATAGTCCTCTTTCAGTAATTCTCCATTGAGATAGACCTTTCCATCTATTATCTCAACTGTATCACCTGCTACTCCAATGACCCTTTTTATATAATCTTTTTTATTGCTATCAGGTGCTTTAAGTACTACCACATCTCCCCTTGATGGTCCTTTAAAATACAAAGGTACTTTTATTGAAAATAGTCTATCTTTCTCATATAATGTTGGATACATAGAATTTCCCAAGACATATGTTGAATTAAATATAAATGTCTTTATGAATATAGCTACTGCAATGGCTATTATTATACTTCTTATCCATTCCATAGTTTCATTTGTATTATTTTCCTTATTTTTATCTTCCAAAGTGAAAACCTCCTAATCTATCAACTGCTAATCTATTATAACATTTCTCCTTTTTATTTAAAAGTCTATTCTTCTATACTTCTTATTACAATATCCAAAATTTCTCCAACTAATTTACCACATTCATTTGCTTCACTAACTGTATTTAGATTACTTCCTATCTCCATCAAAGACGCATAATCTGATATAAATAGATTGTATTTGCCTATTGGTTTTATTATTATACCCTTACATAGTCCTGGATATAGGGAGTCTGAGACCACCTTTATATATTTAGCAAAGGCTAGTACCTGATCATAGTTTGGAGTATTAGGCCCTATGACCATGGAAAAAGTAGCCACATCTACTCCATCAATCTTGATTTTAGACTTAGCACGAAAGGATTCGTAGTAGGGAGATTCTCTTTCAATTCCATCTCTGTGAATGTCGAAAAAGAATCTCAAATTTTGCTCCTCTCCTTTAACCTTCTTCAATGTATTTAAGGAGCGAGAATATGACTGATTAAATGATGGTCTGTCATGATGCATAGTCTCATGTCTTACCTTATGTCCTTTTGCCTCTAAAACCTTTGAAATAGTATTTCCTATATTGACTACATTCTTGCTATTGTCTGTTGTATAATAGGAATTATCTTCAAATGGACCATAGCCTTCTGTAGCATGGGTGTGATACAAAAATATATATGGTTTTTCTCTATCAAAGCCTATCTTGGGTATATTTAATGGTTCTGGTATATTTTCAATAGAACCCTTACCCGTAGAATCCCTAACTATTATTAGATCCTCATATTCCTCAATTCTATCAATAATTATGAAATCCTTTATATACCCAGTACCCTCATCCTCTTCATCTATAATTTCCCCATTTTTACGTAGAATATTTGTCCTATTCTCAGGAGCTAGATTAAATACTTCTAAAACTAAATCTTTTATCTTTATTTTTTTAAGGTCAAAAGATTGTATATTGCTTCTACTTAATTGAATGGCTGCAGATCCTAAATTGAAGATTATCAAGCTAATCAACGCCAAGATCAAGTAGGTACTTTTGTTGTTTTTTCTCATATTTTACACTCCCTGTTTATTCCACATGGATAAATTCCATATTATAAAAATATATATTCAGAGAGGGTAAAATATATGATATCTTATGTTCTTATCTTATATATCTATTTACATCTGATAGATCAATTCCAGGGTGTAATGCCATATTGAGGCCATTGGCTACTATTATGGACAGATCATTTATTATTACATCTATGTCTTTGGGGGTTACAACTACATTTCCCACAAATGGATCTAATACCTCTTCTATTAAAGCATATTTCTCTTGTTCTGACAATTTTGCCAGTAGTTCGTAAAACTCTTTGCCTATCTCTGCCTCTTGTTTCAAAACATTAATTATCAAATCTATGGTATCACTAGCCAAAGTTGCTGCATTTACAACAGTTGGAACTCCAATTGCTATTACAGGAACTCCTACTGTCTCCTTGGATAGGCTTCCCCTGTTATTTCCAATTCCACTTCCTGGATTGATTCCAGTATCTGATATCTGTACAGTGGTACTTACACGATTCATCTTTCGTGAAGATAGTGCATCTACTGCTATAACAAGATCAGGTTTTATTTTATCTACGATACCTTTGACTATATCAATTGTCTCTATACCTGTCAATCCCATTACACCTGGTGACATTGCTGCAACATTTGCCATGCTTTCATCATATTCTTTGTTATAATTTACAAAGAACTGCCTAGTTACCAATACTCTTTCTATGACCTTTGGACCTAGTGAGTCTGAACTTATATTCCAATTGCCAAGACCTATTATCAATATTTTATCCTTTTTATATCTTTCAGTCATAGATTTTATTTCTTTGGATAGTACTATACTTATTTCATCCTTTAAATCCTCATCAGTTTTATCTAAATTTGGCACATCTATGGTTATATACTTTCCTATTGGCTTTTGAATCATATTACTTCCATGTTCATCCAATACATCTACAGTAGTTATGGAATAATTTTTTTCTTCTTTTACATCTACAGAAACACCTTCTATCTCTCTATTTGTTCCTGGTCTATATATTTCCCTATTTTCTATGGCCAGATCTGTAAAAATATGTTTCATATTATCACCTCATCTATCTGATTATTTTATCTTACTTAATAATTTTAACCATCTATATTGTTATTTATCCCTTGCATTATAGCCACTATCATGGTAAAATATCTTTTGTTAGATCAATGGGAGGTGAATATATTGGCAAATATAAAAGCTGCTAAAAAGAGTATTAGAACTACAAAGCATAGAACTGCTGCAAATAAACATAAGAAGTCAGAGATAAAGACATTTATTAAAAGGTTTGATAATGCTATAGATATGGGAAATATTGAAGAAGCTAAAGAATTGATTAAAGTTATAGATAAAAAGCTAAAAAAGGCTACACACAAGAATATCATCCATAAGAATGCTGCTTCTAGAAATGTTAGTAAGCTAACTAAAAAATTAAACAAAGCTATGTAAATAAAACTTCGGATATCCGAAGTTTTATTTATTACATATTTTTACCAACAGCATCTCTATCAATAGTCTCTCATCTGTAGTAGTTGTCTTAAGCTGAATATCTATATTTAGTAGTTCCTTCATAATCTCCTCTAGTCTATCTATACTAAATCTACCTGCCTGAGTCTTTATCTTCCCAAACTCATAGTTCTTTATCTGAAGTTTATCCTGTACCTTTTTACCACCATAACCCTTATCTCTATAGAGTTTATATTCCAAAATCAATCTGAACTGTCTATTAATCATATATAATATTTTAAGTATTGGTTCCTTGGACATATACATATAGTTGAAATTTCTTAGAGCATCCTCTGCAGAACCTATGTTGATTGCATCTAATAGCTTAAATATATTTGTGTCTATGGCTCTAATCAATACCTTATCTATATCATCCTTGGATATTTCCCTATTCTTTGAATGATCAATTATCTTTAATATTTCATTTTCTAAATCAAATAGATCTCTATCTGCATCTTTACTACTATAGGAGCTTCTTTGAATAAAGTAGTTTATAGTCGAATAGTTCATCATCTTGTCATGTTTTTTTAGTATATCTTCTATCCATCCCTTGAGTTCTTTTCCTATCAGCTTAGAAAAATCTACGACTCTTCCCCTTTTATTGAAATATCTATATGTCTTTTTATTTCTACTTATGGACAAAGTATTATCCATGAGTATTAGACATATAAAATCTCCCAATTCATCCATATATTTATAGAATCTCTCCTCTTCTCTATCTAATAGATTATCCATAAATTCATAAATATCATTAAGAAGTATAATTTTTTTATCTGACATAAAGGGCAATGTTTCACAAGCATCTACTAAATCCTGAAATCCAGAAATCTTACCATCTATCCTAATATAATTTATAGCCTCAAAGCTATCCTCTATATATCTCTCCTTCAATTTATCCATGGTCATATTCATGAGATATTCTTCTTGTCCCCAAAATAAATATACAGAATCTAACTTATCTTTCTTTATCTTCTCTTGAAATTCAGCATAGTTCAAATGGATTTCCCCCCTCTTTATATCTATTTCTTAATACCATATATATTGACATATAGTATAATACATAGAAGATTATCATCTCCATGTTTTCATATACAAATATATAAAATTTTATCTTTTCTCGTTCTCCATTATCTAAAAAGGTGCTTATCCTATAGTTATCTCTTTGAAATATAATCTTTATCATTCCCATTTCATCTGTCCTATATAATTGGGTATTGAAATCAATATATCTATTCAACACCTCTTCATTTGGATGTCCATAGATATTATTCCTCCCTACAGATATGATACCTATCTTGGGTCTTGATACTTTTAAAAACTCTTCTGTTGATGAAGTCTTGCTCCCATGGTGGGGAACTTTTATAATATCTACTTCAGTATTAAACTCCTTGGAGATTGAATACTCTCCATCTTCTTCTATATCTCCACATAGTAGTACCTTATATCTACCTATATTTAGTATTGATACTAGAGATAGATTATTAGGACTATGATTGTTCCCTATATCCTTATCGGGCCATATTATCTCCATGTTCATATCCCTATCTAAGGCTAGTCTATCTCCTTTTCTTAAAACAGAAAATGGTACTGAGTCTTTGACTATCATCTCATATGTATTGTTGTCTACTGGAATATAGCTGCTAAATATAATATCTATAGGTATATTAGGGATCAAGGCCTCTAAACCTTGACTATGATCCTCATCAAAATGAGTTATAAAAACTGCATCTAGCTTCCTTACTCCTAGTTTTTCCAGATATGGAAGAGTTATATTTTCTCCAATGTCAAAATCTCCAAAGATACTCCCTCCTGTATCTATCAAATAGTCTTTTCCCCTACCTCTAATCAATAGCGAATCTCCTTGTCCTACATCTATAAAATGAAGTTCTATCTGAGGCTGGTAAAAGGATATATATAGATTATGTACAAGTATCATTGATAGATAGACTAAGATGATCTTATTTGTAGATCTTTTCAGCTTAGATATATCAATAATTTTAAATATAATTCCTATAATTATATAAGTCCATATAATCGTAATCACTTCAGGTGAAGGAAATTTTATCATTCCATATCCTATACTAGATAGATGTCTAAGTACATTAAATTGAAAACTCAAAATGAAATTAAGCACTGGTCCTATTATACTATTTATACCTATAGAAGCAAAGTCAAATATCAACATTAAAAAACTTAAGATTAAAGATATGGATAGTATAGGCACTATCAATATATTTGCTAAAATCCCCATTAGACTGACCCCATTGAAATAATATATCTGAATAGGAAAGATACCTACTAGAACTCCTAAAATCGTAGATATACTTCTAGTCATATAGTTCTTGTGAGGATAAAATATATGCTCTATCTTAGGGCTTAAAATCAGTATAGATAGAGTAGCTAAAAACGATAGTTGAAATCCAATATTAAATAGATAATATGGATTTATGAGCATAAGTACAAATCCTGCAAAACTCAATATATTGATGGAATCATATGGCTTATAGATCAATTGGGAATAGTATAATAGACAGAGCATTATATTTGCCCTCAATATAGATGGTGGAAATCCTATTATATACCCATATATCCATAACATAGATAGTACAATGGCCACACTGTTTCTTTTCTTTATTCCTAGATGTGAAAATACAAACATAAAGAAACCAGATATGATTCCAATATGAAGTCCAGATACTGCCAGTATATGAGCTAAACCCATTCCCCTATATATAGATATGACCTCATCTTCTAAATAGGTAGATTTCCCCAGCATTATGCTCTTTATGATAGAACTATTTTCCTCATCTAAATATCTATGAAAAAGCTCCTCTATTTTTTCTATAGATTTTCTCTTTATCTCATATCTATATTTTGACATTCCCTGTTCTATGGAAGATATTGCATCTTCTTTAATAGTCATGATGACAAAGACTTTTTCAGTCATCAGATTCAGTCTATAGTTAAACAACTTGGGATTGGTATTTCTTGGAGGAATCCTCGTTTTGCCAGTAAATTCTATTCTCTCTCCTATTTCAAAGGTATCTTTCCCAATGATCTTTAGTATTAATTTCTCCTTAGGTATCTTTTTTCCTTCCATTTCATCGACTAATACCATATATCTGCTCTGCTCTTCATCCTTATTTAAAACATCTATTATAGTTCCTCTATATTTCATACGATTATCTATACCATCTCTCAAAGCGCTACTGTCATTTATATTATATAATAATATTCCCAATGCAAAAAATAGGAGAATTATCCCAGTGGAGTTTGTGCTTTCTCCTGCTATATTGTACAATATAATCAGAATGAATATAAATATACAAAGAAGTATTGTAAATAGGCCTATATTGAAATAAAAAGAGAATAAAATTCCCATCATCAAGGCTATAGCCAATATAAAAAATGGCCTGTCCATATATAAACCACCTACATTCTATTTATTATGGATTATATGATGGCAAATCCACACGAATTTTGATATTATCTTAATTATAACATATATTCATTAATATCTAGCCTTTTTAACAACTATAAAGGCTAAATTGAACGAGATGAAAGGTCTGGTGGTATAGTTGACTTTTAAATACTATTATGAAAATCCATATTTAAAAGAAACTGAAGCTAATATTCTTGAAAAAAAATTTAAAGACAATAGATATTACTTAAAGCTTGATAGAACTATATTCTACCCTCATATGTCTGGGGGACAACCTAGAGATAAGGGAACTATAAATCAAATAGAGGTTCTAGACGTCTTTGAAGATGGTGATGGTATAATCCACGTAGTAGATAAAGATATAAAAAACAATAGAATCCTCTTGTCTATTGACTGGAATAATAGATTTGACCTAATGCAACAACACACAGGGCAACATCTGCTATCTTCCTGCTTCTATAGCCTGTTCAACGCCAATACCATAGGATTTCATATAGGAAAAGAATACACATATATTGATATTACAAGATCTCAGATAACAGGAGATGAGATTAGAAAGGCAGAATTCTTAGCTAATAAGATTATACAATCTAATTTTAGAGTATTATCCTATATGATTAATAGAAAAGAACTAAAAGAGCCCCTTGATTTCCATATACCAAAAAATCAAGAAGAAATAAGAGTTATAGAGATAGATGGATTGGATTATACTCCATGTTGCGGTACCCATGTATATCATACTGGGGAAATAGGTCTCATAAAGATATTAAACTGGAAAAAGCACAAGGAAAATACACGTATAATCTTTCTCTGTGGTTCTAGAGCTTTACAAGATTATCACTGGAAAAGTTTATATATTGAGGATATGGCTCAATTTCTATCATCTAATCCTAAGGATATCCTAAATAAAATAAAGGGATTTTCTCTGGAAAAAGAGTCCTTAGAGAAGGAAAACAAAGAGCTAAGAAAAGAACTCTACATGTATAAGGGAGAGTCGTATTTTAACGATGGAAAGATTCAAGATGGAATTAGATATATAATAAAAGAACTAAAAGACGTATCTATTAAAGAAATAGGATCTATAGCTTCATATCTAAATCATAAAGATAAGTTAATTCAAATCTATGTCCTTACCAATGAACCTTCTTCTCAATTCTTAGTCAGTAGAAGTAATGATTTAGATCTAGATCTACAGAAGATATTTAATCATATATCCCAAAAGATAATTGTCAAAGGAGGCGGCAATTCTCAGACTATTCAAGGCAGTTCATCTCCAGTACTATTAGATACTATGCTAAAGATGTTCTATTCTGAAATTAAGAGACATTTAAAAGGTTAGGATTACCTAACCTTTTCTATTTCCTTCCATATCTTTTCTCTTTCCATATTTATCCCTTCATAGTTGACTGTTGTTTTGTATATATTCTCCAATATAGAATGATTTTTCTTGGCAATTTTTAAAGAACCTATTCCCCGATCCATGAGTTCTCTATATATTCCATAGTCTTCCTGTTCTATATGACTGTTGTCAAAGAAATCATTAAAGTCTAATATATGGTTAGAAAATCCTTTGATTGATATATTAGACGAAATTATAGTATCAATCTCTGGTATAAAGACAGATTCTATCCTCTCTGGAATCAATGGGTCATGATATATTTCTATATGGTAATTTCTAAGGATTGTCTCCTCCATGATTCCATGAAGAAATTCTGATTTTCCAGTTCCTATATCCCCAGATATATAATATATCTTCCCAACACCTCTTATGATATGTTCAGTATAGTCCACATACCCCTCTGGAGTGTAAGCAGCAGAAAACAATCTCCTAACTACAAATCCTCTATTCTCCACTTCTCTCGCTTGTGTTTCAAATATCTCCTTTGAAAATTCTCTAACTGCATCATTTTTCTTTCTAATATCTACATACCCTCTATTGCTGTCTTCTATCTCTTCATATATACATCTAGCACCTCTAAAATAGTTAAAAGCCTTCCTATATGCTATCTTGTTATTGGATTTGGCATTTTTGATGTCACCACCATATTCTTGTAATTTTGTGGTATCAATAAATCTAGTTAAATCTACTAGCCTATCTGTAAGTCCTGGATATTTTGGATCTATTGAATGTGGAGGAGTGCCATCTACAATTCCTACTCCTAGTTCAATAACTACGACTCCATCTATGGAGTTGGGATCTGATGGACAATGGTGATATTCTACACTATAGCCCTCTTTTGTAGCCCTTCTTCCTATCTCTTTCATTAGAGATGACTTTCCTCCTCCAGGCATGCCTTTCAATATATATAAAATCTTCTTATTTTTGCCAATTATATTATCATGAAGTGAATAAAATCCCTGAGATGTATTCCCTCCTGGAAACATTCTTCTTATCTCTGCCATACAAAAACCTCCCAAAATTGATTATATAATATAAATTATTCTCGTAAGGTTATTATGTGCATATACTTTGACCTAGGGTATATATTGTTCCTCAATTCTGGTTACATATCCGTCCTTTGTATATACATGATATAGAGGATTATAGCCTAAGCTTTCATTATGCTCAATGAACTCTTTTTTTGTAATGGATATATGATTTGATAGCTGGTTTTGATCCAATATAAAATATTCAGTATCATCTGCCACATCTAGAGCTCTAGGATAGGTATCCCTATTATAGATATAAAAACCTGAAGGCATATCAAGATTTATATCTATGCCTAATTCCTTTGCTCTTTCTTCATCATCCTGAGTCAAGAATTCTACCATATCTAGATGAAATAATCTCTCATCTAAAGACATCTTGGTTATATATCCTATATAATGATTCTCTGGTGTTGTCAGAAAATCATCAATTTTAGCTGGATTGATGACTACTAGCTCCTCCCTTTTAACAAGTACTTGCCCCAAGGTATTTACTATATAATCATATCCTACCTCAACAGGATCTAATAACACTTTCTCTCCACTATTAGCATTTTCCTGTAAAGCTTCATAGTAGGCATGTATTTTTATATCTATATCTTTTTGAGGGACTGGGACTTCATGATATATATTTCCATTACCATCCATCCATCTTTCTACTACCCATATACCAGTATCTCCCTGTATCACAGGCTGTGATAATAAAAGTTGAGATGTTTCCCCTGTAGATAGTGGAAATTTGATAACTACATGATTACCTTTGTAGGTCTCATTAGGCAATAGTCCCATATTCTCTAGCATTATACGAATTGCAATCTCCTGTGATGCTAGAGTATTCATATCAAATTCCAAAATATTTGCATTCCCCAAATATATTAGATTATCTCTATCATAGGTAAAGACTAAATTAGGCTTACCCATACTACTATCTTCAGTTATCCATCCATCAATGACTTCCATACCACCTGCTATCATTACTCCATCTAGAGTTTCAGGCTTCAACCTATACTCAAGTCTCCATAGTTCTACTGGAGATGAAAGTATATTATCAAAAGATGATAGCTTTTCTAATTTAGTTATCTTCTTATCTATAAACTTAAAATCTCCCCATTCAGCATTTTCATACATTTCAATTTCCCTGTCTATATATTCCCATGCATAATCTTCTACAGTTCTCTTTTCTCTAGGTGGATTACTTACTAATCCTATAGCCAAAAATACAATTATAACTATACATACTATTGTAACCCAAAACTTAGGTTTCCTGTAATTTAATATATTTTTAATTCTACCCTTTGTATTGTTCTCTCCAAAGGCAATAGGTGAGCCTCCTACGATTCTCTTCCCAACAGATAGTGCTAATAGTGAGTTAGAGTAATCTTTTTTTATCCCATATCCCATTTCCCTTATCACTGATTCATCACAAGATAATTCCATATCTTCACCCATCAGATAAAATGCCAACCATACCATAGGATTAAACCAATGAATAGATACTATTAAAAAAGCTACAAACTTTATTATATGATCATTTCTTCTAATATGGGTTTCCTCGTGTTTTATAATGTAGGATCCCTCTGTTTTAGAAAGATTATCTGGTAAATATATTTTAGGACTTACCAATCCAAAGACAAAAGGTGTCTTTATAGCATCTATTTCATAAATATTATCATAAAGATGATTTGCTGATTTTAAATTATTTGAAAGTCTCAATGTGGTAAATATACTATAGCCCAATAGTAATACTAATCCAATTAACCATATTGCACTGCCTATCCCAATCCAGATTTGGATTGGGTTTATACTTGCTCCTATAGCAACAGGTTCAGGCAAAACCTTATTTATTGCACTATCAACTATCCCAATCCCACTTTGAATTTGTGGTACCTGAGTATATGCTATATCCTCTGGCACTGCCTTTGTATTAATAGACATTAAACTAAAAATACTTTCAAAAGAAAATGGAAATACCAGTCTAAAAAATACTATCCCCCAAAGTCCATAGGAGAATATCTTTGGCATTTTTTTTAACAAAAGTCTGACCAATATAACAACTAAAATTACATAACTAGAGGTGATACTCATATTGATAATTTGTAAAAATAATCTATCCACTATAATCCCTCCTTATGTTCATTTATCAGTCTTTGTAATTCTTCGACTTCATTTTTATTTAGCTTTTTCCTCCTTGTAAAAGCAGCCAAAAATCTAGGCAAAGATCCATCAAAGTTTTCTTCTACAAATAATTTACTCTGTTCTCCATAAAAATCTTCTTTTTTGATCAGTGCCTTTACTATACTGTTGTCATTTTCAATAATCTTTTTTTCTTCAAGTCTCTTTATCATTGTGTAAGTAGTAGATTTTTTCCATTTGAATCTTTTTTCGCATATTTTTACTAACTCAGGTGACCGAATTGGTCCTTTCTTCCATATTATATCTGCTAAATTTTCTTCTGCCCCAGTAAGTCTATATTCAACCATAAATAACATCTCCCTTCAGTCTACAGCATATAGACTATAATTAATTATAGTCTATATGCTGTAGACTGGTTTGTCAATAGGTTTTTACAAAAAAAGAACTCCTTTAAAGAGTTCTTCACTATAATCTTCTATATTATTTCTTATTTAATTTATCTCCTAAATTATTTGTAATCTCATATTCTCCAACTTTTTCTTCATACCATTCACTATAGGCCTGAGGAAGTTTATTTTCAAATAGTATTCTCTCTATATCATCTCTACTTTCCTCTAAGTTAGCAGTTTTAGCTTCTTTTTTATCTTCTACTTGAATTATGTGATATCCAAATTTACTTTTTACAGGTTGACTAATTTCACCCTTTTCTAAGGAGAATGCTACATCATCAAAGCTCTCTACCATTTTACCCCTACCAAAGAATCCTAGACTACCTCCCATAATCTTGCTACTTTCATCTAGTGAATGTTCTTTTGCAAGTTCAGCAAAATCACCGCCATCAACTATTTCCTGCCTAATTTTTTTTGCTTCTTCTTCAGTTTCAACTAATATATGTCTAGCACTTACCTGCTCCTCCTGTGCCATGGCATCTTTATTTTGTTCAAAAAATTCTTTTATTTCCTCTTCACTTACACTTATTTTAGGCTCAAGAAGTTTCTTTACCTGCAAATTAGCCTTTATGTTTTCCTTCATATCCTCTATGGTAAATCCTTGATACTTCAATGCCTCATTAAACCTATCTTCACCACCATAATACTCCATAAGCTTATCAATATCCTTTTGGATTTCTTCTTCAGCTATTTCAATACCCTGCTTTTCAATCTCCAACTGAACTATCTTTTCTGCAATAAGACCATTTAATACTTGATCTCCATATTCATGAACCAGTACATCATATAGCTCATCTTTGGTTATATCTACACTATCTACCTTTGCAACAATCTCCTTATTGTTGCAACCTGTCATGGCTAATACTAATGCCATACTCATGGATAATGCCACCAGTTTACCTATTTTATTTTTAAATACTTTCCTTATCATTATTATTTCATCTCCTTTATTTTAAAAAACAAAATCCCATATTCCTTGGCTCACTAGTACTCATACTAATATACACTAAATTCTTATAATTGTAAACAAGCTATATACACTAGATAGCCAAAAGCCTGTATATACTATCTTAACTCCAATGAAGAAATCCCAATATTTCAATAGCTATGAAGGGGAAAAACAGATATTTTATAATATATATGTGAATTTTTGCTCAATATTGGGCATGTATATAGTATATAGAAATTTGGGAGGGACTTTTATGATTAGATGTGAAGAAATGAGAAGTATAGACAGATATGCCATAAAAGATATTGGTATTCCTAGTATAGTATTGATGGAAAATGCAGCCTTAAAAGTCATTGACAATATTGACTTAGATAATACCCATAGTTTTACTATAATATGTGGTACTGGAAATAATGGAGGAGATGGATTAGCAATAGCAAGGCATCTTATTATTGCTGAAAAAAAGGTGAATCTATATATAATAGGAAATATAGATAGGGGTTCAGAGGATTTTAAGATAAATCTTAATATCCTAAAAAACATGAATGTAGATATTACCTATATTAGAACTACAGAGGTACTTTCCTCACTTAAGTCCTCCTTATGTAATAGTGATTTGACAATAGACGCCATCTTTGGAATAGGACTTTCAAGAAACATAGATGGACTCTATTTTGAAACCATATCATATATAAATAATTATTCCAAAGAGATATTGTCTGTAGATATACCTTCAGGATTACAATGTGACACTGGAAATATAATGAGTATTTCCGTTAGAGCAGATAGGACTATTACATTCCATGGTATGAAAGTAGGTCTATTGGATAGAAAAACCTACACAGGAGATATAATTATAGAGGATATTGGAATTCCCAAATATGTGACAGATATTGTATTAAAGGAAAGTAGATAAATTCAGCATAGCGGCTATATTATTGTAGGTTTTAATCTTATAATCTTGGGTATAATTTGATTGATAGATATATAACACGTGAAAACAGGAGGGATTCTATGTCAAAGAGAATGAAAGATAAAGTTGTAATTGTTACTGGTGGTTCTAAGGGTATTGGCAGAAGTATATCTGAAATCTTTGCTAAAGAAGGAGCCAAAGTTTTAGTTACTGCTAGAAATGAAAAAGAAGCTAAAGACGTTGTGGAGAGTATAGCCAATACTGGCGGTGAAGCTTCTTACTTTTTGGCTGATGTAAGTAAACAGGATGATATGGAAAACATGGCTAAGACTTGTATCGAACGTTATGGAAAGATAGATATACTATGTCATAATGCAGGTATATTTCCAGAGACACGATTAGAGGATATGACTTTAAAAGAATGGGACCTTCTAATGGATGTAAATCTAAAGGGAACTTTCCTAGCTACCAAGGCATGTATGCCTCATATGATTGAAAATAAATATGGTAAAATAGTCATAACATCTTCCATTACTGGTAATAAGACAGGAATTGCTGGTTTGGCTCATTATGCAGCTACAAAAGGTGGGGTAAATGGATTTATCATAAATGCTGCCGTTGAGTTAGCCAAGTACAATATAAATGTAAATGGTGTAGCCCCTGGAAATATATTGACTGAGGGAATGAAGAGTCAATTAGGTGATGAATATATAAAGGCACAATCAGAAGCTATTCCAATGGGCAGAATGGGTTCTCCTGAAAACATAGCATATGCTGCACTTTTCTTGGCAAGTGATGAGGCAGAATATATTACTGGCCAGACTATTATAGTAGATGGTGGACAGATATTACCTGAATCACAATTTGCAGCTAAATAAGAAGAGATTATAATATGTAAATCCCACATCAGTATGTGTACTGATGTGGGATTTATAAATTAGAATATTAAGCTCCATTGAAATTGCTAATTTAATATGGCGGGAGTATGTGAGAATCGAACTCACCCAGGACGCTCCTAACGCCCCGCGCTGGTTTTGAAGACCAGAGGGCCCACCAGAACCCATCTACCCCCATTAAGTTTGTGTAATAATTGATACTAGTATAGTATAGCATGTTTTATTTTCATGTCAAGAGTGAATAGTCTTTCGGATAGCTAGAAATATATATAATCATTAATAAAGAGGAGGTAAAAATAGTGGCTAAATTATTATCAAATAAGATTAGATATGAATATACTCTTAAAATATACGAAAAAATTATACTTTGCTGGCAAAGAAGAAAAAGAATATCTTTATCGAGTACAAATAGGTGCTTTTAAATTGATATGCTCATCTTAAGGTAGACAGATTAAAAAATAAAAATCTGATACTGAAAGGTGAGCATATCATAATTAAATAGATTTTTAAAATACTTAACCTTTTATTACATGTATATCATTGTTTTTTAAAACCTCTTCTTTATGTTTTATTCTTTCTAAGGAATTATCCTTATATTTTTTCCCTACAGAAACTGTTAAGGCATTAATAAGAGTCATCACCGATACGAAAGAAAAAGTATCATGTCTATTTTGAATTATTAAAGAAACATCTCCAATTTGCGCAATAGGTGAAAAAGCACTGTCTGTAATAGCTATTATTTCATTTCCATTATTATGAAAAAACTCAGTAATCCTTAGAGTATTTCCGCTATATTTTGAAAAGCTAATAGATATTAACATGTCATCTTTATTTATAAAAGTCAATTTATCATAAATATTATCAACACCTAGCTCAATAAGCTCTACATTAGGTTTATATTTAGATAACATATAGTATAAATGATATGCAACTGTATAAGTAGATCTAAGACCTATTATATATACTTTTCTATCCCAACGAATCATTTCAATGGCCTTATTCAATTCTCTGCATAACTCATCGGAACATAAATCCTCTAGATTTTTGATATTTAGTCTTATTAAATCACTTAATATACTATTTTCATATTCAACTAATATTGCATTTTTTACTTCTGTAGATGGTTCAATTTCAACCTTCAAAATATTTTGCATCTCTTTTTGAAATTCCTGATATCCTTTAAATCCTAAAGTATTTACATATCTAGAAATACTAGCAGTACTAACACCTATTTTCTCACTTAATTCCTTTATGGATAGAAAAGAAACATCAGTATAATTATATTTTATATAATCAGATATTATTTTATTTGTTTTAGAAAAATCTTTATATTTATCATCTATCAATGCAAGTATCTTATTTTCCAAAATAATTATCCCTTTCTAAAAAAAATTTGCTTCCTATTAAATTCACAATGTATCTAAATTATATCTAATATAATTTTTTTGGCAATAGCAGTCTAAAAATCAATATATATTATTCGTGATTCTCTCTTAATATTTCCTTGAATATCTATAACTTCAAAAGTAATTACATGAAATTTTTCCTGTAATGATTTAGGTATTTGTAAATATAAAGTAGAAGTTTCTTCATTATATTTTGGTACATAAGTAAATCCATCAATCATAACTTTACTATTTCTTTTATCTATTTCTCTTAAATTACCACTTTCTATCTTAGCACTTAATAATGACATTGAATTTGTAATTATTTCTCCCATTTTAAACTCTGGTATAATACTAAATTCCGATTTATTTCCCTCATTTATCCCTAAATTCTCTACTTCTCTAAACACCCTAAGCATATTTATCCCTAATATCTTTTCTAAATCTTCCTTTTTATATCCCCTTTTTTTTAATTCTTCTACCATTTTATAAAATTCTGAAACATCATTTAAATCTAAAGGTAAAGTTGTGCCATCAAAATCCGAACCAATACCAACATAATCTATCCCTATTAGATTTACTATATAATCTATATGATCTATATAATCACTTATATAAGCTTCTTTAGATTCCTTTAAAAAGTTTTGAGATAATACAGCTCCCACTACCCCGTTATTTTGCCTTATTGCCTTTAATTGACTATCTGTTAAGTTCCTCGGATGATTTCTAAGGGAGTAAACCCCAGAATGAGAGGCAATAACTGGTGCCTTAGTTATTTCTATTACATCCCAAAATGTATTCTCAGCTAAATGTGATACATCTATAACCATACCTAATTTATTCATCTCTTTTATGACGGTACTACCAACTTCTGTCAGCCCCCCTTTTGATGGTGTATTAGATAAATCACCATATACTCTACTAGCACCTTCACCTAGTTCGTTAGAATAATTCCAAGTAAGTGCAAGCATTCTGACACCTAAGTCATAGTACTGTTTAAGCAGTTCTGATGAATTTTCTTTGTTTAATGAATATCCTCCTTCTATAGTGAGTATTGCTCCAATTTTATTATCTTTTATAGTTTTTGAAATCTCATCTACAAATTTTATAATTTTAAAATAATCTTGATTTCGGCTCTCTGTCCAATACAATGCATTTATTAATGCTAATGTTCTGCTAATACTCTTAGCTGTATTTCCATAATATCCATGGGTATATGCTGCAAAGCAAAGAGCATTTATACCACTTTTTTTTAGCTTAGGTATATCTATATGATTATCGGTCTTTTTTCCTAAATTATTTTTAGGTAACCAAGTATTTTCATCCACTACTTTCATCATGGTATCATTATGACCATCTACTATCACCAATTCATCATCGGCTAGTAACTCATAGTTTAACTTTGATTTGGCAATCATAACATCTGTATCCCCTTCCTATCCTTAGTTGATATTTAAATTAATTTTAATACAGTTTCAACTAATAGTTTAAATCCAGAAACAAATCAGATCAAGCCTCTAACCTATCTCTGGATTTAATTTAAAATACTCCTTATACTAATTTTTTAGTTAAGCTCTTAAAAAAACATCCTTAATCCCACAACTGACCAAATACATATATAAAGTAAAGCTATCATTGATACTGTCCAACCAGCAAAAAGCATCCATTTAATATTGTTAGATCTAGCTAAGCCCATTTGTCCAACCATATTAGCTGTTGGATAAATAGAAGTAGTTATCCTTGATGCTGCTATTAAGGCAATAGCCCATACCTCCATAGGGATATTATAAGCATTTACTGCTGGTGCAAATAATTCATGGGTTATTTGGATCTCAGCAACAGCTGCTCCACTAATACCAAAAGCTCCAACAAAACTTCCCACTATTGGAATAGCATATCTCCCACCTTTATCTACCAGTACCATTAAATACTCTCCTAATGCCTCAAAACCACCACCTATATTTATTAAATCTAGCATCACACTAAGTAGTATAAAAATTAAATACATTTGTGTCATCTTAGCCATTCCCTTGTAAAATATCTCAAAACTATCTTGAATGCCTATTTTACTAAAAACAGCTATTATAATAGTAAGTACAAACATCACAAATATTGCATAATTTGTACCAAGTCCCTTTATTATTCCATATACCATTAATATAATAAAAGAAATAGTAAATGCAATAGTGGTTCTTCTATGTTCTGGCAAAATTTCAACTTCTGCACTTTCAATTTCACTTAAATTATATGACTCTACATCTTTTGTCTTCTTTTGAATCCTTAAGGCAACAAAATATATAACTACAAGCCATATTATTCCAAATGGAATAGCTGCCCATAACATCATTTTACCATATGATAAGCCTGTTACAGCAAGTAATGCAACAACTGGTCCTGTAAAAGGTCCCCAAATTAATCCTGTTTCTCCTGCAGTTTGAAATATTGCTCCAACAGTACTAGGAGTTAATCCAACTGAAGCAACTACTGGAATTATAATTGGTGCAATAATAGCATTTCCACCTGCAAGGGTTCCAAGAAGGGCACATATAACTGTAGATGACACAATTACTGCCAGAATCCCCTTTTTCTCACTATTTACTCCTATTTTATCAATTATCCATCTTACAATTGTATGGCTAACTCCTGATTTAGCCATTACCTCTCCTAGGCCACTTCCTAACATAATGATAAATCCAATTATACCTAGAAATGAGCCTGTTGCTGTTGCAAATAAGCCAGATATACTTCCTGGGTTTTGTGCAGTTATAATACAACCAACAATTACCCCTGCTAATGTTGCAGTTAAAGCTTTTCTACCACTAAAAACAAATGTAAGATATACCACTAGTGGTATTAAAGCAAATATAGATTGCTCACTAATTAATGCATATTTACCCATTTATTATTCCCCCTTATAAAATATTTTTATAATTAGATTACAGCATATTGCCGCAACAATTATACTTTAATCTTTATATTACTTTTCTGCCATCAAGAAACTTACTCTCTCCATATAGTAATACAGGTTTACCATTGACAAAAACATGGTCTACTCCTAATGTTTTTACCACTACGGTCGAAATGACTATCATCTTACCGTGTTACTCTGAACTTAATAGAAATGAGCGTAGTCGAAAGATCTCCAATTTTAATATTTCTATTAATTATATAAGTTGAATACCTATAGTATAAACAACAAAATATTCAAGCCTTTATTTACTATAATTTGTTTATGTAAATTTATTTTCTTTTGTAATATTATTTACATCTTAATGTTACTATAATTTTCTAATCTTGTCAATAGTCTAAATATTAAAATATGAAGACATAGGAAAAGACCTTTTCAAAATAATTTGAAAAAGTCTTTAATCTCATAATAACAAAACTTATTTTTAAAAATTTCATATAATATTTTAAAGGCAACTACTAAAGGCATAGTTACAAATATGGACTTTTGGTGACAATTTTACTCATTATCATATAAATAGATTATATTATCCCTATAATGTCCTCTACAGAATCTATATTGTTATCTTCTAAATATTTTTCAATACCATCTATTATATCCAGTGCAATTTTAGGATTTTTGAATGTAGCTGTTCCTATCTGTAAAACTTTAGCACCAGCCATTAAAAACTCTATAGCATCTTCCCAAGTACTAATTCCTCCCATTCCCATAACAGGAATATCTACAGCCTTTGACACTTGATGAACCATTCTCAAGGCAATAGGTTTTATTGCAGGTCCTGATAATCCAGCATATACGTTATCAAAAACCGGCTTTTTTTTGCGTATATCTATGGCCATTGCTAAAAAGGTGTTTACCAATGAAACTCCATCAGCACCTTCTTCTTCACACATCTTGGCTAATTCAACTATATCTTCTGCATTAGGAGATAGTTTTATTACTAATTTATGGTCACAGATACTCCTTACTTGTCTCACTAGATTTCTAGCAACTTCTGTCTTTATGCCAAAATTCATTCCACCTTCTTTTACATTTGGGCATGATATATTTAATTCAACAATATCCACCTCTTGATGATTCAGCTTTTCTATTCCTTTAAGATAATCATCTACAGAGTGACCACTAAGATTTACTATATTAACCAAGTCCTTATTATTGATAAAATCTAAGTATTTATCAATAAATCCATCTACACTTGGATTCTCTAAACCTACACTATTCATCAAGCCTGAACTAGTTTCCCAAATCCTTATGCCAGTATTTCCAGCTCTTTCTTTTAAGGTTATTCCCTTAGATGAAATCCCACCTAATTTCTCTATGGGAAAAATTTCATCAAGAACATTTCCAAATCCACAGGTACCAGAGGCCAAAACTACTGGATTTTTAAAATCAATTCCACTATAGTTCACATTTGATCTACTCATCAATAAACACCTCCTCTGCCAAGAATACTGGACCATCTTTGCAGGTCAACTTGTTTCCACTCTTTGTCTTACAAGTACAACCATAGCAAATCCCAATTCCACAAGCCATTCTTCTTTCTAATGATACATATACTATAGCCTTCTTATCCTTAGCTCCAAGATATACATCCTTCATCAGTCCTTCTGGTCCACATGTAAATATATAATCATATTTATCTGCATCTACAAGCCCCACTACTCTTTCATTGGTCTTTAGTATTAGATTATTGGATACAGAAGAAAGTTCTTCACGTAATATCTCTACACCTCTCAAACTAAAGAAGATATCTATTTCATTGTCCTTATCTTCCATTAGCTTTTTAGCTGCTAAATATAAGGGAGCTATTCCTACACCTCCGCCAATCATGGCAATCTTCCCCTTTACCTTGGGGAAACTACTTCCTTGAGGTCCTTGGCATATTATATTATCTCCTGACTTTAGTGTAGACATGAGCTTTGTACCCTTACCTATTATCTTATATAAAAATGTTATGGAATCATCATCTCTATCAAATATACTTACAGGTCTTGATAACAAAGGTTCATTATCCCATGCCCTTAGCATATAGAATTGACCCATTTCAGCATTATTTTTTTCTTCTACTTTCATTAAATAATATTCTTCTGTCAATCTTTTATTGTATATTATATTGCCCATCTTAGCCTCCAATTTCTGGGAAGAATCTTTTTTCAACCCTCATGTTATTCTTTGATTTTAATGTCAATGATACCACTACTATAATTAATATATTTGAGAAAAACGCCCACATAAACCCAGGATAACCTAGTGGACTAACTCCCAATATCCTCATTGCAAATAATACTACTATACCTACAGTCATCCCAAGGGCAGCTCCTTCTCTTCTAGTATCCTTCCAATATAATCCCAGTATAAATGCTGGCGCCAATTGTGCTAAACCTGTATAAGCTACATCTTGAACAATTTGAACCAAAGACTCTGGTGGTCTCAATGCAATAATGCCTGCTAAAACAGCTAATGAAAATACTACTATCCTTGAAATCACCATGTTTTTAGAATCAGATACCTTATCTTTTTTGTTTAACAGAATCAAATCTTGAGATACTATTTGAGAACTAACTAATAGCATTGAGTTTATAGTAGAAAGTCCTGCTGATATGGCTGCTGCCATTATAAGTGCTGCAAAAAACCAATTTGAATAATTTCTCATCATCAAAGGTAAAACTGTATCAGCAGCTTCTACTCCTGTCAACAATTGGTGCCCTGCCAACCCTATAAATAATGTGGAAAAACCAAATATCAATATTTGTGAAACTGGTATACTGATTGCTGATCTAGCAATAGCTTTTTCGTCTTTAGCCATTAATGATCTAGTCCAGATATGAGGACAGAACCATATACCAAAGGGAAGTACTATAAATTGCATAATCCAATACTTATTAGTATACATTCCCTTTCCTCCAGGTCTTGAAAGGAGCTCTGGTGTCTGTTCTATAGCTGTCTTAAACAGACTGACAATTCCTCCTGCTGGCTTTGTAGCTATAATGGCAGCCAATACTATACCTACCATCAATACTACTGCCTGTATTGCATCTAAAAGCACAACTCCTCCTGCTCCACCTATAATTACATACAAAAGAGAAAATATAACTCCTATGATTATAGCTGTATTATAAGATACTATATTCCCTGTAATTACATTCATAGCCCTTGCATTTCCCACATATTGCATAGCTAAAAATACCATGGTCATAAGTACTGATATACATGAAGCCAGTATTTTTATATACTTGGAATCATATCTATCCTGAAAATAATCTCCTATGGACATATAGTCATATTTAATAGCAAGCTTTCTAATCTTATCTCCAAAATATATTACCATTAAAGCTACCCATACTTGACTAAGAACTATAACTATATAAGATATTCCATGATTATAATACATACCAGGAGCACCTAAGAAGGCAAATGTACTTTGCATCGCTGCAATCATTGTAAGAGGCAATAATACAGAACTCACACCTCTACCTGCCAAGAAAAATCCTGCTGCATCCTTGGATTTAGACTTCTTACGATTTCCAACTGTAATTCCCAGCATCATTATCAAATATCCAATAATTATTAAAAAACTTATATAATCTTTATTCATGTTTTGATTCTCCTTTACTATGCATAGTAAATTTCTTAGCCACCCAAAGTACAAATACAAGATTTACTATCATCAGTCCCCACCAATATAACAGTGGAAGTGGCAACCATCCAAATACATAGGGTTCTGGAGTAGCTGTAAATGAAAAAGGTATCATTGCCAACAACAACAAGATTACAAATATAGTTAAAATTAACTTATGATTCATAGATTAAGACCCCCTTATTTATTTTCATATACTATTTCTCCATTGCAAATAGTATATTTTATCTTCCCATAGAGCGTATCTCCAATAAACGGTGAATTGCATGATTTAGATTTAAATTTATCAACTATATAGGATTCATCTTCCTTAAAGATTACAATGTCAGCCTTTGACCCTATATCTAAAGTACCACAGTCCAGATTATATAATTTTGCTGGATTGACTGTCATTTTCTTCAATAAATCAATTAAAGACAGATGACCCTTATTCACTAAATTAGTAATACCTAATGCCAAAGATGTTTCCAACCCAATAATTCCACTTGGAGATTTTGTCAGCTCTCCACTTTTTTCTTCAATGCTATGAGGAGCATGATCTGTAGCTATGATTTCAATAGTACCATCCTTCAATCCTTTAATTATCCTGAGTCTATCGTCTTCAGTCCTCAATGGAGGATTCATCTTTGCCAAAGCCTTATGTTCTAATACTTTTTCTTCTGTGATGGAAAAATGATGAGGAGTAACTTCAGCATAGACATTGGCACCTAAACTCTTAATAAACCTTACCATATCCACTGAATTACCAGAGCTAATATGTTGAATATCAATGGTAGCACCAGTATATAATGCCAACATGGAATCCCTAGCTACCATGACATCTTCAGATACACTAGGAGCCCCTTTTATACCAAGCTTTTTAGATACCTCACCTTCATTTATCCCTGGAAGTCCAATTAGTTTTGGACTTTCCTCGTGAAAACTTAAGGGGATATTTAACTCCTTTGCCTTTAACATAGCTTCAAGAATTATTTCTTCATCATTTAGAGGTATTCCATCATCACTAAATCCTACAGCACCTAATTCATAGAGCCTTTCCATGTCCACCAATTCTTGTCCTTTAAACTCTTTTGTAATTGCAGCTACTGTATAGACATTTATCTTAGATTTTTTCATCTTATCAATTACCTTATCTAAAACCTCTTCATTATCTATAATGGGCTTTGTATTTGCCATTGCCACTACAGTTGTAAAACCTCCTGCAGCTGCCGCATCTGATCCACTTTGAATATCTTCCTTATAGGTAAAACCCGGCTCTCTAAAATGTACATGTATATCTACAAGACCTGGAGCCACTACACATCCTTTAGCATCAATAACCTCCTTCTCTAAAATATCATCAAATTTTCCTATAGCTTTGATCTTGCCATCTTGGACTAATATATCCACTACATCATCAAAGCCATTACTCGGGTTAATAACTCTTCCATTTTTGATTATCATCTTAGCCCTCCCTTAAATAATCTAATATTATCATTGCACCATAAACAGCATCTTCAACTTTTGCATCTTCCTTTGGATTGTGACTTATTCCATCTTTACATGGTACAAAGATCATACCCGTTTTAGTTAGATTTGCAAATTTCATAGCATCATGACCAGCACCACTAGACATAATCCTATGTTCTATACCCAATTTAGTAGCGATACTAGATAATCTATCCTTAAGTTCTTTATCCAAAACTACTGCATCAGAAGTAGATATACATTGGATATCAAGGGACAAACCCCTTTTATTACATACCTCATTTATAATATCTTCAATCTTCAATTTTAAATCTTCCATTACTTTATTAGATCTATCTCGTATATCTATGGAAAACTCTACTTCACCAGGAATAACGTTTACAGAACCTGGATAGACATCTACAACCCCTACAGTTGCTACAGCATTTCCATTAAAATCATCTTGAGCAATCTTCTCTATGCCTAATATAATCTCTGAAGCCCCACAAAGTGCATCCCTTCTCAAATTCATAGGAGTAGCACCTGAATGCTCTGCCATACCTTTTATATTGACCTTCAATCGTATATTACCAGCAATAGCATCTACTATACCAATCTTAATATTTTCATTTTCAAGGATTCTTCCCTGCTCTATATGAAGCTCTAAATAACTCTTAACTCCTTTGATTTTTTTAGGATATGGATTATAACCTCTTTCCTCAAAGATATCCTTTAATCTTATTCCTAATTTTGATACAAGACTATTAAAATCCCCATCAATAATTCCTTCAGTGATAAGACCACTTCCCATAGTACTTTTCATAAAATTACTAGATTCTTCACATCTAAAGGCAACTACCTTTAAGGGAATAGACAATCCATTTTCCTTTATAATCTTTAACAATAATAAGCCTGTAGCTACTCCAAGTACACCATCGTACCTTCCTCCATTGACTACAGAATCTAAATGAGAGCCTACTAAATAATACTCTTCATAATCCTTCAGACTTAAAAAGGTATTTCCAACTTCATCTGTTTCTATTAGATATCCCTCTTTCTTGCCAATTTCACATAGTTCTCTATGCATCATATCTTCTTCTTCTGTATATGCTAATCTTGTAACACCGCCATTTTTATCAGCACCAATGGGATAAAATCTATCCATGATCATATTTAAATAATCTATGTAAGCTTGAGTCTTCATACCTTTACTCCTTTCAAAATTGTATAATATAAAGTCATTTCTTTAGTGTGTAAAAGTATGATATCATATATGTGTATATTTATATATGTAGAACTCTACAAATTTTTCTTTTTTTATTTGTAGAACTTTTCTGATTATAGAAAATTACTGTTAAATAAAATATAAAAATACCCTAGAGATTATCTAGGGCTTTTCTTTAATCCTATTATATAGTAAAAATAGGTGCAACTTAAAGTTATCTTCAAAGATAAATGCATCATAACCAATTATATCTTTGACCTTCTTCAATCGATATCTTACTGTATTTTGATGAATAAATAATTGTCTTGCAGTTTCTGCTATATCCAAATTACATTTATGGAACATCTCTAAAGTCAGTATCAAGTCTTCTCCTAATTTACCATAAATATCATAAAACACATCATATTCAGTAGTTCTAAATAATTTTGCTAAGGACAAATAGATCTTTAGTTTATCATAGAAATATATAGATCTATCATTATCTAGAATACCTACTAAATTTAAGACCTCTAAGGATCTATAATAGGTATCCTTTATCCCTTCAAACCCCTTACCTATAGGGCCTATTCCTAGCTTTATATTTTTCAAATCTTCTCCTTCAATATATTCCATCATTATATTTATTATCTTGTCTAAATTCTCAACTATATCCTTTGACTCATTTACGAGAAATATTATGGTGGATTTAGCGCCTACTGTAATTACAGGATTATAGGTGAATTTTAATAATATATCACTTTTTTGTGCAACTTTCTTTGCAATCTTCCTCATTTTCTTAATATCTTCATCAGAATCTATTCCATAACTTACTAAGCTAATAGCCAAGGAATAGCCATTTCTAATTTTGAACCCTAATAACTCACCTCGTTCAATTGCAATGTCACGATCTTCATAGTTATCAAATATTATATCTTTCATATATTTCTCAATCATAGAGTCTATATCTCTATCGTGGAGAATCTTTTCCATTCCATTTACAATTATCTCAATATATGTAATATCTTGTGGAATCTCTACTAATACTAAACCTCTTTTATCTGCTTTTTCAATAATAACTTCATCTAATTTCTTAACATATTGACCTAGTTTTATTGCAAGACATGAACAATTTAAGTCAGCCAACTTATCTATAAGTGCTATTTGACTATCTATATCCTCCCTCACTGCATACAAACTAGTAATTATAAAATCATGGCCCTTTAACCATCTAGTAATATCAGGAACTTCCATGACCGTTAGACAAGAGACCCTCTTGTTTAATCCTCTATGTCCAGCAATCACCTTTAGTTTTCTTAGAACTGGAAGAGATAAGAGTTCTTTAACTGTAACCATTTTTTCACCTCTTAAGATATGTGGATTTTAGAACATATATTACCTAAATGATATTATACCACGTATCATAGATGCTAACTCCTATATTCAGCAAAACACAATAGTTTTTTCTAAATAAGTTTAAATTCTATCTTAGTTTCCCCTACTACTTCCTTCTTATGATTTATACTCTTTAAAATATAATATCTCTCTAATTTATTTAGCTCCTCTTCTGTTATCACATCTAGTTGCCTCAATGTTTCTAGTACTACTGCAGGTACTATACTAGAATTTCCATCTTCAATTTTTATGGTTATTCCTATTCCTTTATCTTTTAAACCTATTGCATAATAAGCAGCAGCCCCTGATTTGGCAAAGAGTCTATCTCCACATATATTCATTAAATCTGTACATATTCTATCTGTTCCTGCAACCATCTCTGGATATTTAGTCATAGCATTTGTAATAGTTCTTACAGCTTTTTCTCTTTTAGAATCAAAAACCTCAGGTTTTGAAAGTTTAGCAAATCCTTGAGCAAATTTATATAATGGCATTGCATGAACTGGAACTCCACACCCATCTGTTCCTATTACTATATCCTTTTCATCATATTCACAAACTTCTGATATGGTCCTTAGTATTCGTCTTTGAGTTGGATGTTCAGGTTTATAATAAGTACTTAGATCATCTCCATAATAATTTGTAGTAATAAGCATACCTGAGTGCTTTCCAGAGCAATTACAGTGTATATTCTGTGGCTCTATTCCCTTTTTCTTTAGCTCTTCTGCTGCATAACTGGCTATAGGATAGTGGGAACCACATTGTAGATAATCTTCATTTAATCCTGCTTTTTTTAAAATACTTCTAACTGCATCAATATGGAAATCTTCCCCACTATGAGATGCACAAAACATGGCTATCTCTCTTTCTGTTATGCCATATTCTTCTATAGCCCCACTTTCTACTACAGGTATTGCTTGAATGGGCTTTGCAGATGAACGTGCAAATGTTATCCTCTCTGGGTCACCATAGTGGTGTAGTATCTTCCCAGTGTGATCAACTACTGCTATGTGCCCAATATGGGTTAAATCTACTATACCACCTCTATAGGTCTTTGCTACTATTGACATATACATCTTCCTCCTATTTTATATTGCATAATATGCATACATATTACTTTTACCCAAGTATTTTTATATAAAGCAGCTCATGTAAAATTATATATTTTATAGATTTATATCACATTAAAATATAGACAAATTATTTCTATATCATATTCAATATATCTTTTGCCTCTGGAATATCTGCTATATTTTCAGCATAATGTAGATAAACTATTTTACTTGACTCATCTACTATAAAAATTGCTGGCAACTGCAATTCATTTCCTTCACATTCACCATGTTTTAAACCTGCTTTTCTTGCTCTCTGCATTTTCCTTAAAGTATTTCCACTTCCAAGCTTTATTCTATTTTTCTCCACTCCAATGGAAAACTTCTCATATAGTTCTCCCTGTGGATCACATATTATTTCATAATCTAAAGGTTCTTTTCTTAGATTTTCCTTCATCTTTTCCCTACTTGATTGAAGGACTACTTTTATATCAATATTTCGTCTATTAAACTCCCGTATATTTCTTTGAATCTCCATTAGATCCAACTGGCAAATCATACACCCATAATATCTGAGAAATAATAATACGGCTTTTTTACCTTCTATACTTTTTAAATAATCCCTATCCTTAGTATAAGGCGTATCATATGAAAAATTAGGTATGCTTTGTCCGATCTTTAATTTCATAGCTGTTCTCCCTCTCTCTTAATCTCTGCTCTTTTCAAATTTTGTGAGCAATATTCCAGATTGACTCTATATACTATTATAGTGACAATAAGTCACAAGTCAATATTTTAGTCATTTTTAACGTCTTTTTGGTTCATGAGATTAAGAAATATATTAAATCATGATATGTTTATCTATAGACGTTCTTGCCGATAATAATCTAATAACCCTATAGAAAGCTTATAAATAGTGAAATATTAGAGTTGTAAACCATCAGGTAAAATTAATATACTAAAAAGGGTGATTGCCATGTCATTTGGAGGTAGGTTAAAACAACTTCGATTAGAGAACAATATGACCCAAGAAAATTTATCTAAAATGTTAAACATTTCTAGGGCAGCTGTTGGAAGGTATGAGACTAATGAAAGATTCCCAGATAAAGATACATTAAAAAATATTGCAAATATATTTGATGTTTCCATCGATTATCTTTTAGAACAAACTAATCTTCGAAATTATGATTTTATTTCCAAAGAATCTTCTTGTGAATTATATAGTTATATTGATGATTTTAAGCTTATTTATGACGAGATAAAAAATAGGCTTATTATGAATAACATAATAACTAAAGAAGAGATGATTCCTAAGGAAATAGTAGAAAATATTGTTCACTATGGTATTGATGCTGCTATTAAAATATATCTATTAGAAGAAGAATTAGATAATAAAAGGGAGTCAGATTGACTCCCTTTTATTCTACACTATATCTAAAATTTCCTCTGCATTAGATATGATAAATTTAGCTCCATATCTACTTAATTCTTCACGATCCCTAAATCCCCATAGTACTCCAGCACTATCCATTCCAGCATTCTTTGCTGTCATCATATCTGTCTTTGTGTCTCCGACATATAGTATGTCTTTTGTTTCTAATTTCATAGATTTTGCAATCTCTAAAGCACCTGTTGGATCTGGTTTTCTAGGTATTCCTACCCTTTCTCCATAGATTTCTATAAATGGTATTTTAGGAAAAAACTTATTGACTAGTTTGTTGGTGTATTCATCTCCCTTATTAGAATTTATTGCTAATTTATATCCCCTTTTATTTAATGTATATAGTACTTCTTCTATTCCCCTATATGGTACAGTCTTGTTTAAATAATTTCTGCCGTAAGCCTCATAATATAGTTTCACTATCTCATCTATTTTCTCTTCATCATCTTCTTCAGGAAAACACTTTAGAACCAGTCCTTTAAAGCCTCCCCCTACTTTTAGTTTATATTCTTCATAAGTATGAGTAGGTCTGTTAAATCTTTCTAAAACTTCATTCATACTATCTCCTAGATCTGCTATTGTATCTAAAAGTGTTCCATCTAAATCAAAAATAATTCCTTTATATCTATTCATGAGAATGCACCCTTTCAACATCTAAAGACTATCCTATAGATAGCCTTTAGAATTAATTTATATTACTTGCCTTTGTATTCTTTCTTCTTCTTTATCATCCGAATCCAAATCATACCAACTTGGATTTACAAATTCAACATTTACATTATCGCCCACTTCATATATATCTTCGTGAGAAGTATGAATACGAATCTTTTGTTCTCCAAAGAGCACATGATATTCTATTCCTGAGGTCAAATAAATTCTCTTTTCGATTTTAGTTCTAAAACCATTATCACCATTATTAATAATAACTTCATTTGGTCTAGAAGCTATGGTTGCATATTTTCCTTTAAAATCTTTTCTCCAATCCATAGATAACTCTTGCTCTTTACTGTTTATAGGATAGATCTTTCCATCCTCAAACACTATATCTACAAAGTTAGATTGTCCTAAAAACCCATAAACAAATTTATTTATAGGATTATTATAAAGATTAGCAGGAGTATCTATCTGAACTATATTACCCATATCCATTACCAGCATCCTATCAGACATAGCCATTGCCTCTGATTGATCGTGTGTTACAAATATTATAGTGAAATTAAATTTTTCTTGTAATTCTTTTATTTCAAATCTCATATGTTCCCTTAATTTGGGATCTAGATTGGATAATGGTTCATCTAATAACATTATTTTTGGATTGGTCACTATAGCTCTTGCTAATGCAATTCTTTGCTGCTGTCCTCCAGACAAATCAGAAGGATAAATATTTTCTAGTCCCTTTAAATTAGTATGCGCTAATGCCCTATTTACTTCCTCATTTATCTTTGCTTTACTTTTCTTTTGAACCTTAAGAGGAAATGCTACATTTTCAAATACATTTAAATGGGGCCAAACTGCAAAGGCTTGAAATACCATTCCCAATCCTCTTTCTTCTGGAGGAATATAGTGTTTCTTTTTACTTGACGATACTAATTTATCACCTAAATAAATTTCTCCTTCACTTAAATCCTCAAACCCAGCCACCATCCGTAAAGTTGTAGTCTTCCCACATCCTGATGGTCCTAGAAATGAGAATATCTCTCCTTCCTTTATTTCTAAATTAAAATCATTTACAGCAACTATTTGTTCTCCAGATTTGGTAGGGAATCTTTTTGTCACATTTTTTAATATTATTTGATTCATTTAAACTCCCTTCCTTTCTTTAGTTATTAGTCTTAAAATTCCATTTCCTATAATTATTATCAATATTGCTATTGCTGCCAAAGCAGATGCTTGGACTGTATTTCCTTCTGCATTTACTGAATATATAGCTACTCCTAAAGTTCTAGTATATGGTCCATATAATAATATAGAAGTAGTCAACTCACGCATTGCTGGTAAAAATATTAGGAAAAATCCTGCTATCATACCTGGCCTAATCAGTGGTAGTGTAATATCCCTTAGAGATTCCAAATGAGTCGCACCACATGATCTTGCTGCCTCTTCTAAAGAATAATGAACTTGCTCTAAAGAAGCTGCTGCAGATTTCATAGCAAAAGAAACATATCTGGCAATATAAGCTATCAATATTATCCATATAGTATTATATAGATTGATACCTATCATACCACTCCAAGCTAGAATTACACCTATTGCTAATACTATACCTGGTATTGAGTATGGTAATAAAGATAAAATCTCTAGTATTCCCTTTCCTTTTGGTTGTACCTTTATGATAATATAAGCTATCATGACACCTAAAAACATGGATATTATACCTGCTGATACAGATAAAAATACACTATTTTTGATAGAGTCTATAACCATCTGTGATTGTGTTAGCACATATTTATAATTATTAAGTGTCATATTTTCAGGCCTTAATGGAAGCCCATAAGCCTTTAAACCACCTACAGCAAATATCATAAATAATGGCATTACAACTATAACAAATAGCGACACTAAACTTATTACTAATAATGGATATTTTGACTTTCTCAGTTTAATCAATACTGGTCTCATGCTCTTCCCTTTAATTATATCGTATCTTCCCGTTTTTAAAACTCTTTTTTGTAACCATAATGCTATTACTACTACAACTACTAAAAGAACCGACAAGGCAGCTCCTTCCCTTATACCTTGAAAACTACCTGAAGATCTATTTATCAATTGGAATATCTTAGTTGGTAGTGTAAATATATTAGATGAAAACCCTAATATTGCTGGTACTCCAAAATGAGATAATGAAGATATCAAAATCAGCATTGCTCCTGCAGCTGTTGCTGGCATCACTAATGGTAATGTAATTTTTCTTATTACATACCACTGACTCGCTCCTGCTATTCTTGCTGATTCTTCTAAGGTTGGATCCATCCGCTCCAGTGCACTCACCACTTGCAAGAATACGAAAGGAAAATAATAGCAAACTTCTACAAATATAATGCCTGCTAAACTATTTATATTCAATAATGGAGTAGTAGCTCCTGTCATTTTCATATATATTTGGTTTAAATATCCAGACCTAGGTGCTAATAGTAAATTCCACGCCATCGCTCCAAAAAATGGTGGAAACATATATGGTATGGTAAATAATGATTTCATTAATCCCTTTAAAGGTATATCACTTCTTCCAATAAGCCATGCGTAAAATAAGCCTACTATTGTTCCAAATAATGTAACAAAAAAAGCTATTTTTATTGTGTTCCACATTGCCATGACATTATCTGGATTAAATATCACTTCTTTAAACATTGTAAAATCAAATTTAAAACCATAAAAAAATGTACTATATATTATCATTGATACAGGAAATAAAACTGTAATCAGTAATATTATAAGAGATAATCCATATAGAATCTGATCAATACCCAGTCTTCCTCCATCCATTAATTTTCCATGTCTCTTAGTTCTTTTTAAAAAATCCATCTAATTCACCTGTCTTTCTAACTTTATGTCTTCCTTACCCATAGCATAGAATCTAGGATGTTTAAAACTCAGTTCATAATATTTTCCTTCTTCCGGCACTCCTTTTTGAAAAGCCATATAAGAATCTTGATGAACTCTTATTTCATAAGATCCTAGTTCCAGAAAGTAGTCAAACTGATCTCCAAGATATGTTACTCTGTTCATCTTTGCTACAAACCCTTGATCATTTTTGTCGGCTAGATTTAACTCTATATCTATAGGCCTAGATGCCATCATATATTTTTTTTCTTCTTCCAAGATATGGTTTTCTATTGCCGTAGAAATATTGAATTCTTCTATTCTAACTGTATTTTTTTCATGTATAACTGGAATAAAATTTGATACTCCTAAAAACTTATATACATATTGATTTATCGGATTTGTCCATATCTCTTCTGGTGTACCTAATTGCTCTATATTTCCTTTGTTATTCATAATTGCCATTCTATCTGCTATGGTCATGGCTGTTTCTAAATCATGGGTTATATATATAATAGTAACTCCCAATTCTCTCTGAATTTGTTGGATTTCATAAGACATCTCTTCTCTCAAAGTTGCATCTAAATTAGTTATTGGTTCATCTAATATTATCAAATCTTCAGACGAAACTAGTGCTCTTGCTAAAGCTACTCTTTGCTGCTGTCCTCCTGATAACTGTGCTGGAAGTCGGTCTGCATATTCTTTCATTTTTACCTGTTCTATTGCTTTTAAAGCCCTTTCTTTTGCCTCTACCTTTGACAAGTTTTTCTTTTTTAAAGGATAAGCTACATTTTCTAATACCGTCATATGAGGCCATACAGCATAATCTTGGAACACTACACCTATATTTCTTTTTTCTGGTGCTATCGAAATTCTTTTTTTTGCACTAGATACTAATTTATCTCCTACATATATTTCTCCTTGGGTAATTTTGTTAAAACCACATATTGCTCTCATTAGTGTTGTTTTTCCACAACTAGATGGTCCAACTATTGCTAAACTTTCCCCATCTTTTACATTTAGAGAAATGTTTTCTAATACCATTTCATTTTCATACCCTACTGAAATATCTCTTATATCTATGCTAGCCATATTTTTCCTCCTGTTCTACTACTTTTACTATTTAAATATACTGTCAAAGGTCTCTAAAATTTGTATTTTATCCTCTACTAATTTTTCATTATCTATTGGTAACATTTTTCCTTCAGCTTCTGTTATGGATATAGCACCTTCCAATGTAATATTAGGATTAACAGGAAATGTATATTCATCAGCTAATATCTGTTGGCCTTCTTCTGATATTATAAAATCATATAATAATTTTGCTGCTTCTTCATTCTTAGTATCTTTAATTATAGCTAAAGGGCTTTCTATTACTGGTATATTTTCTTCTGGATAAATAAAGTCTACTTGCGAACCTTGAGCTTTTACAGATCTAGCTATATAGTCGACTCCAATAGCTACTTTATACTCACCTGCTCCGACATTGTTTACTACTCCACTTGAACCATTTTCTAGTTTTACTCCATTTTCCTTTAGAGCTTTAAAATATTCCCAACCATAGTCTGAATGCTGAACTAACCCTGATACTGTGTTAAATGTTGTTCCTGCTGATGTTGGGTCAGTCATTCCTACATAATCTTTAAATTCTGGCTTTAATAAATCATTCCAATTTCTTGGTACTTGATCTTCTGAAACTAAATTTGGATTATAAACAAACCCAAGCATAATCAATCTACCAGATATATACATATTATCTGGATCTTTAAATTTAGCTGGTATGTCTTTAGCAACTGGTGAATCATAGGACATTAAAATTCCATCCTCTTTAAATTTAATATAATTTGTAGGGTCTCCCACCCATATTAAGTCAGCAGAAATGCCCCCTGCTTGTTGTTCTGTTGCTATCTTAGTCATGACATTTCCTGTACCTGCAGTATAATAATCCATGTTTACATGTGGATATTTAGCAGTAAATTTTTCTTTTATTGCTGCCAACTGAGTATCCTTTAATGATGAATATAGCATTACACTCAACTTATCTCCGGATGTAGTATCATCATTTGATTTGGAATTACACCCTGTCAATATCATTGACAATGAAATTACTAAAATTAAAACTGCTGCAAACATTTTCCTCTTTAACATAATATATACCTCCTAAAATAAAATATAGTTGTAGTACTTAAAGCCTACAACCATATGCTAACCTATAAAAATAGAAATTCATACTATAAAATCCTACTTTTACCTATATTCTCATTTTTTAAATAACCTTTCTGTGCCTGTTTTCGTCTATATTCTCCTGGGGTCATATTCGTATTTTTCTTAAATACAGTATAAAAATAATTATCATTATTAAATCCTACCATATTGGCAATTTCTTTTATAGTAAAGTCTTTTTCTATTAAATATTCCTTTGCTTTTTGAATTCTATAATCTACTATATATTCACTAAGAGATATATCCTTTTCCATTTTAGCTATTTGAGTTATATAAGATGAAGAAAAACCTACTGCATCAGATATCATCTGTAAATTTAAATTGGAATCTTGAAAATTATTATGGATATATTCTATAGCTTTTTTAATTATGCTGCGATTCTTCCTAGACTTTTCTTCATTTATTTTTTCTTCTATAGATATAAATATATCCTTAAAATAATTCGTTATTTCAGAAACATGATAAATCTCCTCTAAATAACTCTCAAAGTAATCTCTTTTTATTCTATTAAAGTCTATAAAGTATTCATTAAGTTCTAAGTCATCTATCAAATTCTGTAAAGAAATTATGAATCTTATCATATGAAATTTAAAATAGTCATACTTAAACCTAGAATTTATTTTCAAAAAGTTTTCAAAACTTATAATTGCATCTTCTGTTTTCCCTTTTCTCAAACATGAGATTACTTCCCTTTCTTTTTGAAAGGGATATTCTGGACTCTCATATCTTTCCTTAACATAATCATAATAAAGAACATGTCCTCTTGGATAAAAAATTTTTTCTTTTAAAAGCTCATTTAATGATACATATGTTTTATGAAAATCTCCTATGTTTCTAATTAGTCCACTTATTACTATGGTTTCTACTTCTAATGATTTAAATTCCTCTATCCATCTTAGCACATTTCCTGAACTTTCATTTGCCAAAATATAAATAGTATTATCTCCAATATCTAATTTAAAATTAACTTGTCCAAAATTAAAATTAGAATAATCCCCATTATACTTAATTCCTTTATAACATAAAATAATGTAATATCTTCCATGATATGACAAAGAAATATTATACTCATCTAATACTTGTCGTATACTTTTTTCTCCATTTATATTTCCTGATAAGATTTCCTTTAATAATTCTCTATGTAAATCATCTAAATAAGCTTTAGACATATTCTCAAGATCTGAGGTTTTTACAAGTATATTCTCTATAGAAGAAGTCAAATAGCTTATATCATCAGAATCCTTCTTGATTCCAAAATCTTTGACCATCATTACCCAATTATCTATCGGATTGGATAATCTCTTTGACAGAAAAAAGGCCAGTATTAATCCTATTACTAAAAAAAACATTATTATTTTTATAGTTTTATTTCTCATAACTATTATATCGTCAACTAAGCTTTTATAAAGCATAAGTTTTATGAAATACCATTCCTGATTTTCAGGCTTAGAATATATTACTAGGTAATCCTTTCCTTGTATTCTTTCAATAAAGTATCCATCCTTCTGTTTTGACGAATATATTTCCTCTATATATGCTTCTTGAGATTCATCTTGTAAAAATTTATTAAAATCCCTATTATATACTATTCTTTTTTCTTGATCTAATATATATAACAAAGACGTACCTTCTGTTTCTCCTTCTATTTCTTTAAGCCATTTTACATCCAAATTAATGATCAATGCTGAAGAATTATAATTTGTTGAATTATTTGAAAAGAAGAAATATGTATATACAGGATATCTTTCTTTTCCATCATCTATCCACCTTGGTATAGGCTGAAGCCCTCTTAAGTTTTTCTTACTATTTAATATCTCTATTATTTCTCTATCATAAAAATTTTTTTCAAAGTCAGACTGATAATTAGAGGTAGAATACATGTATTTTTTGTCTCCATTATATAAATAGATAGAATGAATATGAATCCCCATAGATTGTACTGAATCCATACGTCTTATAGCCTGAACCTTTTCAAAATTATCCACATCTTGATTTCTGATTAATTTTTGAATCGGGGATTCATATAGTAAAGTCATTCCTGATAATTTAACTGTTTTTCCTATATATTCATTCATCCTACTTGTTTCATTTAAAACCTCAATATTTGTTTCTTTAAATTTTTTCATAGAACTTTTTTCATAGTTTTTATATAAAGCAAAAGAAAGTAAATTGATGGTGAGCAAAATTGCTACTGAAACTAAAGCTAATACTCTGTAGAAATATTTTCCTTTTAAAAAATCTACCATAAGATAATTTGCCCCCACTTTTATATTTTATTTTGCTTGGAATAATGTTCCTTTTCCTTTTCCTTCACTTAATTTTAATATTATATCTTCTTCTTTCCCTTTAGCAACTATTAAAGAAGTACCATATTTATTTACTATTTTAGCTGCCTTAATCTTTGTAGCTATTCCTCCAGTACCGAAAGAACTTTTTTCTCCAATAGAAATATTCTTTTCTAATTCCTCTGGATTATTGACAACTTCTATTAGTTTGGCATCGTCGTTTGACATTGGATTTTTGTCATATATACCTTCAATGTCACTTAATAATATGAGTAAATCTCCGCTCCAAAGGGCTGTAGCCTTGGCTGCTAATACATCATTATCTCCTATTTTAATTTCTTCTACACATACAGTATCATTTTCATTGATAATTGGTAAAACTCCTTCATCTAATAGGGTAAACAATGTGTTTCTTATATTTAATGTTCTAGCCTCTGATTCAAAATCTTCCCTAGTTAAGAGGATTTGAGCTATGTGTATATCATACTCATTGAATATTTTTCTATATGAATCCATTAACTCTACTTGACCTATGGCACATAGGGCTTGTTTATAGTTTATGTCTTCTTTTCTAGACCATTTCCCAATAGTACTTACTCCTGCTATCCTTGCACCTGAAGATACTAGTACTACTCTTTTACCTTGTTCTACTAAAGCTTTTACTTGTTTAGCTAAATTATCTATAAAATTTCTATCTATACTTCCATCACTGCTTGTTATAGTACTGCTTCCTATTTTTATGACTATTTTATTGCTTTTTTCAAATATATCTTTCATCATATTATTCACCTATTTTCTTATTTGTCCTTCACCCATTACTAGATACTTGTATGTCACCAATTGTTCTAATCCTACTGGCCCTCTTGCATGAGTTTTTTGAGTGCTTATTCCCATTTCTGCACCAAATCCAAATTCTGAACCATCAGTAAATCTTGTAGAAGCATTTACATATACTGTAGAAGCATCTACCCTTCTTTGAAACTTATTAGCATTTGTCAAATTTTCTGTAATTATTGCCTCTGAGTGTTTAGTTCCATATTTATTTATATGATCTATAGCTTCATCTACGTCCTTTACTATTTTTATAGCCAGTATGGCATCTAAAAATTCTTCTTCATAATCTTCTTCTGTTGCTTTATTTACTTCTATTATTTTATTTGTTATATTACAACCTCTCATCTCTATTTTACCTTTTAGACTTTCATATACCATTGGCAAAAATATATCTGCTATTCTCTCATGTACTAGTAGTGTTTCACAAGCATTGCATACTCCTAATCTCTGAGTTTTTGCATTGATTACTATATTTAAAGCATCATCTAATTTGGCAGTTTCATCTACAAAAATATGACAATTCCCTTCTCCAGTTTGTAGGGTAGGCACTGTTGAGTTTTCTATTACAAATTGAATTAATCCTCTTCCACCTCTTGGAATTATTAAATCAATATATTCATTGGCCTTTAACATATCTAATACCAAATTTCTATCAGTATCATCTATAAATCCTACTACATCCTCTGAAATTGAAGAATCTCTCAATCCTTCTTTTATTGCTTTGACTAAAGCTAAATTAGAATTAATAGCTGATGAACTTCCTCTTAAGATTATACAGTTTCCTGATTTCAATGCCAAACTAAAAGCATCTACAGTGACATTTGGCCTTGATTCATATACTATACCTATTACTCCCAATGGAGTTGTCATTTGAGATATGGTAAGGCCATTTTCTATAGTCCATACCTTTTTGGATTGCCATATTGGATCTGATAATTTTATTACAGTCTTTATTCCTTCTATTATTCCATTTAATCGCTCATGGTCTAACATCAACCTATCTATAAGTGCTGATGACATATTCTCTTTTTTCCCTATTTCTATGTCCAATTGATTTGCCTTTAGTATTTCTTCTCTATTGTTTTCTATTGCTTCTGCTACCTTCTCTAGAGCTATATTTTTATCCCTAGTAGAAGCTATAGATAGTTGTTTTTCTGCATTTTTTAAGGATATCCCCAAATCTCTTATATAAGTCAATTTCATCCCTCCATTTATTAATTTTATTTTAATAGATTATATCATATATTCAATGTTTTTTTTAGAGTTTAATACTATAAAGCAAGATTTATTAATAAATTCTCTCTTTTATGGTAGTAGTACATTAAATCTAGTCCCTTTTCCAAGCTGACTTTCTACTTCTATGGTACCACCAAATAATATAACAATATGCTTTACTATAGCAAGTCCTATACCGCTTCCCTCTATATTGCTGGATCTGCTCTTGTCTACTCTATAAAATCTTTCAAATATTCTAGAAATATCTTCCTCTGGTATACCTATTCCACTATCCTCTACTGACAGTATAATTCCACTATTATTATTTGATACCTCTATCCAGATATTTCCTCCTTCAGCTGTATATTTTATACTATTTTCTATTAAATTAATTGGAATTAATCTAAACCAATCTATATTTCCATTGATATTATTTAGATTGTCCTCTATATCTACACTTATATTGATATTCTTTTTTTCACATTGAGGCTTTAAAAGCTCTACTATCTTATGTAAATCGTTCTCTATATTGATACTAGATATTTGTTTTATATTCTTAATATTTTCAATCTCTGAAAGGGCTAAAAGATCATTTATTAATTTTTTAAGTCTTTCAGTTTCAAACTCAATAATATTGATAATCTTATGTCTACTATTCTCATCTAAGTCCCTTATCTTTAGAGTTTCTATAAACCCACCTATCGATGTCAATGGGGTTCTAATCTCATGGGATACATTTGCAACAAACTCTCTTCTCATCTGTTCTAACTTTCTAATAGAAGTTATATCTCTAATTATTACAAGGGTTCCTATACCGCGCTCTTCTCCATTGATATCCTTTATCATAGATATGGATAGGTCGATAATCTTTTTATCTACATCTTCTAATTCAACCTCTTTATTTATCTTATATTCTTTTCCTATCTCCATTTCTATTTCCCTTATAATATCAGTATGAGGGATTATGTTTCCTATATATTCTCCAAATTCAACATGATTGCTAATATCTAGTATCTTCCTTGCACTATTATTCAATAATATTACTCTCTTCTCTGAATCTAAAGCTATTAAACCCTCTTGCATACTGGCAAGAATAGCATCTAGCTTTGCATTCTTATCCTTTATTTCATCTATGGTATACCTTAATCTCTTTACCATTCTATTAAAACTAATAGCTAATTCCTTGACCTCATCTTCTGTACTCACTTTGACTATATTGTTGAAATTGCCCTCTGCAATTAGCTTTGATGCCTCTGTAAGCTCTCGAATTGGCTTGACAATCATACCTACACTCATATAACCAATTACTATGGCAAATAGAAGTCCTATAAAATTAGCAACTACTGTGTACATCAAAAATCTCTCTATAATATGATCTATCTCCTGATAGTCTTCTCCTAATCTAATTATTATCTCCAAATCTCCTAGAGTTATAGGAGGCATTGCTAGATAAAAAAACTTATTTCCTACTTCTGTACTATATCTCTGTATTATCTGTATATCACCTTTTATGGCATTTCTATATTCTGGATTTGCCCTTATATGTTGAAATATTATACTATTATCTATGGAATCTGCAATGACATATCCATCGCTTTTTATAAAGGTTACACGGGATCCAATTTGGGAGGACAAGTCTTGGGCTAATCTAAAAAAATCTTTTTCTTCTAAATCATCCCCTTTTTCATCTAAAGTACCCTTTATAAGATTGATATTGCTAAGCAGCTTCTCCTCTTTGCTCTTTATATAACTATCCTTTATAAAATTAAAAGCAAGTGCTCCAGAGATTAAAGCACTTACTAGCAAGATAAATATAAAATTGGTTAATATTCTCTTTCTCAATTTTGCACCTACTTCATTCTATATCCTATTCCTCTGATAGTCTCTATATATTCATAGGGCTCTCCATCTTCCCCAAGTTTTTTTCTAATATTACGTATATGCACATCTATAGTCCTAGTTTCAGTACTAGATTTATCTCCTAAAACTTCTTCTAAAAGCCCTTCACGACTCATAACCTTATGTTGATTTTCCAGTAGAATTTTTAATATCTTAAATTCAGTAAGAGTTAAGTCAAGCTCTCTTCCATTCTTCGTTGCTTGATATTTAGTTTTATCTAAAGACAAATCCTTAAATTCAATAATATTTCTATTTTCATCTGTATCTTCTCTTGAAAATATAGGCTTTTCAGCTCTCCTCAAAACAGTCTTTATTCTTGCTTCCAATTCTCTAACTCCAAATGGTTTAGTTACATAATCATCTGCACCTAAGCCCAATCCAATAACTTTATCTGTCTCTTCACTCTTAGCAGTAAGCATAATTATAGGTATATTCTCAGTCTTCTCATTCAATCTGATTTTCCTACATACATCAAATCCATCAATATCAGGTAACATAATATCTAGTAATATAAGATCTGGTAGGAGATTTGACTTTTCCAGAGCCTCTAGCCCGGTATATGCAGAGATGGTCTCAAATCCATTTGCCTCTAAGTTAATCTTTATAAGTTCAACTATATTCTTTTCATCATCTACTATTAAAATTTTTTTCTTAACCATACTATTCTTCCTCTCTCAGACTAATCTCCTAATTAGTAATAGTATAGCATAAAAACATTTAGTTTTCAGCTTCAATAAAATAATTACAAGTTATTGCTTCTCCATCAAAGCTAGTTTTAAAAATTCCATCTATCTGATGGACATCACAGACAAAGTTATTGGTATTAAAGGTATTGGGTATTTTAATCAAAAAAGACATTTCCAAGTTTTCATTCTGCTTATAATCACCTTCTAAATCAGTATTGGATATAGAAATATTTTTAATTGTGACATCATATTGCCCCAACAATGTGCCTATTTCCCCAATAAGTCCAGGTCTATTTTCACTTATAACTTCCATAGTCTTATATTTAGCTCTAAATATTCTTTCTTCAAAGAGTCCAAGGCTCATCAATGCCAAAAGTACAATCCCAACAGTAAGAAACGCTCCTAGATAGTATCCACCACCTACTGCCAATCCTATACCACCACAAACCCATAAGCTAGCAGCAGTGGTAAGTCCCTTTATATTGTTTCCTGTTCTCATTATAGTTCCAGCACCTAAGAAACCAATACCACTTACTACCTGAGATGCCAATCTAGCTGGATCTCCAATTGGCAACCCAGTATTAGGATTATAGAATCCATCTATGGATACAAGCATTATTAAAGTAGACCCAACGCTGACTAGTATATGTGTTCTAAGACCTGCTGGCCTATTATTTACTTCTCTCTCTATTCCAATTAAACTGCCAATTATAGCAGATAATATAAGTCTTAATACTACTTCACCTTGACTAATCATCTATATAACCCCTTTGAACAATTAAAACAACTAATCTCTACTTCTATACTGTCTTAATCTTCTTCTTGTTTTTTTCAAATTTACTCATAAATATTGGAGATAATAAAGATAATATACTAAATACTAGTAAAACCCAACTGATTGTACTTTTAAATAAGGCGCTATAGTCCCCCTTACTCATAATCAAAGTCCTTCTCAAACCAGTCTCTCCAATAGGCCCTAATATCAGTGCCAATACAATAGCTGCAGCATTTAGATTAAACTTTTTAACAAAGTATCCTATTATTCCAAATACAAACATAACCCATACATCTGACATCCTATTGTTTATTGCATAGGATCCCACTACAGATAGTGCAAATATTATTGGAATTAAAATACTATCCTTTATTGAAGATACCTTTGAAAAATATCTAACCCCAAACATACCAAGTATAAGCATAAATATATTGACTATCCCAAAACCAGCGAAAAATGTATATGTTATCTTTCCATGAATAGTAAACAAATCTGGTCCTGGTCTAAGTCCTTGAATTACAAGACCACCTAGTAAAATGGCTGTTACACTATTTCCTGGTATTCCAAGAGTCAATGTTGGAATCAAGGAACCTCCTGTCACAGCATTATTTGCCGCTTCAGATCCTGCAATTCCCTCTATGTTCCCTTTTCCAAATGTTTCCTTATTCTTTGAAAATCTCTTTGCTTCATTATATCCCATAAAGCTGGCTATAGTTCCTCCTGCTCCTGGAAGTATACCTACTACAGTTCCTATTACTGTAGAACGTAGAGATACTGGTAATATCCTCTTTATCTCTTCCCAAGTTAGATATATCTTGTCAGTCAACTCTTTAGGTTTATCCATTTCCTTTATCTGTTTCTCTGCTAAAATAAGGGCTTGTGACATAGAAAATAGTCCTATTAATGTAGCTGTAAAAGGAAGTCCTTCTAATAGAGTTGAAAATCCAAATGTAAATCTAGGTATTCCAAGCATAGGATCCATACCAATAGTTGATATAACTAGCCCAAAAGCTCCTGATATAAGCCCCTTTAGCATAGAACCTGAGCTTACTCCAGCAATAATGGTTAAACCAAATATGGATAGCCAAAAATACTCTGCTGGTCCAAATTTAAGAGCAAGCTTAGCTAATAGTGGTGATAGCGTGTATAGAGCTATAGTACTTAAAAATCCCCCTATAAATGAAGATATAGAGGCTGTAGCCAGTGCCTTTCCAGCCTTTCCCTGTAATGTCAATTGATATCCATCAATTGCTGTGGCAGCAGCTGAAGATGTTCCTGGAGTATGTAACAATATTGCAGAAATAGAGCCACCATACATTGCACCACAATACACTCCAGCAAGGGAAATCAAGGCTGTATCAGCTTGCATTCCAAAAGTAATAGGAATCAAAAGTGCAACTCCCATAGCAGCTGATAATCCAGGCAATGCTCCAACAATAATTCCAACTGTAGTACTTCCCAATGCAGCAAATAGGTTAATCAAAGTAAGCGCATTTTTTAACCCATATAATATATCATTCATTTTTTCACCTCATGATTAAATAATAATGCCTTCTGGTAATGGCACTTTTAACAATATCTTAAATAATATATAGACAAATATACAAAATCCAAAGCTTATGAGAGTACTTCTCTTCTTTCCTACCTTTAAGAAAAATAATATTGTAAATACATATAAAATTGTGGACACTACGTATCCAATCAAATTCATCAATAATATATATATACCGCTGGATATTAAAATAAATAATAGCTGTCCCAATTGAATATCCTTAAAACCAGTTGATTTACTATCTTCTTCTTTGTTAAAGTAGGTTTTAATTAATAGGGTAATTGATAATATGAGAAATATACTAGTCACAAATATTGGATATATACTAGCTTCTTTTGGCAGTTGAGAAATCATAATATAGACTAGACCGCCTATCATAATTAGAATCCCGCTCAACACCAAATCTAATTTCTTCATGTACACACCTCCATATAAAGTTGGGAACGGGAAAGAATAGATTCATTTCCCATTCCTTAAAATACTATTAATTTAAATCGATTATCTTTGTAATCTCTTTCAAATATTCTTCTTCATGTTTTATATACTCAGCTAACTCTTCTGGACCCATATATTTAATAGGTAAGTCTGCATTATTAGCCTTTTCCATATGTGCTTCGCTTTCCATTGCTTCTTTAAATGCATCATGTAATATATCTATGATCTCCTTTGGAGTATCCTTTGGTGCCACTAGTGCCCTTGCTGAACCAAATAAGATATCATAATTGTGCTCTTTCATAGTTGGAACATCAGGGAAATTCTCCAATCTATCTTCTGTAAATGATGCAAGTATTCTCAATTCTCCAGAATTTACTAGTCCTGCAACTTCACTTATCTTTGCTACTGTAGCATCAACATGTCCACCTCTAAGTGCGGCTATCATATCTGTTGAACCGCCAAATGGAACATGAGTTACATCTATGTCTGCTTCATGGGCAAAGTGTGCAGCACCTATGTGATTTGAGGCTCCTGTCCCATTATTAGATATTGTTAAATCTCCTGGATTTTCCTTGGCATAAGCTACAAATTCTTCAAGGGTATTCCATTGGCTAGAACTTTGCACTGCCAAAACTCCTGAGTCATATACATGGTTTAGAATTGGCTCTACATCACCAATTTCATATTTGGTATCCCTTTCTAGAGTCAAACTTACAAATGTAGGTAGATTTATAAATCCAATAGTATATCCATCAGGTTTTGCTTTTGCCAATTCTGTATATCCCAACTCTCCATCAGAACCTGGCTTGTTTAGAATAACTAATGGTTTCCCAAGCTTTTCTTCTGCTACAGATGCCAATATACGTGCACCTACGTCTGTACCTCCTCCAGCTTTGTAGGCTACTATGACTTCTATTGCCTTGCTAGGGAAATCTAGATCCTTTCCAGAATCTCCTCCACTGGAGTCTTTCGCTCCTTTGTTCCCACAGGCAGTTAGAGAAAAAATAAGTACTAGTGCCATTAGTAGCGATAACGTTTTTTTCATTTTCTACACTCTCCTTTACATATAATAGATTTTAGGCATCAATAATTAAATATCTTGTTAATGCCTAGTTAATAGATACTTAACACTTTATTAATATTATGTTAAGAACAGGTTAAGTATACCATGTCTTGCCAAAAGAATCAAGAAGAACAATAAAAAAACTAGACTTTAAAGTCTAGTTTTTTTATTGGCGTACCTTGAGGGATTCGAACCCCCGACCCCTTGATTCGTAGTCAAGTACTCTATCCAGCTGAGCTAAAGGTACATATATATGGAGCGGGTGAAGGGAATCGAACCCTCGCAACCAGCTTGGAAGGCTGGGGCTCTACCACTGAGCTACACCCGCATCTTGAATAAAATTAATCCCCAAAGGAGACTATTGTCCCCTACGGGGTTAAATGGAGCGGAAAACGAGATTCGAACTCGCGACCCTCGCCTTGGCAAGGCGATGCTCTACCACTGAGCCATTTCCGCATATGAACAAAATTGGTGGAGGAGACTGGATTTGAACCAGTGAAAGCTTAGCTAACGGATTTACAGTCCGTCCCCTTTAGCCACTTGGGTACTCCTCCTTATAACTTACTGCATCCATCAAATTTAAGTTGAATGGAGCTGGCGAGAGGAATTGAACCCCCAACCTACTGATTACAAGTCAGTTGCTCTGCCGATTGAGCTACGCCAGCATATGAAATTGGCGACCTGGAAGGGACTCGAACCCTCGACCTCCAGCGTGACAGGCTGGCATTCTAACCAGCTGAACTACCAGGCCGCGATTAATTAACAGTTGACAATTGATAGTTAATAGTTTTAACTACTTATTGTCATTTATCAATTATATGCTGTTTACTTGGTGGGCACAATAGGGCTCGAACCTATGACCCCCTGCTTGTAAGGCAGGTGCTCTCCCAACTGAGCTATGCGCCCAAAATAATGGTGACCCTACCGGGATTCGAACCCGGGATACCGCCGTGAAAGGGCGATGTCTTAACCGCTTGACCATAGGGCCAT